>NZ_AP017369.1:0-2400000 GCF_002355155.1 Corynebacterium suranareeae | reverse complement strand
CCCTCGTCAGGTTGGGCCGATTCAATGCAAACACGACTATCAACTTGTGGGCGAAGATGGAGTCTTATAACCCGGGTGGGAGCGCTAAAGACCGTACGGCTCATGCAATGGTACTTGCCAGCGATCTCCGCCCGGGTGACACCGTAGTGGAGTCAAGTTCGGGTAATCTAGGGATCGCCTTGTCTCGAGAAGCGGTCCTAGGCGGCTGGACTTTCCATTGCGTTGTAGATCCGCGTGCTAACCGCAACACAATAGCGCACATGAAGGCACTGGGAACCATAGTGCATGAGATTACAGAACCGGATTACGAAACTGGAGATTGGCTAGTAGCACGAAGAAAACGTGTTGCGCAGCTATGTGCTCAGATGTCTGAAGCGATCTGTCTTGACCAATATTCAAACACAGCGGCTTTTCAGGCACACGAACAAGGAACAATGACTGAAATCGTCGAACAACTTGGCGGTGCCCCTGATTATCTTCTGGTGGCGGTAAGCACCACGGGAACGGTTGGGGGTTGTTTAGGGTATGTAGCTGCACACGGGTTGTCCACTCAGGTTATAGCAGTTGATGCGGTGGGGTCAGTTCTGTTCGATGGAAATGCTGGCCCACGCCATTTACCAGGATTCGGTGCGGGCATGGTCCCGGAATTATCAAAACATTTATCGCCCCACAGGGTTTTTCGTATTGATGATAAGACTTCAGTTGAAGCAGCCCGAAAGATGGCTAAGACAGAAGCCATCTTGCCCGGAGCGTCTGGTGGGGCCGTCCTCGCTGCTATGGAGATATTATGCCCCGACATCCCTGCGGGCAGCAATGTAGTAGTAATTCTTCATGATGATGGAAATAAGTATTTAGATACGATTTATAACGACGAATGGGTGGAGGAAAACCTTTGTTCAAGGTAGCTATCATTGGTGGCGGGCCGCGCGGGTTGTGGGCTGCTGAAGAATTACTCGCTCTTGCTAGGGAGAGAGGAGCCAGCATTGATCTTCATGTTTTTAATGATGGTCTTGGTGTGGCATATCAACCTGATCAGCCTGAAGAATGGCTGATAAATGTACGATCTTCCACGATTACCACACAGTTCAGCGACTTCAGTCAATGGCTACAAAAACACAATGTAGATTCATCTTTCCCACCTCGACGATTAGTAGGGGAGTTCCTGGAAGAATCTTGGGATGCGCTTCTTGAATATGTACCTCACGGGTGTTCTCTTACGATGCACACTAAACATGTAGACACAATCAAACCCTGCGGTAAAACGAGTGAACGTTGGTTAGTGCAGGAACAAGCGTTTGATGAAATTCTTTTAGCTACTGGACATGCACACGATTGGCCTGGATCCTTATCGCAAGAAGATTTCCCCGAGTCAGTACGCCTGATCGCATCTCCTTATCCTGCTAATAATCTAGACGGGATCAAGTCCACAGACAGAGTGTTGGTGCGTGGGGCAGCTCTCACTTTCATCGACATCACTCGAGTATGCTCACCGGCCGTATTCATTCCAATAACCCGCACAGGGAAACTAATGATACCGAAGCCCGACGTGACTGACTTATATTTAGAGGACCTCTTAAATGAGGGTTCGGAAGAGATTCGGTCCGCCAAGGATCTTTCCGAACTTAGTACAGTTCTAAAAGAGGTTTCCTCCCAAATTCAGGAACGAGCTGGGAAAAAAGATGAAGAATGGGGAATGGGGGCCACTTGGCGGGAGCTGTACCCAAGCATCGTGGAACGCGCTTCCTACGAAGGGCGTGACAGCTTGAAGGGGTTTGATCACTTAGCCCGGGAAATGGAAAGACTAGCCTTCGGCCCACCACCCGAAAGTTTTGAATACCTCCAAGAACTCGTAAAATCCGGAGTGGTAGACATCACTCACCTGCATCGTGGTCAGGAACCACTGGCAGATTTGGTTCGTGAACTTGAAATAACCGTGGTGATAGACGCAGTTATTCCCCCACCGGGAGTAGTGCCAGGCACATTGGTGCACAATTTGGTAAAAGAGGGATATGCCAGAATTCGTCCTGGGACCCGGGGGTTAGATGTAGGGGCTGACGGCACAGTTAAAGGGCAACAACATTTAGCTGCAGTCGGACGGATGACGGAAGATGTGGTTTTGGGTAATGACACATTGTCGCGGTCGTTGCATGACATAATCCCGAAGTGGGCTCGGCGAGTTGTCCGCGACGCGAGTACGTATCCCAATAAGGTGCATGGTATTCCACCGCTTCCGGCGCGGTTGGAACCCTGGGCGGAAAAGCTCACTTCAGATCCGGCCACATGCCGCCACCTGATTGAAGAATTTGGGAGTCCTGTGAATGTGCTCCATTCAGGTTCTATGCCTCGTAATATAAATGAGTTGGTCGACGCCGGCATTGAGATGGGGGTGGATACTCGAATATTTTTTGCCCGCAAAGCGAATAAGGGTCTTACCTTCGTCGATGCCGTTAAAGACGCCGGTCATGGTGTAGATGTAGCCAGTGAACGAGAATTATCTCAGGTGCTTAATCGTGGAGTCCCAGGAGAGCGGATCATTCTATCCGCAGCTATCAAACCGGACAGACTATTGACATTAGCGATCGAAAATGGCGTGATCATCTCTGTGGATTCGCGTGATGAATTAGATCGCATTGCGGCGTTGGTTGGTGACCGCGTTGCACGAGTTGCGCCTCGAGTAGCTCCAGATCCTGGAGTCTTACCTCCAACTAGATTTGGTGAGCGAGCCACAGACTGGGGTAATCGACTTACCGAGGTGACACCCGGCGTGGATATTGTGGGTCTTCACGTTCATCTTCATGGCTATGCTGCAAAAGACCGTGCTCTGGCTCTGCAGGAATGTTGCCAACTCGTCGATTCTCTCAGAGAATGCGGGCATTCCCCTCAGTTTATTGACCTCGGCGGAGGGGTCCCTATGAGTTACATTGAATCTGAGGAAGATTGGATCCGTTATCAATCCGCTAAATCTGCGACTTCAGCCGGGTATGCTAAATCCTTTACGTGGAAAGATGATCCGTTATCTAATACGTACCCGTTCTATCAGACCCCAGTGCGCGGTAATTGGTTGAAAGACGTGCTTTCTAAGGGGGTAGCTCAGATGCTCATTGACCGGGGATTGCGGTTACACCTAGAGCCTGGTCGAAGTCTACTAGATGGGTGTGGCGTCACTCTTGCTGAAGTTGCTTTTGTGAAAACCCGTAGTGACGGGTTGCCTTTAGTGGGGCTGGCTATGAACCGAACGCAGTGCCGGACTACATCCGATGATTTTCTCATTGATCCCCTGCATATCACTAGCGGTGATGCAGGTGAAGAAATCGAAGCATATCTAGTGGGTGCCTACTGCATCGAAGACGAGCTGATTTTACGCCGACGGATCCGCTTCCCGAGAGGAGTTAAACCAGGAGATATCATCGGAATTCCTAACACTGCAGGATATTTCATGCACATCTTGGAAAGTGCATCGCACCAAATCCCGTTGGCGAAAAATGTAGTGTGGCCGGAGGGGCAGTTAGACGATATTGATGCGGATTTAGACATAACCATTCGCTAATTTTTTCAGTGCCCCTGCTGACGTGCGGATTCCTTTCCCGCGCTTGGATTATTTTCGAGAATTTATACAATAATCCTCGAAATCCTAATAAGGATCCTTTATCGTGGGAGAGGTACGGTAATTTGTTCGAGGACAACGTAGAGAAAGGCGTGATTTCATTGCTAAATGATCCACGTACGCTATTCCCGAAAGTCGACCCCCCAAAGCAACGCCAGCCGGAACCAGGCCTCGATATAAAACTTTCCCCCGAAGCTGATATTGGCCTCTCCAGTTATCAAGGGAATGGAAGGCTTAAGGGTCGCAAGGCTCTTATCACTGGTGGCGATTCTGGGATCGGAGCTGCCGTAGCAATTGCTTACGCTCGCGAGGGGGCAGATGTTGCGATCGCTTACTTGCCCGAAGAACAAGCCGATGCTGACAGAGTGCTCCAAGCAATCGAGGAAACAGGTCAAAAAGCTTTTTCTTTCCCTGGTGATCTCCGTGATCCAGAATATTGTCGCTCGCTGGTCCAAGAGACGGTGAACGCTTTAGGTGGCCTAGACATCTTGGTCAACAATGCGTCACGTCAGGTGTGGGCACCTGGTTTGACGGATATTACCGACGAAAACTTCGACCAGACTTTGCAGGTTAACCTCTATGGTAGTTTCCGAGTTACCAAAGCAGCTATACCTCATCTGAAGCCCGGATCATCGATAATCTTTACATCGTCGATTCAGGCGTACCAACCTTCGGAAACCCTATTGGATTACGCTATGACTAAGGCGGCATTGAACAATTTGTCAAAGGGCTTGGCAAGTAGTCTGATAGGCGATGGCATTCGGGTGAATTCTGTAGCCCCAGGTCCTTTCTGGACGCCGTTGCAACCCAGCCATGGTCAGCCCCAAGAGAAAATAGAAGGATTTGGCAAGCAGGCTCCGATTGGAAGAGCGGGTCACCCTGTTGAGTTGGCGGGTGCGTACGTTTTTCTCGCTTCTGATGAAGCCAGCTATGTGGTAGGAGAAACCCTGGGAGTAACTGGTGGGACGCCTACCCCATAGTCCGTATAAGCGGAATAACTTTCTCAGTTAAGTTTTAGGATGGGGCCTGAAGCCGGTCGGTTTTTTCGACGATGGAAACTACGACATCTTGCAGCTTCCAGTCCAGGTCTTGGATTCGCTTAACTAGAGAAGTTATTTCTTCCGGAGTAGGTGCGTATCCTTCTACTGGTTCGACAAATAGCTCTGTGTGGAAAAAGCGGCCTTGGTCGCGTATCCTAGCGCGAGTGTGTTTGACCCAATGCATTTCCAGGGCAGTCTTTTCTACCTCATCATTTAAAGGGTGAGTGGCGGAATTGTCATAAGTCATGGCTCGTCCATCACCCAAGTCAGATATAGCAGCTTTCATATTTATCACGCCATCTCTGAGAATTGAAGCTGATATTACTAGAGCTGCAGCTGCGTCCGCCCACCAAAAACCCAGCCCTATTCCGAGCACGCCTATTGTGCTAGCGACTGCTGTGCCCCAGTCAGCCTTGGCCATATCCGCGTCTGCATAGAGCAGTTTGTCGTGAAGATCTTTAGCTAAGTGTATTTTTACTCGCCCTATAACCACCATCGGGATTGACACGGAGATCATAACCCCGATCATTAACCAACCTGACCATACGTCATGGCCAAATAAAACAACTAAACCCAACGGTGGCCTTTCTCCCTTGATCAGTGCAGATACCGCTTCATAAATTAAAAGGCTTCCCATGATAAGGAGGGCCATTGCTGCAGCTTGGTGGCCGATAGCAATCGACCGGTGCTTGCCGTATGGATGTTTTCTGGTTGCCACAGCTTTGCTAATCCGGGAGGCTAAAAGAAATGCGATAGGTGGTACTAAAGAAAGTATGTCTTCAATCCATGCACTTCGCATGGCCTGCGATTGACCAGCGACAACACCTACCAAAACGATCGAAAAAAGAACCCATACGATCGTTGCCCATTCCAACTTGATCGCCTTACGCAGCGCCGCTCGTTGTTTCTCGGGCATCTCGTTGCGCCTGGAAAATCGGGTGTCTTTGCCTTCTGAATTCATCTGATTTCACCAAACTCGTGAGCGAGATACCGTTCCAAAGCCATCATGAGATCATTTTCTCCTCGCCTAATACCCATAACTTTTTCTTCTCCATCGACTTTGTGGTAAGGGCGAGTCAGTGCCATATGAGAAGACCAAGGAGATGAAGAAGATAACCCCCCAATAATTAGATCAAGCTGGCCATCTTCGATTTTCTCGGCCAGTACTGATTCTGGGGCATTAAGCCATTTCACATCGGCATCGATTGTGTCTGCGAAGCCTTCAATAAGATCGACTTCTATGCCTGAATATCTACCAGTTCCGCTAGTCTGTGTCCAAGGTTTGTTTTCCGATATTCCAACTACGAGTTCATCGCCGCGAGCACGATCCAAAGTGCCTTCCGAATCTACAGGGAAGGAAGCGCAGGAGTAGAGAAATGCAGAGCAAATTGTTACATAAAAGGCTCTCCGAAAGTTGGACTTAGTCATTGTGGGAACCTCGAATTCTCAAAAAGCCAAGCTAAGTCACTGAAAAGGATTTCAGCGGTATAAATCAAGTATGTCGAAAGCTAATTCTTTCATAAACTAGTATATACTTTCGGGGCTGATATAGTATTTTCACGCTCGGACGTGTGGTTCGGTTTTCTCGCACTTTGGAATTTTCACACAGATTCGAGATTCGGGCGTCATGGATTTTCGATTTCAAGGGGAACGCCTCTTTAGCTTCTTAGGCGTAAACGAGGTTCCAATTTTTATTGGTGTGGTTTCAAAATGCGCATAGATCCTAATAAACGTGGATATTTATTGACACTGCTATTGTCGATTCTTAAGTAGGCTATCTGTGATGTAAATAGTAACTGCGATCCAAATGAAAACGAATCCAAACCAACGCATTGGTTCCACTGTCTCATTAACCACAAATAGAGCCCACAGCATCTGCATCGTTGGGGTGAGATATTGCAGCATGCCCACTGTTGATAGCGGAATTGCCTTTGCTGCCAGCGCGAACATCAACAGCGGAATTGCTGTGACTAAACCAGAACTCATCAACAAAGCACTGTGTCCACCACCATTGTTAAAGAACGTGCCCCCGCCAGATACCTCGAGCCACACCAAGTATCCCGCAGCAATAGGAAGCAATACCAGAGTTTCCGCTGTGAGTGAACCCACCGCAGACATATTTACTTGCTTTTTCAATGCGCCGTAAATACCGAACGTTAACGCCAAACTCAGCGCTAAGTATGGGGGCTGGCCGCTTAAAAATGTCAGTACTAACACACCACCAAGGGCGATTAATACGGCACTGATCTGAAATTTTCGTAATTGTTCTTTGAAAAATGCAATGCCGAACACCACGCTAACCAAGGGGTTAATAAAATAGCCCAAGGCTGCTTCGGTGACATGACCGGAGTTAACGGCGATGACATAGAACAACCAGTTACCGGCGATAAACACCGACGCCGATACGATCCGCAGCCAAGTGCCACAGTCGGCATTTCTAAGCTCTTTCCATCCTTTAGTAATGGTGGTAATGATGGTCATCAATACGGCGGTCCACAGGATTCGATGTGCCAGAATCTCAATCGGTCCTGCTGGGAGGAGGAGTGGGAAAAATGCGGGGAACATTCCCCAACCCAAGTAAGCAATAACGCCGTAGATCATAAAATGTCACCTTATACCTAGGTGTGGAAAACCGAGTTCAGTTGCCCAGTTTAAGGGGAGTTTCACTGGTGTAAGGAGATGGCTAGACTGTCCCACATGGCCAAGCACTCCTCATTTGTACATCTTCATAATCACACCGAGTTTTCCATGCTTGATGGAATGGCCAAGATCGACATGTTGGCCGATGAGGTTAAAGCCCAAGGTATGCCTGCGGTTGGTATTACTGATCACGGCAATATGTATGGCTCTAACCCGTTTTATCGCAAGATGACAGAAATGGGTATCAAGCCCATCATTGGCATTGAAACCTATATGGCACCCGAGTCTCGCTTTAAAAAAGAGCGTGTGCGTTGGGGTGAACCACACCAAAAATCAGACGATGTATCTGGTTCGGGTGCGTATCTGCACCAAACCATGCTTGCAGAAAACACCACAGGTTTAAGAAATCTCTTCTACCTGTCTTCAATGGCATCTTATGAAGGTCAGTTGGGTAAATGGTCACGCATGGATGCCGATATCATCGCGGAACACGCCGAAGGAATCATTGCCACCACAGGCTGCCCATCGGGTGATGTGCAAACACGCCTGCGATTGGGCCAATTTGATGAAGCACTTGAAGCAGCTGCGATGTGGCAAGACATCTATGGCCGGGACAATTACTTCCTTGAGCTGATGGACCACGGCTTAGATATTGAAACCCGAGTGCGCAGTGAATTGCTAGAGATCGGCCGCAAGCTCAACTTGCCACCACTTGTCACCAATGACTGCCACTACGTGCTGGAATCACAGGCTCAAGCCCACGAGGCGATGTTGTGCGTGCAAACTGGCAAAACGCTTCACGACGAAGACCGTTTCAAATTCGGAGGAACCGGCTATTACGTGAAGTCCGCAGAGCAAATGCGTGCGCTGTGGGACGATATGGTTCCTGACGGCTGCGATAACACACTGTGGATTGCAGAACGCGTGCAGGATTACAGCGAAATCTGGGAAGAGCACTCGCACGACCGCATGCCGATTGCGGATGTGCCAGAAGGCTATACCCCAACCACGTGGCTGCACCATGAAGTGATGGCCGGTTTGGAAGACCGCTTCCCAGGCCAGCAAGTACCTCAGGACTATATTGAACGCGCTGAGTATGAGATCTCGGTGATTGATATGAAGGGATACCCTTCCTACTTCCTTATCGTTGCTGAGCTGATCAAGCATGCTCGCTCCGTTGGTATCCGTGTGGGACCTGGTCGTGGTTCTGCGGCGGGCGCGTTGGTTGCTTATGCGCTAACGATCACCAACATTGACCCGATGGAACATGGTTTGCTGTTCGAGCGATTCCTCAACCCGGAACGACCATCTGCTCCCGATATTGATATCGACTTCGATGATCGTCGCCGTGGAGAAATGATCCGTTATGCGGCAGACCGCTGGGGTGAAGACAAGATCGCCCAGGTGATCACTTTCGGTACCGTGAAAACGAAGCAGGCGCTTAAAGACTCCGCTCGTGTGCAAATGGGACAACCAGGTTACCAAGTTGCTGACCGCGTCATTAAAGAGCTTCCACCTGCCATCATGGCAAAGGACATTCCTTTGTCTGGAATCACCGATCCAGAACACCCGCGGTACAACGAAGCCGGTGCTGTGCGACAGCTCATTGAAACTGATCCAGATGTAAAACGCATCTATGAAACCGCACGAGGCCTAGAAGGTGTCGTGCGCCAGTCCGGTGTGCATGCATGTGCCGTCATTATGTCCTCAGTTCCTCTACTGGACTGTATCCCCATGTGGAAACGCCCCGCAGATGGTGCGTTGATTACTGGATGGGACTATCCAGCATGTGAAGCTATCGGCCTGTTGAAGATGGACTTCCTAGGTCTTCGAAACCTTACCGTCATTGGTGATGCCATTGAAAACATCAAGGCAAACCGTGACGGTGAAATTCTTGATCTGGAAAACCTCGCCATCGAAGATGAAGAAACCTACAAACTTCTTGGACGCGGTGAAACCCTCGGCGTGTTCCAGCTCGATAGTGGTGGCATGCAGGAGCTGCTGAAACGAATGCAGCCTACCGGCTTCAATGACATTGTTGCCGCGCTTGCACTGTATCGACCAGGACCTATGGGTGTGAATGCACACTGGGACTACGCAGACCGTAAAAACGGTAGGAAACCCATTATTCCCATCCACCCGGAGCTTGAAGAAGCACTGGAAGAAATCCTCGGCGAAACCTATGGTCTGATTGTGTACCAGGAGCAGATCATGAAGATTTCTCAAAAGGTCGCAAATTACACTGCTGGTCAGGCAGATGGTTTCCGTAAAGCCATGGGTAAGAAAAAGCCAGAAGTGCTGGAAAAGGAGTTCGCCAACTTCGAAGCCGGCATGAAAGCCAATGGCTATTCCGCTGAAGCAATCAAAACCTTGTGGGATACCATCCTGCCATTCGCAGGATATGCGTTTAACAAGTCTCACGCTGCAGGTTATGGTTTGGTGTCGTTCTGGACTGCGTACCTCAAGGCTCACTACGCGCCAGAATATATGGCTGCACTGTTGACCTCTGTGGGTGATAACAAGGACAAGTCAGCTATCTATCTTGCCGACTGCCGCCACTTAGGTATTCGCGTTCTTTCACCTGATATCAATGAGTCAACATTGAACTTCCTTCCCGTAGGAACCGATATTCGCTATGGCCTGGGAGCTATTCGAAATGTCGGTGCAGAAGTTGTGGATTCCATTTTGGAAACCCGCGAAGAAAAAGGGTTGTTCAAGGACTTCTCCGACTACTTGGACAAAATTGACACCTTGCCCTGCAACAAGCGCATTACGGAATCACTGATTAAAGCCGGAGCTTTTGATTCATTAGGACATCCACGAAAAGGCCTTATGTTGGTCTTTGAAGATGCCGTAGATTCTGTTATCGCCACGAAGAAAGCCGCGGATAAGGGACAATTTGACCTGTTCGCAGCCTTTGACTCTGACTCTAACGAGGATGTCGCCAGCTTCTTCCAAATCACCGTTCCAGATGAGGAATGGGACCGTAAGCACGAACTTGCTCTTGAGCGAGAAATGCTTGGTCTGTATGTTTCCGGGCACCCACTAGACGGGTACGAAGACGCTATTGCAGCTCAGGTAGATACAGCGTTGACCACCATTGTGGCAGGTGAACTGAAACACGGTGCAGAAGTTACCGTCGGTGGCATTATCTCCGGTGTGGATCGTCGATTCTCTAAAAAGGATGGTTCCCCTTGGGCAATTGTCACCATTGAAGATCACAACGGTGCTTCCGTGGAACTGTTGGTGTTCAACAAGGTGTATTCCATTGTTGGCTCGATGATTGTGGAAGACAACATCATCCTGGCTAAGGCGCACATCTCTATCCGAGATGATCGTATGAGCTTGTTTTGTGATGATCTTCGCGTCCCCGAACTTGGTCCTGGAAATGGCCAAGGTTTGCCACTTCGACTATCGATGCGTACAGATCAGTGCACGATGTCTAATATCGCCAAGTTGAAGCAGGTGTTGGTGGACAACAAGGGTGACTCTGATGTGTATCTCAACCTCATTGACGGTGATAATTCCACTGTGATGATTTTGGGTGATCACTTAAGAGTTAATCGATCTGCAAGTTTGATGGGAGATTTGAAGGCAACGATGGGTCCGGGCATTCTCGGTTAGTGTGCATCACACAGGGATTACCCCATGAAGGGGTAAAAAACCTTGTGATGAATAAAAATCTGGGTGTGGTGGACGTAGATTGCACCAACACAGTTAGAGTCGAATGAGAGTTTGATACTTTCATTCGACTTTTAGATTGGATTTTTAATGAGCCACAACCACATCAGAACCACTCACGTGGGTTCCTTGCCCCGTACGCCGGAACTGCTTGACGCAAACATCAAGCGTTCAAAGGGTGAAATTGGTGAAGAGGAATTCTTCCAGATTCTGCAGTCTTCTGTGGATGACGTGATTAAGCGTCAGGTTGATTTGGGTATCGATATCCTCAACGAGGGTGAATACGGACACGTCACTTCCGGCGCAGTCGATTTTGGTGCTTGGTGGAATTACTCCTTCACCCGCCTGGGTGGACTGACCATGACCGACACTGATCGTTGGGCAAGCCAGGAAGCAGTCCGTTCCACTCCTGGCAACATTAAGCTGACCAGCTTCTCTGATCGTCGTGATCGCGAATTGTTCCGTGAGGCATATGAAGATCCAGTATCAGGTATTTTCACTGGTCGCGCATCCGTAGGAAACCCAGAATTTACCGGCCCAATTACCTACATCGGTCAAGAGGAAACCCAAACCGATGTTGATTTGCTCAAGAAGGGCATGGAGGCAGCGGGCGCGAAAGATGGCTTCGTTGCAGCTCTGTCCCCAGGATCTGCTGCACGTTTGACCAACAAGTACTACGAGACTGATGACGAGGTCGTTGCAGCTTGTGCAGATGCCCTTTCCCAGGAATACAAGATCATCACCGACGCTGGTCTGACTGTTCAGCTTGATGCACCTGATCTGGCAGAGGCTTGGGATCAGATCAACCCAGAGCCAAGCGTTAAGGATTACCTGGACTGGATTGGCAAGCGCATCGATGCGATTAACAGCGCTGTCAAGGGACTGCCTAAGGAACAGACTCGTCTGCACATCTGCTGGGGCTCCTGGCATGGACCACACGTTACTGACATTCCATTCGGTGACATCATTGGTGAAATTCTGCGTGCAGAAGTTGGCGGTTTCTCCTTCGAAGGTGCATCACCTCGCCATGCTCATGAGTGGCGCGTATGGGAAGAAAACAAGCTTCCTGAAGGCTCTTTGATCTACCCAGGTGTGGTTTCTCACTCAATCAACGCAGTTGAGCACCCACGCCTAGTAGCTGACCGTATTGTTCAGTTTGCCAAGCTGGTTGGCCCTGAAAATGTTGTAGCTTCTACCGACTGTGGCCTGGGTGGACGTCTGCATTCTCAGATCGCATGGGCGAAGTTGGAGTCCCTTGTAGAGGGCGCTCGCATTGCTTCCAAGGAGCTGTTCTAATCTAGTAGCCGAGGGTTGCTAGTCAAAGCAGCAAAAGAAGCTGGTGTTCATTTAGAAAATTCTAAATGAACACCAGCTTCTTTATATTGAAAAACTAGGCATCTACATTGATGCCCATTTGAGCTAGGATGTCGCGCACAGTCTGCCTGGATGCAGGATCAACGGTCACCATGAAAGATGCTGCAGTTGTTGCCAAGCTAGCCACCGCAACCAAGCCTTGAATAACAGCTAGGGGAAGAGCTAACCACTCTGGTGGAGACACAACAGAGCCAATTACTGGAATTTCAGAGACACGATCAAGGAACTGTTGCTGCTCTTCGGTGAGTTCATCATCCTCGTCAGAGGTATCTTTTCCAGATGAGCCAAAGCTCGGTGCAGCAGGGATGTCGCCACTGCTGAGCATAGAGCTGCCTTCAGCGCTGCCTGGCCATTGTTCATTGCCGTCTACGGGGTTGCCATCTTCATCAAGGATCTGAGAAGAGGTGATGTTGTCAGAAAGCTGAGTAAGTGCGTCAGAGGACTGAGCCTGGGCAACTGGGGTGAAAACGGACAATGCCACAGCACTTGCTGTAACAAGGGTCAAAGTACTTCGACGCAGAGACAAATCTTTTCTCCTGGCAATATTAATGCGGTCAATTTGAGGACATGTGATACGTATGCGGATAGTATGAACTACCCTCAACTCGAGGAAAGTGTAATGCCACAACCACAGTATTGGCTAGAAAACAATCTTTTGAAAAGTCATATTGTAATAAAACCTATGCCAAAGTAGGTGCATAACTTTAAGGCGATTACACTAGGCAACCATGAGTGAAACATACGTGTCTGAGAAAAGTCCAGGAGTGATGGCTAGCGGAGCGGAGCTGATTCGTGCCGCCGACATTCAATTGGCGCAGGCACGAATTTCCTCCGTCATTGCACCAACACCGTTGCAGTATTGTCCTCGGTTGTCAGAAGAAACCGGTGCGGAAATCTACCTCAAGCGGGAAGATTTGCAGGATGTCCGTTCCTACAAGATCCGTGGAGCATTGAACTCAGGTGTGCAGCTGACCCAAGAACAACGTGATGCGGGTGTCGTTGCAGCGTCTGCAGGAAACCATGCCCAGGGCGTTGCATATGTGTGCAAATCACTTGGTGTTCAGGGTCGTATCTATGTTCCGGTTCAAACACCTAAACAAAAGCGTGATCGCATCATGGTTCATGGTGGCGAGTTTGTCACATTGGTGGTGACAGGAAACAACTTTGATGAGGCTTCAGCTGCCGCACATGAGGATGCGGAAAGCACCGGTGCGACGCTGATTGAACCGTTTGATGCGCGTAACACCATTGTGGGACAGGGAACAGTTGCAGCTGAAATCTTGTCGCAATTAACGGCACTGGGTAAAAGTGCTGATCATGTCATGGTTCCAGTTGGCGGTGGCGGACTTCTCGCTGGTGTTGTCAGCTACATGGCGGATATGGCACCTCGTACCGCTGTTGTGGGTATTGAACCAGCTGGTGCTGCGTCCATGCAGGCTGCACTTCGTGAGGGCGGGCCAGTAACTCTAGAGACTGTTGATCCTTTTGTTGATGGCGCAGCTGTTAAGCGAGTCGGCGACCTGAACTACCACATCGTGGAAAAAAACCAGGGTCGTGTACACATGATGAGCGCTACTGAGGGCGCGGTGTGCACTGAGATGCTTGATTTGTATCAAAATGAAGGCATCATCGCAGAACCTGCTGGCGCGTTGTCGATTGCGGGGTTAAAGGAAATGTCCTTTGCCCCAGGCTCGGTCGTGGTGTGCATTATCTCTGGTGGCAACAACGATGTGTTGCGCTATGCAGAGATCGCTGAGCGTTCCTTGGTGCATCGTGGGTTGAAGCACTATTTCTTGGTTAACTTCCCGCAAAAGCCAGGTCAGTTGCGTCATTTCCTCGAAGATATCTTGGGACCTGATGATGACATCACGCTGTTTGAATACCTCAAGCGCAATAATCGTGAAACTGGTACTGCGTTGGTAGGCATTCAGCTGAGTGAAGCATCTGGATTGGAACCACTGCTTGGTCGCATGGAGTTATCTGCTATTGATTCCCGTCGCCTTGAACCAGGCACTCCAGAATACGAATACTTAACTTAAACCTGAATTAGGAAAGGGCCACTTTGATCTCAAGGTGGCCCTTTCCTATGAGGGAAGCAAAAATGTGAACCAATAGTGGCTGACTCTTCTTAATCCGAGTGAGAGGCTAAGCCGCCGTTAAACCACAGTGCCCAGTTTTTGGTTTTGCGCCATTGATGAGCATCTAGGTTTGTTCTGCTGCAAGTGCAATTCACATATCCGTAAACGAAAGCTGATCATGGCAACTGGTTTTGAGCTACTCGCGGCGTAAAATCGCAAAACCCCATGGTTGAAGTGAGGTTGACGTAGCCGTAACTGTGGGGGAGGTGAAGCTGTAAATCAACTCACCACCAAAAGGCACCTCGACGTCTTTATCTGAGAAATTGGCAAGTAGTCTGCCTTGACCATTGGCCATCGATAACCAATTGTCGCCGTGTTCGATGTCTAGGTTGAGTAAATTGGGTTGGGCGAAATTCAGGGTGTGCCGCAGGTGCAACAACTGCTTGTAGGCATCTTTGATGCGGCGTTGATCATCGGTGAGCTCCCAATTGAGTTTCGATGATGTAAACGTGGATTCCAGGTGGGGGGCGGGGATCTCGTCGGCATTCCATCCAAGGCGGGCGAATTCACGTTTTCGTCCCTCTGAGGTCAATCGGTTGAGTTCAGGGTCGGTGTGGGAGCAGAAGAAGGCAAAGGGTGTGGTGGCGCCGAACTCTTCGCCCATAAACAGCATTGGTGTGTAAGGGGAGCTATAGATGATGGCTGCTTTTAAGACTTGCTGCTCGGGGCTAAGAGTCATCGATGGGCGATCACCGATGGCTCGGTTTCCAGTTTGATCATGGGTGGTTGTATAGGTGACAAAGCGGGATGCGGGGGTGACATCGAGACGCACAGGTCGGCCGTGGTTGCGTTCGCGGAACGTGGAGTAATTTCCGGTATGCGCAAAAACTTCCCTTAGTGTTTTAGCCAGGGTTTCAACGGAACCGAAATCACAGTAATAACCGTTGCGTTCACCTGAGACTAAAGCGTGCACGGCATGGTGGATATCGTCGACCCATTGTGCATCAAGACCATACCCACCGGCATCGCGGGAGGTGATTAATTGTGGGTCGTTAAGGTCAGATTCTGCAATCAGCGATCGCGGGATGCCGGTTTGGGCTGAGACTTCTTCCGCCAGGATATGCAGTTGTTCCAGAAGCGAGTAGGCACCCCGATCATCGAGGGAGTGCACGGCGTCAAGGCGTAGCCCATCGACGTGGAATTCCTCAAACCACTGGCGTGCGGCATCAAGGATATAGCGTCGTACTTCATCAGAATCGGAGCCGTTGATATTGACCACGTCACCCCAGCCGGTGCTGCCACTGGCGGTGTAGGGGCCAAATTGCCCGTTGTAGTTGCCGTCAGGGCCGAAGTGGTTGTAGACGACGTCTAAATAAATGGCGATGCCGGCCTGGTGGGAGGCGTCGATAAGCTTTTTAAGGCCCGTCGGACCGCCGTAGCCTGCATGGACGGCGTGCCAGAGCACCCCGTCGTAGCCCCAATTTCGGTTGCCGCCAAAGGGCTGCACGGGTAAAAGCTCGATGGCGGTCACGCCGAGGTCACGCAGATAAGAAAGCTTTTCGACGACTCCCTCAAACGTTCCATGTTCACTAAACGTGCCCACATGTAGCTCGTACAACACCGATCCTGGGAGGATTCGACCAGTCCACTGCTGATCACCCCACAAATAGGAATCATCCGAGATTTCACTTAGACCATGCACGCCGTCTGGTTGGGAAGTGGATCGGGGATCGGGGAGGGGTTTGGACCAGGAGGAGCCGTCGAAAAGCGAAAAGCCGTAACGATCGCCTGCTTGAGGCGCAATCTCCGCGCGCCACCAGCTGCCTTCCGTTTTTGTCATGGGAAAGGTTTCGCCGTTGAGGACAAGTTGTACGTCTTGGGGCAGGGGAGCCCAGACCGAAAAGTTTCGCGAGGTCAACATGGCCACCAGGGTAGTGAAAATGTCTGCGATCGGCGGGCTAAGATATGAGATGCTATGGCACATCTCACGCAATACCAACTTCCTCAAGCAGGTCAAGTCTTTGAACACGAATTAGAGATCAAACGATCCAAATTCTTGACCTACATCACGCGCGTGCAAGATGAAGAGCAGGCTCGGGAATTTATTCACTCCATCAAAGATCTCTATCCGGATGCGCGTCATCATTGCAGCGCATTTATTTTCCACGTCGATGGCTCCAATGATGTCGAGCGGTCCTCAGACGACGGTGAGCCTTCAGGAACCGCAGGTAAACCCATGTTGGAAGCACTGCGCGGGTCTGGAATGAAAGATATCGCCGCAGTAGTCGTGCGATATTTTGGTGGCATAAAACTGGGCACCGGCGGATTAGTAAACGCCTATACCAATGCAGTCACAGAGCTTTTACCACAGGTTTTACAGACCACGCGTTCAATTCGGGAGATTTTCACCATCAATCTGCCGCATTCCGATGCCGGACGCATCGAGGCAAACCTGCGTGGGATGGGTGTGATTATCACTGATACTGAATACGGTGCAGAAGTGACTTATACATTGGCATTATTACCTGGGGAACGCGTGGCGGTTGAATCTCAATTGTCGTCCATGATGGGCACAGAAATTGATTTGAAAGAGTCCGGGCACATGTGGGTGGAATCCCCGAGTGACTAGCGCACTCTAAGGGAACTACACTGGTCAACTATGAGCATGCAACCATTTCCCCGCAACCCCATTGAAAAGCGCAAACAAGAAGTACGTAAGAGTTCCCGAAACGCAGTTATTAGCGTAGGTGGTGGTCTTGTTGGTGGTGCCGCATTGTGGCTGCTCCTTGGTTCACCATTTTTCATGGCACTTGGATTGATCGTCGCCGTGGTCGGTGGCTTTTATTACTACAACAAAGTCCAGAAGATCATTAACCAAAAAGACAACTACTAGAAGATTTCTATGTCAGATCTTGACGGAAAACCTGTCCGCATCGACGCATGGGTGTGGGCAGTTCGTTTGTATAAAACCCGCTCAGATGCAGCAGCAGCCTGCAAAGCGGGGCACGTAAAACTCAACAACAACGTAGTGAAACCGGCCCAACAGGTAGTTCCAGGTGACCGCGTTCGAGTCTGGGTAAACCACCGCGAATTAGATGTGGAAGTGCTTCGGACAATTAGCAAACGCGTCGGCGCACCCATTGCCAAAACCTGCTACGTGGACCACACCCCACCGCCACCACCAATGGAAGTATTCGCATCCATTCCGCGCCGTGACCGTGGAGCCGGAAGGCCTACCAAGAAAGAACGGCGCGAAATGGAACAGTTTAGAGGTATGCGTTAGGCCTTTTTGGACAAAATATCCTTGACCATTGGAATAACCTCAGTGCCATACAGCTCGATGGACTTCAGCAAGTGCTCGTGAGGTGTTTTGCCACTGGCGTATTTCATGGTAAAACGATCAAGATCGAGCACCGAAATGGTGCTCGCAATCTTCTTCGCAACCGTTTCAGGGCAGCCAATGTAGAGCGAACCGTGGTCGATCTCACGCTCAAATTGGGTTACATCCGCAGGAGCCCAACCGCGCTCAGCACCAAGCTTGCGCTGAAGTTCCAACCAATCATTCAAGGCTAATTCACGTGCTTCTTCATCAGTTTCTGCGATCAGACCTGGGGAATGCACACCGATGGGTTTTTGAGGCTGTCCAAACTGTTCATTGGCTCGCTTGTACAGATCCACATAAGGGCGGAAACGCTCAGGAGCACCACCAATGATCGCCAACATCAAGGGGAAACGATACTTGGCTGCACGCACAACTGATTCAGGGCTGCCACCAACAGCCACCCATGCCTGAATACCATTCTCAGTTGGTGGGTACAGCATCTGGTTTTCTAACGCAGATCGAGTTTCACCATGCCAGGTCACACCCTGGCCGCGACTATCTGCCTCCAGAATTTTGGCAAACAAATCCAAGCGCTCGCTAAACAGCTTCTCATAATCCTGAAGGTCAAAACCAAACAGTGGGAAAGACTCAATGAAAGACCCACGCCCAAGGGTGATTTCTGCGCGGCCATGAGAAAGTGCGTTCATGGTGGAATAACGTTCGAATAAGCGCACCGGATCATCAGAGGACAACACGGTGACAGAGGACGTGACTTTAAGCCGTTGCGTCGATGCAAGAATGGCAGTCATCACGATGTCAAGGGGCAGAAACGGCGTACTCCTCACGGTGGTGTTCACCGATGCCGATGATATCTACACCAACTTTCTCTGCCATTTTTGCTTCATCAATGATGTTGCGGATGGTTTGTGCAGGCGATACTGGGTTGCCCTCAAGGTCGATTGCATTGTCGCCGAATGTGTCCAGGCCGAAAGAGATGTTCTTCATGTGTCCTCAACGTGTGGAAGTGTCAATAAAGTGTTTGTAGATATATCAACAATATGGGCTTGATGGTATTCCCGCAAGGTTTTCAGTGCGATGGACACGCGAATCGCAACCCTGCCTATAGGAAATTCACCGCACCCTCGTCGTTATAGCTAGATTGGCCTTGATCGCGCGGTGGGTCTTAGGTGAACCAGAGGCGAACCAAACAGGCGTGCCAAGATTTTCCATTTACACGAAATATTGGCACGTATGTTTGGTTTGCATCGAGCCAAACCAAACCAAACCAAACTCCGGTGACGAAAATTCGAGTTTTCCAATATTCTTGTCACGTGTGTTTGGCTACTACTGGCATTGCTCAAAATCTTAAGTTTGGGCCTGTAAAAAGTGCCCTTCCAAAATCGTTTCTAAGAGCCTTTGGAACCTGAAGTGGTATAAATACTCGTTTCCGAAAATCGTGTCGCTTAAACGGCCTACAAACAGTGATAGTAAAAAGCACCACCAGTAAAAATTACCGGTGGTGCCACTGCCATTTAAAGTGTCTTAAGCATCTTTAATTTCGCAGACTGTAAGTCAAGGAATTGCCTAGATAGAGCTCAAGCTCCAGTCAGCTGGTGGGAAATTGATGCCCATTGGGCGGAAGAAATCAGCGACGGTCAGGCCCCACACGTGGAGGAAGTCTGCGAGCATCGGGAAGTCCGTGATGGATGACCCCATAATATTTGGCTCCTTGCTTGGGATGTACAAAATGATCTGCTGCACTAGCGTAACAGTTGTTTTACAGCATTGTAGGTTGTGAAACTCCGCGAGTTTTAGCCGGGGCTAACTTTAAGCGATCTAACTCAGGCAGCCTCACGTTAGCTTGGTGGTTCCACAAGGTGTGCCTGGGTCATAAGCTCAAGCTTCCGTTTGAGCTGCCTGCGTCTTTTGGCGTTGAGTGGTTGGGAATCGGTAGACACAGTGGCATCGATATGGGATTGGCCGAAACGCTTCAGCAGTAGATCGTCAATGATGCGGATCTGGCCTGGGTGGAAGCGGTAGTTCATTACTTTGAGCAGGACTTCAATATCTGCTGGGTTTAGAAGTTCACGGAGCTGAGCCACAGACGTAATCGAATTGGCCACCAAGATATCTTCGAGGAATCGGTAGTTGGTGGATCGCGGGCGCGGGAATCGGTTGCCAATGAGCATTGCGAGCACACCTGGAAGTGTTTCTGCGGTGAGCTCGACAGATTCATCGGTTACACGGCTGGTTTCCTTGAGCGCTGCGATTTGGTCGAATTGTTGGTCAGCTAGTTCAATCAGGCCCGCCGCGAGGGTGAACATGCGATCAACTTCGGCGCTGAAATCTTTCGGGTTGGCCACATCGGCGCGTTTGTAGCGGATATCGTGTTCAAATTCCGCCCATGCGTGTTGCAGGACGGTGCGGACTTGAACCTCAAAGACATGGCCTTTGTATTCCTGCAGGTCATCGGCGTTGTCATCGACTTCTAGAATTAAATGGTGGGAGCCGTAACCGAATCCTCCAGAGATGCGGGTTTCGGCTGCTTTGTCCACGGATTTGTGGACGATAAAGGAGTCTTGGAGGACTTTTAATGCCACTGGGATTTCCGTGGAATGGTAGGTAGTGATCCGCACGCCGATCATGTCATGGATATCTTTGCGCGGATCGGGGTAGATCAACGAGCCATCGTCGCGTCGTTTACGGGCTTTGGCTTTGAGGCTGGACCATTCTTTGATGCGCGTGGTCACACGATCAAAGGTGACACCACCATCTGTGAGCAACTCTTCAATAGCTAGGCGGAATTCAACGTCGGCCATTGGGTAGGCGCGACGGAATTCGTGGTAGTAATTGCCAAATTGGGCAAGAGTGTTGTCAGACATAACGATCGTTCATGGTAGTGCCATCAACTTTCTGAAGCAGGGATCAAAACTCAATATCTGTGACCAAAACCAACAAAGATACTGGCAGATGTGCAAAAAGGTCAGCAGCTGCCACAACTCCGCTGAATTGTTTTCCAGTCAGGCGGTCCTCCCATTGTCCCGCAGGAAGTGTGACGGTGGTGTCGTGCCAACCGCCGCGATCTTCCAGGATGAGTGGGCGTCGGGTGGCAAGTGCAAGGATATTTAAGCGGTTTCGGTCTGTACCTCGGGCGATACCCATGATGTGGGATTCTGCACGACCTTCGCCGAACACAGCCTGGTGATCACCACCGACAAAACTTTCGGGGAATTCAGCACGCAGACCCAAAGCTTTATGAACTACCGTGAGCTTGGCAAGATCTGCGTTTTCAACTAGTTCATCTACCGAATTAACAGCTGTCCAATCCCAGGTTTGAAGACGCTCAAGCAGTTGCTCCCTGGCGGTGTAATCAACAAAGCGACGATTATCAGGGTCTACGAGGGAATCCTCTAAAAATTCGGTGCCTTGGTAGGTATCAGGAATACCTGCACCAACCATTTGCAACAGTTTCCTGCCCAAGGAGACTTGCACGGAGCCTCGGTGCAGGTAGGAGACAAAGTCGGTGATTAATGAGGTGGAGGGTCCGTCGAAAAGCGCCTCTATCCAATCGCAGACCGCAGCCTCGAAGGACTCGTTGGGGTCCACCCACGTGGTTTTTGTGGACGCCTCGCGGATGGCTTTTAAGGCGTAGTCCCTAAACCGTGTGCGCACGGTGTCCGTGATGGAGCCGTCTGCAGGCCAGATGCCGAGGAGGTTTTGGAGCAGGAAGTTGCCGGTGGCGCCATCAGGTGCGGGAAGCACAGCGGAGACCCGGTTGACTAGCTCTGAATATAAATCAGGGATTTCAGTGAGCTCGATGATGCGTGCTCGGGTGTCTTCGCCGCGTTTGGTGTCGTGGGTGGACAACGTGGTCATGGTGCGTGGCCACAGCAGGCTGCGTTCTTCTTGCAAAAGGTGAAACTCTGCTGCTGACACCCCGAACCTTCCCGGCGCGCCACCTACTTCTTGGAGTGCAACCAGGCGTGAGGCGCGGTAGAAGGTGGTGTCTTCTACGCCTTTTGCCATGACGGCACCGCACACTTGAGCAAACCGGATTTTTGCCTCGCCGTTGCCAAGAAGCGCAGCAGCGATCAGGTCTAGTGCATCGCGCCGGGTGGGGAATCGTTTGGACATTTCGGCGATAACCGTGGCAGTAGTGCGGGATAGGGAGATATAGTCTGCGCGGTAGACCGGCATGGCAGCGATGAGCTCGATGATGGTTTCGCTGAGTTTGTCTTCGGTGACGTGGGTGCCTGCGGTGGAGAAATTATCGCGGCGCATTGCGCGGGCGAGTCTTAGGATTTCCGCACCGAGTTCTTGCTGTGCCACCTCGCGTTTGAGGTTTTCTTCCGTGGAATTTAAGGTTCGCTCATCCCAGGTAGATCCGCTGTGGTTAAGGGCAATCATGGAGAATTTATCTTCTGATTCCCTAGAAATAAACACTCCATCTAGTTCACGGAGCGCGTCATATCCAGTGGTGCCATCAACGGCCAAACGAGGATCTAGGGGTTCATCGACACCGAGGATTTTCTCAATGATTAGCCAACGATCCGGGCCAATCAAGTCACGGAGTCTATGCAGGTAGCCAAAAGGATCAGAAAGTCCATCGGGGTGGTCCACACGCACGCCATCAATGAGGTCTTCTGCGACCAACTCGCGCAGTAGGCGGTGGGTGTGTTCAAAGACCATGGGATCTTCTTGCCTAATGCCGGCCAAAGTATTAACTGAGAAGAAGCGACGGTAGTTGATGACCCCATCGCGCCAAAACTGCAGTCGATAATGCTGGCGCTCGTATGCCTGTTGTGGTGTTCCTTCTGCGGTACCAGGGGCAAGGGGGAATAAGTTGTCGTAGTATTTTAGTACTTTCTCGCCGTTTAGCTCGGCGAATTCTAGCTTGTCTTCATCGCCTTCCGCACCCAGAATTGGCATGCCCAGCTTTCCACCAGAACCATTGTCTTCGTGCCAATCAATATCAAAGTAGAACTCAAAATCAGAGTCTTTCCCATACTTGAGAACATCCCACCACCAGGGATTTAAATGCGGAACCGCCACCCCCAAGTGGTTCGGCACAATATCAATGATGATTCCCATGCCCAGTTCTTTGGTGGCCTCCGCCAACTCCCGAAAACCCTCCATACCACCAAGTTCTTCATTAATCGTGGTGGGATCAATCACATCGTAGCCATGATTTGAATCCGGCATGGAGGTAAAAATCGGCGAGAGATACAGGTGGCTAATCCCGAGCTTTTTTAAATAGGGAAGCTGCGCTTTAGCCTGCGCGAAATCGAAAGAACGCCCGGCGCTATCTGCTTGAGGTCCTCGCATTTGAAGCCTGTATGTGGCGGAAATTGGCCGTGCCATGGTGAAACATCCTTAGAAGTTATGCAAAATCGTATGGTACGCCCTTGATCATAGTGTTCACGCCGAAGTGGCGTGGGAAAAGCATTAAGCAGCAAGTGCCACACGAGCTGGCGCGAACAGGGCAGGGAAGCCGTGCCTATAGACAAGCAGCTTGTCGACGATCCCCTCCACACCACTTTCTTCCAGCAAGCTTCGCGCCCACCGCTGAATATCCGGTAGTACCGGGTGGCCTGAAGGAATGGCGATCAATGTATTTGTAGAAGGTGCGATATACAAAGGATTGGAACCTAGGCGTAGTTCCAAATGGCTGTTTAATAAAGTAAAAGTTTGAGGATGAGCCAACCATGCCGTAATCGGTGCACCAGGAACACGAACTTGTAGACCTGGAGAAGAGATATTGGTTGTCACCCCGGCATCGCGCAAGTCAAAACGAATACCTTCTGGCGTTGTTGCACACTTAATCAAATTGCGTGCGGCCTGATCCCACGCCTGCCTGGTGGATAGACCAATCTCGGCTAATGCGCGATAGCTTAAAGTGGCTCGTCCACTGTGCAAACCCATGCACAGATCGTGGGAAAGATTCAGCACCGCTGGGGTGTCACAGAAACCATCAGTACTAAGTCGTGATGAGTGCACCCAGCGTTGATTGTGTAGGCGTGGCTGAATCTTTGTCGGTCTAATGGACATATTCATGTCTTCCCCCTTTTTAAGATTTTTTAGGCTCTTAAAAGGGTTGGACTGGAAAAACTACTGTTTGGTTCCCATTTGCACCAAAATTTTTCTAAAACGGGGGTTGTTCATCTAACCCAAGAGCCGTGAACAGCTGTTTTTCATCCCAGATCTGAATATCCTGGCCTTTTTCTTTCAGCTCTTCGGCACGTTTTTGTTTGCTCGTGATAGTTGCCCACGGACCAGCGACCAAAATGGTGGTCTTCTTTGTCACATTCTTGCCAATTGTTGCGCCTTGATCCGCAATCCTTTGCCATAACGCACCTTTTTCATAAGGCTCGAAATCACCAGTGAGCGTGACGTTGTGACCATAAAGAAGGCTCGATGGATCCGCATCTGGGTTGGGATCAGGAATCACATCTGGTGTAGCCACCTTGTCCCAAGGAGCACGACGTCCAGATTGCTTCTTTGGTTCAGCTTTGGGAGATTCCCACGCGTGATCCACTGCCGGTTGTTCCACCTCTGGTTTCTTGCCGGCATCCAGACCAAAATTGCGACGCTGCAACGCCACATTTGCCCCTGAACGGTCTTTAAGAACCGGATACACCCGAGCGTTATCCACAGTCCCCATGGTGAACCCACGGCTATGAACGAAATCAACAAAGCTGCCTTCAAAGCTATGGCGCCTAGCCAGAGCAATAGCAATGGCCGCACATGCCCTGGCATCCTCAGTGGCATCATGGTGGTTTTTCAGCTCAAACCCCAAATGGCTTGCCACAGTTGGTAGCTTGTGGTTTTCCACCTGCAGCTTTTCATTCCGAGCCAAGGTAAGTGAACAACCATAGATCATCTCAGGCACATCAATCCCTGAGGCAGCACACGCACGGGAAAGCGCTGTGAAATCAAATTGCGCATTATGAGCCACCAACGGAAGATCACCAACGAAATCCACCATCTGTGGCACCAAATCAGCAAAACGTGGCTGATCAGCCACCATCTCCGGAGTGATACCGTGGATACCAATGTTGATCTCATTGAAGAAATTCAGACTCTCTGGAGGGCTACACAGCCACGACACTGAAGTTTCTTCTAAACCATCTTTGTATTTCACTAAACCAATCTGGCAGATTGACCCCCAGTCATCGTTAGCTGTTTCGACATCAAAGCCAACAAAATCCAAGCCCGCAACAGCAGTGGCTGCTGGAGCATCAGAGCTATCAGAGGTATTAGCCCCAATATTTTTGGGTTTTTCACCTTTCAAAATGGCATTAATATCATCTACTAATGCTGCCAAATCCTTGGCACTATTCGGGGAGAAAGAAATGGACTTGCCCACACCCTCTAGGGTTAAGCTCCCTTGGGTGTATGCCGTGGGATCTTGTACAGATACACCGGAAACAGCAGAAATATCTACAGTTTCCATCTGCGTGCCAGACTGCGAAAGAGCAGCTAGAAGTGGTGAATAGGTGATAATAAGGGAGGAATCATCCACAGTAAGGGATGCGCCGTGTGCCGCGATCACAGGTAAGTCCTTTCGATCTGAATCAATGGACTCCACCCTACTAGGTGGGGTGGACATCGCTTAAGCGCACCGGGACTTTGCGGGACTTTGAAGAAATCCACCTGTAACGCCGGGACTTAAAATAACGACGCATTAAGTATCAGGAACTTAAATTAAGAACTTCGGTTGCTCCATCACCATGGTGGGGAATACAACAATCGGACCGCTTCAATTATTTAGGATGAAAGAGCTTTTTCAATGAACGCAGAGTTTGAATCAGCCAATGCAACCAACGTTGCACAGATTGATATGGCTGGTAGCAATAGGGAAGCCACCGTCACAAATATTCGTGATGCAAAGCGGAAGTCACCCCAGCTTGATTCAGTAACACCGTTTAAGAAGAACTGCCCTAGCCGTAACCTGCTTGACACCATCAGTGACAAGTGGGCTGTGCTCATCCTGCTCAGCTTGGAAAACGGTCCCCAGCGCAACGGAGAGATCAAAGACCAGGTTCAAGGTATTACACCGAAAATGCTGACCCAACGCCTTGGAGTTTTGGTGGAGGATGGCCTAGTCACCCGCACCTCCCACGCAGTTGTCCCACCGCGTGTTGATTATCAGCTCACTGATCTTGGTGCTTCAGTCATTGAACCATGCCGTGCCATGTATTTCTGGGCGGTAGAAAACATTGAGCAAGTCGAGGCGTACCGCTCGGCATAACATTATTTAAAAACTTTCCTGATCGCAGGGTGAGGGAAGGCGTCGAAAAGCAAAAAGCTGTGCGCGCTACTCTTAGCGCGCGCCCAGCTGCCATTGCTCGGCGGAGTGGTGTTGCGTCCAAAAATCAGCGAACCTGCCCTGCTGTGCTAAAAGGTCTGGGATTGAGCCGTCTTCGATAATCTTTCCCTTGTCGAGGAAAATAACCCGATCCGCCGCGCTGATGCTGCTTAAACGATGTGCCACCATGACGCGAGTGCGAGGGATGGGATCATCACTTAACGCTGCTGCCACTGCTGCTTCGTTTTCGGGATCAAGCGCGCTTGTGGCTTCGTCGACAAGCAAAATGGGGGCGGGTTTAATCAATGCGCGGGCAATGGACAGGCGTTGACGCTCGCCACCAGACAAGCTAACACCACCTTCACCAGCGCGGCTATCCCAGCCATCCGGTAGGCGATGGATAATGCGATCAACCCGCGCTAGCTGGCTAGCCTCGTTCACTTGGAGGTCTGTGGCGTCTGGCTGACCAATTAACACATTGCTTTTCAGACTGCCATCAAATAGGTAAGGCTCTTGGAACACTACGCTGACAAGGTTGCGGCGCGCATCGGAAGATAACGTGTGCAGTGTTTGTCCGTTGACAAGAACATCACCGGAACTTGGCTGTTGTAGACCTGCGATTAGCGATAGCACGGTTGATTTACCCGAACCTGAAGGTCCGACAATCGCGGTGGTGCTTCCTGGCTGAATCTGCAGGTTAAAATGCTCAAGTACCTGGCCGGATGCATCAGAACCATAGTTAAAACTAACATCCCGAAGCTCAATGCTTGGTGCTTTGGCGACATCAGTTGTGCCGTCCCCCTCCGGATCACGGGGTGCCTCAAGTACTTCACGGATATTGCGCAAGGTTGTCGTTACTGCTTCCACACCAGGGGAGAGCTCGGCAAAAACGGTAAACGATTCAAGGTAGCGAACCGCAACAACAAGCAGGGCAATGGCTACGGGCACAGTCAACTGATGTGTCAATGTGAGGTAGACCGTCAAACCAGCCAAAACCACCAACGTGAGTTGGCTGACTAGACTAAAAAGAATTTGGCCAGGAACCTGCATGGTCAAATTCTTCATCGTCGAAGAATGTGCCTTGCCAAGAGCTTGACCTGCAAGGCTGCTTTCCAGCTCTACTCGGCGCGCTGCCCTCAAAGCTTGTTGAGTGCGTGCAAACTCTAAAACCCGTTCAGTCAATTGATTGTTGGTGTTCATCGCGGCGCGGACCGCCTGACGGGTGAGCTGTTGAGACAACCAAAAAGTCCCGAGCAATGCAAGAATGCCAATTAACGCTGCGGCTCCGAGCTGCCAAGCAAAAGGAACAAGTGCCACAGCGATGATGAGAGGCAAGAGGATCGCGCTGATTAAGGGAGTAACAAAATAGACAATCACGCCAACTAAATCAGGCCCAGTTGCGGCAATCGCTTGACGGGTAGTGGAGGTATTTTTAGCATCAAACCAGTTCAGCTGGATGATGGTGATTGTGTCTGCCAGGCTGCGCTGACCATTATCTAAAATGCCAAAACCTATTTGATAGGCGTGGCGCGCAGCAGCCCAATCCACAATCCACCCTAAGACCGTCACTGTTGTGATAGCCCCAAGCCACAGCCACGCTTGTTGGGGTTCGGTGCTAAAAAGAGCGGACACTAGTGGCACAAGGAGCACAGCGCTTAGTGCTCTGCACAGCACACTTAGGGCAGTTAAAACAAGGTGCCAGGAAAGGCGAGTGTTGCTGCCTTCAGGTAATAAAGCAAGGATGGCGCGGATCATGAGTGATGCTCCCTGTGGTCTTGATTGGCGTTCCACAGTTGGCGATAGCGTCCATCGGCTTGAAGAAGTTCCCCGTGAGTTCCAGATTCAGCGATTTTTCCCTGGTCAAGGACCACAATATTATCGACGCTAGTAATCGTGTGCAGGCGGTGTGCAATGACAACAACCGTGCGACCAGCAATGAGTTTGTTGAGTGCTTGTTGGACGAGGTACTCGGATTCTGGATCAGCAAACGCTGTGGCCTCATCAAGGACGAGAATGGGTGTGTTTGCTAGCAGTGCTCGTGCAATGGTGAGTCGTTGTTTTTCGCCACCAGAAAGAGCAGCGTCAGCGTTGATGTCGGTGTCGTATCCTTTGGGCATGCGCATGATGCGTTCATGAATCTGGGCAGCGCGGGCAGCGTGCTCAATGCGCTCAAAGGAGGCATCCGGATCGGCGAGGGCAATATTGTCACGCACTGTTCCTTGGATGAGTTGGGTTTGTTGGAACACAAATCCGACATGGGTATAAAGCTCATCGGGGCTCATCGTGCGGATATCTTTGCCGTTGATGAGGATTGCTCCAGAATCCACATCGTAAAAACGAGCAAGTAGTGCAGCAAGGGTTGATTTACCAGAACCAGATGCTCCGACAAGTGCTGTCACGCTACCTGGGCGCAGCGTGAGATTGATATTTTCCAGCACGGGAATGCCGTAGCGGTAGGAGAAATTCACTTCCTTAAATTCCACAAGGCCTTGTGCGGTGGATTGTTGTGTGTCCTCGTTGGTGGCAGGTGGGGTATCTAATTCTGTCTCATCCAAGGTGTTTTGGATATTGCGCGCGGCAAGCAAACCGGCGCGTAACCCGCTGAGGCCATAGCCCACACCTAAAAGTCGTGCCCCAAATGTGGTTCCCAGGAAGAGGAAAGGAAGGATATCAATGGGGGACATCGCACCAGTAGTAATTAGCACAGTGCCCATCAAGCTGATGAGGAAAAGGAAGGTTCCGGGCCTTGTCACAAGATCAATGAATGTCTTTTGCCCAATCATTGGCTGCTGCCACGAACGCAAAAACTCAATGTATTGACCCAGTTTGGTCCGGAACGTAGAAGCGGCAGCACCACCAAAGATACGAATTACTGGTTGACCTTCAATATAAGCACCTGCTTCCACGTTCATCTGCTCAGACCATTTCATGGCCTGTGAGGTTTTTGATCCAGACTGAGCAATCATCACGGCCATGCCAAAAATGTAGGCCAACACAGGCACAAACAGCACTAACGCGATACGCCAGTCAACAACAAAAAGATAGATTAAGACCGCAATCGGTGCGGTCGCAGCAGCAACAGCATCGGGGACTGCATGGGTGACCAGAAAATGCAGCGATAACGTGTCATCTTGGACTAACTGTTTCACGCGTCCGGAACCATGGGAATTGAACCAACCCAACGGCAGTCTAGACATCTTTTTTAGCAAACGCTGGCGAAGATCTCTGGAAAACCGGGCATCAATTGAGTGCAGCCACCATATCAGCAATGACGCTAGAATTGCTCCACCAACCATCACGCCGATAGCCCATTGACCAACTGTCCACAGAGCAGATGATTCAGCACCGGTGAGCAATAAACGAGCAAGCTCGACCAGTAATACGTAAGGGACAAGCTGGATCAATGTGATGAGCACTTGGGCAACACCAGCAATAATCAACGTGGATTTCAACGGTGCAATAAGGCGGGTTCCCGCTTGGGAACGCCACGTGCCCTGTGATACCTCGGTTACAGGTGCAGCCGATGCAACAGGCTTTATTGTTGTGCGATCTTCCGGCACTACTTCAGGTTGTGCTTTAGAGCGATTGGAGCCAAATGCACGACCGTAATACCAATAGGCTTGCGCATGTGTTTCACTGCGCGGAAACCCAAATTCTCCTTTAAGCCTCGCACGAAGCTGCTTGAGGGAACCGGATTCCGGGGTGGCCCACACATACCAATTAGACCAGTCACGCGATTCAATAGAGGCAGCAAGAGATGCTTCACCCTGTCGTGGTACCCAGTGAACACGTGCTCGTGGATGCTCAACTAATGGAATAAGTTGATCTGTTTCAAGGTGTTCTTCTAAATAAAGCTCAATGGGGATTTCTGGAGGAACAGTTTTTAAAATGCCATTGATAGCAGGGATTGAAGCTGAATCTCCAATGAGTAAATATCCGGCTGGCAGGTGATCGGGAAGATCAAAGCGTGTTGAACCAAAAGGCGTTACCTTCACAGTCATCCCCGGCTGAGCGGTTTTTGCCCAGGAAGAAGCAGGGCCTGAAGGCTCATGGAGAACAAAGTCAATAGCAAAGATTCCAGTGGTGGCATCTCCTTCGACGATGGTGTAACCACGCTGGTGCTCAAAATCTTCACGCTGCGGATCTGGGAACCAAAACCGAAGAGCTGCAGCTGGTGCGACAATATCGTCTTCCAACAACGTGTCAGAGTGAAAATACACCCGGAGATATCCAGGTGAGATGAGATGAGTTCTAATGACTTCTGCGTCGTGATCTTGTGCACCATAGGCACGCATGATGGCACCGTTGATTCCACGCTTTGCCATGTGTTGTCCTTCCCAGCTACCTGCCGTGCACCACTTTTCGATCAGGCGTTAGAGGTAGACGACAGGTAGACAACAGCGAGTAAAAGAAATACTCATTAATTAAGGTAAGGCAACACTAACATTTTTTGTGGTTCTGGGCAATCATTTCCACTGGTCAAAAGCTTTGTTGTGATGTTTTAGTTTTTCCGTCCGGTGGTGCCTCGTTTAATTAATTGGGGTGCTAGAACTTCAGTGCTTTGCTCATGGTCTTTGATCTGCTTTAGGGCAATCTCCAGTGCCTTTTCGGCAAGTGCTTCAGAATCTTGAGCGATCGTTGTCAGGCTAATGTGTTCCAGGCTGGCCAAGCGAGAGTTGTCGTAACCGACAACAGATATTTCTTCAGGAACTTTGACGCCACGTTGCCATAAGACATCAAGAACCCCTAGGGCGACTCGGTCATTAAACGCGATAATCGCTGTGGCGTCTGTTCCTGCATCGAGTATGTCTGACATAGCGCGTGCGCCTGCAGCTTCATTACTTCCACCAGCGATGATGTGGCAGGTTCCTGAAAAAGAATCAATATGGTCTTTGAAAACTTTTGATCGCAGTTGCGTTCCGGCAGCGTCACCACCGTCGATATAGATGATGTTTTTGTGCCCCAACTCGATTAAATGATCAAGTGCTAATTGCGCGCCAACGGCATCATCGACGTGAACCGAACTTGCTTGAGGCGTTCCTGATTCACGTGCGATGACTTGAACGGGAAGCTGCTTTGCAAACACCTCAAGTTCTTGCGGCGACATCCTAGAACCAAGGAGAATTACTGCTTCGCAGCGCTCTTTAATTAACGCGTCGACCGCGTCTTTTTCCGGGCGGGTGGGCGTGATGGCGCTGAGCTGAAGTTCAAATCCGTGCGCCTTAGCCGCCGGATAAAGCTTTTCGACGATATCCCCATGGAACGCTTGATCAATTTCAAATGCCACACCAATCAGACCAGAGTGGTGTTGTCGAAGTTTTTGGGCTCGGCGGTCAGGGGTATACCCCAGTTCGGCTGCTTTTTCCTTCACTAAAAGTCGCGTTGCTTCGCTCGCGCCGGGAGCGCCGCGGAACACAATGGACACCAAAGCAGTGGAAACTCCAGAAGCTTTTGCTACATCAGCCATGGTTGGGCGTTTTGAAGCCATGCCTACCCCTTTTCTTTCTTCTTACATCTTTACAGTAAACCTCTTGACGAAAAGAACTGGAGGTATCTAGGATCAACTAGAACGTTATAGTAGAACGTTCTAGTCCATTCTGGAAGGCACACCATGACCCACAATCACACAATCAAACTTGCCCTCATTGGCGCGGGGCGAATCGGTTCCAACCATGCACGCTTGGTATCCCATCACGTCATCGGGGCAGAGCTGGTAGCAGTCGTTGACCCAACCCCAAACGCCCACACTCTTGCACAGGAACTTGGTGCAACGGCGCATTCCACACCAGAGGAAGTACTGTCCCGAGAAGATATTGACGGGGTGTTAATCGCAACCCCTGCTCGTACTCATGCAGACCTTGTGGTCAAAGCGGCAGGGGCAGGCAAGCATGTATTCGTCGAAAAGCCAATGGCCGTAACCCTAGAAGACGCTGACCGGGCGATAGAAGCAGCACAAGCCGCAGACATCGTGTTGCAGGTCGGATTTAACCGACGTTTCGCCCCTGGATTTGCAGCCGCACGTGATCGTATTGATGCAGGCGACCTTGGTACCCCTCAGCTGCTTCGCTCGCTCACCCGCGATCCCGGCCCATTTTTGGCAGATCCCTACAAAGTTCCTCAGTGGACGATCTTCTTGGAAACACTGATTCACGATTTTGATGCCCTATGTTTCTTAAACCCGGGGGCGAAGCCAGTGGAAGTAACTGCGCATGCAGATTGCCTTGTGGTTCCAGAAGCTGCAGAATCAGGATTTTTGGATACAGCAGTGGTGACCATTCGATTTGATAATGGTGCGATCGGCACGGCTGAAGCAAGTTTCAGTGCAGCCTATGGGTACGACGTGCGCGGTGAAGTATTTGGATCAAAAGGCATGGTTACAGCCGGTGATGTGCGTGCGACCAACATGACTTTCTATGGTGCTTCGGGAGTAGCGGTTGATACTTCACGGGCTGATACTGATTTGCTGGCTGATGCCTACCGTGCAGAATTTCAGGCGTTTGTTGATTCGATCCGCACAAACTCTCCATCCCAGGTTCCAGGTCATGCGGCACGGCGCGCACTCCATATCGCACTCGCGGCGATCCGCAGCGTAGAAACCGGCGACACTATCCGGCTAGATAGCATTACTGAAAATGTTGAGGTATAAAAATGACTTTCCAGCTCGCTGCCTGTGCAGAAATGATTTACCAGGATTTACCGTTTGAAGATCGGGTTAAAGAAATCTCCCGTCAGGGTTTCTTGGTGGAAATTTGGGATTGGTCCTCTAAAGATCTTGATGTACTAGCTAAAACTGGTGCACAGTTTTCCTCGATGACCGGGTATCTTCGAGGGGATTTGATTACTCCTGATGGTCGCGCGGAGCTTTTAGCTACAGCCCGGGAGTCTGTAAAAGCTGCGGAAAAGCTAGATTGCCCACGCCTGAATCTTCATGGGACAGGACTTGGCCCCACTGGCCTTCCGGTACGCCCCGTTGAAGTGGTTACTCCTGATATGTGGCTTTACGCTGCTGATACGTTGCGGGAGATCGCTGAGCTAGGGCAGGAGGTTGGTCGGGTGTTTGTGCTTGAAAACCTCAATCTCGCGGTCGACCATCCAGGTACTCCTTTTGCTCACGCGGCAGACACCTTAGCCCTGGTTAGGGCGGTAAACCACCCGAATCTTCGCCTCAACCTCGACCTCTACCATGCCCAAATCGGTGAAGGGAACCTCATCGAACTTCTCCGCGCCGCGCAGCCTTATATCGGTGAAATCCAAGTCGCCGATGTTCCCGGCCGCATGGAACCGGGAACAGGCGAAATCAACTATCACGGTATCGCGCAAGCCCTTGAGGCGATGGGGTACCACGGAGTTGTGGGCATGGAGGCTTTCGCCTCCGGGGACTCGGCAGCGGCGCTCGACGCATTCAGGCAGGCATTTCGCGCCTAAGATTGCTTGTCGACGCCAGCATCCGTGGATTTCTTCTGCAAGATGATTCCCACCGCACCCAAATTTTCTTTGTGTGCCCTAAAAGTTTTGCGCATCCCCAGTACTCGTTTGCGCAAGTCTGGCTGTCGGATCACATTGCTTAAAATCTTTGCCACACCACTTAAGCCCTCATCTTTAAGATTGCGCTTCAGTGAAAGCAGTGCCATATCTGCCTGGTAGATGTTGATGACCTCGAAGCCTGCTTCCCGGGCCAATCCCGCCCATTCGGGATCAGTGATGGGGCGAGCGTTAACTTTAATGGAGCGAGCCAATGCCTTGCGGATATCGTCTTTGACCTCGTCGGAAATACCATCCGGGGTAAGTGACAACTCGTGAATGCCGTATAGCCCGCCAGATTTGAGGATCCGCGCAGCTTCTCGCATGATTTCCAGCTTATGTTTGTCTGTTTGCATGGTCAGCATGGCTTCACCGATAACTACGTCAACCGATTCTTCTTCGAGCTCGGTATCGGTGGCGTTGTTATTCCGGACCTCGTGAGGGCCAGCTGGCAAAATCGCACGGACATTTGCACACGCATCTGGGTCACTATCGACTCCGATGTACCTACTAGGTCTGGCATTGAGAATCTCACGTGCGGTGACACCAAGACCTGGGGCGAATTCAACGACAGTAGATCCTGTTAGGGGGAGGTTCTTGAGCAAGAAATCAGTGGTTTCTCGACCACCTGGTCGAAGGACTTTCTTTCCAAGTCTGGCAAGAATCCAGTGCCCACCTGCGTGGTCTGCCGATTGATCTGACTCTGGGATGAGAGGTTTTGTGGTCATAAGGTAAACCTTACCGCATTAAATACGGCGAAACCCGTGTTTAATGCGTGACATTTGCCTCAAGGTTAAGAAGAGGGTCGGGAGCTACCAGCCATTGGCGTTAGACCTGCTCTGTTGTTGCAGAGTGTGCGGATCCACCATTTTTTAGATGGAATCGGCCAAACATGGTGAATTGGAACGCTTTAGACGCCGAAAAACGTGAGGATTCACCATAAGTAAAATCTAATGAAATTTCGCACATTCTTGTCCTAGCGAAAAGGCACCCCTTCCTTCCCAAAAGGAATCGGTGCCACAGAATCCTCTGTGGCACCGTTAGGTAAAACTATTTCTCTTCTACTTCTGTCGAAGAATCTTCCTCGGCTGCCGATGCTGTCGGTTCGGTAGTCTCTGCAGGCTCGTCAATTTCTGTGTCCTCAGTAGCTTCCTCGGGAACACTATCGTCCGTCGGATCCTGTGTATCCACATCTTCTGTGTCTTCTACAGCACCGTGTCGTTGTGCCAACTCGGTTTCTTCGGCAGCTACGCGCTCAGCAGATTGGCGAAGTGATTCTTCTGCGTCTGCTGCTTCCTTCGCTGCTGCGAGTTCTTGTTCCGCCTTTTCCGCTGCGATTTTTTCATCGAGCTTGGTGTAGTCAGGGGCTTCTACCTGACGCAACAACATGGTGGAGCGTGCCGGAACGGTGATCGTGCCGCCAGCTTCGATGGTGAGATCTTCGAGTGGGTAGCCGACAGCTTCGGTGGTATCGACAAGCAGCTTCCATTTCATACCGAAGTGCTCAGGTGGAAGCGTGAAGCAAATCGGTTCAAAGTGCGCGTTGAACATCAAAATGAAGGAGTCATCGCGAATCTTTTGGCCTCGCTGGTCTGGCTCTTCAATAGCATCGCCGTTGAAGAACACCTGTAGGGATTTACCGAAAGCAAAATCCCAGTCATCCTGAGTCATCAACGTTCCGTTGGGGACTAGCCAGGCGATGTCACGATCGCGAACATCACTACCCAGAGGTCCGCCGGCGAGGAACTGCCGACGCCTAAATACTGGGTGGTTGGCACGAATGCGAAGAAGTCGTCGAGTAAAGCTCACGAGGTCTGCATTTTCTTCTGCTTGTTCCCAATTGACCCACGCCAACTCGTTGTCTTGGCAGTACACGTTATTGTTGCCGTTTTGGGTACGAGCCATTTCATCGCCATGGGAAATCATCGGCGTGCCTTGAGAGAGCAGCAACGTGGTGAGGAAGTTTCTGCGTTGCTGTGCTCGAAGCTGCAAAATTTCAGGGTCATCGGTTGGGCCTTCGACGCCACAGTTCCATGATCGGTTGTGGGATTCGCCGTCGCGGCCTTCTTCACCGTTGTCCATATTGTGCTTTTCGTTGTAGCTCACTAAATCATTCAAAGTGAAGCCATCATGAGCGGTCACAAAATTAATCGATGCAGTCGGGCGCCTGCCGTTGTTGGCATAAAGGTCGGAAGATCCGGTAAGGCGTGAGGCAAATTCACCTAAGGTTGCTGGCTCACCGCGCCAAAAATCACGGACGGTGTCGCGGTATTTACCGTTCCATTCTGTCCACAGTGGAGGGAAATTACCCACCTGGTAGCCACCTTCACCGACATCCCATGGCTCGGCGATGAGTTTAACTTGGGAGACCACTGGATCTTGTTGGACCAAATCGAAAAATGTTGCCAAGCGATCAACATCATCAAATTCACGAGCCAAGGTAGATGCCAGATCGAAGCGGAAGCCATCGACATGCATTTCGGTAACCCAGTACCGCAAGGAATCCATGATGAGCTGTAGTGAATGTGGATCACGAACATTCAGGGAGTTACCTGTACCGGTGTAGTCCATGTAGTGGCGACGATCGCCTTCCACCAAACGGTAGTAGGCCTCATTGTCAATGCCACGAAACGCAATAGTGGGGCCCATATGGTTGCCCTCGGCAGTGTGGTTGTACACCACATCCAAGATCACCTCGAGGCCAGCTTCATGGTAGCTGCGCACTAATCCCTTGAATTCAGCGACCGCACCACCTGGGTTCTTGTTGGCAGCGTAATCGTTGTATGGCGCAAAGAAACCGAAAGAGTTATAACCCCAATAGTTTCGTAAACCGAGTTCTCTTAAACGGTCATCTTGGAGGAATTGGTGCACAGGCATGAGTTCAATGGCTGTCACACCCAAATCGCTTAAGTACTGAATGATCGCCGGGTGAGCAAGACCTGCATAGGTGCCGCGGAGTTCTTCTGGGACATCCGGGTGGGTCATCGTCATGCCTTTGACATGGGCTTCATAGATGACGGTTTCGTTGTACGGGATACGTGGTGGACGGTCATTGCCCCAATCAAAGAACGGATTCACCACAACAGATTTCATTGTGTGATCAAGGCTGTCTTCGGTGTTGCGTCCGTTGGGGTCATCAGGGTTGGTGATGTCATACGAGAACAAAGATGGATGTCCATCAAATTCTCCATCGAAAGCACGAGCATAGGGGTCAACAAGAAGTTTGCTTGGATCACACCTCTTGCCCTCATCTGGATTCCACGGGCCGTGCACACGGAAGCCATAACGCTGACCAGGTTGCACGCCAGGGAGATAACAATGCCAAATATGGGCATCGCGTTCCTCGAGTGGAATACGGGTTTCATTATTGTCTGCATCTAATAAACACAGCTCAACGCGGTCGGCGACAACAGAGAAGATCGCAAAGTTCGTGCCAGCACCGTCATATGTTGAACCCAAAGGATAGGCATGTCCAGGCCAAACTTGGTGTGTGTGCTCAATTGATGATGTCATGGAACGTCATCTTATATGCCTTAGCGCCTCAAGACCCGCCAGAATGGTCTCGACACCTTTATTAAATCTTTCTTCAAAGTCCACATCGCTGGAATTTTGCTCAGTGTCGCTTTCCGCGCCAGCGGTGAGCTCGTGCATTTGAAGCTGTGTTTGTTCAGTTAACACCGCACCGACCACGAAATGCAGCAACGTGAAAGCACCGACCTCATCAGGAACATCCAGTGACTGAGAAATTATTGCCTCTAGTTCCGTGCGCAGTTGTTGACTACTCAGCGCCGCACTAACTACTTCAGCACCGTCTTTCATATTCATCATCAACGCTCGCATTTCTGCGCAATTTTCTTGCGCGGAAATGCGTGCTTGCTGCTCGTCGTCGCGCCCTAAAATAGGCGCCAATATGTGCCGGGATGTGGCGTCGATAAGCTCCTGCTTGTTTTTAAAATGCCAATATAGTGCCCCGGGCGCGACATTTAATTGCTTTGCGACGCGGCGCATTGTCATATCTGACAGGCCGAACTCACTCAGAATGGAAACCGCGGCACCAATGATTGATTCTTTTGATAACTGCACAATTGCCAGCATAATGACAGCCCGATGTCTGGCTCGCAGGAAGATTACTTTGTTAGGGTAATCTGCGTGAAACCCCCGGAATTTTTAAAACTTTCCGGAGTATGTCGATGATTTATCAGGAGCAGAATTTTGTCTATTCGTTTTTCTTCCAAGAAGGTTGCATTCGCAGCACTCATGGTTACACCACTTTTATTGAGCGCCTGTGGAAGCGATTCTTCCGATACCGAAGCAGCCTCCACGACCGCAGCAACAACGACAAGTTCAGCTACCTCCTCCAGCGCCACCACTACAGAAGAAGCAGTAGAAACAACGTCAGAGGAAGCAGCACCTTCTGAAACTGCAACCATTGATCAAGAACAGCAAGCTCAGCTTGATGCACTGGCTCAAGAAATTTCTGAAAACCCAGTGACGTTTGCCGAGGCAGCACCTGTAGAAAACGGACAGACCGCAACTCCAGAAGAAGCAGCCGCAATCGAGGCCCTGGTTCGCGGATACGCCGACACCAACACATTGCGTTCCTCATTGGCATACACCATCAACAACACGTGTAGCCGTGTATTGGAAGCAAGTGGCGCCAACTCAGCACAGCTAGATCTCAACACCATCCCAGACATTCCTTTGGGAGGCGAGGGCACTGGAACAGTTGATTCCGTCAGTGACGTAGTAGTTAACGGACAGGAAGCATCCGCATGGGTGGTTGCTACCGCAGGTGGAAACACTGACTCTGCAACTCAGCGCTTCCTTAATGAAGGCGGCCAGTGGAAGTTCTGCGACTAGAATTTACCCGTAAGGTTTCTACCTGCAGGTTGTAAAAGTAACAGCCAACGTAGGTATCCTTTATTGCCATGACATACCCCGACTCCGGCATCGCCTCCGACCATAATCCTTATGACGGATACACAGAAGATGACGGGTCTGCCACACCGCAAAAACTCACCCCTCGAAAGAAAATAAACAAATCGGTGGGGGTTTACGCAGGTGTTTTAGCAATCACTTTGGCTGTGTACGCAATCGCAGGAGTCATATGGGGGCTCCTTCGACCCACTTACACAGCATTTGTAGAAGATGCTGAAACAGCATCCATTGCCGTGGAAAGTAATACCTCTTTTACCGGATACGCGTGGTTTGTCATTGCCACGGGAGTGCTGGCAGCGGCAATCGCGTTGGTGGTATTCCTCCGGTCGCCTCAGAGCCGTGGGCCTTTGATGCTTATTTGGTTGGGAATCGTATCCGCTTCAGGGGCGGTGGCCTTTCTTATTTTCGGCAGCTATTCATCTACTTTGCTGCATGGATCACCTTCGGATTATGCCACCGCTGTTGGTGAGTCCTTCCAGGTAGCGCCTGCAATTTCGCCAGGTATTGCACTTGCCGTGGCACCATTTTTAGCTGTGTGTATGTACTGGTGCGCAGCTTTTGTCACGCCGGAAGAAGCACTCGAGACTGATTAATCCTGACGTGCACAACTGTTGTTTAGGTTTGTAAAGCTCTGGTCTGGTGGCGGTTTTGGTGGTGCATTCACGCTCAATTTGTAGCATGGTCGGACCTCACGCTTGTGGTGAAAATTTGATCAGGAAACTTCCAAGTTTCACATCCATCCCAATAGTCCCAAAACTGACCCTTCCTAGAATGGCTTTTAAGCGCCCAAACAGCACCCTGCCACACCAAGACTCATTCCAGGAACTTAAACCCCTTAAATCGCCTGCTGTAGTAACGAATATTTAGTGCTCTTTTGTGTTCATTAGGATGTGCTCGATCGATGCCAGCGCAGCCGGTGGACGCACCCATACAAATCTCTACCGCAGCACTTTTGAAACAGAATAAATACCGAGTTTGGTTAATTATCTTTTTCTGGCCACTCCACAACAGATTTTCCGGTGGCTTCTTTGCTGATTGAGTCTACTGCCTGCAAAATGTGGTGGATGGATAAAGCAATATTGTGTTGTAGTTGGTCATCATTGAGTCCCTCAGCGACTGAGACTGCGAACTCAACTCTTACTTGCAAGCCCTGATCATCGGTGTGGCAAAACGCTTTGGTTGTTAGTGAATTTTCATTCCACTGATTGCACATCATGAATAGTTTCATGAAATCTCTAGTGGCATCCATGTTGGGGTCCCAATGACCTTTGACCAAGAGGGTAGGGCCGTTATCAACGAAAAACCCAAGGAAGATTTCATTAATCCAGGCAACAATGAAATCGTCCTCGCCACTAGTTTTCATCACACCGATATCGTGTAATTGTTCGCGGATGCGGTCGAGCGTTACTTCGTGGGGAATGTCGGAATCATCGAAGGATTCGTCTTCGGGATCTGGTTGAAAGTAGTCATCGTCGGTTTCCCATTCGATGTCTGTGTCATCATCTAGGTAATCTTCTTCTGAATCCTCGTCTGACATGTCACTTTCTTCCCACTCTATGTCGGTTAGAGATTCAATCAGGCTTTCTACCGGGGTTGGAACGTACAGCCCGCTGATTTTTTCAACGAGATCAGATTGGTCTTGTTCATCGCTTAATTCATCGCTGCCTGCGCCACTGAAGGATAGCTCAGAGAAACGCTCCAAGATGTAGGTAACAGCCATTGCTGTGGTATCTAAGGAAAGGGTTAAAAATTGGCGGAGTTGCTGGACACTTAAGCCTTCATCAATGCAGATGGTGGTGCGGAATTTCAGTTCTACTTCGCCGTCATTGCCCAGGTGGAGCAGTGCAGTAGGTCCGATGCGTTCAGCATTCCACTGTGTCACTGCTCGTGCTGCGTCATTAATAGCGAACATATCTAGGCTCATGCGTAATCGGCCAAGCACCGTGAGCATCTGACCTGACTCATGGCTGAAATACATAGATACGCGGTGATCTGACCATGGCACGATGACACGATCGTCAGAGCTTAGGAAATGGTAGCCCAACTCATCTATGGTTTCCGTGACTCGATTCAGATCAACGGGGAACGGAATGGCGGTGTTGGGTGCTGGGACGTTTCGATCGTTCACAGGTGAGAAATCCATTCCTTTCTTATCTACAAGTCTTATCTACAAGCAACCTACAAGCACAAAAATTGGTTAAATTCAGTGAAATCTGTAGAGGTCAATTTAAGTTTCAAGTCTAATTCAATTGAGCTCTGCTGTACCCAAATCAGAAACTTGTTACGTGAGGAATACAATAGGTAATCGTGTGGGCTTAACAACTTAAGGTTTAAGCCTCGCGGATTTGGGTAGTTTACTCGAAATATTTCGATTCAACCTTTTAAGGGAGATCTTTTCGCCATGTTGAATGTCACTGACCTGCGCGGTCACACACCATCCAAGAGCGACATCCGACGTGCACTGCCACGTGGAGGCACTGACGTGTGGTCGGTGCTGCCTATGGTGCAGCCGGTTGTTGAAGACGTCCAAAAGCGCGGTGCCGATGCTGCGTTGGACTATGGCGAGAAGTTTGATCATATCCGCCCCGCTTCGGTGCGGGTGCCAGCTGAGGTTATTGCTGAAGCAGAAAAGGCTTTGGATCCTTTGGTCCGAGAGGCGATTGAAGAATCCATTGTGCGGGTCCGCAAGGTGCACTCTGAACAGCGCCCGAAAGAGCACACCACGCAACTTTCTCCAGGTGGTACTGTAACCGAGCGTTTCATGCCAATTGACCGCGTTGGGCTGTATGCCCCAGGCGGAAACGCGGTGTACCCATCAAGCGTGATTATGAATGTGGTCCCAGCTCAGGAAGCAGGAGTAAATACCTTAGTTTTGGCATCTCCTCCTCAGGCAGATCATGGTGGTTGGCCACACCCGACCATTTTGGCTGCTTGTTCCATTTTGGGTGTTGATGAGGTGTGGGCAGTCGGTGGCGCTCAAGCTGTCGCGCTGCTTGCTTACGGTGATGAGGCAGCTGATTTGGAACCTGTGGATATGGTCACTGGTCCTGGAAATATTTTTGTCACCGCTGCCAAACGCCTGGTCAGGGGAGTGGTCGGAACTGATTCTGAAGCTGGCCCAACAGAGATCGCGGTCTTGGCAGATGGATCCGCGAATGCCGTCAATATTGCCTACGATCTGATTAGCCAGGCTGAACATGACGTGATGGCGGCATCTGTATTGATCACCGATTCTGAGCAGCTAGCTCAAGATGTCAACCGCGAAATCGAGGCACGGTATTCCATTACGCGCAACGCTGAGCGTGTTGCGGAAGCCTTGCGCGGTGCGCAAAGCGGCATTGTGCTTGTCGACGACATCTCCGTGGGTATTCAAGTTGCCGATCAATACGCGGCAGAGCACCTAGAAATTCACACGGAAAATGCCCGAGCAGTAGCTGAACAAATCACCAATGCTGGCGCCATCTTTGTTGGTGATTTCTCGCCGGTACCGCTTGGTGATTATTCCGCAGGTTCTAACCACGTGCTGCCTACTTCTGGAACTGCTCGTTTTTCTGCAGGATTATCCACCCACACGTTCCTGCGGCCAGTCAACCTTATTGAATACGATGAGGCCGCGCTGAAAGATGTCTCTGAAGTAGTAATTAATTTTGCTAACGCTGAAGATCTTCCTGCGCACGGTGAAGCCATCCGTGCTCGCTTTGAAAATCTCCCCACCACCGACGAGGCTTAAAACACAATGACAAAGATTACTTTGAGCGATCTACCACTGCGTGAAGAACTACGCGGTGAACAGGCCTATGGTGCGCCACAGCTAAACGTTGATATTCGGCTCAACACCAATGAAAACCCTTATCCACCCTCAGAAGCGTTGATTACTGATCTGGTGTCCACGGTGGATAAGATCGCCGCTGAGTTAAATCGCTATCCAGAACGTGATGCCGTTGAGTTGCGTGATGCGTTGGCTGAGTACATCACCAAGCAAACCGGTGTTGCAGTAACCCGCGATAACTTGTGGGCAGCTAATGGCTCCAATGAAATCTTGCAGCAGCTCCTTCAAGCCTTCGGTGGTCCAGGGCGTACTGCCATGGGATTCCAGCCGAGCTATTCCATGCACCCCATTTTGGCAAAGGGCACGCACACTGAGTTTATTTCCGTGCCTCGTGGTGCTGATTTCCGCATCGATATTGATCTGGCCATTGAAGAGATTCAAGGCAAGCAACCTGACATCGTCTTTGTCACCACCCCCAATAATCCAACCGGTGATGTGACCTCACTGGACGATATTGAACGCCTCATCGAGGTTGCCCCAGGCATCGTGATTGTCGATGAAGCCTACGCGGAATTTTCCCCATCACCTTCAGCCACCACTTTGCTGGATAAGTATCCAACCAAGCTTGTGGTGTCTCGGACGATGAGTAAGGCCTTTGACTTTGCCGGTGGTCGCCTTGGCTACTTCGTGGCCAACCCAGCGTTTATTGATGCCGTGATGTTGGTTCGCCTTCCGTATCATCTTTCAGCGCTGAGCCAAGCAGCCGCAATCGTCGCGCTGCGTCACTCGGCTGACACGCTGGGAACCGTCGAAAAGCTGTCTTTGGAGCGTATTCGCGTGGCCGCACGCCTTGAGGAACTGGGCTATGCTGTGGTGCCAAGTGAATCAAACTTTGTGTTTTTTGGAGATTTCACCGATCAACATGCAGCATGGCAAGCATTCTTGGATAGGGGAGTGCTGATTCGTGATGTGGGAATCGCGGGGCACTTGCGCACCACCATTGGTGTGCCTGAAGAAAACGACGCGTTTTTGGATGCAGCCGCTGAGATCGTCACCCTGAAATTTTAAGAGAGAAGAAATTTTTCATGACTGTTGCACCACGCATTGGGCGCGCAACCCGCACGACTAGTGAATCCGACATCACTGTTGAAATAAACCTGGACGGTTCCGGCAAGGTTGACATTGATACTGGCCTGCCATTTTTCGATCACATGCTGACCGCTTTTGGTGTGCACGGAAGCTTTGATCTGAAAGTTCACGCCAAAGGTGACATCGAAATTGATGCCCACCACACGGTAGAAGATACCGCGATTGTGCTGGGACAGGCGTTGCTTGAAGCAGTAGGAGACAAGAAAGGCATTCGCCGTTTCGCATCCTGCCAGCTGCCCATGGATGAGGCGTTGGTGGAATCCGTGGTGGATATTTCTGGACGCCCATACTTTGTTATCTCCGGCGAACCAGAGCACATGATCACCTCAGTAATCGGTGGACATTATGCCACGGTGATCAATGAGCATTTCTTTGAAACGTTGGCTTTGAATTCTCGAATTACCCTGCACGTGATTTGCCACTATGGTCGTGATCCTCACCACATCACTGAGGCTGAGTACAAGGCTGTTGCTCGCGCATTGCGTGGTGCGGTGGAAATGGATCCTCGTCAAACAGGAATCCCATCCACTAAGGGAGCACTCTAATCATGAATTCTTCTCCCATGTCTGATATGGTCACTGCGGCTGTGCAGAACGCACCAGACGCAGGAAACCGATGGTTTATCTACGGTCTGTTCCTCATCGCCGGGCTTTGTGTCGGCGGTGCCTGGTCTGCATATAAATCAGAAAACAAAATCCTCATGGTTGTTGCCGGCCTAATTGCAGTGGCCGCAGCAGCTGCAGGAATTTTATGGATGTTGGGAGAGATGACCTAATTTGGACACACGGGCTTTAACACGCGCTGAAATTGAGCAACTTCCCAGCATGTGGAAAAGCCCAGGGTTTGTGGCTGTCCTGGTGGCGGTCGCTGCGGCTTTCGGCAGCTGGTCTTTACTGCTTCCTGTGGTGCCGTTAGCAGTGTTAAACAATGGGGGATCGAGCGCTGTCGCAGGTGCCACCACCGGTATCTTCATGGCAGCCACGGTCTTGACCCAAATTTTTACACCTGCTGCACTTCGAAAAATTGGCTACACACCAGTGATGGCTTTTGCCGCCTTCATGCTCGGTGTGCCAGCAATCGGCTATGTGTTTAGCGTTGAACCAATCCCAGTGCTGCTGGTCTCTGCACTTCGAGGCATTGGATTTGGTGCTTTAACAGTTGCGGAATCCGCCCTTGTGGCAGAACTTGTGCCCGTGCGTTTCTTAGGCAAAGCCTCTGGAATGCTAGGCGTATTTATCGGCCTGTCCCAGATGCTGTTCCTACCTACCGGCCTGGCGTTAGGCGATCAATTTGGCTACAACGTGGTCTACATTTTAGGTGCCGCTATCGCGCTGGTTGCGGCCGTGATGTGCCTGCGTATCCCAAAGGTGAAGGCAGCAGCAAAGCAACAACCTAAGGTGACCGAGCAAGAGCGTTCTGTCTCCACCTGGAAATTAGTGCTTATTCCTTCACTAGCTGTCACCACCTTGTCCATGACATTCGGTGCGGTATCTTCATTCCTTCCAGCTGCGGTTATCGAGCTAGACCCAGGATTAGGTGCAGCACTAGCGGGAATCATTTTGTCCATTACCGGTGGTTCTTCAATGGTGTTCCGCTACCTATCCGGCGTGATCGCCGACCGCCGCGGCATGCCTGGCACCACGATGATCCCTGCTCAGATCATTGGTTTCTTAGGCGTCGCATTAATCACTGCAACAATTTTCCAAGGCTGGTCCGTGTGGCTTTTGATCATTGGCGCAGTGATGTTCGGTGGCGGTTTCGGCATGGTGCAAAACGAAGCTTTGCTGTCAATGTTCTTCCGCCTTCCTCGCTCTAAAGTCTCCGAAGCGTCCGCCATCTGGAACATTGCTTTTGATTCGGGCACAGGAATCGGAAGTTTCCTCCTTGGCATCGTCGCCGCCTCGCTTGCTTACAGTGGTGCTTTTGGTGCCGGAGCCGCGGTGATTTTGTTCGGAATTATTCTGACCACAGCCGATCGGATCATCGGGCACCACCGCATCACCGAATACAACAACACCCGCGCACGTTTGCGCCAAGTTCCAGTAGCTCGGCGTGCAGTGCAAGGGCTGCGCAACAGGCGCAAAGACCGCTAAAACGCTTTTCGACGGATCCCAAGCCTGCCTCTGCGTACATAAGACCACAAGATATTGGCAAAAAGGTGCTTAAATTTCGGAAATCTTGTTGTCTTATGTACATTGCCTTGATTGGGAGGCCAAGTTTCGGGGACAGCGCCTTAAAACCTTAAAACCGGCATAAACGACCAAATCCATAGTTGATTCCAAGGTTATTGGTCTCTAGATCAAATTTGTAGGCCGAGTTAACGTCGTATTTGACCAAGAATCTAGTTTCTAGAGGTGTGCTTGGTCTCCCGGTGAAATGGGGTGCAAAACTTAAAGATTGCCGCTAGAAAAGTGACCTCACAGATTCGCGTGTACGGACTTTGTAGCTCCCAGATGATACAAATACCCATCTGGAATTTTGCGGAGCTTAAACGGCCTGTAAAAGGCGTTTGCTGAAAAATCCCAGCTGGCACAACATTGTGAAAGTTGGGAGAAAGAAACTCGACTGCGGTGCTTGATTCGGAAACCGCGTGCCTTAAACTATCCGCATGACCAAAACTGTCGCCCTTCTCGACTATGGATCCGGAAATTTACGATCAGCTCAACGCGCATTAGAGCGAGCTGGTGCAGAAGTTATCGTGACCTCAGACCCAGAAATCTGCACCAGCGCAGATGGCTTGCTGGTTCCAGGTGTTGGAGCTTTCGACGCCTGCATGAAGGGGCTAAAAAACGTTTATGGACATCGCATCATTGGTCAACGCCTAGCGGGTGGTCGTCCAGTGATGGGTATTTGCGTCGGTATGCAGATCCTTTTTGAAGAAGGCGAAGAGCACGGCATTAAATCTGCTGGTTGTGGCGAGTGGTCAGGAAAAGTTGAACGCCTCCAGGCTGACATCCTGCCGCACATGGGGTGGAACACCTTGGAAATGCCCACCAACTCACCAATGTTTGAGGGGCTTTCCCCTGAAGATCGTTTCTACTTTGTGCACTCATATGGCGTGCGCAAGTGGACGTTAGAAACCGATGATCTCACTACTCCGCCACAGGTCGTGTGGGCAACCCATGAAAACGATCGTTTCGTGGCCGCTGTGGAAAATGGTGCGTTGTGGGCAACCCAATTCCACCCCGAAAAATCTGGTGATGCAGGAGCACAGCTACTGCGAAACTGGATCAACTACATCTAACAGATAGGATCAATAACCATGACTTTTACAATTCTTCCTGCAGTTGATGTGGTTAACGGACAAGCAGTTCGTTTGGATCAGGGTGAAGCCGGCACTGAGAAGTCCTATGGCACCCCGTTGGAGTCTGCGTTGAAATGGCAGGAGCAGGGTGCACAGTGGCTGCACTTTGTTGATCTTGATGCTGCGTTTAACCGTGGATCAAACCATGAGATGATGGCGGAAATCGTCGGCAAGCTTGATGTTGATGTCGAGCTTACTGGCGGTATTCGTGATGATGAATCCCTAGAGCGCGCTTTGGCAACCGGCGCACGCCGAGTAAACATCGGTACGGCAGCGTTGGAAAAGCCAGAGTGGATTGCTTCTGCAATTAAGCGGTATGGCGAGAAGATTGCTGTTGATATCGCTGTGCGTTTGGAAGATGGCGAGTGGCGCACCCGTGGCAATGGGTGGGTTTCCGATGGTGGAGATCTCTGGGAAGTTCTAGAACGCCTTGATTCTCAGGGCTGCTCCCGTTTTGTGGTGACAGATGTGTCCAAGGACGGCACCTTGAGTGGACCGAATGTGGAATTGTTGCGCGAGGTTGCTGCTGCAACCGATGCACCAATTGTTGCTTCAGGAGGCATCTCGGTGCTGGAAGACGTTCTAGAGTTGGCTAAGTATCAAGATGAGGGCATTGACTCTGTCATCATTGGAAAAGCTTTGTACGAGCACAAGTTCACCCTCGCAGAAGCACTAAGCGCTGTGGAGAAGCTCGGTTAATTTATGGATGCCCGTGGGATGTTGGCCATAGCTGAGGCCGTTGTCGATGATGCCGAAGCCTTGTTTACCCAAGGTTTCGGCGCTGCACCTGCGCTTTTGAAATCCCCTGGGGATTTTGCCACAGAGGTGGATATGGCCATCGAATCCCATATGCGCCAGATGCTCAACATGATGACAGGCATCGATGTCATCGGCGAAGAGGGCGGGGGAGCAACGTCTGGAACACGGTGGGTTATTGATCCCATCGATGGCACTGCTAACTTTGCAGCGTCCAACCCCATGAGTGCGATTTTGGTGTCATTGCTTGTGGATGACCAGCCGGTTCTTGGCGTAACGTCCATGCCAATGCTGGGCAAGCGATTAAGTGCCTATGAAGGTTCACCGTTAATGATTAATGGTCAACCCCAAGAACCACTCCAAGAACAATCCAGCTTGGTGTCTCACATTGGGTTTAGCTCAATGGCCTCACCCCGAAACACCGCTTTTCCAGCAGAACTGCGCCGTGATTTACTCACTGAGCTGACCGAAAGTTATCTCCGTCCTCGCATCACCGGATCAGTGGGTGTGGATTTAGCTTTTACCGCACAGGGTATTTTTGGAGCTTGTGTTTCTTTTAGTCCGCATGTGTGGGACAACGCAGCAGGCGTCATGCTGATGCGCGCAGCTGGAGCGCACGTGACAGACACAGAAGGTGGGCCGTGGGTGCCTGGTAAAGGTGTAGTAGCAGGAACAAAAAAGGCCCACGATGTGCTGTTAAGTAAGATTGAAAAAGTTCGGTCCATGCATGCAGAAGCAGGTCATGGACAGTCACCTAATGAGGAGCACTTTTAATATGGGCGTGGCAATTCGAGTTATCCCTTGCCTGGACGTGGACAACGGACGGGTGGTTAAAGGCGTCAACTTTGAAAACCTCCGCGATGCTGGCGATCCAGTGGAATTGGCAAAGCGTTACGACGAGGAAGGTGCCGATGAATTAACCTTCCTTGATGTCACCGCCTCCAAGCACGGTCGTGGCACCATGCTTGATGTGGTGCGTCGTACTGCTGATCAGGTGTTTATTCCTCTTACCGTTGGTGGCGGTGTACGCAGCGAAGAAGACGTTGATCAATTGCTTCGTGCTGGCGCAGACAAAGTCTCGGTGAATACCTCTGCGATTGCACGCCCTGAGCTTTTGTCTGAGCTTTCCCAACGCTTTGGCGCTCAATGCATTGTGCTGTCTGTTGACGCCAGGCGTGTGCCGGAAGGTGGTACTCCGCAGCCTTCTGGATTTGAGGTCACCACTCACGGTGGTTCCAAATCGGCTGAACTTGATGCCATTGAATGGGCAAAACGTGGCGAAGAGCTTGGAGTCGGAGAGATCTTGCTGAACTCCATGGACGGCGACGGCACCAAAAACGGCTTCGATCTTGAACTGCTAGAAAAAGTCCGCGCAGCAGTGTCCATTCCAGTCATTGCTTCTGGTGGAGCTGGCAAGGCTGAACATTTCCCACCAGCTGTAGAAGCCGGAGCCAATGCGGTCCTTGCTGCCACCATCTTCCATTTCCGCGAAGTCACCATCGCAGAAGTCAAAGGTGCCATTAAAAACGCTGGATTTGAGGTGCGGTAATGGGGGATAATCCGAAAGATTTTAAGCTGGATTGGGACGTCGAAAAGCGTTTAAAGCTTAACGACGCCGGCCTCGTGCCGGCAATCGTGCAGGCGGAAGGCACCAAGGAAGTCCTCATGATGGCCTGGATGGATACCCACGCACTTGCGTATACACTGGCGACACGGCAGGGAACTTATTTTTCCCGTTCGCGCAATGAATACTGGATCAAAGGTTTAACCTCTGGAAACGTCCAAGAAGTAACAGGCGTTGCCCTCGACTGTGATGGCGATACTGTTCTTCTGACCGTGAAACAAACTGGGGGAGCCTGCCACACTGGTGCCCACACATGTTTCGACAATGACGTTTTGCTGTAAAAGCAACAACGATTAAGGAAGAATTCTTATGAAGCCACGCGTGCTGTCAGCCTTAGGAATTGGAGCTGGCGCCCTGGTTGTCTGGATCAGCTCACGCATGAACTGGATCACCATCGAGGCTTTCGATGACAAATCAGGAAGTGTTACCCAATCAATCGTGGGTGCAACCTGGTCAACAGAAATCATGGCGTTGGCTCTTGCGCTGCTTGCGGCATTCGCTGCTGCCTTGGTGTTACGCAGTTTTGGTCGGCGTATCGTCGGTGGTATCGCAGCGCTGATCGCCATCGGAGCAAGTCTGTCACCACTTTCATTGCTTACCCAAGATCCAGATGCTGAGCGTGCGCGCACGCTGCTGACATCAGGTGTGGCAAATCAAAAAGCTAACTCAGGTACATTGCTGTCAGATTGGGCAGAAATTACCAATATCACTGCTCATCCGTTGGCAGCCGTGGTGGCCATGATTGGTTGTGCCTTGGCGCTTGTTGGTGGCATTGTCCTTGCAATGCGTCCAGGAGAAGACACCGCTAAGAGCAATCAGTATGAACGCAAACAGGCTCGTGCGGAAAAAATCCACACCGATTTAGAGCAAGAGCCAGACTCAGGACGTGTGATGTGGGACGCACTTGATGAAGACATCGACTTCACTGAGAAGGGTTCAAAATCAAAAGAATCACCAGGTCATAGCTAGGTAGTAGCCCCCTGATTTCTTTCGCCATGTGTGTTCGGGATAACCTTAAACACAGCATTGGTTGGAAGGAGGTTGGGGCATGGTTGCAACAGAGAACCGCATGCTGATGGAAATAGCTGCGGAAATTTCCGCTCGAGAAGCAACGCTTGGTTTCCAAGAAGTGAAAACTAAATCTCGTTCTGCAGGTCTAACGGCGGCTTTCGATATTGCTTCAGTCTTTTTCTCATCTGGATGTAATGTTGTAGTCGCCTTTGATCGTTTCACATCAAACTGGTCGGACCATTCAGATCATGTGGATTATGCTGCGCAGGTGGCAAGTTTTGGTGCATCTATGCTTGCCTACACCGTGCGTAGAGGGCATTTTGATTCCGCGGCACGCGATATTAAAGATATTAAAACTGAAGTAGATATTCCGATTTTGCTTCACGATCCAATTATTGATCCTTATCAAATCCACGAAGCACGCGTCATGGGTATTGATGCTCTTCAGCTGCCCGTGTGGGCGATGGAACAGGCACGCTTGGAATCACTCGTTGATCGCACAGAATCTTTAGGGATGACAGCCATTGTTTCGGTGCGCAACCATGAAGAGGCACATCGTGCGGTTGATGCAGGTGCATCCGTAGTAGCGATCGATATCACTGGTTATACCGGAACGCTTTCTTTGCCTGAAGCGTTTTCAGGAATTTGTAAGTTCATGCCAAAAGAAGTTGCTCGCATTGCATTGGGTGGCTGTAGCACTGCAAAAGAATTAATGGCTTTCGCGCGGTATTCAGCAGACGCCATTTTTGTGCCGCATACAGAGTTGGCAACGGCTAAATCTCTGGTGACCGCAGGTATGCATCCAGCGTGCCCATCGAGGTAGTGGAGTCTTAATGCCGTCCACAAATGGGGCAGCAGGCGTGGATGTATGGGCTCTTGCTAGATTAAGGGGCATTACTTGTCGCCTGACTGTTAGGTATACGTTGTGGATGTCATGACCTTGGCCGCTATTCCATCTCCACCGCAAGGTGTGTGGTACTTGGGTCCTATTCCCATTAGGGCTTATGCAATGTGCATTATCGCTGGCATCATTGTTGCCATTTGGCTTACTCGAAAGCGGTACGCTGCGCGTGGCGGAAACCCTGAAATGGTACTTGATGTTGCGATCGTTGCTGTTCCTGCGGGAATCATTGGCGGCCGTATTTATCACGTAATAACTGATAACCAAAAGTATTTCTGCGATACCTGTAATCCGGTTGATGCTCTAAAAATTACCAATGGTGGACTGGGTATCTGGGGTGCTGTCATTCTTGGTGGCTTGGCTGTAGCAGCATATTTCCGATACAAGAAACTTCCCCTGGCACCATTTGCAGATGCGGTGGCACCCGGTGTTATTTTGGCTCAAGGAATAGGTCGCCTTGGAAACTGGTTTAACCAGGAACTGTATGGTGCTGAAACCACAGTGCCTTGGGCTTTGGAAATTTACTACCGTGTAGATGAAAACGGAAAATTCTCACCGGTGTCAGGAACTTCTACCGGTGAAATCATGGCAACCGTGCACCCAACTTTCCTGTATGAATTGCTCTGGAACCTACTGATCTTCGCCTTGTTGATGTGGGCGGACAAACGCTTTAAACTCGGCCACGGTCGGGTCTTTGCACTTTATGTTGCGGGCTATACCTTGGGCCGTTTCTGGATTGAACAGATGAGGGTGGATGAGGCGACTCTCATTGGAGGCATCCGTATCAACACCATTGTTTCTGCAGTGGTTTTCGCCGGTGCAGTTATCGTGTTCTTCATTTTGAAAAAGGGTAGAGAAACCCCGGAAGTTGTTGATCCCACTTATTTTCAAGCTCAAGCGCAAAGTGGAGAAGATGGCGACAAAACGGTTGCTGTAGCAGGAAAAGATGACGATAGTGAAACGCCACCTAGGCGATAGTATTTGACCATAAAAGCTTTGGCTTGTCAGATACTTTAGATTGAAAACCGTGTGCCCGGTTCGCTTTGCGGGTGCCCGGTCTTTTCTGGTTTAGGCACGTCAAACGCATAAAAGCATGTCTGTTCGTGCTTTTAGTGAGTTGTCTCGCCGGAAATTAAAGGTAATACCTGTGGCTTGTGGGGTGGTGACGTACTAGGCTTAGGTGCGTGGATAGACGAACTAAGATTGTATGTACCCTAGGCCCAGCCGTGGCTAGTGCAGAAGGAATTCTGCGTTTGGTAGAAGATGGCATGGATGTTGCTCGCCTCAACTTCTCCCACGGCGATCACCCAGACCATGAGCAAAACTACAAGTGGGTTCGTGAGGCAACAGAAAAGACCGGCCGTGCAGTCGGTATTCTCGCTGACCTCCAAGGACCAAAGATCCGTCTTGGCCGTTTCACTGACGGCGCAACCGTGTGGGAGAACGGTGAAACTGTTCGAATCACCGTCGACGACGTAGAAGGAACACACGACCGTGTGTCCACCACCTACAAAAACCTCGCTAAAGATGCCAAGCCAGGCGACCGTCTGCTGGTTGATGATGGCAAGGTGGGACTCGTTTGCGTTGCAGTAGAAGGCAACGACGTTATCTGTGAAGTCGTTGAAGGTGGACCAGTTTCGAATAACAAGGGCGTATCTCTGCCTGGCATGGATATCTCTGTTCCTGCATTGTCTGAAAAAGACATCCGCGACCTGCGCTTCGCGTTGAAGCTGGGCGTTGACTTCATTGCACTGTCCTTTGTGCGTTCCCCGGCCGACGCGGAACTAGTTCACAAGATCATGGATGAAGAAGGCCGTCGTGTCCCTGTCATCGCCAAGCTGGAGAAGCCAGAGGCCGTCGCATCCCTGGAGCCAATTGTTCTAGCATTCGATGCCATCATGGTTGCACGTGGTGACCTTGGTGTTGAGGTTCCACTGGAAGAAGTTCCACTGGTGCAAAAGCGCGCAATCCAAATTGCTCGTGAAAACGCAAAGCCAGTGATCGTGGCAACCCAGATGCTGGACTCAATGATTGAGAACTCCCGCCCAACCCGTGCAGAAGCCTCCGACGTGGCTAATGCCGTACTTGACGGTGCAGATGCAGTCATGCTGTCCGGTGAAACATCCGTGGGTAAGGATCCTCACAACGTTGTTCGCACAATGGCTCGAATTGTGCGCTTCGCAGAGACTGATGGTCGCGTTCCCGACCTGACTCACATTCCACGCACCAAGCGTGGCGTGATTTCCTACTCTGCACGCGATATCGCAGAGCGCCTCAACGCACGAGCGCTAGTAGCGTTTACCACTTCTGGTGACACTGCTAAGCGTTTGGCACGTTTGCACAGCCATCTTCCGCTATTGGTGTTTACTCCAAACCAGGCCGTTCGTTCAGAGTTGGCACTGACATGGGGCGCAACCACATTCCTGTGCCCACCAGTCAGTGATACTGACGACATGATGCGTGAAGTTGACCGTGCGCTTTTGGCCATGCCGGAGTACAACAAGGGCGACATGATGGTTGTTGTTGCAGGTTCACCTCCTGGAGTAACCGGTAATACCAACATGATTCACGTTCACCTCTTGGGTGATGATACGAGGATCGCAAAGCCTTAAAAACTCTTTAGGGTTAAAAATGCGCTGACATCTAGATTGATGTCAGCGCATTTTCTTATTTCAAGGGGTCGGGGAGTGCGGATAATGCCATTGGGTGTCCGGCGTACGTATGGAAATCGCTCATGGGAAGTACCTCATCGATGCGGGCCGCAAAATGTCTTTTAACCCATGCGTGAAGACGTAGTGGAGGGTGTATTTCTCCTGGTTGTCGCGCACTTAAAACAATTTACTTGACACGGAAAGTAAATTGGTGCATGATGGTGTCAACAGCAAAACACAACAGCGATTACAAAAGGATGAAAAACAATGCCACTTCTTGAACAAAGCATTAACAGCGCTACTTTCATGGACGCAGTTAGCCTGCGTGTAGGAGACCTCGAAGGGATGTCCAGCTACTACTCGGCCATTCTTTCTTTGGAGCCAATGGAGGAAAAAGTCCATGGCAAGGAAGTCCACCGAGTACTTGGCCGCAATGGCACCCCACTTCTTCGACTGATCTCCACACCTGGTCTTCCAGCAGTTGATCCACGTCAAGCTGGCCTTTACCACACTGCATTCCTCTTTGACACCCAAGCAAGCTTGGCGGCTACCGTATACCGCGCGGCACAGGAGCCACGCTCCCGCTTTGTGGGATCTTCTGATCACTTAGTGTCTGAAGCTTTTTACTTCACCGACCCAGAAGGTAATGGCATTGAGCTTTATGTCGATCGCCCTCGCAGTGCATGGAAATATGCAGATAACGGTGACGTACGCATGGACACTATCTACCTTGACCCAAACCAATACCTGCAGAGTCACTTAACTGAAACCATTTTGAACAACACTGCCATTTTGCCGGCCAGCATCGGCCACGTTCACCTGCAGGTGGGAAACGTAGAAAGAGCACGTGAATTCTACGTGGACAAGATCGGTTTTGATGCCACCACTTCAATCCCTAATGCACTTTTCGCCTCTGCAGGCGGATACCACCACCATGTGGCAATGAACACGTGGAACTCCGCTGGTGCAGGCCCTCGTGCAGCAACCCTAGGCCTTGCAGATGTGGCAGTTATTGTTCCAGGTAGGGAAGACCTTGACATGTTGGTTGAGCGCCTAAAGGGGCAGGATTTTTCCGACAACGGAACCTCAGTAACCACCCTGGATCCGTGGGGAACGCACATTACGGTGTCACTTCCAGGTGTTTCTACCGATGAACTTCTAAATCGTTAGCTCATTCCGGTAGCAGGAAGCTCAATCTCAGGCTAGGTTTATGGCTGTGAAACCATCAGGCATAGTCCAGTTTAAAAATGAACTTCCTAACCCTCTCCAGCCTCTTGTAAAACTCGCGCATAACCTGCGTTGGTCTTGGCGGGAGGAAACCAAACAGCTGTTCCGCGATATTGATCCAACGTTGTGGGAACAGCTTGATGAAGATCCAAAGCAGATGCTCCTTCAGGCACCTGCGTCTCGTCTGCAATTTCTCAGCTGTGATGATGAGTATTTGGGGCGGGTCAATGATGAAGAGCAAAACCTCAGTGAATACCTCAGTGATCAGCTGTGGTACCAAAACACCACGGATAATGCTGAAGCTGCGGGGGATCCTCTAGTCGCATACTTCTCCATGGAATTTGGTATCCACCCAAGCCTCCCGATTTACTCCGGCGGGTTGGGTGTTCTTGCTGGCGATCACATGAAGTCAGCATCAGATTTGGGTGTGCCACTGATTGGTGTTGGTTTGCTCTACACTCATGGTTACTTCACCCAGTCACTGTCTGGTGATGGCTGGCAGCAGGAAGAATACAAATACCATGATCCAGCACAGCTTCCCATTGAAGCGGTAACAGATGAAAACGGAAAACAAATTACTGTTTCTCTGACGTACCCTGGTGCACAAAAAGTAGAAATTGCTTTGTGGGTGGCTAACGTCGGGCGAATCCCATTGCTGCTTCTTGATACCAATATTGACGCAAACCCAGAAGAACTACGCAGTGTTACCGACCGCCTGTACGGCGGAGACAATGAACACCGCATCAAGCAGGAACTAGTTCTTGGTGTTGGTGGTGTACGTGCTGTCAATGCATTCTGTGATGCTCGTGGAATCAAGCGCCCTTCAGTTGCACACCTTAATGAAGGCCACGCAGGTTTCCTTACCTTAGAGCGTATCCGTGAGCGTATTGCAGATGGAATGGATTACCCAGCTGCTTTTGAGCAGGTCCGCGCATCTAATATTTTCACCACCCACACGCCAGTCCCAGCAGGTATTGACCGCTTTGATATGGAGATGGTGCGCCGCTACCTAGGTGAAGGCCAGCCAGAAGATCAGCAGCTGTGCGTTGGCGTTCCAATTGAGAAGGCTTTGGAGTTGGGTCGTGAATCTGATCCTTATCGCTTCAACATGGCACACATGGGTCTTCGGGCAAGTCAGCACGCCAATGGCGTCGCAAAGCTTCATGGTGAAGTAAGCCGGGCCATGTTTGCTGGCCTGTACCCCGGATATGAGCCCCGTGAGGTGCCCATCGGGCACGTCACCAACGGTGTTCACCTGCCGACATGGGTCAAGCCTGAGATGAAGGAGCTCATTGGCCGGGTCGCTGGGGGAGCGGATCTAGCCGTTACTGACACCTGGGAAAACCCACAGGCGGTGAAATCGGAGAAGCTGTGGAAAGTGCGCAATAAATTCCGCGCTGACCTAGTTGATGTCGCCCGAGCTGCAACAGCTAAATCATGGGCACACCGCGGACACACTGAGGCAGAACTTGCATGGACCTCACGCGTTCTTGACCCAAACGTGCTCACCATCGGTTTTGCGCGCCGTGTATCCACCTACAAGCGTCTAACGTTAATGCTGCGCAACCCAGAGCGGCTGCGGTCAATTTTGCTGAACAAGGACCGCCCAGTGCAGTTTGTCATCGCTGGTAAAGCGCACCCGCACGATATGGGTGGCAAGAAGCTCATGCAGGAAATCGTCCAGTTCTCTGATGACGCCGGAATCCGTGATCGTTTCCTCTTCCTCCCTGACTATGACATCAATCTGGCCAGCTACCTCATCTCTGGTGCAGATGTGTGGTTGAATAACCCGGTTCGTCCTCAGGAAGCTTCAGGTACTTCTGGCATGAAGGCCGTGATGAACGGTGGTTTGACCCTGTCCATTTCTGATGGCTGGTGGGATGAAATGCCTAAGGAAACCACTGGTTGGACAATCCCCACTGTGGAGTCCCCAGATCTAGAGCACCGTGATTACTTGGAATCCCAGGCGCTGTATGACCTGCTTGAAAATGAAGTAGCACCGCTGTTTTACAAGCGGGACAAAAACGGTATCCCGCAGCAGTGGCTTGATTTGGTCCGTGAATCATGGACCACGCTGTCACCGATGATCACATCCACCCGCATGGTTCGTGACTACACCATGCAGTACTACCGCCCAACCAAGCACCAGGCACAACTGATTGCTGATCCTGCCAAAGCCGCGGAATATGCGGCCTGGCTTGAGTACATCAAGACCGAGTGGGCCGGGGTTCAGATCACAGACCTGAACATCAGCGAGAGCGCCATCACGGCGCAGGAGATCAAGGTCAGCGTCCGCGTTGATTCCGGTTCGCTTGTCGACGACGAGTTCCAAACTCAGGCCCTTTTCGGCCCGCTTGGATCAGATGGTGAGATCAAAGACCCTGAGATTATTGTTCTCGATCCACGTGGTGATGGCACGTACTCAGCCACCATCACAACCGATCTACCAGGTGAATACGGTGTTACCGCTCGCGTGGTGCCACACAACAAGATGCTGGTCAGTCCCGCAGAAACCCGGTTGATTACCTACATTCAGCAATAAGAAAATTTCCTGGCCACCTATCTTGGTGTGGCCAGGAAATTTTTTTAGTTTTTACCCAGGTAGGTCAGCAGCGCAGCTGCAGCCGCTCGAGTTGCAGCATGCATTGTTGGTTCATAGTCCGGTAAGAAATTACCCATGTGGTTGGCTGGAACATCAAGTGCCACCCGATCATTTTCAACCGCTTGTTCCCACAGCCCGCGGGGGGTTACGCCAATAGTCCAGTACAGGTAGGGGCTATTGAACGCTTTGGGGATTGAAGGGAAATCCTCAGACGCAGTCCAGCGGTAGGCATCAATCGAGTCTGCACCAAAGACCTCATCAAAGACAGGCCGGATAGTTTCAAATACCGCCGGTGTGTTGTCGGTGAGATCACCATGAGCAAAGTATTCAATTACTGGTTCTTCTTCGATTCCTGATGCCATGCATTCTGCGCGAACTACCCGTTCGATCGCGCGGTAGACCTTGTGTTTGACCTTGTCATTGTAAAAACGACAGTTCAACACCAATCGAGCTTGCGCTGGAATGGTGTTGTTGGTGTTTCCGGAATGCAATGTGCCCACTGAAATCACTGCAAAATCTTCCGGAGAAACCTCTCGTCCAACGATGCCTTGAAGCCGAACAACAATCATTGCCGCTACAAATGTGGGATCAATGGAATTATGGGGCATCGATCCGTGGGCGCTTCGCCCCTGAATACGGATCTCAATGGAATCACACGCAGCCAAAGCACCACCGGGCATACTCATCACTGTGCCGGCAGCTCCTGGGACAACGTGCTGACCAAAGCACACATCAGGGCGAGGAATTAAATCAACTAAACCTCCAGCAACCATTTTGTTAGCACCTTGGGAGTTTTCCTCAGATGGCTGGAATAGTGCAATAAAGGTACCTTCCCATGCATCTCTACGCTGATCCAGAATGGCACATGCACCCAACAGTGCGGTGACGTGCACATCGTGGCCACAAGCATGCATGACATGAACATTGGAGCCTTCATGCGGGCGCATCCTCGTTGATGCAAAAGGCACGCCGGTAAGTTCTTTGACGGGCAGGCCATCAAAATCAGCGCGCATCAGTGCAACAGGCCCTGAATCTTTTACGTCTGTGCTGTTGTTACTGTTTCGGAAAACAGCCAAAATCCCGTAACCGCCGACATTTGGAATCACCTCGCAATCAAAACGTTTGAGGTGTTTTTGGATGCGATCCGCCGTTTCTGATTCAAAGCCAGAAAGCTCGGGATGCTCGTGGAAGTCTTGATATGCAGCTTCCTGCCACGACAGATCAACACCATGATTGCTTAGAAGTTCTGAAATGCGGCTCATGGATTAGATAGTAGAGCACCCGAATCGCCACACTAAATAACACCGCACTACAGCAAAGGATTGTATTTCAAACTGTTGCGCTCCACTGCGCATTCCATTGCAATGCGCAGATTTGGTGCGATTTCTTCTTCATCGCGTAAACGATACATTTCTTTGACTACTCGATCACGAACATTGTGCGGAGACAACGTATTCAAATACACCTTGGTCCCACCTTCAAAGCCTGCGATTGTAGATACCCGCCATTTGATCATCACATGCCACGGCATGGGCATATCAACATCGATTGGTTTGTGGACCCATTCCTCATTGCAGGGAACATCTGCACCGGTTGCTGCATGGCAAGCGTGAATCAGGTCGCTCATGGATTTAAGCTCTTCATCAGTGTGCAACCAAGGCTCTGGGGTTGGAGATTTAGAATAAATCTCAATGGTGGGGTAACGGTGCCCAAAACCGGCGAACGCTACAGCGTGGTCATTTTCAGCGATTATCAGATTGTGGTACCCGGCGTAATCTACAGCTAATTCGTTGTACATATTGGGGTTTCGGCGCAGATGATGCAGTTCATCAGCAATAAGCCGTCCGCGTTCATCAATGGCGACCAATTGTTTGTGCAGATGGTCAAAAGAAGCGCCCGCTGGTTTCAACCAGTTTTGAAACGCCACCACATAGGGAACATAGCGGTTGCGCCGATAAAGTTCGTCGATGCCGTCGACTGTTAAACGAATAAAGGCTTCGTGCTCGCTCAACGTCAACGTTCCAGATGAAGCTAGCTGGTCTGTGGTCGTTGCGTTGTCTACAAAATGGCGACGCCCAATGATCACGTCATGACCACCTGCAAAATAACCTGGTGCTTTTTCTAACAACTCGCTTTCGGTCATCGTGCTGGGATCATCACCAGCAGCTGCAATCCTTGTCCGAACAATCGCGAGCACATGATCGCGACCCTGAGGAGTGGCTAAATACTGCGACATGCGCATCGCGGTTTCAGCATCCATGTCGAATCCAAAGTTATGGTGCCAATAGTCAAAGGAAACGATTTCAAAAAGGTTAGGCACTCGTCGGAATTCTGGAGTCGTAGCGGCAAGTTCATCCGGTAATACTCCACGAATAATGTCGAATTCACCGTTATCGCCAATAACTATTCTCGATTTTTCTGGAGGAGTGGAGAGCATGTTGTCAGAGCAAAATGCGCAGTAGGAGGTGTGATCCTTCGCTGACAGTTCGATACTTGTTGAAGCGTTATGTAACAGCGGTCGATTTCCACGACCTGGGACAGTCCACACTTCCGTGCCCGTGAAAGGGTGAATTTGTTTAATCGTGCCATCTGCCATTGTGCGAATGGGGGTGGCTGAAAAAGAATGGGGGCTAGTCATACCCTCAAGGCTATTGTCTACTGTGGAGTTATGCCGAAGATTCAATTTGATGTGTTAGTCCCAGACGCTGATTCCATCGCATTAGCGGGACGATTTTCCGTGGTATCCAACCTCTTGATTGATAAAGGTCTGATGGAACATGGCGTTGTCGTTCATGATCCAGCAGTCGAAGTACCACAAGCCGTTGAGGAACAACTCCGCCAGACATACCGCGATGAACATGAAGATGCTGAACTTGAAGAGTCATCGGTGAATCGTTACCTGATTGAAGTCGACGGGGTAAAAGGATCCGTCAACCAAATCACCATGATTTTTGCACGTCTTCTCACCCCGCCAGCGGATCTGCCCAAGGATGCCTTCCTCCTTGAGCAAGAATTGGCCTATGAAGTTCCTGCCGTATATCCCTGGGCAGTTGAAATCCTGCGCTAGTTTTTTGACAAGTAGTCTTCAGCGATCCTCCGCCCAGCATCACGTAATTGTGCTGCAACGTCGGAGGATTTAATCATTTCCACAGCCAAGAAATCATCTGGAATACCTGATTCCACTCCTCCGGCTGCTACTGCAAGATCGACACCATGAGATTGCGCCAACGCGTGCAAAGTGCCCACGACCTTCCCGGTAAACGATTGCGAATCAAGCTTGCCTTCACCAGTAATGAGAAGATCGGTGTCTGGCAGTGCTGCTTCAATACCGTTGGACCTGGCAATCAATGGCGCGCCGGGCAGGATGTGAATGTGTTCGCCGTTTCCGTGCATGAGGGTGGACAGCCATGTCAATCCAATCGCGATGCCACCCGCTGCGCCCATTCCTGGCTTTGTGCCATCAACTTGTAATTGGGCGCAGGTGTGGCCAAGGGCGGCGTCGAGAAGCAAAATATCTTTTTCTGTAGCACCTTTTTGGGGGCCGAATACCCTGGCGGCACCGTGTGGGCCGGTGGCTGGGGCGTCGACATCGGTTAAAAGGATCCATTCGACGGCTGCTGCTGGGATATTCAGCTCTGCGGTGTCGATGTAGTCGAGGTTGATCAGGTCGGCGCCGCCGGTGCGCAGAGCGTATCCCGCTTTGTTACGTGGGACTGCTCCAAGTGCGATTAAAATTCCTGAACCAGCATCAGTGGTGGCCGAGCCGCCAAGCCCAAGTGCGATACGGGTTGCGCCGCGGGTAACAGCGTCGGCTATAAGAACACCGGTTCCGTAGGTGTCTCCGGTGGTGGGAACTGGATTGTCGGCAACAGCCGGTAAGCCGGAGGCTGCGGCGATGTCAATATATGCAGTATTAGTTGATGGGTCGAACGTGTAACTGGCTTCGGTGAGAAGTCCTGCGGCGTTGGTCGTGGGTAATGTTATGACCTCACCGTCGAAAACTGCCGAGGTTCCTTCGCCACCATCAGCCATGGGTGCCAAAGTAATAGAAGCCTCGGGGAGCACTTCTAAAACGCCTTCACCTAAATACGTTGCAGCTTCAGATGCGGTGGCAGTTCCTTTGAAGGAATCAGGGGCGATAATAATCGACGGGCTGAGTGCGGGATTGGTCATTGTTGCCTTTCATACAGCGTGACTAGTTGTTGTGGTGTAAATGCGTGTGTCTTTGACTCTCTCATCCTAATGGTGGCTTTTTATCTTCATGTGATCTGTGGTGAGTGGGAGTAGAAAACTAAGACCGCGGAGCAAAACTCCTTTCAAAAATGGCGGCCTCTCCGCTGTCGCAGGGCTAGCTGGAGAGGGTAGGTTATATAACCAGTTCGGCAACTGGTATTAATTGACGAGCGGATGAATTTAATGCACGTGATGTTTTTGTGCAGTTACCGGCCTTTTTGGTGTGACAAAATTGATAAACCTAAAGAAATTTTTCACCAATTTTGAATCTTTGTGGTCATATCAGTGGCACGCTGTCATAATTGAACGTGAGCATTTACCAGCCTAAATGCCTGCAGTGAGTTAAGTCTCAAAGCAAAAAGTTGCTCTTTAGGGCACCCGTAGTTTAAAACTATTAACCGTTAGGTATGACAAGCCGGTTGATGTACATGCAGATTTTCAAAGTGTCGAGATTATTTTTTTCATAGCCCAAATGCGTGGGAAAGCACCTAGGATAAACAATGGTGTTTTAACAGCAGTGCCTGTGATGAACAAGACCTTAAAAATGTGCGGGTATGTACAGCCGAGATGGGAACGAGGAAATCATGACAGTTGATGAGCAGGTCTCGAACTATTACGACATGCTTCTGAAGCGCAACGCCGGAGAGCCTGAATTTCACCAGGCAGTGGCGGAAGTTTTGGAATCATTGAAGATCGTCCTGGAGAAGGACCCTCATTACGCTGATTATGGCCTCATCCAGCGCCTGTGCGAGCCAGAACGCCAGCTCATCTTCCGTGTACCTTGGGTAGACGATGAAGGCCAGGTCCAGGTCAACCGTGGTTTCCGTGTGCAGTTCAACTCTGCACTTGGTCCATACAAGGGTGGTCTGCGTTTCCACCCTTCAGTCAACCTTGGCATTGTTAAGTTCCTTGGTTTTGAACAGATCTTTAAGAACTCCCTGACCGGCTTGCCAATCGGTGGCGGTAAGGGTGGATCTGACTTTGACCCTAAGGGCAAATCAGAGCTGGAAATCATGCGATTCTGCCAGTCTTTCATGACTGAGCTGCACCGCCACATTGGTGAATACCGCGACGTTCCTGCAGGTGATATCGGAGTTGGTGGCCGTGAGATCGGCTTCCTGTTCGGACACTACCGCCGTCTGGCAAACCAGCACGAGTCCGGTGTCTTGACTGGTAAGGGTCTGACCTGGGGTGGATCCCTGGTCCGTACTGAAGCAACCGGCTACGGCTGCGTCTACTTTGTCCATGAAATGATCAAGGCAAAGGGCGAGTCCATCGAAGGCCAGAAGGTCATCGTTTCTGGTTCCGGAAACGTGGCAACCTATGCCATTGAAAAGGCGCAGGAACTGGGCGCAACAGTCATTGCTTTCTCTGACTCCAGCGGCTGGGTCCATACCCCGAACGGCGTCGATGTGGCTAAGCTCCGCGAAATTAAGGAAGAGCGTCGTGCCCGCGTATCCGTGTACGCAGAAGAGGTCGAAGGCGCAACCTACCACACCGATGGTTCCATCTGGGATCTCAAGTGTGACATTGCACTTCCTTGTGCAACTCAAAACGAGCTTGACGGTGAGAACGCAAAGACCCTTGCAGACAACGGCTGCCGCTTCGTCGCTGAAGGCGCAAACATGCCTTCCACCCCTGAAGCTGTTGAGGTCTTCCGCGAGCGCGATATCCGCTTCGGACCTGGCAAGGCAGCAAACGCCGGTGGTGTGGCAACCTCTGCACTTGAGATGCAGCAGAACGCTTCCCGCGATTCCTGGAGCTTCGAGTACACCGACGAGCGCCTGCAGGTGATCATGAAGAACATCTTCAAGACCTGTGCTGAAACCGCAGCAGAATATGGCCACGAGAACGATTACGTCGTGGGCGCAAACATTGCTGGCTTCAAGAAGGTTGCCGACGCAATGCTTGCACAGGGCGTTATTTAATCACCCTGAGTCACTTAAAATCCCTGATCTCATGTGTAGGTCAGGGATTTTGCACATTCTGCAGCTCAATCACACGATCCACGTGGCTAAGCGCTGCTTTGCGGTGGGCAATGATAATCACGGTGGTATCGGTCAACGAGGACAACATCGTGGCAAGTTCAGACTGATGCAGTGCATCTTGATGGCTGGTGGCTTCATCGACAATCAACACCCTCGGGTTGCGTGCCAAAGCACGCGCCAGGCAGAGCCGTTGTTGCTGCCCGCCAGATAGCTTTAGCGCGTCCTTGTCCAAAGGTAGCTCGCTTATCGACGCCCGCCTCAACACCTTTGTAGCTTCTTCTTCAGACAGCTCCGGATTGCCCACCCGCAAATTATCTAAAACGCTGCCTCTAAAAAGCACTGACCGTTGTTCCACCATAGTGATAGCTTCTCGCAGTTCGGTAGAAGAAACATCTGCGATATCTACGCCGGCGATGGTGATGGTGCCTGAATCTGGTTTGGCGAGTTTGACGATCATTTTGGCCAGCGTGGATTTGCCACTACCGCTGGGGCCGGTGATGCCAATATGTTCACCGGCTGCAATTTTTAAAGAAACCGAACCTGTTTTGCCTACATTAACGTTTTCGATGCAGATACCAAGTGGTCCTTGCGGTAGTGGCTGTGGATTTGTGGGTTCTGCAATGACAATTGGTGCATCAATGATAGAGAAGTAGCGCCGGGCACTATTTAACGCAGTGGGCATCGTGCGGGCGAAACCTTCCACTGCATCTAATGATGGGGATAAAGCCACGATAATAGCGGCGGCTAAAACACCAGAATCAGGAACTAAGACCACCATGAGGGCTGCGGAAATCCATGGCCACAACAAGGCTAATCCCTGTCGCAATCCTACGATCAAGCCTTGTTGGGTGACCTCGTGGTGCAAGCCTTGTTCTTTGTCACCCAGGGCTTTTAGTCGAACCTCAATGGCACTATGAGAGTTGATCTCTAAACGCCCTGATGCGTCTTCAGTTAAATGCTGGGCAATGTTACCACGTTGTGTGGCTTCGTTGTTGGTTGAATTCTTTCCAATCAGTGGGATTAACCACGCGATAATGATGCCGATTAAGCCAATTAGCCCCGCCACAGGATCAAGCATGGTCAGCGTTGCCACACCTGCCACACTGAGGATCACCGCAGTGATCGCGGGGCCAATAGTATGCGCAAAAAATACTTCAATGGAGTTAATGTCGCGGGTAGCAACCGACATGATGGAGCCACTGCCATTAGGCGTTGCGGGGCTACCTTTGCGGATGATGGCGTCGTAAAGCATCACGCGCATGTGGGCAAGCAGCCCAAAGGCGGCGCGGTGGCCGCATACTTGCTCACCCCATCGGCATGCAGCTCCGATGATGGCGATGAACGCCATGATGGCGGCGATAGCGATAAGGGAGACGTCTGGACGGTAGAGAAGGATCCAGACGGGAACAAGGAGTAAAGCTGCAGTGAAAAGTTGATTGCCTAAACGCAATAGTGAGGAGGCACTGAGCTCGACCCATACCGTAGAGGCCAACTTTAAAAGCCTGGTGATCAATGTTGTTCCTCCAATACTGCTTGGCGGAAAAACGCATTGTGTGCAGATACTTGTTCGGGAGTATCGATCATGGTGATGGATCCGTTTTCTAAGACCACAATGATATCGGCGTCGAGGGCTTCTGAAGGTCTGTGGGTGATCTCAAGCAATGTGCAGTCAAGGGATTTAGCTGATTTGCGTACTTGCTTGGCATTTGCGTAGTCGAGTTGTGCTGTGGCTTCATCAAAAACGACTATCCGAGAGTTCTTCATAAGTCCCCGGGCAATGGAAATACGTGCAGCTTGTCCGCCAGATACGCCTTTTCCGGTTTCGCCAACTGCAAGATCAGCAGGAAGTTCGTCTCCGAGAAGGAGGCTGTGGATTTCTGCGGAGTCCACCCCGGTGTTGGCGAGATCGATATTGGACGCAATGGTTCCGCTAAACAAGGTGGGGGATTGCGGAACGAAACTAATCGAGGCGCGTAGATCATCCATGGTGCAATCATGTCCACCAATAGAAATGGTGCCCTCAAAATCTAAAAGACCTGATAGTGCAAGGGCGAGTGAAGATTTTCCAGCACCACTTGGCCCCACAATGGCTACATGTGAGCCCTTAGAAACAGCAAAAGAAATTCCGTTGATTATCTCTGTGTCGCCGCGGCTGATGGTGAGATTACTAATGTTGAGGTCACCATCAACCAGCACAGAATTGTTAGTTGATGGTGCAGCAGTAACTGCAGGGGGAGTGGCAAGAGCTTTATTGATTGCTATCAAAGACGGCTTGCCGGCCATGCCAGTATAAAAAGTCCGACCCATTCGGTTGATGGGATCAATCAGCAGACGTGCGAGTAAAACAAGCGCAATGGCTTGGCCAAGCGTCAATGTTTCCGTGGAGTAGCTGGCAACAGCTAAAACTACGGCAACAGTAGTGGTGGCAATGCCAAAAACACCGTCGGTGACCAAAATCATCAGTTGATTTCGGTACAACAACGACATCACTTGCGATCGCATTTTTTCAGCCCGGTGTTCAATCAAGCGGCGCCGAGAACCGGTGGCGTTGAGCATCATCGTGGTACCCAACGTGCGCACCGATTCTAAAAAGACTCCAGCTAGTTGCCCAGCAGCTCGACCATATCCAGCACCAGCTCCTTTGAGCATGCGCTGAGCCCAGGAAATGACAAACGGAATGATGCACAATCCGATACTTAAGAGTCCAGCAATCGACCATGACAGAGCTAGCCCAATCACGATGATCACCGCAATTGGTGCTAAGAACGCTGCAAAAAATGGGCCTAAAAATAGCACGGTATATGTTGAGGCTTTCGTTGTTGCCTCTGTAGCCAAGGTGATTATGTGCGCGTCATCGTGGCCCGTGGATGAAAGACCTAAGTTCTTACGTGCTAATTGTTTACGCCATACGCTTTCAGTTCTCGCTCGAAGACGCTGGGGTAAAACAGCCTCCGCCCACAGCAGTGCAGCTGCTGTGATGGCACCAGCGAGCACCCACCAAAAAGGCGCTGATTGAGTGGGCGAGGGGGCGTCGATAAGCAGCCCAAAACCGATAATGACCAGGGTAATTACTACCATCCGCGCCACAATTAGTGCAGTCAATAGCCAACCCACTGCAGGGATATCACGAAGCAGTGAACGCATATCCACCACAACCTTTCCGCACTTGTGCTAAATCCACCTTGATTCTTCAAGAACTAAGGCTAGCTTGAGGCTGGGACACGGCCTTCCCCCGGGGCTGATCGGAAAAGTTTTCGAATATGATCTAAATGGTGCTTTACATGCTGGTTTGGTAAAAAATACCCAGCTGGAACTAGGCGCGCCACACGCAAGCGGTCTAGGTTTTCAGTACGATTAACCGCATGTACAAGGTCTTCGAAGCACTGGATGATTTAGTTCAAGCCGTTCAACGCGCATACGGCGTTCCCATGACCGGAAACTGCGTGGTTCCACGTCAGGAAGTGCTCGCGCTGTTAGATGATTTGCGCGATGCGCTGCCAGTGGAACTTGATGATGCGCAAGATGTGTTAGACCACCGTGATGGCGTTATCCGTGAAGCTGAAGAAAAAGCTATCGCCATTGTTGATGACGCCGAAAATGAGGCACGAAACCTTCTTGCCCGTGCCACCGAAGAATCAGACGCCATGGTGGAAGATGCCACCAAGCATGCCCAATCTGTCGTCGGTAAAGCTAATGACACGGCGGATCGAATTGTTGGGGATGCGCGTCGAGAAGCAAATAGCGTGACTGAGCGCGCGCAAGCTGAATCTGAGCGCCTGGTTAATTCCGGCAATGATGCCTACCGCCGGGCAGTCGCAGAAGGCCAAGCCGAGCAAGAACGCCTGGTCAGTGAAGCGGAAGTGGTTCGTCGCTCTATGGAAGAAGCACATCGTATTGTTGATGCAGCACATGCTGATTCCAACAAGTTGCGCAATGAATGCGATGAATACGTGGACTCGAAGCTTGCTGAATTTGAAACCTCACTATCCACCACGCTGCGTTCTGTAACAGCTGATCGTTCCGCATTGCGCCGAGGTGCAGGAGCCACCGGCAGGGAACCACGCGAAGAGCAACCTGCAGCACGCGGAGATTACGACCGTGACTACGAGCGAAGCTACGACAGGGAATACGGACGCGACTACGACCGGGATTATGACCGCGACGACCGTGATTACTAAACAGTCAAGCCGTTTAGCTCAGTTATATTAATTAGTTTCCCCATCAATCGATCCTCATCTGATGTATGTAGTTATGGTGAGGTACGAGTAGGATCATCTTGGTCATGAACTCTCCATTTATTTTTGATGTCGCCGCACTCCTTCGTGGAAGTGCCCTTCCGGAAACGCTCACCCAATCGGGGCCGAGCCCCACCCGCATTGGTCCGGAAATGATTGCGATTCCTGAGGGCGGAAAAGTTGTTGTTGAGGCCCAAATTATCCCACTTGGGGGCGGGCTTGCCGTAGAAGCAGACGTTGAAGCACAGCTTCAAGGCCAGTGCTCTAGGTGCCTTCGTGAGCTCACCCCAACTAAGACTTTGCACATCTCTGAAGTTTTCGCAGCCGATCCAGACTTTGTCACAGGCGAAGACGCAGCTGATGACGAGGATGAGCTGCCCATGGTCAATCAAGATCAGATTGATCTGCTTCAGTCTGTCATTGATGAAGCCGGCCTTACCTTGCCGTTCAACCCTGTCTGCGAAGAGCTTGGGTACGGCGAATGCCAAGATGACGAAACACCGGCGCCAGACGGTATTTCTGAAGAGGTTGACAACGAGGAGAAAGTTGATCCTCGCTGGGCAGGACTGGAGAAGTTCCTGTGAGCAGGAAGAAGAACAGGCTAACTGGGGTCGATGCGCTTAATGAGGCTTTTGATGCGGTAGATCATCAGCCTTTGTTGGACCGCCTTGGTGTGGATATTCAGCGCGACTTATTAGTCCTCGCTTTAACCCACCGCTCATTTGCCAATGAAAATGGCATGCTTCCCAACAATGAGCGTCTGGAGTTCCTCGGCGACGCCGTTTTAGGTCTGTCTGTGGCCAATAAGCTCTATGAGCGATACCCCAGCAGCCCGGAATCCGATGTATCTAAAATGCGTGCGTCGATTGTGAGCCGCTACGGACTGGCGGATATCGCCCGCGAAATCGAACTTGGCGATCACATTCTGCTTGGCAAAGGTGAATTGCTCACCGACGGTCGCAGTAAAGATTCCATTCTTGCTGATACTACCGAGGCATTGCTTGGTGCGATTTTCCGCCAGCACGGTTTTGAAATTGCCCGCGATGTTGTCCTTCGCCTGTTCGCTTACAAGATCGAGAATGCTTCAGCGCGCGGAATTCACCAGGACTGGAAGACCACCCTGCAAGAGGAACTTGCCCAGCGCAAGCGCCCCATGGCTGAGTATTCTGCCACCTCAATTGGTCCGGATCATGATCTAATTTTCACTGCCATAGTGACGCTTGAAGGCGAAGAAATGGGTCGGGGAGAAGGCCCGAACAAGAAGCTGGCTGAACAAGAAGCAGCACACCAGGCCTTCCGAAAGCTTCGGGAGTCCCGTGCCTGAACTGCCTGAAGTTGAGGTGGTGCGCCGCGGTTTGGAAAACCACATGGTTGGACACACCATCGTATCCGCCTCCGTGCTCCACCCGCGTGCTGCCCGCAATCAACTAGGCGGCGGCCCCGAAATCGAGGCCAACATCGTAGGACTCAAGGTCAGCGCCGCCAAGCGACGCGGCAAATTCCTTTGGCTTGAGCTTATCGACGAACCCTCCGGCGACACCCCTCCCGATCTAGGCCTTCTGGTTCACCTCGGGATGAGTGGCCAAATGCTCATCAAAGAACCCGACGCACCAATTAGTCCGCACCTTCGGGCCAAAGTTGAGCTAGATAGTGGCGATGAAGTTTGGTTTGTTGATCAACGCACTTTTGGATATTGGTGGCTCGGTGAGCTGGTCGACGGCGTACCCCAACGCGTCTCCCATATCGCTACCGATTTATTGGATGACTCTTTTGATTTCTCTGCGGTTGCACGGAACCTGAAGTCCCGGAAAACAGAGATCAAACGGCTACTGCTCAACCAAGAAATCGTCTCTGGCATCGGAAATATCTACGCCGATGAAATGTTGTGGCAAGCACAAATCCACCCACTTCAGCGTGCCGATCGACTTTCCCTTGCCCGTTTGGAAGAACTTCTTCACGCTGGCAAAGAAGTGATGATCAAAGCTTTAGCTCAAGGTGGAACATCGTTTGATGCACTCTATGTCAACGTCAATGGCAACTCCGGCTATTTTGCGTTATCACTTAATGCTTATGGCCAAACAGGGGAGCCCTGTGCGCGCTGTGGCACTCCAATCATCCGCGAGAACTTCATGAACCGCGGATCTCACTTCTGTCCGAATTGCCAAAAGCAGCGTTAGAAAATGTGTCCGATTAGTGCACCTGAACATAATCTCCAACTATTTGTTGAGCTGGAATGAAACTCAAAAACAGTTTAGGCAGGTTCCCCAGGAATAAGCTGTAGCCAGTCAGCCGAGGCGCCACCGACACGACCTGTGCGATTAGCCTGGTTAAGCAGATCGCGTACACAGTCTGCAGGAACAGTGACAGGAGAAGCTTGGTTGAGCCATGTTGACCAGAATTCTTCTTCGCTGATCTTTTTGGTGGCAGGTTCAATATAGGGGAGTACGTTTACAGGGGTGCCGGCCTCATGTCTCCAGCTGTCAGCAAGAGTGCCGTTTTCTACTGTGTCATAACCGATGGCATGGGTAAATGCTGCAGCTTCAGCTTGTGCTGCTTTATCGTTTGCACTGATGGACAGGGCAGAACGTGCAGGTGATCCCGCAGGCTGTGCTGCAGTTTCCAAACGTATGGAATCGAGATTGTTGAGTACTTTGACGACATGTGATTGTGAGAGATGCTTCTGCACAAGCTCACTGCTGGTAATTTCGCGTGCATCGAGTTCAGGGTATACACCGTCAAACTCCGGGAAATAATTCATCGTATCGATGACCGTCTTACCTGCCAAAGCCTCGACTGGTAGTTCTGTGTGATGGCGGAACCCAACTGCAGCGACAACGAGATCTCCTTCACGCGCTGCCTCTTCAGGGGTTGCAGCGCGAGCCCGCTTTCCAAGGCTTGCCACCTGATCTGTGAGGGATTCCGGACCGCGGGAATTACTAACAATTACATCGTATCCAGCAGCAACCGCCATGCGTGCCAGGGCACCTCCGATGTTTCCACTGCCAATAATGCCGACCGTTGTCATACTTGCTCCAGTTCTTTCGGGTGTGCGGGTGTTGATGTGAGACCGAAGCCCCAGGCTCTGATGTACGATTTACTGCGTACTACGAAAATTGTAGTACTTATGTGGTTGTTGGCATAAACGGTGATGTCAGCGCGTTTGTATTTATGTTCATTTGCTCGGGTTAGTGCGCTTTCGCCTGGGAGGGTGACGGCAAGATAATAAGATGTGTTTAGTTTTAAAAATATCGTAGTATGATGGTTTTCGTATAAATGTTGAGGCGAAAGGATTGAGATGCACCCTTTTTCAAAGGTCGATAACTCCCGTACTCTGAGGCTTGTCTGGCCGCAATGGCAAGGTGCAGGCCGAGACAATATCTCTGTACTTCTACCTGAGTATTCATATTCTTTTGCTCGACGTGGATATGAAACAGGGGCAAAAATACTAGATGCAATCCTTCCTCCGCATGCTGGCCCAACTGAGGTTGTTTCAGTGCCAGACGTTGATGATGAGGGAGTAATGGGAGGCATTGAATCACGCTCAACTGTGTTTGAATCCTTAGGAAACGCGCTTAAAGCACTGGATAAACATGACGCTGAGCGAGTGCTTACCCTTGGAGGTGAGTGCTCTGTCAGTGTTGCCCCATTTTCGCAATTAGCAGCGAAGTATGGTGATGACCTCGCCGTTATTTGGATCGATTCTCACCCAGATTCAGATACCACAGAGACTAACTACAACGGATATCATGCGATGGCACTTAGTACGCTTATCGGGCACGGTGATCAAGAAATTACGGCAACTCTGCCGGCAACTGTTGATTCATCGAGAGTTGCTATAGCTGGGCTTCATGCGTGGGAAGAAGATGCATACGTCAATGTTGATAAATGGGGGATACGAGCATTTAGCCCAGACGATCTACGTGATTCTACCCAGGGATTAGTCGATTGGCTGAAATCCACCGGTGCCTCCAAGATCGCGATCCACTTAGATGTCGACACCGTTGATAGCGATGAAGCAGCATTGGGGCTTGGCAAGGTACCAGGTGGATTGACAACGGCGCAGGTGCAATGAATCATTGCCGATTTATCTCAGGAAGCTGACGTCGTGGGCCTGACCATCGCTGAGTTTATCCCTCGCGATGTACTTGCACTCCAAGGACTACTCGAGGGATTGCCGTTGATCCCAAATGTCAACCCTGACTCACAACGCAATTAATGCTGAAGCCATTAAGAAATAGGAAAGGCATTATCATGACCACAATTGGATTAATCGGAGCTGGCCTAATTGGTAGCACCCTTGCACGCCTGGCTGTAGCCGCAGGATATGACGTGGTGCTGAGTAACTGCCGGGGCCCAGACACACTTACAGACTTGGTTGATGAACTAGGTGACCGAGCCCGTGCAGGCACTCCCGAGGAAGCAGCAACCGCGGGTGATATCGTTATCGTTACGATGCCGCTTCATGCGTACAAGACTGTTCCAGTTGAACCGCTAAAGGGGAAAGTTGTCATTGATACGAACAATTACTACCCAGATCGAGATGAACAGATTCCTGAGCTAGATGATGAGTCCACAACAACCAGTGAGCTCCTTCAGGCTCACTTGCCAGAGTCAAAGGTAGTCAAGGCATTTTCTAATATTTTCTACCTGCACCTTGGATCTTTAAACCGTCCAGCGGGAGATCCCGATCGATCCGTCCTTGCTATTGCAGGTGATGACAAGGAAGCAAAGCAAAAGGTTACTGAATTCCTTAATGCCATCGGCTATGACGCACTTGATGCTGCGCCTTTGTCTGAAGGTTGGAGATTCCAGCGTGACACCGCAGCGCATAGCGTGCCGTATTTCGGCAACCCAGACGCTCGCCCAACTCTGGATGGGAATTTTGATCCAGGCGAGGGAAAGCCAGTCAACCGAGATCTCCTTTCAGCTCGACTAGCTGAAGCAAAGCGATACCGCGACCAGTGACCCAAGTACAAGAAAACGTTCCAGAACTGATGCGCGCACTTGTCACCCGTGAAGTAGGTAGTGAACCAATAATGGACATTGCCGACGTTCCTGTACCAAAGTGGCGTCCAGGATATTCACTAATTCGTGTAAAAGCCGCAAGCATTAATCAACTATCCAACACGATCCGCAAAGGTGGATTTGGGCATACTCCAGTGCCATTAATCCAAGGTAACGATGGTGCCGGCACTATCGTGACAAGTGAGCGGTATCCCGCTGGAACACGGGTAAGCGCAATTGGTGGCAATACGTTTGGGATTACCGAAGATGGAATGTTTGCTGAATACGCCCTGATTCCAGACGGTCTTGTCACCCCAATTTCCGCCAATCTCAAATGGTCAGAGGCGGGAGCGTTCGGGATAAACTTCCTGACTGCATATGGCGCTATTCAGCGGGCTGGAGGTGTAAGCGCAGGACAAAATGTGCTTATTACTGGCGCAACAGGAGGCGTAGGTAATGCGCTTGTGCAAACTGTAAGCGCACTTGGAGCAAAGCCCATTGCAGTTGTGTCAACTGAAAAGAAAGCCGAGTACTTACGCGACAGCGGGATTATCACCATTGATTTATCAACGGACAACGTTGTGGAAAAAGTCAGTGAACTTACGGACAGTTTGGGTGTCACACTTGTGCTAGACCCGGTTGGTGGACCATTATTTCCTGAACTTCAGCGAAGCCTTAGCCGTCAAGGAACGCTGGTGTCCATTGGATTTACTGCAGGTAATACTCCTCAGGTTGATCTTCTTGACCTTATCGCCGGCGACAAGCGGATCTTAGGCTATTCAGTAAATGATGAGTCTGAATCCTGGGTAAGTGAGGGGCTTGCTGCCATTGCTGATTTAGCAGAACGTGGGCTTTTAAAGCCACGAATTGATTCGACGGTTACGTTGGCTAACTTCGAGGAAGGATATGCACGGTTAATCTCGCGGAGAGCTGTCGGTTCGATAGTGGCGATGATCGATTAAGGTGTTCTGGATTGAAAAATTCTTGACTTATTGATGGTGCCTTTACTTAGCTTGCTCTACTTGGAGTAAATTACCAGTGCACTTTAATGGTGTTGGGCTTTGTAATCTCCGAGGCGCACGTGGGTCATTATAGATATAGCAAGTGTGAATCTTTCTTTCATTCTTGATTGAGTACAAACGTGCGACATGACACAGTGTTAAGGTACTGCACAAAATGAGATTCCAAGTTGGAGCGCCGATCCAAGTTCTTGAGAACTTGGATCGGCACAATAGCTACTACGCTTGGGATTCCTGAATGTTCGGTCAAACTGTTGTTTTGACTTCTGGTCAAATTTTTCTATTATGCTTGGCGATAAACAGTACTAACCACGGATTGAATTCTTACCCACTCGGCAGAAATAAGATTCCGCCTTACTAGCGTCACCTTGCTCGTAATGAGGGTAGGCGGGGTATGCACAGATTGGGCGACTTGCGAGAACCTCGAATGGATCTGCCGGAGAATTTGCGGTGACTACTATCTCAGTTCCGGGTTCCTCTCCATTCAATACCCAATCCTCAAGTATGGTGACCCAGTCTGCATTTCGTGGAACTCCGTTTTTCGTCCCATCGCTGGTTTGAGCGCCCAAGGTTGTTGTCCCATTTTCGTCAATAGAGTCAGGATCTATAGTTCCTCCGCAGCCGTGGTCCAATCCTGGAGAAACGAAGAAGCGGAAGAAGTTATCAATGTTGTCAGATCCAACAGTGTCTTGAACACTTTCATAGTAGTTCATCCCCATTGCTGGGCTCTGGGCGAAGTCGCTTGTGCATTCGTGAAGAATTAGCTTGCCTCCATTGGCCTCAAATTCGCTCAGATCTGGATTGAGAGTATCCATCTGTGAAGATACTCTGGCCACTTCGTTAGGTATTTTATTAAGGTCTAAATCATTGACAACATCGACGTTGGAATCATCAGAGAAAACAAATTTTCCTGCTCCGACACCATATTTAAGATAGTTGGCGTAGTCTTTATCTCCATAAGAAAGACTTGGGTCGTCGCCAATCTTATCTGCAAGTGACCACATTTCACCTCCAAATAAGAATGCCGGATAGCTCTGCATTCCACTTGGTAGGTCTGGGGTCAATTCAGTTTCGGTAAACACAACACTCAAGACATTCATTTGATCGTCAGACAAACAATTTTGTTGAGAATCATCAGTGCAGCGAAGTTCATCGAGCACTGGTGTCATTGCATCGTTACAGGCGAGATAGTTGCTTACTACTCCGTCTTCGATTCCATCAAGCTCATCACATGTTTCAGTGGTTTTTTGGGCAACAAGAAGAATATCCCCTTTATCGAATGCACCTGCTTTATCATTTTTCTCTACAGCTTGGACGGTGTTAATAAAGTTTGTGAAAAGTCCTGACCAGCCAATTACTGGGTTTTGGGCAAATATTCCGTCGAAATCATCCGGGAACTGTTGCGCCATCAGCATTCCTTCACGTCCACCCTCGGAGCTGCCGAACCACATCCACTTTTCCGCTGGATGTGAGTAGAACTCTTCAATTACCGCTGCACTCGCATCTTTTGCTTTTTTATATGCATCTGTAGCGAAGTTCTGGAACATTTCGTCATTAAGAGCAAAATCGAAGGTCGCATCTGCCTGGGATGTTGGTGATGAAGATGTGCTGCTTGGGCTGTTGGCAATGGCGTGTCCTGAGTCCGTATTGATGGTTGCGTATCCGCGCATTAAAGGGGTGAGGGTGCTACCCGTGGAATGCTGTCCGGAGATATACCCTGCAGTGTCACGGAACGTGCCGTTGAATCCACCGCCACCCAATTGAATAGCGTTACCATTCCATTCGAGTGGAAGACTGAGACGAAAACCTATCGGTTGAGCCTCGTTAGTTAAAGGATCAATGCTTCCTGTGACTTGGCAATGGTCAGGGACAGCCGGAGTTTTAATAGAGGTGGAATTTCCGGGGTTATCCACAGCTGACCCGTCTGATGTGGTACCTGCAGAAGCTGCGGACATGCTTATGGCTTCAGTGATAATTGCCTTGCCAGAGGGCATATCGGCGGATCCAATTGCTTCGGGGGCAATTGTGAAACCGACTAATTTCTCACACTTTTGGTTATCAATGCTGGCAGGGGAGGTTGAAGATGAGATTGGAGATGGCGATTCAACAGTTGATGTGGAGCAACTCGCGACTAACAACGTTGCAGCAACGACTGCTGCAGCCATAGTGGATCGAAGCAGTGCTCGTAGAGGTTTATGGGGATACACGTAGAATTACTTCCTGTGGGAGTGGTAAGAGCTAAGAGCATTTTGATGTTGAACGTTTAAAGTGCATACGCCAAGCCTTTACGGCTAGTGATTTACATCTCATTTGATTCAACTTTGAGACATGTTACATAAATAAGTGACTACGTACACCTGTTCGTAATGTGAACATTATTCCCCGGTTGGTGGTCGTTTCTTAGGGACTTCCTTGGGTTACGTGCTGGATTCTTGCGTATTACATGGGTAAATGTGTGGGCTGAACGAGTTGCATTTAGGAGTAAGTATGCAAATTTCGAAATCATTAGCTTCAGACCGTAGTGAATAATATTTGATCCGATTGCGAAGAAGGGTTGTATTCACGCTTTAATTTTCTGAAACTCAAAATGATTTTGGTGGGTCTTTCGATGATTTGGGTCGCACTAGGATCACAGAATGTTCGAATACTGGTGAGGCTAGATGTGAGAGCCTTTGACCAGGTTGGCGGTTGCATTGGGTGCTGGTGCTCTTCGGGCCGCGATGTAGTTGATCGTGTAAAGAGAATAAGCCTATCTATGAATTGTGATTTCCTGAAGTTTGCTACTCAATTCCTCTTGCAAGGTGGAGGTAGTTGATTAGTGGCTATGGATTTTCTTCGCACTTTTTATCTCGGATTTGGCAAGGTAACCACTAGGTCGTCGTTAGAAAGCTAAGGAAGAGATGAGCGAACACCTGGTATCCGATAATCAGTGATTTCCTAGTTGGCACAATGTGGCAAAATTGGCCTATTTAAGCGTTAATGCAACAACAGTAGCAATTCCCACAATGGCGACAAATGCTCTAAACATACCGGGACTAAGCCGGCGGGCGTACCGTCCGCCGATGTATCCACCCAGAGCTGACCCAACAGCAATTGTTAAAACAGTCGACCATGAGATCAACTCGGGAGAAACGACGATAAACACACCTGCTGCGATGAGATTGACTGCTGCAACTGTGAGATTTTTAATTGCGTTGAGTTCTTGCATGTGCAGGGTTGACGTGATGCCTAGTAATGCGATGAGGAGAATTCACTGAGCAGCACTGAAGTAGCCTCCATACGTACCCAAAAGGAGAGCTCCAAGTATCGAGGTGATGAAAGCGATTCGGCTTGGAAACGGTAGACCTTTAAATGAGGGAGATGCGTCGGCTGGAGTTTTCACAACACGTTTTTTAATAGCAGGGCCTGCCATAACCAATGCAGTACCGATTCCGATCAGCCAGGGAATCACAGCTGTAAAAACATCCGCAGAAAAATGCAGCAGCAACGATGCACCTGTAATTCCGCCGATGATAGATGCCGGTAGGAGAAACCTAATTGTTTTTCTCTGAGCGTATAACTCATTTCTATAGGCAAGAACTCCTGAGATACTTCCAGGAACGATGCCAATGGTGTTGGCAATGGTCGCAGTCATAGGTGGGAAACCAAGGAAGACGAGAATGGGAAAAGATACTAAAGTTCCTGCTCCGACAATGACGTTGATGCCTCCGGCGAGGAAACCAGCAGTAAAGATGGCACCTAGTTCTACAATTTGTGACCAATCCACTGGCATATTGATTTTCCTCCAAAGCCTTAGAAAAAAGTTGCTAGGGGAAATTCTGTCAGCAACATCGACCGCTTCGCTTGCTAAAATTAGAAGCTAACTTCGAAATTGCGAAAGGTGCGTCAAGTGAGAATCGACCTGCGAGACATCGAACTGCTGATTGCCACCATCGATGGAGGGTCGATTACAGACGGTGCCCAGGCAGTGGGCCTTTCTCTATCGGCCGCCAGTTCCAGGATTACCGCGTTGGAGAAGAGGTTTGGGGTGAACCTTCTGCACAGAACGCGGAGCGGAGTGCTTCCGACTGACACCAGTGGAGCAATTGTGGCCCAAAGCCGGAAACTTTTAGAACAAGCAGATCTTCTTACTGATGCGTTTCAAGGACATCAACAAATGCGCATCAAATTGGTGACTAATACTTCAGCGGTGGATTCATTGACAGAGTTTCTTGCAGCAACACTTACTAAGTATCCGGAGCTCAACGTTGATTTGGAAGAGAAACCTAGCAGTGAGGTTGCGCGACAAGTCCGCGAAGGCGTGGCTGATTTAGGAGTTGTTTCTGTCTTGGAATCTCACACAGGTCTAAAATCGCACCCGCTTTGGGCAGATCCGCTGGTTATAGTCAGTGCTACAGCTAAAACTTTAGAAGCAGCTTTGCAAGGTCCGATGATTGGCTTATCAGCAGAAATCCCGCTTCAGTCCTATATTGATGGCCACCTTAATCAGCGTGGACATACTCCTAATTATCGTGTTCGTTTGCCCACGTTGAGTGCAGTGTATGCGGTGGTGAGCACTGGTGCAGGAGCTGCGATTCTTCCACATGGAACTGCAAGAAGATTAGGTGCGCGCCCAAAGAACGTGCACGTTATAGAGCAATCATGGGCCAAACGGAAGGCACTGCTGTTAACCAAGGAGGGAAGGACATCAACTGAGATGGAGCAATCGTTTGTGGATGCTCTGTTGAGCTTCCGGGACGAAAGTTATAAGGGCACAACCCACTTTTCTTAAACGCAGCAGTGATTCCGAACGGAACTAAAAGACCCTGTTAACCGTTGATTAAGCATTAACTCGAACGGTGGAAAGTAGGGATACTGTGACAACAGCACCAACTCTTGTTTATTTGCACGGGGTGGGTCGGGGAGACCTGAAACAAGAGTGGAAAGATCATCTCTCTCAAGGCTTGGCCAGAATTGGATACCCAAGCTTGGATGATGTCACAGTGTTAAACCCTGTTTATGCCGATGAGCTTTCGGAAAACGCAGATGCACAGCACAGTTATGCTGTGCCACCGGTACAAAAACACATGACGTTGCATGGTGTGGAGTTACTTGAGTTTGAACGTCGAACAGCTGCGATGGAAACCAGGTTGGGCAGGCACAATAGGGGAGCAGGTGGTGCGTTTCCTGAAGCGGTGGTATCTCGAAGCGTGGAGTTACCGTTGTTTGCCCAGGCTAGGAATTTCTTAAACAATCAGCAGATCAGAGCTCAAGTGCATCGTCGTATTTTGGAGCAGCTCCCAGAACAGGGCGAGATTGTGTTGTTGGGGCATAGTCTTGGGTCGGTGATTGCTGCAGATTTACTGAGGCGTTTACCGCCTGAGCTCAAGGTGAAAGGCTTTGTCACCATCGGTAGTCCCTTGGCTAATGGGCAGTTCAATGTAGATGATTTGTTTAAGCTGCTGCGTACGCCGTTAAGCAATGTGGCATGGTGGGTGAACTTTTGGAGTGGTTCAGATCCTGTGGCGGCAAAACGTGGAGTTTCTGTGGCTGTTCCGTGGGTGTTGGATTTCCGTGTAAAAACATCGTTGGTTCCAGGACCTGGACATTCTTCACGGGAATACTGTGCTAATGATGCAGTAGCAGAAGCAATTGGGTTTGGGCTTTTTGGATCGCGCAGCAAAGAAATAGTGCTCGCGGAGAAGAATCTTCAGATCCCGTTGAATGATGCAGAGATTTTCGTTCTGCAGGCGTTGCGTTATTGTTTCCTTGTTTTACAAAGGCTTAAAGGGGATGAAGCCACACGGTATGAGTACGCACTGAGAGAAACTCAAGATCGTCTGATTGAAGAGATCAAAACTAAAAATGCCAAAGATGGGCGTCCGATTCCGCAGGAAATTGCACGTTTAGATTTTGATAACGGCGATGCAGACGTAGCAGTGCCTGTACCAGGTCTAAGTCCATTTATGGCTAAGGAACAGGCATTTGAACGGCTTATCGAGATCGTGGGCCAGAATCTGTTGTTGCCGTTTGAAATTGAAGTCCCAGAAAAGGTGCAAAGGGAAGCATTGCGCGATTTCACCGCGGAAACCCAATTGGGTTCCACAGTAGGAGCGGATATTTTCGATGCTCTGCAAACAGCTGTGGGGGTGGTTTCTGGAAGTACGAAGAATAACTGGCGTAGGTGGGGAGCATTTGGTGTGGGCGCTGCAGCACTAACTGCAGCAACAGGCGGTTTAGCGATGGCGGCTGCACCTGCTGTAGCGGGAGCAGCGACGATTACTTCGGCACTCGCAGCGTTTGGCCCTGGTGGAATGATGGGTGGTTTGGTTACCGCGGGAACACTTCTAACTGTGGGCGGTGGCAGCTTGACGGTTGGGGCGTTGAGCTCAGTAAATGCAACTGAGGAGATCGAAGCACGAGTGGTGCAAAAGCTGAGCTTGGCTATCTTATGGCAGCGTCATGAGATAGATAGAACTCATGAGGTGTGGGAAGAATTCGCAGAGGCCGAACGCCAGATCGTGCGGGAACACACGAGGCTGAAAAATGTTTCGGATAGTTCATCGCCGATTTTGAAAGCATTGGAGCAGCAGCGTTCTACTATCGAGCGTGCCTTGAAGTATTTAAGCGATCATGGGATGGAGCCTGGTTGGTTTGAAGAAATTGAACCACCAGCACCGGCAACATCGTTTTTAAAGCTTCGGGCTAAAAAGACAGATTAGGAGAAACACAATGGAGAAAGTTCGTCTGACTGCTTTTGTTCATGGTCATGTCCAGGGCGTGGGTTTTCGGTGGTGGACTACTTCGCAGGCAAGAGAACTCAAATTGGCAGGTTCGGCCACTAATTTAAATGATGGCAGGGTATGTGTGGTTGCCGAAGGACCAGAAACGCAGTGCCAGGAATTGTTGCGGAGGTTGCAGGAAAACCCCAGTTCATACCGTCGACCTGGTCATGTGGACACAGTTATTGAGCAATGGGGCGAGCCGCGTGGTGTCGAAGGCTTTGTGGAACGCTAGACTTTAACCCCGTTATGTATTTGAAATCGTTGACGCTCAAGGGGTTTAAGTCTTTCGCGTCTGCGACGACCCTGAAATTTGAGCCAGGCATTTGTGCTGTGGTGGGTCCGAATGGTTCAGGCAAATCCAATGTGGTTGATGCTCTGGCCTGGGTGATGGGTGAAGGTTCTGCAAAGACCTTGCGTGGCGGCAAAATGGAAGATGTCATTTTTGCTGGTGCGGGAGATCGTAAGCCGTTGGGTCGTGCAGAAGTGACGCTGACTATCGATAACACTGATGGTGCGCTGCCCATTGAATACACCGAGGTGTCGGTGACCAGGCGGATGTTCCGTGATGGGGCTAGTGAATATGAAATCAATGGGGCGAAAGCTCGGTTGATGGATATTCAGGAGCTGTTGTCGGATTCTGGTATTGGCCGTGAAATGCACATCATGGTTGGCCAGGGCAAGCTTGCTGAGATTTTGGAATCTCGTCCAGAAGAACGCCGTGCCTATATCGAAGAAGCTGCGGGTGTGCTCAAACACCGACGCAGGAAAGAAAAAGCACAGCGCAAACTTCAGGGAATGCAGGTCAATCTTGATCGCTTGCAGGATTTAACCCATGAGTTGGCCAAGCAGTTAAAGCCGTTGGCTAGACAAGCTGAGGCTGCGCAGCGAGCAGCAACGGTGCAGGCTGATTTGCGTGATGCTCGTTTTCAGATCGCTGGTTTTGAGATCGTGAAGCTGTCGGAAAAGCTGGAGACATCTACTGAGCGCGAAAAAATGATTCGTGAGCAGGCCGAAGCAGCGCAGGAACAATTAGAAGAAGCCACAACCACTCAGGCGGAAGTGGAGATGGAGCTGGCGGAGATTACTCCAAAGGCTGAGGCAGCGCAGCAGTTGTGGTTTGATTTGTCGTCCCTGGCTGAGCGGGTGTCGGCAACGATGCGTATTGCTGCAGACCGTGCAAGTTCAGCGGCGGCTGATGTGCCGTATGCGGGTCAAGATCCTGATGAGTTGCTGCGTCGAGCAGACGTTGCTGACAAGGAACTTGAAGAACTTGAAATGGCCGTTGAGATGGCTTCTGAGCGGCTTAATTCTATTCAGGAAGATGCAGAAGAAAAGGCAAGTCAGGCACGCGAGGCAGAGCGTGAACACTTAGCGCAGGTAAGGGCGATTTCGGATCGTCGTGAAGGTGTTGTGCGCCTTCTGGCATCTGAGGAATCGTTGCGCACCCAGCACGCGGCTGCTGAAGAAGAAGCCGAAAGGTTAAGCGAGCAGCTGGAAGAATTCATCGGTCGCATTTTGGATGTGGAGCGCGAACGTCGCTTAACTGATGAGCGCAAGCAGGGGATTGAGACTGATCGCCAGCCGCTAGAAGATGCCCTTAATCAGGCAAAACATGAGGCTGAAGCGGCAGAAACACGCCTTGAAGAACTCCGCGCGCAGCGTAGCACTTTAGAAAAAGAAGTCTCTCGGTTGCAGTCGCGGATTGAAACGCTGAATCAAAACAAGCCACGCTCAGATGCAGCTGATGTGGTGGATTATCCACAATTGGCCACGCTGGTTCGGCCGCAACGAAACGTCGATAAGGCTCTCGCTGCGGCGCTAGGCGCGCATGCCGAGGCGCTGGCTGGCGAGGTTGCGGAAGGGCTCGTCGACAAGCTTCTCGACGCCGGCGTTGCGCGCACCATCATCGTTGACGGCGCGCAGGCGGGCGGCGCATGGCGTTTGGACGCCAATATTCCTGCAGGCGCAAGCTGGCTGCTTGACCATGTTGATCTGGATCCGGCGATTGCCGGCCCGGTTAACCGGCTGCTTGCCGACGTTGTGCTTGTCGACGCCCCCTCCATCGGCCGTCAAACAATCGCCGATGATCCACGTCTTCGCGCCGTTGACCGCAATGGTGTGCTGATCGGCGCTGGGTGGATTCAGGTCGGTACAGAAACGTCCACCGTGGAAATCGCTGCTCAAATTGAAGAAGCGGAAACCAAGCTTGCTGAAGTCTCTGCTGCACTAGACGATATTGCCGGTACGTTTGACGGCGCCCTCCAGGCTGCGGAAAACACCCGCGTGGATGTTGCCGCGCGCACCGCAGCCCTGCGCGAATTAGATTTGACCAGAGATTCCATCATCCGTGACTTGGCGCGCCTAGATAAACAACATGAAGCCGCTGAATCCGAGCGCGTCCGGCATGTGGGCCGCCTACACGCCGCCGAACAACGCCGGGAAGAACTACGCGAACAACTAGAAGAAATTGTTGATCGCCTCTCCCGCGTTGAAGACGAACAAGACGCCGACGAGCCGTCAACCACCGCCCGCGACCAGGCCAATGCCGAACTGCAACAAATCCGCGCCATGGAAATGGAAGCTCGTCTTGCTCAACGCACCGCCGAAGAGCGCGCCGGGCAACAGCGCGGCAAAGGTGATAGTTTGCGACGCCAAGCTGAACATGAACGCCAGGCAAAGCTGCGCCATGAACAAGCAATGGAAACTAGGCGCAGGCGCACCCAATTAGCTGCAGCCGTGCACAGCGGTGCCCGCGATGTAGCTGAGCGCGTTTCAGCTGCCCTTGCCCAAGCCGCTGTGGAACGCGACCAGCAAAACCGCGACAAAGCACTGCTGACCACCCATTTAGCGCGCGCAAAAGACGCTGTTAATGCCGCCCGCCAGCACTTAAACCGTCTTAGCGACAATGCGCATTCCATGGAACTTGCCCGCAGCCAAGCACAAGTCCGCATGGAAGAAGCAGTGGCAAAAATTACCGAGCAATTGGGCATTCCCGTGGCAGAGCTGTTGCGCGATTACACACCCAATGAGGATTTTGATGAAAAATTCCAACGCGCACGCCTCAAACAGGCCGAAAAGGATCTGGCAGCATTAGGCAAAGTAAACCCCCTGGCCTTGGAAGAATTCAAAGCACTGGAAGAACGCTATGAGTTCCTCTCCACACAATTAGCCGATGTGGAACAAGCACGCGCTGATTTAAGTGGCGTGATTGAAGAAGTCGATGCGAAGATTCTGCAGCTGTTCACCGATGCCTGGAATGACGTGGAAGCAGAATTCCCACGCGTATTCAACACCCTCTTTCCAGGTGGTGAAGGCAAACTCATTCTCACCGAACCTGATGACTTGTTAGCCACCGGCATTGAAGTTGAAGCCCGCCCACCAGGTAAACGTGTGAAGCGACTGTCGTTGCTATCAGGTGGTGAAAAATCACTCACGGCGCTTGCCATGCTGGTGGCGATTTTCCGCGCACGCCCCAGCCCTTTCTACGTCATGGATGAGGTGGAAGCAGCACTAGATGATGTCAACCTGCGACGCCTTATTGCACTGTTTGAAGAGCTGCGCCGCGACTCCCAGCTGATTGTGATCACCCACCAAAAGCCCACCATGGATGTGGCCAACGTGCTTTACGGTGTGACCATGCGTGGAGATGGTGTGACCAGAGTTATCTCCCAACGCATGGAGCCAGCATCAGCTATGGAATCAACCATCTCAGCCCAGTAATCACGTGATGAAAACTGGTGCTGAGCATGGATGATGTTGCCGCTCACACCGCAGGTTAGCCTCAGATGTTTAAGGGACAAACGTGGGGTAGTGTGTTTAAACATCACAATAGTTCTAGAGGAAAACGCATTTTTGCGCGGGGAGAGTGTATACATGCCGGCTGGCATCGCAGACATGACAGATTCATTGCTCGGATGGGCATCACAAACTGAGCTGGATCTGAACCAGCGTCTTGCAGGGGTAGAGTACTTTCCACTCATCCAGCTTCGACACGATGAGCTTGAAAGAATCCACCGTTTCTACGGCACCTTTTTGTCCCGCCAGGTCGGTGCAGGGGCAAACCTGGAAGAACTCTTTGAAATGACCCCATGCCTGACGGTGACCACTTTGGTGTCACGGGCATCACGGATCAGCAACCCAGCAGATTTCTTTGGTGAATACATCGGAGGATTGGGTTTAAGTGCAGAGCACACGCAGGTCATCGAAGGTCTTGTAGAAAAGCTCTTTGCCCAAGTGGGCCTTACTGTTCCTGCTGGTGTTGAATCCGCGCTGGAACTTCTGTCAGTTCATGCAGGTATCAGCAACTATGAAGTTGCTGCCGTGCTAAGTGAAGTTGAACGCGGCACCAATGAGTACCCGTTCATGTTCGATGCAACACTGCGTCTGGCACCGCAGTGGGCAGAAACCCTCATCAAGGGAGTTCAAGAACTCATCGAGTTTGCCACCACACACCCCACCTCTTGGTCAGATCGCCAACGTGAATCCACTCTGCCGGCCATGATTGATGAACTGGTGGTAGCTGAACTTAGAGAACGCCCAGTTGGTACAGAAGACCGCGAAAACTCCGTGGGTGTGGCTCTGCGTGAACTTCGCCCCCGCCTCATCTTGGATGCAGAGCGCCGCAAAGTCTGCCTTCGTCTGCCAGAACAGCGCGTGAGCGATGATGAAATTAACTGGCGAGTCAGCCTTGAAGGCACCACCCGGATTTTCTCTACTCGCAGGGCGTGGGGCGATACCTCTGGCTACTCCGAAGCTTTAGACGTCACCCTCGAGCGCCAGGTTCGTGAAACCACCGTTACCGACACCGCAAACCAAATTACGTGGGTCGTTCCAGTCGTTGACTTTAATGATCCAGTACTGGTCTTTTCCAAGCGTGGCGAAAACCTCACCGACAAAGTTTCCCTCCACCACCAAGAGATCTACGTGCTTGCACCAGCCGAAGCACAACTTGAAGACATGGTTACCGGCCAGCCTGTACCGGTTATAGAAAGCTTTGCCGTTGAAGGCTGGACCTCATGGGTCTGCTCCCGAGTAGATGCCCGCGGACTATCCTCACTGAAGGTAAACAAGGAAGTTAGGTGCATTGACCCACGTCGACGCGTAGCCTTCCACCACCCAGCAGAACTAGTTTCCCATGTGCGTTCCATTTCTGGACTTCCCGTATATGCGCAATCGTTGATCGCAGAATTCCCACCGACTCTAAGCGGACAAGATGAAACCTGGATGCTGTCTATCTCAGCGTTTGCGGGTGTTGGTGCTGCCGGTGAAGAAATCGCAGAACCAGAACCATTAGAAGTCCCGGCAGATGGTGGACTCTTTGCCATCTTCGACCCAGAAATCTACGACGCCCCATGGGTGGGTGAGTACTTAGTTCGTCTGCGTGGACCGCGTAACGAATCCTTCCGACACGAATTCGCCATCGTCGAAGGCATGACCACCGAATTCGAAGTAGCATCCGGTGCATCATTCCGCATCCCAACCACCACTGGCCTAAGTGAAGCAAGCCTGCGCGTGCGTTCTGGCGAAAAACACTTCACCGCAGAACCACGCCTGGTTACCGTCGGTGCAACAGATCCCAACGCCTCATTTGTGGTCACCACCGATGAAGGTGACCAAATGCCCCTGCGCTTTGTGCCACCACAAATTGCCATTGAGCTGCCACTGACCACCGAACCACCAACCTGGCGAGTTACCCGCAGCGTATGCGGCCCACGAGATCTCGATGGTGACGGCGAGCTGCGCATCCGCACAGGCGTGGACGTTGGCGACCCAAAGGTCAGTGTGCGCAACCACCACGGATCACCTCTTCGTACCGTGAAGATGACCACTCCTGACAATGGCCGCACCTGGATCGCTAGCATGAAAGAAATCGCAGCTAGCACCTTTGTCATGCCACGCGGATCCATCGAATTCGAATGGACCGACCGCAAAGTCGATCGACGTGTCTCAGTCACCATCGCAGTTATTGATAAGACAGAAAACTTCTCCAGCATCTCGGTTGTTGACGGAAAGCTTGTCTTTGAAGACCTTGCCGCTGGCCGTCAACTAGCTGCATGGGTGTGGCCACAAACTGCACCGTGGGTAAGCGCTGTGGAACTTGCGGTGACAGGTCCGGAATTAGAACTACCCGAGACCCTTGTTGGTGCAGGCAACCTGATCGTGCAACTACACACTGCAGATCCTTTCACCACCTCTGTCACACCTCTTTCACCAGGTAAAGCAGCTGTTACCGTCGAACAAGACGGCTACTACTCGGCACAGTCTGAAGAATATGCACAACTATCTGCATTCTTTGGTGGGGAAGTAGAAGAACCACCAATCAGTGATGCAGTGGTGCCAGCACTGTGGGATGTCTCTCACATCTGGACTGAACAGGGCAACACCGAGCACCTGCCCGTGGTTCACGCAGCCTTGCGCTCCTCACCAGCAGCAGCCCTCAAGGGACTATCTGCATCCCTGGTTCCAGCACAAGCACTGCCCGGAAAAGTCATTTCCTCTGGACTGGCTGCCTCACCTTTCACCACTGAATCACCAGCAACGGAAATCCACCGCACCGCATGGATCGGAACCCTACAACTCCTGGGTGCACTACCAAGCGCATTCAAAGAAGCAGAGGAACTAGGCAACCGCACACCACTGTTGCCGATCCTCAACCAACTGGAACAAGTCGCCGGCAAGAACATTTTGTCCACCCTTGCCACAGGCCGCGACTCCACCTTGGATGCCGCCTGCATTGACCAATCCACCGTCGCGATTGCTGGTATGAATGAAGCTCAGCAAAAAGCACTGCTGGAAATATTCTTTAGCAACGCCGACATCGTTCCTGGTCCACTGATGGAAGACAACACCCGCCTCATGGCGGTGTTTGAAACCTTCAAGAAGCGCGATGCGTTACGTGAAGTTCTCCAGACTGAAGGCTTGATTAAGACTGCCGTTGAGCTTCTTCGTGCCATGCGTGGAACCCAACGCCAGCTGTATTCTTCAGCACGCATCCGCTTTGACAAACTTGACGGCGTAAACACCGACAATCCAGAAAACATGTGGGCTCTTACCCCAGTTGTGTCGTTGGTATTCGCATTGTCTTCCCGCTTGCATGCACACGAACTGATCGGCAAGACCAGAACTCTCGATCGTGCAGCTAGCGGTTGGGGCAAGATTGCAGATCTCGTGCCAGACCTCGTTACCGGTGACTTGATCTCAGCAGAAGCAATGGTGTTGGGAGCTCGAAACCCAGGACTCGTTGACTAGGTCGGGGATGACCTCGCCGTGAACGACTGAGAAACCAGACAGGCGTGGCAAGATATTCAGAAATGTGAAAATTTTGTCACGGGTGTCTGGTTTTACTTTCTTTAAACCAAACATACGTGCCAAAGTTTCCTCAAAATGGAGTTCCTTGTCACCCATGTTTGGTACATCTTTGAATCTTGAAACTAAAACCTCAAGCCCCGAGAGAAGTGACTTCACAGAATCGTCTCTAACACCCCAGAACTGTCTTGCCCATACAAGCACCTGTTCCGTGGAATTGGGTGGCTTAAATCGCCACTGGGGAAGCCTAGCCGTTTGACCTGGTAAAATCTGAGAAATTCTAGACCCGACTCGGTAGCAAGCATCTCATTTATTCACCCGCGATCCCCAAAACACAAGAGTTTCACCACATTTAACGTGGGGTACCTGTGTGCAACGTGGGGAAACCTGCCACTATAGAGGGTATGGATGCGACTTTTTGGATCATTGGACTAGTAGTCCTCGTGGTTCTTGCGATCATCATTTTGTTGATCGTGGGAAACCAACGAGCGAAATCTAAGACCGTTAGTTTTGAAAAACCCGAAGAAGAAAAGAAGGAATTAACCCAGCAGGAGAAGTCAGGAAATTACCAAGCTCAAGGTGGTTTCAACTTCGCCCCTGCTAAGCAGGCGGAAGAACCGGTCTTGCGAGATGGTCAGGATCTTAATAAACCGCAAGCCGAGGCAGCACCGGTGGTTCCACCTGTAGTCATTCCGCCGGCAGTTGCTGAAGAAGAAAAAGCTCCAGAACAGTCGACGGATGCTTTTGCTGCCCAAGAAAACGTCGAAGAGGCTCCTGAGGTTCCGGAAACCCCAGAAGCACCAGAAGTTCCAGATACCCCAGAAGTTCCCACAACACCTGTAGATCCTGAAACTCCTGCAAATCCCGAGCCAGAATCTTCTGAAGAGGTCGTTGAAACACCAAAGGTGCAAGAGCCTGAGGTTACAGAGGCACCAGTTGAAGCAACAGCTCCAGAATCAGAGATCAGTCCTGAGGTAGAAGAAGTTGCTGTCGAGCCAGTAGCGGAGCCAGTGGCAGAACCTATCGTGGAGCCTGAAGTAGAACCTGAAGCAGAACCTGAAGAGGTTGCCGAAGCCATTGAGGCTGCAGAGGCTGCCCAAGTTGCTGTGGAATCTGCTGAAGCCGCGTTGGAAGAAACTCCGGTTCCTGATGTAGAGCCAGAACCTGCGCCAGAGCCTTTGGATGAAATCGCACCGGCTGCGGGTCGTATCGGCAAGCTGCGTGGGCGTCTGTCTCGGTCCCAGAATGTGTTTGGCAAATCGGTTCTGGGAATTTTGTCTGCAGGCGATTTGGATGAAGATGCCTGGGAAGACATCGAGGCGATGCTGATCAAGGCCGATCTTGGTGCCAAGGTGACTGCTCGCGTGGTGGACGAGTTGCGCGACAAGATCGCAGCACACGGCGTCAGCAGCGAGGCCGAGGCGCGTGCCATGTTGCGTGCATCGCTTATCGACGCCTGCCGCCCCGACCTTGACCGTTCCATTAAGGCCATGCCTTATGAAGGTAAGCCAGCTGTTGTCTTGGTAGTTGGCGTGAATGGTACTGGCAAGACCACCACCACAGGCAAGCTTGCTCGCGTGTTGGTATCCATGGGGCACAAGGTAATTTTGGGTGCAGCGGATACTTTCCGTGCTGCTGCAGCTGATCAATTAGAGACTTGGGGTCGTCGTGTTGGTGCAGAAACGGTACGTGGTGCTGAGGGCGCAGATCCTGCATCGATCGCATTTGATGCTGTAGCCAAGGGTGTGGAACGCCAAGCAGACGTGGTGCTGGTGGATACTGCGGGTCGTTTGCATACGTCGGCTGGTCTGATGGATCAGTTGGGCAAAGTAAAGCGCGTGGTGGAGAAGAAGGCAGTAGTGGATGAAGTCCTGCTGGTCCTTGATGCCACAGTTGGCCAAAATGGTATGCAGCAGGCGCGTATTTTCCGTGAAGTTGTTGATATCACAGGCGTGGTCTTGACCAAGTTGGACGGTACAGCCAAGGGCGGAATCGTTTTCCAGGTCCAAGAAGAGCTTGGTGTTCCAGTGAAACTAGTCGGCCTTGGTGAAGGTGCCGACGATTTGGCTCCGTTTGAAGTGGAGGGCTTCGTCGACGCTTTGTTGGGATAGCCTAAAGTTTTTAAGCTTTCAAAAGCATGGGCTGGTCTCGCTGAAAGAAATTTCGGCGAGACCAGCCCATGCTTTTGTATTGAGATCGATAAAGGTTAAAGAAATTTAACCAAGGAATGAATTCTTTCTTTGCGTTTCAAAAATAACAAGAAATAACGAGAAAATAACAAATCAAATCTGCTAACGTTTAGCCATCGAAAACTGACAGCTAAAAACCAAATTTCTTGTAAATAAATCTAAAGATTTTCATGGGTGATTAGTCTGCTTTTCGAAAAGTTCTCCATGTAATTAGGTTTTCTTGAAAGAAAGAAGTGTAAGCGTGCGCGACTTTGACATTCGTTTTTCCCGGCTCAAAGTAGGGGGAAACTGGTGAAGTTCTTCCAAAGTATTATTTCCCTGTTGGGATTATTGGGGCTCTTTTTTGCAGAATTGCTGGGAAGTATTGGAAGTGCGGTGGGGTCTTCATCTGTAACTCCGCCAACGAATCCCGAGGAGATTGTAGTTAACCCGCTTGCGCGTGCTGTTGATGAGGAAGAAGCTCGAGAGCTATTCGAAAACGCCAATGTGGATGGTAGTTCGAATCCTTATGGCAGTCTCGAAGTATCGGATCAAAACGTTGAGGAAAGTTTATTGGAGGTAGGTTCCGTCCTGTCAGTTGCCCCGACTGATTTTCTTCCCGAAGGCGCTTTGCTGAAGATTATTTCAATCAGTGATCAAGCAGGTGACACTACGTTGATAGTGACCGGACCTGCGACTTTGACTGACATCGTTGAGGATTCAGGAGGGTATCAGCTACCAACCCCTGAGCTGGTGAGCTTTGACTTGATTCCAGAACCGGGTGTGTCCATTACTGAACCAACTGTCGACTACTTTAGCGATGGGGAAGTGACAGCGACTTACCAAAAGGGCTTTGAGCTGGATGAGAACGTTGACGGAGTTGATATCCATGTAGCTGGAAATATCGGTATCGAGGCCGCGCTGGGGTACGAAATTAAAAAATTTAAGCTAGAAAGCTTTGATGTTACTGCGACACCTTTCATTGAATCCGAGTTTCGTATTGGTACTGGTCAGGAAGTTACAGTCGGATGGAATCGAACACTGGCTGAAGTTGAAGCCACGCACCTATTTACTGTTGGTCACATTCCGGTGCGCCTGATTACGACGGGAACTTTGGATCTAAATCTTTCCGCAGGGGCGGCTGGCGAGTTCTCTTATAGTCCCAAGGTAGAGGTGAGCCACAAGGCTGGTCTTAGTTACTCAGATGGTTCATTCACGGGAATAAATGAACCTGACTTGGATGTCGATGGTCTAGGCGATATTAACCTTAAGGCTTCTGCGGAAGCTAAAGCGGAAATTGTTCCTAATTTAACTTCTAAGTTTTATGGCTTGGTGGGTATTTATGCTGAGGTAGCAGGGTGGGTGAAACTCGATGCAACGCTTACCCCATTAACAGTGAAATGTACTGCAAGTGCCGGAGTAACCCCAGAAGTAGGGTTGGAAGCTTCGGTTGACTTGCTTGGAATAGATGTTAGCTGGGAGCATGCGTTCCTCGAAGAGGAATTTGAGCTCTTCAAGTTGGATGACTTGTGTGCTGACAAATTGCCGGATCCTGGGGTTGACCCAACTCCTGATCTGGCCGGAAATGGAGTGGTGTTGCAGGAGGGAAACGCTACTGGTTCTCCAGAGCAGTGGGGCTTCCTCGATGGACTTGTTGAGAACAAGCCTGCTTGGGTCCTGAGTACTGGAAATATTAATGATGCTGTGGGGCTGCCCGGTCATTTTGCATCAACTAACCTTGGGAACCCAGGATCCGATGCTTTGTCGGAGCTTTCAGGAGGACTGACTTGGGATGCAGCTTCGTATCAGGTGACTGTAGTTCCGACTGGCACCACGTTGTTTATCGAGTATGCCTTTGCATCTGAAGAGTATCCAGAATATGTGAACTCGAATTACAACGATGTGATGGCAATTTTTGTCAATGGACAAAACTGTGCAGTTGTACCTGAGACGGATGAGCCAATCTCAGTTAATACGGTCAATCATTTAACCAATACGGAGTATTACATTGACAACCAATTTGGTGCTGTGGGATATAACACCGCGTTCGATGGGCTAACTAAAGATCTCCGATGTGCCGTGCCGGTGACCCCAGGCGTTCCTGTTGATGTGCATATTGCTATTGCAGATACCGGGGATGCGGTTTATGACAGCGCAATCGCCTTAGTAGAGGGCGGCATTTACTCCGAATAAGACCTGAATTTAATCACTTCTGACGTCCCCTGAATTATCGGGGGCGTCAGAGTCAGTTTTTAGGCAGGGTCCTCTTAAAGGTTCAACCCTAAGATTATGGGGTAACTCCGGCAGACATCAATCTTCGTAGTGGTGGGGTGAATTTCCAACAGTTAACCCCAGCTTTCGCACCCACTTGATTAGCCCAGGGCAACTGTCTGGAGTTGTTTTGAGGCTACCAATAGTGACTGTGACACGCTTAACAATCCTTTAAAGTGCCTGTTAAACCAGACTTGGGTCAATCCCGCTAGAGGAAATCATATTGACTCTCTGATCAGTGCAGATTTTTAGCATGGGGGGACATTTCTCGGTGCTAATTTGGTCCAACTCAGGAAACCCAACTAACGCGCTGCTGATTACCGCGCTAGTTTGGGAACTCGCAGCCTGATGCCGTGACAATACGCGGTAGCATTTATCGCTTGTTTAAGGCCTCGAGTTTTACTGGATGAGCTTTGGTATGCACTTGACCTCGACAGCCCGTTAGAAGCGCCCCTGGGGAGGTATGATCTTTGCAGGTTGGGGGCGAAATTTAAGAGCGGCCAAACCAGGCGACCCGGAAACTTCAAAACCTTAAATGTTGGGTCTCTGTGTTTGGTGTTGAGAGCGATTCACCAAACCAGGCGACCCAGAATCTTCAAAAACGTGAATGTTGGGTCTCCTGGTTTGGTTCCAGCGCTCAAGTCGTCCTGCCAGTACCTGACGGGGTCTACGCTTTGATCGTCAATCTTTCTCAGGCTTCACACGCACCTCATTGGCTCCAAGGTGTGGGCCGTCGAGGGTTATTTCTAACCATTGAAAGCAACTGTGATGCACTTAACAATCCTTTAAACTACCTGTTAAACTATAGAAAATGCTGGCAGGGCGCCCGTTTCTTATTCTATAGAACTATCGAAATTAGTTTCTGTAGGTCTATAGTTAGAGCTGGTTCAAGGGGTGTCAATCCCAAAAGGCACTCCTTGAACTCCACACAAAAGTTAAACTCAAAGGAGGTCGTCCACGCTATGGGTGCAGATCAAATTGCAGCAGTCTCCGGCAATTCAGCATGGATGCTCATGTCCGCCTCGCTAGTGCTGTTAATGACACCGGCGCTAGCCCTTTTTTATGGCGGAATGTCACGTCAAAAGTCCGTACTCAACATGATGATGATGTCCTTTGGTGCATTGGGCGTCGTTGCCGTTATTTATCTCCTTTGGGGATGGTCGATGTCTTATGGAACTCAATCAATCGCAGGAATCTTTGCAAACCCTTTTGAGTTCTTCGGCCTTAGAGATTCCATCGTTGATGCAGAAGGAAACTACATCGAGGGTGCAGCAGGGTATCCCAACATCATTGATATTGGATTCCAGCTCACCTTTGCGGTCATCTCCACAGCCTTGATCTCTGGTGCTTTGGCAGAGCGTGTGAAGTTTTCCACGTGGCTAATCTTCAGTGGTGCGTGGGTCACCTTGGTGTATTTCCCATTGGCGCACATGGTGTGGGGTGGTGGACTTCTTAGCCACAATGTTTCCGGTTTTGCTTCATGGATGTTTGGTTCAAATGGTGAGGAAGCAAATATTGCGCCGATCGATTTCGCAGGTGGAACCGTTGTGCACATTTCTGCTGGTACAGCGGCGTTAGTGTTGGCGGTGATCGTCGGCAAGCGAAAGACGTTTGGCAAGGCAATTGCTAGGCCACACAACCTGCCTATGGTGATGCTTGGCGCTGCGCTGTTGTGGTTTGGCTGGTTTGGATTCAATGGTGGCTCGGCGTTTGCTGCTGATGGCCTTGCTGGTTTGGCCTGGGTTAACACGACGGCGGCTACTGCAGCTGCGATGCTCGGTTGGTTGGCTACGGAAAAATTCCGCGATGGACATGCCACGTCGCTGGGTGCTGCATCTGGTGTTGTTGCAGGTCTTGTGGCTATTACTCCAGCAGCGGGCGCACTGACTCCGGTGACCTCCTTAATTCTTGGCGCAATCGGTGGAGTTTTGGCGTGCCTAGGCGTTGGGCTTAAGTACCGTTTCGGCTTTGATGATTCCTTGGATGTCGTTGGCGTTCACCTTGTTGCGGGTCTGTGGGGAACGGTCGGGGTTGGTCTTCTTGCCACTGATGCTGGTTGGTTTAGTGGTGGTGGCATGGATGGATTTAAACTCTTTATTGTCCAGATCGTCATCGCTTTAGTCGCAGTGGTTTTTGCAGGTGTGATCACCGCGGTTATCGCGTTCGCGCTGAAAGCCACCATCGGATGGCGCGTTGATGATGAAGTGGAGCAGCAAGGAATTGACACTCACGAACACGCAGAGTCTGCTTATGACACTGTGGGTCCGGAAATTCGATAAGTTTATTTGAAAATACCTCAAACCGTTCCGAAAAACCGTTCCGATAGTCTTTTTGAAGGAGACGATCATGAAACTCATCACCGCTATTGTCAAGCCGTTTACCCTCACCGACATTAAAGATGCCCTCGAGCAAGCAGGTGTGCAGGGCATGACTGTCACTGAAACCCAAGGCTTCGGTCAGCAAAAAGGCCACACCGAGGTTTATCGCGGGGCCGAGTATGCCGTTGATTTCGTACCGAAAGTCAAGATCGAAGTTATTATCTCCGATGCTCAGGCTGAGGAAGTCATCAACGTTATCGTCGAGACCGCACGCACCGGCAAAGTCGGCGACGGCAAAGTGTGGATGACCAACATTGAAGAGCTAGTGCGAGTGCGCACTGGTGAGCGTGGCGAAGCAGCTCTTTAATACTTATGAATAATCCCGCTCAGCTGCGCCAAGATTCCGAAAAAGAAGTCCTGGCGTTGCTGGGCTCTTTGGATTTACCAGCAGGTACTGCACTTGCTGCCACTGGATCGTTGGCCAGGTCAGAACTTACGCCTTATTCCGATTTGGATCTCATTTTGATCCATCCACCTGGGAAAACGCCCGATGGTGTGGAGGATTTATGGTATCCAATTTGGGATGCAAAAAAGAGGCTTGACTATTCAGTGCGCACCCCGGATGAATGCGTGGCCATGATTTCCGCGGATTCCACAGCCGCACTTGCCATGCTTGATCTGCGGTTTATCGCAGGAGACGAAGAGCTGTGCTCGACTACGCGTCGGCGCATCGTGGATAAGTGGCGTCAAGAGCTTAATAAAAATTTTGATGCCGTCGTCGATACTGCGATTGCGCGCTGGCGCCGCTCTGGGCCTGTGGTGGCTATGACAAAGCCGGATCTCAAGCACGGCAGGGGAGGGCTTCGCGATTTCGAATTAATCAAAGCATTGGCTTTGGGGCACCTGTGCAATGTTCCGCAGCTAGACGCGCAACACCAATTGCTTCTCGACGCCCGCACCCTACTTCATGTCCACGCGCGCCGTTCCCGCGACGTTTTGGATCCCGAGTTCGCCGTCGATGTGGCCATGGACTTAGGTTTTGTCGACCGGTATCACCTTGGCCGGGAGATCGCCGATGCCGCCCGCGCCATAGACGACGGCCTGACCACCGCATTAGCCACCGCCCGGGGCATTTTGCCACGCCGCAGTGGCTTGGCGTTTAGAAATGCTTCTCGACGCCCCCTCGATCTTGATGTCGTCGACGCCAATGGCACCATCGCCTTGTCTAAAAAACCTGATCTTAGTGATCCAGCACTTCCACTACGAGTGGCAGCAGCCGCAGCAACCACTGGACTTCCAGTTCTGGAATCTACGTGGGTCAGGTTGAGCGAATGCCCGATGCTTCCAGAACCCTGGCCAGCAAATGCCACCGGTGATTTCTTCCGTATTCTCTCCAGTCCGGAAAACTCGCGCAAGGTGGTCAAAAGTATGGACCGACATGGATTGTGGTCGCGTTTTGTTCCGGAATGGGACCGCATCAAAGGGCTGATGCCACGTGAACCAAGTCATGTCTCCACCATTGACGAGCACAGTCTTAACACCGTGGCTGGTTGTGCTTTAGAAACCGTCGCTGTTGCCAGGCCAGACCTTTTGGTGTTGGGCGCGTTGTATCACGATATCGGTAAAGGTTACCCGCGCCCGCATGAACAGGTAGGTGCTGAAATGGTTGCGCGAGCAGCAAGTCGAATGGGGCTTAACCTTCGCGATCGAGCCAGCGTGCAAACGCTGGTCGCCGAGCACACTACGGTGGCAAAAATTGCCGCCCGCCTTGATCCCTACTCGGAGGAGGCCGTCGATAAGCTGCTTGATGCTGTGCGATATGACTTAGTTACTTTAAATTTGCTCGAAGTGCTCACTGAGGCTGATGCGAAAGCGACAGGGCCAGGGGTGTGGACCAGCCGTTTGGAGCATGCTTTGCGGATTGTGTGCAAGCGAGCGCGTGACCGCCTCACGGATATCCGGCCGGTGGCGCCACTGATCGCTCCTCGCAGTGAGATTGGTTTAGTAGAGCGCGAAGGTGTGTACACGGTGCAGTGGCATGGAGACGACCTGAATCGAATTTTGGGAGTCATCTACGCAAAGGGTTGGACCATTACTGCAGCACGCATGCTTGCCAATGGGAGCTGGAGTGCAGAATTTGATGTGCGAGCCAACGGTCCTCAAGATTTCGATCCCCAACACTTCCTCCAAGCATTTCAATCGGGGGTATTTTCCGAAGTTCCTACGCCCGCGCCTGGTCTAACAGCGACGTTTTGGCACGGAAATACCCTTGAAGTGCGCACCGAAGTCCGAACAGGAGCTATTTTTGCCCTGCTCAGAACACTGCCCAATGCGCAATGGATCAACGCAGTCACCCGCGGCGCAACCCTAATTATCCAGGCTGCTTTAAAGCCAGGATTTGATAGAGCAGTGGTGGAACGATCCGTTGTTAAAGCCTTGGCAGGTAGCTGACGTGACCTAAGCCGGGGCAACCAGCTAGCATATAGGGATTAGCAACCCCGCACTCTAGAACCTACTGGGAGTTCATTCGTGTTTGAGTCACTGTCCGATCGGTTGAATAGCGCGCTTTCCGGCCTCCGCGGCAAAGGAAAGCTCACCGAGGCAGACATCAATGCAACCACTCGTGAGATTCGTCTCGCGCTGCTGGAAGCTGACGTTTCATTAACGGTTGTCCGTGCCTTTATTAATCGTATTAAGGAACGCGCCGTCGGGGCAGAAGTTTCTCAGGCACTCAACCCGGCGCAGCAAGTAATCAAGATCGTCAACGAGGAGCTCGTGCAGATCCTCGGTGGCGAAACGCGCCGACTTTCGCTGGCGAAAAACCCACCGACCGTCATCATGCTGGCTGGTCTGCAAGGTGCTGGTAAAACCACCCTTGCCGGTAAATTGTCAAAGCACTTAGCTAAGCAGGGGCACACCCCAATGCTGGTTGCCTGTGACCTTCAACGCCCAGGTGCAGTGCAACAGCTGCAAATTGTTGGTGAACGTGCTGGAGTTAAAACTTTCGCACCAGACCCAGGCACCAGCATTGATTCCCTCGAGCATGAAATGGGTACCTCCCACGGTGACCCAGTTGAGGTAGCGCGCGCAGGCATTGAAGAAGCAAAGCGCACCCAGCATGACATCGTGATCGTGGATACCGCGGGCCGTTTGGGTATTGATGAAACCCTGATGACCCAGGCACGCAACATCCGTGAAGCCATCAATCCTGATGAAGTGCTCTTTGTCATTGACTCCATGATTGGTCAAGACGCCGTTGATACCGCGGAAGCCTTCCGTGACGGCGTCGATTTCACTGGTGTTGTTCTGACCAAGCTCGATGGTGACGCACGTGGTGGTGCTGCACTTTCCATCCGTGAAGTTACTGGCAAGCCGATCATGTTTGCCTCCACCGGTGAAAAACTCGACGATTTCGATGTCTTCCACCCTGAGCGTATGGCCAGCCGAATCCTGGGCATGGGTGACGTATTGTCACTTATCGAGCAGGCCGAAGCCGTCATGGACCAGGAAAAGGCTGAGGCAGCTGCCCAGAAGTTGGGCACCGGCGAGCTCACCTTGGAAGACTTCCTCGACCAGATGCTGATGATCCGCCGCATGGGACCAATCGGAAACATCTTGAAGATGCTTCCTGGCGGCAAGCAGATGTCACAAATGGCTGACATGGTCGATGAAAAACAACTCGACCGCATTCAGGCCATCATTCGCGGTATGACTCCTGCAGAGCGAGACAACCCGAAGATCCTCAACGCGTCTCGTAGAAAGCGCATCGCCAACGGTTCTGGTGTCACTGTTTCTGAAGTAAACAAACTGGTTGAACGATTCTTTGAAGCCCGAAAGATGATGGGGCAAATGGCCGGCCAGTTCGGCATGGGACCTGGAACCCGCAGCGCTACAAAGAAACAAGCCAAGGGCCGTAAGGGGAAAAACGGCAAGCGTAAACCAGCCAAGAAGGGGCCAACCCAGCCAAAGATGCCGATGGGTGGCATGCCGGGAATGCCAGGCATGGGTGGCGCAGGGATGCCTGACTTAGCAGAACTGCAAAAGCAGCTTGGTGGAGCAGGTGGACTTGGCGGCCGTGGTGGCGGACTGCCAGGTATGCCTGGAATGCCGAAGCTGCCAAAGGGTATGGAAAATATCGACCTCAACAACTTGGACTTTGGGAACTCTGGCAAGAAGTAGCACGTTTAGGACCTGAGCTAGAACTAGTCGGTGCATCGCCTTTTATGGTGATGCACCGACTAGTTGTTTTTGGTACAAATTGTTCTATGCCACCAATCTTGCAAGTGCGGGACCTCGTTAAACGCTATGACACTACTACAGCAGTTGATCACTTAAGTTTTGACGTAGAACAAGGGGAGATCTTCGCCTTTCTAGGTGAAAACGGTGCTGGCAAAACCACAACCATTTCTTGCCTCATTGGGATTGAACAACCAACCTTAGGTGAGATCACGCTACAAGGCGGGAACGTGGACTCATCAAAACTGGGGGTTGTATTCCAACAGTCTGTACTTGATCCGCTTTTAAGCGCGAAAGAAAACCTTGAAACTCGAGGAAGCTTATACCCTGAGGTAGACCCACAGCGGATTGACGAGATCATTGAACATATCGGCATGGAAGGATTTGCCAACCGTAAATACGGTGTCTTATCCGGTGGTGAGAAACGCCGGACCGATATTGCACGAGCACTGCTGCATTCTCCCGATATCTTGTTTTTGGATGAACCAACAGCAGGACTAGACCCTAGATCCCGGCGTCAAGTGTGGGACACCATTAATTCCTTACGCAACGATGTGGGGCTTACCGTCTTTTTGACCACGCACTACATGGAAGAAACTGAATTAGCAGATTCTGTCCTCATTATTGACCACGGCCAAGAAGTAGCGTCTGGAACTCCCATGGAGCTGCGCTCGCGCTACACCACAACCGTATTAACTCTAAGAACAGATAATCCTGAGCAACTCTCGCATGAGCTTGTTCGTTTTGAACCAGAAGTTGATGGGGACAGGCTTCGACTCCGATTAGCAGATGGGCTTGAAGCAGCGCATTTGGCAGTGGAGATAGCACGGCAAACCGAGAACGTTTTAGATGTTGAGATACGGCACGGCTCAATGGACGATGTATTTCTAGCGGTTACGGCAGGGCGGGATTCAGTGCGGGATGCAGGGCGGGGAAAATCATGATTACAGTGCTAGTTCGTAGACATCTTAGATGCTTCTTCCGGGATAAAATGGCCGTGTTGTTTTCCATTCTCGGTGCGATAATTCTCCTTGGTCTTTATGTGCTGTTTCTAGGAAAACTGCAGATAGATAGCTTATCGGTGGATCTCCCAGAATCGGCGAGAAACGAAGTAGAAGGATTCGTATTCAACTGGGCCTTTTCGGGAATTCTCGTAACATCGGCCATTACCGTTCCTCAAGCAGCACTTGGCGTATTAGTTGAGGACCGAACACGAGGAGGTATCAAAGACTTCCTTGTTGCACCGATTTCGCGCACTACGTTGACCATCTCTTATATTCTTGCCGCAGTTATTGTGGCGATGACAATTTTGCTTATCGAGTTCATCGTCGGCAGCATCGGTATAGCGGCCTTGGGTCACTTGAGCGTCACGCTGCTGGGAGTACTTAAATTAGTGATTGTGCTGTTTGTGATCTGCTTAACGTTTGCAGCGATCGCGGCGTTTTTGATCACCCTGGTGAAATCCCAAGGTGGAATGTCTGCGCTTTCAAGTTTGGTTGGTACGTTGGCAGGATTTCTCGCAGGAGCATACATCCCACCAATTGCATTGCCGACAACCGTGGTGCATGTATTGAATTTTCTCCCATTTTCACCCGCGGCAATGTTGATCCGACAAGTAATAGCAGCACCGGCGTTGGAAAATACTTTATTTCCCCCGGAAGTATTAAATGAACTGCAGTACGGCTACGGCATCAAATTGGAAATATTAGGCCAAGCAATGACCGTGTGGCTTGCGGTAGGAATCGTTGCAGCATGGGGTGTACTTTTCGGCTTGATTGCAGCATTCAAGATGAAAAGTGTTGTGCGTTGAAAAAAAATTTAGAGCATATCTTCAGGACTGACACCGTTGATATCGCGCAATTTAGTATTGGCGCCGGCACGTAGCAACACATCAACAACTGCGGAATCAGGTAAATGATGGGCTGCAGCACTCCACAGGGGAGTCCGTCCAAAAGTATCTGCGGCGTTGACGTTGGCACCTGCATCAATCAAACATTCAACAATGCCGTCATCCCCGGCGATTGCGGCGAAGTGCAATGCGGTTTTGCCTTTGGGATCGGCAAGACGCGGGTTCGCACCCAAATCAAGCAGGCGCGCAACAACCATCAAGTTGCCAGCTTCAGCAGCTCGCATGAGCACTGTCAGATCATGATCATCTCTGGCATTGGGGCCAGCATTTGTCAGAAAATTGTTTAAACCGGTGAGGTCGCCAGTCAGCATGATTTCATCAAATCGGCCACCGTCGACATAGTGAATTAAGTTCCGGTCATCATTACCGGAGGCAATGGGAAGCACAGTATCTCAATCTACCCTTCTAGGCAGCAGGAGCGTAATAGGTGAAAGGATGGTTTTTAGCTACACGCTAAAAAGAGTGAAATAGCCGAATAGAGAACAAGTAATTTTATTTTTTCTTCACCTACCGCTAATATGGTTCAGGTTGTGTGCGCTTAAATGCGTGCAACAACATTTTATAGACTTTCCTGCGTAATGCCGCCAACGACCCCGGTCGTCCGGAGGAGTCACACGCAGGTTAAACAAGAAGGGCTGAACCGGCTCACCAGCACACGGTGAGTGGCAGTACTGCCCAGTGACCTAGTGAGGAAAATTCACATGGCTGTAAAGATCAAGCTCCAGCGCCTTGGTAAGATCCGTACCCCGCACTACCGTGTTGTCATCGCTGACGCACGCACCAAGCGCGACGGTAAGGTTATCGAGAACATCGGTATCTACGAGCCAAAGGCTGAGCCTTCCGTAATCAAGATCAACTCCGAGCGTGCACAGTACTGGCTGTCCGTTGGCGCACAGCCAACCGACTCCGTTGCAGCGCTGCTCAAGGTGACCGGCGACTGGCAGAAGTTCAAGGGCATCGAGGGTGCAGAGGGTACCCTGAAGGTTGCAGAGCCTAAGCCATCCAAGCTTGAGCTGTTCAACCAGGCTCTTGCTGAGGCTAACAACGGCCCAACCGCTGAGGCTATCACCGAAAAGAAGAAGAAGGCTCGCGAGGACAAGGAAGCTAAGGAAGCAGCTGAGAAGGCTGCTGCTGAAAAGGCTGCCGCTGCAGAAGCAGAGTCCGAAGAGGCTCCAGCTGAGGAAGCTGCTGCAGAAGAGGCATAAGCCAACTTTCGCACTTCTTTTTTAAAATCCACCTAATCATGAGAAATCATGAGCAGGTGGATTTTTCTATTTATCTAGTGTTTTTCACCAGTAAGCATCGTAAGGAGCATCACCGCATTGCCTTCTGCATCCTGTGGACAGTCCACTCGGTGAGTGATCCCTGCTTCCAAATGCACCACGGCCCCCGGTAAGAGTTCATAAGTTTCATCACCAACACCGAAGGTGAGCTGGCCAGAAAATGCCGTAACAGTGATCGGGTGAGCTGCACGGTGATCAGGTAGTGATTGGCCAGGGCTGAATGTAAAAGCAATGAGGTTGGCTCCGTCGCCTTGAAGGATTCGTTTAACACCAGGACGGTTTTTGTCTGGTTGTGGTGCAGGCGCGTCGTGGAGAATGTTGAAAGTACTCATCAGCTTGGCTTTCTTCCTAGGGGTTAAGGCAATAATTCCATTCTAATAAAAACTATTTTTTCCGTATTAATTGATGGCATGTAGGAGAGATTAGGGCTGTGACATAAACTTTCTTTTCATGAGCACAGAGCAGGAACTGCAGATCGGAAAAGTTGTGAAGTCCCACGGCATCAGGGGCGAAGTCGTTGTGGAACTAAGCACTGATGATCCAGAAATCCGTTTCGCAGTGGGGGAAGTATTAAAAGGTAAACAATCTGGAAAAGAACACGCGCTGACCATTGATTCTGCACGTGCGCATCAAGGGCGACTATTGGTGAAATTTGCTAAAGTTCCAGATCGTACCGCCGCGGATTCTTTACGAGGCACTCGATTTTTCGCAGCTCCTTTAGAAGCTGATGATGACGACGAAGGCTTTTATGATCACGAACTAGAAGGCCTGCGCATCATTCATAACGGCGAAGACATTGGTGAGGTAACTGGTGTGATGCACGGTCCTGCAGGAGAAATCCTAGAGGTCACGTTGGATTCAGGAAAAGACGTGCTCATTCCTTTTGTACATGCCATTGTCCCCGAGGTAGACCTGGAAGAGGGAACTGCGACAATCACCCCACCTGAAGGTTTATTAGACTTATAGCTTAAGTGCTAAATGGACATTCGGATGCAAAGTTCAGGTCTATGCTTAAAACCTGCTGCTCTAATCTCCAACTGCTTTGACTGATAGCAGCTCGAGTGCATCGTTGTCACAGCCATTAATGCCATCCAGTGGAAGGTATGCGGCTGCTGTTTCACCAGGAGGGTAGATGCGTATGCCGTCGACTGGTTCTAAGGAGCACTCGGCGGCGTCGTAGTTTTCCGCCCGGGAGATTCTGATACTGGCGTAAGTGCTTTCGCCTGGTTCAAGGGTGATCACTGGAGTATTCGAATTCTCTCTGGCTGCTGGCGCACCGATTTGCGTGCCATTGTCCATCCCGACAAAACTTATGCCAGGAAATCCTTGAAGGGTGCATTCTTGTGAACCTGCATTGGTGAAATTGATGTCCAAGAGAATGCTTCCTGCAGCGCCTTGTTGCTGACCTGTGGAAATATCAAGATCAGAGGTTGCACATTGAGTGTTTTGGGCAATTTCAGTAGTGGTTTCCGATCCAGGATCAGTGGCTGGCGCCGGATCAGTTTCTGTCACCGTTTCCGTGACCGTCTCTGAAACACCTTCAGAAGGAGAAGAGCCGGAACCAGAATTGGCACATGCGCTGAGCATCAAGAGCCCACTTATGCTGCCGATCGCTAAAGCTTGGTGCATTAATGTGTGAGGCTTCATGCCTTCAAGGGTAGACCTCTTGGTAGATTGAAGTCCGTGACTAGCTCTGAAAATCTTGATTCCCACCGTTTACGTCTTGATGTCGTAACCATTTTCCCTGAGTACCTTGATCCGTTGCGTCATGCGCTTTTGGGTAAGGCGATCGAAGATGGCATTTTAGAGGTCGGTGTTCATGATCTTCGGAATTGGGCGACCGGCGGACACAAAGCGGTTGATGACACCCCGTATGGTGGCGGTCCCGGAATGGTGATGAAGCCAGAGGTCTGGGGACCAGCGCTTGATGATGTCGCTGCAGGCCATGTTGCTGGTGTGGAGTTGGACTCGGCTGCGCCGCACTTGAAAAATGCGCGTCATGATGAGCTGGGTGGCGTCGAAAAGCGAATTTATGAGGCAGAAGAAAACCGTGACCTGCCGCTGCTGCTTGTGCCCACGCCGGCCGGCAAGCCTTTTACTCAGGCCGACGCGCAAGCGTGGTCAAATGAGGAGCACATTGTGTTCGCATGTGGGCGCTATGAGGGCATTGACCAGCGCGTTATCGATGATGCCACGAACCGCTACCGGGTGCGTGAAGTATCCATCGGCGACTACGTGCTGATCGGCGGGGAAGTAGCGGTGCTGGTTATAGCTGAGGCCGTGGTGCGTCTGATCCCGGGCGTGCTGGGCAATCGTCGCAGCCACGAAGAAGACAGCTTCTCCGACGGCCTTTTAGAAGGCCCCTCATACACCAAGCCCCGCACCTGGCGCGGGCTCGAAGTGCCTGAGGTACTCTTGTCCGGAAACCACGCCAAGGTAGATCGCTGGCGACGTGATCAGGCGCTGTTGCGCACCCAGGCAATTAGGCCTGAGCTTATCGACGCCACCCTCCTTGATTCCACCGACCTTAAAGTATTGGGACTGGATAAATGACAGAAACGCCCCCACAACCTGCAAAATCCGAACCAGAACTCCCAAAATTTCTCAGCAACCCTGAACGCGGCGACATCATTTTGTTCATCGCGTTAATCGCCATGGGCATTTTCTCCCTGTGCATGATCCCGCTGCGAGCCTGGATGCTCACCCAACCGTTGGCCTACACCTTAATTGTGGGCGGTTACACCAGCTCCGTGGTCGGCGGTGCCAATGCATCAGTTGATAACGGTATTTGGTGGGTCTATTGGCTGTGCACGTTGGTTGGCGCGCTGAAATTCATGCCCGTTTATTGGCTGATGGGTAAACGCTGGGGCATGGAATTTATCGACATGTCCCTCCAATACATGCCACGCTTTCACCGCATGTTCAAAAAGGCCATCGATTCTGAATCCTCCAAACTCTACGCCTGGGTAATCGGCCTTATTCCATTCGGATACCTGCCAGGACCTGTGCCCGGAACCATCCTTAACGCAGTGGCAGGCCTGCTGAAAATCAGGTTCTGGCTGGTAATGGCCTGGAACGCGATCTGTGTCCTGGCGATCAACGGACTGTTCATCTGGTTGGGCTACACCTTCGGCGAACAGGTTCTAGACATTGTTAACGTGGTCAACCGCTACATGCTGTGGATCACTCTGGTGCTGCTGGCATTGATGTTTTTTAGGGCACGGAAGCAATTTGCCAAATAAATGGTTGAAAGGAATATGACCATGCGAGAAGTTTCAACCGACCTCAATATCCTCATCGTCCCCAGCGAATGGGACAAAGTGCTAGAAAACCTACCAGCGACATTGGGCGACTCTGGATTCTCAGCGTCTGAAATCCACTCCCAGATTGTCGACCTCACCTGCGAACCCGACAACATGCTGGTCACCCAGTTCTCCCAGCTAGAGGGCCACCCACCAATCGTGGAAGTACTTCATCGCGTAGTAATTAACGGCACCTCTGACCTGGAGCTTAAAGAACTCACCAAAAAGGTGGTGGGGGCGCTGCCTCAGGGGATCTACTGGTATGGAACTTCCCTTGAAGGTACAACCGAACCCGGCGTTAATGCATCATGCGCGTGGCAGCATCGGAGTTAGTTTTCCACGTTTAGTTAGTCGACCCGCAATCCTGTTGGAAGTGTTTTTCGGGAGGGGCACTGCGCAAAATGCTGGATCCGCGCCGGGGGGATGGTGAGATGCAAAAATCCGACCGATTTGGGTGGGGACCCGAAATCAGTCGAGAATTTGCACGAAAGCCGAGGATGTATGCAAAAATTCGTTCGATTTAGAGCTTCGGGCATGCTATCTGGTCGGATTCTCGATCAGGGATCTCACAGGTGTCAAAATTGCCCATTGTATGCGGAAATGATGATGTTTTGTATGCCCGCTTAAGGGGATAACTCGACTGGGTCGACCCTTGGGTACGTTTCTCGAATCCAAGCTCCTAAAACGCCACGTGGGGCAAGTGTGAGTTTTCCTACTTTTCAGGCCTAAGAATAGCGATCATCATACCTTTGTGGATACGATTTCATATGGCAGGTGGAAACGATTCCACACAAGCCCATAGGTGCTAGGAGCTCAAGATGTATCCCACTGACAAAGCCCCATTCTCCCAACTTTGGCAGTACGCAGGAAATGACACTCAACTAGAAATCTTTTCTTCAGATGCCACAATCGAAAGCTGGTTGGCCGCGGAGAGATCACTCGCAACTGCGCAAGCCCACCATGGCGTGATCACTGAAGACGATGCTGCACAGATCAACCAGGCGGCAGTCCTTTCCAACATTGACCGCGAGAAGCTGTGGGAAGATGCCAAAAATGTCGGTTACCCCATCCTTGGCTTGGTAAGACAAATCGCAAGTCACCTTCCGGAAGGCCTCAACGGTCGAGTCCACTACGGCGCTACGACCCAAGACATCATGGACACCGGACTGGTGTTGCAAATGACTGCCTCTTTGAATGCCCTTGATAAACAGATTATGCGTCTGGGGAATGCACTGGCAGCTCGGGCTGAAGAGCACAAAGACACAGTGATGCCGGGACGTACCCATGCTCAGCAGGCAATTCCCACCACGTTTGGAGCAACACTCGCTACCTTTTTGGATCAAATCCGCAGGCAGAGGGAACGTCTTGGGGAAGCTCTCGAGCGTGTGCGAGTCATTTCGCTGTTTGGTGCTGGTGGAAACAACGCAGCACAAGGCGAACAAGCGGCAGCGGTTCGTGCAGAGATGGCTCGCCTGTTGGATCTGAAGGACCCGGTGGTGTCATGGCATGTGGAACGCGATGTGCTTGGGGACTTCGGATGGGTGTGCTCAACGCTGTGTGGATCGATGGCAAAATTTGGCCGAAACATCGTGGATCTTTCCCGAACTGAAATCGGCGAAGTTTTTGAGCCTTACAACTCCCATCGGGGTGCATCCTCCACGATGCCTCAGAAAGTCAACCCGATTTCTTCCGAGCTCATGATTGGTATTTCAGTGGTGGCGGGTGCCTTGACCTCCACTTTGCCACGGCTTCAGGAATCGGGACATGAACGAGCCGCAGGAGAGTGGCAGGGAGAATGGATTGTCATTCCAACGTTGGCCAATCTAGCTGGCTCTGCACTCGATGAAGCCATTGTGGTGGCTGAAGGAATGCGAGTGGATACAGATCGTATGTCCTCGAACTTGGCTTTTGATGGTGGATTGATCATGGCGGAAGCTCAGATGATTCAACTAGCTCCTGCTCTGGGGCGTGAGAAAGCTCATGACTTGGTCTATGAAGCATCCACGAAGGCTCGCGAAGAGCACACCACGCTGGCAGAAGAACTGCCGAAAATTGCCGCTCAACATGGGGTCGAAGACTTGTTGCCGAAGAGTTTTGTGCAGCCTGCAGACTATGTCGGCGAAGCTTTAGCCATGGTGAATGCAGCTGTAGCTGCCTGGAATGCCCAACTTTAACAACCCAAAACTGTAACAACTCGAATCGTTCAGGAGTTTGCGCACGATGAGTACGCCGATTAAGAACCAGAATGTCAGCAAGGAAAACTCACCAACCGACAGCCAATCTCAAGGTGTTTCTGCACCTGCCAGGTCCCATTGGAGCAATCTTCTAATCAAGTTGGGAATTCCAGCGTTGATTGTGGTTGTTATGTGGTTTGCCCCGCACCCTGAAGCACTCACGGATCAAGCGTGGCGGATGTTTGGCCTGTTCATCGCGACGATTGTGGCGATTATTCTCAAGCCAATGCCAATGGGTGCCGTGACAATTATCGGCATGATCACCGCGGTGTTGACTGGTTTGGTGCCGTTGACTGCGTCTTCTGATGATCCCGGCGCGGTGTATGGCCTCATTGGTTTCAGTAACGGCACCATTTGGCTGATTGTGATGGCGTTCCTGATTTCGCGTGGATTCATCAAGACGGGGCTTGGACGTCGAATAGCGTTGTTCTTTGTGTCTAAAGTCGGCGGAAAAATGCTGGGTGTGACCTATGGTTTGGCGCTTGCGGACTTGGTCTTGGCTCCTGCGATTCCGTCGGCAACAGCGCGAGGTGGCGGCATCATGGCGCCGATTATGAAGTCGGTGGCCTTGACTTATGATTCGACTCCTGGCCCGACTCGTCGCAGGGCTGGTGCGTTTCTTGCACTGAATGTGGGACAAGTCAATGCGATTACGTGCGCGATGTTCTTAACCGCAATGGCTGGAAACCCTTTGATCGCATCGTTGGCGTCGCAGATGGATGTCAATATCACGTGGACCAACTGGGCTGTGGGTGCGATTGTGCCTGGTTTAGTGGCGCTCATTGTTGTGCCGTGGGTGGTGTACAAGATTTATCCACCTGAGTTGAAGGACACCTCTGAGGTCAAGACGATGGCTTCTGATGAACTTAAGCAATTGGGTGGGTTCACTTATGGTGAGAAGGTGCTGTCGGGAACCTTTGTAGTGTTGCTGCTGCTCTGGACAGTTGGCGATTTGGTTTTGGGAATCTCTGCAACCACCACAGCATTTGTTGGTGTCATTATCTTGCTGGTGGCTCACGTATTGACGTGGGAGGACATCATTCAAGAAAAGACTGCGTGGGACACCATGGTGTGGTTCGCGGTGCTGTACATGATGGCAACAGCGTTGTCGCAGTACGGATTCATCGCCTGGATTTCTGAGGTGATTGCATCCAGTTTGGGTGGTATGAACTGGGTTGTCGCGCTGGTTGTCCTAGTGTTGATCTACTTCTTTAGCCACTATTTCTTCGCTTCGGCAACGGCACATATTTCCGCCATGTACTTGGCCTTCCTGGGTGCTGCGATTGCGATTGGTGCGCCTCCGTTGATGGCGGCCCTGGTGTTGGCGTACACCTCCAATTTGTTCTCTTCACTCACTCAGTATTCTGGTGGTCCTTCCCCAACACTGTTCGGTTTGAACTACATCACGGTGGGTGAGTGGTGGCGGACCTCGGCAATTGCTGGTGCGGTATCGATTACAATCTGGTTGGTTATCGGTGGTTTGTGGATGAATGTCATCGGACTCTGGTAATCGAAATCAACGGCAAAGGTAAGGGCGTGTGGCGATGTCAGCAAAATCGAGCCTCAAGGAAGTGGCTGAGCTAGCTGGCGTCGGTTACGCCACAGCCTCGAGGGCCCTATCCGGCAAGGGGTATGTGTCACCGCAAACGCGGGAGAAAGTTCAGGCGGCGGCTAAAGAGCTGAACTATGTGCCAAACCAGCTGGCCAAGGCATTGCGGGAACATCGCAGTGCCTTGGTGGGGGTCATTGTTCCGGATTTGTCCAATGAGTATTATTCGGAATCGCTGCAAACTATTCAGCAGGATCTGAAAGCTGCTGGCTACCAAATGCTGGTTGCGGAGGCCAATAGTGTGCAGGCGCAGGACGTGGTGATGGAATCGTTGATTTCGATTCAAGCTGCAGGAATTATCCACGTTCCAGTGGTCGGCTCGATTGCCTCTGAAGGAATCCCCATTGTGCAGTTGACTCGTGGTGAATTGGGTCCTGATTTCCCTCGGGTGTCGTGTGATGATGAGGCTGGGTTTTTTCAGCTGACCGAGTCGGTGCTGGGCGGCAGCGGAATGAACATTGCTGCTTTGGTGGGTGAGGAATCACTTTCCACCACGCAGGAACGGATGCGCGGTATTAGTCATGCGGCGTCGATATATGGGGCTGAGGTGACATTCCACTTTGGCCACTATTCTGTCGAATCTGGTGAAGAGATGGCTCAGGTGGTGTTTAATAACGGCCTTCCCGACGCTTTGATTGTGGCGTCACCTCGGCTAATGGCTGGGGTGATGCGTGCTTTTGCTCATCTGAATGTCAGCGTTCCCCACGATGTGGTGATTGGTGGTTATGACGATCCTGAGTGGTACAGCTTCGTCGGCGCTGGGATCACCACGTTTGTTCCACCGCATGAGGAGATGGGGAAAGAGGCCGTGCGCTTGTTGGTGGATCTGATTGAAAATCCTGAACTTCCCACCGGCGATGTGGTTTTACAGGGACAGGTGATCCTTCGGGGGTCGAGCACACATTCCGGGTAGAATCGCCTAAATGTCATCAATTTCTCGAACGATTGCTCTCGAACTCGGCGTCAAAGATGAACAAGTCGAGGCCGCCATCAAGCTCTTGGATGAAGGAAACACCGTTCCGTTCATCGCCAGGTACCGCAAGGAAATCACTGGGGGACTCGATGATACCCAACTGCGTGACCTGGAAGAACGCCTCAGTTACCTCCGTGAGCTGGAGGATCGCAAACAAAGCATCCTCGCCGCGATTGAGGAACAAGGCAAACTCACCGATGATTTACGCTCGCTGATTTTAGGATGCGATACCAAAGCGCGCCTGGAGGATCTGTACCTGCCGTTCAAAAAACGGCGCAAGACGAAGGCTGATACCGCTAGGGAGGCGGGCCTGGAGGAGCTCGTCGATAAGCTTATCGACGCCCCGTCCCTCGACGCCTCAGCCGAGGCCGCTGCCTATCAGACTGAGGGCTTCGAGGATGCCAAGAAAGTGTTGGATGGCGCCCGCGCGATCTTGATTGATCGCTTTGCGCTTGATGCTGATTTGGTCGGTGAAGTGCGCGAACAGATGTATCGCACAGGTTCCATGTCCGCGTCGGTAGTTGAAGGCAAGGAACAAGAAGGTGCGAAATTCAAGGACTATTTCGAATTCTCTGAACCTTTTGCCTCATTGCCATCCCACCGAATTTTGGCTCTGCTGCGCGGTGAAAACGAAGGTGTGCTCAGCCTTAATCTGGATGCGGGCGACGACTCCATCTATGAAGGTTTAATTGCCGATCGCTTTTCCCTGGATACCCAAACCTCCAGTTGGTTGGCCGAGGCTGTTCGTTGGGGATGGCGCACCAAGCTCTATGTCTCCTCCGGGCTGGATGTGCGCATGCGTCTGAAAGAAAAAGCAGAAGAAGGCGCACTGGATGTTTTTGCCACCAACCTGCGTGACGTACTTCTTGCAGCACCTGCTGGCCAGCGATCCACTATCGGTCTGGACCCAGGATTTAGAAATGGCGTAAAAGTAGCCGTGGTGGATTCCACCGGCAAGGATGTTGCCACTACGATTGTGTACCCACACCAGCCCCAAAACCGCTGGAAAGAAGCCGTATCTGAGCTGGCCAACCTGTGCGCGACCCACGGTGTGGAACTCATGGCGATTGGAAACGGAACTGCTTCGAGGGAAACGGAAAAACTAGCCGGCGAAGTGGCAGACATGATCAAAGCTGCGGGTGGCACGCGACCAACTCCCGTGGTGGTTTCCGAATCGGGCGCATCTGTGTACTCGGCATCACCGATCGCAGCCGAAGAATTCCCCGACATGGACGTCTCCCTCCGCGGCGCAGTATCCATTGCGAGGCGCCTCCAGGATCCATTGGCTGAGCTTGTAAAAATTGAACCGAAAGCCATTGGTGTGGGCCAATACCAACATGACGTTAACCAGATTGCGCTGGCTAAAACCCTCGACGGAGTTGTCGAAGACGCCGTGAACGCAGTCGGTGTCAACCTCAACACCGCATCTGCTCCGCTGCTCACCCGAGTTGCTGGAGTGACCTCCACCTTGGCAAATAATATTGTGGCTTACCGCAACGAAAACGGTGGCTTTTCCTCCCGCAAGGAACTCAACAAGGTTCCCCGCCTCGGACCAAAAGCTTTTGAACAATGTGCCGGCTTCCTCCGCATTTCAGGATCCACCGATCCACTTGATGCATCTGCTGTTCACCCCGAGGCCTATCCCGTTGTCCGCGAAATCGCGAAAGCAACCGGATTGGATGTGACAGGGTTGATTGGAAACACAGCCGTGCTGTCAAAACTGAATCCTGCCGATTTCGCGGATGAACGATTTGGCATCCCAACCGTCACCGACATCATCTCTGAGCTGGACAAACCCGGCCGAGACCCACGCCCCGAGTTCAAAACAGCCAGCTTCAAAGAGGGCATTGAGAAAATTTCCGACCTCAAACCCGGCATGATCCTCGAAGGCACCGTCACCAACGTTGCAGCCTTTGGAGCCTTCGTGGATGTCGGAGTTCACCAAGACGGCCTCGTGCACGTTTCCGCAATGAGCGACAAGTTCATCTCCAACCCACACGAAGTCGTCCGCTCGGGTCAAGTGGTGAAGGTAAAAGTCATGGAAGTCGATGTGGACCGCAAACGCATTGGACTCTCGCTGCGCATGACCGATGAGCCAGGTGCCCCAGCACCACAGAAAAAGAAAGAACACCGACCAGCGAAAAAGCAGCAGCGCTCCTCCAAGCCCGCAGGTGGTTCCATGGCAGATGCTTTACGACGCGCCGGCCTCGGTGGCTAACCAAACTGGCGTGCTCAGTAAATCGATTTTTGAAGATTGTGGGCACACTGGTTTGGCCTTGGACCCCAAAGTCATGCCTCCCCAGACGCGCTTCTAAGACCCGGCTTGGGTCAAATTAGTGCTGAAATAGCTGTTCGCGTGCTTGGCAGCATAAGACGGCATAAGACCAAACCAGGAGACCCAGAAATCACTTTTTCGACGTTTGTGGGTCTCCTGGTTTGGTGGATCGAGCTCATTACCAAACACAGAGACCCAACATTTAAGTTTTTGAAGATTCTGGGTCTCCTGGTTTGGTCGCTCTCAAATTTCGGCCTCTAACCCTAAAGGTCACACCTCCCCAGCAGCGCTTCTAAGAGGTTTTTAGAGCCTGATCCATACAAATACTTGTGCGAAAATCTTGGGGCCTTAAGCGGGCGATAAACGCCTCACGTAGTTTCTGGCTTTAAGCAGTGCCGAAAGACACCAAACATCGGTGCCAAGAATCTTGAAAAACCTGAAAGTTTGGCACGTATGTTTGGTTATAAAGCTGCCGGGCAGGCTACAACGCGTTGACTCCACCAGGCAGATTTATGAACCTATGGCCTAGGTGGGAGTACTTGGTTATGAAGTCGGCGCTGCGTTTTCCGGAGGCACAATAAACCAAAATGTCCTGGTCAAGACCTGAAAGAGCTTCCACCACATCGTCTTCGGAGTTGATCTGGCTTAAGGGCAGTTTGAGTGAGGTTGCGCCCTCGGGGAGGTCTTTGAGGAGGACTTCATGAGGTTCGCGGATGTCGAGGGCGGTGAGGAGATGGTTGAGGGTGGCGTCGATAAGCGTTGTTGTTTCGGGCCTTGCTGCCTCGTAGGAGCTGCGGAGCTCGGTGACCAGTGGGCGCGCGGGGTCGGCGGAGACGCGGAAGCTGCGTGTGGTGGCGGGGAATGCGTCGTAGGAAAGGAGGACTCCTGGTTGGACGTCGCCGATCTTTGTGAGAAATCCGATGGCATGTGTGGCCATGAGTGCTCCGATGGTCGCGGTGGTGGCGCCGAGGACTCCAGCGGTGGCGCAATCGGGGACGAAATCTGCTGATGGTTGTTCGGGGAAGACGTCGCGAAGACCGACGCCGCGGTTGTTAGGCCCTGAGTGGAAGAGTGCGAGTTCGCCGTGAAAACGCAGCACAGTTGCCCAAATAAGTGGGGTTCCGGTGATTTCAGCGGCGTCGGATACGAGGTACTTGGTGCTGAATGAATCGGATCCGTCTAGGACAAGATCGACTGAAGCGACCAGTGCGCAGGCGTTTTCTGGAGTGATTCGCTGATTCAGGGCGTTGACGGTGATGCTTGGTTGGAGCTCTTTGAGGCACCTGGCTGCAACGGAGACTTTAGACTGCCCGACATCACTTGCCCCGAACAGGATCTGACGGTGGATATTGGAAATATCTACTGTGTCATCATCGATAACCGTGATGGTTCCAACACCTGCTGAGGCGAGCGACTGCATGGCTGGGCAGCCCAAACCGCCTGCGCCAATGACGAGAACGTGGGCATTATGCAGTATTGTTTGTTGTTCGATGCCATAGCCAGGCAATGCTAGCTGTCGGGCAGTTCGATGAAGTTCAATATCTGGAAGTTGTGACATTTTAAAGCACCTGCTCAGCCCAAGACGCGAGACCCTCGAAACTAGAGGATGCAACAGCGTGTTGGCGTTGGGGGATTCTTCCGGCTTGGGCGGCTAATCGGCCAGCTTCAACAGCGCGGAACATTGCTTCAGCCATTGCTACTGGATTTTGTGCGCGGTTAATCGCAGAGGCTAGCAGCACTCCGTCGCAGCCTAGTTCCATGGCTAGGGTGGCATCTGAGGCAGTGCCGACACCGGCATCGAGAATGACGGGCACGCTTGCTCGACTGCAGATTAATTCAATGTTGTGTGGGTTGAGTATTCCAAGTCCGGTTCCGATGGGGGAGCCCAACGGCATGACAGCTGCAACGCCACAGTCTTCTAAACGGCTAGCGGTGATGGGATCGTCAGAGGTATAAGCAAGGACAGTGAAGCCATCCTGGACGAGGAGTTCACAGGCATCTAAAAGCTCAACAGTGTCTGGCAATAGTGTGTGTTCATCGGCGATGACCTCCACTTTTACCCAGTTTGTGCCAAGTGCTTCTCGGGCAAGTTGGGCGGTGAGTACCGCATCGCGGGCAGTGCGACAGCCTGCTGTATTGGGTAAAAGGGCGATTCCTAAACGGCGCAGCATGTCAAAAATGGATTCGCCACCTTCAGCGCTGGCTTGATGGCGGCGCATCGCCACGGTGGTCAATTGGGTTCCACTGGCAACAAGGGATTCCTCCAGCAACGCCTGTGAGGTTGCGCCACCGGTGCCCATGATGAGGTGAGAATCAAAAGTTCTATCAGCAATGTGCAGCATTTTAACCTCCCTGGATTGCGGTGAGAATTTCGACGGAATCTTCATTGCTGATCATGCGTGACCACTGTGACCTGGGGACCACAGCCGCATTGATAGCCACTGCGACTCCGGTGTCATGGCCGATTTCTTGTTTTACCAATTGCTCCACGGAAAGCTCCGCACAATGCATAGAGGTGCCATTGAAAGTAAAATTGATCATCTTAAAGAAAGTCCTTTTTAAGTGCGGTGGCGAAAAGGATCGCACACATCAAGAGTGGGGAACACGGGCTTCTTGGTGGCCAGATCTACGGCAGCGCGCGCACCGAGAGCCGCCAGTAAAATGCCGTGGCGGAAATAGCCTGTTGACACAATGACGTTGGAACCCACCCATCCCAAATATGGAATATCATCGGGAGTTCCCGGGCGGGCACCACAAGTGACTTCGAGGAATTCAGTTTCCTCAATACCTGGAACCAGACGGGTGGCATCGCGGAGGAGATCATAAACCGAGCCAGTTTTAGGATGCGGGTGGTCTTCACGGCTGGTCGCACCAATAGCTAACGTGCCATCATCGCGGGGAATGATATAAACCTGCCGATCCTCCACAAATCCGCGAATCACTTTGCTCACCATCGGCTGCAACTTCTCCGGCACCCGAACGCGAATAATATCGCCGTACACCGGCCGCAACTGCAGCGGGTTTGCGCCCTCAAACCACCCAGGAATGCGTGCGGCGCCTAGGCCTGCCGCTAAAACAACAACGCTTTTCGACGCCACCCTCACCCCCGAACCCATGGTTACGGTCAAGCAGGGGTCGTGGCCATCAATAGAGATCACAGTGTCGGCGATGTGCTCTGCACCCCGCTGCAGAATTGCGTCCAATAACGCCCGGGCATACAAACGAGGAGCAACCTGGTGATCACCATCAATGTTGACCACTTTGGAAATTCGGGGTGACAATGCTGGTTCCGCGGATCTAGCCTGACGAGTAGTTAAAAAATCCACGGGAAGATCCATCAAGTGCATGTATTTGATGAGCTCAGCAACATGCAGACCATCCGTGCGATCCGCACCCACCAACAGCGTGCCCTCTGTGCGGTAGCCGGTGGGAAGGTCTGTGTATTTGGAGACCCGCTCGAGCAAATCGGGATAAAGCCTTGCCGATTCTTTCATCAACTGAATCAAATCCTGCTGCTGATACTGCACCTCAGCAGTAGGGGCTAACATTCCGCCAGCATGGTGGGTTGCCCCAGAAATTGGATCAGGATCAATCAACGTGACTTGAAAACCCGCCTCTTGGAATTCAAAACATGTGGTCAAGCCGATGATTCCGCCACCAATGACAATTGCGCTCTTAGTCATAAGGCCCTTCCCGCCTCAAAATTTTCCAGCACTTCATGCGCGACTTTTTGCGGATTATCAGATTGTGAAAAGGCCCGAACCATCGCAACACCCGCCACGCCGGTAGCGCTGAGATCGCGGACATCATCAGGGGTGACATCACCGATAGCCACGACCGGCAGCGCCGACAACTTCACCAATGGGGGATAGCCATCAAGACCAATGGGTGGGCGACCAGAGTCCTTCGTTGGGGTTTTTCTAAACGGGCCAGCACCGATGTAATCCAACACATGGGCAGCCTCATTAGCTGCAGTCACCAGCTCTGCTGTGCCAGTAGTCAATCCAATAATCGCATCAGAACCTAACAACTCACGAGCTTGAAAAACCGAGACATCATCTTGTCCAAGATGCACACCGTGAATCGGTAAACCCTCACGCATTAAGGAAATAGCAACGTCGAGGTGGTCGTCGATAAGCACACGCGTTTTAGGGTTGCACCGCGCAACCTCGACCGCGACCTTGGCCGCTAGCTCTCTCATCGCCTCTGGCGAAATCGGTTTTGAACGTACCTGGATAACACCCGCACCACCTAAGGCGGCTTGCGACGCGGTGTGCACGATCTCCTCAACGGAACCAGCACCAGTTACGACATAACAACGCAGGTCAAAACGATTTTTATACACGGGTCAATCAGTCCTCGCTTCCTTCGCTGGTTCTAACCAGACAGGTTCGAACGGTCCCGCGCAGCAACAGCGCACAATCTCAGCCCAATGCTTTGGGCACCCGTGGGGTAATGTGCAACCAGTCAAGCCTGACAACATACTTTTGTCAACGATTAGATAAAACTTCGTTGAAAATCGGCACCCGAATGAGGGGGGTGGAATTCAGGTTTGAAAATAGGGTAGGGGATGTGAAAGAATATTCCAGTTGACTGTGCAAACCCGATTTCGGTTGGGTTGAAAGTAACAGCTTCGAAAATTGAAACGGATACGAACCGGCCGAGCGTCCCAAAACTGGGAAAGTGCCGCCAGGGTCCTCTTTCCCTACTAGCAAAAGGATTGTTTAAATGAACATTCTGGACAAGATTGACGCAGCATCCCTGCGCGATGACGTTCCTGCATTCCGTGCAGGCGATACCCTCGACGTTCACGTAAAGGTTATCGAAGGCACCAACACCCGTACCCAGCTCTTCAAGGGTGTTGTCATTCGTCGCCAAGGCGGCGGAGTTCGCGAAACCTTCACCGTACGTAAGGTTTCCTTCGGTATCGGTGTTGAGCGTACCTTCCCAGTACACTCCCCAAACATCGAGAAGATCGAGGTCGTCCGTCGTGGCGATGTTCGTCGTGCGAAGCTGTACTACCTGCGCGAACTGCGCGGTAAGGCTGCACGTATTAAGGAGAAGCGCTAATTTTAGCGTTTGGTCTATAGCTACTTGCTAGCTTTTGGACTAGCCCCTGATCGTTCACTTTTAGTGAATGGTTGGGGGTTTTCTGCTTTTGATAGAGATGTGAGCCGGACACATTGTGTGTCCGGCGGTCTGATCTAAGCTAATTGAAGTACTTAAACGGTTTAAGCTGCTTAGCTGCTTAGTTGCTTAACTGCTTAACTGCTTAAACTGCTTAAACTGCTTAGCTGCTTAACTGCTTAAACTGCGACGTTAGTTTTTAATCCATCAAGAATAATGCCAGCTGAAACCAGTGAGGCGTTCATGTACCAGGAATCATAATCCACGGCGATAGCTTGACCAGATTGAACTGCTTTCAGTGAGGGCCACAAAGGGGTGTCTTCTGGGCTGGATTTTCCGTCTTGCACTCCGTAGAACAACCAGTCGGCGTCTGCTTCGGCAATGAGCTCAGCGGATAAGTCTTGTCCAGCCTGATCGGTGAATTGTTGGGCTTCTGGGCGAGCGAATCCACAATCCCCAGCAACGGTACCTGCCATTGACTCAGCCCCATACATCTGGAATGCATCATCCTTTGTGCGGAGGAAAGACACTGATGGTGGCGTGCTGGGCTGGTTTGCTGCAATCTCAGCTGCGGTGTCTTCGTACTCTTGCAGGAGACTTTCGGCTTTGTCTTTCACGTTTGCTGCTTCTGCAATGGTGAGAAGATCCTGCTTCCAGTTTTCACCACCACCTTCGCCGGTTACCACAGGGGCGATGGCGCGCAGTTTGGTCAGCAGTGCTTCATCGGATCGAGAATTTGCGCAGATCAAAGTGGGATTTAGATTTGCAATGGCTTCAATATCTGGATCTTGGCGAAAACCACAATCTGCAATGCTATCTAGATCCATCTCTGCACCGAAACGATCCCTGAGGAACTGCGGAATAAGGTCGGCATTTTTAGCTGCTGCAACTCCAACTGGGGTAATTCCTAGCAACAGCAAGTTATCCAATTGTCCCGTGTTGAGAGCGACAATGCGCTGATCTTCAGAAGGACTGTCTGCAGCTGACGATGTTTGACCTTGGGATGTTTCAGATGATTGTGATGTTTGTGAGCATGCAGCAATAGCGAGCGTTGTAGTCCCCAGCAACGTTCCGAGAAAAGCACGACGAGAGAGTTTTGCTTGTGCGATGCTCGTGGGGGTCACCCGCGTAGATTTAGGCATAAAGAAAAGTTAGCCAAGCCTAAAAATATTTGTCAAACGGGCAAGCGTGTGCGATTGGGTAGAGCGTGCGTGCTGGCTTGAAATACCTAATGATGTTGATGTATTTTCCAGGTAAAAAGTAGTAAAATTGGAGAAACTTACTCCAGGAAAAAGTTTTGTGAATCGTTGGGTGCTTTGTAGGAATTTTGGGCTGGGTTAGTTAAAGGGTTGGTTTAAGGGTCAGTTAAAGGGTTTTGCATAAAAGGCTTTGCACTTAGGGTTTGAGTCCTCATTTGTAACTTTTTTAGATTGGTCAATGTCTTGCACCTATTTACCCACCTTTGGATATGCGTGTGATCCAGGGTGCAAACAAAGGAGCCCATCATGGTTCTTAAAATATTTCCCCGAAGGTTTAGTTACGCGAGCTGTTCGGTGCTTAGCGTCTTGGCTTTATTGGCCGCAAGTTGTTCCACGTCAACCGGGACCGATGAATCGCTAGAAGCCGCAAGCAATGGCGGTGATGGAGTAATAGCTGCGAGTCAACATGCTGTGACTTTTGATTCGTTGGCAGATGCGACAGTGAAAATCACAGGTCAAGGTACATTTATTGAGCCAGGTACGCTTGATCCTTCAGAATCTGCTTGGCAAGGATCTGGGTTTATTATTGATCCGTCAGGAATTGCCATTACAAATAATCACGTGGTGGTTGGTGCTGGCCGTTTGGATGGATTGTACGGTGCAGATGGTGATGACAAAGCAAGCATGCGAGTGCTTGGTGCATCTGAATGCTTGGACCTCGCTGTTGTACAACTAAGTGCAAAAGACCTCCCTCACTTCGAGTGGTTCGAAGGAAACATCACTACAGGTCTGGATGTGTACTCGGCTGGATTTCCAGTGGGATACGCTGATGATTTCACGTTGACCAGGGGAATTGTGTCAAAGTCTGACTTTGAATTTGATACCCAATGGGCTTCTTTGGAACATGTTATCGAACATGATGCACGTATCCGTGGTGGAAATTCTGGAGGTCCACTGATTACTGCCGATGCCAAAGTCTTAGGCGTTAATTATGCCGGTGATGATTCACTTGACTACAGTTTTGCCATCCATAGAGACGTCGTAAAAGACGTTATTCAGGACATGATCGATGGCAAACGTGTCTCATCAATTGGAATTAATGCGCAAGCATGGGACAGTGGCGACCCTCAATTTTTCGGCGTGTGGGTGTCTTCGGTGGAAGCGGGCGGTCCCGCAGATAAGGCAGGAATAGAGCCTGGTGATCTGATTCTTAAACTTGGCGGTGTAAGTGTTGGTGACGGCGGAAACCTAGGTAGCTATTGCCAAGTTCTAGACACCCAAGGAGTCGATGGCACCATTGATGTTGAAGTTCTTCGGCCAAGTGCGGAAGTGCTACTTGAGGGCCAAATTAATGGCAGAGAATTAGCGGTTACTGCCGAAAATGTCTTTGGGGGACAGGACCCCGCTGCGGCCGCAGCTGTCGGTGAATATAGTGGCCAATCCGTGGAAATTACGGATAATGAATCAACTATTGCCGTGTCAGTGCCAGTCGAATGGGCACAAATCGACGGGGAAGCCTGGACCGACCCACAAGGAAGATTCTGGAACTCTGTAGCAGCAGCACCTGATTTGGGCGCGTTTTGGGAAACATTCAGTGCATCTGGAATCTGGATGCTGGCAACTGATGCAGGTACGGCTCCTGAGGCAGCATTGGACCAATTCAGTTTCAACCAAAGCTGTGACCTATTAACCACTGATACCTGGGATGACGGATACTATCGTGGCCCGTTCAACGAATATGACTGCGATGGCACAACTCTCATCGTGTTGGCCACACAAGATTACGAGCAAACTGGAACATTAGTGCTGTTGACTCAGCTCAACGGTGAATATGAACTAACCACAGTGTTGGAGGGAATTGTCTCTACGTTCCGTCTTAAATAGGTTCCGCCCTTTTATAGGCCCATCATTGGATGGAGAAGACAGCACGGAAAAATTATGTGCTGTCTTAGCCGACTTTTTCATTGCATTTACATAGGTCTAATCAGCTCTAAAGTAATACTGCTAAAGTGAACTTCCGTGACTGATTTATCTAGTGCATCTAATTCTGACGATTCCAACCAGGGCGGTCGGTTCGGTCGACGTGCTAGAAAGTCGAAAAAGGAATCAAAGCCAACACCGTGGTACATCGAAATCCCGGTGGTGGTCGTGCTGACCCTCGCGTTGATTTTCGTCCTACAGACATTCGTTGGACGGATGTATATGATCCCCAGTGGATCGATGGAGCCAACCTTGCACGGATGTGAGGGGTGCACGGGTGATCGCATTTTGGTGGAGAAAGTTTCCTACTATTTCAGCGATCCAGAACCAGGAGACGTCATCGTTTTCAAGGGAACTGATTCGTGGAACGTAGGGTTTACCACCCAGCGTTCGGACAACTCGGTCATCCGGGGGTTGCAGAATTTGGGTTCCTACGTGGGGCTTGTCGCGCCGGATGAAAATGACCTGGTCAAGCGCATTATCGCTACCGGTGGTCAGACTGTTTCCTGCCAAGAAGGAGACCCTGGAATCATGGTCGACGGTAAGGAAGTAGATGATAGCTACACGCTTCAACCTGCTCAATTCCCAATCGATGAAACCTCTGGCTCCGCTGAGTGCGGAGGAAACTATTTCGGGCCGATCACCGTTCCTGAGGGCAACTATTTCATGATGGGCGACAACCGCACCAATTCCATGGATTCCCGCTACCATCTGGGCGATGAGTACCAAGGCACCATCCCGGAGGAAAACATCAAGGGCAAAGTTCAAGCCATTGTGCTGCCATTTAGCCGAATCGGCGGGGTCGATGATCCTGCCATCCAAGGCTAAAAATTTCGCTTTTCGACGCCTCCCTCCATGCGACGCTTAAAGCATCTACGGACCTTTGAGGTCACCTTGTCACGCAACGGGCTAGGGCCCGTTGCCGGTGTAGACGAAGCTGGACGCGGTGCTTGCTGCGGCCCAATCTCTATTGCGGCCTGCATTCTTCCAGACAAACCTATCGAAGAATTATCGGCGCTGACAGATTCCAAAAAACTCAGTGCCACCACTCGCGAAAAACTCATGCCATTAATCAAAAAGCATGCAGTAGCTTGGTCAGTCATCCTCATATCCGCGCAAGACATTGACCGTTTTGGCATCCAGCATGCCAATATTTCTGGCATGCGACGCGCCGTTGCTGCACTAGAAACGCGACCCGGTTACATTCTTACCGATGCCATGAAAGTTCCTGGTTTCACCGCCCCGTATCTGCCGATTATCGGCGGAGATGCTTCCGCACGTTGTATCGCCGCAGCAAGTGTCCTTGCCAAACAAACTCGCGATGACATCATGGCCGAATTGGCTACCAAGTATCCCCACTATGGGTTGGAAATCCACAAAGGATACAGTACGAAGATCCACATGGATGCGGTGCGCCACCACGGTGCGAGCCCCGAGCACAGATATAGTTATGCGAATGTGGCCAAGGCACACCAAGAATGGTTACAAGCTGCAGATAAACACACGACGGAAGGTGGAGCATGAGCGCTGAAGAACTCGACAACTACGAAGCAGAGGTTGAGCTTTCTCTGTACCGCGAATATCGCGATGTAGTAAGCCAATTTTCCTATGTTGTAGAAACCGAACGTCGTTTTTATCTAGCAAATGCTGTGCAGCTGATCCCTCACAACAGCGGAAATGACGTTTACTACGAAGTTCGCATGTCCGATGCTTGGGTGTGGGATATGTACCGATCAGCACGCTTTGTTCGCTACGTCCGAGTCATCACCTACAAGGATGTCAATATTGAGGAATTAGATAAGCCGGATATCATCATGCCTGAATAAGGCCCTGGTAGGGGGAGCTTTCTGTGATGTGAGATTCTCACAGCACTTAAGAATTTTCGATTAGGCGCATTCGACGATGAATGCGCCTTTTGTCAACCCCAGAAGTATTGAGCCTGTGGATAACTAGTGGCTTGCAAGGGTTATCCACAGCTTGGAGTAGTGGCTCCTTGAGGGCGTTGTTTAAACCACGTTGAATCTGGAAGCACAGATGAAACAAACTATTCAACGTTTTGGGGGAGATATGAAGACGCAAAAGCAATACTTAGGCGCATTTGGTGAGGACCTAACGCTGCAGCGTTACCTCGATGATGGTGCCACACTTCTTGGCCGCAACGTTAGATATTCGGTCGGGGAGATAGATCTTATCCTTCGATCAAGAACTGGGATCGTCATCTTTGCTGAGGTAAAAACTCGGCGTGGCAGTGATTTCGGCGAAGCTGATGCGATTGATCACCGGAAAATCACGCGTATGCGGAAAGCTGCGATGAAATGGTTAGAAGGGAAACCTTTTACTCCGTTGCGTTTTGATGTCGTCACGGTGGTGCTGGATCCACAAACGGGAAGCCCTGAGATCACTATTTACGAGGATGTTGACCATGGCGCTCGGTAGAACAATGTCCACGGCACAACTAGGTGTCCAAGCAAAAATAGTACGAGTTGAAGCCAATGTCGGCCCGGGTCTTCCCGGTACCTATGTTGTTGGTTTGGCTGATACGGCGATCTCAGAGTCTAGAGATCGGATTAAAACCGCAGTTAATAACAGCGGATTGAAGTGGCCAAAAACCAAAGTGATCATCAACCTTTCACCTGCTTCTATGCGTAAGCAAGGATCACAGTGTGATCTTGCTATGACAGTTGCAGTATTGGTGTCTCAAAGCCTTGATCCCAAAGCTCGGTTTCACGCACAGCAAACACTTTTTCTCGGTGAGGTAGCCCTTGATGGAACCTTGTTGCCCGTAACGGGTGTTTTGCCAGCACTCCTTGCCGCGCAGGAGGAGGGGATTGAAAACATTGTGATCCCGGAGGCCAACGCACCTGAAGCCGGACTAGTTGATCAACCCTCGGTATTTCTAGCGAATTCTATTGATCAAGTAATCAGATGGCTTGAAGGTGAGGAATCACTGCCACAAGCTGGATTCTTTAAACCAGAAAATAATACAAAGCTTCCAGATATGCGTGACGTGGTAGGGCAACCAGAAGCTCGGTTTGCAGCTGAGGTGGCAGCAGCGGGCGGACATCACATGCTTATGATCGGGCCGCCTGGATCTGGAAAATCAATGATCGCAGAACGTTTACCCAGTTTGCTTCCAAAGCTCACACCACAACAAATGATCGAAGCAACAGTAGTGCATTCAGTGGTGGGAAGGACGTTTTCTGGGCCTATTTCTCGTGCGCCTTTTATCTCTCCGCATCACAATGTTAGTAAAGCAGCACTTTTGGGAGGAGGGTCTGGTTCGCCTTTGCCCGGCGCGATTAGTTTGGCACATCACGGCGTGTTATTCCTTGATGAAGTAAGCGAAATTCCAGCATCAATCCTTGATTCTTTGAGAACTCCGTTGGAATACGGTTCCATCCGAATCATTCGTTCTAGGCATGACGTCACGTTCCCTGCGCAGTTTCAACTCATCCTCGCAGCCAATCCATGTAAGTGTGGGGCTGAACAAGCTCAAGAATGTGTGTGTTCAGGATCTGTCCGTGCAACGTATCTCAACAATCTTTCTGGCCCGCTTCGTGATCGCTTAGACATGGTTGTTGCAACCCACTCAAAGGGCGCAGTGTTACGTAGCGATGATGTAGAGGCTTCAGCGTCGATAGCTGATCGTGTTGCGCTAGCGCGCGAGCGTGCATCCTTTAGGTGGAAAAAGGCAGGGTTGGGTGATGTAGTAAATGCCCATGTTGATCCCCACTTCTTGCGTAGAAATTTTGCCGCCACCGAAGAAGCCATGGTGTATCTCGGGGCTTTTCTTGCGGAAGGTTCAATTTCGCAACGCGGTTGTGATCGTGCCATCAAACTCGGCTGGACGTTGTGTGATTTAGACGGACAGCAGCAACCAAACCTTGATCATATTGCACGGGCAATGGAACTACGAGGTAGTGCCTATAGCGAGGTGGCAGCATGACTGACTCTCGGTTGCTTGCATGGGCGTATCTTTCAAAAGTTGTGGAAGGCCCCAACATTTACCTGCAAAACCTTCTTAAAGATGGATATGACCCTGAAAAGATCGCATTTGGGATTAAACAACGGCAGACGTGGCTTGGGGAGGGACTCCTTAAAGCAACGGAGTCAAGGGCATTGGTTGATACTGCCAAAGAAGACTTAGAAACCATCACACGGTTAGGGGGTCGATTGATCACTCCCGAGGATAAAGAATGGCCTAAGGAAGAATTTGACCATGCATTTGGCTTCGCTGCCTCGGGTATGAGCGATCATGTCCGTACCTATCAAGATGATGCTCTACCACCGCATGCGTTATGGGTTAGAGGTGGAAACTTAAGGCAACTTGCAGCTCAATCGGTCACCATCGTTGGAACGAGGGCAATTAGTCACTATGGGGCTGAGGTAACTCGGGAGTTTACTCACGCCTTAGCAACGCATCAGTGGACAATCGTTTCAGGTGGTGCACTAGGGGTCGACAGTGTTGCTCATAGCGAAGCTCTACGTGCTAAAGGATCAACAATTGCGGTAGCCGCCTGTGGCTTGGATCGACCTTACCCCAGTCGCAATCGGGATCTTTTTAATAGCATTGTCAGAGCAGAAAAGGGAGTGATGGTTAGTGAATATCCTCCGGGTACCCCGCCACAACGACACCGATTCCTTACCAGAAATCGTTTGGTCGCAGCACTATCCCAAGGAACCGTCGTGATCGAAGCTGCCTGGCGATCTGGAGCATTGAATACGTTGAGCTGGTGTGAGGGATTAGGGCGGGTAGCTATGGCAGTTCCTGGCCCTGTTAACAACGCAGGTTCTCTTGGTTGTCATGAGCGGATTCGTAATGGAAGTGCCCAAATGGTCACAAGTGCTGATGATGTGAGGTCGTTACTCGGGGCAGTGGGCGCAATGGATAGTCAAGCCCAGTATGAATTAAATTTCGCAGCCACCCCGATACAGGGGCTAACCAGAAATGAGTTGAGAGTATATGACGCTTTGGATGATCGTGATGTGGGAAAAGAAGCTGCAGCAACCGCTACAGAAGCTGGTCTGACCTTGCAGTTGACAATTTTTCTGCTTATAGACTTGCAAAAGCGAGGGATCGTCAGAAGGGATGGAACCCTATGGTTTCGGAACACTGAAATGCAATAAAACCTGGACATTATTTAAAAAACTTCTCAAAAAGGTTGCATTGGCATCAACCGAAAGATAGTGTGTGTGAGGCAAGCCTAAGTATAGTTCTTCAAGGTTCGGGCTGGTTCCTTGAAAACTGTTTAGCAATGTGGCTCTACGAAAGTAGAGCAACATCGCGCTAGGGTTAGCACTATGGGTGAGTCAAAAAAGAAGGCGACACGTTCCGGGTGGAACGTGTCGCCTTCTGGTATTTCTAAGGACGTGCATGCCACTAGAATGCACACGCTTATCGACGATTTCTGTGAACATCTCGACCTCGTGGTCGGAAGGTCAGCTGCGACAATCCGCGGGTATCGATCGGATCTTTACGCAATGGCTGAGGTGGTAGGAGATATTGACCGATTTACCTTGCCCAAGTTGCGTGAATGGTTGGGGATTGCAGTAGATGAAGGACGATCACGCGCAACCCTTGCACGAAGGACCGCATCCGTAAAAGCGTTTTCTTCGTGGGCCCAGAAAAATGGGTATCTCAAAGTTGATGAGGCCGCTCGTCTTGTATCTCCGAAGATCAATCGGGAATTGCCAAAGATTTTAGGGGAGCAGCAGGCCGGGGATTTCGTCGAAAATGCTGCCTCATCCAGCGAGGAAGAGTTCTTGAGGGATTCCGCTATTTTGGAGTTGCTGTATGCCACGGGAATGCGCGTCGCTGAGCTTTGTGGGATTGATTTGGGTGATGTGGACCATGATCGCCAAATGGTGCGCATTTTGGGAAAGGGAAATAAAGAACGAGTTGTTCCCTTTGGTGATGCTGCACGAGACTCACTGGCGAAGTGGCTAGATGTTCGAGCCGCAATGGCTAAAGAAGACAGTGCTCTTTTTGTGGGGGTTCGCGGAAAAAGAATTAACGCGCGCCAGGTCAGAAGAATTGTCGATAGGGCGGCAAAAGTTTCGGGTGTTGATCATTTATCACCACACTCGTTGCGACACACCGCTGCAACTCATCTGCTCGATGGCGGGGCTGATCTGAGGCAGGTGCAAGAGTTATTGGGGCACTCTTCTATGCAAACGACACAGATTTATACCCACGTGAGCAACAAGAGGCTACTCGAAGCATTTAATAAAGCGCACCCACGGGCTTAGTAGATTGGTTTAAGTCGAATAGTTGGTCTGGGGAGTAGAGAAATTGGGTTGATATACACTTCGCCTATCTTTGCACCCCATTGAAGTCCGGGATAAGCAGTGGTGGGATGCCCAAGTTTTCCAATTACATCACCTTTTTCCACCCTGTCTCCGACTGCAAGATGGGCGTGAACTGGCTGATAGGTGGTCCGTAATCCGTCATCATGATCGATGGAAACAGTCGGAGTGCCAACGACGATGCCCACAAAGGCGATAGTTCCAGCATTGCTAGACAGAACGTTGTCTCCGATTTCTAATGGAAGATCCACACCACGGTGACCTGGTAACCAATTTTTCTCAGGCTTGTCGAAGCGACGCAGAATCAAACCAGCGTGATCTTGGCCAGTTGCGGGGTTTACATAGGCATGTGCGATCACCGGTGAAAGCGAAAGGGTGAAAACTAGCGAAAGGGAAATTATCCAAAGTAGTCTCAGGCGCATATTTACAAGCATCGCCAAGCTCTAGATCACCGTCCATGGCGGCTTGAAAGTCTGTGGATCGTGGGGCAGTAGGGGTTGTTGTGGCTGACATTTTGGGGATCTATCCACAGGTGCAAAGTTAAGGTTTGGGAATGCAGGTCAAAGTATGTAAACTTGTCCGCAGCAGTGTGTCCGAATTGTGCTTTGTTAGAAAATAAAGTTCAGTTTTTGCCTCTGACTACGCGCGGTGGCGTTAAATTTCTGATTTAACTCCGGAGCAACGAGGTCCCAAAAACTTCCTCAAGTTTTAGGGTGTTGAGCTGGGAAACCATCGCTAGGGTGCAGGATAAAAACCTGCACAAATTTTTAAAAACCGAAACCCTTAGACTTTAGAAAGGGGCTTAACATGGCAGTCGTAACCATGCGAGAGCTTCTCGATGCTGGTGTGCACTTTGGCCACCAGACCCGCCGTTGGAACCCAAAGATGCGCCGTTTCATCTTCACCGAGCGCAACGGCATCTACATCATTGACCTGCAGCAGACCCTGACCTACATTGATCAGGCTTTCGAGTTCGTCAAGGAAACCGTCGCTCACGGTGGCACCGTTTTGTTCGTTGGCACCAAGAAGCAGGCTCAGGAAGCTGTTCAGGTCGAGGCTGACCGCGTTGGCATGCCTTACGTGAACCACCGTTGGCTCGGCGGCATGCTGACCAACTTCCAGACCGTTTCCAAGCGCCTGAGCCGCATGAAGGAACTGCAGGCTATGGATGCTGCAGAAAACGGCTACGATGGTCGCACCAAGCGCGAAATCCTCATGCTGACCCGTGAGCGCACCAAGCTGGAGCGCGTCCTCGGTGGTATCGCTGAGATGTCCCGCGTGCCTTCTGCACTGTGGATCATTGATACCAACAAGGAGCACATCGCTGTCGCTGAGGCTCACAAGCTGAACATCCCAGTTGTTGCCATCTTGGACACCAACTGTGACCCAGACGTTGTTGATTTCCCAGTGCCTGGTAACGACGACGCAATTCGCTCCACCGCTCTGCTTTCCCGCGTTATCTCCACCGCAGTGGAAGAGGGCAAGAAGGCACGCGAAGAGCGTCAGCTTGCTGCTGCTAAGGAGGCAGCTGGCGATGCAAAGCCAGAGGCAGAGGAAGCACCAGCAGCTGAGGCTGAAGAAGCAGCAGCTGAGTAAAAACTCTCCGCACTGCAAATTTTGCAGATAGCTGACTTACATTAAGCCCCCACGACAATGGAACTTTGACTTTTAAAATTTCATCGCCGTGGGGGCTTTTTGGGCAGCGCCCCGCCTATTTACCACGTGATCGGCCAAATGCATGTACGATCACTTTTTAGACGGGCGGGTAGGGGCATCGTATCCATCGAAATGCCCCTAACCTAAGCTTGTAAAGCATTAATTATCCATACATAAGGAGGATCGCCCCGTAATGGCGAACTACACCGCTGCGGATGTTAAGAAGCTCCGCGAACTCACCGGTTCCGGCATGCTCGACTGCAAGAAGGCACTGGAGGAGTCCGCAGGCGACTTCGACAAGGCTGTTGAGATCCTGCGCATCAAGGGCGCAAAGGACGTCGGAAAGCGTGCAGAGCGCAACGCTACCGAAGGCCTCGTTGCTGTTTCCGGCAACACCATGATCGAAGTCAACTCTGAGACTGACTTCGTTGCTAAGAACGCTGAGTTCAAGGACTTTGCTGCCAAGGTTGCTGAAGCAGCTGCAGCTGCAAAGGCTAATTCCCAGGAAGAGCTCGCAGCTGTAGACGTCGATGGACAGTCCGCAGATGCTGCACTGCAGGAGTTCTCCGCAAAGATCGGCGAGAAGCTTGAGCTTCGTCGCGCAGTTACCCTTGAGGGTGACAAGACCGCTGTTTACCTCCACCAGCGTTCCGCTGACCTGCCACCAGCAGTTGGCGTTCTGGTTGCTTTCGAAGGTGAAGGCGAAGAGGCTGAGGCAGCTGCACGTCAGGCTGCAATGCAGATCGCTGCACTGAAGGCTTCTTACCTTACCCGTGAGGATGTTCCTGCCGAGGTTATCGAGAAGGAGCGTTCCATCGCTGAGCAGATCACTCGCGAAGAGGGCAAGCCAGAGCAGGCTATCCCTAAGATCGTTGAGGGTCGTCTGAACGGCTTCTACAAGGAAAACGTTCTGCTTGAGCAGGCTTCTGTTGCTGATAACAAGAAGACTGTTAAGGCTCTTCTCGATGAGGCTGGCGTTAATGTCACCTCTTTCGCTCGCTTCGAAGTTGGCCAGGCTTAAGGCCTTTTGACAGTGCCTGTGGTTTTTAAGAGATCCCACACGCGCTTCAAAAAGACTTTGAAAGTCTTAAAAGTTTGAAGAATGTGCCCCACGTATCAACAATGATGCGTGGGGCTTCATTCTGCGCACAGCAGTTTATTTAAAACTCTTTACGCAAAATCCCCAGTCTTTCCGCAATCATTACACGGGTCGATGTAAGATCGAATCCCAGGAATAGGGGTGCCCTGATTTTCCGGTCTTGGTGGTTTTAGTATGCCAAGACTGTCGGGAGTACCCCGTGGCCGAAGTTAAATGCGGTTGGCAAAACCCCTACTGAAGGAGAACCCCACGGTGACCACCTCGAGTGAACAACCCCGTACTGGATACAAACGAGTGATGTTAAAGCTCGGAGGTGAGATGTTTGGTGGTGGCAAAGTTGGCGTTGATCCTGATGTTGTAGACAATGTTGCACGCCAAATCGCCGAAGTGGCTAAAGGTGGAGCAGAAATCGCCGTGGTAATCGGTGGTGGAAACTTCTTCCGAGGTGCTGAACTTCAGCAGCGTGGAATGGATCGTGCTCGCTCTGACTACATGGGCATGCTTGGAACTGTAATGAACTGTTTGGCACTGCAGGATTTCCTCGGCCAGCACGGTGTTGATTGCCGCGTTCAAACAGCAATCAACATGGCTCAGGTTGCAGAGCCCTATTTGCCACTGCGCGCTGAGCGTCACTTGGAAAAGGGACGTGTTGTCATCTTCGGTGCTGGCATGGGTATGCCATTCTTCTCCACTGATACCACTGCAGCGCAACGTGCTCTGGAAATCGGTTGCGATGTCTTGTTAATGGCAAAAGCTGTCGATGGGGTCTACAGCGATGATCCTCGCACCAACCCAGATGCAGAGCTTTATACGGAGATCACTCCAAAGGAAGTAATCGAGAAGGGGCTGAAGGTTGCTGATGCAACGGCATTTAGCCTTTGTATGGATAATAAGATGCCTATTTTGGTGTTCAATCTTCTCACCGAAGGAAACATTGCACGCGCCGTAAACGGAGAGCGTATCGGCACTCTAGTTGAGTCCTGATACATTTAGTCTAATAAGCAGCGTGGGATCCTAGACTGTTATGTTTATCCACGCTGTTGAAAAACACAGGAGTGAAAATATGATTGATGAAATTCTGTTCGAGGCAGAAGAGCGTATGACCGCTACAGTCGAGCACACCCGCGAAGACTTGACTACAATCCGTACCGGACGCGCAAACCCGGCAATGTTTAACGGTGTGATGGCTGAATACTACGGTGTTCCAACTCCGATCACTCAGATGTCGAGCATTTCTGTTCCTGAGCCTCGTATGCTGCTAATTAAGCCTTATGAGATGTCGGCGATGCAAGACATTGAAAATGCAATTCGTAACTCTGACCTTGGAGTTAACCCCACCAATGATGGACAGGTTTTGCGTGTGACAATCCCTCAGCTTACTGAGGAGCGTCGTAAAGACATGGTTAAGCTTGCTAAAGGCAAAGGTGAAGACGGCAAGATTGCTATCCGAAACGTCCGTCGCAAGGGCATGGACCAGCTAAAGAAGCTGCAAAAAGATGGCGATGCTGGTGAAGATGAAGTGCAGGCAGCAGAAAAAGAGCTCGATAAAGTTACTGCCGGCTTTGTTTCTCAAATCGACGAAGTCGTTGCCCGCAAGGAAAAGGAACTGATGGAGGTCTAAGACCTTTATCTTCAACAACGCCATGCTAAAGCCAAGGTAAAGCCACGGCATTGGAAAATACGTCGTTTCAACGTCGATTGGGCGGTGAAACGACGCTTTCTTTTGTTCAAGTGTGTGTTTGGAAGAATTTTTTCACAAATGCTGGCACGATCAACAGTGACATTGTTTAGAACTTCAAGGAGAACCCATGAATGAACCGGAGCAACACCACCGGTCCATGAGGATGCCCAAACCCAAAAATAACGCTGGTAGAGATTTAAAGGCTGCTGTTGCTGTCGGTGTTGGGCTGGGAGTCTTAGTTCTTCTTGGAATCGTCCTCAGCCCTTGGGGTTGGTACATTCTTGTTGCGGGGTTCATGGCGGCTGCTACTTGGGAAGTCGGCAGCCGGTTGAAGGAGAGCGGATATCACCTGCCGTTGCCCATCATGATCATTGGCGGCCAAGCTATTATCTGGCTGTCGTGGCCATTTGGCACGATGGGAATTTTGGCTTCATTTGTTGCCACAGTGTTGGTGCTGATGTATTTCAGGATTTTTTACAACGGTGCGGATAAAGAGGCTAGGAACTATCTGAGGGATACTTCGGTGGGAATCTTCGTTCTCACCTGGATTCCGCTCTTTGGAAGTTTCGCGGCAATGCTGTCCTTGATGGAGAACAATTCTGTACCCGGCACCTATTTCATCTTGACGTTTATGCTGTGTGTGGTGGCATCTGATGTCGGTGGCTATATAGCGGGTGTATTTTTTGGTTCTCACCCCATGGCACCGTTGGTTAGTCCAAAGAAATCTTGGGAAGGTTTTGCCGGCTCAGTTTTCTTAGGAGCGGTCATCGGAGCGCTGTGCGTTCATTTCTTGTTGAATCATCATTGGTGGATCGGTGTCATTCTTGGTTTTGCCCTTGTTGTGTGTGCAACGCTTGGGGATCTAGTTGAGTCACAATTCAAACGTGACTTGGGGATTAAAGATATGTCGAATCTTTTGCCAGGGCACGGCGGACTTATGGACCGGTTAGATGGCATGCTCCCAGCAGCGATGGTGACTTGGTTGATTCTAAGCGTGATCAGCAGTTCGTATCCTGCTTAACAGTTAAAAGGCGTTGTGTACGGAGAGGAATAATTATCTCCTGTATACAACGCCTTTTGAGTTTCTTAGGTTTAAAGAGCCTTTCGAATTTTCCTTAACTGGCGTCTGTATTCAAACATGCGCACGCCACCAACCAGTGCCATGATCAAGGCTCCGGTAATTGCTGCAAGGAGGAAACCGATTCCAGCGGGGAATTGGAAAGACCATGCAAAAAGATTAAGCTCTACGTTGGTTTGGTTCTGCAGGATGAAAACTAGCAGCACAATCAAAAGAATGGCACCGAGGATCAGCGCCACCCATGTGCCTCCAGCCAGAGTTCGTTTTGGAGTTACAGCAGGGGCAGAGGTTTTAGTGTTTCGCGTCGCCTCTCGCTCGCGTTCAGCGCCGGATTCCGGCTCAGAGTAAGCAGGTTCTTTCCGAACGTCAGGTGTGTTTGCTGTCACCTGATGCTCGTCGGGAATTTCCACATTCCCATGTTGGTTTAAATCACTGTTACCCTCGTATGCTGGGTTTAAACCGGTGGGAAGGTTGTTTGGGTCGGTCTCGTATGGATCCACTGGTCTATTGCTCATACAGCCATTGAACTCGTAGAACCGCTACTTCGCCACCGAAAACCGCCCAAAAAGTTCAACAATTACATAACATCTGAAAGAATAGGGACATTATGGCTACACCTGTACCACTGGTATTTACTGCACCCAAGCGTGGCATGCCGCCTACCCATTTTGCGGATCTCACTGATGAGGCTCGTATTGAGGCTCTCAAAGAGATCGGCCTGCCCAAATTCCGACTCAATCAGATTGCTCGTCACTATTACGGTCGTCTCGAAGCTGATCCGCTTACAATGACTGACTTGCCTGAGGCGGCTCGTGAAGAGGTTAAGGAAGCACTTTTTCCTACCTTGATGGAGCCGCTGCGCGTCGTAGAAACTGATGATGATCAAACGCAAAAGACGTTGTGGAAACTTCATGATGGCACCCTGCTTGAATCAGTTCTCATGCGCTATGCAGATCGTTCCACTTTGTGTATTTCTTCACAGGCCGGTTGTGGTATGGCTTGCCCATTCTGTGCAACTGGTCAAGGCGGGTTGGACCGCAACTTGTCCATTGGTGAGATCGTTGACCAGGTACGCAACGCTGCGGCGACGATGCAAGCCGAAGGTGGACGCCTTTCAAACATTGTCTTCATGGGCATGGGCGAGCCTTTGGCTAACTACAAGCGCGTGGTTTCTGCTGTTCGGCAGATTACTCAGCCAAGCCCTGCGGGCTTTGGCATTTCCCAGCGCAGCGTAACGGTCTCCACGGTTGGCTTAGCTCCAGCAATCAGGAAGCTTGCCGACGAAGACATGTCTGTGACCCTCGCTGTTTCTTTGCACACCCCAGACGATGAGCTGCGTGATACCCTCGTGCCGGTTAATAACCGTTGGCCTGTTGCAGAAGTTCTTGATGCTGCTCGTTACTATGCGGATAAGTCTGGTCGACGAGTATCTATTGAGTACGCACTAATTCGTGATGTCAATGATCAGGATTGGCGCGCAGATATGCTGGGTGAAAAACTACACAAGGCATTGGGCTCTCGAGTCCACGTGAACCTTATTCCACTAAACCCAACTCCTGGATCAAAGTGGGATGCAGCGCCTAAGGCTCGACAGGATGAGTTCGTCCGTCGCGTCATTGCCAAGGGCGTTCCTTGTACTGTTCGAGATACTAAGGGACAAGAAATCGCTGCGGCTTGTGGTCAGCTTGCTGCGGAGGAATCTGCTTAGGGTAGCTCTCTTGAAAAGCTCGTTGTTTTTGAATTTTTCAGAAACGACGAGCTTTTTGCTTTGGTCAGGCAAACCTGAATTATTAGGCGGTCACTGGTAGCGTCGCATGTATTATTGGTGTTTTTCAACGCCATCAATCGTTTATCCGTGAACCGAAGGAAGCTCACCGCACATGACTGATCCGGACAACCCACAAGGTACTCCACGAATCTGCCCGATTGATCCGACGACGCAAGCACTGGCTGTCAGAGGCTTAACTAAGTCTTACGGCGATGCCATTGTCGTGGACAATATCAACCTCGACATCCCTAAAGGGGCCATTTATGGCATTGTCGGGCCCAACGGTGCAGGTAAAACCACCATGCTCTCCATGGCAACTGGTTTGCTTCGTCCAAATAGGGGTTCTGCGTGGATTTCTGGCTTTAATGTCTGGGAGGAACCGAATCATGCGAAAAAAGAAATGGGACTTCTTGCTGATGGCTTGCCTATTTTTGATCGGCTAACTGGTAAGGAACTTCTTGTTTACGTCGGGGCGATACGTGGACTTGATGAACAGCTAGTTGATCAACGCAGCAATGAATTACTCAATGCGCTGGGACTTGAAGATGCTGCTGGTAAGCGGATTGTGGATTATTCCGCTGGTATGACAAAGAAGATCTTGTTGGCGCAGGCGCTGATTCATAACCCAAAGGTGCTTATTCTTGATGAACCATTAGAGGCTGTGGATCCCGTCTCTGGTCGGTTAATTCAACAAATCTTGAGGAATTTCGCGCAGGCCGGGGGCACCGTGGTCTTAAGTTCTCACGTCATGGAATTAGTTGAAGGGTTATGTGATCACGTGGCCATCATCAACAAGGGTGTGGTGGAAGTGGCTGGACACGTCGATGATGTGCGTCAGGGCAGTTCCTTAACTGATGTCTTTGTTGATGTGGTCGGAGGCGGAGCGCTTCAAGAAGGATCTCTGTCTTGGCTGGGACTGGCAGAGGATCAGGGATAACCATGACAAAGACACTGTTGAAACTGCAATTGATGTTGTGGGGCAGGACTATTAAAGGAAATCGTGCGTCACTAGTGATGATGTTGATGATTTCGATTTATAGCTTCTTTGGTCTTATTGGTTTTAGCTTGCTTTTAGGGTTTAGCCTTGAACAAGATCAGTTTGGAATTCTTGCTGGAATTGTCACCATCGGTATGTTGGCGTATTGCGTTGTAGCTTTCATGTGGCCGTCGGGGGAGGGGCAACTAGACCCTCGCGTTTTTGCCACGATGCCTCTTGAAGCAAAGCAATTATTGCCAGGTTTTGCCATCAGCACGCTTATGCAGTCGCGCGGCATAACCGCGGTAGTGTGCACGCTGGTAACAACAATTGTGGCGGCTATATTTATGCCACCGAGTTCTTGGCCCATCCTCGTGGTGATGATGCTGGTCTCATTGATTACGACTTTGTTGTTGGGTGAACTTTTGGGCGCCGTAGCATCGGGATCGTCATCAAGCGTGAGTAAAGATCGCAAAACAGTACTTACTTCCGTTGTTTTCATCGTGTTCATACTTGGATACAACCTGTTAATCGGGGCTGATGCGATGAGTCGAATTAATGTCATCGGAACTTATACCAAGTGGACACCTTTAGCCGCTGGGGCAGGAGCTGCGGAAGCCTTTGCCGCGGGATTGTGGCTAGAAGCCGGCATCTTAACGGTTTTGGCGTTGGGTTATGTTACCGCAGGGGTGTGGCTGTGGTTGAGGTTGATTAACCAAGCTTTAACTGCGCCACTTGATCAAGGTGGTCGTGGTAAAAACGCCAAAAAGACTACCGATGACGGAAAGAAAGCACTATTCATTCCGGGCGTGCCATGGTCTGTTGGTGGAGCAATCTTTTCTAGATCGCTGCGTTACCTTGTTAAAGACTCCAGGTTATTGGGATCGCTCATTGTGTTTCCTATGCTCGGGCTCTTGTTTATTTTCCAAAGCTTCACCGTTGAATTCTTCATGATCTATGTCGGGCTGATCATGATGGCGGTATTTGCAGGTTCAATTGCCACAAATGATTTCGGTTATGATGGGCCAGCTTCTTGGCTAAATATTGTTTCTGGTGTGAAGGCCAAAACCATTCTTCTACCAAGGCATTGGGCGTCCATGCTGCCTGGAGGCATCTCCTTGGTCGCCTATATAATCCTCACAATAGTGTTGGCAGAAAATAAAACTACGGCAGTGCTGCTGAGCTTTATTGGGTTGGGGATCTTTATCTCCGGTGCTGCGGTGGCGTTGTTTGTATCGACGTTTAATCCGTATCCGACATCGAAACCTGGAACTAATCCTTGGGGAGATCGCAGTGGATATTCGGGTGCAGCGTTTATAGGGGCATTTGCAGCGTTATTTTTGGGGTGGATTCCAACGATCCCGACAATCGCATTGGGAGTTTTCGGTCTTGTTTCTGGGCAAATGTGGATGGTTGTTTTGGCTGAAGTCTTAGCAGTTATCCTTCCGGCTGCCGTATATGTGGCGACGGCGAAAATGTGCATCGCAAAGGTGGAGAAGAATCTGCCTGAGATTTTCGACAAAGTGAAAACTCATGTGAAGTAGGAAAGCGCTGAGTTCTTTGTAGGGAAATAAGTAAAGCCACCCTTTTTGAGAAAGAATAGGGGTGGCTTTATCCAGATCGCGGAGGCTGCTCAACATGTAAGGCCCGGGAATGCATGCGATCTCCTGTGGGCGGAAAAAAGAATGTGGGTGCACCGATAAAAATCGGTGCACCCACATTCTTTCTTAAAAGACTAGTTGTCTAGTTCTTTCGCAGAGTCTGCAGCACGCAGGTGAGCGACACGGCTTGGCTCAATGTTGACGGAGCGAAGCTGGGAGTCAGTGAGGTTACCCCAGGTGCCGGTGAGGGTTGCCTGGTCGTAGGTCCAGTCTGGCTCGACGTGGCCGACAGGCTTGTTGCGGGAGGTAACGGTGCGAACCTGGGAGAGCTTTGGCTCGAACAGGTGGATCAGCAGACCGATGACCAACAATACGGTGAGGACAAGCAGCCAGATGGTTTCAACGTGGCCCTTGTGGTTACCGAAATTGTATCCAAGCATGAAAAGAACAGAAATCCAGCCAGCGAGTTGGATGGTGTTGCGCTTGAGACCGTGCCATCCCCATGCAGCCGAAGGCTCATCAAGGGTGGATACACCGCGGTAGATCTCAGGCTCAATCGTGTGGGAGGAACCAGCCACGTTTTACTCCTTTATTCGCAAGTTGAAATAACGCTACTTAAAGCACATTTCAACAAGCACCTACAGAACTTGGTTTAACTTCCCCTATGTTCTCATATTTTGCGCGGTCAAGCGAAAAAACCACGCTATATGTGAGTTTGCCAACTGCGCTTTTGTATTCATCGTGCAGGCATTACATGAAACCTATACGTTTGGATTGCCCCAAATGGGTGTAGTAGGCAAGGTGCGGTGGAATGAGCTAACAAGTGTAAGAATGGAAGTTGTGACTAAGAAAATCCTTATTTTGGGAAGCACTGGTTCGATTGGAACTCAGGCGCTGGAAGTTGTTGCTGATAATCCTGACAAATTTGATGTTGTTGGAATTGCTGCAGGTGGATCGCAACCTGAGTTGGTGGTGGCGCAAGCTCAGGCTTTGGGCTTAAAACCAGACCGGGTTGCGGTTGCTGATGAAGCAGCGGCTGCAGAGATTTCGCACGCACTCGGAGGAGAGGTTATCTCTGGTGTTGATGCTGCAAAAACCTTGGTGGAAACGGTACCCGCGGATACTGTGTTGAACGCTTTGGTTGGTTCATTGGGACTTGCTGCAACGCTTGCAACTTTGGATACTGGCGCATTTTTGGCGCTGGCTAATAAGGAATCCCTGGTGGCTGGCGGTGAGTATGTTACGTCGAAGGCAAAACCTGGGCAGATTATTCCTGTGGATTCTGAGCATTCAGCGATGGCGCAATGCTTGCGCTCGGGTACGCGCGATGAGGTGTCACGGATTGTGCTGACTGCTTCGGGTGGTCCTTTTAGGGGATGGAGTAGGGAGCAAATGTGGGAGGTGACTCCGCAGCAGGCAGCAGCGCACCCAACGTGGGCGATGGGGCAGATGAATACCTTAAATTCCGCGACCCTTATTAATAAAGGCCTGGAGTTAATCGAAGCAACACTGTTGTTTGATACCGATGCGGACTTAATTGATGTGACGGTGCATCCGCAGTCGATTATTCACTCGATGATTACTTTTACTGATGGGGCCACCATCGCGCAGGCATCACCACCGTCAATGAAACTACCTATTGCGTTGGCGCTTGATTGGCCACATCGTGTGCCTAAAGCCCAGCCAGCGCTGGATTTCACCGAAGCCCATACCTGGACTTTCGAGCCAGTGGATGATGCCGCATTCCCTGCGGTAAGCCTGGCTAGGCACGTCGCAAAGCAAAAAGGCACCTACCCGGCGGTGTATAACGCCGCCAACGAGGAGGCAGCTGAGGCGTTTTTGCGCGGGCGAATTAAGTTTCCACAGATTGTCGATGTGGTCGACGAGGTCTTACAAGGAGCTTCCCAGTTTGCTGGTGTAGCATCACACGTCGACGATATTTTGGCCACCGAATCTGAAGCACGCGCGCGTGCGAACGCTTTGATTAACCGGTTGGCAACCAACTTGTAAGCTAAGGAGCTTCCGCCTCGTGGCAGCCTATCTTTTGGGTGTCGTACTGTTTTTCCTCGGCATCGCTGTAACCATCGCGCTTCATGAGTGGGGACATTTCATCACAGCGCGCATTTTCGGCATGAAAGTGCGGCGCTTTTTCATCGGTTTCGGGCCGACGGTGTTTGCTAAACAACGCGGTGAGACCGTGTATGGTCTCAAGGCGATTCCGGTGGGTGGATTTTGCGATATCGCAGGCATGACCGCCCAAGATGAGCTTGCCCCGGAAGATCTGCCGCGGGCGATGTATCTCAAGCCCTGGTGGCAGCGCATCATTGTGCTGTCTGGCGGTGTGATCATGAACGTGATCGTTGGTTTTGTGGTGCTGTATGGCGTGGCCGTGACCTCGGGAATTCCGAATCCAGATCTGGATACTACGGCGACTGTTGATACGGTTCAGTGCGTTCCGCAGACCCAGATTTCGGCGGACGAGCTATCCACATGTACCGGTTTGGGACCTGCTGCGGAAGCCGGCATCAAGCACGGCGATAAGATTTTGGCCGTTAACGGCCAAGAGATGGAAAACTTCACCGCCATACGCAATGCGATCCTCGAACTTCCAGGCGAAACGGCAACGCTGTCCATCGAGCGGGACGGAATGCTTTTCGACGTCGACCTCCAGGTGGAATCTGTTACCCGTTTAGCTGCTGACGGTTCTGAAGTAACAGTCGGCGCCGTTGGAATGTCCAGCCTTCCACCAACCGACGTGTACAAAAAATACGGCCCCATTGAGGGTGTGGGAGCAACTGCACGTTTTACCGGCGACATGATCAGCGCCACTTGGGAAGGACTTAAATCTTTCCCTGCGAAAATCCCCGGTGTTGTGGCATCCATCTTCGGTGCAGATCGTGATGTGGAAAGCCCAATGAGCGTGGTGGGGGCCTCACGAATCGGTGGTGAATTTGTCGAACGGTCCATGTGGGACATGTTCATGATGATGCTGGCCAGCCTAAACTTCTTCCTTGCCCTGTTTAACCTCGTGCCATTACCACCACTTGATGGTGGGCATATTGCAGTTGTGCTGTATGAAAAAATCCGCGACTTCTTCCGCAAACTTCGCGGAAAGCCAGCTGGCGGACCCGCAGACTACACCAAACTTATGCCCGTGACGGTGGCAGTCGCAGCGGTCCTGATGACCGTTGGTGGCCTTGTTATTGTCGCCGATGTGGTCAATCCCATCCGACTCTTTGGCTAATTAGCGGAATGGAACACCAGGCGCCGATGTTATCCAAGGTGACGGTGATACAATTTTGCCATAACTGACTTAACCCAGAACATTTTCCGGAGGCACACAGAAATTATGTGTCGCTTCCTTTTCTAGGAGTATGTAACTTGTCTACCCCAACTGGCCTGCCCATTGGCCTTGGCCTTCCTCCGACCCCACCTCCTGTGCTGGCTCCACGTCGCAAGACACGCCAACTCATGGTCGGCAAAGTGGGCGTTGGCTCGGATCACCCAATTTCCGTCCAGTCCATGACCACCACCAAAACCCACGACATCAACGGCACTCTGCAACAAATCGCACAGCTGACAGCCACCGGTTGTGACATTGTCCGCGTTGCCTGCCCAAAAACCGTGGATGCGGAAGCACTGCCCATCATTGCAAAGAAGTCTCCGATCCCAGTGATCGCAGATATTCACTTCCAGCCCAAGTACATTTTCGCAGCCATTGATGCAGGTTGCGCCGCTGTTCGTGTGAACCCCGGAAACATCAAAGAATTTGATGGCCGCGTTAAAGAAGTAGCAAAAGCTGCAGGCGATGCCGGAATTCCAATTCGTATAGGTGTCAACGGTGGCTCCTTGGATAAACGCATCTTGGAAAAGTACAACGGCAAGGCAACCCCAGAAGCTCTTGTTGAGTCTGCAATGTGGGAAGCCGGCCTATTCGAGGAACACGGTTTTGGCGATATCGCCATTTCAGTAAAGCACTCGGATCCTGTGCTCATGGTGGAGGCATATCGCCAGCTAGCAGAGCAAAGCGATTACCCATTGCACCTCGGTGTCACCGAAGCGGGCCCTAAGTTCATGGGAACAATCAAATCCTCTGTGGCTTTCGGCGCTTTGCTGTCTCAAGGTATCGGCGACACCATCCGCGTATCACTATCTGCTGACCCAGTGGAAGAAATCAAGGTTGGTGACCAGATTCTGCAGTCGCTGAACCTGCGTCCACGCAAGCTTGAAATCGTTTCGTGCCCTTCCTGTGGTCGTGCCCAGGTTGATGTGTACTCACTAGCTGAAGAAGTGACCGAAGCTCTCGACGGCATGGAAGTTCCACTTCGTGTGGCTGTCATGGGTTGCGTTGTTAACGGTCCTGGTGAAGCCCGCGATGCTGACCTCGGCGTGGCATCCGGTAACGGCAAGGGCCAGATCTTTGTTAAGGGCGAAGTGATCAAGACTGTCCCTGAATCACAGATCGTGGAAACCCTGATTGAAGAAGCAATGCGCATCGCAGAAGAAATGGACCCTGAAGTCCTAGCTGCAGCAAGTGCATCAGGCATGAAAGCAGAAGTAAAGGTTACTAAGTAATCCTCGCTTGGCTTAAAGGCACTCGATCTCTGTGGGAGGTCGAGTGCCTTTCTGCCGTGTGTGGTCAGTGGGGTAGATGAGATTTTCACGGGGTGTGCTGATCATATTGACTCTTCGACCAATGCAGATTGTTGGCATGGGTGAGAATTTCGGCACTAATCTGCCAGGAAGCCCAAAAACAGATGGCATGAAAATACGCGTTAGGCGTTTATCGCTTGTTTAAGGCCTCTAGTTTTCTAGATGAGTTTATGTATGCGCTTGACCTTGAAAACCCGTGAGAAGCGCTTCTGGGGAGGTATGACTTTTCAGGGTAAGGGCTGAAATTTGAGAGCGACCAAACCAGGAGACCCACAATCTTCAAAAACTTAAATGTTGGGTCTCTGTGTTTGGTATTGAGCGAGATCCACCAAACTGGGAGACCCACAATCTTTGAAAACGTGATTTCTGGGTCTCCTGGTTTGGTCTTATGCCGCCAAGGGCACGATCAAGCAAACAAACACTTGAATCCATACGAGGCAAACAGCTATTTCGACCCAAGCCGGGTTTCACTGTGGTTGTCATGAAAAACCAAACAATGGAAAGCCAAACATACGTGCCAAGAATTCTCGGAAATCCAAAACTTTGACACGTATGTTCGGTTTGGAGAGCGATGCGCCAAACATACATGACAAGATTTCCTGAAAATTGAATTTCTTGGCACGTATGTTTGGTTTCTCTCGGTACCGCTCAAAACCCGAGTAACACCGTCGCAATTGACCAAATCCATATGTTGTCCAAAATACCCTTGGTCACCAGAACAATTTTGAAGGCCTGGAAAACGGCAAAAGCGACCAAAATCTGCTCAGACGAGAGGCTTTTGGTCGCTAGGTAAAAACCAGGAGAAGATTGCCGATTCCTTACCCCGCCGTTTGAAGCGCAGGGTTTTGCAGGCAGCCATCAACTAGTTGGATGCTTCGGTCGAGTGCTTTGACCTGCTCGAGGTCGTGGCTGACGTACAAGGTTGGGGCATTGAACTCGTGGGCCATTTTGATGATGAGGTCGGTGACTTCACCGGCGGAATGTTGGTCGAGGGCGGCGGTGGGTTCATCGACGAGGAGTAGTTGAGGTGAGTTCATTAGCGCGCGTGCCAGGTTGACGCGGGCTTGCTGACCACCGGATAGTTCGCTGACTTTGCGTCGGGTGAGATCGCCGAGGCCGACGGCACTGAGAAGTTCAAGGGCTGTGTTTTTGTGTTGAGTGCGTTGGCGTGGGCTTGGGGGAAGGATTTTTCCTAACCGGGGGATGAGCAACAATTGGTCCAGGACAGTCAAGGCTGGCAGTAGGTTTGGCTGTTGGAAGACAATGCCTAGGTGTTGGCGTCGTAAAGCAGCTTGTTCCTTGCCTCTTTGAGGGGCGAGCAAATCGATCTCGCCGAGGGTCGCGGTGCCCGAGTCGGCGCGCTGGAGGCAGCCGAGCACGCCGAGCAAGGTGGACTTGCCAGACCCCGATGGGCCGGTGATGCCGACTACTTCGCCAGGTTCAACGTCGAAGGAGACATTGTTCAATAAGGTGCGGGATGTGGATCCGTCTGCGATGGTGAGGTTGAGGTTTCTAACATGCAAAGACATTGGGAACTCCTTAATAAATTAGGCGGTCATGAGCGCAGATCGTGGCTCTACGCGCAGGATGGGGGCAAGTGAGATAGCTGCACCGATGAGGCCAGCGGCAGCCAAAATCAGGGCGGGGAGCAAGGTGGTGGAGGAATCAATGACGACTGGCATCGCGTCGCCCATTCCGAGAGCAGACAGAATAGTGATTGATGTGCCCACGATGATTCCTATGGCAAGAACAATGACGGCTTGACCAAGTGCATCTGCGATTAGAACCCGGCGCGCTGCTCCTAGTGCGCTGGAGATGGCGATTCCGCGGAGGCGTTGAATTGTCCATACGGTGAAGAATGCTCCAAGTACCAACGCGGAGATGACATACAGCATGATGACCATGAGGTTTAATGACATCTGTTCGCCTTCATAGGAGGCGGAAGCATTCCATCGATCGGATCCAGAAAGTGCAATGGTGTCTGCGGGAAGCGCTTCGGGGTCCGAGGAGTCTGTGGAGTCCGAGGAATCTAGGAAAGCACCGGCTGGGCCTTGGACGCCGCGGATTTGGGCGAGGTGGGAAAGATCGGAGGTGTTCATCAATACGACGGGCAGGTGATCAAGGTAGAGATCATTTGCGGTGTCGACAATGCTGGTGGCGTGGAATTGTGTGGTTGCCGCTGTTGGATCCATTTCGGCAGGAAGTGAGATTTCTCCTGGGGAAAGTTCGGGGGAGTTGAGCAGCATCACGGGTGTATCGCCAACTCGGTCGCGCACCTGCCACAGCATGTCTGCGCCTTCGGCGTCTAATTCTGCAACGGCTGTGTCAGAAAGCGTAGATGCCGATAGTGTGGTGGAGCCAGAGTCGGCGAGGATTAAATCCCTATCCCCAGCAAGGTCTTTCAGCGCGGAGACAGATTGGTGTCCGAGTCCCGCGGTGAGAGCGGACAGGAAGGTGACCAGCACGGCGATGAGCCCGACGGTAACGGTAATCAGCAGCGTGCGGCCTTTTGCGGCGGTGAGTTCTTTGAGTCCTTGAAACATACTTATAAGTCTCGCGGGGATGAGGGGGAAATTAATCGGGCTGTGGTCGATTCTTGGAGTACGACCAAAGTCGGATTCCTCCTCCTACTGTTGTGAATTATGGTGGGGGCGTGAAAACTACCCAGTTGACAATTGCCCGGATCGAACACGCCTTAACCTGGGGTTTGCATTTTCTGGTTGCTATTTTGCTGGTGTTGGTGTGTTGGCGTGCAAGCCATTGGGGTGTGTGGGTGCTTGTTGCCTGCTACAGCGTGGTTTATGTTGCTGGTGTTATTCCCACTTCGCCGTTTCGCACGCACCGCATGGGATGGTTGATAGTACTAAGCATCTTGTGGGCCAGCCTGATCTGGGATGGCCCAGAGCCTGCATATTTGGTCTTTCCAATGTTCTTTTTGTGCGTCATGATCACCACGCCGTTAAAATCGGCCATCCTCATTGCGGTGCTGACAGCAATAGCTGTGGTCACTTTAGCTATGCACTTAGGTTTTTCCATTGGCGTTGTCACCGGACCAATCCTGGGAGCGCTGGTGGCATGGGTGTTGGGTACGTGCTTTCAGTTATTAACACAAACCTTAAAGGAGCTTGTCGACGCGCGGGCCTCGGCGATCCGGGCGTCGAAAAGCGCCGGTGAGCAGGCAGAACGCGCCCGCATAGCGGGCGAGATACACGACACAGTGGCCCAGGGGCTGTCTTCAATTCAAATGCTGTTGCATGCGGCAGAAAAACGTGTTGATGATCCACAAGCGTTAAGCCATATTCAATTGGCCAGGCAAACCACTGCGGAGAATTTGGCGGAAACGCGAAATATCATTGCCGCGCTTCAACCGACACCACTGATTGGGGCTGATTTGCCGGTGGCGCTGGCTAGGTTGACCTCGACGACTCCGATGGGACAACACATCAGTTTTGAAGTTGATGGTAACCCGCGGGTGTTGCCTGATCATATGGAAGCAGAGATCCTTCGAGTCGCGCAAACGTTGGTGGGAAATGTCGTGCGACATTCAAAAGCTGAGCAGGCCAAAGTGACCTTGACATACCAAGATGATCAGGTGCTGCTTGATGTTCTAGATAATGGTCAAGGCTTTGATGTTGCTGAGGTAATGCGACGACAATCCGTGGGGCTACCCACCGCACAACGCCGGGCAGAAGGGCTTGGCGGACGACTAATTATTGAATCTACTATTGGGTCTGGGACTGGAATTTCCGCCAGATTCCCTTATCCCACAAGGAGCCAAAACCAATGATCCGAATCCTACTTGCCGATGATCATCCTGTTGTCCGTGCGGGTTTAGCCTCACTGTTAGCCAGCGAACCAGACTTCGAGATCGCAGGCATGGTGGCTACTCCCGATGAAGCCTTAGCTGCAGCAGCACAGGGCGGAATTGATGTGGTGTTGATGGATCTTCGGTTTGGTGATCAACCAGGAGACCACGCTGCAGGTGGGGTAGAAGCAACACGGATGATCCGAGCACTCGACAACCCACCACAAGTTCTCGTGGTCACCAACTATTCCACCGATGGTGATGTAGTAGGTGCTGTCTCTGCTGGGGCAGTGGGATATTTGTTAAAGGATAGTTCCCCTGAAGATCTTGTTGCCGGCGTTAGAGACGCCGCCCGAGGCGAATCCGTGCTGTCTAAACAAGTAGCAAGCAAAATCATGGGCCGGATGAACAACCCCATGACAGCATTAAGTGCCAGAGAAATTGAAGTGCTGTCATTAGTGGCCCAAGGTGAAAGCAACCGAGAAATCGGCAAGAAACTCTTTCTCACTGAAGCAACAGTCAAAAGCCACATGGGGCATGTGTTTAACAAACTAGATGTCACATCAAGGACAGCTGCAGTCGCAGAAGCACGACAGCGCGGAATTATATAAACCGATCGTGTTGGTAACCGAACAGTGCTGGCTACGCTGCTAATCTTCACTCCATGAACAAGGCGCAGCGCAGGTCAGTAGTGGCATTGTGCATGACGGTGGCAATAGCTGGAGGAAGCCTGACCGCGTGCACGCCACGCCCCGATACCGCAGATCCTATTGCACAAGAGTTTTTAGATGCATGGGCGGAGCAAGATTTAGACACCATTGCGGATATCACCGACCAAGCTGATCTAGCCACTGAAATGCTAAGCACCAGCTTCAACGGACTGCAAGCAGAAAGCGTCGAACTCACTTTAAATTCAGTGGACTCCAGGGACACCATCGCCACTGCGAATTTCTCTGTGGTGTGGAAATTACCCCGAGACCGCGAAGTAACCTACGATTCCGCCATGACGCTGACCAAAATGCGCAACGAATGGACGGTGCGCTGGGAACCTTCACTCGTGCATCCCAAGCTAGGTGCCAACCAACACCTGGAATTACGAGCCATTGAAGCTCAACGCGCAAACGTCATTTCTTCTGACGGTGCGCCAGTACTCGCGCCGGGAAGCATCTTCCGCATTTTGGTTGATCCAAGCACAGGGGATGCTGATGTGGTGGTCAAACGCGTAGCCGAATACTTAGACGCAGCGCATGCAAATGATGAAAACGTCAACACCCTTGATGTCGATGATGTCTTAAGCAACTTGGGGGACTCTACCTATTCATTGACAACTGTTGACGCCAACTTAGGCGCACGCATGGAACAGGACTTAGCAGGACTTCCTGGTCTGACTTTTAATGAAGAAGCATCGATGGTGGCCACTGATCCAGGTTTTGCCCCAGATATTGTCGCCCGCGTCGCCCGCATCGTGGATGAGGAACTGGAAGGCTCAAACGGTTGGCGAGCCTCCATTGTGACCTCAAACGGTGCAGTCATTGATGATATCGCCTACGACGCCCCGGAACTTGCACCCAGCGTGCGCATCAGTTTGGATCACAATGTGCAAAGAGCTGCAGAACAAGCAGTAGATCTGCGCGCCGAAATGAAAGCAATGATGGTGGTCATGCGCCCATCCACTGGAGAAATCCTTGCCGTGGCACAAACAGATGAAGCTGATAAAGACGGCGATGTGGCACTCATGGGCCAATACCCGCCGGGATCAACATTCAAGATCATTACCGCAGCAGCCGGGTTAATGCATGAAGATCTGACCCCAGACAGCATTGTTCCATGTCCTGGAACCATGAATCTTTATGGACGTATCGTGACAAACTACAACAGCTTCTCCCTAGGAAATACCTCCCTAGATGATGCTTTTGCCAATTCCTGCAACACCACGTTTGCTGATATTTCTACCAACTTAGAACCTGGACAGCTTAAAGATGTAGCAAAACAATTCGGCCTTGGTATTGACTACCAAATCCCCGGCCTTGACACCATGACCGGATCAGTACCGGAAGGTGACATTGTGCTAGATCGCACCGAATCTGGATACGGACAGGGCCTCGATCTAGCTAGCCCATTCGGTATGGCAGTTGTGGCATCAACTGCTGCAACAGGCACAGTACCTACACCAACGTTGATCTCTGGGCATGAAACTGTAGCTAGCGAAGAAGTTCCACCCTTGGATCCTCAAGTGCTAGCTAATGTGCAACGCATGATGAAATCAGTGGTCAATGACGGCACCGCTCGAGGCATGCGCCAAACTGGCGGCCAGATTTACGCAAAGACTGGTGAAGCTGAAATCAATGAAGGCTCACACGCGTGGTTCACCGGATACCGCGAAGATGACATTGCCTTTGCCACACTGGTAGTACTGGGTGGCGGCTCTGAAGCTGCTGCAGCTGTTACTGATGAATTCTTTGTTAAATATGATGAACTGCGAGCCAGCGGGAATATAGCGATGAGCACAGATGAGGGAGTGTTAGCGGGTGTGCCAGAACCACAAATCGCAGGCTGAAATATAGGTCGCTCCCAACCCGTTTTACCGACCGACAGGGTTGGGGACTAGCATGGTGGACATGTCGAAATTGCGCGCGCCTCTTGTACCTGGAATTCCAACCCCAATTAGGGAAGTACCTGCACATATTGAACGTCCAGAATATGTGTGGAAGGACGAAGTCCAAGAAGCCATCGGTGAGCCTTTTGTCCAAACCCCTGAAATCATTGAGAAAATGCGGGAAACGTCCCGCATTGCAGCCAACTCTTTGAAGATCGCCGGTGAAGCTGTAAAACCCGGCGTGACCACTGATGAAATTGATTGCATCGTGCATGAATACACCTGTGATATGGGTGCATACCCATCTGACCTTGGCTACCGAGGATTCACCAAATCATCATGCATCTCTTTAAATGAGATCGTCTGCCACGGCATTCCTGATTCCACCGTTATTGAAGATGGCGATATCGTCAACATTGATGTCACGGCTTTCAAACACGGTGTTCACGGCGATTGCAATGCAACATTTCTTGCCGGAGATGTTTCAGAAGAACACCGCCTTTTAGTTGAGCGCACCGAAGAAGCCATGATGCGAGCTATTCGTGCTGCAAAACCAGGCCGCGAAATCAACGTTATTGGTCGTGTGATCGAATCTTATGCCAAGCGTTTTGGCTACAATGTGGTCCGTGATTTCACCGGACATGGCATTGGACCAACCTTCCACAATGGTTTGGTTGTTCTGCACTACGACAACACCCAATACCGTGACCTGCTTGTTCCAGGAATGACACTGACCATCGAGCCAATGATCAACCTTGGATCACTGGACTATGAGATTTGGGAAGATGATTGGACCGTCCAAAACGTCGACCGCAAATTCTCCGCTCAGTTTGAACACACCATTGTCATCACAGAAGACGGCAATGAAATTCTGACCCTGCCGGATGATTCCGTCTAAAAACGTCGAGGTAACATGCCCGCGATAGTCGCACACACTCCGGCCGCCATCAGCGTCCAAGCGACCATCGTGGGCTGAAGCCATACCAGGCCCGGAAGAAACACAATGCTTAAGGTATAAAGCATCATCGCCCCAAGCAACAAGGCAGCTAGGGCCAGCAGCCATGCAGCTACTGGGCGTGGCTGCGTTACGACGCATTCCCTCACCGTTAACACACACCCGATTAGTGAAAATGCTGCGGCAAGGACGATGAGAAAACGAACAAACCCGGTATCCGCACCTAAGGAAAACCACCCAGCAGCTCCTGCACCAGCCGTTGACATAAAAGCTGGCGCCATCCACTTGGCAGGCAATTGACCAATACCTCCGATATAACACGCAAGTGCAGCAGAGGGCATGAGGTAATACGATGCCATAAGCCCCATCGTGGCCAATTTTGCTGAAGCCCCAACTTTGGCAATCGCGACAACAATTCCAAGCAATAAGATTATGATGCCTCCCAGAGCCGAGAGCCATTGAAACAGTCGAAGTCCCCCACGATGACGAAGTGCCGCAATGCCAGAGGCCGCACCCAGTGCAACGCCTCCAGCAGTCAAGACAGAATAAAGCACACTTCCAGGGATTAATGCGGCGGCAAAAACAGACAGCGCTACAGCTACGGCAGTAGCGATGCTGGCCGTAGCAGTGCGAATATGGGGTGTAGCTGGGGGAGTGAGAAATCCGGACACAGGTATCGGGCTGATCGCTTTCGCAAACTAAAGATATGGAAGTAGACGTACCTTTCTACTCTACGCAATCAAAAAAGGCATTAACCACATGTGGTTAATGCCTTTAGCAATTTGACAGGAAATTGCAGATTACTTGATGACGCCGTTGTACTTCAGGAAGTTAACAACAGGGAAGACAACAAGACCAAGAACGGAGGTAACGGTCAAAGCATCAAATACCTTGCCCCAGGTCTCCAACCAACGTGGAACTTCTTCTCCGGAATCATCGCGGGAAGAACCGAAGCCGTCGATTCCGTAGCCCTCTTTGTCGCCTTCGTACTCGTTGTGGTAGTCAGCCCATGAAGAGCCTGAGGAACCGGAAAGGGAAGAGGTCTCGGTCTCTGCAGGAGGAGTGGTGTCTTCCTGAGCGGCAGCAGCGGTAACGCCGCCCAAGGTGATTGCAGCTGCAGAAACTAGTGCAATTGCAGTGTTGCGGAATTTACGCATGATGAAAAGCCTTTCAGTAAAGCCAAGCTATTGATGAAGGTAGAGTTAGGGCGCTTTAGCCCTTGATAACACCGGTGTAAACCAGGTAGTTGTAAGCAGGGAATACGATCACGCCGAGAAGGGAAGCGATGCCACCCAGGACGGTTAGATCGTACATGTTCTTAGCCCACGCTGGAGTGTTTTCATTATCACGCTCGTGCTCTTCACCAAAGATGTCTCCACCTTTGACGGGCTGGTCTGCATCCCAGTCCTCACCTACGGCGGCTGCGCCACCAGAGGAAAGGGCTGCGAAGCCGGAAGAGAGATTTTGCTCGGATTCAGCTGCGGTTGCCACAGCTGCGGAACCTACAGAAAGGGCAACTGCAGTAAGGCCTGCAACTGCTGCGGTACGGAGAGAACGCATGAGAAAAGTCCTTTAGGAGTAGTCGGGTTTTCTGCTCCTAATGAAAGAAACAGAGGGATTGTCAAGTTCTAGCAACTAAAAGCCTAAGGCATTTCAAGATGGCTTTCAGCAAAAAAGCGCATTTAATGATCTTGACTTGAAGCAGCCTGACTAGATTCAGCATATTCAGACAACGACAAATCTCAATCGAAGTTCTTAGATTTCCTACACTTTGAAGAAGTTAATCTAATACCCGAAATTCTATATGTCTTTCTTTTAGTCTCAATGTTTGGGGGTGCTAGTTGGGGGTAGGTGTGACCTGGGTAAATGCTACCTATCTCAAATTAATCTTAAAAAGTCCTTAATTTAGTGATCAATTCTTAAGTATTAATTTGACATGGAAAATTTTCTGTATTCAAAAGTTACGTTCGCGTAGGTGTTAAAAATCCAGCCCCAGTAACGCATTTTCAATCACCTCAGGAAGGGCTGGGTGAATCCAATACTGTTGAGACGCTGCTTCTCGGGCGTCAATACCAAATGCCATTACCGTAATCAGCTGTTGGATGAGAGTGGATGCCTGAGCGCCGATGATGTGTGCACCAACGAGTTTTCCGGTGTCTTTATCAGCAATGAGCTTGACGAATCCATCGGTATCTTCCATGGCCCAGCCATAGGCAACATCAGAGTAATTCTGAATTTTCACTGTGATATTCAACCCGGCTTCACGTGCTTGGGATTCTGTCATACCAACCTGTGCAATCTGTGGATTGGTAAATACAGCAGAAGGCACGAAGTCATGAGGCATCTTTTGTAGATCTTCCGGGTGGGCAAGATTGTGCTTAACCGCACGCATTTCGGCATTGGCAACATGCTTGAGTTTGTAGGGAGATGATACATCGCCTAGTGCCCACACACCTTGAGCAGAGGTGCGCCCAAACTCATCGACCTCGATCTGGCGACCATCCATGTCGATTCCTGCTGCAGACAGATTCATCTGATCGCCATTTGGGGTGCGCCCAGTGGCGACAAGCAAAATGTCTGCCTCGATATCGTTCGAGGAGTTCACCGAAATTCGGACACCACCGTTGTGTGTCTCACTGACGTCTGTGACTGAAGTGTTGAGGCGGACGTCGAAACGCTTCTTAGAAAGTTCAAGAATTTTGGCAGAGATATCAGCATCTGCATCACGTAGCAGCACATCAGAACGGTTAAGGATGGTCACCTTTGTGCCCAGCGCGTCAAAAACATGGGCAAATTCCAGCGCGATGAATCCACCACCAACAATCACGATGGATTGTGGCTGCTCGGTCAAGCGCATGATGTCTTCATTGGTGTAGTAGCGCACGCCAGATTCAGCAATTGCTTCGGGGATGTATGGACGTGAACCAGTTGCAATCACAATGTCTGTGCCACTGATGAGCTGTTCTTGACCCGCAATACCGGTAGAGATTGTCTTCGCGTCGACAAAAGTGGCATGCATGTCATACACATCGATATTTGGAGTTTCGGGGCCACGTCGATAAGCTTCGCCACCTTGTGCGATGGGGTCAATGCGCTTGTCGAAGACGCGGCTAACAATGGAAGGCCAATCAACTCCGTTGAGCGATGCATCAATGCCAAGCCGTGCCGACTCCTGGATCTCTTGAGCAATATCGGCAGCATAAACATACATTTTCGTGGGGATGCAGCCCACGTTAAGGCAGGTTCCGCCGAAAGCACCTTTTTCCACGATCGCAATAGATTTGTCATCAAACTCCGGGCCAGGAATTGAGTTTCCCGAACCAGTGCCGATGATGATGAGATCATAATGTTTGATCGGTGCTTGCTGCTCAGACATGAATTGGGCTCCTAAAGAAAAAGATGTGGGCTTGAGATAATTAATAGGTGACTTTCGAGGAAACTCATACACCTCAACGTTAAAGACTATGAAAAGCTTCCCACCTATGGTTTTAGTTTATTTTTTACCAGGTGCTAAATCTGGCACCCGGGAATCAAGCCAATTCTTTAGAATGCTAAACGCCTGGTCACGCGTAGCTTTTTTAGAAAGAAAAACATCGTGGCGTGCACCGGGAATCTTCTTAACCGTCACCCTTGATTCGGGGTTACTTAAGTGAGGCGCCCATTTTTGGATGTGTTGCACATCCAGCACTGCATCAGAGATATCAGTTTCTTCTGAATACTCAGACTTTAACCAAGACTTTTCAGAACACAGGGCTAGTACATCTACACCGACATTCACCCGGTCGTTGTGAACATCTTTTTGGCCGGCCATGATTGCGCGTAGCCATCCAATGCTTTTTCTATGACCCTCAACAGGTTTCAACTCCGTGTTGAAATTCCACTCCCCGTAGAAATCTTTATGGATCGACTTGCCATAGGTCCCTAATCCACCACCCGGGATGAGCATTTTAGGTAAGCGTTTGCCCAATATTTTTACTCCAGGCGTGATGAGCTTGATAAGCAGTGGCGGATACATCATGTCCAACCAAGGGCTGTTTAAAACAAGTGCTGGAATATTTTGGACAACTTTAGGACTACTGCGCCGCATTTCTGACATCCATAAAGGAACGATAAGTCCACCTGTGGAATGGGCAACTGGAATGACATGCGGATGGTTTTTAGAAATTATTTCCGTCGCTGCCGTGAGGTCTGGAAAGTAATGAGCGAGATCAGAGGTGTAATGCCATTGCTGACCTGGACGGTACGAACGCCCACATTTTCTTAAATCAACGGCGTAGACAGCAAAACCAGCCTTATGGAAAAACTCGGCAAACTCGGTGTGGAAAAAATAGTCAGTCATGCCGTGCACCCACATTAATGCAGGTCTGGATCCAAATGATTCTTTAGATGAGGAATCAGGATTGTAGCGAACCAGGGTGGCAACAACATCTGTTTCATGATCAGGATCAGCACCAAGCTCAATTGTGTGGAATTCATAACCTTTGCCAAGGAGATCTGGCTGCCAGAACTGGTGTGTAGATGAAGACTGCGAATGGTTCATGGTGTTAACGATATGTCGAACAGTGAAAAGATGGGAGGGGAAGCGATGATTGTTCGCATCATGAAAATTCTCCAGCGGTGTTCATGTTTGCGAATTTCACATTTACTATCTTTGCAAATTGGGGGAGGGGGTAGTGCGGGGGAGGAATTTGCTTGAGAAAGGGGAATATCGCGTCCTTGTTTCTTTAGCTCGAGGTAGCAGGCGTACACTGTTTACTCACGGACAATGTGTACCCACGCTTTCTTGTAAGAAACAAGAAGGGTTACGCCCCAAGCGTCAGTCAAAAATGTGGCCAACACTTGCGCAAAAGTGCTGGCGGTCATTTATGAAATGGCGCCTTGTAGTGCTGTTCGGCAGACAACTCGCGGAGATAAAAGGAAGTTGAACATGTCAGATTCCCCGAAGAACGCACCGAGGATTACCGATGAGGCAGATGTCGTCCTCATCGGCGCCGGTATCATGAGCTCCACTCTGGGTGCAATGCTGCGTCAGCTGGAGCCAAGCTGGTCTCAAATCGTCTTCGAGCGTTTGGATGGACCGGCTCAAGAGTCGTCCTCCCCGTGGAACAACGCCGGCACCGGCCACTCTGCTCTGTGTGAGCTGAACTACACGCCAGAGGTTAAAGGCAAAGTTGAAATTGGTAAGGCCGTAGGAATCAATGAAAAATTCCAGGTCTCACGTCAATTCTGGTCCCACCTTGTTGATGAAGGCGTGCTTTCTGATCCACGTGAGTTCATCAACCCCGTCCCTCACGTGTCCTTTGGACAGGGTGCAGATCAGGTCGCTTACATCAAGGCACGCTATGAAGCTTTGAAGGATCACCCACTTTTCCAGGGAATGACCTACGCTGACGACGAGGCAACTTTCGCCGAGAAGCTTCCCTTGATGGCGAAGGGTCGAGATTTCTCCAACCCAGTGGCCATTTCATGGATCGACGAAGGCACTGACATCAACTATGGTGCGCAGACCAAGCAGTATCTTGATGCTGCCGAGGTTGAAGGTACTGAGATTCGCTACGGCCACGAAGTCAAAAGCGTGAAAGCTGATGGCGCAAAGTGGATTGTAACGGTCAAAAATGTGCACACCGGTGACACCAAGACCATCAAAGCAAACTTCGTGTTTGTCGGAGCTGGCGGATACGCACTTGATCTGCTTCGCAGCGCTGGCATCCCACAGGTCAAGGGCTTTGCTGGATTCCCAGTATCCGGCCTATGGCTTCGTTGCACTAACGAGGAACTGATCGAACAGCACGCCGCTAAGGTTTACGGCAAGGCATCCGTGGGTGCTCCTCCAATGTCTGTTCCTCACCTTGATACCCGCGTTATCGAGGGGGAAAAGGGTCTCCTCTTCGGACCTTACGGTGGTTGGACTCCTAAGTTCCTGAAGGAAGGCTCCTACCTGGATCTGTTCAAGTCCATTCGCCCAGACAACATTCCTTCCTACCTTGGTGTTGCTGCTCAGGAATTTGACCTGACCAAGTACCTGATCACTGAAGTTCTCAAGGACCAGGACAAGCGTATGGATGCTCTACGCGAGTACATGCCAGAGGCACAAAACGGCGATTGGGAGACCATCGTTGCAGGACAGCGTGTTCAGGTTATTAAACCTGCGGGATTCCCTAAGTTTGGTTCCCTAGAATTCGGCACCACCTTGATCAACAACTCCGAAGGCACCATCGCAGGTCTGCTCGGTGCTTCCCCAGGAGCATCCATCGCACCTTCGGCAATGATCGAACTGCTTGAGCGTTGCTTCGGTGATCGTATGATCGAGTGGGGCGACAAGCTGAAGGACATGATCCCTTCCTATGGCAAGAAACTTGCTGATGAGCCAGAACTGTTTGCGCAGCAGTGGGAGCGCACTCAGAAGACGCTGAAGCTCGAAGAAGCTTAAAGTTTTAAAGCGTTTCGTTTAAAGACACCCTCATGTGCCCATGCTTGGGCCTATCCTAAAAGCCCTTAAAGTCCTTAAAGGCAATCTCCGCCTTAAAGGGTTTCCAAGGTACATGAGGGTGTTTTTGTTTACCTTCCGGCTAAATAAAAATGTGACATGCACTACTTTGGTGTTGAGGTGGATTTCTGCTCGTTAAGGTGTCTAGGCCTGCGATTATGTGCCTCAGCGCGAAGCTGAAATGCTGTCTTGATCTACTCTCGGGGGTATGCAAAAGATCATCCCCAATATTTGGTGCCAAGGCACAGCAGATCAAGCAGCTGACTTTTACCTCAACGCGTTTTCGGACTTTCCCGGTGGAGTGGAAGTCCTCAGCACGGTGACATACCCAGAAACTGGATTATTCGATTTCCAGGAACCTTTTGCAGGAAAGACTCTCACCGTTGATCTTGCTATAGCGGGTTTTAGGATTATCTTGATCAATGCTGGCGAAGAATTTACTCCGAATGCATCAATCAGTCTGATGATGAATTTTGATGCAGTAAGGGATCCTCATGCGCGAAAACATCTGGATGTAGTGTGGGAGAGACTTTTAGATGGTGGCACAGCATTAATGCCCGTAGATAAGTATCCATTTTCTGAATATTACGGATGGGTACAGGATAAATATGGGGTCAGTTGGCAGCTGATGCTTAGTAGCTCTGAGTCAGAACCGGGGCCATCGGTTATTCCCATGTTGCTTTTTGGTGGTGCTGCGCAAAATAAGGCTGCTGAAGCGCAGGAATACTATGTGGATGTTTTTCCGCATTCACGCCTTGGTGATCGGGCGGTATACGGTCAACCCACAGGCCCGGCGACTGCTGAAGCGTTGATGTTTTCTCAGTTCCAGCTAGACGGGCAATGGATCTTTGCAATGGATTCCGGTGTGGACCAAGATTTCTCGTTTAATGAGGGTGTCTCTTTGATGTATGAGTCACATGGTCAAGAAGAACTTGATGCAATGTGGGATGCACTGTCGGCAGACCCAACAGCTGAAGCCTGTGGTTGGTTGAAAGATAAATTCGGAGTGAGTTGGCAAATTGTGCCTGACAATATGGAAGAACTTATGGCTTCTCCTGGCGCATTTGAAAAGCTCCTCAGCATGAAGAAGATTGAGATAGAGAAGTTCTAAACCTCACCACTTTTAGGTGCCACAGAAAGTCATATAGTCTTCCTCGAATCCCTCTGTGCTGGGTAGTCGAAGCTCATTCGATCCGGCTGTCGGGTTGAATGGATCAGTTACCGCTGCCAGTAGTTCGTGGAATTTTTCAAAATCGCCGTCAACAGCATTGGCAAGTGCATCTTCTACAAGGTGATTGCGAGGGATGAAAATGGGGTTCACTTTGCTCATCGCCTCAGTATCGGGGTTGAGGGATTTCCAGGTGTGTGCAAAAGATTCAAAACCTGCAGGTGGGGCTGTGTTGTCGGTAAGTGAGCGTAACAAGGTGGTGATATCTGGATTGTGGCGGTACAGCAGCTCTTGGAAGTCGTCGATAATCTCTAGATCTGGATCTAGCCCCAATGCTTGGCCAAATTCCTGGCGGATTGCTGCGGAACATAAATCATCAAATTCTCCCAGAGCTTCGTGTGCGGCCGTCATTGCTTCATCGGGAGTTGGGCCAAGTAGTGGCAGCAAAGTTTCCACCAAGCGAGCCATATTCCAACCAAGAATCAACGGTTGGTTTTCAAATTTGTATCGGCCATGGTTGTCGATTGAGCTGAATTTGGCGTCTTTTCTAAAACGTTCCATAAAGGCACACGGGCCGTAATCGATTGTTTCACCAGAGATCAGCGTGTTGTCGGTGTTAAGCACACCATGCACAAAACCCAGACGAGTCCATTTGGCAACTGTGGAGGCTTGGCGCTTTAGCACTGACCTGAAAAACGATACGTATAACTCTGGTGTTGGATTCTCCAAACTTTGTGCTAACTCAGGAAAGTGTCGTGTGATGGCGTAATTTGCTAGCTGAGTTGAAAGTTCAATGCCACCGGCAATATTTGAGTATTGGAAGGAACCAACACGGATGTGACTGGTTGCAACTCGCACCAAAATAGCTCCAGGAACAACAGTTCCGCGTTGAATTTTTCGACCAGTTGTCAATACCGCGAGTGATCTAGTTGTTGGTACTCCTAGTGCGTGCATTGCTTCAGAGATGATGTACTCGCGAAGGATGGGGCCAAGTGTAGCTCGTCCATCAGCACCACGGGAAAATTGCGTTCTACCTGCGCCTTTGAGGTGGATATCGCGTAAAACTCCGTCTGTAGAATGTGCTTCACCGAGAAGTAAAGCGCGTCCGTCTCCAAGGCTTGGCACAAACTGTCCGAATTGATGCCCGGAATAGGCTTGGGCAACCGACTTAGTTAAAGGTTCGGGATTTAAGCCAAGTAGAAACTGGATGCCATCTTCGGAGCGAAGCCAGCCAGGATCAAGACCTAGTAAGTGGGCAAGATCCTCATTTAATATCACTAGTTCCGGATCGGGGGCGTCCTCTCCGTGCCAGGGTGCCGCCATTTCGGGTAACTCTGATGCGAATTGGGCGTCAAGTTTAAACGGTGCGGTACTCATGGTTTTCAGCCTAGTATTCAAGTCTTGGTAAATGTTGCGACTAGGATGATTGGACATGACATCTTCCCCAAAAACCCCATCAGCTATCCAACCAGTCTCTTTAATTGGCGGGGGACCTGGTGCTTGGGACTTAATTACGGTGCGCGGAATGAAACGCCTACAAGAAGCCGATGTTATTTTGGCTGATCATTTGGGCCCAACCGCTGAACTGGAGAAGCTGTGTGATGTTAGCACTAAGACGGTTGTGGACGTTTCCAAACTTCCTTACGGCAAGCAGGTCACCCAAGAACGAACCAATGAGATGTTGGTTGAATATGCACGACAAGGTCTTAAAGTCGTGCGATTAAAAGGTGGGGACCCTTATGTATTCGGTCGTGGGTTTGAAGAGTTGGAGTATTTGTCGAGTAACGGTATCGAATGCGAAGTAATCCCCGGCGTTACCAGTGCTGTTTCTGTTCCAGCAGTAGCAGGAATTCCAATCACCAACCGAGGTGTGGTGCATTCCTTCACAGTAGTTTCAGGCCACTTGCCTCCCGGCCACCCGAAGTCTTTGGTGGACTGGTCAGCTTTAGCTAAATCAGGTGGAACACTGTCGATCATCATGGGTGTAAAAAACGCGGGCTTAATTGCTCAGGCTTTAATCGATGGTGGTCTTGCCGCAGATACTCCTGCCGCTGTTATTCAAGAAGGCACAACTGATGCCCAGCGATCCTTGCGATGCACTTTGGGCAGTTTGAGAGAAGAGATGATTACCCAAGGAATTAAACCACCCGCTGTGTATGTGATCGGACAAGTAGCCGGCCTCTAAGTTCCAGAGGCTGCGTTAATTCGGGGGTAGTTGAGCACTTTTGTAGACAGTCGTCCAGGGATTTCTTCGTTGTCTATGGAAAAAACCTGAGATATGTAGTTAAACCCGTTAAGGTCTCCAATGGTAGGTGTGCCTGATCACACCAATGGCGCACCAATAGTGCACCAACAAAATTAGGAGACTGTCATGACATCACAAAAGGTGATTCGCTACCCATTTTCTGCAGTCGTTGGACAAGATGAACTTCGGCTTGCATTGATTCTTACTGCAATTTCCCCACGCATCGGTGGCGTGGTTATTAGAGGTGAAAAAGGCACGGCGAAAACCACAACGGTGCGTGCCTTTGCTGGGCTTTTAGGTGATGCCCCTTTGGTCAACCTGCCGTTGGGTTCCACAGAAGACCGCGTGGTGGGTTCTTTGAATATGGAAACCGTCCTTACCACCGGTCGTGCAGAATATCAGCCTGGATTGCTTGCACAGGCCGATGGTGGAGTTTTGTACGTGGATGAGGTCAACCTCTTAGCTGATCACCTTGTAGACGCACTCCTTGATGCAGCAGCCAGCGGTCGTGTGAGCATTGAGCGTGATGGTATTTCGCATTCGTCACCAGCCAACTTCGTGTTGGTTGGCACGATGAACCCGGAAGAAGGAGAGCTTCGCCCACAGCTTTTGGACCGCTTTGGGTTGGCCGTAGATGTGGCAGCGTCTACTGATCCTGAGGTTCGCGTTGAAATTATTCGGCGCAGGTTAGCGTATGAAAATGCCCCTGAGCAGTTCATGGAGCAGTGGGCAACTCAAGATGAGGACACCTCGAAGCGCATCGCGGCCGCAAAAGACTTGCTGCCAAACGTGGAATTGCCAGATGGGATCCTTTCACAGATCGCATGGTTGTGTGCCCGCATTGAGGTAGATGGCATGCGAGCTGATTTGGTGATTACCCGAACTGCCTTGGCCCATGCGGCGTGGTCGGGCAGAGATGTGGTTAATGAAGATGATGTAGAAATCGCTGCACGTTTAGCATTGCCACACCGTCGTCGTCGCAATCCTTTTGATGCCCCAGAAATGGAAGAGCGCAAACTTCAAGAGACCCTGCAGGAAGCTCGAGATTTCTTCAAAGACAATGAAGATAAAGGACCTGCAGCCAAGATCACTGATGAGGAAACCGGAGCAGAAGCTTTTACCGATACCGATAACCCGACTGAGGAAGATGGCATGCAAGGCACCACGCAAGCCAAAGCTCAGACAACTGGAAAGGTAGGTACTGCCGGATCCGGCGAGCCCTTTCGCTCCTAGGCATCTTCGCTTGCAGTCCATGGGAGAGGAGAATTCCACTCCAGGCAGGCGTTCCAAGGCGTATTCCCGCCAGGGTGCTGATGTCCGTCCTAAGAAAGGCGGACACGGCATCAACTTGGTGGGCACACTGATGGCAGCTACCGAACGCGGTGCAAACATCGTTGAAGGTGTCGTCGATTTCAGACCAGATGACCTGCGCGGATCCCTGCGCCGTGGCCGCGAAGCCAACCTCATTGTTTTCGTCGTCGACACATCGGGGTCCATGGCTGCGCGTTCCAGGGTGCGCGCGGTAACCGGGACTATAACATCCATGCTTAACGACGCCTACCAGCGCCGCGACAAGGTTGCGGTCATCGCGGTCAACGGCAACAAGCCCACTTTGGTACTAAATCCGACAAACTCTGTGGAACAAGCACAGCAGAAGTTAAAGGATATGCCCATGGGTGGGCGCACACCCTTGGCAGAAGGATTACTTATGGCCAAAGACCTCATGGCCAGGGAACGCCGTAAAGAACCAGGGCGTAGAGCAATCCTCATGGTGATGACAGACGGACAAGACACCTCCGATGCAGGCGAAGCAGGTATCGCTACCGCGGCAGAAACATTGGTGAAATCCCAGCTGTCTGGAAATGTAGTCATCGACTGTGAAGGCAGACTAAAGGTTCGTAAAGAGCGCGCCGGGGTTCTAGCTGAGATGCTTGGTGGGGTGTGTGTAAGGTTGCGTGATCTTAACTCCGAGCACATCAAGATGGTGATTAACGCTTAAAATTGCTGGCTACCAAAGGCTTACGACACAACTTTCACAATTGCTTATCGGCCCGTTTAAGAGGGCCGACAATTCTAGTGGGTACTTCTTGAGTGGCGTATCAGTGAAGTTACTTTTTCCAAACGCTTTTCAAGGTTTGCGGTTCTTTTTGCCTAGAGACCAAAGCAGCATATCTAGAGAACGTTTTGGTCGAATATGGTGTTATCCCGGCCTGCACATTTGATCTGGCGACCAAGAACCTGTGTGTTTGCCTATGTATTTGGTCGAATAAGACGGTTTTAAGACACTGCCCCCAACTAGATCGTCAAATACGAACCATGACCCTCAGGTGACAGTTGCTATTAGTCCTCTGAATCCAGGTTAAACAACCATCGTGAGGGTTTCTTTGTGGTTGGGGTTGTATTCCACCACAAGGCCTGCCTCTTGGGCGATCGCCATGACATCTGCCGCACTGTGAGCTTCTTTTTCTGATTGTGCGAGCACGCGGGCAAGTTCACCTTTGTAGTGTTTATTAAAGTGGCTGACTACTTTGCGGGTGCCGTCTTCAAGGACTGATTCCACTCGGACGGTTACTGCGTCTTTTAGGCGCCCCAATTGTTGGTAGGTCCCGCTGCGGAGATCAATCACGAGCTGGTTGACGTCGATAAGCGCTTCGCTGATGCTGGTGCCCCAACGCGCCTTCATCGTGGGCAGCTCGCCTGTTTTGGTGGGAAGTTTTGTGCCGCCAGACAGGCGGTAGTGGGGGATTGGATCGGTTGCGTGCACGAGCCCGAAAAGTGCCGAGCCGATGGCGAGGCGACCTAGTGCTTTTTCTGGCAAGGTGGAGGCATCAAGGGCGTCGTAAAGCACACCGGAATACCGAAAAATTGCTGGCATGGTTGGGCTTTGATCCAAAACGCGGTTAGCTTCGGCCTCGGCACGCAGTTTTTCTGAAATGCCTAAAACTTTTAGCGCTTGATCAACGTCCAAATTCTGCAGGTCAGCAAGAATTGCTTGACGTGCATCGTTCAGCGTCGGGAAACTTAAACTGTGAAAATCAAGAGGCGCTCCCTGTCCACCGGGGGTCTTTGTTTCAGAAGGAGGCAACACAATAAGCATGCATCAGAGGATACTTTAAAAGCCTGCTTACATATTTAAGGGGCATATTTAAGGGGGCAGGGCAGTTGAAGCCAAGTTGAGAGGGTATATTTGTCACTCATGATCACACGTCTTTCCACGCTGTTTTTGCGCACCCTGCGCGAAGACCCTGCAGATGCAGAAGTACCAAGCCACAAGCTGCTTGTCCGTGCAGGATATATCCGCCGTGTTGCCCCAGGTGTGTACTCCTGGTTGCCACTCGGTTTACGCGCCCTGCGCAACATTGAAACTGTTGTGCGTGAGGAAATGGATGCGATCGGTGGACAGGAATTGCTGTTCCCAGCATTGCTCCCACGCGAACCTTATGAAACCACGCAGCGGTGGACAGAGTATGGCGATTCTTTGTTCCGTCTGAAAGACCGCAAGGGTGCTGATTACCTTCTCGGCCCAACACATGAGGAAATGTTCGCCGCAACGGTGAAGGATCTGTACAGCTCCTACAAGGATTTCCCTGTCACCTTGTACCAAATCCAAACCAAGTACCGCGATGAAGAACGCCCACGCGCGGGTGTGCTTCGTGGTCGTGAGTTTGTGATGAAGGATTCTTATTCCTTCGACATGACTGACGCTGGTTTGGAGCAGTCTTATGCAAACCACCGCGCAGCCTACCAGCGTATCTTTGACCGCCTTGGTCTGGAATACGCGATCTGCCAGGCAACTTCAGGTGCCATGGGTGGATCGGCTTCTGAGGAATTCCTCGCTATTTCTGAAAACGGCGAAGACACCTTCGTGCGCTCCACCTCCGGAAACTACGCTGCCAACGTTGAAGCTGTTGTTACACAGCCAGGTGTTGAGCGCGAAATCGAAGGCCTGCCGGAAGCAGTTGTTTACGAAACCCCAGTTTCTGAAACCATCGATGCTTTGGTTGAGTGGGCAAACTCCATCGACGTGAAAATTGATGGCCGTGAGGTCACTGCAGCTGACACCCTCAAGTGCATCGTTGTCAAGGTTCGTCAGCCAGGTGCAGAAGAAGCAGAGCTCACCGGAATTTTGCTACCAGGTGACCGCGAAGTCGACATGAAGCGCCTCGAGGCATCCCTGGAGCCAGCTGAAGTTGAGCTTGCTGTGGAATCTGACTTTGCGAAGAACCCATTCCTGGTCAAGGGTTACGTCGGGCCAGTAGGTCTTGCGAAAAATGGTGTGAAAGTCCTTGCTGATCCTCGCGTTGTCACCGGCACCTCCTGGATCACTGGCGCCGATGAAAAAGAACGCCACGTCATTGGTCTGGTTGCCGGTCGTGACTTCACCCCAGACGGCTTCATAGAAGCAGCGGAAATCAAAGAAGGCGATCCAGCCCCAGAAGGCGAAGGCACCCTGACCCTTGCTCGTGGTATCGAAATCGGCCACATCTTCCAGCTAGGCCGCAAGTACACCGAAGCTTTCGACGTTCAGATCCTCGACGAAAACGGCAAGCGCGCCATCCCAACCATGGGTTCCTACGGTCTGGGCGTGACCCGCCTGCTCGCCGTTTTGGCAGAGCAGCGCCACGACGAAGCAGGCCTCAACTGGTCCGTGGAAGTTGCCCCGTACCAGGTCCATGTTGTTGCGGCGAACAAAGACGCCGCAGCCATCGAGGCAGCAGAACGCTTTGCGGAAGAGCTGTCTGCCGCAGGCATCGAAGTGCTTTTCGACGACCGACCCAAAGTTAGCCCCGGCGTGAAGTTTAAAGACGCCGAACTTTTGGGTATGCCATTCGCCTTGATCCTGGGCCGTGGCTACGCCGAAGGCAAAGTTGAGCTTCGCGTCCGCGGTGGTGAGAAGACTGAACTAGATGCAGATCAAGCTGTTTCTCAGATCGTCGAGATGGTTGCACAGGCTCGCAAGTAATTTCTTTTGAGTAAAATTCTGCCCCGGTTCAAGATTTTTAAGGTCTTGGGCCGGGGCAGAGGTGTTTTGCGGAAGACTTGGTTAAACCAGGTTTTCTCCAGTGCCTAATTCAATGCCCAATCCAGGGACAGCATTGATCAAATCGCGGGTGTACTGCTGCTGAGGATCATTAAAGATGTCGTCGGTGCGACCTTTTTCAACGACTCTGCCTTTTTGCATCACCACAACATCGTCGGCGGTTTGTCGAACAACCGCCAAGTCATGAGTGATGAACAGGTAGGTCAGCTTCAGTTCCTGCTGTAGTTCTGCAAGCAGAGTGAGGATCTGGTTTTGCACCAATACATCCAGCGCGGACACTGCCTCATCCAAAACAATTACTTCTGGATTAAGAGCCAGTGCACGTGCAATAGCGATGCGCTGGCGCTGACCACCAGAAAGTTCGTTGGGGTAGCGGCGCATGGTGGACCTGGGCATGGACACCATATCAAGAAGTTCGGCTACACGAGCTTCTCGTGCTTTACGGTCTCCGCCAACCTTGTGGATGGTCAATGGTTCTTCAATACACCGGTAGATGGAGTACATCGGATCAAGTGAGCCATAAGGGTTTTGGAACACCACCTGCAGCTTGCGCCGCATTTGGAAGATTTCCTTATTGCTCAATGTGGTGAGGTCAGTGCCGTTGTAGAGCACTTGTCCACTGGTTGGCTCAAGGAGGTTGAGCACCATGTTGGCTACGGTTGATTTACCAGAGCCGGATTCACCGACCAATGCGGTGGTGGTGCCTTTTCGCACGAAGAAGGACACATCATCAACAGCCTTCAGCTTCTTCTTGTCGCCTCGGGCACCACGAATATCAAATTCGCGAGTGAGGTTTTTGACCTCAATGACTTTTTCATCCATCTCTGGAATGGTGCCTTCTGCAATCGCAGTGGCGGTAAGGAGTTCTGCAGACTCAATGCCTTGTTCCTGGGCGCTTTGGATACGTGCAGAAGCAAGCGAAGGTGCAGCCTTAACCAGACGTTGGGTATATGGGTGCTGCGGATTACGCAGAATCTTAAGCGATGGTCCAGACTCCACGATGCGTCCACGGTGCATCACCACGAGGTGTTCAGCGCGTTCAGCAGCAAGACCCAAGTCGTGGGTAATAAACAGCACCGCGGTGCCAAGGTCTTTGGTTAATGTTTCCAGGTGATCAAGGATCTGACGCTGCACCGTGACATCAAGTGCAGAGGTTGGTTCATCAGCAATCAGTAGCTTCGGGCGGGCAGCCAAACCGATTGCGATCAATGCACGCTGGCGCATACCGCCAGAAAATTCATGTGGGTACTGCTTTGCGCGTCGTTCTGCATCGGGCAGTCCTGCTTCTGCCAGGACTTCTGCTACGCGCTTGTCCATCTCAGAGCCCGGAACCACGTTGTTAGCTCGCAGTGATTCCTTGACTTGGGTGCCGATCCTCCACACTGGATTGAGGTTTGTCATGGGATCTTGGGGGACAAGACCGATTTCGGAGCCTCGGTACTTTTCCATCTGCTTGTTGCTCAAGCCGGTGATGTCATTTCCATCAAAGGTGATGGAACCTTCCGTCACCTTTCCTGTGCCAGGAAGCAGCCCGATGATGGACATAGCGGTGGTGGATTTACCAGAACCGGATTCACCCACGATGGCTACAGATTGGCCAGGGTAGATGGTGAGATTCGCGCCACGGACAGCATCGACAACACCGGTAGAGGAGGTGAAGGAGATTTTTAGGTCCTTTAGTTCCAACAAAGGTTGTTCACCGGCGTGGTTAGGGATTGGTTGGGTGTTGTTACTCATCGCTTCCTCGACTTAGGATCCAGAGCGTCGCGGACGACATCGCCCATCATGATGAAGCTCAAAACGGTCAGTGCCAGTGCCATTGCGGGGTAGAACAGCACCATTGGTTGGGTGCGAAGTGATGTTTGGGCCTTCGCAATATCTGCGCCCCAAGAAACAATTGAAGGCGGAAGACCAATACCAAGGAAGGACAGTGTTGCCTCGGCCACGATGAAGGTACCCAACGCCACAGTGGCATACACAATGATGGGTGCTGCCGCATTTGGCATGATGTGGGACAACAGCATCTTTGCTTTGGATGCACCAAGTGCACGAGCTGAGGTGACGTATTCTTCGTTTTTCGCAGTCATGACAGCACCGCGCGTAATGCGTGCAATATTTGTCCAGCCAAAAAGTCCGAGGACTAGCACCACGGTGATGATGGTGCGGTGTTCTTTGAACATCTGCATCACAACGATGGCTGCCAGAACTAGTGGGATGGCAAAGAACATATCGGTGATGCGGGACAAGATGGTGTCCATGATGCCACCGAAGAATCCAGCTAATGCTCCGAAAACAGTGCCGATTAAGACCACCAACAATGTGGTTAAGACACCCACGGCAACCGATGCACGAGCACCATAAACTGTGCGCGCGAAAATATCGCAACCTTGACGATCAAATCCAAAAGGATGACCAGACTGTGGGCCATCGAGTGAATTAGCAAGCACGCAGTATTGAGGATCAGTTGAGGTGAAAAGCTGTGGAACTGCAGCTAATAGCAGTGCCAGAAGGATCAGCAGTGCGGATACCCAAAACAGAGGGCGTCGGCGTAGGTCTCGCCAGGCTTCGCCCCACATGGAGGTGGGTGCAGAATCATCAGCAACTGCATCGACAGCGCCTAGACCAGTTTCATCAGTGGTGGCGATGAAGTGTTCTTGGCCAGGGCGTACGAGGGCTTCGCCGCGTCCTTGTGGGAAGAAATGGGCCTGATCTGGAGTTTGGTCGTCTTGGCCCAACGAATGGTTGGTGTGGAATTCATTATTAGGCATAGCGGATCCTCGGATCGAGAACGGCGTAGATCAAGTCCACGACAAGGTTGGCGATAATGTAGACGATGACTAGCACGGTCACGATAGACACAACCGTGGTGGGTTCACCTTTCAAAATGGCCTGATAAAGCGTGCCACCGACACCGTTGATGCCGAAGATACCTTCGGTGACAATCGCGCCACCCATGAGTGCGCCAAGGTCAGCGCCAAGGAAGGTAGCAACAGGAATCAGTGAGTTTCGAAGCACGTGGCGGTTCATGACGTTGAAGCCTGACATGCCTTTTGCTCGTGCCGTTCGGACATAATCAGCTCGGAGGTTTTCACTTACTGATTGTCGTGTGAGGCGCAAAACATAAGCGAATGAAACCGCGCCCAGGACGATGGCGGGCATCAACAATGCCTTGATTGAGGTATTGGAACCGACTGTGACGGGGAGTAGTCCCCATTTCACACCGACTAGGAATTGCAGCACGAAACCGATAACGAAGGTTGGCACTGCGATAACAACCAGGGAGAGAACCAGCACGGTGGAATCGAAGATTCCACCACGGCGGATTCCTGCGATGACACCAAAAATGATGCCCAGGATTGCCTCGAACAACAAGGCCATGATGGCAAGTTTGATGGTGACGGGGAATGCCCGGGCCATCACATCGATCACCGGTTGTCCAGAGAATGTGGTGCCAAAGTCAAGGACGAAGATGCCCTTGATGTAGAGGAGATATTGGACAATGAACGGTTTATCAAGATTGTATTCTTGACGGATTTTCTCTGCCGCAGCTTCGGTTAGGCCACGGTCACCTCCCAATGCCTGGACTGGGTCACCTGGCATAAGGAACACGAGGGCGTATATCAGCAGGGTTGCTCCGAAAAAGACCGGAATCATTTGGAGCAAACGTCGCCCGACGTAACGAAGCATAAGCGGGGTGTCCTTGCTTGCTGGGGGATAGATTATTAGTGCTAGGCGCTTAAAACAAGAGATTAAGCGCCGGATGAAGTTATTTTCTAAAGACTGTAAGAAAAGGTGATGCAGGAGGTGAATATGAAAGGCCCAGGTTTGAGAGAATCCATAACCTGGGCCTTTCTTTCATGCTCTAACAAGTGAGCGAGTGTGAATCTGCGGAGCTACTAGTTCTTAGTGATCTGGTAGTAGGCAGGTTGTGAGTTCCACTGGAATTCCACGTTGTCTACGTTGGCGGAGTAGCCTCCCACAGCGTTTTGATACCAGGTTGGGATAGCAGGGAGATCCTTAAGCAGGATTTCCTGTGCTTCGTTGTACAGCGGGGTTGCTGCATCTACATCGGAAGCGTTTGCAGCCTCAACGAGCTTGGCGTCGAAATCAGGGTTGGAGTAGTCACCATCGTTGGAGCCTGCACCGGTTGCATACAACGGTCCAAGGAAGTTGCTCAATGATGGGTAGTCTGCTTGCCAACCGGTGCGGAATGCGCCGTTGATGGTGCGGTTGGTGATGTCATCGCGCAGGGACTTAAAGTCTGGGTATGGGTTACCAATCGCATCAATGCCTAAGGTATTGCGGATTGAGTTAGCAGTTGCATCAACCCATGCCTGGTGGCCGCCATCGGCGTTGTAGGAGATAGAGAACTCGCCGGACCATGGGCTGATTTCGTCAGCCTGTGCCCACAGCTCTTTGGCGCGCTCTGGGTCGTAGGTCAGTACGTCCGCACCTTCAAGTGAATCTGAGTGGCCGTCAATAACCGGGGAGGTGAAGTCGGTTGCAGGGGTGCGGGTGCCTTCGAAGATGGTCTGAGTGATCTCATCGCGGTTGATTGCCAAAGAAATTGCTTGTCGACGCAACGCGCCTTCCTCACCGGAGAAGTGCTCTAGACGCTCTGGGATGGTGAAGGATTGGAACACAGCTGAAGGCTGGTTAATGGAGCGTCCCGATAGCTCATCTTCAAAGGAAGAGAAAGCTGAGTCTGGGATTGTGTCTAGGACATCGAGGTTGTCGGAGAGCAGATCAGCGTAAGCAGAATCGAAGGTAGGGTAGAAGATGAACTTCACGCCATCATTTTGTGCTACACGGCCACCGTCATAATCCTCGTTTGGCACGATGGTGGCATCTTGGTTGTGGTTCCACTCAAGCAACTTGTATGGACCGTTGCCCACAGGGTTCTCACCGAATGCATCCATGTCTTCGAGCGCAGAGTCAGGAAGTGGGAAGAATGCGGAGTATCCCAAGCGCAGCGGGAAGTCAGATTCTGGTTGGGTTAGCTCCACGGTAAAGGTGGTGTCATCAACAACCTTGAGGCCTTCCATGGACTCCACGCCTTCCTCGTATCCAAGAATGGATTCAAAGAAGTAAGCAGACAAGGTGGAGTTAGCTACGTTGTAGTTCCATGCATTGACGAAGCTATCGGCCGTAACAGGGGTTCCGTCGGTGAAGGTTTGTCCTTCTTTGATGGTGATTCGGTAGGTCTTGTCACCTTCAAGCTCGATGGACTCAGCAACATCGTTAACTGGGGAACCATCAATGTTGTAGTAGACCAGCCCTGCGAAAAGGCTATCGACGATGCGGCCGCCACCTACTTCGTTGGTGTTGCCAGGAACGAGTGGGTTTTGAGGCTCGGTGCCGTTGACGAGGACGTAGTTGTCGCCGCCACCGTCTCCACCTGATGCAGAGCCATCTGATGAGGAATCAGATGAGCAGGCAGCAAGGCTTAGAGCAAGTGCAGCCGCCGTTGTTACGGCGAGAGACTTCTTCAAAGTCATGATTGACCTCCGTTGTTATGAATATTCCCCTGGGTCCATTGACCGAGTGGGATCCGGTGATTGAAATACTATGTGCGATGTGAGTCACAACAAAACCGTAGGGAGATCTAAGTCCTAAATTTTTGTGAGGGAAAATTAACTATCTTGCAAGGTTTTTTTGAACGAGCTGGGAGTTTATGCCAATTTTGCAAATTTCTTTCTATAGATTGATCGAAATTTGTGAGATGAATCGTTATCCAGTGCACCCCCAAAAGAGTGTAAACAGAATGTGTACTCGGGAAAGTCGAACTGAAATCGTTTGCGCGCCTGGTCGGAGAAATGTCCGCCTCGCGGTGCGGTGAATTGCCAAAAGTGGTGGAAATTACGCAAGTGGAAGTAAATTAGGCAAAGTAGGTTTTCTGGCACATTGAGCAATGTCTAGAAGTCTTATTTTGTTTAGACTCCGGTTCTTTCTCGAGCGGGGGGATCAATCACTTCCAAGATTTTGGCCAAGTCATGGGTATTGATGCACTGGCGATTTCACGTGGTCGACATCAAACTGCGCTGGGCTGATTTCAAAGCGAAGTCGCCCCATAAGAAGTCGCCCCATAAGAACATAATTTTGCAGCCTTGGGCTGGGACTAGTTTGCGCTTTAAGTTCGAGACCATGAGTTCAATGCAGCTAGGAACATCACCTAGAACCGACTGAAATCAACATTAAGAAACCACTGTATGCGTGAGAAGGTTCACGGCCTGTTTAAGGCCTCGAAGTTGTCCGGTGAGTATTTATACCACTTGAGGCCCGAAAGGCCGTGAGGGGCGAATTTACGAGGTCACTTTTTCTTAAACCTTTGCGCTGATTTTCACCGTATTTCACCTGGCGACCAAAAAATACTCTGGAAGCCAAGATTTTGGTCGCTCACGTCAGAATCCAGGCGAGCAAACTTGCACTGGAGACCAAGATCCCTCGGATGACCTATGGATTTGGTCGCTTGTGGGAGTTTTAGAAAATGCCCCAGTCAAATCGCCCAAAAACGCTAGCTACCGTTGTATTCTGTCAACCTTAACTGGTCCGAATCTGGAATTTTGAAGACAAATCCGGAGTTGTAGGGCCTAATGTTAAGAAGGTTAGGCGATGGTTGTGACAGTCGGTAAGTGCTTAGCGTGACGTAGATGAAACGGCTAGGAGGCGTCGATAAGCGATATGTCGCGCGCTGTGGCGCCGGCCATTTGCGCACACAGTACGCGCCAGGAATCGGTGGTTGCAGCGCTTGCCGCTGCGTGCCAGGCCTGAAGCATGTTGCTTTGCACGGCGTCTACGGTCTCTAACGCGGATGCCTGGTCAGTTGGTGCAGGTAGCTCGCTGATATAACCGGGTTCGGCGAACGTATCAAGATCGGTAATGGTTTGCAGTAGGGAAGCGCGCTCGTGATGGTTATCGATGGCCGTTTCAATCGCGTCCTGATATTCAGGAGCTTGGCTCAAAGCAACCCCCAGTGACCACGCCGCAGAAAATTCACGGTCAGCCAAATCTTGAGCAGTGGCGAACTCTTCATCACTAAGGTCCAGGTCGGGGAGCGCAGGGGTGTCCGCTCCCTGTACGAAGCTGGATTGTTCAATAAACTGCTCGATGACCAGCGTGACGGAATCTTTCGGAATATCATCCAGATTGTCAAGGATTTTTACTTGACTATCGCTGAAATATTGTTCTGGATCATCGGCCGGGAGGATCGCAACCGCTGGTACCTCAACCTCGCACGAAGCGGGAACAGTGCCCTCATCGTCAAACCCGCAAATCCGATGAATTTCAGCCAACAATTCTTCAGCCTGCTCAGTGCGCAGTGATGCAAGTTCCGGCTGGGATGTAGCGAGTGCTTGGGAATCAAAAAGCGCATCTTGATACATCTGAGCCAAGGTTTCATTCGGTTTGGGTGACGGAGTACACGCCGTTAATGAGGCTGTGAGAAGTGAAAAACCAAGGACAACAGAGATACGCCTACGCATGGGTTCACAGTGTAATAGCCCAAGCATTCACACCGGCAGGTTATCCTTGTCTTTATGGCTTTTCCAACCCCAGAAACACTTTCCGCGCTTATTGACCCACTGGTGGCTTCCCACAAATTTGATTTAGAGGGACTCAAGGTCACCAAAGCGGGTCCTAAATCTGCAGTCGCAATCAAGGTGGATTCAGATTCACGTCCAGATCTTGACCAATTGGAAGTGCTCAGCCAAGAAATTGGAGAGCTTTTCGACGCCGCCGAGCAGCGTGGTGAGCTCAACTTCGGTGCCGGCTACACGCTTGAAGTGTCCACGCCGGGCGTGGACACCCCTCTAACTTTGCCGCGACACTGGCGCAGAAACCGTGGTCGCTTGGTTGCGCTAGATCAAGATGGCAAAAAGCGGGTAGCGCGCATCGGGGCGCTTAACGACGCTGAAACTGCCGTTGTTTTGATCGAAAGAAATAAAAAGTTGCTCGAGGTCACAACTTTGGAATTAGCACAATCGCCTCGTGCAGTGGTAGAAATTGAATTCGCTAAACCTGCGCAGGATGAAATCGCCATCGCAGAAAGCACATTCGACGAAGCCACCGCGTAAACAGTACGTGGTGGAAGCTTGAGAGGAAGACAAGTGAATATTGATGTCCAGGCTTTAAAAGCCATCGAATCTGAAAAAGGTATCCCTGTTCATGATTTGATGCGCACCATCGCCTCCGCACTTTTGCACTCCTACATGGACAATCGCGAAAATGAAGCGTCTGAGAACCTGAAAGCACGCGTGGACATCGATCCCACCACCGGCTCAGTGGAAGTTATCGTCTCAGAATTTGATGAAAACGGCGAGCTACTTTCCGAATACGATGACACCCCATCAAACTTCGGCCGTGTCAGCGCCCGCGCAGTACGCGATGCCATCGTTAAAGCACTGCGCGAAGCAGAAGCAAGCCGAGCTTTTGACGCGTATGCAGATTATGAAGGCACCGTAGTTTCAGGCATCGTTCAAGCTGATGCACACGCAGCGGAACGCGGAATTATCATTGTCCAGCTCGGTACCGAAGCTGACAACCAAGATGGTGTGTTGCTGCCAGCAGAGCAGATCCCAGGTGAAAAACTCAAGCACGGCGACCGCGTAAAGTGCTACGTTGTTGGCGTTGGTAAAGGAAACACCGACATCCAGATCAACCTGTCCCGTACCCACCCTGAGCTGGTACGCCGACTGTTTGAACTGGAAATCCCAGAAGTTGCCGATGGTTCTGTAGAAATCGTGGCGATCTCCCGCGAAGCCGGCCACCGCTCCAAGGTGGCAGTCCAAGCCAAGGTGAAAAACCTCAACGCAAAGGGAGCATGTATCGGACCACGCGGTCAACGTGTGTCCAATATCATGCGCGAGCTTGGTGGCGAGAAGATCGACATTATTGATTACTCTGAAGACCCAGCCACCTTCGTTGGAAATGCGCTGGCACCATCTAAGGTTGTCAACGTTGAAGTCACAGACCTAGAAGCCCAAACTGCCCGGGTAACAGTGCCTGATTACCAGCTATCACTAGCAATCGGTAAAGAAGGTCAGAATGCTCGATTGGCAGCACGCCTCACCGGCTGGAAGATCGATATTCATTCCGATATCGATTAAAGACTTTTAAACCGACGTGAGATTCTCACGTCGGTTTTCGCACTCTTGGGCTGTAATCGGGGCCGTATAGCAACTTTATGATTAGTTGCAGGTTCCAATTTTGGGGCAAAGTAGCGTAATATTGTTCAAGGCCCATGTGCGGGCTGTGGAGGACGTGTATTCACGTTCTGGTTAAACAACACCGGTGAAAGGAATTGAACGCAGCAGATGGTCCATGACGATGCAGTTGAAGCTTCATCTGGACATTTTTCTAGCAGCACTTCAATTCGGATCCGTACTTGCATTGCCACAAGGGAGCGTAAGCCTGACCGCGAATTGCTCCGTGTGGTTTCATCCTTGGAATTTCCAGGAGTAATCCTCCCAGATCCGAAGCGTCGGATGCCTGGGAGAGGAGCATGGTTGACCCCTTCCATCGACGCACTGGACCTTGCTGAACAGCGTCGTGCCTTTGGCCGTGCGCTGAGGGTGTCCACACCAGTGGATACAGGTCACGTACGCACGTACCTGGCGGAAAACGCCGGACCCGATATTTGTAAGGAAGACTGAACACTGATGAGCACACGATGAAGCATCAGCGATGAACGTCAATAATCAACGCTAGAGGTCAAGGTTACTTTTCTTATAAAGGCCTTCGATCCTCTGGCAAAAACTAGAGGAGAGAAGTGCCCGGAAAGCTACGTGTACATGAGCTTGCTAAGCAACTCGGTATTACCAGCAAGGAACTACTTGCCACCCTTAAGGAAAAAGGCGAGTTTGTTAAAACCGCATCATCCACAATTGAACCCCCAGTTGTGAAGAGGATGCAGGAGCACTACGGTTCGAGCGGTTCGGATAAGTCCGACACCGCTGCGAAGCCTGCAGCAACCAAGCCTGCAGCATCTGCACCAAAACCAGCTGCGGCAGCACCTAAGCCAGGCGCTGCACCAAAACCAGCTGCTAAATCTGCACCAACCCCAGCATCTGCTGCACCAAAGCCAGGTGCAAAGAAGCCTGCTACACCTGCAACTCCAGCCGGTGCTAAGCCAGGCGCAACACCGAGCCCAGCTGCTGCAGCGCCTAAGCCAGGTAATGCACCAAAACCAGGTGCAAAGAAGCCTGAACCAGCGGCGAAGCCATCATTTTCTGGCCCAACCCCAGGCGATGCCGCAAAGAAGGCAGAACCTGCAAAGCCAGGCGCTGAGGCACCACGCCCAAGTGGCATGCCACGCCCAATGGGTAAACCTGCACCTAAACCAGGTGCACGCGCACCACGTGTAGCAAACAACCCATTTTCCACTGGTGGCGGTGAGCGTCCAGCTCCACGCCCAGGTGGCGGCCCACGTCCAGGAGGTGGACCTCGCCCACAGGGTGGCGGACGCCCAGGTGGACAGCGTGATGGTCAAGGTGGCGGACAAGGCAACCGTGGCGGACAACGCCAAGGTGCTGGCTCCGGTGGACCACGCCCACAGGGTGGCGGACGCCCACAGGGAGGACCACGTCCTCAAGGTGGATCCGCACAGGGTGCTCAAGGAGCTCCATCACAGGAACGTCAAGGTGGCGGACGTCGTCCATCACCAGCAATGATGCCTCCAACCCCAGGACAGATGCCTGCTAAGGCACCTGGCAAGGGCGGTCGTGGCGGTCAAGCCGGCGGCGCAGGCGGATTCAACCGCGGTGGCGGAACTGGCGGCGGTGCAGGTCGTGGCGGTCGTCGTGGCGGTACCGCAGGTGCATTCGGACGTCCAGGTGGTGCTCCACGTAAGGGACGTAAGTCGAAGCGTCAGAAGCGTAACGAGTACGAATCAATGCAGGCACCGAACGTCATTGGTGGCGTTCGTTTGCCAGACGGTAAGGGTGCAACCATCCGCCTCGCGCGTGGTGCTTCTTTGTCTGACTTCGCTGAGAAGATCGGCGCAGATGCAGCAGCATTGGTTCAGGCTTTGTTCAACCTGGGTGAAATGGTCACCGCAACTGCTTCAGTTTCTGATGAAACATTGCAGCTGCTCGGTGAGGAAATGAACTACAAGGTTCAGGTTGTCTCCCCAGAAGATGAAGACCGTGAGCTGCTCGAAAGCTTCGATCTGCAATTCGGTGAAGACGAAGGCGATGAGACCGACCTGGCTAAGCGTCCTCCAGTGGTTACCGTCATGGGTCACGTTGACCACGGTAAGACCCGCTTGCTGGACACAATCCGTAAGGCCAATGTTGGTTCTGACGAGGCCGGCGGCATTACCCAGGGCATTGGCGCATACCAGGTCAAGGTCAATGTTGAAGACGTCGAACGCACCATCACCTTCCTGGATACCCCAGGTCACGAGGCCTTCACCGCAATGCGTGCCCGTGGTGCTAAGTCCACAGACATCGCAGTTTTGGTTGTTGCAGCAGACGACGGCGTTATGCCTCAGACTGTGGAAGCAATCAACCACGCTAAGGCCGCTGAAGTGCCAATCGTGGTTGCAGTGAACAAGATTGATAAGCCAGAGGCTTCTCCAGAGAAGATCCGTGGTCAGCTGACCGAATATGGATTGATCCCTGAAGAGTACGGCGGCGACACCATCTTCGTTGACATCTCTGCAAAGCAGGGACTGCACATCGATGATCTGCTTGCCTCCATCTGCCTGACCGCAGATGCTGAGCTAGATCTTGTTGCTAACCCAGAAATGGACGCACAGGGTGTTGCTATTGAAGCTCACCTCGACCGCGGTCGTGGACCAGTGGCTACCGTTATCGTCCAGCGCGGTACCCTGCGCATCGGTGATTCCATCGTTGCAGGTGATACCTACGGACGCGTCCGCCGCATGGTGGATGAGTACGGTCGCGATGTGGAAGAAGCAGGGCCATCCCGCCCTGTCCAGGTACAGGGTCTCAATGGTGTCCCAGGTGCCGGCGACAACCTCTTGGTTGTTGAAGATGACCGCATTGCACGTCAGATTGCTAACCAGCGCAATGCCCGCAAGCGCAACGCTTTGGCAGCACGCTCCCGCAAGCGCGTTTCCCTCGAGGATCTGGATGCAGTTCTTAAGGAACACAGCACCCTTAACCTCATCCTTAAGGGCGACAACGCAGGTTCCGTGGAAGCACTGGAAGAAGCCCTGCTGAAGATTGAGATGGATGATGAAGTCCAGCTCAACATCATCGACCGCGGTGTGGGTGCAGTTACCCAGACCAACGTCACCCTTGCAGCAGCATCTGACGCAGTCATCATTGCTTTCAACGTTCGCGCTGAAGGCAAGGCGACTGAGGAAGCTAACGCAGAAGGCGTCGATGTTCGTTACTACACGATCATCTACCGTGCTATCGAAGAGGTTGAGGCAGCTCTAAAGGGCATGCTCAAGCCAATCTACGAAGAGCGCGTCATTGGTCATGCTGAGATCCGCGCGATCTTCAAGGCATCCGCTGTTGGCCTCATCGCAGGTTGCATGGTTGAAGATGGAAAGGTGCGCCGCAACGCCACCGTCCGCATTACTCGCGATGGCAACGTCATTGCAGAAAATGCAAAGATCGAGTCCTTGCGTCGTGAAAAAGACGATGTCACCGAAGTCTCTGCAGGCTACGAGTGCGGTATGGTTTTGTCCTACCCAGACATCTCTGTCGATGACAAGATCGAGGTCTATGAAATGGTTGAGGTTCCACGCGAAGCTTAAGCATTCTTTACCCAGGGTTTAACTAGCTCCGGGTATCGCAGTTGGGGCTGGTTTTCCATTGGAAAGCCAGCCCCTTTGCCCACCCGTTAGTTCTTTCTGCTTTTAAGAAGAACTACAGGGTATGAACATTAAAGAAAATTTTTTCCAATTCAGGGTAGAATTCCAAAAGAATTATCTAAACTCTGTGAAGATTAGGAGTGGTCCACCATGGCTGACAACGCCCGCGCAGCTCGAATGGCAAAACGAATTCAAACTATCGTGGCCAGCGCAATCGAACGCGATATCAAGGACCGCCGACTGGAGTATGTCACAATCACAGATGTGACCATGACCGGTGATCTACATGACGCAAAGGTGTTCTACACCGTTCGTGGAGCTTCCATTGATGAAGAACCAGATTTAGAAGCAGCAGCAGAGGCACTGCACCGCGCCCGTGGCCAGCTCAGGAAGATTGTCGGACAGCAATTAGGTGTTCGCTTCACACCCAACCTGACCTACAACGTAGATACTGTCCCTGAGGCATCTGCACACATGGAAGCATTGCTTGAGCGAGCACGCAAACGCGATGAAGAGCTTGCCAAATTGCGTGAAGGCGCAGTTCCGGCTGGAGATGCTGATCCATACAAGACGTCCACCAAGTCCGAATCTGAGGAATAACCTCGTGCCGGATAATAGTCAATTTCATGCAGCCTCAGATCTGGTTGAAACTGCCCACACCATTGGTGTTATAGGACATTTGCGCCCAGATGCTGATGCAATTGGCAGTGTGGCTTCCACTGTGGCAGCGCTCAAGCAATTAGGCAAAGAAGTTTTTGGAGCAATCGGTCAGGTTGACCCGATGACGGAAAATTTGCTGACCATCCCGGGTGCGGCTGAGATCATCTTCGGTGAGACTTTGCCGGATGCAGACCTTTACATCGTTGTTGATTGTGGTTCGATTGAGCGCACTGGAGCATTTGAAAGCTTCATCGTTGATAACAGCGATAAGGTGTTGGTGGTTGACCATCATGCGACAAATCCTGGTTTTGGCACTATTAACTTAATCGATGTGGACGCAGAATCCACCACCACGATTTTGTATGACTGGTTTGATGCGATGTCGATTCAAATTACGCCCGACATCGCACATGGCCTTTATGCAGGTCTTTTAACCGATACTGGGTGCTTCAGGTGGGGTCGCCCTGTAATGCACGATATGGCTAAAGAACTGATGGAGTTTGGCCTAGACATTCGGTCGATCTCTGCTGAATTACTGGATCAAACATCAGTTGATGATCTGCGTCTTGTCGGTCAGATCGTGTCCAAGATTGAGCTTAAAGAAGCAGGGCCATATACCTTGGCTGTTCTCATCGCAGATTTTGACACAATTAACGGTCGTTCGCGGGCAGTGGTTGAGGGATTAATCGAAATGGTCCGGGCTGTAGATGGAGCTGACTTCGGGGCAGTGTTTAAGGAATATGAACGCGGCGTCTATACCGTGTCTTTGCGTTCATCTCATTTAAGTGTTGCTTCTTTAGCTGTGCACCTCGGTGGTGGAGGGCACATTCCGGCTGCAGGATACACCGCACGCGGTTCAGAAATCGAAGCTTTAGATACGTTGATCGAAGCTACTGTCACATTGGGGGAGTCGCTTAGAAGCTCGGCGCATATTGATGTCTGAGAAAAGTTTTGAGGGCGCAGTACCGGAGGTTTCAGCGAAGCAAATTTTTGGTCTTGCTTTTCCTGCATTAGGCGTGCTCGCTGCAATGCCGCTGTATCTTTTATTAGATACAGCGGTTGTTGGCACCTTAGGTGGTTTCGAATTGGCAGCTTTGGGTGCTGCAACCACAATTCAAGCTCAAGTAACCACACAGCTGACATTTTTGTCCTATGGCACTACCGCAAGATCATCCAGAATTTTTGGCACGGGTAATAGGGCTGGTGCGATTGCGGAAGGTGTGCAGGCTACCTGGGTCGCGTTATTTGTGGGGCTTGGAATTTTAACGGTGATGCTAATTGGTGCTCCGACATTTGCGATGTGGCTAAGCGGTGATGAGCAGGTAGCTTCAGAGGCAGCTCATTGGTTACGGGTCGCGGCTTTCGCAGTGCCTTTGGTGCTCATAATCATGGCTGGAAATGGCTGGCTTCGTGGTATCCAAAACACCAAATTGCCGTTGTATTTCACACTCAGTGGTGTGATTCCCGGAGCGATTATGATCCCTATTTTTGTGGCCAAATTTGGCCTTGTTGGGTCTGCATGGGCCAATCTCGTTGCAGAAGCAATTACCGCTGCACTTTTTCTCGGTGCATTACTAAAACACCATCAAGGGTCGTGGGCGCCAGACTGGAAAGTAATGAAAAACCAGTTAGTGCTTGGACGTGACCTGATTATGCGATCGTTGTCTTTCCAGGTTGCTTTCCTTTCAGCTGCTGCCGTGGCTGCACGGTTTGGAACTGCGTCGTTGGCAGCACACCAAGTGTTGCTGCAATTGTGGAATTTCATCACGCTTGTTTTAGATTCTTTGGCTATTGCAGCACAAACCCTCACAGGCGCTGCCCTAGGAGCTGGGTCTGCACGTATAGCCAGGCGCGTGGGTAATCAAGTAATCAAGTATTCACTTGTGTTCGCTGCTGGGTTGGGCATCATCTTCTTAATCCTTCACTCGTGGATTCCGCGAATTTTTACTCAAGACACTGCAGTGCTAGAAGCAATTAGTTCGCCATGGTGGATCATGGTGGCGATGATTATTTTGGGTGGCATTGTCTTTGCTATCGACGGTGTGCTGTTGGGTGCCTCAGACGCTGTGTTTTTAAGAAATGCTTCGGTATTGGCGGTCGTTTTAGGATTTTTGCCAGGTGTCTGGATTTCTTATGCAGTTGATGCTGGTTTAACTGGCGTGTGGTGCGGGTTGTTGGCGTTTATCCTGATCCGCTTGTTTGCCGTGATTTGGCGGTTCCAATCAATGAAATGGGCTCATTAAAATCGGCGCGTGGTAAACCATATGTGCTGAACTGCAGGCATAATGGACAAAGACTTTTGGCAAAACTATGTGGAGGTGACAGGTGACCACAACACTGTGGGCGGTTTCTGATCTCCATGCTGCAGTGAAAGCTAACGCTGATCCTATAGAGAACATTCAGCCGAGAGACCCTTCTGATTGGCTCATTGTTGCAGGTGATGTGGCGGAGCGTACTGAATTGGTGCTCGAAATTTTAGCGCGGTTGCGTAGGCGTTTTGCCAAGGTAATTTGGGTTCCTGGAAACCATGAATTGTTTTCGCGTTCAGCGGATCGCTATCAGGGACGTGACAAGTATTCAGAGTTAGTTGAAGGCTGTCGCAAGATCGATGTGCTGACTCCGGAAGATCCGTACCTGACGTTTGGTGGAGTAACTATCGTTCCGCTATTTACGTTGTATGACTATTCCTTCCGGCGCCCGGGTTTTACGGTGGAGCAAGCCATTCAGGCTGCCCGTGATCGCCAGGTGATGATGACAGATGAGTTTTCCATCGCTCCGTTTGTAGATATCCGTGCGTGGTGTTGGGATCGTTTGGCATATTCCATTAAACGGTTGAGCAAGATCAATGGTCCAACCATTTTGATCAACCATTGGCCTTTGGTGGTTGAACCAACCTTTCAGATGCGCTGGCAAGAATTAGCACTATGGTGTGGAACCCGGCATACGCGAGGCTGGGCTGAGCGCTATAACGCGGAAGCAGTAATTTATGGGCACTTGCATATTCCCGGAGTCACCAATGTCAATGGAGTAAAGCACATTGAGGTGTCCTTGGGGTATCCCCGTGAATGGGAGCAGTGGTCAAAGAAACATGTTTGGCCGTATCCAGTGATGGAGGTGGACCATGCTGGATGAGTCATTGTTCCCCAATTCAGCCAAGTTTTCTTTCATGACTACGGGCGATGCTGTTAATTTAGATCATTTCCATCAGCTGCATCCTTTGGAAAAAGCATTGGTTGCGCACTCGGTGGACATTAGAAAAGCTGAATTTGGTGATGCTCGCTGGTGTGCACATCAAGCATTGCAAGCGCTGGGGCGTGATAGTGGCGATCCTATTTTGCGTGGGGAACGTGGGATGCCGTTGTGGCCGTCGTCGGTATCTGGTTCTTTAACTCATACGGATGGTTTTAGGGCAGCGGTCGTCGCACCTCGACTTTTGGTCCGTTCCATGGGGTTGGATGCCGAACCTGCAGAACCTTTGCCCAAGGATGTTTTAGGCTCGATTGCAAGGGTTGGGGAGATCCCTCAGTTAAAACGCTTAGAAGAACGTGGCATTCATTGTGCTGATCGGCTGCTGTTTTGTGCAAAGGAAGCTACGTACAAAGCGTGGTTCCCATTAACGCACCGGTGGCTTGGTTTTGAACAAGCCGAGATCGATCTTCGGGATGACGGCACTTTTGTGTCTTACCTGTTGGTTCGACCAACACCCGTGCCGTTTATTTCTGGCAAGTGGGTGCTGCGCGACGGCTATGTTATTGCTGCCACGGCAGTCACCTAAAAGCGCTCGAATTCCTTTCTACAGCGTATTTGGATGCGCGACGAATACGGTGGCTAGGCGTTTACCTTTTTCTTCAATCAACGCGATGGCCTTGCCGGATGGTGTTACCGCAGCGTGGACACCTTTGAGTCCGCGAGGTTCAAGCCACTTGCCCATGGAAAGGTCGATTCCTTCGGATTCGGTGATTTCTAAGGTGGGGTAGCTGCGGGTGAGGGCTTGATCGAGGTTGAGGGAGAGTGTGGGGTGTTCTTGGAGTTCGGAGAGGGGGGTGGCGTCGGCAAGCGTAAAAGGCCCGACTTCTGTGCGCCTAAGCGCGGTTAGGTGCCCGCCGACGTGCAATGCGTTGCCGAGGTCGCGTGCAAGCGCGCGGATGTAGGTGCCGGATGAGCAGTGGACGCGCACATCTAAGTCATAAAATTGTCCCTCTACCCGGTGATCCAAAACCTCAAAGGTGCTCACCGTTACAGGCCGGGCGGGGATGTCTATGTCTTCGCCGTCACGGACGCGTTCGTGGGCGCGCTTTCCGTCGATTTTAATGGCTGATACTTTGGTGGGTTTTTGCATGATATCACCGGTGAGCGCGGCGATTTCGGTGAGGATTGCAGCGTGGTCAAGCCTGGAGGCATCTGCGTTGGAAATCTCAGTTCCCTCAGCATCATCGGTTGTGGTGGCGGCGCCGAGCCTAATTGTGGCGTCATAGGCCTTGGTGGAGGCGACCATGTGCGCTAAGAACCTGGTGCCGCGCTCGATTCCGACAACTAATACGCCGGTTGCCAGGGGGTCAAGGGTGCCAGCGTGGCCGACTTTCCGGGTAGAAAAAGCGCGGCGTAGTTTGGAGACCACATCATGTGAGGTCATTCCGGCGGGCTTGTCTACAATCACGAGTCCTGGTTTAGGGGCGGGAGCGTTCATGTCCATTGAGTCTATGCCGTAGTCTGAAACGGTGGATATTTGGAGTGGACTAGATAGTGTTCCGGCTGATCTTGAAGGATCAGTAGTAACCATTGGTGTTTTTGATGGACTCCACCGAGGGCATCAAAGTTTGATTGGGCAGGCCAAAAAGCAAGCCCAAGAACTTGGTGTGCCGTGCGTGATGGTGACTTTTGATCCGCATCCGATAGCTGTGTTTTTGCCAGGTAAAGAACCAACGCGTTTGGCGCCGCTGGATTTTCGGCTCAATTTAGCAGCAGAACGTGGCATTGACGCAGCACTGGTTATTGATTTCACCAGGGAACTAGCCGGGTTAAGTCCAGAAGACTATTTCCAAACGATGATCATCAACAAACTGCATGCGCGGTCTGTGGTGGTGGGGGAGAACTTCACTTTTGGGTTTAACGGTGCAGGCACTGAATCAACCATGCGTGAACTCGGTGAAAAATATGGCGTCGAGGTCACAATCGCCCCATTGCTTCATGATGATGATTTACGGATTTGCTCCACTTTGGTGCGTGACTTTTTAGATAGCGGCGAGGTAGAGCGTGCGAATTGGGCGCTTGGCCGCCGTTATTCAGTACGCGGTGAAGTTGTCCGAGGTGCTGGACGAGGCGGAAAAGAATTAGGCTATCCCACCGCAAATCTGTATCTTCCAACGTCTGTCGCGCTGCCCGCCGATGGAGTTTATGCAGGTTGGTTCACCATCACTGATGATCGGGAGATCGATAAGGAGATCTCCCGTGAAATTGATGGCACCATGGTTCCAGGGGTGCGTTATCCCACTGCGATTTCAGTTGGCACCAATCCCACTTTCGGCGATGAACGCCGCAGCGTTGAAGCTTTCATCCTCGATGAAGAAGCCGATCTGTACGGCCATCACGTGATGGTGGAATTTGTCGGCCATTTGCGCGACATGGTCAAGTTCAACGGAGTTGATGAGCTTTTAGAAGCGATGGCCCGTGACGTGCTGGCAGCGCGTGAAATACTGGCAAAAGACAAAGAGCTTCTCGACGCCGACACCCAGCCAGGCGCTTAAGGCGCGCACCGGAGCCTACTATTTTCTTGATATGAAAGGTTTAAAACACATGAGCAAAAAAGCGATTTTAGATATTGATACCGGCATCGACGATGCACTAGCACTTGCGTATGCACTTGGCTCACCAGAGCTCGAGCTCATTGGTGTGACTACCACCTACGGAAACGTCTTGCTTGAAACTGGTGCAAACAATGACTTGGCTCTACTAGACCTCTTTGGTGCCCCAGAAGTACCTGTCTATCTAGGTGAACCACACGCCCAGACCAAAGATGGTTTTGAAGTTCTAGAGATCTCCGCATTCATCCACGGCCAAAACGGTATCGGTGAAGTTGAAATTCCAGCAGGTAAGTCCACGGCGCAACCAGGTGCAGTAGATTTCCTCATCGATTCTGTCAATACCTACGGCGATGATTTGATCATCATTGCAACCGGCCCGATGACAAACCTGTCAGCTGCGATTGCCAAAGATGAAACCTTTGCTTCCAAAGCTCACGTTGTCATCATGGGTGGAGCACTAACCGTTCCTGGAAACGTCAGCCCGTGGGCAGAGGCAAATATTAACCAAGACCCAGACGCCGCAAATGATCTATTCCGTTCCGGTACTGATGTCACCATGGTTGGTCTCGACGTCACCCTCCAGACCTTGCTGACCAAAAAGCACACCGCACAGTGGCGTGAACTTGGAACACCAGCAGCAATCGCACTTGCCGACATGACCGACTACTACATCAAGGCATATGAAACTACAGCACCTCACTTAGGTGGTTGCGGTCTGCATGATCCACTAGCAGTGGGTGTTGCTGTTGATCCAAGCCTGGTCACCTTGCTGCCAATTAACCTCAAAGTAGATATCGAAGGTGAAACCCGAGGCCGAACCATCGGTGATGAAGTCCGACTCAACGACTCAGTGCGCACCTCCAGAGCAGCTGTGGCGGTGGATGTCGATCGATTCTTGAACGAATTCATGACTCGCATCGGCCGAGTTGCAGCCAAAGCTTAGCGATTTTTGTCAAACCATCTTTGGTGCTGTTAAGCTTCCAAGGTGGTTTTGTGACTGCGGTCCGCAGCAGTTGCGAAAGTACACGCTTCTACTGGGTATTACCTAGTGAAGAAGAGTGAAAATTTTCATGCGGACTGAAATAACTTTTAGGAGACACCATGGCTTTAACTTCTGAGCAGAAGAAGTCCATCCTTTCTGAGTTCGGCCTCCACGAGACCGACACCGGTTCCCCAGAAGCACAGATCGCGCTTCTGACCAACCGCATCAACAACCTCACCGAGCACCTCAAGTTCCACAAGCACGATCACCACTCCCGTCGTGGTCTGCTTCTTCTTGTTGGTCGTCGTCGTGGTCTGCTGAAGTACCTGGCTGACAACAACGTTGATCGCTACCGTGATCTGATCGCACGCCTCGGCCTGCGTCGATAAGCCTGGTTTTTCCAGTCTTTTTAAACCCGCTGCTTTTTGCTACGTGCTTTAAGCAGTGGGTTTTTCTATTGTTTGGGTGCAGAAATTTCGATGAATAAAACCTAGGTTAGGTTGCGTAAAAACTGATAGTGGGGAAAATTGCTTAGAGCTGGTAGGATTTTTAGCGTTCTAGACCGCAGAAATCTTCGCGGCGACACCGATGATCGCCGAGCAGAACTAAACATGAGGAGACCTACTCGCATATGAGCGATGTAAAGTACTTCGAAGACACCGAATTTGGCCTAATTGAGGCAGTCGCAACGATCGACAATGGTGACTTCGGAACCCGCACCATCCGTTTTGAAACCGGCCAACTTGCCCGCCAGGCAGATGGTGCAGTGACCACCTACCTCGACGATGACACGATGCTGTTGGCAACCACCACCGCATCCAACCAGCCACGCGAGGGCTTTGACTTCTTCCCACTGACCGTGGATGTTGAAGAGCGTATGTACGCAGCTGGTCGCATCCCAGGCTCTTTCTTCCGACGTGAGGGCCGCCCATCCACAGAAGCTATTTTGGCTTGCCGTTTGATCGACCGCCCGCTGCGCCCAACCTTTGTTAAAGGTCTGCGCAACGAGGTTCAGATCGTTGTCACGGTTATGTCCATGAACCCAGAAGACTACTACGATGTTGTAGCAATCAACGGTGCATCAGCAGCAACCCGCATTTCCGGGCTGCCAGTATCTGGTGCTGTTGGTGGCGTACGCATGGCACTGGTTGTTGATGACAAGCACCCAGAAGGCCAGTGGGTAGCATTCCCAACCCACGCTCAGCACGAGCAGTCTGTCTTTGAAATTGTCGTGGCAGGACGTCTTGTTGAGCGCAAGCGCGGCAACAAGACCTTCTCTGACGTTGCAGTGATGATGGTTGAAGCTGGCGCTTCTGAAAACGTTGTCAACCGCGTCAAGGGCGGTGCACCAGCACCAACCGAGAAAATTGTTTCTGAAGGCCTTGAAGCAGCTAAGCCATTCATTGACATTCTCTGCCGTGCGCAGGAAGGTCTGGCACAGCGTGTTGGCACTGCAGCCAAGGAATTCCCTCTGTTCCCGCCATACACCGACGAGGTGTACTCCGCAGTGGAGCGCAAGGTGTCCAAGAAGCTAGCATCTTTGCTGACCATCAAGGCAAAGCAGGAACGCGACGACGCCACCAACGCATACATGGAAGAGATCGAAGCTGATCTGCTGCCAAAGTTTGAATCTTCCTACGATTCAGCAGCTGAGGCGTCCAAGGAAATCCGTGCAGCATACAACGCTGTCATGAAAGCCATCGTGCGTCGCATGATCCTGACCGATCATTTCCGCATTGACGGCCGTGGTGTCACCGACATCCGTGATCTGGCAGTTGAAGTTGAACTTATTCCACGTGCTCACGGCTCCTCCCTCTTCGAGCGTGGTGAAACTCAGATCTTGGGTGTCACCACCTTGGATATGTTGAAGATGGAACAGCAAATCGACTCCCTGGCTCCAGGTGAAGCGAAGCGCTACATGCACCACTACAACTTCCCTCCATACTCCACCGGTGAGACCGGTCGTGTGGGTTCACCAAAGCGCCGTGAAATCGGCCATGGTGCACTTGCAGAGCGTGCTGTGCTGCCAGTTATTCCTTCTCGCGAGGAATTCCCATACGCAATCCGCCAGGTTTCTGAAGCTTTGGGCTCCAACGGATCCACCTCCATGGGTTCTGTGTGCGCATCCACCTTGTCCCTGTACAACGCTGGTGTGCCACTAAAAGCACCAGTTGCAGGTATCGCAATGGGACTAGTCTCCGGCGAAATCGACGGCAAGACTGAATACGTTGCACTGACCGATATTCTCGGTGCAGAAGACGCATTCGGTGATATGGACTTCAAGGTTGCCGGCACCGCAGATTTCATTACCGCACTGCAGCTAGACACCAAGCTTGACGGCATCCCATCCAAGGTGCTTTCTGATGCTCTGGAGCAGGCACGCGATGCACGCCTGACCATCTTGAACACCATGGCTGATGTCATCAACGGTCCAGATGAAATGAGCAAGCACGCTCCACGCATCACCACCGTGAAGATCCCAGTGGCAAAGATCGGTGAACTGATCGGACCTAAGGGCAAGAACATCAACGCGTTGACCGAAGAGACCGGCGCAAACATCTCCATCGAAGATGACGGCACCGTGTTTATCTCAGCTGCCGATGGCCCATCCGCAGAAGCAGCGATCGAAAAGATCAATGCCTTGGCAAACCCACAACTGCCAAAGGTCGGCGAGCGTTTCTTAGGAACCGTTGTCAAGACCACCGCATTCGGTGCCTTTGTTTCCCTGCTTCCAGGACGCGATGGCTTGGTCCACATCTCCAAGCTCGGCAACGGCAAGCGAGTGGAAAAGGTCGACGATGTAGTCAAGGTCGGCGAGAAGATCCAGGTTGAAATCGCTGATATCGACAACCGTGGCAAGATTTCCCTTGTCCCAGTGGTGGACGAGGACTAAAGAGCTATAGCTAAGTTGGCGCTAAAAACCAGACTGGTTTTTAGCGCCAACTTTTCTTTATGCAACTAGTGGACGATGTCTACAACGACTCTGGTTGGTTCTTGGAGCAGCGACACTGAATAGCTACGGGGTGCACCTGATACACCAATTAAAATCTGAGCCCTGGCTTCAAAAATGCTGGTTAGGTTGATATCTTCCACTATTCCTGCACCCCCGAAAGACCCGCTGTCAACACCAGGGACATCGACCTGATCTGGATATCCAATTCCTTCGATATTAAGGTCCAAGAAGGAATCACCAGTAACATCAACGGGAAGGCCAGAAGCTTGCTGCACTGGCTCCGTGGTCCAATCCACCCACCATCCAGGTTTGCTATCCCCAGCGATATCTACAACAACCCTGGTGAAACTTTCATGCTCTGCCACACGTATGCCGGTAATAGACATATCGAATTCACCATCAGGATCTTGTTGCTTCTGATCCAATGTCGGAGAGCCCAACGGTGGGAGAGCAGTACTAGTGGGGGTATCTACAGCAGTGGTGGGAGAGGGGGCACTTTCAGAAGGTGAAGGTGTGGCGGTTACAGGATCTGCAGTTTCAGTTTCTGTAACAACGGTGGCGGAACTCGACGAAGACGTGGTCCCACTACTACCTCCATCACACGCGCTTAGCGCCAGGGACGTGGAAACTAGAAGCGCCACAGAAATACCAGTGGAACGGGCGATGGTTGGCAACTTAAGTCTCATAATTCAAACCTAGTTCTGTATGCCAACGTAAATGCTAAAAAGAGTCAAAACGATGATCAATCGTTAGCAAAAGAAACTTTTCGTTGATTAAAGCATGGATATCAGCAGCGTGAGAACACCAACGTCTAGACTGGTGAGCGTTTGCGAAAGTCTTACACTCTTACATCAAAGAAACGTATCTCTAAAGAACATTAAGGAGAATCATGGGAATCAAGGTTGGCGTTTTAGGAGCCAAGGGCCGCGTTGGTCAAACTATCGTGGCAGCAGTCAATGAAGCAGATGATCTTGAACTCGTCGCTGAAATCGGTGTAGATGATCAGCTCGACCTCCTAGTAGAAAAAGGCGCAGAAGTTGTTGTCGATTTCACGACACCAAGCGCTGTGATGGGCAATTTGGAATTTTGCATCAACAACGGCATTTCTGCCGTGGTAGGAACCACTGGTTTTGATGATGAACGCCTGAACCAAGTGCAGTCATGGCTGGCCGATAAAGAAAATGTGGGAGTACTGATTGCTCCCAATTTTGCTATCTCTGCCGTGTTAACCATGGTCTTTTCCAAGCAAGCAGCACGATTCTTTGAATCCGCCGAGGTTATTGAACTGCATCACCCGAACAAGCTTGACGCTCCTTCCGGTACTGCTATTCACACCGCGCAAGGTATTGCACAGGCTCGTAAAGAAGCTGGAATGGATGCTCAGCCAGACGCTACTGAACAGGCACTTGAGGGCTCCCGTGGAGCTGATGTAGACGGAATCCCTGTGCATGCAGTTCGTATGTCCGGAATGGTGGCACATGAACAAGTGATTTTTGGAACCCAGGGCCAGACCTTGACCATTAAGCAAGATTCTTATGATCGCAATTCTTTCGCACCAGGAGTCCTGGTTGGTGTCCGTAGTATTTCTCAGCACCCAGGTTTAGTAGTGGGTCTTGAGCACTACCTCGACCTTTAAAACACCGTCAGTTGTGTGAGCGAAAATTTTCAAAAGGAGCGTTAGTAGGCTGTGGCCGAGCAAGTTAAGTTAAATGTGGAGTTGATTGCATGCAGTTCTTTTACTCCACCTGCGGATGTGGAATGGTCAACTGATGCAGAGGGTTCAGAAGCACTCATTGAGTTTGCCGGCCGAGCTTGTTATGAAACTTTTGATAAACCCAATCCGAGGACTGCATCAAATGCAGCTTATCTTCGCCACGTCATGGAAGTGGGGCATACTGCACTACTAGAGCACGCTCACGCAACAATGTATATTCGTGGTATTTCCAGGTCAGCTACACACGAATTGGTTCGCCATAGGCACTTTTCCTTCTCCCAACTATCCCAACGTTTTGTTCATAGTGGGCAATTGGAAGTTGTTGTGCCTGAGCTTATTGATCAAGACCCTCAGTTGCGTGAATTATTTATGCACGCGATGGATGAGTCTCGTTTTGCATTCAACGAACTTCTTGATGCTTTGGAAGAAAAATTGGGGGATGAGCCCAATGCGTTGTTGCGAAAGAAGCAAGCTCGCCAAGCCGCGCGAGCAGTGCTGCCCAATGCCACTGAGTCCCGAATCGTAGTCTCGGGAAATTTCCGTACTTGGAGACATTTCATTGGCATGCGTGCGAGCGAACATGCAGACGTAGAAATCCGAGAAGTAGCTGTAGAATGTTTAAGAAAGCTGCAGGTAGCGGCACCGACCGTGTTTAGTGATTTTGAAATTGAAACACTTGCAGATGGTTCACAGATGGCAACAAGCCCATATGTCATGGACTTTTAACAAAAGCTCGCACCCAAGAGCGCAAAAATTCATATAGTTAAGTCAACATTTTTAACTGGACAACTATGAGTAAACATCGTTCGCCTCTGTAGGTCTTCTTTAAATGAGAAGTAAAGCAGGCGACAGTTATTTCAGTTTTTCGCGGGGTTGTTTAACCCCCAAATGAGGGAAGAAGGTAACCTTGGACTCTATGAGCACAGGTTTAACAGCTAAGACCGGAGTAGAGCACTTCGGCACCGTTGGAGTAGCAATGGTTACTCCATTCACGGAATCCGGAGATATTGATATCGCCGCTGGTCGCGAACTCGCGGCTTATCTGGTGGATAAAGGTCTGGATTCTTTGGTTCTCGCGGGCACCACTGGTGAATCCCCAACGACAACCGCTGCTGAAAAACTAGAACTGCTCAAGGCTGTTCGTGAAGAAGTTGGGGATCGGGCGAAGCTCATCGCTGGTGTTGGAACCAACAACACGCGTACCTCCATCGAGTTGGCAGAGGCTGCGGCATCTGCTGGTGCGGATGGCCTTTTAGTTGTCACTCCTTATTACTCCAAGCCAAGCCAGGAAGGTTTGCTGGCGCACTTTGGTGCGATTGCTAATGCAACTGAGGTTCCTATTTGTTTGTATGACATCCCAGGACGCTCGGGTATTCAGATTGAGTCTGATACCATTAGACGCCTGAGTGAATTACCTACAATTATGGCGGTCAAGGACGCCAAGGGTGACCTCGTTGCAGCCACACCATTGATCAAAGAAACAGGACTTGCTTGGTATTCAGGCGATGATCCTTTAAACCTTGTTTGGCTTGCTTTGGGCGGATCAGGTTTCATTTCCGTTATTGGACATGCAGCCCCCACGGCATTACGTGAGTTGTACACAAGCTTCGAGGAAGGCGACCTCGTCCGTGCGCGGGAAATCAACGCCAAACTATCATCGCTGGTAGCTGCTCAAGGTCGCTTGGGTGGAGTCAGCATGGCAAAAGCTGCTCTGCGCCTGCAGGGCATTAACGTAGGAGACCCTCGACTTCCAATTATTGCTCCAAATGAGCAGGAAATTGAGGCGCTCCGAGAAGATATGAAAAAAGCTGGAGTTCTATAAATATGAATGATTCCCGAAATCGCGGCCGGAAGGTTACCCGCAAGGCGGGCCCACCAGAGGCTGGTCAGGAAAACCATGTGGAGACCCCTGTCTTTCAGGCACCCGATGCTTCTTCTAACCAGAGCACTGTAAAAGCTGAGACCGCCGGAAACGACAATCGGGATTCTTCCCAAGGTTCCCAGGCCCAAGGCTCACAGGCCAAAGAGTCTGGTGATGCCAAGTCAGGTAACAACAACCGCAACCGTTCCTCCAATAATCGTCGTGGAGGACGTGGACGTCGTGGATCCGGAAACGCTAACGAGGGTTCCAACAACAACGGTGGAAACCGCGGTAACCGTGGAAACCGTGGTGGCGGACGTCGCAATGTTGTGAAATCCATGCAAGGTGCAGATCTAACTCAGCGTCTGCCAGAGCCACCAAAGGCACCGTCTAATGGCCTGCGTATTTACGCACTGGGTGGTATTTCTGAAATCGGTCGCAACATGACCGTATTTGAGTACAACAACCGTCTGCTCATCGTGGACTGTGGTGTGCTTTTCCCATCTTCAGGCGAGCCAGGTGTTGATCTCATTCTTCCTGACTTCGGACCAATTGAAGATCACCTGCACCGCGTGGATGCTTTGGTGGTTACTCACGGACACGAAGACCACATTGGTGCTATCCCATGGCTGCTGAAGCTGCGCCATGACATCCCAATTTTGGCTTCCCGTTTCACCTTGGCGTTGATTGCTGCGAAGTGTAAAGAACACCGCCAGCGTCCAAAGTTGATTGAAGTCAATGAAAAGTCCAGTGAGGATCGCGGACCTTTCAACATTCGTTTCTGGGCTGTCAACCACTCCATTCCAGACTGCTTGGGTCTAGCTATTAAGACCCCTGCTGGATTGGTCATCCACACCGGTGACATCAAGCTGGATCAAACCCCACCTGATGGACGCCCAACGGATCTTCCTGCACTGTCCCGCTTTGGTGACGAGGGCGTGGATTTGATGCTGTGTGATTCCACCAACGCCACCACCCCTGGTGTTTCTGGTTCTGAGGCCGATGTCGCGCCAACCCTGAAGCGTTTGGTTGGAGATGCAAAGCAGCGCGTTATCCTTGCATCGTTTGCATCTAATGTTTACCGCGTGCAAGCAGCAGTGGATGCCGCAGTTGCCGCAAACCGTAAGGTTGCCTTCAATGGTCGTTCCATGATCCGCAACATGGAGATCGCTGAAAAACTCGGTTACTTGAAAGCACCTCGCGGAACCATTATCTCTATGGATGATGCTTCCCGCATGGCTCCTCACAAGGTCATGTTGATCACCACGGGTACCCAGGGCGAGCCTATGGCTGCGCTGTCTCGTATGGCACGCCGTGAGCACCGCCAGATCACAGTCCGTGATGGAGACTTGATTATTCTGTCATCCTCCCTGGTTCCAGGTAATGAGGAAGCAGTATTCGGTGTTATCAACATGCTGGCCCAGATTGGCGCCACTGTTGTTACCGGTCGAGATGCTAAGGTTCACACCTCAGGTCACGGTTACTCCGGCGAGTTGTTGTTCCTGTACAACGCTGCACGTCCTAAGAACGCGATGCCTGTTCACGGCGAGTGGCGTCACCTGCGTGCCAACAAGGAACTGGCTATTTCTACCGGCGTTAACCGCGATAACGTTGTGCTTGCACAAAACGGTGTTGTTGTTGATCTGGTTAATGGTCGGGCCCAGGTTGTTGGCCAGATTCCAGTCGGTAACCTTTACGTCGACGGTGTCACCATGGGTGATATCGACGCCGATATTCTGGCCGACCGTACATCACTTGGTGAGGGCGGTCTGATCTCGATCACCGCGGTCATCGACAACCGCACTGGCCGCTTACTAGAGCGTCCAACAGTGCAGACCAGCGGTTTCTCCGAGGATGCTAAGTCCATGATGGGTGAGGTTACTGAGCTAGCCGAAACCACCATGAATGATCTTGCAGCCGAAGGCGAGAACGATCCTTACCGCATGGTCCAGCAGATGCGTCGCAAGCTTTCTCGCTTTGTCGAGCAAAAGTGGAAGCGCCAGCCAGTCATCATGCCTACCGTTATCCCAATGACGGCAGAGACCAGGCACATCGACGACGACGAAGTACGCGCGTCACGCGAGTCCCTGTAAAAGCATTTCGCTTTTCGACGCCACGAGCCCACAGCACCCACCACCGGTGCCGTGGGCTCCACGCGTTTGCACGCACCTTTCGGCACTAGCTGTCGGTGCTGCGCAACTACACGACCAAACCCTTAGACATCAGTCCTGACCTGGGTCAAATTAGTGCCGAAATAACTGTTTGCCCTGAGTGGATTTAGGTGATCGTGTGCTTGGCTGCATAGGACCAAACTAGGAGACCCAGAAATCACGTTTTTGACGTTTGTGGGTCTCCTGGTTTGGTGGATCGCCGTCAATACCAAACACAGAGACCCACCATTTAAGTTTTTGAAGATTCTGGGTCTCCTGGTCTGGTCGCCCTCACATTTTGGTGCGACACCTGAAAAGTCATACCTCCCCAGAAGCGCTTCTAGCGGGTTTTCAAGGTCAAGCGCATACATAAGCTCATCCAGAAAAATCCGAGGCCTTAAACAAGCGATAGGCGTTCAGAGGCGTTTTAAGGCGTCGAAAATCTGCGAAGAGCAATGGTGTAGGGGGAGCTATGAAAAGCCCGTAGAAGCGATTTTGAAGCCTTAAGATTTTTAGGGTCAGCCACCAAAATTTCCATCACCCACACCAGTCCAAACATACGTGACCAGAAATCTAGAAATTGCAAAATTTTGGCACGTATGTTTGGTTTATTCTGCGCTAAACCGGCTAAACCGGACAGGCGTGCCAAGGATTCGTGAAAATCGAGAATCTTGTCACCTATGTTTGGTGCAAGCAAAAAGAGACCAGATTGGCGCCGTAATCAACAGCGCGTGAGTCGGGTTTGCCGAGTTAATGATATGCAAGCTTAGTCACCTGGTTTAGCGGTGAGTAAAAAATGAAAAAAGAAGTTTAGAAAAGTGATCTTCAAGAATCGCTTCTAAGGCGTTTCGGACACCGATTGATGCCTTTGCTCTAGTCTTGGTTGCATGAATCTTGCACAAACTGAACGCGTGGCACTTAAAGAAACACTATTGGAAAAAGGTCCTGATGCTCCAACTCTATGTGGGGACTGGACCACCAAAGAGTTGGCTGCGCACCTGTATGTTCGTGAGCAAAAGCCCGGTGCGGCCCTACGTTCGCTGCTTCCTGGAAAACAAGATCCTGCTAAAGCACAGTTCGATGAAGCGCTCGATCGTCCTTATGAAGAAATAGTGCAAGCATGGGCTGCTGGACCGCAGGGGTTGAATCCATGGCGTGTCCTTGATTCTTTGGGAAACAGCATGGAGCATTTTATTCATCATGAAGATGTGCTTCGCGGTGCGTTGAATTCAGCGGATGAGGTAGAAGTTCGCCCGTTAGATCATGAACATGGAAAAGAGCTGCATCGGCTGCTCAAGTTGCTTGCGCCACGAATGATCAAGTCTCCTCGGCCTGTGGTTCTTGTGCCGAAAGGTTTTCCGCGAATTGTGCTGCATGAAGGTCGAGGTGTTTCGGCAGATGGTGAAAATGTGTGCCGAATCAGCGGTGGGGTAGGGGAGCTGCTGTTGTGGTTGTCGGGGCGCGACATCGTGAAATTGACCTTTGAAGGCAACCAAGATGGTGTTGTTCGGGGAAGTTTATAGAAAATTTGACCGAAGTGCGTGGTGCTTCTGTGAATAGAGTTGTTTAAGGGACTAGAGTTAGGGCCATGACTGTCAGAAACGGCGCACCCAAGCGGGGAAGATCGACGGGGTCAAAAACCACCTCGACGACTCGGCGGAGTAAACCATCGACCGGTTCATCGCGAGGTGGCCGGGCCGATACCGCTGTGTTTACAACATCGATGACTGCACGGCGCGCTGCTGATACCTCCGAAGAGCGAACCGGCAGTGCGTTTCGTGCTGTTGGTTCAGGAATCGGAACTTTGTTTGGTGCCACGGCAAGTGGCCTGGGTAAGATGACTCGTTCCATTGGTGATCTTGGTCGTCGCCGCGGTGAAGATGCAATCGACGATTTTGATGATTTTGAGGAGGAGATGGCAACGAAACCCGCTGCACGAAAATCGCGGAGTAAAACGCCTGAACCTGAAGTAGAGTTTGACGAGGATTTCGAAGAGCAATCAGGCAGGAGAGCATCTGCCTATATTGACGAACACGCCGATGGCGTTGCCTTAAGCCTGATTGGCGTGGCGATTGTTCTTGGTGCGGCAGTGTGGCTTGGAATCGGTGGGCCGATCGGTAACTTTATCGCCGACATCGTTCACCTAGCCATCGGTGCCGGTGCCTGGATTTTGCCCGTCGGACTCATCGGTGGAGCGATAGCTTTGATGCTTCGATACACCCCCGAGCGACAAGCTCAAGGGCGGGTCGTGGTCGGTGTGGCTGTGATCATCGTGTGCATGCTGGCTTTGATTCATCTTTTTGCTGGCAACCCCGCTGAATGGGAAGGCCGCAAAACTGCTGGTGGAGCGATTGGCGCCTGGATTGGCACGCCGTTAGAAATTGGTTTCTCAGTATATTTGGCTATACCGATTTTGCTGCTTTTGCTGTTTTGGGGAGCGCTGAAAACCACAGGTATTTCCATCCGTGAATTTATTGAGTTCGTGGGCGGCTTCTTTGGATTCGGTGGTTTTGATCGAGATGACGATGATTACGATGACGAAGACGATGACCTATACGGTCACGTAGAACGAGAGTTGGAATCTAGGGCTAGTGGAAGGACACCAAGTAGGACTCCAAGCAGGTCTCTACCTAAGCCTGCACCTCGACGCACCCCACCTCCTGTGACACCAGCTCCAGCGCGCCGCCCGGCGGCGTCGCTGGATAAGTATCCGGTGGAGGAGCCTAAGCCCCAAGCCCCTGTGCAGCCGCCAGTGGAGCAGAGGGAGGCGTCGACAAGCATCTTGAAGAAGCCAAGCGTTAGCGAAACCGATGAGTTCCCAGCGGTAACTGATGTGGATCTAAAGCCGGCGCCTGATGCGGTTGCAGCATCGAGGGAAAGCATGCGCCAGGCGATTCTCGCGCGATCGGGTAAGGATCCGGTCGTGGAGAAGAAGCCTGCTGCTGCGCCTGCTCCGACCCCCGCGGCACCTGTTGAGGTTGTCAGCGATGGTGATAGTTCCTATGAACTCCCCAGTGCTAATTTGTTGATCCCAGGTGAGCCTTCCAAGCAGCACTCAGAGACAAACGATCGCATCATTGAGGCGATTACTGATGTCTTTACCGAATTCAATGTCAATGCGACTGTCACCGGATTCTCTCGCGGACCTACAGTGACTCGTTACGAGATTGAATTGGGGCCTGGCGTGAAGGTTTCTAAGATCACTAACCTTCAGTCCAATATTGCCTACGCTGTTGCTACTGAAAATGTGCGTCTTCTGACTCCAATTCCTGGCAAATCTGCAGTTGGTATTGAGGTGCCAAACTCTGATCGTGAGATGGTTCGACTCGGTGACGTTCTCAATGCGCCAGCCACCGTGGACAATAAAGATTCCATGCTGATTGGTTTGGGTAAGGATATCGAAGGTGACTTCGTGTCTTACTCTGTGCAGAAGATGCCTCACTTGTTGGTTGCAGGTTCTACCGGTTCCGGTAAGTCGGCATTTGTGAACTCGCTGTTGGTGTCACTGCTGACTCGAGCACGTCCGGAAGAAGTTCGCCTGATTCTGGTGGATCCAAAGATGGTGGAACTCACACCTTATGAAGGCATTCCACACCTGATTACCCCGATCATCACTCAGCCTAAGAAAGCCGCAGCGGCATTGCAGTGGTTGGTTGAAGAGATGGAACAGCGCTACATGGACATGAAGCAAACCCGTGTGCGCCACATCAAGGACTTCAACCGCAAGATCAAATCTGGTGAGATTGAAACCCCGCCTGGATCCAAGCGTGAATATCGTGCCTATCCATACATCGTGTGTGTGGTTGACGAGCTTGCCGACCTTATGATGACTGCGCCGAAGGAAATTGAAGAATCCATCGTGCGAATCACCCAGAAGGCGCGTGCTGCTGGTATTCACTTAGTACTTGCAACCCAGCGACCATCGGTAGATGTTGTTACAGGTTTGATCAAGACCAACGTTCCATCTCGACTAGCGTTTGCAACCTCATCCTTGACTGACTCCCGGGTTATCTTGGACCAAGGTGGTGCAGAGAAACTAATCGGTATGGGCGATGCATTGTTTATCCCTCAAGGTGCCGGAAAACCACAACGCATTCAGGGTGCCTTTGTTACCGACGAAGAAATCCAAGCCGTCGTGGATATGGCCAAGGCCCAGCGCCAACCTGAATACACCGAGGGTGTTACAGAAGAAAAGGCCTCTGAAGCCAAGAAGATTGATGCTGATATCGGAAACGACTTAGAAGATCTTCTTGAAGCAGTTGAGCTGGTGGTGACCTCTCAGATGGGATCCACCTCAATGCTTCAGCGAAAACTTCGCATTGGTTTTGCCAAGGCTGGTCGCTTGATGGACTTGATGGAAACCCGCGGCGTAGTTGGACCTTCTGAAGGATCCAAGGCGCGTGAGGTTCTGGTCAAACCTGAAGAGCTAGAAACCATCCTGTGGATGCTTAAAGGTGCAGACCCAGCAGACGCACCCAAGGAAGAATCATGGGAAGACGACAGCCAGGCTGAAACCGAAGAAGCTGCCTCAGATACCACCGTGGTACAAGCAGATCCCTCCAAAGGGGTTTTCTAAAGTTTCTAGTTTTTAAATGACCGGGTATCTATCAGGCTGCGGATGATTTTCTGCAGTTTGTGAAGATGCCCGGTCATTGCCGGTTGTGGCGTGGGTTGCTGCGCTGCTTATCCTGCGGGCTGAGCTGCTTATCCCGCGGGCTGAGCTGCTTATCCCGCGGATTGAGAAACTGTTTCGCAACAATCCGTGGCCCCGGGGTGGCTATTAGAAACCATTTGGGTTATAGTTTTCCGGTATTGGAGGGGAGTACCCCACAAGCAGCGTTGATCGTCAACACGGAAAAATTTAAGACGTATTTGTCTTAGGTTGCGATTTCCCGGTCACACTGGCCCATTTTGTTTTTTAAAGCAAGGGTGGGGGAGACCTCCGGTTCTTAAATTGTCTAACCAAGAACCGGAGGTTCTTTTTGTCATGGAAGTAAACTTAGTCACCTGGCTAATCACGATTGCGGTGATTGCCGGCTTCTTCATCTTTGATTTTTACTCTCACGTTCGCACCCCACATGAGCCCACAATCAAAGAATCAGCATTGTGGAGTCTTTTCTACGTAGCTCTAGCCTGCGTTTTCGGCGTCTTCCTTTGGTTTGTGTGGGGAGAACCAGGAAACCCACACCAACACGGCATTGAATTCTTCACAGGTTATGTCACCGAGAAGGCACTGAGTGTTGATAACCTCTTCATCTTCGCCCTCATCATGGGAGCTTTCAAGATTCCCCGCAAGTACCAGCAGAAGGTCCTTCTGATTGGTATCGCATTGGCACTGATCTTCCGCCTCGCATTTATTTTGCTGGGTGCAGCGGTCATTGAAGCATGGTCCGATGTTTTCTACATCTTCTCAATCTGGTTGATCTACACCGCAGTGAAGCTGCTGTGGGATGAAATCCGTGACACCCCAGAGACTGATCCTAACGATATGTTCATCATTAAGGCTCTGCGTAAGGTCATTCCGGTTACCGAGGGATACCACAGCGATAAGCTCACCCACCGTGCTGGCGGCAAGCTTCACCTGACTCCACTGTTTGTTGCTTTGGTTTCCATTGGCATGGTCGACCTGATGTTCGCCTTGGACTCCATCCCAGCAATCTACGGTATTACCACTGAGCCATATATTGTGTTCACCACCAACGCCTTTGCTCTTCTGGGTCTTCGCCAAATGTACTTCTTGCTTGATGGCCTGCTTGATCGTCTTGTGTACTTGCCTTATGGCCTGGGTCTTATCTTGCTGTTCATTGGTGCAAAGCTTGGACTGCACGCACTGCACGAGAACAAACTGCCCTTTATCAATGGTGGCGAAGCAGTGAGTGTCCCTGAAGTGCCTACGGTGTTCTCCCTCGTCTTCATCGTTGGTGTCTTGGTCATTACTGTTGTTGCATCCGTTATTAAGAACAAGCGTGATGAAAACCAGGGCGGTATCCCTCCGAAGTGGAATACCGCAAAGCATCAGGGTGACAGCTGGGAGACTGGCGAGGAATCAGAAGCTTCCGTGACAAATTCTTCACCTGAAGGTATCGCCACTAAAGGTTCTGCGGCTGAAGGAAATGCCGCTGAGAAAAAATAGTATTGCGGATTGGTCGGGTTGCGAGATCATAGAAGAAAAGTTGCCCCGATTAATTAGGTAGCTGCACATTAAAAGGGTCGGTGCTGTTAATTGATATCAATTAGCAGCACCGACCTTTTTCATTCGAACTTTAAGTCAGAAGCTTTCTGCAGCCGTCTTGGCCTTAGAAATCCTTAGTCACAGGATTCCACGTGCGAATAACACGGCGATCTAAAACATTCTGCATGTGGAATGGATCTTGATTCATCAAGGTTTCCGCATCAGCCAAATTGGATCCTTCCGGCAACCTAATAACGATCAGAGCGCCGCCTTCACCATCGACGAAGGGGCCGGATCCGATAATCTTGCCTTCTTCATGCAGGGTGGCAATGAACTCACGGTGGACGGGACGGACCTCTGCGATCTTTTCGCTGTCGGGGTTGTAACTGTAGAGAACGGCAAAATAAGTCATGACAGATAAGTTTAGGCGTTGTTTCTGGTTATCGGCCGGAATTATCTCAGTTTAATTCTGATCTACCATGAAACTGGTTGCCCGAAACAGAAGTTTTAGGAATAGAGTAGACGCTAAACAAGACGTTTAAGAAGAACCTTTGACCCGAATTCCTTTCAAGAACTCATTACTAGTCGTATCCCTCAAATTGGGTGCAGGTAGGGTGGAATACCGTGAGTGATGTATCAGCAGGCGTAAATGGCGCACAAGATTCAAGCAACCAAGCGGTCAAGCCTTCCAACTGGAACCTCCCCAATTTCTTAACCAGCTTGCGCATCATTGTTATCCCTTTGTTCGCGTGGTTAACGCTTGAAGGACAAATAGAAAACAATGCTTTTGCCTGGTGGGCGCTAGTTGTTTTCATCTTGCTAATGATTACTGACAAGTTGGACGGTGATATTGCCAGGGCCCGAGGAATTGTCACTGATTTCGGGAAAATTGCAGACCCGATTGCAGATAAAGCACTGATGACAACCGCTTTTGTCTGCTTCAATATCATCGGCATTTTGCCGTGGTGGGTCACCGCCTTAATTGTGTTGCGTGAATTCGGTATCACAATCTGGCGTTTTTTCCAGCTGCGTTCAGGAAATGTGGTGCCAGCATCACGTGGAGGAAAACTAAAAACAGCTTTGCAAACTCTTGCAGTTGCGCTTTATCTGTGTCCTTTCCCCAGCTGGATGGATATTCCAAGCGAGATCGTTATGTATGCGGCCCTGATCGTCACGGTTGTTACCGGTATTCAGTATTTGGTGGATTCACGAAAGCCAGCGGAAAGCTAGCTGATGTCGGAAAATTTGGCGAGCCAGGTGGTCGAGCTGCTTAAGCGCCGCGGCGAAACTGTGGCGTTTTGTGAATCTTTAACCGCAGGTCTTGCCAGCGCGACAATCGCAGAAGTTCCAGGGGCATCTGCAGTTCTTAAAGGCGGATTGGTTACATATGCTACCGAACTAAAAGTTGAACTTGCAGGTGTGTCTCAAGAGCTTATCGACGCGCACGGCGTGGTTTCCCCTCAATGCGCCGCGGCGATGGCACAGGGGGCAGCCACACGTTGTCGGTCTGATTGGGCGATCTCTTTAACTGGGGTCGCAGGTCCCAGTGGGCAAGATGGGCATGCCGTTGGTGAAGTGTGGATTGGGCTGGCTGGACCGGATGCGGGAACAATTGAGACGTATCGTGCGTTTGAAGGTAAACAACAGGTAATATTGGCTGAATTGGGACGACACCACATCAGAGAATCTGCTGTACAGCAAAGCTTTCGCCTGCTGATTGATTACATTGAGTCACACTGACTCAAGTTTCTAGGTAAACTGGGAACAAATTTAAGGGAAAGGGAGTTGAACCTAACGATGGTTACATATACAACCCTTCTAGATAAGCCGATTTCAGAAGCAGCCCCACGGAAAGCTCCCGAGCCACTTCTTCGTGAAGCACTCGGTGCAGCACTGCGCTCCTTCCGTGCTGATAAGGGCGTTACTTTGCGTGAGCTTGCAGAAGCATCACGTGTTTCCCCCGGGTACCTCTCCGAGCTGGAGCGTGGACGTAAAGAGGTATCGTCTGAGCTTCTTGCATCAGTGTGCCACGCGTTGGGTGCCAGTGTTGCGGATGTGTTGATTGAAGCCGCAGGCTCCATGGCATTGCAACAGGCGCAGGAAGACCTCGCTCGCGTCTAGTGGGAAATCTTTGGAGGTGAAAAGCATTAAAAGAATGCTTTTCGACGCCCATTGTTTCCCTTATGGCGCTAATATGGACGGCGTCGAGGTTGCGCTAACTTCTTTTCGTTAAAATCCTCAACGTATGAAGGCGGTTGCGCCGGAATACGAAGCGTCAAAGAATATTGATCGTATAAATGAATACTTTAGTGAACACAGCGGAATTACCTGTTTCAGATATTTAGGAAGGCTCACTTTTCAACATGGCTAATCCATTTTCCAAGGCGTGGAAGTACCTGATGGCGTTGTTCGACTCCAAGATTGAGGAGAACGCGGATCCAAAGGTGCAGATCCAGCAGGCCATCGAAGATGCCCAGCGCCAGCATCAGGAGCTCTCCCAGCAGGCAGCTGCTGTTATCGGTAACCAGCGTCAGCTTGAGATGCAGCTGAACCGTCGCTTGGCTGAGATCGAGAAGCTGCAGGGCAATACTCGTCAGGCTATCCAGTTGGCTGATAAGGCTCGTTCTGAAGGCGATGCTCAGAAGGCTACAGAGTACGAAAATGCAGCTGAAGCATTTGCAGCACAACTTGTTACTGCAGAGCAATCCGTAGAAGATACCAAGCAGCTGCATGATCAGGCTTTGCAGCAGGCTGATCAGGCAAAGAAGGCCGTCGAGCGCAACTCCATGGCGTTGCAGCAGAAGGTGGCAGAGCGCACCAAGCTGCTGAGCCAGCTGGAGCAAGCCAAGATGCAGGAGAAGGTCTCCGAGTCCTTGAAGTCTATGGATTCTTTGACCTCCGGCAGCACTCCTAACCTGGATCAGGTTCGTGAGAAGATCGAGCGTCGTTACGCAAATGCTCTTGGACAGGCTGAGCTTGCTCAGAACTCTGTTCAGGGTCGCATGGCTGAAGTTGAGCAGGCAGGTGTTCAGCTTGCAGGTCACTCCCGACTAGAGCAGATTCGTGCTGAGATGGCTGGAGGTTCCTTGACCGCCGGAAACAAGCAGGAGTCCATTGAAGCTCCAGCAGCAGAAACTAACGTCACCGATGATGCTGTGGCACAGCGCATGCGTGAACTACGCGGCGAGGCTTAAACTGTTAAGCAACTAAAAGCGGGGCTCGTACTTTCTTAAAAAAGTACGAGCCCCGCTTTGTGTTTGCTATGTAAAAAGTTAATCCCCAGCGCCACGGGCTAGAAGCGCATCGCCGATATTGCGTGCCCGTTTAATTGATCTGATTAACACTGGTGTTCCGAATGCTGCAATGGAAAATCCAGCTCCGCGAGCTTTACGAGCATCAAGAACTTCCCTAACTGTCGCAAGCTGTAGTGGAATAAGCCGAATTGTTAAAGAGATTGCAAGCGTGATGGTTTCAACCGGTAGCCCAAAACGTGAAAATGGCTGCAACATCCGCTCAACGGCATCCATCAGCGCCTCAAGTCGGGTAGTCAGTGTCAGCAACATGGCAGCCATCACCGCAGAAAACAGCGTGAGAACCGTGGTTGCTGCGAAATCAAAACCGCGCTGCCACCACTGAAATGCGCCAAGCAGAAGCAAAATCGGCAGCACCGGCCAACACTGATCCCATGCGACTTTCAGCGGAATTTTTGCCAGGACATAAAACACCACAGCAATTCCCACCAAAATCAGCCCATGAATCGGGGTGGATGCTGCAATCGAACCACCGATGATGAAAATAAGCAGGACAGGGAATTTCCACAAGGCAGGAAAAGAATGAACGACGGTTTGCTTGTCGACGTAAAAACCTAAAGGAATACTGTTCATTTCGCAGGTTCCCTCATGAGTGAAACATAAAAATCCATGACTTCCTGAGGGAGACCATCGGCCGCGATCTTATGATCGTCGATGCAAATAACTCGCTCGAAATCACTAAGGAAATCCAAGTCATGGCTCACGACAATCAATTGTTGTTCGAGCTTGCTAAACACCTCTTTGATCACCAGCCTATTGCGCAGATCAAGCAGGGTAGTGGGCTCGTCCGCGATGATTACTTCGGGTTCTAGAATCAATACGGCTGCCAGAGCCAATAGCTGCTTTTGACCACCGGATAGGGTGTGTGGTGATTGATCGGCGTGGTCGCTTAAGTTAAACCGCGCCATCATCTCATCAACGCGGTGTGCTTTTTCAGCGCGTGGCATTTTGTGTCGGCGTAAAGAAAAAGCAATATCTTCACGCACAGTGGGCATCACGATCTGGTTTTCAGCATCTGAGAAGACAAAACCAACCTTTTTTCGTACGTCCCGTCCCGAACGTGCCACATCAAGGCCATCAACCAGAACACGCCCTGTGGTTGGTTCACCGAGACCATTGATCATTCTGATGAGCGTAGATTTTCCACCGCCATTTGCCCCGATCACGCCAATGCGTTGTTCAGTCAGCCTTAACGATAGAGGCTCTAAGACGATCGTGTCATCGTAGCGTACTTCGGTGTTGTCAAAAATGATCTCGGACATGAACTGCAATTCTTAGGAAAAATGGGATGAATCTATTTCTTACGGATATCAGGGAATGCCACATGAACTCCGGCGGCGATCACAATCATGACTGCGATCTTGGCCAAGTCTGGCAGCACAAAGGCTCCTTGGGCGAGTGTTGCTTCACTAAAGCTTAGACCTGCGCGAAGCACAAGACCCACGATGCCACTGGCGTATTGGGTGATTAGACCTGCGATACCAGCAAGACCCAAGACGATGAACATTCCTGCGCCACGCTTTTTAGGTGCTAGATAGGCGATAAGGCCTGCGACAAGTGGTGAAATAAGGTAACCCACAATGTAACCGGCTGTAGGTCCCGCGAGGGCAGCCAAGGTGGTGCGTCCACCTGCGAGGACAGGTAGGCCAATTAATCCCAGTGCCAAAAACAACAGGGCGGTGAGGAAACCACGACGACCGCCAAGGACTAAACCTGCCAATACGATGGATGCGTTTTGTAAAACAATGGGCACACCTGCTGTGCCGACGGGAATGGAGACAAATGCAAGCACAATGATCAGTGCTGCAAAAACCGCAATCAGCGCGACGTCTTGAAGTTGTTTGCGTGAAGACTGCTTCTTCTGTGGTGTCACAGCTGCAGGAGTAGAGGATGTAGGCATGGAAGAATCATACACCTGAACAGTGTTCAACAAGCAAGTCTACGGTTTTGAACAGCGTTCACCTGGGTTATTGTTTGGTGGCTTTTAGTATTGGTCGAGATGGGTTGTGGTACCAGGAATATGCGGCGACGTTCGAATTTGAAAGCGTTGATGGAAGATGTCCACTGACTCATATGCACTGTATTATCGTCTCCATGCGTTTATCGGAGTTTCGACAACTCGTTGAAGATGAATTCGGCGAAGCCAAAGGGGAATGGATTGCACACTCGCACGTGATTGGTGCTCTGGGTGTAACTGCAGATATTGCGGTGGATACTGGGGTTGATCTGCGTGATGTATGGGAACAATTGTGCATTGATTTCAGTGTCCCCGAGGAGCGTCGACTAGGTAGGGATGAGCCTCGGTTTTAATGGGGTTGAAGTCCAACCCGATAAAATTCGAATTTCGAACAGTTGTGCGTGTATACTGCTTTTTAAACAGGTTATGTCTCAGGGTTCAACTACAGTAACGGGCATCAACTAAAGAACAGATGAAAATACGGAAAAATCGGGATCCAAATCCGGAAACTTCAAGTCTAACTAAGTAGGGGGTATTACTACGGTGCTGGATTCATCAGCGCTGAAGTGATGCAACCGTAGGAATTTTCATCCACCCAACGATTAAAAATTAAGAGGAATTAAAATGGCTGCAAAGAAGACAACATCAAAAGCGAGTGCTGTTAAAGGTGATGACCGCCAGAAGGCACTTGATGCCGCTCTAGCGTTGATTGAAAAGGATTTCGGTAAGGGCGCTGTTATGCGTCTAGGTGATGAGAATCGTCCACCGATTCAAACCATCTCATCGGGAAATACAGCTATTGATATCGCACTGGGAATTGGCGGGTTCCCACGTGGTCGAATCGTTGAGGTTTATGGCCCAGAATCATCAGGTAAGACCACTGTTGCGCTGCACGCTATTGCTCAAGCGCAAAAAGCCGGTGGTATTGCTGCATTCATTGACGCCGAGCACGCTTTGGATCCAGATTATGCCCGCAAGCTGGGGGTGGATACTGATGCGCTGTTGGTGTCACAGCCAGATACAGGTGAGCAAGCATTGGAAATCGCTGACATGTTGGTTCGTTCCGGCGCAATCGACATCATCGTGATTGACTCCGTGGCAGCACTGACACCAAAGGCTGAAATTGAAGGCGAAATGGGTGACAGCCATGTCGGTCTTCAAGCACGTCTGATGAGCCAGGCGCTTCGAAAGATGACTGGCGCACTGTATAACTCAGGCACCACCGCGATCTTTATTAACCAGCTGCGTGAAAAGATCGGCGTGATGTTCGGATCCCCAGAAACCACCACCGGTGGTAAAGCTCTGAAATTCTACGCATCTGTTCGTTGTGATATTCGCCGAATCCAGACATTGAAGGATGGGCAGGATGCCATTGGTAACCGCACCCGTTTGAAGGTCGTCAAGAACAAGGTGTCTCCACCGTTTAAGATCGCTGAATTCGACATCATGTATGGCGAAGGCATTTCCCGTGAATCCTCCGTGATTGACCTGGCTGTAGACAACGGCATTGTAAAGAAGTCCGGTTCATGGTTTACCTATGAAGGCGATCAGCTTGGACAAGGTAAAGAAAAGGTTCGTCTTTCCCTCAAGGAAAATCCTGATCTTACTGATGAACTCGAAGACAAGATCTTCAAGAAGCTGGGAGTGGGTAAATACGCTGCAGTATCAGATGAACTTACTGATGACCCAGTAGAACTTGTGCCAAACGTTGACTTCGATGATGAGGCAGACGGCGAAGACTAAGCACTCGTTTGAGCAAAGCAGGAACAATCCACACACTTAAACCAGGTGGCTTGTTCCTGCTTTTTTAAGTGAAGGGCACAACGGTGATGAACTCCCAAGCAGAGAAGATTGAAAAACTTAAAAAAGCACTCGACAACTTTGAACGAGCTCATGCACGGGGCGAATCAGACTTCTTTGATCACGAAAAAGAAGAAAAGAAAGCAGCCGTACGCAGACGTGCTTTACTACTGCTAGATCAGCGCGCACGATCAGTTAATGAACTGAGCAACCGGCTTAAAGCTCTGGAGTTTGAAGATGACATCATCAGTGAGGTCATTGAAGATCTCACCAGGTCCAAACTGCTTGATGATGAAGCTTTCGCCACTGAATGGGTTCGGCAACGCGCTGCTAGGCGAGGTAAGTCTTCGCGTGCGCTGGACCGCGAACTGCAGGAAAAAGGCGTCGATAAGCAAATTCGTGCTGCGGCCCTGGAGCAAATCGACAGCGCCGATGAGCGGGACACAGCGCGTGCGGTGGCTGTAAAGAAAGCGCGGTCGGAAAAGAAGATTCCGCAGGACCGTGCGGATTATGACAAGGCGCTTCGACGTGTGGTTGGTGCGCTGGCGCGTCGAGGGTTTCCGGCGGGGATGTCGATGGATCTTGCGCGAGAGGCGCTTGATGAACGAATCGAAGATTTGAAAAGCTAAACCCCGGATAGGAAATATCCGGGGTAGAGGCTTTGGGGTTATTGAACTCCAGGGGTTTTGAGATCCTTATAATCGGGATCCTGCCAGTCAATGTTGACGTTGTCCTTGGTATCTAGGCCCTGATCAGGCTGTTCAGGAACCTTCGCCACGATATTCCTTCTTGCTCTACCTGCGCGCAATTGGCGTTCGATGCGTGATGCTAATGCGGTAAGTGAGAAGTTCAGAAGGATCATAATCAACGCAACAACGAACAGTGCAGCTAGGTAGTTGCGGTTGACAGAGGCGGACTGAATACCGGAACGAACAACTTCGATGTAGCCGATCTGGTAACCAAGTGCAGAGTCCTTCAGTGCAATAACCATCTGAGAAATCAGCGCCGGGAGCATCGCAGCCACAGCCTGTGGCAGAAGAATCGACCAGGTGGTTTGCCTAGAAGACATACCCAATGCGATAGCTGCTTCCCGTTGGCCTTTAGGCAAAGAAGCAATGCCTGAACGCAAAATCTCTGCAATCACGGAACCGTTATACATAGTCAGACCGAAAACGACGGCGGCGAATGCCAGTTGGCGTGACGGCACGATGTTGTATTGTGCGAACATCTGATAAGCAAAAATCATGAGAATCAGAACGGGGATCGCTCGGAAAGTCTCAATGATGATGGCGCAGAACCAGCGCAGCACCCGGATCTCAGAGATACGCCCAAGACCCAGCGCGGTACCCATGACCAGTGCCAAGATCACGGAGAACACTGCTGATTTCAGTGTGCCCCACAAACCGGGAAGGATGTAGGTGGTCCAGGTTTGGGAGTTGATAAATGGAGTCCACTTGTTGGCATCAAGCTGACCGTTTTCCGAAAGGATCGAACCAACCCAAAATAGAACTGCCAAACCAGCAATCACGGTAACGATCGTGATGATTAGGTTGAAGCGACGACCTTTAGGTCCAGGTGCATCGTAGAGAACTGTTGCGCGAACTGTATTAGCCATTATTTCTTCACCGCCAAACGCTCAGAGAGTTTGCCCAAGCCAAGACCCATGGGCAGGGTGAGAATCATGAATCCAACGGCGAAGATGGCGAAAACTACGAAGAGCATATTGGCATGATTTTCAATGGTCGATTTCATCAGCAATGATGCTTCGCCAACACCAATGACAGAAGCAATGGTGGTGTTCTTGGTCAGTGCGATAAGGGTATTGCCAAGTGGAACGATTGCTGCACGTACAGCCTGAGGGAAAATGATCGAACGGAACGTGTCTCCGAAACCTAATCCCAACGAGCGTGCGGCTTCTGCTTGACCAAAGTGGACAGTATTAATACCGGAGCGCAAGGATTCAGCCACGAACGTGGAGGTGTACAAAATGAATCCAAGGACGGCCAACCGGAAGTTGTTGTCCATCAAGAATGTGGAGCTTTCCCGGCTCGCCAGCGTCATACCTAAGTTTTGGTAAAGGCCAAAGGAGCAAAATAGCACCACAAGAGTAAGTGGGGTATTTCTGACTGTATTGATGTACGTCGTGGATAGGGTGCGCAGAATCTTAACGGGGGAGACCCTCATAGCTGTGAGGATGGTACCGAGAATCATCGCGCCGATGGCTGAGAAAACGGTGAGTTTGATGGTCACCCAAAAAGCTGAAAGTAGCGACGGACCCAAATCCGCCCACAATGTGCTCATGTGGTGGTGCTCCTTGTTTTAAGGATGTTTTAAGTATGTTTTAAGGATGGGAAAGTTGATGAACCTAAAAGGGTCGTGCGTGGCGCTTTGGGGGTTTTAAGCGCCACGCACGTTTTGAAGCTGGCTGTTTAAAGCCGTCACATTAGCTTGCGTCGAGGAAGGAAAGATCTCCTGGGGTTCCTTCTTCAACAACGACGGAGTCTTCACCAAGGTTCTCAGTAAGAAGGCGCTGGAAGGTGCCGTCTGCGTACATACGCTCGAGTGCGGCGTTGATAGCGTCAGTGCCTTCCTGGTCATCCTTCTTCAAGCCGATGCCATAGTATTCGTTGGTGAATGGCTCGCCGTCCTGCTCCATTTCCACCACGCGGAAGTCACCTTCGTACTGCTGGGAGTAGCCGAAGAGGATGGTTGCGTCGGTGGTCAGTGCATCAACGTTGCCCTGAGAAAGTGCTTCAACACAGGAAGAGTAGGTGTCATATTCCTGCAGCTGGACGCCTGGGAGGACATCCTTAACCTTTTGAGCTGGTGTGGATCCGGAAACGGAGCACAGGATCAAACCGTTGTCCAGGTCTTCGAGGGTTTCGATGCGCTCGTCATCTTGGCGAACAAGCAAAGCCTGGTGGGTGAGTAGGTAGGGGCCACCGAAGTTGACGGACTCTGAACGTCCAGCGTTAATGGAGTAGGTTGCCGCGATGATGTCTACCTCACCGTTTTGGATGAGGGTTTCGCGCTGAGCAGATGGTGTTTCACGCCATTCAATGGTTGGGTGATCCCATCCGTTGTCATCTGCAATGGAGTTGACCACGTACTCAGCAACATCCACATCGAGACCACTCATGGAGTTGTCTGGGTTTCGAAGACCAAGACCAGGCTGATCGTATTTGGTACCGACATTAACGGAACCGTTTTCGATAGATGCGAGGAATCCATCGCTGCCTCCGGAATCACCACAGGCTACGAGGGTAACTCCGGCGAGGGTGGATGCTCCAAGAATTGCGCCGATACGGGTAAAAGTACGCTTTGCAGACATGTTGTCTCCTTAATTTAAGTAAAAAGTTGCAATCGCTGTGTGAAAGCCAGCGGATATACGGGCTGATAAGAAGGTGGTTCTTAGAACTAAAAGTGCATTGAAGGTTTAGTGGGCAAGAATTTTGCCCAAGAAGTCCTTTGCACGATCAGACTTAGGGCTTGTGAAGAAGGAGTCTGGATCCGTGTCTTCAACAATGAGGCCGTCCGCCATAAACAACACGCGATCGGCTGCTTTGCGTGCGAATCCCATCTCGTGGGTAACACACACCATCGTCATGCCTTCCTTAGCAAGGCTTGCCATGACGTCCAACACTTCGTTGACCATTTCGGGGTCAAGGGCAGAGGTGGGTTCGTCGAAAAGCATGATCTTTGGGTTCATCGCAAGTGCGCGGGCGATGGCCACGCGCTGCTGCTGGCCACCTGAAAGCTGGGCCGGGTATTTATCAGCCTGGTTTGCGATGCCGACGCGTTCCAACAAAGTCATCGCAAGCTTTGAGGCTTCAGACTTTTTCATCTTTCGTACCTTGATGGGTGCGAGAGTGACGTTGTCTTTGATAGTGAGGTGTGGGAAAAGGTTGAAGGATTGGAATACCATTCCGACATCGGCGCGGAGGGATGCTAGGCCTTTACCTTCTTCCGGAAGCACCTTTCCATCAATTTCGATGGTGCCTTCCTCAATGGTTTCAAGACGGTTGATTGTGCGACAAAGAGTTGACTTGCCCGATCCTGAAGGGCCGAGCACTACGACGACCTGTCCTCGTGGGACCTCTAGATCGATGTCCGTAAGAGCGTGAAAGTCGCCGAAGTATTTTTGCACTCCCGTCATTTTGATCATCGGGGAATTTGTGGTCTGCGTCATACGATTAGCATAAAGCAGAATGTGGCCAGAATGTTCGCAATTGTGTGAATGAGTCCATTTTGAAACAAATAGTTCTACATTTATCACTATTTTCCCAGGTCGATCGGGGGCAAGCCTTGGGGGTAGTTCCCGAATTTGTCCGAATTTTACCTATTGATTGATAGATACTGTGTGTTAAATAAGCGTGCGAATTTAGCCAAGTTACATCTAGTTAAGCCTTCCCCAGATACTAAAAATCATCCGAAAAATAGAAGCGAATGCAGATGTATTGAGGTACGTGGAAAACTCGTTTATGTCAGCTCGCGCAACAGGGATACAATAAGCAACCGTGACGCAGCAATTGAACCACGTAAAGGCAAATCAACATCCCGGTCAAGCCACCCACGCAACACCTGCGGAGGGATCTGCTCGTACCTACGAGGTCAAGACCTTTGGCTGTCAAATGAATGTCCACGACTCTGAGCGCTTATCCGGACTGCTTGAAGAGGCCGGATATGTTGCCGCCGCAGAGGACGCAACTCCCGATCTTGTTGTGTTTAATACCTGTGCGGTGCGTGAAAACGCCGACATGCGACTGTATGGCACTTTGGGAAACCTGCGCAGCGTAAAAGAAAAGAACCCTGGCATGCAGATTGCCGTGGGTGGCTGCTTGGCGCAAAAAGATAAAGACACCGTTGTTAAAAAGGCACCGTGGGTTGATGTTGTATTTGGAACCCACAATATTGGCTCCTTGCCAACGTTGCTCCAGCGTGCAGAGCACAATGCTCAAGCCGAAGTGGAAATTGTTGATTCCTTAGAGCAGTTCCCCTCAGTTCTGCCTGCAAAGCGTGAATCGGCGTATGCGGGATGGGTCTCTGTCTCCGTTGGCTGCAACAACACCTGCACATTTTGTATCGTCCCCTCGCTTCGCGGCAAAGAACAAGACCGCCGTCCAGGCGATATCTTGGCTGAAGTACAAGCCCTGGTCGATCAAGGGGTTACTGAAGTAACGCTGCTTGGACAAAACGTCAATGCTTACGGCGTGAACTTTGTTGATCCTGAACTAGAGCGTGATCGCAGCGCGTTTTCCAAGCTGCTGCGTGCGTGTGGCGATATCGAAGGCCTTGAACGGGTTCGGTTTACCAGCCCACACCCAGCGGAATTTACTTCTGATGTCATCGATGCCATGGCAGAGACACCTAATATCTGCCCGCAACTGCACATGCCTTTGCAGTCAGGATCAGACAAAGTGTTGAAAGAAATGCGTCGTTCCTACCGCTCCAAGAAGTTCCTTGCCATCTTGGATGAGGTTCGTGCGAAGATCCCTCACGCTTCAATCACCACCGATATTATCGTCGGATTCCCTGGAGAAACCGAGGAAGATTTCCAAGCAACGCTCGACGTTGTCAAGAAAGCACGCTTTACTTCTGCGTATACGTTCCAATACAGCCCACGCCCTGGTACACCAGCTGCCGAATACGAAAACCAGCTACCAAAAGAAGTAGTCCAGGAACGCTACGAACGCCTCATGGCTGTTCAAGAGCAGGTCTGTGAAGAAGAAAACCAAAAACTGATTGGTTCCACCGTGGAATTGTTGGTCCAAGCAGGCGGTGGGCGTAAAAATGATGCCACTAAACGCATGAGCGGTCGTGCTCGTGATGGACGCCTCGTGCACTTTGCTCCTGAAGGAAACATCGACGGCGAGATCCGTCCAGGCGACTTTGTCACCGTCACGGTAACTGAAGCAAAGCCATTCTTCCTCATCGCTGATAGCGGGGTAGAAACTCACCGCCGTACCAAAGCAGGGGATAACTCCGCAGTTGGACAAGTACCAACTACTGCACCGATCGGTGTTGGTTTGGGTCTGCCAAAAATCGGCGCCCCTAAAGTGGCTCCTGCCACAGAATCTTCCTGCTGCTCCATTAACTAAAAACTGCAGGCTAGGATGAAAAGGGTCGACCAAGGTGTCCGTTAGACAAACGGCACCAACAAATCGGCGCCAACGAGGAGATGAACAACAACGTGAGTGATCAAGAACTAAGCGGAAAAGAGCTTGCGGCATTAGAAAAAGATGCCGCAAAAACTCTCGAGCTTGGTGATAAGAAGTGGTATCTCATCGCAGGAATTGTGCTTTTTGTCATTGCACTTTTCCTCCCACACATCCGCGGGGTCATGGGCTGGCAAGTTCTCACCTTGTCAGATGTTGCAAGTGATGCAGGAATTACCCTTGGTGAGTACGGTTTTTACTGGCTAGGCACCATTGGAGTGTTGCTATTTTCCTTAGGAACCGTGGTGCTAAAACGCACCTGGATGGCCTGGATTGCATGGATCTTTTCTTGCGTCACCCTCGTTTTTGCTGTGTTTGCCATTTGGATGCGCCAAACCAGCACCAGCACCCAAGTTACCTTCGTCAATTTAGGCATGATGCTTGGGGTTATTGCTGCAATTTTGGCCGTGTGGGGATTATCGTCAGTGATTTTGGCACGCAGTGACCGCCAAGTGGAGATCGCGGAAATGCGTGCAGAAAACCCTGACCTCGACGGCGTTGCAGCGACACAGCGCGCGTTGCTTGAACAACAGCAAAGCAGCCCAGAAAGCAATCCTTTGCTTGTCGACGATCGCCGCGCGCGCATTGCTCGCCGCCGCGAGCGCGAACAAAACGAACAAGGGGAGCAGGCTTAAAAAGCTTTTTGAAACCAACAGCGGTTGATCATTTTCTAAGTAATCAACCGCTTTTCGTTCTTCCAGCATGAGTTTGTTCTTATCAGTTTTACTTCATCAGCAGTGTCCGACGGGGTGGGCCGTCGACCACCGGGATCTGGTTGATTGTTAGATCGGCACCCACGTGAATTAGCTCGCCAGAGGAGATCAGGTGCCAGTCGAGGGAAGGATCTAGCATCTCACTGGCGATCACCACCGGAGGATGGAAGCCAAGCTCTGGGGAGTTGATCCGCATGCCATGGCTGGTGCGTTGTTCAATGGGGGCTGGTTGTTTGCGCTGGTCGAGAAGAAACAATTCATGGGTTTCAGGCCAACGCACCGCCCACATTTCATGCGCCGAGGTGATGATCAAGTTCAAGGCATAGACCGGAACATTCTCCGATAGCCAAAACAGAGCCTGACTTATCCCCTCTACGACGTTTCCACCCGCCCGTCTGGTTTCTCTGGTGATCAAGGGGAAAATAAGCTCGGAATCTGTCTCACCCCGCACCAATGCCAGATCCGCTCCCAGATACTCCCGGAGTAACGGCAGATCACCGACGACTCCGTTATGGGCAAATAGCCGTCGGTCCATTTCGAAGGGGTGGGTATTGCGCATTTCCACGGGCGCACCGGTGCCGTATCTCAGGTGGGCCAGGAAAGTACTACTATGGCGTTGCTTTGCCTCATATGCGAAGGCGGTGTCCTGGTAGGCTGCGATCGGCTCTTTCTCCACCCGGGGCTGTCCATCAATATCGAAGGTCCCAAGGCCAGTTCCGTCCGGGTTGCGGTGGGATTGGAGTATGAGGCTGTCCGGGGCGTCGAGAAGCCAGAATGTTGCGCGAACGCGTTGCTGTTCGGCGCTCAAACCGAAGAGTCGGCACATGGCCCCTCACTTCCCTTACTTTATAAATAGTGTCTGATGCCTTAAGTTTCCCACTTTCCTCTGACTTCCGGAACCCTGGCGGGCACCTGTTTTCGTCTTAGAGGGGCATGCCATGGAAGAAATGAACATGTTACGAGTAGCTGATCTCTAGATTTGTCTTTTGCGAATAGACAAAGCCGCAAATAACTCGACATACCCGTTGGGCGTCGGGGTAGGGTGACACGCTGCGTCGGAGTTGGTGCAAGGGGAGTAGATTGCGAAGGGGCATGTCGACTATTAATAAATCCACCGCGGGTGCGCCCCTTATCGCTGTGGCCGTGTTGTGGCAAGGTGTTGGTGCAGCAGTGGTTGGGCACCGAGTTTAAGCAGAGAGTTCAACTTTTACACTTTCTCCGCCTTCTTCACCGCAGCTGTTGTCTATGGCATTTGAGCTGGACACGTGTTTGACCCGACTTGGATCAAACTCACTAGAGGAAGAACTTATTGGCTCTCTGACCAGTGGAAATTTTTGGCAAGGGTGACAAACTCTCCATCCGTTGCATTCCCAGCGAAAAAAATACACACTTTTCGATCTTAACTTCGGTGGATCAATAGGAGCTTCTGGGAAGTTTGATCAGTAGAGCAGATCAATCTGTTTGAGGAATCGTCGCTAGTTTGCCAAGAAGCTGAACACTGAAGCCATGAAAATACGCGATAGGCGTTTATCGCTTGTTTAAGGCCTCGAGTTTTCTTAGATGAGCTTTGGTATGCGCTTGACCTTGAAAACCCCTTAAACGGGCTTCTGGGGAGGTGTGACCTTTAGGGTTAGAGGCCGAAATTTGAGTGCGACCAAACCAGGAGACCCAGAATCTTCAAAAACTTAGATGTTGGGTCTCTGTGTTTGGTAATGAACGCGATACACCAAACCAGGAGACCCACAAACGTCGAAAACGTGATTTCTGGGTCTCCTGGTTTGGTCTTATGCCGCCAAGGACACGACCAAGCACACGACCACCTAAAACCACGCGCGGCAAACAGCTATTTCGGCACTAATTCGACCCAAGCCGGGCTTTCCGCCATTGTGATGGGAACCGAGTTACTGTTCGGCGCGAGCGTTAATCCCATTCAGCTTGGGATTCTCACGCTCATCGTTTTAATAACAATCGGGCACGCAATCAAACGCTGAAGAGACACACCACGCAAGCTCTTAAGCACTAGAGTTTTTTCTCCCACAAAGTGGTACGGCAGATCTCAGTGGCTCCTAGTGCGCGGTTGATTGCCAACATAGCGTGGTTGTCTATGGCATTTGAGGTAGCCACACGTTTGATGTCCGGGTGGTGCTTGGCCAGCAATGACAACCCCGCTACTTTTACCGCCATTCCAAGACCACGGCCCCGAAAGTCAGGGTGTACGATGGTGAGTCCTTGTTCTGCAATGTCTGGGTTGGAACCTGGTGGAATGGCAATTGATGACATTGCAACAACCGTTGAGCTACAGGCAAAAAGAACAGTGAAAAGTTTCGTTCCTGTTTTAAGGATCCTTTCAGATTGCTGATGTAATCGCACTTCATCCCATTGCGCAGGTGAAGTACTCAACGACCCATGAGGAACATCAAGGGCTGCGCGGTGTTGCAGCGACACAATGCTTGGCATCAAGTGGTGGGGAAATTCGGTGCCCACGACGTCGAAAACTGATAAATCGCCAGCAGACCACTCTCGATCCTGAAGGGGTAGAGTTTGTTGGATTTCTTCGTGGGCAAGGGTATATCCGCGAGACTCTAAAACAGCGCAGTAGTCACAATCTCCATTTGCTCCTGGCGGATGCATGTGGGAGGTGTGGATCGTGTTTCGATTCCAGGGTGGCTTGCTGGCGGTTTGTTCGCCGTGATGGAGGAAGGCGTCGATAAGCGTTATTGCCTCGCCCTCAAATGGCTGGCCCGGTAGGGGCTGGAATGTGGCATCTAAGACAACGTCGAGGCTGGCTGAGGCGGTGTCGTCGATAAGCGGATAGTTAATTTTCACCCAGCCTTGGGCTTCGTCCCATTCATCGGGGAGGAAGTACAGCTCTGAAGCGAGTTCGGTGTTGCCTGCTAAATCGGCGTGAATACGCTCCACGGACACGGAAACATCCATGGTGTTGGCGATTTCTTGTGCCTCAAGGTTGGACATGAACACAAAGGAGCGGACCTGATCGTCGGGTTCTTGGCCGAAAATCTGGTCCGCTAATTTGGAAAACTTCATTTACAGGTGGTCAACTGCCTCGTGTGCGGCGCGAGCCCACTCTTCCCACTGAGCTGCTTGTGCGCGCAGTTTCTCGGCCTTTTTGGTGTTGCCCTTGGCCTGAGCTGCGTCGGCTTGAGCGTTGAATTCTGCCACCTTGGCGGAGAATTGATCAGCGCGAGCTTGAGCTTCTGGGTCGGTGCGGCGCCACTGGGACTCCTCGGCAGCGGAAACGCGCTTTTCTAGAGCGCCGATCTTTTCTTCGAATTCACGGACTACTCCGCGTGGAACAAAGCCGATTTCCTCCCACTTTTCTTGCAGTTCGCGGAGCTTGTTGCGTGCACCCTCAAGGTCTTGCTCGGGGTTAATCTGAGAGTCGTATTCGTTTAGAAGCTGCTGCTTTGCGTTAGCGTTTGCTTCGAATTCTTGGTCGCGTTCCTTGGCTACGGCGTTGCGCTTGTCAAAGAAGTAGTCCTGAGCGTCCTTGAAGGCTGCCCACAGTTTGTCGTCGATTTCGCGTGGTGCACGTCCAGCGGCTTTCCACTCGGTCATCAAATCGCGGAATGCGCGGGCGGTGTCGTTCCACTCGGTGGATTCCTTGAGGGCATTTGCGCGCTCAACCAGGGCTTCTTTCAGCTTGCGGGCTGTTGCGCGGGTGCGGTCTAGCTCAGCGAAGTGTGCTCCGCGGCGGCGGTTGAAGGAATCACGCGCGCGGGAGTAACGCTTCCACAGCTCATCATCGGTTTTGCGGTCGATGCCGTGGATTGATTTCCATTCATCCAAGATGGCGCGGATACGATCGCCGGCAACCTTCCAGTCAGAGGAGTTTTCTGCTAGATCCTCGGCCTCACCAGCGAGTTCTTCTTTGCGTGCAATCGCACGTTCGCGGTTTTTAGCTTTTTGCTCTTTGGCACGCTCGTTAGCTTCTTCAGAATTGTTGATGATCTTGTTCAAACGCTCTTCGACAGCGTCCAAATCACCAATAGCTGCGATGGTAGGCAGCGTGGCTTTAAGCTCTTCGGCTTTAGTGCGGATAGAGGTGGCATCATCTGGGTGGGAAACAAGACGCTGCTCCATGAGCTCAACTTCGGTGGCTAGATCATCAAAGCGGGCACCGTAATGTGCAAGGCCTTCTTCTGGAGTTCCAGCCTGCCAAGAACCAATCAAACGTTCACCCGCAGAAGTGGTGACATACGCTGAACCATCTGCCTCAACTCGACCGAATTTTGCTGGATCGTTGGTGGTTTTCACGATCGGTGACGGAGTTGGAACCGCTGCCTTTTTTGCAGCGGCCTGAGCCCCTGGTCGGGGTCCTGGGCGTGGGCCCTGGCCAGGGCGAGGTCCCGGCTTTGGTGCAGAGGTGGAGCTGGGAGTCTGGTTCTCAGTCATGGTGGGTCCTTAAAGCATTGGGGCGTCCTGGCCGCGCGACACGGCCGCCGAAACTCGAATTACGTTTATTAAACATACCGCGTGGCATTGTAGGTGTCAGCCAGATAGGGTGCACTATCATCAAAAACCTTGCTCAGCAGAGGTGTTTGCCCAGTAATTTTACCCATGAGGATAGGGTGTAGTTTGTGAATGCAACGCTTGTTATTATGCCTGGAAGCCCGGCGCTGGTGCCTCAACTAGCTCCTCGAGATACCGCTGGAGCGCGTCTTTTAAAGGCATTGCGTTTAGTGTTTGAAGAGGAATTAGCTGGCAATAGTCGCTCAATTAATTTGGTGGGCTCCCGCGATCAGGCGTGGTTTACCCAGCACGCCGGAAATTTGAGAGCCTGGGGTGCTCCGAGCGTGCAGGTTTCCGATGGAAATTATTTGCCAGAGATCCTGCAGCGGGTTGCTTTGGGCTCGTTTGAGCAGCGCGTTGACGGCGTGCGCGACCGATTGGAAGTTATTGGCCTCGAGGCGGTAACCGTCCTCGCCCTCGACGGCCCCACCGGCCTAACAGCCCGCGCACCGTCCGCGCTTATACCCGGCGCGCAAAAAATTGATGGCTGGTGCCAATCGCTGTTGAGCGGCGAGCTTGAGCACGTACCAAGCAAGGAAATGCTTATCGACGCCTCCCTCCGCGAACCCCAACTATGGCTCGATCTTGCAGCACTGGTGTCGCAAGCAAAAAGCACACAGCTTATTGATACAGACGATACACATGGCGTGGGACGCTACGTTGCGCGTTGGACTTTTTAACTCACGAACGTCAAGGAGATTTTAATCGTGATAACCCCCATTGCAGTGGTAGGTCCAACTGCATCTGGAAAATCAGCCCTGGGCATTGCTCTAGCGCACAAGCTTGACGGGGAAGTAGTCAACGTGGATTCCATGCAGCTGTATAAAGGCATGGACATTGGTACAGCAAAACTTACGCTCAGTGAACGTGAAGGTATCAAGCACCACCAATTAGATGTCCTTGAAGTCACGGAGACTGCGTCTGTGGCTAAGTACCAAGAAGATGCAGTAGCTGATGTGGAAGATATTTTAGCGCGCGGTAAAACACCTATCTTGGTGGGTGGATCCATGTTGTATGTGCAGTCTCTGGTTGATGATTGGCAATTCCCTCCCACAGATCCGGGCGTGCGGGCCCGCTTTGAACAACGGCTGGCAGAAATTGGCATCTCGGCGTTGCACGCAGAGCTTGCCCAAATTGACCCGGCTGCGGCAGCAATTATTGAAGATAATGATCCACGGCGCACCGTCCGCGCCTTGGAAGTCATCGAATTGACCGGCAAACCATTCCAAGCAAGCCAGCCGCCTAAGGATGCACCCCCTCGGTGGGGGACTAAAATAATTGGTTTAAAAACCACCCCAGAATGGCTTAATCCACGAATAGAACAACGTACTGCTTTGATGTTCGAGCGTGGTTTTGTAGCTGAGGTAGAACAGCTTGTTGCCGAGCACGGCCTGATTTCAGATTCCACTGCTGGACGCGCTATTGGCTATGCCCAGGTGCTTTCCGCTATGGCAGGGAAATTGACCTGGGAGGAAGCCCAAGAACGCACGGTAACGGGCACACGACGTTATGTCAGGCGACAACGCAGTTGGTTCAACAGAGATCACCGTGTGCAGTGGATTGATGCGTCTGGAGATACCACGGTGCAAGCTGTAGAGATTTTGGGTCTAGAATAGCGAGGGTGAATTTAACCATCCCTTTTGCCAAAGGCCATGCCACTGAAAATGACTTCATCATCATTCCTGATGAGCAAGCACAAATCGACTTAACACCCGAACAGGTCGTGCAGCTATGTGATCGCCGGGCGGGAATCGGCGCGGATGGAATTTTACGTGTGGTTAAAGCGGCAGCAATTGAAGATTCGACCGTCGATCCAGATTTATGGTTCATGGACTACCGCAATGCGGATGGCTCATTGGCAGAAATGTGTGGAAATGGCGTGCGGCTTTTTGCCCATTGGCTGTATTCGCGAGGCTTAGTGGATGCGAAAAGTTTTGATATCGGCACCCGTGCAGGAGAGCGCCATGTTGATATTTTGGAGGCAGATCAACATGCAGCCGAAGTTCGAGTAGACATGGGCACTCCTGAGGTTACCGGGCTATCTACCTGCGATATTGATGGTCAAGTATTTGCAGGACTTGGTGTGGATATGGGCAATCCTCACCTTGCGTGTGTGGTGCCTGGTCTAAGCGCAGCATCGCTGGCTGAGATGGAATTGCGTGCTCCCGCATTTGATCAAGATTTCTTCCCCCATGGTGTGAACGTAGAAATCGTGACTGAACTAGAAGAAGATTCCGTATCGATGCGCGTGTGGGAACGCGGCGTGGGGGAGACCCGTTCCTGTGGGACCGGCACTGTTGCTGCCGCGTGTGCTGCTTTGGCAGATGCAGGTTTAGGTGAGGGAACAGTGCGGGTTAAAGTGCCAGGTGGGGAAGTGGAAGTGCAAATTTTCGACGACGGTTCCACCTTGACGGGCCCAAGTAAAATTATCGCGCTTGGCGAAGTGGAGATTTAAGCGCCACGTTTATAGTTCGGCCCGAGTTTCAGGGCCGCTTTGCGGGCATCCAACCAGGTTTCGCGCAGTTCTAATGCGCGTTCATCAGTGACTTTGAGCAGTGTTTCAAGTTCGCTGACTAAGAGATTTTGGTGCAAGCGGGCTTCAAGTCTGCCGAGGAACCTGTTGGCATTGCTGATTTCATAGTGGAATTTTTCAATAGCTGCATCACCACAATCAGGATCAGCTAACGCCGGCCTGGCCATGGTCCGATCAGCAAGTGCGTCAGCATCTGGTGAGTTTAAAAACTGTTGCCATTCGTTTTGTACATCAGTGATGTCTTCAGATGACAAACGAATCGAGGTGCGTAGCGAAGAAACTTCAGGTGTGGAGGTTCGCATTCGCATGACGCTGAAGGTTGCGACTGCAATGATCGTTGCAAGCAGTATCCCGGGAAGTTTGAGCCAGAGGATGAGCAAAAGACAGCATATTCCGATGACAAAAAGCGGCAGCTTTGAGGAGCGCGAGCCATTAGCAAACGGAAGTTGTTCTCCCATTTTCCTACAATCACTCCTCCCACCACGTCGGCGCGTGTGTCTTGCGTACAGATCACCTTAGTAGCTTACGTAAACGATTGCACCAGTATCTTATGCGAAAGTTTTAATCTAGATACTTGGAAACGTTGAGTCAATTTTGAGGGCTGGACGAATACAAAATGGGGAACCTCTAATTTGTGAGATCCCCCAAGTTGCTAAAGATTTTAGTGTCCGCCGCAGCCACAGCCTCCAGAGCCACAGCCACCGGAACCACCACAGCCCGTTACTTCGGTAGGGATAACAGCAGCAGTGAGCATGACGGTACCTGAGAGGACAGAATCACGGGCAGGCAATTCTGGGGCATCGGGAAGGCACACATCAAAAGCAAACAGACCGTCCACGGTGGCGTGGATGAATCGCTGTCCAGTCAATGAGTTTGTGCGGTATTCCGAGGCAAGGACACGAGCTGAAAACTCCGCAGATGCATCTGGGATAACCGCGCCGCTGCCACTAGCGATCTTTTCTGCGCCTTCAGAAACTAGCATTCCTACGGTTTCGCCACCATTGCGGATGTAGGCATCAGCGTTGTCATGGGTTTGCACATTAACGCCAAGAGCTGTGATACGCAGCTGCTGCCAGCGCTGCACAGGCTCATCAACTAAAAGTGGACCTTGCGCAAGGTTGCAGGTAATCGTAGCTACCGGGGTGCCAAAAGGATCGATGATATCAACTAATGCCAGCACATCATTGATCATGCTGACATGGCCATAAGCGATGGTGGCTGAGTTGAATCCAGCGAAGGTAGCAAAAGGCTCAACGGCAAGAATATTAATTTGAGCGCCGGAATCATCCGAGAATTGAATAAGCTGGCCGCCTCGAACCTCGCCAGTTACCTCGAGACGCTCAGAGGCAATTGCAGCTTCTACCGCATCTTGCCACTTTGTAAAATCCATACCGATTGTCTTCAGATCGCTAGTCATGGCGATTATTCTAACCCTCTTAACAGGCAATAGTCACTTTTCGCCTCCGTGAGAAATAGCCCCCACGTTTGGGGAATACAGGGCGTAGCAATGGTGTTTATGCAGCTTTGATCGCTATCGGCGTTGAACAACACCTAGCCGAGCAGGCAGCAGACGTGAAACAATAGATAAACAATGGATGAAAAGAAAAATTTAAGTCATGATGAACTCCTCGCCCAAGCATTTCGTGGTCACAAAAACACCACGCGCGGTGGCTCAGAGGACACCTCGGGTTTTGACCTCTCTGGGTTTATCCGAGCTGAAGAACCATCAATTGGTGATCTAGACCTAGAAGCCCGTGATGCACTGCGTCGTAGGGAAACAGAAATCCACGCTGAAGAATCAGCAGATGGATACGAAGTTGAGTACCGAAAGCTTCGCCTTGAGCGCGTTATTTTAGTAGGCGTGTGGACCGAAGGGACTACCGCAGAAATTGATGCCAGCTTGGCTGAGCTTGCCGCACTGGCAGATACTGCAGGTGCTGAAGTAATTGAATCGCTGTACCAAAAACGCGATAAGCCAGATCCAGGAACCTACATTGGCTCCGGAAAGGTTCGGGAATTAAAAGAAATCATTGAAGCCACCGGTGCCGATACCGTGGTGTGTGATGGTGAGCTAAGCCCATCACAGTTAGTGGCCTTGGAGCGAGAGCTCAATATTAAGGTCATTGACCGAACCATGTTGATTTTGGATATCTTTGCTCAGCACGCAAAATCACGTGAAGGTAAAGCCCAAGTGGCCTTGGCTCAGATGGAGTACCTGATTAGCCGAGTACGTGGTTGGGGTGGAAATCTCTCCCGCCAGGCAGGTGGACGTGCAGGTTCCAACGGTGGCGTTGGCCTGCGTGGTCCCGGTGAAACCAAAATTGAGGCTGATCGCCGTAGGCTTCGGTCAGATATGGCCCGGCTGCGTAGGGAATTGGCGGGGCTGGATACGTCGAGAAGCATTAAAAGAGCGCAACGCGCTGGCTCGATGGTGCCGCAGATCGCGATCGCCGGATATACCAACGCCGGTAAATCCTCGCTGATTAATGCGATGACCGGTGCGGGCGTGCTGGTGGAGAATGCGCTTTTTGCCACGCTGGATCCAACGACGAGAAAAGCGGAGCTTGCCGACGGCCGACACGTAGTCTTTACCGACACCGTTGGCTTCGTTAGACACCTGCCAACTTCTTTGGTGGAGGCGTTTAAATCCACGCTTGAAGAAGTCGTGGAGGCAGATCTAATGCTGCATGTGGTTGACGGCTCTGATCCTTTCCCGCTCAAGCAGATCGAGGCGGTGAACACAGTTATCAGCGATATTGTCCGCTCGACTGGAGCTGTGCCGCCACCGGAAATTATCGTGGTGAACAAAATTGACCAAGCTGATCCGTTGACGCTGGCGGAACTGCGTCATGCTGTTGATGATGTGGTGTTCGTCTCTGCGCTGACCGGCGAAGGAATTAAGGAATTGGAGGCTCGAATTGAGCTATTCCTTAATTCACGCGATGAACATTTGCTGCTCAAGATCCCCTTTACCCGTGGCGAAATCGTATCTCGTCTACACCAATACGGCACCGTACTAAGCGAAGAATACGCAGAAGACGGAACAATTATGGATGTGCGAATCCCAAGCCAATTAGCCAAAGAGCTCCACAATTATGTTGTAGAACCAACGTCCACATAGTAAAAGATTTGATTGTCGATTTCCCAAGAGACCCCTTGGGAGTCGATAATTAGTGTTCGTGACTTCAACATGGGGATGGACCGTCCACGGAGACGGCAAAAAGATCGCACCCGGCGCGGTAGTTGCTCCCAAAGAGCGACTGAGCTGGGGACGCACAATTGGAATCGGTATGCAGCACGTAATCGCCATGTTTGGCGCTACGCTCCTGGTTCCCACACTCACCGGATTTCCAGTAAACACCACATTGTTGTTCTCTGGTGTAGGAACAATTCTGTTCCTTTTGATTACCAAAAATCGACTACCCTCCTACCTGGGTAGTTCTTTTGCTTTCATTGCACCTTTAACGGCAACTCAAGTGCACGGTATCGGGGTGCAAATTGGTGGCATTCTAATCGCTGGTCTTGTACTCATTGCCATTGGTTTTGCAGTTAAAGCAGCCGGTAGGCGAGTCATCGATGCCGTAATGCCTCCCGCTGTCACAGGTGCGATCGTGGCACTGATCGGGTTGAATCTCGCTCCAACAGCTGCAGGTAACTTTGCCAGTCAGCCTGTCGTGGCGGCAGTAACCCTATTTGCCATTTTGATCGCCACGGTGGCGGGTCGGGGAATGGTTGCCCGATTAGGTATTTTGATTGGCGTTGTTATCGGCTGGGTGTTTGCAGCACTAACCGGAAATCTTTCCGAAGGAGCAGCAGACACCATCCGTGAAGCTGCATGGATTGGCCTACCGCAATTCCACAAACCAGAATTCCAACTCTCTGCCATTTTGGTCACCTTGCCTGTCATCATCGTGCTAATCGCTGAAAACGTTGGACACGTCAAGGCCGTATCGGAAATGACAGGGGAAAACCTCGACGACCTAGCTGGCGATGCATTGATCGCAGACGGTTTAGGCACCACACTTGCCGGAGGTTTCGGTGGTTCTGGTACCACGACCTACGCAGAAAACATTGGCGTGATGGCAGCAACGCGTGTGTATTCCACCGCAGCCTATTGGGTGGCAGCGTTCACCGCCATCGCATTAGCATTCATCCCGAAATTCGGCGCCTTGATCTTCACCATCCCAACAGGCGTGTTAGGTGGGGCATGTTTGGTTCTTTATGGCCTAATCGGTATGCTCGGCATTCGTATCTGGCAAGACAACCAAGTCAACTTCAACAATCCAGTGAATTTGACCATGGCTGCCGTTGCATTGGTTGCAGGTATTGGTAACCTCACCCTCACAGTTTTCGGTGTCACCCTAGAAGGCATCGCATGGGGCTCTGTGGGCATCATTGTCCTGTACCCAATCATGAAACGCCTCTACCTCTCCATTGGGGAAGGCAAGAACGCTAAGTTCTAGTACGCTGCTTAATTAAGCAGTTAGGCCCGTACGGTTACCGCGTACGGGACGTGTTCATTTCTGTTTAGGAAAACTACATTGATCGTTGATACCCAGTTTGAGAAGATCCCTGCCCACGATGTTGTGGGCATCCGGGTGATCCTTTCCTCTGAGGATCTCCCAGAACTCTTTAAGCGTGGCTACGCCGAGATTAAGAAATTTCTCCGCCTAGAAGGTATTGAACCCAAAGGTCCAGCCCGCGCTTATTACTTCGGCGATGTCTCCGACACCGTAGACATCTTGATCGGCTTCCCCGTGAGCCCGAACCAAGCTGAAACCCTACGCCGAGGAGCGCTCAGCCAATCTGGTGGCGATATCGATGATGTTGCTCTCCACCATTTCCGCGACATGAAAACCATGCACAGCCGACACAACGGCCCCTTCGATGGAGTAGAAAGCTTCTGGGACGAAGTTTTAGATGAAGTCGAAGACCTTGGATGCACCTTGCCTACCAACGTTGTGGGATGGGAAGAATACATTGAAGGTGTTGCCACTGCGGATGCGTGCGATCAGTTGCGAACGGAAGTTTATGTACAGGTGTGCCAAGCACCAGTGAAAACTGCGTAATCCTAGCGCTGTGAAAAATCCCCTTTGTTTCCTTGTTGGGAAATGAGGGGGATTTTTGTGTGGGATTCTTCTGGGATACCTGGGTTGTCGGGCGGTGGATGCCTTTTGCTGTAGAAGGCGCTGTGGCGGGTTGGAATTGCTCAGTTAAGCCAAAGTATGGGTGAGCTGAGTTTGAGTCCTTAGAAGCGCTTCTGGGAGGGGCCAGTTTTGAGACTCTTGGGGCTAATGTGATTTCTGAAAGGTTGCGTAAAGGTTCCAGGGCAAGGATTCACCACGATTGACGGGATTCTTCGGATCTGTGGTGGATTCGTGCATGATTAGGCCTTGGAAATGCAAGAATCTACCACAAGTCTCGGGATCAGATTTGTGGTGGATCCTAACAACTCTGGCCAGGGTGGCAAAGGGGGGACTGTCTTGACGGACTATTTAAAGATCACATGCAAATTATGGGGAGTAAAATCAACACGTTTTCTCAATATGTTTAACACATCAACATAGGGGATTGGTTTTGCTGGTTGACTTCTTACCTGGGATTGGGAAAGTTAGGTCTTTAGAAGCGCTTCTAGAGGGGGACACTTTTGGGACTCTTGGGGCTGATGTGATTTCTGAAAGGGGGCGTAAAGGTTCCAGGGCAAGGATTCACCATTTTGAAGAGGGCAGTGTCGAAAAATGGTGAATTGGTACGTTTTTCAGAGCCAAAAGCGTGCCAATTCACCAGGAAACTCACGTTCGGGACGATTTATGTTGAATCCTAACCCCCCTCAACCCGCCGAGCACCCGGCAACATTAGGAAATCCGAGAAATCCCCACAGCCAGCCACGTGAAGTCACCCTCGAACATGCCCGAATCCCCCTAAAAATACAGAAGCGGTGGCATACCCGGTCTGGATATGCCACCGCTTTGCTTAAAATGCTTTAAGCAGTCACCATTGGTGATTTTTACTCTGCGTCGAGATCCTGCTCAATAAGTGCAGCGATCTTTTCTACAGCTTCAGCGTTGTCGGAGGTGACGGTAACTTCGTTGCCGTGCTCTGCGCCGAGTGCCATGATCATGAGGGAAGAGGATGCGTCGGTTTCTTCGTCATCATCGGAGCCAACCAGGGTCAGCAAGATTTCATCGTCGTACTCAGCAGCTGCTTCAGCGATGATGGATGCTGGACGTGCGTGAAGGCCAACGGAGGAACCGACGGTTACAGTCTTGGAAGCCATGGAAAGTGTCCTTTCGTGTTGTTGTGGCTTTGTTTAAACAAAGCCACAACGATTTGTTAGTAAACCCCCGCAGAGGCGGGGATTTAATGTGGATCTCACTACATACTAGTAAGACATTGTCCGTTGTGCCACGATACCGGAAGCAAAAACAATGTCCGACCAGACATCAGGGTTATGCGGTTACGGCGGCCTCGGCTGCTTCTTGCTTTGCTACCTCGGCTGCGATGGCTTTGTTGGGCCAGAATTGTTTCAGGGCAATGACCATGATGGTGGATACAATTGTGCCTGCGGCTAGGGCGATGAGCCAGCCCCACCATGGTTCGATAGCCCAGACCACGAAGATACCACCGTGTGGCGCTCGGGATCCTACGTTTAATGCCATTGAGATTGCACCGGTTGTTGCACCGCCGGCCATCATTGCTGGGATCACGCGTAGTGGGTCGGCAGCGGCGAATGGGATGGCACCTTCGGAGACGAATGCCAGGCCAAGGAGCCAGGAGGATTTGCCGTTTTCTTGTTCTGCGGGGGTAAAGAGTTTCTTGCGCAGGATGGTTGCGATAGACATTGCGATTGGTGGAACCATACCGGCTGCCATGATCGCTGCCATGATTTCCATGGATGCTTGATCGCCGGTGGATAGGCCTGCGGTACCAAATAGGTATGCGGCCTTGTTTACTGGACCACCGAGGTCGAAGCACATCATAAGTCCTAAGATGATTCCAAGCAGTACTGCGGAAGATCCAGACATTGATGATAGCCAGTCTTGCAGGCCAGTCATGATGGCTGCCAGTGGGCGTCCGAGTAGAAGGAACATGACAAGGCCAACCACAAGGGATGTCAGTAGCGGAATGATGACCACTGGCATGAGTGATTGCACTACGCGCGGTACCTTCCAGGAGCCAATCCACAGCGCAATAAGTCCTGCGAGGATACCGGTGACTAGACCACCGATGAAGCCTGCGCCGATGGTGACAGAGATAGCGCCGCCGACAAATCCTGGTGCAATTCCGGGGCGTCCAGCAAGGGCGTATGCGGTGTAGCCAGAAAGTGCAGCCACGATGAATCCCATGGCAGCTTGACCGGTAGCAAACAGCACGGCACCAAAGTAGAGCAGGAATCCGGAGCGCTCAAAGGTCATGGCGGCGCCGTCAACGTCAACGGTGTTACCAGGCAGGTTGGTCAGCGAGAATTGGGTGGCGATCGCTTGCCAACCATTAGCCATGTCGTAGCCACCGAACGCAAAGCCCAGAGCTAGAAGCAAACCACCAGCTGCGACAAATGGCACCATGTAGGACACACCGGTCATTACGGCCTGTTGGATGCGCTTGCCCCAACCTAGCTTTTCCCCGGTGGTTTCTGCCGATGCAGCAACACCAGACCCTGATACCTTGCGGGCATTAGGGTTCTTTGATGCGGCGATGGCTTCATCGATCATTTTGGCTGGTTCATTAATCGCGCGCTTCACGCCTGATTCAATAACGGGCTTGCCAGCAAAACGCTCACGGTCTTTCACACCCACGTCGGTGGCGAAGATGACGGCGTCAGCAGCCTCAATAATCTTCGGATCAACTGGTGTGACAGCAGAGGAACCCTGCGTTTCAACAAAAAGCTCAACGTCATCGCGGCCTTGCGCATTTTGCGTCAAAGAATCCGCAGCCATGTAGGTGTGCGCGATTCCAGTCGGGCACGCGGTGATTGCCACGATTCTGGTAACGCTTGTCGACGCCGCCCCACTCTCAGCACTTGCTGCCACCGCCGGAGCTGCTGGCTCAGCAGCTTTAGGTGCAGGATTAAGCACTGCGTCAACGACATCAACAATTTCTTGTTCGGTCGTTGCTTCTTGCAAAGCTTTGATGAAGTCTTTTTTCACCAATGAACGGGCAAGTTTGGACAAAATCTTCAAGTGCTCTTTGCCACCACCTGCAGGGGCAGCAATCAAAAACACCAGGTTGGCATCGCCATCAGGACCACTAAAGTCCACAGCCTTGCTCAATCGAGCAAAGCCCAAGGTTGGCTCCGATACTGCCTCAGAACGGCAGTGGGGGATAGCCACCTGACCTGGAACTCCGGTGCCTGACTTTTCTTCACGAGCTAGGGCATCTTTGGCAAGAGCTTCGGCCGATGAAGCGCGACCAGCATCAAAAACAACTGTGGCTAGATTGTTGATGACATCGGTGGTGGAGTCACCGAAATCGACATCCAGCCGGACAAGCGAGGAATTTATTACATTACTCATGTTCTTTCAGACCTTTAACTTGGGTGACCGTTGCACCAGCAGTGATGATTTGGTCAGGACGAGGAATGGTGGTGCCAGGAAGAGAAGCAGCAGTCGAACCATAAGACACCGCATTAAGCAAGCTTTCTTCGACTGTTTGCTTCTTTGAACGCGCCATGACAAAACCAGCCAAAGCGCAGTCCCCAGCACCAACAGTGGATACAACATCAATCTTTGGAGAAGTAGCAGTCCACGCACCCTCTGCGTTGACTAACACTGCTCCAGCAGCACCTAAGGTGACAAGCACCTGCTCGATGCCACGTTCAACAAGTACTTCCGCAGCCGCAATGATCGCATCATAATCACCTGCAGCAGCACTGGCTTCAAGTTCTTCACCATCAGCGTTAGCCAGCTGACCTAGCTCCAGGCCATTAGGTTTAATCAAGTTTGGGGCAGCACCAGGTTTATCCAGGTTCTTACCCAACTCCAACAATGGTTTATCAGAGGTGTCGACTGCCACCCGAACATCAGCGCGTGCCTCATGGATGAGCGCAGTCAAGCGTGCATACCAGTCAACAGGTGCCCCTGGGGGCAGCGAGCCCGCGAGGACAACCCAGCTGACTTCGGGGCGGAGCGCGTCGATAAGCACTTTTTCAAGGCTTTTCAGCTTTGCTTCGCTCAGGGGCGCACCCGGGCCGTTGAGTTTGGTTGTGGTGCCGTCGGGTTCGGTGACGGTGGTGTTGGTGCGCACATTGTTGTTGTTTACAACGGTTTCCACCGGCAATCCAATATCGCGGACGAGTGGAACAAAAGGATCGAGTTTGCCAGCGGGGAAGACCGCCAGGGTTTCGAAACCAGCCAGCAACACAGCGTGCGCGACGTTAATTCCTTTGCCGCCGGCTACTGCGGTGACCGAATCGAGTCGTTGTACTGATCCACGGGAAAGCTCTTCACCAAGAGCCAACGTGGAATCAATACTCGGATTTGGGGTGAATGTGATGATCATGGGGTTACCACCTGAAAGTTGTGGTCGGGCAAAACTGGAAAATCTAACATGTTGTCGTCGGTGACAAGCGCATCAAATTCAGCCAAGGTAGCAAAACGATGTTTCAACCGATGCTGTTGTTGATCATGGTGTGATCTCGGGCTGAGAACAGCAACGGTAAAAGCAGCATTTTTGATCATGGCTTGTTTGATGGGAATGGTCTCTGGGCAAAAGGTGCACAATCCGGTATCGGATTGAATTGCATCGACTTCCACAAAGGCGATATCAGCACGCAATTGGGAAATCATATCCACCGCAGTAGGACCAATGATGGACGAACTCTTGCCATGCACTTGTCCGTTCAAAATCACAGCAGCTGCGGCATCTGTACTGGACAGGGCAATGACCGCGCCGGGAGAACTAGTTACTACAGTCCACCGAGCATCCTCTGGAGGATCTCCCACCACCGTGGCAATGGCTAAGCACGCTAACCCAGAATCGAGAAAAATACTGCGTGCCGTAGGTGGAATAAGAGAAACTGCCACTTCAGCGAGTTCGAGCATCTGTGGCTCTGGCGGCAATCCTTCGACCAAAGCTGGTTTAAGCAAAGGGGGAGAAGTACCCATCGGCTCTGGGACGATTGCACCACCGTGCACCCTTTGTAAAAGCCCTAAAGACTCCATGATTCGAAGATCACGCCTGACAGTTTCAGTAGTGACCTGAAAATGCTCGGCTAGATCTCCAACAGACACAGCCCCAGTGGGTGCCAGCAGAGCAACAATTGCTTGCTGCCTTTCCGTTTGGCTGACCATGTGCACCTCGTTAAATTTCAGTGTTTTAGGAATGTTGGACCTGTTGTTGAACCTGTGAAAAGAAATTCCACTGCGAAAACTGGTTTTTGACCTGTGTTGTTTTGGTTCCGTTTGTGGGGGAACCGTATGAAATTTTTAAAAAGCCTGGTTAAACTGCAAAATTTCACCTAGTTACTGAGAAAAACCACACGATGTGGCGTGAATCACTAGGATGGGGAAGAGATTGGATCTCGTTAAAATTACCGCCACAAGCTGGAGTAACTTTAGTTTGTGATCATGGTCTCAACCTTTGAAATATGATGATCGTTTAACACCACGCTATGTTGATATGTGTCTGTTTGTCAATAACCAAATGTTTGAATAGTTGCACAACTGTTGATTTTGTGGTGATCTTGAGGAAATTAACTCAAATATTGTGAAGATGGGTGACTACTGTGGATGATGTGAATCATGACACTGTTTTGAAGGGCACCGGCGTTGTCGGTGGAGTCCGTTATGCAAGTGCGGTGTGGATTACTCCACGACCCGAACTGCCCCAAGCAGGCGAAGTAATCGCCGAAGATAAGCGCGAAGCAGAACAAGAGCGTTTCGATGTTGCAGCAGGCACGGTTTCTTCCCGCCTGCTTGAACGCTCCGAAGCTGCAGAAGGCCCAGCAGCAGAAGTTCTTAAAGCAACCTCCGGCATGGTCAATGACCGAGGCTGGCGCAAAGCTGTAAGCAAGGGCATCAAGGGTGGACACCCAGCCGAGTACGCGGTTGTTGCTGCCACCACCAAATTCATTTCCATGTTTGAAGCCGCAGGTGGCTTGATCGCAGAGCGCACCACAGACCTTCGTGATATCCGCGACCGCGTCATCGCAGAGCTACGTGGCGATGAAGAGCCAGGTCTTCCTGATGTATCCGGCCAGGTAATCCTATTCGCCGATGACCTCTCCCCAGCGGATACCGCAGCACTTGATACAGATCTCTTTGTGGGACTTGTCACAGAACTTGGTGGCCCAACAAGCCACACCGCCATCATTGCCCGCCAACTCAACGTTCCTTGCATCGTTGCTACCGGCGCTGGCATCAAGGACATCAAGTCCGGGGAAAAAGTGCTTATCGACGGCAGCCTCGGCACCATTGACCGCAACGCCGACGAAGCTGAGGCCACCAAGCTCGTGGCAGAGTCCTTAGAACAAGCAGCCCGCATTGCGGAGTGGGAAGGCCCAGCGGAAACCAAAGACGGACACCGCGTTCAACTTCTTGCCAATGTTCAAGATGGCAACTCTGCACAGCAGGCAGCCAAGACGGAAGCAGAAGGCATTGGCCTTTTCCGCACCGAGCTGTGCTTCCTATCAGCAACTGAAGAGCCAACCGTAGATGAGCAAGCAGCAGTCTACTCGAAGGTGCTGGAAGCATTCCCTGAATCAAAGGTCGTTGTTCGATCACTTGATGCAGGTTCCGATAAGCCAGTGCCATTTGCCTCAATGGCAGATGAAATGAACCCAGCGCTAGGCGTTCGTGGACTTCGCATTGCACGTGGCCACGTTGATCTACTCACCCGCCAACTTGATGCAATTGCCAAAGCAAGTAACGACCTTGGCCGTGGCGATGAAGCCCCCACGTGGGTCATGGCTCCTATGGTTGCCACCGCCTATGAAGCCAAGTGGTTTGCAGACCTTTGCCGCGAACGCGGACTGATCGCCGGTGCGATGATCGAAGTTCCTGCCGCATCACTTATGGCGGATAAGATCATGCCACACCTAGATTTCGTCTCCATTGGTACCAATGACTTGACCCAATACACCATGGCAGCCGATCGTATGTCTCCAGAATTGGCCTACCTGACCGATCCATGGCAGCCAGCAGTTTTGCGCCTGATCAAGCACACCTGCGATGAGGGTGCGCGCTTTGATACCCCAGTCGGAGTTTGTGGTGAGGCAGCAGCAGATCCACTGCTTGCCACCGTACTGACTGGTCTCGGTGTGAATTCACTTTCTGCAGCTTCCACTGCTCTTGCAGCAGTGGGTGCGCAGTTGGCGGAAGTCACACTGGAAACCTGCAAGAAGGCAGCAGAAGCAGCACTTGACGCCGAAGGCGCAACCGAAGCTCGCGCAGCTGTGCGTGAAGTTATCGAAGCCGCTAGCTAATGTGAGCCTAAACAAGGCGTGAAAAACTGCCTCGGACTCTTTCGTTTACGTTGAGTCCGAGGCAGTTTTCCGTGTACATGGGGTTTCCTTAAGACAATTGCTTAATCACCACATGTTCCGTGCGAAGCTTATCTGGGGTAGGGATGTAGTTATCCCATTCACTACCCTCTGCATTCGCATACGCAACAGCGTTAATGAGACTTTCTGTCGTGGTCTTACCGCCATTGGAAGCTGCGAGGAAACCTGCCGTAAACGATTCCCGCCAATTCACACCCTGCTTTCCTGGTGTGCTGTCGTAGCTAGCTAAAAGTGAAGTAGAGGCAGAAACATACAATGATTCAGTACGTTTGTTGGTAACCAATACTTCAACGACGCCCCTGTCAATCAACGCTCTTGCAGCCTCGACGGCAGGGGAGAGATCACCCTCAGCCCAAGGGGATCGCAATGCCTTAGCTTCCAATCCGGTAGCTTTTTCAATTTCTTCCGCCGCAACAATAAGTGCATCTGGTGATGTTGCAGCTAATTGGCGGATAACAGCACGCAACGCAGCCCCAGTAGCAGCAATAGCGACTTTGACGTGAGGATGATAAAGACGAAGAGATCTCACCACATCAACAAACCAGGCAGCCGGAGCAATGGAAGGAAGATTGCCGCCGAGCAAAACCCACGCAGCATCCTCAGCGCGGCGAACCACTAGATCCCGAAGGATTGCCAACTGAGAAACATCCAGCGGCATCGGTGAATCTTTAAATTTGGTTTCATTTCCATCCCCATCCCGCATGGTGATATGCATCGGGATAGGACCAGCCACGGGGATAATCTCATGCGGCAAACCAGCAAAAGTTACCAATCGCATATAGTGCGAAATCTCCGGAGCAGGGAACACCGCAAATGTTTCATTGCCACCATAAAACAATGTGGCGGCTACACCTGTGCCAAATCCACCAGCAACAGTAGAGACTTGCTTAATCTTATTTGCTTCGCCAATTTCGATTTCACCGTTGAGCTCATTAGTACTCAACAGGTATGGACTAGCCGTGACAGTAAGAATCATTCTGCAATCACAACTTCAATGTCACGATCACGCAACTGCTCAACAAAACTTGCAGGTGCACCGGAATCTGTCACCACTACGTCAATATCACTAATGGCACCAAAGCTCACGAGGTAGTCGGTGCCCATCTTTGTGGAGTCACACAACACCACAACATTATTTGCGTTGGTAATCATTGCTGACTTCATTGCTGCTTCTTGGGAATCAGCCGTAGACAACCCATGATCTAGAGTCAATGCATTGGTACCGATAAACACCACATCAGCACGCATCAACGCTAGAGTGCGCAATGCAGTATCACCAACAACTGCCTGCGTGATTGCTCGAACACTGCCGCCTAGTAGCTGAACATCGTCTAGTCCTGCATTGGCCAAATTCAATGCGATTGGTAAACAGTTAGTCACAATCGACCATTGCTTTGCACTGGGATGTTCTGAAATAAGATCTGCTAGAGCAGTGACAGTTGTACCGGCGTCAAGGAACAGTCCTCCATGCTCGGCTGGTAAGAACTGCATTGCTGCCTTTGCGATCGAATACTTCGCCGAAGATGCAGACCTGAAACGGGTATCCAAACTTAACTCTGTAGTTTGGAAGGATTGAGTGGCAACAGCTCCACCGTGTACGCGGTGGACAATTCCTTCGCGATCCAAGACCGCCAAATCGCGCCGGATGGTTTCAGCGGTGACATCGAAGCGGCCGGCTAATTCTGTGACATTTACACGTCCCTCTACTGCCGTCAATGACGCAATCTGACGACGGCGCTCCTCTGCGTACATGCCACTCCTTAAAGCAAAAAGCCTATTTACTAAATATGTCCGAATTTCTAACCTATTGTCTCACTGAACAACGCGCAAAAGCCTCATTTGGTTGCAAGTGGAGGTGTGAAATCGGTAAACAATCAAAAAATCGGGCAGGATTTTTTCAAAATCTGACGACAAAACTCCGAAAACCCACAGGTAAAGTCACTTTTTAGATTAAGAAAAACTTATTTGCCCGATTACCCCCGAATGTGGCTAAATAACAGAAATCCCGCCTCGTGATGTGAGAACACATCTCAAGGCGGGATGGCTAAAAGCTGATCTATAGCTTGCGCATCACGGAAACAACCTTGCCCATGATTTCTGCGTTTTCAGCAGGAATCGGCGCAAAAGTATCATTATGTGGCAACAGCCAGACACCAGAGGAATCCTTATGGAACTCCTTCACGGTAGCTTCACCGTCAATCATGGCCGCTACAAACTCGCCCTGCTCTGCTACTGGTTGAGAGCGAACAACAACCCAGTCACCGGTAAGGATGCCCGCATCTCGCATGGACTCACCGACTACTTGGAGCATGAACAGTTCACCATCTCCAACGATCTCGGCTGGAAGTGGGTAGTACTCTTCAATGTTTTGCTCAGCCATGATCGGGCTTCCGGCAGCAATCTTTCCAACGACTGGAATGAAGGCAGTCTGTCCCGACAACTCAGGATCTGGGGAAGTGCTTTGGTTTTGCTTGTTTTTGTTAGCAGCACTTGCTTTAGGGCCACGGCCTTCAGTTTCTGGAAGATGACGAACATCTACAGCACGTGGTTTATTGGGATCCCTGCGAAGAAATCCCTTCTTTTCCAACTCTTTAAGCTGGTAAGCAACAGACGATGTGGACTGGAGTCCTGCTGCATCACCGATTTCTCGAATGCTTGGTGGATAACCTCTTAGAACCACAGCATCTCGGATTACTTCTAAAATTCTGCGCTGCCTGTCAGATAGGCCAGCTGGGTCTGGTTTGCCATTTGGCAACGTCTTGGCAGTACGGCTACCACGACTGCCTCGCGCTCCTGCTGGCTTCTTTTCGATTGCCATCTCCCTTTTCCCTTTCTTTTGCACACCTGGGGTGACGCCTAAAACTTCGGCTACGTTCACCGCATTGCGATGAAGCTGAGCTATTCGAACCTTTGTCAGTTTCTCTAATTTCTAACCATACATGTTTTCCTGCGGAAATGGTACGAGTGTTCGACGATTTTCACCCAACTCTAGACAAATGTTCGAATGGGGTGCTATAAATCGAACATGGGAAATCACTCGAACATGTGAACGGTATGAGTGTTCGAAGGTGTCCTGGTCGAGCGTTATGATGTGGGCAAGAAAATACGGTTGGAGAGTTGAGATGACTATTTATGCTGCTAACGGGCTGGAATCGGGTGCACGACGTCAGGGGGTTGTGGTGCCATCTGCTGCGGTTTGGATGCAAGAAGTGCCGTCTGTAGAGCGAGTTAAGAAACGTCATGTTCGAACGATTGACTGTTCGAATAGTGATAGGTTCTGTCGCCCCGAAAGTCTTCGAATTCTGCCACATGGGCGGAAAAATTATCCAATATCACAGCAACATCTACGTGAGCACTTTACAGGTTCTACGCAGAACCATAATCCTCACGCGCGTTCGATTAAAGAATCACTAAAGCAATGGGCAGGTGGTGGGTTATTTGGGCTCGTAATTTTTGCAGGGATTGTGCTGTCCCAGTCAGGCGAGGAAGAAGCAACGCAGACTTTCTATGAAACACAAGTAGTCGGAGTCAGCCTGGACCGATAATCCAAAACGACGCGCTGCTGGCATAAACTAATGGACTAACCGCCAGTTCACTTCAAGGATTAAATGGAAATGCCTGAAGTGAAAGATGAGGAGCCATAAGTGTATTGCCCATTTTGCCAACATGATCATTCCAAAGTTATCGACTCACGTGTGATCGATGCTGGAAGCTCGATTCGTAGACGTCGAGAGTGCAGCGAATGCCAAGGGCGGTTTACCACGATCGAAAAAGCTGTGCTCCTGGTGGTTAAAAGGAATGGCGTTACAGAACCCTTTAGTAGGGAGAAAGTTGTCACTGGTGTTCGGCGAGCTTGCCAGGGGCGAGACGTATCAGATGATGCCCTTAAGCGGCTTGCGCAACAAGTGGAAGAAGCCGTACGTAGCAGCGGAAGCTCCCAAGTTCGAGCAAACGATATTGGACTAGCAATCCTTGACCCACTTAGAGAACTAGATGAAGTAGCGTATCTTCGCTTCGCATCTGTATATAAATCATTTGAAAGCGCAGATGATTTCGAAAAAGAGATCCGACTTATGCGTCGCAGAGGGAGAGACTAGCCAAGGTGCCGAACTTGGCTAGCTCACCGTCACCGTTGGGGTCAATTTTTACCGAAGCTTTGCAATCGCTTTTTGGATCCTTTGTGGTGACACAGGCCGGGGAGTTCCCAGACGCTGTGCAAACAGGCTCACCCTCAACTCTTGGATTTGCCAGGCAACATCTTTTGCTTCCTTCGTGTGTGCCCGCTGAGCGGGAAGCTTCTTAAGCTGCTTTTCTAGTTGCTCCTCAACGAAATTCACTTCATCTTGGCGGTCGGCGTCCCGATCAGGGTTTTGATTCATTTCTTCCAAACGGATCAAGAGGGCATGAAGGTAGCGTGGCAAGTGCTGCAACCGACTAATACCGTGAATGCTGATTGCTCGTTCCGGAAGAAGGAAATCTAACTGGGCAGTCATATCGTCGATTGCTGGCCCAGACCACGTTTCCAGTTCTGAAACTACCTGGGCATATTGGACGAGTGCTGGGGCAAGAGTAACCACAGTGCGTCGCACAACACCGGCAGTCTCCGGTTTAACCTTAGATAAAAGGACCTCGAACTCTTCAGGAGATCGAACAGCACCACCGTGGGCAAACATTAAATCCCGGATGGCTGCGACACGCGCATCGGAAACTAAACCATCTGCACCGCCATGAGGGTAGTTATCTACCGCAACACGCTGCTGGAGTGGCAACCCCTTGACCATTTGTTTGGTGGAAACCTCAATTTCACGCATTAACAGCGTCAACGTGGCGGTGATCATTGAGGCATCCGCCGCGGCCTTGGTAGGCATCACTTTCACCGACACACCAGTGGGGGAGACAACTAGTGCGGGGAATGCAGTGACAGACTGCCCATCAACTGTGGTTTCGATTTCTTCAGCAATGGTTCCTAATGAATCCGGGGTCCATTGAGCTGCTTCGTCCTGTTCAGATGCCTTAGCCACACTGGATACTGAGGATCGAATTTGATTAGCCCGACGCTTTTTAAGAGCCTCTAGATCACGATCCCTATCGATGATTTTTCCGCGACGATCAATAGCAGCATAAGAAATACGAAGGTGATCAGGAAGTTTTTCCGGATGAAAATCTGAAGCGTTGATCCCTTGGCCACCTAAAGAATGCAGAGCATCAGCAAGTTGGGTGGTTAGTGGTGTCATATATGGGCGAAGCAACGGTAGGGCGCGCTCGGCGAAATCTGGGGCGGGAACGACGGTGCGTCGCAAAGCTTTAGGCATTGAGCGAATAAGCTCTGTCACTAGATCAAGCCTGAGCCCTGGAACTAGCCAGTCGAACCCTTCCGTGTCTAGACCGCCGAGCACCGGAATCGGAACAAGAACTGTTACGCCATCTTCTGGGTGACCAGGCTCGAAATGGTAACTGAGATCAAAAACTAAGCTTCCCTTGATCCATTTATCCGGGAAGGCTTCCTCACTGACCGCATCTGCGTCCTTATTGACCAGATTCTCTGGATCGAAATCCAGTAAGTCTGGGGTATTGTGGGAGGTTTTCTTCCACCAGGAATCAAAGTTGCGGGAGGTGGTGGCATTAGCTGGAAGTTTGGCGTCGTAGAAGTCAAACAAGGTGTCTTCATCAACAACGATGCCGCGTCGACGTGCTTTGGCTTCAAGCTCACCAATAGCTTCAAGCTTTGCCACATTGTCATGGTAAAACCGGTGGTGCGTGGACCAGTCACCTTCAATAAGGGCATGGCGAATAAACATGTCACGAGCAGCTACCGGATCAACCGTGTGATAAGGAACCACCTTGTCAGCAACGATTGTTACGCCGTACAGGGTTGATTTGCGGTGCACCATTCCAGCACCGCGCTTGGCCGACCAGTATGGTTCAGAATATTGGTGCTTCAGTAAAGCACCCGCGACTTTTTCTACCCACTCTGGCTCAATCTTGGCAACATCCCTGGCCCACAACTGGGACGTTTCAACTAATTGACCAGCCATAACGAACTGTGGTGGCTTCTTAGTTAGGGCGGAACCTGGGAAAATAAGGAACTTGGTGCCGCGGGCGCCAGAAAACTCCTTACTTTCACCATCACGTGAACCGATTTGGGAGAGCAAACCGGTAAGGAGTGATTGGTGGATAATATCGGGGCTCGCGGTGCCTGCAACTTGTTCTTTTTTAGCCCAACCCAGCTGTTGCCCGATTTGTTCTAACTGCCGAACCAAATCCCACCACTCGCGGATGCGCATGTAGTGGAGAAATTCCTTCTTCATCTGTTTGCGGAATGCATTACCGCTGCTTTGATCACGTTGATCTGCGATGTATTCCCAAAGCTTGAGGAAACTTAAGAAATCAGAATTCGGATCTTTAAACCTGGCGTGTGCTTGGTCAGCTTGAGCCTGGAACTCTAAAGGACGTTCGCGAACATCTTGGATTGTTAAAGCTGCCACAATCACCATGACTGAATGCAGACATCCTAGGGTGTTGGCCTCAACAAGCATGCGGGCCATGCGTGGATCCACAGGAATATTTGCTAGATCCTTGCCAATCTGGGTCAGCTGTGGTGAGCCATCAGCTTGAGCTCCATCTGTTAATGCTCCCAGTTCATGGAGCAACAAGATGCCATCTCTAATGGAGCGCTGTTCGGGTGCTTGGACGAAGGGGAAGTCATTGATATCGCCTAAGCGCAACGATGCCATGCGCAAAATCACGCTGGCTAGGTTGGTGCGAAGAATTTCGGGATCGGTGAACTCGGGACGTGAGTTGAAATCGTCTTCTGAATAAAGGCGGATTGCAATACCGTCGGCGACACGTCCACACCTACCAGAGCGCTGGTTGGCGCTGGCTTGAGAGATTGCCTCGATGGGCAAACGCTGAACCTTGGTGCGTACCGAATACCGGGAGATACGTGCTGTACCAGTATCCACCACATAGTGGATGCCAGGAACCGTCAGGGATGTTTCTGCAATATTTGTGGACAATACAATGCGACGACCAGAATGTGGGCTGAATACTCGGTGCTGTTCCTGGTTGGAAAGCCTGCCAAACAGGGGAGTGACCTCCACACCTTTCCATCGGCGGGCTTCAATCGCTTCCATCGCGTCACGGATATCGCGTTCACCGGCGAAGAAACATAGGATATCGCCGTCACCTTCGGCCATGAGCTCTTCCAAAGCTGAGCACAAACCATCGAGTGGATCGGTGTCGATGATTTTGTCGCCATCTAAAACCTCTAGCGGGCGATAGCGAATCTCCACGGGAAATGTTCGTCCCGAAACCTCGATGATGGGCGCTGGTTGTCCAGAAGCATCAGCAAAATGCTCGGCGAAACGTTCAGGATCGATGGTTGCTGAAGTGATGATGACTTTAAGATCAGGACGCTTGGGTAACAATTGACGCAAATATCCCAAAATGAAGTCAATGTTGAGTGATCGTTCGTGAGCCTCATCAATGATGATGGTGTCATAAGCATTGAGGAACCGATCGCGCTGCATCTCTGCGAGCAAAATGCCATCGGTCATTAACTTAACCGACGTGCGTGGCGATACGCGATCATCAAAACGAATGGCATAACCAACTGATTCACCGATGTCTTGCCCCAACTCATCAGCAATGCGCTCAGCGACGGTACGAGCTGCTAATCGACGAGGCTGCGTGTGGCCAATCAGCCCACGTCGGCCACGGCCAAGTTCCAAACAGATCTTTGGGATCTGCGTAGTTTTACCAGAACCAGTTTCACCAGCAATAATAACTACTTGGTTATCACGGATAGCTTCAGCGATATCATCCCGGCGCGAACTCACGGGGAGGTTTTCTGGGTAGGTGATAGGCGGAATTAACTGGGTCTTTTCGTCGATAAGCAGGCGCGCCTTATCAATATCAGCCTTAATGGCGCTGAGCGCTTTGGGCGAGCGAGCCTTGGACAATCTGCGCCGGAAGGCGCGCTCATTTGAGAGGGAGACACCCTCTAAAAGTTCATACAGGGAAGCCTTTGATGGGGCGGTTTCAGAAGTAGTCATGACTAAAAATCAATTCTACTTGTCTTTGTTTAAAGTCCAAGTAAATACACCCTTCGGTACCCAGGTAGGGTGGAGTGCGAAACCAAGGACGAAACGTACACAATAGGGAGGGCGACGAAACAACAATGAGCCGCGACGACCACACGAACGCCAATAATGACGGCGAAGACAACTCCAACGAGCAGTCTTGGGATAAATCCTGGGAAAACTGGAATAACTCTTCTGGGGATAAGCATTCTGGGAATAACCCCTCTGGGGACGACGCCCCAACACCATATGGGCCGACGTCACATCCAGAAGACGCGCCGGGAGGTTTCCAGGGATACAACAATGGTTATAACTCAGGGCAAGGTTCTGGGCAGGGCTATGGTGAGCCCTATCCATACCAAAACTCCTACCAGGGCTATGGTGCTTCGCAACAACAAGGTGGGGGTTTACTAGAACCCGGCAGTGGCAAAGTCGATCTGATGCGTGCAATTCGCTTTGGATTTAAGGCAACATTTGCCAATCCTGTGGTGTGGATTCTGGGTACGGTAGTGCTTGGTCTAGCCGTAGTTATTCTCAGTGGTATCGGAGGGTATTTGGCATATAGTCTGGATCCTACCGCTGCGTCGGCAACGTCTGGCATCTCGACAGGTGAGATTATCATCAATGTGATTTCTGCCGTCGTTGGATTTGCTATCAGTATTTGCGTTATGCGTGGCGCACTTTTAACAGTCGATGGCAACAAGGTTCGGTATGCAGACTTCTTCCGGCCGATCAATGTGGGCCAGACCGTAATTTTGATGATTGTCCTCGGCGTTATCGGAGGAATCGTTGGTATTGCCGTCACCATGCTTACTGGAGAAATGGTTGTTGTTGATGAAACTGTTAGTGCAGTTGAGGTAAACAATGGCGCATTGGGAATGTTCTTTATTCTGTTCTTCCTGCTGTTTTTGATCAACCCATTGTATTCCTACTGGATTTACTACACGGCTGATGGTCATCACACTGCTGGAAGCGCAGCTCGCACTGGGTTTAAAGATGCACTTCGTAACTATCCCATGTTGTTGCTGTACTCCTTTGTCAGCGGGATTGTCACTGCCATAATCGGTGTGATCACCTTAGGTCTTGCGCTGGTTATTTTGGTACCTGCACTTATGCTTGCCACCGTCCATATCTACCGCCAAATGAGTGGTGGAAATATTCCGGTCGAACAGGCCTAAAGCTCAAAAATTTAAAAAGCCCTGGTTCTCCATGTAAACAAGTGGAGCACCAGGGCTTTTGTATAACCTACACAGTGGTTTTGTTATGCAACAACTGACGTTTGTTTCAAGGTGATTCCCGTTGAGACCGCATGGGCAAGGGCATCTTGGAAAGCACGCTGCAAGATTAGGGCAAACTGTTCGAACTCCTCAGCACGCGATGATGAGGTTCGGTAGACAAGACCCATGCGTCGGTTAGCTGTGACATCGGAATTGAAGTTAGCGGTGGCAAGCCCGGGGCGCGTGCATTCCCACGGGATTGCACTCACTGGAACCAGTGTGGAACCAAGGCCGGCGACAACAAGCTGCATGACAGTTGTCAGGCTTGATGCACGTGTAACTGCGGTTGCTGAACTAATCGGGTTGATATCAGCCCGGCGACATAGATCAACAATTTGGTCATGCAAGCAGTGGCCATCATCAAGAAGGAGCAGGTCCAACTCTTCGAGCGCTGCCAATTCTAAATCTTGACGTCCAGCAAATGGGTGATCGCTGGAGGTCACTACGATGAAGTCCTCATCATAAAGTGGTATTTCCTTCATGCCTGGAGCTTCAGAAGGCAGCGCCATCATTGCTACATCAATCGCGCCATCACGCAACAAACCGAGAAGGTGTTTGGTTTGATCTTCAACAATGTGTGGCTCAAGGTCGGGGTATTCATTGTCCACGATAGACAGCATTGAAGGAAGGATATAGGGCGCAGCCGTAGGAATAATTCCAACCGTCAACGGTCCGGTGAGGGAACCATTAGCACCGCGAGCGTGGGACAGGAAAGATTCCGCAGCGTCCAGAGTGGATTTAGCGAAGGGGAGGAGTTTTTCCCCGGCCGGTGTAACAATCACTTTGCGCGTCGAGCGTTCAATGAGCTGAACTCCCAGGCCTGTCTCGAGCGCGACGAGCGCCTGAGATAATGAGGGCTGAGAGATGGACAACTTGGTGGCAGCAGTACCAAAGTGCTTGCATTCTGCGATGGTGACAAAGGTGCGAAGCTGGGCGAGTGTGGGCCGGTACTCTTTATTGCTCATGCCTATAACTATAACGGTGCATTCAAGAAAGTGATAATGAAAGCGCTGGGATAGGTGGATGGCGCACAAGCGCCATAGGTAAAACCGCTCAAATCAGGCATCCAGCGTGCTTCGCTTATCGACGCCACCTCCTAGTTGTGATCAATCGATAGTGTTGCAAAACGCACTTCACCTGCATCGTCTGAGGCATCGAGATCAATCGTTGCATCAAAAGCAAAGGAATTATCTCCCTCGGGATCCTTGATCACTTGGCGTACCTGCCACAAACGACCAGTGTGCTCAACTTTGAAATACTCAGGTCCTCGTGCCGCTGGACCGGTATCAAGATCAGCATATTCATCAAAGTAATCATCCATTGCAGCCCCAAAATCAGGAACATCTTCCAGATAGTCCGTCATCTGGGCAAGCTGTTCTTCTTTTTCATAAGCAAAAAGCTCAACTAGTCGGAACATGGCATTGCGCACCATGATGGTAAACGCTCTGCGATTAGCTGTCAGGGCAGTAGGATCTTCCACACCAAAGGCGAGTTCCCGTTCCAAAGCTTCTTTACTAATCGGTGCGTCTGGATCTGCCATTTGAGCCCATTCATCAACCAAGGAAGAGTCGACTTGTTTGATCAACTCACCAAGCCACACCACCACATCGTCGAGCTCTTCAGTACTGGCTTCAGAGGGCAATGAATGCTGCAAGGTACGCCAGGCATCGGTGAGATAGCGCAAGGCAACTCCCTCAGAACGGGCAACACCGTAAGTAGCTACAAGATCAGAAAAGGTCATGCCGTGTTCGATCATGTCACGGACCACCGATTTGGGCTTAATATCAAATTCTTTTGCCCACGGGTGGCCTTCACGGAAAGTTTCAAAGGCACTTTCCAGCTCTTCTTCTAAAGGTTTAGGCCAGGTGACATCTTCAATAATGGCCATGCGTTCGTTGTAATCGACGCCTTCTGCTTTTAGCGCCTCAATTTCTTCGCCACGCCGTGCTTTTTGCTGCGCCAACAAAATCTGACGAGGATCTTCCAAGATCGCTTCAAACACACTGATCACATCGAGGGTATATGTGTCTGATTCCTTGTCCAACAATGTAAGAGCTGCCAAGGCAAAAGGTGCAAGAGGTTGGTTGAGGGCAAAGTCGCGCTGCAAGTCTTCAGTCAACGCATAGATGCGACCTGTTTCATCGGGCCCATCAACAACTTTTTCCACGATGCCTGCGTTGATAAGCCCCTTCAGCAATTCAACCGCGGTAAGAATATCCTTATTTTGCTTGGTGCGGGTGTCATGGTTGGTGCGCAACAGATGCTTCATGTGCTGATAGCCATCACCTGGACGCGCAATGACATTGAGAAGCATAGAGTTAGTGACTTTGAAATAGCTGGTGAGCTGTTCTGGTTCCGCCGTAGTTAGGCGCTCATAGGTTTTCTTAGTCCATGTTACTTCGCCCGGACGAGTTGCTTTGAGCCGCAGCTTCTTCAGTTTCTTTGGATCTTGTCCTGCTTTTTCGCGCAATCGGTGGTTTTCAATTTCGTGCTCAGGCGCCTGAATAACTACGGTGCCGATGGTGTCATAGCCAGCACGTCCGGCACGACCCGCAATCTGATGGAATTCCCGCGATTTTAATACACGTTCTCTGGACCCATCGAATTTCACCAAACCAGTTAAAAGGACTGTACGAATGGGCACGTTAATTCCCACTCCCAGGGTATCTGTGCCACAAATAACTTTCAGCAGGCCAGTTTGTGAAAGCTTTTCCACCAATCGACGGTACTTCGGCAGCATGCCAGCATGGTGCACACCAATGCCTCGACGCAAAAGCTTGGACAGTGTTTTTCCAAACGTGGTGCTAAATCGGAAATCCCCGATCTCCGCTGCGATCCGTTCTTTTTCTTCCTTATTCACCACAGTCAACGATGTCAGAGCTTGAGCCCGTTCAATGGCATCACGTTGGGTGAAGTGAACAACATAGACGGGAGCTTTAGAATCTTTCAGCAGCTCCTCGATAGTTTCATGAACTGGGGTATAAACATAGGAAAACTCCAACGGGACTGGACGTTCAGTACCACCCACAAAATTGGCGGTGCGACCAGTGCGCTGCTGAAGGTCTTTTTCCAGCCACTCAGTATCACCAAGCGTTGCAGACATGAGCAAAAACTGTGCCCCGGACAGTTCTAAGAGTGGGACTTGCCAGGCCCAACCGCGGTCCGGTTCTGAATAGTAGTGAAACTCATCCATGACCACTTGATCAATAGCGGCGGCTGAACCATCACGCAAAGCAATATTGGCAACGATTTCAGCAGTGGCACAAATAATTGGTGCTTTGCCGTTGACTGTTGCATCACCTGTCATCATGCCGACGTTTTCTGCACCAAAAATCTCACATAGAGCAAAGAACTTCTCACTTACCAACGCCTTAATAGGAGCAGTATAAAAACTACGTTGGTTTCGGGCCATGGCGATAAAGTGTGCAGCAATGGCAACCATGGATTTACCCGACCCAGTAGGGGTGGCCAAAATGACATTGTCACCCGCCAAAATCCCTAACGCCGCCTCTTCCTGAGCAGGATACAAAGAGATCCCACGCTCGCGGGTCCAACTTAAAAAGCTGTCAAAAATGGACTCATCCATCAAGCTCTCGGGGACATCGGAAAGATCAGGAAGCATCTCAGAAAGGTTCACAATCAACCACACTAGCTAACGCCTGGGACACCGGGGGTAGGAAGGTATAAAAAATAGCCAGCACCTTGGCTAAACGGAGCAAACCGTCAAACAAAGTACTGGCTAAATATCGCTTTACGAGGCGCTAGCGCTTAAGCCTCGGGGGAGTCCTGTGGGCCTGTGTCGCCTTGGCTATCAAGGTCAGCTAAGAATTTTTCAAACTCCGCACCAATCTCATCACCACTGGGTAGATCAGATTCACCCGGAAGAACAGCCTGAGGGTGCTTGTTGCGGTAACGCTCCAACTCCTCGTCATATTGCTGTTCCAACGCACTGACAACACGTTGAATCTCTGAAGACTCTTCAGTCTGCTCCATCAGCTGACGGTGCACCTTTTCTGCATCACGTTCCAAAGAGAGCAATGGAAGGTTGAGATCAGCTGACTCAGCAATTGACTGCAGCAACTTCAATGTGGCAGCAGGATAAGGGGAGGCGGCTACATAATGAGGAACATGGACGGTGTAACCCGAAACATTTTTTCCCTTGTCCTTTAATTTCTTCTCCAACATTAAAGAGGCAGAGCCTGGAACATTAAGCCGCGCATCAAGCGATACCTGGTTTTTTAGGCGATCCGCTGAATTGCCATGTGCGGTGACAACCGTTGGACGGGTGTGCGGAACCGTCATCGGAGCACCGTAAAGGCAAATGGTGTTTTCCACGCCAAATTTTTCTACGAGATCTACCACTGCGTTGCTAAAGTCACCCCAGCGTAGGTCTGGTTCAGGGCCAGAGAGCATGAGAAACGGAGTGTTGTTGTTATCTCGCACCACATGTAGACCAAGATTGAGTTCATCCATGCTGGTTACTTCATTGTGCTCAATAACAACCATGGGGCGACGTGAGCGGTAATCAATCAGTTCATCATTATTAAATGAGGCGATCAGGCGGTGGTCTAGAGCATCCATCAGATGGGAAGAACTAGATTCCACTGCATGTCCTGCGTCAGCATAGCCTTGGAGGGCAACGATGAGCGTTGGGCCGCCGGCCGATTGTCCACTCACCTCCGGTGACGGGTACTCAAGTTCGTACATACGAGCATTGCTATCCGACATTCTTCCTCCTTTTAACGCTACGAGCTATAACCGAGCTACCACTTAAATGTTTTTCCATCGGCAACTGTTCACTACAACATGAGCCGTTAAGAAAATAATCCCTACGAATTACACTGTTGTTCATGAGTTTTGCCAAGTCTAAACTTTCAACCTACTTTGGTCCACTAATTTCATAAAACGGGAACCTCATCTACCTGTAGGTTTTCTGTAATTGAATAAGGTGCCTGTGGATAAACTAATCTATCCACAGGTTTACTCGAATTCCAGATCAGTGAGCGCGACGTAATAAAAAAACTTCGCCATACTGTGCAGCATGACAGCTAAAGCACACCGAAATGAACCAACAACTATCCTTCACACCCCCGGCCAATTGCTGGCAAATATTCCCGGAATCTTAGGGTTTTACCCAAGCGAATCTATCGTCTTTGCGTGCATGTTCAACGAAGGCGAGGAAACAACTCTCACACTAGGGCCCGTGATGCGCCTAGACATTGGAGATATTCGGCTTTTGCCTGATGTGGCCAAAGCAATGGATTCTTTCAAGCCCACACTTATTTTTGCTTTTATTATTTCTAAAGCATTGCCTCCACACGTGTTGGACGACACCTTAGATCAGCTCTATGAATCCGCAGAGCGAGGAACCATCAACATCACGGGATGTTGGTATACCAAGGAAATCATCAGCAGTGAACCGTACATGTTATGTTTTGGCCCAGAACCTGAGGCTTTAGAAGCTGATGATCATGGAATTTCTGAGTGGGAATATGGGCGTATTTCACCTATTACTTCTGCTGTGGCGACGAAAAGGATGCTGCAGGAAGGACAACTTCCAGAACTAAGCCGGTTTGAAGCATATGCTCTATTTGAGCAAAAGAACCCACATTTATCTGCCGCCCGATTGAAAAAGATGAAAAAGGAAGCTTATGAGCTTGCAGAAACAATTGAGCACAAAATAAACGCAGATGATTCAGGCCAACATTTTCTAACATCCTTGGACGTTTTCACCCACGCCTTGGAGTTCGTGAAAGCTAATTATTTTGATGCATCTTCAGGCGCGGAAAACTTTGATGAGTTGTTGAAGGAAACAGATATCCTGCACACTGCAGCCACATATATGTCCAAAAGCTTTTTACGCGACGCTATTTTGCATCTTTGTGTCGATTTCCCTAGAGAGTCCGCGCTGTTGCTCCGCGCGACGGCCTGCACATTTAATGGCGAGCTGCGTTCAAATGCACTAAGTCTGTACGCGTTGTCAGTCATTGCGATGGGGCTGGCGATGAAAGCAGCACCAGCCTTGGAGGTGTCAATTCAAACTACACCTCGGCACAACTTAAGCAACCTGCTGCGCGAGGGGCTATTTAACGGGCAATCAACAAAGCTTATCGACGCCTGCCTCCGTGGCAACCAGCAGTTACGGGACTATCACGTGCCAGCATCAGTCACAGAGGTAAACGATGAGTCAAAGCCACAAAGCTAAGGCTACTTTTTCGCAGCGTGCGCCTTATCGCCAAGTTGGGAGGTAAACGCCCAAGCGTCTTCGACGATGGTGCGGAGATCAGTGTGCTGTGGAGTCCAGCCCAGTTCCTTCTTCGCTTTTTCTGAAGACGCAATCAACGTAGCGGGATCTCCTGCTCGACGTGGTGCAACTTCTGCCGGGATGGGGTGTCCTGTGACTGCACGGCACATCTCAACAACTTGTTTCACACTGTAGCCATCACCGGAACCGAGATTAAAAATGCGGTGTTCGCCAGCTTTGTTGGATTCCAGTGCTAAAACGTGGGCCTTGGCTAGATCCAGGATATGGATGTAGTCACGGACCGCGGTTCCATCGGGAGTTGGCCAATCATCTCCAAACATGAAGATTTTCTCGCGGTGTCCGGTAGCAACCTGCAAAACAAGGGGAATGAGGTGTGTTTCGATTTCACGATTTTCGCCAATGCTGCCGTAGGCACCTGCGACATTGAAATAGCGCAGGCTGGTGGCAGCAAGACCAAATGCTTTGGCGTAAGAGGTGATGGCGTAATCAATGGACAGCTTTGTGGCACCATACGCGTTGGTGGGGTTGGTGGGCATGTCCTCGGTGATCGGTACAACATCAGGTTCACCGTAGGTGGCTGCCGTGGAGGAAAACACGAGATTATTTACTTCGTGTTTCCGCATGGCATCCAACAAGGTTAATGCTGTGACTACATTGTCATGCCAGTACTCATCTGGTTTTTCTACTGATTCACCCACTAGTGACCGGGCGGCGAAGTGGACGACGCCTTCGAAGCCGCCTTCAGCAAGAACATTGTCTACAACGTCGCTCACATCGCCTTCAACAAGGCGAGCATCAGTGGGAACTGCTTCTCGGTTGCCGGTGCTGAAATTGTCAATGATTGTGACATCGTGTCCATGTTCTAGAAGAACAGCAGCTGCGACACTGCCTACATAGCCTGCGCCGCCGGTAACCAAAAGCTTCATCGTGTATTAGCCTTCAACCTTTTCTACGCGAACTGCATGTGCCAGATCATCAATAAGTTCCACGGTTGCACCATTGTGGGTGATGACAACACGGCCTTGCTCGTTGATGATGTCTACTTCAGTGCCAATTTCCACACCGGCATTGCTCAGTGCCTGGAACTGCTCTTGGTCTACCTGCAGAATTTCGTTGAGCTGCACGATACGGGCTTTCAGATTTTCACCGACGGGTAGATCGATTGCGCGAACACCGGAATCAGGCTCTGCATCGTGATCAAGGCCGATTTCGGAAAGGCCAGGAATGGGGTTGCCAAAAGGGGAGCGCTCCACATCATCTAAAACCTCAACGAGGCGACGTTCCACCTCATCGCTCATGACATGCTCCCAGCGGCATGCCTCATCATGAACTTTGTGGATGTCTAGGCCGATGATGTCGGTGAGTAGGCGCTCAGCTAGGCGGTGCTTGCGCATCACAGCGATAGCTAGGGAACGTCCCTCTGGGGTCATTTCGAGACTGCGGTCGGGGCTTACGTGCACGAGGCCGTCGCGTTCCATACGGGCGACAGTCTGGCTGACAGTTGGGCCGGACTGCTCGAGGCGTTCTGCGATGCGAGCGCGCAAAGGGATGATGCCCTCTTCTTCTAACTCGTAGATGGTGCGCAGATACATTTCGGTGGTATCGACCAGATCCTTCACAGGAGGCTGCCTTCCTTGTTAATCCAAACTCAATTGATGCCGCTGCCAGCAGGAGAAAACTACTTCAATGCATTGTCTCTAAAATATATAAACATTTTTGAGAACGAGCTCGACAGAGAACACACTTGCATCTAGTCTACCGACTTTAAATAGTCCGAGACTCACATACGTTGGCAAGCAACCGTGAGGCCTTTTGCCGAGTAATGATCTTCGTCGACAGTACTGAAACTGGCGTTTGTTGTTCGTAAGAAAGAAATCTTTCCTACATCTAATGGTTTACTTCAGCTGAACGTATCAAAGTCTAGCGAATAATAACTAAAGTTACCTGATATGTCATCTGACGCTAGAAGTTGAAATGATGCCACAGTGAGAAAACGCCGAGGCCAACAGTGGTGGCTTCGGCGTTTTGGGTGAAAAAGGGCATTTTACTGCGCGTACTCACGTAGTCGTGATGCACGATCGCCATCACGGAGTTTGCTCATTACTTCACGCTCAATTTGACGCACACGCTCACGGGAGAGGCCAAAGCGGCGTCCAATTTGATCAAGGGTGCGCGGCACGCCGTCATCAAGGCCGTAGCGCAGGCGGATGACATCTTGTTCGCGAGGCTCAAGGGTGTTCAAGACTGCGCGGATGTCGGAGTGGCGCATGGAGGCAACCACTGCAGATTCAGCATCTGTTGCTTCGGAATCTTCAATGAAGTCACCCAAAGGGGCTTCTTCATCTGCACCAACAGGCATGTCCAGGCTTACTGGATCACGGGATTGGCGAAGCAACATTTCAATCTTGGACTCTTCAATACCGGATTCCTCGGCGAGCTCTTCATTGGTGGCTTCACGTCCAAGGTGCTGGTACATCTCACGCTTAATGCGGGAAAGTTTATTGACCTGCTCTACCAAATGGACCGGTAGGCGGATGGTGCGTGATTGGTCAGCCATGCCACGGGTAATTGCCTGGCGGATCCACCAGGTTGCATACGTGGAGAACTTAAAGCCCTTGGAGTAGTCAAACTTTTCCATAGCGCGGATAAGTCCAAGGTTGCCTTCTTGGATGAGATCCAAAAGCGGCATTCCTCGACCCGTGTAGCGCTTTGCTAGGGATACAACCAGACGCAGGTTTGCCTCGAGGAGGTGGGAACGAGCCTTCTTGCCGTCTTTGGCAAGAACTTTAAGATCGCGCTTCATGGCGCGGGTGAGTGGCTCTTCGGAGTGTTTCAGAAGGTGCTCCGCGTAAAGACCAACTTCAATGGTCTGAGCGAGCTCAACTTCATCTTCTGCGGTAAGCAGTGCAGTTTTGCCGATGCCGTTGAGGTAAACGCGAACAAGGTCCTGTGAAGGATTATCGTTGGTTTGGCCTCTCCTGCTGCCGGGATCTACCTCACGATCAGTCGCTGTGAGATCCTGCGTGGACGGTGCTGTCATAACTGGCCTCCTAATTTCGCGGTTCAAGAGGTTCAACGAGCTGCCTGCAGAAAAAGTTCCCGAGTGGATTTACCCTATTCTATACACCCCCATATTGGGGAGTTTCCAGTTTGTGGGCTTTACCTACTAGCACTCAACTAAAACCGTGAAGGGGCCTTCATTAACCGATGTGACTTTCATCATTGCACCGAATTGACCTTGCTCGACGGTTATTCCGCGTTCGCGAAGCCCATGGGCGATCTTTTCAATGACTGGTTCTGCCACTTCTCCTGCGGCAGCATCGGACCACGATGGGCGTCGACCTTTGGCAGTGCGACCATGCAAGGTGAATTGGCTAACAAGGAGAACCGGAGCGTTGACATCACTGACAGATTTTTCATCCTCCAAGATGCGCAACTCTGCAATTTTTCTCACCATGGTTTCCCATGCGTTGTCGCTATCTGCTGCGCCAACCCCAACCAGTACGAGGACTCCGCCAGTATCAGGGCAGTCAATAGCACCTACTATTTCGCCGTCCACGCTCACGCTGGCAGAACTCACGCGCGTTAAAACTGCTTTCACTTTTTATCGCTGTTCCTCTCAAGAATCTAGGAGGTCGGCAGGTAACACCAGACCATGGCGAATAAGGTCGACTAAAGCTGCAATAGCACCGTTATGGAGGGATTCGCCTTCAATCCCTTGGGCCATGGCATACATTTCTAGGATTTCTTCAAGGGGTAGTCCATCAGGATTAAGACCGGCAACGATAGCAGCGACGTGATTATCGACATCATGTGACCAGCGGGGACCATCTGTGCGGGTGAGGCGAAGGGTGACGGGGCTAAAACCCATACCTTCTTCAGCATCTGCCAAACTGATTTCTTCTCGAGCTACACCAGGTCGAACTTTGTAGCGTGCACTAAGAATGGAACTTCGGGTTTGTTCACGCAGCCAAGCAGTTCTGGTGAAGTATTCCTCAATTTCTGGACCCAGTGGATCTTCAAAGTATTGAGGCATGGACTCAGCCAAAATATCTGAATTTTTATCTGCGTCATCTTCATCAAGGCGCTGGATAGCGATGAAGCCAAATCCCACACCATTTACGTGTGCCTGGTCAAAGTGCTTAAGCCAGGCATTTGTGCGTGCTGCAGCCTCTGGACTGCGCAGATCCAAAGATTCATCGCTGAGCCAGGTGCCTACATATTGGGCAGGGCTTACAGCATCGCGTTGAATAATCCAGGCAACATAGCCGGAATCCGGGAGCCATTGCGCCACTCGCTGTTGCCACGATTGATCGGCAGAATGCACCCACGCGCCAAGTAGGTGAGCAGTGCCACCGGGGTTGAGGTGAGCGCATGCCTCTTTTACTACTAACGCAGTCGCGCCATCGAGATCCATTCCAGAATCGCGGTACACATGACCAATTTCTGGAGGGCCAACGACAAATGGTGGATTAGCAATGATTCGGTCAAAGTGACGCCCTTGAACAGGCTCGAACCAGCTGCCCTCTAACAATTCAGTGGGGATATCGGAATCAACAAGTGTCGCCTCGGCGAAATCTAGCGCACGGGGGTGGACATCAGTTGCGATAATTTCCTTCGCCGCACCAGCTTGGCCAAGCACCTGAATTCCTGACCCCGTACCCAGATCAAGCACGGAACCCGTGGGGGAGGTGGGCGTTGCCTGCAAAAGGGAAAGGCTAGCGGCACCGACACCCAGCACATGATCGGGGCCTGGAACATGCTGAGTCATGGATGCATCAGCATCAGAAAATACCCACTGCTGCCGCCCAGCGATCAAATGCGGGCGAATATCAATCAACACTTGAGCGAAGTCACCGGAGATTTCAACGAGGGAGGCGTCGACAAGCATCTTTAAGCTTTCCCCGAGCAAACCAGCAAGCTTATCGACGCGCACCTCGTCGCGCAGCACAAACGCCCGTAGGGCGAGGTTTAAATCCGATTCCGGCAAGGAATCGAGGTGGAAGCGCACAGCAGCTGGCTGACCGGCGTGCATGGCCGCGGTGAAATCAGGGCCCAACACATTGTTAATGCCCGTGGTGGTGTAGCCAATGCGGCGGAAAAGTTTCTTCAACTCTGAAGCTGCAACGGTAAGGGGAGTTCTAGTTTTTGTCATTGGTGCCTTTATCTTCATCTTCTTGAGCATCGATGATTAACCCATCAAAATCGCGCTTAATATCTACCTCGCGCGAATGGTTTTCTAACTGTTTCGCTTGCTGTGCCTCAAGCTGCGCGCGTTCATTCATCTCCCGGATCAAACCCGGCTTGTACACGTTCTTCTCCCGCGGATCGCGTGGGGAGCCATGCCCATTAGCAATCACCACAGCCACCCACGGAAGGGGTACTGAGATGACAAATATGATCAGTGCCAAAAGCCATGCATGCCACACAATCCACGACACACCAGCCAAAATCAAAAGTGGGATACGAAGCGCCTGGATAACGTTGTAAATACGCCGCCGATGGCGCATGTCCTGCATAGGGGTGCGCTTTTTATCAGTAATCAGCAACACGTCATTGCGATGGAACAACTTCGTCAATCGTCTTTTAGGCGAATGCTCCGACTCGCCGGCAGGCCGGTTATGTCGGTCTTTTCGCTGGTTCATACCGAACAGGGTAGTCCGTTTAGTGACAACAGAGGAATCTGGGGCATGATGGTTTAAGTGAGAACAACAACAAAGACCATTGAACGTCCCGATGTCAGGGAAGATAACGCGACAAGCGACGACACCCCGAAGTTCTTCCACTACGTGAAGAAGGACCAAATCGTGGAGTCCGCCGTTAGTGGTCGCATGGTTGTTGCCCTATGCGGCGAAACCTTCCCTGTCACCAAACAAGCCAAGCCCGGCTCACCAGTGTGCCCGGACTGCGAGAGAATTTTTAAGGGTATGCGTAAGAAGTGAGTTCTAATCTAAGAGCGTGGCAGCGCGCAGCTCTGGATAAATTTCTTGCTGAAAAACCCCGTGACTTCCTGGCCGTGGCAACCCCCGGTGCAGGTAAAACTACGTTTGCGTTGCGCGTAGCCACGGAGTTAAAAGCATCGCGCACAGTTGATCGCATCATCGTGGTTGTGCCCACTGAACACCTAAAAGTCCAGTGGTCACAATCTGCTGCACGAGTGGGACTGGCATTAGACCCAGAGTTTAAAAACTCCGGCAGCATCAACCCTGCTTATGATGGCATCTGTGTGACATACGCCCAGGTGTCCATGCACCCGTTCAAGCACTATCAGCTGGCCATGGCACGCCGAACTTTGGTGATCTTAGATGAGATCCACCATGGTGGTGACGCCAAAAGCTGGGGTGACGGCATCAGCCAGGCATATCGCGATGCCGAACACCGCCTAGCGCTTACTGGTACGCCATTTCGTTCCGATGATTCACAAATTCCTTTTGTGCGCTATCAAGAAGACGAAGAAGGCCACCTGGTATCCAAATCGGACCACACCTACGGCTACTCAGAAGCACTTGCAGATGGAGTAGTCCGCCCTGTTGTCTTCCTCGCATATTCAGGTGAAGCACGGTGGCGCGACAGCGCTGGCGAGGAATACGCAGCACGGCTCGGCGAACCGCTCAACGCGGAACAAACAGCCAAAGCATGGCGAACCGCACTTGATCCCAAAGGTGACTGGATCCCTGCTGTCTTGTCAGCAGCCCACACCAGGCTGATGCAGCTGCGACAAAACATCCCTGATGCAGGCGGTCTAGTCATCGCTTCTGATACAAAAACAGCACGTGCCTACGCGAAAATTTTAGGCACGCTATCTTCCACGCCAGTCGCGGTGATTTTGTCCGATGAGGCTGGGGCATCAGAACGCATCGATGAGTTCTCTGCATCCACCGATGAATGGATGGTGGCTGTACGAATGGTGTCAGAAGGTGTGGACGTCCCACGCCTTGCCGTTGGTGTCTATGCAACCTCTGCCTCCACGCCACTGTTTTTTGCCCAGGCAATTGGTCGTTTCGTGCGATCACGCATGCCCGGTGAAACAGCATCAGTCTTTTTGCCGTCCGTTCCAGTGCTTCTAGAACTGGCAGAAAAACTTGAAGTGTCTCGCGATCACGTCCTGGGTAAACCTCATCGCCCCAAAGAAGGGTGGGATGATGAGCTTCTTCAAGAGGCAAACCGCAAAGAATCAGAACCAGATGACCTGCCTAAATATGAATCCTTGGGTGCTGATGCCGAACTAGATTCCTTGATCTATGACGGCTCCACCTACGGAACTGGCACCTTCTCTGGATCTGCCGAGGAAGCAGACTACCTTGGTCTTCCTGGGCTGCTTGATGCAGAACAGATGCGCGAACTACTCCGGAAACGCCAGGAAGAACAACTCGATGCACGCGACGCAGAAGAACGCCGCCGCAAAGAGTTGGAAAAACAAAAACAACGTGAAGCAGAAATCCACGAAAAACCCGTGCAAGAGGTAGCTAGTGATGAGATCCCACGCCTACGCAAGGAACTCAACACCATTGTGTCTATCACCTCGGGTCGAACTGGACGCCCACACGGCGCAATTCATACAGAAGCGCGCAAGCACTGCGGTGGTCCGCCAACCGCACTTTGTAGCGCGGAACAATTACGCGCCCGCATTGACTACCTGCGGAAGTGGTAGCGGATAACATTTTCGTTGCAATATCCATACCCCCAATGTCCCAAACGGATGTTGGGGGTATGGTGGTTTGGGCGTAAAAATACATAGCTTTGTGCAATGAAAATTGTCCACAACTTCCTGGAAAGGCCAGACAATGACCACTCCGAACTACCCTTACGGTGAACCCAACAACCAAGGCGATGGCGCAAACATTCCCTTTGATGCCAACCAAGGTTCACCGTATGCAGCTCAGCAACCGGGTTTTCAAGATCCCTACAACACCGGATACACCGGTGGTTTTGAAAACTCACCACTGAACGCGCCGAAAAACACGGCAGCTGCATGGGCGCTTGGTTTGGGTATCGCATCACTGGTAGCTCTTGTCGCCGTTGTTTCTGCGGTAATAGCTCCGGTCATTGCTATCGCCGGCATCATTGTTTCCATCATCGCGTTGGTTAAAGCAAAAAACATCAACGGCCCAAACAAGCGCAAGGGCTTTGCCATCACGGGTCTGATTTTATCGATCCTGACCCTGCTTATTACTGCAGCTATCTTTATTATTTTTGTTGTTGTGCTGAGTAATTCCGGTCTTCAAGAATGTGCAACACTTGTGGATCCTGCCGCGCAACAGCAATGTGTTGAAGACCTCTTCAATTAGACTCAAACACTTTTCATGAAATCCTGTGGCAGCTGATGAATGCCACAGGATTTTCTTTTGACAATTAGATCTAAACCTAAAGGAAAGCATGTCTAAACAAGTAGCGGTGCGTAGCGCGCAAAAGACCAGGATCCTCTCTCCCGACGTGGCCCGAGGTCTCGCGCTCTTAGGAATCGCAATGGCCAACGTTTCAACCGCCTGGATCACCGCGCCCAGTACAGCCACAGCGCGTTCCATTGGCGGCATTGTCCATGACTCCATTTTTGAGAAAATCTACGCTGTCATAGCCACAATGTTTATCCATGTCCGTGGCCTGCCGATGTTTTCCACTCTGCTTGGATACGGCGTGGGCATGATTGTCTACAGCCTCTGGCGGCGCCAATATCCAGACACTTCAGCCAGGGGAGTGTTGCTTCGACGCTATGGATTCCTGGCCCTATTCGGAATCATCCACATGATATTTCTCTTTTGGGGCGACATCATGTTCTTCTACGGTGTTGCTGGCATGACATTTGCTCTCCTGATGACACTTAAAGACAAAGCACTGTGGTGGATTGCCGGGGTCATGGCCGTTGTCTATGCCCTTTTTGGAATTGGACTCGGGGTAATACTTCCACTGGTTGTAGATTTCTCAGCAGATCAATCAACAGCAATTCTCGGAGGTGCAACTTCGTCCTACTGGGGATACTTAGGTGTTGGTTTACTTTCTGTGCCACTGCAAATAGGAGCAGTACCAGTGGAAATGCTCATGCTCATGCCTGTGATGATTGTTGGCTACATTGCTGCACGCCACCGAGTGCTCTCCCGTGTCGATGAATTTAGAAAACCACTATGGATTGCAACATGGGTATTCATTGCCATTGCAGTGCTCGTTGGAATTCCATGGGGACTAGCCGAAATTGGGGTGTTTTCTTCCCAAACAGCTACCGTCTTCAGCGGACTTAATCAAGCCATTGGTGCGCTGACAGGACCTGGAATTGTTGCCGCAGTAGCGCTATTAGTTCAACCCCTGCAACGAAAAATCAACGAAGGAAATGCTGCATTACCCCTACCTGTCAAAATGATCGCAGCACTGGGCGCTCGCTCAATGAGCGGATATGTTGGACAGTCCATACTATTTCTTATCTTCGCACAAACCTTCACACTCGGAATCGGTCAAGGCGGAGGCATACTTGCAGGAGCAGGTGTGGCAATCTGCGTATGGCTGGTAACCCTTCTTGCTGCATACGGCTTGGAAGTAGCCGGAAAACGTGGACCATTCGAAGCAGTACACAGGTACATGGCCTACGGCAAAAAGGGGTTACAGGACCCTTACGTGCCCAAACAACTTCCATCTTCCTATCAGCAGATTCCAGGAACTGAACCTTTGGGGAAAGCATCGGATAAATATTCTCAAGGGGACTAGGCGGGGTAGTGGATAAAAGTAAGTTTCTGAGTTCTGGCTCAATCAGGGTGTCGACCGCATCTTAAACGTTTGTCCCTGAGGCAATGCCACCTGGCGGGTTCTTAAGTGCGACTGCTTAACAGGCGACTTCACGTACTCAACTTCACGTCATACGACTTCAGTAGGCCTTGGGCTGATTTTGTAGCGAAGTCGCCTATTAAGAAGTTGAGTACGAGAAGTCGTCACCGTGAAGTCGTCCTGTAGTACTTATGCAGCTCCACCTTGAGTCCTCTTTAAGTTCGAGACCGCACTTCCAATCCCTTGTGCTCAATTTCTTAAGTTCGAGACCACTAGGAAAATCATCCAAAACCGAGGGAAATTGGAGTTGCGAAATTGAGCTTGCGGTATTGCTGTTGCGAACTCGGTACCGTGAAATCGTACTTAAGAAGCCAACGTGTTTATCGCTTGTTTAAGGCGTTGATTTTATCCAATGAGTGTTTGTATCAATTGAGGTCTTAAAGGCCGTGAGAGGCGGTTTTAGAGGGCCACTTTTTCTGAGCTGTTTGAGCAGTTTTTCACCGCAGTTCATCTGGAGACCAAGGACACTTGTGGGCGATCTGGTTTTGGTCATATATGACGTTTTGCAGGTCCACATATTTGATCTGGCGACCAAGTATTTTTGATCATCCTATGGATTTGGTCGCATATTGCGGTATCCATGCATGGCCCTGAACAAATTACTCGCATCGCACAGTGGGTAAGTGATTTGTCCACGACTGCACCGAAGCAACACGAAGCGATGCGCCACGGAACCTAAGGATCAGTTGTGAAAGGTGGCTTAAATGACGTGCGAATATCCACTTCTTCCAACGCAGGCAACTCATAGCCTCCTGCAATAAGAAAACCGGACCGAAATCTTCTCCTTAAATGGAAATGATTTCGGTCCGGTTTTTTTAAAGCTCTACTGGAAACTAGTCCAGGTAATCGCGCAGAACCTGGGAGCGCGATGGGTGGCGCAGCTTAGACATCGTCTTGGACTCAATCTGGCGGATACGTTCACGGGTAACACCGTAGACTTGACCGATTTCGTCTAAAGTGCGTGGCATTCCGTCAGTCAGGCCGAAGCGGAGTTTCACTACGCCGGCTTCACGTTCGGAGAGGGTCTCCAGAACATCTTGCAGTTGGTCTTGCAGCAAGGTGAAGGAAACCGCATCGACTGCCACGACGGCTTCGGAGTCTTCGATGAAGTCGCCGAGTTGGCTATCGCCTTCATCGCCGATGGTCTGGTCCAGCGAGATGGGTTCGCGGGCGTACTGCTGGATCTCCAGAACCTTTTCTTCGGAGATGTCCATTTCTTTGGACAGTTCCTGTGGGGTGGGTTCGCGTCCGAGTTCCTGGAGTAGTTCACGCTGGATGCGACCAAGTTTGTTGATCACTTCAACCATGTGGACTGGAATACGGATGGTTCGTGCTTGGTCTGCCATGGCACGAGTGATGGCCTGACGGATCCACCAAGTTGCGTAGGTGGAGAACTTGTAACCCTTGGAGTAGTCGAATTTCTCCACGGCACGAATCAGACCGAGGTTGCCTTCCTGGATAAGGTCAAGGAATGCCATGCCGCGGCCGGTGTAGCGCTTAGCCAGGGAGACAACCAGACGAAGGTTGGCTTCAAGCAGGTGGTTCTTGGCCTTGCGTCCATCGCGAGCAATGGCGCGCAGGTCACGTTTGACGGCTGGAGTCAGCTTTGCATCCTTGTCTCCAGCGGCGAAAGCTTCTTCCATTTCCTCCATGCGGTGGGTTGCGTAGAGGCCGGCTTCGATGCGCTTTGCTAGGGAGACTTCTTGTTCAGCGTTAAGCAGGGCAACTTTACCGATTTGCTTGAGGTAAGCGCGAACGGAGTCAGCGGAAGCGGTGAGCTCAGCGTCCTTGCGGGCCTGGCGAAGGGTCGCGGATTCGTCCTCATCCCAAACAGATGAGCCGTCTTCCTCTTCGTCGTCTTCCTCTTCTCCGAGGGGTTCGACGCCGTCTTCTTCCTCTTCGTCATCGCCAAGGCCGTCAACGAAGTCTTCATCGCCGTCGAAGTCCTGTTCGTCTTGAATGAGGTTGTCCTCATCGTCGTCGATAGGTGCTTCTTCATCCTTAGCGGTCTCAGGTGCTGCCTTAGGAGCTGCTACCTTCTTGGCTGCAGTTTTCTTAGCAGGTGCCTTGCGTGCCGTTTTCTTTGCAGTCTTTTTCGCAACCTTTTTGGCAGGGGCTTTTGCTGCAGGGGTGGTGGCCTCTACGGCTTCGGTTGCCTCTACCGGAGTGTCAGCAACTGAGGTGCCATCGATGCTGCGCGCAGGGGTGGCTGAGATAGGAGACTCTGGTGCTGCTCCCAATGGGGTTGCCACGCGCGGGGCTGCTTTGCGCGCGGTCTTTCGTGCGGTCTTTTTCGCGACCGTCTTTTTTGCTACGTTGTTTTCTACCATGCTGCTCTCCACGGCTCCTGGTGCATTTTCATCGACATCTCCGACTGATCCGAGTGATGCTGAGGATTCAATGGCAAATACCTAACGCCCTTTCCGCCTAGCTTCTTTCCATAGAGATGTTTTTAAGTGCGAATACCTATATACAACAATAGAGAAACGTATTTGTTCCCCAGAAACGCCGAAAAGTATCCCCAAAACTTAGGGTGCATCTCCATGAAATTGGTCAGCCGATCAATTGTTCATGTCCCTGGTGCCTTCTCCTGGAAAGTCTCATTTGCTCTCGGCTTTTAAATGCTTTTAAAAATCCGAAATGCGTTGAGTCAACTACTTTTTTGGAGGCTTAAAGGGGGTGAATCAATCTCATGGTTAACTCTTGTCCACGATCAGCGTTCCATTATAGTTGAACAACTACGCTGATGTCACAAAAGGCCTGTTTTTCCTACAGCAAGGCGCGCTGTGAATCAAGACCTGGGGCAAAAATCACCGATGTGTCGTTTAAGGTGCGAGGTGTTTATTCACGGCCATTGCGGCTCCTACAATTCCGGCTCGATTTCGTAGTTGTGCTGGGACAACTGCAGTTTCAATGTCAAGGAGTGGAAGCCACTTTTCGTGTTTTCTGGAAATTCCACCTCCGATGATAAAAACGGAAGGGGAGAAGAGTTTCTCATACTCTTTCAACACTTTGTTGAGGCGTTTGGACCACTTCTTCCATGACAGATCGTTGTTTTCTTTAACTGCGGCTGAGGCTAGATGTTCGGCTTCTTCACCGTCGACAATCATGTGACCAAGTTCGGTGTTGGGGAACAATTGTCCATCGATGAGAAAAGCGGATCCGATTCCCGTGCCCAAGGTAAGCAGAATGGATGCGCCTTCGCGGGCTACGGGGTCTCCGAAGGTTGCTTCGGCGATTCCAGCGGCATCTGCATCGTTGAGGACGGTGATTTCTCGGCCACCAAGATGGCGATCAAAAAGTTCGTGCACATCGGTGCCGATCCATGATTTATCAATATTGGCTGCCGAGAGTGCGATTTGCTCACGAACGACAGAAGGCAAGGTGATTCCGACTGGGCCATCCCAGTCTGCTTGCGAAATAATCTCTGCGACTACTTCGGCGACAGCTTCGGGGGTTGCTGGTTTCGGGGTGGCGATTTTGATGCGATCATCTATAAACTCACCGGTCTTAAGGTTAACCCGGGCACCTTTGATGCCGGAGCCACCGATATCAATTCCAAATCCAGTCTCAGTCATGCGCCCAAGTGTACAAATCACTTTCGCTTTTGGCAGGCAAGTTTTTAAAAAAACAACCATGATGGGGATATGGAACAACAATCTTTTAATGAGTTGCGCGCGATTGCCGCCGAGACCGCCACGCTGACTGCTGCACGTATCAGGGATAAGCGCGGCGAGCTTGATAATTTGTGGGACTACACCAACACCAAAAGTTCGACAGTGGACCCAGTGACTGTGGTGGACACTTTGGCGGAAGATTTTATCGCCAATAGGTTGCAGGAACTTCGGCCTAAAGATGGGCTGATTGGTGAGGAAGGGACGGGGACGGCGTCGATAAGCGGGGTGACCTGGATTGTTGACCCCATTGACGGCACCGTCAACTTCCTTTATGACCTGCCTCAATATGCCGTCTCGATCGCTGCGGCGATCGACGGTGAGGTCGTGGCAGGCGCGGTGATCAACGTGGTCACCGGAGTGCTGTACACCGCCGCGCGCCATGAAGGCGCAAGCAAATATCTGCCTGAGCGCGATGAAATCGTGCCGCTCAAGGCCTCAGCAGCCACCGTGGTCAGCGAGTCCCTGGTTGCCACCGGGTTTAGCTATTCCGCTTTACGACGCTCCCTCCAAGCCGATCTATTAACCAAAATTTTGCCCACAGTGCGGGATATTCGACGCATGGGCAGCGCCGCTTTAGATCTATGCCATCTTGCCGATGGGCAGGTAGATATTTACTACGAACATGGCCTGAACTGTTGGGACTTTGCCGCAGGCAGCCTCATTGCCTCTGAAGCTGGAGCATTTGTGCGCGCCCCAGGGCTGTCAATTCCAGGATCATCAGGAGAGATTTGTTTCGCGGCAGCCCCCGGTGTTTTCGATGATGCGCACGCTCATTTTGAGGTCCTTGGTGCGTTTAACGCTTTAGACCGTTAACAAGCCATCAAAGTTGCCCCGAATTTTGTGCCTCTGACCTGGCAGTATGACAAGAGGGAAAAACTCCTTTACTATGCGCGCATGAAGCTGCACAACGCAAAATGCGTTTGTGCACGGCTAGTGAACGACACCCACTCGGGAGGAACTAAAGATGGCTACCGATTACGACGCACCACGTCGCCGCGTAGAAGACGAACTAGAGACTGACTCTCTCGAAGGTTTGAAGGCTGTAGAAAACGCCAATAGTGACATGGACGATGACGGTGAAATCGTCGAGTCCTTTGAGATCCCCAACGTTGATCTCTCCGGTGAAGAACTAAACGTAGACGTGGTTCCTCGCCGTGCGGATGAATTTACCTGCGCAAGCTGCTTCCTTGTGCAGCGCAACAACCGCAAGTCACACGTTGAGCCAGATGGATCCATCATCTGCCTTGACTGTGCATAAATCTGGGTGCGTAATTAGTCCAGAGTTACCTAACCCCGTCTACCAATGATCCGGTAAACGGGGTTTCTTGCTGCCTATGGTCGTTGCGTTAGTTCTTTTGATCTAAGCGCAATTTTATGCATTAGTATTCAAGGTGCTAACGGAAAAGCTAATCATCTTAAAAAGTTGAGAGCAAGAGTAGCTCACATGGATGTCAACAAATACACTTACAAAGTGTTCTGGTCTGAAGAAGATCAGGAATACGTAGCCACTGTGGCTGAATTTCCATCGTTATCTTGGCTCGCATCTGATCGCCAGAAAGCAGAATCAGGACTGCTTCATCTTGTTGCTGAAGTAATCGAAGATTTGGAGCAGAACGGGGAGAAAGCTCCGGTTCCGCTCGGTTAATGTTCGGACTTCTACTTCGCTGCACCAAAAAATTAGAAACTTGCGGCTGCCTAATGGAAATCTGCAAGTGCGGCGTCAGCTTGTTCAGGAACAAAAGCGCGCAATAAAGCTTCTGGATTCTTGCAACCAACTAACCAATATGGGGTGGAATCCTCGGGATCGTCCAGCACCAACATCACCATTTCTGGCACCCAACCGTGTGAGACCACAAACGCTGCCGGGTCAAGCTGTCGACCCATGGCGTTGCGTTTGGCTGTTGCAGGTACCGCCAGGGAGCGTGAGACAACATCAGAAGGTAAGTTTGCTTGACCTGCGATTAACCACCTGGTGCCATCAGCGTCTTGTTCCACGGCAATCACCGTATTAGACATGGTGACCAGTACCCACACACCAATGACCGATAACAACACCGCTGGAATATAGATCCAATATTCATTTCGGTTGAGGCCAAATTGTGCAGTAAGCAAGGCGACAACAAACGCCATTGCTAGCCACCAATACCAAGGCACCCACTGGCGTTCCCTATAGATTGTGGTTACTCCATCAGCGCCATTGCCAGAGGGAGCAGAAGATGCAGAATCAGGTTGTCGGGAATCAGTCACAATAGGTAATCCTATCCCACGGGTCATTTAAGATCATTTCCCGCAGGGTAGGTACGCTAAAAACTGTGACTGATTTAGCACCTATCAAACTTGTCCGCCTTGATAAAGACCTCCCGCTTCCAAAGCGTGCCCACCGTGGGGATGCCGGAGTAGATCTCCACGCCACGATAAGCACGGTTATTGCACCGGGGCAGCGTGAAATCGTTGGCACCGGTGTTGCTATTGCATTGCCATTAGGAACTGTTGGGTTGGTTCACCCCCGTTCGGGACTCGCTGCACGCGAAGGACTAAGCATTGTCAACGCACCTGGAACCATTGATGCGGATTACCGCGGAGAAATCAAAGTGTGCTTGATTAACCTGGATCCAGAAAAGCCCATCACGATTACCAGGGGAGATCGCATCGCACAGCTGGTGATCCAAAAGGTGGAGCTTGTTGATTTTGAAGAAGTAGAAGAACTCGACGACACCGTCCGTGGCGATCAGGGCTACGGTTCCACCGGAAAAACAGCGTAAATCCACCCCAACTACTTAAATTGGGTGGCAGGAATACACAATCCTCCTAGACTGGAACGGATTAGAAACGCGAAAGCAAAGGACGGAAAAGTAACTCATGGCTCTATGGCCTTTTGGTAAGAAAAAAGAATCAGCTGAAACAACTCCTGAAGAAAACGTTCAGGATGCCCCAGCAGCACCTGTAGCCCCTGAAACTAGTTCAGTACCGGAAGCACTCCGCAACTTAGGTGAGCAACCAGAAGTTGAGGTAGATCCGTCAGTTGGAGAACCCGACCCGGAACACGATGCCATTAACGGCGAAACCGGTCCTTTTGATGCAGGTTCAGTAGATATCCAGGACTTTGATTTCTCTGACTTTGCCAAAGGCGTCCTAGATCTTGGTTCCATTCAGGTTCCTCTTCCACAAAACTCCGAAGTCCAAGTGGAAATGGGCGAGCAAGGCCCACGGATGCTCCACGTTGTCACCCAGTACGGTCGGATCACCCCAGTAGCTTTTGCCGCTCCAACCTCTGCTGGACAATGGCGCGAAGCCACCAAAGAGATCGCAGAGGGCATGCGCCGTGATGGCCTGACAGTGCGCGTTGAAAAGGGGCCGTGGGGCAGGGAAGTAGTAGGCGAAGCAAATGACCGCCAAATCCGCATCGCAGGTGTGGATGGCCCACGGTGGATGCTGCGCATGACCATGATCAGCCCAGCTGACCGCGCAGATGACATGCGTGATCTTGGCCGAGAAGTCATCGCCCGCACTTTTGTCAACCGTGGTGATGCCCCGATCCTTGCTGGAAGTCCACTTCCGGTGGCCTTACCTAAGCAATTAGCTGAACAAGTTCAACAAGCAATGGCACAGCGCGCAGCGCAACAGAAAAACGCCCAAAGTGGAAACGTTGCGCCTGCTCAGAACCCAAATCAAGGTAATTCCGCTAACCCAGAGTAAGGTTAAACTCTTTGCGCTGTCCTAAAAGCTCACCAAAAGCTCATTGGACAGGATTTTTCAAGTGAAACGAGGACTACACTTAAATGACTGACACCGTCGAACTCGCCAAAGGCGACATCATTTCCGTTGAGGTGCTTAGGCCAGCTCACGGCGGTGAAGGCATCGCACACCACGATGGCCGAGTTATCTTTGTCCAAGGCGGCATCCCAGGGGATGTCGTCGAGGTAGAAATCGCACAGCTGAAAAAGAAATGGGCACGAGGTGGCGTGGTCAATGTCATCACACCATCTCCTGACCGCGTGGATTCCCGCTGTCCTGCAGCTGCTGCAGGAGCAGGCTGCTGTGACTACGCAGAGCTCAACCCAACCGTAGAACTTGACATCAAATCCCGAGTGCTTCGTGATCAGCTGGAGCGAATCGGTGGAATTGATGAACTTCCAACCTTTGAGCTTCATGATTTAGCTCCAACTGCTGGATGGCGTACTCGCGTTCGCCTTGGCGTGGATGCTTCTGGTCGCGCCGGGTTCCGCAAACTTAAGTCCAATGAGTTGGTCACTGATGTTGCCTGTTCTCAGGTAGTGCCAGAACTTCTTGAAGGCTTGGTCGGGGAGGGCGCGCGCCTTTTCACTCCTGGTGTGGAAATCATTGCCGCGATTGATGATGCCGGACAGCGCCACATCGTGGAATCTCGCAAAGCGCCTCGTGGTCGACGCACGGAAACCGTCCTCAAAGTGCTGGAAGGTACCGGCGAGGTTCAACAAACCGTCGGTGATTACACCTGGAAGTTCCCAGTGTCTTCCTTCTGGCAGGCGCACACCAAGGCTCCTGCAGCGTATTCAGAGTTCATCGCCGAAGCATTAAACGGACTGGAGCTGGTGGACGTCGATAAGCGTGGCCCTGTTGCCTGGGACCTGTACGGCGGTGTCGGCCTGTTCGCGCCGGTTATCGTCGACAAGCTAAAAGCGCATGTCCATTCTGTAGAACTTTCCCCAGGTTCGGCAGAAGCAGGTGAAGAGGCGTTGGCAGGATTGCCAGTTACTTTCCACACTGGTCGGGTTGAGGGCATGGCTTCTCAGTTGCCTTCACCTCATGTGGTTGTGTTGGATCCTCCACGCACTGGTGCAGGTAGTGATGTATTAAAAAACATTGCGGAGTCCAAGCCTCAGCTGGTTATCCATATCGGATGTGACCCAGCGACCTTTGCACGCGATGTTGCCGATTGGAAGGTAAACGGCTACGAATTGGATCAATTGGCGGTGTTTAATGCGTTCCCTGGCACTCACCACTTTGAGACAATTGGTGTATTTGTCCGCGTTTCCTAAGGCGGATTAAGCCTTGGTGCGCGTCACAGAGTAATATAGCTCCAACAACGCAGGTGCGTTTTTGTTTCGTCACCTGCACAAAAAGTGTCATCGGCACTAATCGTGCTAATTGCACATAAATAGTGTCGCCAGCCAGACACAATTGAACATCCGTCCGCATCCGAGAAGCAAAGGTGTTTGACTCACGCCAATGGGAATTCTGAACAGTATTTCAACACCTGCTGACTTAAAAGCCCTTAATGATGAGGATTTGGACACACTTGCCAAAGAGATCCGATCTTTCCTCGTCGATAAAGTCGCAGCAACTGGTGGCCACCTTGGCCCAAATTTAGGCGTAGTGGAATTAACCATTGGCCTTCATCGGGTCTTTGATTCGCCTCACGATCCAATCATTTTTGATACTTCTCATCAGTCTTATGTGCATAAGATCTTGACGGGTCGCGCTAAGGATTTTGATTCTTTGCGTCAAAAAGATGGGCTTTCTGGTTACACCTGCCGTGCGGAAAGTGAGCATGATTGGACTGAGTCTTCACACGCTTCAGCTGCTTTGTCCTATGCGGATGGCTTGTCTAAAGCCAAGCAGTTGGATGGCGATACCGAGCACAGCGTTGTCGCGGTTGTCGGCGATGGTGCTTTAACAGGCGGCATGTGCTGGGAAGCGTTGAACAATATTGCTGCTGCTAAAGACCGCAAAGTTGTCGTCGTTGTCAATGACAATGGCCGCAGTTATTCACCAACAATCGGCGGGTTCGCAGAAAACCTCGCTGGCTTAAGGATGCAGCCTTTCTATGACCGATTCATGGAAAAAGGCAAGACGTCTCTGAAATCCATGGGATGGGTAGGGGAGCGTACTTTTGAAGCGCTTCACGCGTTCAAAGAAGGTGTGAAGAGCACTGTCATTCCCACTGAGATGTTCCCTGAACTGGGTATGAAATACGTTGGCCCAGTAGATGGACACAACCAAAAAGCCGTAGACAATGCGCTGAAATACGCCCATGACTATGACGGTCCCATCATTGTGCACATGGTCACTGAAAAGGGCCGTGGTTACGCGCCAGCTGAGCAGGATTTGGATGAATTGATGCACTCCACAGGTGTTATAGATCCACTTACGGGTGCTCCAAAGTCTCAATCGAAGCCTGGTTGGACTTCTGTGTTCAGTGATGAGCTTGTCAAAATCGGCGCACAGAATGAAAACGTGGTGGCCATTACCGCCGCGATGGCAGGCCCTACAGGTCTGTCCAAATTCGAAGCGAATTTCCCTGATCGTTTCTTTGACGTCGGAATCGCCGAACAACATGCAGTGACCTCGGCTGCTGGTTTAGCGTTGGGTGGAAAGCACCCGGTGGTGGCTATTTACTCCACCTTCTTAAACCGCGCGTTTGATCAGCTGCTCATGGATGTAGGCATGCTCAACCAGCCGGTTACTTTGGTACTTGACCGTTCAGGTATTACAGGCTCAGATGGTGCCAGCCACAACGGTGTGTGGGATATGGCTCTAACCTCGATCGTCCCAGGTGTGCAGGTGGCGGCACCACGAGATGAGGACTCGTTGCGTGAGCTGCTCAATGAAGCTATTTCCATTGATGATGGCCCCACAGTCGTGCGTTTCCCCAAAGGCGACTTGCCAACCCCAATTGTTGCAATCGACACCTTGGAAGACGGCGTGGATGTCCTCGCATATGAAGACGCCACTGATGTTGAATCAACCGATGATGCGCCATCAGTTCTCATCATAGCGGTAGGCGAGCGCGCAACTGTTGCACTTGAGGTTGCTTCCAGGATTAAACAGCACGGCGTGAATGTCACGGTTGTCGACCCCCGCTGGATCGTCCCCATCCCACAATCTTTGGTAGCACTTTCTGATGATCACGATCTAGTGATCACCATCGAAGACGGCGTCATCCACGGCGGCGTGGGTTCCTTGCTCTCTGACGCGCTTAATGCTTCTGAAGTGGATACTCCTCGCCGACAAATCGCAGTACCCCAGAAGTACCTGGACCACGCTTCCCGCAACGAAGTGCTCGCTGATTATGGCCTTGACGCCGATGGTATTGAAACTACCGTCGTTGGATGGCTGGATTCATTGTTCGGAGAAGATTAAAAGCACAAGCACGCTTATCGACGCGCCCCTCCACCGAAGCCTGCAGCCTTAGCTGCGGGCTTCGGCTACACAGGTGGCTTGCTCATTCGCGATCTCAGACACCACATCTCGCGGAAGGGTATCTGCTGTGGCAACCAGATGGAATCCCTATCCGATACCCATCGGCATCAATCGGGGTGCTGCTGATGTCACCAGTCAGTGTTTGTGGATTCGCTGGGATTGAGGTGAGGTTTACAAAGATCTCTTCACTATCTCAAGCCTGATGTGTGATTAGCCCATGCAATCGCTAATAAATTAATACTCAGCGCTTTCTGATAAATGCTGGTAACGTCCTGAAATTTTGAAATCACACGAGACATATAAGGTTCCTAAAGGTCTCAAGCCGATTCTTCTTGAAGGTACGGATGGTCATTTTGATCCGTCTTTTGAATTGGTGAAATGGAGCTTGGATGAAGCTGTAGAGGCCTGGTGGTCTTTTGCGCAGTCTGTGGATCCACGTAATGTTGTTCCGCCTGTGATGACTCCTCAGCTGGGATCACCTAAGACATGGTTGGAGGGCTTCCAAGAAACATCATTGCAAAGTACTTATGTTATTTCTGAAACAAAGAACCCTCAATGGTGTTTCAGCGCACCTATTGAAGAACCAAGAATTCCGGGGCCTCTTCATAATGCATTAAGAGATGGTGGGGTAGCGCGAAGAACTGAGGCTATACAGATCAAATACTTTTTGGATAATGAAGCACCAATAGTTAGTTTTCGGCATTTTGACTTCCGTGTTGGTGGTCAACTTCGTGAGCGCTGGGTGCAACGTTTTCGCGGCAAGTTTAATTCATGCTTCCACAATTATATTGACTACGAGTTTCCTGGGGAACCCTCATTTGAAGGCCGTGGTTGGAAAAAATTTGATCACGAAAAGCTATATGCGTTGTGCATGGAGATGGGTATTGATTTGCAAGACCCTGAATTTCTCACGGGTCGTTTTGTGATTATTGATGGTGATGTGAGGCCTAAATGACTTTTAGTTTTGATTCATACCCAGCTGGTCGGCAAATATTGTTTATCCGTTCCACGTTGGATGATGTGCGGTGGCTGATGTCAACGTATCCCAGCTATTGGAATAGTATTCCAGGCCGGAATCCATTTTTTGAGGATGAGCGTCCTGAGCTTCAGTTTCGTGAGTTCTATAGTGGAAAGTCTTCTCCATCGGATTGGTTAAAGATTTTGCAACCGCAGAATTACGTCAAGCGCTTCTTTTTTGTTGACGTTGCATTGCCTGGGTGGATTGCCATGACTTTTGATTCCACGGCTGAGTCGCGTGATATTGAAGTGGGCAAAGGGCTGTATTGTTCTGTCGCTGAGAGGGATGGCTGTCCTCCACTTGATGATCCGCTAGGGATTGCTCAGATTCACATTCGCTATCAACTGCGCGAGCCACGAATTGAACATGGAGCGCGTTGGTATGGCGATAGGTTGGGAGTTGGTGTTTTCTCAACAACAATGGCGTCTCGCTTTACGGATGATAGATCTTATGTTCCAGGTCTGGAATGGTGGAGGTATGAAATCGGGGCACGTGGGTTGCCTGGTTATGAGGGATTGGATGTTCCGTTAAAGGCAGAAATTCCAGAGTATATCCTTAAAGATTATCCAGCGTATTGTGATTTGGGTTTGCGTAAGCTTTTGATCTGGGGCCGTCATTTCGCAAGTATGATGAGGATCCTGAAGCGTCAGCAGATTTCCTGAAAGTATTGCCCTTTGATCATCGTGGTCAAGAGCGCATTGTGGATTTCTTTAATACCCGTCTAGTTTCGCAGTGGTTGGAAAATACCTATGGCATTCGGTGGAATGATCCGAGTTTTTATGAGGGTGATTCTTTGCTGTATATCGTTGGTGGCCCTGATGCTATTAAGGATCCTTTTACTCCGCGTATCCCGTTGGAGGATTATTATCGCTTCCAGGCGATTGATTTAGAGCGCAACCGCAAACTGATTGAGAGTGGAAAATTCTAGCGCAGATCAGTCCAGCAATGTGGCAGAGAGAATTGGAAACACTTGATCAATCTGCCACTGGCGGGCACCGTAGTCGCGCAGCACTGCGTTGAGTGTTTCTGCATTATGGATCTCGCCGGTGTGTTTGGCCATCCATACGACTACTCGCAGGGTTGAAGGCTGGAGGATATTCTCGCCGGGAACGTTGATGTCGGCGGCTAGGTCGTCGATAAGCGCTTTAATCTCTTGGAGCACTTCGTGCTCCTCGGGGTAGTAGGATGCCCACGCGCGCCGATCCGGGATGCCGTCTTTGCGCTGCGGTGGCTTAGGCCAATTGCGTCGAGGTGATTTTAGTGCCCGGGTGATAATGCGGAACCAGCGTTTGGTCGCACCTTGAGATCTTCCGGGGAATCCTTTGACGTGTGCCAACTCTGCGGGGGTGCGGGGGAGCACGCGGGCGACTTCTACAATCACTTTGTTGGATAGCACTTTGCCTGGTGCTAGATCGCGGGATGCTGCATAGGAGTCACGTTCCATCCACATTTCTCTGGCCACGACCAGCTGGTCCGGTCGTTTGAGCGTGGATAAACCTTTGAGGTCCTGCCAGGAGGTTTGTGCAGGTTCGGATACCGTGGCAAATTGCTCGACGATGTGCTCGAATTCTTGCTCTGCCCAAGGGAGTTTTCCTTGGTTATCCAAAATTTCTGCCATGACATCGGCAAGCTCTAAGAGCATTTCCACATCAAGTGCGGCATAGTTAAGCCAGGATTCAGGCAGGGGGCGCTTGGACCAGTCCTCGGAACCGTGGCCTTTAAGTAAGTGGAGATCAAAAATCTGTTCCACCATGGCAGCTAGGTTGACGTGATCAAATCCAGCTAGTCTGCCGGCAAGTTCTGTGTCAAAGAGCAATCCGGGGTGAAGATCCAGCCACGCGAGGCTCGGTAAATCGGTGCTTGCGGCATGAATAATCCACTCTTGGCCATTAAGCACCGGCTTTAATGCGTGAGTTAATTCAGGGCGGAACTGTTCTGGATCGAAAAGAAGAGTTCCGCTGCCACGACGCCGGATTTGGATCAAAAAGGCCCGGTCATCATACCTAAAACCGGACGCGCGTTCCGTATCAATGGCGAAAGGGCCAGTACCGCTAGCTAGTACATCTGCGGCGGCAGAAAACTCGCCAGGAGTAGAAAGCAGCGGCGGAATGCCATCGCGGGGTTGAAGAAGATCGGAAACCATAGTGTCCAATCTACCTTCGTAGTTCAGTAACACCTTCAGGGGGAAGCCCCGCAACAGAAGAAAGCACAGCAGCAAAAGCTTCGACATGTGCAGTCAGGTCAGTGCCAGTAGCAGTCCAAGAAGCGCGCATTTCTACTTGATATGCACTTGGAGGACCGCCGATTTCACCGAATCGCACAGACGTTGTCGAGGTAACGGTTCCACCAAGATTGGTGAATCCCGCACCTGCCTGTTCTAAACCTTCATTGAGCCACTGCCACGCCACTTCTGGAAGAAGCGGGTCGGACGCTACCGCATGATCCATGTCTGCCTGAATATAGGCGACAAGTCTCATAGCTCCTTCCCAGGTTTCTTCGGCACCTGGATCATGAAGCAAAATCAGACGCCCAAAGGAATCACCTTCGCTGTTCGTGGAGACATTTTCAGTCTCATCAGGAGTTCCGACTTCGAGTCCAATGGCATGCGAAAACGGTGCCAGACGCTGAGGCGGCCTGATTGTGCCCAAAGTAAGTTCTGGGCGCAGGCGCGCTCTGTGCATAGACTCAACCGCTTCGGAAAACTCCGCGGGAGTACCCTCTGCCGGGGTGGCTGAGGTCTTGTGCTGGGAGGTCGCTTCGGAATCGATCACAAACTGCAATTTACTAATTGTTGGGGAACTTCTGGGGAGGCGCGCCGTTTATTTAATGTTTGTCCGTTAATGCATCTTCTTCTCCTTATACAGGGGGATATTGCAGGGGGTGTTTTCCCAAAAACCATCGATCAAACTTATGATGGATAGTTGGGTGCGCGTTTTGTTGGAACATGCCGGTAAAACAGCACTACGATTCATTCGCTAGAGGGTCTGGCCACTGAAACTGGCGTGGATCCACGAAAGGAAGTCAACCTGTGAGCGAGCTCGATATTAAACAGCTCAACAAGATGCAGCGCTACTCTCAGTGGGCGGTGTTCCGTGCTATCCCTGGAGCACTCGATGATGATCGCACAGAAGTCACCGAGCAGGCTGCTAAGTTTTTTGCTGACCTTGAGGCAGAAGGCAAGGTTGTTGTCCGCGGTATCTACGACGCTTCTGGTTTGCGCGCCGACGCGGATTACATGATCTGGTGGCATGCCGAAGAATTCAGCGATCTGCAAAAAGCATTTTCTGATTTCCGCCGCACCACCATTCTGGGTCAGGTATCTGAGGTCTTTTGGATCGGAAACGCTCTCCACCGTCCAGCCGAGTTCAACAAGGCTCACCTGCCGTCATTCATCATGGGTGAGGAACCAAAGGATTGGATTACTGTCTACCCATTCGTGCGCAGCTATGACTGGTACCTCTTGGAGCCTTTGAAGCGCTCCCGAATTCTTCGCGAACACGGCAAGGCTGGTGCTGATTACCCAGATGTCCGTGCAAACACTGTGCCAGCATTCGCTTTGGGTGACTACGAGTGGGTTCTTGCGTTCGAGGCTGATGAATTGCACCGCATTGTAGATTTGATGCACAAGATGCGCTACACCGAAGCTCGCCTCCACGTCCGTGATGAGCTTCCGTTTATCTCTGGTCAGCGAGTTGACATTGCAGATCTAATTAAGGTGCTTCCTTAAATAACTGCCCGTGGGTGGCTTCTTGTAGATCCAGAATAGATCCGGACAGGCGTGACAAGATTTTCGATTTTGGGGAAATTTTGTCACGCCTGTCTGGTTGGAGGTCTGGTTGGAGGTCGTACGAACCAAACATACGTGCCAAAGTTTCGGACTTTTCAAGATTCTTGTCACGTGTGTTTGGTGACTTTTGGCACCGCCTAAAGTCTGAAACCGCTTGAGGCATTTATCGCTTGTTTAAGGCCTCGAGTTTTCCATATGAGCATTTGTATGGACGAGCCCCCGAAAACCTCTTAGAAGCTTTTCTGGGGAGGTGTGACTTTTGAGGTTTGAGGCGAAAATTTAAGCTCGACCAAACCAGGGTGCCCACTTTCCGCTCAAATTTAAATCCTGGGTTTCCTGGTTTGGCCGTAAGGCAGCCCGGCGCATAAAGAGCTTAGAAACCACACTCTCACCCCGCGGCCCACACACCACTTGTTGATTTAAGGCAAAACAAAAGAGCCCCAGCGCTTTAAGCTAAGGCTCTTTGCAAAAGGGTGGCTTAGAGATTGCGCGGATAGGGCGGTTGCGGTGAGGTGATAAACGAGGGCAGGCACGAGACCTGGTACATACGGATTCGACCAAGAAAACGTAAAATATCTCAGGAGCACTCGTGCCTGCCGTCCCATCATCCATCATCGAACCTATCTGGGACCAATTCGTCGCGCTGATCCCACCGATCATCGACACCCACCCGCTGGGATGCCACCGTCCACGGATCGCTGACCGGATCATCTTCGACAAGCTCATCCAGGTTCTCGTCCTCGGCGCCTCCTACATCAAGATCTCCGATTCCACGTGTTCAGCGACCACGCTGCGCACCCGCTGGGATGAGTGGATCACCACCGGCATCTTCCACACGCTGGAGCAGATCTGCCTGGAGTTCTACGACCGGATCATCGGACTCGAGCTGGACAACTTAAGCGTCGACGGGTGTATTGTCAAAGCCCCCTGTGGCGGGGAAGTCGCGGGCCGTTCCCCGGTTGACCGGGGAAAACAAGGAACCAAACGCTCTTTGATGGTCGACGGCACAGGTATCCCGATCGGGTGCGTGGTGGCGGGAGCTAACCTGCATGACTCGCCGTTGCTGCGCCCCACCCTGGACAAGCTCGGCCGGTTCGGGTTCGATCTGCCTGAGGCGATCACGGTGCATCTGGATGCTGGTTATGACTCGAAGAAGACGAGGAGCCTGCTGGAAGAACTTGGTTGTGACGGGGTGATCAGTACCAAGGGTGAGCTCTTGCAGGCTGGGGGCCGGTGGGGGGTGGAGCGGACGAATTCGTGGCATAACCGTGGCTTCAAGAAACTGGCACTTTGTACTGAGCGGCGGGCCCGGGTCGTGGAGGCGTTTATCGCGTTGGCGAACGCGGTCATCATCGTGCGTCGGCTCATCCGGCAGGCCTGGACCAGCTATCGTTGGGATACCCGGCCTGCCCGCCGACCATGACACCTATCCGCGCAATCTCTTAGGAAACCGGCTTTTCTTCCAACGTCAAGCTAATGGAGTTGATGCAGTAGCGAAGATCGGTCGGGGTGTCGTAGCCTTCGCCTTCAAAAACGTGGCCCATGTGGGAACCGCAGTTGGCACACAGTACTTCGACTCGGCGCATGCCAAGAGAGAGATCGACTTTCTCAATGATTTTGTCTCCGGCAAGTGGGGAGAAGAAGGAAGGCCAACCGCAGTGGGACTCGAATTTCTCAGTTGAGCGGAAGAGTTCTTCACCACAAGCACGACATGAGTACACACCTTCTGTGGTGGTGTTGGTGTATTCACCAACATGTGGTGGTTCCGTGCCGGCTTCGCGGAGGACATGGAATTCCTGTGGGGTGAGGCGCTCGCGCCACTGGTCATCGCTGATGAGTTTGAAGTCTGTCATGCTGTCCTCTCAAATTGTTCAGGCTGTGGGGTAGGGGTTCTTTTAGCTCGGATATCGATAATGAACCAGATTAGTGCCGAGACAAATGTAACCACTATCAATAGTCCCCAACCGATGGTGGCTCTGAAAAATTCCATCCAGCGGGCCAGGTCGGGCAGGCGTTGTGAGGTGAAGGCATCGGGGGAGAGGAAGAAGTAAGCGGCAACCCATGCGACCCAGTTGTGGAATACGGAACGGCTTCCAAGCAGGGTGAAGATCATGGGGAAAATCATCATGGAGTAGTACATTTGCCCCAAAGAGGACAGGAAGAACACGCCAGTCAAAAGGACGCCGCTGGTGGTTGCAGCCCAGAAGTAGGGCTCAGTGTTGCGAAATCGCAAAAGGGCTAGGACCGCTAGACCAACCATTGCTCCAAAGATTAAGAACCATGTTGTTTCGAGCCAGGTAGGCATACCAAAATAAATGGCTAGGCCTGGAAGTGAGCTGTTGGCAAAATCGCGGGTTTCACCGAGATACGGCATGGTGCGGGTGATGTATTCGGAGGCTCCAGGAACCAAAAACCAACCTGCGACATTAAACAGGACTGGGGTCAGGACGCCGAGAATCAATGCTCCCCATTGCTTTTTCACCAGTGGTAGGAAAAGCAGTGGCAAGAACATGGGCTTGACCAGGATGGCTAAACCGATGATCAGGCCACCCAGCCAGGGCTTTTTGTGCACCACACACCAGAGGAATATAGCGAGCATGAGCAGCAAAATTCCGTTGATGTTGGAGAAGATCAACGTGTTTTGCACAGTTTCCGTCAACATCGCCAACGCGATCGCAATGGGCCACACCATGCTGCGCAACGCCCACCCAGACAGCCTGGTTAAAAGCCCTAAAGCCAAGGCGATCGCCACGAGGTTTACCGCAATAAACATCCACCGTGCCAACGTGAAATGGGTGATATATCCCAATGGTGCCAACAGGAGAGTGGCGCCGGGGTTATAAAGGTAGTGCGGATCGACGAAGTGGTAGACCTCGTTGTAGACCGGAACACCTTCAACGAAACGTCGTAAAGCACTATAAACTGTCGTGAAATCGTCGGTGACCGCGCCGTTAATCGCAAGCACGAAGAAGCGGTGCGCCATTAATAAAATGGCCAACGGCCATGCGACTGCGTTGCCGATGCCATCGAACCTGCTACGGCGCGGCGTGGGGGCTGATATAGAAGGTGCTACCGGGGAGAAACTCACGTGACTAATCTAGCGAATACCCAGTAGATCCGGAGAGACCAACACTCACTTGGCGCGCTTATACCGCAAGAATAACGTGCTGTCATCATCGACAAAGACGTGCTCCAACGCGAATCGACGCGGCGCAGCATCGCCGCCCTTCACCGTGGGGCGTTCCACGCTGCCCGACAACGTCGGATCAATCGTGTGATGCCACACATCAACAAGATCGGCGGCCAACATCTGCCCATACAACGTCGCACCGCCCTCACAATCAATGCGGGCGTAACCCAAAGACCTAAGCTTTTCGACGCCCACCTCCGCCGTCAACGTCTCCACCTCAATAACCTGAGCCCCAGCATCCACCAACCTCTGCTGCTTTGTTTGATCGGAATTATCCGTGATGATGATCGGCGGCACTTCGGCCTCAAGGAAAAAGCGAGTATCCACATCAAAATTCAACGACCCTGACATCACCGCAATCGGCGGAATCGCTTCCTGACCCAACTCCTGGCGTTGCTTCTGGATTTCAGGCGAAACCTTCACACCGCCATAATTTTCAGCCTTCACCGTGCTCGACCCCACCAACACCACATCCGACCACCTGCGAAGCGCCAACAGAAGTTCCGTATCCGTGGAATTTCCAAGCTGACCAGACGTGCCATTAATAGTGGTAGAACCATTAATGGCAGTCACGACAATTGCCCTTAACTCTGGCGTAGACACAGAAGGTAGGGGACCGATGAGTTCCAAGATGTCGACCATGTTTCAAGTCTAGGCCAGCTTGTTCACACGGATTGGTGTTATCCAAAGGTACCAGTGGGGTTCTGGTTGGAGGAGCCTAGGCCGGCATCATCAATGGTGACAACGAAAAACTTATTGTCTGCATACTTAACATTAAATAACCCAAACTGGCCAGTGTGGATTCCAGTGCCTTCCCAATGGGTTCCGAAATCAATCTTCCCGCACACATCAAATCGATCTGAGTTTTCACTAGATCCATAAACATGCAATGGGCCCACGTGTTCTGAGTGAGGGTGCACGCATTTAACTGAAGCAGGTGTTGCCGCAGCGAGAAGGGTGGACGAGGCAAGTACTGCAGTAACTGCGGTGACAGGGAGACGACGTGTGAATGAAGACATGGTTCCTGCTTTCCGAGGAGGGGATTTGAAAAGGGTGAGGCTTCTATTTCGACTATCCGAAGGTTCCTAGGGGATTCTGGTCAGAGGATCCAAGACCAGTGATGTCATTGATTCCTACGACGAAGTATTTGTTGTTGGCATATTTGAAATTGAAGATGCCGAAGTTCCCCGGCTCGCCGTTGGTCCCTTCCCAGAAGGTACCGAGATTAACTTTCTCGCAATCATTTACGCGGCTGGTATTTTCACTTGAAGCATGTACTCGGAGTGGTCCAATCTGCTGACCATTTGCATCGAGGCAGGCGGCTGATGCTGGTGTTGTGGCTGCGAGGAGAGAAGTAGCGGCTATTGCAACGGTTACCGCAGTGATAGTGAGACGACGTGTGAATGAAGACATGGTTCCTACTTTCCGAGGAGGGGAGTGGTTTCCTTTTCAGCTATCTGGCATGTGCTTTGTAGCTGATGAACTTCACCGTAAAGCAGGCAAAATGGAAGTACCGCAAAAGCGGGGAGTACTCCCCGCTGCAGGCCATTTCTTAGGAATAAGACAGCGCTCTGATCTCTCGGATGAAAGATCAGAGCGCTGTCTGGCTCATCGAATAGCAATCGGTTTGCTGAAATATCGCTAACTCAGATGATGTTTGGCGATGTTAAAACCGATACCTTCCAAAATTGGGAGCGGGTTTCGAATGCATTCATTGATGTCAGATTCGAAATCGGTAAGGCTGTAGATGTCTTCAAATAGCTCATTTGAGATTGCTGGATCCAATAGGTTCTGCCCACAAACCGCCAGTACTGGAATTCCTTTTGCACGTGCCCGTTTGGCGATTCCAGTAGGAGCTTTCCCGCTGAGGGTCTGTGTATCAATGCGTCCTTCTCCAGTGATGACTAAATCTGCCTGTGCAAGCATCTTTTCACCCCCGGTTTCATTAAGAATCATGTCCACGCCGGAGCGCATCTCTGCAGACAACAACGCCATTGCCATGAAACCCAAGCCCCCCGCTGCGCCCGCTCCAGCTGTTTGTGCAAGGGTGGTGAGCCCGAGAGCTTGTTCAAACACATTGGCAAAGTTCCGTATTGCTGCATCGACACCAGGCGTATCTTCAGCGGATAACCCTTTTTGTGCGCCATAAATTTTGGCAGCGCCATCGACACCACACAGCGGATTGCGTACATCTGATGCGACAATGAACTTGGCCTTTTCTAGACGAGGATCTAAGTGGTCCAGACTTATTCCTTGAACCAATCCGATATTGCCGACTTGGGCGACCTGCGATCCGTTTGAATCGAAGAATTCCACGCCAAGAGCCTGAGCCATTCCGAAGCCGGCATCAGTGGTCGCGCTGCCACCAAGCCCAATGATGATCCGCTGAGCTCCTTTTTCAAGCGCTGATTTGATCACCTCGCCAACACCCCAAGTACCAGCCTGACGGGCAGATTGTGCCGAGGGGAGTCCGCCTTCTGGTGCAACCAAATCTAATCCACAAATTCGGGCAATCTCAATAACCGCAGTCTGACCATTTAAAGAAAACTGGGTTTCAAACTTGAGCCCGCCAGAACCTGTGGCTAAAGATGATTCCCGCTTGTACCCAAGAGAGTCGAAGGCTTCTAAAGTGCCGTCACCACCGTCGGCGAGCGGTGCAGTAAGAACAGTATGACCGGCTCTTATCAGACCTTGACCTAGAGCTTCGGATACTGCTACGGAAGTTGCCGAACCTTTAAACTTGTCGCAGCAGATAAGAACGGTAGCCATTAGCTCAAGTTGTCGATGATGGCGGAAGTGACATCGCGAGTGGAGGACGAACCGCCAACCTCGCGGCTCTTGATACCTTCTGCGCAAGTCTTCTCAATTGCATTGCGCACTCGATTTGCTTCGTCGTTGAGCCCGAAGTGATCGAGCATGAGGGCAGCAGAACCGATCTGTCCCACAGGGTTTGCGATTCCCTGGCCTGCGATATCTGGCGCAGAACCATGCACAGGCTCAAACATCGAAGGGAAGCGACGCTCTGGGTTGAGGTTTGCACTTGCAGCAAGCCCCAATGAACCAGCCATTGCGGAACCCAAATCAGACAAGATGTCCGCATGCAGATTGGAAGCGACCACAACATCGAGGTCTTCTGGCTTGAGAACAAACTTTGCTGCCATTGCATCCACGAGCACTGACTCGGTCTCCACATCTGGATACTCCTGTGCGACGCGATCGAATACGTCATCCCACAGCACCATTCCAAATTGCTGTGCATTCGACTTTGTCACCTTTGACAGTTTCTTCCGTGGACGGGTTCGAGCCAGGTCAAAGGAGTAGCGGAAAATTCTTTCGCATCCAACTTCAGTGAACACTGCAGATTGGGTAGCAACCTCGCCAAGACCTGCACGTCCCGAAAAGTTGCGGCCACCAAATCCGGAATATTCGCCTTCGGAGTTTTCTCGAACCACGATCCAATCAAGGTTTCGTTCGTGGGCATCGACAATGGGGGATGCAACATTCGGAAGGAAGTTCACTGGACGGATATTTGCCCACTGATCAAATCCCTGACAAATGGCGATTCGTAAACCCCACAGGCTCACGTGATCTGGAACTGTTGGCCACCCCACAGCACCGAAGAAGATGGCGTCGAGGTCTTTCAATTGATCAAGACCATCTTCTGGCATCATGCGACCATGTCGGGCGTAGTACTCGCTGCCCCAATCGAAATCTTTCCAATCGAATGCGAATGCGCCACCTGAGTTCTTCGCCAAAGCGTCGAGGACATCGCGTCCAGCTTCGACAACTTCATGACCAACACCGTCAGCTGGAATGGACGCAATTTCGAATACTTGAGAAGTCATGTGAATTTCCCTTGCTCCTAGAGTGAATGTGACACACCCCATTTAAATTTGGCGTTCAAGGGAAGTCCAAGACCAATTTCCACCACCCCACATAGGAACGGCCTATGTCTTCGAGCTTGAATCGCTCACGGTATGGGAGCCAAGAGCCCGACTGTGAATCAATGCCATCAACGCCTGTCCACCAGGAGTCAGTTCACCCCTGCGACTGACGGCGAAAATATCCAGATTGACTTCGGGAACAATTCTGCGAACTACGCAACCACTGCTTTGTGCAATTTCCCTCCATGAATCCGGCATGACTGTATGTCCTATCCCAGAGCGCACTAGGGGAAGTAGGGAAGTGCGATGCTCCATTTCGGCAATGACACTTGTTGCGGAGTCATGCACAAGCGCGTTGTCGATGAGCTGGCGCATTAATGAACCTCGAGGGGAGATGACGAAGCGCAGCCCGTTGAGACTTCTTCTTTCGATGGTTTCCGAGTCGGTTTCAGTGCCAGGTGGAGAAATTAGCACTAAAGGTTGCGACTCCAGCTGACAAACATCTAGATCTGCAGTTTGCGGTTGGCCAGACGATCCGAGCAAGCCTATTTCTGCAGTTCCCGAACGGACTGCTTCAACAGTCTCGGACGGCGTGAAAACACCTGCAACGTTGACCATCATTCCCGGATACCGAGCATGAAAATCTCTAATGAGTCCGGTTAGTGGCTCCACGCCGGGACTAGGCATGGCAGCCAATTCCACAGTTCCTGACTCTAGAGCACGAACAGAGGATACAGCGCGTCGTGCGACATCAAGGTCCCGCAATACTTGCCGAGCTGGAAGAACTAAACGTTCTCCAGCGCTAGTCAGCTCAGCCCGTCGACCTGTTCGATGGAAAAGCTCCACACCGAGCCTGCGCTCAAGTGAGCGAATGGACTGTGAAAGCGACGGTTGGGCGACGTGCAGTGCATCTGCCGCGCGACTAAAACCCCCATGATCAATAACCCCGAGAAAATAAGTTAGCTGCCGTATATCCACGTGTACTCCTGACATAGGAACGTCCTATGGGTGGTAGTGAGAATTTGTCTTGGACGTAACCCAGATCACATCACATGCTGATAGTAGCAACTATCAGGAGGGAGGCATGAAAATGCCCAACAAGATTTCGACTGTGGCCTCATCGAGCGCGCGGTCAATTCGAACTAACGTCGCCGAGGTTCTTCTTCGTGGAGGAACTTACAGAAGCTTGGAACAACAGCGGCTTTCGCCAATGGAAGAGAAGTTTGAAACCATCCGTCGGGTCTCAGGATTTATCCTCGCTCCACTTGGATTCCTGGCCATGATGATCATTCCGGAAGGGATGGACCCCACTCAGCAGAAAATCGCAGCTGTCTTAGTTGGTGTGATTTTGCTGTGGCTCTGTGAGACTCTTCCGATTCCGGTTACCGGATTGTTCGGCGTTGGGCTTTTGGTAGTCATTGGTGCGGCACCTGCTTCTGAAGTTTTAGCGCCATTCGGATCAACCACAATTTTCACGTTCATTGGAGCATTTATTCTGGCGCAAGCCATGCTTAAACATGGCGTTGCGCAACGACTGGCATTCTTTGTGCTTGGCCTGCCGGGAGTTGGGAACTCAACAGTTCGCATTATCTTGGCTTTTGGCGGTATTACCTGTGTGCTTTCAGCCTTTGTATCCAACACTGCGACAGTAGCTATGCTCCTGCCGACTGCGCTGGGAATTTTGACCGTAATTGCGCAACTTATGCAGGACAAAGGGATCGTAAAAGAAGACTTCGATCCACTTCGCTTACGAGTAGGTGCAGCGTTGATGTTGATGCTGGCTTATGGCGCGTCCATCGGTGGTCTCTTGACCCCAGTTGGCGCCCCACCAAACTTGATTGGGCGCGGACTCATTGAAGAAGCAACTGGTATACGTATTTCCTTCGGGCAATGGGTCATGACGGCACTGCCGATCTGCATTTGCATGATGGTGGCCTTGACGGTGATCCTTTTTATAGTTAACCGTCCAGAAACGCGACGTATTGAAGGAGTCGCAGAATTCGTTACCGAGCATAAGAAGCAACAAGGGCGCATGTCACGTGCAGAAATAAACACAATCATCGCATTCTCAATAACCGTATTTTTGTGGATCTTCCCTGCGATCCTCGGCATCTTTGTTGGCGTCGACTCTGCAATCTATGAAGCTGTTGATGAACGCCTAAACGAAGGTATTGTCGCAGTCCTCGGCGCTGTCCTTCTATTCCTCCTCCCAGTAGAGTCAAAGAAGCTGAAGTACACCCTAGATTGGTCGGATGCCGCAAAGATTGACTGGGGGACAATCATCTTGTTTGGTTGCGGCATGATTTTCGGAGCGATGCTCGGAAATTCGGGCCTCGCAGAATCGATCGGATCCGGGCTTAACAGCATGCTTGGAGTTTCAAGTGCTGTTGTTATTACTGGAATGGCAGTGTTGTTAGCCATCCTAATTTCTGAAACTACGAGTAATACCGCAGCGGCAGCAGTTACCGTTCCCATCGTGGTTCCACTTGCCATAGCGGCCGGTATTGATCCAGTTATCCCAGCTATGGCGGCTACATTCGGTGCTTCATTTGGGTTCATGCTTCCGATTTCCACACCGCAGAACGCCATCGTCTACGGTTCGGGCTGCGTATCCATTGCTCGAATGATCCGCACCGGAATTAGCTTTGACATCATCGGGGGAGCTCTCATCGTATTTTTCCTCCCAACTGTGGCAACCATGGTTGGAATTGGGTGACGCTAATCGAGGAGCTGGAACCTTCATCCCTTGAAAAGCTGAAGAAGCTATAGATAGTCATGAAACGACGAAAACCCCCTGTTTACAGGGGGTTTAGTTGTGGTCCTAGCTGGGTTCTAGACAGCGAGCTGCCATAGGGTTGCCCATCCCGGTTGTCGGGAGGTGTTGAACCCCGCTTCCGGCAACGTGGCCAACGTTTTATAGATAGTCGTTGGCGACACGCCTAAGGCGGTCGCGACTTTACGGACGGAAAGCGGGGGTGCTCTCAGAGAGCACCCCCAAAATACCGAACTCAGACTTACTGAGTATCGTCCGTAGCGTCTCCGCCGCTGTTGCCATTGCTCAAACCTAGCGTTCAGGTCCAAGTATGCTGGACATAGACGCAAAAATAGCTCTTCGGCGGTTCGGCCCGGTGTTATTGAATGGAGTCACTCGGTAGCTCCAGCACTGGAACTCTCCATCAAGGGTTTCTAACGAGGCCACATTAAGCACACCCATAGCGGGGTTAACGCAGTGATCGCGGTCGCTAAAATAACCACGTGCACAGGGAGCGTTGATGGCCAAAGCGGTCAGGACCTGAGAAGATTGGTCTATGAACAGTATGGTACCCGAACTTGAGACGTACATCTCCTTTTGCCTCGGTCAACTCAGCGAGCGCAACGAGCACCATACGTTCGAGATCATTGCAACGCGAATCGCGCGGAAGCGGATTAGTGCTAACATCCTCGTCGCGAATGGCCCCGTCAGCGCCGGCGGAGACCAGCAACGAGACGCAGAGAGTTACGCGACGCGTATTCCCGATGAGCTGCCGAATGCGGCTGGGTTTTCCGCTTCTGCTTCCACCTCACCTATGGTCATCGCGTGCACGGTACAGAAGACAGGCCTGAAGAAAAAAATCCTAGATGACCTCGCAGGAATCTGCGCGGCCGCCGCGGCACCCGTTGAACTTGTAGCGTTTTTTAGCGTGCACTCGATTTCCGAAGCCACCACCCATAAGGTCCAGGAGATTGCGCGGACCACTTACGGTGTCACGCTGGACGTATACAGCGGGATGAAGGTAGCCACGATCCTCGCTGAGCCCGACCTGGTCTGGGTAGCACAGCACTACCTCCGCGTGCCCGCTGCCATGGTGCCTGAGCCCGAGGACGTCACCCCGGAGTGGTATGGGGAACTCCGAGATGCTCTGCGTCGCAATGGTGGTCCGGTAGCACTCACGCCTGCGACACAAGGGGAGATTACAGAGGCCCTCCGGTTCGCAACATGGGATGAGGTCGCCAACGCGGATCTCCCAGAATGGCTGGACTTCATGGGTGCGTTCCTCGACAGGGCCGCTGACGATGACATCGTTTTCCGCGCCTGCTACGAGATCGCAGTCGCCCGCTTCCGGGGCATGGGTATCGCCGGAACAAGCGAGGACCTTATCCGCCGCGCCGTGAACTACGCCCTATCGAACATCCACACGAACATCTTTGACGATGCCGTCACGCTTGTGGCCTACTGGGGAAATATGTGGGTAGCGGGAGTGGCGACCGCCTCTGCGACCGAAATCGCAGAGGCGAGGGAGAGGCTTCACGAGCACATCGCCGCAGAGCTAACGGCAGTGGACAGAGCGACCTATCCAGTTCGATCCGCGTCGTTGACAGGTACGCTCGCCTCCCTCCATTTGCAGCCCAAGTGGGAAAGGGCAGAGGAGAACGGATTCCGCCCGCCCAGGGTCGACGTGGCGGCTCATGCCGGCGTGAAGCTGGATTCGGTACAAGTCGACTCATCCTTCGCGGATAGTCTGATCGATTTGGACACCGCGATGCGATTCCTCGACGACCTCGTCGATCTCTTGCCACGAGCACGTCCATACTCAGCGAGCGGTCTCAGCCCATCCGAGTTACGCGAAAGTGCGAGACGCGCTCGATGCCCGAACCGCAGAAGTGCAGGGAGATGCCGCCATCGCCGAACGATGCCGCGATCGCGCGATCGCGTTCGAGGGGGCCGGTCAGCCCCTTGAGGCGCTCGCCGAGCTGCACACAGCCAAGGCCCGGTGGTTCCACGGAGACCTGATGTACGGCGCGGTGCTTGTCTCGCGATACATCGCCAAGATCTACCTTGATCTGGGCTTGACCTACGCGGCGAAGATGTACGCGTGTGGCGCCGCGATGATGGCGAACCAGAGCCCTGACGACGACGTCAAGACGCAGATCCCCAAGGCAATCTTCCAGGCCGCCCGTGCCGCCCAGATGGCGGGCTGCTGGGTCGATGCGGCCGCCCTGACAGAGATAGCCCTCCTCGCCCACAACTCGCACGCCACAAACCCGTTCGACCTCTCCAGCCACCCAGACCTCGAGCACCACCATACGAACGAACTGATCGAGTACCTCGCCGTCCGCACCTTCTGGCCCGATGTTGAGCCCTTGTTTCGCCACGCGCATCCGACCACGGACAGATACGAACTTCTCTCGGAGCAAGCGTTACATCCTGACGCAGCGATGCTCTTGGACGAGGAACGGTTTCAGGAGTTCGCGCGTGAGCAGTTCACCGGGCCAGTTCTGGCTGACCTCGGACACACACGCACGATCGACTTCGAAGCCCTCGGCGTACGGTGGGTCTTCAAGTTCGACAACGACCATGCCTCGGTCCTGACAGCAGAGGGACTCGTCGCTGCCTTCCAGGTCTTCCTCGCAGACGCCGCACGCTTCCATCCGGTAATTCTCCGAGCGACAACCAGCATCAGGATAGATACGACTCGCGGTGCCTCCCACGCCAGCAATGACGTGCTGTTCGACAATGATGGCGACGAAGTCTCGGTGCAGATCAACTGGTCTGAATCCACCGGTGATCTTGATGAGATCTCCCGATCAATCATCTCCATGAGCATCCGGCTTCTTGGCGAGGTGCACGCACGTCCAAGGGAAGACCTGATGGCACTCCTCGACTCGCTGGGCCGCGACGGGATCTCCCACAAGGTGCTGATGGGGCGCCCGTATAACGAGTCGGCCGATTTTCTGAGTAAGGAGCACTATGAGCGGTGCGCAGGAGCCACGCGGCCATCGTCCTCGGACGCGTTCACACCATCCAGTCATGAGTCGCTTGCAGCATCGACTCGCGAAGGTCCGGATTACAACCGAGCAGAGTCACTTGAACGCATCGAGCAGCGATACCGAACGGCTGAGAGTTGGAGCCTATCGCTCGCAGCCTTCCTCGAGGATCCGCGGGGACGCAAGGAAATCGATCGGCTTCAGGCTGATGGATGGCTCGACTGGCAGATCTTGGTGACCTTTGTGAACGTCGGCCTTAACTGGAGAGTACAGCGGGAAGCAATCGACCCGATGTCAATCACCCCGCAGCAAATGCGAGAGCTCGCCACGCGTCCCGAGGAGGAGTCGGAGCTTCGGCTGCCCGTGGAGTTCATCCTTGAACATCTCGAGAACAATCTCTTCATTCAGACCGTCAGCGTCGCTAGGAACTGGAAGCTCCGAACTCAAGGCGGAGCACTCGGCTTGGATATCCTCCGCGACCTCCTTGTTCGCCGGTACCACTTTGGAGAAGACGATGTCCCGCACACCAACCTGTTCAAGATCGCTGCAGATGCTGAAGAACGGGCGTCGCGGGGTTGATAGTTTGTTACGACTTGGGTTCAATTCGTCAAAGCAATATTACTTCGTACTGCTCAGCGAGAGTGCGAAATCTAAAAATTTTCCAGGGACGGTTGTTGAGCCTGTCGGTCACCTAATTCAGATCAGCCTGGCTGAAGCCTTTCATCAATGTTCTCTACAGGAAATACTGGCGCAATAACCGATTGGTGTTCTAGTTAGTTCCGCGTTGCCGGGGTGAGTGAGGATCAGCGAAATACACCTTCATCCCCATACCGGCAGCGACCTCTTTATGGACGGCCCTGGGGAAGCGCCAGCTTAATACTAGGTATATGACTAAATCTCGACGAGCAGGAACATCTCGCTGACAAGCAGTTTCAGATAGAACATAATGTTTTAGAAACTATGAATCACAGGGAGGTAACTGGGTGTTACCTGCACTTGACGAGCAGACTGGCCTGCTCCCGCTTGGCCGGTTCAGTGCCTCCTTGGATGAGATCAAGGCAAACTATATCGATGATCCCAGGTTCGCTGAGTCGATGACTCGTAGCGAGATCTGGCATCATTTTGAGTCGGCAACGGCGGCATCCGCTCAGTTGTTCCTATGATGTGCGTATGGATCGGCGGGAGCTTCCTCACCAATAAGATAAATCCGGATGACATCGATCTTGTTTACTGGTGTGAGATGCTCTTGTTAACCAAGTCACCGACCTCCCCGGCTGGCTCATCTTTCAGATGTTCGGAAAAAACGAAGTTCGCTTCAGAACGGGTCTGCGTGGCGACACTCGTTACTGTCAGTGGCACGTATTTCCTGAGGCGGACCGATCGAACTCAGCCGAGCATCAATCTTACGTGTCGATGCGCGGATACTGGGACGACTTTTGGATGCGCAAACGCAGCGGTGCAAAGGATGCCCTTCCGCAACAGACCGACGCTGTGTCGCAGCGTGGTTACTTCGAAGTGACCGTGGATGGTTTCCATGACATCTGATTGGGAGCAGTTCAAGGCCGACATTCAAGGAGAAGTTGACGGCGGCATGCAAATGATCTTGCGCACATGGCTATTGAGAGTTGCGTGGTGAGCATGACCTGCTGCGCCGCGATGCGTCCTCGGGGGCCCTACGCTTGACTGGGCCTGGAATCACGATCCACTCAGGTGCTATCGACAGTATCGCTGACGCGCTCCGCAACTTTCAACGTCTTGTGCTTACCACAGGCCTCGCGGTGCGAGGGCACACATCGCTGCGTGGGCAATCGCAAGCCGATATTGTGTCGATGACTCGGTTGAACTCGAATGGATCAGCATTGCCGGGAAGTCTTATTCTGCAGATTATTTCAGCAACTTCACCTGCAGATGAGATCGTACCCGACGACCAAGTAGGTCTATTCGGTGATGACAATTCCGAACCCCAACTTGTCGACACTGCAATGAAGCGCGCGTTGGAATTACTCAATGATGGGCGTCGCCTCTGACCAGATGCTGACACCAGCGACTACTTGAACCGCATTAGCGAGTACGGTCCGCGTGTTGCCGCAACGCTGCGGGATTTCTCAACGGGTCTGGTGAAGGCGAGGTTCGAACCGGATCTTACCTGGCCCCAGCCGCGACAGCCACGCCTGTGTATGCGTTTCTCCACCGCGGAACTTGCTCGAATTGGTGACCTTATCGCGTCCCGAGAGCTCGAGCTCGAGCCGACCACTATCCGCGGAATACTTCTGACCGCCAGTGAGATCAGTGCTTGGCAACTGGAGAGCGAGGGCGGCGAGGTAGTTAAAATCAGCGCGAAACATATCCCCGTCGCGAGCATAGCTATGCTCCGCACCGGCATGTTGGTTTTCTGTCGATGTAGCAGTGACGGAGGATATAAGCCCTGCCGGTGAGGTGAAACTTAGGTACACCGCGACATCGTTCGCTGTGCTTAGCGACCCCTTAGCCCGCGATATTATTGACCCGTAAAGCTTAAATCAGGTAGGGATGGATCCCAATAGGGCACCGTCTTAACAAGCCAACGACGGGTCTACCCCTGTGTTCATTGCCCCGGGGTCGAGCCCTTATGCCCTACTGCGGATAATAGATCATGCCTCCCCACCACCTTTTCTCAATTCCTGTGTGGTGTCCTCCTCCCGAGCGCTGGAGCTATATAGCGCTGCAGCAAGTCAATGGTGTGCAGATTAATAGGTGTGCTCGGATCACCCCGTTAAGCTAATCGACAGTGTGAAAGTCATGCCTGCGCCGACAGTATTTTAGGGAAGCGATGGAGTCCAAATTGAGTGATAGTGCGACGGATATATTTGATCAGCATCCGCTGTGGGAGGACCTTGAGACGGTCGAAGCGTGGTTGAATGAGCTGTCGGAAAAGTTTGACCCAGCGTACGTGGGTTTACCGGAGCTGGCCAGCGATTTTCTACGCCGGATTGACATTGTTATTCGGACTACGAGGCTTTACTTGAACCTTGCAGATAAGGAGACGGTGAGTAGCTCATTCCTGGACGAGTTACGGACGTCATTGCTTGCCATGACGGGGCACCTCCAGCAGATCACCTGGGATGATGAAAACGATTATGACCAAGAACTGAGCGATGCTAACAAAGCGGCAGATAGCCTCTTGACATCTTTGTACAACCTAGCTTTCCTCCCGATTGATCTAAGTAGCGCAGTTCGAGAAGCAGACATCGCAGAACGTGCACGCGTGCAGAGCTTTCTAGAAAAGAGCCAGGTTGTAGTTCACAGCCTCACCGCGAAGGAAGAAGAACTCCGAGAGCAGCTGGAACAGAACAAACAGGACAGTAAGGAGGCGTTGGCGGATCTACGCAGCCTGATCGAGGAAGTCGCTGAGAGCTTTAAGGATGAGATAGACGAGGGTGTCGAGGCCGGTCGTAAGCGCATTGACGATCAAATCGTGACCCTACAGAACCAGTACAACTCCGAAATTGAAAAGCAAAAGTCGACAGCGCAGACGCAGCTCGAGGCAATCATGGCCGATATCAAGCGTCAGAAGGACGAGCTTGATGCGATGGTGGAGAAGACACAGACTATATCCGGTTACGTCGCAGAGGCGGCAATGTCACGAATGTTCCGGGAACAGGCCGATGAAGCCAAAAAGCTGTGGAATAGTTTCACTATCGCAGCTTCAGTGGTAACCCTGCTTACCGTGATTTTGCTGTTCATCGCTGGAACTCAGGGATTGGGAGCAGATGCCACCCTTGCAGATGTTGTACGTGCCACAGTTCGGTTGTTCTTCAGCCTGGGAGCGGGCGCCCTGGCGGCATATTTGTTTAGACAAGCAGCGGCTCAACAGCGAAGGTTCCAAGACAGTCGTAGCGCAGAGGTGCGTTTGGGATCTATGGATGCCTTCCTTGCTCAATTTGAGGAGGATGAGGCACAGGAGATTCGTCGTGGTGTGGGCCAGCGTGTCTACATCGACGGCGAGCTTGGCGAAGTATCCCGAGGTGATCAGGCCGGGCGGAAGCCTGTGGCACTGGCACCGAAGGACGGATCAAATGGTACCCAGACGACGGCCTCACAAGGTACCCACCATACGGTCACGGACGAGGACTAACTTCCAACCTAATACGTCCCTATAGTTTTCTACGTAGTAGGGGATTAGGCCCCGCATCTGTCTTATCATCCCCGTAGTGTTCCAACACTGCGGGGTTTTCTCATGCAGTCATGACTACCATTTACCGCCGTAGATGTAGTGGTAGAGAACCATCGGTGATCAGGGTCGTTCGACTCTTGCCGCGAGTGCCAGAAACAGTTTTCAGCTCGCCACGGGCAAACCTACGATCCAAGGATTGAAGAGAGACACCCAGACGATCACACACTTCGTCGCGGCGGAAAGTCCTGAGCAGATCATCTGCAGTAAAAACGGAAGCAGGGGTGGTTAAAGAAGCCATGAGAGATACCTCCGGCACCTCCCCACCCGTCAAGGGGGTACTACCGGGACCTATCGGTGTCCCGGCCCGGGGGCTGTCCCGTAGTGACTAATCAACTCATTAGACGTGTCATCCCATCACGCCCCGTCCCCGCTCCAATGGCCGAGTTGCGTGGGGGATATCCACGCCACGGCCATCTTCAGCACGATTACTCTCAGGATACCTAGGAGTGTCAGGAAGCGCCACCCTTAGGGTGCGCAACCGCCGTGCAGGTTAGCAAGCAATTCACGAGTACCACGCAGGTACCACGACACCCCTCGTACCACGATTTAGAAAGCAGAAAACCCCCTGTTCCCAGGGGGTTTAATTGTGGTCCTAGCTGGGTTCGAACCAGCCGTAGCGCCCTGGTGCCTTCATAAAACGCGAGGTCGCGATGGCTTCATTTTAGCAGGAAGCGCCCAAGAATGACCAGAAATGAATCCACTCACCCCACGTTCACCCCACGCGGGCGAGAGGGTGAGCGATGGCTTCTGTTTGTCTTTTATACGCATAAACGACAATGACAAATGTGAACAAGGATGCTAAAATCACCCTCGACCAGCAGGGAAAAATGTCTAAAGTGACTGGTAGTGACACTAAGTGACTACTTTGACACCTTCACTGAATGACATTTCTCAACCTGAAAACTATGCGGAAAAATGGAAGAGGGTTTGTGATATATGTCACGATCGAGGAATTGAGGAGAGATCGAAAAGTTGCGCTCGGAGAGGTACAGGGCACGCTTCATGCACGAGGGTAGGCGATACTCTGCCCCGTACACTTTCGGTACCAAGGGTGAGGCGTAAGAGTTCTTGGCCTCTGAACGCACAGCCATCATCAATGGCACATGGATGGATTTTGAGATGCGGGAGAGGTTTGAGCGGGCACAGCTTGAGGCTGAAGAACGCATGATGGAGACCTTCTTTAGTTATGCATCGAGGTGGATAGAAACCCGGACAAATGCCCAAGGAAAGAAACTTAGCCAAGGGGTGAAAGATGATTACTTTCGTTATATAAAATCAGATCGACTAAGTTATTGGGCTGATTATGCGCTCTGCGCAATCACCGTCGCTGATGTCCGTGAGTGGTATAGCGACACCATTCAGGATGGGAAATTGACCTCAATGGCACGGAGTTACAGCATGATGAAGTCTGTCATGGAGACTGCGGTAGAGGATGGCATCATTCCGACGAATCCGTGCAAAGTACGTGGCGGGGGTAATACCAAAACAGGAAAAAGGTTGATCCCCCAACCGATGCCGAGCTTGAAGCGAACATTGGTGCACTGCCGAGTAAGTACTTTTGTTTGGCTATTGTTGCTGCTGCCGGCGCACTTCGATTCGGTGAAATCGTTGCGCTACGAACCACCGATGTCGATGTTTATTTTGATCGCAGCGGATTTGTAGACTGTGTTCGAATAAGGATTTGCCCGGGAGGGCCTAATGTCACTTAAGCAGTGCAATCCTTACACCCTTTTTCGGGTAGAAAAGAGGAGCGTTTCCTCTTTCATCCAGCTCTTAAGCGAATTTATGCTTATCCTCAGCTTGTACACATTTTTCCGACAGGTAAAGGTTTGATATATGCGGTTGGTACGAAGACTAGTGGGGGTTTCTGCTGTTATGTTGCTGGCCATCGGGGTTGCATCTCCGGTGGCTCAAGCACAGGTGGAAGATCAATTTGAGCTTGTAGAAGAAATCACTGATGAGCAGTTTGCTGATGACGGTGTTGATTATGTTCCCAATAGGAATGCTCCAACAGTTGAGGAACAACTTGAGGATTACGAAACAGCACATCCAGAAGTAGTCGTTGAGTATCACGAGCAAGTCAACGATAGTAAAGATAATGTCGAGGAACTCCCGCTGCCTAAGCGGGACATAGTTGCAGGGGACATGCGTTCAGATGTTATCGAGTTACCGGAGGGGGTAAGCAAGGAGAAAGCTGACCAGCTAGAAGTTGCGGAAGCGCGACTTAACGAGGGTGCACGACTGATGGCAACCACCGGGTGTGAGGTTATGTGGCCAACGGGCTTCTCAGTTTGTGGCCGAATTCTTGACACCTATCGCCAGGTTGGAGGTCAGTTGTCATGGCTTGGGCCACCGAAGTCAAACGAGTTGACCAATCCCGACGGTGTTGGCAAAAGAAGTGAATTTTTTGGTGGAGCCATCTATTGGCACCCAGACACAGGCGCTTATGCAGTGACCTTGGACGGTTTGCGACAGTGGGGGACCTTGAACTGGGAATCAGGGCCATTGGGGTACCCAACCTCTGGTCCGATGGATACAAACTATCCCCTTACTCAGCGACAGACTTTTCAAGGTGGTGACAACTACTACAACCCATTGACTGGCGGTGCTGTGTGGGGCGATATTAAACAGCGCTACGAAGAACTTGGCGGCTCGAATCATGCCATTGGCATCCCGATCACTAATGAGCTACCTAGCGGTACTGAGTATTTTTACAATAATTTCTCCAATGGAACAATTTCGTAGCGAAATGATCGTCAGACACGGTTTATGTATTTGGCTACGCAGCGGGTGTGGGATGCGTTGGGTCGGGAGACGGGTCGTTTAGGTTTTCCTGAAGCAGATGAAACACCTGAGGTTTCTGGTCTATTCCATGTGGTGAATTTTGCGGAGCGCGGGGTGATTGCGTGGAATGGAATCCTAGGCGCCAGAGAGCTGTATGGTGATGTTTACTCCCTGTGGCTGCAATACCAAAATACCGATACTCCTTTAGGGTGGCCGATACCATCATTGACATCATTAAATGAGTCACTCGAACAAGAATTCACCAGAGGTGTTGTTTTAGGCTCAGGTGATGCACTGACATGGATTCCTGACGATGAAGAAAGAAGTTTGGAGGATTTCCTCCCAATTGGAAGTAGCGGCTCATCCTCATCGAGCCAAGAGATGACCCTGTTTTCCCAGCGTGCACAATACGTGGATTGCAAGAATCTTCCCAATTTAGATGAGCAGAGAAAAACTGAAAACAACATTGAAAAGAATGGTGGCCCGATCAAAAAAGAGTATAGTTCGCGAGGTTTCCCCACCGAGTTCAGATTTGTCGTGAGAAAAGGGCATTATGACCGTTACAGGAATGAAGGCTGGGGATATTTAAAAAACTATTGCAAACACAACTTCGCCAACCACGCTATGGCTGAGGCCGTAGTAGATAAAGCGGTGATTGATTATGGCTCATCGCCAGGAACCAGCTATTACAAGTTCGAGAAAACGGTGTACTTTCTAGATTGCAGAACTTATACATTCAATAAGAACTCAGGATGTAAAGAAATGCACGCTCCGCAATGGGTGACTATTATTTACAATCCTCATACTTTCACTGGAGCAAATTCGAACAGACCCAAGGGGGTAATTTCAGCATGGTGTAATTCAACCCCACCTGGTGGAATCGAACACGAGCCGGAAATTTCCCAATGTCCTGATCATGTGAATCTTTATAATAAGCTTCGCATATGACAGAACCCCATCAACTGTGCATCTACACTAGAGGCTATAAAACTTCCGGATTTCGCTTTATCGGGCCATCGCTAAGTCTAGATTTTCTACTCATCAACATCATGGGAAAGTGGAATGCATTTTCTAGAGTGACAAAAAGGGACGGTAGTTCACTACCATTCCCAGGTAATGTATTTACTAATCAGCGCATAGCCGGAGCTGTTCGGCAGTGTCTTTTTCAAGCGATCGTTGCTGAAAAGTGGTCACTTTTCTCGTCCAATATAAGATCCTTAGTAGCTGATCTACCGGATGTGCTCACTGTATCTGAGTTACAGGAATGGTTAGAGTTCTTTGTGCAGCACACCGGAATTGATGTCAAGGTTGGGCGTGCGCTGATTGTTGATCCTGATCAGGAGTGGGCGCAGTCGGCTGGACGTTGTGAGCTTGTGGGATATTGTGCACTGAGTCCTGGTTCGCCTAGTCCTATTAGCTCGGTTTTCGAAAAGACAGATCTTGAATTGTGGGAGTCAGCATTAGCGACGAGTTGGATGATGCTGGGGCCTTCTACAGCTGAACGTTATGCCTATCAAATGCCGGTTGAGGAATTTTATTGGAGTCATGATGCAGAGTTGCGGTGGTGGGAGAGCTTTGTCAACGGCTGTTTTGACGATTTAACAAGTTTGCAGAAGCTTTTGAGTCTGTTACTGGCCAAACACTATTTATCGAGAGATTACCTAATGGTGCGCGTTTTCAAAATTGATTAGTGCGCCGGGTCAAAGGTAATAGTCGCAAGCGCCGTCGTTTAAAAGTGTTGTCGTTCAGTAGCCGGATATACCCTCCAACTCCTGACGGTTAAACAAGATCTAGGGAGTATTGCGGAAGGAGGCGAGAGGAGGCAGTAGGCTTCCTGCGGCTGAAGTTGATAAGTTGAGCTCATGGGATTTAGCGCGTTGGAGATGTGGTCGACCGAGCTGGGCATAACTGTTTCGGTCGCCCCTGAGCCACAGAACAGTGATTATGAATCAGGATTAGCACAGGTTGAAGGTCATGAGTGGCATGTCCGGACTGGCCGGAACACGCCGTCGAAGCCGGGTGCCTTTGTTGCCTTTTGGCAGCGAGGCGTGGGAGGGCAGACCCAGCCGTTTAGTGACGACGGGATGAATGCTGGTCTTCTTGTCTTTGTGAGGAACGATGTTCGGCGCGGAGTGTTTAGGTTTTCCGCTGGTCATCTTGCAGAATTGGGGATTACCGCAGCAGACGGACAGCCGGGTAAACGTGGATTTCGTGTTTACCCCTCCTGGTGCGAAGGGCTCAATTCGCAGGCCAGGGCCATGCAGCGAGCACAATCGAGTGCATTCGAGGAGTATTGAGATCACGTCGTGCTCACCCCAGTGTAGGGTGGCGACGATGTTGCGACCCCGGAAGTTTTCTGCAAGAACTGCTGACATCGTTAGTAAACCTAGGTCTGTTCTGCCGGTGGGCTATCTGAGGTTTATATAGCAGGAAACAACGCGCTGAGCGCAGCCCAGATTTCATTGGCGATCACGTCTCACTGCATGCACATGAGCGTTTAGTGCAGGAACTCCAAAAATTTTGGTCACACACTTTAGCGTTTTTGGGCACGGTATTGTTGTGAAAGCTCCTGCGGTATGAACAACGCGAGTTAGTACACGGAAAGCTCCTGAGAATAGTTCTTTTTTAGGGCTTAAGGCTTGAAGCTTGAGGGCTTTTAGAAAGCAGGTATGAGGAAAGCACTTCCCCACATGAACCAGAAGAAAGGCATGGACTGGGATGAACAAGACTGATGAAGCTTTCCTTCTTGAAGGCGATATTTTTGCTCCCTTGATTGCGGGTTTAAGTAGCGATAACAGCGCGATCCGCTCTGCCACAGTTCAACATGCGTTTAGATCCATGGATCGCGCTGCAGCAACGGGTACAACTTATGGAGCGAGTATCGTTCAGTCACTGTGTGACATTGTTGTTACGCATATGTTTGTCGAATCAGATTTTCCACGGAAATACGGTTGGTCTGAGATTACTGTAGGACGGCAAATATTTGAGCAACTGGGGCGGAGGTTAGGGCGCGCGTCTGATGAATCCCCCGAAAGGTTTGAGGCACAGGCGGTACCATCAACACATGTTTTCCATGCTCCTTTGGACAAGACCCCGTCGTTTGAAGTTGAGGTCAGTCTTCGGCTATATGCCTTAAAAACAGATTCGGTGAATGTGTCGGATTGTTGTTTTTCTGGTGCAAATTTCGGTGAGTGTTCATGGCAATATGCACGATTAACGAATTGCGATCTTTCCTACTGCAGCTTTATTGGCGCTCAGTTGGGCGATACTGTAATTTCGGGTGATTTGTCGCATAGTCGGTTTCGTGAAGCGGTGATAAATTTTGCTGATATTTCTGCGGACATCACTAATGCCTTCTTTGGGAATGCTGATTTACAAGGGAGTCGGTGTGTGTTTAAGAACGCTTCGGACGCCATCTTCCGGGGATGTAATCTAAAAGGGGCGAATTTGGAGGGGTCCGATGATGCTATTAATCTCTCCGAGGCGGTTGTAGATCATGAGACTGTGTTTCCAGATGGGTCGCTTTTAGAGCGAAAACGTTACAGTGATTATGAGACTATTTCGACGAAGTGGGGTGAGGTGCAGTTTGTTGCCGATCGCTATTGTTCGTAGCATAATCATTCAGTTTTGACAGCATTTGAGAACACGACAAAGCCCTTCTCGGACTAAGTTCCGGGGAGGGCTTTGTCGTGTTCGCACCTGTATAGAAATGCGAATTTGATTGCTAGAATTTTCTCTAATTAATAGGTGATTAAATTTAAGAGATTGCGCGGATAGGTGGATAAAAGGGAAAACATAGGGGTCATGAAATAGAACAAGCACGAGGCCTGGTAAATACGAATTCGACCAAGAAAACGTAAACACCCCAGGAGTACTCGTGCCTGCCCTTCCATCATCTATCATCGACCCCCTCTGGCGCCAGTTCTCCGCCTTAATCCCACCGGTTATCATCACCCACCCACTAGGGTGCCACCGTGCACGCATTGCTGACCGGATCATCGTCGACAAACTCATCGCAGTGCTTGTCCTCGGTGTCTCCTATATCAAGATTTCCGATTCCACCTGCTCAGCCACCACGATACGCACCCGCCGAGACGAGTGGATCACTGCCGGGATTTTCAAGAATTTAGAACAGATCTGTCTGGAGTCCTACGACCGTTTCATCGGGTTAGACCTAGAAAACTTAAATGTTGATGGCTGCATTGTTAAAGCTCCCTGCGGCGGAGAGGTAGCCGGCAGATTCCCGGTTGACCGGGAAAAAGGCACCAAACGCTCGTTAATGGTCGATGGACATGGAATCCCGATCGGGTGCGTGGTCGCCGGAGCCAATCGGCATGATTTACCGTTGTTAGCTGCAACCTTGGACACGCTCGGCCGGTTTGGGGGCTCTCTTCCCGATCAGATCACGGTGCATCTCGATGCTGGGTATGACTCGAAGAAAACCCGCAGGCTACTCAGCGAATTTGGTTATAGCTGGGTGATCAGCATTAAAGATGAGCCGCTGCAGGCTGGGACTCGGTGGGTGGTGGAGCGTACTAACTCTTGGCATAACCGGGGTTTTAAGAAACTTAGTATCTGCACCGAACGTTGTACCCGGGTTGTGGAAGCGTTTATCGCTTTAGCCAACGCGGTGATTATTCTGCGTCGGCTTATCAAACAGGCCTGGACTAGTTACCGCTGGGACACCCGACCGGGCCACAGACCTTAATCTATCCGCGCAATCTCTAAGGAGAAAGTTTATGACAAATAGGACCTGACCCCTGTTTGGTAGACACCTAACATCCCAACATTCTGGGACAGAAAGGTAACCTACCTATCATGCCAACCAAGACCTACTCCGAGGAGTTCAAACGCGACGCCGTTGCTTTGTACGAGAACTCCGATGGGGCCTCACTCCAACAGATCGCCAACGATCTCGGCATCAACCGAGTAACCCTGAAATACTTCGATCAATAAATACGGTGCGCATGCCTCAACCAACACCAAAGAAGCAACAGCAATGTCGGAAGCTGAACAAATCAGACAGCTAAAGAAGGAAAACGCACTACTGCGTGAAGAACGCGACATTTTGCGCAAGGCTGCTAAATATTTTCCCGGCAAGAGGCAAGACTTATGACCCGCTTCTGGTTTGTTGACGACGTGCGAAAAACCTACTGAAGTTAAGCGGTTATGCGAAGTGTTGAAAATTAACCGTTCCTCGTATTACAAATGGAAAAAGACTGCTCTGACGAGGAAGAAACTCCTGCTCAGCGACGCAGTCCTGGGAGCGAAGATCAAGTCCATCTTCACTAAAGAACGCGGCTGTTATGGTGCGAAACGTATTACGGCCGAGCTTAATGACGGGCCAGGTACAACAACTCCGGTTAACCACAAGCGAGTCGCTCGAGTGATGTCTTCGATGAAGCTTGTTGGTTTTACGAAGAAACGCAAGGTCATCACCACAATCCCAGCAGCTGTCAAGCCGGTGTTCCCGGACTTGGTGAAGCGTCAATTCAACGCTTTGGCTGCCAATGAAGTTTACGTCGGGGATATTACTTATCTGCCGATTGCTGATGGGTCGAATATGTATTTGACGACGGTCATTGATTGCTATTCTTAGCACGGTTGGTGGGTTTTGCCTTTGCGGATCATATGCGCACGTCATTGGTGCAGGAGGCGTTGATGATGGCGAAGAGTCAGCGAGGCAGTCTACAGGGTGCTGTTTTTCATTCGGATCACGGCAGTGTGTACACCTCGCAGGCGTTTCAGGACACTTGTAAAAAGTTGGGTGTTCGTCAGTCGATGGGTGCTGTTGGTACCAGTGCGGATAATTCGCTAGCGGAGTCGTTTAATGCCGCGCTCAAGCGGGAAGTGCTGCAGGATTCCAAGACGTTTGCTAATCAGTTGGTGTGCCGTCGGGAGGTATTTCGGTGGTGTGACCTAGTACAACACGGTGCGCAGACATTCTTGGTGTGGCTATGTGGCGCCTGCGGTGTTTGAGGTCCAGGGTTCTGCTATTCTGAAGTCTGCTTCCTGATTAAATCCCCTGTGTCTACTTTCAAGGGGTCGGGCCCGTGTGAGAGTGCTGTTTTGGGGCGCGTAGTGGATCTGTGGGAACTGTTTTTTGACTCAGGGTTTGCCTTGGGGTGAGGGTCAAAAAAGTGAGCCGGGGAACCTGTGGGGCAGGGGTGAGCGGGCGCTATTAATCACAGATATATGTGTGCACAAATGTTGTTTTAGCCCGCGGCATTGCCCCTTTGTAGGTACACATTTCCAGGGGTAAACCTCATAGCTGGGTTTGTGGGGTGGGAAAAAACCTCTGCATATTATGCATGACAGAAAAGGGCCAGGAGGGGCATCTTGCAAAAAATTATGCACAGCGGAGACGCATCAAAGGTGCCCCTATAGTGCGGTTTGTCGCAGCTGGACGCGGATCGTGAATAAAACTAGCGGGAGTGACCAGGAGGTGCTTAAAAGTACCTGTAATGAATCCTTTCACCCCACAAACGCATGTTTTTTGACCCTATAAATGAATAAAACCCCTGCAAGCAGGTGCTAAACAAGTGGTCCTAGCTGGGTTCGAACCAGCTGTAGCGACCTGGTGACCTCACAAAACGCGAGGTGGCGATGGCTTCATTTTAGCAGAAAGCGCCCAATAATGACCAGAAATGAATCCACTCACCCCACGCTCACCCCACGCGGGCGAGAGGGTGAGCGATGGCTTCTGTTTGTCTTTTATACGCATAAACGGCAGTGACAAGTGTGAACAAAGGTGCTAAAATCACCCTCTGCCAGCAGGGTGAAATGTCTAAAGTGACTGGTAGTGACACTAAGTGACTACTCTGACACCTTCACTGAATGACATTTCTTAACCTGAAAACTATGCGGGAAATTGGAAGAGGGTTTGTGATATATGTCACGATCGAGGAATTGGGGAGAGATCGAGAAGTTGCGCTCTGGTCGGTACAGAGCACGCTTCATGCACGAGGGTAGGCGATATTCGGCTCCGCATACTTTCGGTACCAAGGGTGAGGCTGATGAGTTCTTGGCCTCTGAGCGCACGGCCATTATCAATGGCACGTGGATGGATTTTGAGATGCGGGAAAAGTTTAAGCGGGCACAGCTTGAGGCTGAAGAACGCATGATGGAGTCCTTCTTCAGTTATGCATCGAGGTGGATAGAAACCCGGACAAATGCCCGAGGTAAGAAGCTTACTCAAGGGGTGAAGGATGAATACTTACGTTATATAACATCAGATCGACTAAGTTATTGGGCTGATTATGGGCTCTTTGAAATTACTGTCGCTGATGTTCGTGAGTGGTATAGCGATACGATCCAGGACGGCAAACTCACCGCGATGGCACGAAACTATACGTTGATGAAGTCTGTGATGAATACTGCTGTAGAAGATGGCATCATCCCGACGAATCCGTGCAAAGTACGTGGCGGGGGTAGTGCCAGCACAGGCAAAGATGTTGATGTGCCGACGAGTGCAGAGCTTGATGCGATTATTGCCGCATTACCGGTGAAGTACTTTGTGATCGCTGTAGTTGCCATTGCTGGTGGGCTGCGATATGGCGAAATTGTAGCGTTGCGCACCACTGATGTGGATGTCTACTTTAATCGCGAGGGAGAAGTAGATTGTGTTCGAATAAGAATCTCCCGGAGTATTACTCATACTAAGTATCACGGTCGAGTAGAAGGTCCACCTAAGAGTGCCGCAGGCGTGCGTAGCTTGTATATCTACGGTGAGGATGCAGTGACTATTGCAGCATATGTGGACAGCGTTGACGTGGGTCAGCGGTTGTGGAGTGCTATTGGGGACCCGGAAGATCCGATGCCGTATCACACCTTTAAGCACAACTGGGATCGAGCGCGAAAAAGCATTCACAGTACAGCGACCGTCCACTCGATGCGTCACTACTCCGGTACGAAATATGCACAGGTTGGCGCAACCCTCAAGGAGGTGATGGCACGGCTTGGGCACTCAACGCCGAGTGCAGCACTGCGTTATCAGCACTCAGGTGAGCGCGATGGGGAATTGGCAAAGCGTGTGGCACGTAAAAGTGCTTGATTAAATTCCAAAAAAAAACACCCAACCACAGGCATTTTTTTCTAACGCTGTTGTTGGGTGTTGTTAACGGGAAAGGTATTTCACCGGATACTTTTTGAGAATTTCATCGGGGTATCCGCTGAAGCCTTTGAGCTTCTTGTGCCGGCGACGGCAGTTGCGTCGGCAGCGCGGGCAGCTGCAGTGGTCAATGAACTGACCAGATCGAATAGCCCCCTCATAGCGATCTTTAGCTTGCTGCTGAGCACGCTTGCGGCGCTGGGATGGGTTTTGGCCGAAGAGAGTAATAATAGCCATGGCACCGAGCGCCATAACGATGGGGATCATAAATGCAACGAACATGATGGTTTTTCCTTTGTGGTTGAGTGTTTTTAATAGATAAACAAGAGCTTGTGGTTGTTGTCTGTGCTTAAGGTAGCAAAGGTATATGACACGCACGTGCATGTACCTTCAGTAGTGTTAGCACGTTAGTGCTAAACGGTAAACCTTAGCCAGAACAGATAACCTTGAACCCTTGATCTTCACACCCACTCCCGGCTGCTGTCCCACACAGCAGCAAGGGATAGCCACCTTATGCACGCGCAGGCGTTGTGTGCCCTCATCTTTTTTCACCTGACGCCACCGCCAGCCGTGCGGTCACCCAAAAAAAATAACCCCCTCGCGCAGCTGTGAAAACAGCAGAAGCACGAGGGGGTGTGTTTGTAGTTTGTTTAATCGAGCAGATCAACACCTTCTTTGAGGCGTTGCTCGCGAGAGACAGAGTTATCGGGCCACCGGACGTTAGCCTGAGGCTCCCATTCACCCAGATCGAATTCGTTGTCGGCGATGAGGCCGGGTAGATCGCCGGAGAGTTCATATGCTTTTTCTACAGCATCTTCGGGGGAATCTGCCTCAACGTCAATGTAGGTGGATGCAGTTGCGACAAAATGGACGCGGTGGGTCGCCACTATTAGTGTCCTTTCTTAAGGCGATATGTGGTGTTCGAGTTCAGTCTTCGACTTTGACGACGTGCTCTTTGAGGCGTTGCTGCGCGGTGGAGTGAGTGTCTAGCCAGTCAACGTCCGCGCGTGCCTCCCAGTCGTGGAGCTCAAAGTTGTTTCCGATATTAACGTCAGGGTAGTCAAATTCTTCGTTGGCTCGGTCGAGTGCTTCCTCAGGGCTGTCTGCTTCGACTTCAATTATTGATTCTGCGAGAGCAATGAAACTGACTTGGTATGTCGCCATAGTGGTGTTTCTTTCTTGTTGGGTTTGTGTGGTTGGCTGGCGAGCTAGTCGCGCCGCATAAGTCGGCGTAGACCGCGAATACTGCGTAGTATCGCGTAGCCGGCAGAAAAGGCAAGAATGTTGAGCACCAGCATTTCATGGACGCGCTCAGGGGTGAGTGCTACGACCAGCAGCAGTGCTGCTGTGATGATAAACAGCGGTTTGATAAGCGAACCCAAGAAGCTTGTTGCGTGAAATATCCGCCGCATCGCGGGGCTGAGCTGGTCGGTGGGGATGCTGATGGTGGATTTATGTGCTGTACACATAGCGACCTTTCTGTGTTGATGTTGTTAACTATTCGTCGCGGAGCCCGTCTACAACGCGGTTGTTGTCGGCGTCGATCTCAAAACCTTCGCTGTCAAAACGTGTCCAGCCGTAATGGAAGCCTTCAACAAGGCGCTCGTAAGTTAGTGTGCCGTCTGGTTGAACGTGATAGACAACAACATCATGGTCGTCATGAATCTCGATTGCGGTGATAGCGCCGTGTTCAGCAGCAGCAATATGAGGGTTGGTGAGGCTTTTTAGAACAGCTTTCTGCTCGTCGGTGATCGTGATGGTGTACTGAGGCATGATGACTACTTTCTTGTTTTGGGGTGAGTGTGGGTGGAAGGGGATTAGGCACAGGTAGGCACAGGTAGCTGCTAAAACAGCTGTAGCCAGCCAGCAGCACGCTCAGTGAGCCGGTAGACCTTGGCGGTGGTACTACCGACCTGGTGCTGGCCTAGAACACCAGGTCGCAGCAGGCCGGCGCTAATGCACAGTTCGGTAACATCAGCGTGCAGATCTGGGTTAATGATGACGTGGTTAAGTTGCTTGAGCTCTACATCGGCAAGGTTGATGGTGAGGTCGGCATATTGTTCCGGTACACCGTTTTCATCGAGTGCGTAGAGCATGATGGCCGGGCGAGTATTTGCTACATACTGAAACGGATATGCCTCAAGCATGGTGTATTCACCGTCGATGGGTCCGCGAATAGACCAGGGCTTTAACGTGGTGGGGGAGGTCATGGAGGTTGTCTCTTTTCTAGATTTGGACCGGATAGTGTTGTGGAGTTGTTGGTGTAGATAGAGAAAACCGCCTGCACAACAGGGTTAGTTGCACAGGCGGTTAAAAAGGTGGGTGTAGCGATAAGCTCGCTGCGGGCTTAACAGTGAGCTTTAAAGATCAGGATGATCTTCGCCATAGTCATCCATATCACGGATGTCTTCGGCGATGAGCACGGTGTTATCGTCCTCATCGAGATCAGGGAAATCATCATCAATGAGGCTGATCTCTTCGGTCTCGGAGCTACCTCAACGATCATGGGTGTTCGAGCCTTTCTGGGCTAGGTGTGTGAACGGGTTAGTTGGGGCCAGAGTTGAGTAGTGAATTTTCAGATAAGTCCTGCGTAGTACTCACGAGCTAGGTTGCTACCTCGTTGTGCGGATTCGACACCCTTGTACCAGGCGTATGCCTCATACGCTTTGCTCAACAACATGGGTATAAGAGTGTTATCAGGATTGATGAGTGCAGCAGTGTTGAGCACCTGCTTGGTGCGGAACGCATGATATTCGGAACACAGCGCTTCGATGCTTAAGGCATTAGCGACAGACACAGGGAAGATAGTCGCGCGTTCTACAGGGTTGTTTGCAGTGCACAATGTTCGTGTCACCGCACGCATGAGTGCTCGTGCATGTGCTGTGTACTTAATGCACGGTGAGATAATGAGGTCGCGGAGATCGGTCTGATTGAGCGCGAAGCTGGTCAGCACGATGATGTTGCCGGGATTGGCAAGAAAGTACTGTTCAGCAGCGTGGTTGCCAGTGCTTAAAGTGTCATTAATTGCTACATCTGGGAATTTTTCAGCAGCTGTTTCCAGCATGTCGTAGATTTTTGTGAAGGCGAGTTGCTCGAAGCGATCAAGCTGACCTGGGGTGTGCTCGAAGTCGGTGTAGAGAAACACATCGTCGCAGATGGCGTCAATGTCGAGAGCATCGAGTACATCATTAGTGTGAAGTTCGATGGGGTTATGAGGCATAGTATCGAGTCTCTTTCTAGAGAAGAACGGTGTTGTGGGTATGAAAAAAACACCCCTAGCATTTATGGCACTAGGGGCGGTGTTGTGGTGTTGGGGTGCATCCACAGCGCAGGTGAATCCGTGTGCAGCTACGCTGCACAGTTATTAGCGGTAGGGGTGGGTAATGTGCTCGTCGGCACCACCGGTAGGTACGCGATCAGCATCCGCGTTAGGTGGGACAAACTGCTTGAGCGCATGTTCCTTGGATTCCCAGCGGTCGATGTCTGCGTCGATATAGTCAGTAACATCTTTAGGCTGCATGTCGGCTGTGATGTTGGGGTCAGTAATGCGAAGCAGGCGCACAATATGCGATCCACCCTCGTCGCGCGAATCTTTCACGTGACGGTAAAACGTATCGAGGGCTTCGGTCCCGTCGTTCATGGTGGTCGCGGGTAGCCAGTCGAAACCACCTGCCCCGTGGAGATCATTAGCTGGTGCAAAAGAAATGACGTAGATGGGGTAGCTGAGCACGCGCACAGTGTCGGTGGTGATGTAGGACTGTGGATTAACAGCATTGTCCTGGTTGTTAAACATATCGACATAAGGTCTACCCTTAAATCGCTTATTGCTGGTTAATGGGTTAAACGGATCGTTGTCGGCGAATCCCAGCACAGTGTGGATGCGATAGCGGCCAGGGTACTCATAAGATGGGAAAAGTCGCGGTAGGAATACCTGATCGCCGATCTTGATGCTCGTAATAGGTGTGTCCATGCCGAAAAGAAAATCACCGAGTTGATTAACGAGTGGTTGCGTACTGTCGATGCTGAGTAACCTGTCGTGAATTCGGTGTTCTGGCGACGTGTCGGCAGGGGAATTAATTCGATCAACGATCTCGTAATCTTCGAGCACGTAAATGCCATTGTCGTAGTCGGTCTTGTCGCCTAAATGCTGTGGATCGACAGTTTCCAGACGGATGGCATCGTTGTTGTCACGGAAGAAATTCTGCAGCATCGTGATGAATGGTGAAATCCACTTATCATCGGCGTTGATGGATGGTAGTTGTGCATATTCGGCGTATTTGAGAAAAGCTTTGACAGAGTTGCGGTTGCCGTTCATATTGAGACGGAGACCGATGGTGGCATCTTTAGCTATGAGGAGAGCGCTGTGGCTCATAATGATGAATCCTTTATTGTGGTGCGGATGGAGGTGGGTTTAAAAAATGCACAACCCCCACACCAGATGTGGTGCGAGGGTTGTAGAGCTGTGTATGTTGCGAGATTTAGGGCTTAAAACTCATATCCTTTTGATGTTTGACGCGGATGTTTCCCGTGTTCACGGTCGATAAGCCCGAATTGTTGCATGTCAGCGATAACAGGTGTGTCGTCGTTGAAGATATAAGCGCGAGCAAGATTATCCGTGAAATTCTTGGTGATGGTGGGGTCATTGTCAGAGACAGGTGCGGTAAGCACATAATCTGACGCGTACGCTATCAGCATGGAGTTTGCTGCGAACAGTGCGGTTCGTTTGTTGCCGTCCTCAAAGGGTTGAGCACGAGCAATGTTGACAAATGTAGAGATTGCTCGCTCTTCTAATGGCGTACTTGACGGGTATGGTTTACTGAGCAGCCGATCAAGGCTTGTCGTTGTTAGTGCAGGTGGTTCGTGGCGCCCATAGACAGTACTGACTCCGATATTTTGATGTTCAGCTCGTAGTTGTCCTGGATTAAGGGCGCCACTGCGAATGATGGTGGCATTAATAGCACACAGATACTTGGCACTTAATACTGAACGCGGATCATTGATAATGAACGTAGCCGCGTCGCGTAAGTCCTCTAATAGTGCAAGATCTGCACGACTGTTAATGCCGGAGGTGTCTCCTGTTCGGAGGAATTCTGCGGTATCTAGACGGGAGCTTCGGAGATTGTCAAAGACACGTCCAGATGTATAGATGACTTCGCTTAGGTCTGCGGCAGTGATGATTGACGTTCTGAAACTATTCATGCCCATTCATTCTAGGTGGCGGGCGTTAACTTTCAATTCAACAGTTAGTTATCACGGTGCACTCCGTATTAAGAAGAAAACAGTGCTTCTGAGGACAATCCGATGAGTGCAGAAGAAGTGTTGCTACCAATGTGTGACGGTCCGTTATCAGTAAGCACAAGTGAAGTATTTGATGCAGATCCTTCCTCCTGGTCAGCATCGTCACTATCTTCGGCAGTGTCTGTGACCGTGATGCCGGTGGTGTCAAGAATCCACTCAAGGGAGGCAAATACATCAGCGCCGGATTCGTCATCAAAAGATCTATCGTTCTTATTTATTGTACCGTGAGACATAATGCCCACAACCTCGTCACCGATGAAGATGGGGCCACCAGAATCACCCTTGTGGATTCGACCAGTTTCCGCGCTGTCATAATCAAAGAGCAGATAGTGCGATCGACCGACACCGTGATGGAATTTTCCTGACCTTTCACTGTAGATGTCGGTGAGAATCATGTTGACAGATTCAGCAGTGCGGATATTGACACCACCGCCACCAAAACCGACTGACTGTGCAGCGGTTCCCAGTGGATATTCTTGTGTGGGGAGCTGCGCAATGGTGCCCTTGTGCACGCCGTTGATATTAATGAGCGCTAGATCACCGGACGGTGCGCGGTAAACCTCACCCATATAGTTACCTTCATTGCGATGAATACCTGGAGTAATAGGCGTGATGGTGTCGATGTCGCCAAGAATGTTGATGTCATCGACACAGTGGCGTGCTGTGAGTACCCATGATGGTGAGATCATGACACCGCTGCAGTTCAATGCGCCTGGTCCGATTTTTGCGACAGCGTTGGCAACGGAATCAGTTGATGGGACAGAGCCGCCGATGACAGCAGAGGCGTGGAATGGATAAGCTGCAACTATACCGAGTACGGCGCAGACAGTGGTGAGGGTAGACATGATTTTTTTACGGCTTTTCATAGAATCTTTCGAACTTTCTTCTTTGAAGGTGTGTGTGGAGTGGTGGAGAAAAAACAAGTGGGAGATGCAGAAAACCCCAGCTCACACAGAGAACATCTGTATGAACTGGGGTTGAGGACGAAGAGAGAGAGAGGGGATAGAGGAGAGAGCTGGTGGAGTGGAGGCGGTAGAGAAAGCGGTGCTTAGTGAGTCTGTTTAATGTTGCAGCACGCCGTAGTCATCGAAGCTGCCACCGAATTTGAGAATGAGCCGCGCGAGTTCAGTCTCGTCAAGAGCCCCATGATCGGTGTTAGTGCGCCAGACAGCGCGCGGTGAGTGTTCCCAGCTTGCGTCTTTGACTGCAACAACGAGTCCGAGGGCATCATCTAGATCATCTGCGTTAAACATGATGACCGTATTGGGGGGATATGAGTGCAGGTTCTCTTCGATAGTTGCCTCAATATCATTGGCTGTGGGTGTGACGCACGCTGCGACGAGGGCAAGAATATCGTCGGTGTTGAGCTGAATGTTTTGGCCGAGCTTCGGGAGGCTAACGTGAATGAGATCGTCATCATCGCGTTGATTGACAATGATCTCGGTGCGCTGCCACTGGGTAATGCGCTCGCGTCGCCACTCGGCGATAGGTGCGCTATCTCTACCCCATGGGTTTTTCACATAGCCGGTTGGGGCGGGTAGATCGGCAGTATCAATGAGTTCACTCAGGGCAAGCTGATGATCGGGATGTGCGTAGCGCACGGAAAAGGGGTTGTTCTGAGTGTTGTCAGACATGATGGTGTTTCTTCTTTCTAGTGTTTTGAGCAGCATGTTGTATGGAGGGTGCGAATTTAGTCACTAGTAGAGCCCTTTTCTACATAGTGATAGAACACCCCGATGATCTGATCAAGGGATTCTTTGGTGAGGTTGTGCCAGGCAGTGATAGCGTTTTCTGCTTCCAGCTGGGTGAGCTTGTCGCGCTTAATAAGCGTAGCCAGATCCTCCATGCAGGCTGTGATGCCGTAATTCATGATCAATTCGTGGACAAACTCAGCAATGCGCTCGGGGCGAATTGGGTTGTTGATGCGGATTTCATCAGGCTTGTTATCGGCGCGTTGGGTGTTGACCCAGTTGAAGGCATCCTCACGGGTTCTAAGTGCCACAGCGACAGTTTCTGGGGTATCGGTGTCTGCCGAATCTGATTCAACCAACTCAAAACCATAGGCATAGGGCTCGTCGGGGAGCGGATCGAAGCTGTAATCCAGGTTGGCTTTTGGGTGGTCGGTGGACTTATCTGAGGTGGAGTTATCCGTCATGGGTGATACTTTCTTAGTTGTTGGTGGCTTCAAGGTAGATAGCAAGGGCATTAAAAGGGTTAAACCTTGGTAGATCAAGCTCTGGTACCAGCTGGGTATTCGCAATTTCAGCAAGCCCGTGACCACCCTCGAAAGAGACCAGGGACATACCCTCAGTGTGGTTGACAGACACAGTGATGCAGGGTTCGGCGAGATCTGGGCTGTTTAAGACAGTGCAGGTCAACCACTTGAGGTTGCGCTGGGAATTGGTGGACAGCAGATCATGGATGGTCAGTGGGGCAGACATAATGGGGAGAGCCTTTCTGAGGTTTTTTAGGGAAGTGTTGTGGCATAGCAAAACACCCCATGAAGCAGGTGCCTCATGGGGTGCTGGGGTGGGTCAAGTTGATGCAGCTAGAGCAGCCTAGTCTTTGTTGAAGCGATCAATTTGGATAGTAATGTCTTTGCCGACAAGATCATCAGAATCAAGCAAGTCATTGAGCTCGGTGTGAATGTCGCGAGAATCCTCCGGCAGATACTCGCCACCGAGGTCAAAACCAGGGAAGAACTTATGGATCACGCCGTGTAGCTCGGGTGCCAAACTCATTTCAAAATATAGCGCGAGAGGATGACCCTCAAAGTCGGTGGCATAAGGCTCGTTAGTAGCTGTGTCAACAGCATAAGACTCACCGATCAGCGAAATATGCGAACCATACTGTGGTGAAAATTCATAATCAGGCTCATGAGGATTGCGCACATGAGTGACTTCTTCAATGGTGACACGCTGGTGAGACATGACACTGTAGGTGTCGAGGTAGCGCTGTAGGTTCTCAGCGATCTGTTCGGTGCTCAAGTGATCGAGATCGCGATTGGTAGCTGCTTTACTGATAGTAGGTTTCAGTGCTGCAGCGGGGAGCTGGAAAAAAATGGAGCAAAAAGGTTTTTCGGAAATGATGTGTTCGACATCGTAAAAATCGTTGGGCATAGGTGTACTTTCTTGCACAAGAGTGGGCGATTAAGCGCCAGGTTTTCTGTTGATAGATTTTAGCCGGCCTTATGGATAAGGGCTGTGTATAGCAGTTGGGGTACACAAAAAAGCTGTGTTCGAGCATTCAGCCGAACACAGCTTCGCTGTGTTATGCACACCCTCAGCCCCGCTCACCTGGGTGGGGTGTGCCTACCCACACACCTGAAACCAGTAGCAACCTTTAGCGCAGTAGGAACTCAGCCTCTTCGTCCCAACAGATGTGGTGCTCGTGCAAGTGTTCAAGTATTTCTTCTTGTTCAGCAGCACTGATGGCACGTGTGGTCTTGGTGTAAACATCGCCGTTGTCGAGCATGTAGGCATCAAAAGGGGATAAAAGCTGGTCTGCGGCACGGACATAGGCGGCATTATGCTCAGTGTCGAATTCTTCTTGTGCGCGACGAACCCAGTGTGAGTCCAGGATTGTTGGTCTGGCACGTTCGCTGTGCTGGAATGCATAGTGAGCATCGCGAAGTACAGGATCAGTAAAGCTGTAGTTGATCGGTGAGGGCTGCACAGAAGATGGTCGAGTGTCAGCTGCGTTAGTCTTAACGACCCGAAGCTGTGGTTGATGCTTGTCTGGTGCAGTAATGATAGTCAGCTGTGGTGCTGGCAGCGTAGTTGGCGGTTGTGTACTGCGAGTGCGATGGGTGCGTGACTCAAGGCCGGGGATGACGGTGAGGTGGTCGCGTTTGTTAGACATGGTGAAACCGTCCTTTCTAGGAGGTGGTGAGAGCTGTGTGTGGTCGGGAAAGAGATCTACAGGTGCAGCTCAAAAGAGCTGTTACGATGCATGTCCATATTTGACATGGGCTCTTGTGCGATCAGCGGGCTGCTTTCCAGGTCGTACCACATCTGATCAGAGCCCTTCTTGAACACGGTGAAAAGTCCGAGACCAGGGATGGAACTTGCGGCGACAGTGCCAACGGGTGCTTGTACGTAGGTGCGGTGGGTATTTCTTTTCTTTGCTGCACCAGTATTGTGCTCATCAATCCAGATGCGAAGTTCGTTTTCAAATGCCTTGGTCATGGGAATGTCGTTGTCCATGCAGGTTGCTTTGAATTCATCGAATAACTCTGGCTCCACACGGAACGAGATGCAGCGCTTGCCACGCTTTGCATTAGTGCTTCTGGCACCATTAGCAACAGTACGTTTTCTTCCGTGTGAGGTATTGATGTTGACAGTGACATGGGGTGCAGAAGTAGATACGGTACGAGTAGTCATGATGATGTCCTTGTTGTGGAGGCTTTAGTGTTTGTCGGTCAGTTGTGCTGCAAGGCGAGCCATATCAGCATCTGATAACAACGCTCTGTGGAGTCGAGGTTGTGGTAAAACGCTGTGGTCGCGTACACGCGGGGTCTCTGAGGCGTCGAGATCGACAAGATCATGATCAATGTTTTTCCAGAAACCAGTGCTGTGCTTGATAAATATTTGCTTGAAGCTGGTTCCAGGTACAGGGATCATTGCGGTTGCATTGGTTGGTTGGCTGGCAAAGACTTCAGCCATGTCGGATTCGGCCTGGTTTTGCTCTATGCGGTTAATATTGCGGTCGATATAGCGCTGTAGAAGGATGCGCGAGATCTCCGTGGCCGTGAGGTTGTGCTTTTTAGCTAGACGCTTCATAGCGACGTGCAGGTCTGCAGGAATAACCATGGTGCGCAAGACTGTCGCTGGATCATCGTGATAGAGAGCTGATTTGTGGGGGAGTGGGTTAGCTCTGAATCAGAGGCGGTGAGGGGTAGGTGATCATGAATTTTTGCGCGATTGAGATCAACTGGGTCCGGTGCGGCGCCATTGTTAATGATGATATTGATAGTGGTCGTAGACATGTAGGAATCCTTCTGGATTAATAGTGGGCGAGAAAAAAGAAACCCCCATCCACCAGCAGATACTGGGTGGTGGGGGTTTCTTTAGGGGTGCTTCTTAGATGAAGCGTGGGTCAATTTCAACCTGTGGGGCGACTGGTGCAGGCGCAACAAAACCGGCCTGTGGCTGTACGTAAGGGTCGTTAACGTACTGTGGCTGCGGTGCGACCTGGGCTGCAACTGGTCCCTGGGTCTGAGCCAGACCAGCGAAAGGGTTGCCTGCGTACTGAGGTGCGTCCTGAGCAGCGAACTGCTGAACTGGTGCAGGGGCCTGCTGTGCAGCAGCCTGAGCCTTGTTTGCCTCAACGACCTGCTTGCGAGCACGGCGAGCGTCAGCAGCAGACTTGGTTTCGAGTGGCTGGATGGAGTCGATGGACAGGTTCAACTCGTAGCGCTTAGCGCCAGTGGTCTTGTCAATGAACTGATCCTGGTGGATGTAGCCGTTGACTGCAACCTGGTCACCCTCCTTAAGGTGGGTGTAGATTCCGTTACCCTCCTTGGATGCGGAGTAGAACTGGGTAAGCGGAACGATGGAGTCCTCATAGACACCATTGCGGTTAGCAAAGTTGTTGGTGGCGTACAGGGTGATCTGAATGTTGCGGGAGCCATCTGGGTTGGAGAAGATCTTTGGATCAGCAGCGAGACGACCGATGACGTTGAAGTTGTTGGAAGGATTAGCAGACATGGTAAATACCCCTTAATGGTATGAGTGAATGAAGGATTAAGTGTTAAGACCCGCAGTGCTTATTTTTTAAGCTGTTGGCTGTGTAGTCTTTCGAGAGTTTTTCCGAACGCAGCTATGCTGTCGTTGGTTTTTAAAGTCTTTTAGATCTTTTAGAAGTCTTCTGACTCTTTAGATCCTGTAGAACTAGGTATCTGACCTAGCTCTTATTGTTTGAGAGTTTCTTGTTGTCTCTCATGGTTGCTCCCGAACGCAGCTTCGCTGTCGTTGAGTTTGTCCATTTTTTAAAGCTTTTAAGGCTTCGCCTGTTTTTCCGAATGCAGCTTCGCTGTCATTGGTCTTTTGCACATCCAGCAACAGTATTTATGAAAAAAACCCACACCATACGCGCAACAGAGAGCGCACAAGGTGTGGGGTTAGGGTGAGTTGTCCCGTCACAGTGACGGAATGGTGGTGAGTCAATACATGGGTGGTTTTCCAGGACTGAACAAGGATTGGGACTAAAAGTTACGGACTTATGTTTTACAGCTGGCACAAGGTGCATCCCAGATCAACGAGCTTGGGGAGCACAAAGGTAAAGGTCACAAAACCCAAGAGTACGGAGATAAGCAGAGCTGCTACAAGATCATCAAGCTCAGCGCCTTTTTCGAGAGCAAGAAAAATAGGGATACCACAGATCAGTGCCACAACACCGAGGGCGAGTACAGAGAAAATGTCTGTGGATTCTAGTACAGGTTGTGCTGTGGCAGAGAAGATCATTTCAAGATCACCCCAGGTGCGGCTTCGATGAACTGGTAAAACTCGTCATAGAACTCTGAGCTGTCAGTCAACACAGTGCGATTGTGGCCGGCAATAACAAGCTGGCTGTAGGTGTCGCTGTATACGCGGTCACGGGTGCGACCTTGAGCAATAAGCTTTTTTAGTTTGTCGAAAAAAACTTCGGCAGTGGGCACAGTATCCGGTGGGGTCTGTGCCAACAGGGTTTTGGTGTAGATAACCATATCTCCGTAGACCACAGCAGGAACCAAATGGTCTGTGAGAATGAGGTCTAACGGATAACCGCTGTCCTCGTCGGTATGTATCTCAATGGCTAGTGGGGACGCGGCTGTGGGATCAACATTGTTGGGGCTGGCAATGAGAGCGAAGGTGGTCATGATAAGTTAAGTCCTTTTCTAGGAATGGATTGAATGCTGGTGCGGTTATACCGCGCCTTAAAACCTACACACTGTGCTCACGAACATTAATGACGTGCATGGTGCGACCAGAGTCTTTGGGATCATCAACAGCACAGAGTGGGAACTCTAGTGGTGTGAGTGTAAAGCCCTGTTTCAACATCTCACTGAGTGTCATATTGACATAAGGGTGCCTAGAGGCGGTACCAGGTAGAGTGCTCTTATGTTTGGTGGCAGCAGCTTTGGCGCTAGCTTCATCAGGGTTATGCGGAATCACTGTAATAGGTCCGCGACCTTGGGTGACGACACTCTTGTTTTTGAGAAAGATCGTGGTGCGACCACTGATGTCATCACGGACGCGGGGTGCAGATTGGTCAAGAATACTTTTGAGTAGTTCATTGCGCTGTCGTTTTCGCAACTCAGGGTTGATCAGCTCTGCGCTGCGAATAAAGAGGGCATCGCCTTCTTGGTAGACACGCACGTCAACTGCTGCGAACTGTAAAACAAAGACATTGTGTGGTTGGACCTCGTAGACAATGGTGGGTAGCTCAGCAACGAGCTGCTCGGGATCAAGACCTAGATCAGTAAGTCGATCAAGGGTGGGTGGGTGAAACGTGGCGTTAGGGTGAAGAAAAGTCATGATGAGGGTATTTCTTAAGAAGGTTGATGCTGGGTTGCCGGGTTGCGTTACTAACCCAGCAGCATCTGGTAGAGGTGGTCATCATCAGCAAAGGTGGCGTAGATGATGTTGGGGTCGCGCTGATCAACAGCAATAGAGTTAATCTGGGATGCTGGTGCCGGTAGATCAGTGTTGAGGCTTTGGATAAAGAACAGATCAGTGACCGCACCAGAAGAGGGGTCAATGAGCACAAACGCGGTTTCATCCGGCAGCTGGGCAAGTTGTGTTTCGGCAGTGGTGGCACCTGAGCTCAACAGCTGCATGGCGTAGTCATCAGCCATCTCAGCATTAATGACAGCAATCACACCCGGCTTGCCAGTACCGATGCTGGCGTCTCGGTTGTGCCAGGTCGCAGCCTGATCAGCACTGAGACAATCAAGCTCGGCAAGCCCTGGTACCAGCGCTGAGCTGGTGGGATTGCTTAAGCCTAAGGCTGCGAGCGGGTGATCAGCGGCTGCCTGTGCATCAGATTCTGCTTGATTGCTTTCAGATTCTTCGATGTTGATGCCCAGCTGTTCGCGGAGATCACCGATCTCGTGCTGGTTGATGACTTCGCCATCGACATAGGCACGTGCCTGGATGGTGCTAGTGGTTGCCATGACCATGGGGTCATGCAGCTTGAGGGTGGCTGAACCAGAGCTTGACAACACTGAAGCGGTGCGCAAGGCGCTGGCGCTGAGGTCACGGTGTTCATCGAGTGGGGCATCAGAGTGTGACTCTAGGGCACAGATCCCGACTGCTGGATCGGTCGCCGGCATTGTGTAGGCAGCGACATCAGAGTCAGCGGTGGCGTCGGTGTTGAATCCCGTGAGATTGGTAGAGCCGGTGACCGTCCAGGTATCAGCAGAACGGATGGATTCTTTACGGTTGTCTGGGTCTTGCCCAATAAGCTGGGTAATACCCCAACCATTGCGGATTTGGCTAAACGAACCGGCCATGGTCTGAAAATCTTCGGGTAGGGCAACATCTTGACGCGGTGTCGCAGTTCCTGTGGTCGGGTCAAGTTCAAGAATATGAGCTGTGGTGAGCTCGGTATTGTTTTCTGGATCAGCTAGTGCAGCTGGGGTGGGCTGCTCAGAACTACTATTGCGTGATGTTAATGGTGCTGCGACGGCAATGAGGGTGCCATCGGCAGAAATTTCGAGACCATAAATACGCTTAAGAGCACTTTGGGCCATGGTGGTTGATTCTGTGGTGTCAGCATCAGAGGCAGCATCAGTATGTTCTGGTAGCTCACCAAGCGTCATTGCAGTTGCGTTAGTAATGGTGAGTACATGGGCTGCGGTGGGATTAAGGGCAGAGCCACCGGCGTCAGTGACAGTTTGTGCCACAGGATCAGTATTAAGAAGATCAGTGGTAGTAGAGCACGAGCTCAGCAGGAGAGCACTAGCAGTGAGCGCAGCAAGTCCGAGTGCGCGGTGGGTGCGGGGAGTATGTAGCATGAGTTTTTTGCATTACTTTCTAGTATTTTAAGGTATAAAAAAAGAAACAGTATTAATTACTTTAATAATAATGCTTAAAACTGTTTCTTACTAATAAAATGAATATGATTGTGGTCTTTGGTAAGTACCTCCACATATGCAAAAACACCCCATCACAAACATTGTGATGGGGTGTTTTCTGGGGTCGAGCTAGAGCATGTTAGATGGTGTACTGCTGACCATAAGGCAGCAGTGCTGGTGAATGATCTGGGTGAGTGGTGCACAGCACCCGAATGAGGTTACGCAGGGTGGACAATTGAGTAACCGCAATATCAATGACATGTCCGTCTCGCATATTTGGTGGGGTGTTGTGATCCTCACGACCAGAGGACGACAAGCAGAACACCTGGCGGTGATCAGGGGGGCCGGTGACACTAAGCTGTGAGAGACCAGCACGAAACGTCATGGTGGTACCACCAAATTCGAGTTCAGCCTTGGTGAGATCAGTGTTCTCATCACCCCATGTTTGGGATTTGTAGGCAGCGATGGCATTAAAAAGTACCTTGCGCAGTTGCATCGCTTCACGTGGGGTGAAGTGGAATGTGTAGATCTGTTCAGGGATCAGCATGTCTTTGAAAGAGATGCTGAAATGATCTGGGTAACGGTTCATATCGTCATAACGCACTAGGCATGACCAGGTGAAATCATGGGCGTGCCACATAATGCTGATACCAGGCTCATCAGGTTCTACCGTCAGTTGAGACTCATCGAGTTTGGTGGACTTATAGTACTGAGCCAGCTGAATCCCATTGGATTCACTCATCAACGGCGCGGTTTCCTGTGGGAACATGAGCTGGTCATAATTATGTAGACCGGCAACGAGTTCGCTGAGGCTGTGCTGCGCATTAATAGCAGCATGATCAAACTCATAAGCACCATCACTGATGATGTCGCCGTATTCATGGGCTAGGTAGAAGGCGCTCAGAGGATCGCGCAGCTCATTGAGTGCAGAAATGACTGCGTTGGTTCTTGATTTCATATCCTGAGCCAAGGTGGGATCAAAAGATACGAGAGATTCTTGTACGTCCTGGATCATGAGTATGGCGAACTCAATATCAGACGTACTGAAAAAGGTCTCACGGTTTCGGATGGTGCTCGTGGTCGCATAGGCGGTTTTATTGTCGCGATAGGAGCGACGGCGACTGCGAATCGCTGGGGTGTCGCGACTTAGTGTCGCGTGGTGCATATCGTCGTCTTGCAACAGCGTGGGTCTTAGTAGCAGGAGTTGGTTGACTTGGCTGATTTTCGCGATGATCGCGTCACTAATGATCAGCCCGCGCGTGGTGTGTTGGTAGAGCATCATGAAAGAGACTCTAATCAATCCCACAGTCATGTATGGGAGACCGGCTGAGATTGTGGGGGTGTTGTTATCGTGATACTACACCCGGAGGGGTGTAGTAGATGACCATCAGTTCGCAGCCTGAACGCCGTGCTTACATAACTATGCGATCGTAGCGAGCATGACCTAGTGCCGGATGAAAAAGCTTGTTGATGTGGCGGGCGTTAGCATGGAAAAATGCTGCCGCATCAGTGCGCGAATCAAACCGTAAACGGTGATCCTCTGAGTCACGAGAGGTAGATGTGGCGAGCAAATCCTGTCGCTCTGTGAGAAAGTTCAGATCAGTGTCTTTGAGCTCGTAAAGACCACCGCGACCAAGTAGGGTACCTTTGCGTGCCTGTGGGTTACGTGGGTGGGTTGCTACTGCAATAAACCAGATGGAGGTTGATTCCGGCACAGTAAACCGCGATGGTTTTGGCCAGGATTCGCCAGCTCTTAGGGTATGTAGCGTCGCCTGCCACTTGCCACCAAAGGTGTCATGGACATGGGAGACACCTTTGATTTCACTTGCGATGATGTAGGGCTTGTGGACGGGTGCAGTAGTAATACGAGACATGGGTAACAACCTTTCTAGGGGTGGGTTTACTCGGTAATAAGTTCAGTGGGATAAATCAGCCCAAAGTCGATGGCAAGTGCATATTCATGCAAGGCATCGGAGATGGAGGACAGCAGGCCAAAGTCGCTAGCATGTTGCAGACCACTGCGTTGGGGGAGAACTTCACCGCGCTGCTGCTTAATCTGTGCTGCGAGCCTGGCTACGGCATCACGCAACAGAGTGAGAAACTCTGGTAGTGAGGGCAGTAGATCGTCGTCATAGTCGTCGAGAATCTTGGTGATAAGCGCGTCCATGATGGAGGTCACGGTGATGGTTGATATGGCTTTGGCGTGTTGGCGGCTGCGCACGGTAGGGGGTGCCAGCTGTGGACACGCTGTTAGATCAGCTGCGTCCGCATCGAAAAGATGATCCAACCAGGTGGTGATTTCTGTAGGAAGAAGTTCCTCGGGGTCAAGATAATTATGAGGATCTGTTGTGCAGTTAGAGAGATCGGCGATGGCAGCACGCAGGAGATCTGGTGGGAAAACTGAAAGCGCCAGGCTGCGGTGTGCGTGCATGATGGGGTCCAGGTGATCGAGCCATGATGTGATGGTGGTGATTTCTGGAATATAGGCAAGCTCATGCTGGGCTTGCAGAAGATCCCTATTGTGCGCATTAAGCGAGGTGGTTATTGGTGAACCAGACTCAGGGTCAAAGGGGAGAAGGTAACCGTCGATGTCTACCACGTCGTCGTTGTTTTCTTGGGCAAGTGCTTCTTGCACATCACTACGTGTTGGGGCACGGTGGCCGAGGCTTTGATCAAGCGGATCGTTACCTGTCCCCTTGGGCTTGATATAGGGCTCAACAGCGGCGCGGTTAATAACCTCGGGTAGCTGGGTCATAGTCACGCTGTGACCTAATGCTGTGCCCTGAGCATCATAGTTGTGCAGGGTAAGCTCCAGCTGGTTGCGACGAGCGTTAACTGCACTGTGCGAGGAGAGTGCGACAGAGAGGAACGGATGTAGTTTCAGTGCTGTTGCTAGTTCAAGGACAAGTGAGCTGGGCGGATTGAGCTTGCCCAACCGTGAAAGATCAACATCAGCGGTGCGATCGCAGGTAAGTCCTAGGTCTTTTACGTTGAAGGCTTTACCGAGATGAAGGAATTTGAGAAAGGGGTTGGCTGCGATCATTTTCTTTTGTTGTGACCTGACAATAAGAAGTTCCCAGTGTCCAGTGGTAGGCGCCGGTGCAGATGGTCGCGGTGGATTCGGTGAGGGGAGTGGGCGTGTATGCAGCACAGGAGCAGGTAGAAGTGGCTCAGCTGTCGTGTCTGTGCGCTTTTTTGCTTTAAGCTCTTTGAGCTTGCGCTGGCGAATTTTTTCCTGGGCCGCAATAGCGACCTGTGTGGGGCTAGGGGTTGTGGTGGTAGTGAGTTCTTGTGATGCGAGAGCAAATTCGCTTGGGTTCATGCTGGGTACAGGTGGTGGGGTGGATTCGGTGTAGGACATGATGGAGTACTTCTTAGATGTAGTGGGATGGTTAAGGGAAAAAGTCGGTATACAACAACACGCCACAGACAATGGGTTATCTGTGGCGTGTTGGGAGGTTAGACGCGACGGTTGATCGTTGCGTGCTTGGCTGCACGAGTACCGTGATCTGTCGTGTCAGACTTATCGAGGTGGATGGCTTCGTGGTAGACCGGCTGTGGCAAGGATGGTGCAACAGGTGGCACGTAGCGGTAGTCATCAACAGGGAGCGGCCGATAGACACCTGTGAATTTCTCGATGACAATTTGGTAGCAGCGCTTGTATTGGAGCTGGGTAATAGGGTGCTCAGTCCAAAAAGTGCCAAAAGACCGGGTGTTATGCACATTGGCGGAAAACAAGGTCTTTGCCTGTGGATCTGGGGCAGCAGCGATCTCGGAGACGATCTGGTTTGGATAGGCTGCGGCGACTTGTGCAGTAATCCAGTCAGTAAGTTCCTGGTCAACGCCCAAATCATGTAGTCGCAGAGCGCTATCAACGGTGTAGGAAAAATCATCAGGGAGTGGCACAACAACCGGCTTCTTCACGGTGGTGGTTGAGTGCAGTTCATCGACAAGCTCTAGGAGTTCAGCCTCATCAAAAGGCATGGAGTGGGTTGCTGCTTTAGAAATAATCAGCGAATAGGACATGAGATCGAGTTCCTTTCTAGGACATTCTCGGGAGATATAACGAGTGTGAATAATCTGGGGACAAACAAACAGACATACTTTCCTCGTCTTTGGTTTGCACTTTAGTATATAGTAAACTTTGTTGAAACTTAATCAACAAAGTTACTAACAAAAACTACTGTGAAAGTTTGTGGTGATGATGCTTAGTGCAGTGCTGGAAGGTTTGCTTAGTGCCAGTGCGATCTCGCAGGCGCTTGGTTTTGGGGATCTGCTTGACCTTGGTGGTCTGATCTCTACCGAACTTGGTGTCGAAGGTTACGGCGAAGCATTTAGCGCCTAGTCAGGCGTTGTTTTGTTGTTTTTTCTCTCTTAAATTCTCAAGAAAGGTTGTTACACAATGGATGGACTTAGCTCAAAGCTCGAAGGTGTTCTTAGCTCCGATGGACTCGGCACCTTTTTGGATAACGCCAATGGCTTGCTCAACTTCTTTGTCAAGCTCATGAACGCGATTGGCTAACATGCGCTGTTAAACTCCTCGCGCATGTTGACCCGACCCTGCCTTTGGCAGGGTAAAACCCCCAGCAGCTTGTACCGTATTGCGGTAGTTGCTGGGGGTTTGTGGTTGGTGTGGGCAGGTGTGTTTTAACCCCACATGCCTAGGTTGTTTGCCTTGGCGAGAGTCTGTGCACGCAGGAAAATATTACGATGGTTGTAGCGGGTGTCAAAGCTATATTCAGCAGCTGAGCCTGAGGCAATTTGTTCTAAATTGGCAAGCTTGAGACCGCTATCGCCCTTGGTGTACCAGACATAAGCAAGCAGACGACCGTACTGATCTTCGCGGGCTTGGGTGGAATCAAATTCTAGTGTGATGGTGGCACCACGCAGCATAGTGGTGAGATTCTGTGAAGATTCTGGTCCATAGAAGCCGACAGGCTTGGTCGGATGCTTGGTTTCGGGAGAATCAATACCAATCATGCGGACAGTTTTTTGAGCGCCCTGATAGTTCACGACAATGGTGTCGCCGTCTACTACGCGCACCAGGCTGGCTGCAACGCGTGGCGCTGCTTGATTTCGTGCTTGCTGAGTGAGTTTTACTGTGTCGATGCTGGTAGGGGTGGTGGTGCCCAGGTCGAGAGTAGAACTTAATGAGCTGCTGCCGGTAACCGGGGCTGCGTTAATAGGGGGTGCTTGAGTTACTAGCGCACAGGCAGAGATTGCGACAGCGCCAAGCATAGTGGTGGCAGAGAGTGCAATTTTACGAAAACTAAAAGATAGTGACATTCTGGGGAACTTTCTCGTAGAGGTCTGGGTAGTGGATAAGTTAATCAACTATGAAATAGACTAACTTAATCATTAACATTAATGGATTTTCAGAGAATAGGGGTAGACATGGCAGACGGGAAAAAGGTTCATGTACGTGCCACACTGCGCTTTGATTCAGACACCCACCAGCGGGCAATCTATTGGGCAGATCGAAAAGGCATCTCGCTGAGCGCGTATGCAGAAGAGGCGATCAGAGAGAAAATTGATCGTGATAACGGTGTGCACGTCATTCCGAATTCACTGTTGGACAACCGTCTTAATCAGATCGTTGACCAGCTCAGCTCATTTGCTCGTGAGTTGGCGAACAACACGACAGTTGTGACTAGTGGTTTCGACACCATTATCGGTATGACTCGCGGCGACTCCTATCTCTCCGATGATTTTGATGGTCTGGGTTAAACCCGATGGATGAGCAGGAGCGAGAAGCGTTGGAGGATGCTGCCCTTGAGGAAGCAGCCTTAACCGATGAATTAGCTGCATTAGAGGCTGAAGCTGAAGTGCAAGGGTCAGTCGAGCCTTATGACTATGCTGCCGATCTTGATGATGAGGACGAGTTTGATGAGGACCCTTTTGCTGAGGAGGAACCCTGTGACGCTGGCCCGCTAGGTGAGTTGAGCAGTGAGAACCATGTCGCTGAGGCCGGTGCTGACGACACTGCGACAAGTACAGATGAGTCTGCACAAGAGGACAGTCACGAAGAGTCGGTAGACGATCCCCGTGATTCCACCGGCACCGCGACAGCGGTGCGATCTTTTCGACCCAGACTCCCTGCGCCCAATGCACTGCGACCAGGACCACCCATCCGAACACAACCGGCAGTGAACACTGACACAGATGGTGACGGGCAAGAGAATACAGCTGGCGCGACTGCGGCCGATGTAGGGGAGGGAGTGTTTTTTGGTACGCATTTTGAGCTGGCTTTTGGGCAGGTTGATGGTCACCGCCATATAAGGCATGAGCAGGCTATGCGAGATGGTCACCGGGATCTTAGCATCTTTGTCGGTGCTGATGGGGCGATCATGCTGGAAGAACTTAAAAATCGTTACCAGCAACCACCGGAGAACGAGCCTCATGATGGGGTCACTGAAATGATAAAGACAGCCATAGAGACAGAGAGCATCAGGGGAACAGAGAAGGAGAACGTAGAGATGGATCAGGATATAGCTGTAGTAGACAACGTTGATGAACAGGTTGCGACACTATCTGCTCATGATGCGGACAGCGTAGTAGCTGTTGATGAACAAGTTGTTGCGCCAGAGCCAACACCAGAGCCAACACCAGAACCAACACCAGAGCCGGCACCCAAGGTTGAGCGCGTAGAGATAGTCGATGGTCTGGTGGGTGAGACTATTACACCGATTGATCAGGCAATTCGGTCTTTTATGCAGCTCAACGGTATTGAGCACAGCGTGGTGTTGCGACGCTTGGGGCTGATGACTCAGGTGGCACATAATAAGGAACTTGATGAGATCTACGCTAAGGCACTTGCCGAGGGCGAATCCCAAGCTCAGCAGCAGCATGAATTAGAAGCAGAAAATGAACGGCTTAAAAAAGAAGTTGATGCGCTCGCTGCAGAGCTCAGTGCTGCACTGATGGGAGAGGGTGGCGGAGATGACTAAGAACGTGGCGACTGTCATGTTGACCGATCGTTTAAGTATTGATGGGTCAGATCTTGTTGCAGGAGATGCACGGTTACACAGTGTGCTGTCACAGCTGTGGGACAAGCTGTCTTTAGGTTCAGATAATTTAAGGAATCTGCTTCTTGGCGATAGCACACATCCAGCCTATGAGCGCTCATGGGTGACCGTAACGGAGCGAATTAATAAGGGTGTTGCTGCCGGCACGGTGACAAGAGCGCAGGAGCAGCTTTTCCAGCAGATGCTGCGATTACGCGATATTTACCAGGGTGTTGCTGATGCCCAGACATGGTTGGAGCAGTCAGCAGTGTCAGGCGGAGAGAGGGCGCAACCAGAGGCTCAGGTTGGCACAGAGGTAGCACAGGCGCCTGTGTTGCATGAGGCGGTTGCAGAATCTGCAGAGGTGACCCAGGGGGCGCCAGCTGTTGATGTAGTTGCGGATCTAGATGCCGTGAAAGAGCATCAACTAGCACAGGAGCCTAAGCGATCTGGCAAAAAACCTGTGAAACAGGCACCGCGACGACAACGTAATGCTCGCACAACCACCGATGCAGCAGCATGTACACCGGGTGCAGGTGCGGCAGCCTTTAGCTCAAGCATTACGTTGCGTGATGGTGATGGCACTGAGATAGATGATCAACTGCGCACTGTGCACAGGACGAGTGCCAGGTTGACTGAGTTGCTTCAGGATCATGTGCACAAGAAGCTTGCACAGCAGGGTGTGGCGTTTCGAGGTCCCATTCCTTTCGGGGTCTTGGTGAACCTCGGGATTGTGTCACTGCTGGCGAATCACGAAGATGTCCGAGGATTAGTGTCTTTAAGTGACGATGACCAGCTTGTGCTCGACATTCTCAATGAGCACCGATCTGTAGGCTGGCAGGAAAATGTCAATGACGCGCTTGATGAACAGGCGCAGCAGATGGCACAGATCAACAAGACGCTGGGCTTTTTGCACAAACGCAGTGTGCAAAACGAACGCGACAATTTCTTTTTTGAGCATTTGCTCAGTGCGTTTTTCGCAGAACGTCTCATGATCGGTGATATTGCGACTGGTTCAGCAGTTGAAGATATTGATCTACACAGTGAAAAGCATGAGAAAGTGCTTGCTGTATTGAAAAAGTCATCGGAGCATGAGTGGCAGCGAGAGAAAGATGCAGCCGGGAGACAGTTCCATGCGGTGCGAAATGATGACTGAAGGCTTTCGACTTAATACTGATGCAGATATAGTAAGAATCAAACAGATAAAGTTAGTGACTTAAAAAGGGGAATAATGATTATGGCACAGGGAAAAACTGCTGGCGAGATCATCAAAGATCAGCAGAAGCAGATTCATAATTTGGCAGCTGAGGTCAAGCGTCTTCGTGAGCGCGATGAGGCACGGGAGAAGCAGTTGGGAGTGCTTAATGAAGCCATGTTCTCACTGCTTGGTGACGGTCTTGACCGTTTCCGTGAATCTGGTGATGAGGCGTCGTTTAATGCCGCATTGAACTACCAGGCAGCAGTGGCACCGGAGATGTTTAAGACTGTGTACGGTGTTGATCCGGCGACCGGGGAACCTATTGCGCCCTAAAGTACAACATAATCTTCACCCCTTTTTTTGGGTAAAAATTATGTATTTTTTCTTCCATCCAACTTTTAATTAAATCTATGCCTATCCTCAGTTTGTACACATTTTTCCGACAGGTAAGGGTTTGATATATGCGGTTGACACGAAGATTGGTGGGGGTTTCCGCTGTCATGTTGCTGGCCATCGGGGTTGCATCTCCGGTGGCTCAAGCACAGGTGGACGATCAATTTGAGCTTGTAGAAGAAATCACTGATGAGCAGTTTGCTGATGACGGTGTTGATTATGTCCCCAATAGGAATGCTCCAACAGTTGAGGAACAACTTGAGGATTACGAAACAGCACATCCAGAAGTAGTCGTTGAGTATCACGAGCAAGTCAACGATAGTGAAGACAATGTCGAGGAACTCCCGCCACCTAAGCGGGACATCGTTGCAGGGGACATGCGTTCAGATGTCATCGAGTTACCGGAGGGGGTAAGCAAGGACAAAGCTGACCAGGTAGAAGTCGCAGAAGCACGACTTAACGAGGGTGCACGACTGATGGCAACCACCGGGTGTGAAGTTATGTGGCCGACGGGCTTTTCAGTGTGTGGCCGGATTCTTGACGCTTATCGTCAGGTTGGAGGTCAGTTGTCATGGCTTGGACCACCGAAGTCAAACGAGTTGACCAATCCTGACGGTGTTGGTAAAAGAAGTGAATTTTTTGGTGGAGCCATCTATTGGCACCCAGACACAGGCGCTTATGCAGTGACCTTGGACGGTTTGCGACAGTGGGGGACCTTGAACTGGGAATCAGGGCCATTGGGGTACCCAACCTCTGGTCCGATGGATACAAACTATCCCCTTACTCAGCGACAGACTTTTCAAGGTGGTGACAACTACTACAACCCATTGACTGGCGGTGCTGTGTGGGGCGATATTAAACAGCGCTACGAAGAACTTGGCGGCTCGAATCATGCCATTGGCATCCCGATCACTAATGAGCTACCTAGCGGTACTGAGTATTTTTACAATAATTTCTCCAATGGAACGATCTCCTGGCGAAATGATCGTCAGACTCGGTTCATGTATTTGGCTACACAGCGGGTGTGGGATGCACTTGGTCGGGAAACGGGTCGTTTAGGCTTCCCTGAAGCAGATGAAGAAGCTTATGTCCCGGGCGTTGCACACCATGTTGATTTTGGAGAAAACTCCATGATTTTATGGGGTGCGGGAATTGGGGCGCGTGAGCTAAATGGTGAAGCTGTTGCCCTGTGGAAGCAACTCGGTGGTATCGAGGGCTTAGGCTTACCCTGGGTATCTTTAGACCCATTTGAGGAGACGTTACTTCAACGCTTTGAAAACGGATCTCTGTGGGCAACGGATGACGGTCTTGCGTACATGGGTGGAGAGGGAAGCGGAAGCCTCTCGAATAGTCAATCTGAGAAGTTTGCCCCAGTAAATCAAAACCCTCATCGTCAACTGCAAACACTCGCCAGCGGTAGTCCTACTGGAGATATTGTTTACCCAAAGAACCCAGGTACCAACATTGATTATCTAATTCGTCGCGGATATTGGGACCCAAATGACAAACCCGATGTAGGTTTTGGCGCAGATAAGCTTCGGTATAAGCACGGAATTACTCGACTCGATATGGTGGAGGCTGCTTACTATGCATCGACAGCAACTTATTTCACCCCAACTGAGCCGGGCGCCGAGGGATGGGAAACTGTTGTTTACTTTGTAAGCTGTGTACTTGACTGCGAAGAGTATGCCGCGCCAATCACATTGCGCCAGATTTATCTTCCAGTGAATCAAGAATGGTTCAAAGGTGCACCCGGAAGAAATGGGGCAAGTGATACGGAAGATTTAGGTTTAGTGAACGCATTTTGTGAGAAAAATGCTGAGATCGTTACCAACTTTTGCCCAGAGCGTATGAGGAGTACGAAGAAATTCGGGTGGATCTTTAACCGGTAACTATGGATAACCTTTGTTTCTCGTTCTGAAGATCATCAAAGTTCTCAGCGGTGGGTCCACAGCTGAGAACTTTGTCATTGGTTCAAACCCTTAATTAAGCGAGATTTAGTTATGCGGAAAATACGAATTCGTTAAAACAAGAGAGAAAGAATCATTGATTTTTTACCAGATTTTCTACGAGAAGGCATAGAAGAAGAGGGTATTTTTAGTTGAGTGAGGGATAGAAAATGAATGAAGCATTAATACTAAAGTTAAAGAATCTGCTGCAAGAACCCACAAAGAACCAGCTACAGGCAGTGGTTCAAATCTTACGGGGAGAGTCAAACGATTTCTTCTTTAACGTTGAGAACCCTTCGGGATTTAGTTTCCCTTTGTCGCAACGAATCATCTACTTGGCGATTGAAATTTTACAAAGCTCAAGCAGGTTATTGAAACGTGAAGAAATTGATGTGAATCTTCACGAAGAATTAGAGGAAATAGCGGTTTCCCTTATTATCTATCAGCTCTCAAAAAATCATAATGAGTCCTCCTCACGATCTTTCTCTCTTGAATTCACGGGGATTTCCTTTACCAAACCGCTTATTCTAACTAGCGTCCATTTGGAGAAATTACGTTTTACGGACTGCATCTTTGCTAGTGCATTCCATTTAACTGCGGTGTCTTGCGCAACCACCATAGAAATGACTAATACTCAGTTTATTGCCCAGGGATCACTCTTAATTCGTATGATCTCTTTTCCTAAACCAGATCCAGCTTCAGATTGGGCACCTTCCTTCATTTTCCGAAACTGTCTCATACAAATTATTGAGGTTTTTCGCGCAGAGGTTTTCCTTTTCTTCACAGAATCAACTATTAAAGGTTCTGCATTGGAACTACCGGCCGGTGCTGTAGCTCAATATGTCAACTGTCAGGTAAATGATGGGATTATCTACGGCGTTGATCAGGATACTCTTGGGGATTCTTTAGTACCTCGGTGGTGGTACAAGGATTTAGGTTGGAGTATATAAGGATTGACGAGCGTGATGTAGGACGCTCAATCTTGAGGAAAGGATGGAAAATTGCGAGTATTTAGTTGTAGCAAAACCACTCACCTTTCAAAGATCGGATGAAAGCGAGCCCTTCTCGGGATGTTTTTCCGGGAAGGGCTGTGCTGTGTCTGAATGTCTAGGTGAATTAGAATGTAATTGTTATAATTTTCTCTCATTAATATCTCATTAATTTAGGGAGAAAGTTTATGGCAAATATGATGTCGCTAAATAATCCAGCAGCAATGCTCGCTGCGTACAACACCAGCACGCAGGTGGCACCTCCGCCACAGTTGAGCACCGGTGCAGGCGAAGTCCAACTCAGTGCCGAACAGCAAGCCATGATTGATCACGTGCTTGCTGGCAAAGACGTCATTGTTGATGCCACCGTGGGCTCGGGCAAAACTACTGCTATTCAACGACTGTGCTCGATTATGGGTGCAGACCATGAGGTGCTGTATCTGACCTATTCGAAGTTGTTGAAAATTGATGCACAGCAGCGTGTTCGTGGTGCCAAGGTGCAGAACTATCACGGCATTGTCTATCCTCATCTACTCAAGGCCGGCATTAAGTGCGGTATTAGCGAGTCGATTCGGGAGTTTAACAAGAACTTCAAGCACATTTCTGGCACGTTCCCCAGCTACGACCTGATGGTTATTGATGAGTATCAGGACATCAATGAGGACTATGCAGAATTGCTGCGCAACATTAAGTCTGTCAACCCGCTCATGCAGATTGTCATGGTGGGTGATTTGGAACAGAAAGTCCGATCTGACACCACGTTAGATCCACAAGAATTTGCAGCACAGTTGTGTGAAGATCCAGTCTATGCGCCGTTTACGCAGTCGTTTCGCATTGGTGAGGCTATGGCAGCAGGATTGTCTGATGCGTGGAATAAACCGATTGTGGGTGTCAATACCGCACAGCAGATTGAATACAAGTCTTTTGCTGAAGCGGTGGTGCTGATTCAAAGTACTGAACCGAGCAACCTGCTGTGCTTAGGTAGTCGCAATGGACAGATGTCGGATGCGCTTAATGTCGTGGAGAGGAAGTCACCGGCAAAGTTCAACAAGAAAACTGTGTTCGCCTCTATTCGCGATGGTGATTCCCAGATTGCACACCCAGATGATGCTGCGGTGTTTACCACCTTTGATTCCAGTAAAGGTCTAGAGCGCGATACCTGCGTGGTCTTTGACTATGACGAAGAATTCTGGGACATGCGTCTTGGTTACCCCAATGTTGACCCCGTAGTCATGCGCAATGTGTTCTTGGTGGCAGCATCACGCGGCAAAAACAAGGTTGTTTTTGTACGCAGTGATTCTCTCCAAGCAGCGTATGAGGCTGGTGCGGACTGGGCTGCAGGGCGTGCTGTGGGTGTGGTGGACAACAATACCGAGGTTGCACCTGAGGTAGATGTCCATGCGTCGGCAGAAGAAAGCGAGGGTGATGTGGATGAGGTGAAACAACAGATTGAGCGCACCATGGGTTTCATTCCTGTCTCAGTGTTTAAAGAACTACCTGAGTTGGCGCCTAGTGAATATGAGCGCCCGATCTCTGTGACCGAAGCCTTTGATTTTAAGTACGCAGAGAATGTCGAAGCATGTTTTGACCTGCTTGATGTGAAGCGTCTCGACAACGGCAAAGGTGCAGCCATTGAGGTCAATCGCAGTGACGGGCTTATTGATCTGTCACCCACAGTTGGAAACTTTCAGGAGGCAGTGTTCTTCAAGGACTACAACGTCCATACAGCACTATCGGCGTACCCGAGACCGTTTGCGAAAAATCTCAAACGCCTGGTGAAGAAAAACAACAGCGTATGGCGTAACTGCCTTATTGTCACAGCAGCGTCTACAGAGCAGATGCGGTATGTCGATCAGGTGCGCAGCTCTATTCCGGTTGCTGCAGAGAAGGCATTGGTGTCACGACTGGGTACGAGGCTGAATGCTGATTCACGCAATCAGATTCCACTGATCCTTGACGGCGAGGCAGTACAGAGTAAAGCAGTGCGCACGCCAATGTCTTTTGCGGGTGTCGCAGACGCGGTGCACAAGGATGTGCTCTATGAGCTGAAATTCGTTTCTGAGCTGACCCATCCGATGTTTTTGCAGCTGGCAATGTATTTGGTCATGTCTGGGATGAAGGACGGTATTTTGTGGAACACCCGGACAGATGAGGCGTGGCAGGTGCGTGTTCCTGACCCGAAGCGTTTTCTTAATGCTGTGGTGCTGTGTGTCTCCAAGCAGGATTACCGGGTCGGTAACTTCGATCTACCCAGCACTGGTGGAGGCGCGCGTTAGATGGTGTTGATGTGTGGGGTAGTGGTGGTCGTTGCTACTGCTGTGATGGTGGCGCTGAGCAATTAGCGCCAAGAATTAAAGCAGCTTGTTTCGAGGGTGTAAGTGCCCCGGAGCAAGCTGCTTTTTTGTGTCCCCTAAGAAGAAGGACGCTGTTGTATTTTCGCGTCTGTTTAACGGCTTGAGTGGTGTTGTGCTGGTTTGTGCCTGTGCACAATGGTTGAGGTGCTTAAACACGCACAGGGGCATGAAAAACAGTGCCTTTAGTTGTTGCTGTGCGTAGAGACCGTGGCGCCGCCGTGCACGATGTAGGGCAGTGGTTGATGTATGCCCTGGGGCTTGTTAGTGCACCTTTGACATTCTCATAACAGTGTTATGACTACAGTTTCAACGATTTCGAATATACCGGAAAAAGTGACGCTGTGCAGAACCTCAAAATTCCCATAAGTTTTTAATTATCAACACAGTAACTACTTGGCTATCGAAATAGAACGAAAGTGCGTATAACAGACACATATATGAATTTAATTATGAACGTAACGTTACAAAGCCACAGTATCGTTACACCCCAAAAACATGCCTTGAGCTGCTGTAACAGTAGTTTTGTAGCGCTACGGTGTAACGATACGAAAAAGCTAAAGTTACACCTAAAAGTATCCTTTGACGTGCAACTATAGTCACAAAATTGTGGTTTGTAACGTTGTAACGATACTTTTGGAACTTTAATATTGACAGAAGAGTAAGAGTAAAAACTCATAAACGTGAAATAGGACACATAAGTACTTAAAAGCGCATATGAGCATCATGCTATGTCGTTTTACTACTTTTCACCCCATAAGCGTGCACATGAGCACTACTACTCTGCACGGTGGTGATGATAGGTAAAAGCCATAACGGATTATTGCGATCCCTCGCGTGTACGTAAAACATGCACAGTATCGTTACAACGTTACACTTTTGCATTCATGCAGGTCACAGTGTATTTTTTATGTAACTTTAATGTAACGCTTATATTATTTTAATAATTAACTTTAATATAATAAAAGGGTCTTTGACGTGCATCTTTGGTGCTGTAACGCTGTGTAACGGAGTGTAACGATACGTAACGTTACGCTCGAATTAAATTCACGTTTGTGCAGTTTTTCAGCCGTCATCTCACCGTGTGGGACTACAGTCTCACTTAGTGAGCGACCTAGATGGCACTAGTTATGTGCAAATCCTATAAATAAATCCGTTCTGCGATAGCAGAAAATTCGGTCATGGTGGCTCGTTGGGAGTTGTTGGCGCTGACCATGCGGCTGGGGTGGTTGAATAACCCAAATAACTAATTCAATTAGTTTCTTGACCGTGTTAAAGTATTAAAAAAGTAAGAAAGGTTAATACTTTGACAATTGGAATTTTGACGGAGAAAGCTTCGGCTGCAAAAAACTTTGCGAAAGCCCTCGGCGGACCCTCTGGTACTTATAACGGCGAGAAATACGTCATTGCTGCAGCCAGTGGGCATCTTTATGAGTTCGTGGAACCAGAAGAGATGGTGCCGCCAAGCTATGCCGATGAAATCGGTGGATACTGGGATCTCGCTAAGCTGCCGTGGGACGAGAGGCAGTTTTTGTGGTCACGGGAGCAAAAGCACGGCGCAGCCAACACGATTGCGCGCATTAAGAAAACCTTGAGCAGTTGCAACACCATTGTGATCGGATCAGATATTGATCCCACGGGTGAAGGCGATCTGTTGGCGTGGGAGATTATCGCTGAGCTGGGGTTAGACACCAAGAAGATTCAGCGTATGGAATTTGTTGATGAGGCGCCGGCCTCGATTCAGCAGGCGTTTATCAACCGTCGCGATGTGACCTCCATGCATGACGAGCCCAATTATCTTAAGGCGGAATTCCGATCACGCTTTGATCTGCTGTCGATGCAGTGGACTCGCGGTGCCACCAAAGTGTTGGAGGCCACTGGTCGGCGTGCAGTCTTGCGCAATGGGCGCCTGAAATCTGCCATGGTTGCGATTGTGGGGCAGGGCTTAGATGCGTACAACGATTATAAAAAGACTCCTTTTTATCAAAACCGCTTCACTGATGATCACGGGGTAAGTTACGTCAACCCCGAGGAGCCACGTTATAAGACTCGCGACGAGGTACCGCAGCAGTACAAAGCAAGTGCTGTCGAATGCTATGAGAAGAGCATGAAAAAGACGGCGCCGCCACGTCTACTTGACTTGGCAAGCCTGTCGGCATTGCTGTCCAAAGAAGGTTTTAGCGCAAAGAACGTGCTGAAGACCTATCAGCAGATGTATGAAGCACAGGTGGTGTCTTATCCGCGTACCGAGGATAAGACGATTACCCCTGAGCAGTTTAAGGAACTTGCGCCACTGGTAGATAAGATTGCCGGCCTGGTCGGTGTGAATCCGGCTGACCTTACGCATAGGCAGCCACGATCGACCCACGTCAAGCCTAAGGGTGCCCACGGTGCTAACCGTCCGGGATTTAATGTGCCGGCCAGTATTGCAGCGGTGAAAACCACCTATGGTGTGCTCGGACAGCGCATTTATGAAGTGCTGGCTAAGAGCTACCTCACGATGCTGGCAGAGGATTACCTCTATGAGCACCAAAAAGGCCGCGTCGTGGATTACCCAGCGTTTCTCGGTACCGCGAACGTACCGAAGTCCTTGGGTTGGAAGGGTATTTTCGACGTAGACGCCGAGACTGATGATGCCGCTGCCGGCAGTGATGCAGCACAGCAGGGGATTGGTAACCGTGCTGAGCCAGAGGTGTTTGAGGGTTTTCCGCAGCGACCACCGCATCCGTCGATGACGTGGTTGATGAAACAGCTCGATAAGCATGATGTCGGTACCGGTGCGACACGAACGAGCACTTATGCCGAGGTCACAGCCGGCAAGTCAGCATTGCTCAAAGAAACTCGCGGCAAAGTCACTATGACTGACGCAGGGCAACTGAATTATCTGCTGCTTCCTGGCACCCATATTGGCGACCTCAAATTGACCGAGCGCGTTTATGCGGATATGGCTGCGGTTGCTGCTGGTGAAAAGACCGCAGAGCAGGCACTAGAGCCAGTGAAACAGTGGGTCGAAGAGGATATTGCCACCATGACCCGCAACGCAAAAAACATCCCCCAAGAACTAGGAAAGAAACTCATGACTACTACTTTTACCCCCACTGCGAAGCACTCCGGCATCTGGAACGGCGAGCAGGTGAGCTTTAAGAAGGTCTACTGCGGGCATGAATTTAGCGATGCTGAATGTGAGGCGTTGCTCAATGGTGAGGAGCTCACCATTACCGATGCGATGATTGGTGGGCAGATCACGACAGTCACCGGCAAGCTAGCGCATCAAAGCTTCAACAAAGACGGCAAGACCATCAATTTCTTTGGGTTTAAGGGTCAGGTTGATCGCATTGCCTCTGCAGACCCAGCTGTGTACGCGGTGGGTGTGTGGAAGGTTGAGGGTAAAAAGATTCGCTTCAAGCGCGTATGGGGTGGTCACAAGTTCACCGACAAGGAGATCGCCGATCTGCTTGAAGGTCGCGAGATTGCTTTCGATGCTATGTCGAAGGCAAAGAAGCCGTACACAGCTCGGGGATCGCTGCAGCGCGGCGAGTACAACGGCAACTCCTTTGTCGGCTTCCAGCTGGCACCGCGAGACTAACCCCGAGCATGTGCAGCACAAGAGTCAAATGATAGATTGAAGAAAGAAGGTGTGAGATGGCAAAAGCAGAATACAAAGTTCCACCATCCCTGGCGCGCAGTGTGCTGGATTATGAGATCCCGATTACCACCAAGTCGTTTAGCTTGGGCATTATCCCTGTTAAAGTTTTGCTGTTTTGGTTTGTGGTGTTTATTTCCACTGCAGCTGTGATTATGACACCACCGGTCAAGCACTCACCGGTGTGGCTGAAAATCATCATTGTGTTGTGGGTCATTGGTTTCGCTGCTTATTTCGGACAGTGGACTAAAACCAAGGAAATGAAGTTTATGCAGCTGCCGGCTCTGTTCGGCTATCTGCAGAAACAACACCGTAGAATTTCCACACGACGTGATACTGCGCCATACCCATTCATGCAGCTTGTCGGTATTAAAAGTGTCGATGAAGATGGTTATGTGCGCTACTTGGATGGCAGTGTGGGTTATTTCTACTCGGTTGTGGGTACAGCCTCAGCGTTGTTGTTCTCTGGCGATCGGAGTCAGATTGTTGACCGCGTAGATTCTTTTTGGCAAAAAGTAGAAACAGACACGCAGTGGAATTTCATCACGACAAAGGAATCCCAAGCAGTATTTAGTCAGGTCGCCAACGTCGAACGTAAAAACCAGAACCTGGTGTATCGACACCCTGAGCTCACCAAGCTTATGGAGGAATCACTTGATATTTTGCGTTATGACGTAGGTGGAAAATTCAGCTCAATTCACCAGTATTTGGCGCTGCATTCACCGAATGACGCCGCACTGCATACTGCACAAGAGATTTTGCTCTCTGAGGTAGAAAACTCAAGTGCGATGTACAAGCAGTGTCGTCAACTCAACGGGTTTGAGGTTAATGACCTGTTGCGCAGTATTTACGGACATAAGAAGAAGTAGTCGCGACGTTTTTTAAAGCAGGTTGCCGGAAGATCCGACAACCTGCTTTTTCGTGTCTTCTGGGTGGCGGTTGCACTAATGAAATGACATTTAATAGAGACTTTCTTTGTGTTAAAGTTTGTTTAATATATTTCTCTTAAAGTGAATTGGGGATAGATGAAACTTCTAAACAGACTCAAGAAAAAGCAGTCGAAAACACCTGCAGACACCTCCGCTACGGAGATTGATGCACTTCATGCAACACCTGACACAGGAGCACCACTCCCAGCACCCTCACTGGGAGCTCGCATCATTGGTCGCGCGCCCGAGGAAACCACACCTGTACCTGCGCGCACTGCGCGCACCCTGAGTGGATCATTTGGTTTTGGTGACCTTGACGATCGTGCGACCAGCGCTGCCACGGATGATGTGGACGAGTCTGGCGATGATCTTGCTGACGAGACGATGACTCGCCAGCAGAAAAAGGACGCGCAGGCAGCGTTAGGCACCATGGAAAATCATGGCCACCTCATGGTGATTAAGCCACGGGAACATTATGTTTTCCACTCAGATTATTTTGAGGTGGATGATGAAATCGGCACTATTTTGTCGTTTTTCCACAATGAGGATGCCAAGGATGAATTCGGTGCCTTCTGGGGAGTGAACCGTATTCCGCGTAACCTTCCTGAGGGTGTTTCCGCTGTGCTCTTTGAGCAGGTGGAGCGTATGAAGCAGTCATGGATTGATGACAACCTAAAAAACACTGACCGACTTTCCAAGACAGAGGAATCGGACTTGGCAGATTCTTCCACCAAGTCGAATCGTCGCAAGACAGTCAAACGTGGACTTGATCTTGATGAAGTGATTGCTGAACTTGATGACGGTGCATCATATTTGACTGTGCACAACCGCCTGCTGTTGCGCGGACCAAGCCTTGAGATTTTGGATTCTACTGTAGAGAAGATTCGACGCAGTTTCATCGAGCACTTATCGCGAATGGATATTGCTGCACACCACGGTGAGCAGCGCCAGGAGCTGTCACAGATTTTTACCAAGAATAGTAAAAAGCGAGGTAAAGGGTTCCACTTTACTTCGACCGAATTTGCAGGTTCTTATTCTTTGGTCACCAATGGTCTTAACGATGTTGCCGGCGAATACGTCGGTGTCATGCGTGGCGATGTCAACAACTCCGCTGTGCTTTTTGATGTGGATCGTTGGTCTGGACATGTCGTATGCGCAGATAATTCTATTAACACCTCGCCATTGCTGAATCGACCACGTGTGGTTGATATGTGGGGGTCGAAGATCTCCCAGGCAGCGTTGCTCAACAACCGTCGCGTGGTGCATCTGGTGCTCAATGGCGCCAAGCTTGATGAAATGGGGCCGAAGTTAGAATCTATGACCGCGCATGTGGACATGACCAGCGGTGATCTCAACATGTTTGAGCTTTTTGGTAAGCAAGAAGATGAGCTGTCGCTGTATTCAACACACATGGACAAGATCGTGTTCATGACCGAGCAAGCACTGGGCGATAAGACTTCTGAGCTGGCGCTATTGCGTGGAAAGCTCAAAGAGATCATCACAGATTTTTATGTGGACATGAGTATGTGGGCTCTTAACGCTGGTGAAAACCGAGACAAATTGCGACTTGTTGGGGTTCCTCATGATCAGATCCCGCTGCTCTCTGTCTTTGTGTCCTATCTTGATCAAGAGTATGAGAGGCAGAAGTTCGAGGGTGTGAAAGACCCCGATATGTTCCGAGCTATTTCTGTGCTGCGATTGACCTATAAAGATTTGCTCGATACTCACGGTGACTTGTTTAATCAGCACACTGCAGATGGCATTGACTCTGTTAACTCTGCACGCCGCGTGATCTATGATTTTTCTGGTTTGCTGCGACGTGGCGCAGGTGTTGCGATGGCACAGCTAGTTAACGTCATTGGTTTTGCCGTGGAGACGCTCGGTCAAGGTGATGTGGTTATTATCCACGGTGCTGATGGCATTGTCGATGTTGATGTGCAGGATTATTTGGCGAATCAGTTTGGTTACATGGCTGAGCGTGGTGGGCGAGTGGCCTATCTCTACAGTTCGATGGACGCCATGCTTGGCACTGTCGGTTTCAACCAGTTCCAACGTGCTGCGTACACCATTTTGGGCCCGATGAATGTTGACTCGGTGGATATGTATCAGTCGCTGATTAACAGTCAGATTCCGATGGACTTGGCGCGGTTGGTAACAACGCAGAATTCTGGTGCGAGCTATTTGCGCCGAGGTGCGACCAATGTGGTGTTTGAAACCAACCTTGCGTTGGGTGTGAATCCTTATATGGAGCAGCGCCGCAAGATTGAAGCGCAGCGCGGTAGGCGACGATCCAAGCGAGATAAGCACTACGGCGGTGGCACGACCATGGTGGGTACAGCGGATTTGGATGTGGTGGCTATTCAGGCCAAGGCCGAGCACCGCGAAGAGCGCTTTGAGGAGAAGGCTGCGCGCAAGATGAAGGAGCTTGATGATGTGGAGGCGAAAGAACTAGCTGCGAAAACAGGGCCGAAGAATCTTGACGACGCACTTGCACAGGTAGAAAAGAAGCGCCTGGCGAAGCGGTAGTTGTTGGTCACCATGGTGAGGAAAAAACACCGTCTTGAATTATCGAGGCGGTGTTTTCTTGTGTCGTACAAAAAACAGATCAGCAGACGCTTCTGAAAGGGGATCAGTTCGATACCATAAAGATATTGGGGCATCCTGTCCCTATATTATGAGTGAGCAAAGAGTAGTTCTGATTTGGAAAGTGGTGTAGAAGTATGTTGGTACGCTCACGCACGTTGGTCACTGTCGCACTGTCATGTTCGTTGCTATTCGGAGCAACGGTTAATGGCACGGGTGCTGCGAATGCACAAGACAATGTATCTATGGCAGCTCAGTATGAGCCACAGTATGAGCCCTTAGAAACGCGTCTTGGTACGCCGTGGGATACTACGGGTTTGTCTAACACAGCTTTTCAGTTCGTTGAGAATTCCGCTGAATTACCCGAAGGAACTCAATTTGTTCTTGATGGTGATACGTTCACCAATGTCATTGATGATGGTTTGCTTGCTTCTCGGGTAGATTCACGAACAGGTATGATTCGGCATACTCTTGCTGGCTCAGAGGTCATTTATTTTATCCCCGGAAAAATGACCAGATCCTACATTGACCGAGTGACGGTCAAGGCTATCTACCCCGATGGTTCTAGTGACATAGTGACACCACATTCAGTGATCACTGTGGCAGATGATATTTATTACAGCATCCAGAGTGAAGAGATTCCGAGGGTGCGTAAAGGGCAGACTATTAAGATTCCATTGAGGGTGATGGACGGTACAGGAGCGATTGGCGGAGTCCCACAGGGATCTAAGGTTGTTCGTGATCGTTATGGATCAATTGACAATGCGGAGTTGATGGGTGCAATTGTCGTTATTGATGAGAAAACCGGTGAGCTTACTTTCACAGCATCGGAAGATCGTACTGGTCAACTATGGTTTGCTGTAGAATTAATTTATCCAGACGGCACATATGCGACGGCCTCTTATTCCATCGAGGTGACGGATCAGCCTGAACCTGTGGATGTCATTCGTCCTGCCGGATCGTCTCTGAGTTCTTGATCTTTGCTTGAGACTTAAGCGCTACCCGGCTCTCGCATTACGTGGAGCCGGTGTTTGCTTTTGTGGTGGCGATTTACCGCTGGGATCGGGGGTATAGAGCTGTGTAGATCTTGCACGCTGTTGCAAGAAATAATATGGTTTGGGTTATAAATACTAAAAGCCATAGGTGCACAAGGGGGAGACTTCTACAGCGATTGTGGCAGATGACCATAACAAACGTTGATAAAAGAAAGTTGACTCCTCATGAAAAAGTTTAAGACTAAAGCCCTGTCCGTACTGGCTGTCAGTACGCTGATGTTTGGCTTAGCAGCTTGCTCTGGTGATGCTGACGGCGCTGACAGTACAGGATCTGCCTCAAGCAGCAGTGATTCAGGCTCTTCTGATAGCTCTGTGTCTGCGAAGTACACCGCTGACACCATCAAGGACGCAACTGAGGCAGAGGCTCGTGCAGACAGCGAGGGTATGTCTGCGCTTGCGTTCGAAGCGCTCAACCGTTTTGATGGACATGTCTCATCGAAGCTCATTGCTATTGCTGCTATGGGTGCTGGGGCAGACAATGAAGATGGTGTCAAGGTGGTGCTGAAGCAGATTTATGGCACGGGTTTGGACGATGCCAAGGGGCCTGAAGCAGTAGCGAAGCTTGCTAGCGACTACGATTCAGAAGTGAGCGACTATGTAGCCGATAACGTTGACTTCTCCACGATGCTTGGTCTGTATGTCAAGGATATTGCCGATGTTACTTCACCTAAAGGCGCGGTAGATAAGGCGGTTACTAAGGGCTTTAGTTACTCTGCTGCGGAGAAAGCGGTTGAGATTTTCAGCGATGAGTTCCAAGCTGGTGCCGATTACCTTGTGGCCTATGAGGTGAGCAACTCAATGTTCTCAAATGGTTATGATTTAGATGAGTTCACCTCGGATATGACGAAGGAACTTCTGGCAGATGGGTTCACACAAGCTCAGATAGATTCGTCGCTCTCTCGGGTCACCTGTACGGACGAGACTTGCTACGGGCTACTCTTTGACGGTGTTCCATCAAGCCCAATTCTTTATGAACGTGAGAATTAAGTCCCGTTAGAATAAAAAACACCCTGTGCTAAATCTGCACAGGGTGTTTTTGTGTCGTGAGCTGGAAATATCTGTCATTCTGGATTCACAATTTCGACTTTAAACAACATTTAATATTCAATTTTAATGTGTTAAAGTTTCTATATTCCATTCTAAAGTAACTTTGAATTGGGGATTAATGAAACTTTTTAAGCAATTGTTTAAAACGAATATTGAGGGGGTGGCGGGCAAGTGACCACAGCGGTCTTGGATCAAAAAACCATTCAGCTCAATGGTCTGGATGTAGATGCAGAAATTGCACGCATGGATCGTGCGCAGCATCAGCGGAAAACCTGGCAACGCCGGGTGATAGTTGCTGTGCTGACACTTATTGTCGCCATGGGCTTTAGTTTTGGTGCATTTGGCAACAAAGAGCGCGAGGCTGACGCTTTTGCGTCGGCAATTATCGCGCAGGTCGTTGGTGCTATGGGCGAGGTTGCTTTTGAAGCGATCTGTCCCAGTGACGGTGACACGGAAATGTTGCTCAAGTGCATTACTGAGAATCTCGGCGAGCTTCACATAGTGGAGAAATGCTTGGCTGCTGACGATGTTCTTAAGTGTTTCTATGATGCAAAAAACGAAGAAACACGCAAAGAGGAGAACCTTGACAAGGCGCCTGATTACTCGATGTACCGCATGGCCTCTGCTATGGCGTCCTTCTACTCCAATGGCCGTGCAGCAACTGCAGGTATTGAAGAAGGTGACGGTAATGAGTTCACTGATGTAGAGGACGCTGGCCTTGGCGCGTGGGGTGGTGTTCTTAATAAGGCTGCTAATGGCGGTGACGTGCTGGGTTATTCAGATCCGAAGCACAATGAAGACTCTGGTTGGTTCTTCGGTGTTGGTGATGCGAATAACCAGAAGACATATTCTTATGACTCTTTGGCTACGCATTCGTACAAGGGTCCTTACCAATATGCGTTGTTTGGCGCGACACTCAGTGGCTTAGGTCTCGATGGTTCTGCAGCGCAAGACTCTGCGACTGATATGGCGCAGCGTAAAGGTATGGGTTACTCGATCATGGCTGTGTACATGATTTCTGGTGGTATTGATCTTGTCTTTAACTCTGTACTAAAGGTTTTGACGACTATTAACCCCTTCCGCCTTCTTGTGACGCCGGCGTCACAGAACACTAATGCCACTTTCACTGAGGGTATGGCAGGCGGACAGACCGCAGCAGGTACTCCATTTGAAGGCATGACGAGCTTCTTTACCCAGATCTATAACTGGGCTGTCAGCATTGGTTGGCTTGTGGTTATCCCGGTCTCACTTGGCCTGACCATGATGGGTATTCTCATGATGCGCCGCATGGATAAGGGTTCGGCAATTAAAAAGGTCGCGATCCGGGTTATTTATGGTGTTGTTGGGTTGCCACTTCTTGGTGTGACCTACACCGGCGCGCTCGATTCTTTGTTGAGCGCTGGTAGCTCGACCGGTGCGGGATCAAACGCGACAAAAATCGTGTTGTCCACCTATGTTGATTTCCAGTCGTGGGCAGAGAATACACGTTTACAGATCCCGTCGAAGGTAGGTAATGCCAATGTGATCTCATGGGATCTGGATGAGCAGGCGCCGACAGGTCAATCATTGCGGACGGTACGGAATACAACATTGGAAATTAATGCGAACTCAAATTATTATTTCAGTGCTTTTAAAGAACCTGGTGCAGCGATTGATTTAGAGTTCCAAAACGGTGAAGATGCAGGCTGGATGTCAAAGATGTCTAACCCTAAGTCCTCGGAGATGAATAATATCGTTGGTGGTGGTGGCGCAGCTGCACAAAACTCAGCAACGACTATTTTTGGCCGTACTGTGGATATGCTTACTCGTTATATTGAAAATGAGAGCCTCTCTTCGGGTAGCTTTGAGACTTCGATTCGAAGTGCTATGGAGGACTTGGCGAAGGATGATCCAACTTCTGCGTCAGATGTGATGGCGTGGGTGACCGATTACAATACTGAGTCGTCCATTAAGGAAAAGACTGCAGAGGACATTGCTGAGGCGAAAAATCCACTGCTAGCGGTTCATGACTCGGCTGGCTTGGCAAGTGCGCAGATCAGTGATAGCGGAATCGGATTTAGGACACTTGATCCGACTGTACGTTGCACTAATTCTGTTGTTTCTACGGCGAGTGGACTTGGCGGAATTTGGGATGATCTTTTTGGTGGCTTAGTTGGTGGCTTGCCAGGTGATCTAGGCGCAGCTCTCGATGGTGACTACCGCAGTTATTGCAACTTGTCCCCGCTGACGATGTATAACTACCTCAACACCTCCTTCAACCCTGCTGACGCCGGTGTCTACTCGGCCTCGACATCAACCTCCACCTATTCACGTGCGTCCCATAACTCGGTGAATCTCATCGGCACTGGTGCAATGTCTATCGTGTACTGGTTCTCTGCGATCTCGCTCATGGGTAGCTTTATTGTTATTGGTATCGGTTATGCCGGAGCAATGCTGTTTAACTCGATTCGACGTTCTATTTCGTTGATTGGCGCTGTTCCTTTCGCAGCCATGGGCTTTATCGCCGGTGTCGCTAAGGTCATTGTGTACACAGTGGCGATGTTCATTGAGATTATCGGTACCATTTTCTTGTACCAGTTGATCACCAAGTTCCTCATGACCGTGCCGGCGCTTTTTGAGCAACCTTTGGCATCGACACTTCGTGATGTTGAATCTGATGCGGTGGTTGCTGGTGGTATGGGTCTTGTTGGCTTGGCTTTGAGCGCCTCGAATAACATGGCTGTTGCAGCGTTGGTTATTACGGTGATCTCTTCGCTCGGTGTCATCGTCTTCACTATCATCGCGATGAAGGTGCGTAGCTCCCTGGTATCTGGCGTTGATGAGGCTGTGACCTCTGTTGTTAACCGGTTCCTCGATACGCAGGTTTCTTCTGCGGGTGCTACCTCTGGTGACGGCATGATGCGTCGTGCTGCTGCGACTGGTGTCGGTATTGGCGCCACCCATGCACTACTTCGTAGTGATGATGGCGGATCTGATTCAGGTTCTGGCTCAGGCGGCGGCGCTGACGGTGGTGGATCTGGCTCAAGCAAGCTCGGTGACTTTGCTAAGACCGGTTTGGCTACTGCTGGAATTGTTGGTGGTGCTGCAGGTGCTGGATGGCTCGCCAAGGAAGGCATTGATCAAGCAGCTGAGGGCATTATGGACGGCGACGGCGATGGCTCGTTTGCAGCAGGTGGCGACGCTACTGTTGATGCCGATGCGACAGCTGGTTCTGCTTCAGGAACGGTCGATGGTGACTATGTAGCAGATGGCGATACAACCGCTTCTGCGGATGCTAGTGCTGATTTCGTTGACGGTGCTGTTGGTGGCTCTGGTCAGGCATCATTTAGCAATGCTGCGTACAGTGCTGATGGAACCACCCTCGACGGTGAGGGTGCGATCGTCGATGCACAGGGCAACCCGCTTCATGCTGATGGCACACCAATGAGCGCTGCTGAAGCTGAGACGAAGATGGCTGGTCTGAGCTCGTCAGGAACCATGATGGAGAAATCTGGTGTGAAGTCGAGTGGCATTACCACGGCAGCTGATGTCATGGATGATCAGTCCCTGGCAAGCAGTGTCACTGAGTCTGGTCTGTCAAAGATTCCAGACACTTACGGCGCAGAGGTCTCTGGCGCTGTGGGTGCGGTTGGTACCACTGGTGCTGATTACAGTGCGACAGGTTCTGGTGCAGGTCTGAATATGAGCGAGGCTGCGCTGCAGGGTGGTGCCCCAGTGGGTGCTCTCGCTGGTGGGTCTGTGTCGAGTTCAGATCAGGCTGTGAATGATGCAGCGCTTCAGGTTGCAGCATCCCAGGGTCTTGCACCAGCTAGTTCTCTCGGTGGCGTCGAGCCGCTTAATGCTCAGGCCACTGAAGCACCGGTTGGAAAGGCTGGTAAGCAGCTTGGTGATCTTTCTGGCTCGGCACTGAATACTCAGCTGGCGTCCATGGGTCAGCAGGTTGGCGACAGTGTAAACAGTGCTTATGCAGCAGGTGGTATGGGTGGTGTTGATGTGGCCGGTAAGTTCACTGAGGCGGCACAGCACTTGTCACAGGTTCCTGGTCAGATCCAGAATGCAGTGACTAATGCTGATGCAGGTACCTCTGGCGCAAGCTTTGGTCAGATGGCACAAGGTGCAGCCGGCATTGCGGGTGTTGCAGGTGTGATCGGTGCAGCGGGCGCAGCAAGTTCCGCAGCACAAGGCGCAGGCACTGTCTCAAGCGCAATGGGTAACGCTGCGACAGGTGCTGGATTTATCAGTAACGCTGTTTCTGGTGGTGCTGCCGGTTCTACAGGTGCTGCTCATGTGGTTAACGCATCACATGGACCTGTAGCACCTGGTCAGGCTCACTACCAAGAGTCTGGACATGCGCAGGCATTTGTGCAGAACAACCAGGCCAATACTGCACACACAGCGAATACAAGTACTCCGTCATCAGCTCAGATTATGGGTGCGAACGTCGCAGGCTCGCTGGCATCACAAGCTGTTCGAGGCTTCGGACAGCCTGGTCAGATGGGTGCTAATGTTCGTGACGCGATGGGTGGTAGCGGACGCACTGGTGGTCGTGGTGGAGCAACCCAAGGCGGCGGAGGTGCACAGCGTAGCGGTGTCAGTGCCAAGAATGGCATTCGTGGACAGCGAAGCCAGAAGCCTTCTGCGACCAGTCAGGCGATGAACGCAGCGATGCGATCAGCTGCGGTAAGCAGCCGCATGGCAAGCATGGGCGGCAACGAGACACAGCAGCAGGCAAAAAAGACTGATCACGGTGATCAGGGGTCACAGCCACAGGGCGGTGACACTGGCTCGAAGCAGTAATGAGCCGGTAGCCACTAAGTAAGTAAAGAAACCCCTGAGAAACATTGATGTTTCTCAGGGGTTTCCCTGTGTCTTATTAGGGTGTATTTTGCTTCTCTTCTGGGACCGTTAGATATTAAGGATTATTTAAGTAATAAATGTTTTAAGGAATTGAAACCCATTAAGAAACAGACTAAATTATTGGTTGGTAACAAAAGTTGTTTATTACTTATGGGAACAGTGTGGAAAGTAGGGTGAATATGTCAATTCCTGGAAATGTTAGTTATGTTGCACAGGGTGGCACCGGTTGGGATGGTGCTGATCAGTACACCACGGGTGAGAGTTGGGATCTACAGTCGTTCCTTGAAAACTCGACTGACTACCTCATGATTATTGGTGGTTCGCTGCTGGCACTTGTTGGTGGTGCTGCTGTGATTTGGGGCTTTGTCAACGTGATGCGCAAGCTCTTCGGTGGTCAGAGTGGTCAGCAGATTCAGTGGTTCACCACTATTTTGCTCATCATTGTCGGTGGTGCGTTCCTAGTTGGTGGTATCACACTTGCGCTGAACTTTGCGTCTGGTGCAGGCGATACGGTTACCGGTTTCGGTACAGGTGGCTAAGATCTAGCGCCACGCAAAAAGCACATTCTCAGATGTCTGAGGGTGTGCTTTTTGTATGTTTTGGGGGCGTTAGTTGAGTTAAATAATGCAGTATGTTTGTTTATTTAATTGTGTTAAATTTAATTAGTCTTTAAATAGTTAAAATAAGTTTGTCATTAAAGAAATGGGGTAGAGCTATGACAAATACTGTGCAGAGAAAAACAAAGCAGAAAAAGTCATCATCAAATAAAGAGGGTATGCAGAAGAAAGTCGATCGTATTGTCAGTCGCTTTCGTTTAGGGCAGCACTACACGATCGAGCGGGTAGCACTTATTTCGGGTGCAGCAGTGGTATCAGGGTCACTGCTTTTTGGCAGCACAATTGTTTACGCAGTGCAGGCCGGCAACATTGATTTTTCTCAAACAGCTACGTACAACGTCGAGTTTCGATCATCACGAACCAACCAAGTCAGCGAGCTCGCAGGCTTTTGGAAAAATGTAGAGGGCACACGGGCTTTTGCTGTTATTAAGTTTGCTGTTCCCGCCAATATGTCCACTAATGCTGAGGATTATTTTGCCTATGTCACCGGTGTGAAAGACCTTGGCACCAGTCCCAAAGCAGCAGATGTCTCTCAAGCAACTGTGGGTTCCATTTATAGCTTTGGTGATGGTCGAATTGGGCTCATGCTTGAGGCCCCCGAGGGCTTTGATATGCAGGTTCTCAACATCACAATGCGTGCAAAGAAAGAGCTTGTCGAAGTCGATAGTACAAACTTGACCTCGGAGAATATGAAGGCTCAAGGCTATGACGATTCCTTTATTGATCATGACCAGTGGCGCATCATGCTCAATCCAGCGGCAGAGACTTTGGCGACGTTGCCGGCATTAAATGACGAACAGATTGATCTCCGTGCGTTGTATTGGCAGACCTCTATGACAGATACGGAGGTGGGTCACCGACAGGCACTAGATACGTCACTTTCACGTATGAACGCACTGCTTGGTCGCATCGAGAATTACAAGGAGGCGCTCGGCGTTACGAGCGCGACCATTATGGGTGAGCGCGTGTCGCTGATTGAGCCTATTCCGCATGAGTCAATTCGCGGCGATCGTATCGAAGGTTTGGCAAGTGTCGATGTTACCAAGCAGCTCGCTGAGGACCCCACCGGGAAATCTGTCCCAGGTTGGGAGGACAAGACGTTCATGGCTGCGTCGCTGGATAATCTGATGAGTGAGGGCTATCAATACAATTCATACCGCCTGGTCACCGATCATATTTTTGGTGGCGGTTATGACTTTGATTGGCGTAATCGCACCACACTGGACGGTTATCTAGACAGTGTTATTCCAGGTGGACAAGACGCGATGGACTGGATTACTGATCACGCTTACCAAACCAAAGAGACGTGGAATGCCACCCAGATGGAGTGGGTCTTAAGCAATGGCGATCGCCTAGAAGATCATGTGCTCAGTGAAGGCGCAAAGCCGCTCATTGATCTGAAAAACAATCTGGCACAGGCATACCAGGACTACTTCAACGAAAAGCAGCGCTACCAGCGACAACTTTTGCAACAACTGTTGATCTCGGAAACACAGCTTGATCAGGCCGTGGAAAATACTCAGGTTGCCCAAGGTTCCGACGCTGTTGAATTCCGTTTCTAGATTTTTTTATTGATTGTGAGAGTGCATTGTGGCTAATGATTTTATAGAACCAAATGATGCCCCCGATGCACCTGATAATGGTGACTCGGGAGGCTCAGGGTTTGTTGATGAAGCAAAAGATAAGACCCGCTCAGCTGCACAAGGCTTAGGTTATGGTGCACTACGTGTAGGTTTTGGTACTGCAGCACTTGCAGCCAATGGTGCTCGCTCTATGGGTAATTTGGCTAAAAACCTGTGGACACGAATGATGGGGCTTGCCCTGTCTGCCGGTACTGGTATCTCTGCTGCTACAGGTGGCATGATCACCGCACGTGCAGGCGCAATGCTGGCGGGTACAGGCTCGGTGTTGTCGTCGGTGACGACTATTGCGTTGATTGTGTCGATGATTGTGGTGCCGGCAGGTCGAAAAGACGGCATTATCGAGCTGTGTGAGACACCTGTAACGACCAACCCGTTTACCATTGACGCAGGTGATATGACTGAGAACGCGAAGTTGGTGTACGGTGCGCTGTCGTATCTTGGGATGAATGATCAAAATATCGCCGGCATCTTGGGCAACTTTGAGACAGAATCAGGTATCGACCCGACTTCGGTGGAGGGTATTTTTGATGAACCAAATACCATCGGTCCCCGGAAGAGAGCTGCGTGGGATAAGAACTTTGAACCTCAGCCGATGGGTATTGGGCTTGGGCAGTGGACAGCAGGGCGCACACAGATGTTGCTAGATTTTGCTGCCGATAGAAATCGAGACTGGCATTACATCGACGTGCAGCTTGCATTTGCTATTGGTGGCGACAATGAAAGCGATCGCAAGGTTTTTTTGGAAATGGTTGATAATAAAAACGCCAGTAGCAATAGCCCCACCGCAGCGTCCGAGTATTTCCTGCGTGAATGGGAGCGTCCGGCAGATGTCCCAGGTAATGCACCCATTCGTGCAGAGCAAGCATCTAAGTGGTACGCGCAGATGGGTGGTTGGCAAAAGAACTCAACCTTGGGTGAGTCTGTGATCTCTATGGCTGATGGTGCAGCAGCAAAAGCCACGGCGCGTGATGAGCAGGATGCTCTTAATGATTGTCCTGAAGAGGACCGCACCTCAGGTGGAAACACGTCCGCAGCAGAAGCAATGGTGACGATTTCGCATCCTTATTTGGCTGATTCTCGTGGCAATGACGGTACCGATATTTACCGCTATATCCATGATGAAGTGCTGACCGGTGATCCGTATTACGCATCCTGTGACCGTGGCGTTGCCACCGCTATTCGCTGGTCGGGTACGGATGATACGTTCCCGGCAGGCCCAACAGCAGCACAGTATGAGTATGTTGTGGGCACAGGATCGAGCCGTTGGGAGGAAATCGGCAATCTTGCCACTATGTCAGAAAGCGATTTGTTGCCTGGCGATGTGCTCCTTGGTGCACCGAATCACGTGGCGATGTATGTCAGCAATGAGGTTGTTGTGGACATGTTGGGCCCTGGTAATTCAGAGCCTAATGCAGCTATTGGTCACGCATCGTTGAATGACCGTTCGCCTGCGTTGGACACCCTAAGCCTGGATGGTTGGGGTGTGAACTTCAAGGTGTTCCGCAACACCAAGTCCGAGACAAACTCAGTGTTCTCCGGTGTGCAGATCCCTGCTGGCAAAGAAATTGGCGAGATGACTAACCCAACGATGACAACTCCTTCGGGATAAGTTTTTCTCACGCTGGGTTGGTCTAACGGGGCGTATGAGCTGCTAGTTGGCGCTTGTGCGCCCCGTTATTGTGTAATAACTTATATTCTAGAAACTTTAATAACTTAGTAACTTTAAAAGGGGTTTAATATGGCTGAGAATAATGGCGGGTCGGATGACCTTAAGCCCATCTCTGTCGATGGGGTCGTCAATGGGGAAGTGCGCAGCGATAAGGAAAAGCAAGCGTTCGAGAAGATTACCGGTGATGATCTGCGTCGTCGTGCAGAACAAATCCGTAAACGTCGTCTAGCAAAAGCGCAAGAAGATGCAAGTAAGCGAAAGCCGCTGTTTGGTTTGGGTCGCATCGCGATCACTGTGCTTGCTGGCGCTGTATTTATTGGTACAACGTTGTGGATAAGTACCACCTCAGGTGGCTTTGACGACAAGGTAAGCGCAAACAATGAGCAGATTGTTACCCTGCGTAATGAAGTTAATGACTTAAAAAACACTGCAGAGGCAATGCCTAAAAAAGAGACTCTTGCTAGTCAATTTGATGCAGCAGCCTCACGTGCACAGAATGTGGCTGATTTACAGAATCAGTTAGCCGGCATTATTACCAGTGTCGATGATGATGTGGCTACCGAGCAGTTTAAGGCAATTGTTGACGAGCTCAAGCCAAAATTCACGGTATCCGCTGGTACAACAGGTGAATTTCAGGCGGCAGGTCGTTGGTACCAGCCACAAGAAGTTGTTGTTGGAGATAATAATCGCCCCACCTGGGCACCCATGGGTGCTGAGTCCTGGGAATGGGCTGTGATCCCCACACTGTCGATGTCTGATACTGAGCACGTGGTGGTGATGTGGGAGGCGCGTTTGACTGGTGGAGACCGTGACGGTGCACTGTTGGCATGGGTAACAGCTGATTACAACATCAATACCGGCGTGTTTAGTTCGCTGGCGTTGGCGCATACCTATGAGGGACATCAGCGTATCGGTGCAACCACTTCACCAACTGAATTTGGCGCTCATGGCACAAACGCCGAGGCGAGTGCCGCGCGTGCTGGCGGTGAAGCCGGAGAGCTTGAGGGCGAAGATATTTTTGTTGATGAACTACAGCGAGCGCTAGAAATCGCTGAGCTAAACAAGGCACAGGAGAACCGATAATGACGACGCGAAACCTACACAACCAGAGTGGTGTGACTGAGGATGAGCCGATGCTTGATCAGGTCAAGCGCTTTTTCGTTCGAAATATTGTCATGATTATTGCGTTGATTTTGGCAGTGGTGGTCATCATTGTTGCTATCAGTACTTCTGCTGATCGCAGTGCTGTACTAAAGCGTCAAACTGGCGAGATTATGGCCTTGCAGCAAGAGCGCGATGCGCTAAACAGTAAGCTCGATGGTCAGTTAGAGCAGGTAGTGCGTGATGCTACTGGCGGTATGGATGCTGAACATAAGGCTGCAGATGACGCAGTTGTTCGGGAGTTTTTGACCATGGCGCTGACCTGGGACAGCGTGCGCGACTACCTTGACGTGCGTGAACAGGTGATGCGTGTTTATGACTTGGATGAAGAATCACAGTTTATGTCTGTGTTTATGCCTGGTGAGATGGCAGGTATTGCTCGCACAGACCCAACTGGCGAAGTGCACTACGCCTATGATGCGGATCTGTCCAACCGCTTTGGCAGCTTAGAATCTGTGGTCACTCGTATTAATGGCACAGAGTACAGCTATGTATCCACGGTGACGATGAAGTCGAAGCGATCTGGCGGTGAGGCGGAAACAACCTCCACATCACGGCTTGCCTATGACGTGATTGACGGCAAGATTCGTAACCTCGAAGCACGCACTGTTCCCGGTGGTGTGAAGTACTCAGGTTAAAAGTTTCTGGGGCAACCCCCAATAGTTAGTCGGTGACTAGCTATTGGGGGTTTTGTCTTTTAATATTATAAAAAGAAAGTGACAAACATACTTGTATTAAAAAGGAATTGGGATAAGCACTATGGCACGAGCGAAAAATAAGAAACAGCGACAATTGCAGCGCGCTCATGATGTGGTACAGGTTGAGAATGCAGAGGCGGTGGCGGTTGATACGGTGGAACCGATCACTGCGCGCACCGGTGGGTGGCCTACGTGGGTTGATAAGGTCTGGAACCTCACCGGCTCACTGGGTGGTTGGTTTGCTTTCCTGGTTTTTGTCATCGCGGTGTGGCCGGTAGCGATCCTTGCAGCTGGCACTGTGGTCACCATCATCGGCACATGGGGGGTATCAGTGCTGCCAAGTCTGGTTATTTCTAGCATTGGCGCTTCTGCCGGTGTGATTGTTTCCACCACTGATGGATTCCTCTTTAGCTGGGTCATCCCGGTGCTTTTCCTCATGATTGTGCTGGCACTTGTTGTGATGAAGGTACTTAATCTCATCTTCGGCGCCTTGTGGCGTTTTACCATGACTCTGCGACAGGGGTTGTATGCGGGGCGTGAAAAGGTCTCCCGTGAAGAAGCTAAGCGCGCCCGAGCAAGCAAGAAACTACTTAAGCAGCAGGCCAAAGAGTCACAGAAGCAGCGCAAACTAGATGCCATCTACTCGGCAGAACAGGCCGAAGAGACTCTGGCGCACCAGGAGCAGTCTGAGTCAGAAGAGTCAGACGATAAGAACCGACACGACGCCCTCAACGACGCTGTTGTTGCAGCTCGCAGCATTAGTGTCCGTTACTAATTAACGCGACCATCACGATACGTAGAGAAAAGAGAAACGATATGAAGCTTGCAGGTTTTAACACCAATTCACCGGCAGCGCAGCGGGTTGCTGAACAAGGTGAAAAAGTACAACTTGATGCGCCGGTATACGCGGTGTTTACCCCAGATGTTGTTGAAGTTGAGTTTATTGGCACGCAGCATGAACCGGTATTGCACGTTGAGGGTGCCATTGACAGCGTGACCGCATTGTCGCAGCTACCGTACGACATTCAAAAAATCACGTTTGATTCAGAAAACCAACAGCGTTTTAGTGGATTTTATAAATTCAGTCCACAGCAGCATAAAGATCTCATTGATAAAGGACTGTATCTAGAAGGTTTCCAGCCACCGCGCGAGATGATGACGAGCCTGCCGTGGGAGTTGCCCATGAATGCCGACGTCACTGTCGTGGCACCAGAGTCGCAGGATGCACCACCGATTGTGCTTGTGGGATTATCGGAGATTCATGGTGTGGATTTTAGTCAAGAATCCTCTGGCTATGAGCTCACCAGCATGTTTGAGGACTACCGTAGCCAGCGTGAAGCGGGCGAGGCGGGCACGGATCTATCTGAGTCGATTTCTCGCGCAGAGATTGAGGGCAAGGATATTTTCGCTGATGCCAACCGCACCCGTACCGGTGTCAGTGCACATGCGCAGCGCCTTGAGCAGGAGCGAGCGCTGAGCGCGGCACAGTTGATGGCGAAACTTGCTGGAATTTCCTTCCAGACTGAGCCTGTGCTTGTTGGTGCTGAAGAGAGCTTCGATGCTGAACAGTTCCTTACCCATGATCTTGATGACACTGCTGGTATGAGTGAATGGGAGCGCGAAGTCACCGAGTTCTACAACGAGAAGATTCGCACCCAGGAGCCTGTGGTGGAGCGAGAAATTGAGCAGGACAGCGAACGTGAGACTGGGGTTGATACTGCACCAACTGTTAGTGCTGCAGAGATTGACGATGTTGTTCATGATCTTGATGAGCTTGAATTCGATGACGTTATTGATCTTGATGCCGATGATGTTGTCGATACCGTTGAGGCAGAAGCACCAGCGAGCATTAGTGCTGCAGAGATTTCTGCGACAGAGCTTGATTTTGATCGCGAGCCACGCGCTAAGACCGCACAGCGTGAAGCCAGCCGACGTGTCGCACAGAAGATCCAGACTCAAGAATCTGTGCGTGAGGCATATATTCGCGAGCAAAAGCATGGATATGACACCACGCCTGTGGAGCAGCGTGAGCTTGATGAAAAAATTGCAGAACGCGGGCTAGACCTATAACGAGAATCGGCGCTACTTTAAGCATGTTTGTGCTGGTGGCGCCGATTTTTCCATAGCTATACACACATAAGGCAACAGGAGAAATACAGTGAAACTCGATGACGCTATGGTCATGATTGAACAGCGCCTGGTCAAAGGTCGCGGTGCAACCAAGACACAACTAGAGCCCTATGAGCATATCCAGCACAATATTGCAGCCCGAGGGTTGAGAGCCGATGACGGAGGTTCGTGCTTCGGTTATGGTGACGCGTCGCTCAGTAATGAAGATGTAGCAACCGCTGCAGAAGATATTCAGGATCTGTTTGCGTGCGGGCATACAGTCATCTCGGCAATTGTCGTTTTTGATAAGAGCTATCTTCATGAGCATGGGGTTATGGGCTTTGACCTGAATTATTTTGGTCAGGATATTTATGCGGACACTCATCCAGACATTGATCTCATGGAATTACGCTTAGCCGTGATGAATGGGCTCATGGGGCTTGAGGGAACGTTTTTTGAGGACGTGCGTTATGTCGCATCTGTCGAGGTGAGTCGTAGCTATGTGTATGCGCACATCATTATGGCCGATGCAGGTTTTGGTGTCGATGACGCACGTGGCAACGCACAGGTGCAGATTACGGACACCGAGCGTGTGTTGTTTAGACGTGGTGTTGAAGCCTGGCTTGTGGATCAAGAGGCGCGCAACGTCGTGCTTTAGGCAAGGTGAGGCATCAGGAGAAGCAACAGCGTCGTTACCGTTTTGGTGGCGGCGCTGTTGTTGTAGTAGTTAACGAAAGAGCTGTGGGGAAAAATGAGTTTGAAACAAGCCATTATCGTGCGCAATGAATACACGATCAAACAAGCAAATGGTAAAGGTTCTCGGGGATCATCACCAGGTAAATATATTTCTGGCTATATGGCACGCAGTGATGCGGTAGAAACAGTGGCGCCGATTGTGCGCAACAAACTAGATGACTTCATCATGCGGTATATGGCCCGTGATAGCGCTGTGGAGCAGCTCACCACGGACAGCGAAACAGGCTATGACCAGCAGCCTGAAATGAGCCCTCGTCGTGGCCGGCAAGGTCGCCGCACCACCTTGAAACAACGTCGTGAAGAACGCAGCGCCCGGCGAGCAGCACTGCGCGCGGGCGCGGACACAGCTCCCGACACCGCCAACCCATCACAACCTGTGCACCCTAGGGAACTCGCAGAATTTACTACCCAGGATGGGCAGCGCGTACATGATTTGATGCTGAGCGCTCAGGGTAATGGCGGTGTGGCCTTTGGCTACGGCGATGTCTCACTGTCGCACGATGATCTTCATGCAGCAAGTAACAATGTGCAAGAGCTTTACGAGGACGGCCACACCGTGATGAAAGTGGTTTTGTCTTTTACTCAAGAATATTTAGCAGAGCATGGTCTTATTCCAGAGGATTTAGATATTAAGCGTGCCGGTGATTATCGCGGGCAGGTCGATCAGATGAAGCTGCGGATGGCTGTCATGCACGGTGTCGATCGTTTAGCGCAGCGCCATTATGATGACCTACGCTATGTTGGCGTGATCCAGGTCGATACGAAGCATGTGCACGCACACTTGACTCTGGTCGATGCCGGTCATGGGAATCGTGCAGCTGATGGCACGCAAAAAGGCAAAATCAATGCACCCGGTAAAGCAGTTCTGCGGCGTGGTATTGATGCCTGGCTTGATCAGCATCAGCATATGGCGCACTTGTCGGCAGCGGTGGGGTATGAAAAACGTAATGTCACCAGTTATGTCAAGCGCTGGGCGTTTCATCAACTTACCCAAGAAAGTGCTGCGCAATTTGTAGTCGCTTGTTTGCCCGAGGATAAGCGCCTGTGGCGCGCATCGACCAACGCCAAAGAAATGGATAAGCCGAATAGATTAGTGCGTGAGTTGGTGGAGGCGCGATTAGGTGAATCAGATTCACCCATGCCGGCAGCAATGTCCCAGGTTTATCAGTATGCACAAAAACGCCGGGTCAAAGAAGGTTTAGGCAAGCAGGACACACAGCGTTTGATTGATAATGGTCGGGAAAAGATCATTGAGCAGGCTATGAATGGTGTCTACAGTGTCCTATCTGCGATCCCCGATGAGCAGCGCGATGTCTCGACAGCCATGTTGACTGTCATGGGTCAAGACTATGAGGATTTGCTTGATGGTATTGCACGGAAAAAGAGTAAGGATCTAGACGAGCAGGGTGGTAGTGGCACACAAGAAGTAGAAGCGGAAGCGCCTGAGCCAAGTATTGAGGAATTTGGGCTGCGTTTGCGCTCGTATTCTGCACGGTTGAACCATCACCGCGAACAACGCCATGAGTTTGCTGCGAAAAAACGATCCTGGGAGGACGCTAATGCTCAAGGTCTAGCAGATCCCACCTCACAGGTGATGTGGAGTTTTTATGATGCCGAAGAGCAGTACCATGCAATGTGCCAATCGAAGTACCAGCACTTTTTAACCTTTGCGCCACCTGTGGGTCAGTGGGAAAAACAGTGGGCTGAGGTTGCAGACTACGGCAAAAAGGTGGTGGGTCTGCGTGCTCTGCGTGCGGATCGTTCGTTGGCTCGTATGAGCGATGAACGTGCTGCTGAGGCTTTAGGCCGTCAACTTTATGATCAACCAGGCGGTGGATTGCTTGCACGCACAGGTGCTGAAGGTAAAGCCGGACGTGCTGTCTTAGATGGTCGAATTGAGCGCATGATGGTGACCTATGGGCAAAAAATTGATGATCTGCGTCGAGAATGGGCGCAGCTAGGAGCTCGTTTAGAGGTCGGTGGGGATGCTGTATTGATGGACGCAGCAGATCCACGCGAGGCTGGGGGAGAGGTTGCAGATGAACGACATATACAGCAGCAAACAATTGAGTTGCCGGCTGCTGATGTATCTGATTCTGTGCGCACGTATCTTGAGGAAGAGTCACGTGATAGTACAGAGCGTGAGACTCATGACCCGGTGCATCATTTGCGTGGCCGGTTTCAGGTGGTGTTCCGACCGGAGCATGATTTTGAGCAGGTGCGCGGGGTTGATTTACATGATCTACATTATGACTGGTTTAGCGATCAAAAAGTCAGTCAACCGATTGTGCGTAGTTATGGAGAGCTTGTCACCCAGCGACGGTATGCCTTTGAGCGTGCACGGGAGTGGATGATCAGCTCGCAGCAAGAGCCCGAGGCGGTGGTCGAAGAGTTGGGTGTAGCGGATGCCGATATTTCACGCATGGAAGCAACGAGCATTGAGGTTTCTCGCACCGGTATTTTACGCAGCGCCATGCTTGCCAGGATCAAAGAGCAGGCGCGACAGCGTGCCCAGCGTGCAGCAGAAGAGCAGGCTCTTCGTGAAGAAGAATTAGCAGCGCAACGACAACAAGAGATTGATCAGGTACCTGTACAGCCAGCTTTTGAGGTGGTGCAACGACGTGTGCAGCAAGAATCTGTGCAGATCAAGCGAGGTCGAACAGTCACACTGGATAAGCGGGTACAACCACTTATTCGCGATGCAGTGGATCGGGCTGTGCTGGATGGTGGCTTAGGTTAATTGATTAAAAAGAAAACTTTGACATGTATTAAGTCGATGTGTTCTTTTTTTGTTTAAAAAATCTATTCAAACAGGTGTAAATAAATTTCATAAGTTTTCGAAAAAAGTATTGCATTTATTTGACAAGATGATTATGCTTCACATTAATACTTAATAAGAATTGTTTGGGAAGTCATAAACAAAGTCCCAAACAAACTAGTGCGAAAGGGCTTTTATCATGGCGAATTTCCGAAGTAAAGATAAAGATGGCAATGTCATCAACCCGAATGCGTCCACTAAGGGTGTAGATCTCGTTGTCAATGTCTATGACAGCGCCAAGCATGTGACCGAAAAGGGTAACACTATTCACTTTGCGGATGTTCAGGTAGCTCAGATCCCAATTGATGCTGATGGCACTCGTGCGAATGCGAATCTTGCGCCACAGACTATGCCTCACCTCCACCTTGAAACTAAAGGTGGTCAGCGCAACACAGGCGTTGCATATTCTGATGCGCAGATTCAGGCGATGCAGGCGGTGGCTGCACAGGGGCGTAATCAGATGACACCGCTTTTGAGTAAAGACGGTGAGACGGTCGGTTACTCCATGTTGGTCAAGGCAGATGTCATGTTCCCGAAGACTAAGGACGGCAAGTCTCTTCCTCCGGTCATGAACACTAAGTCTTTGCAGCCATCCGGGGTTCCCATCTCAGACGCGATGAATATCCAGCAGCAGCAATTTATGGCTGTGGCTATGAATCGCCAAGCAGCGGAAGCGCAGAAGGCTGCGCAAGCCCAAGCTACCCAGGCTCAAGCACCACAGGTGGCACCGCAGCCAGTTATGCAGAATCAGCAGCCAGCGTATGCGGGCGCTCCGGTCTATGCCGATGCGGTAGCACAGGCAACTGCTCAGCAGGCTGCAGCCGCAGCTCAGGTTCCGCAAGCACCTGCCGGAAACCCTTTCACTCAGCCGCCGGCAGTTGCCGCAGCTTTGGCGCCACAGGCAGCTCAGCAGCCGGTAGCACCACAGGTTGAGAACGAACCACCGTTCTAAGAGTTCTTTAACACACACACCCCAGCAAACTTATTTGTTGGGGTGTTTGTCTCGGGACTCATTTACTAGATATTTTGGGAGAAGAATAAAATGGCAATTCCACTTCTGGCCGTCGCAGGAACAGTCGCCCCTGTTGCTGCGGGATGGGCGAAAGATAAGTTTTTGGGCAATTCGCAGAACAATCAGCAAGCTCAGAACCAGCAGATGAGCTTCGGGCAGGTAAACAATACTGCTCAGAACTCTGCAGAGAATAGTGGCTTCATGGGTCGGTATGGCAATATGGGCGCTGGTCTTGCCGGTGCAGCCGCAGGTGCAGGGCTTGCCTACAACGACTTTGAAGACGGGCAGAGTTTGTCGTCGAAAGCGCGCAACATGGTCGGCAAAGGTCTCGCTGGTGCAGGTGCTGGTGTGTTTACCAAGCTTGCTAATGATGCGATTCAGGCCGAAGGTGGCTCAATGAAGGCGAGTGCATATTCCGCTATTGCCGGTGGCCTGGGATCGTATCTTAAAGATGGTGGTCCAGGTGTGCTGAAATCTGCGATGGCAAGCGGTGTGACCGGCTTTGGTGCCGATAAAATACACGATAGTTTGGCCGAATCGGGTCACGAGGGTCTCGCTGACTCGTTGTCTGGTGCCGTTCAGGGTGGCGGGCTTGGTTACTCGACACTTGGTGGTCTCACCGGTGCTGGCATTGGTAGCGCAACAGGCGGTCTTGCAGGACTGGCACAAAACTACTTTGGTGGTGGTGATGACTACAGCAACGCTGGAACATCTGCATCAGGGTTTGGTGCCAACCAGGTGAGTAATGAGATCAGCACCGAGATCCCGCAGTTTGCGAATCTGGGTCAGCCCCAGCGAGCTGAGATCGCACAGGTAGCGCTACCTCAGGAGTCGCGATCTGTGGACACTAGCTACGACCAAGGTTACGAGGTCTAGTAGGCCTCAGACCTCAAGGCGAAACAACAACCCCGTTTCCAGCTGTGCTGGGAGCGGGGTTGTTGTCCATTTCTCGCTATTTAAAAGTCTACTTTTAAAGTATTAATATTACAGGGGAGTAAATTAGTATATTTTCGGATTGGGAAAGTAGATAATAAGTTATGAAAATGGGAACGCCGGAGAATGAGGTTATTCTCCACACCTGGAATCGCACCACACGCTGCGAAGTAGCACGGGATGCAGCCGATCACCGTGTACGAGTCACAGAAATAACGGAGTCCCGGTGGACAGTACACATCATTGTCAGTGGGGTTCTCAGTGCGCTGGCCGTATTGGTGCTCATTATTGGTGCCGGTTTGCCGTTGTTGTACGTGCCGATTTTTGTGGCGGTGATTGTCATGGTGGTCTACGCACTGTTGCGCTATGAGCAGCGTATGTCTGGCACAGTGTATGAGGAAGCTGATCCTGTGGAGATGGATTCGGTGATCTGGGAGGGTATCAAGAACGATATTGCAGCAGACATTGCGGCCCGAGCCGAAGCGAAGAAGGCTAAAAAGCCCGTCGCCTCAGATGCAGCAGCAGTTGGAAATTATATTGCGTCACTGCGTCAGCACATGTTGGTGGAAACGCAACGACGCTATCACCACAAACTTGGCCGTGAGCTGCATAATAATCCCGCACAGCTAGAGGATTATGGTTCAGGCTTGCGCGGGTGTGAATGTCGCGCGTGTGCTGTGGCGGACAAACTTGATGTCACCGTGCAGGCTCATGGTGTCGCACAGGCAAGTGTTCGTAAAAAAGACCGCCTCATTATTGGTCGAGCTGATGGCGTCGATGTCGCCGGGTGGTGGAACCATAGGCAAGAATCTCAGCGTAAAGTTCGGGCAGCCAAACAGCTAGAACGTGATGCACAGCGTAAGCAGACTCAGGCTGAGCGCGACAAAGAGGCAGAACGTAAGCGAAAAGCACAGGAATTTGTGGCAGAGCAGTCAGGGAAAGCTGCTGTCATTGCACAGCGTGCCGAGAAGAAGGCTGCAAAACAAGCACGTCTCGCGGAGCTGGCTGCACAGAAACAGGTTGCTCACAAGGAGAAAGTGCAGCGCAAGAAAGATAACCACCGTGCGAAGGCTGCGCACAAGAAGAATGCGCTAGAAGTTAGTGTCGTTGATAATTCTGCGGTTGATGAGGTGTTGGCTTATGTCAATAAAACCAGCGGAATTTCGGAGCGGAGAGACGCTGATAACCCAGTCGATGCAGACGGTGCCCAGATAGACGTGGCAGCAGGTGTTCGCGATGTCTAAATCGCATGATGATCGAAAAATTGCTGAGCTCGAAGCGCAATTTCACAGTCTTGGGCTTGACAGCACTGAGCTGGTCACTCTTGATGCGGGTACAGCGCGGTTGTTGGATGTACCTGTAGGTTTACGTCAGATTGAAGCCGAGGTGATGCTCGTGAATTTCAGCGATGACGATAGTGGTGGTGGCGGAGACACGATTAAGTTTGTGCATTATCAACCTGATGAGTCACAACCCTATGTATGGGTCATGAAGCGGGTGTATCCCTTTGAGGCAATGAAAAAACTCATGGTGGCGCTATTTATTACGCTCTGTGTACTCATTGTGGGTGGTCCGGCCCTAGGTCTTATTTTTGGCGGTTTTGTCGGCGTGCTTATTGGCCTGTGCTTGGGCACGTCTGCTGCGATGATTGTCGGCCCTTTTGGGTTGATGCGCATGAAGGCGTACCCGCCGCACATGGATGGGCCGTGGGTGTATATGTCTCTGGATCAATGGAGTGCTGCCATGAGTGCAGCGCAGCAGGCAGAGGAGTCTTTTGTTGCGCACTGGGACAATATTTACGGGGATAATCTGCATTAACAAAATAATTAATAAAGTGTAGTATTTAATTGATTATTAAACTCAATTAACTTTTTTGTAAAGGTGGGGACATGACTCAGAGTATGGTAGGTGTGTCGGTAGGTGTGTCGATTAATCGGGAGATTGATGAAGACAAGTACCCCTATTTGAGCGCGTATGCAGCACCTGTTGCCGTACCGGTGCGTGAGATTGTTGGACGCGAAGAAGAAGTCAATAAGATTATGGCTGCGCTGATGCGACCAGAGATCTCGAATGTCATGCTCGTTGGTCCTGCGGGTTCGGGTAAAACCACGTTGGTGCAGCAAGCACTGGTGAAAGATCCAGAACGTAACTATATCGAGGTCGATGTAGCGAAAATGGTTGCGGATTTGAGCACGCCGGCGCAGATGGCAGCACGCATTAAAGGTGTGTTTGAAGACGCTATTGCTTATCGCAAGCACGAGGGTCATGAGCTGGTGCTCTTTATTGACGAGTTTCACCAAATTGTGCAGCTGTCTACTGCTGCGGTAGAGGCAATTAAGCCGATTTTGGCGATGTCAGGCGTGCTTGGTGTGCGTGTTATCGCTGCGACCACGTTGGAAGAATTTCATGAGCACATCAGGCCGAACCAAGCATTGACGGAGCGCTTGCAGGAAATTCGACTAACACCGACCGATCAGAAGACCACTGTGGCGATTTTGCGTGGTATGGCGGATCGTTATGGTGTAAGCGATCAGTTTTATGACGATCACGTTTTTGAGCAGATTTACTCCACCACTGAGCGTTTTATGCCGAGTTCTGTCCAGCCTCGTAAATCAATTCGCGTCCTTGATGCAATGGTGGGTTGGCATCGACTCTCTGGCAAGCCGATGGATATGGATCTGCTGGGCGATGTGCTCCACGATGCTATTGGTGTGGATATTGCCTTCAAGGTCGATGGTACGAGCATTAAAGACAAGCTTGATGAGAAAGTGATGGCGCAAAGTCTCGCTACGACTGTGGTAGCACGTCGTTTGCAGCTGGTGGTGGCCGATCTTCATGATAAGTCCAGGCCACTGTCGAATTTTTTGTTCACTGGCCCCACTGGTGTGGGTAAAACAGAGCTAGTTAAGCAGTTGGCACGAGTACTGTTTGGTGATGATACCGGGCGCCTTATTCGATTTGATATGTCGGAATTTGCCTTGGAATCAAGTCTAGATCTGTTTAGGTCTGAACTCACGCGCCGCGTGGCAGACCAGGGTAATGCCATTGTTCTGCTCGATGAAGTAGAAAAGGCTGACCGAGCTATTGCACGGCTTTTGCTGCAAGTACTTGATGATGGTCGATTATCTGATGATTACAACCGCGAGGTGAGTTTTCTTAATACCTATATTGTTATGACAACCAACGCTGGTTCTGAGATTTTCGAGACTATTTCGAATTACGCCACTGATGACACAGGTGATGGACGAGCAATTAAAGACTTTATTAAAAACATTCATACGTCAATCAAAAATAAAGGCTTTCCACCAGAACTTCTTGGGCGTGTGGATGAGATTGTGCCGTTTCAACCACTATCGGAAACGACGCAGGACAGGATTATCACCAAAAAGCTCAAAGATGTGGCTAGTGAGGTATACGCACGACATGGTGTGGTTATGCACTGTTCGCACAAGGTGATGGAGTTCTTGTTGGTGGATCAGGTGGAGGAAAGTGCGGAGTCCGGTGGTGCCCGTGGTGCGGTGCGATCTTTGCAGCGGGAAGTAGTCACCGAGGTCGCAACCTTTATTAATACCTACCCCGAGGTGCGTGACATTTACGTTGATGTCGATGGTCAGATGCGTAATAAGACCAACCGTGTGTCTACAGCACGTGTGGTGATTAAGCGTGTAGAGGGGTAATTACTCTGGGGTCGCTTGAATAAGTTATAAACACAAAGAAACTCAATATTAAAGTCGCGTAATTAGTGTTATATTAATTACGCGACTTTAATAGTTTTCGACATATGTAGATTCTCGAAATACAGCGGAAAGCAGGGGTTATGCTCGATTCATTGAAAAATCGCTTTACCAAAGCGAAAAACTCTCATGGAGTGGGGGAGGGGGCTGTTTCTGGCGATGCGGCACTAAAGCCATTGCGCAAAGAAGAACGACTCGCTTCGGTCATTCAGGAAACCGAACCAGGTGCTGCAGTCGAGGTTATGCGTCGCAATGACGCATTCGCCTTGCCAGGTGAGACCGGTTGGGTAGTCATGCTGCTACCAACTCACGATCCACAATTCGGTGGGCTCAATGCCAAAGAAAAGAGCAATGAGGATAAGGGCACGATCATCAATCTGGTGATCAACGATGATATTCATTCTGTGGTTACGCCTGAACTGCTCGATAATGATGTACTCGGTGTCATTCCAGATGAAGCCTCTTTTGATCGTATGGATGAATTTGATCTGCTGCGCAACAAGGCGCGCTGGCACTACGGTGTCGCTGCAATTGAACCGGATACGGGTGAGCTGGTGGTGTTCAAGGTGCCAGCGAAAAACAGCGCTTCGGCACGCGGTGACATTTTTGCAGAGGTTGGTGACGTACTTAGTGGTGCGACTGACCTCGAAGACGTGGTTGATTTCGAGGTTATCGCGACGTTCTTGGAGGTATTGAACGAGACCTCGGAGGTAGATATTGATGACGAAGATGGTGACGTGCCCTATGGTCTTGAGGGTGTCAATGCAGCGGGAGTTATCACTGATGATCTCATTCGCGAAAAGCTTAATGCGGGCTCCTATCCGAGCAGTGCAGAGATCATTGACAATATTGTGCACGTGTTCACCAAGTTGCAGGGCAAGCATCATGTAGCGCCACAGCCGGTGCTTCACAGCGCAGACGTAGTGGATGCTGATGCACAGGAGTCCCATGACACAGTGGTTATTGCGAGCCTTGATGATGCCGAACTAGCAGAACAGGTGGATACGCCGGATTTCAGTGATGGTTTTGGTATTGACGATGTAGAGGCTACCGAGCCTGAGGATGAGTCCGCGGATGAGGCGCTTGCAGAAACGGTAGCCGATGCAGATCCTTTTGGTGACGATGACGAGGCACCTTTTGGTGATGTAGTAGAAGACGATCCTTTCGGCGGTGACGATGAGCCAGATTTTGGTGCATCTGGTGTAGCACCAGCACCAGTAGCCGGTATGTCTGATGAGCAGATCCAGGCGCTGATTCGTGGTGTGTCTGAGTCCGTGCAAGCAAAGACTGGTTCAGAGCTGAATGCTCTGCGAGAAGATCTTGCACAAGCACTGGCTTACAATCCGGTTCAGGATTCTCAGGCAGCATTGGCGCAGGTGCACGCAGCTGATGACCGAAGCTTTGACGCTGATCAAGTGGGCGATGCTGTCACCAAACGTTATGTTAATGACGACTTGGGGCTGTATGTCGATGAAGCAAACTTCAATAACGCTCTGACTAGGGCACCGTTCCAGGTAGCGATGCCGCAATTCCAGGAGACTACACCGTGGTTAGGTGATCAGCTTCGTACATTGGTGACGGTATTTAATGGTCAGCTGCTTGACCAGCATCAGCGTGATTATGAAGAAGTACGCGCGATGTATATTGCTCTAAACGATCGCTCTAATCTTGAGATCGCTCGTGATCTTGGACTGGATAATAAGGATTCCGAATTCTACGAGGTTTACCGCGCCATTGAGCGTGACCGCGATGTTATGGCTGGTGATCAACAGCGCGTGGAGTCAGAGCGTCGTCAGCAATTGCAGCAGGAGTATGAGGCGAACCGTGAAGAATATGTCATGGCAAAGATCGCAGAACAGCGCGTGGAGTACGACCGCCGCCATATGCCACGGCATACTGCATCACTTGAGGCAGTAGGTCGAGAGCTGACGAGCCTGCGGGATCGCACTATTGAGGATTACACAGCACGCATGAACACACTGCGTCGTGCACGTGCTGGTGAACGGGCTAACGCTGCAGAATCTCGCATTATTGACGAGCTGCGACCCATTGTGGAGCGCCAGGCGGAACTGCAACGAGCAACTTTCGACGGTTTCATTGGTGACCTTGACAAGTTTATTGCTGATCACCGCGAAGATGATCTGCGTTTGGCATCGGTGAATGAGCAGAAGCTTGCTGCGGATAATCGCGTGGCACAGCTAACCAAGGAAGCCGAAGAGCGCATCGAGGGTATCCGCGTCGAGACTGACAAGATGATCGCCTCCCAGCGACAGGCACTTGAGCGCCAGGAGAAGGAGTTTGCAGCAGAGCTTAAGCGTCGCGACACTATTGTCGCTGCATCGGAAGAACGTGCTGAGCGAGAAATTACCACCGCACGCCTAGATGCTGAAGCGGCGTTGAAGCGTATGGAAGAACAGATTCGTGCAAACAATGAAGTACACGAGATTGAAATGGCTGCCGAGCGTGAGCGTTCGGATCAGGCTGAGGCGAACTCGATGAGCTTTGTTGAGTCTTTGAAGCAGAAAGATCAAAGCTACGTTTTCATGATTGTCGGTAGTGCTGTTACGGCGCTGATTGCCGGCTTGGTCGCTGGTGGAGTGTTCTTCTAAAAGATCGCATTGTGGGTTCCAAAGTAGTCAGGTTGATGCCCGCCACATAAGAAATTGTGTGGCGGGCATTTGTATAGCAATAATCAACAGAAAGGCAAGGACAATGGCGTTATTTGGTTCAAGCAAACGCGACTATGACAATGTGTCTGGTGGCAAGACCTTTAAAGGTGGTGGGACCAAAGATCTGAAACAGACTGATCGCACATTTGATCAGCTGCGAAAACAGCGGGTAACAGATAAAGCCCGCAACCGCGATGTGCATAATGAGCAGCAATTAGCACGTGGTGAAATTGGAGAAATGCGCTCACCAATGTGGGTTGAGGTGGGCGCTGCAATTTTGGGTGTGTTTGTACTGATCGTGATGTGGTTGGTCTGGGGCGGCATCGGGCTTTTGGTCCAGACAATGATGAATACTAGCTCACCCTATGATGAAGAGCTTTTCGATGAGCTTGGTGTGAGGCCCTATTACGTTGCCGTCGAACAGCAAATTGGCACCAGTAGTGCTCACACCACGTGCTACCAACCGCTTGATGAATTTGGCAATAATTTTGGTGACTGTACACGTAGCGTGCCTAAAGAGCCAGTGTGGTACGCCGATTATGTAGCTAGTGTGTTCGCAGAACATGGCTTTGATGCACCAGAACCTATTGATAATTCGGTGGGTAGCTGGCTGTTATTTGGGCACACCAGTCTTATTCGGGTGATGTTTGTGATTGCTATTGCAACAGGTGTGTATGCGATGTCACGTGCAGCTATGATGCGTCAGTTAGAGACTCAGAATGTTGCTGTGGACACCACGGATATTAACCAGCACACTAATGACGCGCGTTTGGCTATTCCGCAGGAGATTGTGCGCGATTTGAGCTTGTTCCCTGATGTCGGTGCACACTCACCAGTCCAGCCCTCAAGCATGATTTCTCATGTGATGTTGTCGAATAAGGGTTTGAAAAAGGTGGATGTGACACAGTTTGCGCAGGAGACAATTATCGACAACGACACCGGTGAAATTGTCTCCGAAAAGGGTGAGGTGCTCTATGACAATGCAGGACAGCCGGTGACTAAGAGTTTGCCGATGATTGACAACGAATTTAGTCACTCGATTTTTGATAAGTCAGACGTGCCGAACCTTCCTGAGCTGCGACGGTTTTTTAATCCGACAACGATTGAATGGAACCCTGGCGGTAGTAATCGCGACAAGACTGGTAAGCAGGATACTGTTGCGCAGCACATCAATGAGGATTGGGAATTCCCCGATTATGAGCCGCAGCGACCAGCTGGCGCCTATGTCGTCGATGAGGCTCCGGTGAACACGTTGGTGCTGGCTATGACTCGTGCAGGTAAGGGTCAGACCTACATTGAGCCAATGATCGACATGTGGACACGGGAAACTCGACCGAACAATATGTGTATCAACGACCCTAAAGGCGAGTTGCTGAAGAAAAATTATGTTCGGATGTCTAAGCGCGGTTTTCAGGTTGTTCAGTTTAACCTGATTAACAACCTGAAAACTGATATTTATAACCCGTTGGGATTAGCAGCCGAAGCAGCTCGCGAAGGTAACGGGATGAAGTGCGCAACCTATGTGGAAAATATCGCAGAGGTGTTCTTTCCGGTGGACGGTGCCGATGATCCGGTATGGCCGAATGCGGCCAACAATGCCTTCAAGCGTGCAGCCTATGGTCTTATCGACTTCTATTTGGAAGAGGAGCGCGAGATGCGCAAGCAGGCTGCAGCTGAGAATTGGGATGCCAAAGTCCTCGATACACGTATTGATCAGATGTGGGGCAAAGTAACGCTCTACAACTGCTACCAGCTCTTTGTGCAGCTTTCGGCAAAGAAGCTGAAGAACCCCGTTGAGCGGCTTAATGAACGTGCACGTGCCGGTGAATTCGGTAACTTAGAGACTGATGAAAATGCAGCCATGATGTTCCAGGATGCTGTGACAGAGGCCGAAGAGAACGAAATGTTTCTGTGGGAGGGTGAGAAAGAAAAAGACATGCTCACCTTGTTCTTTAGTGCCACAGACGGTCTGCCAAAGTCCAGTGTTCGTACTTTGGTAGGCAACGCAGATAAGGCCCTGAAAGCAATGGGTGGCGCTGAAAAAATGATCGCGTCGGTCTACGGTATCGCGATTACAGCGATGTCCTTCTTTACAGACCCCACAATTTCAACGTTAACCTCAGGCACACTAAGTCAGAATGTTGACTTGGCCGGATTGTCGTTTCCACGGCGCATGGGTGTTCGTTTTGCAGCCCCCTATGTGAAGCGCTACAACTTGGTTGGATCACAGGTGAAATGGGATGCCTACAGTGACGCCAAGTTCACCAAGCCGTTGGGTAAGAATTTTGTTCATGATGACACGTTGTCGGTTGAGGGTTGGGCGCGGTTTTATATTAAGGATTCGTTCCCGAGTAATACTGCGTACTTGCGTTTGCGGATTCTCAACGGCACTTCTGGCACTTTGATCAAGACGTTGTTCTTCAAGTTCACCAAGGGCTACCAAACGAACCTTAAAGGCCGTGCGTTTATTACTGATCCGGTGACCGATGAGAAGATCATTAAGAATGGTCTGCTGATTGAGCTGGTGAAAAACGATGCTGGTGACTTTGTTCCAGGGCATGTGCAGTTTAAGACGAAGAAACTGAATCTTAACCAGCTCACGCAGGAGCAGATCAATATGCCTGGTCACGACATGATCAAGCAGGTTGATGCGATGGTTGATGCGGTGTCGGCTCTGAGTGTGCGGTATTCGGAGAAGCCTAAGGCAGTGTTTTTCGTAACGCCTCCGCATCTTATGAAATATGCGAAGTTGATTTTGATTCTTATCAAACAGCTAGTGGATCTGAATTTTGACTCGTCGTATATGACACGCGAGAACCAGAAGCCGGATTATAAGACTCGGTTCATGTTGGATGAGTTGGGAAATTTGCAATCGGAAGGGCACGGAATCGCAGGGTTTGAAACCATGCTTTCGATTGGTTTGGGTCAGGAACAGCAATTTACGTTGATCCTGCAGACACTGCAGCAATTGACGCAGGTGTATGGCGAAGCCTCAGACAAGATTCTCCAAGGTAATGCGCAGCCGTTGACGGCGAAGATCGCAACACCCGATGGATGGGTCACGATGGGCGAAGCAGAAGAGGGCATGAAGGTGCTTACCCCAAAGGGAACGGTCAGCGAGATTGACGGCGTGTTCCCACAAGGTGAGCGGGACGTGTTCACAGTGACACGTAAAGATGGCTCAACCACAGAGGCGTGTGATGAGCATTTGTGGGAAGTGATTGTGGTTCCTGCCGAGCAGGATGCAGCAAGCGCAGCATAATGAGTTGAAACAGAACAACCCCCTGATGATTATCCTCAGGGGGTTGTTTTCGTTGTATACAATCAAGCAACATTTTTAACCCACCGGGTTTTGCCGGCATCGTAGATTCTGTACAGCTCGTTGTTGAGCGCTGCTTCGTGCTCTGTCCAAGATTCGTTCCACAGCAACGCTGGGTCGTCTCTAAATCGCTTGCGTTGGAAGCTTTCTTTGGGTGTTCGGCGCCAACCTGTTGCGCCACCGACATAGCGATAATCCGGTGCAAGCTGTTGCTCAGCAGTAAAGCCGGCAGCTCGATACAAACCACCGTCAGAGACATCTGCTGCAGAAAACGAGATCCATTGTTTGAGCACTGTGCCGTGTTCGTTGAGTGTGTGTTCGGCAAACTTTAGCAGCCTAGTAAAACCGCCAGGGACGTTACCGAGTGTCGCATAGCGCTGGATCTCCCATGTGCCTTTTTTGCGATACATGCGGGCATTGTTTTTTGGTGAGCGCACCGATAGTAGTGCTCGAATGTCACCGTTGTTATCGCACAGGGCTAGATGCTTGGTGGCCGAGACAGCACCCTGAATATGGTTCCTGTTCAAGAATGCAGCAGCATGTGAACCAGAGACTGCAGTTGGTGTGAGTGTGCGGGCAAAGGCTGTGGTGGACACACGCGGGTCAGTGGTTTCTGCTGGTAGGACGGTGCCGAGATTATGGGTTGCATGAAGCTTGTGCGCGATCATGCGGATCACAATGTCGCGGCGAAGATTCCAGTCGTCCTCCCACACATGAATAAGCTGCACGCCGGCTTGTTCTGCGAGAGCCGATTTGTTCGCATGATAATGCTTATCTTTGAGGAAAAGCTCAGAGTGCCAGTACAGGCCGTTGAACTCGATAGCGAGATTTTTGGACGGTATGAGTACATCGGTTGATGGCGATGCACCTCGATTACCAGTACGCCCATTAATGAGCGCACCTTGCTGGACATCAGTGTTTGGGAGCAATGCTCGGATGACCTCAACAAGCTCGGCTTCTTTACGTGATGTCCCTGTATTTGCGCAGGTGGGGCAATCTGTCCCGCGAACTCGATCTTTCACTGTAGCGATCCACTGATGGTCATGATTTTTAGAACATTGCCATGTTAATTGCGTATGGGAGCCCCTACTGATGGTTGGGATAATAGTTGTGGCACTCATGCCGTTTGGTTGAGGGTCTGTGATTTGCTCGGCAAGTTTAGGGTGAGTGGTTGCAAGATCATTAAGTGTTGGTGCCACAGCTCGTTCGGAGCACACAGGACACTGGGTGTTCTGTCGTACACGCAAAATTGGTGAGGTTTTCCAGATAAATGGTGGCTCATGTTTGCAACAGATCCACTCAACAGGCTTGTTGTGGCCGGCTGTAAAGGTTGTCGCTGCAGATTGATCTACTAACTGCGCTGCAAGTTCGGGGTGGGTTGTTGCAAAGTCATTGTCACCGACTAAGACTGCTCGATTTGCGCAATAGGGACAACCCGAACTCGCAGATTTAGTACTCGTGCGATTATTTGGCGTAGCCAACCACTGGTGCTTGGGGTTTACTGCACACTGCCACAGTTGCTTTTTGCCAGAACCAGCAGAAATGGTGAGGGCAATATCTTGGTCAACCAGCTGCACAGCGAGATGTGGGTGAGTGGTGGCAAGGTCATTAAATCCAGCTAATACTCGCGTGCTGGCACAATATGGGCAGCGCGGGTTCTTCGCATTGGTTCGGTTATTCACCGAGGCTGTCCAGATATGATCAGCGTGCTCAGGGCATTGCCACTGGACCTTTTTGTTGGAGCCAGCGGTAAGAAGTTTGCCTAAATCAGGATCAAGAAGTTGTGCTGCAAGATGTGGGTGGGTATCAATAAGCATTGTTGGCATAGCTATATTTTACAATATGCTCAATTAGTTTCTGTGTCTGGAAACGGTGTTTATGGTGACTCCGGTGTCAGCGAGGGAAAAGGGGGCCGGGTGGGGTGAGTTGCTGCGGTGACCAGCTTATTTATTGTTTTCTGATTATTGTGTAGAAACTGTTGATATTTATATAGTGCTTGCGCGTTTTTATGATGCGCGCACAGTGATAGTGAGAGCACGTATAGATGTGCTTTTATTGAAACTGCTTTTACTTCACAGTTTCATTGACAGAGTTAATTACCGTTCCTAAAAGCGGGATGAATCTACTATTTTCGGGAACATTTACACAAGGAGAAAAAAGTCCAGTGACTAATACCAATAGAATTGAAGACCACTACCCCAAGGGTGGACGCGATAGAACCAAAGATGATCCCAGCAATATGCAAATTGCAGGAAGCATGTTACGCACATTATTCGTTCGCAAAATTAGATCGCTGTTGCTGTCTTTGATGATTGCGCCACTCCCATTGGCCGAAGGGCTAACTTCCAGTGCAATGATTATATCTTTAGTAATCCTGGTGATCTACATGGTGATAACAAAGTATAGAGTAGTGCACGGTCGCCATGAGTTCGCGCATATTGCACGTCGCATGGCGCTTTACGTCAGCAAGACTTCTTCTAGGCTCAGTGTTGCTATTGCTTATGCAGTACTATTTGTTATTTATGGGCTACTAATTCCTGGAGTTGTCTACTGTGTTGCATTTGGAGTCATCGTTCCAAACGCACCTGATGCGTCTAGTGGTACACCTGCTTGGATTACGTGTGTAGCGCTGCTGCTCATTGCAGTCGCCAGTTTCATCACATCAACCATGGATGACTTTATTGATGGCATACTCATTGATTTTCATGACGAAGATAAAGATGATAGCGATCTTGAAGAGCGCAGTGCTGATAGCCCCGATAGTCCTGCCGAGGATATAGCCACCCGTCCTGTCGAGAGTGCAACAACAACTGCTCTTGCTGGATTTGCTGTTGGTTATATTTGTGGGCGCTTTAATCGCTAACACTTAAAGCACTTCTCAACGCTTCTATCTACCAGCTGTGTAGATGGTTGTGGCGGAATCATTGTCAGCATAGCTATATTTTACAATATGCTCAATTAGTTTCTGCGTCTGGAAACGGTGCTTATGGTGATTCTGGGTGCGTTTGCGTAGAGCATAGTAAATCTTAAAAAATAAACTTAATTAAGTTAGTATATTAATTACTTGATTTAATTGAAGGGGTTTATAATATGACGCAGACAATTGCCGGCGAGCGCAGAATCGTCACCACGGCAGAGCTTCAAGCGATGCTGGCACGAGGGGATAGGGTGTTTCTACCTGGTGTCACAGCGCCGGCGCCAGAGATCTTAGACAACTTCGATCCAGCAGATCGGGCACGCCTCGATGTGCCGGCAGCAAACAACGAAATCGTCTCTGTAGAGTTCTCTCGTCGCGACACCGTGCAATGCATCAGCATTGCCGACCGTGACCATCTCTACATCACTGACGATATGATCCCGACCCACAACACGTCCAATATTATTTTCTTGAAATCCACAGACGAAACAATGATTAAGACGTTGGTGGACTGGTCAGGTGAACGGCATGTTGTACGCAGGAACTCAAAGACAGTGACCCGTGACTTGGCTCAGTTAGTTATGCGCACCGAGGGCAAAGTGTCGTATACGTCTGCAACTGAGAAAGAGCCGGTGGTGTCTTATAATGACCTAAATACTCTGCCATCGCAGAATGCCGTTGTTTTCCGTGCAGGTCAGTATCCGGTGTGGTCACGCAATGAAACGATTTGGCCGATGAGTTTCATGCTGTTTGCTAACCAGATTATCCAACCGGGTCGCGAATACTCGTTGCAGACTATCCCAACACTGTCGAGCGCCAATGAATTCGATGTGAATCAAAATGCACCGGACTTTATGGCGATGCTGGAAAAGCGTATGGCGCAGTCGATTCGTACTCAGCGTGCCGTCGATATTTACAAAAAGGCGACTGGGCTTGATGACTCAGATATTGCACGCCTGGATATGGATGTGTACTCGGCAGAAATCATGGACATCGTAGATACGATGATTGCGAAAGACGAGTACGATGACGCGCCAGATTATGATGAGGCTAATGAAGCTGTAATGAACGCACGTGACTTCATGGAATCAGAGTACGACGACTTTGATGATGATTTTGAAGACAGTTCACAAGGTTTTCCAGTCGCTACTGGCGTGAAGATTGAAAAGAAGTCTCTGGCAGAAGAAGCGGAGGTCAACGATGAGTTCATCCATGATCAGGAGAATGCAGAACATAAGCTCGCTGACATGCAGTTGAAGCGTTATGCCGAAGGCAAGGTGTCACGAGATATGCTGGTTGATCAATTCGACCGCATCCTGCAGGATTCACTCGAAGATGAGCTCACTGCCGCATATGATGAATGCGTCCATGCCTTTGCTCAAGATCCGAATTTCCGGGTGACTGCTAACAACGGCTTGGTTAATGCTGTCGATGGCACTGTGCTGATCGAAGCGTTGTCGCAGGAAGATATTGCACTTATGCGTGCCCAGGCAGGGGTGGAGCAGTCGCGTGTCTACGCTGAGGGGGAAGAGGCGCTATCTGGTACAGACGATGATCCGCTGTCTGCTATGGGTAAATATAAGACCACCCGAGCATTCCGCATGATGTTGGTGAAGCTTCCGCATTGGCGTGATCTTGCCCAAGGTCACTTTGATAAAGAAGTCGCGCGAGCCTTTAGGCGCATTGAAGGTGTTTAGTTGTAGTTGAGAGATAACAAACACCGCTGTGGAAAGTATTCCACAGCGGTGTTTGTGTGTTTTTGGTGATAGCGTGAGACTTAGTTGTCTACGCGCCAGAATTGACGTTGACCCGGCAGCTTAATGTTTGGGACCCAAATAGGATCGCTTGACCATGTAGGTTCACCTCTTTGCGCAGCAGCATCGTTAACACCTTCAATGCGGTACAGGATCAATAATGGGTGTGTGACTTCTTCACGGCTGAGTGCTTGGTCAGTAGGGGAGAGCAGGGCACCTGTACCCTGATTGACCTTACGGTTTGTTCGCAGCACTATACGCGCTGTGAGATGAGGTTGGTTGCGCTCAAAGTCAAGGAGTGCGGCTTTGAATGTAGCGAGATCGAGGTCGTTGGGGTCTACAGTAAAGGCGTTGAGAATGGTGATCATCGCCCGCATACCGATGGTGGAGTCCTCACCGTGCTTGTCCAAGTAGGCCAAGAGTTTGTTGTCGAGCGCTTCGAGATTCTTGATTTTAGGATCAGCAGCAAAGTAGTTGACACCACCGCTGAGTTTTCCAACTTTGCGTTTGTCGAGAACATTGCCACGAGTAGGTGCGACACCATCACCTAAAATGACTCGAATGTCGTTGATATGCGTGCCATGATCGAGCTGATTTTTAATAGCTTCGTTGCCGAGATAGACCTCTTGGAAGGTTTGAGCAATAGTGGCCGGCATGAACACGCGCATGGTGTCTTTGTGGCGTTTGTAGCCAAACATGCGGGCGTGCTGCCACAGGGTGTCTGCCTGTGGTCGCTTGGATTCGCGCACGTAGAAAACGGTTTGTAAGTTGTCGAATGTTAAGCCACGTCCAAGGGAGTTACCACCGATGACAATGTTGTAACCACTAGCCCAATCAGATTCGTCTGTCTTATTTTTGCTGTTAATGATGTAGGTGTTGAAATCCTTTTCCATGAATTTCACAACGCCAAGGGTGGTCTTTAATGACGGTGCCTCGGTATATGTTTGGCAGATTTGCTCATAGGACTGTCTTAAAGACTGTTGAATTTCGAGCTCATCAAAACGAGAGAATGTATCTGCGATAATTGCTTTCACATTGGTGCTGTAATCATCGTGCATTGCACCGGTGTGGCTGGGATGCACCAGCATGTTGCACAGGGTCTCACCGTTGATCTTGAACATCGCTGCTGTCAACATAAATGTGTGTACAGCGTCAATAAGGTGGCGATGCTCATCTTGTTCTGTGTTTGCGAATAGTCGGGTGTAGGGGCTAGGGAATTCGTTGAAAAATTGTGATCCACCGATGTATTTATCACCGGGAGCGAAATGCAGCGCTTGTTCGGCAGTCCAACCGCTTTCGATGGTTTGTAGAAGTACAGCCTGGGGTGTGCCTGTCACCTGAAGATAGACGCATCCAGTAGCAAGTTCACGGATGCTTCTGAGGTTGTCATTGATGGTGGATACTTCGTTTTTGTTTACTTTAGTGTTAAGGCTTGTTGCGTCCGCCTCATCATCAATGATGAGTACAGGGTTCCCACTAAGGGCTTGTGTTTGATCAAAAGTCTCTATCCACTTATCAAGCACAGCCGGGATTTTTCCTATGACGATGATTGACTTTTGAGGAATGGTTCGGTTTTGATTAGCTCGGAAGTCGTTAAAGTCATCTTTGTCGCACACTAGTACGTTGGAAAAAGACTGGAATACACGGTCATAGGTTTGTTGTACGAGACGAATATTAGGCGAGGTGAGAATGATAATTGTGTTGAAGTTTTTGTCTAAACAGTCAGCGACAATACCCAGCATGTGTGACGTTTTACCACTTTGGACATCACCGTAAAGAAGTACCTGCCGATCACCAAAATAATCGTAGTCCGCTAAAACTGTTTCGTTGAAAGCGTTGATAGTTTGTGTGACTTTGGTATTGAGGTCTGGATTGTCTTTGATGCTTTGAGTATAAATTTCAAGATGTGATGGTGCGCTCATACTAGTCCTGTTCAGTGTGGTGGATTGGCGTAATAGTGCTGAGATCGAATGACCAGACATTGTAGTCGGGGTGGTACTTCATTGTGAGATGGGATCGTCCAAATCGTTCGATGTTTTTTTCGGTGGCCGTTTCACCGAACTCAAGTGCACCGGCGTCGATAAGCCGTGACTTCATCCAGGCACCGAAGGTCTCAAGACTGCCAACACTTCGAAGATTTTTACCACCGTCACCGCTGGTCTTGCATTCAAAAGTCCATCCATCATCAGTGATGACTGTAAATGGCACTCCTTTTTGTGGGTATCCAGGCAGATCGCGATATTTCTCATCAACAATGAGCTCACCCTCATACCATTTGCGGGAAAGTCTTCGTCCGGTTTTTTGCATTCGCCCACCGTCACCGCCAAGGTGAGCGTTGAGGCTGCTTTTTGGGTGGGCTTTTAGCGGAAGATCAAAGGTGTATTGAGCAGGGCTAGACATGACTGCAACGACATGGGACGTTGACATTGGTGCAGCCCTGGACACGCCCCGCATCAGGGCGTTTTGATCAGCGACAATGGGGACGTGATATTCGTCGATGGGTACTTTAAGCGGCTCAACATCACGTTGAAGATGTTGGATGAGTTCGGTAGGCGCGGGGTCAAGCATGACACCGGTCTCGAAAGTTGATGCGTGGCCGGGAATGATGGCCGAGAGATTTGCACTGCCGATATATGCTTTTGGATCTGGCGCTGTGCGTTGGTGAAAAAGATAAATTTTACCGTGGTATCGCAGGCGAGGAAGTACGAAAACTCCGCCACGATTGTTGTTACTGAGGAACGTGTGTAATTCACGTGCGTAATGTAATTGCGGGGCAGTCATGCCTTCACAAGCGTGCATTCCACACGTGAGGTTGGCGGTGATGTTGGTCTTTTCTTCGAGAATATCGCGCAAATACCGCAGTGATTTCTCACTGATATAGCCCACCGTTATATCGAGATGATGCGTGTCTTTGAGTTCTTTATCAAAGAACTTATCCAACGGCTGCGTATCGTTAGGTCGATGCGCATTGAACACAACATTAACGGTGGGCTTCATATATCTACTTAATCAGCTTCCTGATCAGCCAGCGCGAGACGTTCCTTAATGGTGAGCGTCTGCAAGTACGCGTGCTGTTCCTCTAGATCGACGGGGGTGTAATTCCCGGTGTACAAGTTCATCAGTCGTTCACCCACAGCGTGCATACCCACAGGAGGGACCGCATTACCGATTTGGCGGCGGACTTCAGTGTTTGATCCCAAAAACTCAAAGTCATCGGGGAACGATTGAATTCTAGCCCGCTCGCGGTTGGTCAATGCTCGATTTTCCTCATAATGGTATCCCCATGTACCCCCGCCGCCACCGGCGATAAGGGTTTTGGACGGCTCATCACGGTGCAAGCGACGGTAAACGTGGCTAATCATGCCCTTGACGTAGAAAGGGTCATCCTTGGGGATAGCCGTGAAGTTCTCACCCTCAGGGATGCGCTTAAGCACTTCAATGGTGCGAGGCATGATCTTCATGTGGTTGTTGTTGAAGGGTACTTTTTCAACGTCTGTGAGCGCTTCGCCGGCAGTCTTATAAGGCATGTCACCGCGAGGGCCGTGGGTGGGGGCGGGGTGTTTGAAGTCAAAGCCAGTATCACGACGAATGCCGACAATGAGCACACGTTCACGGAATTGCGGGACACCGTACTCAGCGAAGTTGTACAGGCGGGGCTTGACGATGTAGCCAGGTTCTACAGCTTCGAGGTCTTCGATGATGGTCTTAATAGCCTTGTGTTGGTTCGCCGTAAGGAGTCCCTTGACGTTTTCTGCGATAAAGGCTTTAGGCTTTTTTGCTGCAACAAAATCACGAAAATTTTGGTATAGGGTGCCACGCTTGCCGTCGAGTCCGGGGCGCTTCCAAATCATGGAGAAATCCTGGCAGGGGAAACCACCTGTGACAAGATCGCCGTCAGGGATGGTGTCATCAGTAAATGGATCAATCTCAGTGATGTCACCGTGAACAATGTGGTCACCGATGTTGTGCCTATAGGTTTCGACTGCTTCTTTTGAGAAGTCGTTGGCCCAAATGGGGTCAAAGCCGACCTCTTGGAGGCCAAGATCAAGACCACCACAACCAGAAAATGTGGACACAATAGTGGGTTTTGTACTCATGAAAAATCTCGCAATGTTTTATCTTGTGCGTGTTTACCGTGTGTCTATTACACAGGTACCGATTGACACAGTTTATGCCAAGCCGCACATATTTGCCGCTTCTTGTTAGTTATCAGTGGTCAACAAGATTTTTCAGTGAATGTAGTGAACGAATGTGCGGCTCAAGATGGTGTCTTTTTAGGTGCCGTGGTGAACATGTCTTAGCTGAGAGAATCCTAATGCGCAAGGGCGGGTGAGTACAAATTTTTAGGCATAAGCGAGGTTGTCGGTGACCTGAAGACCTAAGTTTTCAACTTTAATTTTTAGTTCTAAAAGTACTTTAAAAACAATTAAGTTTTAGAGTATGATTATGGATGTAATAACACACATCCGCATATCCACTAGTGATATGACAAAAGAATAAAGAAAAGGGAGGACTTTATTATGTCCAAAACTTTATTTCGACACGCTTTTGAGCGATCGCTTGAGATGGCGCGCTCAGAGTGGGGTCAAAAAGATCACTGGGGTAAGTCTCCACTGGGCGATCAGGATGCCGCGCGTATCTATCAGTTGGCACGTGCCTTTGCGAACCAGCACGCAGCAAATAATAAAGGCTTAGACCTTAATGATGAAGCGACCTATGGCGCCATCATGTTTGCGTCTTTCGATGATGCCTTTGCTGCTGATGCTCAAGCTCATGGCGGTGTGCACCGACCACAGTTTGCTGGTGTGACACGACAAAACATACTTAACTCAAAGTCTTATATCTCTATTAAGACATCACATGATGTGCTGGTGCAGCAGCAGTTACAAGCACAGGTTGAAGCTGAACAGCGTGCACAAGAACAAGCAGCTATCTTCCAGGAACGCGACCAAGCTACTGCGCAGGCAGAACAGGTGTCTGCACAAGAATCAGCCCGTCAGTCAGAAAGTGCTGGGCTACCTGACATTGATCCGATGGAGAGTTATTTTCAGGAATACGCCTTCTATGAAGGTGTCGAGATGTTTGGTACCTGGGGTACACACGTTAATGCTGGGGTGTCGCAGCTTAGTGCTTCTGATGGCCGTGCGATCCGAGCGCTTGTTGATGAGCATCTCGCAGCCTACGAACCAGTAGAGCAGCGGGGGAGTACTCAGGCATTTTTCGCCTCTGTCAATGCTGCCTTTGCTGAGGTAGCGCCTCACGCAGCACCTATGTTTAATGCGATTGCTCGCGATGGTGAAAGCTCAAAGGGCTATCAGGCATTGCGTCATCGTTTCGACAAGATGGTCGGCGCTGCAATTGGACCTAATGGTTTGCCTGAGGGTCCTGATCTGGGTGGTCGTCGTTTACCTATTTCGCCTTATGATCCACGCTGGTCAGACCGTGAAGTAGTTCGTGTGCATGGAACCAAGCTGCTGTCGCTGTCCGAGGACAGCGTTGGCATGATTAGGGATCTTGATCTAGCAACCATTCATCTGCAGGATAATGACGTCTATGAGGGCACTCACCGAGAAGATGACACTAAAGGTGGTGTGCGACCGCTGACTCAATGGGTCAATGGCGAAGCTATTGCCTGGCGTACCATCACCGAGAATGACCAGATGCGACTGCCTAATATTGGGCAGTTTATGACGGCGAAAGAATATCGAGCTGCAGCATCCTGGTTGCGTGCTGGGTTGATTGATACAGCAGATGTTGCGAGCCAAAAAATTGACCCCAATAAAGTCATGTCCGACGAGGGTATTGCACGCTCGGAAGCTATTTTGACCTACCTGTCCGATGAGGGTGTGGATTTTAGGATCGAGCCAGATCGTGAGCCGGGGCAGCTCAAAGTGCGTATTGAGGGCACCCGTATTGATATTCGCCTCACTGATACTCGCGCCAATGAACAGTGGGTGGGTCGTGTCTATGATTCTGGCACTGTGATTAAGTATTCCGCCGAACAAACAGCGGAAGAACGTCTGCGAGCTCGTGAGCGCATGGAGAATGGTGATGGAACGTGGACACCGGCTACCGATTATGAGCCAAGTCCGGCAGAAGTTGTCGATCTTGTGAAATTTGCTCTCGGTCGGGAGGTTGAACGACAGGATGGTAAGGGTCTTGTTGGTGTACCTAATGAACGCCATCCACGTGCGTTGGAGCAGGCACAGGATGCGTATTTCACTAAGAATCGTTCCTCTTTTATGGTGCGCGAAGGACTTTCGATCGCTCAGGATGCACGTGATCGAGGTGCTGGTCCCGGAAAGTGGTTTGATGATGAGGACAGTGGCTTGAAATGGCTCAGTGACAGTGTTGCCCTCACCCGTGCACGTGTGGCTGAGGAGCTTGGCGTTGAAGAACTGATTGCGCTTTCTGCACAGTATGCGGAAGATCCTGATTTCACGCCAACTTTTGCCGGTGACGATGTGCTCATGGCGATAAAGCAGGACTATTGGGCGATGCTGCGTGGAGAAGAGACCGACCTGCTTAATCCTGGTGTCAATCGCGACGACTATATGGCTGCAATTCGCGATGGTGATTATGAGCAGATCGCTGCGATGACCTCAGCAATGAATGCTGCGTCTGTTGAGGATCGTGTGCGTGCGCACGCAGCACTTGTTCTTGACGATTATGTCGGAACGGTGGAGCCTGATCCGGTTACCGGTTTGCGTTTTGATCCGGTGGCGGTGGCGAAGCACATGCCGAGTGCTAAATCTTTGTGGTCAAACCATGACGATATTATCGCGGCGTTGCGAGCAACTTCGATTACTGGCGATGAGCTGCGCGGTGATGAATTTTATAATGACGTTATTAATCAGCAGCTGCTCAAATTTAACCCTGAGACTGCGCAGAAGATGATTAACAACCCGGATCTTGACCCGCAGTTGGCTCGATTCGGCACCGTTATTGCCGAGACTATTTCTCGCAACGGTGCTGATGTGGTTGATATTGCTGTTGATGACAACGGCGTGGTCCGGTGGTCTGCGCAGCGACGTGTCGGTGCGAAAGATAGTCGTGTCACAGATAGTAAGGGGCAGGTTCGCGGTGAGCGCACCCGCCATGTGCAAGGCGAGATCGGTCAGATTTTTACTCGCGGTGAGCATGGTGAAATTGTCACCAAATTTAATGGTAGCGAGAACTATATGTTCGCCCCTGGTTACACCGCATCTGTGGTACCACAAAAACCCAGTGAGACAAAGAGTTTAGAAGAGCGTACCAAGCTCAAAGGCTATGAGCAGGTGATGTCAGAGGCGTTAGCATACCGTGTGCGAGAAGATTTGATGTTTACTGAACGCTCCCGAGTGGGTGCTACAACCAGCATCAACAGTGCGTATAAGCGACTGTATGACAATCGCTTCCCAGTGGACTTTTTCGAGCGTAGTGCTGAAGAAGGTTTGAGCGATGAGTGGCGCGCTGCGTTGCTTGAGACTGCGAGTTTGCGTGTGCGTTACGACAACTCAATTCGTGATGGCGCCAATGTGATGGAGGATATTCGGGCACAGCAGCGTGGTTTTGATGCGCGTAACGATAACTCTCGTGACGCACTGGTGCTGACTGGTGGGCGCAATATTTCTGTGCTTGATGTTGATGCCGGCGCAGGGTTCTTTGATCCCATGATGACCGGTATGGCGGCAAACCAGGGCTCAGTACGCTATTTGCTGCCCTCTGCGCAGGTGGGTGCTGATGGCATGATTACCCCTGGTGACCCGGCTGATCGAGTACCTGTTGCAGCACATCCTGAGGCGTGGGCGATGGGCTTTGACCCCCATGATCGTCAGAACATGACGTTTTCGAACATCATGCAGGCTAGTGCTGTTACGGGTGGTGCACGTACGGCTATGACGCAGCTTCATGGTTGGAATTTTGAAGACGGCATTATTGTCTCTGCTGATTTTGCGAATACCCATGTTATTCGCGACACGGAAGATAAGATGCGACCACTGGTAGCCGGTGATAAGTTGTCTGACTTCCACGGTAATAAGGGCGTGATCGCTCTTGTTGTTGATCCAGCGATGAGTGATGCTGATGCACGTGCTGCAGGGCTGGAATCAGAGGTGGCGTTTTTCCGCGACAACCCCGATCTAGAGGTTGTCATGAGTCCGTTTTCTGCCATTTCTCGTTTTAATGGTGGTACGGCACGTGAGCTCATGAATGATCCACAGGATGTGACGTTTAGGAACAATGACGGTTCTACTCGTGTGCAGCCGGGTGCATCTGGCGATCTCAACTTCATCGTCACGCATATGGCTGTTGATGCGAAAACCAATGTGTATGACGAAGACGCTGTTCGTGAAGGTCAGGGGCGTAAAGCGTCCTCACAGCTAGCGTGGGTGCTCCAAGCTCAGGAATGCCATGAAATTATGGAGCACTTTTATGGCACCAACGTCTCTGCGTTGTCTAACTTCCAGGAATATCTGCGGGTCACGGGTCTTGATGTCACCCCCTATGGTGAATTGCGTGAGGGACTCAGTGAGTCTAATGAGCAGCGCAATGTCATCGAAATGCCGAGCATTTACGATGAGGGCGGCAACCTGAACGATCGTGTTAATCGCGCACAGGTGCGAGAAGCTTTTGTTGAGCAGATCAGTCGTGCAGGTGGCGTCATGGAGATTCCCTTTCAGCTGCAGCTGCGCAATGGCGCACAGCTGGAAGAATCACCCAACAATCCAGGCATGTATCAGCTGCCATTGCTCAGCCCGCATCTGCGTAGTGATGAAGATTTAGCGGACGGTAGTACCTCTCGACATGAGTACACCACGCGATACATGTCCATTTTTGATACGTGCTACAAGTTGGCAGAAGAGCAAGCCAAGATTGATGCATTGCGCCAGGAGGAAGCTGAGCATGGCACGTTACCCCGTGCTGCGGAAAAGCGACTGAGCGAGTCACAGAAGTTTGTCGATCAGGCACAGAAAAAGGTGCAGGCAAGCTTTGACGGGATTGCTAATGATATTGTTGCCAGCCGCATTGAGACCAAGAACAATCTGTTCAAAGATGGCTTCATGTCGGCACGCCAGTCACACTCCGCTACTGCTGTGTGGACAGGCGACCCACGCCTGGCAGTTGATGAAGTAGCCATGAACTCTTCGATGGCACGAGAGTTGGGTGTCCTCGATAATGGTTATGCGATGGTGTGGCGTGATCCGGTGATCCGCGATGGTGGTGTGCGCTATTTGCGAGTTGTCATCAATGAAGATTTACATGGTGTGGCAGTTAACCCAGTGTCGGTGAAGAGTTTTGACGGTGACTTCGATGGTGACTCTGTGGGTCTAGTCGGCAATCTGCCGAAAAAGGCGCATGAGGAAGCACTGTCGAGGCTGACTGTTGAGGCAAATATGCTCGATCTTGGTGATGGTAAGCGCATGGAGGACGGCTCGATGTTCTATGGGCTGACCTTGCATGACAGTCTCGATGTGCAGGTAGCGCAGCATCATGATCCAGCAATGGCTGAGAACATGAAGGTCATTGTCTCTGAGCTTAACCGCTACCAGCGTGAGTACGAGGCCGGCGAGATTAGCCGTGAAGAATTACTAGAGGTCAACCGTGCACACATGGATGATCTCAACGAGCACTATGCACAGGCTTTTGCCAACCGTGATGGTTTGGTGACCCTGCGTTTTGACGGCATGGAAAACCATATGTCTTCTGTTGCACAGTGCTTTGAAACGGGCGCGAAAGGTTCACCAGGCAAGCTGAAGGAATATGCCACCTATATCGGCGCTGACCCTGAGCAGGGCTTTAAGGATATAGGTCAACCAACAGCGCAAGCACTGCGTAGCCACTATGAGGGTTCCCAGAAAGCAACTGCCATCAAGGTGCTCTTTACCGGTGTGGCTGGTAAAAAAGAACAGGAAATGGTGGCATTGTGCCGCAACCTAGGTCTGACCAAGGAAGCAATGGCTGCATCTGCACCAGCGCAACAGTCAATTCTGCAGGCAAAGCATGACCCCATTGATGCGTTGTACCGTGCAGAAACTCTCATGGGCCCGTGGGTGATCTTTATCAAGGTCACAAGATGCGTCGAAGCGAGAATGAGCAAGGTCGCTATGAATGGGAGGTGGTCAAGGATGACAACCACCAGCCTATTCAGGCCACCAAGGATGAATGGGTACAGCAGTACATGGAGATGTACGCCGATGACAAGGGCATGGGTGTTTCTGTTGGCGTTGACCAGGTGGAGAAGATCGCGGAAGAATTCTCTGATGAGCAGGGCTATATGCGTGTGCTCAGCCACGATGAGCTGCCGACTGAGATTAAGCCACTAGCACTTGATCAGCTTGCCTATGGCGATAAGAAGAATCGCTTTGATTTGTTGTGTGAGATGGCAAAGCAGCAGGTCAACATCTACGACGGTGATGCCTATGACTTTGCTCCTCGTGTGGTGCGAGCCAATATCAAGGCAATGGAGGATGCAGCACGTTTTGGTATCCCTGATGTAGAGATTCAGTCGATCTCTGCACAGCAGTCATTGGCGAGCTTTGAGCGGGTCCAGCAACGCTCTGGTTTCCGTATTGAGCGGCGTGTACCAGCGTTGGTCGGTGCGGGAGCTGCGGTGCCGGCACCGGTGGCTGATGTAGCAGAGGTATCTGGGGTTGCAGTTGGGCAGTTTGATTATGAACAGCTGCCTACCACCTCGCCTGTAGCTCAACCTGAGGTACCAGCTACACCTGTAGTACAGCAGCCTGTTTCACCTGCTCAGACGGACTTCCGGGGCGTTGGTCAGCCATTCGACCAGGGTGGAAAAATCGGGAATTATGGACATCAGGGACCTGCAATGGGGGCGCAACAACCGGCTGTGCCTCAGCAGCAGAATATTCCACCTGTGCATAATCCGGTACCACAAAATTCTGTTCCACCTACACCGGTTGCACCGAAGCCAGGTACAGGAAACCCATTTACTAACGGTGGTGCAAACAATCAGTTTATGGGTCGATTTGATACAAGCCGTTACAACCAACAGGAACCACCACAACAACAGGATGGCGGGTTTGAGCTCTAAACAATGGCAGTAGATTTCAGCAGAAAAGGAACGCGGGGTCAGAGCATGAAAAGTACACCACGACAGCAGAGTCGATCTGTTGCACGTGAGGTAGTTGTCTCTGACCCCGTGGCGGAGGTTGCAGCGCAGCCTGTGTCACCTCTACCAGACAAAGAAGTAGCTGCTGCTGTGCCGGCGCATGTGCGAACAGCACGGATGGGTGCCGCAGAATTGTTGCGACGCTTTGAACGCACAGGCGCAGCAGCTCAGAATAATCAGTTTGACGATATGGACTTTTAAGGAGTGTGGGAACAGTGGCTGGGAATGAGAACAATAAGGTACGAGAAGAGCAGGTTGCTCGGCGTGCCCAGGCGGTCGTAGAGGCAGAGATCAGTCTTGCTACACAAGCAAGTGCGCAGGTGCGTGAACAGGTAGAAGAGGTTAGTGTCGAGGAACCTTCGGCCCAGTCATTAACCCGGCCTAAGACGTTGGGGCAGCTGCATGACCCAACTAAAAATGTCATGAGTAGCAGCGACTTGGCTTCTATTATTGGTGTGGAGCAACAGTCTGTTGCTTATGGTGAGCCTGCAGAACCAGAAACACTGCGTGATGTGCTGCCTCGGCGAAAGCTTCACCCATCTGAGATAACACAGAGCTATGAGGTTGATGGCGGTGAGCAGCGCAGTATTTTTGGTGAATCAGCTTCGTCTGATTTTGATGATCTCAATGACGTTGAAGAATTTGATACCAGTCATTGGGTGCGTGCTGGGCAAGATGATCGTAGCGATGGCGATCGACTAGTCGATGATGCTGGTGTGCCTCTCAGTGGTGCACAAGAGGCGGTCGATAATGAAGCTGACCTTTCTGGTGTGGATGGGCAACTACATATGCGCGAAGTCCATGCGCAGAGTCTTGACCCTATTGATATTGCCAAAAAGGAACGCAAGGCAGCGGAAAAGAAGTATGCGAAGCCACCAAAAAGTGATAATCCGTACCTAGCACGGGATGCCAAAGATGCAGCTGCTCGTAGGCGGAAGATCAATGCAGCTCATGATAACTTTGCACAAGAGATGGCACAGGCTGCGATGGGGCCACTACGCAAAGGTGTCAACACCCAGACTGTGATGGCGGCATGTACGACCGCTGCGGTGATGTGGTGTATGAGTCCGCGTATGACCGGTGTCAATGTGGATATGAAGCGCAAGATCAACAAGGATCTGGAACAGGCTAAAGACACTAAGTTGTCGAAATATGTATCCAAAGATTTTTGGAAGTCAAAGCTGACGCGGGATAAGACGGAGAAGGAAGCGAAGTCGCTCTCTGATGCGTTTATACAGCAGAAAACAGCGATTATTAGCAACCGTGAACGAATCCCCATGAGTGTGAATTCTGCTGCGCAGACTGTGGTGCGGCTATCTGATCAAGCATATGAGGCGATGCGGGAAGTAGATGCGGATGGTCAAGCGATAGTGGATGCGAGCGATGTCTCTGCACAGGTGGCAGAAGATATTGACATGGTGGTCAAACAGGGCGAAGAGCATGGCCTGAAGTCGAAGGATATTTATGGCGCTGCCCGCGATATTGTGGGTCGTCGTATGGAGCGCGATCCAGGCTATGCTGCCCGGTTTAATGAGACGGCTTTTGGCACCGTGCGTCTGGGTGAACAACGACGTGGCATGGTGACCTCTAAGACACCGACATGGCAGTTTCCTGATGGTGCAGGCTTGAGCAAAAATGCCGGCTGGTTCAGCGTTCGTGAGCCGATGGGTAATGTACAGAATTTCGCGGACAATCTGGCTGCGACCTTGGCGACAGAGATGCGCGTGGCTGGTGAGCAGCATGGTTCCGATGGTGTTCGTGATGTGGTTGCTGGCTTTATGACGGCTACTGATGTCTCAGAAAGCGGTCTTGCCTCTGCGAAGAAACTGTTGCCTGATTTTGATACACGCGGACGCAGTGCTTCTCGGGTGCGTCAGATTGCTATGGCGCAGCGTACACAGGCTGCCATTAAGGTTCTGCAGGATGATGGCAACCAGACTGCGATGACTACTGAGCAGGTCAAGGAAGTTCAGGTGTGGGCGATGGATCAGGCTGAGAAGGTGATGCAGCGCGATCACCCAGTGATTTTGGATAAGTTTGTGCGCAAGCATGGGCAGACGTTTGGGCAGGATGCGGATGCTTTTGTTAAATCCATAACTATGGAAAAAGACACGTCGAGCGAGTATACTGATGCTATGGTTCGACCTCAGGAGAGTCGTGGATCAGGTCGAGAATTGGCAGCTCGCCGTCGTGTACAAGCGGCACAGCTTAATCAGGCAGCACAGTTGGATATGACCGTTCATGATTTCCGTGAATCCAATCTGCCAGAGGATCGACCTGCGAATCCTTATGAGGCGTATGTTCGTGAGACTGAAGCAAAAACCAATGATTCGCAGTACGGCTACTAATATAAAACGATAGAAAGAAGGATTCATTATGACGACTCCAGATCCCACTAACCGCGACACCCAAGAGCTTATGGGTGTACCCAAGACTCAGGTTCGACTTGGCGAGGGTGGTATGGATGCTAACGGCGTACTGAACTCTGTTGATCAGCAGCTGCGAATGCGTCAGCGTTACCAGGCTATGAACCAGGAAGAGCAGCCAGTTATCCAGGAAGAAGCTCAAGTGCAGCAGCAGAATGATGGCTTTAGCTTTGGTTAAAGTGTGAGCTGTAGTTAATTAAAAAATAACCCCCGTACCAAGGTCTGCGTGAGTGCAGCGATCTTGATACGGGGGTTATTTATACGGCATCAGTGGTTGGAGCCGGTGCGTTGTGTTTTGGTACAGGGGTGTTACGAGAGAGCACCGGTTGTGGTGAGGTGCTCAGAACATCAGCCAGTTGTGTATGTAAATCGTCAATGGAGCCGTCGTTGCGGAGCGTAACATCGGTAGCGAGATTAAAGCTCTCTGAAATATGTGAGGCAGTACCGAATGAGCCTGCAGTCAAGGTCGATTCATGATCTGGTCGGATGACTTTGATGGTCTGCACGGTGTTCAGTGGGTTGTCCTTGAGGTTGTTCAACCACTCAATTTCATTGGGGAACCGCAGGTCAGTGATGACAACTGCCTTTCCAGCTGGTAGCTCGTTAATCTTTTTGACGGCAAGGTTGATCCAGAGATGCTCGCCGTGAATACGCCAACCGGCCTCGGTACCAATGCGCTGCATGAGTGCACGGATTTCAGGAAGTTGTTTGGCACTATCCCATCCGAGCTTGTCTACGACTGTGGCAACGCGGTCATAGATGGCTGAATCCGTGGTAACAGCCTGTTCCACACAGACGAGTGGGTTGAGTGCATAGAGTGCGTCACGGATACCATCGGCAAAGGCAATGCGGTGAAAACTGTGCATATTGGTGAGATATTGTGCTGCGGTATCTTTGCCAGATTCGGCACGGCCATTAAAAGCGATGATGGTGCGCGGTGCGGTAAGTTCTGCAAAAGTCATGGTGAGACCTACTTTCTTGAGGGGATTTTGTGGTGTTTTCCTGCGATGGTGGCATGGTCAAAGTAGATGGCTGGATCAGGGAATCCATAGTGCTGCATGGTGGTCGCATTAGCGGGCACAACCCAGTTAGAAAACACCGTTGGCGGGGTGTGCTGTGGATTATGAGCATGTTGGGCGAAGCTATAGAGCTGGTCTAGCGTGCGGAAGTGACTCAGTTGGTTGATGTGCCACCATGTCGGCAACAACAGGTTGAGCTCTGCGTTCGACCACTGTGATAGTAGGTCAGCTGCAGTTGCCCAATAAGAGTGGGTTGCTTCGGTTGTTTGGTGTCGGGGTTGTAGGGCGTTGTCTTCTGTATCACTGCTGTCTTTGGGGACGAGCACGAAGGTGGCGGTGTCGTAACGGCGCCTAAAAGCAGGAATGTCCGGTGTGATCCAGCGATCAAGAGGGATCAGCTCATGGGCGTAATTATCGAGATCGACGCCTGTTTCTTCCCATACTTCACGGCGTGCAGCAGTAATGTGCGCCGCCATGGTCTCCGGGTCGATGTGGAGTCTGTACGCATGATGTTCGATCTGTTCGCGAGTCATATGCGCGTCTTGGTGGGGTAAAATATATGGGTAATCGCTGTATTCAACACCACCACCGGGGAAGACAACAGCGCTTGCTGCATAAGCCATAGTGGATTGTCGCTGCTGGATAAAGAATTCTAGAGTGCTTGAGTCAGCAGACTCGCGGGCAATAATGACCGTGGAGGCCAGGCGTGGTACACGGTGGGAGTTAGGTGCGGTCATTATAATTCTGCACTTTCTGGGTGTTCATGGTGATTGTAGAGGTGGGTGCCGTAAAGGTCATATACAGGTAATCCTTCTAGCTCATCATCGGGTGTATCCTCTTGGGCACGTTCACCGTTGACGACATCAACCCAAAAGGTGCCGCATTCAAGGCATGTCCACCCATCACGGTCATGCTCTAGTTCTGCATCACACAGCGGCCCGGAGCAATACATGACCATTTCTGGTGTCTCGTCATAGAGGTGCTTAAAGGACATGGGTGAGGGTTCTCCTTACTGTTGTGCTGGTTGGGTTTAGTCGAGATAGGTCTCGAACAGTTCGAGGTAGCCTGCTTTAGTGCTGCGGAGATTGCTAAATAGGCTGCCTGGAAGCTCGTCAAGCCATGCATTAATCTGTTCTATGGCGTTGTCGCGAGAAACTCGTCCGCTGTTTACTTCTTCAGCGATGTCGCCAAAAGCTTCGAGAATGCTGTGGTCAAGGTGCGAGTTGAGTGCCCAGGTGGGGTAGTCGTCAGCTGAATCTGGGGTGGTGTCCTCTGTAATGCTGGAGGTCTCTTCTTCAGAGAGGTAGCCGGTGTGCAGAAGAGCTTCAACAGGCGAGAGGTCATAAGCACGTGCAAGAGCGATGACAGTCTTTTCGGGGAGAATCCCATCATCAAGTTGGTCATATAGTTCGAGAACTGGAATACCGGATTTATCAGCTGCTTCTTTTTTAGAGGCAAGGTTGGTGATGTTGTTGAACCACAGATTATGTTCAATCATGGTGGTGTCGTCCTTTTCTTATATAGGCAGCGAAAAAAAAGAGCGTCGAAGCGTAGATTGCTTCGACGCTCTTTGTGAGGGTGTGGGGGGAGGGATTAACTGAAGTGGTCGTTAACGATGTCGCTGACAACATCCTCAGCGTCGAGGTCGTTGATTGATGCCGTGATCGCGGTGAGAGCCTCCTTCATAGTGAAGTCGCCACAATCAATACGTGAGACAATTTCTTCAGCAGCATCGTCAATACCGTCGCGAACAAGGTCCATGACAAAAGACTTGATGCGGTCTTCACGTGGAGCGTTGGCGATGGTTGCAGAGAAAACGTTGCCGGCTGCCATTTCCTTGGAAGCCCAAGCGCGGAATTCGTCACGCGTGGCAAACTCGTGATCTTCGACGCGTGCATAAGGTACGCCAGGCTTCGGGTTGAAGGTGTCGTTGAGGATGGCGGTGGAGTTAGTGGAAGAAGTAGATTCAGACATGATGGAAAACCTTTCTAGAAATGAGTACGGGAGAGTGCCTGCATGAGGTAGCGATTAACGCCGGCCCAGTGCAGGATCTGGGTGTTGTGTTCGTTGTCGTGGTCAGTCTTTGGGGGGCTGACACGTATAGTGACCACTGGCGCTTGGAGATAGCCTAAGTCTTGAGTGATGTAGGTATGTGCTACATCACCGGCAGCCACAGTGACTTTTGTGGCCGGCATGTTTTTGCGAGCAAAGAAATCAAGTGTCGCTGTACACCCTGGGCAATCTGCTGGACCGTAGACGAGAATTTCGTGCACAGTTGTTGTTGGTGTCAACAATTCCGCATCAGAGATACGAGTATGGAGTAGTGCTGAATACAGCGGGGTGTTGGTGGTAGTAATAGGGGTCATGGGTGTGTAGTGGAAACCAATCAAGGAAAAGGTGAGTACTAAAGGTCGAGCGCAAGAACCCCGTTACAGCGAACATAGAGATATGTCGGTGCTGCAACGGGGTTCTTGGGGTGGTGCATGAAACAGCTTCGTGTGTTTTATTACTGCTTGTTAAAAATTGCACGAAGTGCTTCAATATCGGACACGACTGGGTTAACAGCAGCGTTTTCTGACGCATCAGAGTTCACTGCAGAAACGTCACTGTGACAATTGGGGGTAGAGGTGCTGTAGACAAGGTTGTCACCTAGCTGAGGTTGTGGTGCAACATCAACTGGCATGGTTGGCTCAACCGCTACAGCTGGCTCAGTGATCTCTGGAAGAGAAGTCGGCTGAGTTACTGGCCCCTCATTGATAGGTGCCTCAAGCTCGGTAACAGTTGGTGCTACCGGAGCAGTGCTTGTCTGAACATTCACATGGGTCGGGATAGCTGGGTGGAGTACAGGCTGCGGTGCCACTGAGTCGGTGGCTGCAGCTGGTACAGGTGACTGAGCCGGCAGAGCAGCATCCTCTTCCGAGAACGAATCGAAAGCGAATTGCGACAAGTACTGCTGAATTGCTGGTTCTGCGGCTTCGAGTTCGCGAGCTTCCTCCTCTTCTTCGATCTGTAGCGCAGCTTCAGCATTGTTGACGATTTCTTGATCGACCAGTGCGGTGACTTCCTCATCGCTGAGACCACGCAACCAGGGATTGTTGTCGAGCAACAGTGCTTGAGCCTGAGATTCAGCAACAGCAAGAGCACGCGCTTCCTGTTCAGCCTCAAGGAGGGCAAGCGCTGCAGCTTCTTCTTCCTTGATCTTGCGTTCGGCGTCGCGCTCTTCGAGAAGATCAACGATCTGCTCATAGTCGGTGACGATGCGTGGGAATGCGCGAGTAGAACCAGCAATAATGAGTTCACGCTTTTTTGCACGGGTTAGAGCCACATAGGTGGCGCGCTTACCTTCTTCGGTCATCTCTGCATCGGAGCTTGGTTTTTGAAGCACGATGACATTATCGAATTCCAGACCTTTAGCACTGTGGATGGTGGAGACCATGAGTAGTGGCTTTTCCTGTGCGACAGCCTCCTTATTGGCATTGTTACGTGCATTAAGCATGGACTGTCGAGCGCGGTTATTTCTGATTTCGTAGTCAAGAATGCACTGGCGAAGACGATAGAAGAATTCGTCATGGGTGATCATGCCGGACTGAGTTTGCTGCACCCAACCCTGAATATCACGCTCATTTTCACGCCACCATGTAGCCATAGCCTTGATGACGCGACCCTCCATTTGCTCACGTTTTCCGCGCACGAGCTTATCTAGGTGCGCAGTGACCTGGCTCGTGAACGTAAATGCGGCATGAGCTGGGTCAACAGCGGTGACCTCAAACCAGAAATCCTTAATAAAGGTCGAGAACACTGTGTTGTTGAAGCCCTTATCGGACTGCAAGTTGCGCACAGTGATGTTGGGATACATTTCAGCGAGAGCTTGCTGCGCTGCACGGATCTCGCGACCGGAGTGCGCGAGCACGATGGTCTGCTCATTGTTGAGAATGGCCGAGTCAAAGCGATCCTTATTGGACTGCATGAAATAAGGAATGCTGTCGGTAAACTCAGATTGCTTAGACACATGGTGCATGTCTAGTTCAACCTTTTCTTTGAAGCTGTCTGCAGTAGGTGCATCAAAAGAGTTGGCGTAGAGCTGGATACCAGCGAACTGGTTAGCCTCAATATCGGAGAGGTGGATATTAGCGAAGTCCAGAATCTCCTGGTTGGAACGGTAATTGGTGGTCAAACGGTAGGTACCGAAAACACCAGACGCTTCCAGGGAGTTCAGGGCCTTAGGGTTAGCAGAACGGAACTCATACAAGGTCTGTGATGAGTCACCGACAAGGTACAGGCTCGTGTTGTGCTTAGCTGCAAAACGAAGTGCGAAGACGAACTCGAAGACCGAGTTGTCCTGTACCTCATCAATAATGAGGTACTTCGGAGATGCATGAGGCTCGACCAGCTTGTCCAAGAGCAGGTAGCAGATGATTATTTCCAGTTCCAGCGAGGTCTGCTTAATCTGGCTGAGTACAGAAATGAAAGCCTCAATATGAGATTCCATGAAAATACTCAATGCGGTCAGGTTGGCATTACCGCCTTGGGTCATGACCTTATAGAGCAGGTCACGAAGCTGAATCATGTAATCAGAGGTCACCATCTGATCGCCATACTCAATATCAAGGGTGTTGATAATGGTGTCAATGGTGGAGATCTCATGATCAGGGAAATTGTGTGCGTAAATCTCGTGAACCATCTTGGAGATGGTCATGGAAGTTACCTTGTCATTTTTTGCCGTGATGTTATCTGCGGCAGCGTTAGTAAACGACAGCACAGCGATTTCTTCCGGGTTGGTACCTGCAGCGCACAAGTACTCAATGCGTTCCAGAATCACTGTAGATTTGCCGGTACCGGCGCCGGCCTGAATAATCGCGAGCGGATTATCAGTGGTGATGGCTTCACGTTGCTGCGTGGAGAAATGTGGTTGAATCTGGTAACCAGAAGCAGCCACAACATTCTCATCTGGCACAGGTAGCTGGGAGACAATCGAGTTGAGTGCATCCAGGTTGGAGCTCAAGGTTAGCTGCATATTCTGTCGCACGAGGTACTGAACCATGGATTCATTCTTGATGGCACTGACAGTCCAGAACAGGGAAGAATACGCGGTCAACGGTACATCGTAATGCTCCAAAATGCGCAGCTGACGAGACATCGGCAGCATTGCCTTCTTGGAGATAGGCACCTCGTTGATGTCGGTGATAGTGGGGGTCAGTTGCTGGGTGAGCCACAAAATATCGCGGGCATTTTGTTTAATGACATCGCTGACATGGTTGGTGATCTTGTTGCTGTTAATGAGTTTCGCCTGCGCAACAACGCGTTCGTATAGGTGATAGGACTTTTCCGACCACTCATTAAGCATGGCCATATCCAGCGTAATAGGGGTGGGTGAGCTGGCGACATTGATGTGGTTGGAGAGATATGAATCAAGATTGTTGAGCATATCTACCAGGGTCGTCGCTGGGTCCCATGAGAAGTCCACATGTGCGAAAGAATTAACACTAGCGAATCCTAGCGGGTTATCCTCGAACAGGTTGCAGACAGCACCAATGCGCTTGATGCTTGGGATAGAAATAGGATTACCATCCTTATCGAGCACCTGGGTGCCCTGATCATCAAGCAAGGTAGAGCCGTGATCTTGGCCAGCGATAACATGCACAGTGACTCGATAGTAGACATGAGTTGTGTTATCAGATGCGGTGGTACCGTCATCAAGCACAGTCTTACCGGTGCGTAGAGCAATGGTCTGCGGGGTAAAGTCCACCCACAGGTTGTAACCGTGGAAATGGTAACCGCAGATGTCAGCGACATTAATCATTTGGTCCAGCTGCGGAATATCGAGCTGGTAGAGGTACGGCCAAGCGGCCAACTCTGCATCAGAGTTGTTGACGTTGTTGTTGCGACGCAGGGTGGAGACATGCAGTGCGTTGCTGATGGATTCAGTGAGGACGACAGCAGGGGTTGGGTGAGTAAGGATGTAGCGGGTCTTAATACCTTTGTGATCAGTTGACTGAGGGGTGTAGACATCAGATACCGGCTGGTAAGACAGATCAGGGTTAGTTGGGTGCACATTCTTATTGAGGCGACCTGTCTTACCACCCACACCAGTGAGATCACGGTGAAAGAACTTTGCAGTAAGACCTTTAGACTTAAGAATAGGGGCTTTACGCTTTTTCTTCTTTGGCTGCTCGGCTGTAGCGCCTGCACCTTCTTCTTCTGCAGGGTCAGTGGTGGCAGCAGTATCACCGTCAAGTTCAGCATCGGCGTTAATAGCGTCAAGCAAATCTGCGTCGGTGTCGGGGTTGTATTCGGTGACGGCACCGATAGCGGAGTCGTCGTCAGGATTAAGGTTGTCAATAATAATAGGCATGGGGATGTGGCTTTCTTATATATAAAAATGGATGTGTGTTGAGACAGGTTTTTTATGCAGCAGTGGGGTAGAGCGATTCATGATCTGTCATGAGTACGGCATTGAGGTAGTCTTCATACTCTTGGTCGCAGTAACAAGGGCTGGTGGGATCAAGTTTGGAGTTGTCGTAGCCATCATGAAGTGGCTGAGAGGAAGTCTGAATTTTGTACATGTGGGTGAGTTTTCTTTGGTTGTAAAGACATGGGTGTGTGGGGTGAGGTGATAACACCCCTTAACCAAAGAAAAATAAGGTCAAGGGGTGTTAGCGGTAGTCGTAGCTGATGCTGAGCGGGTCACTATCAGGCTCTATCCAGAAGTTGAAGCAATTTTCTGAATATTTTTCGGCATTGTCGGTGAGTCGGTCACCGTATTCGTCATAGCCACGATCCCAGAATCCGGCGCCATGATGGTCACGAGTGAGTAAGAAGTCATGACCGTGGTGTTCCCAATCTGGACATAAACCATCGTCAATGAGCTTTTTCATTGTGTCGTAATTGTCATGGAGGAATTCAAGACAATCTTTAACAATGGCTTTGTTATTGCGGAGCTGAGCTATAAGAATGTCGGTATAGGTTTCTTGACCTAAGAAGAACGCATCGGTAAGAAACATAGGTTCGTCGTCTATTGTGACGATGGCTGTGAAAATGGCTGCATCGCAAAAACCGGTAATAAATGCAGCTTGGTCAGCAGTTAGCTCAGGTCGAGCTCTTGAGGTGTTGTGAGTAGCGGTATCAGTCATGATGTACTCCTAAAGGTTGGTTATATCAACAAAGATGCGATGTAGTCTTCGATGGCGCGTGCAGCAGGACGTGCACCAAAATCTGAGATAAAGGTGGTCTCGACCAACTGATCAAGGGCGCTTGCGTCAATATCAGTGGGGATCTGTGCTGCATAATGGGGGTGACTGAGCAGCACAGCGTCGCGGCGACGTGCATAGAGATCAACAAGAATCTCACGGTAGGTGTGTGCGTCAATACGGTTGAAGGCAAAGACATCTTGAAAACGATTCAGCAGTTCTACGGGGAAGTCTTTGGCAAGCAATTTTTTAAGACGCTCTTGCGCACGTGGGTCGGTTGCAGCATGAGCAGAGCCGAGCACACCTGCGTTACCTGAGTCGAACCCAAAACTGTTGCGGCCGATTTTATCGCTGGCTGCATTAGTGGTGGCAATGATAATGGCTTGAGAGAAATTCAAGGTTGTGCCATTAGCCATTGTCATAGAGCCTGTATCAAGAGCCGCCATAAACAGCTGCCTGAAATTAGGGTGCGACTTCTCGAACTCATCCAGCACAATAACTTGGTGCGGATTAGAAATCAGCGGGTCAAGTGGTTTGGTGCGTTTAGAATTTGAGCCAATATAGCCATCGGACGATCCAATAAGTCCGGTAATAGATTCTGAACTGATGTATTCAGGCCCGTTAATAATGATGGGGTCACCGCCGTTGATGGCATGGGAGAGGATACGGGCCATCTCGGTTTTGCCCACACCGGAAGAACCCGCAAAAACCCAGCTTAACGGCCTGGTACGCGGGAAAATACCGAGCTGCTCCCGCTTGAGGGCTGTGAGTACTGGCTCAATAATATGATCTTGACCAAACAGCGCTGTGAGCTTTTCGCGAGTTTGGTCGGTGCTGATGGTTGCTGGCACTTGGGCACCGAAAGCAAGTTCGCGTGCGGTGGTGTGCACATGCTCCTCAGACATCGGAAACTTGAGGGTCGGTGGGATAATGCGAGTGTTAATCAGACGTTGATTCTCCATGGTCAGCGAAGCTAACGCCTTATCAAGTAGTGTCAGGGCAGCATCTGGTTGCGCAACACTGTTTGTATTGAACTGTTCCGAGTAAGTGTAGACATAACTCAGCACATCATCGGATACCGTGACAGCATTATCGAAATGTTGTAGGTAGCTATCTCGGGCTGCGTTAAGAATGGTCAGAGTCTGATCTCGATTAAACTCATCGACGTTTACCCTGCTGAAACGGCGTTTCAGTGCAGGGTCATGGTCGAAGTCACGAGCCTCTTGCGTGGTGGTGGCACCAATGACACGGAGGTCGCCACGGGCAAGATGAGGTTTGAGAATCTGCGCGACCTTGGCTTGTGATCCGCCATGACTGGATTGATCGCCGGCGATTTGGTGAATCTCGTCAATAAAGATGATGACTTGGTTGCTGGGATCGGTTGCGTATTTGATAAGGTCCAAGATGCGCTCTTCGAGTTGACCAACAATGCCGGTGCCAGAGATAAGCTCTGCAATAGAGACATCGAGAATACGGTGACCAACAAGTTGATTGGGAATAGATGGATCATTATTGGCAAGTCGCCGCGCAATATCTTCAACAATACGGGTTTTACCCGTACCAGCAGGCCCAACCAGCAGTGGGTTGGGCTTGTTTTTGCTGATCAAAATGGCGAGAGTCTGATCAATAACATCATCACGATATAGTGCTGGATCAGAGTCTTTATGAAGGTCATTGAGGTTGGTACCAGGCTCTTCGTCCGGTGCGGTTTGTTGTTGAGCACCAGGGAAAGGAGTCATGATGGCACCGGAGGGAAGGCCGTGCTGTGATGGATGTGGGGTGGATGCAGATGTTGGTTGAGCAGTTGGATTAGTTGGGTTGTGTTGTCCAGGATCGTTGTTCGGGTCAGTGAAATCGTGAAAAGGCACGGTGGGTGGTTCTTTCTTGTAGTGGTTGGTGGTGTGGCAATCAGCAAGAATTCACTGACCCGAGATAGGTCAGTTGCTATTTTCCATGTACGCCAAGTAGTCGGCTATGGATATAGGGGTCGAAATCAACCATGGCGTTAGCGAAGTCAGTCATATCTCTACGCACCATTGACCAGCTGCCATAGTCCGGCAGAATCGGAACATAGAACATCGAATTTGGGTGGTCGATGTTTAATCCACGATTAGGCATAAAACCAAAGTCGGTGAGCACGAGATTCATGCGTTCTTGGCGTTGTGGGTTGGTTTGGATGTAATCCCAAATTTGGTGATAGTCAGTTCCGCCAGAGACTTTGGGGATGGCCGAAATGAGAGCAGTTAATTGCTGTACGGATTTACCCTTAGTAGGTAGTAGGATTTCTTGGGAGAGCACATGTGAGAAGGTGGAGAAATAGAGGTTGATGTCTAGCTTGGTGGCAAGCTGCATGAGCAGCACCACAGAGTTGCGGTAACTTTCTTCACTAATAGATCCCGAAGTATCTACATAGACATGCAAATCAGGATAGAAGCGTTTGCTTTTAACGGTGCCAGAGACATTAGGATTGTCTGGGTGGCGGCGAGAAGCCCTGGTCAGGGTCTTTTTCTGATACTTTTGCGGGTTCTGTGATTGACGCACATGAGTTAGCTTGCTCAGAACGTCTGCGACAGAGAGAACGATGGTTTGCGGAGAAGGGAGCGCTTGAGAGAAGTCGTTTTCTTGTGCAGCTCGCTTTTGTGCTGTTTGATGATTTTTTCGAGCACGCAGGGCCTGCATCTGAGCTTGCACTCCGAGATGTTGGGCAGATTGCAACTTGGAAATAGCATTAGGCGACATAATGCGGATAGATCCTGTTAATGCCGCGTTAATCTCCTTCCACTTCTTTTCAATATCCTGGGAGGATGCGTGAGCATGTGCTTCAGCATTAATGAAGACAATGGTTTCTGGCATGATCCATTGGGTCACGCTAAAGGGAGTCAAAGTGCAGGTCGGTGCATTATTGTTGGTTTGTGCGTTACTGTGATTGTGATATACCCAGGAATGCAGTAGCGAGATGAGTGTGCGAGGGAATGAATAATCATCAGTTGTGTCATGTTCATCTTTGCGCAATAGAAACTCTGCAGTGAGGTCGTCAATGGTGATGTTACGCATTGATTGGAACTGATTGAAGGTGTCGGTGGAGATAATTGATGCAGTGTGCAACGTGGTTGCCTCAGCAATGAGGTAGTCAACAAATTTAATAAATTCGGCATTGTTGAGGAACACTGCACCATAAGTGCAGGGGAAAAATACTGATGCAAGAGAGGCAAAAAACACGTCATAGGCTGCGTGAACCTCATCAGTGGTCACTGGGGCACGTGTGGTAGCGGTCAGTGGATTGTTCATCTTTGCGGTGATGGACAAGATGTCTTTAGCAGAGGGGATGACATCGTTGGCGACAGTGTAAATAACGTTGTTCGCCGGTGCTGGTAAACGGTGAGTTTTAAGGGCTTGGGAGACAAAAAGTTGATCCACAATGAATCGACGATCAAACCCCACATGATGCGTGAGCTGTGAGAGAAGATCCATCATGTCACGGTTGTGGTCTTGATGATTCGCGAGCAATGAATCTGACGTAATAGCGAGAGCAAGATGCTGTGCTAATGCTGCTGCATCGAGATCAATGGTAGATCCGCTATCGGTAACTGTGATAGTGGCTGGATGCTGTGGGTTGATAGGGGTGAATAGATGGTTGGTGGCTAGTTTTTCTAGCACTGCGGTGTACTCGTAACCATGCTCGCCAGTGGTGGAGTTACCAGTAAGAGGTGGCTGAATATCAAAAGGGCTAAATGTGTGTGGTGCGTGATTGGAGACGCTGAAGGTAACCATGGGGGGATCGCTTTCTACTACGAGAGTCAAGAGAGGTACAGGTGCGTGGATGTTGAATTTTTGTCTGCTCCACGCGGGCAGACGCATAACTACTTCAGCGAGGGTGGGTTATTATCCTTTGATGACAGCCAAAATGCCGGGGCCGAGATTTCGAGTTAGCGTGGTATCTTGTCTGGTCAAGGCGTGATAATTGGCAGCTGGCACAGAACCGAGTGAAGCAATTTTGCCGATCTTGTCAATCGGTAGTTCATCAAGAACACCGTTGGACGCGAGATGTGCGATGATATTTGGAGCGGCAGCATTAATTGAGTCATGCAGTGCAAAAATAAGAACTTCGGCTCGATCATTGTTGCTTAGTGTGTCTACCTCTTGTTCAAGCACAGTGTTGCTTGGTGCCGCTGCGAGCCGGTCGTAGGCAAACGGCTTGATCGGCCCAGAGGGTGCCTGGGATGCTGCGCTGAGCAGGTCATTAGTCATTTCGCTGAGGATTTCTGCGGTAAATGCCGTATTGCCGGTGTGAGATTCAAGTGCGACCTGTAGCAAGGAGGTAGACCTTGAATGTCCGTCAGCTGTGTCTTTGAGTAGTAGACGAAGAAAGCCATCATCTGCATTGTTGAGCCAGATAGATAAGCCCTCAATTGTACGAGGGGCGGTAAACTGAACCATGTCTTGATCAGATCCAAGCACGGCGTTGAAGTCCATCATTTGTTGTGCACTGGCATCATCATTATCGTCATCATCAGTGGTAATGAGAGCGGTAGCGGTAGTTGGCTTCATGAAGATGTACTCAGGGAACTTAGTCAGCACAGTACGGATGTATTTGTTGAGGTTGTCGCCCATGATCTTCATAAAAGTCTCTGCAGATGGCTTGACTTCGTAGAGGGAGAACCTGGTCAACGATGCAGAGTCAAGATGGGTGACATTACCGGTGAGGTTGCCGGTGACAGCAAGGCGGACATTAGGTGCTAGATCAGTGGTGCCAACGCGACGCTCAGTGGAGATAGTCATGGACGCAGAGGTGACATCTGAATCGGTTCGGTTAATCTCATCGAGAAGAATAACGACGGTTTCACTGGGGTTTGCCAGTGCGTAGTCATTTGCCTCAACGAAGGTCGCGTGCGGGAAAAACATTTGCTTCCACTTGCCATCGGTGGGGTCCTGCAGGGTGCGAGCACCAGTGAGGTCGCCCTTATCGGCAAGGGTGTTCACCGAGATACTGAAGACTTTGTAGCCTGCACGCTCACCGATTCCGTAGATGAATGAGGTTTTACCGATACCTGGTTCACCAGCAAGAAACGGCACAATGCGGGTGTCTTTGAGATCAAGTTCAACGATGCGAGACAAAGTGTCGTCAAGGTAGAGAGACATAAGTTGTGTAGTCCTTAAAAGTAAGTTGTTGAGTAATGAGAAGAGTGAGTGTTGCGCTGTTGTTTCAGCACAAGAGATACGCCTGGGTAGTAGCTATCTGAGCCAGGACGCAAGAGAACAATGTGCGATCCGCACCGCAACAGGAGCCGGTGCGATCTCACATAATCCCCCGAACACAGCTTCGCTGTGTTGTCTTTTCACCGACGCTGCACCATGCAGCCACCGCCAGAAAAATCAACCAGCCCGACTGCCTGACAGGTCAGACCACAGGGGGGAAGGGAAATGCCTTTATTCAACGATGACGTAGGGGAGAGCATCAATGTCGATGCTTGAGAGTAGTTCAGGGTCATCCTGATCAAGCTCAGCGCGAAGCTGTGTGCGAGCACTCGTAATTGTGCGTGCTGCGACCAGGTAAATAAGTGGTAAGCGATTATGTTGGTCAGGGATGGTGAATTCGAATTCTTTAGCCATAATGAGTGTTCTTTCTTATGCGATGTGTGTGGAGAAGAGAGTGTGCTTCACATTTCGTTTAGTCAAGAAAATAGTGCGGGTAGATATGACACAGACTTGCTCATCGAGGGCGGAGAGCAAGTCTGATTCTGCGCGTACACGGGTAGTGATGCCGGTACGAGCGGGTATTTGTGGTGAATTAAGTGAGTCATGATGTGCTGCTACATGATCTGTTCAACTTTGAGGATGATGGCTCGTGCGATAGCGATAACGGCATCGAAGCCACGAGCAGACTTATCGTCAGTCATGTGAGTGATGTCGGAGTACACGCCACGTTCTCCCAGGATATGAGTCCCGGTATCGAAATGAGTATCAAAGACGAGCCCAACGGTGTGTTCATCAATGGGGTGAATGACCAAACCAGGCAGCAGACCATAACCAGCACCATTCAGCGCCGCAACAATATCATCAAAGATAGTGGGGTTGCTCTGGGCATAGCCAAAGACATCACCCATGTGGTCGAAGTCGTCGGGGGCGAGTGCGTGAGGATTATCTTTTTTGGTTAAAGATTCAGCGATGATGGCATCGTTGCATTTACCAAGAACGTGTATTTCTTCTACGCAAAGTAGTTTTTGCGCGGGGATACGTTCGGTTGCGTTCCACACCTTGACGGCGGAACACAGTGTTGGTGCGGTGACTACCGTGACTATGGGGGCGGTGCTGGGGTGGCTCCAATTTTTTCGCGGAGTTAGTTGAGATTTAGTAACGGTCGTGGAGATGATGCGGAATTTCAACATGGTGAATAATGCTCCGTTCAAGTGGTGAATAGGCAGTGATCGAAAGAAAAAAGGAGTGGGCAGGTACGGAAAGAATTAATTTTAGTGACTTTTAAATCCGCAGCGCCCCGTAGTAATTAATTAGTACTTTATTGTGTGATTACAGGTCAAGTTATGTAAATAAAACTCGATACTTTAAGAAGACTAATAACCCCGCAATAACAACTTGTTAAAAAATATAAAAACGCATGTAAACTCCGTGAGTGCTTAGCAATGTGTCTACGTCAACATTTGACTGGATAGATGTTGAATAATTTTGTTTACCCAACATGTGCAACGCTGCGCTCCTTAAATTTCCACTGGTTGTCATGGGGTACGGTGCCCACTGACTATGAATGGTAGCGCGTTCTTTATGTTTAGAACAAGTGTTTCAATAATAAATCTATTTCTCACCTCCTAGAGGGGGTGCAGCTGGCGGGTTGTAGATTTTAAAACTGTGTTCGGACACCGTGTTTTCTTGGGGTAGTGCGCGGTAGTGATGTGGTGAATCTGCTGTGCTGAGCTGGGGTTGTGGTTGTTGGTGGACGATATTGTTTGGGGGGTTATGGGTGTAATGGTTTTTACTATGCCGGGAGGGTACGAAACGGTAGTCACCATTGTCGGGGTGTTCTCGCATGTCAAGGCAGGAAATAACCTGATACATCAGATACGGCACGCCAGATCGCTCCTCATCATGTTTGCTGCGGTGAGTGATCATGCGAGTAGCGACAGCGAACAGAAGTCTGATGATGTGATCGGAGTTGATGGGTTTGTCGAGACTGATCGTGGTGGGATGCATCCTCATAGTGGGAAGCAGTAGATTGATAATGACACCAATTTGGCTGAACTCGAACCGGGATGCATCATCATAGAAGTCCGCAAGTGTTTTCGAGTAATGTTCGGCAAATAATCGACAGGTCGAGTCGATGACTTCATCGTCGCGAATGCGCTCAGCATCGCTGAGATCTGGTGGCATCAGTGCATTGGGTGTGATGGTAAGTCCGGCACCGGTTTTTAAGTTGGGTGCAACAGTTTTAGCTAAGTCTGCAAAGACGTTTTCCCATGTAAGTGGTTGATCATTCAACCATGGCACAGCACTTGTGTTAGCAGATTCACTGTGATGGAGAACATGCTCTGGGATTGGTTGTCGGGTGAAGGTGATCCACTGTGAGGTGAGAATTTCGAACCAGCGCTTGGGGTGTTTGATACTGGGTTTGTTGTGTACGGCAGGAAACGCTGCGAAATTCTCTGGTATCGGCATAACCAGGTGATAGCCACGACCACTCATGGACACCTCTGTGTAAAAGGCGGTGGGGGAGAGCGTGAGTAGTGTGGCTGCGACCTCGGGGGGACAGGTTTTTTCAATATCTAAAATAAGACAGCCATCTTGGACAGCATCGAGATAAAACGCATTGTTGGCAGCGGTGGGAATCTGTGTACGCAGTTCATCCAGGGTGAGCAGGGAGGTTGCTGCGTCTTCGATGCGGGCACCATGAATAACGGGGCTACCGTAGGTGGCCGTGGTCAGCATCTGTTGGACATTGATGGGGCGTTTGTTGATGTCTGAGATTGTCCAGGCGCGACGGCGGCCCAAGTGATTGATAAGCGGGTTGTGATAAAACGCAGGAAACTGTGCCACCGGATCAAACGGTGAGTTATCAAGCGTGTGAAGAGGGTTGACCATAAGTGACCTGGGCTTTGTTGTTGGTAGGTTGGCGAAAAGTGGTGGGCGAAAAACGGGTCGAGGTGGGCACACAGACCGCGCCTCGACCCTGGTGAAAAAAGACCCCAAACCCTGCAAAATGCGAGTCTGGGGTCTAAGGGTTGTGCTGGTTGTTATGCCGGGTAGGTGATGCCCTGAGCTGGCTGCGCTGGCTGACTAGGTGCAGCTGGAAGATCCCATGGGGATGCTGGTTCGGTCATATCAACTACTGGCGCGACAGGCGCCTGAGCTACAGCGGGAGCAGCCTGAACTGCTGGTGCCTGTGGCACAGCACCCGGAGCATCGGTAAATGCAGAACCGGCCTGTGGCGCAACTGGCTGACCTGCTGCAAGAGGATTGCCAGCAGGAAGTGGTGCCTGATACTGCTGCTGTGCTGGCTGAGCAGGTGCCTGAGGCGCTGCCTGCTGGAACTGCGCAACTGGTGCCGGTGCAGGTTGTGCCTGTGGAGCTGACTGCTGGTACTGAGGCTGAGGTGCAGCTTGCTGTGGTGCTGGTGCGCCGTAGCCCTGACCTGGCAATGGGAGACCATTAGCGTCGGTGTTGGCGGATTGCTGTACGCCGTCATTGTTTGGTACTAGCTGTACAGAGTCCTTAGGTGAACCATTGAGCACGATGCCTAGTGCTGCAAGATGATCGGTGTTGAAGCCACGTGCGTAGTAGCGCACAGGTTCATGCAGGAAAACAGCATTAAGTCGGATGCCACGGTTGGGCTGACTGGTCTTGTAGACCTCTAGCAGGATGGTGGCCGTGAGGCCGTTATCAAGCTCACCTTCAAGACCTTCAAGCTGCTCATGGGCGCCAGTGGGGTTACCCGCTTCATCCAGGGCCGGTACCCAGACCTGTGGGAGACGGTTGGACTTATTGTCGATGCTGTAGTTGAGCCCATTGTCCGGCTTAGTGGGGGAGGTGTAGAGGCGCTCATGAATGAACATTTCCTCATAGGTGGCTGCCTGTGGGTCCTTGAACCGGACGGCAGCATGGCTTAGCCCGAGAGAGGTGTAATCAAAGTTAATAGGGAAGGTCTGTCCCTGATTGCGCTGATCGCGCTCGTCGCCAGTAATGAAGCTCGCAATGCGGGAGAAGCTGATGCGACCATCAACGAGGATCTGTGAACCCTCCTGAAGGCGGTTTGCAGCGTACTGTTTTGCTGGCTTAGTCTGCTGTGCTGACTGAGCTGGGGTAGGGGTGGCTGGATAGGTCATAAGAGAAAAAGCCTTTCGAGAAGTGAAGTGGTGATTTCTGTTGGAGGTTTATGTAGACGAAACTTAAAAAAACCTATATGTTAATAGTAACAGAAATTAATAAGATACTAGAGTTTATTTTGTAGTATCCAGGGAACATTAAATGGGTAAAGGTAAAGGACAAACGAACATGGCAGTTAAAGGCGCAATGCCGAAGAATCGAGTGCCAGGTGTGGCAGCAGGTGCGTTTATTGCTGCTGCTGTTATTGCAGGTGGATCAGGCGTGACCTTTCTCGCTCAAGGCGGTGGTGATGTCAATACAGTGGCCGTCGTAGAGCCACAGGACGAGGTAAAAACCCAGGTCGTGACAGAAACGGAAATTGTCACGAAGGTTCACGATCCTTCTTCATCTGACGCCGACAGCAACACAGGCACCGCCGAAGGCGCAGACTCAGATCACAAAGAACCCCGTGAGCACGACAGTGCTCAAGAGCCAACGGCTCCCACCGACCCCACCGTCACCATTACTGACAACGGTGATGGCCCAGCATCAGCACTCGATGCTGTCGCAGGACCCGCACGCCCAGGTACTGTGCACGTCATTGAGAATGGCGAAACCTTGTCCTCTATTTCTCAGGACAGTGGTGTGCCGGTCGGGTTGATCATTGATCGCAACAAGCTGATTGATCCTGACCTCATCTATGCGGGTACGCCATTGGCGATCCCTACTGAGCAGGAACTTGCTGCTGCGATACAGTAATGTAGTAGTAGAGGGTTAAAAAACAGCCATCAACGTTGTGTTGATGGCTGTTTTTTGTGCTTAGAGCGTCGCTGCTCTCATCAGTGGGATATTTTCTGGTTGGGGGACCACAGCCTGCAGTGCAATATGAGCTAGTGGAATATCCCAGACCAGGGATGCACAGGCGAGTAGGGTGTCTTGATTAAGCTCAGGGATGATTTCACAAGGGTCACGATCGCGTCGATCAAGACCCCAGGCTGAGAAATCGCCCAGATTCCAGCCATAAAGATCTGATTGCGAGACCAGCCAGCGACGGATGGAGCTTAGCGAGCCAGTAATGGTGGTGGCGCGTTCTTTGCGGTCATGCACGGGATTAGCGTGGAGGGTAAAGAGCGCGACCATTGGTTGAGGGGTCATCATTGGATCTCCTTTCATGGTGCGGGTGTGTAGAAATGCGCAATAGCCCAGCGACATCATGTTGCTGGGCTATTGCGGTGGTTGGCTCAGTGTGGCGTTGGCGATTAAGGCTAAAGACCACGCTGCTGATATTTTTTCTGGGTTTCACCCTTCTCTTTTTCTAGAGCCTCAAGATCTGCGTTAATGAGATCGGGGCTGAGCTGCAATTGTGCCGCGATCTGTTTCGCGTCAAGACCTTCATTGCGTAGTTGCTCAATAACGGTACGTCGTGCTGCGTAGTAGTTGCCGAGATTAGACATGGAAGTGCTGCTTTCTTTTCTTATCGTTGTGGTTGGTGGTGGGGAATGCCTTGGCTGCGTTGATTACACCGGCTCGCGACATGCCGCTGAGTCGGGAGATAACCGCTGGCGTGAGACCATGAAAAAGCAGTGCGCGAACAGCCACGCTGCGCAGGTGCATGGTGGCGCGACGTTTTTTTATGAATTCGACCACATCACCCATTGTCGTGGCAGGGCTAATACCCAAGTGGGCGGGGGATTCAGCCGGGGTAGCACTGAGAATCCGATAGATCTGGTCGGTGGTCACACCAAGTACGTCTGCGATATTTTTTGGATCAGCACCGCATTGTGCGACAACAAGCAGCATGGCATTACGCTGTGCCAAAAAGTCCTGATGCTGAGTATTAAGGTCATGCAGTGTGCGGGCGTAAAGTCCAATTTCAGGGACGGCCACTGAGCGATCGAGCTTGATTGAGAACGCTGGATCAAGTGTGGCAATTTGTTTGAGAGCCCATTCGTACGGGTGGGTGTTCTGATTCGGTAACTCGTGTTTATAGGGCTGGGTGATGACCAGGGTGTCATAGATATAAGCACTGTCTCGATTGTCATCGGTGATGATGTCCCCTGCTTTGGGGTCAAAAGCCCTGATCGGCACGGCATGTGTTGGCGCTGGGTCTGTGCGCTGCAGCGCAGGAAAAGCGTCTTTCCACCCCAGGTGCGCGATGAGTTTTGCAGCCTCGTGGAAAATATCGCGAGTCATTTGGATGCCTTGTGGTTGATCACGTAGGTGCGCATAGCGACAGTGGACCAATTTTCAGTGCCGGCTTGACGGGCTTTTTCCATCGACTGTGCTACAGTGTCGATCTCATCGCCAGGAATGATGATCCCTAGGGTGCGGGACAGGGTGACTAGGGCGTGTAACTGTGTAAGATGCCAGGACGCAATGCGCTTGTGGCTGGCTTCCTGTGAGGTTTGCGGATTAACAATGGCGTACCAGCGGGCGGCAAGCTCATTGCGATGCGCTAATGCCTTATTCAGCGCCATGTTGTACAGCAGCGCTAGTCGAGCATCATCGGTGGTGAATTCGTCATTGGATGTCGAAGTTGCGCTATTGAACCACAGCTTGTCAGGGAGCTGCGAAATTTCATTGTCACGGAGCTGCTCGATACCGCCACGTGCATCAATGGTGTTTTTTAGCTCGGTAGGACCATCGGTAATACAGTTGTGCACAAAGGTTGTCTGGGCGCCGTTGAGGGAATTCTTGGGCTTGAGTGGTGATGCAGTGGTCATGGATTGGCTGCTTTCTTGGTTGTGGGTTTTTAAGAGATGGTGGGGTTGAGATAGCGCTGCACGCCGGCTGATTTCCACGAAGCGATGTTGTCTAATCGAGCACGGTTCATGGCAACGCTGAGATCGGTGATCACTGCACGAGACAACAGGTTGTCGAGGTGAATACCATCTCGTTGTGTTTGTTCGTGAAGCTCACGGATGTGTTTGCGATGGTTGGCAGCAACACTGCGGTAGTGGGTTGACTTGGTAGCGTTGTTATAAATAAGCTGCTGCACCCTGGATAGACCCATGGCAGCGCGGCGTGCGCAGTCGTGGTAGACCAACTCAACGAGGACCGCGAACTCAGGATCGGTGGTGGCATAATCTGCCACCGGGTCATCTTTGCTGGTCACAGTGGTGCCGAAGAGTTCGTTAATAAGATCCCGTACGTCGGTATTGGTAAGCTTGCGAAGATCGGTATCTAGCTTGTAGCCGACTGCGTGCATCTGACCTTTAAGAAAAAGTAACTGCACTTCTTTGAGGCTATTACATGAGATGAGCGGAATTTTCCGCTTAAGGGTCTGCATCATTATTAGGCAGCCTCAGTCTGGATGGTTGGGTGCACAGCACTTGCGATTTTCTTGTCAATTTCGCTGATGCGGTGAGTTAGGCGCTCGCGTTCAGCTCGAAGAGCTGCAATATCTATGTTCGGTGGCGCGGTGACAACAATAGGATTAAATCGAGGGGGAATAGTCGAAACAGCATCTACAGGGAATTTCTGCACATGGATAACAACAGGTTGAGCACCCACACCCATGATGAGGGGGTACTGGGGTGATCCTGCTGCTTCTGGGAAATTACCGCTGATGATGCGGACATTATCGCCTAGCCACACAGAGTAATTTCTGCGTACACGACTAAGTATTGTTGCGCCGGCGATGGTGAGTGTGTGTTTGTTGAGGATTGTTTCTGGGGTCACAGTGAGCTGTACAGTGCACAGTTCGGGGGTCGCATGTTCATCCCAACCGTAGACATCCTTGAGCGTACGTCGCACTTGTTGTTCTTTATCGAGGCTGAAATGCCAGGTCTTTGTTTCGGGTGACCAGAGACCGTTGAGCTTTCGGGCGCGGGTGGTAAAAGCTTTTGAGTAGGGGCTATGGACATGGAGCCGACCTTGATGCTCGGCAAGGCGAATAAGCACTTTAAAAGTCACTTTCTTTTATCTATTTGAAATACAATAATAACGTATTAGTTTGTTTCTTGAGATGATTTATTTTTCTCAAGTGCGGTGCATCACTGCCGGCGTGTGCCTATGCTGGTGGTATCCGCGGATTGACTGTGCTTTTACTAGTCGTTGGCATGGTCGGATGTGTGCGTCACCGTAGACGGAAATGATCTCCTACGGTGTGCGAGCAGCGACCAAAAGGACATGCTGTTATTAGTCTTAATGGTGAGTCGTGAATGTAATTTAGGTTATTAACTAGTTTCACTGCGGGTTTTGGCGCAAAGATTAAAAGTGGATACCGACGCTACTTTTCATTAGTCATAAGAAAACCCCTTTAATTGACACTTAATTGACCAATAAGGGTCGATTGAATTGCATTATTAGATAATTTAGTGATTTAATGGAGAATAAGGGCAACTAGTGAGGAAAAGACTTGATTAAAGAAGTTTTTTTAACCCTGCTGGATGTTCAATCACGAGCTTTAAGAAAGTATGTCAATAACTTTGACATAACCTAAACACAATAAATTATGTAGTATTATGTGACATTAAGTTATTGCATTTATTACATGATTGGTTAGGACTATGGACATGGCGATTATTCAGTCGGTCGAATACACATCCGACGTTTCACACGAACGCATCACCAATGTTGTCTCTGTTGGTGTGGTCTACAACGGCAAGCAGTATGTGGTTGACCTTAACGGCGACGACATTGACACAGAGCTCGATATGATCACGCTTAAAGAAGTCATCAAGATTGGCCGTGAAGAATCCGCACGACAGGTGCGCCGTGGCTCCATAGATGCAGAATTGCATCGCAAAGCACGCCTATGGGCACTCGATAACGACATGCAGGTAGGACAACGCGGTATCGTGCCACAAGAAATTATCGACGCGTACAAAGAGTATTGCGAAGAAGAAGGTATTCCTTTCGAATAAGAACCACGTGGAGAATTGTTGAACGGTACTAGAGGTTCCTCCCTGGGCAGCACACTCATTCATGATCACCCCCGCTGAGATTGTCTTAGCGGGGGTTTAATTCATCTCAGGTATCAACGAGAGTTGTTGGTGGCTCTTCATAGGTGATCGACAGGCCCAGTTTCTGCGCAATGTTGTGCTCTAAGGTAGCGCCAGTGCTGTTTTGCCACCCTTTCAGCATATGGACAACATCAGCCTTGAGCAGCTTTTCGATACCGAGGCGCAAGTAGTAGCCATATTTGTGCTCGGCGTTCTCAGGCAGTGGTGCCGTCAGCTGCGTTTCATATTCATCTTCGGCAGGGGAGAGTACGGTAAAGCCAGCTGCACGGAAACGCTGTGCTACCGCATGAAAGGCGGGGTAGTTGTACTCGGGGTAGCCGGTCATGGGGCCTGCGAGATACATGTTGATACGGGGCATGATGGTTTCTCCCTAATTGTCGTTGTCGATGAGATCGCCGCGTTTCACGTCGCCTTCGATATAGGTAAATGATTCTTTGGTGTATTTGTGTGTCATGACAAAGTAGTATGCAGCGCGGTAGTCAGTCATGCGCCAATCACAGTTAATGAGCACATCGGCCAGGCCGTTGTCTCCGCCAGAGCCTGAGAAAAAGGCTGAATTGGAGTCATAGGTAACAACGCCGTAGCGATCTCGGTCATGGACAATCGCGGTGTAGGCGGGATCGAGCAACGTCTCACGCAGTGCGTCGAAGGTCTCGGGGCGTTGCGCGACGATGCGATCGAGCTGGTGATCAATCTGTTGCCAAAAACCCTTGGGGATGGGTGGGTGTTGGGAATTGTTGTCAGTGTGGGACATGAGATTGGTGCTTTCTTATATGGTGGCAGCGCGACACCCCAACCGGCGCGATCATGCTGATTGGGGTGTGTTTGCAGTGTTGTGATTGGTGCTTAGTAGCTAAAACGGAATGAGCGTGCCGGTCTTATACAGGGTCACGGCGCACCGCGTCGATGAGACGTTGCTGTCTATTTGCTTTACCGGCCAGAATCGCCGGCATATTCGCATCATAAGTATCAGCAGTAATAATGCGGTGAATGGTCACGGGGTCTTTTTGACCAATACGGTGCAAGCGGGCATTCGCTTGCATATAGTGCTCGTTATTGTCTGGTAGGTTGTACCAGATCAAGCGGTGACCACCGTGCTGGAAATTCAAGCCGTGACCAGCAGACGCAGGCTGCAAAAGTAAGACCGGAATGCGCCCCGCATTCCAACGGCGCAGTATGTCAGGCGACCCATCAAAGACCTCCACACCTTGAACCCCGGCCTGCGCCAGATAATGAAGCAGAATCTCTTTATCAGAGATAAAGCGATAAGCAACAAGTGTGGGTGTCGGCGTGTACAACTGCCTTCCGTTCTCATCCTGGTCGATGTGCACAGGCTCGCCACCAAGTGCAGGGTTACACAAAATCTCAATGACTTTACGCACTTTGTGCAAATGCACGATCATGGTGGGTCTGGACGTCATGGTGGTCATGGCGGCGTTGGTAGCGTCGATAACATCACGTGCAGTGCTGGCGTCCAGATCTTGAGCTTGAGCAGAATCTTCTGGATCGACATAGACAGCACCACCGGCATATTGCAGTAACTTCATACGCAAGGTTGCAGCGTGGACCGCAGAGATGACAACCAAGGCGCCAAGATCTTCTTGGCGCTGTACTGGCAGATCATCAAAATGGTCAAGTTCAGCGGTGGTCACAGGGGCAATAGCGCGACCACTTGGTGAGGTGGATTGTGCTACGGCTTGAAGTAGACCGGTTGGGATAGCGGGGGCGGAGTGCTGTGGTGATGCTGGTGTCGGCGCTGGTGTGGTTGATGGAGGCGGTGTGTCTGCGTGTGCTACTTCATTATCTTCAGCCATATCGAGTAGTGCTGCGAGTACGGCGTCTTTTTTGAAGAGTTCATAATCGCGGTGCTCATCGTCGTTCATGTGTACCTCATGATCGACAAAATGCAGCGGTGGCAGCTTGATGTCTGTGTTAACGGCAGACATAACAAGATGACTAATAGTGCGGTAGACCTCTGCCTCGGCCTGTTTGTTAGCCGGTTTCCAGCGGCGTACCTGTTTATCGGTAATAACGTCTGGTGCACACCATCTTGCACGGAAAACGTCGATGTTTTCACCCAGGCTGGCACCATAATCCAATACCGCGACTTGGGCATAAATGGCGTCGAACTTATTAGCACTCGGCGTTCCGGTGAGCAGAATCAGCCTGCCGATATGAGGTCGCACAGAAAATAGTGCTTTGGTGCGCTTGGAGGATACATCAGAGATTGTCTGGGACTCATCAATAATGACTGTCCAAAAAGGCCACCTATCCCCAAAGTAATTGACAATATCTTCGAGCAGATTAATGGTGATGTAATACAGCGTTGGTGGCGTTGTCGCTGTCTCCTCGTAGAGCTTGAGGCGTTTGGCCCGAGTGAGTTTCGTACCGCGCTCATTGGTGATCAGCGATACCGCGTTGACAGGGATATTCCATTTGCGAACTTCTTCAGGCCAGGTGAGCCGAGAGATATTTAAGGGCGCGACAACCAGAATGTGTCCTGGCGGCTGGATATAGGTCAATGCGGACAGGGTGGTCAGTGTTTTTCCACCACCCATGTTGAGGAAAATACCTGAATAAGGTCGGTCGATCATAAATTGACGAACGACCTTTTGGAATGGTTCGAGGGTGTTTTCAATGACCACATCCCAGGGCTCAGAAGTGGTGTCTGCGCTGTGTTTAGGTGTGGTGGCGGGCTGAGTTGTTGAGGTCATAGCAGTGGACTCCTAGGCTGCAAAAAGAGAGAAATAATACATATAAGTATATTTTAAAAAGGGTGAAAAAGAACCCCTCCTGGGCGTGTGACCGGGGAGGGGTTGTCGATGTGTCGTTGTTAAGTTAGGCGCAGCCCTTATTGGGCTGCCGGTGTGGAAAGTCTTGCACAAGTATACCTTAACGGTGCTTGTCACAATCACAAGGCTTGAAGAATCCATAAGCAATCATCAAACCCACAGGGAGGATGAAAATCATGACATACCAGTCAAACCCGCGTTGGGTGATGAGTGAGTACACTGCGATGGATAAAACGACAGGTAAGGCAAAGAGCGCAGTGCTCCACACCTTGTGCCAAATATCGACCAAAGGATCTTCCTCATAGGGGCACGCCTTGCGCATATTAGCCTGGTAGAACCCGATAATAAGGATCATGAGGCTGATGTAGATGGTGATGGTGTAGACCCAGCTGATCTTAAAATCAAGATCCTCAATGGTGTACGTGGTTCTATAAAACCATGGTGGCGTGGTCACCAAGCTCGCCACCAGTGCATAAATCGGTGGTGCGATGATGTAAGGAACATCGTGACGAGTGATCATGATGACCAGCTCTCCTTTTCTTGTATGAGTTGTTAATAAATTAAGTTTCTTGAATGAAATCGTTTGAAGCATAGCAAGCCCCGTGGACATATGCCCGCAAGGAATCCCAGACTTCACCCTCCCTCCCGGTTGCGTGTTTCACGCAACGCCCTTGCATGAAATAACCACCCATGAGAAGTCATTGAGCCTGCTCATGGGTGGTTATTATTGTAAAGATCTTGATAAAAAAATTGCCTCTTTATAGCGCTGGTACAGCGCTATAGGTATTCGCCTTTGTGTTTGCATTAAATAATTCAAAGCGCTCTGGAACGGGTATCTCAGTGCTGAGAAACGTGAGTTCTAAGAGTGATTCCACAGTGTGATAGCTGTGTCGGAAATGAGTTACGTCGATGTCTCTCGCATCGACGACAAACACTAATGCACCGCGACTCATGAGTCTGTTCATGACCTCCTTTTGGCGAGTACGCGGGTGTGTTCCTGGACGCTTAAGCTCCACATAGACAGTGAGCGGTTGACCCGCTGCGTTAACACCCTGCAGGATGCGATCAGGCACGCCGGTGACACCTGAGGTGAACTTTAAGTACATGATGTTATGTGCGGCACAAGCATCCTGTAGAGCCTGCTCAATGACCTTTTCTAAAGGTCTGCTAGGTGCACGGTGCGTGGTGGTGGACATAGTTAAACCCCTTGATGATTAAGTGTTGGTATTACTGAATTTTAACAGCTTTACCAGGCTTTTTAAGTCATCAAGGGGTTACCCCAGCGGTGGTATTAGGCTGGGATGATGTTGCGCCAGGAATTGTTGTAGGACGAGATCGCCATATCAATATAGGCATCCTGGTCAATAGCGCCGAGCAGTGCGTTGATTACATCGTCGTTGGGGTTGTGCCAGATGGTTTGGTTAAAGACCACCACAGGCAGGCTTGGGTCTTGGCCGGTGTGCTTGGTGACCTTGAGATCCTTTTCATGGCGCAACGATTGCGTATCAACACCGGCGACCTCCAGCATATGCATGGCCACTGGGTCAGCGTTGGTGGGTGCGACACCCTTCTTTTTGCGTGAATCAGCAGAGGCTGCGGTAATTGCCGTTGCCTTTGCTGCGGCAATGAGTACTGGGTTGGCGCCAATAACATCAAAGACAGCCTGCTCAGTATTTTTGCGCACATGGAACGTTCGCGTGTAATACTGCAGCAACGAGGGTACGCGTTTATTCAGGGTGGATTGGGTCGGCATGACCTCGGCTTTATTGCCATAAGCATCAAAACTTAAGGTTGGTGTCGCAATGGTGGTGGTATCTGTTGCAGGGTGGGTTTCTTCTCCTTCTGCTGCGGGAATATAGGGGACAGAGAATAGGAACGTATTAGAACCGCGAGAAGAAGCCAAGATGTTTTGGTAAAACGACAGCAGCTTCTTCGGCTCGAATTCTTCATGCATGGTGGCGACGATTTTCGAGACTTCATGGCGGTTCATGGGTTGATCAAGGGCCAGTGGTACGCCCTCAAGTTCAGGGGTTTCTGGAATCTCTGGGACAGTGTTGTTGACGATGAGTTGGAAGTATTTCACTAATACATGGTCAACAAAGGCTGGGTGATCAAGCGAGTTCCTAGAGTTGGGACCATCCCAACACGCCAGATCACCTGCAGCATTGATATATCCGTTGCTGAGGAATTCGGCACGTGAGTTGGAGTCCTTGGAGACAATATCGAGCTCTTCTGGTTCAATCTGCACGCCGATAGCTGTAGCGTGCTCATCAAGAACACGCTGGTTGGTCTCCATATCCAGCACAGAATAGAGACCATCAGTGTTGGTGGAGATAATCGTTGCACCAGCCAATGATTGAGCTTGCCCAATTCTCCAAGAAAATAATTGCCCAATAATGCGCATGGCAATAACGCGGTTGTTCATGAGGATCGGAGTGTCGTGACCGGCATCAGCGGCACCGGTAGCAGAGTTAAGAATCAGCTTGGTGCCTTCTCGCAAAATTCCTAGACGTTGTTTTGTTTTTTCATCAATAGAAGGGTCTTTGCGCTGTGCACCATAGATCTCTTTTTGTTCGAAAATGTCACTGTAGCGGTCACGAGGGCGCCCGGTTTTCTCATCAATACCTAGGTCAGCATTAGTAAATGCAGCCATATTGGTCAGTAGTAGAGGATAGTAACTGGTGAAGTCCTCGTGAATTGTTGTACCTGCAGAGGTGTAGTTGTACTTCTTTTCAAGCGAGGAACCGCCAGATTTTGCTACTGGGAACAGGATTGGCTCTTTCGATCCCTTGGGTTCGGCGCGCCAATATGGGGTGCTCTTGCGGGAAGTAGACGCCAGGACATCAGCGTGCTTTACAGTGGTGGTCTCACCTGATGGTAAGACAACATCAACAGGCTTATTACGAATCCACCAGGCAGCTAAGGCGACAATCTCCTTGTCGTAGGTGACACCTGTTGCTGGGTTATGCAGCTGTGGCGACTTATCGTAATGGGTTTGATTATCAAGGACCTGCTTTGCCCAGGAAAGAGCATCCTGTGCGATCTGATAATCAGCTGAGTCAGGATCTGCTTGGTGGGCTGCATGAAGCGCACTCAGAGACGCGTCAAGAACAGCGAAAAACTCAGTCGATGATGATGCGTAGGTGTTGACATCATGATCAAAGCGATCTCCGTTGTATTCTGCGCCGTGAATACCACCAGTGGAGAAGTTGGCAAAGCCACGAGTAGGGGTTCCATCGGCACGGAAATAGGGCAGGGTGGTCGGGCGTTTCTGCACAGCAGCGACTGAGGTGATCTTGTCGAATTTTTCTGCGGATGCAGGGGTTAGCGGTGGGTAGATCACTGTGAGCTGTGGCTGAGTCACCGCTGGGCCTGCATCATTAAAGCGGCGCTGGATAGGTCCCCAGGCACGATAAAACGCCTGCACATAGTGCAGCTGCTTGCGCATAGTATCGACCATCTCATGATGATTCGGGGATGAGATCTCTAAGCCTCGATCAAGCACACCGCGAATATCATCGAAGAGTGCGACCAGATCATCAAAGTTCGATACCGCACGGGGGGTCATATCAGCTGCATCATTGATGTAACTGAGATTCTTGGGGAAGATCTGCTCAAAACGGGTGCGCACATCATAGAGCGCGTGCCCTGCTGCGTCGAATGGGACAACCCGGTTGAGATACGCTCGTAGCTGGTTGATCTGAGTATCAATAGCCTCATTGTTACTGTTGAAGTTGCGCCCCTCAATGTCTGCGTAAAAAGCAAACACTTCATCAAAGGCGGCACGCGCTGCTGGGTCAGTGATGTTGTCATAGAAGAACTTCTTCGATTCGTCTAGCACGTTGACCTGCTTTTGACCTGTTGCTTGAGCTACAGCTGCGTCAGGATAGAGGTAGGACACCACTGGCATGTCACCAATAGCATCTGGGACATCACGCAGTGGACGATAAGGCGCCAAAATACGTGCTGCGAACTGTGCAGATGAGGTATTAATCGTCAGGCGATCTTTATGCATCTGCGTGGATGGCTGACGGAAGGTTCCATCATGATCAAAGATAGTCTCAGGGTAGGTGCTGAGAAGTCCTGCCCGTAGGTCGAATGAGCCGGAATACACCGGGTCTTCAGCAAGCAGTCTGGTGCCCACCACATCTGAGACGTTGTAGGCAATGAGATCGAGTACGTCTTCGTTAGTGTCTACATGGGCATCATCGCCAGAGAGACGATCCGATTCAAGAATTTGGTGGCCGAGTAGACCAAGCAGGCGCTTGAGTCCGACAAAGAGCTGCTTTTCATTGAGTCGTTGAATATCAATGTGGCGACCCGATTTGAGCATGGTGTTGCGATAATACGAGGCGGATTCATAGCCAGCGCCGTTGTTGCGATCCCAGAGATACTTCGGCATGTTTTTGATGAACTCAGGGCTAAAGAGTTTGTCGTTATGCGCACGAAGCTCCTGTGCGGTGATCACCGGGAAATACGTCTGTGTGCTTCCGATATTCGAGGTCAACAGCGCGAAGTACAGGCTGATCAGGGAGGTGTCATAGTTGATCGAGTTGAAACCGGCGATAAAAGGGTGCGCTGTTGTGGGGTCATAATCGGCATCGAAATCACGGGTGACCAGGGTTGCTTCAGCAAACTGTCGAGCAAGATCATTACCGTAATGATTGGTGGAGATGTGACCGCGTTCGTTAATTCCACCGAGTAGTCGTGCCAGCAGGACATTAGACTGCCAGCGTCGATTGGCGTTGGTGTCACCCAGATTGTGCAAGCTCACATCAGCAGTGGTGATGGGTGAACCTTTAATTTCTGCGAACGCTGGGTTTTGATTAACAATGGCGGTCATGACAGCATCGCTGCGGGTCTGGTCGAAATAATCCATTGAGTGTGGCAGTACTGTGACCTGCGGGCTGGTGTCGTGATCGAGTAGATAAAAGAAATCGACGTGGTGAGTCAGGGAGTCATAGGTTGCTACAGTGAAAATATTGTGGAGTGACTCAATATCGAAATAGACGATTCGGGCATCACCCATGGTGATGGTGTCAATAGATGCTTTGGTGCCGGGGTAGATGGTTGGTGCGGACATAATGGTTGCTTTCTTGTGGTTGTTAAGGGGTGGTTGGTGCAGGAGAGGCGGCGGGAGCAGCTGGTTGTTTGCGCAGCAACCCTCGATAATTAGCCTTGAGTGGCAGTGGAATGCCCTTGTTTGGGTGTCGTTTATCGACCAGGGCGTTTTGCCACTCGGTGAGGTCGTAATCAATGACTAATGGCTCAGGAACAGCCATATCGCCACCGGGACGCTGTGCGGTGAGTGGATACTCCCACTCACCGCTATCAACAGCGATGGTCGTGATTTTCTGAATGAAGCTGCGTTTACCGAGTACAGACCCGGATGGACTGTCGCGGTCAAACCACTTGCGATAAAACTCGTAGAGAAATTGCAGTGGCAGCAGATCCCAGACAAATTGATCATTGAATTCATTCCAGAATGCACGTACAGGATCGACAAATTCTTTGTATTCATCGAGCACAGCCAGAGCTGCTGCAGGGGTGGAGAGATTGTCGTAGTCCATATGCAGCACGCGGTGGAGAACATATTCGAGTACATCTGTACGCGACATGTAGTCGTCTTTGATGTACTTGCGCTCGGCACCGGTGAAGCTTTTCTCAAAAGGGACAAAGAGTTGGCGCCTGAAAAATGACTCAGACTGGTCTTTGACCTTGGGGAAACCGTTAATACACTGCACCATAAAGCCGTAAAACTGATAGCTGAGCATGGTCTTGTGCTTGCGGTTAATGGAGATGACGTCATTGGTGACAATGGCTTTAAGGTTCGCAGACTTTTCCAAGAATGCGCCGACATCGTTCTCATCAACAAGAATTGCTTGCGCACGCGTCAATGATTCAAGATGGAACTCTTTGGAGAAGTCCGAGAGCTGAATGCTGGTATAGGCTTCTGCACCCAAAATGTTGCGCATGAGCTCAACCAAGGTGCCTTTACCGTTGTTTCCTGCCTCAGAATAGAACCAGGCAGATTTATTCCAGGACACATAGGGTCGCACGATAGCGCCGATAATCTCCCAGAGTAGGTTGACAACCTCTTCATCATCAGAGAGATCGTTCATCCATGATTCAACATCCCAGACAGAGCCGTCCTGGGGATGGACAATGACAGGGTTGGTTGCTGCTGGGTTGTAGTTCACGGCAGATTTAGCAAGAAAGACAAACTCTTGAGAAAAAGGTTCTAGTTGCTTGGTTGAGTAGTTGAAGATGCCGTTTTTCACAGGAATCAAATCACGTTGTTTGTGGCGCACTTTACGTGGCGCTGCATCGGAGAGAGCCATGAGCAATTCCCTAAACTGCGCTGAGGTGAGGTCAGGGCAGTATTCACGCGCTACGCGGCGTATTTCAGCCTCTGAGGTGCGATAGATCCCATAATGCTCACTCGCGGGGTTGGGGTCGTAAATAGCCAACATATCGCTGTCGGGGTCAGAGTTATGGGATGGTGCGATATTGATAATCACATGCAGTCTGCGCATGAGCACGGCGACGTGGGAGAAATCGAGTTTAAAGATAGGTGTGTAGCGCACTGCAGCCTTGGCGTCTTGTGCGCGTGCGTTTTCCTTGGCAATAGCAACGTTAATGGAGTTGACCACCCGGTCAGCAATGTCTTCGCTGGACATGGTGACAACATCTGGGCCTAGTCGATTAATGCAGTCATCAATAGCGGTACGCGCAATCATGTTCACTTGCTTAATGATGGTGAATTTCTTCTTAGGTTGCACAGCGGTGCTGCTAGAGGAAGAAGTATCGGGCGCGACTTTATCGACTGTAAGTGAGGTAGCTGGGTCGTTGTTGTCTGTGGTGTCAGACATAAGGTGAACATCCTTTACTTTTGTCTTCGATTGTGCGGTGTAAGTGGGTGGCATCCACACAGCCGGGGTCGGTGAAAAAAGCACGAAGTGAGTTGCTTTTTCTTGTGCACTGTGGGTGAACAACGGTGCGGGTGGCCGTGGAGCCGAATTACTAAATTACTTACTTTATTTAATCAGAATATAGCGAACTTTCAATTTAAACAAGCTTAGTAATAAAGAAACTCAACGGTTTATTAAGGCGCACTTAGCGCACAGTTGTATGCGCGCGTAAGAGGCAGTGGGTGGGGAGAGCTGTTGTTACGCATGGATAGCGGTACGAACCATAGCCGTGCACGCAAAGGGGTGAGGAGCGCGCTTTAGGGGCCGCAGACGCACGCAGACTGATAGGTTTATTCAATCTAGAGGGTGCCGCAGTGGTGCCTATTTGTGAGACAGTAGTCTCACACGGTGAGATGACGGCTGAAAAACTGCACAAACGTGAATTTAATTCGAGCGTAACGTTACGTATCGTTACACTCCGCTACACAGCGTTACAGCACCAAAGATGCACGTCAAAGACCCTTTTATTATATTAAAGTTAATTATTAAAATAATATAAGCGTTACATCAACGTTACATGAAAAACACACTATGACCTGCATGAATGCAAAAGTGTAACGTTGTAACGATACTTGACGTGTTTTACATACGCGCGAGGGATCGCAATAATCCGTTATGGCTTTTACCTATCATCACCACCGTGCAGAGCGGTAGTGCTCATGTGCACGTTCATATGGTGAAAAGTAGTAAAACGACATAGCATGATGCTCATATGTGCTTTTAAGTACTTATGTGTCCTATTTCACGTTTATGAGTTCTTACTCTTTCTCTTCTGTCTATATTAAAGTTCCAAAAGTATCGTTACAACGTTACAAACCACAATTTTGTGACTATAGTTGCAGGTTAAAGGGTGCTTTTGGGTGTAACTTTAGCTTTTTCGTATCGTTACACCGTAGCGCTACAGATTCACCGTTACAGCAGGTCATAGTGTGTTTTTGAGGTGTAACGATACTTTCTGTTTGTAACGTTACGTTCATAATTAAATTCATATATGTTCCTGTTATGCGCACTTCCGTTCTATTTCGATAGCCAGGTAGTTACTGTGTTGATAATTAAAAACTTATGGGAATTTTGAGGTTCTGCACGACTTGAAAAGTTTGCGTAAGATATATGACCCATAAAATTGGTTTCGGGGATTGGTGCGACCGGACATGGTTGATTCTCCTTAGTGAGTAAGTAATTGACTTTGAAATAGATTTAGAAACTAGTTGCATTGTCTTTAAAGTTTGTCTATACTGAAAAGTGAGTTAAACATTTACTGCTGCCCTGTCCAGGACCGCGATCAGTTTTCCTTTACTTGCCTGGTGTGCAGATAGTCCGGCAGGGGTGGTGAACAGCAGGAATCTTTAACGGAGCGAGAAGAGTGTAGAGCCATTGGGAGTAGTGACCCAGTGGCTCTACTTTTTTGCCTTTCTCTGGAACGTAGCGAAACTACCTTTCTTGCTGGCGTTATCTGGCTTTAAGTTTGTTAAAGTAATTAATGAATAACTAAGTAATGTAAGTAAAGGGACTTTTAATTAACTATGACTGTGACTACCGCGCAACGAATCGCTGACGAATTTCAACGAGGCATCAGCATCGGTCCGTGGGATCTGTGTGAAGTACCAGCTGGCGATGATTATCTAGAACACACCACTATGGTCAAGCGTCGCCATAGCACCGCTGTGGAGATCCACACGGATTCATTGATCATTTGTGCGCCTGAGGGCAGTACGTACAGCCACAACCGCACTAAAGCTGGGTTTGCGTCCACTGGAACAGTCACTGTGCCGGTTAAAGGGCTTGCTGAGCCCGTGAAGCTTAGCCTTAATCTTCTCGCTGACTATGGGAACGCCATTGATACTGTGCACGATGATCTGTGGCAACGAGAGCTGCGTCAGCAGACGATGGATCAACTATTGGCTCTTAATGCGGTGTCCGGTCTTAGGGGCGACAGCGTGGTAATTATGGGCACGCCATGGGGCGATGGTCTTACAGGCGAAGCTGACACCATTAAAGGCCGTGAGCACTTTGCCATGTGGGCCGCAGGGTGTCGCTTTGAAGATGGTTATGGTCGCCACGCACTCCGCGAGGATCGACATGTACGCCATCAGGCACGTGCAGGAGAGGATTCCACTGCGCATCATGGTTGGCTGCTTAAAGGCACCGTGTTTGGGAAAGAGCTCACCGGTGATGCTGTGACTGCAGCCATGACGGTGTTTAGTGATGTGGTGGTCACTGTCGATGAGGGTCGTATCCCTGGTATGAAATCAGGACAGCCGTTTTCTATGGCAGCTCGTCCACGTGCATCATCTGCGCCTGTGTAGAGACTTTTTAAGACCTCGACGGTCACAAATATAACAACAACCCCCAACAGCTCTTGCAGAGGCTGTTGGGGGTTGTTTTGACGCTTTTGTAGTCAAGTTAGATGACTGTGCACGCTGAGACAATGCCTTGTGGTGTGATAAAACCACGGAACATATTGACATCGAGTTCCACGGACATAGTGACCAATTCGGATTGTGCGAGTTCATCGAGCTGTTGGGCTTTATTCCACCACAACAGAGTGAGCCCTGAGTGAGTGATCACCTTCAGATGTTGGTGATGTTGACCCATGACTTTAAATTCGGCTTCTGCCGGCCTGAAGGTCACGTCGATGTGCGGGTAGACAAAACCGTGACCAAAAGGCTGCAGTTGATCAAGCTGATCAATAAGTACAAGTAGCTGTGCTGAATCTACAGCGGCATCGACTGTGCTGAGTGCGTGAGCTAATGCAGGGTTATCGAGAACCGGACGCGCATGGTCAATATCAACTAGATGAAGATCTGCCAGCTGCGCTTCCCGTGGCGTGCTCTTATCGAGTAGGTCGAGGGCTGCGACAAAGACCGCAATATCATCATGGCTATCAAAGCGCATACCACAGGCATGTTCATGGCCTGCAGCATGAATGCCACCGTGACCTTGTGCGCCGAGGGTGTTTACTTGGGTGATGATCGGTACCCATTCAGGTGAACGTGCCGAGCCAGACAAGGTGTCTGGGTTAATAACAATGGCCGGCACACCAGACTCACGAGTGAGCTGTGAGGCAGTAAGGCCGAGAATGCCGCTTGGTGCGTCAGAGAGCCATACAAAGGGTGCGTAGGGTTGATCTGTGTTGTGTACGGCAGCATAAGAGGACTTGGAGAGCTCTTTGCGACGTTCGTTGTTATCAATGATGCGATTGATTGCAGCACGACGATTTGGATTCATCGACGGTTGTGATGCAAGTGCTGCATGGGGTGCAAACACGAGAAATGAATCGTGCATGTCACCACCGACACGGCGGGTGGCATTAAACATCGGTCCGAGCGTGAAGCCAATAAAAGACTCAGAGATATTGTCGATGCTGATCAACTTTTTCTGTGCAATCAGTTCGCCGAGCAGAATTGAGATGCCTTGGAACGCAGCCATGAATCGGTGATCATGAGCGCTGGCGTTGACGATATGCATGAGCGTGGAGGTATCAGGATCAACAGAACGTGCAGCATACATATCCCAGCCACCGAAGCGATTTTTGCTTATCTGTGGAATGGCAAGCCGAAGCAACGCAATAGCCTGCTTCACTGTTGGTCGAGTATCACGAGTTAAGGGCATGACATCGGCGAGTGCACCAATGCCGGCAAAGACAGCGAGTAAATTAATGTCGATAATCTTGTCGGCTCTATAACGACGCGCATAGTCACCCAATGTGGCGAAGATGACCTGCGCACCACAAATATCTTTATTTGGATAGTCAGATCCAATTCGGTTGGGGTTAAGTACCACAGTGGCCTGGCAGGGTTCGACCTCCATGTGGTGATCTGTGACTAGTATCGCGACACCGCTTTCCTGTGCGCGAGCAATACCTTCATGGGAGCCGATTCCGACATCGCAGGTGATGATGAGTGATGTTGCAGGGTAGAGCTCAAGTGCATGGTCAATATCGTCGGCTGTGACATTGCGTTCACCGCGATAATCGGGCACCACCATATTGACTTGCGCACCAAGTTCGGCAAGACCTGCGTAGGCGATGACGCCGGCTGAAATACCGTCCATATCAAAGTCAGTGATGATGGTGATTTCACGTGTGTTGGTGATGTGGTCATGAATTACTGCTGTGGCACGGTCGCTGTCAGGCAGCGGTGGGGTGATCTCCCCGGTGTTGATGGCGCTGTGGAAAAACTCAGTAGTCCACCCGCGTTTTCTTTTGATGATGTCTATATAGGACATGTCACTAAGGGCAAGCGCTGTAGGTGAGGCGACGGTCATAGTAGAATCTGCTTTCAATCGTAAAATAGTACTAGATATATTTTACTTGGGTATTGGGGCAAAACATACCGTCCACCAGGTACTTTAGAGTGCACCCAGTGGACGGTGATAAGGATTGTTAGTTATTGAGAAGACTGTCAGCAATTGCGCTTGTGTCATCATTGACTGCGTTGTCGGTATTATCCAGGCGACTGAGAAGCTCTTGTGTCTCGCGTAGCGCTGCCTCGGCTGCTTCACGTTCCTGAATGACCGCGTTGCGAGCTTCTTCTTCAGCTTCTTGAGCTAGGCGTTGATCTTCTAACTGCGCTTCCTTTTCACGTTGTAGCTCCTCGCGCTGTGCGGTGACCTGATCTTGAGCGTGCTGGGCACTGTCGCGGGTTGCAATCGTAGATTCTCGCAATTCGTTAATTTCGTTTGTGATGTTTTTAAGTTGGTCCGCAATTGAAATCACCGCACCTGTGCGATCACGAGTGTCATTGCTGGTGAGTTCACGAAGATCATCAAGGTTGTCGCACGGTGTGTCGAGATCAATATGCTGGGCACTGCGCTCCAAACTGTCGAGTCGGCGCGACAGGTACGAGGTGTTGGTTGCAGAATCCGATTCGGTGCTTTGTGCGCTGGCCGTTGACGACCGGGTGTAGCTGTCACCACCGCGATTGGTATGAGGCTTTTTAAGAATGCTGGTGGCACGATCCTCTGCGGTTGTGGTTGGCGTGGCTACGGTGCTGGCATCACGTGCACGTGCTGCGGCATCTGCTTCTTTTTGCTCGCGGGCAAGATCACGTTCAAAGATGGCGGTCTGTGCCCGAATATCTTGAATATCTGTAGTGATCTGATCAATTTCCGTCAGTGTGCCACGAAGCTGGAACATGGTGCGATCAAGACGCATGAGGACATCTGACTCATCACGGCTTGCTAGACGAAGCGCGTCACAACGGCGTTGCTGCTCATAAGTATCAGAATTTACCTGAAGTGATTTTTGTGCACGGGCAAGAGTGTTCGCAGCATTTACGATCTCAGACAAGGCGTGTTCGCTGGCGATTTTGGATTCTTTGGAACCATCACACTCCGGGCGTACAAAGCTGTCTTTGGTTGCCACCGCATCGGCGTACGCATTGTTGAGTGCGAGGTAGTTACTGCTGTGGGGCTGTTGAAAAAGGTAGCCGGAAAGTAGATCAGTTTGGTTGAGGTGCAGCTCGCCAGTCTGTGTGAGTGAGTTTTTGGCTGTACTAATAGCTTCGTCAAGTTTGAGCTTGCTGTCATCCCAACGTTGTTGATTAAAAGCGCATGAGGATTTTGGACCGCTGATAGTTTGTTGCGCTGCATGGACAATGCCGGCGGCAGAACTACACAACGCGAGGGTAAGTGCCGCGACAGCAACGCTGGTGGCGATCTTGCGTGGCTTAGACAATGTGGACATAAGGAACAGATTCTTTCTTGATATTTGTAAGTCATTAAAAATACTAGTTGTTTATTCACTAAATAAAGAAGTTAATTTTTGCGTGTATGTGGAGCAGGGTGGTTTCTCTTTCACAACCCCCACCAGCGGGCGGCAAGGTGACGCACCCACCATTCCCTTGTTCAACCGGCCAGGCGCCGCCTGGCGCGATGATCGGTGAAACCGAGAATCGCTTTTGGACACCACGGCCCACAGAGGCGACTCACTCATCACACGTGCACAAGCGCGAGAGGCAACCGTAGGTTGCAAGCGCTTGACTTGAGTCGGACTTCTTCCACGTACCCACACCACACACCGTGTACCGATAGAAATGGAAATTTCATAAATTAAGTGGGGGGTAATTAATGAACCCTAATTACCCCATACGGTGTTAAAAGGGGTGATCACTTAACTTATGTTTTTAGCATTTTGGGGATCTTTTTATTGCGTTGATAACGAGGTTTAGTGCAGAAACCGCAGTGGTTGCTGTGAGAGTTTTTCAGCGTGCGTTAGTCGTATTGTTTGCGCAGAAACGAGAGGTTTCGTAGCAGGCTTCTCTTCATCTTTTTGCAACCGCTTTTTGTTGCAGGATCTTTTCATCTTTTAGCGCGCCCTCAACGGACTGCGCGAGCTGATGCGGGAGTTCGGAGAACGGAGCAGCAGCCGTGCAGCGATGAATGCTTTTGGGCGCGTCGCGGGCGCAGCAGGCAACGAAGAATCGCTACAGCCGATTATGAGGGCCGCGCAGCACGCCTGTCTTGAAAGCCCGTGACACCAGTGAGCGTAGCGAACCGAAGACATGACGCAGCGACAGCTGCAGTCAGGTTGGTGGCACAAGGGCTTGGATAACAACCACCGAAAAGATCGTGGCGCCAGCCACATCGGTGGTTGTAAGGGGCACCCCGAAGGGGCACACAGCGGGAGGCGAAGAGGGGAGGAAAGGCAGCGAAGCAACTGACCCCTCTTTGACTTGTGAGCTGGGTGATAAGGGCCGTCCGAAGGACGGGGGTTTGCGTCAGCAAACCAGGTGTATCGGCTATGCCGATCGGATTGAGAATTGAGCGCAGCGAAAGGCTCAATGCGTCACACCCCCTTATGCCCTTTTCATTCTTTTTCCCCTATGGCGGGAGCTTTAGCGACCAGAAAAGGGGTGAATATGCTTGTTAAGCTGGGGAAATTGAGTTCGTATACACGTGTATTCGGGGGCGCTTTTTGCCGATTTTAGCCGTATACACGTGTATTTAGTTATGCATTTCCCCAGGTAGGAGAGGTCTGCTGTGTATACGAGCGAAGCGAGGGTGACGCCGGTGTATTTCAGTGGGGTTCGAGGCACGAGAACGAGGGTCCCACTGGAATACACCGGTGATGGAGATTAAGCAGACGTTGCGGCTTGATAAGTGCTTTGTCAGCCCCTGTGGAGACTTGTTAACAGACCCCGGAATAGAAGCTTTTTAAAGGGTTCTGGGGTCGATGCGGGCTGTGAGATGCGACGGTGTGCAGCAGTGTTGTTGAGGGGTTTGCTGCAACTCTGTGGCGGGTTTTAAACGGTGCTGTGAGGAATTATGGGAGCTTTTTCTAGCAGCCGTTGCAGTCTTGTGAGGTCTTGTTGCGGAGCGTGAAGCAGGCTTGCTACAGAGTTTTTCTCAAGTGTTTGAGAGAGGCTGCTGCGGTAGGTTCCCCAACCGATATAGCAGGTTCGCTGGGGCACTTTTAGGTGTCTCAAGCTAATCCCCTCAACAGTCCGTTGGGGAGTTTTCCGGGCTATCGTTGCGGCATTGTGGCGGGCCTCAGGGCGCCTGTTTCAGGCCGCTAGATCATGCGTTGCTGGCTCGTTGGTGTCCGCTGTAGCTGCGTTTCTACAAGCTCGTTGTCGGCTTGAAATGGATGCTCGTTGCAGGCTGCTGCAGGGCCCTGCTTCACGTCTGATAAGTGTAGAAAATACCGCTGCACAGTCCCACAATGGCGGGGGTAGTAGTCCGTTAAAACTAAACAAAACAAATGGGGTAAATGTTGTTTTAATGTTAAATATCAGCGGTACGGGGGTAGTGATAATTCGCTACTGTTCGTCGCAACTCTGCCACGCGACTCTGGTTAATTGTCACTTAGTATCCATTTAATCGACCGTTAAGTGTATTCCCTGGGTGTGCCGAAGCGTTATGACAATTAAATGTCGATTAAAAGGCTTTTAGCGTGCCTTTAAAGTGCAGATAAAGTAATTGTTACTTAAAGGTCTATTAGCTGTCAATTAAATTGTGCTCTAAGAGTATTCTAAATCACTATTAATTAATTGATACTTAATTGACCGTTAATTGTCTTTCAATCGTGCCGTAGCAGTATTTTTAAAGCCACTTATTTAATTGTTACTTAAGGGCTCATTGCGTGACAATTAAATGGCTTTTACGGTGCTCTAAAAGTGCCTATTGCTAATTGTTATTTAAGTGACGATTAACGGTTGATTCAATTGTCTTTTTAAAGCCTCATAATGGACAGTTATTGAGTAGACACTTAATCGACACTTAAGTGCTCTTTTAAAGCCTCGTAATGGTCAGATAAAGAGTAGTCAGTTATGTGTCTCTATTCGATCAATATAATTACCTCATAATCGTTACTTAAAGGTCAATTAAATAGTCGTTACTCAAGAGTCAATTAACTAACTTTTACAGGTCGATTAAGTGACGATTAAAAGACAATAGGGGAGTGTTTCTTAAGAGCCTTGTGAAAGCCAGTAACAAGACAATTTAATCGACACTTAAAAGCCTTTTAAAAATGATCCAATGTGTTGGCCTTTAAAAGCCAATTAGCTCACTATTAAAGGTCGATTAAGTATTTACTCGCAATCCGAAAGATAAAGGCTTTTTAACGATCAATTGAATTGTTAGTTAATCGACCTTTTAGTGTGCGGTAGAATGAGTTACTTTAAAGTCTTGATATAATTGCTATGTAATCGACCGCTAAGAGCCAATAGGATAGTGCCTTTTCAAAGCCATTAAAGGTTCCAGATAATTGACACATAATGGATACTTAGTAGTCCTGCTGATTACTGTGTGTAGCGAGTGTTATTAAGTAACAATTCAATTGACATATAATCGACTTATTTCAGTACTTGTTGGGGACCGCAATTAACTGTTTACTATGGCCCTTTGTAATTGACACTTAATAGTTATGTTGCGGTCATTTAGTACGTTGTCTTTTAACAACCCATTTCGGCACGATTAACTGTCGAGACAATTGTGTCTTTGTAGGCGCTTATTCTTGGAGATTATTAAAAAGACAGTTACGGAACTATTCAATTGACACTTAATAGTCCTGCCGTAGTCGATTATGGTGCTTTTTAATTGCCAGCTAATCGCCTTGTTATTGACCAATAGGGGACAATAGGGACTATGCAGTATCGACCGTTAAGCAAAGTTTTCCATGCAGCCCATCACACACAGGCTCGGGAACTCTTAGAAACTACTTATTGTGAGCGGCTCACTAACGAGAACTCAGTTCATACCGGCGTGCTGGTGCGTGGTTTTCCGCTGTTTTGTGTCGTTGATGCAGAGGTCGAGGTACTAGTTTCAGAGCTGCAGCAGCTCGACACACAGCTGGCGCAGCAGTTTAAAGCCCAGAAATTGCATGATCTCGCCGGCTCAGAAGTCGTTGCGAGTAACAGTGTTGAGGGTGTCGCCATCCCATCCGCGCTGTCGGAGTTGGCTATGTATCGCTACTATGTGCGCTTACTTGAGGTGACATCAGCCGGCGCTGCTGCATTATTTCCTGGTTCCGTGCAGCAGATGCGCGGTCTTTATAACGACTTTTTCGCTACTGCCGGCAGTCAATCACAGGGCGAATTAGTGGATTCTGATGCTGTACTTGATGGGGAATTGTTCAGATCTCACCCCGTTCATGTTGTGACAGGTGCCGGCCACGTTGCCCATGCAGGCTTCTCCTCAGAGTCAGAGATCATCACTGGTGTGGATGCTTTTATCGAATTAGAGCTCCGTCGTAGCGCAGAAGATATAGCCACAGCGGTGATGAGTCACTATTTATTCGAGGCGATTCATCCTTTTTATGATGGAAATGGTCGGCTCGGTCGCTATCTGCTTAGTGTGCAAATGCGCAGAAGTCTCTCTGCTGCTGGCGCCATGATGGTGTCCCAAGCCATATTCAGCAATGAGCGCACGTATTATAAAGCCTTTTCCGTGACGCAGAATCCGCTTAATTACAGCGATGGAACACCCTTTGTCATCATGATGCTGGAGATGTTCACAGCATATTTCCGGGCTGCGTTGGGTGGAGAATAGATTAATCAATATCTATAGATTAACGCGGTATGCGTGCTATAATAAAGGACAGTGGTGGCCTGATCCTCCATTCTCCGAGTCGTATATCCCCACGCGATAACGGCATCGAAGGACAACCGATTCATGCGGAATTCAGAATCTAAAAATCCTTTCCCGCTGTGATATTTCGTCTCTTTCAGGGCTGGTAGGCGTGGGTTATCCAAGCCCAGAAAAGTGAGATTGATATGTCCGCGGTTGAAAATTCCATGCAGCATACTGCGATCACGCGGCGCCCAAGTCGCTCGCAGCAACAAGATGCGAAAGCATGGTCGGCATTTACCGGTTGCACCTACACAGCAGCATTGCGACAAATGATGTCACCGATGGCCCAAGGCATCTTGGGGTCACGCATGAGTGCGCGACATTTGATTGCAACGCTGAAAAATCATGAGCTGATCGGTATCGAAAATAAGCACAGCGTTGCACCGTTGCACAGCGGTAATGGTGTGCGTCAAAATGACTATGCCGAGACATGGCGTTTCAACGGTAAAACAGACTATGTTGAGCTTGCGATGGTCGCTGAATTTCTGCGCATGTTTGATACCGTGTCTGAGCTCAATGACCCAGACTCTGGTGTTCATAGCTATTCGCTCAAGCATACCGCTGAGAATTTCCTCGCCCCACATCTTGATTATGTCAGTAATGGTCAGATTATCTGGGTTGCTGCAGCTCTCGGCATACCGCTTGTTGATCATGATGATCACAGCGGTCCGAATGTGTATGTCGGCATCGACGTGCTAGAGCACCGTTATGTGCGCATGATGGTTGCTCGAATGGACGATAGTTTGCGCCCGAAAGCGCATCATTACAGGCCAGCGGGTTATGAGTTTCTGCGAACCGGCCTTCATCGTGCTGCAGCAGGTGAGCTTATCGCAGAGAAATGGATCGAACCAGAGGCAGATACAGCGCCGAAGCCGTTTCATGAGTGGATGGTTGTGCGGGCTAGTGATGACACGGTGGTAGGCGATATTTCAGCTGATTACTGTGCCGGCGTGAGTGACAGCGATCATGGAATGGCTGCTCATCCAGAAGATTTCTTAGAGATTTTCCGTCATGTGGGTGCGAGCCCTGGTATCTATGACTCAGCATACGAGGCTGTGCGAGATTATTACCTGTCGCATAAAGACACCTCACCTGTACGAACGGTGCGAGCAGCTAGATCTATGTTCGATGATGATTACGCCGCAACCTATGTCTGTCCATGTGGATATGGCTATGTTGAGGAGCATGACGATGAACGCATGATCATTAACTGTCATCGTTGCGCAACGCAGTGGTACTTTTCACCCAGTAATCATGTCGATTCATGGGGCTTGTTGCCGGCAGGCGTTACTGCGTCGTAGCCAGCAACGACGTTAAAAAAATATCCCCCGCAGCAGCTTGTTTCAGCTACTACGGGGGATATTATCCGTGTCTGTGTGTGGGCTTTTTAATCAAACGGCGTAAGCTCCCACACTGCAGAATCGGTGTTGTAGTGGAAGTTTAGCGCAGTATCTAGTGGCCGAAATTTAAGATCAACAGCGCTATCGGTGATAGCACAGAGATCCAGCGTGCTAGTTCGATCGAATTCAATGGCTCTCGTTGCATCCTCATTGTTGCGAGCTTTGAGCACAAGCGCGCTGGTCGGGGTGTGAATATGTGCAGCAAAACCAGGGATCGCACCCGGACAAGCAATAGCAAACTCAGACCATTGCACGCTGTAGATGTCGCTAAGCGGGACGCTTAATGATCCCGAATCTGCTGGTGAATCAACTGTTGGGCGCTGTGCATCGAGATAATCGGCAAGTGCAGCGTCGTTGCTACATGCTGTTATGGACAGTGACACGGTACCGAATAGCACCAAAGCCAGGGCTCGTTTTTTATAGGCTGTCGTTCTCATCATTAGTTGCAACTTTCGCTATAGTGTTCGATGGCGTTTTTTGTGAGGCTGTTGCGGTAACCCTTGAGGCTCCACTCGGTGTCAGTGGGCTGTGAACCCAACGCATAGCAGGTCAACTGCCGGGTGAGGGCTTGCTCGTCATGGAGCCCCAGGGCGTGAGCTTCATAGAGAATTTGGCTGATGCGGGTGGTATCGACACCGTGGGATAACACATCTTCAGTCGGTATGATGACCCAAGTATCCGATGGCGAATCGTAGCTCACGCTACGAATGAGCCTGTTGCTCGGTTTCTCGTGATGAAAACTGTGTTGCAGATTTGTAAGCTCTGACGAATCCGTCTGTTTGTCAACGTGCGAATTAGTGGTTTTTGGCGCTGCAGAGTCGCTTTCAATGGCTAAAGGTAGTTCGCTACCATTTTCAATTGCATAAATCTCATCCTGGAAATGATCTTTGATGTGCTTGGTGGCGTATTTCTTTATGGGTGAGCTATCAACGGTGTCTGATGTATTTGTTGCTACGGGTGTATCGGATGCTATTTCCTGTGCGGCAGTGAAGCTCACGGCATGATTGATGCAACTCAATCCAATGATGCTAGAGAGTAGCGCGACGGTACTGATTTTCCAGGTGCGTGTGCGCGGGGAGAGCGCTGACATGTGGTGCTCCTCTTTTGTTTAGATTTATATTCGCGGGAGGTAGTTAAAAAACAGAGTTTTAAATACATTAATAAACTAGATTAATCATATTAAAAGCAATACATGAAGGCTATACTGAATTATTTAGTTACTATGTAATCTAGATAAACAAATTGCTAAACATATGATGTGTGTTATATAATCGAACGAACAAGCACGTGATGCTGGGGAATGGCGGGAGCCAAGCTCCGAAAGTCCAGCATCGGTCTTGTGCCTTTATCTGCGAATACCCATCGTGGGTTTCTGCTCTTGTGGATAGAGAAAATAAAACCCCGCTTCAGTTATTGCTTTGTTGCAATATTCTGAAGCGGGGTTGTTGTCGTTGTATGTAGTTGTTTTTAAGCGGCTGCAGTGAGATCTGCACCGTAGTATTCAGCCTCAACTAGATCATCGAGAGCCTGGGTGCAGGTCAGAGAGCAGCAACCGTCGTAGATCACAATCTGTGGGGCAGAGTTGCAGAACACGCAGGGAACAGGTTCACCGGTGCGGGTATCAAGAACAACAGCGTAAAGATCATCAACAGACATGGAGATAGCCCTTTCTGAGGCGTTGGTGGAATGCTAGTGGTGAAGAGTGTTCTTCAGGTGTGTATCCGAATGCAGCTTCGCTGTCATTGGTTTTTTTAGCGTGCGTTTAAGTGACTATTCAATTGCGCTGTAAGTGTCACTTACTCGACATGTAATTGACACTTAATGGGCCCAAAACAAACGAATAAAAAATTACCCTTTAACAGCCTTGTAAAAGACTATTAAAGGGTAATTAAGTAACGATGAGCGGTGTAATTGTGTAGTGGCTCGTTTAGTGGCAATTATGTGTTAGTTATTGAGCGAGTAAGAGGCAGTTACGAGCTCAGTGCGTCGCGCACCTCACTCAGAATGTTCCTGGATGCTTTTTCGGCGAGGTCTGCATTACGAACACTTAGTGCGTGTGCGAGAGCATCATGATTGTCCAAGACCTCTTCGGCAGGTCGATCGGGTTGAAGGCCAAGTTTGGTGCGTCCGACTAGTACAGCCTTTATGGGCGGTGCCATGGCAGCGAACATCTCATTATGGCAATACTGCAAAATAAGCTCATGAAATTTCACATCTGCGTCTAGGAATTCTTGTGATGCGCCACGGCCAGCTTCACCGAGGTTACGCATTCGTGCAGCAAGATCACTGATGATAGCAATCTCTGCGCTTGATGCATGAAGAGCAACACTGCGTGCAGCAATTGGTTCAATGGCAATACGAAGTTCGGTGAGTGACTGCAGTTGCTGTTCACGTTGACGCTCATCTTCGAGGCGCCAGCGAATAATGGCTTTGTCAAAGACAGCCCAGTGCTCGTGAGAGAGCACTGTAATACCAATTCGTCTCGATGAGGCCACCAACCCAAGTTGCTCTAAGGCACGCATAGCTTCTCTGGCGACGGTGCGGGAGATACCGAATTTTTCACCGATGTCTTGCAGTTTGAATGTGCTACCGGCTTCCATTTCACCACTGATGATGCTGCGTCCCAGTGAATCTAAGACATGATCGAGCAGCGGTTTCGCTGGGGTGGTGTGTACGGGATCTGCTGCGGTGTGAGGTAAAGCTGCGGACATAGTATGTTCTTTCAGGCTGTGGAAAAGTGATGCGAAGCTTTGGTAATTCCATTATGTATAATAGATCACCATTTATGGTAGATATTGCGGGTGTGGCGAAAAAATTACCCCTGAATAGCCTTTAAAAGACTGTTCGGGGGGGTAACGATGTGGTTGTTAAATGGACAGTCTTTTAAAACAGGGTTGGTTGATCTTTTTCAGCAGTATTAACCCCATGATTGTGTGCGGACTTGTTCATGAACTGTGCTGAATGCAGAACGGGCGCCGGCTGCACGTCTGGTAGAGCAGTTTTATTGAGTGCAGCAGTATTTTTAGTGACAGCTCGCGCATTATCCAACGCCTCAGTGACCTCCATGTAGCGGTTCATGCCGGCAACGCACCAATCATGCTTGCCATCTGCACGCGCAGCATCAAATGCAATAGCGATGCTACCGACATTGCCATCATCAATAGTGATGCCCATAAGATGCGCAGCATCATGGACAGCATCGTATTTTGCACTGTGCTCAAAGGCTGCATCTTGTGCGGCAGCGGATTCGGTGATGTTTTTGGTCACCACCTTGTGCCAGGTAGCAACATCGGTGTGGTGCATGGCGAGCACCTGGTGGTAGGCCATCTGGGATTCTAGGGCGAGCGCTGGATTATTGGTATTGCCGGCACCAGAGCCGACAGCACTGATAAGACCACTGTCTTTGATGGATGGTTCAGGTAGATCTGTGTGGTAGAGCTGCTGGAACAGTGATTCCAGATCGCGGACAACCATTTGTTTGGTGGTGGGTGCGATGAAAACGGAAGCGGCGAGTGGCGACTTGTTGATCTCTTCACGGATGTGTGCGACCTGGCGCATAGACAAAGCAACAGTGGGTGCAGTGAAGGTGCCGCGAGCTTGGAAGTTCGGTGACATAGGGGTGACCTCGGGATTCTCTCAAGAAGAGTGGTGTGTGACTATCGCCGATTCACCCGAACGCAGCTTCGCTGTCGTTGTTTTTAAGTTTTTTTATTAGAGTGGGTTAAAGAAGTCTTTTACGCGTGTTTGACATGGTGCAGTAATAGATAGTTAAAAATCTATATAAAAGTAATAAAAGAAATACCCTTTAAAAATCTTGTAAAAGATTTTTAAAGGGTATTTACGTGATAAATAATGTTGATGTGACTATTGCACTGTAGGTTCAGTGATGCCGGTTAAATCCCAGTTACCGTAGTCGTGGTCGTACTCAAACTCAAGAATCGAATCAATGGATCGGTATTTCAACTCTGGTGGTTTCCCCGGGCAGAGGCTCATGGTGTCGAATCTGTTGAAATAGATCCACTCATACGATCCGTCCTCAGCTCTCAACACAATATCGTTACTACTGTCATCAGTGGAGTTGGTTAGATAAGTGCGTATTGAGATACCGAGTTCATTTTTGATCTCTTCTTTTGCGGTGTAGGGGCAGACAAGGGCGAATTCGGTCCATTGTTCGTCGTAAAGATCACTGAGACGTACCTGTTCGACGGTGGTTGACGTCGAAGTATTTAAGTAGTCATAAAGTGGTGAGCTGTGATTGGAGCAGCCTGTCAGTAATAGTGCTGAGATTATTGCTGCGACGTTGAGACTCTTCGTTTTCATAAGGTGACCTCTTGTTATATTAAAGTGTGGAGTAGCCCGATGTTAGCCATGGACGCGCATGTGTTAAGCGCACCATCTTCGTCTTTATTGATGGTGAACCTCCCACCAACATCTCGACCTAATGCGTTGTTGATGAGATCCATCTCCCTTTCCTCTGGTTCCCCTCTTCTTACTGTTTCATGAGCGTTACCTATTTTTTCGGCACCGTCTTCACCTATTCGGATTGTCATGAGTGCGCTCCATGTGCAGTGACGGAAGGCATCACCTTTGCCATTTGTTGTTGAATCGGGGTATCGGATTCTGGCTTCAGATTCAGCTATATTTGCGGCTTGATTGGCGAGTGCACATGAGGGGACATCAACGAGATTGATGCATGACAGCATTTCAAGAATGGTCATATACAGTTTGTATTGTTCGCTAGGAGACTTCTTTTCATTTTCATCGGTCAATTCGTTTTGTGTTCTCATACGGGGCAATTCATCCTCAATGAGATAGGGGTTTTGCTCAATTGCTGCAATAATTGATCGTTGCTCAACGTCGGAAAGAGTGCCGAAATACTCGTAGATGTTTTCTGACTTTTTCATTACGTTGATCAATTTTTGTGCTTGCAAAATTTGAGCACTCGAAAAGTCGCTAGTATCAACTAGATTTTCAGAATTTAGATCTACGCTTGTTTCCAGTATGTGTTGGGTTATCACGGGTTCTTGTGCTGAGGCAGGGGTTACAGCAATAGCGATAAGTGAAACCGAGAATGAGACGGCCAGTGCGCTGAATATTTTGCGAATGTTGTGTGACGACGACATACTACAGGTCCTTAGGTTGAGGTTGGACATTATTATTTAATGTCTAACTAATGAGTATGCCAGAATTGCATAGTTATTCAATATGATATTAGTTGAATTAATTAAAAATTAATCTATCTAATTAATGTTGGAAAAAGCCCTCCTAGATACCCAGCATCACAGAACCGTAACTACACCTCGTGCAAGAAAAAAGAACCCCAAGAAGAGAAGCATCTCTTCTTGGGGCAATGGTTTTAGAATGTCTACAGCTTTTGTAGCTGTTCCACGAAATGCTCATTGAACAGCACAAATGGTGAGCGTCGAGCACGCAGCAACGCTACCGCTTCATCGGCTGTGCAACTGTTACGCAGCATCAACACCCGTGCCATCAGCGCCGCTGATCGGTTGATACCCATCTGGCAGTGGATAAGCACGTCCTCTGATTCAGGAACGGTTGTGGCAATGTGCTCTGCAACAGGCCACAACGCGCTCAAGTCTTGGGTGGTGGTGTCCAACACATCAAGCACAGTGTTGCTGAGCAGTTGCGGTGCAGAGTCAAGATCATAGAAATCAGTGGTTGTTAGGCGGACGATATGGTCGATATGTGCTGGTACAGGCAGAAGTCCTGCTGCGCGGCAGCCACCAAGATGCAGGCCGGCTTGAATGCGAGTGATCATCGTATGATCACAGCGCACGCCATCGCGTTGAAAAGGAATGCGTGCTTGGTAAAGATCAACGGCAGACATAATATGTTCTCGCTTCTACGGTGGTAGTTGGCTGTAGTGCGTGCACTACAGCAGTTCGAGAACATAACCGAACGCAGCTTCGCTGTCGTTATTTTCTGCGGTGCTTCTTGAATGCTTTGCGTTCGTGCGGTTTGATGTGACTGGCTCTACGGCCACGCTTATCAAAGTTGAGGCGTTTTGCTTTATTGGCAGCCATAAATGCGGCTGCATCTTCGCGTTTGTTAAAACTTAACCGTGCGTCCTCGCCAAGTTCTTCTCGGTCGTCAAGATTGGCAATAAGATCATGGCTGTTAGGAAACAGTGGGGTATTAAGGTCAGCAAAGATCACGTCGCGAACACCAAAACGTCCGTTCACAGGTTGTTGGTGGAGGCGTAGATCCTCGGCTGTGCATTTAATGGCGAGATGCCACTTGCTGCATGAGCACATCTTGATTTTTTGCGTCCAGGCGAAAGGCTTGGACATAGCGATAGAGTCAAGCGTGCCATAGGGGATCTCTGATGCAGGTGCTTGTTTATGGGCAACGCCGACCCACTTATTGGTCGAGGACAAAATAATGTCAGCAGCACCTGGCTTCACATCGGTGAAGCGGTAGGTTCACTGAGCGGTAGACGTGCGGCCACGATGCATAAAGTTTAAGCTACTTTCTTGAAGTTACTATTCAGGATTTTTTGAGATAGTCGTATAAGGTTGATCGGTTGATACCAAAATGCTTGGCAACAGAGGATTTTGTTTCACCTTGAGAAATCATATCTTTCGCCTCTTGTATTTGTTCCATATTGAGGGCTTTTGGGCGACCTGAGTATTTGCCCGCCTTTTTCGCCAGTGCAATACCTTCGGCTTGGCGCTCGCGAATAATGGAGCGTTCAAATTCTGCGAAGCTGCCCAAAATACCGAGCATGAGGTTTGCTCGGGGATCATCGCGGCCTGCGGCGAAATTCAAATTCTCTTTGAGAAAAATGACCGACGCGCCTTTGTCTGTGATGCGATCAATGATGACACGTAAATCAACAAGAGAGCGTGCAAGTCTGTCAATAGATGCGACCACAAGAACATCATCTTCGCGAAGATAATTAATGCAGTCTTCTAAACCGGGCCTGTGTGATTTGGCGCCACCGGAAAGTTCATCAGTGAACTCACGATCAATATGACCCGAATGGTTAACAGCTTCACGTTGTCGCGCCAGATTCTGATCAGTGCTAGAAACACGCAAATAAGAAACTCGTTGACTTCTTGGGTTAGTTATTTGTTCGTTAAAACTAGTGCCAAACATATGCCATTACCTTTAATAGTTTTGTGTGTTGTGTTAAAAACTACGTTCCATTATTGCAGTAGTGGGGGAGTAGAAAACACAGAACTATGTACTTGTTTAAAACATTAGTTGTGAACATTAATATATGCATACGCGGGTTTTGTTGCTAAAACTATAATGGGTTCGTTTGCAAAACAAGACGGATGTATTGTGAAGGTATGTTGTGGTGATTTCTACTTTGAGCAAAGTCATGGCAACATGCACTGGGTGTAAAAGTACACCGAGTACATTATTGCGGAGTATGTGCATAATTATCGAATAAACTGTCGGAATAAGTCTTAGGCTTGACCCGACACTGTTGGGAAAAGCCGGCAGGCCACTTAGTCCGACAGTCTAAACAGTGCTGTGGGCAGTGTCGTGTCAGGGTCTACCCTAATCCGGCACTTGGGTGTTGCGGTTGTATGAGTGGCTCGGTCGGCGCCAGCGAGCGTGTTAAAAAAAATTGCAGCAGTACATATGTACTGCTGCAAGAGTAGGTACAGTGGACGAGATGACACAGTAGTTGTGTAGATAACTTGCATAAACCACACAACACATATGAAGGAGCGTCATCACCCCAACCCGTGCACGGGGAGTGGTGGTAGGTGTTGTGCTTTTTTGGCAAAATAGAGGGCGCTCTCTAAGGGGTCCGTAAATTTGAGGGACCTATTAGGTGGTCGCATAACATCACTGTGACGAAAGTAAATGTATCGCAGGTCACTACGTTGGCCGTGGTGAGAAACCACCATTAGTGCAGCTCAAGGCTAGTTTTCTTGAGAGTGCGTGCACGCAGCGAGACCTGCCTGCTAGTGATGAAAATGCAGGCGGAGGGAGTAAAACAGGGCATTTTTAGCCGGCGCGCGCCGGCGCGTGATAAAGGGCACCGGCGATCTTAAACTACTGAGCGAAGACCGCAGCAAGCTGGTTGTGGAATTCAGCTTCCGCTTCATGAACAGCCTGAGCTGCATCGGTGTGAGCCTGCTGTACTAATGCAGATATTTCTGACACGGCAGTGGAGATCTCGCTAGAACTAGGGACAACCAGAGTTGGGGTCGGGGTTGGTGCCATAGGCACAGCAGTGTCGTTGTCGAATGCGGTGAAACCAGGTGCGTCCGTATTGGTTGATGCTGTATCAACAACATCAATGGTGGTAACAACGTCACTGGTATCAATAGGTGCGGCGGGTGACATGCTTGACCCGGAGCTGGTGGTGATATTACTCAGATCTACACCGAGACCATAGTTGTTGTGTACGACCTGGGCTGACCCACCGGTCGCATCGACAACCCACTGACCATAGGTGTGCATGGTGACACCACCGCTTCGGAATTCGAATCCCTTGTGAGTGTAATCGCTCACACCAACAATGTTGCCGTTGGCGTCTTTGATGCCTGAGCCGGAGTCACCGGGAATGACTCGATCATTAAACAACGAATTCATGGAAAAACCATAGCGGGAATCCCACTGATGATCAGTCACGGCGCCGTGCGCCTGGTGAGCCCATTGACCTTGCTTGTAGTTTCCAGCAAAACCGGTGACGTTTACCGGAGCGCCAACAAATTGTTTGGCGGTGTTGATCGCTGCCGGCTGGACATAGGTGACTGGCCCATCAAGGGTGAGTACAGCAAGATCGGCATCGGGGTGAACAACAGTGTGGACAACGGCGTGTCGTCGGTTGTGATCAATCTGGTCGCCAAAAGACACGGATGTAGCTGGGCCACTATTAAGGCAGTGGCGGGCAGTAAGGACGTGCTGCTCGGAAATCAGTGTTGCGCTGCAGTATGAGGCTGTGGTTTTGAGGAATGTAGTGTTAGATACTGCGTGAGCAGGGCTGGCCTGCGCAATGAAGCCACATGCAGATACAAGTGCGAGAAGTGACATCAGTGCTGAGCGAGAGATAAATCGGGATGCGTTCATGGTGGTTATACCTGTGAATCCTTTAGGAAAATTGTGATCGAGCGTGAATAAAACCCCACTGCACAGCTATAAGAGCTGTTCAGAGGGGTAGGGGTTGGGTGAATCAGATGAGTTGGTTAGGTGGCATTATGAGCTGAGAGCTGCAGCGAGTCCTGCATCGAGCTGGGTCTGGAATTGAGTCTGTGCATCAGCAATAACCTGATCGACCTGTGCGGTGAACTCAGCGTGAGCTGCTTCAACCTGCTCGGTGGCTACCTGGGTCTGTGTCTGGAAGCCTTCAGCAATCAGTGCTGGTAGATCGTTGTACCGATCGGTCATAGGTTCTGCATCTGCTGGTGCACCCTGTGGATTGTCTACGACTTGTGCCTGACCACCTGTGTTGTCTACGACCCACTGGCCGTAATCGTGCATGGTGGCACCCCCTGTTTCACCGAAAATTCCGGGGAAACGGTAGTCAAGAACACCCACGACAGCGCCGTTGTCATCTTTAAGACCAGAGCCAGAATCACCGTGAACGATTTCGCGCTGTGCTGCGATAACGAGGGTGTTGCCGTAGGCGTCATAGAAGCGGTTGTCGAACTTATCACCAGCAAAATCTTGTGCGATAGAGCCCTCGCCATAGTTGCCGGCAAAGCCGGAACCATGGAGGGCAGTGCCGTGACCCTGGTAGCCAAGATTAATGGCGGCTGGCGCAGCGTCAAGAACAGGTGCATCAAGAGTAAGTACCGCAATATCGGCGTCTGGATGCACAACAGTGTGAATAACAGCACGGGAATTAGCCTGGTCAATGACGTCCCCGATGGTCACAGCGGTGGCCGGATCATCAGCAAAACAGTGGCGTGCAGTAAGTACATGCTGCTTCGAGATAAGGGTTCCTGAGCAATAAGAACGATCATTAGCATCGACAAATACGGTATTGGACAGCTTTGTTGCGGTGTGAGTGTGATCAACAGAGATGGCGGATGCGTGAGCGCTAAAGCTGACCATAGCGATAACAGTGGCAATGAAGGTGGTGAAAAGAGTACGAGTGAACATGGGTCTAGTCCTTTAATGAGCGTGAGTTTTTTTATGTAGTGTGTTTTCTTCGCGCACATGGTTGCGCACGAAGCTGCAGGTCATGGCACTGTGGCCGACCCATGCATTCACACCTGACCCCGAGTGCAGCCCCCGCTGCACTGCCCAATGAACCTAAAGAAAAGACATTGTTCGCTGGGCTTCTTATGCTTTTTGTTGAATTAGACGATGTGGATTAAAAAAAGAAACCCCGTAACAGCGCCTGAGCACTGCTACGGGGTTTCTTATGTGGGTTGGTCTACTCTTGGTAGAAGATTTCTACCTCATCGACGGCGGTCTCGCCGTCTTCGGCATAGATTGGTACCGTGCCGGTTTCTTCTTCATGACGTGGGCGGTTGACTTCAACAGTGATAGCAACATCGCCGTTGTTGATCACTTTTTCCATATCAGTGCCGACAGAGTTCCAGCTCAGTGGTGTTTTCTTTAGCTGGGTAATAGGGACATAACGCAGCTCAAGATCATCTAAAGAATCGGCGCCAATATGACCATAGAGACGTACAGCACCAAGTTCGATGCCATGAGCGACGCGCTCTGAGTTGATGGTGTCAAGGGTCTGCACATCAGTAGTCTGACCAAGTGTGTCGGTGATGTTGAAACCTTTGACAAAGGCTGCGACCGAGACTTTTGTTCCGTCGCTGAGCATGAAGTCAAAGCTGTGCTTTCGGGTGGGAAGCACAAGCTTTTTGTTGATTTCTCGTTTAATCCAGTCAAGCTCAATGTCTTGGGCGAGCTCAGATGCTTCGACAGCATCAGGATCAATATCAATCTCACCGAGACCAACCTCGATGCTGTAGGTGAGATCTACAGCAAGCTGTTCGAGATCATGGGCATGAAGGCTGTAGGGTGCAGCAGTCTTGATGTTGTTGACATAGGCGAGAATAGCGTCGCGAATAGCTGCCTTGCGGCTCTCATAGGTGGATGTGGTGGACATTGCAGCTTCTTTCTTCACAGTCGTGTGTTATTGGTAGATGATTTCTATGTCTTCGCTGACCAGACCGCCCTCTCGATACAGTGGCACTGTGCCGGGTACAAGTTTGTCAGTGTCACTATCACCCTGGTGCACAACGATGTTGACTGCAAAATCACCATTGTGGGTGTTCTCGGGTGAGGGGAATCAGTGCACGATTAATAGCGCGCTCATCCCAGCTCATCTCAATGTCACGAACAAAAGTCTCTGGTTCAAGATCATTAGGATCAAAGCCGGCATCGTACTGTGCTTCATCATGTGTGCGGGTGAATTTCTCAGCAAGGTTGTCGAGGTGGGTGTCGCTGATGCTGTAACCGCCTAACCCATCTGCATATGCATTGGCAAGATAATCAGTAATAGCTTCGCGCACAGCAGAGCGACGGTCATCGAAGGTGGAAATTGGTGGGTGATTAGGCATAGCTAGTGCTACTTTCTTGTGTCTTAAGATTCCCAGTGGCTGACCCAGCGGTGTGCAACACCTTGTTCGGTGCCATCGGGATTGTTGGCAACAGCCACACCACCTGGAACTTTAGTGAAGTAGTGCATTTCGCCGGTGGTTTGGCTTTCGATGGAGACAGGTTCGCTGTGCCCAATGAGGTAGCCATCTACGGTGTCGCTCTGGTCATAATCGACGTAGACAAAGCCTTCTTCCCATTCGCCAGCTGGGGGTTCGCCAGTAGGATTGAGCAACCGTGGAAGTGAGCGATCAAGGACAAGATCACGAACGGCCACGGCGAAAATGGTGTTGCGAATATTTGCTGGATCAGCATTAGGCGCGGTACGAGGCACGAGACCTGCATCGGCACGTAGGTCAGTGAAACTTAAGACCCAGACGCGTTCTGAGCTGTTGACGCGGCGAATAAGAACGAGTTCGGGTTCTTCGCGCTGGTCAAGCGGGTGCGTATAATGTGCCCAGGAACCAACGCTGTCGCGCAGAGCTTGCTCATCAAGCTCGGCTAAGGGGACAAGGTGGTCGTTAAAAGCGGTGGTAGGGACAGATGTAGAGGTCATGAGCAAAAGGTCTTTCTTTATAAGTGTTGTTTGGTAGTTGTTTTTTCACGCTGCGGTAGTCCTCACACAGCGATTCGCACAACACCCCGACATGGGCTTCCGCCCATGTTCGCTCGGGATAGTGTTTACACTCCGAGCGAAAAAGACCTACGGCTTCTTTACGGCTGTCGAGCTGGCACCCAGTGCACGTGCTGTTGACCGACAAGATCAAGATTGTGCACGTCACAGCTGTCTGGGTCGATCAACAATGCGAAGCTGCCTTCGACAAGCACTGACCCAAAGTGACTGCGCCAGCCTTGGGTAAAGACCTCATCAACGGTATAAAACAGTGTCGTTGTCGATGCTGAGACTGTGCCGCACACCACCATATCTGCGCCCTGTGCAGGGTGAATGCTGTCAATAATGATCTGTAGATCCGCTATATCAAGCTCGACATGACCAAGGAGTGCTTGTTTGTTGCTGTCACAGGGTGCATTAGCCGTTGCGTATTCATGCAGCTCGTCGTGCACGCTATCGGCGATGGCGTCGCTGATGGTGGTGTCTTGTCGATCCAGGCGTTGCTCAATCTGCTTGATAGAGCGATTAAGCATGGTGTCTAAAATGTAATGCGCGTACATGCGACTAACTGTATCTGTGCAGATGAAAAACCCCCTATAAACAACTAGTGTCAGCTGCTTATAGGGGGTTTAAGTGGGATGTGTTAATTACTACTCATTGCGAGGTGCCTGCTCAAGGGCTGCTGCAATAGCGTTGCCTTGTGCTTCACCTTGCGCCTGACCGAGTGCACGACCTTGAATCAGTTCAGCAAGATCAATGCCGGTGGTCTGCTTCACGGTGGCGAAAACACCTTGTAATGCAACAGCCTGTTCGCCGGCGAGATTGCCACCAATAGCTGCAGCATCACCAGAGGTGGCGCCACCGCCAGCAAGCACGGTCATGGAACCAATGTTGGCGTAGCCGTGGGCAAACTGTGCCATGAGATCTGGCAGAATTTCCATGGCCTGCTGTGCCAGTAGTGCCTCCTGGTTCTCGCGGTAGGCTTCTGCCTTGGCCTTAATTGCCTCAGCTTCTGCTTGACCTTTAAGACGCACAGCCTCGGCCTCTGCTTCAGCGTGGGTTTTAAGAGCTTGTGCTTCAGCTTCGGCAATTTCTGCCTTCGCCTGGGCACGACGAGTCTGCTCGAAGGTATCAGCCTCTACCTGCTGCTTGCGGCGGTATCGTTCTGCATCGGCGACCTTGTTGACCTGTGCTTCCAGCTCAATCTGTTTATTTTCTGCCTGCTGTGCGAGAACTTCCTGGCGGGCTTTTTCATCAGCAAGGCGTTCTGCCTGCATAGCCTGGGCACGTGCCTCACCGATGCGGGCATCAGATGCAGCCTTGTTCTCATCAAGTTGTGTTTGCTCGATAAGATCTGCTTCTTGGTTAGCAATACGAGATTTTGCAATGGCGCGTGCTGCCTCAGACTCAGCGATTTCTGCAGCTTGGCGCTTGGCCTGAATTTCTGGTGCTCCAAGAGAATTGATGTAGCCTACAGAATCAGTAATGCCACGAATCTGGAAAGAGTCAAGGTTCAGACCCTGTTTTTCTAGTTCTGGAATGACAGTCTCTGCGATCTGCTCGGAGAACTTCTTGCGTTCACGCATGAGTGAGGTCACCGTCTGCTGTGCGACGACACCGCGCAGGACACCTTCGAGCTGGTCCTGAGTAAACTGTGCGATTTCCTTGTCGCTGGATGCGAAACGCTGTGCTGCACGGCGGATAAATTCGTGCTCAGAGCCAATCTTCACCAGTGCAACCGCTTCAACATTAAGGGTTACATTGTCATCGCTTTGCGCGGTGACCTGCATGTTCACTTGTCGGGAACGAAGAGAAATCTTCTGGTGAGTCTGGGTAATCGGCATCACCACGGCTTTGCCGTGGACAATGACCTGCGACTCACCCTTCCCCTTCGCAGAGACAATGAGTGCTTCATCGGCTGCTGCGACCTTGATCCAGGTACGGGAAAACAGTGAAATAATGCCTGCGACGATGGCGAGAATAATACCGACGACGATCACGCCGCCAATAATAAGGACTAGTCCCATGGGGGAGTGCTACCTGCTTTCTTGATTAAAAACTGTATATATGGTGCACATATAGTATATATGTGCTGAGATATTTTTAAAGCACGCCGGGACAGGTATGACATGTCCTGTTATCCCAGCGCGAAGGGCGTTACAGGTTAAGAATTAGATGTCGTAGATGATGACCTGGGCACTGGGGGAAATAAGAAATTGTTCAAGTTCAGTACCGGTGACAAGGTTGTCACCGTCGATGATGTACCCATCGAGCACAGTCTCGGCGCCGTTGTGGTTGATCTGTCGCAGTTCCATATTGACCTCATAGGGGATGATTCCACGACTGTTGATGAATCGAATTCCTTGTCCAATATTGGTCGCATTAAGTTCTGCTGCTTTCTTGAGTGCAGACATGGGTGTTTATCTTTCTAGGTTGATGATGTCGTTGGGGTCGCAGTCGTATTCGGGGAAGTCATAATTGTTCTTAGCGTCATATTCGATGTCGATGAGGCTCAAGTACGTGCTGTTACCGTCATGATGAATTTGTCGCAGGATGCCGCGAATATCGGCGCCCTCGTGAGAGAAACTAACAACATCGCCAATATTGACGCCGCTGAGTTCTTGTGCCTTTTTAGGTGTAGACATGGGTGGGTTACTCCTTAAAGTTGGGGTGACCTGGCGGATTGCCGTTGCGGTCATAGGCGCGGGGCATATTAAACAGTGGTGTCACCAGCTCGGGTGAGGTGTTTTCAAAGCCAATGGCTGCGTTGCTGACCCGGTACTCATCTGGGTAATCGGGGTCTTGACCGGGGTTCAAAATAACAGCTTGCACAGTGCTGTTGATGGGATCGTTTGGATCTGTGACAACGTTGGCCCACATGCCGACACAGCCTTGGCGTGCGTTTCTGTCCATATCAGCGAGTGTGTTGTCAGAGAAATGTAGGGTGTTTATGTGGACGAAGCTTTGACCGGCACCGGATGGATAGCGTGTAGATGGTCGAAAAATCTCAAAGAAGTCAGAGTTTTCGTCGCTGGTGCATCGAGAGACAATGACTCGACCATAGTCAGGGTGGTCAGCGAGTCGAAGATGAGCTGGCAAACTGCGAGTACCTTCATAAGGGATTTCTTCGACATCACCAGGTTCAATGGTGCCATATGAGGGGAGCTCTGCATCATCGCTGTTGGAGAAGGTGTCCCAACCAGACATTGTTGATTTATGTGGCGACATCACCATGATCTCGTCGGTTCGGAATTCACAGCCCAACCACATGCCTTCAGGTAGTCGTTGGTCTTCTGGGATAGTACGTGCGTTAGTCATGATTAGTTTCCTGAATCTGTGCTGGTAGATGGTGTGAGTGTTTTCCATGGGTACGCTGGTCGGGTTTGAATGACAGCGTTGTCGTAGAGCTGTGCAATAGTGCGTGCTTCGTTGTAGTCGGTGATGTTGTCGCGGTGGACAGTGCCATTTGACTCGTTGACGATGCGGAATTCAGTGGTTTGTTCCAGCTTGTCGCGCTGCTGCTTCTCATAGATGGCTCGCATGAATTCTTGGTTCTCTCGGTCAAGCCGGATGCATTCAGCCTGCCAGTCAATGTCGAACTCTGTTTTCTGGGTATCAGACATGGGAGTTCCTTTCTGTGTTGATAGTATTAGCACAGCCCCGTAGCTAAGTGACTTAAGTTACGGGGCTGTGGAGTTGGCTACTGCTTAATTCGGGCTAATTAGCTGATGAACGACAGCTCAGATTCTTGAATGCGATCGTGGATAGCACCGGCAGGGGATTCATCAATGCTGCACAGGCGGAAAATGTCGCATTCACCCTCGTCATTCCATGGGAGATCAGATTCACCAACGACGACTCGACCGTAGTCGGGGTGGTCAGCAAGCCTGAGGTTGTCGGGGAGGTCCGCGAGTTCGAGGTAACTGATCTGAGCAAGGTGGGTTAGTGGTCGATCCGAGACAGAGGTATTGAAGAGGGCATCGTGGAAGATGTTGTGGCACTGACGCTCATTGGCGTGCGGTGATACGACAACAGGACCAACCTCCTCGTCAATCGCCAGCAACATACCCTCTGGTAGTACGTGATCAGGGTTGATTGGCTCTCGTGACTCAAGGTCGGGGTCACCGAGTGAGTGGATTGGCGCGAATGAGAATTGGTCAATGAGGAGAGTAGCCTGCCAGTTAATCCATGAGGTGTCATAAACATTGTTGTGGTTGTCGCGGACGGGCCGATAGATAGCGTGACATCCATCAGCGTCTGCGCCAGGGGAAACGATAAGTGGTCCGTGGGTATCGTATGCGAGCCTGATTCCACCGAGCTTGCTGTTGAACGCATAAAGCAGCGCATCATTAGTGGAGGTGTCCACTCTGTCCCATTTAAGTGTGCCGGGTCGAGCGATGCCGAATTCCATGTGGTACGGACCACCCGCTGATTCGTAGTAGATGAAGTGGGTGCTTGATGGGGACTCTGCACTTAAGCGACCCGCGAAATGAGGCAGCGTGAGGACATAACCGTAGTCACCGTGAAAAGCGATGTCGTAGCCCGGTGGCAAAATACGCTTACCCTTGTTTTGTACAACAGTGCGCTGGTTCTCGATACGATGTCCTGCAGCTTCCACGTCAAAGTCGATGGTCATCTTCGGCAGGTGCAGCTGTGGAACGATCTCACGGGTGCTCTCGTTAAGGATTTGACGAAGGGTGGGTTCAAAAAGAAAGCATCGGTCGGCCCAGAGGGAGATGATGATGACATGTTGTCCGCGAGCGAGTGCTTGGGTGAACTGTAGTTCGTTGATGGTGAAGTTGTGTGGTGCTCTCAGCAGCTCATGGACGGTGTAGGGGTGGGGAGCTTGCATCAGCTCGTTGATGGCGGGTTGACGCATGATGTGTCCTATTCTTATCGGGGATGACGTAGAAATTTAATTACTAAATTTAATAATAACAAAACCCCATAACTAATTGACTTAAGTTACGGGGCTGCGACATTGAATACTACTTAATCCAGGCTGGTTAACTCCACAGGTCAGCAAAATCATGAAAGTCAACGCCGAGGTGACGATGCCAGTTAAGGAAATAGGCATGAAGATTGTCGCTGTTGGTATGGGCGCCATAGTGATACTTCATGAAGTCAGCATAGTTTTGAATCTTGTCGGCAATGAGCATGTCGTTGACACCGTGCAGCGGTGACAATGCGATCTTCTGATCTGGTCCAGTATGGTGCTTGACCAGGTGGTTGTTCGCAGTGTGGCGGTACTCCGTGGCATAAATAACAGCCAAAGGATCAAGATCGGCGAGAGAAATATTAACGCCGACAATGATAGGTGTTGCGTTCTTTTTACCTTCTAGATCTTTAAAGCTGTGTGTCCCTTGGAAAATAGGATGCAGACAATAGGCTTTACGCGTTGACAGTGATGCATGAATACGATCGAGCACAGCCAAGCCCTCATCAATGTGTTTGATATAGGGTAGCCCCGTACGTGCAGCAGACTGACCGTCGTAGAAGGCGCTGATCACACGGTATTCCGGGCTGTCTAGTACCTCTTGTGGGATAGTCATGATTAAGTGGTTCTTTCTTGTAGTGTTGCGATGTGTTCGGGGCTTAACGTGGTCTGCATCGGCATGTCAGACAGCCCGTTAAAGACCAGCGCCATGTGCATGTTGTTGTAGAGGTTGCCAAGGGGGAAGCCTGCCGGCATGATATTGGGCTTACTCGATACGACACAGAGGCCGTAAGTGTCGTGTGTGATTGTCATAGCCCACGAGGGGAGTTCTGTAGCAACAACAGGTGCAAGCTCATCGAGCTGGAAATCTCCAACAACGACAATGTGGTTGTCTCGGTCAAGGTACAGAGCCTCGTAGCAGTTGTTGCGCGCTGGATTAGGTGATGGTGCGACCATACACCTGCCGTATAGTTCGTGCACGGCGATCCACATGCCGCGAGGCAGACCGAGCTGTAGGCCGGCTTCACGACTGGGGCGAATCTGCGCAGCATGGCTACGCCTGCGGTTAATGATGCTGAGAACATCAGCCGGTGGAGGTGTGGTTCGAGCCATGAGGGGGTGCTTCTTTCTTGTGCGGTGGTTATCCTTCTTCAGATACAGGGCGACCTAAAATGGTCATCTCTGCAGCAACGCGGTCATCTAGATCAAGACCTAAGAGATGAGCACTAAGTTCGACCAAGGCACGATCGTATTCGGGATTGTCGTCAGCACTATCGGACATGAGGTGACGTGCATTAGTGATGATGTCATGTGCACGGATAATGACTGGGGTAGTACCTCGTGCTAGTGCGTGGTTTTCTGCAGCAGAGGCAGCTGCCAGCGCAGCAGCCTCTTTTTCGGCGTCGTGTTTGCTCAAGAGATCCCAGATGGGCTCATCTTCGAAATTCTCTTGATAGTATGCAAGGGCGTCAGCTGGATCATCGGCATAAATACCTGCGAGACCCGGCTGCGAATCAGGGATTACTGTCCACACATCACCAAAAGCCCGCTGGCGGTAGATGTCAATAATACTGTCAGCAGGGATAAGCTCGTCGCGGGTGGCAGCAGTAGTAGCACAGACCACATCGAGCCAATCGCTCTGAGAATAACCGACAATGGTTTTCGCAGAGATGTCGAAAATAAGTTCTGGATGGTGTTTAGCGACATATTCTTTGGTGCGCATGAGTGATACCGCAGCATCACCTTCGGACATGTCGAAAATGTCTGAGTCATTGTCGTAATCGCCGTGGATGAATTTGGCAAAGATGTCGAGGATGTCATTGCCTTCTGGCTTATCAGGGATGGTGCTCCCGCGTCGCGGTTGTCCAAAAGCCCAGATCGCTGCATCTTTCGCGTCATGGTACGTCATCGGGTTCTCCACATCAGTGTCCTGGCGAACGGTGTAGCCATAGCCGTTGTCTGGATGCTCGAAGCGATCTGAATGCGCAGTGGTGTGCGCTGGAATATGAATATGGTTGACAGGTTGCTGCGTGACAGCGTTGTCGTGAGACATGGCGAATTTCCTTTCTGGTTTAGATGTCGTGGAGCTCTTTGGGTTCAAAGGTCATGACATAGGGGCGTCTTGTGGGTTTGTACAGACCGTTGACAACGAATGCGATATGACAGTCGTGCTCAGTGGTGTCTTCTAATGGTGGGTGAAAATCAGTGTTAACGGATGCAGCAACAATGCCGTAGCGATTATGTCGCTTGAGCATGATCCAATCGGGCAGCTCTGCGGCAACAACTGGTGTGAGGTCGTTGATGCTGGGGTGCCAGAGATTAACGACACCCGCTGCATCTAAGTGGAGACCAAGGTGGCAGGAATATCCGTCTTTGTGGATGGCCACAGTATGTTTGGAGACAATGCACACACCGTGTGTGGTGTGCTGGGCAATGAAAAGATCAGGTGGTAACCCAAGTTTGGCTGCTGCAGCTAAGCTTGCGTCACGAGTTGCGTTTGTCATGGTTGATCGTTTACCTCGTGCAGCTCCGTGATCTCTTCAGCAGCGACAATAACGATGTAGGCGCCACATTCTGAGTTAATTTCACGGACAAAAATCAGCTCAGTGCCGTCCTCATTGTTATTGTGTGGTGCGACAATGACGCGTGGGCCTGGTTTGCCCGGCTTGTTGGTCCAGAGCGCAACGCGCATACCTAGTGGAAGTCCTGTCTGAGGGTCACAGGTTTCTGGTCGTACAGAGTTAAGGCGTCGGTCGTCGTTGACATAAGTGAAGCAGTCTGGATCTTGGTACTGAGAATCGGCGCCGTAGGGTTCGAGTTCTTCCCAGGAAGAACCATCACCAGTTTTATCAGGCTGTTGGTACAGTCCAAAGGCGATCATGTTGTTTGGGTTATGCTGCGGTGGCTGTGCCACAATAACGCGACCATATGTTGGGTTATCTGCGAGATAGAGCCCATCGGGGAGCTGCAACTTCTGTGCGATCTGCACAGTCTGGAAGGCGACATCTTCTGTTGGATCGTAAGCTGATCCTTCGTGTGAGCGCTGTTTTGGTGGTGCTGTATCTACTGTTTCCTCTGGTACAAGCTCGTCAATCTCAAATTCTCCGAGATTACCGTAGGTCGTCTCCACTGGGCTAAGAACGAGGTAGGTGCCATCGTCATGGCTGACTTGAGTAGAGCGCAAAGATGGAACGCCGTCATGGTTATACAGGGTGATCCACCACGGCAGCTGACCGTCATAACTTAATGCACGGTGACGCTCGGTGATAAAAGTGAAGCTGTCATTGGTGGTGACAAAGACCTCGATACCGTGTGGGCTGTCTGCTTCGTGAGAAATAACGTGCCACATAGCGCGGCCATCAAGGTGCGCCCAGCGTGCAGGGTAGACAAAACAGGTGTCGTCACCAGTCAATGTTGCGACCAGAACGCCGTGCGGTAGACCAATGCTCTCTGCGAGACGCTGCGCATCTTTGACAACGTTGGCTTCAAGGTTGTTGTTTTCCACCTCGATGATGATGCTATCGAGTTCCGCAAGAGCGCTGGTGAAGACTGGGTTAAAAGACTGATGGGTGTCTTTGCCAAATGCTGTGAGGTTGGCGCGGGTGATGGTCAGTGCCTCAAGCACAGTGGCGGTGCGAGGAATAGGTGTGCGATCGTACATTGTTATTGTTCTGCTTTCTTTAGTTGTGGGGAGAATAAGAACAAGCCCCGCGCACGTGATGTGCACAGGGCTTGTTGATGATGATGTGGATTTTCAGCTACGTCACTATTAGCTGCGAGCATCTACGCTTCTGCGATGTAGTACATGGATACTTTGTCGATGGTGTAGGGATCTACCAGCGGGTACTTGTTTAGGTCTGGTTTGAAGGTCAGGGCGTTGCTGCGAGAGTCGAGCTGATTGGTGTATACAACTTTTTCCCCATCGACAACACCAATGCTTAAGCCTTCTGGGATACGGGCGTTCTCGTCATTGATGTCGGTGATAAAGGTAAAACCTGCTTCGTCGATAGCAACATCGCCATAGTTCACGCCGTAGGTGTTGTGCGGGGATTCGTAGGCGGGGCTTACTGAGATATGCAGGAATAGTCGTGATCCAGTGTCTTCATCACGGTTGAACGTGTTGCAGATGACACCAAGTTCTACGTCGCCCTCATCATTGACCCAGGTGGCGAGTGCGAAGCGCTTGGGGAGGCCAAGGTGCTGGCCGACCTCTAGTGCACGCTGATATTGGTATTCAGGGTTTCCACGGCGGGCAACATCATCTGCCATGAAGCGAAGCTGTTCCACAGCGTCTTCAAAAATAAGTGCGGAGTCGCCGGTGGGTATGAGTGCAACAAGATTGTTAATAGCGGTGTTCAGAGTGTCGATCGGGGAGCCGTTAATGTCGATGGGGGTATAGGTGCGTTCAGACATGAGTTGGAGGCTTTCTTGTGTTGTTGTGGGGTACTTTTAGTGGCATACCCACTGAATATGCTGGGGATTTTTTTACTCATCAACAAACGGGGTGCTGAATTTCTCAGCACCCCGTTTGTGTGGTTTTAAGCGTTCACATACCCCGCCGAACACAGCTTTGCTGTGGTTGTCTTGCCCGTGTCTGCACTTGTGCTTGTGCCTGCAGCCTCAGACTTAGCTCAAGAACAGGAACTGATCAGGCTTGGCATAGGTCTGGGCAGCACCACCCTCGAAGGTGGTGAGAACAAGGTGGTCGCCAATGTCATTGGTGGCACGCGTAACGAGCACAGTGCCAAAACGTGGGTGGCTTGCGAGTGCTAGTTCTTCAGGCAGACCGGCAGCGCTTTGATCACGTGCGACGCGGATGTTAGCCGGATCATAGGTAGTAATGCACAGATTGGCGTTGCCGCCTTGTTGCCCAGCCCAAAGATCAGGTTCTGAGACATAAGCCCAGAATGCGACATAATTACCTTGAGCAGATTCACGCATAAATCCAATCAGGGTGTGCATGTGATCATCATGATCCTGCTCGATAATGATCATGCCTGCTGGCAGTGGTAGAGACCGCTCTGGTTCTGACACAGTACGGAATTGAGATCCTGGTGTGGGCTGATCGGTAAGCATGATGATCACGTCGATAAAGGCATCAACAGGGACTTTTTTGCGTCCGTGGGCTTTGTTACCGAAGGTGCGGGTTACATGCATGACATCTTTTAAGTTGATGGGGCGTGCTGCTAACTCGGGATGCATGATGATTCCGCCGAACTCTCGGTATGACTCTTTAGGTCGGTTAGCGAGCTGCAGCAATAGATCGACCACAGCATCGAGTCGAACAGCGTTTACGGGTTTGGCCGTTGACAAGTGGGTCAAACGGCTAAGCGTGTGGGAAACATCAGCGATAATCAACATGGGAACGGCGCTGATGGGGCGCACGGTGTATCCAGGGGATGTGGTTGTAGACATAGTTGTTGAGTCGTCCTTTCGGGGTAGTTACAGAGAGTTTTTACTGTGCTGCGTTATTATTTTCGGCAATAACAGCATCAGACTCTTTAGCGTTGCGGTAGCGGCGAATCGCATCGGAAATGGCAAAGCACGCAGTGATGAAATGATGATCAAAGACAGAGAAGTCACCCTCCCAGTAGAGGTCTTGACCAAGCACCTCGATAGAGCTCTCTCTGCTTGCCCAGTCGCGAGCAGAGTGTTCGTCCTCGGCGTAATACACAGCACTGCTGCAAAATTCTTCAACGCTGAAGGTAGGATGCGGGTGATTGTGGAGATCTTCATAATCTTGCGTGTATTCTTCAGCACTCTGACGGATTTGGTGCATAAAACTATGCGGGGAGTATTTCTTCTCCACACCGCGCTGAGCGTGACCGAGTTTTTCGCGCCAGTAGTCAGGATTAATCTGCGGCATGGCCTCCGCATCTGATGCATAGGGGGTAAAGAAGTCGAACATATCGTGCAGGCGTGCGAAGGTGAATCCGTCACCAATATCGCCGGCTATAGCGAGATGCCCAGGCCACGTAATGATGTCCCAGCTGAAAATAGCGGTACCGGGCTGTGCTACACGAAGATGACGGTAGACGCCATCATCATGGAGAATGGTGAGCTCATGATCGCGGGTCTCTTCCTTGAAGAACTCCCAGGAGCGTTCTAGTGATGGATCTTCTTTAGCGATACCAAAGTCATAGGTATGTGTGGAATTAGTTGGTGACGTCAAGGGTGTCTATCCTTTTTCTAGCGTGGTCGAGGAAAATAACCGTGACCTGAATACTTTGATGCGTCGGACTCTAGGTGTAGATCACCGAGTGTTGATCTAGTAACAGCCTTAGCACCAGCAACAGCCCACTCGGGTACAGCAAAGTCGCTGAGATGCATGTCAATGTCGGGGACTGTTTCACTAAACCAGTAATAGATGTCTTGTAGCGCCTGATCTGCATTAGCGCCACCGAATTTTTGTAGATGATCGTTGATTTCTTCGCGGGTAATAGGCTCAATGGAGCTGCCATGAGTGCGCTCTAGCTCATCATCTTGAAGGCGTATAAGCTCAACGATGATGCCGTCGCGACGTGCGGATTCATGGGGATAAAGCTCGTCAAAAATGCAGGAGCCATCATGGAACAGCTGGCCGAGAAAGATTCTATTGTTGCCGGTGGACATGGGTATATTCCTTAGAAGTGTGCGCGTGTGCGTGGGTGGTGTTTTTACACAGCGTGCTTAGACAGAGTGGCCGGTGCGCTGTTGTAGGTAGAGCCTGGCTAATGCGAGGGAATCAAAAGGCACGTCATCGACGCTGCCGTCATTGTGCTCAAGCACAGTAGAGGAATTGCAATCAATCCAATCTTGGATAGCTGCAATGTCGAGTTCTTCCATTGACTCAAGATCAGCCCCTGGCTGGGCCTTAAGTAGAGTGCGCATCATGTCGGACTTCATGTCATAGGCCAAGGTGTCGATGACATATTCATTGAGGCGCTCTAGTTCAAGCTCGCTGTAGTGCGTATCGTCAAAGACAGCGTTGTTGTTCAAGGTGTCGAGCACATCGAGTATTTCTTGAGCTAGTTCTGGATCACCTTCGAGCAGGTCAATAGGGGTGTAGATCTCAGAGACAAAGGCGCGATCCTTGCGCTGCACGCTGTACGGTAGCAGGCCGTTAAGGTGCTCTTTGACGGTGATGAGATTGGAATCGGCATGGGTGTCCTGCGTCATGGCATCAGCGGAGATGATGATAAACGCTGGGTTGGCGGAGTAACCGGTACGGACCACGGTGGCGGCAGGCCAGGTATCAGTGAACTTGTGGCGGTAGTTGGTGCGAAGTTCGTCAAAAGCAGACATGGTGGTGTTCTTTCTGTAGTAATAAGAAAAAAAGTATGAAAAAAGCACATCACCCTCTTGGCGTGATGCGAGAGGGTGATGTGCTGGTGTGGGTGAAACGAAGCGAAAAGTAGTGGGTGAAGCGTTAAAGGACCAGCTCAGCAGGTGTTGCGGTGCCGGTATGAACAGCAGATTCAGCAGTAACACTAGATCGGATATAGAGGTGCTGTCCGGTACGAGTGTTTGGTGTGCGCACTGCGACTACAGCACCAAAGGTGGTGTGTTCAGCGAGAGTGAGCTGCGTCGGCAGTGTGCTGTTGGGTTCAACAGTGAGTGTGTCAGCAGGAACCGCAAGCGCATATGCAGTGTTGTTACTTAAGCATAAGATGGTGTGGCGCCCGAAGCGATCAGCTGCGCGGGACGCAACGACAGTTAATGCTGCGCGGTGTGGATTTGGTGTATAAGCACACAGCATCATGGTTGCGGGGAGTTGATGGGTGGCTTTGGTGGCGGTCAGGTCAGTAGTTGGGGCAGAGGTAACGGTACGTACAGCAGTGGGTTGAACAGACATCGCAGAGTGTTCTTTCTTAGTGGGTGTTGACGAACCTTATGTTTTCTAGTTTATGCAGGTTAAGAGGAATTTTCGAGCGGGTTTTAACGAGCCCAGCGGGGTGATGTGGCGAGCTCACACATCACCCCGACAGCAGCTGTGCTGCTGTATCGCTTGTCTTTTTTTGGGGTGGGGCACAGAAAAGGGCACAGAAAAGTGAGTGTTTAAGCCCGTGGCAGCACGAGGGTTTTCTTAATTGGTTGTGGTGCGAGACCGATCGGTGAATCTTTGCGGAGATACGGGAATACTTCAGTGGTGCTTGCAGTAGACAACCCAGATCCATCGTGAGCAATTAGCAGGCAGATCTGATTTTCTTGGTTGATGCTGTGGATCAAATATTGCTCATTATTGTGTTGCGCGAGCATCCAGGTGAAATCCTGCGGAGCGTTGATGAAATCTTTCAGCAGGTCATAGAGCGAATATGGCGATGGTGTAGTCATAGCGAGTGCTCTTTCAGAAGGCTAGATGAAGGTCAATGAGGATTTATGCACAGTGATGATGTGCGCATCAACAATTTTCCAGGTGTCACGCGGATCGACAAAGATGGCTGGGTAAATGTTTTCGGCGTATTGATGATTTGCGGTGCTGACGATCATGCGACCCCACGCAGGATGCTGAACGAGTCGAAATTCTGCCGGCAAATCAACGTTGGTGGCGTTGTGGACTCGGACGTCTTGCCATTCGGTCAATTTTTCAGGGGTTATGTCAAATGACTCTGAGGTGGTGAGCACGCTGGTGACATGTGGGGTGTTTTCGTTGGAGGACGTCACTACAAGACCGTGCTCAGGGTGGTCGTACAGCGCTAAACCCTCTGGAAGTGGCTCGGGTAGGGAGGCAGATTCAGAATTAGACATGATGAACGGCTTCTTTCTTAAAGTGTGGGGATCATGGATCAGATCTCACCATCTGCACTGATGTACTGATGTATAGGCGCACAGGTCGTGCAGATGGAGTAGCTAGGTGAATATAGCTGTTAGTCTGAGATGATCTGGGTCAGTGGTCGATGGGCATTGAGGTGGTTGTCGAAGGTGACATGATTGTAAAAGCCCCGCATATAACTCGCACCTGGGGTGATGATTGGTTGCATGTATTGCTTGGTAAGAGCAACAACAGCTGTGGCATCTTCTGGTGCATCAGATTCATCGAGTGGCACTGCAATAGCGGAGCCAAATTCACGTGATGGCTTGATGGGGTAGTGGACGTAGTATTCCCAGGGCACATAGGTAGAGCGACCAACGATGAGGAAGTTTTCCCCATCGGAGACATAGAGGTAGGACACGATAGGGGTCACGCCGGCGAGACGTGGCATGTAGAACACACGGTAGTCAGTGGTGCTGAGCAGTAGCTCTGCGAGTTCTCGTGCATCGACCGTAAGGTCAGTAACAGCGCTGAGTGTCTTTGGTTCGACGTGAACAGTGATAGGTGTAGGGGATTCGAACATGATAAAGCTCTCTTTTTTTAGAGGTGTACGGGTGCGGGTAGGGGGAGATGTTGGTAGGTGTGCAAAACACCCCTTCAAGCAGGGCTTCAAGGGGTGTCGGATACAGCAGATACAGCGCGCGGTGGGGTTTAATTATCAGAAAACGAAGGTGGGTACACCGTAGGTACGGTGGATGTAGTTTTCGGAGTGTTCAGATACGGGTGGGAAAACCTTTCTTTTAGGTTGGTTGTTGATGCGGTGCACGGGGCTTGAGTGCCAGGTAAACAAGCCCCGTGCGATTGTCACGGGTTCACCCGAATGCAGCTGTGCTGCATTTTTGTGGGCGCTGCGTTGGTACGCAGCAGCACCTAGGGCACAGTGTCGAGACCACCCACCAGTCCTACAACTGCGAGCTGTTGCTGACAGCACGCGAGAACCCACCCTGTGCAAACACACTGGTCAGGCGATTATCTGGATTGGAGGTGTAGTGCCTAATGAAATCAACGAGATAGCCGGTGCGGTAGACATCAGTAGCAAAGAGCCCAGACATCGCCACAGGATTGACTTCGACGACAACTGGGAGGTTGTTATCAGCATCCCAGGCAACATCGAGACACAGATAATCATCCAACGGGGGGTCGAATGGGGAGTCTTTACTAGGGTTGTCATAGACAGCTCGTGCAACTGTGTTGGCGAAATCATGCAGCGCGAGCACGACTCTCATGGCGTCTGCGGTAATGGGCAGAATCTCACCGCCGCTAGTGCGACGGGCTTGGATGCGGAGATCAGGGCAACCCGGAGCAGTGTCGAGATTGACATTAAGTGGGGTGTGGTGATCAATATTGGCAGCAGAAGTAATAACTTTCCCGTTTTTGGTGAAGCAGCGGTATTCGCTGTGCATGGTGATCTTTTCTTGCACAAGAATGGTGACAGTGCTGCGGTGACTCAGTGTTGACATAAGCCAATCATCGAAAAACTCAAAGTAGTCGTTGGTACACAGCAGCTGGGAACCGTCATCATTGAGGGTAACTTCTAGCAGCGGGTGTTTGTCCTCAAGGACTTTGAGCAGGAACGGGTCACCTGGCTGATTCGTCATTGTTTTGAGGAGTCGGATAACGTGAGCTTCTGCGGTGTGTGCATCATCCTCTTTCACGGTGAGTTGGCGGAATGCGCGACGAAGACCAGCACGAATAGCGCTGTTGGTGGGATAGCAGTGCGTAGTATCACGCGGAAACAGCACTCCGTTGCGGTTGGTTGACACACCGCCGACATGAAACACATGCACATCAGGAAGCGACAGCAATGCGTGCAGGTCAACGATGTTATCTGGGCCGGTTGCCTTGGGACTGAGTGCAAGAACCTGCGAGTTGTTCTTGTTGATAACAACGTTCTCCGCACCAACGGCTACAACAGCAGCGTGCAATTTAAAGAGATCTTCAACAGTGTTTTCATAGTCTGGTTGTAGACCGGTGCGGTTGTCATAGAGCAGATCGGCAGCGTGCTCTGCGAGTTCTAATGAGGTTTTAAGATCAGGGTCACCCATGATCTGTGCGAAAACGTACATGTCGGTGACTGCGCAATGGTGCAGCGCACGCACAGTGACAGAGACGATGGTGCGAGGCTGAGTGGATATGGTCATGGTTAGCTCTCTTTCTGGTCTTTGAGTTGAGCGAGTTCTTGGCGGGCTGCAGCAAGTTCTGCCTGCAGATCCTTATAGCTTGGCTGCTCGCGCTTTTGAACAATCTTGTGAATAGTGGATTGAAAGTCTTCTAAGATGCGCTGTGACTGTCGCAGGCCATCCTCCACACCAGCACGATAAGCATCCCGGCGAAGTTCATGAAGTTTTGGGTAACGTGAGTTTTTACTACTAAAAAGCCAGTGGTCACCGCTATAAATGTTCAAAGATTCTTGTTGAAGAAGCTCAAGGGAATGCATCGAAGAGTTCAGGACAATTTCAGTGGATTTAGGGTCGTTGAGGTAGTTCAGAACGTGCTGTTCGTACATGGACGGCATGATCATGCGCTCTTTTCTTCAGCGTAGAGATCACTGTGGAGATTAGAGTTAGTTTTTTGGGCGGTTTTAAGAACGTGCAGCGGCTCTGGCACAGTTGGTTGGTCAGGGTGGTCTTGGTGGTAGGTAGCAGGCTGTGGCGCGTGGGGATAGTTCTTGATGTAGATAACAGCAAGAGTGAGCAGGCAAGCAGTGATGCCGACAAAGACAAGCCCTTGGGCAGATTCGACAACATCAAGGACAGCGTTAAGTGCGTTAAGCATGGTGAGGGGTACTTTCTGTGTTGTTGAGTAAGCTGTATGCCTGCGAGTGCAGGCACAGCGAGGATTCACATATGCTCCCGAACGCAGCTGTGCTGTCGTTGTCTTGTGCTTTTAAGGTGTGTGCACGAGAAAAGCGGGGCCAGAAAAAAGAAAGCCCTCAGACAAAACCTGGTGCGTTTTGTCTGAGGGCTTGGATAGTGGTGTGGAATCTAGGCGCTGTGAAGAATTCTGGTTTTGATCCTGACGCCGAGAATATCTTCACTGTCGAAGTCGCCATTAATCCCGAACATGGACCACTTGGCGTAAAAAGGGTTATCCGCGTGGGGCAATTTCATCAGCGGCACAGGGTAGTTGCTGTCGTCGCAGATAATAGATCCGATGGCAAGCTCGTCAAGTACAGATTCGTGCACTGCGTAGGTTTTGAAGATATTGTGTTTGTTTGAGAGATCATCAGGCGCATAGAGCACAGTTGTTGCTATGTCGGCCATTTCTTCATTGGTGTAGCGCTTGAGCACATCGAGGTCTTTGAGGCCCGGATAAGAGGTGCGCACCCAATCGTCAGACGTTGTTTTAAAGAAGGTCTGCGTTAGGTCTGCTTCGCTGTGGAGTTTCTGTACAAAGGTGCCAGCGAGTTGTGTCGCGTAGTCGGTGGTCGAGGTCAGTTGCTGCTGAGCGTTCATGGCGGAAAACCTTTCTTAACGGTCGTGTACGAGTTGCGGTGCAGGGAGATACAGGGGAAAAACCCCTTAAGCGGGTACTTAAGGGGTTATGTGGTGGTTTTGCTGTGCGGATTTATTGCGCAGGCGCGTCAGTCGGCTCTGTTGCTTCGGTGGCATTTGTAGTTTTTGCGGAGTCTGGGGTGCCTGCATTATTTGTCGGCATGGGGATAATGCCGTCTGCAGGGACTTTGTTGTCCCAATCGCAGGACATGGCAAGCCCTCCGGCGTAGCCCTTTTTATCCCAGTCGCGGATGCAGAGTACATATTGCCCATCAGGGAGCAGGACATACCTTAGCTGAAGTGGATCTTGAGAAGAGTATTTATCAAACGCGGTGCCAAACTGTTGCGGCGTGAAGGTCTCAATGTCTTGAACATGGCGTTTCGGAGGTGCATCGGTATCGGCGCCGTTGCTGCTGTCTTCAATGGCTTGTGCCACAGTGTTGGTGGCTGGCGCATGAGCAGCAGTATCGGAATCAGCGGTAGTGTCAGGCATAGGTCCGCACGCGGTTGCAGTGAGTGCCACAAGTACAGCAAGGGCAGAAACAATAGTCTTTTTCATCGTTGTTATCCTTCGATTTTTTCGCGCATCTTTTCAGCCGCGATCAGTGAGCTATAGAGAACAGAGAAAAGATCCTCATCAAGTGTGGGGTCTTGTCGTATGTTGCCCTCATCGTTGTAGGCCACATAGTGTTCAACAGTGAGGATGCCGGCGATAGATTTCTTTTCAGTGTCTACGAGGTCATCTATGGTGAGCATCTCAGGCATCTCTTCGCCGTCCCAGTGGGGTTCGCGGATTAGTGCTGGATCAATGTTGTGGACATCGGCGTAGGGGAGTTGGATCTCGTAGTTGGTGAACATAACAATGGCATAGGCAATATCGAAGCCTTTGGCGTAGCAGTGCCTCTGTTTGCCGTCTTTGTCTTTGACTAGCGCGGTGATGACTTGATTGTCGAATTGACCCGAGCGACCCAGGAGTAGATCGGGCTGGGTGTACTCGTTGGCAGCACTGTATTGGTAGCGACTAGAGGCAAGGCGGGAAAGAATGCGGGTGCGCGCATCAGTAAGCACCTCAGGGGTAAGTGCATCAATCATGGGTTGGGTGAGTGGCAGTTTGTTGACGATGCCGTTACGTGCTTGATCATCAGAGTGGTGTGTCCATGTGGAGCATTCTTCGCCGATACCAAAGTTGATTTTCTGGGACATGGGTATGACCTCTTTCTGGGATTGTGCACGGTTGGGGTGCGAGGTGTGGCAAGAGTTTGTCACACCTGTATCCGAACGCAGCTGTGCTGTCGTTGTCTTTCTAAAGAATTTGTGTGCGCACATAAAAAACAACCCCTGTAGTGCATAAAGGTGCAGTACAAGGGTTGTTTAAAAGGTGGTGCTTTTTCGAGGTGCTAGTGAGAACTAGAAACCAAAGATGGAGCCCCACAAGGTCCAGTCGAAGGTGGACTTCGGCAGGGTAGGAGACTTCGGAGTAGTTGGGGTAGTCACCTGTGGAGTAGATGGCTTTGGAGTAGATGGTGTGGTGGTGGTTGGAGCAGTGCTTGCTGGGACTGCTACAACAGTGAAGTAGCGAACAGTCTTGTTGCCGTAGGCATCAACGACATGTACCTCAGGAGTCCAGACATCAACCTCGGTTGGGGTACCGTACAGCATCTTCTTGTTTGCGTCGTACTTTAACCAGGATGGCATGTACTTGAAGGTCACAGTGTATGCGGACTGATCGGAGATGGTGAGGTACTGAGGCTTGATTGGTTCACCAACCTTGCCAGGAACGTCAACGACATAGGACACGTATGGGGCAGTGGTGTCTACTGCTGCTGCCGCCTGTGGAGCAGTGCCGGCAAGTGCACCGGTAGCCATAATAGTTGCTGCGAGAATACCCATACCGAGCTTGCGTGCACGAGTGTTGCGGGTGAGGGTCTGAGAAGCCTTCATGAGGAAGACGCCTTTCTGTAGAAAGTGGCGAGGTTTTTGCCGGAGAAACTTCTGTATTTTACTTTAAAGAAACCCCAACAAAGTTTGTGACTTTCATTTAAGTCACAAGATAGAAGTATAGCTAAAGTCATTAAAATATGTGTATTTCGATACAGAAACTTTTGGGTGAATAGCTTGAATAAATTATTGGGAATATAGTGCACAATATTTGTTGGTTTTATTCGCAAGGGTGGTCTAAATTTTTACTACTGTGTCGTGCCCACCGGATACACTTGAGGTAATACAGTTACGAGGCTAGGGAGTATGTGATGAGCATTTCGCCGAAGAATTCCGGCACACCAAATGAGAACACCGCAGCAGCGCAGGTCGCAGCGAATCTGGCTGATTTATCAGCGCAGGCTACAGCGTCCATGGACGAAACTAATGAGCAGGTCATCAAGAGTAACGAGCATATCTCTGATGCTTATTTGGCGGATATTCAGGCCAGTCGAGAGATGTGGGCAAAAATTGCGCTCGATCCGAATCAATCTGAAGAAACTAGGAAGGAGGCTCGGGAGAATATGGCAGGGTTAGATGAGAACGCTCGTGAGCACGATAAAGACAACAAGGGTTTGTTGGAGAAGTTAGTGAAAAACAAAGCAGAGCTCATCGGGACTGTTGCGGTTGCAACCTTGGGTGTAGTGGCAGCCATTGCTACCAATGGCAAGATACCGATGATTCAGTTGAAAAAATAACCCCTACACAGACTGGACATCAGTCTATGTAGGGGTTTGCGTGGTGTGATTTCTAGCGTGCACGTAGTGCTGCTAGCTTGTTGACGGTGTTAATGTGCTGATCGAAGATATAAGCTTTCTCATGCTCACCGTCATGACGACTTACAAAAGCGTTGGCACCTAAGTACTCAAGCAGGCTCTTAATCTCGTCATCAGATACCGCAGCGGGTGCAGCTTCAGTGCGCGGGTCAACAGCAGGAGTAGAGGTGGAGCGCGCAGGCAGGTTGATGATTTCCTCGTAACCCCATGGATACTGTGCGGGCACAATATAGATGCCACCGTCCTCAAGGCGCGCATCAGGAGATTTAGCCATACTGCGAGGGTAGTAGGCGTTGTCTGGAATGCGCCACTGCTCCTCGGTGTAGTATTTGCCAGAATCCTTAATGCGTACGACTCGTGCCGTTGCAGGTACATTGTCGGTGGCACGAGCTGTTGCAATGCGTTGAATATCGGCAGCTGCTTTCGCTAGAACATAGGCAGCTTCTTGGTTAGCTTTGAGTTCGGGGTAGTTGGCCTTGCGGAACTCATCTTGTGCAGCTTGGTCGAGTGCTGCGATCGCTGTCTCATCGAAAGCGGTGATTTGAGCCACAAGGGTCTTAGCAGTGTTGTACATGGTTATGTGCTCTTTTCTTGGGTGAGTGCGAATGTAGTTTTAAGCCTGTTTGATGATGGCTGGTTTAAACCACGGTGCTTGTTCAGGAACGACAATGATGCAGCTGCCAGTGCCGACGCCAGTGTTGATTTCGCGGTAGTCGGGAGAGTCTTTCATACCCTCGGCATCAATGGCGGTGTCAGGGATACGCCACTGTTCCTGGCCGCAACTTAAGCCCGCTTCATTGAAAAACTGCACTGTAGCGCGCTCTGGCATGAGGGTGTCGCTGAGTCGAGCCTCTTCGATGCGCCTGAGCTCTGTGACAGTATTACTGAGAAGTACTGCAGCAGAGTACGTCGAACTTTCATCATTAGTTACTGCTGCGTATTGGATTGTTGCCGCGACAGTATCTAATTCATTAAGCGCCTCTGCGTCTCGGTTGGCGAGTTTCTTGATGAATTCCTCATTGGACATGATGGTGCTCTACTTTCTGATCAGTTCGCTTTAATGAGTCCTGGGAAGCCCCAGGGGTATTGAGATTCGACCAGGACGAGTCGGTTCTTCAGTCTGTTTTCATCGAAATCTGGCGAACGTAGCATGTCGAACGGAGTGATCGCCTTTTCTGGAATGCGCCACTGTTCTTCGGTGTCGTAGCCGCCGTCTTCCTTAAGCAGGATCACAGTGGCATGAGCGGGTACACCGTTTGGATTACTCTGCGCCTTGTTGATGCGGCGCACATTCTGGACCAGTTCGGACATGGCGAGGTTGCGTTCAAAAGTGGCTTTGAACTGGTTTTTGGGGAGTTCGCGGGTGAGGGTTAATTCATCGGTGACGCGTCGTTCTAGCTCGTTGAGTGCTGCGTCGTCTCCACTAATGAGATCAGCAACAAGCTCTTTAATGGTCATAGGGTTACTTTTGAAAGCTTTGAACATGGTGGTCTCTTTTCTTGTGAAAAATTAACCCCTGCACGGTGGTGCTGGTAGGGCAGCAGTGCAGGAGCGAAAGTGTGGTGAAAGGGTATGGAAAAGTGTGCTGATCTAGAACACTTCGGAGTATCCGCAGTCGCTGCAGATGTGGGTGGTGGGGTCAATAAGCAACAGACCTCGGCTAGCACCACGACCAACAACATCAACGACAGTCATTTCTTCAGAGCAATTTGGGCAGTTCATGATGATCTCCTTTTAAGAGCTTGAGATGGACAGATCTTTGTTCATGAGTTCTCCCGAACGCAGCTTTGCTGTCGTTGTTTTTTGTGTTTTTTGTGCCTGTTGCCGGCACCGGTGTGCGACAGGCACAGCGGGTAGAGCAAAAAAGAAACCCCAAGGGAATTTCCTTGGGGTTTCGGTGATGCGTGTTTTAGCTGAGAGCACTTGCTGTTCGGGTGCTGTACACACCCGTTGGATAGTCTCGATCAAAGCTGATGTTGTGCTCGTCATAGTCAATGACCAGCTGGTTGGCGAAGTCATTAATGACGCTCGGTTCGACGGTGGCGTACTCGTCAGTAACAGTGAGCAGCTCAGAAAGCGCCGACTCGCACATCAACGCCATATCAATGAGGTAGAAATCCTCACCGTTTTTCATGATGTCTACCGACCACTGACCCTGCAGACCCTGTGCACGAAGCGTCGGAAGTAGTGCAGTAATACGTGCAATGACATCATCGCGGTGCACATGAAACTTGTTCATGAGGTTGTCTTTATGAGCACGGTAGGTGTGGTAATCATCGTTGATGTGGCCGAATCCAGCACCAACATCACTTGAGGCCAAGGCAAGAGCCTTCTCCATCACTGACGGGTGCCAATACGGGGTAATACCCAGTAAACGTGGCTCAGACTCACCGGTAGTCGGATCGCAGTGATCAAGGTCGATAAAGGCGCGGTATTCAGTACGCAGCGGCATACCGTGATAGATGGTCGGGTTATCTTCTGTGTCCTCGATGTACTCGCGGACAACAAGATCAACACTCTCGCCGGCACCAAGCATCATGGCGATGTTGTTGACGACCTGGAAGTATTCACCCATTTCTTCTGGCTCAGAGCACCGGGCATTAGCGAATTCAAACTTGCAGGAAAACGTGCCAGTCTTGATGAAGTAGGTGGTATCAGACTTGAGCTCAAAGACAGTGCTGATGATGTCGTTGAACATGGCACGGCTGGCTGGCGTGGTGTCCTGATATTGGATGCGGATGTACTGGGCTAGCTCAATAGGTAGGCGCCAAATGGTGGTTTCCGGGATGAGAAAGGCTGCGGGTGTCGCAGCACTGTTTGCTGCGACCACTTTAGGCAACCAATGCGCCATAGAGTTCGGGTTGTGCGCGAAGCGCTCATAGAGATCTTCAGTGAGGTCTGAGACCGACGCGGTGCGGTGAAACAGGCCGTGAAATTGCTTGCGCATGAATTGATCGGAGACGCTGGCAGGATCAGTGGAGTAGAACATCTGGGAAATCTCGTTGAGGGTGTCATCAACAGGCAACCCATCGGTACGCATGAGTTTTCCTGGGGCAAATTGCACAAGATCTGCTGGTACGGGGTCAGTGGGCTGAAACAGCGCGAGCATATCTTTGGTGGGGAACATAGTGTGTGAGTCTCCTTGGGTGGACGTGGGCGTCAGTAGTTGATCAGGCATGTCCCCGAACGCAGCTGTGCTGTCGTTGGAATCTTTTAATCAGCGCGAGCAAAAAGAAACCCCAAGGGAACGTCCCTTGGGGTGTGTAGAGCTTTAAACCAGATCCTCTGGATGAATCTTAAAGACCTGCTTAGACATGCTTTCTGCTTCTTTCACAGCGTGCGCTGTGCCACCTGTGTGTGAATCCTTGTTGATGACAGCAATCACCAAATCACACGCCTTGATCATTCCTGTGTTGCGCTTCATGAGCACGCTCGGATGATAAACCTCGCCGTAGAGATTGACGTGATCTGCCTGCTGCACCAGCTGTGCCCATTGCTGTTGATCCTTTGCCTGCCACTTGGAGGGCTGCGTCAACAGCGGCACTTCAGCAACAAAAGAGAACCTCCCTGGATAGGCACGCTGCAAAGCTGTGATGACATACGCCCACACTGTGTCTGCACCGAGCGCCATGCCAGAGTGCAGCACGAAGTGGCTGTGATGCGCTAGACCGCGCTCCATGATGGCGTATAAGCGCTGATAGAGCGCGTGATAAAACGGATGATTGTCATCGTAGCCACCAGGCAGCGACTTGGGGCGATGCCCGGTGAGCGCTACATGAAAAGAACCTTCAGGCCATGGCTGTGTGCGCTGTGGAAGTGTGTGCTGCGTGAGTTGCTGCTGCATTTTGTGCTCCTTGACTCTGAACTGTCATTGACTGTGCTTCAAGGATCTCTCCGAACGCAGCTGTGCTGTCGTTGGATGATCGAGCGGCAGCGAGCACCGGGTTTTAGTTTGTTTATGCATATTAAATTGAATAATTAGCTATAGTTTGGAATGGGTATAGAAAATGTGATTCTTACTCGCGTGTCTATTGTCTATTTTTTGAGTGGTGTTTTCTGTGAGTGGTAAACAAGTAGTTAGCTCGAATGTTCTTTGTGATGAGTATATGAAATTAGTGGGTTTTATTTGCCATAATTACAGTCTTTATATAGAGGGGAAATTGCAAGATCTTGCGCTCACAGTAGAGAGGTCATCATCGCATACAGAGCGAAATCGCCTATTGGGTCAGCAAAGGGATGGGAAGCAGCAACGGAAGTCAATTGAGAATATGCGTGAAATTCTCGATTCACATGTGGAGCGTTTTTCTGGGTTTTTTGATGAGATTTCGAAATTTGTGGATTTAAGAAATAAATATGCACATGCTCATCTCGTGTTAGATGATGGTGCTGTTTGTGTGCAGCATTTACCGCACATGAATCATCGAGATGCTGGTGCTGTCATTCAGATGGATACCGCTTTATTTGAGATGAGGGATGGGCTTAATTCTTTTAAACCCTTCAGTGATGTTATTGAGAGTATGTGTCGAGAGGCAGAGAAGAACATTGGCCCGGACACGGGTTTTCGAATCAGCAAGAAGACGAAAGATTAAGTGGTCCGGTTAGCACGATGACTCATGTTCCACTTGCAACGGCCTTTGCTGAGTTGCGACAAGATCGCTTAACAACGATTGACCGCTATGAGTATTTCCGTAGCAAGCTGCCGTTTAAGATTGGGACTGTGCAGCTTGAGGTGGAGAAAATCGGCCGTAAGTACATGGTTGACAAGCAACGTTTAGAGCTGTTTAGAGCACAAGCAACCGTCGAGAAAGCTGCGACCAAGCTGGTCGAAGATGCCAAAAATGAAGCGCTGAAGATGCGAAAGGATTTTGTGCGTGAGCAGTACTATAAGCGCATTTTACTGAACAATTCTGCCGGCTTGTACCGAGTAGAAAATGCGGATTTTCATGTTGTGCCGGTCGGGTATGACATTGGCGACCCTTATTATGGGTCAGCTGCTAAGGGTGTTTGGGTCTGTAGCCACTGCTTCGATCGTGCACGAGAGCTTTATGACAAAGACCCTTGTACTAGGTGTGAAAATTGGAGCGGTTGCCGTCGAAACTGCACCTTTAGCGGCGTGGTCTGCGATGCCTGCGGTACCAGTAAAATCATTTGCGCGGTTTAAAGTGTGGATAAATGATTTCCTTATAAGGGGTTGATGATTGAATGGATAAGTTAGATGTTGTAGCGTTTATCATCTCTATAGTTGCGGTTTTTGTCACTATTTTTGCGACATATCAAACTAAAAAGCAGATGGATTTCGCTCAACGGGATGCACGCGCAAACGCTGTCTCTGGTGTTGTGAGTGCGTTACCAAGTGGAGTCAACTCATTGGATTATGTTAAGCGATTGTCGGTCTCAGGGTTCCAGGGCGCTAAAGAGCTCGGGGTCGATCTTTGCACGTTGTTGGAGGCGTATCCATCTGCACATGATGATTTGCGTGAATCTCTTATTACTACTGAGCTTTCCAATTGGGTCGTAAAGCCAAAGTCGAAGCGAGATATATCTGACTTAGTAGGTCAGTTGAAAATATCAAGTAAGCTGCGCGAGATTAAACCAGTCTTGGATGAGGCATTAGGAGATGCTCGTGATGTCTACAAGTCAAAGTTTGGTGTTGAAAAGGTTCGAATAGTAGAAGAGTTTGAGAAATCTGGCGTAATTAACTCAGATGATAATTATGAAAACCAGCAACGTGATGATGAACTCGAACGGATTCGTTTGAAGATCTCTAAAGATACCCACCTCACTTTATTAATGAGTATTTGCGGGGAAGTAATTGCACATGCGCAGGATGGTTCGTGGCCGAGGGGTTCTGAGCATGCATTCAAAGAGTGGCTGAATGAAGCAGCGGATGTATGGGAAGCCCGCATCGAGGGTACAGATGTTGAGCCATATCTTCAGCAGATGGGTGATGAGCTGGTGATGCGCTATGCATTACCTGTTTACAAGTATGATGCAGTGCGCACTTTTCTTGGGCTATCTACTGTTAACGAGTTGAAGGTACGGCTTCCTGCAAAGAATGAACTGTTAAAATTCCAGCAAGAAGAATGAATAATTATTATTAATCCAGAAAAGAATAAGTCCTGCAATAATTTTCTGTAAGAGATTAAAAAACACCACCCCTGCACTGTGCTGATAAAACAGCTGTGTAGGGGTGGTGTTATGCGTATTAAGTTAGGGTCACAGAGATTGTTCGGGTGACCCCGAGGACCAAGTGTACAAGGGTGCGCGTAAGAAAACAGAGGAATGCCCAAAACAGTTTTACTATCACGCGCTATAATTAGCACATGGTTTCTAAAACTAATGACGCGCAGTGGGTTGAGCGGCACCCGGAGCAGTGCCCCAATGGGCACACATGGATCACTGAATCAGGGAAAACGAAAGCCCATGCGTTTTTACCGGGTTGGGAATCAGGTCTTGTGGAAGGCCATCGCACCTGGACATGTACGCAGTGCTATGGGGTTATTCATGCAGAGGTTGGTGCGAGCTTGTTGTACAAGATCTGATTAGTTGCACTATTCGGAGTGGTTGTGGTTGACCATTAAACGCTGCGATCAGCCACAACCTGTTCAACAGCTGTCTTTGCACATAATGCACTGTAGAGACAGAACACGAGGCTGGTGCCGAAGCCGAGCACAATGAGTCCGTCAAAAGTTGTGGTAGGACGGTCAAAATTGGATGGCAGCGCATCGAATAAGTAGAGCGTTGTGCACAGTGTCACTAGACCGATTAGTGCGTAGAAAACAATGGCTGCAGCAGGTTTTATCACTGTGTTCAAAGCTTCAGTGATACGTTGCTGGGCGGAAAACAAAGCCACAGAGAACAGCGCAGCGTAAGCAAATGCAGCAAGTGTTTTTACGACCCCGTAGTTAAGCGTGAAGATATATACAGTGCTCACGGCAGCAATGACGGTGAGTGCAGTAAGCGTTTTGATGTGTTTGTGCAGCATGATTAGTCTTTCTTTTCTCGAACAAGTGTGATGATGGTGCGGATAATCTGCGCGAGGGCCTCGTAGAAGAGCACTGCAACAAAGACCAGGGCAATAACAAGCAGCGCATCGGGCATAGATGTCGCGGTGTTGTTGGGGTCCTGTGCACGGTTGATCAACAAGTTCATGAAGACGTAGAAAAATCCTAGGCTGAATAGAATTCCTAGAATATGGACACCAATCAGTACTGCTGGCTTGATGGTGATCTCGTAGTGGGTAGTAAAGAGGGACTTAATGGCGCTGATGCTGACATTACATAACAGTGCGAAGACAAAGATTGTTGCGATGGTGGGGATCATGGGTTCTTGGGTAGTAAGAAACCGCACGAGCATGGTGGCACTGATCAGCGTGAACGTCACTGCTGTACCGAGCACAATGATGCTGGTAGGAATATGTGAGAGCACGCCATAGTGCTCCGGGATCAGTGTGTCGGACTTAGCTTGCGCGACAGCACGACGTTGAATAAGTGGCTGTTTTTTAGTCATATGGAATGTCTTTCGTGCGTAGAAAAACCCTGCTCATGCGTACAATCAGCAGGGTTTAAGGGGTCTGTCTTGGTTCTTAATTAGCGTTAAGACCGTGTTTAATGGTGTCGAGGGCACGCTTGAAATGCTTTTCGGCAGCGTTGATGACACTTGTTGGTGTTGCTGGATCAAAGACGCGCAGCAAGGAAAACTGAAATGAGTCGGGTTTAAGCTGTCTGAGCTTTGCATTTCCGCCATGGCCGGTGGTGGCGTAGCTAGTCCACCGCTGATAGATGTTTTCTGAGCCTTCGGCTTTGCCAACGTAGTGGCGACCGGTACGGGTGTCGGTAATTAGATAGATACCTTTAACGGAACTCAGTGCTGTGCGCCAGGAGGCGAAAGTTGGCTCACGTATCACTGCCTGAAGTTGAGGGTAACTTAGAATAAGTTGATCGAAGCCCGGAAAGGCGATGGGCTCGGCATCAGCAATTGTTTCTACAGGGTAGCGAGCTACAGTGGTACCTTTTACCCACCAGGTGCGGGCTGAATCCCAACCAATAACGAGTCTGCCGGCAAGATCACTTAAGAGGTCAGTTTCGGTGAGCTGGAATATTCTCCGTACACCGTCATTGCTTGTTTCACCATGGTTTTCTACGACTCTCCATAGGCGAGCTTGCCGCCCGCCCTCGCGGATAAATACCAGCCAGAAGCGCGGTGGATGCAGTGGGAACCTACGCGAATCACTTGACTGGTGGGAAGTGTAGGTAAGGATCTCTGCGTCTGTGGACGATGGGGTAATTCCAGTGGAGTTGGTGTCCTCATGGAGGGGGATGAAAACATGACGGATTGCTAGAGCATCGTTGGGGTCGATCCCAGTGGCCTGCAAAATTGATGCTAACGGCAATGTCATGGTTGATCTCGATTCTTAGGCTGGCGTGCATCGGTATTCGGTATAAGGGTAGCTACAGACGGTGTAATAGATAAGGGAAGACCCCGCTAACAGTTGTAGAGGTGTCTTAATTAAGGTCGGTTTGGTCGCAGTGAGTCGTTAAGGGGCACAAAATTCTACGTATTCCCGATAACATTCTCGACTACGGTGAACACAACAGCATCATCAGTGACAGTGACATGTGCCCAATCATCTGTCGCGGTGTCAAGACCAAGACTTTTGGCGGTGTCTTCAGCCATGGCGCAGGCGACATAGATTTCTGAAATGGTGGCGCCGGTGGCGTAGTTCACTGGCACAGTGAAGCGGTGTTCGTGCACGGTGTGGGTTGATACTCGAACAGTGGTCATGGGGTGGCCCTTTCTTGTTTGCGTGTGAGGTGGCAGTAGTTAATTGAGCACAATCTCAGTACCGAAGATGGTGGGGGCGTGGAGAAAAGCTTGTAGTTCTTCTGTGTCCACTGGCTGATCAAGCAGCATGTCGAATTCTTCTAGTGCTGTAGCACCAAGCGGAAAAATGCGCTGATCGGTGAGATCTGAGTGCTCTGTGGGGGTTGTATGAGTAGGGCTGTGTTTCGTCATGGTGACTTAATCCTTGATGAGAATGTCTGAGGGTGCGATGGAGTGAGTGGCGCAATAGTTTGCGACAGTGGGGAATGTTTCTGATTCAAGTGCTGGTTTGCCTGTCGCAGGATCTGCTTTAAGCACGTGATCGGCGAGCAGAATGATAATGCCGTCTGGCTTGTCGGAGCTGAACGGATTGTCAGCACAGACATAATCAAGAAAATCTTGATGGGATTCGAATCGCTGTGGCACGAGGTCGAGCTCATCAAGGCGTGCAGCGTAGCCGGCAAACAGCTCATGAAGCGCGGGGTTCGCAACATCGAGTGCATAGAACAGATCGCTGTAGGGGTTGACAGTGATGTTGGCGCAGGCACCGGTGTCGCGGACAAAGAGCCAGTCTTCGGCAACCTCTGCGTGATTGGCACGGGTGAGGTCGCAGTCGGTGAGTGCAGCAGCGATCTCGCGCATCTGTGCGAGATCGAGTTTCTGCACAGTGGATGCAGAGTGAATAGTCATAGTTGTTTGAGTCCTTATATATAGAGGAATGATGTGGTGATCGGCTGGCAGTGGGCCTCAAGCGCACAGTAGTTCGCCCGTGAAGGGTGCCAAGAAAACACCACACCCGGTGTTCGTCCGAGCACAGCTCTGCTGTGCTTGTAGCGCTTGCCCTGATTACACCACCTGGGGTAATTATACTTTTTAAATTTAATAATAAACTATTAAAAATTGTCTTTACGCTGCTTCTATATTTGTGTTAGATTATTGATTGTGAAACTTATTCTAAGTTTCTTTTTAGTAAACTACTCAACTATTTAAAGGTGGTTTTTAGTGTCTATGAACAGTACTGCACGAGCAGTGGGGGTAGGTGTGGCTGCACGTGTGCAGGGCCGCACGGCACGACCAATTGCGCTGGCATTGGCTGCGACCGTTGCATTTAGCGGTCTTGCGGTCGCTGCACCTGATTCTGCTGTTGGTCACTTCGGTGTGGCGACTGCTTCTGCTGCAACCTTGGATGACAGCATCGTGACGAGTGTTTCCTATACCTTGAACGGACAGTCATTTACGAGCCCTGTTGAGCTGGGTATCAATGACAACGACAAGCGCGAAGAGCTTCTAGGCGACATCACCAACGGTGAATTGCGTCTGCAGATGGAGTTTGCGATCCCAGATTCGGCAACCACTGATGATAAATACGTCTTCAACCTCACTGGTGCGGGCTTCCGATTCTTCAATCAAAACGACCGCACTGTTTCGGTAACTAATGATGCAGGTGTTCGCGTCGCAGATCTTGTGGTGAGCGACAGTGGTACTCGCGGTACGTTGACGAACTTTAGTACAGCTGCTGGTACTACTTCTCGTACTGCGTCCATTGATATGGAGCTTTATGGGTGGGTGAGTGATGCCCAGCAGACCGGGGAGCAGTCGATTTATGAGTGGACTGTCGGCAAGACTGAGGGTCAGGTTGAGACTGTCGTATTTAACTATGGTGTAACCGGTCATCCATGGATTGTCAGTACGGTTGAGCATACGTGGGTTAAGGCAACGCAGTCTGTATCACATTTCAGCGCTATGCAGGACTGGAAGATTAATGAGCCACCGTCCATTGACATGAATGCATTGGGGTATGCAGCGCCACTTGGTATCGTCGTCGGTCATGCCAATATGACTCGCAGTGAGGTCAGCGGTGTGGGTTTCCGTGGAGCGCTTGTTAATACTGCGCCAGCCACTCGTGATGTTGTACTTACCTTTACAGCAGCAGAGGGGGCAACCTTGCGAGAACGTGCAGGTCGAGGCTTTGACGATTTCCAAGTTTTCTCGGCGGAACCAGTCGTAAAGGAAACGCCATCTCGTATTAGTTTTACCTATGGTAATTCATACAAGTATGACGAATTTGTCGCAGCCTTCCCTGATGTTGATGTAACCGCATGGGAGCCAACTGTCGTTTATTCAGCGGACAAGACCTCGGCAACAGTGACATTTAAGGATATTCCCTCGGATATTTCCTTTAGTTGGAGTGGCCTTGAAGCGGTGGAGCCATTTTCTCCCGGAAAGACCTTTGCTCATACGGTACAGGGGTCCGTAGGTGAACCTGTATTGGCTTTTTCTGTGACCAATAATTTCACTGAGGGTGAGACTTACGAGCATCGTCACGCGGATGATCTGCTTTCCGGTGGTGGCTTGTTTGATCCGAACCTTACCGATGAGGACGGCAATCTTCCTTCTGTCGATGATGGCGATGACGGTAAGGACGGATCAGATGGATCGGAAGGTCGAGACGGCGTTGTCGTCGTTGACGCTGTACAGAACGCTGATGGCACTGTAACTATCACTCTGTCCGATGACACCACACTCACTCTCGGTGCTGGTCAAGACGGCAAAGACGGTCTCGATGGGCTTGACGGTACCGGCCTGACGCTGGAATCTGCGACCACTGATGAGGATGGCAACATCACCTATGTTCTTTCTGACGGCACCGAGTTCACTGTGCGCAACGGTGTTGATGGGGCAGACGGCAAGGACGGCTCAGATGGAGTCGATGGTACCGATGGCGTAGACGGCACAGACGGTAAAGGTCTGGTTGAGGTTTCCCGTGTCACCAACGACAACGGCTCTGTGACCATTACTTATGAGGATGGCTCACAGATCACCACGCAGGCGACCCCAACGAACTGGTTGTCGAAGCTGCTTGATCTGCTTCTCCCGCTGTTTAACCTGCTGGGTCTTGGTGGCGGTTCCGTTATCAGTTCTAGTAAGTAGTTTTTTCACTCCCTGTTTTGAGTTTTTTTCTCACCTTTATATAGATAAGGAATATTCACATGTCTTTGAAGCTTAATTCTCGTCGTTTTGCCTCTCTTGCCGTCGCGGTTGCTGTTGGTGTCTCTGGTGCAGCCACTGTGGGTGCCGCACCAGCTATGGCGCAGACCACCGGCACTGAAGTGGAGGCTGGTACCCCAATTCACGTCGTTAACCTTGATCGCACCGTTGTTGATCCTGTGACTGGCGACATTACCTTTCATTTCACCGATGGCACCTTTGTCACTCTTAAGGCGGGTGTTGACGGCGTAGATGGTACCGATGGCAAGGACGGTGTGATCGGCAAGGATGCGACCATTGTTGATGTCGCTACGGAGTCCAATGGTGATGTCAAGCTCACCTTCTCTGATGGCACCGTCGTCACCATTCCTGCAGCTAAGGACGGCGTGGATGGTGAAGACGGCAAGGATGGCGAGGACGCTACTGTGCTGTCTACTGCGACTGACGCCAACGGCAATATCGTCATTACGTTCTCTGATGGCTCTGTGCTTGTTGTTGCTAACGGTAAGGACGGCAACGATGGTTCAGACGGCCAGGATGGTGCTGATGGTGAAAATGGCAAGGATGGTGAGAACGGCGCTAACGCGACCATTGTCGATCAGATTGCCAACGACGATGGCTCCATTACCATTGTGTTCTCCGATGGTTCTGAGGTCACTATCCCAGCGCCAGCTAAGGGTGCCACCGATGAGCTGGCACAGTGCCTGCTCAGCCCGAAGATGCTGCTGTTGGCAGCGATTCCTGCTGCAGGTGCTATTGCTAACGCTGTGGCACCGGCGATCCCACGTGTTGTTGAGGATGTGCGTGCACAGTTCAATCTCCCAAGCCTCAACCCCCAGTTTGATCAGTGGCTCTACAACGCGACCAAGGATATTGATGCAGGGTTGTTGATCTCTGGTGCTACCGGCCTTGCTGTGCTGTCGGTGCTCGCTGATGATTTCTGTGGTGACATTGATGCCGATGACAACGCAGACGGTGATGCGGTGGCAGAAAAGCCAACTGGCTCTTCTGGTCTTGGATCATCTGAACAGAGTGACAAGGTTGATGGTGACGACGATAGTGCGATCGACACTGAAACTGATGCAGATCTCGAAGTAGAAGAAGACCCTGAGCTTGTTAACGCAGGTTAACGCCAGTGTAATGCTGGATTAATACAACAGCATGAAGAAAACCCTTTAAGAAATTTTCTTAAAGGGTTTTTAGATTTCCGGGGACATATAAGAAGTTAATAAGTAAACAGTAGTTTAGTTGCATATATTTATCTATAACGTATATCTTTAAAAGTAGTTTAAAAGTCATTAATTACTTTATGGGAAATAGTAATTAAGTTTTCATCTTTTAACTAGTCACAGCATGTTATTACCGTTGATGAAAGGCGTTTCACCTTGTCTCTTAATTTGAAGAAGAATTCTGCGCGTTCTATTACCGCGCTGACTGTTGCTGGTCTGGGTCTGTCTATTGTTCCTGTGGCATCTGCACAGGATGTCGCGGATGACACCACCAACTCTGATTCCACCCGTGATGCCATTTGTGCTGCTGCACCGCTTGTTGCAGGCGCAGCAGTGGGTGTTGGTCTGCTGTCTCAGCAGCCAGAATTCCAGCAGATGGTGTCCCAGATTCAGTCTGACGCACAGCGCATTGGGCAGGATCTCAGCAATCAGTTCAACAACTCTCTTGCATCGCTTAACATTGGTCTCGGTAACGGCGTGCACGGCCCACAGCAGAACGCTTTTCAAGGTATTGATCTCACTGAAGCAGCACGAACCATGTCTGGATGGAATGACCTGGCGGCACAGGTAGGCCAGACTGCAGGCCCTGCTATCGGCGCTGTTGCTGGTACTGCCGGCCTGATCGCACTGGTTGACTACTGCTGGCTGGAAGGCTTCGACTTCGCGGGTGGCTCCAGTGGCACTGATGGTGAAAATGGTGCTGATGGTAAAGATGGCACCTCGATCACCATTACTGAGATTAAGACTGATGATGACGGCAATACTATTGTTGTCTTTTCCGATGGTTCTGAAATCACCATCACCAATGGTAAAGACGGCGCTGCTATCACCATTGTTAATACTTACCGCGACGATGACGGTAATACTGTTGTTGAGTTCTCTGACGGTTCCACCATTGTTATCGACAAGGGCGAAGACGGTAAAGATGGAGAAGACGGTAAAGATGGCGAAGATGGTAAGGACGGCAAGGACCTTACAGTAACTGATACCTATATCAACGATGATGGAGACACCGTTGTTGAGCTTTCCGATGGTTCCACGATCATTGTAAAGAAGGGTACCGATGGCAAGGACGGTGTTGACGGCTCTGACGGTGCTGACGGAGTCAGCATCACTGTGGAGAACTCTTATGTTGATGCGGATGGCAACACTGTTGTCGAATTCTCCGATGGCTCCACTGTGACCATCAACAAGGGTGAGAAGGGCGACAAAGGTGACGCCGGCGCCGATGGTGAAGACGGCGCAGATGGTGAATCAATTACTGTTGTTAACACCAGCAACGATGCTGAAGGCAACACTCTTGTTGAGCTCTCCGATGGCACTGTTATTACCATTAATAAGGGTGATAAGGGTGACGCTGGCGCAGATGGTGAAGATGGAAGTAATGGCGCAGATGGCGAGTCCATTACGGTCATCGAAACCCGTTTCGATGCGGACGGCAACACTGTTGTGGTGTTCTCCAACGGCACTGAAATCACCATCAACAAGGGTGAGAAGGGCGACAAGGGAGATACCGGCGAATACGGTAAGGACGGACTGACCCCGTACATCGGCCCAGATGGTAACTGGTGGATCGGTGAGAACAACACCTGTACTGCTGCACGTGGCAATGACGGTAAAGACGGTGACACCCCACGCATCGGTGATAATGGTAATTGGTGGATCGGCATCGTTGATACCGGCGTTCCTGCTCGTGGTCAAGACGGTAAAGATGGAGCCGATGGTGCCGACGGAGCTAATACCGTTGAGATCATTAATGGCTACTGGTACATCAATGGTGAAAATACCGGTGTCAAGGCAGTTGGTGAAAATGGAACCAACGGAGCCGATGGACAAGACGGTACTAATGGCACCAACGGTGCCAACACTGTTGAGATCATTAATGGCTACTGGTACATCAATGGTGAAAATACCGGTGTCAAGGCGCAGGGTCCAAAGGGCGATAAGGGTGACACTGGTAACACGGGCGCTCCGGGCGAGGGTTCCGGTAATGTGGACATTGAGATCCGAGAATCGAGTTATCCAGGTGGTGGCCAGGCTACCATCATCATTCTTGATCAATTTGAATATGAAATCCCGCACACTGTTATTGGTACGAATGGTAACTGGTACATCGGTTCGAAGGATACTGGTATCCCAGCTCAGGGTGGCACTGGAACACCTGGTGCGGACGGTCAAGATGGCCTCACACCACACATTGGCGACAACGGTAACTGGTGGATCGGTGATACCGATACAGGTGTCTCTGCAAGCCCGACCCCCGTTGGTGAGGCGGTAGCGGGTGTCACTGACGTGGTCTTCAACACTAGTGATGAACCCAAGACCATTACTGCAACGATCAATGGTGAAGAATATGATTACACCCTTCCACCACATAGTGCTGTTGTGTTCTACGCTACAGGTTCACCAATGGCATATTCTCTACCGAATGCATCGGGCCTCACTGTTATAGGTACTGAAGAGACTCCTGGTTTCACCACCATTCGATTCAGTGACCATTCCACTGTGACCATTCCACATGGACGAGATGGCACCAACGGTACTAACGGAACTGACGGTAAGGACGGTCTCACCCCGCACATCGGTGAGAACGGTAACTGGTGGATCGGTGAAAAGGATACTGGTGTTTCTGCAACCATCGGTGGCGGCGGCAACCCTGGTACAGGCAATGACTGCATCACGGTCGAAGTCCCAGGTGATGATCTTGGATTCCCAGGTGACGCTGAGGCCGGTGCAGATGTCGAAGGTACTATTGACTAAAGGTCATAGAGCAACGATCATGACTGATTAAAGTCGGAACACAACCCCTAGAGAATATCTCTAGGGGTTGTTGTGTATGTGTGCCACGGGCCTTGCCTTAGAAAAAAGGAGGTTTCTCTGGTGGGGTCAGACAGAAGTCGTGAGCAAAAATCTCAAGACTCTTATGTGGTTCAGTGGGTGGATTAAAACCATAGTAGATGTTGGTGTAGTAAGTCTCATACCATGAGATTAACTGCTGTTGATGAGGTGACCCCCAGATAGCCTCGTGAATCATCTCAGCGGAACCGAGCTCAGATTTAAGATTAATCATTCGTGCAGGGTAGCTGTGGATTATCCCTGTGTGATTATCGTGCACAATGTAAATGGTGGGGGTGGGCTCTTCGGACAGTGGTTCATTGTTGGGGATGCCGATAAAAGTACCTGCATAGCCAGTGGAGGTGCGCACCGGTGATTGCGCCAATAGTGTGATCGTTGTTGTGTCCAGGCACGCAAAAGAATGAAGGAAATCATCAAAAGCTTTGATGAAATCGTCGCTTAATTCCGGGCGACGCTTATCCAACCAGGCGAATAGTTCCTTGCGATCTGCCGTAGGAAACTGCTCTTTGCTGATGCGGTTCTGTTCGTCAATGGCGGCTGCGAGCTCTGCAACGTCTGCGTCAGTTTTAGTTGTCTCCGCTACTTGTGCGCCAGCCTCTTGTGCAGCGCGCTCTTCTTTAATGTCATCGAGAAGATCTTCGTCGTAGTCGAACGGATCAATCGGCGCAGCATCATCATATGGTTCATAGGGTGAAGGTACGATGACATGATCGGGCATGACACCGTCATCGGGGTTGTATGTGCCGTAGGCTTCATGGTCTTGGCGATTGCTGAGGTCATCCATATGGTTGTCAAAATCATCATTGCTGATGGCTTGATACTTATAGGTCAGCGACCATGGCGCAGGTTTGCTGGGTTGCGGTGTAGTCATAGGGTAGTGTGCCCTTTTCTGGAAAAATATCGGTGAATAAGTGGGGGTTGAGGACAGCAAAACAATATATACAGCATTGTTTGTGCATCTATGTGCCGATTAAAGCACAAAAAATACCCCCGACCAGTTTTTGGTCAGAGGGTATTTTTAAAAAAGAGCCAAGCTTGTTGAGAGCGGTAGCCATGTTGGGCTTCTTGTTAGCAGCGTTGTTGATGTGGAAGACACCCTTGGTTATTAAATAAACTGCTTGGCATAAAGCGCAACGAACCCAAGGTCCTTGATGCTTCTCAAGAAACAAACCCCGCTGGTACAGGCGGTACGCAACAGGGTTGAATCAAGGGGATAGCAGCAGACAGGTTCTAGATTACGCCGTTATAGATTGACTTGTTGGCGATTTCTGCAGCAGCAGCAATGTCAGCACGCAAGGTCTCCCAGGTGCCGGCCTTAAAGCGGTGAAGAAAAATACGCGATAAGTCATGCTGCGGTGATCCTTCGGCAGCGATCTTTAGAGTCATGTGACGTTCATCATCAGCGCAGTTATTACTGAGCACATGGGCACAGAGGAGATTGGTGACGGCTGGGTTGCCGAGCGTGTCGGGGAAAATACTGGTGGCACTGATCGCCAGGCCAGCAGCAGCATAAGACTCAGGCACAAACAGACCTAAAGAAGCATCACGAATAATGTGTGACGGTCGATCATAAAAGAGCACGCCAGCAATATAGAGCGCACGCTCATCGTCTTCAAAGTAGGTCGCGGCGTCAACCATAGATGTGAATTGTGGAGCGCTTTTTAAAATATTACCCAGACTAATAAGCATCGAGCGCGCCATTTTCGGGGTGATGGTTACAGCATCGCACTCAATAATGCGGTGGAGTTTAAAGGTTGATGTCATGGTGGGGCTCCATTAGTTAACTATTAAATAGTTATTTAATCGACCGCTAGGGGTTTATTACCTGCCTGCTTAAGTGCACGTTAGGTGTGTTTTAAGGGCTTGTTACAAGTGCTTTAAAAGGCAGATAACGGTCGATTATCGGTACATAGGGGATTGTGCTGTTAGTGGCTGTTTAAAAGCCCTTTAAGAAACGATTAATTGTTTTTTACGGGTTAATTATTAATTGACACATAAGTGCCTTTTAAAAGTACGTTAATCGCTTTTTAATTGTATTTTAAAAGACACTTCTATGTTACTATTAAATTAGTCAATAACGTTAGTCATAAACAATGCAGTTATTGAAGAGAAACTTCCCGACACAATGTACGAAATGGGGGTCACACATGGCTCAAAAACAGGACACGACACATGTATCAGAGGACGATGCCCCGTGGCGTAATGTGCGTATGCGCTTCCCAGAAACAGACGCTATCGTTGAGCGGTTTTTGGAAACACAGGGCGCTCGCGGCATCTCGCTGGCAATGCGCCAACTGATCTATTTGTTTGTCGCTGAATACGGTGATGTAGAGGTTGCTACCGTTATTGGCCTCAAGCTGGTGGAAAGCCTGCAGGCAGGGGCTGAGGGTAGTGATCTTTTTGCACAGCTCGCGGCTGGGGTCGCTGATGTAGACGCCTCAACCACACGCAAGAAAGCGCCACAGCTGGCAACACCACCATCGACCGCAACCCGTGCGCCTGATCAGGTAAATGAGTTTGTTGCCGAGGCGGAGAGTCAACCGGTCGAAGAGTCAGCTGCCGAGGTCGAAGTACCTAAGCAGCAGGTAGCACCACAGCCGGCACAGAAGCCGGAGCAAAAACCAGAACAAAAGTCGGCGCAACCAGCACAGTCAGAGCCAGATGATGGCTTTGATATGGATGACGTCATGGGCCAAGCGTTCGGTCGCTAGCTCACACCTTGTTAAAACGACACTTTTTAAGGGAAGAAGATTATGACCAGCGCTGTGAATGTGCAGAAGAAGACCACACAGAAAGTACTTAAGCCCATTAATACGAAGAATTACTCTGCGACAGATGCAGTGCAGACAGGCCAGCACGGATCTGCTTTAGGCTCGAATATCGGTGTCTACACCTATACCGCTGGACTCGATATTGGAAACGGCTATGTCAAGGGCATTATCGAAGCAACCGGTGATACCACTGGCACGTCTGTTGATGTTATTGATATGCCCTCTGCGGCAACGCGCATGAGTCGGCCAACGGAAGTTCCCGAACCAGATGACACCGCTGCTGCTGTCACCGGTGCGGATTTCTTCAACCACATTGATACCAATTTCAATTCGCCTATGGTGAAAGGTAATTATCGTTATCTTTGTGGCACGCGCAGCTTGTCTGCACGAGGTAGCTTGGAGGAATTTGATCTGGTGGGTAACCGCTCCAAGGCGGAACAAGAACTGAGCAAGGTGCTGGTCATGGCAGTACTTGCGGCCAAGGCTGTGAAAGACTTTGTGGCAGCACATGGTCGAATCCCACAGGTTGCTGTTGAGGGTGATCCCGGTGTGCTGCGTGTTTATACGTATCTTGCACTTGCGTTACCCATTAATGAGTATGTGGGTCACCGTCATGGGTATAAGGCACAGTTTATGGGTGATGGGGCAGCGAACCCGGCTGTGCATGTGGTGACGGTTAACAACTTTGAAACCCCAGTAACGGTGCAGCTCATCTTTGAGCGTGTCGAGGTCATTGCCGAGGGCGCATCGGCACAGTATGCCATTACCGCAGGTGGCGAAGTACTGATGAACGGAATGCTGGCAGATGTACGCTCCAAAGGGCTTGCTCTAGAGGGCGTGACAGCAGGTGATGTGCTACAAGCTCGCCACACAATCGGTGTGGATGTGGGTGAAGGTACTGTGAATTTCCCAGTCTTTACGGATGGGCGGTTTAATCATGATGCTTCACGCGCCTATGACAAGGGTTATGGCACCGTCTTGGAGTCGGCGATTCAGGCTATGGATGATGCTGGGTTGGCGCACAACTTTAACTCGCGCAAGCAGTTGGCTGATTATTTGCAGCGACCACCGAGTGCACTCAAGCGGAATTTCTATACCCGCGTGGAACAGCATGTTGATCAGGAGGCAGTGTTCTTTGTCCAAGACGTGGCTGCAGAGTTCGCACGAGTGTTAAGCGACGTGGGTGCTCTTACCGAAGTAGCCTTTGTCTACGGCGGTGGTTCCGGCCCGCTGCGTGATCGACTGCATGAAGCGTTGCTGATTAAGGCAGCGGAGATGGGTTCGGAAGATACGTTCCCGGTGCTGTATTTGGATTCAGCATATTCGCGCAAGCTCAATCGCGAAGGACTTATGATTGCGGCACGCTCGATTGCAGCGAAAGCACGCAAGTAATTAACACCTAGTTCTTAGATAGAGTTTGAAACTAGAGAATCTTATTGAGTATTGGTTTTAACTTTGTTACACTAGTAACAGGTTCTCTAGTGAGGGAGTGTCGTCCCGAGCTTAAGTATCTCGCAGATGTTCGTTCCCTTGGTTCCCCAAACCCCTCGTCGAATGCCTGTGCGGAAGATTGCCAATCTGTTGCTTTACCGTGTTCCTTTTCTTTCGCGGTTGGTCTAAGCATAGATTGGCAATTTTTTCATTGTCTGGTTGGGATTGCTGCTGATCTTGCACTCATCGAACACAGCCTGAGACTGCGCCAAAAAAAACAACCATTGCAGCAGTGCTGACATAATGGTTGTTTTTTTTGGCGCGCCCTAGCCTTCAGAGTAGATGTATTGCGCAAGGGATCGGGCGGTAATCAGTGGTCGTTTCCCTTTACCTCGGGTACCAGGCACAGCTTTGAGTTGGCCTGAGTTAATGAGTCGATCAACCGAGCGTGAACAAATGCCGCCGAGTCGTTCCTGAACTTCAGCACGTGAGTAGGCGCGAAGATCCGCGTCCTGTAATTCAATATTAACAACAGGTTTAATAGTCGTTCTGGAAACGTGATTATGTAATGCAGTTGTTTGTGCTGTGATTGTGGTGCGACCCCGAGCAGGCGAATGAGTGCGATTCATAGGGGGATGGGGCATGGTGACACTACCTTTCTCGTTATTCGAATATGAACTGTAGAAACCGTTAATAAAGAATTCCAAAAAGCCTTTTATAAAGTTTCCCAGAACTATTATCAGTTCATTAAGGAATAACTTTATACAAACTTATTCAATAAGTGAAAGGTGTGAGAGCGCTGTTTTTGGGGCGCATAGCGGGTCTGTGTGAACTGTTTTTGACTCAGGGTTTGCCTTGGGGGTGAGGGTCAAAAAGGTGAGCTGGGGGAGCTGCGAGGCGGGGTTAGATGGATATGCTCAATTACAGATCTATCTGTCTGCACATATTGTTTTAGCCCACAGCATTGCCCCTTTGTGGGTGCACATTTTCAGGGGTGCTGTGTCCTAGCTGGGTTTGTGGGGTGGGAAAAAACCTCTGCATATTATGCGTGACAGAAAAGGACCCGGAGGGACATCTTGCAGAAAATTATGCACAGCGGCGACGTGTCAAAGGTGGCCTTATAAAGCGGTTTGTTGCAGCTCGACGCGGATCGTGAATAAAACTAGCGGGAGTGACGGAGAGGTGCTTAAAGGCACTCGTAATGAATTCTTTCACCCCACGTTCACCCCACAAACGCGTGTTTATTAACCCTAAAAATGAATAAAACCCCTGCAAGCAGGTGCTAAACAAGTGGTCCTAGCTGGGTTCGAACCAGCGACCTTTCCGGTGTGAACGGAACGCTCTTCCACTGAGCCATAGGACCTTGCGGTGTGCTTAGAAGTTAACACGGAAGTTTTGAATATTCATAATCGGTTCAATTTTTCACCCAGCTTCTATATGGGGAGAAATTCTTGTACCTAATAGATGGAAATCGGATGTCACCACGTTTCTGAATCTGGAGCGATGAGCATCGGTCAAATATTCGAGGTTTTCTTTGCTGTCCTGCGAAATAACATCCGTGTGATTTGGAAAGTGGGTTTTCACTAGGGGTTTTACCTGTGCTTTTGTGGCATTTACTTGGGGATTTGTGTTCGAGGGAGCGTTCGGTCTAAAGTTATTCCAGCACCGCACAGAACGGAACAAGCAGGAACAAGTTCTAAGTAGTGCATGCGGATGTAGCGCAGTTGGTAGCGCATCACCTTGCCAAGGTGAGGGTCGCGAGTTCGAGTCTCGTCATCCGCTCTCATTTCACCGGGCCAATCGATGAAATGTCCCGCGCGTTTAGCTCAGCGGGAGAGCGCTTCCCTGACACGGAAGAGGTCACTGGTTCAATCCCAGTATCGCGCACCAAGAGGACGAACAACCTCTTTAATCAATGTTCATGCGGATGTAGCGCAGTTGGTAGCGCATCACCTTGCCAAGGTGAGGGTCGCGAGTTCGAGTCTCGTCATCCGCTCTGGTATGTTTACCACGTACCTAAAGGCAAATTTATGCCACGGTGGAATGGCCGAGTGGTGAGGCAACGGTCTGCAAAACCGTGCACACGGGTTCGATTCCCGTTTCCACCTCGCAGTTCTGGCGCGTTTAGCTCAGCGGGAGAGCGCTTCCCTGACACGGAAGAGGTCACTGGTTCAATCCCAGTATCGCGCACCAAGAGGACGAACAACCTCTTTAATCAATGTTCATGCGGATGTAGCGCAGTTGGTAGCGCATCACCTTGCCAAGGTGAGGGTCGCGAGTTCGAGTCTCGTCATCCGCTCAATTTAAAACACCTATGGGTTAACGCTCATAGGTGTTTTTGCATGCTTCCCAAAAAGCGTTTTAAGGGGTCGAAGTGCTCAAGATGGGTCGATGTATGGATTGAGGTCATTCAGGCGGCTGGGCGCGATTTTAGGGGCCCTCACTTTTGGGGCCGGTGGGGCAGTTGTGAATCCTGAAAGCTTCCAGGGCAAGGATCCACCACAAACCAGGCTGGACTCTAGAAATCGGTCCTAAAGTTGCACACGCGGGCAGGTAAAGCGGAAATATCCACCACAGCCAGCAGGAAATCCGCTTTTTGTGGTGAATATTCGCACATTTTTTCTATTCGTGTATGGGTGCATGTGGTAATGCCTTCCCGCCCTTGAGTTCTGCCCCGGAACCTGCGCAAGGCACCCCCAGAATGGGAACGTAGTCTAGATCACACGACTTCGAAAAGTGGCTCCAAGCTGGATAGACTCTATTTACCTACTGGTAACCTCCGCTTGATATATCCCTCTGGGGAACTAAGTGGGGGAAGATTTCGACAACTAACCGGGCGCAAAGATGAAACTAATGCGTCCGACCACGGCGAAAAGGAAGTTTCGCCCATCTATGAGAGGTTGAATGTGGCTTCAGAGAAGAATCTAAAATTGCGTACCTTGGCGGCAGCTGCTGGGGTGTTGGGCGTTGGTGCGATGTCGATGCTCGTGGCTCCGCAGGCTGCTGCCCATGATGTGGTGGTGGATTCTAATCCTGAAAATGGCAGTGTCGTTGATGAGTTCCCGGAGACCATTGAGTTGGAGTTTTCCGGTATTCCTCAGGATCTGTTCACAACAGTTGCATTGAGCAATGCGGATTCCGGAGAGGTGTTAACTTCTGGAACTCCTCAGCTTGATGGGCAGCACTTGAGCTATGAGGTGCCATCTGATGTGCAGACGGGAGCTGGTAACTACATTTTGGGTTTCCAGATCACTTCTTCTGATGGTCACGCTACTAAAGGTTCAATCTCTTTTGAGGTGACAGGCTCTGCAGAGACGACAACTGAGTCAGCAGCAACCACTGACACCTCAGAGACCACCGAAGCAGAGACCACTGAAACTGCTGATGAAACTTCTGGAATTCCTGCGCCGTGGAATTGGGTTTTGAGCATCGTGGCGGTGCTTGTTGTTGCAAGTGCCATCGTCATGATGATTGCAAAGAATCGTAACCAGAAATAAGAGGGTTTATTCACCATGAAGAAGTTTTTTGTCGCAGGTGCTGTACTGAGCAGTGCGTTGGTTATGGCGGCGTGTTCGCCTGCTAATCAAAGTGATTCCACCTCCACGAGCGTGGAGACTACTTCCTCCAGCAGCGCAGAGGTAAGCGATGCTGTGATCACCACGGAAAACGCTGTTGTTCGTGCGTCTGTGGAGGACAGCGACATGACGGCAGTGTTCGCTACGTTGGTGAACAATTCTGATGATGAGATCAACGTTTCTGGCTTTACTGCTGATGTTGATGCTGCCAGCTTTGAGATCCATGAGGTTGTTGATGGCGTCATGCAGGAAAAGCCAGGTGGTTTTGTGATCCCGGCGGGGGAGAGCATTGAGCTTGCGCCAGGTGGCGATCACTTCATGATCATGGGGCTTGCGAACCCAATCGAGGCTGGCGATGAAGTGACGATCACTCTTGATTTGGCTGATGGTTCTGAGATTGAGCTTGATCCGATCCCGGCGCGCACCATTGCTGCTGGTGATGAGGATTATGGCGATCTGGGAACTGAAGGCCACGAGGGCCACGAGGGCCACTAGAACTAGTAGGGCCACTAAACCGGCCACTATATATAAGGAGCGACATGGTTTCCCGTAGGGGTTTCCTAGGGGGTGCCGGCTTGATTGCTGGTGCGTCCGCGTTGGCGGGGTGTAGCACCGGGCAAAAGGCGCCGGAGGTGGCGTCGATAAGCGTAAAAAGCCAGGTGGTGCCTTTTGATGGCCGCCATCAGGCCGGAGTTGCTACGCCGCATCAGGCGAATTTAAACCTGGTTGCGTTTACGCTGCGCGCGGGCGTGGATCGGGCGGATGTGGTGCGCCTGATGCGCGTGTGGACGCAGGATGCCCGCGCGCTGTGCGCTGGCGAAACACCGCTGGGCAGCCTGGAGCCGGAGATGGTGACGTCGCCGGCAAACCTCACCATTACCTGTGGTTTCGGTGCTTCGCTTTTCGACGCCACCCAGCTTGTTCATCTACGCCCTGATTGGCTGAAACCAATTCCAGCGTTTGAGCGGGATCAACTGCGCCCGGAATGGGGTGAGGCGGATCTTGTGCTGCAAATTTGTAGTGATGATCCGCTGACGTTGAGCCATGCGACCAGGCATATGATTCGCTCTGGGGTGGATTATGTGGCAACAAGGTGGATGCAGCAGGGATTTCTTAACGCTAATGGTGTGTTGGCTAAAGATGAGACTCCGCGGAATCTTTTTGGTCAAAAAGACGGCACCGTTAATCCGCGCACCGATGATGAAATCCAGCAAGCAGCCTGGATTTCTGAAGGTCCTGACTGGGCAATTGATGGCACCTGCATGGTGGTTCGTCGTATCGCGATGAATTTGGATGAGTGGGAAATTTTGGATCGACCGTCCCGCGAAGTCTCTGTGGGGCGCACGCTTGATACTGGTGCGCCACTAACTGGTGGCGATGAATTTTCCGAAGCTGACTACGAGGCTCGTGATTCTTATGGTCTGCCGGTAATTGATCCCGCAAGCCACATGGCCAGGTCCCGTGCGCCGGAAAGCAACCCTGAACAGGTGATTTTGCGGCGAGTATTCAATTATGATTTGCCGCCGGATCCCACATCTGAAGAGTTGTCCAACGCAGGTTTGGTGTTCATCTGTTTTCAGAAAAACCCCGATCTGCAGTTCACACCCATCCAAAAACGACTGGATGAACAAGATCGATTGAACCAGTGGATCACCCATATTGGTTCAGCAGTATTCTTCATCCCACCAGGAACTGACCCAAGTGATCCAACCAAGGATGATTTTTGGGGTGCCGGACTCCTTCAATAACCGGCCACGCGGTAGGATGTGGAACGACAGTTGGCCACCGGCTGTGAGTTTCTTTAACTACTAATGCGTCATCAGTAGGACGACTGAAGTAGACAAAGCCAAAGAGGCTCACGCACCACATCAGGTATTGCCTAATATATCTGCGGTGAATCCCGATATTCCCCATGCTGTGGAAATATCGGGAGCGCCCGGCCAACTGCGCACCTTGAACTAGTGGGGGCGGCCAGGTATGCCGTTTTCCCACGTGAGCGCACGAAGGAGCGCAAATTTCGTGAACACCACCGATACCGCAGTAGCAAACCTTGTTGTTTTTGAGGTTCCCGCAGGCACCGCCATTGGTGCAGCCATGCGTGAACTTGATCTACCCAACAAGGGCCCAGAGGCTATTGTTTGTGCAAAAGACGCCGAAGGTCAGCTAAAAGATCTTTCCCACGTCCCAGAAGAAACTGCACAGTTCACCGCTGTACCTGCAAATACTGATGACGGCCGCGCAGTAATCCGCCACTCGTGCGCTCACGTGCTGGCACAGGCTGTCCAGGCAGAATTCCCAGGAACCAAGTTGGGTATTGGCCCAGCCATTGAGAACGGTTTCTACTACGACTTCGATGCGGCTGAGCCTTTCACCCCAGAAGATCTCAAAACCATTGAAAAGCGGATGAAGAAGATCATCAAGACCGGCCAGAAGTTTGAGCGCCGCGTCTATGAATCTGCTGAAGCTGCTGCAGAAGAGTTAAAGAACGAGCCTTACAAGCTGGAGCTGATCCAGGACAAGGGCAACGTTGACCCCAACTCTGATGAAGCCACCGAGGTCGGTGCAGGCGAGCTCACCGCATATGACAACGTCAACCCTCGCACCAGCGAAGTAGAGTGGTCTGATCTTTGCCGTGGACCACACATCCCCACCACCCGCTACATCCCAGCGTTTGCACTGACTCGTTCATCTGCTGCGTACTGGCGAGGCGATCAAAACAACGCTGGCTTGCAGCGCATTTACGGCACCGCGTGGGAGGACAAGGAATCACTTGATGCCTACCAGACCATGCTTGCCGAGGCAGAAAAGCGCGATCACCGCCGTCTAGGAACTGAACTTGATCTGTTCTCCTTCCCAGACGATCTAGGTTCTGGCCTGCCAGTATTCCACCCCAACGGTGGCATCGTGCGCACTGAGATGGAAGATCACTCCCGCCGTCGCCACATCGCAGCGGGCTACTCATTTGTGAACACCCCACACATCACCAAGCAGGACCTCTTTGAGCGTTCCGGCCACCTTGGTTTCTACAAGGACGGCATGTTCCCTCCAATGCAAGTGGATGCGGAATACGATGAAGATGGCAATGTGACCAAGCCGGGCCAAGAGTACTACCTCAAGCCCATGAACTGCCCAATGCACAACCTCATCTTCGATTCCCGTGGTCGTTCCTACCGTGAACTTCCACTGCGTCTGTTTGAGTTCGGCAACGTCTACCGCTACGAAAAGTCCGGCGTGATCCATGGTCTAACCCGTGCCCGAGGTTTCACCCAGGACGATGCCCACATTTACTGCACTGAAGATCAGCTCGAAGCTGAGCTGACCTCTGTGCTGGACTTCATCTTGTCCTTGCTGCGCGATTACGGTCTGGATGATTTCTACCTGGAGCTATCCACCCGTGACCCTAAGAAGTCTGTGGGATCTGATGAGATCTGGGAGCGTTCCACCGAAATTTTGAGCCGTGTGGCCACCAACTCTGGCTTGGAGCTTGTCCCAGACCCAGAAGGTGCTGCATTCTATGGCCCTAAGATTTCTGTTCAGGCACGTGACGCGATTGGTCGTACCTGGCAGATGTCCACCGTGCAGCTGGACTTCAACATGCCAGAGCGTTTCAACTTGGAATACACCTCACCTGATGGATCCAAGAAGCAGCCAATTATGATTCACCGCGCGCTGTTTGGTTCCATCGAGCGCTTCTTCGGCGTTTTGCTTGAGCACTACGCTGGTGCATTCCCAGCATGGTTGGCACCTCACCAGGTCATGGGTATTCCTGTGGCTGATGATTGCATTCCACACCTTGAAGCAATCACCGCTAAGCTGCGCGAAAAGGGTATCCGTGCAGATGTGGATACTTCCGATGACCGCATGCAGAAAAAGATCCGCAATCACACCACCGGAAAGGTTCCATTCATGTTGTTGGCTGGTGCCCGCGATGTGGAAGCAAACGCAGTTAGCTTCCGCTTCTTAGACGGCACCCAGGTCAACGGCGTGCCAGTTGATGAAGCAGTTGCGATTATTGCTTCCTGGATTGGTGACCGCATCAATGACCAGCCGAGCGAGGACTCCATTGCAGCTCGCAGGTAATTCAGATAACAGTTCATCCGCCGAGGTCTATGTAGACCAAGGCCTGGGGGAGCCGGACAGGCTAGAACGCCTGTGGGCTCCATACCGGATGAGCTATATCAAAAACCGTCCTGCAGGTGAGAAAAATTCTGCGAAGCGAGATCCTTTTCTAGAAGTTCCCAAACTCAGCGATGAGGATGGCTTGATCGTAGCCAGGGGAGAGCTTGTGTACTGCGTGCTCAATCTTTATCCCTACAACGCTGGCCACATGATGGTTATCCCATTTCGGAAAGAAAAGAACCTAGAGGATCTCACCTTGGCGGAATCTGCTGAGCTGATGCTGTTTACCCAAACAGCAATCAAAGCCCTAAAGCAGGTATCCAACCCAGATGCTGTCAATGTTGGTTTCAACCTTGGTAAAGCATCAGGCGGATCGGTGGGAGATCATTTGCATGCCCACATCGTGCCACGGTGGTCTGGCGACGCTAATTTCATGACTGTTATCGATGGAGTTAAAGTGCTACCTCAAACTTTGCGTCAAACAAGGGCAATGCTTGCCAAAGCATGGGGTGAGATTGACGGTGCCCCAGGCACTGTGGATCCAACGTTGACTTCGGCGATTCAATTCGCAGCACCAAAGGAGCACTAAGATGCTGGGACTTCATGGACGCAAGCCTGCTCAGGTCATTGTTGAGCCTGTGGCGAAACTAATGATCAAGCTGAAAGTGACCCCAAATCAGCTCACCGTGGTCAGCGCTGGTTTAACTGTCGCTGTGGCGTTGTTGCTTATTCCCACTGGTCATCTGATTTGGGCTGCGGTGCTCACGGGTCTTTTTGCTGCCTTTGACATGATTGATGGCACGGTTGCCCGAATGCAAGGTGGAGGCACAAAATTTGGTGCCACATTAGATGCGACATGTGATCGTATTACAGACGGTGCGCTATTTGGTGCGATCACCTGGTGGCTGGTGTATACCCATGATGCACCGAAATCTTTAGTGGCCGCATCCTTGGTGTGCCTGGTTGCTTCTCAGGTTATTTCTTATGTGAAGGCCAGGGGAGAAGCATCGGGATTCACCATGGATGGTGGATTGGTGGAACGTCCAGAACGGTTGATTGTCAGCTTGGTTGGTTTGGGCCTAACAGGCATGGGTGTTCCGTATGCTATTGATATTGCACTGTGGGTTTTGGCAATCGGTAGCGTATTTACAGTGGTGCAGCGTTTAGTGATGGCTGGGAAATCTCCGCTGGCTAAAGAATTCACCAAAGCCCCTGCAGGAGCCAAGGCAGATTACAGCACCAATTAGTTAAAGGCTGAGGGAGCATCAGATGAAGCCTAAGGATTTCTTTGCGGCAGAAAATTTAAGTGCACTTGGCTATATGGCAGGTTGGCGTTTTGTTCGGATGCTTCCTTTACCTGTGGCTCGTGGAGTGTTTAATGTCGGCGCGGATATGGCGTCGAAAAGCGGAAAAGGCATGGGGCAGCTGCGCGCAAACTTGGCGCGCGTGGTGGGTGCTGAAAACGTCACGCGTGCGTTGGTAAGGCAAGCAACGCGCAGCTATGCGCGTTATTGGCTGGAGGCGTTTCGGCTGCCAGCAATTGCCAAAGATCCCCAACTGATTGCGCAACTGCGTCAAGGAACCGTGGGTTTGGATTTGCTGGATGAATCTTTAGCCCAAGGCAAAGGGGTTGTGTTGACCCTTCCGCACAGCGGGAATTGGGATATGGCTGGTGCTTTTTTAGTTAGCCATCATGGACAATTCACCACTGTCGCAGAACGAGTCAAGCCAGAGCGCTTGTTTGAAGCGTTTGTGAAGTTTCGTGAAAGCCTAGGATTTGAAGTCTTGCCGTTAACTGGTGGTGAGCGACCGCCGTTTGAAAAGCTTAAAGAACGCCTGCAATCAGGTGGCATCGTGTGTCTTCTCGGCGAGCGCGACTTACGACATTCCGGAGTGGAAACTGTCTTTTTTGGTGAGAAAACTTCCATGCCCGCAGGACCTGCTCAACTTGCGATTGAAACTGGTGCTGCTTTGCATGTGGTGCACCCGTGGTTTGACGGAAACAGTTGGGGGTTAAGTGTCTCTGATGCAGTAGAAGTGGATAATCTTTCCGACACCGTGCAAAGGATCGCACATCTTTTTGCTGCCAATATCGCCGCGCATCCTGCGGATTGGCATATGCTTCAGCCATTGTGGTTTGGTGATTTAGATCCAAAACGCTTAAAGCGCGCACGCAGCGCTACACCAGAAACGGGGGAGAACTAGGTGCGAATAGGTATGGTTTGCCCCTACTCCTTCGATGAACCAGGTGGAGTTCAAGCACACATCCTTGATTTAGCCCGAACGTTTATCGCTCAAGGGCATGAGGTTCAGGTCCTTGGGCCGTGTAGTGCAGATACGAATGTGCCTGAATTTGTCGTGCGCGGTGGCAGCAGCATTCCGATTCCTTACAACGGCTCGGTTGCGCGCCTAAGCTTTGGTCCGAAAATGTTTAAGACAGTGCGTAAGTTTCTGCGCGAAGGAAACTTTGATGTCCTGCATATTCACGAGCCAAATTCGCCTAGTTTTTCCATGGCTGCGCTGCGATTTGCCGAAGGTCCCATCGTTGCTACCTACCATGCCTCAAGTAACGGTTCGAAGTTGCTCAAAGCGTTTTTGCCGGTGCTCTCACCAATGCTTGAGAAGGTGCGCGCAGGAATTGCTGTGTCTGAAATGGCTAGGCGCTGGCAAGTTGAGCAAATCGGCGGCGATCCGGTGCTGATTCCCAATGGGGTTGAAACGGCCATGTTTCAGTCAGCACGCCAACTTGAGCCCAACGATCCAGTTGAAATCGTCTTTTTAGGTCGGCTTGATGAGTCCCGAAAAGGCCTTGATATTTTATTGCGCGCCCTAACCCGGCTGGACCGCCCCTTTAAATGCACAGTTATTGGTGGTGGAACCCCGCGAGACGTCGCAGGCATCAACTTTGTCGGCCGGGTAAGTGATGAAGAAAAGGCTGAAATTCTAGGTCGCGCGGATATTTATGTCGCACCCAACACCGGTGGCGAAAGCTTTGGCATTGTTCTGGTCGAAGCCATGGCGGCTGGTTGCGCGGTCGTCGCCAGCGACTTAGAGGCATTTTCCTTAGTCATCGATTCAGAGGCCGCGCAACCTGCGGGCGTGCTTTTTAAGACCGGGTCTGACGCCGACTTGGCCAAAAAACTTCAAGCGCTTATCGACGCCCCCTCCTCCCGTTTCGCCCTCATAGATGCGGGCATACAGCGTGCCAATGCCTACGATTGGTCGACTGTATCCACACAGGTCATGGCGGTTTACGAAACAATTGCGATGGACAAAGTGAGACTTGGATGACCCTTGTCTATCTCCTCATTGCTGTTATCGTCACAGCCATTGTGTTGTGGGCATATTTTACTGCTCAACGCCTCAATCGCCTGCACATTCGTACTGATTCTGCACGACAAGCCCTCCAAGCAGCATTAGATCGCCGTGCGGCATTAGTGGGGGCATTGCTGCCAGATTCTTCGGAAGCATCCCGGCGGGCAGAAGCTATCCCTTTGGAATATTCGCGATTTACCCAAAGAGCACGTGCCGAACGGGAAATCTCCGAACTCATCCTTCACCATGGATCCTCACTTCCGGAATCCATCGTTGACGCTGCGACCCGCGTCGAACTAGCCCACCGCTTTTACAATGAAGCAGTCAGTGACACCCGGCATCTAAGAACCCGCAAGACAATTCGTTTCCTCAGACTGGGCGGTACTGCACCATTGCCAGAATTTTTCGAGCTTTTAGATACTGATTTGCTGACATAGTGTGAGGCATCTCGGGCTGTAGCCGATTTAAGGGCTTGGAATTTCTCGAATGAGTATTTATGTGGGCTGGGGTTGTTTAGGCCCTTAGAGGCGATTCTGGAAGGCCTTCATTTTGTGACTGGTGGGGCATATGTGAATCCTGAAAGCATCCAGCGTTAGGATTCACCATTTCCGAGGTGATCCCTTGAACTGATGGTGAATCCTAACGGTTTCGGGGCCGAAAAGCGTTAGGATTCACCATAAAACTAAGGCGAGTTCAGAATCCTGGTGGATTCGCACGTAATTTCGCTTAATGTAGGAGCGAAAAAGCCTCCCTGAGGAGGCTCTACATTATTGTGGCGAACTGACGGAATCTGCAATCGCATCGGGATCATAGGGTGGTCCCATTGCCAAAAGGATTGAAAAGACGATCGCAATGATGACTAACAGGATCAGAATGGAGCGTGCGGGGTGTCTAACCAGCTGAGCCAAAATCTTGTCAAAGAAATTTTGGGGAGTTTCGGCTGGATCTGAAAAACGCCATCCACCTGCAACGAGGCCCTTTATATCTGCCCACAATGCAAAGGGGAGTGCAGCCCACGGGATAACTGAGACGATCAGTCCGGCGAGGCCTTGTGGGAAAGTCCACTTGTTGTTAATCCACACGGTAATGGTGATGGCTGCAAAACATAGGAAGCCAAAACCGTGAATACCTCCAGCGATGGGGGTTACTGCCTCTGTTACTCCACCGTATTTTAAGATCATGCCGATGATCAGCAACGTCCAGGTAAACATCTCTAAGATGGCTGCAAAACGGTGAAGTTTCTGTGGGGTCATGGCACCTACCGTAACGTAATGGTCGAAACATCACATTATTGTGCCTCTGCGCGCGCTAAACTTTGTGAGTAACATCACGAAAGTGGATTAATTATTTTGGAGTAATCAGTGAAATCTATTGAACAAATTTTAACGCTAGAAAAGATCGACCGTGATATTTATCGAGGCCCAGTTATTGAATCGTATTTAGCTAGGACTTTCGGGGGGCAGGTAGCGGCTCAAGCTCTTGTTGCTGCAACCCATACTGTTGATAGCGCTTACACCGTGCATTCACTGCATGGCTATTTCATTGCACCCGGCGATCCCAAAGCCCCCGCTGTTTATTTAGTTGATCGTGTTCGTGATGGTCGAAGCTATGTCACCCGTTCGGTGCGTGGTGTTCAAGACGGCGAAGTAATTTTTAGCATGCAGGCGAGTTTTCATCGAGGCGATGAAGGCATTGAGCACATGGACAAGATGCGTAAAGTTCCAGGCCCTGATGAGATTACGGGAACTGTGGAACGAATGCCGATTTCAAGTAGGAAAGTTCTTGATGAATGGGCTGAATGGGATATCCGTGTAATCCCTCAGGATCAGTTGGAACTGAGTGATCTTACTGCCACTGAGCAGGCGGTGTGGATTCGTTGTACCGCAGATCTTCCTGATAATCCTACGTTCCACCAATGTTCCCTAACATACTTGTCAGATATGACTTTGCTGCATGGTGCGCTAGTTCCACATCCTGGAGCAAAGATGCAGATGGCATCATTAGACCACGCAGTGTGGTTTTTGCGTCCGTTCCGGGTTGATGAGTGGCTTTTGTACGATCAGCGTTCTCCTTCCGCATCTTCTGGACGAGCATTGACTCATGGTCGTTTGTTTAACCAAAAGGGAGATTTGGTGGCGATCGTGAATCAAGAAGGAATGACACGCACCCTTCGTGAAGGTGCGCAATCTATCCCATTGCGCAAAGACTAGGACTTTTTAAGACATCAGAATCCGGTAATACGACAGAAATTAGCCACCCTAAGGTTTCCTCATTTGACCTTTGCGTATACTGGTTTATCAGTTCCAACTACCAACTCCGCTTCCAGGGAAGCTACCCGGCTTTCGCCACCGAAGTGCATTGTTTAAAAAATTTGACTAAATGATGCCATTTTCAGGTGATTATTTAAAGAACCTTTTAGGTGGATGATGGAAGCTAGACGACGAAAGGGAGCATATGGCTGGCCACTCAAAATGGGCGACTACCAAGCACAAGAAGGCTGCTAATGACGCCAAGCGCGGCAAGGAATTTGCCAAGCTGATCAAGAACATCGAGGTTGCAGCACGCACAGGCGGTGGAGATCCGTCTGCGAACCCAACTCTTGATGACATGATCAAGAAGGCCAAGAAGGCTTCCGTACCTAACGACAACATCGAGCGCGCCCGCAAGCGTGGTTCCGGCGAAGAAGCCGGCGGTGCTGACTGGATGAACATCATGTACGAGGGTTACGGCCCAAACGGTGTTGCAATGCTCATTGAGTGTTTGACCGATAACCGCAACCGTGCAGCCACTGAAGTTCGCACCGCAATGACTAAAAATGGCGGCAACTTAGGCGAATCCGGCTCAGTGTCCTACATGTTCACCCGCACGGGTGTCGTGACTGTTCAAAAGGGCGATCTGAGCGAAGATGATGTGCTGATGGCTGTTCTGGAAGCAGGTGCAGAAGAAGTAAACGATAACGGAGATCTATTCGAGGTCACCTGCGCACCGACTGATATTCAGGCTGTTCGCGACGCTCTTGTTGGAGCAGGCATCGAAGTAGAAGATTCTGATTCCGATTTCCGTGCATCTGTAGAGGTTCCTTTGGACGCTGATGGTGCGCGTAAGATCTTCAAGCTGGTTGATGCTTTGGAAGACTCTGACGATGTGCAAAACGTCTACACCAACATCGACTTAAGCGATGAGGTTCTAGCGGAGCTAGAAAACGACTAGTTCAGCTCTTTACACACTGTTCACCCCGCCATTCCCGCAGCTAAAACACCGGGAATAGCGGGGCGATCGCAATTATGTGCTAAAACTGAAGATGGAATAGCAGCCATTTACATTTAAGGATCCACCATGAACCATGAAGGGCTTCGAGTAATGGGCATTGACCCAGGTCTTACTCGTTGTGGCTTATCTGTGGTTCAAGCAGGTCGAGGTCGTACCGTTTATCCGGTATCGGTGGGCGTGGTTCGCACTCCGGCTGATGCAGAGCTGTCAGAGCGGCTTCTTCGGCTAAGTAAAGCCGTGGGTGAGTGGATGGATGAATACACCCCAGATGTGGTTGCTATTGAGCGAGTCTTTGAACGTGGCAATGTCTCCACTGTCATGAATACCGCACACGCGGTGGGAGTTCTTATTTTGGCAGCTGCCGAACGCGGATTGCCGGTTCATATGTACACACCCAGTGAGGTGAAAAAGGCCATCTCAGGAAATGGCCGCGCTGATAAGAAGCAAATGACGGTGATGATCACCCGGATTTTAGGACTTAGCGAACCACCAAAACCAGCTGATGCTGCTGATGCTTTGTCTTTGGCGGTTTGCCATTGTTGGCGAGCACCCATGCTGATGCGTGCGCAATCGCAATACTCAATTCAGGAGTTGGAAAAGCGGCGGCGCGTGCAGCAGGGAAAACTGGGTAAAGCAAAATCATCGTATAACGCAGAACAAGCACAATCGCATCCATCGGAGACAGCGAAAGCTGCTCATCCAAGTCAGTTTCAACGAGCTGACACTAATTAGTTCTTAAAATACATTTACATAATTCAGGAGTGTCTTCATGATTGCCTCACTTCGTGGCACTGTTATCAATATTGGTTTAAGTTCTGCTGTTATTGAATGCAATGGAGTGGGCTATGAGGTTGTTGCCACTCCCAATACGTTGTCGCAGTTATCTCGAGGTGAGGAAGCTTTAGTCTTAACCACGATGGTGGTGCGTGAAGATGCCATGAAGCTCTATGGGTTTATTGATAATGAATCACGGGAGATGTTTAGCGTCCTGCAAACGGTATCTGGGTTGGGGCCACGTTTAGCCTTGGCATGTGAATCTGTGTTGAGTCCGCTGGAGATTTCACAAGCGATCACCAATGGCGATACGAAAACGTTGCAGCGCGTTCCTGGCGTCGGAAAGCGTATGGCCGACCGTCTTATTGTTGAGCTAAAGGGTAAAGTCGCAGCATTTGCCGCTGGTGTTGTGGATGAGGAAGGGGAGCAAATCTCCTTGACCAATGTGAACATCGCCTCTGAAGTGGTCGTGGAGCAGGTTTCCCAGGCGCTTGTCGGATTGGGCTTTAGCGAGAAACAATCAGATGATGCGGTGACTTTCGTGCTTGCTGCTGATCCGTCATTGGATACCAGTGGAGCATTGCGCGCTGCGTTGGCAAAACTCGGTGGAAAGTAGACCAACATGTCAGACGTGGAAAAAACAGAGTTTGAAATCCCGGGAGGGATTCCCCCTCGGCGAAACAGCGGCCAAGGCCGTGCACCTGACACCAACGTTGATGCCAATCTGCAGCCAGATGAATATGATGCAGAAGTTACCCTTCGCCCAAAATCTTTAACGGAATTTATTGGCCAACCCAAGGTTCGTGATCAGCTCAGTCTCGTGCTAACAGGGGCAAAAAACCGTGGTGTAGTTCCAGATCACGTGCTGTTGTCGGGTCCTCCAGGATTGGGTAAAACCACCATGGCGATGATCATAGCGCAGGAATTGGGAACAAGTCTGCGTATGACGTCTGGCCCTGCCTTAGAGCGTGCGGGCGATTTGGCGGCAATGCTTTCCAACCTGATGGAAGGCGATGTGTTGTTTATCGATGAAATTCACCGCATTGCACGCCCAGCTGAGGAAATGCTGTATATGGCGATGGAAGATTTCCGCATCGACGTCATCGTGGGTAAAGGCCCTGGTGCCACCTCTATTCCTTTGGAGATTCCACCTTTTACCTTGGTGGGGGCCACCACCAGGTCTGGTATGTTAACTGGACCTTTGCGTGATCGTTTCGGCTTTACCGCGCAGATGGAGTTCTACGATGTTCCCGATCTGACGAAGGTGGTTAAAAGAACAGCACGCATCTTAAATGTTGGCATTGACAACGATGCAGCGGTAGAAATCGCCTCGCGGTCTCGGGGCACACCTCGTATCGCGAACCGACTGTTGCGCCGTGTTCGTGACTTTGCAGAAGTTCATGCCGATGGTCACATTACGATCGGTGCAGCCAATGCTGCGTTGATTGTGTTTGATGTCGATGAAGTAGGTCTTGATCGCCTCGATAGGGCAGTGCTGGATGCACTTATTCGTGGACATGGTGGCGGACCAGTTGGCGTGAACACTTTGGCTGTTGCTGTGGGTGAAGAACCAGGCACGGTGGAAGAAGTGTGTGAACCTTATTTGGTTCGAGCAGGCATGATCGCCAGGACTGGTCGAGGGCGTGTGGCTACTGCAGCTGCGTGGAGGCACCTGGGATTAGAACCACCAGAAGGCACCATTGGAGATTATTAAGTCCCCTCAGGTAGCCAGGATGTTCTATGGTCTGGCAAACTAGCTAATCATGGACATCGTCTTTTTGCTTATTCTTCTAGCTATATTTATCATTCCAACGTTTTTAATGAGTCGTCGTCAGCGGGCACGGATGGCTGAAATCCAAAAGCTGCAGGACTCTGTGGTCCCAGGTGACCGTATTGTCACCACTGCAGGCCAGCATGCCACCGTGGTGGCTACCACCGCTGAGACCGTCGACCTGGAAATTGCGCCGGGAATGATCAGTACTTTTGAAAAGCTTGCCGTGGTGCGAGTGCTTCAGAAGGCTGATGCTCCAATCGAAGCGCAGGAACCAACGTTGTTTGATCAGCCAGAAGTAGATCGCCATGACGATGATTTTGATGATCGTGCCGATGGGCACCCTGAGAATCGTTAAAAAATATTAAAAATACAGCACCCTTTCGCTAAACATTTCATGTGCGTCAGGGTGCTGTTTATATAGGTTTGTATAGGTATCCAGACTCACAGGGGTTAGGCACGGCAAAACTACGCATATGGCGTAGCATGTTTTGGGTTGAACACTACCTGTTAGGCACCACTTACATGCCCTTCTCGTTAGTGCCTGCGCGCCCCAAGCCCACCCGGCTTGGGTGGGTGGTAGTAGGAGTAGGTGGGCGTCGACAAGCGTGGTTGTCTGGTTGATAAAAATTTAAGGAGACTTTCTTGGCTCGGCAAAAAAAGAGTGCCGCTAGTGCCTGGGAACGATGGCCAAAACGCGCCATAGCGTTATTTGTGCTCATCGTCGTGGGTGTTTATGCGTTGGTGCTGTTGACAGGCGATCGTTCTGCGACACCGAAATTGGGTATTGATCTGCAAGGCGGAACGCGAGTAACGCTTGTGCCACAAGGCCAAGATCCAACTCAGGACCAACTGAATCAGGCTCGCACCATTTTGGAAAACCGTGTCAACGGCATGGGGGTGTCTGGCGCAAGTGTGGTGGCAGACGGCAACACGCTGGTGATCACGGTGCCAGGTGAAGATACCGCACAGGCGCAATCACTGGGACAGACCTCTCAGCTGCTGTTCCGCCCTGTGGGTCAAGCTGGCATGCCGGATATGACCACGTTGATGACAACGCTGGAAGATATGGCTAATCGGTGGGTGGAATATGGTGTCATCACCGAAGAGCAAGCAAATGCATCCTTGGATGAGATGAACAAGGCTGTTGCCTCCACTGAAGCGGAAGCGGAAACCGAAGAAGGCGCCGAAGCAACTGAGCCTGAGCCAGTGACCGTGACGGCCACCCCAATGGAGGAGCCCGCAAACTCCATTGAGGCCACACAGCGCCGACAAGAAGTCACGGACATGCTGCGCACTGATCGCCAGTCCACTGACCCCACCACTCAAATCGCTGCAAGCTCATTGATGCAGTGCACCTCCGGTGAAATGGATCCGCTAGCAGGCACAGACGATCCACGTTTGCCTCTGGTTACGTGTGATCCTGCAGCAGGTGGCGTATACGTTTTGGATCCTGCTCCGCTGCTCAATGGCGAAACCGATGAAGAAAACGGTACCCGCCTAACCGGTAATGAAATTGATACCAACCGACCAATCACCGGTGGATTCAATGCTCAGACTGGACAGATGGAAATCAACTTTGCGTTTAAATCCGGAGATGGGGAACAAGGTTCTGCAACGTGGTCTTCTTTGACTAACCAGTACCTGCAGCAGCAGATTGCCATCACCTTGGACTCTGAGGTTATTTCTGCTCCCGTGATTCAATCAGCAACCCCAGTGGGATCTGCTACCTCCATCACTGGTGATTTCACCCAGACTGAAGCTCAAGATCTGGCTAACAACCTGCGCTATGGTGCACTGCCACTAAGCTTTGCCGGTGAAAATGGTGAGCGCGGTGGCACAACCACCACCGTGCCACCATCACTGGGTGCAGCATCCTTGAAGGCTGGTCTGATCGCAGGCATCGTGGGTATCGTCCTCGTGGCCATTTTCGTGTTCGCGTACTATCGTGTCTTCGGTTTTGTATCCCTGTTCACCCTGTTTGCCGCAGGTGTGTTGGTCTACGGATCCCTTGTTCTGCTGGGACGTTGGATTGGATACTCCCTTGATCTGGCCGGTATTGCTGGTTTGATCATTGGTATCGGAACGACTGCTGACTCCTTCGTGGTGTTCTACGAACGTATCAAGGATGAAATCCGTGAAGGTAGATCCTTTAGATCTGCAGCACCTCGTGCATGGGAAAGTGCAAAACGCACCATCGTTACAGGCAACATGGTTACCTTGCTTGGTGCTGTGGTGATTTATCTGCTGGCTGTCGGTGAAGTCAAGGGCTTTGCCTTCACCTTGGGTCTCACCACTGCCTTCGACCTGGTTGTTACCTTCCTGATTACCGCACCACTGGTTATTCTGGCGTCACGTAAACCAGCCTTTGCCAAGCCATCGGTCAACGGCATGGGACGTGTGATGAAACTCGTCGAAGAGCGCCGAGCAAACGGCGAATTAGATGAGCCGGAGTACCTAAAAAAGATCCACGCTAAAAACGCGGCTGCGGTTTCCGTAAGCGAACCTGCGGCACCTGAAGCATCAAACTCCGGCACTTCCGGCACCTCAGGCGCCGATGCTTCCGGCACCTCAGGCTCCGGTACCGATACGAACAAAGGGGAGGAGAAGTAGCCATGACTGATTCCCAGACTGATTCCCAGACTCAATCACCATCGACTCAGAGCGCAAAACCAACCGCAAAACGCAGCTGGTTCAACAGCCTCTACACCGGCGACGGCGGCATTGACTTCATCGCCAAAACCAAATTGTGGTACTGGATCACCGGTATTTTGCTGGTCATCTCGATTCTGTTCATTGCCATCCGTGGCTTCTCCCTGAGTATCGACTTCCAGGGCGGCACCAAGATGAGCATGCCAGCTGCTGATTACTCCACCGAGCAGGTGGAAGAAACCTTCACTGACGCCACCGGAATCACACCAGAAATCGTGCAGATTGTTGGCTCTGGCGATGCCCGCACCTTGGAGATCCACTCCGAGCGTCTTAGCGATGAGGATATCGAAAAAGCCCGACTGGCAATCTATGAGGAATACCAGCCTCTTAACTCTGAAGGCCAGCCAAGCCCCGATGCGATTGGTAACTCCACCGTGTCAGAATCTTGGGGTTCCACGATCACCAAACGCATGGTGATGGCACTGGTAGCCTTCTTGGTGATCGCAGCGATTTACATTGCCTTCCGCCTGGAGCGAGAAATGGCGATCGCCGCCATGGCAGCGCTGATTGTTGACGGCATCGTCATCGCAGGCATTTACGCTGTGATCGGCCTTGAAGTCTCCCCAGCAACCGTCATTGGCCTGCTGACCGTGTTGACCTTCTCCATCTACGACACCGTTGTGGTCTTCGACAAAGTCCGCGAAAATACCGAAGGCTTCGAAGGCAGTCGCCGGCGAACATATGCCGAACAAGCCAACCTCGCAGTCAACCAGACTTTCATGCGTTCGATTTCCACGACGATTATTTCCGCCCTGCCGATCATCGCTTTGATGGTTGTCGCCGTCTGGATGATGGGCGTTGGCACCCTCAAAGACCTCGCGTTGATCCAGCTCATCGGCGTTGTCGAAGGCACCTTCTCCTCCGTCTTCCTGGCAACCCCACTGCTGGTCAGCCTGAAAAACCGCCTCAGCAAAACCAAAGCGCATACCAGCGAGGTCATCGCTTCACGCGAGGGCAAAAACACGCTTATCGACGCCACCCCCCACACCAACGCCGACGCCTCAGCAGCCGGCACCGAAAACGACACTGCCGGTGTGGCACCTGAAACACCTGCAAAACGCACGGTGAGCAAACCCACCGTTGATGATCACCGATCAAGCGGAACCTGGCGACCAGGCAGAAGCTAAACTTTTTTGACAGAAATCCCGCAGACATTGTGCTCTGCGGGATTTTTTTAAGCATTCAACCTGGCTTTGCAATGTCTCGACGTTAATCGCTTGTTTAAGGCTCCGAGTTTTCTCGAATGAGTGTTTGTATGGACAGGCCCCTGAAAACCTCTTAGAAGCGCTTCTGGGGAGGTATGACTTTTAGGGTTTGAGGCGAAAATTTAAGCTCGACCAAACCAGGTGACCCACTTTTCGCTCTAATTCAAATCTTGGGTTTCCAGGTTTGGTAACAAGCGCGATAAACCAGACCAGGAGACCCAAGATCTTTGAGACCCCGGTTTTTGGGTCTCCAGGTTTGGTCTTAGCTCTTGAATGCTATGGGGTGGGCAATCATCGGACCAAAGGCTCCCAGTACCTGAGCGTTAAGTTCGAGATCGCACTTTCGATACCTTGCGCTCAATTTCTCAACTCCAATTTCCCTCGGTTTTTGGCGGTTTTCCTCATGGTCTCGAACTTAAGAAATTGAGCGCAAGGTATTGAGCTCGTGAAATTGCAGATGTGAACTCGAACTTAAGGTATTTGTCGTCCCGAAGAATGAAGTTCTCGTAGAGGCAATTGCCAGATTTGGTCGTCCCCGGGGCGAAAACCGTATAATTACGGTTCTATTACGATTCGGGGAAAGGCTGGGTACTTCACACATGTTGTTTCGGAAGTCACGCAGCGCGGCGATCATGGTGATTGCAGCGTTAGTGATGGCAGGCTGTGGTGAAGGGGAACCGGAACCAACCAGTCACCAAACAAGCCTTTTCGGCTACGCGGTTAATTCCTCCCTGGCTACAACCAATGCGGCATCACTGTTGGGTGTTGCTACCGATGCCGGTCTTTTAGCTGCCAGGGTGTATCCGGGTGTTTATGTTCAGGGGCCTTCTGGGCAGATGATTCCTAATACTGATCTTGCTTCCACGCAGGTATTGCCGGGTATTAATCGCCAGGTGATTTACACAATCAATGACGATGCCACGTATTCAGATGGTCAACCTGTGGTGTGTGATGATTTCTTGCTGTCAGCTACCGCAGGGCAAATGCCGGAGTTGTTCCAATCGCATGTGCCGTTAGCCTCTCAAATTGAGCGGGTGGATTGTGTGTCCGGTTCTAAGATAGCCACGGTGGTGTTTAAAGAAGACTTGGGGGAGCGCTGGCGCTATTTGTTTGGTCAAGGTGATCTGTTGCCTGCGCATGCTGTGGCCGCTAAAACCGGTATGACGCTAGAAGACCTGAATCAGGCATTAAAGGATAAAGACCCCGACGTGCTTGCTGACACCGCCAGAATTTGGAGTGAGGGCTTCCAACTATCGTTGTTTGATCCGGAATTGCAGGTGTCTTATGGCCCCTACAAGATAGATTCTGTGGGTGAATTCGGGGAAGTCAAGCTCCTGCGCAATGAGCTCTACAGTGGCGATCAGGCCGTGGAAGAAGAAGTCACCGTGTGGCCTAAGGGCTCGGATCTAAGCGCTATTTCCAATGCGGGAAATCTGCAGATTTCTGATGTGGTGGCGTGGGAGAGCGAGCCGTGGGTAAACCGCGATGATCCGCTTAATCCTTATGACATTAAAGAAGAGGTTGGTGTTTTAACCGAGCAGCTCACCTTGGCCAGTGCTGGTGTGTTTTACGCTGCGGAGGCCCGGCAGGCATTCGCGGCCTGCGTTGACCAGGAGGCGGTGGCTGCGGCGTCGTCAAGCATCTCTGGTATTGATGTTCCGGCGGTTGGAGTGCACTCGGTGCGTCATCAAAACCCTGTGGTGCAACAAATTGGTGATTTGCCAGCGCAACATATGGCGGTTGACGTTAATGCGGCTTCAGCATTAGCAGGGCAAACCATTCGTATCGGCTATGACGGGCCAGATGAACGCAAAGCTGCGATGGTCGAGGCGATTCGTCAAAGTTGTGAGCCGGCGGGCATCACGGTTATCGATGCGTCGCAGGAGGCTGTTAGTCTTAATGATCTCAGTCGTACTGAGGTGAGTGAATGGGGTTATGAACAGTACTTTGACGGTACGCTTGATGCTGTTTTGCGTACCGTTGATCCGCTTCGTGAATATGAAAACGCAAACACCATTGGCACAGATCCAGAGTCGACGAGGCGCACTGAAGAGCAATTGTGGGCAGAAGTGCCGTCAATTCCACTAGCCGCGCAACCCCGAGTGTTTGTGATAGATCGCACAGTCGGTAACGTTGTTGTTAATACAGACCTAGCCGGTATCGGTTGGAACATGGACCGTTGGTCCAGAAGTGAGGATTAAGTAGTGAGCGAACAGGCTCTAAGCACCTTCGACAGGGCTCGTGAAGCTCTGGAAAAGAAAACCCGGTATGTGCAGGATTTCCCAGAAAAAGGTGTGCTTTTTGAAGATCTCACCCCTGTTCTAGGAGACGCGGAATCTTTTGCAGCAGTGGTGGATGCCATGGCTGAGGCTGCAAAGAATCTGAATGCAGAAATCATCGGTGGCTTGGATGCGCGTGGATTCCTCCTTGGATCTGCTGTCGCTTACAAACTCGGCCTAGGTGTGCTGGCTATCCGCAAGAAGGGAAAACTCCCCCCACCTGTGGTCACCCAGGAGTATGAACTTGAATATGGCACTGCAGCTCTAGAACTGCCTAGTGAAGGCATTGATATTGCAGGAAAAAACATTGTGTTGATCGATGATGTGCTGGCAACAGGTGGCACATTGGGCGCTGCACGTAAACTAATTGAATCGTGTGACGGACATGTTTCTGGATATGTTCTTGCCATTGAGGTCCCAGGACTTGGCGGTAGGGATAATCTAGGTGACAGGCCCGTTGTTGTGGTCAGAGATCCTCAATAGAAGGATTGTGAGAAAGGCGGCAGGAAAATGAGTCTGGAGCGAAATCCGCAGAAATCTTCCATTGGCGTGCGGAGCATGTCAGCCAGGCTTGCCCGCAGCCTTACCGGAAACCGAGTCCGCACCAACCCAGTGCTGGATCCGCTGCTGAGCATTCACCGGCAATTTCATCCACGTGCTGATGCACAAGTATTAGAACGTGCATATGATACTGCGGAGCGTCTCCATGATGGAGTGGTGCGAAAATCTGGCGATCCATATATTACGCACCCGCTTGCTGTCGCCACGATCGCGGCTGAGATCGGCATGGACACCACCACGCTGGTTGCAGCGCTGCTCCATGACACGGTGGAAGATACCGACTATTCGTTAGATGACCTCACCCGGGATTTCGGGGAAGAGGTAGCTAGGCTTGTCGACGGCGTCACCAAGCTGGACAAAGTCGCACTAGGTGCTGCCGCGGAGGCCGAAACGATCCGCAAAATGATCGTTGCCATGAGCCAGGATCCCCGTGTGCTGGTTATTAAAGTGGCTGACCGTTTGCACAATATGCGCACCATGCGGTTTTTGCCGCCAGAAAAACAGGCCAAAAAAGCGCGCCAAACTCTAGAAGTCATTGCCCCGTTGGCACACCGATTGGGTATGGCCAGTGTGAAATGGGAATTGGAAGATTTATCCTTTGCCATTTTGTACCCCAAGAAGTACGAAGAAATCGTGCGTCTTGTTGCCGACCGCGCCCCCTCGAGGGATCGGTACCTCAAAGAAATTATCGATCAAGTCACCGGCGGTCTTCGGGAGAACAACATCACCGCTGAGGTACTTGGCCGACCAAAACACTACTGGTCGATTTATCAAAAGATGATCGTCCGTGGCCGTGACTTCGACGATATTTTTGATCTCGTTGGCATCCGTATCTTGGTTGACAACGTAAATAACTGTTATGCCGCCATCGGTGTTGTTCACTCCTTGTTCAACGCGCTGCCAGGCCGCTTCAAAGACTATATTTCCGCACCACGTTTCGGCGTTTACCAGTCCCTTCACACCACCGTGATGGGACCAGGTGGCAAACCCTTGGAAGTGCAAGCTCGTACCCACGATATGCACTACAACGCGGAATTCGGCATTGCTGCACACTGGCGTTATAAAGAAACCAAAGGTAGCCACAGTGGCGAACAAGCCGAAGTTGATCAGATGGCATGGATGCGCCAACTGCTTGACTGGCAAAAAGAAGCAGCCGATCCCAATGAGTTCTTGGACAGCCTGCGCTATGACTTAACCTCAAAGCAGATCTTCGTCTTTACTCCCAAAGGCGATGTGGTCAACCTGCCTGTTGATTCCACCCCAGTGGACTTTGCCTACGCTGTGCACACCGAAGTCGGTCACCGTTGCATCGGTGCGAAAATCAACGGCAAATTGGTGGCTTTGGAAACCAAGCTCAAGTCCGGCGATCGTGTTGAAGTCTTTACCTCCAAGGATCAAAACGCAGGACCTAGTAGGGGATGGCAAGACTTCGTTGTCTCACCTCGGGCAAAAGCCAAGATCCGACAGTGGTTTGCCAAGGAGCGACGCGAAGAATACTTGGAAGCTGGCCGTGATTCACTAGCAGCTGTTATCCAACGCGGTGGATTGCCCATGCATCGCCTCTTCACCGCGTCCTCAATGAAAACTGTGGCAACAGAGCTGCACTACCCAGATGTGGATGCGCTCTACACAGCGATCGGTTCAGGGTCTGTCTCAGCGCAACACGTAGTCAAAAGGCTCATGGCTATCTTTGGCGATGAAGAAGACGCTGAAGACGCCTTGGTGGCACGAACACCATTTAGTGAGCTTGTCAGTTCTCGCAGCGCCACAGATAGCAGCACTGGAATCCTGGTGGAAGGCAGCCCAGATGTTTTGGCAAAACTAGCTAAATGCTGCATGCCTGTTCCAGGTGATGAAATCTTTGGTTTTGTTACTCGTGGCGGTGGAGTGTCAGTGCACCGAACTGACTGCACGAACGCTGAGAAGCTCAAGGAAGAACCAGAGCGCATGGTTTCGGTGTCGTGGGCATCTGAAGGCCAAGGCTCAGTATTTTCTGCAACACTGCAATTGGAAGCACTCGACCGTGCAGGTCTGCTCTTTGAGCTCACCCGTGTGATCAACGAACAAAAGGTCTCCGTTACCGCGATGAATTCTCATTGCTCCGAAGATCGAGTAGCCACAGTGCGCTTTACCTTCGCGGTATCAGACACCAAGCAACTAGGTTCGCTGATGACTCAGCTGCGTAATGCTGAGGGAGTGTTTGATGTGTACCGCGTAACCTCAGGCGGATAGACCACGTTTTAGACACCAAAAAGCCCCGGTATCAACCAATGTGCGGTTGATACCGGGGCTTTTTAGCATGAGAATGCTGCCGCGGAAGTTATTTCATTGCACGCTCTAAGGTTGTGGCAAAAGTAAGGCCAGCACTAAGAATGCCAATGATGCCAGTAACGATAAGGATGTAATCAGTAATCTCATCGATGTCGATGTCAGATGAGATGTTGGAACTACCGGGCTCTTCTTCTGCTAAGTAAACAACTTGGGCAGGAACTGCATCGGCTGCGTGTGCCGGTGCGGAGATCGATGTTGCTGCCATTGCGGTGGCGGTGCCTAGGGCAACGAGGGAGGTACGAGAAAATAGCTTCATTGCTAAACCCCTTAGGTTTAATGTTTGAATACGCAAGTTACTCTATGTGCACTAGCTACAATCCGCAACTATATGTGCAGGTCAAAGCTAAGATTTTATTAAGAAAATACGTCTAGGAAAAGACTTGAAATAGCTATCTAGCCCAGGGGTGAGATACAAGAAGTCCTTTGTGGAACAAACTCCACAAAGGACTTAGCTATATCTAAGCGAGAAGATTACTTCAGGAAGGAATCCAGCTTGGTGCCGAAGGTCAGGATGGTGGTCAGTGCACCGATAACTGCGGTGATGATCTTGATCCAGTTGCTGATCTCATCGGTATCGGAGGAGCCGTTGGATGGCTCCTCGCCGATGCTGAAGTTGACGGCTACCTTGGACTGAGATCCATCAGCTGCGGTTGCAGTTACCTGAGCGGAGCCGGAGAATTCCTTGGTTGGGGTACCGAAGATCTCACCTGCGTTGTTGATGAAGATGCCAGTTGGAAGTCCGGTAGCTTCAAAAGTCTCTGCTACACCGGAGGAGACTTCAATGGTAACGGTGTTGATCGCCTGGTTAACGTTTCCGGAGATAAGTCCAGGCTGTTCGATCTTGAGTGTTGCAGCCTCGGAAGCTACAGGGGTTTCTACCTCAGTAGTTTCTTCGATGGTGACTGCTGGTGCGGTGATTTCAGTTGTGGTTTCCTCTTGAGCGAATGCAGGAGCGGTTACGCCAGAGACGGTGATTGCTGCGGCGGTGCCAAGTGCAACCAGTGAGGTGCGGGAGAAAAGCTTCATTTCCTGGATCCTTCGTTTCAGGGAGGTGGAATTTCTCTGATCACCTTAACCGGGGCTTTATAGTCGTGCAAGCCTTTTGTGATGAAAACTCAAGCAAGAAGTTACTCAAGTGACTTTTGTGACTAATGTGACTCACATTTGGCGCTCCGCACCGGTTTCTTGCAAAGGTCCGTAAATTTAATGTTAAGCGATCACCCCTTTTTGGGGTTGTGTACTGGGTGCGTGAAGTATTTATCCGTTTACAGCCCACTGCCTGCATAAATGGAGCGTCACCCGACACCTTTTTTTAGTTTTATATAAGTACTTTGAGTGTTTTTGTGGGACAAAACAGGCGAGAATAAAAAGAAATGTCCGTTTATATATCGAGCACTATGCAGAAAAATGCGGCGCCTGGTCTGTAAAACCAAGCGCCGCAAAACTTAAGAAGGTGTTTGAATTTTATGCAACAGTTGCAGATTCAATCCGAACTTCTTCAGCAGGAGCACCGTCACCGGCGCCACCTTCAGCTCCAACCTCGGCGATTGCGTCCAAGGTGGCAAGTCCTTCTTCAGAGATCTGGCCGAAGTAGGTGTAGTTCGGTGCCAGTGGGGAGTCTTCGTAGTTGAGGAAGAACTGGGAACCGTTGGTGTCTGCACCAGCATTGGCCATTGCAATGGTGCCGCGCTCGTAGATAACAGGAGTAGTTAGGTCTGTTGCCTCATCGGTTGGGTACTCGTTGGCAAAGCTAAAGCCAGGGCCACCTGCACCGGTGCCACTTGGGTCGCCACACTGCAGGACGTAGATGCCAGAGGTAGTAATGCGGTGGCAGACAGTGTCGTTGTAGTAGCCCTCGGAAGCCATGTGTTCAACGGCGTTTACGGTGCAAGGCGAGACGGAGCGATCAAGTTCCATTCCGATGTTGCCTTGTTCCGTGGTCAGGTTCACAGTCACGGTGCCAGTTGCTGGCACATTTTCGGTTGCAGGCTTGGAAACCTCCTTGGAAGCATCTCCAGAGTCTGGGTACTCACACGTCACAGTGTCAGCAAGCGCCGTGGTGCGGCTTAGAGCCAGTGGCTGGTAGTCGGGGGTTTCTGCGGTGGTGGAGGTGTCATCGGCAGTGACCACTTCATCTTCAGTACTGCGGGTTGCCGCGTACCAGATGCCGCCAACAACCACGAGGATGACAGCTAGGGAAGCAAAGACCACGGTTAGTGGTTTGGTTTTTTCTTTGCGGTCCCTGCTTTTGATTTCTTTCTCCAGCTGGGAAAGCGCCTGTTGGCGTCGTTCCTTATTAGTACTCACAGAGTTTGATCCCTTGCTTGCTTGAAATGAAAGTGTTCAACGTCAAAAAAATTCTTTTCTATCCTAGCCCTAACCTCTCATAACGGGGGAATGATGGGGGAGCGCTGGTTGAGCACTACACTGTTTTTCCATGGAGATTCTCGGATTCGCGGCTGGTCCGTATAAGACAAATTGTTATGTGGTGCGCGGGGAGAATGAAGTCGCGATCATTGATCCGGGCATGCATTCTCACGATGATTTGGTGGAGTACATCTCAACTAACAAGCTCGGCGTGGACAAAATTGTGTTGACTCATGGACATATTGATCACACTCGTGATGCTGGTACCTTGGCTAAGCGTTTTAATGCGCCGGTCTATATTCATCCTAATGATGCATTTTTCTTAGAGGCGTATAAAGGCTCGGGAACTAAAACAGCCATGCTTTTCGATGCCGACAACATGGTCTCACCTGCCCCTGAATCGCTGCATGACTTGGTCGATGGTGAAACAATTACGTTGGCCGGTGAGGAATTCACACTTGCTCATGCTCCAGGGCACTCACCTGGATGCACCCTCATTATTGGCAAAGAGTACTGCTTTTCCGGGGATGTTTTGTTCAAAGGCTCAATCGGACGAACTGATTTTGAATGGTCTGATGCAGATTTAATGAATGAATCTTTGCGCACCAAGGTTTTGCCCCTTGACGATAGTTTGCAGATTCTTCCTGGACACGGACCGACCACCACCATGCGTGCAGAACGTACTGGAAACCCCTTTTTGCTTGCACTCTAGGCGACACTCTGGGCAGCACTCTAGGCCAAATTCCGAACTACATCTTTGAATAGGTATCGTTGATAATCGTGAGTCAAAACAAATCCAAGTCTGAAAAGCTTCAGTCATTTGCTGCCCCCAAGGGTGTGCCTGATTACGCCCCACCAAAATCTGCTGCATTTCTAGCAGTTCGTGATGCCTTTATTGATCAGGCACATAAGGCTGGGTTTGAGCATATTGAACTGCCGATTTTTGAAGACACTGGGTTATTTGCACGAGGTGTGGGTGAATCCACAGATGTGGTAAGCAAGGAAATGTACACCTTCGCTGACCGTGGTGAGCGTTCAGTAACATTGCGCCCAGAAGGTACCGCAGGTGTCATGCGTGCGGTTATTGAGCACAGTTTGGATCGCGGTCAGCTTCCAGTGAAGTTGAACTACGCGGGACCATTCTTTCGTTATGAACGCCCTCAGGCAGGGCGTTACCGTCAGCTTCAGCAGGTTGGCGTAGAGGCAATTGGTGTAGATGATCCAGCATTGGATGCAGAGATCATCGCGCTTGCTGATCGTTCTTACCGAAGCTTAGGGCTCAAGGATTTCCGTCTGGAGCTCACGAGCTTAGGTGATCGTAATTGTCGCCCAGAATATCGCCAGAAGCTACAGGATTTCTTGTTTGCGCTTCCACTAGATGAGGAAACCCGCAAGCGCGCAGAGATCAACCCGCTTCGCGTGTTGGATGATAAGCGTCCTGAGGTCCAAGAGATGACTGCGGATGCACCATTGATGCTGGATCACCTGGATGCAGAGTGCCGTGAGCACTTTGAAACAGTCACGGGTCTGCTCGAGGACATGGGTGTGCCGTTTGTTATTAATCCACGTATGGTTCGTGGATTGGATTACTACACCAAGACGTGTTTTGAATTCGTCCATGATGGTCTTGGCGCACAGTCCGGCATCGGTGGTGGCGGACGCTATGACGGTTTGATGGCGCAGCTGGGTGGACAAGATCTTTCTGGCATTGGCTATGGATTGGGCGTTGATCGCACAATTTTGGCGCTTGAAGCTGAAGGCGTAAGCGTTGGTGCAGAGCGCCGAGTAGATGTTTACGGCGTGCCACTGGGTAAGGAGGCGAAGAAGGCTTTGGCTGGAATCGTCAACAAGCTGCGTGCTGAAGGTATTTCGACCGATATGTCCTATGGCGATCGTGGTCTTAAAGGTGCGATGAAGGGCGCGGATCGTTCCAAGGCGTTGTACACCTTGGTGCTTGGTGAGCAAGAGCTAGAAAACAACACCATTGCGGTAAAAGATATGCGTGCGCATGAACAGCACGATATTGCTTTGGATGAGGTTGTGACCTTTTTGCAGGGTAAGCTTGCATAAAACCCAATCAAAAAATTCATAAGCAAAAAGCCGTCAATTCACACTGTGGGTTGGCGGTTTTCCTATTAGGCTCAGGGGAATGACGAGCACACACTTTGATTCCCGACGGATTGGTCCGCCACTTCGTGATCATTATGACGTCATTGTTATTGGTGGCGGGATCTCAGGGGCGCAGATCGCAAGGCATGCCGCAGGGCGAGGGCTGCGTACGGTGATGTTTGAAGCCAAGGATTATTCTTCTGGGACATCGTCAACAACATCGAAGATGATCCATGGCGGGCTGCGCTATTTGGAACAATATGATTTCGGTGTGGTTCAAGAGGCAGTGAAAGAACGCAGGTACCTAGGTATCGCTGCACCGCATTTGGTGGCACCGCGCAGCTTTATGCTCACGGCTTTTGAATGGTCCGAACCAAAAGCTCCTGTTTTAGGCGCTGGGGTAGCGCTGTATGAAACCATGGCATGGCAGCGTAATCAGGGGCAGTCGAAGGAAAACCATTCGCCACGATTTCGGTGGATCCCTAAAAACGCTTTACTTAAAGAAGTCCCGTGGCTGGATCCGGAAGGACTTAAAGGAGCGTGGCGGCACGATGACACCTTAAACCTGCATGCCGAGCGCTTGTTGCTGGCGATTATTAAGTCTTTTGCTGCTGATGGTGGAACCGCGATCAATCATGCCAAAGTCACTCGCATCCTCCGGAACGTGGAAGAAGGCCGAGTGCGCGGAGTTGAGGTGACAGATCAGATCACCAAGAACACAACGGAAATTTACGCCCCTGTGGTGATTAACGCTGCAGGTCCGTGGGTTGCGCAGGCGTTGGGTGATTTGGCGGAGGTAACCAAGCTGAAGGTGCGTCAATCTAAAGGAGTGCATTTACTTACTGGTGATTTGGGTAGTCAAAGTGGTGTGTTTGTGCGTGGCAAAAACGGCAAGCATGTGATCGTGAATCCGTGGATGGGGCGCACCCTAATCGGCCCGACGGACACCATGATTGATGGCGATGCCGATGATGCAGTCGCTGATGAAAGCGATATCGATTTACTGCTTGAGACCATTGATTCAGTCCGCGCAACACCACTTGATCGCAAAAACATCATTTCCACCTTGGTGGGTGTGCGCCCGCTCGTTGATGATGGCTCTGATACCTACACGTCGTCTCGCCGTTTCGATATTGCCGATCACGCCAACGTCGGCATCGATGGATTAGTGTCCGTCTCTGGTGGCAAGTGGACTACCTCGCGGGTGATGGGATACAAAGTCATTGAGCATGTGGTGGAACATCAAGCAGCTATGCTGCCACCGCTGCGCCACTTCGATTCCAGACAATTGCCGTTGACCACGTCTTTTGGTGCGTATGATTCTGTGGCTGATTCTTTTGAGTCTGCGCTGCGCAGTCACCCCGAGTTGGATTTAGATGATGAAATCCGGGTGCACTTGGCCAGATTGTATGGAACGGAGCATGAAAAAGTGCTGGATCTCGTCGCAAAGCAACCGGACCTGGGGCGACGACTTGACCCTGCCAACCTTGATATCGCGGCGCAGGTTGTTTTTGCGGTCGCCGAGGAGGCGGCCGTTGACCTGGCCGATGTGCTAGATCGCCGCCTCGTGCTCGGCACGTTGGGTTATGTGAAACCGGCCGCCGTACGCGCGACGGCCGAAGTCATGGCCCAGGTCACCGGGTGGTCAAATACGCTTATCGACGCCCGGTGCCACTCCTACCTCGCCTCGCAAGACAAAATCCAGGCCGTGTTAAAGCCGTATCGCTAACACTCCGTCAACGACACCGGGAAGCCCAAGGTGGTTGCCAAACCACCAAGCGAGGTTTCCTTATATTTGGTCAACATATCCCGACCCGTGGCAGCCATGGTGACCACCACATCATCCAAACTCACACGATTGTTGCCATCACCAATCCGGGCAAGCCTTGCCGCATTAATGGACTTCATCGCAGCAATAGCATTGCGCTCAATGCACGGAATCTGCACCAAACCGCCCACAGGATCACACGTCAAGCCCAAATTGTGCTCCAGGGCGATCTCCGCTGCGTTTTCCACCTGCTGCGGACTACCACCTAAAACCGCACACAATCCGGCAGCGGCCATCGCGGATGCTGAACCCACCTCGCCTTGGCAGCCTACCTCCGCCCCAGAAATCGAGGCATTTTCCTTAATGATGATGCCCACCGCACCCGCAGTATATAAAAATGTGCGTGCCTGCTCCGCGTCAAAATTTTTCAAGAAATCCCGCGCATAGTGCATCACCGCCGGAATAATCCCCGCAGCACCATTAGTCGGAGCAGTAACCACACGACCACCAGCGGCATTTTCCTCATTCACGGCCAAGGCGTACAGATTCACCCACTCCACGGCATCAAGATCAGCACCCAGCTCACATGTATCCCCATTGCTGATCAGCGCGTGTACCTGCGGCGCCCGACGCCGCACATTCAACCCACCCGGCAAAATTCCTGTGGTTGCAATGCCCCGCGATACGCAATCCTGCATAATCTGCCACACTCGATCCAAATGGTCATCCACTATGTCAAGATCCCCATGAATGGCGCACTCATTATCCTTCATGACCTCCGCAAAATCCCGGCCATAGGCTAGCAGCTCAGAACTCTTGCGGAAAGGACAAGGCACATCCACCTCTGGGTGAATAGTTGACACACCAGAGCCGACTTCTTTGAGTTCCCGGAAGTTTTCCAACGACATAATAAACCCGCCACCCACCGACAAATACGTCCTTGTGGTAATTCCCTGAAAAGTAACAGCGTTGGGGTGTTCAGGGAGGGGATGGGGATCAAAAGTTAAGGAATACGACACCGTCCCGTTAGGCCCACTCACAGAACCGTGTGCAGGAATCGGCGCGCCGGGTATGGGTGCTGCATCAATGGGAACTGTTGTAGGCTCCCATCCCACCAGTCCCAGTAGTACCGCACGGTCAGTGCAGTGACCTTTACCTGTGGCAGCAAGGGATCCGTGCAAGGTGATATCGACGTGCGGGCTGGGAAATTCAGAGAAAAACGCGAGGGCGGCTCTCATGGGGCCGACGGTATGTGAAGATGATGGTCCGATACCGATGCTGAAAAGATCAACAACACTAATAGCCATGGCTGAGGGTGGGCCTTTTCTATTGAGGTGTACTAAAGGTGATCTGCATCATTGTAGTTGTTTCTTGCGGTGGACTTAAGTGGAAAGGCTGAAGCGTGCACGTACTCACCACAAACAGCGGAATTTGAGCAATCTGTGGTGGATTTTCTCGTTAAACGAGGCCCTGTCTGCAACTTTCGGACCGATCCGCCGGGCTCGATCCTGTTTTGTGGTGGATCCTTGCCCTGGAAGCTCTCAGGATTCTAATCGCGATCAGTTTTGGGGAAGTCTCGGTGGGCAGTGTCTTAAAAGCGGCATATGCGACCAAATCCATAGGTGTTCCAAAGGTTCTTTGGTCTCTGAATCAAATTTACAGGCCCGGATAACGACAAATTTGACCAAAAATTTCCACTGCATAAGCTGCCTTGGTCGCCAGATGAAGTAATGCGCGAAACTTATGAAAGAGGCAGGAAAAAGTAACCTCACAGATTCGCCTCTAACGCCCTTTGAGACCCCAGGTGATGCAAATACCCATCTGGAGTTTTCGGTCTCTTAAATAGCCTGTAAATGGGTATTGCTGAAAACCCCAATTAGCTCATTTAGTCTGTGGTGAAAGAAGCCAAACACTGGTCACAAGAATCTTTAAAAACATGAAGTCTTGTGACCGGTGTTTGGCTGTTAAAACTTGGATTGAAGGGGTTTCACCTAGCCGTTGCCGTCGTGTCCTTTGAGAAGATCGGCAAAGCTGCTGAAGTTCTCTCCTGGGGTCACACCAGTGGTGCGACGGAAGGAAAGGTCGGCGTCTTGGTTGGCAGTGGCTCCGCCTAGGCCTTGTACGCTGGAGTAATCCTGCAGCATGAGTGTGGCTAATTCACCGGCAGCACGGTTGACGCGACGTTCAAACTCAACGCCTGCTTCGGTTCCAAAGTCTTCAGTTGCTGCGAACACACCGGTGGGTACGACAACTGCACGAAGGTAGTTGAACAGTGGCCGGATGGCGTGATCGAGAACCAACGAGTGGCGTGCCGTGCCAGCAGAGGCAGCAATGATGGTGGGTAATCCAACGATGGTTTTAGGGTCCAGGACATCAAAGAACATCTTGAAAATTCCTGAATAGCTTGCGGTAAACACTGGGGTTACCGCGATGAGGCCATCGGATTCGGCGAGGCGTTGTTTTGCAGCGTCAAGTGCTGGTGAACTCATACCGGCGCTGGTAAATGAGGTTGCGAGATCAAAAATGAGGTCGCGGATTTCAATTACCTCAATATCTAATGATTCGCCACGGGCGGATACAGCTGTTTGGACTGCCTTGGTCAGTTGGTCTGCCACCGAACGAGTGGTGGAGGGGTTGGAAAGACCTGCGGTAACAACAGTGAGCTTTCGCATAATGTGTCTCCTTGATTTTAAGAAAAACTACTCAGTTGGCTGACCAGGGTTGATCTGAAAGTGTGGGCTGTTTCGGTTGGCTTTCAAGCTCTGGTGGGTTGGTGGGTTGGATGGAACGTGGTCTGGGCGGCGCTCCTCCATGCGGCGGCGTACTTCTGGGACAACGTCGCGTCCGAGGCGTTCGATCTGATCAAGGACTACTTCTAGTGGGAGGCCAGCGTGGTCGATGAGGAAGAGTTGGCGTTGGTAGTCGCCGACCCAATCGGCAAATTCCATGGTGCGTTCAATGACTTGTTCAGCAGTGCCGACGGTCAGTGGGGTCAGGCGGGAGAAATCTTCTAGTGATGGTCCGTGTCCATATACTGGGGCGTTGTCGAAGTAAGGGCGGAAGAATTTCTTTGCTTCTTCTTCGGAGTCGCCGATAAATACCTGTCCGCCAAGACCCACGATGGCCTGGTCTGCTTGGCCATGGCCGTAGTGTTCGAAACGCTGGCGGTAGAGGTTGACCATTTGTGCGGTGTGTTCTTTGTTCCAGAAGATGTTGTTGTGGAAGAAGCCGTCACCGTAAAACGCTGCTTGTTCTGCAATTTCGGTGGATCGGATTGAACCGTGCCAGACAAAGGGTGCTACGCCGTCTAGTGGGGCTGGGGTAGAGGTGTATCCCTGAAGTGGGGTGCGGAATTTTCCTTGCCAGTTAACAACTTCTTCGCGCCAGAGCCTGCGCAGCAGGTGGTAGTTTTCAATTGCTAATGGGATGCCTTGGCGGATGTCTTTGCCAAACCATGGGTAGACGGGGCCAGTGTTGCCGCGGCCCATCATGAGGTCTACTCGACCGCCAGAAAGGTGCTGGAGGAATGCATAATCTTCAGCGATTTTTACTGGATCGTTGGTGGTGATCAGCGTGGTGGAGGTGGAAAGAAGGAGCTTTTCGGTTTTTGCTGCAATATACGCTAAGTGAGTCGTGGGTGAAGAGGGGACAAATGGTGGGTTGTGGTGCTCGCCGGTGGCGAAGACGTCTAGTCCTACTTCTTCTGCCTTGAGTGCGATTTGGGTCATCGCATGGATGCGCTCACCCTCTGTGGGGGCTTTGCCGGTGGTGGGATCTACTGTGACGTCGCCGATGGTGAAAATTCCGAATTGCATGGTTGTTGCGCCTTCCAACTAAGTTTGTTGATATGTCACCAATCTAGCACCGTCTAGTGTACGCGTCAACAAAATCTCTCTACTGGCTAAGCGCATATTAATAAATCTTCAGCAAGTCCAGCAGCGTGCGCATATCTCGACCTGTAACCACGCGCAACGGTTTTTGGTGGGGCTTTCCATGTTCAGTCAAAATTACGGACCAGGGCAATTTGGGTCCTGTCATAATGTCGATGATTTGTTGCGCGGTAGAGGAACGGGGCATAAATACTGCAGTGTCGGAAGATTCTGCATAATCCAGCACATCTTTAATAGATCGGGCGTCAAGCTGGGCATTGTCATGAAGATCGGTGGCTACCCACCGGGCGATGGTGTTGGTGGTTAAAAGTGCTACATATTCTGAACCCTCATAGATGGGGAATTGGGAGATCTCCGTGGTGCGAACAATCTCTAGTGCTTTACTTACTGGATCATCAAGCTCAAAGGATCGTACTTTTTGCGCAGGAAGCACATCTAAGGCGATCGGTGGATTGAGTAAAAGGGATCGAATTTTCTCAATGGCGTCCACGGTGTCGGGGCGAGGATCTGCAATCGGGCGCAGGTCATTGTATTGGCCATGACTGATCGCGTTGCGCAGTTCCGCAAAAGCATCCAAGGTTTCTGCTTGCTCTTTGGAAATCAGGTGCTGTTTTTCTGCAATGCGCACCATCCACCTAAAACTGTCGGAACGTTTTGCTCTAAGTTGTGTCCGAAGGTGGGCTTCAATGTCATTAAATGCAGAAAGGAAACTGACTGCGAGATCAGGAGAGTCTGTCATGATCTCCGATGTTAGCTACCGCGCCGTGTTGTAGTCCGGAAAGATAGAGGCCAAGTAGGGCGGTGTGGGAGTTTTGGGAAATCGTTGCCAGTGCGGCAATAGGTGGTCTAGAGATGGTGATTAATCCAACGATGTAGGTGCCTGCGTCGATATCTGGGTGAACGAGGCCAGCTTGCTGGGCTAGGGCAATGAGTTCTTTGGTTTTTTTCTCTGTTTCGCGGCGTAGTGCTGAGACATCCTCGGGAAGATCATCCAGAGAATCTGGTGCAAGTGCTGGAACGAGTGAGCCTAGGCCTCTATCAAACAGGCGTTGGTTAAATGAGATCCATACGCCTTCTGGATCAGTGGGGAAAGAGGAAATCGCTTTTTCTTGCAAGGAAATGACCACGCCAAAAAGGTATTGCGCGCAGGCCATATCGAGTGCAAAGCGATCGGGGAAGTTTCGGTATAGGGTGGCCACACCAACGCCAGCGTGTTCTGCGATGTTGTCCATTGTCAATGAGTCATGGTGGAGGGTGCGGTAGAGATTGCAGGTTGTGGTGATGATGTGTTCGCGGCGTTTACGTGCGTCTGCTCTCATGTTTTGCTTCCTCGGTTGACAGCGGGGGTGGTGGGGGTTCTAAAATAGCCTACGTTAACTGATAGTGTTTCCTCCACTTACGGAAGAAGATACATGAATACCCCTCTTTTGAGAAGCTCTGGGCTCTCCATCCGCGACACTTCGTTTGCTGATGTCGAGATAGCTCCACACAGCGGACTCACTTTGCTAAGCACTGGGCGCGAATCGCAGTCCAGTTCTTTTTCTTTGGTTTTATCCGGACGCATGCGCCCAACAAGCGGAACAATTGAACTCAATGGTGCGCCTGCTAAAGCATCACAATTGGCAAAACACATTGCACTTGCGGGCATCCCTGAGATTGATTCCTTGGAACGGCTCGTCACGGTTCGTACCGTTGTCCGTGAACAACTGGCATGGTCAAGTCCCTGGTACCTGATGATCCCGCGCGACATTGATGATTCGGGGCGGTGGGTGGACGTCGAAAAGCAGCTTGGCCTAGACCTGAATCCTAAAGCCCTCATCGGCGACCTCAGCGTGCTCGAGCGTTTTAAGCTGCGCATCGCGCTGGCGCTTCTTGCGCGGCCTGAGGCGCAACTGTTGGTCGTGGATGATCCCGATCAAGTCCGCAGCATGGAATTGCGTGCGGAAGTTTTGCACGCATTGAAAGGTGTTGCGCAGGATCTCCCTGTAGTTGTGGTGTCAACCAACCCAGATTTTGATTCCTTGGCAGATACTGCATTGACCGTAACGGGGGCGAAAAACTAATGGCATTTTTACACTTTGGCTCAGAGCTGAAACGATTCGGCCGCGGAAAACTCCCACCATTGGGCTTCGTTGTGGTCATGTTGCTGCCGTTGCTGTTTGGCGGCGTTTTTGTTTCTGCCTACTACGACCCGATCGGCGGGCTGTCTAAGCTTCCCGTGGCTGTGGTGAACCAGGATGAAGGCGAACTCGATGCGGGTTCCCAGGTGGTGGACAATCTGCTAGAGCAAGACAACATCAAATTCATTGAGGTAAGTGCTGAGGAAGCCCGCGAGGGAATCAATGATGGCACCTACTACTTCGGTATCGAAATCCCGAAAGACTTCAGCGATTCCATTGCCAGCGTGACCAGCGATTCACCAGCGCCAGCAACCGTTAATGCGGTTTTTAACAACAGCAACGGTTTCATCGCGTCCATGCTGGGCAACCAGGTGGTTAACACTGTTGTGGAGACCATGGACACGGAATTCGGTGTCCGCATCGTGGATAATATGCTGGTCGGTTTTTCCACCCTTGGCGACGGCATGAACCAAGCCGCCGAAGGTGCCACCGCCCTTAGTGATGGCGTCGGGTCTGCCAATGATGGCGCAGTTCAGCTTGCCGACGGCGCCGCCACCCTGCGCGACGGCATTGTCAGCGCCAATGACGGTGCGCAATCGCTTGCCGACGGCGCCAGCCAGCTCGACACCGGCCTTGCCTCCGCAGCCACAGGCAGCCAAACGCTTGCCGACGGACTTTCTGGACTCTCCGCCGGTACTGATCAACTAGGTCAAGGAGCAACCCAAGTATCTGAAGGTGTGGGCCAATTAGTCGATCAAGTAGCACCCCTGACTGCGCTTGCACCAGATATCAACACCCAGCTGATCATCCTTCGCGATGGCGCAGCAACCATTGCCTCAGAATTATCTGATCCTTCGAGCACGTATCGCTCCGGTATTGATTCCGCAGTCACCGCATCCCAACAACTGGCAAGCGGCCTGCAAACACTTCATGATGGCTCTAGTCAACTGAGCATCGGCGCACGCACCTTGGCAGATGGCACCAGCCAACTAGCTGCAGGTTCTGAACAGCTCGTGGTTGGCGCACAGGCACTGCGTGATGGCACCGTCCAACTTGATGAAGGCTCCAACCAACTTGCCCTGAAACTTTCCGATGGAGCAAGCCAAGTCCCTGCCTTTGCTGATGGTGCTGATCAGACCATCGCCACCCCAGTGGAAACAGAACAAGCAGGAGATACCACCCCGCTCTTTGGCATTGGTCTTGCACCGTTCTTCATGGCAGTCGGACTGTTCATGGGTGCAACCGTGACCTGGATGATCCTGCACCCGATTAGCCGCCGTGCCTTGGACTCTCGCATGGGTGGACTGCGAGGCACACTGGCAAGCTACCTTCCAGCAACCGTGCTTGGTCTGGGGCAGGCAAGCATCATGTGGGCAGTGCTGTACTTCCTGCTGGACCTCAACCCAGCACACCCATTTGGCCTCTGGCTAGCAATGGTCGCCATCTCCTGGGTATTTATCTCCATCACCCACATGTTCAACAACGTCGCAGGCCCCTCAGCAGGTCGCGTGCTGTCGATCGTGATGATGGCATTCCAACTGGTGTCCTCAGGAGGTTTGTACCCACCAGAAACCCAATCAGCATTCTTCCACTGGTTCCACACCTATGACCCGATCACCTACGCCATTAACCTCATGCGCCAGATGATCTTCAACCAAACCCCATCCGGTGACCCACGCTTTATGCAAGCAGTCTGGGTACTGCTCTTTATCTGGGTGCTGATGCTCGCAATTTCCACCCTAGCCAGCAGAGTAAACAAGATCCTGCGGATGAAGGACTACCACCCAGAACTTAAAATCTAGAGTTTCTAGTTCCCGTTCCCGTTTCCCGGCCTATCAGCGTTAATGGCAGAATCTAACGCTATGGACCGGGCACAAATCTCTTCACTGCTTAATCGAGCGCAGCACACCATTAACCTTGCACAACAAGCAAGCAATGTGCTGCGCCTTTTGAATTCACCTGAAGCAGTCCGAGTAGGGGATAAAGGCACACTTGGCACCGATACCTACCTGATCCCACAGCGAAACATCACCTGGCCAGATAACTTGTACGTCAAAGTCTTTCTTGACGGCATGAACGCAGAAACAACACTTTCTAACTTCGTGGCATCTGTTGCTGTGGTTCCACAACTGTGCCAGATCATCAACGACAGCCAAGGCGGAATGTTTCGCAGGTTATTCAACCCCACCAAAGTCCAAGCAGGGGATCAAGCCGCATTTGATCTCATGGTCAAACTCGATGAGATTTCATCTACCACCCATGAAGTCTCCCGCATGCTCGAAGGCGTACAGGCAGCCTATACCCGCCAGCAACAAGGCGTGGCACTTTTCCCAGGGATACATGGGGTGGGAGAGCGCTACATCGAACGCGCACAACACGAACTCGCTTCAGCCCTAGGAATGCCGCAAATAGATGTTGAACCCTGGGAGGGTAACAGCCTTGTCCAAGCGCGCCGGGTAGTCCAACGCTACGCCCAAGACCCCAACTCCGAATACCGGCTGAAAAACGAAGCCGAAAAACTTCTGGGATCCATCAACGAGCTCCGCGTCCAAGTATTACTAGAACAACTCCCCATTGATGCCCTGCGCACCGTCACTGATCACCGGCTGCGCTTTGGCTCCCTTGAGTCCATTAACGTAACAACCGTTGCTGACGTGCTCAAAACGCACACCTCCATCCTCACCACCGTGCAAGGAATCGGCGCACAAACCGCGGGGCGGATGAAAGCCGCAGCAGAAACGCTCAAACAAGAAGCACTGAGCCGACAAAACACCTCCATCGGGAACGAACCCACCCAACCCGCCATGGGACTGATCAACGTGCTCGCACGCTTTGATCAAACCGAAACCATCACACCAGAAGAACGCGCACGCCGCAGCCGCGTTATCGACTACGTAGAACACATTCCACCAAGCCTCGAACCCTACATCGTCATCAACTCAGCAACCCCCGATTTCGAGCAGTTCACCGACGACCTACGCTGGATAGAAGCAAACCCCAACCTCTTTTACCCACAAACAATCACCACCCCACCCGCCGATATCTGGGACGACTACCTCGCCCGCCCCGCCCACTACCAAGGCCTCCTATCCACACTGCTTGGTCGCGACATCAAAGGGGCTGACGAACTCCTCGACGCCACCACCCTCCAAAAAATCAGAGACCTCACCCTAGATAAAACTTTTCTCACCGACCTCCACCTCCGTGGATACCAATCATTCGGCGCACGCTTTGCCATCATTCAAAAGAAAACCCTGCTCGGCGACGACATGGGACTCGGCAAAACCGTCCAAGCCCTCTCCGTAGCAGCACACCTCGCCGCCACCGAAAAAGACTTCCGCACCCTCGTCGTCGTACCCGCCTCCGTGATCGTCAACTGGACCCGCGAATGCAAACGCTTCCTCAACCTCCCCGTATTCATCGCCCACGGCGACAACAAACAAGACGCCATCAACGCCTGGACCCAATCAAACGGAATCGCAATCTGCACCTACGACGGTGTTCGCGCCATGAACATTCCCGCGCCGGGCCTAGTCATCGCGGATGAAGCTCACATGATTAAAAACCCGTCAACCAAACGCACCCAAGCGCTACGCAAACTCATTGATGCTGCCCCGTACGCGCTGCTCATGACGGGCACACCACTAGAAAACAAAGTAGAAGAGTTTGTAAACCTCGTGCGCTACATCCAGCCCGAATTAATCACTCGAGGCATGTCCAAAATGCATGCCGAGGATTTCCGCGAACGCATCGCACCAGCCTATTTGCGCAGAAATCAAGCTGATGTACTTGACGAACTCCCAGAGCGCACCGACTCCATCGACTGGATCGACCTCACCACAGAAGACCGCAGCGCCTACAACGAACAAGTCCGCCAGGGCAGCTGGATGGGTATGCGTCGCTCCGCCATGCTTTCACCCACACCGCGCTCAACGTCTGCAAAAATGCAGCGCATCATAGAACTCCTCGACGAAGCCGAAGAACACGGCCGCAAAGCGCTGATCTTCACCTACTTCCTCGACGTCCTCGACGAACTGGAAAAGCACCTAGGCGAGCGCATCATCGGCCGCATTGCAGGCGACGTGCCTGCCACCAAGCGTCAATTGCTTGTCGACGCCCTCTCCCACTCCAAACCCGGTTCCGCCCTCATAGCCCAAATCACCGCCGGGGGAGTAGGTTTAAATATCCAATCCGCGAGCCTATGCATCATTTGTGAACCCCAAGTAAAACCAAGCGTGGAACAGCAAGCAGTCGCCCGAGTCCACCGCATGGGCCAAACCGCCACCGTCCAGGTTCACCGACTCATCGGCGACGAAACTGCCGACGAACGCATGCTAGAAATCCTGGCAGGCAAAAGCCACATCTTTGACGTCTACGCCCGTCTATCTGAGACCGCAGAGATTCCAGATGCCGTGGACATCACGGAATCACAGCTGGCAGCGCGCGTTATCGATGAAGAGAGAGCACGTCTTGGGCTTGCAGTATCTGAAACCTAAATGCTGACAAAGTTGGTTAACAGCTTTCTGCATCACCTGACTTTCGCAACTGTTGCTTAGGGGCCCTAAAGTCAGGTCTCTGACCTGGGTATTTACCTTTGGATTTTGGAGATTCGAGCGAACCAATGATGGCGGTCAGATTGAACCTGTGGGAGTTTTTAAAACCGTCCTATATGACCGAGTCTAAAGGGGTCAAAGATTTTCGGTCACCGGGTTTGGTGTACAGAGCTTGTGACCGTCCTATGCGACCAGGATCTGCTCTGTATTAAGATTCTCGGTCACCTGGTATGGTCATGGTCTTGTAAGGCACAAAATCGAGGATAAGGGTTAGAAAAGTGGCCTCGCAGAATCGCTTGTAAGAGCCTATTAGGCCTCGGGGGATACAAACACTCATGTGGAAATCTTGGTCTCTTAAATAGCCCATTAAAGACGACAAGCTAAAACTACTGCTTAGTTTCTTTAAACTGTTCAACACGACCAAATCCATAGGGTGTTTCCAAGGTCCTTGGTCGTCAGATTAAATTTGTAGTCCGGGATAACAGCATATTTGACCAAAAATCTCCGCTGTAAAAGCTTCCTTGGTTTCCAGATGAAATGAAGCCCAAAACCTAAGAAGCGACTAGGAGGGTGACCTTACAAATTCGCTTTTAAAGACCTTTCTTAAACAACCCAAATTGGGGCTTGGTTAAAATTTGAAAGGCAGGGCCAAGATTAGGTAGGCCTCCTTGAATAAAAACGGTTTTAACGCCAAACTTGATTCATGATTGCCGCTGATGACCGAAATGCTGAAGCTCTACGCAAAAGTATTGAGCTGCTCCAAAACGGGGAGGTTGGTAGGGAAGAAGTCGAGGAGGCGGCGAAAGCTTACCGTGAAGATGCCAAGCAGTGGCATGGAATACGTCGAGGAGGTAAGGAACTTACCGTCGAAGAGTGCGAGCGTTATGCCAGTTTGGTCGCAGCTGAAGAGGAAATAATCACGTCGTTGCGCAGTGCGGGCTACAACAAGAAAGATGCGTTAGCTTTGGTTGGGTTGTCGGAATCGAGCCACCACTATCGGCATAAGCCTCGTCCACGAGTGGAAAACCCAATTCCGTATAGTGAGCGCAATTGGCCCAACAAAGTGAGTAAGGAAAGCTGCGAAAAAATAATGGCCCTTCTTACTCAAGAGTTTGAGGAGGGCCTAGGGGTGGGGCGGATTTTTGATCGCTACCAAGATAGTGGTGGAACACCATTGGCTAGCCGCCGGACGTTTTACCGCATTGCAGCGGATATGCGGGCAGAGTAGCCAGGGTGTGGGGAGGCGTCGAAAAGCAATGCTTTAAGCGTCGGTGTAGACGCCCCGGCCGAGGAAGTCGCAGGAGCTCATTTGGCCGGTGGTGTAGCCAGCGAGGAAAGCGTCCTTGCGCTGCTGCGAGGAGCCATGGGTCCAGCTTTCAGGGTTGACGTCTCCGCCTGAGCGCTCCTGGATGTTGTCATCACCCACGGCACTTGCAGCTGTCAGCGCGGAATCAAGCTCGGATTCGGTGATTGGCGCGAGCAGCGGATCTGGGCCTTCGCTGGAGTGATTAGCCCAGATGCCTGCGTAGCAATCGGCTTGCAACTCGATCTTGACGGCGTTGGAATCAGCACCCGGATCGTTGTAATCGGATAGGCCCAGTGTGCCCTCGAGGTTTTGGATGTGGTGGCCGTACTCATGTGCCACGATGTACATCTGGGCGAGCGGGGCATTTTCTGCACCGAATTGGCGCATCTGCTCGAAGAAACTCAAATCAAAATAGGCAACTTGGTCTGAAGGACAGTAGAACGGACCAGTGGAAGCAGAAGCAAAACCACACCCAGATTGCGTGGAACCTTCAAACATATCCATGGTCGGTTCGGTGTATTGGATGCCAGCCTGTGCCGGAAGCAGTTCCGCCCACAGTTCATTTACCGAAAAAGTGGTGTAGTACAAGCGACAATCATCGGCGGCATTGGCATCTGCACCTGTTTGGCAATGGTCAAAGTCGCCAGCTCCAGTGGACTCTCCAGATTCGATCTGGTTTTGATCTCCTCCGAGAATCTGGCCGATCTCACCGGGGTTACCGCCCAACAATAAGAAGAGCCCGACAATCAATAAACCACCGATGCCGCCGCCGACAGCCATACCTCGGCCACCGCCACCGCTTTTGCGGACTTTTCCACCTGATCGAGTTACATCTTCACGAAAGGTCATGGAAGAAATCATGGCACATTACATAGATGAACAAGGGCAAAAGGGTGTAACAAAATGGACGCAATTGTGGGGAATGGCTCGCTTTAAAACCACTCAAGGTTAAAGGTCTAGCGGTTGGCGGGTACAATGCGTGTGTTGCCTGTTTCTGGGCTGCATGCCCGCCCTTTTCGGGTGGTTGAGAAAAATGATTAAAGCTCCAGAAACCATCGACTGATCAAAACCAAGCGGAAGGACTTCCACCAACGTGCTGCGCACTCATCTCTCAGGCGAGCTTCGTAAAGAAAACGCAGGCCAGTCAGTTACTCTGACCGGCTGGGTCAACCGTCGCCGTGACCACGGTGGCGTGATCTTCATCGATCTTCGCGACCGTTCCGGCATTGCCCAGGTTGTTTTCCGCAATGAGGACGTTGCTGAGCGTGCACACGCACTGCGCAGCGAGTTCGTCCTTCGCGTCACCGGCGTCGTCGAAGAGCGCCCTGAAGGCTCTCAGAACCCTAACCTTGCTTCCGGCGACATTGAAATCAGTGTCACCGAATTTGAGGTACTCAACGAGTCAGCTCCACTGCCTTTCCAGATTGAGGATGCATCCTCGGCTGGTGAAGTAGGCGAGGAGACCCGCCTGAAGTACCGCTACCTGGATCTGCGTCGCCCCGTTCAGGCGAATGCTCTGCGTCTGCGTTCTGCTGCCAACAAGGCTGCGCGCACTGTGCTGGATCGTCACGATTTCACTGAGATCGAGACCCCAACCTTGACTCGCTCTACCCCAGAAGGTGCACGCGACTTCCTGGTCCCAGCTCGTCTGCGCCCAGGCACCTTCTATGCATTGCCACAGTCTCCACAGCTGTTCAAGCAGCTGCTGCAGGTTGCAGGTATGGAGCGCTACTACCAGATCGCTCGTTGCTACCGCGATGAGGATTTCCGCGCAGACCGCCAGCCAGAGTTCACCCAGCTCGACGTCGAGATGTCGTTCGTGGACCAGGATGATGTCATCGCACTGGGCGAAGAGATCATCTCTGAGGTATGGAAGCTGATCGGATACGAGATCAAGACTCCAATCCCACGCATGACTTACGCCGATGCCATGCGTCGTTTTGGTTCTGATAAGCCAGACCTGCGCTTCGACATTGAAATCACCGAGTGCACCGAGTTCTTCCAGGACACCACTTTCCGCGTGTTCAAGAACGAATACGTTGGTGCCGTAGTCATGGCCGGTGGTGCTTCCCAGCCTCGCCGTCAGCTTGATGCATGGCAGGAATGGGCTAAGCAGCGCGGCGCTAAGGGTCTTGCATACATCCTCGTTGGTGAAGACGGTGAATTATCCGGACCTGTAGCTAAGAACATCACCGATGCTGAGCGCGCAGGAATCGCAGCACACGTTGGCGCGAAGCCAGGCGACTGCATCTTCTTCGCAGCTGGTGAGACCAAGTCTTCCCGTGCACTACTTGGTGCAGCTCGTGGCGAGATCGCAAAGAAGCTTGACCTGATTAAGGAAGGCGACTGGGCATTCACCTGGATCGTTGACGCTCCAATGTTTGAGCCTGCAGCAGATGCCACCGCATCTGGCGATGTTGCACTGGGTAACTCCAAGTGGACCGCAGTCCACCACGCGTTTACCTCACCTAAGCCAGAGTTCTTAGACAACTTTGACACCAACCCAGGTGACGCACTTGCATACGCATACGACATCGTGTGCAACGGTAACGAAATCGGTGGCGGGTCCATCCGTATCCACCAGCGTGACGTTCAGGAACGCGTATTCGAAGTCATGGGTATTACAGGTGAAGAAGCACGCGAAAAGTTCGGCTTCCTGCTTGATGCTTTCGCATTCGGCGCACCTCCACACGGCGGAATCGCATTCGGCTGGGACCGCATCGTCTCCCTCCTGGGCGGCTTTGACTCCATCCGTGACGTCATCGCTTTCCCTAAGTCCGGTGGCGGAATTGACCCACTGACAGACGCTCCTGCAGCTATTACTCCACAGCAGCGTAAGGAAGCAGGCATCGATGCTAAGCCAAAGCCAAAAGCTGAGGCACAGGCAGAGCAGCCAACTGAGAAGTAGTTAGAGGAAAACGGGGGTGAAGTAACCCAACTCACCCCCACATTCAATGGTGCTCTGTACCATAGGATGAGGACAGTGAGCTTGCCGAAGCGATCAAAATTCATTGATTGTTAATCGGAAGTTTTAGAACAGGTGAAAATAGGGGACCTGTTCTGTGCTTGATTCTTAATTTGATTTCAAGCTTGATGGCGGATGTATTAAGGAGAATGCCCATGCTGAGCCACGAAGAAATTGTTGCGATCGCAGAAGATTTGCTGACAAAGCGTTACGGCGGTGTTCAAACACTTTCTGATGTGGAGCAGCTCAATGGGTCCGGCACCTCAGCAGTGCTGCGGGCCAGGGTAGCCAATTCTCCATTCCTCCAACAGCGTTCCGTTGTGCTGAAGTATGTGCCAAGTACCGGTGATGTTTTTGATGATTCCGCGCTGGTGCGCGAGATCGTTTCCTATCAATTCACCACGTCTTTATCTGAAGATGTGCGCCCTGGTCCAGTTATTTTGGCCTATGACATCGACAAACGCATCATTGTTATTTCAGATTCCGGTAACGGCGACACGTTTGCAGAGCTGCTTGACCAGCGCACCGGCGATCAGCGCATGCAAATCTTGCGCAACCTCGGCCAGTCCCTAGGTAGCCTGCATGCCGCAACGGCAGACCGTGAAGAAGACTTCAACATCCTGCTCAACCGCATGCTGGCAAAATACCCAGCCACCGCCGAAATGCAGAAAAACCGAGACAGGCTGCTACCTGCGGCCATCGAGGTGGGCAAAAAGATACTTATCGACGCCGGCGTCACTGTTCCAGAGGTAGTCGAGGAGTTTGCGCGCGTAGCCAGGCGCCGTTTAACTTCTGGACGCCACCGCGCATTTACACCGTTCGATTTGTCGCCAGACAACATCATTGTCGCGGATCGCACCCACTTCCTTGATTATGAAGTAGCCGGTTTCAGGGACGCCACCTTCGATGTTGCATGCGTAATTGCTGGATTCCCGCAATTTGTGTTCAGCCGACCTATTTCTGATGATGAAGCTGATGAACTCATTGATTCCTGGGTCCAAGAAGTCCGTGGAATCTGGCCTAATGTAAACAATGAGGAACGCCTCCAAGCGCGTATCGTAACTGCACTTATTGGCTGGGCACTATCGAGCGTTGCCTTCATGAAGCTAGGTTCTATCAGCGGCATGCTAAATCTCCTACATGTTTCTGAGGATGGTAACACCGAAATTGATACAGCAGACCTTAATGAACTATTGCTTCCGCGCTCAGCTGAAGATGATGAGCTAGTTCAGCAAGATCTCCACGAAACTTTTGGGGCGCTGCAGCGATTTGCTGCGCGCGGTCTGGATTCCAGGTTCCCAGAGGTTGCTCGGTTTGCCGATGATGTGGTGCGATTGTTTATCAAAACCGATTAGTTAAGAAGCGACTAACCTGTCCACCATGGCCCAGGATTCACTTTTTGAAACACCCGAAACTCAGGGATCAGCAGAGGGCTCCAACACTGTGAGCAATTCCAAAGCCGCAACCCAATACTTCCATCCGGGCAGCCATGCGCCTTTGGCTGCCCGGATGCGCCCAAGAACACTTGATGAGGTTGTTGGCCAGGAGCATTTGTTAGGGGAGGGGCGTCCACTTCGGAGGCTTATTGAAGGCTCTGGAGATGCGTCTGTCATTTTGTATGGGCCTCCCGGTACGGGTAAAACAACAATTGCCTCGTTGATCTCTGCTGCAGCAGGTGATCGTTTTGTGGCGATGTCTGCGTTGTCCTCAGGGGTCAAAGAAGTCCGCGCCGTTATTGATCGGGCCCGGATGGATCTGCAATTAGGGCAGCGTACCGTGCTGTTTATTGATGAGGTCCATAGGTTTTCTAAAACCCAACAAGACGCTTTGCTGTCGGCGGTAGAAAACCGAACGGTGTTGCTTGTTGCTGCAACCACGGAAAATCCTTCCTTTTCGGTGGTTTCTCCGCTGTTGTCGCGTTCATTGTTGTTGCAGTTGGAATCATTAAGCGATGACGATATTAAAGCTGTGCTTACAAAAGCACTGGAAGATGAGCGCGGATTAGCAGGACGCATCACCGCCACTGATGAAGCGATCGACCAGTTAGTACTTCTTGCAGGTGGTGATGCCCGCCGCGGGTTGACTTATATTGAAGCAGCTGCAGAAGCTGTAGACGATGGCGGGACTTTAGATATTGAGACAGTGATGTCCAATGTCAACCGCGCAGTTGTGCGCTATGACCGCGACGGCGATCAGCACTATGACGTGGTCAGCGCGTGGATTAAATCCATTCGAGGATCTGACGTAGATGCAGCGTTGCATTACCTAGCACGCATGATTGATGCAGGTGAAGATCCGCGGTTTATTGCCCGCCGACTAGTTGTGCATTCCAGCGAAGATATCGGCATGGCAGATCCAACAGCAATGCAAGTGGCAATCGCCGCAGCTCAAGCTGTTCAGCTCATTGGCATGCCGGAAGCTCGGATTAATCTGGCCCAAGCAACGATCCATTTGGCACTTGCTCCTAAATCAAACGCCGTGATTACTGCGATGGATGCAGCGTTAAGCGATGTTAAACAGGGCCACATTGGAACTGTGCCGGCACACTTGCGCGATGGCCATTATGAAGGTGCCAAAAAGCTGGGCAATGCGGTGGGATATTCCTACCCACACGATGATCCCAGGGGAGTAGTCCGCCAAGATTATTTGCCGGAGAACCTGCGTGATCGAGTGTATTATCAACCCACAACGCACGGTGGTGAAAAACGAATTGCCGAGTATATTGGAAGACTTCGCCGCATAATCCGCGGAACCAAGTAACCCGGGTTGCTCAACACCTACTAGACACGGGTAAAGTTACCAACAGTCCATTTTTTAGGCGCGTGTTTTTGCATGCGCTAAAACATTTTCGAGAAGTTCTAAGGCAGGATACCGCTGTGCAGACCCATGAGATCAGGGAGCGTTTTACCAATCACTTCGTCAATGCCGGCCACCAGGCGGTACCTAGCGCGTCACTGATTCTCGACGACCCTAACCTGTTGTTTGTTAACGCAGGCATGGTTCCTTTCAAACCATATTTCTTGGGTCAACAAACCCCACCTTTTGAAAACGGCACCGCGACTTCTATCCAGAAGTGTGTGCGTACGCTTGATATCGAAGAAGTGGGCATTACCACCCGCCACAACACCTTCTTCCAGATGGCTGGAAACTTCTCCTTCGGCCAGTACTTCAAAGAAGGCGCTATCAAGCACGCCTGGGGCCTTTTGACCGGATCGGTTGAAGAAGGCGGTTACGGCCTTGATCCAGAACGCCTGTGGGTCACGGTGTACCTCGATGACGATGAGGCTGCAGAAATCTGGGAGAAGAAGATCGGTGTGCCAGCTGAGCGCATCCAACGTCTGGGCATGGCAGATAACTACTGGTCCATGGGTGTCCCAGGACCTTGTGGACCTTGCTCAGAAATCTACTACGACCGCGGTGAGAAGTACGGCAAGGAAGGCGGCCCAGTCGCTGACGATAACCGCTACATGGAGATCTGGAACCTGGTCTTCATGGAAAAAGAACGCGGTCAAGGCATTGGCAAGGACAACTTTGAAATCCTTGGTGATCTACCAAAGAAAAACATCGATACCGGAATGGGTGTCGAGCGCGTTGCCTGCATCCTTCAGGACGTAGAAAACGTCTACGAAACTGACTTGCTGCGCCCTGTTATTGATGTGGCAGAAAACCTCACCGGAACCAAGTACGGCTCCGACCAGACTGCTGATATTCGTTTCCGCGTGATTGCTGATCACTCCCGCACCGGCATGATGCTCATCCTCGATGGTGTCACCCCAGGCAATGAGGGACGTGGATACATCCTGCGTCGTCTGCTTCGCCGCATTATTCGCTCCGCACGGCTGCTGGGTGCAACAGGGGAGACCATGGAGCAGTTCATGAACACCATCATGGACACCATGACCCCGTCCTACCCAGAAATCGCTAACAACCGTGAGCGCATCATGCGTGTCGCTGTTACTGAAGAGCGCGCTTTCTTGAAGACCCTGGTCTCTGGAACTCACCTGTTTGAAGAGGCTGCATCGTCCATCAAGGCTGCAGGTTCCACAAAGGTTGCAGGTGCTCAGGCTTTCGCACTGCATGACACCTACGGTTTCCCCATTGACCTCACCCTCGAGATGGCTGCAGAAGCAGGTCTTGAAGTTGATGTTGAAGGCTTTGATGCTCTCATGGCAGAACAGCGCTCCCGCGCAAAGGCAGACAGCCAGGCTAAGAAACACGGCCACACCGACTTGAGCATCTACCGCGAATGGGTAGACAACAACCCAACTGTCTTCACTGGTTTCGAGGAACTTGATTCTCAGTCCAAGGTTCTGGGTCTGCTCGCTGATGGTGCCAAGATTTCTGAAGCCACAGAAGGCCAAGAGGTTGAGGTTATCCTTGATCAGTCTCCTTTGTATGCAGAATCCGGTGGACAGCTAGGTGATCGCGGTCAGATCCTGCTGGGCGATACCGTGCTCGATGTTCATGACGTGCAAAAGATCGGCAAGAAACTGTGGGTACACAAGGCACTCGTTGCAAACGGTGGACTTGCGGTTGGTGATGAAGTGGTGGCAAGCGTCGATAAGCAATGGCGCCATGCTGCACGCCAGGCACACACCGCAACCCACCTGATTCATGCCGCTTTGCGGCAGGTTTTGGGACCAACTGCAGTGCAGGCAGGTTCCATGAATAAGCCAGGCTACCTGCGCTTTGACTTCAACTACACCGAGCAGCTAACACCTGCTCAAATTGAGCAAATCCAAGCGATTACCAACGAGGCCGTGGACACCGACTGGGCTGTGAACACCGTAGAAACCTCACTTGAAGAGGCCAAAGCAATGGGTGCGATGGCTCTATTCGGTGAAAACTACGGCAGCACCGTGCGCGTTGTGGAAATCGGTGGACCATTCTCCATGGAGCTTTGTGGTGGTACGCACGTCGCGCACTCCTCACAGATCGGCCCAGTGGCGCTGTTGGGTGAATCATCCATCGGTTCTGGCGTGCGCCGCATCGAGGCATACTCCGGTTTGAACTCGTTTAATTACCTGTCCAAGGAACGTGCACTGGCCGAAGGTTTGGCAAGCTCCCTGAAGGCTCCATCTGAGGAACTTCCAGAGCGCGTTGCCCAGCTGGTGGACAAGCTCAAGGCTGCCGAGAAGGAAATCGAAGCTCTGCACCGCCAGCAGCTCATGGCACAAACCGCTGATCTTTTGAACAATGCTCAAGAGATTGGTGGTGTCACCACCTTGCTGCTGCGTGTTAAGGATGGCACCAACGCAGGTGATCTACGCACCATGGCAACCACTCTGAAGGACAAGCTGGGTGATCGTGAAGGTGTCATCGTGCTGGCTTCTGACAACGCAGGCAAGGTTCCATTTGTCGTGGCAGCAACCAAGTCAGCAGTGGCACGCGGTGCACATTCAGGCAACTTGGTTAAGCTTGTTGGATCCTACATTGATGGTCGTGGTGGCGGAAAGCCTGATCTTGCTCAAGGATCCGGTGCCAACATTGACGGTCTTGAATCCGGATTCGGCGCTGTTCGTTCGGAGATCGAGGCACTTTAAGCCCACTGGCTAGTCCTCGTGATTATTTAATGCCGGGGTTCTCACGCAGAGAACCCCGGCATTAAAAATTTAACTGGAGTTTCGGCGTTGTTTTCGGCGGCAGACCAGATTGTACTTTTGCAGCCCACACCACCCGTGTCCTCCCAACAACGACTATGCTTAAAAGCTAAATTTGTCTTTGTGCTTTGAAACACATAATTTTTCAACCAAATTTCCCCAGTGGTCTCACAGATTTTTATGAAAGGCTCGTGCGTTTTATATGAAGGTTTCTGCCGATACACCCGGACACGATGATCCAGGCCCAGGCCGGCGCCTTGGCTTAGACGTTGGTACCGTGCGCATCGGCGTTGCAGCCTCAGACCGGGACGCACGCCTGGCAATGCCTGTTGAAACCGTACCTCGAGAAACTGGGTTTAAAGGCCCAGATCTTTCCGATATCGACCGGTTGGTGGAATTAGTTGATAAATACAATGCCGTGGAAGTCATTGTCGGTTTACCCACAGACCTCCAAGGCAATGGTTCCGCAAGTGTAAAACACGCAAAGGAAATTGCATTTCGTGTCCGGCGACGCCTCAACAACGCTGGCAAAAACATTCCGGTACGGCTTGGCGACGAACGCCTGACCACCGTGGTGGCCACCCAGGCTCTGCGGGCATCAGGTGTCAGCGAAAAAGCTGGACGCAAAGTTATCGATCAAGCTGCTGCCGTAGAAATCCTCCAAACCTGGCTGGATGCTCGCACCCGAGCACTTGAACCTAAATCTACTGACACCACAGATTTCGACGAGAAGGGAAATTTCCCAGGATGAATCAAATCCGAAACCGCCGGATGGAGCCCGTCTACGTGAAACGACGCCAACGGTTTATCGCCGTCACCGTTGCTTCTTTAATTTTGATTATCGGCGCCATCATCTATATCGGTGTAGCAACCTCAAACCGGACCCCACATGACTATGAAGGATCCGGAAACGGTGTGGTTCAACTGGTGGAAATCCCAGAAGGATCGTCCATTTCAGAGCTTGGCCCAGAGCTAGAAGAACGTGACATTGTGGCCACGAACTCTGCTTTCCAAACTGCGGCGAGTAACAATCCCAATGCGGGTAGCGTGCAGCCAGGTTTTTATAGGTTGCAAGAACAAATGAATGCCGCAGCAGCGGTGGCAGCGTTGTTGGATCCAGAAAACCAAGTTGATCTTCTTGATATCCACGGCGGCGCCACATTGATGGATGTCACGGTTGTTGGTGGAAATACCCGACTCGGCATCTATTCACAGATTGCAGCAGTAACGTGCACTGAAGGTTCATCAAACTGCATCACGGTAGAAGAACTCCAACAGGTTGCAGCTACTGTTTCCCCCGCTCAGCTAGGTGTCCCCGAATGGGCAATCCAAGCAGTAGAAGCACGTGGAAATGATCCAAAGCGCCTTGAAGGTTTGATCATGCCTGGGCGTTATGTCGTGGACCCAAACAAGGATGCTGAAGGAATTCTTGAAGATCTGATTACTCGTTCTGCAAACCACTTCGCCGAAACTGATATCACCGGCCGCGCGGACGCCATTGGCCTGACCCCATATGAGTTGCTGACAGCAGCCTCCTTGATTGAACGCGAAGCCCCAGCGGGTGATTTTGACAAGGTAGCTCGCGTGATCTTGAACCGATTGGCAGAACCAATGCAGCTGCAGTTCGATTCCACCGTCAACTATGGACTGTCGGAACAAGAAGTGGCCACCACCGATGAAGACCGCCAAACCGTCACTCCATGGAACACCTACGCCATGGATGGACTGCCACAAACACCTATCGCTGCGGTATCCACCGAAGCTTTACAAGCCATGGAAAACCCCGCGGAAGGCAACTGGCTTTACTTTGTCACCATTGATACTGATGGCACCACGGTATTCAACGACACTTTTGAAGAGCACGAAGCTGACATTGAGCAGGCATTAAACAGTGGCGTTCTAGATAGCAACCGATAAGGATTATTGAAGAAAATTGGGTTCTCACATCACTCACCGGGCAGCCGTATTGGGCTCACCCATCGAGCATTCCAAATCACCAGTCCTCCACAACGCAGGCTATAAAGCCCTGGGACTAGATCATTGGGAATACGAACGATTTGAGTGCACAGGCGACATGCTTCCCGGCCTCGTCTCCGGTGCTGATGAGAACTTCCACGGATTTTCCGTCACGATGCCGTCCAAATTCGCAGCCCTTAACTTCGCGGACGAGGTAACCCCACGCGCCCGCGCGATTGGTTCGGCCAACACGTTGCTGCGCACCACACACGGCTGGCGCGCAGACAACACTGACGTAGATGGCATCAGGGGAGCGCTCGGCGAACTCCTCAACGGTACTTCACTTTCTGGCAAACACGCAGTAGTCATCGGCTCCGGCGGCACAGCGCGCCCCGCAATTTGGGCGCTAATCGAGGCAGGCGTTTCCCACATCACGGTCCTTAACCGTTCAGACCGCACCAGCGAACTGCAATCGCTTTTCGACGAAACCCCCACCCTCTTGTCCTACGCCCCCTTAGACAGCACACCCACCGACGCCGACGTCGTGGTCTCCACTGTCCCCTCAGCAGGAATCGCAGGATTAGAAGCCTCCCTTGCCATCGCTCCAGTCTTGGATGTCATCTACGATCCTTGGCCCACCCCCTTGGTAGAAGCCGCACGAGCAGCAGGACTTAAAGCTGTCGGAGGTCACGTGATGCTGGCCTACCAGTCCTACGGACAATTTGAACAGTTCACTGGAATGGAAGCACCCCGCGATGCCATGCGCCAGGCACTAGAGGAATCTTTGGGAATCTCCGAAGCGGTCTAACGGGCTGAAGGGCTAAAGGGCGACTTCGCTAGGCAATCCAGCCTTTGCACACTGAAGTCGCACGATGTGAAGTCGCCTTTTAGCACTTATGAAGGTAACGCCAGCTGGATTCCACTGTCGTCCCTCCATCTACTCTCATAATCGACCAAATCCATATGCACTCATAAGATTCTTGGTCGCCAGAGCAAGTTTCCAGGTCTGGATCACGTCATATTTGACCAAGATCAGATTTTCTACAGGAAGTCTTGGTCTCTACATGAAGTTGGTTGCAAAATCTAAATCAGCGTGCGAAAAAAGTGACCCGTCAGAACCGCCTCTCAAGGCCTTTTAAACCCCGAGTGATACAAATACTCATTCTTAAATTCCAGTGCTTTAAAAGGCTCGCAGAGACTGATCCGCTATGGGGGACTAAACGCATTTGTGAATGTTAGTGTTGAAATCCCGCCATCTTAAGTTCGAGATCGCATATTCGATACCTCGCGCTCAATTTCTTAAGTTCGAGACCATTAGGGAAATGGCCAAAAACCTCACGGTATCGAATTTGAGAAATTGAGCACAAGAAATTGAGCTCGTGAAATCGGCACCGTGATCTCGAACTTAAGTTTTTAAGGCACCCCAGCACGACACTCAGTGGCGTTTGAACCGCAAGTGAACTTCGCCGTCTAGATCAAATCGTTCAACCCGGACGCCATAGACAGGTTCTAGACTTTCTGGAGTCAATACTTCTGAGGGGGTGCCTTGTGTAATAATCCGACCTTCGTTGAGCAAAATGATGTGATCGCTGTAGGCTGCGGCAAGGTTGAGATCGTGTAGGACTACTACGGAACTTGAACTTAATTCCCGGATTAGGTGGAGCACTTCGTGTTGATAGCGGATGTCGAGGTGGTTGGTGGGTTCGTCAAGCAGAATGTGGGTGGCATCTTGTACGAGTGCACGTGCGATTAGGACTCGTTGGCGTTCGCCGCCTGAAAGTGCTCCGAATTTTCGGGTAGCAAGATGTAGTGCGCCAACATGAGTGAGTGCTTCCTGCACACGCTGTTGGTCAGATTCTGATTGTCCTGCAAAGAGCTTTTGGTAGGGCAGTCGACCTAGTAGAACCAGGTCGGCTACGGTCATGGGGAGATCGGAGTCGTGTTCTTGGATGACTACAGCCATGGTTTTGGCTATTTCTTTACGGGGCAGGCTGCCAAGAGCCACATCATTGAGGTGAACATCGCCTTGATCTGGTTGAAGTGCCCCGTAAAGGGTTCTCAGTAAAGTAGTTTTACCGCTGCCATTGGGACCGACCAAACTGACTACTCCGTGTGCTGGAACATGCAGGCTTACTCCATCGATGACTACGGTGTTGCCAAAACTATGCCGGAGGTTTGAGGCGTGGATCATTGATGGGCGTCCACAAAGTTGATGAGTTTTTCTAGACCATCAACAGCTAGTGGGGTTGGAGGTTCTGCAAAGTTGAGAAGCAAGGGAAGGACCTTGTTTTCTTGTAGTGCTGTCAGTGCGTTGGCTCCTTGCAGGTTGGATAGTTCTGTCACGTAATCTTCGGGATTGCCGTCGCTGTGGAGGACCAGGATGTAGTCGGGATTTCTAGAGATGAGTTCTTCGGCGGTGATCTCAAAGACGCGTTCGGATTGATCTCCGAAGACGTTGTGGAGTCCGGCCTTTTCTACCAGCGGATTGGCCATTGAGCCGCTGCCGTATGCGTAGGTGACTCCGCCTCCGATTGTGGGGTAGAGGATTGCTACAGTTTTACCGTCGTCGTGTACGCGGGAAGAAAGCTCTGTCACGCGCTTTTGGAGTGTGGAAATATACGCATCTGCTTCCGATTCTTTATCAAAAATGGTGCCGTAGGTGGAGATCTGTGACCAGACATCATCAAAGCTCACATCACCGTCGATGCTGCCACAGAACGCGGGTTCCTCAATCACCGGAATGTTGGATGAGGCCATTGACGCTCTATTGATGGTGTCTGTTTCACCTAAGACGATGTCGGGGTTTGCTGCAACGACGACTTCTTTGGAGATCAGCACATGTCCGCTGGCGTCCATTTTGTTGGATAACGTGGGGATCTCCGCGACTTTTTCAGCCAGATCTGTATCATAATAATCATCTGGGAACGCACCTGCTTTGGCCACCACGCGGTCTAGAACTCCCAGTGCATTTAGCGTGGGGACAGCAGCACTTTTCATCAGCGCAATGTGCTCGGGTGTGTGGTTAAAAGTAACGGAATCGCCGCAATTTTCAACGGTTATGCCTTGACTTTCAGCGTTAGTTTCTGTGCCACACGCGGTTAAACCCAGTGCCAAACTCAAGACTAGGGGAAGGGCTAGTTTTCGCATTTTGCCTTTCTACAAAGAGTGCATTCGCCGAACGAGAATTAATAAAAATGGCGCACCAATGAGTGCGGTGATGATGCCGATGGGGATTTCTTGGGGTGCAAGAAGGGTGCGTGCTGCAATATCTGCCCAGATCAACAAGATTGCACCCATCAAGGCAGTGATAGGCAACATGAGGCGGTGTTTTCCACCAACAAAACGCCTGGCTAGGTGGGGGATAACCAGGCCGATAAATCCGATGCTGCCAGCCATAGCCACCATTGATCCGACAAGCAGACAGGTGATGACAAGCAGGAGAATGCGGAGACGTTCGGGGGAAACACCTAGTGTGAGCGCGGTTTCATCACCGGAGTTAAGTGCGTCAAGGTGTGGTCCTAGAAGCATCAGTGCACTCAAAGCTAGACCGGTGATGATGAAGATGATCGCCATCGGACCATTCCACGCAGCAAGTCCCAAGGATCCCAGCAACCAAAACATCACAGACCTGCTGCCTTCGGCGGAATCCGAGGAGAAGATGAGAAAGCTTGTTGCAGCTGAGAGCATGTATCCGATGGCAACTCCAGACATCAGCAGCCTGGTGGAAGAGATTTTCCCAGCGGCGCGGGCGATAAAGAAAATTAATCCAGACGCTGCCATGGCACCGATGAATGCGCTTGTTTGAAGGGCGTAGTCACCGAACCCCGCACCAACGCCAAACAGCAAGGCAGCGGCAGCGCCACAGCTCGCGCCAGAATTTACACCCAAAATATAGGGATCGGCCAGCATGTTGCGCACGAGGACCTGCATGATGGCTCCGGCAAGAGCAAGGCCGGCACCAACGGCAGCGGCCAGCATCACGCGTGGTGTGCGGATGTCCCAAATGATTGCGTCTAAGGTGTCGGCATCGGCCAAATGAGTGCCAAAAATATGGTGGCTGAGCACGCTCCAGGTGTCATAAATGGACGTGTTTGATGCTCCAATGAACACTCCAAAAAACATGGACAGTAGTAATACTGCGGTAAGAGCCAGTGTCCAATAGATAGCGGCCCGGCGACTAGCATTGAGTCCAAGGTCTTGGACCTTCGTGTGAGTATCACGCTTAGTGCGGGCAGTTTGAAGCATGAGAAAACACTAACACTCAAATGATTGTTTGACTATTAGCGAAAGAGATTACTAATGGAGCACCAATCTCACCTCTTACAACTCGCCGATGACTGGGCACCAAAATTTAAACTTTTAGGCGATCGCACCCGCCTTCGCCTCCTTCTTGCCCTGCATTATCACGGCCCCGGCGAGGCCACCGTCTCAGAGCTTGCAGAAAGCGTCGGCGTCACGCTGCCTACGGCATCGGCCGCGCTACAACTGCTGGCGGACAACAAGGTGGTCGAGTCCTTCAAGGAGGGGCGGGTGACCAGATATAAGCTTGTCGACGCCACCACCCACACTTTGCTTCATCATCTCGGGGGCACCCACCGCCATTAAAGGATGGAACCAAATTGCCCTAAACCCAGTCCAACTACAGTATGGGGATTTTTGTAGTTGCAACGTGGTGTGTGGTGCTAAGTGCGATTGATCTTAAAATACGGCGTCTGCCGGATGCGTTAACTCTTCCAGGTGCTGCGTTAATCAATCTGTGGGCATTGTTTGTTAGTCCATCGTGGATCATGGGCGGAGTGATGTGGGCTGGGGTCTATCTACTAACTGCCGTAATGCTTGGTGGGATCGGTGGGGGAGATATCAAATTTGCGCTGGGTTTGGGAACAGCTGTGGCAAGCGTGGGATTTGACGCTCTTTTGGTGGCAATTGTGGGATCATCGCTAATTTCTGTCTTACTGTGTGGAATTTTGGCCACGGTAAAAGGGGTGAAATATGCGAAAATTATTCCCCATGGACCAAGTATGGTTATCGCGAGTGCCTGCAGTTTTGTCGCTTTTTGACGTCGAAAAGCAATTTTAAAACGCCCTTGGGGTGGGGCTGGATACTTCTTCTTAGGGCTTTCATGCGATAATGCTATGCATGCTTCGATGGACTACAGCAGGTGAATCCCACGGCCAGGCCCTAATCGCCACGGTTGAACACATGCCAGCAGGCGTGCCCGTGTCTAAAGATGAGGTCTCGTATCAGTTGGCGCGACGTCGCCTTGGGTATGGTCGCGGTGCCCGCATGAAGTTTGAACAAGACGCACTGACTTTTCTTACCGGTATTCGCCACGGCCTGACGTTGGGCAGCCCGATTTCCATCATGATCGGCAATACTGAGTGGGATAAATGGACCACCATCATGTCCTCTGACGCGCTGGACATGGATGATCCAGACAATGTTGCGGCAATGTCTTCTGGACGTGGTGCAAAGCTCACCCGTCCGCGCCCAGGTCACGCTGATTACGCAGGCATGCTCAAATACGGTTTTGATGATGCCCGCAACGTGCTGGAGCGTTCTTCAGCTCGTGAAACTGCAGCTCGTGTGGCAGCGGCAACCGTCGCGCGTTCCTTCCTGCGTGAAACCTTAGGCGTGGAAGTTCTTTCCCACGTCATCTCAATTGGTGCATCTGAGCCATACACAGGTGCTGAACCAACGTTTGCTGATATCCAGACAATTGATGAGTCTCCCGTGCGTGCCTTTGGCAAAGAAGCTGAAGAATCCATGATCACAGAGATCGAGGCTGCGAAAAAGGCCGGAGATACTCTAGGCGGAATCGTCGAGGTTATCGTCGAAGGCCTACCTATTGGTTTGGGCTCCCATATTTCTGGCGATGACCGCCTGGACGCTCAAATCGCAGGAGCATTGATGGGTATTCAAGCCATCAAGGGTGTTGAAATCGGAGACGGTTTCGAAGAAGCCCGCCGCCGTGGCTCTGAAGCTCACGATGAGATCTTCCTTGATGAAAACGGCGTGCACCGCAGCACCAACCGTGCAGGTGGCCTTGAAGGTGGCATGACCAACGGTGAAACTCTTCGCGTTCGCGCTGCAATGAAACCGATTTCTACCGTGCCACGTGCGCTGAAAACCATCGACATGGCCAACGGTAAAGCAGCAACCGGCATCCACCAACGTTCCGATGTCTGTGCTGTTCCAGCCGCTGGTGTTGTTGCAGAAGCAATGGTCGCACTTGTTCTTGCACGTGCAGTGTTGCAGAAATTCGGTGGAGACTCCCTCGCGGAAACAAAGGCTAACGTTGATAACTACCTCAAAAATCTTGAGGAGCGCATGAAATTCGAAGGGTTAGAGGATGGAGCATAGTGAAGTGAATGATCAGATTCACTTGGAACATCAATCAGATGACAGCTCTGAATGCCCATGTCCCATCGTTGTTCTTGTCGGTTTGCCAGGAGCTGGTAAATCCACCATTGGGCGTCGATTAGCGCGAGCCTTAAATACTGACCTCGTTGACTCTGATGAATTAATCGAGCGCGCAACTGGTAAAGCCTGTGGCGCAGTATTTACCGAGCTCGGCGAGCCTGCTTTCCGCGAGCTGGAAGCCATTCATGTGGCAGAAGCGTTGAAATCATCCGGAGTAGTCAGCCTCGGTGGTGGCGCTGTGTTAACGGAATCCACCCGTGAATTACTCAAACGCCATGATGTGGTGTGGATTGATGTGCCTGTCGAAGAAGGCATCAGGCGAACCGCTAATGAGCGTTCCCGTCCGGTCTTGCAGGCAGCTGATCCTGCCGAACACTACCGAAACCTGGTGAAAGTGCGAACGCCACTATATGAAGAAGTAGCAACCTACCGACTTCGCACGAACAACCGCAGCCCTCAGCAAGTTGTGGCTGCAGTTTTACATCACCTCGAAATTAACTAATTGAACCGGGCATCCCGCAACAGCGCTTTGGGAGGCCCGGTTTCTTGATAAATTGTCCTAGAGTTTTTCATCAAAGAAAGGCGCCGCCTCCATGAGCACTGCACAGATTTTCAACACCGTTCACGTCAATGGATCATCACCATACGACGTTCACATTGGGTCCAATTTGAACGAACTCATAATCGAACGGGCTGCTCAATCAGGTGCTGAACAAGTTGCTATTTTGCATCAGCCCAGTATGGATGAGATCGCTAAAGATTTAGAATCTGGGCTCGTTAACGCAGGGCTTAGCGTGCTGCACCTTAATGTTCCAGACGCAGAAAGCGGGAAAACTTTAGAAGTAGCAGGTGCGTGCTGGGATCAACTAGGCAGTGCTGCATTTGGTCGACGGGACATCATCATTGGTTTAGGTGGCGGTGCGGCCACCGACCTTGCAGGATTCGTTGCCGCTGCATGGATGCGTGGCGTGCGCGTGATTCAGGTGCCAACTACCTTGCTGGCGATGGTTGATGCAGCGGTGGGTGGCAAGACGGGCATTAATACTGCCGCTGGAAAAAACCTCGTGGGCGCTTTCCACGAGCCAGATGCGGTATTCATTGATACTGATCGCTTAGTATCGCTGCCTGATGCCGAGATCATCGCGGGCTCCGCAGAAATCATCAAGACTGGTTTCATTGCCGATCCTGAAATTTTGGCTCTTTATGAATCCGACCCCCAAGCCTGCCTCAAAAAAGAGGTCGAAGGCTCACACCTTCCAGAGCTGATCTGGCGCTCCGTCACGGTCAAGGGCTCCGTTGTGGGCCAAGACCTCAAAGAATCCAGCCTGCGCGAAATCCTCAACTACGGACACACCTTCGCCCACGCCGTTGAACTCCGCGAAAACTTCCGCTGGCGTCACGGCAACGCGGTTGCCGTCGGCATGATGTTTATCGCTAACCTCTCCCACAACCTCGGGCTTATCGACGCGCCCCTCCTAGAGCGCCACCGCTCAATCCTGGCGGGTATAGGTTTGCCCACCTCCTACGAAGGTGGCGCCTTCGATGAACTTTACGAGGGTATGACTCGCGATAAGAAAAATCGCGACGGCAATATTCGCTTCGTCGCGCTGACGTCTGTTGGTGAAGTTACCCGCATTGAGGGGCCCTTAAAAGAGGATCTTCAAAAGGCATATGAAGCAATTAGCCACTAAACAACAGGGAATCTACTAGTTTGGACTAGAAGTTACCCACGTTTAGTGAAATTTTTAAGGAGAGAACATGGCTTTGGCTGATACCCGATTCGCCACACGTCGTCGCGCGCTTGCTGCAAAGTTGGCTGCTCAACGAATTGATTCCATCTTGGTGACAAGCCCCATCCATGTTCGCTATCTCAGCGGATTTACCGGATCAAATGGTGCGTTGATCGTGAATAAGGATCTCTCCGCACAAATTTGCACTGATGGCCGATACACCACCCAGATCGCAGAAGAAGTCCCTGACATTGAGGCAGTGATCGAACGGGCCTCGGCAACGGCGCTGTTAAGCCGCGTTGAAGGGCCGCGTCGAGTAGCAATTGAATCAGCCCAAACAACCTTGGAGCTCCTAGAAAGCTTGAAGGAAGCCACCCCAGAAGATGTCGACCTTATTCCAGTATCAGGCGTTGTGGAATCCATTCGCCTGACCAAAGACAACTTCGAATTAGATCGCTTGCGTGAGGTCGCAGCGCGGGCCTCCCAAGCTTTTGAAGATCTCCTCGCAGCCGGTGAACTTGCTGAAGGCCGCTCAGAGCGGCAAGTAGCAGCAGATCTGGAATACCGCATGCGCATGCTGGGTGCAGAACGCCCAAGCTTTGACACGATCGTGGCATCAGGCCCAAACTCCGCGAAACCCCACCACGGAGCTGGCGATCGCATCATCCAACACGGTGATTTGGTAACCATTGATTTCGGTGCGCACGCACGCGGATTTAACTCCGATATGACCCGCACACTTGTTATGGGGGCAGCAGGGGAGTTTGAATCAGAAATTTACGATATCGTCTTGCGCGCTCAACTTGCCGGAGTGGAAGCTGCCTACGCCGGAGCAAACCTGATTGATATTGATGCTGCATGCCGCAAAATCATTGAAGACGCGGGATACGGCGAGTACTTTGTGCACTCCACCGGACATGGCATCGGGCTGGAAGTACACGAAGCGCCAAGTGCGTCTAAGACCTCACAAGGCGTACTGGAAACAGGCTCCACGCTGACCATTGAGCCAGGAATTTATGTACCTGGAAAAGGCGGAGTCCGCATCGAAGACACGCTCATTATCACCTCCGGAGCACCGGAAATCATCACCAAGGTGAGTAAGGACCTCATCGTGGTGTAATCTAGGTGAGCTAATCGGTCTGCGCTTTTTAAAGCACCTTGCGCAGACCCCCAACCACGTAATCCACGAGGGAGATCACATCCGTGGCAACTACCGCTGATTTCAAGAACGGTCTAGTTCTCAAGAACGAAGGCAAGCTGCAGCAGATCATCGAGTTCCAGCACGTCAAGCCAGGCAAGGGCCCAGCTTTCGTGCGCACCAAGCTCAAGGACGTCGTGACCGGCAAGACTGTTGACAAGACTTGGAACGCAGGCGTCAAGGTTGAAACCGCAACTGTCGACCGCCGCGACGTTACCTACTTGTACAACGATGGCACCTCTTACATCGTCATGGATGACAAGACCTACGAGCAGTATGAACTGCCACTAGACGCATTCGGTGACGCTGGCCGTTTCTTGCTTGAGAACATGCGCGTTCAGGTCTCCTTCCACGAAGGTGAAGCCCTCTTCGGCGAGCTTCCAGTTTCTGTCGACCTTCGCGTCGAGCACACCGATCCAGGTCTGCAGGGCGACCGCTCCACCGGTGGCACCAAGCCAGCCACCCTTGAGACCGGCACCGAGATCCAGGTCCCACTGTTCATCGAGACCGGAAACATCCTCAAGGTAGACACCCGCGACGGTTCCTACCTGTCCCGCGTCAACAACTAAGATTCTTAAAAGCTTTTAAGAATCAGCCAGAATATTTACACACCCTGATTGAATAGGAACAAAGAGAACCGAACGTGAGCGAGCGTCGACAAGATTACAAGCGACACGGATCCCGCTACAAGGCGCGCATGCGTGCCGTAGATATCCTTTTTGAAGCGGAATCCCGCGATGTTGATCCAGTGGCCATCATTGAAGACCGCCACAAGTTGGCGCGCGATGTCAACCCCATTGTTGCACCGGTATCCGAATACACCGAAGCCATCATCAATGGTGTTGCAGTCGAGCTCGACACCCTCGATGTGTTCCTTTCAGAGCACATCGCGGACACCTGGACTCTTGAACGCCTCCCATCCGTGGACCGCGCAATTTTGCGTGTTGCATCCTGGGAACTCATTTGCAACACTGATGTTCCTGTCACCACCGCAATCGTTGAAGCTGTAGAAATTGCCTCCCAATACTCCGGAGACAAATCCAGCGCCTACATCAACGCCACCCTAGACGCGATGGCATCCAAGGTGGAATCACTCCGCGAGCGCGCTGCCAACCCAGAAGCAGTTCTGGCAGAAGCTTCTGAGTCTTTGGACGATGCTCCGGTTGCACCATGGGATGACTCGGATAACTTGGATGCCTCGGATGAGGATTTTGAGGCTGAAGAAACTGTAGACTCTTTGGATTTGGATGACATCGTAGAGCTTTCTGAGACAAACGCTGAAGCCTTTTCTGAGGAAGTTAAAGAGTAATCAGATGGAAGCTTAGTCTTTTGGCAAATACACTGCGCCCGCCACCTTTAAAAACAAACGGTGGCGGGCGCAGTGTATTTGGATAGGAGGGGTGTTGGTGCCTTGTAGTGGAAACGCTGAAAGTGTATGAGAGTACTTGTAGTATTACCGTATGGAGCGACAGCAAACTTCAAGTAGAGCGGTGGAACAAGGGCACCTGCGCAGTTCACACCTAAACGGGCGACTGAAAAATCTGAATTTGGCGGAGTCAGATGGATTGAGTATTGACGCCATCTACAGCATTGAGGGATATTGGGGGCCATCGCGCTCCCAGTTTCTCCGTGCTTCGCAATCGCATTTGGTATTCGCTTGGATTGTTTCCAATCAATTTTGTAGGCAGCAGTAGTGGTAAGCCATGAGAATTTCATCAAGTCGCACTCAGCACGCCATCCGTTTACTCTCACTATTGAGCAACTGTGGAGAGGCCACCGGAGGCAATGACCCGAAAAACTCAGTCTCAGTGATTCGAGCGGAGAAGAAGTTGCAAGCATTGGACTTCTGGATGAGAAATCCTGATTACCTAGCTGATGAAATAGTGACCGCAGTTGAGCAGAAAGAGTTGGACAGCTCGTTTTTGCAGACAGCTGAATCACTCCTAAACGACCAAGAGCCAAATCTACGCCACTTCCCAATGCATAAGTGGTTTTTCGGCGCATACGAAGCCGTGGATGATGCGTTTGCGCTACTCCAGACGTACGGATTTGCGCAGATTACTCGACGAGGAACTCCAGGGAGACGATTGCAGAATCAGTTCTTTCTCACGCAATTTGGAGCTGAAAAGGCTAAGCTCCTTGACGATATTAAGCCACTAGATTGGTATCCAAAACAAGCAAAACTTGTTTCATTAGTCGCTAGAGAGGACAGTGGCTCAAGATTAAAAGAACGCCAGTACCAGCAGGAATCTTATGCGCGGACCGTATGGGGTAATGACATCGGCAGCATTACTGAACAAGTACGGAAGCGATTGGAAGATTTCACCAATTCTTCATTAGACACCGGCGTAGGCATGGAGGCATCATGAGCATTTTTAGTCAAGCCATAATTGACAGAATGAGCCAATCACGCCGTGGCTCTGATCGCAATGTGTTGGCATCTGAAATCGACAGTTGGACGGTGGATCGGATACTCCGCGAAAACCAGGTTACAACAGCAGTCAGAGTGCCTACGCCATCGCAACTTCAAGCAACACGTCTTTCATTTTATGGTTCAAAGACCCTAACTGGTGTGGACTCATCGGGAGTCAAGCAGGTTCCTGATTATGTAGAGGAAGTCCCTTATCAGTTTGAATGGGCTTTAAAGTCTGGACTTAATGGAGTCGGAAGCGACCGCAATTTGAGGGGGAAATCAACCGTTTTAAGGATTCTGATGTGGTGTTTGCGAGGTCGCTGTGATCTTCAGCCGGATGTCCTGAGTTGGATTGATCATGTTGAGTTCGACTTCTTGATTGACTCAGACACTTATCGAATTGAGTTCGACGTCTGTCATACGAATAAAAATCAACCTGTCGGACAGCTTATACGCCGAAAAGGTATCGTTGAGAATCATCTGGGTTCCTTCGAATCTAACGAGCAGTTCGAAGAACTTATGGGAGCAACAATGCTACATGCATTGGGTCTCCCCAAAATTGCTTCACAAACAGAAGGCCTCAGAGTAGAACACGTTTGGCCGACATATGCCGGAGCGTTGGTTATTAGGGGTGACGGGCTTGAATATTTGCTCGGAGATGTACCTTTTGCTGGTCTCCCTAGTCGCCTATTATCCATCTTTGTTGGTACGGAATGGGCTTCTGTTCGGGCTGAAGCTTCAACTGCGAAGAACATTGCAAAGCACCGACTTGCCGAGCTCGAGAGAGCAGCGAAAGAACACAGTCGCGCTTTGAGTGATGCCTACACCACTGCCTTGACTAATATGGAGAAGGCACGCCAAGAATTTGAAGCATTCGAGATATCGGAAGAGAGTTTCGAAGACCTTAACGAGGCGCGATCGGAGATCGCGCGGTTGGATGCTGAAGCCATGCGCTTAACTCAAGTGCAATTTGACGCAAAGTCTGCATTTCGATTAGCAGAAGCTAACCTTAAGGAAGAAGAAACCCGCCGCCATCAACAATTGGAAGATGCTGTTGCCCGAAGATTCTTTCAAAATCTTCGCCCAACAGTTTGCCCTCGGTGTTCAATTCCTGTGCCCGATGATCGTTTAGAGGCAGAGGCCCACGGAGATTCGTGCTCAATCTGCTCCTCAAGTCTGGAACTCGATGACCTATCGAACGCAGAAGCAAATAAAATTGATGGACATGATTTGTCAACGCTGAACGATGACGAAATTGGCAATGATAATACCGATTATGAGGTCGAGGAATTGGCAGCTCTGCGAGAGGTTTTGCAGACTAATAAACAACGACTAGAGGGATCAACGGAAGAACTTAAAAAAGTGACCGTCCAGCGCGAAAGATACTCCACCATAATAGAGGCCAATCTTAGGTATGTCAGAAAACTCGATGAACGTAATCAAGCACTATTGACACTTGCCAGGGCAGAAGGTGCAGTCGAGGCCCTCAAACCGAAAGAAGGACAAGCCGGTCCTGACACTGCAGAAATTGACCGGCTTAAGGATCATTTAGTTGTGCTTAGTACAGCAGAAGAAGTCGTTACCAAATGGGTTCGGGAGGAACAGAATGTACGTTTTCAAAAACTGAATTCATCAATAGTAGCTCTTGCGCGAGATTTTGGAATTCCGAGTCTTACTCAAATTCAACTTAGTGGGAATGCGGGGATGACAGTCGAGAAAGGTGGCGCCAAGGGAACCTACAGTAAGCTTGAGAGAGGAGAAAAACTCAGACTCAAACTTGCGACGGCAATCGCACTAATCAAATTAGCCCGTGCAGAGGGAATTGGGTTGCATCCAGGGTTTCTTATAGTAGATTCTCCTGGAGCAGAGGAGGTCAATGATGATGATTTTGACACGATGCTCCAAGCACTTCGAGATGAGGCCGAGTCTGCGGACATTCAAGTTTTTATAGGAACTTGTCACACTGAGCAACTTATAGCTCTTCTCGGCGAAGAACGTTGTCGTATTGGTGAAGGAGAGAATTTTGTCTGGTAGCTCAAACAAGTACACGAACACTGTCCAATGAGGCCGTTAGATCTACTTCTCGAACGAGAATCAATGGCGGAAATTAAACTTGAAGATTTCGGTGAAATAGGTGAGCTTCCTACTCTCATCCCGGGACTCAAGGACCATTATTTGCTTCCCGTTTTGGTCCAGACAATTAGTGAGTTCTATTCAGCGAAAGCAATTTCGCTGCCTTCTGAGATTGCGAAGTCTTTAGTTAAGGTTATTTGTGAAGGCAAAAGACCAGCAATCTTTAGAGATATCGCTGACTCCATTCTCCAGTCCGCTTCGTTGCTCGAAGACCTTGGATCTGACTTCGCAATGAAGGTTCTGGATCTTGCGAAGCCACCTTTGTCTTCTGCCTCTCCAATTGAGTCACTACTTGCTGCTGATGCACTTGAAGTGGCAACTGAACTGCGTATTCGCCAATACTGTGAAAGGTGGGATTTATACGCGCTTTTGAGCTCGTATGATGCTACTACTGGCCCCCTCAGTGACCAGAATTATCCGAGGGCAGTGCTGCGATCAATTCTCTCATGTGTCGAGTATTGGCCCGAGGCTGATGATTTTGTCAAAGTGCTTAAGCAGATTACAGGGATGGAAGTAGCCTCACCTGAAGGACATAACTGGTTTTCACCCCTGAACGATTCTGATTCAGGTATTGTGCTTTCGAAAATTGAGATGTTACGAGCATTTCGTTCTCAAGATCGTGAACAGGTCTTGACTCACCTTAAGAATGCTTCTCGGTATCTACGTCCTGCACGCTCAGAGAATCGTCAGAGAGCTGATATAAATGCATGGGACGGTGTTCTTACGCTGTTAACACAGCTGATTACCTCAGGTCGTGTTGAAGACCTAGACATTATCGATTCGATTCGGGAAGATGCTCGCGAACTCATTCATCTGGATCCTCGGCGTTACCACTGGTTAGGTAATCGTGTGGCGGCAGTTAACCAAGCTTGGACACAATTTTCAACTCAACTCAATTTTGCGCAGAATCAGTTTTTAGAACCGTCTTGGTATCGCGCAGCTGAAACTATCCATTCTATTGTTAATTTTTACCGTGTGTCGAGCTCCACAACAATGTTTTGTCGAGCTGAAGATGGAAAGTCGTTACATAAAATTATTGCGCCGATCCTTGAAGGAGGGTTTGCAGACAGCACTGCCCTACTAAAGCACCTTCAAGATCATGTAGCCGAACTTAAGTTCAAAATAGAAACAAGTGGCTTAAACCAGGATGACAGTAATGAGCTTCAGGCTGCCGAACAGCTTCTCGCCAATGTACTTGCGAGGTTCACACTAGACCAGGACGAATACCCAAAGCTAAAGATCGTAAATCAGAACGCCATGGGTGAGGAGACGCCGGTCAAATCGGATCGGATCCTGGCAGCAGTAAATCGTAGAATGGCTGTCGAGAATTTCTCACTAGGAAGCCTTGTCGCAGATGATGCTTATGAGAAAATCCGCGCGGGTTTCTCTTGCTCTCCGGATTATGTGGACAGGGTAGCTGAAGCAACTGACCTCGTGGCGGGACTATTAGTGCGTTTTGTATGGGACCGAAACCAACTGGGAGAGAGCGATGTACCATATCTTTACGACCAGACGGCGATCGAAGAGGACCTCGCAACAGATCTCCACAATTTTCTCAGAGCGAGCGGTTCATTAGGATCTATCACTACCGAAATCAGGAGGGTTGGCGGTGGGCGGGTCGACATCCAATTCGGGTTTCCAGGGTTCAATCTTTACGTTGAGCTGAAAGTAGATTCAACAAAAATTCCTCTTAAAGATAAGCAAGCATATCTTCGACAAGCCGCTTCCTATACTGTCGTAGATCAACGCATTTCATTTCTTGTCGTGTTACGTCTTGTCTCAGAGAAAAAAATGGTTCCCCCTCACTTCAGCAATGCCATTGAAGTTATTTCCATCAGCGACTCGGATGGAAAATCGCGTCACGTTGGAGTGTTCGAGCTAGCTGGAGCTCGAACTAAACCGTCCTCGATGTAGTGGAATCTTGAAGTTGGCAGCAGCGTTGACTCTCTAAGAATGCGAATCCTGCGGCAGCTTCATCACCAGAGAATAAGTTGGCATCCCCTATTGACCGAATCACCCAGCGTTAGTATGCATTTTGATTCTGAGTGAAATAAGCATGGCATGCAAAAGACTGGTGCTGCCCCAATCAGGCGTGGACTACTTAGTCTAGCAAATCAGATTTCAAACTGGGGGTGTCGTGATGAAAATTCGCACGCTTTTGGCAAATGCCTTTTTGTCCTGTAACTCACTAATCAAAAGTAGAAAGACTTTTAATTACAACTTTCATCTTAAGCTGACGCGGGTTGGTTTTTTGGTACCGGTTTTCCCACATCGGGTACCGGGCAATCTCCATATCGGGTACCGGGGGTAAAGCAGTGGCACTGTAACAAACGACGACGTGTGCACAAACGCACACACCGCGCATATTATAGAAAGGACCACCGATGGCCACCGACTACTAAGCCATCATGCTCGCCCTAGTCCGCGGGGACTCCTGGGTCACCCTCACAGACAATCTTGGCTGTTCACGCCGAACTATTGATAAAGCATCGAAGGTAATACGCACTCAAAGCCTCGATACCCCTGCGATAGCAGCGCTATCCACCCACGACATTGCGACTCTGTTTCCAGATAATCGACTTCGCCGCGATGAGGACTACCTGCAACCAAATTTCACTGCGATAGCACAAACGGTGCCCCTTAACGAGTCACTTTGAAAGTGGAACATGAAGGCTGACAGCCGTTAGCCTGTTACACCAGGTCAGCAGCATTACTCCTATAAGCAGTTCTGCAAACTCTATGACCACTATGTCGACGTTAATGATCTCACCGCCCAGCTCACGCACTTTCCGGGTGATCATATGTTTGTCGACTGGTCCGGCGATAGCATGACCGTTGTTGATCGTTTGACAGGGATACGCAGCGTGGCAAATATTTTCGTTGCGTCCTTACTACACTCAGACATGATCTTTGCTGTAGCAACCCCTGATATGAAAATGCGAGCCTGGTTATCAAGCCACCAAGACGCATTGACTATTTTGGGGGGACGGCCAATGAAGATAACCCCTGATAACGCCTCAACAGCTGCGAATCAGCTGTTTAAAGGCGGATCTCTTCGGGATGTCAATGCGGAGTACTTTCGGTTCAGCCAACATTTCGGAGTCGGGATAACCTCTGCTCGTCCACTCAAATCACGCGATAAAGCTCACGTGGAAAAAGCCGTCGATATTGTTCAAACATGGGTCATTGAATACCTTGATGACCGTGAGTTTTACAGCTTCGAAGAACTCAACACAGATATTTCTACCCAGGTGGATTGGATCAATGATCGTCAAGGTTTCCGGAGTAAAAACATCAGCAGACGACAACTCTTCCTCGCCGAAGAATATCCCATGCTGAACTCATCACCTGTTGCACGCTGGTCATGGTCGACATGGCGTCGGGCGAAAGCCGGAATGAACTATCACATCCGATTCAATAAGCATTTCTACTCCGTGCAGTGGCACTATGCAGGCAGATTTGTTGATGTCCAAATCTTTGATGATCATCTCACGGTGTTTTCCGACAATCAGATCAATGCCACCCATGCTCTTAAGCCAGCAAATATGGGGTACTCCACTGCTGATGAGCATGTCCCAGAAAAGCATAAGGACCTTGCAACTAAGTGGAATCGGGAACGTATTGAAGGTTGGGCGGCAAGTATAGGGGCTGCAACCCAGGAACTCATCAGCCAGATGTTTCATGCCCGCACAGTTGAAGCCCAAGCCTATAGTAGTGCGCTCGCGGTGTTGTCCTTAGCGAAGAAGCATTCGCGTGCTCAGCTTGATGCGGCATGTCGTAATCTTCTTGATCGACACGAGGTACCTAGCGTTCGTAAAGTCGCGGAAGAATTCCATGATCTTGCACGCGAACAAACGACGTTGTTTGCCGATACTCAACCGCCCTTGTCAACAGATCCATCCCCGCGTTCGAAGAAGTCACCCGGCCCGCGTTCATTCCATGTGCGTGGCAAACAGGCATTTGTCTTTCGGGAGAAGAAGTAAAAAATGGCGTTGACTGATCATGACTTCGAAAAACTCGGCTCGTTACGTGGCATGCAGGTGTTCGCGAAAGTTATCTATGACATTGTTCAAGATTCCAGTCGGGATCATGATTGTTTTGAAGACAAGATCAAAGAAGTCTTGGATGCTCAGATCCAAGCGCGGGATACGGTCATTATTGAAAAACCTATCCGTGAGGCAGGACTGCGTGATAGTACGGCTGGTTTGGAAAGATTTGAACTCTCCTCCGATCGTGGCATTACACAAGACCGCTTAGATCGGCTGTCAACATGTGAGTGGATTGATTATGGCCAAGACTTAGTCATTGTCGGGGCGACGGGTACGGGGAAAAGCGTTCTTGCCCAGGCTGTAGCGATTGCTGCGTGTCGAAAGAAGATGTCGGCGCGTTATGTGCGGCTTCATCAGCTTGCTGATGATTTCGACGCGGTGGCAGGGTCCCCGCAGGCACGCAAAGATCTTTTGGAAGAGCTTTCTCGGCCGGCGATTGTTGTCATCGATGATTTCATGGCGACGGATGTGTCGACGAATGCGTTGACGCAGGTGTTTAATTTGCTTGTTGCCCGGGAAAACTCCTCGACGGTGATCGTTAGTCAGCATGAGCCGGATTATTGGTACGACGTGTTTCATGATGCTGCGATTGCGGATGCGGTGTTGTCGAGGTTGGTGCATAACGGCACCAAACTCACGATTGCGGGTGCAGATTTGAGAACTCGGGATGATTTACAAGAAGAAAGGCGGATGCTTATCAAAGCCTCGCGTGGTCGTTAACGGGTGCGTCGTTAGGCGGGGGTAATGCGGCCGGGCCGGGGACTGTGCAGTTCCCGGTACCGGATGCGGGGATACCGGTACCCAACAAAACCGCGGATCATTAAGCGGAGAATTTAGCCGATTTCCTTGCCTGCATTGGCTACGGCGTCCTGAATAGCGAGGACGTGATCGATGGCATTTTTCAGCATTGCGGAAAGCTGAATGTCGTTGAGTCCAGCGGCGATGGGGACATCCTTCTCGGCGCGGATCACTATCTTTTCGGTGCGATCAACCACAACGGCTTTTGCAGCAAAGTTGAAACAGTTGACTTGGTTGCAGGCGAGATGCCATGCGGGGTTACCGTCGGAGACCGGCATTTCGGTGGCGCGGTCTGCGCGAACAATCAGGACTGAACCGATGACAGCGAACATGACGTGGTGTCCGTTGAGGTTGGCGCTGGCTACTTGGGATTCGGTGCCTTGTTCATCGGCGATTGCCAGGTCGATGCCGAATTCCTTCATGATGAGGGTGACGCGGTCGATGGTCACTGGAATCGGCTTTGGGGTGCTGATTGAAGTGGACTCAGTGGTCATGGTGTTCGTCCTTCCAGGTGACTAGATCTGGGAATTGCTGCTCAAGCCATTCGAAGCATTGAACGGCGGTTTCGATGGAGCTCATGACGTAGGAGCCGACCTGGTTGTGGCTCATACCTGCGGAAACAACGACGTGGCGCAGCGCGTTGATGGCGAGGGTGCCTTCGTTGAGTTCGAAGAATCGAATGGTGGGGGCAAACTGGGTGAGGTTCCATTCGTTGGTGGCCGCTAATACTTGGGCGGCAGCATCAGTAGAGGGGGCTCCTCGCCACATTGCTTCCATGGTTAGGCTGCCGTCGAGGTGAATGAAGCTGATGGCGGCGTTGATAAATCCGGTGCGGATTACTTTTTCACCATCGTGTTCATCAATGCGGTAATCCAGCTTTTCATTTGCAAGGATTTCGGCAACGGCATCGAGAGTAAATTCTTTGATGTCGTTGGGGTTTTCTGTTGTGGGTGTTTCAGGCACTGGAGTGTTTCAGTCCTTCCAAAACTTATTTAAAAGAAACTTTTCCACCACACTACAGATGGTCGATTTAGTCGTTGCGTTTACGGCGGAAATTGATGATGGATGAAAGAATACTTTGCTCTACTTCTTCAGGATCTTCCAGGTTGGTGGCCTCTGACTCTAAGGCGGGAGCTTTCTTAGCTAATTTCTTGGCGGCTTTAAGCTCTGCGCGTGCTTGTTTGCGTTCGGCTTCAATTTCTTGTTGTTGGGCGAAATCGGCGAGTTGTTCATAGCCAAGTTCATGTGCGATGGCGGATCCGATGTCTGTGTAGCGGAAGGTGTGGCCAAGGCTTTCTAGTGCTGCTGGGGCAGTGCGTTGTGAGGCCAGGGCTAGTTCTTCGGCACCTTGGCTTCCAAGCAGGATTTTGGGGCCAAGGGAAGGGATTTGGATAAATGCAGGGCGGTGCATACTGGTGGCGAGCACCTTGGTCATTTCCGCGTTGGTGACTGGATTGGGGGCAACCGCGTTTATTGGTCCAGAGATTTGGGCATCCACGATGGCGCGGTAGTAAATATCGGTGAGATCATCGATGGCGATCCAACTGAACCAGGAAGAACCATCGCCGAATTTTCCGCCCAAACCAGTGGAGAACAGGGTTTTCAGCAGTGGTAGCATTCCTCCGCGTCCACTGAGCGCAACACCGGTCCGGATGTGTGCCACTCGCTTTCCTGCATCTGAGGCAGGCGTGGTGGCATTTTCCCAGTCTCGGCACACTTCGGCAAGAAAATCATCACCGGAGGCGGATTCCTCGTGAAGTATTTCATCGCCGCGGTCGTGTCCATAAAACCCCACAGCTGATGCGGAAATCATGGCGGTGCACTGTGTCGATTCAGCGACTAATTCTGCGAGGAATTTGGTGGGAAGCACACGGGATTCGCGGATTGCTTCTTTGTGTGCGTCGTTGAAGCGCCCAAAAATTGGTTCACCGGCAAGATGGACTACTACATCGATGCCATCTAAAAGGTCTGATGCTGGGTTGAGTGGGTCCCAGTAGCGTTGTCCTGGTTTGGGTTCTTTGCGCACGAGTTGGATAACCTCGTGGCCGCCGGTTTGAAGTTGCGCGGTGAGCGCGCGGCCGACAAGCCCCCTGGAGCCGGTGATGGCTACGGTGAGGGGGGAGCCGTCGAAAAGCGTGCTTGTTCGGTCCAAGAATTTCAGGTCCTCGATCAGCTGTGTTTGACGGTAGGCGAACATGCCAGTGAGGGTGGAGGCAGGCAGGCGGGTGCTGACGGAATCGGTGATGAGAGTGCCGCCGTCTTGGTCGACGAAATTGTGTACGTGGCGCCAGTTCGCGAGGGCCTTTACAGGGGCGGTCAGACAGACGTCGGTGAAGCGTGAACCATTCAAAAATCCCGATAAATCATGGCGCGCCACCCATTTAAGTCCAGCCGGAAGACTAAAGATAGTGGTGCCATCTGCAAGGCGTTCTGCCTGCTGAATGGGGTTTAATGGGATAAATGGGGGAGTCAGACGTGCGATTGCTCCCTTGCGGGTATGCCAATCCCAGACCATTTCTCGGGGAAAAGGAATAAAATGGCTTGTGGTCAGACTCACAGGGGCTTCTCCAAGTCAGTGGATTGATGAGGTCCCAGTGGGTACACACCGGGTGTCCTACAACGAGCAATTATCACAGATTCGACTGGCATGATGTACCATCTGCATTAAGCATTTTGGTGTTGCACTGTTTTGTTTACAGTGCGTCACCGTGAAGCGTTACCTAAGATCATAGTCAGCATCTTGGGGTGAATGTGACACGGTACGCTATAGTGTCAGACAACAACCAGGAAACTGGTCGTTGCAGAGTTTTTGCAAAATTGGACATCCTTTAACGGACCGCACAGAGAGGCGGGGAAGGAGGTCACGATGAGTGAACGTAATAGTGCTGTACTAGAACTCCTCAATGAGGATGACGTCAGCCGTACCATCGCACGCATCGCGCACCAGATTATTGAAAAGACCGCGCTTGATTCTAAAGACGCGGACCGAGTCATGCTGTTAGGTATTCCTTCAGGTGGAGTCCCACTGGCTCGTCGGCTCGCAGTGAAGATTGAGGAATTTTCCGGCGTTTCGGTAGACACCGGCGCTGTTGATATCACCTTGTATCGCGATGATCTTCGCAACAAACCACACCGCGCATTACAGCCCACCTCAATTCCTGCAGGTGGAATCGATAACACCACCGTAATTTTGGTGGATGATGTGTTATTTTCCGGGCGAACCATCCGCGCTGCACTAGATGCACTCCGCGATGTCGGGCGCCCCAACTACATTCAGTTGGCCGTTTTGGTTGACCGTGGTCACCGCCAACTTCCTATCCGCGCTGACTATGTGGGTAAGAATCTCCCCACCGCACGTTCCGAAGATGTTTCCGTTTTGCTGTCGGAAATTGACGGACGTGATGCAGTTACGCTTACTCGAGAAGACTCTGAAGGGGATTCCTAGATGAAGCACCTCCTGTCCATCAGCGATTTATCCAAAGATGAGATTGTTGGATTGCTGGATGAAGCAGATCGCTTTAAGGAGGTGCTCGAAGGACGTGAAGTAAAGAAGCTGCCCACCTTGCGTGGTCGCACCATTTTTACGCTGTTCTATGAGAACTCCACACGCACTCGCTCGTCTTTTGAAACCGCAGGAAAGTGGATGAGCGCTGATGTGATTAATATTTCAGCTTCATCATCCAGTGTGAAGAAGGGCGAGTCGCTCAAAGATACAGGCTTGACCTTGTCGGCAATCGGTGCGGATGCGATCATCATGCGCCACCCTTCATCCGGGGCAGCTCAGCAGCTTGCGCAGTTCGTGGCACCAGGTGGTAACGGCCCCAGCGTGGTCAACGCAGGTGACGGTTCCCACCAGCACCCCACGCAAGCGCTTCTCGACGCCCTAACCATCCGTCAGCGAACCGGACGCATTGAGGGACTCAAGGTTGTTATCGTGGGCGACTGTTTGCATTCCCGCGTGGTGCGCTCCAACGTGGACTTGCTGTCCACGTTGGGTGCAGAAGTTGTGTTGGTAGCTCCACCAACTTTGCTGCCCATGGGGATTGAGAACTGGCCAGTCCGCTTCTCCTACGATATGGATGCAGAAATCGCTGATGCTGATGTGGTGATGATGCTGCGCGTACAGCAAGAACGCATGCAAGGTGGTTTCTTCCCGTCACATCGTGAATACGCAACGCTTTATGGCATGTCCAAAGAGCGTGAAGCCCGCCTGAAGGATTCAGCAATCATCATGCACCCCGGCCCAATGCTTCGCGGCATGGAAATTAACTTCCAGGTGGCAGATGCACCACGAACAGCGGTGCTGCAGCAGGTAAGCAACGGTGTGCACATGCGCATGGCAATCTTATTCGCTCTAGTTGCCGGCTCTGACGCGACTATTTAATAGACAAAGAGGGATTGAGAGAAGTGGTTGACAGTAACACCCAATATCCAGAAACCGGCGCATTAGCACCGGCTCCACAGGACACACTCCTGATCACCAACGTTCGCGTCTACGGTGAAGGCGAACCCACAAATGTGTTCGTTAAAGATGGTGTGATTGCAGCAATTGGTGGAGACCATGACGCTGACCGCAGCATTGATGGCAACGGGGGAGTACTACTTCCTGGCTTTGTTGATATGCACGTTCATCTTCGTGAGCCAGGCCGTGAAGATACTGAAACAATTGCTACTGGTTCAGCTGCCGCAGCCAAGGGTGGATTCACCGCAGTATTTACCATGGCCAACACCACGCCAGTGATGGACCAGCCGGTCATCGCAGAATCCGTGTGGTTTAAGAGCCAAAACATTGGTTTGTGCGATGTGCATCCAGTTGGTTCGATCACCAAAGGCCTTGAAGGCAAAGAACTAACCGAGTTCGGCATGATGGCTCGCTCTGAAGCTAAAGTTCGCATGTTCTCCGATGATGGCAAATGCGTTGATGATCCACAGGTTATGCGCCGTGCCTTGGAATACGCCAAGGGCATGGACGTGCTTATCGCCCAGCATGCGGAAGATCACCGCTTGACCCAAGGTGCTGCCGCCCACGAAGGTGAAAACGCAGCTCGACTTGGTCTGCGGGGTTGGCCACGAGTAGCAGAAGAATCCATCGTGGTTCGCGATGCCATTATGGCGCGCGACTATGGCAACCGCGTGCACATCTGCCACGCATCCACCGAAGGCACCGTGGAGCTGCTGCGTTGGGCAAAGTCCCAGGGCATCCCAATTACTGCGGAAGTCACCCCGCACCACTTGACTTTGACGGATGAGCGCCTAGAAACCTACGACGCGGTCAACAAAGTCAATCCGCCACTGCGCGAAAGCCGAGACACCGAAGCACTTAAAAAGGCGCTTCTCGACGGCACCATCGATGTTGTTGCAACTGACCACGCACCTCACGGTTCAGAGGATAAGTGCTGTGAGTTTGAAAATGCGAAGCCAGGCATGCTTGGTTTGGAAACATCCCTTTCCATCATCGTGGACACCTTTGTTGCCACAGGCCTTGCAGACTGGCGCTTTGTTGCTCGCGTGATGAGTGAGCGTCCAGCAGAAATCACTAGGCTCCCAGGCCAGGGTCGTCCAATCGCAGAAGGCGAACCAGCTAACCTCACCATCGTTGATCCAGGCAAAGCTTGGACTGCATCGGGTGCTGATTTTGCTTCAAAGGCTGAAAACACCCCATTTGAGGGTCAAGAATTCAGCGCAAAGGTTACGCACACCGTGCTTCGTGGCAAGGTGACTTGTGCAGACGGAGTTGCTCAAAACGCTTAAGAGGGTGCGTGTAAGTTACGCACACACCACATTGCATATAATGCAGTGAATTGAATAAACTACATTCAGGTTTTTAACCAGCCAATTTCTTTAAAAGGCAGACACACGAAAGGCGACAACAGTCACCGTGAGTAAAGACACCACCACCAGCCAGGGAGTCACTGAGATCGGATCCGTTCCGGCATACCTGGTTCTTGCAGACGGACGCACCTTCACCGGATTTGGCTTTGGAGCTATCGGCACCACCCTTGGTGAAGCAGTATTCACCACCGCCATGACCGGTTACCAAGAAACCATGACCGACCCTTCCTACCACCGCCAGATCGTGGTAGCTACTGCTCCACAGATCGGTAACACCGGTTGGAACGACGAAGACAACGAATCCCGCGATGGCAAGATCTGGGTTGCAGGCCTTGTTATCCGCGACTTGGCTGCACGTGTGTCCAACTGGCGTGCAACCACCTCCCTGCAGCAGGAAATGGCAGATCAGGGCATCGTCGGAATCGGCGGCATTGATACCCGTGCACTAGTGCGCCACCTACGCAACGAAGGTTCCATTGCAGCCGGTATCTTCTCAGGTGCAGATGCACAGCGCCCTGTGGAAGACCTCGTTGAGATCGTCAAAAACCAGCCAGCAATGGCAGGTGCAAACCTCTCTGTTGAGGTGTCCTCCGATGAAACCTATGTCATCGAGGCTGAAGGCGAAACCCGCCACACTGTTGTGGCATATGACCTAGGTATCAAGCAAAACACCCCTCGTCGCTTTTCTGCACGCGGTGTCCGTACCGTCATCGTGCCAGCAGAAACCCCATTTGAAGACATTAAGCAGTACAACCCATCAGGTGTGTTTATCTCCAATGGCCCTGGCGACCCTGCTGCAGCAGACGTCATGGTTGATATCGTCCGTGAAGTTCTAGCAGCTGACATCCCATTCTTTGGCATCTGCTTTGGTAACCAAATCCTCGGCCGCGCATTCGGCATGGAAACTTACAAGCTGAAGTTCGGCCACCGCGGCATCAATGTGCCAGTGAAAAACCACCTCACCGGCAAGATTGACATCACCGCTCAAAACCACGGCTTCGCACTGAAAGGTGAAGCGGGACAAGAATTCGACACTGATTTCGGTACAGCAGTTGTCACCCACACCTGCCTTAACGACGGCGTTGTGGAAGGCGTAGCCCTGAAATCAGGCCGCGCATACTCAGTTCAGTACCACCCAGAGGCCGCTGCCGGCCCCAATGATGCAAGCCCCCTGTTTGACCAGTTTGTTGAGCTGATGGATGCAGACGCTCAGAAGAAAGGCGCATAAATAACCATGCCAAAGCGTTCAGATATTAACCACGTCCTCGTCATCGGCTCTGGTCCTATTGTTATTGGTCAGGCATGTGAATTTGACTACTCAGGCACCCAAGCCTGCCGTGTGCTGAAGGAAGAGGGACTGCGCGTTACCCTCATTAACTCCAACCCAGCAACGATTATGACCGACCCAGAAATGGCTGACCACACCTACGTGGAGCCGATTGAGCCGGAATACATTGACAAGATCTTTGCCAAGGAAATCGAGCAGGGACACCCCATTGATGCAGTGCTGGCAACCCTTGGTGGACAGACTGCACTAAACGCAGCTATCCAGCTAGATCGCCTGGGCATCTTAGAAAAGTACGGCGTTGAACTTATCGGTGCAGACATCGATGCCATTGAGCGCGGTGAAGATCGCCAGAAGTTCAAGGACATCGTTGCCACCATCGGCGGCGAATCCGCACGCTCCCGCGTTTGCCACAACATGGAAGAAGTCCACGAGACCGTTGCAGAGCTTGGCCTTCCAGTAGTTGTTCGCCCATCCTTTACCATGGGTGGCCTGGGCTCCGGTCTTGCTTACAACACCGAAGACCTTGAGCGCATCGCAGGTGGCGGACTTGCTGCATCCCCTGAAGCGAACGTGTTGATCGAAGAATCCATCTTGGGATGGAAAGAATTCGAGCTTGAGCTCATGCGTGATACCGCAGACAACGTTGTGGTTGTCTGCTCCATTGAAAACGTTGATGCTCTGGGCGTGCACACCGGTGACTCTGTCACCGTGGCACCAGCGTTGACTCTGACTGACCGTGAGTTCCAGAAGATGCGCGATCAAGGTATCGCCATCATCCGGGAAGTTGGCGTGGATACTGGTGGATGTAACATCCAGTTCGCTGTTAACCCAGTAGATGGCCGCATCATCACCATAGAGATGAACCCACGTGTGTCCCGTTCTTCTGCACTGGCTTCTAAAGCAACTGGTTTCCCAATTGCCAAGATGGCTGCAAAGCTGGCCATTGGTTACACCCTGGATGAGATCACCAATGACATCACCGGTGAAACCCCAGCAGCGTTCGAACCAACCATCGACTACGTTGTTGTCAAGGCTCCACGCTTTGCTTTTGAGAAGTTTGTGGGCGCCGATGACACCTTGACCACCACCATGAAGTCTGTTGGTGAGGTCATGTCCTTGGGCCGTAACTACATTGCTGCACTAAACAAGGCACTGCGTTCCTTGGAAACCAAGCAGCAGGGCTTCTGGACCAAGCCAGATGAGTTCTTCGCAGGAGATCGTGCTACCGATAAGGCTGCTGTCTTGGAAGACTTAAAGCGCCCAACCGAAGGCCGCCTCTACGACGTCGAGCTGGCCATGCGTCTTGGTGCAAGCGTCGAAGAGCTTTATGAAGCATCCTCCATCGACCCTTGGTTCTTGGCAGAACTTGAAGCTTTGGTTCAGTTCCGCCAGAAGCTTGTCGACGCCCCATTCTTAAACGAAGACCTTTTGCGTGAAGCAAAGTTCATGGGTCTTTCCGACCTGCAGATCGCAGCTCTTCGCCCAGAATTTGCTGGTGAAGACGGCGTGCGCACCCTGCGTCTGTCCCTAGGAATTCGCCCAGTTTTCAAGACCGTTGATACTTGTGCTGCAGAGTTTGAAGCCAAGACTCCGTACCACTACTCCGCATACGAGCTTGATCCAGCAGCTGAGTCCGAGGTTGCACCACAAACTGAGCGCGAAAAGGTCTTGATCTTGGGCTCTGGCCCAAACCGCATTGGTCAGGGCATCGAGTTCGATTACTCCTGTGTTCACGCAGCACTTGAGCTCTCCCGCGTTGGCTATGAAACCGTCATGGTTAACTGCAACCCAGAAACTGTATCCACCGACTACGACACCGCTGATCGTCTGTACTTTGAGCCACTGACCTTCGAAGATGTCATGGAGGTCTACCACGCTGAGGCGCAGTCCGGCACCGTTGCAGGCGTTATCGTCCAGCTTGGCGGCCAGACTCCTCTGGGCTTGGCAGATCGCTTGAAGAAGGCCGGCGTCCCAGTCATTGGTACTTCACCAGAAGCAATTGATATGGCAGAGGACCGCGGTGAGTTCGGTGCATTGCTTAACCGTGAGCAGCTTCCTGCACCTGCATTTGGTACCGCCACCTCATTTGAAGAGGCCCGCGCAGTAGCCAATGAGATCAGCTACCCAGTCCTGGTTCGTCCTTCCTACGTCCTAGGTGGACGTGGCATGGAAATTGTCTACGATGAAACCTCCCTTGAGGATTACATCAACCGCGCAACGGAATTGTCTTCTGAGCACCCAGTGTTGGTTGACCGCTTCTTGGACAATGCAATCGAGATCGATGTCGATGCACTCTGCGATGGCGAAGAGGTCTACTTGGCTGGTGTGATGGAGCACATCGAGGAAGCTGGTATCCACTCCGGTGACTCCGCGTGTGCACTTCCTCCAATGACCCTTGGTGCACAGGACATCGAGAAGGTCCGCGAAGCAACCAAGAAGCTGGCTCTGGGTATCGGCGTACAGGGCCTGATGAACGTTCAGTATGCACTCAAGGACGATATTCTCTACGTCATCGAGGCAAACCCACGTGCGTCTCGTACCGTGCCTTTCGTGTCAAAGGCAACCGGTGTAAACCTGGCTAAGGCAGCATCTCGCATTGCCGTGGGTGCGACCATTAAGGATCTGCAGGCTGAAGGCATGATTCCTACTGACTACGATGGCGGCTCCTTGCCACTGGATGCCCCAATCGCTGTCAAGGAAGCAGTGTTGCCATTCAACCGCTTCCGTCGCCCAGATGGAAAGACCCTGGACACCTTGTTGTCCCCAGAGATGAAATCCACTGGTGAGGTCATGGGCTTGGCCGACAACTTTGGTGCAGCGTATGCAAAGGCAGAAGCCGGAGCGTTTGGTGCACTTCCTACCGAAGGCACTGTCTTTGTCACCGTGGCTAACCGCGACAAGCGCACCCTGATCCTGCCAATCCAGCGTCTGGCGTTAATGGGCTACAAGATCCTGGCCACTGAAGGCACTGCGGGTATGCTTCGCCGCAACGGTATTGAGTGCGAAGTTGTGCTCAAGGCTTCCGATATCCGCGAAGGCGTGGAGGGCAAGTCCATTGTGGACCGCATCCGCGAAGGCGAAGTTGACCTTATCCTCAACACTCCAGCGGGTTCTGCTGGTGCTCGCCACGATGGCTACGATATCCGCGCAGCAGCAGTGACAGTGGGCGTTCCACTGATCACCACTGTTCAGGGTGTCACCGCAGCTGTCCAGGGCATTGAGGCTCTGCGTGAGGGCGTTGTTAGCGTCCGCGCGCTGCAGGAACTCGACCACGCAGTCAAGGCTTAAACGCCATGACATTCGGCGAAAAGCTTCTTGAAGCTGCTTCCACCCGGGGCAGGTTGTGCGTGGGAATTGACCCCCACGAAAGCCTGCTTAAGGCATGGGGGCTGCCAGTCAACGTAGACGGACTTGCGGAGTTTTCCCGCGCCTGCGTGGAGGCTTTCGCCGACACCGTGGCCTTGGTAAAGCCTCAAGTAGCGTTCTATGAGCGTTTCGGTTCAGCTGGTTTTGCCATTTTGGAAGAAACCATTCAGACACTGCGTGAGCGTGGCTGTTTGGTGGTTTCTGACGCTAAACGAGGCGATATCGGCTCCACCATGGCTGGCTATGCCTCGGCATGGCTAGATCCTGCGTCGCCGCTGTCGAGTGATGCCGTGACAGTATCTCCATACCTTGGTTTCCATTCTTTGGACCCTGTATTCGAACTTGCCGAGCAACACGGCAGGGGAGTGTTTGTCTTGGCTGCGACCTCAAATCCTGAGGCGCGCGAACTCCAAGACCAGCAAAACGCCGATGGTGTGAGCATTTCACAGCAGATCGTGGATCAGGCAGCGGCGCTGAACGCGCCTTATATGGCACGTGGGCAGGCTGGCAACATTGGCGTCGTCATCGGCGCCACATTGGCCAACCCACCTCGCTTGTCGACGCTTGGGGGCGCCATTTTAATGCCCGGCGTCGGCGCCCAGGGCGGGACGGCGAAAGATGTAAATGAGATTGCTGGAGACATGGCTCATCTTGCGTTTCCAAATGTCTCAAGAAGCATTTTGGCGACCGGACCAGATATCGATTCGATGAAAAATTCCGTAGCTAAAACAGCGACCGATTTTCCTGGTTTCCCCAGGTCATAGTCGTGGAAGTGGCCCCTAATTGTAACCCTGTGACCTGCAGGTTTAGCTTTTAGGGGCCGTGCCACCTTTGTGTTTGCGGAAGTAGTGCTAGACTAATCGAAAATCGCAGGCTGACATGCTTGGTATTTATCAGGTGTACCCTCGATTTCTGGATACTTTGGTATCTGTTTTGTCAATAAAAACCATACGATAACGGAGGAACCCCGTGGCCCTTCCACAGTTGACTGATGAGCAGCGCAAGGCAGCTCTTGCTAAAGCAGCAGAGGCTCGCAAGGCACGCGCAGAGCTCAAAGAGAACCTGAAGCGCGGCAACACTAACCTCAAGGATGTCTTGGACAAGGCCGAGACCGACGAGATCATCGGCAAGACCAAGGTCTCCGCTCTCCTCGAGGCTCTCCCAAAGGTTGGCAAAGTCAAGGCAAAGGAAATTATGGACGAGCTGGGAATTGCTCAGACCCGTCGCCTTCGTGGATTGGGTGACCGCCAGCGTCGCGCACTTCTCGAGCGTTTCGGCTTCGAGGACTAATTCTTCAGTGTCGGGCGATAACCAACTAGGACGGCTCGTAATTCTTGCGGGCCCTTCAGCGGTCGGTAAATCGACTGTGGTTGATCGCCTCCGCAATGACGTTCCAAACCTGTATTTCAGTGTGTCGATGACCACCAGGGCCCCTCGTCCAGGTGAAGTCGATGGCCGTGACTACTTCTACGTCACCGCCCAGGAATTTCAGGAGAAAATTGACCGTGGAGAAATGCTCGAATGGGCAGATATCCACGGCGGTTTACAGCGTTCAGGTACCCCTGCAGGTCCCGTCAATGAAGCCCGCCAAAATGGTCGGCCAGTGTTGGTAGAGGTTGATCTCGCAGGAGCCCGAAACATCGCACGCTTAATTCCAGAAGCAGAAACCATTTTCCTAGCTCCACCTTCTTGGGAAGTTTTGGTTGAACGCCTCACTGGACGGGGTACCGAAAGCGAAGACGTTATTGCTCGTAGGCTCGAAACCGCACGCGAAGAATTGGCTGCTCAAAGCGAATTTAAGCACGTCATTATCAACGATGATGTAGCAAAGGCCGTTAAGGCAATTGAGGATGTTCTCCTCGGCGCTTAGCCAAAACCTAGGGCGGTAGGGTATGCTTTCTCGATTGAGCAACCTTTCCCGCTCTTAACACTACTGTCCATATACTTTGAAAAGGTGTCAGTGACCAACGTGAGCAACGAGACCAACGCCACCAAGGCCGTCTTCGATCCGCCAGTGGGCATTACCGCTCCTCCGATCGATGAACTGCTGGATAAGGTCACTTCCAAGTACGCCCTCGTGATCTTCGCTGCCAAGCGTGCGCGTCAGATCAACAGCTTCTACCATCAGGCAGATGAGGGAGTATTCGAGTTCATCGGACCATTGGTAACTCCACAGCCAGGTGAAAAGCCTCTTTCCATCGCGCTGCGTGAGATCAATGCAGGTCTGTTGGACCACGAGGAAGGTTAAATCTTTTCTTCAACAGAAAAGTGACCTATAACTTCACACATTTTTTGATCACCCAAAGTGTGCATTGCTGCACCTTGGGTGATTTGTGTTGTTGCCCTGGTGTGCACGCATTCGAAAATTGAAGAATCGCTTGAGTGGTTGGAAACTCAGCCTGCTTCTTTAAAAGCTTGGGTCAAATTAGTGCGGAAATACCTGTTTGCCCCGTTGGATCGTGCTTGGCAGCGCAAGACCAAACCAGGAGACCCAGAAATCACATTTTCGACGTTTGTGGGTCTCCTGGTTTGGTATATCGATCTCAATACCAAACACAGAGACCCAGCATTTAAGTTTTTGAAGATTCTGGGTCTCCTGGTTTGGTCGCACTCAAATTTAAGCCCTTATCCTGAAAAGTCATACCTTTCCAGAAGCGCTTTTAACGGGTTTTCAAGGGCTCGTGCATACAAATACCCATCTAAGAAAACTCATGTCCTTAAACAAGCGATAAACGCTATCGCGTATTTTCATGCCATCAGTTTTTAGCTTTCTGGCAAAATAGTGTCAAAAATCTGCACCGGTCGGAGATGCAATATGATCGTTCACTAGCGAGATTGACCCAAGTCGGGTGCACGCATTCCAAAATTGAAGAATCGCTAGAGTAGATGGGAACCCAGCCTGTTTCTTTAGATGAAGGATTGTTGTGCCCGTGACTTCTGTGTCTGCTTCTAATTCGCCCCGTAACGTTGTTGTTGGTGTAGCAGGAGGTATTGCGGCCTATAAGGCGTGTCATATTGTGCGTGCTTTTAAAGAAGCCGGCGATAACGTGCGGGTTGTGCCCACTGAATCTGCATTAAAATTCGTGGGTCAAGCAACGTTTGAGGCATTGTCGGGCAACCCGGTGTCTACCACAGTGTTTGATGCGGTTGATAGTGTGCAACACGTCAAAGTTGGCCAGGATGCTGATCTGATCGTGATTGCTCCAGCTACCGCTGATCTTATGGCACGCGTTGCAGCCGGTCGCGGTGATGATCTGCTTGCAGCAACACTGTTGGTGGCTACATGTCCGGTTGTTGTTGCACCAGCGATGCATACTGAGATGTGGTTCAACCCAGCGACGGTGGAAAACGTCGAAAAGCTTAGGCGGCGGGGGATTACCGTCATTGAGCCTGCCCATGGACGGCTGACCGGAAAAGACACCGGCCCGGGCCGACTCCCAGATCCGGAGCAAATTGTAGATTTGGCTAATGCTGTGCATGCTGGCGCACGTCTGCCAAGAGATTTAGAGGGGAAGAAAGTACTCATCACCGCTGGTGGAACCCATGAACATATCGATCCAGTCAGGTTTATTGGCAATAGTTCTTCTGGGCGTCAAGGTTTTGCCCTGGGGGAAATCGCAGCACAACGTGGCGCGGACGTAACCATTGTTGCAGGTTCTACAGCACAGCTTTCTACTCCTGCAGGGGCTGAGATTGTCTCTGTGGTCTCAACTCAAGAGATGTTTGATGCAGTTCAAGAACGCGCTAGCGACAGTGATTTTATCGTGATGGCTGCTGCAGTGGCTGATTTCACACCAGCGTCGCAGGCTACTTCAAAATTGAAGAAAGGATCCGACTCGGATGAAGATGCGCTCAGCACGATCAAATTAGTTGAAAACCCAGATATTTTGGCCACAACCGTTCACCGCAGAAACTCAGGCGAACTAGCCAACAATCCAATTATTGTGGGATTTGCTGCAGAAACAGGAGATCAAGATACGTCTGCCTTGGAGTATGCCCAAAAGAAGCTGGTGAAAAAGGGCTGTGATTTGCTCATGTGCAATGAGGTAGGAAAAGGAAAAGTGTTTGGCCAGCGACATAACGAAGGTTGGATTCTCGATGCCAACGGTGGCGTCGTGGAAGTGGAACACGGCAATAAAATAGAGGTCGCAGCGCAGATTTGGGATGCAGCTGTGGCATTTCGGAAGGCCTAGGAAAAATAGAACAGACCAGGCGCATTGCAGTTTTAGACAGCTTAGTCTATATTGGTTTTTTGTATTTAAGACTATTTAATCTCGACTTCTTCGAAAGAAGGGTATTTGTGGCTCAGCCAACTGCCGTCCGTCTGTTCACCAGTGAATCTGTAACTGAGGGACATCCTGACAAAATATGTGATGCTATTTCCGATACCATTTTGGACGCGTTGCTGGAGAAAGATCCGCATTCACGCGTGGCAGTGGAAACTGTGGTCACCACCGGAATCGTCCATGTGGTTGGCGAGGTTCGAACAAGTGCCTACGTTGAGATCCCACAATTAGTCCGAAACAAGCTCATTGAGATCGGCTTTAACTCCTCTGAGGTTGGATTCGATGGCCGTACCTGCGGTGTGTCTGTTTCCATCGGTGAGCAATCACAAGAAATCGCCGATGGTGTAGATAACTCCGATGAAGCACGTACCAATGGTGATGTCGAAGAAGACGACCGCGCAGGTGCAGGCGATCAAGGTTTGATGTTTGGCTATGCCACCAATGAGACCGAAGAGTTCATGCCTTTGCCAATCGCTTTGGCACACCGTCTGTCTCGTCGTTTAACCCAGGTGCGTAAAGAAGGCATCGTTCCACACCTGCGCCCTGATGGAAAAACTCAGGTTACTTTTGCTTATGACGAACAAGATCGCCCTGACCACCTAGACACAGTGGTGATTTCTACCCAGCACGATAGAGAAGTAGACCGTGCATGGTTGGAAACCCAGCTTCGTGAGCATGTCATCGACTGGGTAATTAAGGACGCAGGTATTGAAAACCTAGTGACCGAAGACATCACTGTCTTGATTAACCCTTCAGGCTCATTCATTTTGGGTGGACCAATGGGAGATGCTGGACTGACCGGTCGCAAAATTATTGTGGATACTTATGGTGGCATGGCCCGCCATGGCGGTGGAGCTTTCTCCGGTAAGGATCCAAGCAAGGTTGACCGTTCCGCTGCGTACGCTATGCGTTGGGTAGCTAAAAACATTGTTGCAGCAGGTCTTGCTGATCGCGCAGAAGTTCAAGTTGCCTATGCAATTGGTCGCGCGAAGCCCGTTGGTCTTTATGTGGAAACCTTCGACACCAATAAAGAAGGACTGACCGATGAGCAGATCCAGGCAGCAGTGCTAGAAGTCTTTGACTTGCGCCCTGCAGCTATTATTCGTGAACTTGATCTTCTTCGTCCTATCTACAGCGGTACAGCTGCATACGGACACTTTGGTCGTACTGATCTGGATCTTCCGTGGGAAGCGGTTGATCGTGTCGATGCACTTCGTGAAGCCCTTAAGTTGGCATAAAAATCTGATGTAGTATCTTCGGATTCATGGCAAAAACCCGCGTCCCCGCTCCAGAGAAGTCGGTGGCGCGGGTTTTACCGTTGTTGGGACTAGCCCATCTGGATCGACTTTTTGATTATCGCATCAGTGACGATCAGCATGACGACGTTCAACCTGGTGTTCGGGTTCGGGTTCGTTTTGGTGGACGTTTAGTTGATGCCATTGTGGTTGAGCGAACTACGCATTCATCGCATGAGGGAAAACTAGTATGGCTGGATCGAGTGATTTCACCGATCGTTGTGTACCCAGCACAAACAGCGAAGTTGATTGAGCACCTCAGTGACCGGTACGGAGGTGTGCGTTCTGATTTGATCCGCTCAGCCATACCGTCGCGGCACGCAGGTGCAGAAGAGGCAGATACCTCAACTAAGTGGGAAGATCTGGGAGAAGTTAAAGAACCTGATTTATCCTCCTGGTCTGCTTATCAGCATGGTCAATCTTTTGTGGATGCGGTTCTTGCTGGAACTACGGCACGGGCAGCGTGGCAAATAGCACCTGGTGATGATTGGGCGATGGCACTTGCTGCACTGGCCGTTAAAGTTGTGAAAGACGGCGGTGGGGCGCTACTGGTTGTCCCAGATCAGCGGGACGTGGATCGTCTCGAGACATCTCTACGCACCTTGGTTTCAGCGAAACAAATCACGGTGCTTAATTCAGGATTGGGGCCGCAGGCGCGTTATCGGCGTTTTTTATCTGTTCTAAGCGGTCAAGGCCGACTAGTCATTGGCACCCGAAGCGCTGCTTTTGCACCAGTCAAAGATTTAAAACTCGCGGTTATCTTAAATGATGGTGACGATAATCTGGTTGATCCCCGAGCGCCGTATGCACATGCCAGAGAGGTATTAACCACTCGGTCGAGTCTGGAAGGATGCTCGCTGATCATCGCGGGTCATGCCCGCACGGCAGAAGCACAACTGCTGGTGGAATCAGGATGGATGCATAATCTCATTGCTGCCAGAGAAACAGTACGAACCCGCATGCCTCGTGTGCAGGCAGTAGGTGATTCTGATTTCCAACTTGAACGCGATCCGATGGCTCGATCAGCGAGATTGCCGGGTATTGCGTTTCAAGCGGTACGCAGTGCCTTGGAGCGCAACCAGCCAGTATTAATCCAGGTACCGAGGAAAGGTTATGTGCCCACGTTGGCATGTGGGAACTGTCGCACACCTGCGCGGTGTAGGCACTGCAATGGTCCTTTAGGTTTGCCACAAGGTAGCGCAGAGTTAGCAGGAGTTCCTACTTGTAGGTGGTGTGGACGTCTAGATTCCCGGTTTAAGTGCCAAAGCTGTGGTTCACCGAAGCTTCGTGCAGTGGTGTTGGGATCAGAACGCACAGCAGAAGAATTGGGCAGGGCATTTCCTTCAGTTCGGGTCATTACTTCTGGCGGGAACAAAGTAGTGGACACCGTGGAAAATCGGGCCAGTATTGTGGTTTCTACTCCCGGTGCAGAGCCGTATGTTGTCGGCGATAAGCACCAAAGTTCCGAAGGAAAAGCAGCGTATGGTGCTTTGTTGTTGCTTGATACCTGGGCGTTGATGGGCAGGCAAGATCTTCGAGCAATGGAAGATACATTGCACAAGTGGGCTGCGGCTGCCACATTGGTGCACTCTCACCTCCAAAAGGGACATGTCATTGTGGTTGCCGATCCCTCGTTTCCCGTGGTGCAATCGTTGATTCGGTGGGATATGGCCGGTGCTGCGGCAAAAGAATTAGAAAGCCGACGTGAAGTTTTGTTTCCACCATCTGTCCATATGGCTGCGATTGATGGGGCAACAGCAGCATTGGAAAGTTTTCTTGAATTGGCAGAACTTCCTGCCCATGCAGAGGTATTAGGACCTGTTGATTTACCGCCTGGAGTGAGTTTGCCTGGTGAATATGATGAACAGCGTTTTGGGCCTGCCCAGCGTTTGCTTATTCGTACACCTCTAGGGCCTCGATCTGAATTGGGCAAAGCGTTGAAAACCGCCCAAGTAGCTCGCGCGGTACGCAAGAATGATTTGCCGTTGCGTATCCAGATGGATCCCATCCATATCGGATAATTGTGCAGCTCAAGCACCTTACCCAGGTGGTGTCCCAGGTGGGATATAAGATAGGTTAAAAAGATTGTTCGTCTCTGTTAAGCACTGCGTAGCACCGTATGTTGTTGGCTAGGCAGGGAAAAATTTAGCTAAGGAGTTTTCCTACAACCATGGCTGTTCGTGAAGTCAGATTATTTGGTGATCCCGTTCTTATTAGTCGGGCCGATGAGGTCGTGGACTTCGACGATGCACTGTCCACTCTCGTTGATGACATGTTTGACACCATGGAGGACGCAGGTGGAGTGGGCCTGGCAGCGAACCAGGTGGGTGTTCTCAGGCGCGTGTTTGTTTTTGATACCTCTCACCAAGAAGGCGGCCTGCGCGGCCATGTGGTTAACCCAGTGTGGGAGCCTGTGACAGAAGATACCCAAACTGGTAACGAGGGCTGTTTGTCCATCCCAGATGTCTCTGCACAAACAACGAGGTATGAAACAGTGCGGTTATCTGGACAAGACCGTGATGGAAACCCTGTGGGATTTGTAGCTAATGGATTGTTAGCACGCTGTATTCAGCATGAAACTGATCACCTAGATGGCGTGCTGTTTTTAAAGCGCCTTGATTCAGCGGAACGTAAAGCAGCCATGGGTGTTATTCGCGCATCTGCATGGTTTAACAACTAATGAAGGGAAAGGGCACTTCATGCGCCTAGTTTTTGCCGGAACTCCAGAACCTGCAGTGGTGGCACTGCAAAAGCTTATTGATTCTGACCATGAGGTTGTTGCTGTCCTAACCCAACCGGATGCACGTCGGGGTAGGGGGCGGACGCTTCATCCTTCGGCGGTTGCAGAGTTGGCACAGCAACACGGGATTGAGGTGCTCAAACCTACGTCGTTAAAAGCAGATTCTGAAGATGGGCAGATGATTCGCCAGCGCCTGCAAGAGTTGGCTCCTGACTGTTTGCCAGTGGTGGCGTATGGGCAGTTGATCACTAAGGATTTGCTGGATATCGCACCGCACGGTTGGGTGAATCTGCACTTTTCTTTGTTGCCGGCGTGGCGTGGGGCAGCACCTGTTCAAGCCTCCATTAGAGAGGGCGATCAGGTCACAGGTGCCACAACCTTCCGTATTGATGAAGGCCTGGATACCGGTGTTATTTTGTCCACCATTGAAGATGAGATCCTGCCCATTGATACAGCCGATGATTTACTCACTCGCCTTGCTTATTCCGGTGCCGACCTGCTGGTAGACACCATGACGGGATTGGAACAAGGCACAATCACTCCGCGTGAGCAGCAAGGGGAGGCCACTTACGCGTCGAAAATCACGACTCAAGATGCGCAGATCGACTGGTCGAAGCCTGCTGAGGTCATCGATCGGCACATCAGGGCGCACACCCCAGGACCTGGTGCGTGGACAACGCTTGTCGACGACCGCCTCAAGCTCGGCCCCATCCACCTTTCAGGCGAGGGCGAGGTAGAAGAGCACTTGGCGCCTGGCGTCATTGTGGCGCAAAAGAATTCGGTTGTTGTGGGAACGGGGACTATGCCAGTAGTACTTGGGCAGATTCAGCCACCGGGTAAGAAGATGATGAATGCAGCCGATTGGGCGCGTGGTGTCCAACTTGAACAGGAAGCGAAATTTCAATGAGCCTTGAAAAATCTGGCGGATTCCGCTCCAGGACGCCCAAAGCTAAGCAGGCACCCAAAAAACAGGCGCCGAAGAAGCAAGCACCAGCAAAGGGGCGTGCGGGAGGAAACCGTAAGCCCCCTGCGCAGGCTAGGGAATTGAGGGCTCTGGGCGTCGATAAGCCTAGGGAAATTGCGTTTGAGGTGCTTGACCGTGTGCGCACCGATAAGGCCTACGCCAATTTGATATTGCCCAGGTTGTTGAGCAAGCATCATCTGTCTGGTCGTGATGCGGCATTTGCTACTGAAATTACCTACGGCACGCTGCGTAATGTGGGGCTGATCGATGAGGTGATCAAGGCAGCCTCTGGCCGTGAACTAGGCGATATTGATCCGGAAATCCTGGATGTGTTGCGCCTTGGCGCTTATCAGGTGTTGTTCACGCGCGTCGAGGATCACGCAGCCGTAGATACATCGGTGAAAATGGTGGGTGGTTTGAAGAAATTTCAGGCCACTGGTTTTGCCAATGCGATTTTGCGTAACATCACCCGGAAAACCCCCGAGCAGTGGCTGAAGGAATTGGAGCCAACTGAGGAAATCGCTCGGGTTGCATTCCGGACCGCGCACCCACGGTGGATTGCCAAGAGTTTCTCCCAAGTCCTGCCCAAGGACGAATTAGAGCAGGCACTTCGAGCTGATTCGGAACGTCCCGTGGTGCATTTAGTAGCCCGACCAGGTGAAATCAGTGCTGAAGAATTAGCGTTGATTACCGGTGGGGAAGAGGGAAAGTATTCTCCTTACGCGGTATATCTTGACGGTGGCGACCCAGCTGATATTGAGCCAGTCAAGGAAGGCTTAGCTGCTGTCCAAGATGAGGGCTCCCAGCTTATTGCACGCGCATTGGTAGAAGTTCCAGTTGAAGGCACCGATGGTGGTCGATGGTTGGATATGTGTGCAGGTCCTGGTGGTAAAGCTGCATTGATTGGTGCGTTGGCGCGGATGGATCGTGCAACCGTCGATGCTGTTGAGGTATCTGAACACCGTGCCCGTTTGATTGAAAAGTCAGTGCGTGGATTGCCAGTGAAAGTGCAAGTCGGTGATGGCCGAAACATTAACTTAAAAGACGGCTATGATCGTGCGCTAGTGGATGCACCGTGTTCTGGTTTGGGTGCACTGCGACGTCGTCCGGAAGCGCGGTGGCGCAAGCAGGAAAGCGATATTGCAGAGTTGAATACTTTGCAGTTTGAGCTTTTAGAATCGGCAGTAAACAAGGTTCGTTCAGGTGGCGTAATTGTCTATTCCACCTGTTCACCTGATCTGCGCGAAACCCGAAACATTGTGGATAAAGCCCTGAGTTCTTTGAACGTTGAAGAGCTTAATGCCGGGGAGTTTATGCCAGGCATGACAGATACCGGTGAAGAGAAATCAGTGCAGATGTGGCCTCACCGTCACGGCACTGATGCCATGTTCGTGGCAGTGTTGCGGAAAAAGTAGCTCACACGTCTCGGCTAGGGTTTTCGGGACTTTTCTTCCCGATTTGGGTCAAATTAGTGCCGGAATAACTGATTGCCCCGTGTGGTTTTAGGTGTTTACACACTAGGCAGCATAAGACCAAACCAGGAGACCCAGAAATCACGTTTTCGACGTTTGTGGGTCTCCTGGTTTGGTGTATCGCTCTCATTACCAAACACAGAGACCCAACATTTAAGTTTTTGAAGATTCTGGGTCTCCTGGTTTGGTCGCTCTCACATTTGGGTGAGACACCTGAAAGGTCATACCTCCACAGAAGCGCTTTTAACGGGTTTTCAAGGGCTCGTGCATACATAAGCTCATCTAAGAAAACTCGTGTCCTTAAACAAGCGATAAACGCTAACGCGTATTTTCACACCATCAGTGTTCAGCTTCTTGGCAAATTAGCGCCGTAATCACCAGTGCGTTGGTTGGGTTAGACGGTAGATTCTTGGCCGGCTTGAGTACGGTCACTGCGTGATACTGGTATTTGTTCGGGGCGGTTTCTAAAACTTGCATATCAGACCAAATCCATAGGGATTAAAAGGATTCTTGGTCGCCAGAGCAAATTCGAAGGCCTGGATACCGTCACATCCGACCAAAAGTTACTTCGCAATAAGCAGTTTTGGTCGCCAGGCGAAGTACGGTGCACAACTTCAAAGAATAGGCCAGAAAAAGTGGTCCCACAGATTCGCGTGTAAAGCCCCAAAAGACCCCAAGGGATATAAATAGTCATCTCCAAAAATCAAAGCTCTTAAATCGCCGATAAAGATCAGCGACAAAACCCTTCGCCGGGGGATTAAAAACACTGTGGAAGTCAGGTGTTGCGCTCGAAGTAGCTCACACCTGCCCCTGTGAGCTAACCCAAGTGGTCAAGGGGGCTATGATTTAGGGCATGGCACAAAGCACTCCTAAAATCGCCCCTTCCATTTTGGCCGCTGATTTCTCCCGCTTGGGGGAGCAAGTTTTAGCTGTTCCAGATGCTGATTGGATCCATGTTGACATCATGGATGGTCATTTCGTTCCCAATTTGAGTTTTGGTGCGGACATCACAGCTGCGGTTAATCGTGTGACAGACAAAGAACTCGATGTTCACCTGATGATTGAAAACCCGGAAAAATGGGTAGACAACTACATCGATGCCGGTGCTGATTGCATTGTTTTCCATGTTGAGGCCACCGATAAGCATGTTGAATTGGCTAAATACATCCGATCCAAGGGCGTGCGAGCTGGTTTCTCTTTGCGCCCAGGCACTCCGATTGAGGATTACCTTGATGATCTTGAGCATTTCGATGAAGTAATCGTGATGAGCGTTGAGCCAGGTTTCGGCGGTCAAAGCTTCATGCCTGATCAATTGGACAAGGTTCGTACATTGCGCAAAGTCATTGACGAGCACGGTTTGAACACTGTCATTGAAATTGATGGTGGCATCAGTGCGAAAACCATTAAACAGGCAGCTGAGGCTGGTGTGGATGTTTTTGTCGCTGGCTCTGCCGTGTATGGCGCGCAAGATCCAAACCAGGCAGTCCAGGAGTTGCGAGCTCTCGCACAGTAAATGGATATCGCGCACGCTTTAGAACTAGCCCACCGCGCATCAGAGCAGGTTCGAGGCACAACCAGCCCTAATCCGCCGGTGGGTGCAGTTATTTTGGATTCTGCAGGCGAGGTTGCAGGTGTCGGTGCCACCGCACCGCCGGGAGGCCCGCATGCCGAGGTCGTTGCGTTGCAGGCCGCCGGGGAGCGCGCCAAAGGCGGCACGGCGGTGGTTACTTTAGAGCCGTGTAATCATTACGGCCGCACGGGCCCATGTTCTAAGGCGCTTGTCGACGCCGGGATCCATCACGTGTTTTACGCCAACGCGGATCCGTTCCCCTCAGCTGCTGGGGGCGCTGACTTTTTAGTGGAGGCGGGCGTCGAAACGCATTTTTTAAATCAGCCAATCAGGGCGTTGCAGCCATGGTTGGAGGCCACAGTGTTGGGCAGGCCGCATGTAACACTGAAGTTTGCCTCAACTCTTGATGGTTTTGCCGGTGCCACCGATGGGACGAGCCAGTGGATTACCGGAGCAACTGCGCGCGCTTTTGTCCATGAAGATCGCAGTAAAAGAGATGCCATCGTAGTGGGCACGGGCACGGCGATTAGTGATAATCCTTCTCTAACAGCACGTACCGATGATGGTCTGTACCCGCATCAACCGCGCCGTGTTGTGATTGGCTCTCGTGAGATTTCCCCAGACTCTAATCTTGCCGAACTTGGGTTTGGGCAGTATGCGGGAATACCGGAAGCGTTATCGGCGCTGTGGGATAGTGGATGCAGAGATGTTTTGATTGAAGGTGGGCCCACCTTAGCGGCCGCAGCACTGCGCTTGGGAGTTGTTGATCAAATTCAAGCCTATGTAGCTCCCGCACTGTTGGGTGCTGGAAAATCCGTGCTGAATTGGCCACAGGCAACCACCATGGCTGAGATCATGCGCTTTGAAACTACCGCTGTCAGGCAGCTCGGTGAAGACATTTTGATAGAAATGAAAAGAAAGGACCACTAAATGTTCACAGGAATTGTTGAGGAGCTCGGCTCTGTTGCAGGTGTGGAACATCTAGGTGATTCCATCCGGATGCAGATCGCGGCATCCACGGTGTTAGAAGACGTCCACTTGGGCGATTCCATTTCTGTCAATGGCGTGTGCTTGACTGTTGCATCTTTTGGTGATGGCCATTTCACCGCAGACCTCATGCAGGAAACCCTCGATAGAAGTTCATTGGGCGCATTATCGACAGGCAGCAAGGTTAATTTGGAACGAGCCATGGCAGCTGGTGGCCGTCTTGGTGGGCACATCATGCAAGGTCATGTTGATGCCACCACAACCTTGATCAAACGCACCAGTTCGGAAAACTGGGATGTTTTGCGCTTTGAGCTTCCCACAGACCTCGCGCGTTATGTGGTGGAAAAAGGTTCCATCGCGCTCAATGGCACATCCTTGACTGTGTCATCTTTAGGTGATGATTGGTTTGAAGTGTCCTTGATTCCTACCACCTTGCGTGAGACCACACATGGGGAACTTGCCGTGGGCGATATCGTAAACATTGAGGTAGATGTGATTGCCAAATATGTCGAGCGAATGATGCTGCCAGGTTTGGCAACCGAAAACACTCCCGATGGCAACACCGGATTGACGAAAGACTAGGTTTAGACAACGTGAGTGAAAACGTGCGGGCACACAGCCAATTAGATTCTGTTGAAGAGGCAATAGCTGACATCGCTGCGGGCAAGGCAGTGGTGGTTGTTGATGATGAAGATCGGGAAAACGAAGGCGACATCATCTTCGCTGCTGAACTTGCCACCCCAGAATTAGTCGCCTTCATGGTGCGCTATTCCTCGGGATATATCTGCGCACCTTTAACAGCAGAAGACGCGGATCGGCTTGATTTGCCACCCATGACCGCACACAACCAAGATGCTCGCGGTACGGCATACACAGTCACTGTTGATGCCAACACCGGCACAACAGGTATTTCTGCGACTGATCGTGCACACACTTTGCGTCTGCTTGCAGACCCTGATGCCAATCGGACTGATTTCACCCGCCCAGGCCACGTCGTGCCACTTCGCGCTCGCGAAGGAGGCGTGCTGGTGCGTGCTGGACACACAGAAGCTGCAGTCGACCTAGCCCGTGCTGCCGGTCTACGCCCAGCAGGTGTGATCTGTGAAGTAGTCAGTGAGGATGACCCCACTGGCATGGCACGACTGCCAGAGCTTCGACGTTTCTGCGATGAGCACGATCTAAAACTGATCTCCATTGAGCAGCTGATTGAATGGCGACGCAAAAACGAGATCTTGGTTGAACGTCAAGTAGAAACCGTATTGCCAACTGATTTTGGAAACTTCCGCGCAGTTGGTTACAGGTCGATCATTGACGATACGGAACTCGTGGCCATTGTGGCAGGCGATGTCGCATCCGATCGTGGCGAAAATGTCCTGGTTCGAGTCCATTCTGAATGCTTGACTGGCGATGTTTTTGGGTCCAGGCGTTGTGATTGCGGGCAGCAACTCCATGAGTCTTTGCGCATGATCCAAGAAGCAGGTCGGGGAGTAGTTGTCTACATGCGTGGACATGAAGGCCGCGGAATTGGTCTATTGGCCAAGTTGCGTGCATATCAACTCCAAGATGAAGGCGCCGATACCGTGGATGCCAACCTGGCACTGGGACTTCCTGCTGACGCCCGTGAATTTGGCACCAGCGCGCAGATCCTTTATGACCTCGGTGTGCGATCGCTCAACTTGATCAGCAACAACCCTGCAAAAAAGGTCGGTCTGGAAGGGCATGGGATTTCCATTGCCAACCGGACTCCCATTCCAGTAGCAGTGCATGAAGACAATGTTCGTTACTTGAAAACCAAGCGTGATCGCATGGGGCATGATCTTCCCGATGTCGCCCAGTGGGAACAAGAACACCCAACCAGTTAAAGGAATTAAGAAAATGGCTAAAGAAGGATTGCCTGTTGTTGAGCTACCTGATGCCAGTGGGCTTAAAGTAGCAGTTGTTACTGCACGCTGGAATGCAGAAATTTGCAACCGCCTGCACCAACGCGCCGTTGATACAGGCACGGCTGCGGGAGCAACGGTTAGCGAATACCGTGTGGTGGGCGCACTAGAGCTGCCTGTCGTTGTACAAGAACTCGCTCGCACCCATGACGCGGTGGTTGCTTTAGGTTGCGTTGTTCGCGGTGGCACACCCCACTTTGATTATGTGTGCGATTCCGTCACAGAAGGCCTCACCCGCATTGCGCTTGATACCTCCACTCCCATCGGCAACGGTGTGCTGACCACAAACACTCAGGAACAAGCTGTAGAGCGCTCCGGCGGAGAAGGTTCTGTAGAGGATAAAGGTGCTGAAGCAATGGTCGCTGCGTTGGACACCGCCCTGGTGCTTTCTCAGATTCGGGCTACTGAGGGTTAGACTGACAGAGTTAGACTGTTTTCAATAGGTTTTTAACCTGTCAGGCTGCGCGCCACCACTACTTAAGTTCTAAGGATTTGTGAAATCGTGACAACGAACGCCCCCGACGGAGCAACGAACAATATCAACAACGCACAATCGGGCGCTGTCGGGAAGCCAAAGGCACAACTCAGCGACGCTGAAATTCAGGAATACACTGCGGCTTTTGCCGACACCACTACTACCAAACCGTGGGAGCTTGTGGTGACTACCAAATTCTTGAAAAAGCTAGCATGGGTTGCCGTCGTGGTGATCATGGCTGTTCATATATTCATGGGTGCGGTTGTTGGTGTGGATTTCACCGGTGCAGCAGTGACCGTGATTGATGCGTTGGCATTCCCCGGTATCGGCATCATTATTTCCATCGTAGTGTTTATCGGGTTGACGCGTCCGCGTGTGCGTGCAAACGAAGACGGCGTAGAAGTCCGAAACTTCATTGGTACTCGGTTTTACCCATGGGTGGTCATCTACGGCATGTCTTTCCCCAAGGGCAGCAGCGTAGCTAGATTGGAACTTCCAGATTTTGAGTTTGTTCCCATGTGGGCGTTCCAATCCCGTGACGGTGAATCAGTGGTGAAGGCAGTTGCTACGTTCCGGGAACTCGAAAACAAGTACATGCCAGAGGACTAATTAAGCTGTGGCTGATCCAACAACCTATCGCCCGGCTCCAGGAACCATTCCAACGGAGCCGGGTGTTTATAAATTCAGGGACGAAAACCGGCGCGTTATTTACGTGGGCAAGGCTAAAAACCTGCGGTCCCGGTTATCCAATTACTTCCAAGACGTCACCCAATTGCATCCCCGCACGCGCCAAATGGTGTTTGCAGCTAATTCAGTGGAATGGACCGTGGTGTCCAGTGAAGTTGAGGCTTTGCAGCTGGAATATACCTGGATTAAACGCTTTGACCCGCGTTTCAATGTTAAATACCGCGATGATAAAACCTATCCCATGCTGGCTGTATCCACAGGGGAGAGGTTCCCGCGTGCCTTCTTCTACCGGGGTCCGCGCCGCAAAGGAGTCCGTTATTTCGGTCCGTATTCTCATGCCTGGGCGGTGCGCGAAACCCTCGATCTTTTAACCCGTGTGTTTCCCATGCGCACCTGTTCAAAAGGCGTGTTTAACCGCCATGAGAATTTAGGGCGGCCATGTCTATTGGGATATATCGATAAATGTGCAGCACCGTGTGTGGGGCGTGTGAATGAGGAACAACACCGTGAAATCGTCGACGGTTTCACCTCATTTATGTCAGGTCATACCGATAAAGTCACGCGCAAGCTGAACGCCGATATGATCGCGGCTGCGGAAGAGCTCGACTTCGAACGCGCCGCACGCCTGCGTGATGATTTAGCAGCGATCGACAAGGTCATGGAAAAGCAGGCTGTTGTCCTTGGCGATGGCACCGATGCAGACATTATTGCTTTTGCCACCGATGAGCTGGAAGCGGCTGTGCAAATCTTCCACATCCGGGGCGGTCGAATCCGCGGCCAGCGCGGCTGGGTTGTGGAAAAGCCCGGCGACTACGCCGAATTGCTTGTCGACGCCTCGACCCAACCCGAGGATCCTGCTTTGCCTTATTTAATGCAAGATTTCCTCGTGCAGTTTTACGGCGATGCTGTGGAACGCGCTGAAACTGAGGCTAAAGAAGATGCGGCGGTGATTGAGAGACGTGGCGTCGATAAGCATTCTTTTGAAGCGGAAGCACCAGTTACCCGCGCTTCGGTGGTGCCCCGGGAAATCCTCGTGCAAATAGCGCCCAATGAAGCTGAGCAAACCCTTAAACTCCTAGCGGAATTGCGGGGTGCGGGCGTGGATGCGCGCGTTCCCCAGCGCGGCGATAAGCGCGCGTTGATGGAAACCGTCGAGCGAAACGCCAAAGAACTGCTCAAACAGCACAAACTCAAGCGCGTTGGAGATTTGACGGCTCGATCTGCGGCACTCCAGGAATTGCAAGAAGCATTGGATATGGAGCAAGCTCCGCTGCGTATCGAGTGTACCGATATTTCCCATATTCAGGGCACCGACGTTGTGGCTTCTCTGGTGGTTTTTGAAGATGGATTGCCGCGGAAATCTGATTACCGCAGATATCGCATCAAGGAAGCTGCCGGCGATGGACATTCCAACGATGTGGCTTCAATCGCGGAAGTTACGCGTCGACGTTTCCTGCGCCACAACCAAGACAAATTAGCTGTTCCTGAGGCTGAAGAATTTGATGGTTCGACCTTCAGCGATGAAAAAGTTGAAGAGATGAGCACCGATGCTCGCCGCTTTGCCTATCCTCCGCAAGTATTCATCGTTGATGGTGGTGCGCCTCAGGTTGCCGCTGCGCAAGAAGTATTTGATGAACTAGGCATTGTTGATGTGGTTCTCATCGGCCTGGCGAAGCGCTTGGAAGAAATCTGGGTGCCCGGTGATCCAGATCCAGTGATTTTGCCTCGAAACTCCCAAGCCTTGTTCCTGTTGCAGCAAATCCGTGATGAAGCACACCGCTTTGCCATTACCTATCACCGCCAGCAACGCTCCAAACGCATGCGGGTATCGGAATTGGACAGCATTAAAGGCCTGGGGCAAAGTCGCAGGACTGAACTGGTGAAACACTTTGGCTCCGTGGCAAAACTTAAAGAGGCAACTGTGGAAGAAATTGCCCAAGTCAAAGGTTTCGGGCCAAAATTAGCGGAGTCTGTTTATCAAGGGCTGCACGCTGCCACGAGAGACAACTGAGATCGCTAGGATATAACCATGATTCAATCTACTGGGGTCACGCACACTGATCAGTCCGCACGAAAAGACAACGTGCAGTACAGGGAAAACTTCACCCCTGTCATTATCACAGGTATGTCCGGTGCAGGCTTGAGCACAGCAGCTCGGGTTTTAGAAGACCTAGGTTGGTACGTTGTTACCAACCTTCCACCACAGTTCATGATCGAATTCATTGATTTGTGCGCCAGGGAAAATTCTCCCGCAGATAAAGTAGCTGTGGTCTGTGATGTGCGGTCTAGGGAATTTCGTGGAAGTCTCCCCCAAGTGGTCACAGATCTTCGGGCCTTGCAGCTTGATCCCACGGTGTTATTTCTTGAAGCACGCGATGAAGTGTTGATCAAGCGATTTGATAATGTGCGCCGCACCCATCCTTTGCAGGGCAGCCAAACCCTGCAGGTAGGCATTGAACGAGAGCGCACCGTGCTGTCTTCTGTTAAAGAAGATGCCTCAGTTGTTATTGATACCTCTGATTTATCAGTGCATGATCTTCGTCGCGCAATTGAATCATCGTTCCGCACAATTGCCACCAGAACGCAACATGTGACCATTGAATCCTTCGGTTTCAAACACGGTTCCCCACGTGACGCAGACTTTGTTGTGGACGTGCGCTTTTTGCCAAACCCATTCTGGGTGCCAGAGCTACGGCCATTTCGGGGCGTGGATAAGCCCGTGAGTGATTACGTGCTCTCCCAAAAAGGAGCTGAAGAATTCCTCAAAAACTTTGTGGATATGCTCCAAGATATGCTACCGGGCTATCGCCATGAGGGAAAAAACTTCATCACAATCGGTGTCGGCTGCACCGGAGGACACCACAGATCCGTCGCCGTGTCTGAAGAACTAGCCAAAAGACTTGGGGAACAGACCAAATTAGATGTGTCTATAGTTCACCGTGACATTAACCGCCACTAAGAAAGGGGCAAATTAATTGACTACCCTGTTTGATGCCCCAGAAGACATCCCAGACGAACTGGAATCGCCAGCGCGACCAGAAATAATCACCAGCTTGGGTGGTGGGCACGGATTATTCCAAACACTGCGAGCAGCCAAGTTCTGTAGCCCAACAAAGATCAATGCCGTAGTCACAGTAGCTGATGATGGTGGATCTTCAGGTCGAATCAGGCGTGAACTTGGCCAGATTCCACCAGGTGATCTGCGCATGGCATTGGCCGCTTTAACTGCGGATGCTGAAGCCGGAGAGCTGTGGGAAAACCTCCTCCAACATCGGTTTGGTGGACACGGTGCTCTTGCTGGTCATGCCCTGGGAAATCTCATGATTGTGGCGCTAACAGACATCTTGGGCACCTCGCAGCATGCGCTTGATCAAATTGCAGAATTAGCTGGTGCACAAGGTCGTATTATCCCTGTATGTTCTGAACCACTTGACTTGGAAGCAGAAGTATCCGGATTAGACGAAGATGCTCGGGTGATGCGCCAAGTACGTGGACAGGTAGCGGTTGCAGCCACCCCTGGCCAAGTGCGACGTGTACGCATTATTCCTGATAACCCAGAACCGAATGCTGCTGCTATTGAGGCGATTTTGGATGCAGACCTAGTAACCCTTGGACCTGGGTCATGGTTTTCCTCCGTCATTCCACACATCCTGGTTCCAGAGGTAGTAGAAGCATTGGCTACGACAAAAGCCACCAAAACGGTCGTGCTGAATCTCACTGCTGAACCAGGGGAGACTGCTGGATTTTCTGCAGAACGACACATTCACGTTCTGAGGCAGCATGCTCGAGACTTAAAGATTGATCAAATTATCGTAGATACCAAAACGCTGTCGTCCCCGACGGAGCGAGATCACGTGGAAAGAGCAGCTCGCACCATTGGAGCTGAAGTATCTTTCCATGATGTTCAAGCTGAGGACGGACGAGGTCGATTCACCAGTGTCCATGATCCAGCGAAACTGAGCACAGCCTTGTTGGAAAGTTTTGCTGTCGCACGACGGCGTTAAGGAGTAGGAGTGTCACTAACAAGTGATATCAAACAAGAATTGGCGCAAGTCCAGGTAACTAAAAACAGCGTACGTGCGGCAGAAGTGTCTGCGATCCTACGATTTGCAGGTGAAATGCAGGCTGTAAGCGGCAAACTTGTTATTGAAGCAAATTTAGATAGTTTGCAAGCAGGCACCCGACTTCAGGAGTTTATCCAGGGTTTGTACAACACTTCGGTGGACGTGCACACCGTCAACCCAACAGGAAGTAGGAAAACTCCGCGTTACCTGGTTCGTATTATTGAAAATGCCGATGAGATTGCACGCAGGACGGGGTTGGTCACTCGCTCTGGATTTATCGTCAAAGGGTTAGCTCCAGCTGTTGTGAGCGGAACAATCAGTGATGCAGAAGCAGCGTGGCGTGGTGCCTTTTTGGCCAGTGGATCATTAAGTGATCCAGGACGATCATCCTCGTTAGAAGTGCTATGCCCTGGGCAAGAATCAGCGCTGGCGCTTGTCGGTTGTGCAAGGCGAATTGGGATTACTGCGAAGACGAAAGATTCACGAGGCTTTGACCGCGTGCATGTTCGTGATGCGGAAGCGATTGGTGCATTGCTATCCCGCATGGGTGCGCAGCGAACAAGGATGATGTGGGAAGAAAAGCGTCTCAAGAGAGAAAGCCGGACGCCTGCAAATCGTCTGGCCAATTTTGATGATGCCAACTTGCGTCGATCCGCGCGGGCTGCAGTTGCAGCAGCCGCCAGGGTAGAGCGCGCTATGAAGATCTTGGGTGATGATGTTCCTGAGCATTTGGCTGAGGCGGGACAATTGCGAGTACAGCACCGACAAGCCTCATTGGAGGAGTTAGGTCGTCTGGCGGATCCTCAAATGACTAAGGATGCTGTTGCAGGTCGTATTCGACGATTGCTCACCATGGCTGATAAGCGTGCGCAGGATTTGAAAATCCCCGATACTAATTCTGTTGTGACAGAGGACTTGTTGGAAGAAATTTAGAACATGTCTCGCCCATGACCAAGGTGGAAAAACGACCATCGAGTGGGCAGGAACACATGAAGCCAGTGTGAGTTGTGTCACACTGGCTTTAAATCTGAGACTTTGTTTTGTGGATTTTTGGAAGTGTTGTTCATTTCATAACTAGCCCCATTTGGGGGAGTCGTGGCGCGTGCGAACGATTTCAGGTTCGTTCCCTGCAAAAACTACTTAGTTGAAGTGTTGGAAATGCCCCCGTTTGGGGTCGGTACCTATTTTTGAATGTGTTTGGATGATTTTGAAACTGCTGCGAAATCTTTGTTTCCCGGCTAAAGTTGGGATCAGGTTGACACGGAGTTGACTCGACGAATTATCCAATGTGAGTAGGTTTGGTGCGTGAGTTGGAAAATTCGCCAACTCACCCTTGGCTCTGATCGCTTCGGCGCATTTGAGCGTTTAGCTTCTTGATCGACCTAACTGCTTTCCACATTGCATTTCCTACAATCTTTAGAGGAGACACAACATGACCATTCGTGTTGGTATTAACGGATTTGGCCGTATCGGACGTAACTTCTTCCGCGCAGTTCTGCAGCGCAGCGATGATCTTGAGGTAGTTGCAGTAAACGACCTCACCGACAACAAGACCCTTTCCACCCTTCTCAAGTACGACTCCATCCTTGGCCGCCTTGGCCAGGAAGTTGAATACGATGATGATTCCATCACCGTGGGTGGCAAGCGCATCGCTGTATACGCTGAGCGTGACCCAAAGAACCTGGATTGGGCTGCACACAACGTGGATATCGTCATCGAGTCCACCGGCTTCTTCACCGACGCCAATGCAGCTAAGGCTCACATCGAGGCCGGCGCTAAGAAGGTTATTATCTCTGCACCTGCAAGCAACGAAGACGCGACCTTCGTTTACGGTGTAAACCACGAGACCTACGACCCTGAGAACCACAACGTCATCTCCGGCGCATCATGCACCACCAACTGCCTTGCACCAATCGCTAAGGTACTTAACGATAAGTTCGGCATTGAAAACGGTCTGATGACCACCGTTCACGCTTACACCGGTGACCAGCGCCTGCACGATGCTCCTCACAAGGATCTGCGTCGTGCTCGTGCAGCAGCCGTCAACATTGTTCCTACCTCCACTGGTGCAGCAAAGGCTGTTGCGCTCGTGCTTCCAGAACTCAAGGGCAAGCTTGATGGCTACGCACTTCGTGTCCCTGTTATCACCGGTTCCGCAACCGACTTGACCTTCAACACCAAGTCTGAGGTCACCGTCGAAGCTGTTAACGCTGCCATCAAGGAAGCTGCAGTCGGCGAGTTCGGCGAGACCCTGGCTTACTCCGAAGAGCCACTGGTATCCACCGATATCGTTTCCGACTCCCACGGGTCCATCTTCGATGCAGGTCTAACCAAGGTTTCCGGTAACACCGTGAAGGTTGTTTCCTGGTACGACAATGAGTGGGGCTACACCTGCCAGCTTCTGCGTCTAACCGAGCTGGTTGCTTCCAAGCTCTAAACATTCACATCGTTAACTTAGGCGCTGTGCGCCTACAGTGATGTGTCATCCCAATAGCCCGGGGTGTGCCTCGGTGCACCCCGGGCTATTTTGTGTCTTTACATTATTACAATTGAATTCCAGTGCCAGAGCCACACAAAATGTGGCAATCTGGGACAGGGCATAAATGAATATGATGGCTCAAGCGCTTTGACGCTAAATAAATGTTAAAACTAATCAAATCTCCAAGGAGTACGGCATGGCTGTTAAGACCCTCAAGGACTTGCTCGACGAAGGCGTAGACGGACGCCACGTCATCGTTCGATCTGACTTCAACGTTCCCCTCAACGATGACCGCGAGATCACCGATAAGGGCCGAATCATTGCCTCCCTACCAACCCTTAAAGCACTCTCTGAAGCCGGTGCGAAGGTTATTGTCATGGCTCACCTTGGACGTCCAAAAGGTGAAGTCAACGAAAAGTACTCACTCGCACCAGTTGCAGAAGCACTGTCTGATGAGCTTGGCCAGTACGTTGCCCTTGCTGCAGATGTTGTTGGCGAAGACGCACACGAGCGTGCAAACGGACTAACCGAAGGAGATATCCTCCTGCTGGAAAACGTCCGCTTTGATCCACGCGAAACCTCCAAGGACGAGGCAGAGCGCACTGCATTCGCCAAGGAACTTGCTGCCCTTGCAGCAGACAACGGTGCATTTGTTTCCGATGGTTTTGGTGTTGTGCACCGTGCACAGACTTCTGTTTACGACATTGCAAAGCTGCTGCCACATTACGCTGGTGGACTTGTAGAAACCGAAATCTCCGTGCTGGAGAAGATCGCTGAAGCACCTGAAGCTCCATACGTGGTGGTTCTTGGCGGTTCCAAGGTGTCCGACAAGATCGGTGTCATTGAAGCACTGGCGGCAAAGGCCGACAAGATCATCATCGGTGGAGGCATGTGCTACACTTTCCTCGCAGCTCAGGGCCACAACGTTCAACAGTCCCTCCTACAGGAAGAAATGAAAGACACCTGCACGGATCTTCTCGCTCGTTTCGGCGACAAGATTGTCCTTCCTGTCGACTTGGTGGCAGCATCCGAGTTCAACAAAGACGCAGAAAAGAAGATCGTTGATCTCGACTCCATCCCAGAAGGCTGGATGTCTCTTGATGTCGGACCAGAGTCTGTGAAGAAGTTCGCAGAAGTACTTGGCACCGCAAAGACCATATTCTGGAACGGCCCAATGGGAGTCTTTGAATTCGAAGCTTTCGCCGATGGCACCCGCGGTGTCGCACAGGCAATCATTGACGCAACCGCCGGTAACGGCGCATTCTCTGTCGTCGGTGGTGGCGACTCCGCAGCTTCCGTCCGTGTTCTTGGCCTGAACGAAGACGGCTTCTCTCACATTTCCACCGGTGGTGGCGCTTCCCTCGAGTTCCTTGAAGGTAAGGAACTTCCTGGCGTTGCAATCCTTGCTCAGTAACAACTCTGTACTCCGGTAAGACCTTCTAGAACAACAGAAGGTAGCCGGGAAACTTTTTAGAAAGGCGTGTTAAGCCATGGCTCGTAAGCCACTTATTGCTGGTAACTGGAAGATGAACCTGGATCATCAGCAAGCTATCGGAACGGTACAGAAGCTCGCGTTTGCACTTCCAAAGGAATACTTTGAAAAGGTTGACGTTGCTGTCACCGTTCCATTCACTGATATCCGTTCGGTCCAGACCCTCGTTGAGGGGGACAAGCTTGAGGTCACCTTCGGTGCACAGGATGTTTCCCAGCACGAGTCCGGCGCTTACACCGGTGAGGTTTCTGCCAGCATGTTGGCAAAGCTGAACTGTTCTTGGGTTGTTGTTGGACACTCCGAACGCCGCGAGTACCACAATGAATCTGATGAGCTTGTTGCTGCAAAGGCAAAGGCTGCACTGTCGAAGGGCATTAGCCCCATCGTGTGTGTTGGTGAGCCACTAGAGATCCGCGAAGCCGGCACCCATGTTGACTATGTCGTAGAGCAGACCCGTAACTCTTTGGCAGGTCTGGATGCTACAGATCTCAGCAACACTGTGATTGCCTATGAACCAGTGTGGGCAATTGGAACCGGCAAGGTTGCCTCTGCCGCTGACGCACAGGAAGTATGCAAGGCAATTCGTGGTCTGATCGTTGAGCTTGCAGGTGCAGAGGTTGCAGAAGGCCTGCGTATTTTGTACGGCGGTTCTGTTAAGGCAGAGACTGTGGCAGAAATTGTGGGACAGCCAGATGTTGATGGCGGACTAGTTGGCGGTGCTTCCCTTGATGGTGAAGCTTTTGCCAAGTTGGCAGCAAATGCTGCGAGCGTTGTCTAGTCCACTTTTTACTTGATTGCACCGTGCAATCGTTAAAAGTATGTCGCCCAGTCAAACATCTGTTTTACTGGGCGATTTTCTTTAGATTTTTCTCATTAGAGCACGTAACACCCTAATTCTGAAAGAGTGTTTAAAAGTAGTTATGACTGATTTTTTACGTGATGACATCAGGTTCCTTGGCCGTATTCTCGGTGAGGTTATTGCCGAACAAGAAGGTCAAGATGTCTACGAGCTGGTAGAAAAAGCTCGCCTTACCTCCTTTGATATCGCCAAAGGCAATGCGGAGATGGATAGCCTCGTGGAGGTCTTTGACGGGATTAGCCCTGCCAAAGCAACACCCATCGCGCGTGCGTTTTCCCACTTTGCATTGCTAGCGAACTTGGCAGAGGATCTGCATGATGAAGAGCTGCGCGAAGCCGCACTGGATGCGGGGGACACTCCACCAGATAGCACGCTTGATGCCACATGGCTGAAGCTTAATGATGCCAAAATTGGTGCGGATGCAGTCGCTGAAGTGATGCGCAATGCCGAGGTAGCTCCAGTTCTTACCGCCCACCCAACTGAAACACGCCGTCGTACAGTATTTGATGCGCAAAAGTGGATTACCACCCACATGCGTGAGCGTCACACATTGCAGTTGGCAGCACCTAATGCTCGTACCCAAAGCAAATTAGACGAGCTGGAAAAAGACATCCGACGCCGCATCACCATTTTGTGGCAGACTGCGCTGATTCGTGTTGCCCGTCCACGCATCGAAGATGAAATTGAAGTCGGCTTGCGCTACTACAAGCTGAGCCTGCTGGAAGAAATTCCTCGCATCAACCGCGATGTGTCAGTTGAGCTCCGTGAGCGTTTCGGCGAGGATGTTCCACGGAAGTCCGTAGTCAAGCCAGGATCATGGATCGGTGGAGACCATGATGGAAATCCTTATGTCACCGCGGAAACCGTTGAGTACTCCACTCACCGCGCTGCGGAAACAGTACTGAAATACTATGCGCGCCAGCTGCATGCTTTAGAACATGAACTAAGCTTGTCTGACCGCATGAATGAGGTCACCCCAGAACTTCTTGCTCTGGCAGATGCTGGTCACAACGATGTGCCAAGCAGGGTAGATGAGCCATATCGCCGAGCTGTGCATGGTATTCGTGGTCGTATTTTGGCCACCACCGCAAAGCTAATCGGTGAGGATGCTGTCGAAGGCGTGTGGTTTAAAGTCTTCGATGCGTATACATCCCCCGAGGATTTCCTCAATGATGCGTTAACCATTGATGTTTCGCTGCGTAAATCAAATGACACCCTCATCGCCGATGACCGTTTGTCTGTGTTGATCTCTGCCATCGAAAGCTTTGGATTTAATCTTTACGCTCTTGACCTGCGCCAAAACTCAGAAAGCTATGAAGATGTGCTCACCGAGCTATTTGAGCGTGCTCATGTAACAACCAACTACCGCGAGCTTTCTGAAACCGAAAAACTTGAGGTTTTGCTCGAGGAATTGCGCAGCCCTCGTCCATTGATCCCACATGGTGCCAACAACCACAGTGAAGTCACCGACCGTGAGCTCGGTATTTTCCGCACGGCATCTGATGCGGTGGAAAAATTTGGCCCACAGATGGTTCCTCACTGCATCATTTCCATGGCCTCATCTGTCACCGATGTGTTAGAGCCCATGGTGTTGCTCAAGGAGTTTGGGCTGATCGCGGCAAATGGCGATCACCCTCGCGGCACCGTCGATGTCATCCCACTGTTCGAGACCATCGAAGATCTCCAGGCCGGCGCCGGAATCCTCGACGAACTGTGGAAAATTGATCTTTACCGCAACTACCTTTTGCAGCGCGATAACGTCCAGGAAGTCATGCTTGGTTACTCCGACTCCAATAAAGATGGTGGATATTTCTCCGCAAACTGGGCGCTTTACGACGCGGAACTGCAGCTCGTCGAACTCTGCCGATCAGCCGGGGTTAAGCTTCGACTCTTCCACGGCCGCGGTGGCACCGTCGGCCGTGGTGGCGGACCTTCTTACGACGCCATCCTGGCACAGCCGAAAGGTGCAGTGCGTGGTTCGGTACGCATCACGGAGCAGGGCGAAATCATTTCAGCCAAGTACGGCAACCCGGAAACTGCGCGCCGAAACCTCGAGGCACTAGTTTCAGCGACACTAGAGGCATCGCTTCTCGACGTCTCCGACCTCACCGATCACCAACGCGCGTATGAAATCATGAGTGAGATCTCTGAGCTCAGCCTGAAAAAATATGCCTCATTGGTTCATGAGGATCAAGGATTTATCGATTACTTCACGCAATCAACACCGCTGCAAGAAATCGGTTCTTTGAATATCGGCTCGAGGCCATCGTCACGCAAGCAGACCTCTTCTGTTGAAGATCTCCGGGCTATTCCTTGGGTGCTGAGCTGGTCACAGTCACGCGTCATGCTGCCAGGCTGGTTTGGTGTGGGAACCGCATTGCAACAGTGGATCGGAGAAGGGGAGCAAGCCACCCAACGCATTGCTGAGCTGCAAACACTCAATGAATCGTGGCCGTTTTTCACCTCGGTTCTAGACAACATGGCTCAAGTGATGTCTAAAGCTGAACTACGTTTGGCCAAGCTTTATGCAGATCTCATCCCAGATAGGGAAGTAGCCGAGCGCATTTACTCTGTTATCCACGAAGAGTACTTCCTGACCAAAAAGATGTTCTGTGTGATCACCGGCTCCGATGATCTGCTTGATGACAACCCCCTTCTGGCCAGGTCCGTGCAACGTCGTTACCCTTACTTGCTTCCGTTGAATGTCATTCAGGTGGAGATGATGCGTCGCTACCGCAAGGGTGATCAAAGTGATCAAGTATCCCGCAATATTCAGCTGACCATGAATGGTCTGTCCACTGCACTTCGTAACTCCGGCTAGTCCGGCTGGGTGGGTAGAACTCGTGTATACTATCTAAAGTTATTCGAAATCAGGTGAACATTAGGTCCACCTTGGTTCTCAAACGGCAAAGGAACTTATTCCATATGGCATTGACGCTTCAAATCATCCTCGTCGTCGCCTGCCTGCTCATGACGGTTTTCGTCTTGCTGCACAAGGGTAAAGGTGGCGGACTCTCCAGCCTCTTCGGTGGCGGCGTGCAGTCTAATCTTTCAGGCTCCACGGTTGTAGAAAAGAACTTGGATCGCGTCACCATTTTGGTTGCCGTTATCTGGATTGTGTGCATCATCGCGCTCAATCTCATCCAGGCTTATTCATAGAGCACGTGCGATTTAAAAAGCGGTCTCCTTGGGTCGGGAGCCGCTTTTTAGTTTCACTGTGGGATTTTTAATTTCACCACAGGCGAATACTGATTGCGCAGTGACCTCTTAAAGACCAAACAGGCGTGCCAAGATTTTCGATTTTCTTGAAATCTTGGCACGCCTGTTTGGTATCTCCAGTTGGTCTCCAAAATCTGACCAGGTATTTCTGCCATGAAAAAAGGCATTAGCGTTTATCGCTTGTTTAAGGCCTCCAGTTTTCTTGGATGAGCTTTTGTATGCGCTTGACCTTGAAAACCCCTTAAACGGGCTTCTAGGGAGGTGTGACCTTTAGGGTTAGAGGTCGAAATTTCAGAGCGACCAAACCAGGAGACCCAGAAACTTCAAAAACTTAAATGTTGGGTCTCTGTGTTTGGTAATGAGAGCGATACACCAAACCAGGAGACCCGCAAACGTCAAAAACGTAATTTCTGGGTCTCCTGGTTTGGTCTTATGCTGCCTAGTGCGTGAACACCTAAATCCACACGGGTCAAACAGTTATTTCGGCACTAATTTGACCCAAGACGGGTCAAAATCTTCTCGAGTGCCCATCCCCTGTGGTCATCAGGCGCGGAGTAGCGGTTAAACCTGAGGGAAGTGTGACTTTCATTATAAAAATAGAAATCTATAGAGTGATAGGTAGAAACTAGACTAGGTTTATCTATAGCGGAATAGAAAATATTTCGCTCGACAGCATCACTTAGCTGAAAGGCCTTTAAAATGGACCCCTCAGATCTAGCCTGGATTCTCGCAGCTTTTGCGTTGGTAAGCCTGATGTTCCCTGGTTTGTCGTTGCTTTACGGTGGCATGCTTGGTGGGCAACACGTGCTCAACACGTTCATGATGGTCATGAGCTCGCTTGGAGTAGTCGGACTCGTCTATATCTTGTATGGACACGGCCTTGTTCTTGGAAACTCCGTTGGGGGATGGGGAATCATCGGCAATCCGATTGAATACTTTGGTTTCCGCAGCGTGATGGAAGATGACGGCACTGGAAACCTCATGTGGGCTGGTTTCTACATTCTGTTTGCTGCTATCTCTTTGGCACTGGTGTCATCTGGTGCCGCAGGGCGCATGCGCTTTGGGGCATGGTTAGTGTTTGGCGTTTTATGGTTCACCTTCGTCTATGCACCGTTGGCGCACTGGGTATTTGCACTCGATGATCCTGAATCCGGTTATGTAGGTGGATGGATGAAAAACCTCCTCAACTTCCATGACTTTGCCGGAGGAACCGCAGTACACATGAACGCTGGTGCTTCTGGATTAGCGCTCGCCATGGTGTTGGGTCGCAGACACACGATGGCTGTGCGTCCACACAACCTGCCATTGATTTTGATCGGCGCTGGATTAATTATCGCCGGGTGGTTTGGTTTCAATGGTGGCACTGCTGGTGGTGCTAACTTCCTCGCAAGCTATGTCGTGGTTACCTCTCTCATCGCTGCAGCTGGCGGAATGATGGGCTTCATGCTCGTTGAACGTGTATTCAGCGGTAAGCCCACCTTCTTCGGCACAGCAACGGGCACGATTGCAGGTCTTGTTGCAATCACTCCGGCAGCAGACGCTGTTAGCCCACTTGGAGCATTCGCAGTTGGAGCCCTCGGTGCAATTGTGTCCTTCTGGGCGATTAGCTGGAAGAAGGGACACAAAGTTGATGATTCCTTCGATGTCTTTGCAGTGCACGGCATGGCTGGCATTGCAGGAGCACTCTTTGTCATGTTGTTTGGTGATCCGCTTGCACCAGCCGGGGTTGCTGGAATTTTCTTTGGTGGCGAACTTTCCTTGCTGTGGAGGGAACCGCTAGCAATCATCGTGACCCTTGCCTACGCATTCGGCATGACGTGGGTAATAGCCACATTGCTGAACAAGGTGATGACTCTCCGCATCACTGCCGAAGCAGAATATGAAGGCATCGACCGCTCTGAACATGCAGAATCCGCTTACCACCTCAATTCCAACGGGATTGGCATGGCAACCCGGTCCACCATGGAACCTGAAATCCCCGTGGAAACCGTACCCGATAGCCCGCAGGTGGGCGTCGAAAAGCAAATTGCTGACAACCGAAAGGCCTAAAAATGACTGCAACCTATACCACTGAAACCGCTATCAATTTCTTGTTCTTAAGCGAGCCGGACATGATTGCGGCAGGGGTCAAAGACATCGCACAATGCGTGGATGTAATGGAAGAAACCCTCGTGCTCTTGGCACAGGGCGACTACAAAATGGCTGGGCTAAACTCCAACTCGCACGGCGCCATGATCACTTTCCCGGAAAACCCTGCTTTCGAAGGCATGCCCAAAGATGGCCCGGACCGCCGATTCATGGCAATGCCCGCATACCTGGGCGGGCGATTCAAAAACACCGGCGTGAAATGGTACGGCTCCAATGCAGAAAATAAAACGTCCGGCTTGCCGCGCTCGATCCACACCTTTGTGCTCAACGACACCGTCACCGGCGCCCCCAAAGCCATTATGTCGGCGAACCTGCTGTCCGCCTACCGCACCGGAGCGGTTCCCGGCGTGGGCGTGAAGCACCTAGCTGTGGCGGATGCAACCACCTTGGCCGTCGTCGGACCTGGGGTTATGGCCAAAACGATCACCGAGGCATGCATCGCAGAGCGTCCAGGAATCACCACCATCAAGATCAAGGGACGCAGTGAACGCGGAATTACTGCCTTTGCAACATGGGCGTTGGAAAAATTTCCCGAGATCGAAGTCGTCGCCGTCGGATCTGAAGAAGAAGTAGTCAAAGACGCAGACGTAGTCATCGCCGCAACCACCACGGACGCCGCAGGATCTTCGGCCTTCCCATACTTTAAAAAAGAATGGCTGAAACCAGGCGCCCTGCTCCTCCTGCCAGCTGCCGGTCGCTTCGACGACGCTTATTTGCTTGACGACGCCCGCCTCGTCGTTGATTACTTAGGCCTCTACGAAGCCTGGGCAGAAGAATACGGTCCTAAGGCGTATCAACTCCTTGGTATTCCAGGAACACACTGGTACGACTTGGCGCTGAAAGGTGAATTGGATCAATCAAAAATTTCCCAAATCGGTGATATTTGTTCCGGGAAATTGCCTGGTCGTACCAACGATGAAGAAATCATTCTCTACTCTGTCGGCGGCATGCCAGTAGAAGACGTCGCGTGGGCAACCCAAGTGTATGAAAACGCTTTGGAAAAGGGGATTGGCACGACATTAAACCTTTGGGAATCACCCGAACTCGCTTAGGAGACAACCATGAAAATTGCGGTAATTGGCCTTGGATCAACCGGCTCCATGGCGCTGTGGCATTTGAGTAAAATCCCAGGTGTTGAAGCTATTGGTTTTGAACAGTTTGGAATTTCACACGGTTATGGCGCATTTACTGGCGAATCTCGACTGTTTCGGATGGCTTATCACGAAGGCAGCACCTATGTTCCTTTGCTAAAGCGTGCGCAAGAGCTCTGGGCCTTGTTAAGTGATACTTCCGGGCGCGAGATTTTCCATAATTTTGGAGTGTTGAGCACTGGCAAGGAAGATGAAGCACCTTTCCAGCGGTTGGTGGAATCAGTAGAACGCTATGATCTGCCCCATGAGCGATTAACCGCGGCTGAGATGCGCAAGCGCTACCCAGGTTTGAACTTCCGCGATGACGAAGCTGGCATTGTTGACCTTCAGGGTGGAGCCCTTCGACCGGAATTAGCTGTATTTAGTGCCATTGAAGCAGCACGCAACAATGGTGCAGAAATACGAGATCACCAAAAAATCACCAACATTGTTGATAACGGCGACCACGTGATCATTCAAGCAGGCAAGCAAACCACGATCGTTGACCGCGTGATTGTCACCACCGGTAGCTGGACAGGAGAACTTGTGCCCTCTATTGCTCCACTGCTTGAAGTTCGACGATTGGTGCTGACGTGGTTCTTGCCCACTAACCCAGTCGACTTCCAACCGGAAAATCTTCCTTGCTTCATCCGTGATCGTGATGGGTTCCACGTTTTCGGTGCACCATGCGTTGATGGATACAGCATCAAGATCGCTGGACTAGACAACTGGGGTGTACCGATGAGTGCGCACGTAGAAGATGAAGATCTACGACTTGACCGAGAAGCGGTGTCAGAATTTGGCCGCCAAACCCACGATTTGTTCCCAGGGGTTAATCCAGAGCCCAATCGCTTTAGTGTCCACTATGACACTTATACTGCCGATAAATCTCCGATTATCGACAAGGTAGACAACGTAGTAGTGCTCACCGGTGGATCTGGACACGCCTTCAAGCTCTCTCCAGCTTATGGCGAACTAGCAGCACAATTGGCACTCGACGCTGACTCGCCTTTATACAGTAAAGATTTTCAGATCAGCTCCCACAAGCCAATCAAAGAGGCGGTGGGCGTATAGATAGTTAACCTACTTGCACACAGTCTTAGGGGTGAGATTCTAAAACTGTAATCAGGGGTGTACCTTCTTGTGTGAAGGTACACCCCTGATTAATGCTGATTAGAGATTCACCGCGGCATCATCAGCGACGAAGAGGATAGTTTCTTCAGCACCGGTTGCCCCAGCAGCAGGCCATTCAACTGCAGGTTCACCGTTAACGATAGCTGCAGCAGCCTCTGCCTTCTCACTACCTGAAACCAACAGCCACACCCGCTTAGCGGAGTGAACCGCAGGAAGTGTCAAAGTTGCACGCTCTGAAGGAGGCTTAGGGGAATCAAATACAGCCAAAACCTTCGCAGAGCTTTCCTTAACTGCGTCAGTGTGAGGGAAAAGGGAATTAATATGACCCTCGCCGCCCATACCCAGCAGGTGGAGATCAAAACCATTGGGAGCGAACTTATCCAACACAGCTTCATATGCTGTTGCTGCCTGTGCTAGATCTACTTCACCAAGGCCATACCCATGGATATTGCCTTCTGGAATGGCGACCTTAGACAGTAGTGCAGCTCTGGCCTGACCCTCGTTGGATTCTGGATCAGAAACAGGGACGTTGCGCTCATCACCGAAAAATACGTGAATCCGCTCCCACGGCAGGTGGGCTGCATCCACACTGAGCTTTTCCAGCAACTTTATGCCCGCTCCGCCACCGGTGAGAACAACACGTGCCGTGCCATCATCTGCGGTAGCGGCTTCTACAACCTGGATAAATCGTGCTGCAGCATGTGCAACCAAATCCTCAGTATCACGTGCGCGAACTACATCAACCATAGTGCTTTACGTTCTCCTTAAACAGTTTCCATTTTGACATTGGATAGACCAGAAAGTGCATGCTGGTAGCCCAAATCAGGGTCCATATGGCGAAGTTCTTCAGCCAAACAATCAGCTTCACTGCGTCGACCAATAGCAACCAATGATGGGGGATTGCCGGACTCTGGCATCTCTACTCGAACGGTGTGAGCATCTTGGATAGTGATCACAATCGATCCAGTTGTGCGGACAATTTCCAACCTCTGGATAGCCAACAGTGGAGTGCCAAATTCATCAGTTGGCACAGTTGGAGCATCCGTTGCCTCACGGATAACTGGGACATTAAGTCTGCGGGAAAGCCAACCTGCAGCCAAATCCACCGAAGTACTTCCGCTAGCTCCCGTGAGCCTGACAGAAGAAATCTCGCTGTGAGGCGGATGGTCCAGCGCAGAAGCCACGAGACCGCGCCACTGTGTCAAGCGAGCCCACGTCATATCGGTATCACCCGGGTGATAATTTTCCACCCGATCCTCTAGGGCATCATCACGGTCATACAAAGCATCAGTGATGCGTCGCTGTGCAATGCGCCCAATTGGATCTTGTGCTGGATCCTTTGGTGATTCACCTGGCCACCATGCCACGATCGGGGTATCTGGAAGCAGTAACGGCGTGACAACATACTGCAATTTGTCAGCAACCGGGCCGTTGAGATGAATGATAATCATCTCGGAGGCACCGGCATCTCCACCGATGCGGACTTCAGCATCGACCTTGGTTTCTGCTGTTTTATCACCAACAACCAAAATGATCACACGCGATGGGTGTTCACGTGATGCCTCATTGGTTGATTGCGTGATTGCTGCGACATCGCTTTCAGAATCAGTAACCACGATGAGCGTTAACACCCGACCTGTGGTCACCTGGGTGCCAGATTCGCGCAGGCGCGAAAGTGTCTTGGAGATTGCTTGAGTAGTGGTGTCTGGAAGTTCAAAGATCATAAGTTGTGCCCCTAAATTATGGCCTGCGCCAGGAGTGACCGTTGCGGGAAAGCATTTCATCTGCGCTCTTTGGACCCCACGTTCCCGCAGGGTAATCCTCAGGTGTGCCGTCTGCATCCCATGCTTCAAGAATTGGGTCCAGAATCTTCCAGCTGAGTTCCACTTCTTCATTGGTGGGGAAGAGGCTGGATTCATCCAAGAGGGCATCCAAAATGAGGCGCTCATAGGCCTCAGGGGATTCCTCGGTAAACGACTCTGAATAGGAGAAGTCCATGTTGACATCGCGAACTTCCATGGCAGAACCTGGCACCTTGGAACCGAAACGAATCAGCACGCCCTCATCAGGCTGAACTCTAATGACAATGGCGTTTTGGCCAAGAGCAGCAGTCATATCACCATCGAACGGTTGGTGAGGTGCATCTTTAAACACCACCGCGATTTCAGTGACCCGTCGACCAAGACGCTTGCCGGTGCGCAGATAAAACGGGACACCAGCCCAACGGCGCGACGTGATTTCTAAAGTGCAGGCAGCAAACGTTTCCGTGGTGGATTCTGGATTGAATCCATCTTCTTCACGTAAGCCCTTGACGTATTCTGATCCCTGCCAACCAGCGGCATATTGTCCACGAGCAGAGGTTTTATCCAGCGGGTAGCACGGCTTGGTGGCAGAAAGAACCTTGATCTTTTCCGCCTGCAACTGTGCCGGAACAAAAGAGATCGGTTCCTCCATGGCAACCAGAGCCAGGAGCTGAATTAGGTGGTTTTGGATGACGTCTCGTGCGGCACCAATACCGTCGTAATAGCCAGCGCGACCACCCAAGCCGATATCTTCAGCCATGGTGATTTGCACGTGATCGACATAGTTTGAATTCCACAGTGGTTCAAACAGCTGGTTGGCAAAGCGCAATGCCAAAATGTTTTGAACAGTCTCTTTACCCAAGTAGTGATCGATTCGGAACACTGAAGATTCAGGGAAGACCGCGTTAACCAACTGGTTGAGCTCATGCGCGGACTCAAGGTTGTGGCCAAATGGCTTTTCAATGATGACGCGACGCCATGCTTCTTCGGTGGATTCTGCCATGCCGGAGCGCTCTAGTTGGTGGCAGACTGCAGCGAAGGAATCTGGCGGAATGGACAGATAATACGCCCAGTTCCCAGCGGTGCCACGGGTTTTATCAATGCGCTCTAGGGTGGCCGCAAGGTTGTCAAAAGCTTCATCATCATCAAAGTTTCCGCGGACAAACTCCATGCCCTCGGCAAGACGTTCCCACACGTTTTCGCGGAACTCTGTACGGGCACCCGCGCTAGCGGCTTCACGCACATATTTTTCAAAGTCTTCTTTGGACCATTCGCGGCGGCCGTAACCAACCAGCGAAAATCCTGGAGGGAGCAATCCACGGTTTGCCAGATCATAAATGGCGGGAAGCAGCTTCTTGCGTGCTAGATCTCCAGTGACACCGAAGATCACCATGCCGGAAGGGCCAGCAATGCGGGGGAGTCGTTTATCCTGCGGGTCGCGCAGTGGGTTGGTCCAGCTGGTGGGAGTCGTGTTGGTGCTCACAGTGGTAGCGTCACGATCCTTTCTTTGATGAAAGATGTGTAACGGCCACATAAGCGTGAAGAGGTAAATATGCTCATGTCGGCCGTTACTAATGCAGCTTGCTGATCTTACTTCAGGCGAGCTTCCATGGATTCAAGGAGTTCACTCCAAGATGCAACGAACTTGTCAACGCCTTCGGTTTCTAGGACGTCGAAGACATCAGCTAGGTCGATGCCCAGGGAATCTAGCTGTGCAAACACAGCGTCAGCTTCAGCAGAAGAATTGGAAAGGGTATCGCCGTGCAGGTTACCCAATTCCAACACAGCGTCAATGGTGCCCTCTGGCATGGTGTTGACGGTGTTAGGGCCAGCCAGTTCAGATACGTACAGGGTAGGTGCGTAAGCAGGGTTCTTCACGCCGGTGGAAGCCCACAGTGGGCGCTGAGTGTTTGCGCCTTCTGGCAGCTCGGCGGCGTCGAAAAGCTCTTTGTATACAGCGTAAGCGCGCTGAGCGTTAGCAACGCCTGCCTTGCCGCGCAGTGCAAGTGCTTCCTCAGAGCCGATAGCCTCGAGGCGCTTGTCGATTTCAACGTCGACGCGGGAGACGAAGAAGGAAGCCACAGAGTGGATCTTGGAGACATCGTGGCCGTTGGCAGCAGCCTGCTTAATACCCTCGATGAATGCAGCGATAACCTCGCGGTAGCGGGCAACAGAGAAGATCAACGTGACGTTGACGCTAATGCCTTCAGCCAATGCGTCGGTGATTGCTGGCAGTGATCCTGGGGTTGCAGGGATCTTGATCATGACATTTGGACGATCAACCTTTGCCCACAGTTCCTTAGCCTGAGCCAGGGTTGCATCGCGATCAGCGGAGATGCGTGGATCAACCTCGATGGACACGCGGCCGTCGTAACCATTGGAAGATTCGTAGATGCCGGTGAACAGATCACAAGCATTGCGGACATCGTCGATGCTCATCGCGTAGACGGCCTGATCAACAGATGCGCCCTCAGCCTTAAGCTCAGCGATCTGTGCATCGTACGAATCGCCCTTGGACATAGCAGCAGCGAAAATAGCTGGGTTTGTGGTGACACCGACTACGGACTTTTCATCAATAACCTGCTGGAGGTTGCCGGAAGTAATGCGTTCACGAGAAAGGTCATCGAGCCAGGTGGAAGTACCGAGCTGTGCAAGATCATCAATGTGGGACATAAAAGCCAATTTTCCTTAAAAGTAAATTTTCTAGGCCACCTGAAAAACTGTGACCAGGGGAAGGTATTCTCAAGACCCTTTATACCGATTAACAACAACAACCCGGGGCAATAAAATTCCGGAGAATCTTTTTACCCCGGGCGATGTCGCTAAAAAGCAAAGGTGACCTAAGCGTTGATGGAGTCCTTAGCTGCTGCTACGACTGCATCGGTGGTGATACCGAACTTTTCAAACAAGGTCTGGTAATCCGCAGAAGCGCCGAAGTGCTCAAGGGAAACCGCACGACCCTGGGTACCAAGCAGGCGGTACCACGGCATGGCAATACCAGCCTCAACAGATGCACGAGCAGTGACAGCTGCTGGAAGGACAGACTCGATGTAGTCAGCATCCTGCTCCAGGAACCAATCCATGCAAGGAACAGAAACAACGCGAGCTGCAACGCCCTCAGATTCAAGAACCTTTGCCGCGTTAACTGCCAACTGAACTTCAGAGCCGGAACCCAAAAGGATAACGTCTGGGGTCTCCTTGGAGCCTTCAACCAAAACGTAAGCGCCACGACGAACGCCTTCGGCTGCCTTTTCCTTCGTACCTTCAAGAACTGGAACGTTCTGACGAGTCAGCGCAAGACCCTTAGGGCCTTCCTTGTACTCGAGTGCCGCAGCCCAAGCCTGTGCAGTTTCATTAGCATCTGCAGGGCGCAAAACAGACAAACCTGGGATCGCACGCAGTGCAGCCAAGGTCTCGACTGGCTGGTGAGTTGGGCCATCTTCGCCCAAGCCAATGGAGTCGTGAGTCCAAACGTAGTAGGCGTCGGTTTCCATGAGTGCAGCCAAACGAACAGCAGGACGCATGTAGTCGGAGAAGATCAAGAAGGTTCCGCCGTATGGACGGGTGCCACCGTGGAGGGAAATTCCGTTGAGAATAGATCCCATTGCATGCTCACGGATACCAAAGTGCAGGTTACGGCCGTAAGGCTCAGCAGACCAGGTTTCAGTGGAGATGGACTCAGGACCGAAGGATGGGGAACCCTTGATCACAGTGTTGTTGGATCCGGCAAGGTCAGCGGAACCGCCCCACAGCTCAGGAAGGGTCTTGCCCAGTGCCTGAAGAGCAGCCTCGGACGCCTTACGGGTTGCAACACCCTTCTCATCTGCATCCCAGGAAGGCAGCTCATCTGCGTAGCCCGCAGGAAGTTCACGGGAGTTCAGGCGATCGAACAAAGCCTTGTTCTCAGGGTTTGCAGCAGCCCAGGCATCAAACTTAACTTGCCATGCAGCCTTCTTCTCAGCTGCGCGCTCTGCAAGTGAACGGGTGTGAGCAATAACTTCATCATCAATGGCAAAGTGAGCCTCAGGATCAAATCCGAGCTCAGTCTTGGTTGCCGCAACCTCATCTGCACCCAAAGCTGCACCGTGCACAGAGCCGGTGTTCATCATGGTTGGTGCAGGGAATCCGATGATGGTGCGCACACGGATGAAGGTTGGGCGCGAAGTATCCTTCTTAGCTTCTGCTACAGCTGCTTCAATAGCGGCAACGTCTTCGCCACCTTCAACCTCAATGGTCTGCCAGCCGTAAGCCTTGTAGCGAGCGACGACGTCTTCGTTGAAAGCGATCTCAGTGTTGTCTTCGATGGAGATGCGGTTGTCATCCCAGAACACAATGAGGTTACCCAGCTGCTGGGTACCGGCGATAGAAGAAGCTTCAGAGGTGACGCCCTCCTGAAGATCACCATCAGACGCAATGACGTAGATGTGGTGATCGAATGGGGATTCACCTTCCGCAGCGGTTGGATCGAAAAGGCCACGCTCGCGACGAGCGGCCATTGCCATACCGACAGCAGATGCAAGACCCTGCCCCAGTGGGCCAGTGGTGATCTCTACACCCTTGGTGTGGCGGTATTCAGGGTGACCAGGGGTTAGGGAATCCCACGTGCGCAAAGCCTTGAGATCATCCATCTCAAGTCCAAAGCCACCCAAGTAGAGCTGGATGTACTGGGTGAGGGAGGAGTGTCCACAAGAAAGTACGAAGCGGTCGCGGCCTGCCCAATTGGTGTCCTGAGGATCAACATTCATGATCCGCTGGTACAGGGTGTAAGCAAGGGGAGCCAAGCTCATTGCGGTGCCTGGGTGGCCCGAGCCGCAGTTTTCAACGGCGTCTGCAGCGAGAACACGAACTGTGTCCACAGCCTTGGTGTCCGCATCGGACCAATCAGAGGGGTAATTGCGTACAGTGAGCGCCTGAAGTTCAGGTGACAGCGTCAAGGTGGTCAATCCTTCCTGGGTTAAACCGGGACCAAGTTTTGGTTCGTTTACGTCGATCCGATGATCAGATCCACGCCTTTAACGTTAATTGGTTCAAATTGGCATAAGTGATCTACCCCAAATCTGCTTCGAAGATAGATGTAACTCAATCTGACCCGTCAACACCTCTAACCATAGTGATGTTGAACCCATTTTATAACCAACTGTGGGCTAAATATATTAAAGGTGTGACCAATCTTAAGTTGGATTGCTCTGACATGGGGTTTTTCAACTGGAAATTTTGGAAGAAAAAGAATATTTTTCAAAACGGGTTCCGTAATGTGTCAAAAACGGACCGAAACGGAACCTTTCCAACTCTACTCAGTTGAAACGGAAGCAAATGTGCGTGAGCTGTTTGCGCGAAAGATCTTCACACCCACTTCATTACGATTACTCAAATAGTAGGAATAGGCGATAGCATGGCTAGGTCTGGTTCCGAAGTGTTTTGGGCTGTTTTTTAACTACAAAGTTTTAACTCAATCGACTCTAAGGAATCGACATAAGCAATTTCGATCACGATGAAATCAAAGTCTGAATTTTTAATGTGGCAAATGCTGATCGATTTCCCATCGAAAAAGTATTAAAAACACGATTAAAATTTATTCGGGAACTTTTAATGAACTTCATCCGACTAAATTGCCGTGTGTCTTAAAAACATCTCGAGTAATCGCACCGACACTGTTGTCGGCGATTGGGCCTGAACTGAAGGTACCCACTCACCGCAGGGATGTTTGATGGAAAAAGACACACACCTTAAATACATGAGTGATTTGAAAATGCAACGTTGTGGAGGAAAACCCTTGGAGACGATCAAGGCCTATATTGCGCTAACAAAGCCGAGGGTGATCGAACTCCTACTTGTCGCTACAATTCCCACAATGCTTCAAGCAGAGCGCGGGGAAAACAACATTGTTCTCATTCTGCTCACCGTTTTCGGTGGCTGGATGGGAGCTGCGGCAGCCAACACCTTCAACATGGTTGCCGATTCTGATATTGACCAACGCATGGGCCGCACGAGAGCCAGACCATTGGTTCGCCACACCGTGAGCAACCGAGATGCATCCATATTCGCCTGGATTTTAACCGTAGCCAGCTTCCTGTGGCTGTGGTTGCTATGCGGTTCAATACTCGCTGGCATCTTCGTGCTGATCACAATCTTCTTCTACATTTTTGTGTACACAAAGTGGCTGAAGCGCCGCACACACATGAACATCGTGTGGGGCGGAGCAGCAGGATGCATGCCGGTACTTGTCGGTTGGGCAGTCATCGTTGCTCACTTTGAACCCGGTGTACCTCAGCAGTGGTGGCAGTCAATCGTCTTGTTCATGGTGATTTTCTTCTGGACACCACCACACACCTGGGCATTGGCCATGAAGTACCGCGAAGATTACAAAGCTGCCGGCGTTCCAATGCTTCCGGTGGTGCGCACTCCAGTACAGGTCACCGCGCAGATCGTGTGGTACTCCGTTGCGACCGTACTCACCACATTCCTGCTTATTCCGGCAACAGGTTGGATCTACGCAGTTGTTGCCGTTATTTCTGGCGTTACCTTCTTGATCATGGCAATCAAGCTACACATTGGCATTAAAAACGGTGGCAAGGTGAAGCCTTTGAAGCTGTTTATTTTGTCCAATAACTACCTTGCCGTACTGTTCGTAGCGCTATCTGTCGATGCCGTACTTGGCTTGGAGACCATCGGCGAAATGATGGGCTGGACCACCACCTTCTTCTAACAGGTAGCTTTTCGAACTTATAGCCACTCGGTTGCTTAGACTCTCGAGTGGCTTTAGTTTTTGCTCGATTAAGTTCGAGTTCAGGGATGCGATTTCATATGTCCAATTCCTTAACTTCAATTTCGCAAATTCGATATCGCTAGGAAAAGTCCCGAAAACCAATTGGTCTCGAAGGTGCGAAATCGAACTTAAAAAGAGCCGAGCATTGAAACCGACATCCTAAAAGGGAATTAACCGCTAGTCTTTGGGGATTTTCAGAACCAAAGAGCCGCTAGTGTTCCTGGCCTGGAGGTCGTGGTGGGCGAGGGAGGCGTCGGCAAGCGAATAAGTCCCAGTGACGCGGACCCGCAAGCTGCCTTCGACGATGGCCTGTGTGACCGCCTGGGCGCGTTTGGCGAATTCGCCTTCTTCAGATGTCCACGCGCCGATGCTGGGGCGAGTTAAAAAGATCGAGCCGTGTGTATTGAGAAGCTGTGGATCAAAGGGCTCGACGGGGCCAGATGCTGCGCCGAAAAGACACACCGTGCCACGGGGACGTACGGCTTCGAGGGATTCGTTAAATGTGGATTGGCCAACGCCGTCATAGACCACATCGACTCCGCGTCCGCCGTTATGCCGACGAACTTGTTCAGCGAGGTTTTCTGAGTACCGAAAAACCTCATGAGCGCCGGCATCAAGGGCAAGCTCAGCTTTTTCATCCGTAGACACCACGCTGTAAACGCGTACACCCTTCGCTGCAGCCATCTGGGTGGCAAGAAGCCCAACACCACCTGCGCCGGCGGTGATCAAGCAGGAATCACCTTCTTGCAGGTCGTAGACACCATTGGTCAAATAATGAGCGGTAATGCCTTGCATAAGCATCGATGCGGCAACCGCAGGGCTCACACCTTCTGGTACTGCGACCAGGCGATCACGTGGCACACATACCTGTTGAGCATAGGACCCCATCGCATCGCACCAGGCAACTTTCGTGCCAACAGCAATCAAACCTTGAGGATCTTCTAGGATGCGGCCGGTGCCTTCAAAGCCAGGGATAAAAGGCAGGCGCGCATGATATTCACCTTGGCGATAATAGGTGTCAATGAAGTTCACACCTGCCATATCTACTTCAACTAAAACCTGATCTTCATTGGGCCGTGGAGCTTCGACATCAGTAAGCTCCAACACCTCGGGGCCGCCGGTACGAGAAACTAAGATTGCCTTCATAGTTCCCACACTAACCATGACTCAAAGACAAGGTTGGGATATTGACCAAAAATCCTCAAGCCTTAGGGCTAAACCAACAAAATCAAGCGGTGACGAAGCCTTCTTTTTGCATCGCTCTTAGTCTGCGTCCGTGCATGCGCTTTAAGGTCGGGTTTTTAACGTCGACAAAGTCATGGACCACGGCTGCTGTTGCAGGTGCCTCATTGTCACCCGCAGAACGAGTCACTCTGCCGATTTGTTGAATCACTAGACCCTTAAAAGACACAGGCGCTGCCAGGAAAAGCGTATTCAAACTTGGAATATCAAGGCCTTCGCCAGCTACTTTATTCATGGCAACGAGGACAAAAGGTGAGTGGTTTTCGCTTAATGCGGCAAGTTCTTCACGCAACTGCGCTCGTTCTTCTGTGGTTTGGCGACCATGCATTGTTAGAACCGGGTACTTTGTTGAGGATTTAATGCCGTCTACCAGCGCTTCCAGTGCAGAGATGCGGTTGACCAGCACTAGGCATCGATCGCCGGCTTGCACAGCTTTGTCAACTTCGCTGCTGATTAATAAATTTCGGGCAGGATCGACCGCAAGTTCGTTGTAGATGTCTTGAATTTCCGTGGTTTCTTCGGACTCAAAATCAGTTTCGTGGAGATAGATCAGTCGCTTCTCATTTTCAGTATCGATCTCCATGCGGTGTCGAATTGGGCCACATTGCATGGTGATGATCTCATCCATGTGGTCAGAGCGAAAAGGCGTGGCAGTAAGACCTACCCAAAAAGGTGCTTTGACTTGGTCTAATGCTGCCTCTGCTCCAGGAGCGGCGATATTGTGACACTCATCGACGATGATCTGACCATATTGTTCCAAAATCTTGGGATCAGAATCTTTTCTGCTTAACGACTGCAGCGTTATCAAATCGATGATCCCGGTTGTTTTGCGTCGACCAGCGCCAATCTGCCCGATATCCTCAGGTTCAACATCGAGATACTGGCTAAGGCGGTCACGCCACTGTGAAATCAACTCTGCACGGTTGACTAACACTGCTGTAGAGACTTTCCTGTGCGCGATCAGTGCGCACGCCATGACTGTTTTTCCAGCACCCGGCGGAGCGACCAACACTCCTGTGCGCTGCCCGCCAAATGCCTTGATCGCATCTTGTTGCAGCGGTCGCAGGTCCCCAAGGAATGCAACATCAATAGACTTCTTCACCGCGCGCGGCCACGACACGCGCACCGCGTACCCGGCTTGGGAGAGGATGCGGGAGGCGTCGTCGACAAGCCCTCTAGGCAGCAGCAAATGCTGCTCGGCCTGGGTGAAGCGGATGATGATGCGTGGCACGCCGAAGGTCGAAAACCTTTGCGCTTGTCGACGATAAAACTCAGGGTTTGGGATTACCGCCCTGTGTTTAATCTCCGCGATAACAGCGGCTGGCAACCCTTCGGTGGGGATAGACAACTCATTGCCAACCGTTAGGGTAATTGTGGTGCCATTTGCTTTGATTTTCTTAAGTTCTGCCCGAGAGGGGCGTTTGATCTGTTCAATTTCGGGGCCAAACTTCTGTTGGGTATTCGCTAGAATCTCTTCTACTTTTGAAGTTGTCAGCGGAGTAACTTCGGCCAACGCCGCGAAAGGATCATCAAAAGGAACCCAAGTTTCTGGATCAGCGAAGACCGAGGTGTTGCGGGCTCGACAGTCACCATTTAACGGTAGCGCGATGAGGTTTCCCAGCCTAGAGCTTCCATTAGCACGCGAGGCAATTGTGTCCTGAGCAGGAAAGAAACGATCATACGACGACATATCCATATCTGGACGCACACGCATTGCATGGCGCAACATAGAAAAACCTAAACGACGCGCCAGCATCGCAGAAATCGGAGCATCGAAAAATATCCACACGTGAGCGCCCTCACCCGAACGAGATATTTCTGCAAGCGCATCAATACAATGTTCACGACACGCAGCGACAAAAGCTAGAGCATCTTCTTTCCACGTTCCATCATCGAAATCGCAGGCCAAAAGCTTACACGTGTCATTCGGGAGCATGACATAAAGACCAACGTGTTCACCACCTCTGCGCAGGTGGGCATTAACAGTCTCTGCGGTGAAAGGCAGATAGTCTTTTGGAGTTGCATCTTTAGAATAAAAACCCTGGCGGGTAGCAGGAGACCACCCACTTTTGCCTGTTTTTCGGCTAGTCCAACGCCTGGCGTACACATCAGTTCTTCCACTGAAACGTTGCATGAACAAAGAGATTTTTGCCTGAGGACCAGAGGTGGCGTTAATCGTCGGAGCAGTGCTATTTGATGGGGGTGCTGCATCGGTAGGGCGAGGTGCTGCGGAGCGTGATTTGCGGAGTGCGGAAAGTTCTTGACGGATCGCACCAAGTTCACGCTCTAGCTCAAAAAGCCTCTGTTCCAGAAAATCGAGTCTTTGGTCAGACATAGCCTTAACTTTAAAGCCTTAACTGATTGAGGCTTGCAGCTTGGGGTGCTTTTGGGAACAGATGTGGCAGATCCTGGGTTGCCGGGTTGCCGGAACACTGTATGGCCGTCGCCGGGACGCCGGGACGCCGGGACGCCGGGTTGCCGGGGCCATAAGACCAAACCAGGAGACCCAGAAATCGCGTTTTTGACGTTTGTGGGTCTCCTGGTTTGGTATATCGATCTCAATACCAAACACAGAGACCCAGCATTTAAGTTTTTGAAGATTCTGGGTCTCCTGGTTTGGTCGCTCTTATATTTTGGTGCGACACCTGAAAAGTCATACCTCCCCAGGAGCGCTTCTAAGAGGTTTTCGGAGGCTCGTCCATACAAATACTCATTTTAGAATTTCGAGGTCTTAAATGGGCAATGAGCGTCTGTCGTCGGTAATGGCTTCTGTTGTCATTAAGTTCACGTGCTACAGATGTACTTTCAGCACCAAGATTTCCGGAAAATGTTGGCAAAAATCAGGAAATCTTGATGTCGAAAGTACACACAGAAAATACGAGTGCATACGAAGATCCGGCACCAATGAGCAAAGCCCAACCAGGACGAAGATCCTAGTTGGGCTATAGGCGTCGGACTGGTTTTATTTACCAACCTTCTTTGATTCAGCCAGCGCGATATTCTTGATATCTCCGTCAACAGAACCGGCAATTGTCGCGGTGCCTCCAACGCGCACTCGGCCTTGAGCCCACAGTAGGGAAGTAAAGGCCACAACAACGGAGGACATTGCAATGTGGAATGGAATGCTCCAGCGTGGAACTCCCATGCGGTATTGGAGGATTCCAATTCCGGCTTGGATCAGAATAAAGACAATCAGCATGAGTCCGAGCTTCTTGTTGTGCTGTGATGCTTTCACCTTGTATAGGCCGGCAACCACGATCAAGGTGAAGAAGAGGTAGACGTACATGCTGTAGCCATGGACGTGTGCCATCCAGTCGATGCTTACTTCGAGGCGGCCTTCCATACCTACTCCTGAGTCACCGGAGTGAACACCAGCGCCGGTAGTCATTGTTCCGGTGATCAGAACAACGGCCAATGCGATTGCTCCAACAATTGCAACGTTGCGAATCCAGTTGGGGAACATGGTGGTTACTTCGCCGTCGTCTGGCTCGCCGATGCGTGTGTACAAAATCGCAGCTAGGAACACTAAAATCATGGATGGTAGGAAGTGTAGTGCGACTGCGTACCAGTGGAGGTCGACAAGTACTGTGATTCCACCAATGATGGCCTGGAGGATGATGCCTAGGCCTTGGACGAAGGAGTTGACCACGATTTCGCGGCGTCGTTTTGCACCGAGAACTGCTAGGAATACTGCGAGTGCTGCGGCAATCAGCACGAAGGTGAGCATGCGGTTGCCAAACTCTACGGCTTGGTGGATCCATGGGGCAGCGCCAGCAACTGGGACTAGTGAGCCTTCGTGGCAAAGCGGCCAGGTGTCACAGCCGAGCCCTGAACCTGTTACGCGGACAATTGAGCCGGTGACAGTGATGCCTCCCTGAAAAATCAACAGCAGGAGCGCTAAAATGCGCTGCACTTTGATGGTTGGTGCCCAAAAAGCAATGGGCTTCAACTCAACTGGATTATTTGAGGGAGCAACTGAAGTAGACACGTGGCTCATTCTAGCCGGTCATGGCCTATTTTAGACAATCGACGAAGCGGGGAAAGGGGTGGTATATGCCACTGCAATCTGTGGGAACTTTTGCCCACAATTTCCGACAACCAGTAGCTTTAACGGCTAGATGAGAACTGGAACAACTTGTTAGCGGCGAATCCCGTAATAATAAGCCAGCCCACCAGGATGGCCAGTTGGAGCCAAGGTAGTTCACCGTTGAAAGCTTCTACCATTCCTTGGGATAGTGCAACGGACGGAATGATTGATAGCCAGCCGTCAGCGTTGACATTTTCGGAGAACACTGCCCAAGCTGCAAGGCCGGACAGCACAATCCAAATGAGGTTTGCCAGGGCTAGGACTAATTCGGAGGACAGTGTTCCGCCCATCAACATGCCCAAAGCGGTAAAGCTGGACACGCCTACAAAGAGGGTAATGGTTCCAAAGAGGACGCCACCAACCGGTGCGGACCATCCCAAAAGTAGGGCAGTGATGCCGAGGATGATGATCTGCACAATTGTTACAGCGATGACTGCGATCACCTTGCCAAAAATGATTGTCCACGCTGGAACGCCGCTTGCACCTGTGCGTTTCAGTGCACCGTAACGCCTATCAAAAGCAAGGCTGATTGCTTGACCTGTGAATCCAGCACTCATCGCTGCGGTAGCTAAAGCGAAGGGGAAAGTCTTGCTTAATGAGGTTTCGCCGGGGACGATGTCGAATTTTGCAAGGGCGATCAGTGCTGCCAACGGGATGATAATGCTGAGGAGCTGTTGTTCACCGTGGCGGAGGAAAAGCAAAGACTCCATCTTGCCTTGTGCAGCTAGCATCTTTGCAGGTGTTGCGCGTTTAGGCGCGGGGGTAAACGTGCCAGCTGGGAAGCGGGATGAGTGCTGTAGCAGCGAGGTTTCTGAAGATTCAGACATGGTGTGCCTTAACTCCTAAGTTCTTTTCCTGTGATGTCTAGGAAGACATCTTCCAAAGACCTGTGACCGGTATCTAATGAACGAATCATGACATTTTGACGAGCTACAGCTTGAGCGATATTTGCTAGTGATTCAGGTGTGGTCTGCTGTGTCCTCAGGGAATAGTGCATTGGCCGGTTTGCCCGAGCGCTTACCCCTTTTATTCCGCTATCACTTAAATCTGCCTCGAACTGTTCAAGATTAAGCGGGGTGGTGGTTTCAATTGATACGTTAATTTCCTTGTGGTCCCTTTGAGCTGTGAGCTCATCAGGGGTGCCGCTGGCAAGTATTTGTCCATCGGAAACGATAATTACGTGATCGGCAAGTGCTTCGGCTTCATCCATCAAGTGGGTGGTTAAAACAATGGTTACGCCGTCGCGCCGAAGGTCATTGACTAACTCCCACACCATGTTGCGGGATTGTGCATCCATGCCTGCGGTGGGCTCATCCAAGAAGACAATTTCTGGACGTCCAATTAGGGCTAAGGCAAGGGAAAGGCGTTGTTGTTGTCCACCCGAAAGTCGGCGGTAGGTGGTTTTGCGCTGTTCACGCAATCCCACCAGGTCTAGGAGCCACTCTGGATCATGAGGGTTGTCGTTGTAAGAAGCTGCGAGTTTCAGCATTTCAAACACGCGAATACCGCTGTAAGAGCCACCACCTTGCAGCATGATGCCAATGCGCCGGCGTACCTGATCTGGTTGGGCTGCAGGGTCAATGCCTAAAACCCTGATGGTTCCTGAGGTTGGGGTGGTAAATCCTTCACACATTTCAATGGTGGTGGTTTTACCAGCGCCGTTTGGACCAAGTAGGGCTAAAACTTGGCCGCGGCGTACTTCGAAGGAAATTCCGGCTACTGCTTCCTTGGTGCCAAATCTTTTCACCACGTTGTTTACCACGATTGCTGCATCGTTCGGGGGTGTGGCGTCCAAGGGGGTCAAAGCATCAAGGGTGCCTTCTGTGGCTCCAAAATTAGAGCTAGAGGCCGAAAAATCAGTAGTCACAGTTGCTTAGTGTAAACCAAAGGTTGTATATCTTCTGAAACCCCACCATCCGAGCAGCAGTAATGTGGTAAATCCTAACGCTGCACCGGAGTAGATTGTGAAGATTGTACTTGCGGGTAGCGCGAGGCCGCGGGGAAGCACAAAGAAGCTGAAAGCGGTGGAGTAAGCGATTACGCCTAGCTGGAAGAACAGCCTATTTGCCCAGGGTGCGAGGGGAACGATTGCCCACAACATGTACCAAGGGTGAACCACGGGAAATAAAATCACCATGACAAATGTGGAAACACCTAAAGCGCCAACGGCATGAATATGGCCCCGGTATGTGGCAAAAAGCATACGAACCATAAAGGCTGCCGCAACGGCAACCCCCACGAAGCGGGAGACCACAAGCATGGCGGCAGTATGATCTCCTAAACCTAGATTCATTCCGATGAAACCTGAGATCACACCAATGTTGGTCGTCATTGACATCCAGCTTCGAATCGTTGCGGCTCCACCTTGGCCGGTAATCCATCCCAGGCTGATGCCCGTTAAGAGGCTAAGTACGGCGACTGTAATAACAAGGAGTGCGATCTGGGTCAGGGCTGCGATGGCGAGGGACACAATATGACGGTGTTCGCGCGCATAAAAAGCTCGAGCAAGCGCCATGCCCACAAAGCCGAGACCAATGAAGCCAGTGACCTTAACTAAACCTGCGCAGGTAATTAGTACTCCACTAAGTGCAATGTAGCTCCATGCTGATCCCCATAAGCCGAGCTGTATGCGATCCGTGCCACGCAGCCCCAGTTCCAAACCCACGAGCAAAAAGCCCAGCAAAATGGATTCGTTGTGAATGCCGCCAATTAGATGCAGAATCAGCAAAGGGTTGAGCACACCTAAATAAAAGGACGCTTCTTCGGATACTCGACAGCGTCGCGCAAGCATCGTGATAGCCCAACCAGCAGCAATCACACCCAGCAGCGAGGCAATTCGGTGGGCAAAGACGCCACCTACGATGCTGTCATTAGTAATAACGCTTATCGACGCCGCGATGCTCAGCGCAACAGGGCCGTAGGGCGACGGGGACTGGGCCCAAATAAAGGGCACGGATCGTGCCAAATGATTATCGGGGCCTAATAATTCCAGTGGTCCACCGGCGTAGGCATCCATTCCTTGTGCTGTAACAGAACCTTGTGCCAGGTAGGAATAGATATCTTGAGTAAATAGCGGTGCAGTAAGCATGATGGGGGCAACCCATGCACCGAAGGTTCGTCGGAGCATGGACAAGCTAACGCTACTGACTCTGGACGCGCTGCGTTTAAAAGGGATGCCCACTAGTGGAGCCATCAACACCCAAGCTAAGACTAAAAACCCGACTCCAATGAGTACGACCATGGATGAAGTTTGAAGCATCCTTCCCATGAAATTGCCGCCAGGAAAATCCACGTAAGGGTTGTTCACTACCGGTAGGGCGCCGGCGCCAAGTGCGCCGAAAGCAATCATCAGTGCGCCCATTGTTCCGATGAAGCGAAGCCAAGCAAAACGTCGAATCTTTTCATGCTCAAGGCCGGCGGCGTCGAAGTCGCGCTCGTTGATTGAGTTCGCGCCGGTTGCGACGTCGAGAAGCGTGGTGCTTAGTGGCACCTGATCTTCTTCATGCAGCGTGGCTGAGCGTGAACCAGCGGTGCCGATGCGCGGCAGGGTGTCAAAGATTTGGCGTAGGGGACGAGGCGCCCTGGAGAACCATTTTTGGTTTTCGGGGGCGCTGGAATTGGGTTGAGTTTGCTCGTCCTTCGTCACGCGCATCATTCTACGCACCCAAAGGCGGAACATTTACCTTGCCTCAAAGTCAGTTTGGAGGTTGTATGCGCAAAGTGTGAGAAAACTCTCAAATAGGGTTCAATGTTGCTGAAGTGCCTAAATTTTACGGTTTCTTGAGCAGTGTCCAGCATAAATAAGGTAACCGTTACTTTGTTTAGGGTTAGCTTAGTTTTTATTTATCAGTTGTTTTCTTGAATCTATTTACGCAGGTAGACCTAAGAGATTGGACAGGGGAATAGAATTAGGGAACACTTGTGTTGTCTAAAGGTGAAGGCTAAAAGAAGCAGGAGGTGATACCAGTGGGAGCTGTTGCAAAAACTAATGAGACGCAGGCCGGAGATGGCGATACGCGTCGAAAAATTCTTCTAATCCTACTGGAACGCGCGCCGGTGATCGCTTCTGATATCGCTGAACAGCTACAGCTTTCAACTGTGGGAGTACGCAGGCACCTAGACAACTTGGTTGAAGATAATCTGGCGGAAGCGGTTAATCCACGTCAGAACCCATATGAGCCCAAAATGCGTGGTAGGCCGGCCAAAACTTATCGGCTTACAGACAAAGGTCGCTCAATCTTCGGCCATGAATACGATTCTCTTGCAGCGGCGGCCCTAGCCACCCTCCGGGAGGTTGGCGGTGACCAAGCTGTAAGGCAATTCGCTAGAAAGCGGATCGAGGCAATTGTTGAAGGAATCACCCCAGCAGATGTTTCAGATCAATCGATTGAAGATACAGCCAAATCTTTAGTCGAAGCTTTTAGTCGGCATGGTTATGCAGCAACTGTCGAAGCCAATCGAAACGGTTTGCAGCTCTGCCAGCATCACTGCCCAATTTCCACAGTTGCCGCGGAGTTTCCGGAACTGTGTGAGGCGGAGCATCAAGCAGTCTCAGAAATTTTGGGACAGCACACGCAACCTTTGGCAACAATCGCAGACGGCCACGGCATCTGCACAACAAATATTCCATTGACACCCATCAAACACTCCTGATGAAAGGAGCGGATCATGACTTCGGCAACAACGAACCCAGGGGTTAACGAACCCTTGACCGATGACCAAATCATTGAGTCTATTGGACCGTACAACTACGGATGGCACGATTCTGACGTCGCTGGCGCATCAGCACAGCGTGGTCTCAGCGAGGCTGTCGTACGCGACATCTCCGCAAAGAAGAACGAGCCAGAATGGATGCTTCAGCAGCGCCTCAAGGCCTTGAGCATTTTTGATAAGAAGCCAATTCCAACCTGGGGTGCTGACCTTTCAGGCATTGACTTTGACAATATTAAATACTTCGTCCGCTCCACCGAGAAGCAGGCACAGTCCTGGGAGGATCTCCCAGAAGACATCAAGAACACCTACGACAAGCTAGGTATTCCTGAGGCTGAAAAGCAGCGTCTCGTTGCAGGTGTTGCAGCTCAGTACGAGTCTGAGGTTGTCTACCACCAGATCCGCGAGGACCTGGAGCAAAAGGGCGTTATCTTCCTGGATACCGATACTGCGCTGAAGGAGCACCCGGAGATCTTCCAGGAGTACTTCGGCACTGTTATCCCTGCTGGTGACAACAAGTTCTCCGCACTCAACTCAGCTGTTTGGTCTGGTGGGTCTTTCATCTACGTGCCAAAGGGTGTCCACGTTGACATTCCTCTGCAGGCTTACTTCCGCATCAACACTGAGAACATGGGTCAGTTCGAACGCACCCTGATCATCGTTGATGAGGACGCCTACGTTCACTACGTTGAGGGCTGTACTGCACCTATTTACAAGTCCGACTCCCTGCACTCCGCAGTCGTTGAGATCATCGTGAAGAAGGGTGGACGCTGCCGCTACACCACCATTCAGAACTGGTCCAACAACGTCTACAACCTGGTGACCAAGCGCACCAAGGTTGAAGAAGGCGGAACCATGGAATGGGTCGATGGCAACATCGGCTCCAAGGTCACCATGAAGTACCCAGCTGTCTGGATGACTGGCCCACACGCAAAGGGCGAGGTTCTTTCCGTTGCCTTCGCAGGTGAGGGACAGTTCCAAGACACCGGCGCCAAGATGACCCACATGGCTCCATACACTTCCTCCAACATTGTGTCCAAGTCTGTGGCACGTGGCGGCGGACGCGCAGCATACCGTGGTCTAGTCCAGATCAACGCTAACGCTCACCACTCAACTTCCAACGTTGAATGTGATGCACTGCTGGTCGATGACATCTCCCGTTCAGACACCTACCCATACAACGACATCCGCAACGATCACGTGTCCCTTGGCCACGAGGCAACTGTGTCCCAGGTTTCTGAAGAGCAGCTGTTCTACCTCATGAGCCGTGGACTAGCGGAAGAAGAAGCAATGGCCATGATCGTTCGTGGCTTCGTTGAGCCAATCGCCAAGGAACTCCCAATGGAGTACGCACTTGAGCTCAACCGACTGATCGAACTGCAGATGGAAGGATCGGTGGGCTAAGCCCAATGACTGAAGTAGCAACCGTAAAGGCCGCAACCCCACACAACACAAAGGGCGACCTTTTCACCTCATTTAATGTTGAGGATTTTGAGATCCCACGCGGACGCGACGAAGTTTGGCGCTTTATCTCCTTGCGTCGTCTTCGTGGACTCCACAACGGCGAGTTCGCACCTGCAACCACCTCTGACGTTTCTGTAGAGATCCCAGCAGATGCAGAAGGCGCAAGCCACGAAGTCGTTGCCAAAGATGATGCCCGTCTCGGTCGCGCTGGTGCTCCAGTAGACCGAGTCGCAGCTCAGGCCTGGACTTCCATGGAACAGGGCAATGTTGTCACCTTCGCTAAGAACACCCACAACCCTTCACCAGTCACTATCACTGTTACTGGTAAGGGAGAGGGCGTAACCTCCTTCGGTGCAATCTCCGTTGAGGTTGAAGACGGCGCAGATGCCATCGTTGCACTGCAGTACGTTGGATCCGGAACCCATGCGGACAACGTGGAATTCATCGTGGGCGACAACGCACGCCTCACCGTCATCACCGACACCCACTGGAATGACGATGCTGTTCACTTGAGCAACCAGCTTGCCAAGCTGGGTCGTGATGCAACTTTGCGCCACACCGTAGCTACCTTCGGTGGTGAAGTAGTCCGCATCGTTCCACGTGTTCGCTTCACTGCACCAGGTGGAGACGCAGAAATGCTTGGTGTGTACTTCGCTGATGATGGACAGTACTTCGAGCAGCGTTTGCTGGTTGATCACGCTGTTCCAAACTGTCGCTCCAACGTTTTATACAAGGGTGCACTTCAGGGCGATAAGAACTCCGAGAAGCCAGATGCTCGTACCTGCTGGGTCGGTGACGTTCTCATTCGCTCCAACGCGCATGGCACCGACACCTATGAAGCCAACCGCTCACTCGTTTTGACTGAGGGCGCACGAGCAGATGCCATTCCAAACCTTGAGATTGAAACCGGCCAGATCGTTGGTGCAGGACACGCAGCAACCGTTGGTCGTTTCGACGACGAGCACGTGTTCTACCTCCAGGCTCGTGGTATCCCAGCTGAAGAAGCACGTCGCCTGATCGTTCGCGGTTTCTTCAACGAGGTCATCAACAAAGTTCCAGTTGAATCCATCCGTGAGGAATTGGAAAACCGAGTCACCTCAGAACTCGCAGTTCTTGGCATGTAAATAAGCCAAGTTTGACGCTGGGCTCTAAAAAGATGGCCCAGCCAATACTTCAGTTTAAAATTCGCTTCAACCCTGAAAGATTGTCACAGATGAGCACTCTTGAAATCCGTAACCTGCACGCACAGGTTCTGCCGTCCGATGAGTCCGCAGAGCCAAAGGAGATCCTGAAGGGCGTCAACCTCACCATTAACTCCGGTGAAATCCACGCCATCATGGGCCCTAACGGTTCCGGCAAGTCCACCCTTGCATACACCCTTGGTGGACACCCACGTTACGAAGTAACCGCAGGCGAGGTTCTCCTCGATGGTGAGAACATCCTCGAGATGGAAGTTGATGAGCGCGCACGCGCAGGTCTCTTCCTGGCTATGCAGTACCCAACTGAAATCCCAGGCGTTTCTGTTGCTAACTTCCTGCGTTCCGCAGCTACTGCAATCCGTGGCGAGGCTCCAAAGCTTCGCGAGTGGGTTAAGGAAGTCCGCACTGCTCAGGAAGCTCTTGCTATTGATCCTGAGTTCTCTAACCGTTCTGTTAACGAAGGCTTCTCCGGTGGTGAGAAGAAGCGCCACGAGGTTTTGCAGCTGGATCTGCTGAAGCCAAAGTTCGCCATCATGGATGAGACCGACTCAGGCCTCGACGTGGACGCACTGCGCATTGTCTCTGAAGGAATCAACTCTTACAAGCAGGAGACCGACGGTGGCATCTTGATGATCACCCACTACAAGCGCATCCTTAACTACGTTCAGCCTGACTTCATCCATGTGTTTGCTAACGGCCAGATCGTCACCACCGGTGGCCCTGAGCTCGCAGACAAGCTCGAGGCTGACGGCTACGACCAGTTCATCAAGTAACATGTCCGATTTCCTCAATGCAGATGGATCCCTCAATGTGGATCGGGTGCGGGAAGAATTCCCAATCCTGAAACGCACCGTGAGGGATGGGAAACCGCTTGCTTACCTGGATTCAGGTGCGACATCGCAGCGACCCGAGCGCGTCTGGCGTGCGGAAGAGCATTTTGTTCTACACACCAACGCCCCCGTGCACCGCGGTGCCTACCAACTGGCTGAGGAAGCAACGGATGCTTATGAGGGTGCACGCGAGAAGATTGCAGCCTTTGTTGGCGCGGAGCAGCATGAAATTGCGTTTACCAAAAACGCAACGGAAGCTCTCAATCTTGTTGCGTACACCCTCGGTGATGACCGCTCCGGCAAATACCGTGTTCAAGCTGGAGACACCGTGGTCATTACAGAGCTAGAGCACCATGCAAACCTGGTGCCCTGGCAGGAGCTGTGCCGCCGAACCGGCGCGACGCTGAAGTGGTACAAGGTCACTGAAGACGGTCGAATCGATCTTGATTCTCTCGAGCTCGATGACACCGTCAAGGTTGTAGCTTTTACTCACCAGTCCAATGTGACTGGTGCTGTCGCTGATGTTCCAGAATTGGTTCGTCGAGCTAAGGCCGTTGGTGCGCTTACTGTGTTGGATGCGTGCCAGTCAGTTCCTCATATGCCGGTGAATTTTCATGACCTGGATGTAGATTTCTCTGCCTTTTCTGGTCATAAAATGCTCGGACCTGCTGGCGTAGGCGTGGTTTATGCCAAAGCTCCAATCCTTGATGAGCTGCCACCATTTTTAACTGGTGGCTCCATGATTGAAGTTGTCACCATGGAAGGTTCTACCTACGCGCCTGCCCCTCAACGTTTTGAGGCTGGCACGCAGATGACCAGCCAGGTGGTTGGCTTAGGTGCGGCCGTCGATATGCTGAATGAAATCGGTATGGAAGCGGTTGCTGCTCATGAGCACGCTTTGACTGCTTATGCGCTGGAGAAGCTCACTGCAATTAAGGGACTAACAATTGCAGGTCCTTTAACTGCAGAGCAACGTGGCGGTGCGATCAGTTTCGGTGTCGAGGGCATTCACCCCCATGATCTAGGCCAGGTGCTTGATGATCAGGGAGTAAATATCCGCGTTGGGCACCACTGCGCATGGCCTGTGCACCGCAGCATGAACGTACAATCGACAGCACGAGCATCTTTTTATCTCTACAACACCTTTGAAGAAATCGACCGCCTTGCGGCTGCGATTGAGAAGGCAAAGCAATTCTTTGGAGCTGAGTAATGAACCTTGAGCAGATGTACCAGGAGGTGATCCTGGACCATTATAAAAATCCCCAGCACAAGGGTCTTCGGGATCCTTTTGACGCCGAGGTTCACCACGTCAACCCTTCTTGTGGCGATGAACTAACTTTGCGTGTGAAGCTATCCGAGGATGGCTCTACCGTAGAAGACGTCTCCTATGAAGCAGTGGGATGCTCGATCAGCCAGGCTTCCACGTCGGTTATGACTGAAGAAATCGTCGGTTTACCAGTGGACAAGGCCTTGGAAAAGCTTGCAGAGTTTGAGAAAATGATTGTCTCCCGAGGTCAGTACGTAGGCGATGAGGATCTTATTGGAGATGGCATTGCATTTTCCGGAGTCGCTAAATATCCAGCACGCGTGAAATGCGCACTGCTTGGATGGAAAGCTTTCCAAGCAGCCACTGCTGATGCTGTTGAGCACGCACATTAGCCCGCTTAAACAATTGGAGGAACCATGAGCGAGCACACCGAAAACACACCAGATGTAGAAGAGCAGAACGGCTCTACGTTTGAGGCACAAAGCTCCGAGCGCCCAGAGCAGTCTGAAGCGGACCTGGCTAAGGCCAGCGATGTTGAAGAATACATGCGCGATGTCATTGACCCTGAACTGGGCATTAACGTTGTGGATCTGGGACTTGTCTACGACATTTACATGATCAACGGCAACGAAGCTCACATCGATATGACCCTGACATCACCAGCATGCCCGCTGACCGATGTCATTGAAGATCAGGCACGCACCGCCGTCGTCGGTAACGGCGTGGCTGAGAAGCTGTCATTGAACTGGGTGTGGATGCCACCATGGGGTCCACACATGATCACCGAAGAGGGCCGCGCACAGCTGCAAGCCCTCGGGTTCGCAGTCTAAAAAGCCTGCTTTTCGACGCAACCCCCTGCCACACAGGAAATCCTGTAAGGCAGGGGGTTGTTTGTCATCCCGCGTTAATTGGCGCTGCTAATCAGACATACAGCCAATCATGTAGGAAAAGTTAGCAGGGTGAAGCAGGCTAGGGGAGACGCGGTCTTCAAAAAATCCTGGGTCTTCACCCCAAATGGCTGAGGTAGATTCAGCAAGAGAATCAAGCCTATTTATGCAAAATTCCAGACGCTCCCCAAAACCCATCTCACTGACATAAGGCATAACGGCTAATTCTCCGTTGTGTCGTGCCCGATCCGCAGTGGCTGCAGGCAACGCAAAAATTAAAAGGACAAGGGCAATAATCGCCCAACCGCATCCACCTTTCCTTTTGGGCTTTTCACGTGGTGGGCGTGATGTGACCGGCTGAGTTTCTTGTGCGGGTTGCGGCGTTGGCGCTAATTCTTGTTGTGAGTTGTGGATTCGTGCTTGTTGCACTCCCGGTGCAGGTATAACGGAATAGTCACTGACCTGCGCTGAAGAAATCCCATACTTTTCCAACACCTCAAAGACTTCCCGTTTCCCAGGAAAAGCGTTAAAACGCGTCACCATACTGCCGCGTTGAAACTCATTGAGGGAATATCGGACTACGTAGTCCATCCCTGTCGAGGAATCGGAACTGGATGGTTGGCCTTTAGAGGTCATACCCACACCCTAAACCAAATAGGTGGGTTTGCGCAGACAAAAACTAAGGGCGACGTTTGTTGACCTGGCAATTACGCTTGATAGACTGTTCGGTTGTGATTGTCACCAATGATTTAGAGGTGCGCGTTGGCGCACGTACCCTTCTTAATGCCCCAGGTCAGCTCCTTCGTGTCCAGCCTGGCGACCGAATTGGTCTGGTCGGCAGAAATGGTGCGGGCAAAACCACCACCATGCGTATTCTCTCGGGTGAAACCCAGCCTTACGGCGGATCTGTTACCACCTCAGGTGATATTGGTTACCTGCCACAGGACTCACGCGAAGGCAACATTGAACAAACCGCGCGTGACCGCGTGTTATCCGCCCGTGGGCTTGATCAGCTGCGCTCATCTATGGAACGCCAGCAAGAGATCATGGAAACCAATAGCGATGAGCGCAAACGCGATGCCGCTATCCGCAAGTACTCCCGCCTGGAGGAGCAGTACCAAGCTCTAGGTGGCTACGAAGCAGACTCCGAAGCAGCGCAAATCTGTGACAACCTCGGCCTTGAATCCCGTATCCTCGATCAGCAGCTCAAAACACTATCCGGTGGTCAGCGACGCCGCGTTGAGCTTGCCCAGATCCTGTTCGCTGCCACTAACGGCTCCGGCAAGTCCAAAACCACATTGCTTCTCGACGAGCCCACCAACCACCTCGACGCCGATTCCATTTCCTGGCTCCGTGGGTTCCTGGCCAAACACGAGGGCGGTCTCATCATGATCTCCCACGACGTCGAGCTTTTAGATGCCGTGTGCAACAAGATCTGGTACCTCGACGCAGTGCGCGGTGAAGCCGATGTGTACAACATGGGATTTGAAAAATACAAGGATGCTCGAGCAACCGACGAAGCCCGACGTCGACGTGAACGCGCCAACGCCGAGAAAAAGGCCAGTGCGCTGAAAGACCAAGCAGCCCGCTTGGGAGCTAAAGCCACCAAGGCAGCAGCCGCTAAGCAGATGATCGCACGTGCGGAAAAGATGATGGGTAGCCTGGACGAAATCCGTGTCGCCGACCGGGTTGCACACATTTCTTTCCCAGAACCCGCCCCATGCGGAAAAACACCCATGAACGCAACCGGGCTAACCAAAATGTACGGTTCGCTCGAAGTCTTCGCTGGTGTTGATCTTGCCATCGACAAAGGCTCCCGCGTAGTTGTCCTCGGATTTAACGGTGCAGGTAAAACCACCCTCCTGAAACTTCTGGCAGGAGTCGAGCGCACCGACGGCGAAGGTGGCATTGTCACCGGACACGGCCTAAAAATCGGCTACTTCGCCCAGGAACACGACACCATCGACCCCAACAAATCCGTCTGGCAAAACACCATCGATGCCTGCCCAGACGCTGATGAACAAGACCTCCGCGGACTACTCGGTGCCTTCATGTTCTCCGGGGAACAGCTCGAACAACCAGCGGGAACACTTTCCGGTGGTGAGAAAACCCGCCTCGCACTAGCCACCTTGGTGTCCTCACGAGCAAACGTTTTGCTTCTCGACGAACCCACCAACAACCTCGACCCCGTCTCCCGCGAACAAGTCCTCGATGCACTACGTACCTACACAGGTGCAGTCGTTCTTGTCACCCACGACCCAGGTGCCGTCAAAGCCCTTGAGCCAGAACGAGTCATCGTGCTTCCCGACGGAACCGAAGACCTGTGGAGTGATCAATACATGGAAATCGTAGAGTTAGCGTAGATTTTAATCATGATTGTGCAGGTCAGGGCTGTTTCGCCTCAGTCTTGACCAGTGGAAGTAGTGGAAAAATCCACAAAAACCCCGCGTTAGACCATGGTGCAAAGAAGTGTTCTCGTCAACTATTTTGGTGGCTCACGCCATTGGAGACATTTGGGATCCTATTTTGAATTGACCGCTTGCAAAATGCCGTTTGTTTCTAGCGTTAAACCCATCGGAATGTCGCAATGAGCATGAACGTGGAATCCCCGTAAAAGCGAAAATTAGAAGCAATATGTTGGAAACATATTACCAAGCTATATGTCCGGAATCTCACCTCTGTGAGACGAACCAATTTCATGTTTTATCTGAATAGGTAGCCAGTTTTCTCCCATTAACAGCATGATTGCTGAACAGCTATTTACATGCTTATGCAACGGTAGACATAATCTTCTAGTAGTTCAAATAATGTATCGTTGAGATCGGGGTAATTACATCACACGTTTATTGCGGGACTGAGTGTGCGGTTGAATTTTTAGGCGACAAGTATAAGAGGGCGTACAGCAATGGCTTTTAATGAGAAGCCACAGTGGTCTAAAGGTCAGATGAACCGAATCGGTGATGCTTTAGAAGGAAAACGTGAATTAGACGAAGAGCTTTTTCGACAAATAGTGTTTTGGCATGAAGACCTCCTGGCTGAGTTATATTTAGTTTCAGTTCCAGTGCTGGATAAAAGAGTCAATAAGAACGCGGAATTTCTTAAAATTGGTGAGATTGGTCCGGATATTGTGTATTCGTCTCGAATTAAGAATGAGGACACGATAGTCGAAAAGCTGTCTAGGCTACGCACTGACTTGGCGCGGATACAGGACTTTGCGGGTGGGCGTTTTGATATTGACTGCAGTCCCGCAACCCAGGTACTGGTTGCAGACGATCTTGTTGCGGTTTTTGAGGAACTCGGATGTTCTGTAGTTAAGAAAGAATACCTTGAGAAATCCCAGTTTGGTTACCGCGCAATCCATCTACATATTACGGGTGCAGCTGGACGGATAGAGCTTCAAATTAGGAGTAAACTTCAAGCACAATGGGCTAATACATTTGAGCTTCTAGCTGATCTGGCAGGTCGTGAAATTCGATATGGGCACCAGCACGAAAGTGAATCAGTTAATGACCTAGTGCATTCACTTCAGGAGCTGGCTGATGCCATACACCAGCTAGCAGTTTCGGACGATTTGCTGGATCAGCGTTTTCAACGAACACAAGATCTGGATGGATCAACAAATTCTAAGTACTCCATAATGTATCTGAAGCTTGTAGAGGACTTAGTTGAATCACGAAAAGGGGTCCGCGAAGCAAGGTTAAAACTGGTAGAATCTATGTCCAGCATCCAACGAGAGCTCCGAAGTATTGGAAAGGTAAGATGATGACGTCTTTTGTTATTGAATATCATCGCTTGAGTGGTGAATTATCGGTGACATCCTTTTCCGATCCAAGGGAAGCATCGGATGAGCGTTTCCGTCGTAATCAAAATCGGGAAAGTAAAGACGTCGAAGTTGTTACCGTTACTACTGATTCTTTAGAAAGTCTGAAACGATCTCACTCTAGGTATTTTTTACGAGCATAAGAGCAGGGGTAACAATACGATCAAGCTTGCGGTAGTTGCAGTAGTTACTTAACTTCGGTATCGCTCCTAAACAAAGAGAAAGTGGTCGCTCGGAGTTTCAGATTCCAGGAGTGAATTTTGCGGTACCACATACGCAGAATTGCGCTACCGATGCAGACTTGGATGGTTCTGTAGGGGTTACCTTGAAGGAGTAGTACCAGTGAACAACTGATAGTTGGTCACTGGTGGGGAATCTTTTCAAGAATTTCGACTGTGGGGGCGGGATGGTACAAGAAAGTGTGGACTCTGGCGATGAGAAGTGCTTCACGGAGCTCACGATGCTACTTCACGATTGTTTTCATGCCACTTCAAAAAGCACGTCCTAAACATTTACGTCGTTAGTGACTTCCCGTATCGGCAGGCACAGTCTCTGGATATGATGACAGTTCTGAATCTCAACTGCGAAATGTGGCACCCTTGAGGGGTGGAAACATCCTTCTTGAGCTATCCGGAATCCCTACAGGGCAAATCGGAAGACCTTTTGGCTGGAAACTATGCAGCAGCAAAAGGTTGGCAAATTACTGATTGCAAACTAGTGCTTGGTAACGGGGCAGAGTGCTTTCAAAACGCCGTCCAACAGTTGTTGTCCTGGCAAGCGCACCGTCATGCGGGGATTACAGTGACTGAATCTGACTCGATCGTGGAGCTTAAATTCTGCGGCATTCGTTCCTATTGCAAAATCCTCAAGTCCGATAGCCAACCTCACCGTGTTGTTCTAATCTACGGCACCCTTGAGAAGCATGTGGAACGTGGGGAAGAGGCCTTTGAAATCACGATGACTGACAATGGCCAGGTCACTGCTCATATCGTGGCATTTTCAAAACCCGCAACGTGGTGGTCGAAGTTAGCTAAGCCTGTGGTGAGGTTGGTGCAGCTTAGGATCACCGAGAAGTACCTTGAAGGGCTGAAATATTAAGACGCTTTGAGTCGTCTGAAGAATTTCTCGATTTCCACGATCGCAAAGATGACAACACCGAATATCAGAGGCATGACCCAATCCCTTGGAGCCAGTGCAGCGGTGTCAAAAGTACTTTGCATAAACGGCAAGTAGACGAAACCTAGTTGCAGAATAAGCATGAAAGTAATGCACAGCCAGGAGATCGGGTTGGTGGTGAACAGCTCTTTGCGTAGTGCTGATACTTCGAAGTATCGAGAATTAAGCAGATAAAACACTTGTCCGATACCAAGGGTTGTCACGGCAATGGTGCGTGCGGTGTCGAGGTCGATTCCGGCGTTGCGCGCTCCCAGGAACGCCCAGAACGTTGCTCCGCCTAGGAGTAGGGAAACATAGACGATTCTGAAGACGGAGGAGGCGTCGAGAAGCCCGCTTTTGGGGTTTCTGGGCTTTCGGCCCATAATGCCGGGCTCTGCTGGCTCGAAAGATAGTGCCAGGGATAGTGTGATCGCGGTGATGAGGTTGATCCACAGCACTTGAAGTGCGGTGATGGGAAGTTCCCAGCCAAGAAGCATCGCGATGAAAATAACGAGGCCCTGGGCACCGTTGGTGGGCAACATGAAGACAACGGCTTTGCGGAGGTTGTCAAAGATGGTGCGGCCCATTTCCACAGCTTTGGCAATCGTGGCGAAGTTGTCGTCGGCAAGCACTATGTCGGCCGCGTCCTTGGTGGCTTCGGTGCCCTTGATGCCCATGGCGACGCCAACGTCGGCTTGCTTAAGCGCTGGGGCGTCGTTGACGCCGTCGCCGGTCATGGACGCAACCTCGCCGTTTTCCTGGAGCGCGCGCACAATGCGCAGCTTATGCTCGGGGCTGGTGCGCACAAAAAGATCAGCCTTATCGACGATTCCCCGCAGCTCATCATCTGCGGCTGCAGTAATTTCAGTACCGGTGACCACGTTGTGGCCGTTGATTCCAACCTCGCGAGCGATAGCCTGGGCTGTGGCGGCGTGATCGCCGGTGATCATGCGGACGCGAATACCTGCCGATTGCACTACTTTCATGGCCTCGATGACTTCCTCGCGGGGTGGATCCATGATGCCGTAGAGACCAAGGAAGGTGAGTTCGCCCTGGTCAACGTCTGCTGGCGTGATTGTTTGGGTGCTTGCGGGAAGCTTTTTATACGCGGCAGCCAGCACGCGGAGGCCTTGGGAAGCTAGATTCTCAATGAGTTCTTCCCAATATTTTCGGTCAGGCGGTTTTTGTGTGCTTCTATCAAGTAAACGATCAGGAGCGCCCTTGACCAGCATGGTGTTTTCTCCATCGATGATGTGGAGCGTGGCCATGTATTTGTACGCGGAATCGAAGGGGAGTTCAGCGATACGAGGTAAAGTGTCAGCGCCGGTTTTCATGGCAAATGCGCGGATGCCACCATCAGTGGGTTCTCCCGCGAGTTTCCAGGAGCCTTCTTCTTGGTAGATTTCTGCGTCGTTGACATTGGCTGCTACCAGGGACATGGCGTAAAGGTCTGGGTGATCCTGGACGGAAACTTTTTCAGCGTCGTGGAGATAAACATCGCCGATGGGGGAATAGCCAGTTCCGGTGACATCATAAAGATGTGCGCTGGTAGCAAGGGCTCGCACTGTCATTTCATTGTGGGTGAGTGTGCCTGTTTTGTCCGTGCAGATCGTGGTGACTGAGCCGAGTGTTTCTACCGAATTGAGACGGCGTGTGATCGCGTTTTGAGCAGCCATCTTCTGCACACCTAAAGCGAGAGTGATGGCGATTACTGCTGGTAGACCTTCTGGAATAGCAGCGACCGCGAAGCCGATAGCAGATTGGATTAGCTCTTCGAAGGAAGTGTCATGAGCTAGGCCCGCGACTACCAACATGAGAATAGCCAAAAAGACACACACAATAGCTAGGGTTGACGAGAACTTTCTCATCGATCGTGTCAATGGGGTATCCACGGAGTCGACGTCGACAAGCATGGTGGTGATACGCCCGATCTCTGTGCCTGCACCGGTCGCGGTGACCACGCCGGTGCCACTGCCTGTGAGCACTAAGGTGCCGGAAAACGCCATGGAGCTGCGATCGCCGATTCCGGCATCAACCCCAACCGGATCGGTATTTTTGACTACGGCCTCGGCTTCACCGGTAAGCGCAGATTCCTCAATGTGCAGGTTAGTGGCGGTGAGCATCCGCAGGTCAGCAGGTACTTTATCGCCAGCAGCTAATTTCACCACATCGCCAGGCACGAGCTCAGACGCATCAATTTTTTGGAACACCCCATCGCGCAGCGCGGCCGATTCTGGGGAGAGCATATTGCGTATCGACGCCAACGCATCCGCCGCTTTGCCCTCCTGGATAAACCCGACCAGCATGTTGATGATGACGACCGCGCTAATCACGATCGTGTCAGTCCAGTGCCCAAGGAATGCAGTAAGCACCGCAGCGGCGATCAGAACGTAGATCATTGGGTCATTGACCTGGCGGAATAACCGTTGCCAGACTGTATCAGGTGGGGTGTGGGGCAGCTCGTTGCGCCCGTTTTCCTCCAAACGCTTTGAGGCTTCTACTGAGCTTAACCCGCTGTCTTGGCTTTTAAGGTTTTCTAAAACGTCAGCAGCAGGTAATGCGTGTGAGGGTAGGGAAGTTGCAGGAGCTGAAAGTGGGGACAACACCGAACACAGACCTTTCAAATCATCGGCCGCGCGCCCCACACTTTTTTCCAACCGATCTGAGGGACATCTATCGCGGCGGAAGCTCTTCGCAGTCATAACGAGAGAAGATGCTTCAACGTTTATGAGTCCATGATACGCCTGGAAAAATGGCCGTAACCTGCGGTGAGATGAACAACACCTTAACGGTTAAGGCCCAGAAAAATACTAATTTCTGAATCCGTGGACAGGTGCTGGGATGAATCCCCCGCGGTGGATGAACTCATTATTACCGATCGTGTTAACCGGAATGACCGGTGCGTAGCCAAGCAAGCCACCAAAGTCGACTTCGTCGCCAGGGCTTGTTCCAGGAACAGGGATAACACGCACAGCAGTGGTCTTATGATTCATCACTCCGATGGCTGCTTCGTCTGCGATCATGCCTGAAATAGTTTCAGCTGAGGTGTTGCCAGGGATCGCAATCATATCCAAACCAACTGAGCAGATCGCGGTCATCGCTTCGAGCTTGTCAATAGAAATTGCTCCTGTACGAACTGCGTCGATCATACCTTTGTCCTCAGAGACTGGGATGAAAGATCCAGACAAACCACCGACACGTGAACAGGCCATCATGCCGCCCTTTTTCACTGCGTCGTTAAGCAGTGCAAGCGCCGCTGTAGTTCCATGTGTGCCAACCTGATCAAGGCCCATGACCTCGAGGATATTTGCCACGGAGTCTCCCACTTCAGCAGTGGGAGCTAAAGAGAGATCCACGATGCCGAAAGGAACACCAAGCCTCTTCGATGCCATTGCACCGACAAGTTGCCCTGTGCGAGTGATCTTAAAGGCAGCCTTCTTGATTTCTTCAGCGACCTGATCAAGGGTGGCACCTTGAAGGTTCCCCAACGCTCGGCTAACTACACCTGGTCCTGAAACACCAACGCTGACCCCACAATCAGGCTCTTCAATGCCGTGGAAAGCACCGGCCATGAAGGGATTATCACCCACAGAATTGGCAAAGACCACCAGCTTTGCACACGCAATGGCAGAGCGATCCTTGGTTAATTCAGCCGCCTGCTTGATCACCTTGCCCATCTCATTGACAGCGTTCATGTTGATACCCGCGCGAGAAGACGCCACATTGACAGAGCCGCACACAACATCGGTCGTGCTTAGCGCTTCCGGAATGGAACGAATCAGGCGAATATCAGATGTGGTTCCGCCTTTTTCTACTAGCGCTGAGTAACCGCCAATAAAATTCACTCCGACATCTTTAGCTGCCTTATCCAAGGCTCGAGCCACGTCAACGGGATCTCCAGCACAACCTGCCGTAACGAGGGAAATTGGGGTCACGGAGATGCGTTTGTTGACAATGGGGATGCCCAATTCACGCTCAATTCCTTCACAAACTTCCACCAGCGAAGCCGCTTGAGTGGTGACGCGATCATAAACAGCCTTAGCGGTTTCTTCCATCGAGCCTCTGGCGCATTCCAACAGACTGATGCCCATGGTGACCGTACGAATATCTAGGCGATATTTTTCAATCATCTCGATAGTGTCAAGAATTCCCCTCGACGAACGGTCATTGAAACCCACCGATGTAGAAAAATCACTCATGCGTGTCTCCCTAGATCTCATTAACCGCGTTAAACAGCGCTTCAGACTGAATGCGGATGACCAAGCCTTGTTCCTTCTCCACAGGTTTCATTCGTTCTTGAACAGTGGCGATATCCACGACGGATTCATCAAATCCAACGTGCAAGATCATGGTGAACCATTGATCCATGATGGTTTGAGAGACATTGTGGATATTGACATCTAGCTCCGCCAACGCGGTGGAAACCGCAGCAATAATTCCGGTGTGGTCCTGCCCTGTGACAGTCATGATTGCAAACATGAGTTTCATGCTACAACGACCCGTGGACACGCTCCTTTAGGTCTATCATTTGAGGTATGCCAACTCTTTTTGATCGCTCATCCAAAACCTATAAATCACTACGCGCTGATTGGTTGGATCTCCCCACAGAATTACGATTTCCCCTGATCTTCGCCGTTGTTGCCGAATTTGCTACCAAGGTATCTGTCTGGGTATCTCTCAAGAACCGCGCGCCTGAAAAAGTCCGAGGTCCAAAATGGATGTGGTTCCTTTTGACCTTCCTCAACGGCGTCGGACCTGCGGCCTACTGGGCTTTCGGCAAGAAAAAATAAACGCTGTTAGGGTGGCGCCCATGACTAATTCAACGCGAGTCCTACTCATTGGCGGCCACGGCAAGGTGGCCTTACTAGCAACCCCCATGCTTATCGACGCCTCCGTCCAGGTCACTTCCATGTACCGCAATCCGGACCACCAGGCCGAAATTGAGGCGCTCGGCGCCTCAACTTTAGAGCGTGATGTCACCACGCTGAGCGTGGAGGATTGGGCTGAACTGCTCAAAGACTTCGATGTGGTGGTGTGGAGTGCCGGCAACGGTGGCAAAAGTGGTGCAGACGCCACCTACGCCATTGACCGTGATGCAGCGATCGCATCGATTGATGGCGCGGCCAGCTTAGGGGAGAAGGCTCCCCGCTACATTATGGTGAGCTATGTGGGTTCCACGTCGCACACTATCGATCCTTCTGATTCTTTTTATGCCTATGCAGAATCTAAGAAGGCTGCGGATGAGCACTTAAGCTCCACCGACTTGGATTACTTAATCCTTGCTCCAGCAGCTTTAACGCTTGATGAAGTAGACGGCATTGAGGTCATTGCCGATACCAATGAAGCAGCGGCAGGTCGCAGCACCTCAAGAATTCTTGTTGCAGAAGTGATCACCGAGTTCGTAGTTCGAGATTTCCCTCAAACGCGGGTGCTGCCATTTGTGGACGGCAACGCGGCCGTGTCGTCAATTAAGTAAGTTCAGCGAGTTGGTGCTCCGCGCCGTCTGCAACGCGCGTTCCTTCGCAGACTTCGACGAAGTTGCGGAGCACCCTATTGGCATAGATGGAGTCAACTGAAGGGAGTTCGGCAACGATGCGGTCGTAATCTTCAGGGGAGAAATAGCCGTAATTGGCGTAGAAATCCATGCGGTTTTTCATCCCGACTGCATCCATATCAGCGTGAAACTGTACTGACCACGTATTTTTATTGGCCCGCAGCATTTGGATGGGGCAGGTCGGCCCAGTTGCTAGCACGATATGTCCTGGCGCAGCAGTGATTGAATTCTCTGTATGCCCGGTAAACGAAGTAAAACTATCAGGCAAATCGTGGGTGAGAATGTCTCTTTGGCCGGCTTCGGTTAGCAGGACGGTCGTAGCGCCTGAATCCTCAGGATGACTCCGCCCGATCTGACCACCGGAATAAAACGTCAAAAATGTATTTCCGTAGCATACGAAAATTGTCGGCAGCGGATGGTTGATTAACAAAGAGAGTTCTTTGTGGACGTGGCGTTGCCAATCGCTGTATTCAAAGTTGGTGGCGTTGAGGGGGCTTCCGCCTACAATCACACCATCGAAGCCTTCCAAACTGCCAATTTTCGATGAAGTGGAATCCAGCATTCGAGAGGTCAGTTCTTGAGGTTTAAGGCCGGTGGCCTGCAAAAAGTCACGTCGCTCAGCTGCTGCGACTGCTTCTCCCTGACGGGGCTGAACTAAAAGAACTGAAACCATACCGCTTAGTCTAGTTCTTATGTACTAAAAGTGTGAAACAGGGGTAGGTTAGTCCCGTTTGCGGACGGTGCCCTCAACCAAATCTAAAACTTCAGACAGCCCGTCTGTGGATGCTCCAGTAGCCAAACGGGAGATGAAACCATCGAGCACCGTCTCCAGGAAGGTGTGCAGCACTTCGATGGGGACATCAGTGCGCATTTGTCCTTTGTCCACATTGCGGGACAAACGCACCCTGACTGCTTCATCTAGAACGCTTTGATGATCAATCCATTTCGCGCGGAACACTGGATCGGTGCGCAACTGCTTGGAGATTTCAAGACGCACAGACATCCAATCGTATCGATCAGGGTCTTCGAGCATTCCTCGCATTACTTCAACGAGGCCATTTTCAGACACCACCTCTGCCATGCGTGCGGCATCTTCCCTGGCGAGAGCTAAAAACAGGTTTTCTTTATCACCAAAGTGGTGGAAAATCGCTCCGCGGGATTTACCTGTTGCTTCTTCCAACCGGCGTACCGTGGCACCCTCGTAGCCGTGCTCAGCGAAGCATCGTCGGGCACCTTCAAGGATTTCTTGACGGCTATTTGTTGGTTTGTCGCCTGCCGCTATGGACAAGATGTACTCCTATGAAAAATAGCGGTGAAAACACGCATGGAAGGGGATGGGTGTGAAAAATTTAGCGTATTACAAAGGGCCCCACCACATTGGCTACGAAGTAAGCTTCATAGCCAATTAGTTGATGGGGCCCTGTGTTAGCTACTGACTTTTTGATGTGGGTTACCACATCAAAAAGGTCTCTAATTACTTAGAAGATGCAGCCATCTGACGCAGCACGTACTGCAGGATGCCACCGTGGCGGTAGTAGTCAGCCTCACCTGGGGTGTCGATGCGGACAACTGCGTCGAACTCGACAACGTTGCCGTCTTCCTTGGTTGCGGTGACCTTGACAGTCTTAGGAGTTTCGCCCTCGTTGAGAGCGGTTAGTCCGGTGATGTCGAAGGTCTCGGTGCCGTCAAGGCCCAGGGACTCGTGGGATTCGCCTGCAGGGAACTGCAGTGGGACAACGCCCATACCGATGAGGTTGGAGCGGTGAATACGCTCGAAGGACTCGGTAATAACTGCGCGAACTCCGAGCAGGTTGGTGCCCTTAGCTGCCCAGTCACGGGAAGAACCGGTGCCGTACTCCTTGCCACCCAGGACGACTAGCGGAATGCCAGCTTCCTTGTAGTTGACGGAAGCGTCGTAGATGAACGCCTGTGGAGCACCCTCCTGGGTGAAGTCGCGGGTGTAGCCACCTGCGATGTCAACCAGCTGGTTCTGGAGGCGGATGTTGGCGAAGGTGCCGCGCATCATGACCTCGTGGTTACCACGCCTGGAACCCAGGGAGTTGTAGTCGTGGCGTTCCACACCGTGTGCATCCAGGTACTGAGCTGCAGGGGTGCCTGGCTTAATGGAGGATGCAGGGGAGATGTGGTCGGTGGTGACGGAGTCGCCGAGCTTAGCCAGAACGCGTGCGCCCTGGATGTCGGTGACTGGCTCTGGCTCGACAGGCATGCCGTCGAAGTAAGGAGCTTTGCGGATGTAGGTGGAGTTTTCGTCCCACTCGAAGGTGTCACCGGTAGGAACGTCAAGTTCCTGCCACTGCTTGTCACCCTTGAAGACATCTGCGTAGTCAGCTTCGTAAAGCTCACGGGAGATAGCCTGCTGGATGGTGTCTTCGATTTCTTCGGTGGAAGGCCAGATGTCCTTCAAGAAGACGTCGTTGCCATCCTGGTCCTGTCCAAGTGCTTCGTTCTCGAAGTCGAAGTCCATGGTGCCAGCGATTGCGTATGCGATGACCATGATTGGGGATGCCAGGTAGTTCATCTTAACGTCAGGGGAGATACGTCCCTCGAAGTTACGGTTACCGGACAGAACTGCAGTTGCAGTCAGGTCGTGCTCGTTGATCGCTGCGGAGATTTCCTCTGGCAGTGGGCCGGAGTTACCAATACAGGTGGTGCAGCCGAAACCGGAAAGGTAGAAGCCCATGGCCTCAAGGTCCTTCCAGAGGTCTGCGCGCTGGTAGTAGCCATCGACAACCTGGGAACCTGGTGCACAGATGGTCTTAACCCAAGGCTTGGACTTCAGACCCTTTTCAGCTGCCTTACGTGCGATCAGGCCAGCGCCGATCATCACGGAAGGGTTGGAGGTGTTGGTGCAGGAGGTGATGGAAGCAATAGCAACCATGCCGTGGTCGATGGTGTACTCGCCACCCTGTGGGGAGGTAACGGTTACTGGGTTGGAAGGACGGCCTTCTGCGCCAGTAGCCAAGGACTCGCCGGAGCCTGCCCATGAAGCGTTGTAGTTGTCAGCCTCAATGTCGCCCTCAGGCTGTCCACCACCTTCATTGACCATGCGCTTTGCAGGGATGGAGTTGTCGGTGGACACTTCATCATTGGTGTAGGTTGGCAGGTCCTTGCGGAACTGCTCCTTAGCCTCGGACAGCAGGATGCGGTCCTGAGGGCGCTTAGGGCCAGCGATGGAAGGAACAACGGTGGACAGGTCGAGCTCGAGGTACTCGGAGTACTCAGCTTCAACGGTGTCCTCGTCGAGCCACATGCCCTGTGCCTTAGCGTAAGCCTCAACGAGAGCAACCTGCTCTTCTGGGCGGCCGGTCAGGCGCAGGTACTTGGTGGTCTCCTCGTCGATTGGGAACATCGCACAGGTGGAGCCGAACTCTGGGGACATGTTACCGATGGTTGCACGGTTAGCCAGTGGAACAGCCTTAACACCGGAGCCGTAGAACTCAACGAACTTCTGCACAACGCCGTGGTCACGCAGCATCTCGGTGATGGTCAACACAACGTCAGTTGCGGTCACACCAACAGGGATCTCGCCGGTGAGCTTAAAGCCAACAACGCGAGGGATCAGCATGGATACTGGCTGGCCGAGCATTGCTGCCTCAGCCTCAATGCCACCAACACCCCAGCCGAGGATGCCAAGGCCGTTTTCCATGGTGGTGTGGGAGTCAGTGCCAATGCAGGTATCTGGGTAAGCAAGGCCTTCGTTGTCGAAGACAACGCGAGCCAAGTACTCGATGTTTACCTGGTGAACGATACCGGTTCCTGGAGGAACAACGCGGAAATTGGAGAAGGACTCAGAACCCCAACGAAGGAACTGGTAACGCTCCTCGTTGCGCTCGTATTCGATCTCAACGTTCTTAGCCAATGCGTCTGGGCGGCCGAAAGCCTCCACGATGACGGAGTGGTCAATGACCATCTCGGCCGGGTTTAGTGGGTTAACGTCGTTAGGGTCTCCACCAAGTGCAGCAACTGCCTCGCGCATGGTTGCAAGGTCAACTACACAAGGGACACCGGTGAAGTCCTGCATGAGAACACGGGCTGGGGTGAACTGGATTTCGATGCTTGGATCAGACGATGCATCCCAGTTGGCGATAGCCTCAATGTGCTCGGTGGTGATGTTTGCGCCGTCTTCGGTACGCAGAAGGTTCTCTCCAAGAACCTTGAGGGAGTACGGCAGCTTCTCCATGCCAGGCACTGCGGAGAGGGCGTAGTAGTCATATGACTTGTCGCCAACCTTGAGGGTGCTCTTAGCATTGAAGGAGTTCTTGCTTTCAGTCACAGTGAGCTCCAATTCTAACTTTTTTAGGGTGAGATTTCGCGACGGCGTCTGCTTCGGCTGAGCCGGCGTGAGAAAAACATCGGATTCTCATTCCACATTTATGTGGAAAAGGACCCTACGTCTTTATTATCCTAACAGTACAAGCGTTCTGGTGGGAATCTTGGGGTTGATAGCGCGTCAATAACGTCATGAATTTTCCGCACTGCTACCGTGTTCAATGTCTGCAGGCAGCGGTTTTGTGAAATTTGCTCGAAATAGGTAGACGCGTAATGTGACTTTATATCACCCCCTTATTTACCCCCGCATTGTTTTAATCAAGTCGGTTCACGCTCGCCAGTGGGCCTGTTACCAGTGAAGGTTTTAGATGATTCCAGAAAATATAGACCTCAAACAGCTTGCTTCGGACCTTGATGAAGATGCTGTTGCTATGGGGCAGTACACGGGGGAGCAGTTTCCAACGTTGGAAAAGGATCTCATTAATACAGTCTCTGACGCTCAGGCTTTGGACTTTGGATCTCTAGGTGTCGTTGTTTTGGATGACACCCCTGTTCCCACATCCAATTTGAGGGATATTGCCCAAGAGTTGCTTAATGAAACTGATATAGACACCGTTATTGTCCGTGCGCCAGCATCTGCTGCAGTTGTCAGTGATGTACATTCTCGGGCATCGCTGGAGGCGGGCCAGCATGAACTGCTTAGTACTACTGACTATGTGCTTGGTACAGAACTTTTAGTCCGTGATGTAACGGAATCTGGGGTGGGCAATATTGAATGGGGTCAATCGTTAATTTGGGGCCTCGTGACCCTGCTGGTGGTGGTCGTTATTGTCGCCGCATCCGTGCGTCGAAAAGCGATATCAGTTTAAGTAAAGTCTCCACGCTTGACCTTAAAATATTAAGTGGATGGAGGTGAAAGCTCTTAAAAGTCCAATATCTGCGATCGCGCGACAACTGTGTGATTAATTTCACATAACTTGTTGCCGTTTCTATATATGCAGGCCAGAACATGCAAATCGTTGCACGTTCTGGCCTTTCGTTATGTAACTGATGTTAAAGATGTATCAAAAGTTATCTGCGTGACTTAATGTGCAGATATTGACTCACGAGTCGGTTCTTTAAACTTAAATAACTTTCGTAACACGAGTTATCAAGGGTTGCACCTTGAAACAACTGTTAATTTCGTTCAAACTGCAATTGAGCAAACGGGGAAGCTTGCTGCAGCGGTGGTTTGGATGACAGTTGAAGTAAAAGGGATTGGCTAGTGGTTTCCGCTACGGAACGCGGAGTCTTTGTGTGTTAGGTTCCTGGAGTTATCTAGTTCTGGAACTTGATACATGAAGGGTTTCGGATTGAACAGGAGATTATGTGGCCAATCTAGAATCAGTTCGCCCTGGGGTGCGGGCAGTACTTCGTCGTACCCATATCCAGGCTAAAGCGTTGATTGCGGTTGCAATAAGCGGCGCACTGCTTAGCTCTATGACTCCGGCAGTGGCGCAACCAGTGAATCCGGATGACGCAGCAATTGCACAGGCCGAAGACAATGTCACGGCGGGCGATGGGGAAGTCGCCCGCCTGGCAAGTTCACTATCAAGCACTGATGCAGAAATTAGCCGCGTTGAGTTGGAAATGGGAGCTCTGCGAGAGGAGGTAAACAAATCTCTCGTTGATCTCCACGATGCACAAGCTGTGGCGGAGAAGGCCCGTCAAGATGCCCGCGCTGCTAAGGAGGATCTCGATGATTCTCAAAGGCAGATCGAAGCTGCTCAGGAGCGTCTGAATGAGATTTCACGTGCAGCGTATCGTCAAAATGGAACCTCCAAAGGGTTGTCGGGAATCTCTGGCAACGGCAATTCCGATGATGCGCTAGATCGTCAGACCTACTTGCGAACTAACGCGGAAAAGCAGCGAGCAGCTGTGGAAGAGTTGGACCGTCTGCGGACGGAAAACGCCAACAAGGAATCTGCGTTGCGCCAGGCTCGCATCGTTGCCGAGCAGCGAGAGGCGGAAGCCGTCGAAAAGCAGCAACAGACCGAGGCTGCTATTGCCGCTAACAGCGAGCAACTCAATGCGCTGAACAACAACCGCACCACATTGGTGGCGCAGCGCGATGAAGCTGAGCGCAATTTAGCTATCGCCCGTGCGGAGGCGGAAAACCTTAAAGGCCAGCGCGCGGAATATGAAGAATTCCAAGCTGCGGAAGAAGCACGCATTCAGGCAGAAGCCGAAGCTGCAGCTGCAGCAGAGGAAAAGCGTCGTGCTGATGAAGCTGCGGCAGCAGCCGCCGCTGAAGCGGAGGCTGCTCGAGCTGAACAAGCTGCCCAGGCGGAAGCTAATGATCGTGCAGCAGCACAAGAACGCGCCGCGCAAGCCCAAGCCGCGGCTGAACAGGCTCAACGTGAGGCTGATGCACAAGCAGCTAATGATGCCCAAGCCCAAGCGATCCGTGACCAGGCACTAACTGCGGCGTCTATCGCTGCAGCTGCCTTGATTGCTGCAAGCCAAGCAGATCATGCAACGACCGAGAATCCTTACCCTACTGATGAAGATGCTGCACCAGCAGACATTGCAGATATTCAAGGGCCAACTCAATCTGAAGACACCACTTCGCAAGAAGATACTCAGCAGGACACTTCTAGTGAATCCAGTGATTCCAGCAGTGACTCACCTGAGACTGATTCCTCTGATTCCACTGAGGTTGTCTCTGGAGATCGTGCAGCCCAAATCGAAACCGTAATTGCACGCGCCATGAGCCAGCTGGGCGTCCAATATGCATGGGGCGGCGGAAACGCTAATGGTCCAACGTTGGGTATTCGTGATGGTGGCGTTGCTGATTCATATGGCGACTACAACAAGGTTGGCTTTGACTGCTCTGGCCTGACGCTTTATGCCTTTGCAGGTGTGGGAATTTCCCTTCCTCACTACACCGGATATCAGTACCAATACGGCACCAAGGTCTCCCCATCAGAAATGCAACGAGGAGATCTGATCTTCTACGGTCCTGGTGCATCGCAACACGTGGCAATTTATCTGGGTGATGGGCAGATGATTGAAGCTCCAAGCTCCGGTTCGGTAGTGAAGATTTCCCCAGTGAGATGGAGCGGAATGACTGAGAGCGTAGTGCGCCTCATTTAGTTTCCTCCTATGAATCTTGATGGGTTTCATGCGTTTTTTGGACAATATCAACCAAAAGTTGGTACTATCCTCGTATGAATGAACGCTCATCGGATGCATTTGACGCCCTCCTTGTGCTCTCCTTCGGTGGCCCCGAAGGGCATGAGGAGGTTCGTCCATTTTTGGAGAATGTCACTCGTGGGAGGGGGATCCCGCCAGAGCGTCTAGATGATGTGGCAGTTCATTACCATCACTTTGGCGGAGTAAGTCCGATCAATGGGTTAAACAGAGAAATCATCGCCAATGTGGAAAAAGAATTGGCATCTCGCGACCTCAAGCTTCCTGTTTACTTCGGAAACCGAAACTGGAAGCCATTTGATAACGAAGCCGCAGAACTCATGGCTGATGATGGTGTCAAAAACGCCTTGGTGCTGGCAACGTCCGCGTGGGGTGGATACTCCGGCTGCCAGCAGTACCAAGAAGACATCCAAGGCATGATCAAGCACCTTGAAGCACAAGGTCAGTCAATCACCTTTACCAAGCTGCGCCAGTTTTATGATCATCCACGTTTTGTGAGCACGATGGCACGTTTGGTTCAAGAATCTTATGCAAAGTTGCCTGATGATCTCCGCGACGAAGCTCGCCTGGTGTTTACCGCGCACTCAATCCCGCTATCTGCAGACAACGCTGCAGGAACCCCTGAAGATGGCGCCCTGTATTCAAAGCAGGTGAAAGAGGCATCAGCTTTAATTGCGGAAGCTGCCGGGGTGAAAGATTTTGATGTGGTGTGGCAGTCACGGTCTGGAAGCCCACACGTCCCTTGGCTGGAACCCGACATTGTTGATCATGCAGTAGAACTCCATGAAGAAGGTCAAAAAGCCCTCGTAGTCTGCCCTGTAGGCTTTATTTCCGACCACATGGAAGTCATCTGGGATCTGGACTCCGAACTCATGGAAGAAGCTGACAAACGTGGCATGGTGGTCGAACGCGTTGCCACGGTAGGCCCCACCGATGAATTTGCAGCACTCGTTGTGGATCTAGTTGAAGAAGCCGAACTCAAGCGCACCATCGAGCGCCTTGGAAAACTGCCCGCGCGAGGTAGCTCTGTCAACGGAGCTCCATGCGGCGAAGGATGCTGTGGCACTGCTAAGCATACAACCACTCGGGTTAATCCCAACGCCCGCTCAGCCACGCCAGCCACGAGCTAGAAGCGGAGTGGTTGGGGAGGGTTCTTAAAGGGTGACTTCTTAGCAGGTTACTTCCCTCGGCGATGGGCTGATTTCGTAGTGATGTCGCCTCTTAGGAAGTTGAGCACGTGAAGTCGCCTTATAGTGCTTGTGCAGCTTTGCCTTGGGGTTTTCTTTAAGTTCGAGATCACACTTTCGAGACCTCGCACTCAATTTCTTAACTGCGAGACCGCTAGGAAAATCACCAAAAACCGCGGGCGCTGTCATTGGGTGGTTGCGACAGTTAATACTTCATTCATTTTCTCATACGGCGTCATCGCGCCTAACACCAACCTCGGTGTGTCGTTGAGTTCATCTTGAACCCACGCGACATGCTCCGGGGTTACCTCACGGAAATCAGTGCCCTTTGGATAAAACCTCCGCCGGATCTCACCATTTGTATTCTCATTGGTCGGACGCTGCCACGGTGAATGAGGATCACAAAAATAAATCCCACATTCTGCAGGATCAATAACTTTACGAGCACTAGCCATTTCCGATCCCTGATCCCAAGTAATCGTGGAAAACTTCCCCGGCATCGACGCAATCATTTCCTGTAATGCACCAACAACCGTGGACGAGGCATGATCATCAGGTAAATGCTTTAACAACGTAAACCGACTTGATCGCTCCACCAGTGTCAACAACGCTGATTGACCCCCTGCACCGATCACTAAATCACCTTCCCAATGCCCTGGAACCCGACGATCATCAGCCTCAGGTGGGCGCGTGGTGATTTCTGCACCGACAACCCAGCCACGCCTATTGCGTAACCCAGCGATCTTGGACCGGGGGCGACGGGTTTTCCCACCACGGATTAACACCTTGTTGGTATTCATTTCGCGTTGGCGTAGTTCTTCTTCAATGATCTCACGCAAGCTACCACGTCCTTGGACATACAAACTTTGATAGATCGCCTCGTGGGAAATATGCATGCTCTTATCATCGGGATAGTCCAGAAGAAGGCGTTGTTCAACACGCTTCGGGGAAAAATATCGCAATAAATACTCCACCACCACATCCCGTAACCGGCCCGGGCGATCAAGTTTCCTTTCCTTTGGTCGTCGTGCTTGTTGCTGGGCGTGGTAGTGAGCGGTTTGTGGGTTATACACCAACTGCTTGATCTCTTGGGTGTCTGGATCTAGGTAGGTGGTGGATCCACGGTTGATTTCTCGTGCGATCACACTATGGTGACGGCCGAGTTTTGTCCCGATCTGCCGGGTGGATAACCTCTCTTTAATCCCTTGGGCGATCACCAGCCGATCGGTACTGCTTAATCGCACCCCGCGGCCTGTTTTTACTCGTGTATCAGGAACCAGACTGAAATCAGCAACAACGTGATCAGCAGTACGCGACGACACAGAATCATTAGAACAACATGATAAGTCAGGCACTTCTGTCGTTGTACACCGTGATTGCGTTGTCGTGGTGGTAGGTGCGGGTGTGTCGCTGCATCTGTGATTACCTTCTCCTTTCTTACCTGGTGGTGTGGGGGTATCGGTTGCTTCTTCGCGGCGTTTGATCGCGGTGTAGATCGTTGACGGGTGAAGCCCAAGTTCCTTGGCCACAGTAACCACTCGTTCACCACGGTTGACCCGAGTAACGGCTTCTGTCGTGGCAGGGCGTTCCGTGGTGTTAGGGATATGCCGATTGGTTTGTGGGTTCAGGACGCGGTGGGGTGCGTTTTTCCCGACCGGTAGGTTGTGGCGTTTAAGCGCTAGGTAGATCGTGGATGGGTGGATTCCTAGTTCTTTCGCTACGTTTTTGACTCGTTCACCGCGTTTGACCCTCGCGACTGCTTCTGTGGTTGTGGGGTGTTCGGTGTTTTTCGGGATGTGCCGATTGGTTTGTGGGTTCAGGACGCGGTGGGGTGCGGTCTTGTCCACGGGCAGGCCGTGGCGCTTGAGCGCTAGGTAGATCGTGGATGGGTGGATTCCAAGATCTAGTGCTACGTCTTTTACTCGCTGCCCGTCGGCTACTCGGCGGACCGCCTCCTGGGTTGTGGGTTGTTCTCTGCTGGTCATTGGTGGACACTCCTTTAGGAAGAGGGTGTCGCAACCACCACCTGATATCGCCGCGGGAAATTGAGCTTAAGAAATTGAGTTCAAGGTATTGAGCTTGAGAACTCGACACCGTGAAATCGAACTTAAGAAACCACTACGGGCATGAGGTGTTTACAGCTTGTTTAAGGGCTCTAAGTTTTCGGATGAGTGTTTGTATCGTCTGCAGACCAAAAAGCCGTTAGGCGCGATTCTGTGAGGTCACTTTTCCTAGCCTCTTTGAGCTGTTTTCTACCCCACTTCACCTGGTGACCAAAAACGCGCGAGGAAATGCAGTTCTTGGTCAAATACGCCCGTATCAAGGACAGTAAATTTCATCTGCTAACCAAGAATCCCTTGTTTTGCCTATGGATTTGGTCGAAAATGACGGTTTCTAGGTACCGCCCAGGGCTAGGAGTGATAGTCCCGCGCGAATTCGGCTAGCGCATAACTAACGCCAGCCATCCGTGCGGTGCGGATATGGCTCCATAGGGAAATCAGTTGGGGATCCAGACTGTGATCCCCAATGATTTCTTGCACGGTTTCTGCAATCGCGGCCACGCGGTCAGCGCGGGCAAACAGCTTTGCGGACCGCTCAGGAACGGCGTAGGGAAGGCCGGGGGTGTCGTAAAAATCGGACAACATGCCCACAGTTAGTCGTGGATTCTTCAAGGAATTTGGCGCTAGTGAAGCATATGCACTTGACTCAATGATGCGCGCTGCTTGGTCTGTGGCCTGCCGAAGCAATTGATCCGCCTCACCGGGCGAAGTCACGGTCATCGCCGGCATGAATCCTTCTACCTCCACAAGATCCCAGGTCGTGGCATCTTTTCCGCGCGCGGGAATCAACGCCCAAGCAGATTGCTTATCGACGCCACCGACCACCAACGCACCCTCCTTCGAAGCGGAGGCCAACGTCGCAGCGCGTGAACCTGCCGGCAAAGCCGGCACCTGGCCGGGGCCACTGAGTGCGAGGGTTAAAATGGGGCCGTCGAAGGGGGCGTCGATAAGCGTTGCAGTTAATTCTTTAATCGTGCGCAATAGATCGAGCAAACCACCGTCGCCGAAAACATGGGGGCCGCCTAAATCGACGAACGCGTCAATGACGTCTTCGGTTTCAACAAGATCATAAAGCCACGCACCCAACCACACCGCGGTGTTTTGAAGTGGTGAATAAACATTTGCGCGAATTTCCATAGTGTTAGCAAAGTGTAGTGCAGTGTTTTACTAAGGTGGTGAAGCATGAGTTTTTCTGATCCTTATGCCGGAGATATCTTGGGTGGGCACGCCCGCAACAAACAGCCTGAGTATCCCGATGTCCCGGCGAAACCTGGCCTCGTTGTAGAAGTTCGTGGAGATGGCTTTGTTGGTGCGGTCACGGGATTTGAGCGCACCTATGATGGCGATTTCGTGCGCTTGGAGGATCGTCGTGGCCGCGAGGCGCTGTATAAGCTGCGCAAAGGTGCATTTATGATCGATGGCCAAATAGTCAATCTCACCCGTTTTGTGGAAAAGCAGGCGCCTCGGAAATCTAACTCTGGTTCGAGGCGTGTAGAAAATGTGCAGGCGAAAGTTGCAGCTCCTTCCCGGATTTGGGTTGAGGGAATTCATGATGCAGCCATTGTGGAAAAAGTGTGGGGGCATGATCTTCGGGTTGAAGGCGTCGTTGTGGAATACCTTGAAGGCCTCGATAACTTAGAAGAACGACTTGCTGAATTTCAGCCCGGACCTGGACGACGCATCGGAGTGCTCGCAGATCACTTGGTTGAAGGTTCTAAAGAAACTCGCATGACGCAATCTTTACCTGCTGATGTAGCGGTCACCGGACACCCATATATCGACATTTGGGCAGCTGTGAAACCAGAACGCTTAGGGCTTAAAGCATGGCCCGAGGTGCCATATGGTGAGGATTGGAAGACCGGAATTTGCAAACGTGTAGGCTGGTCAGACCCTCAAGAAGGGTGGCACCGCGTCTACTCAGCAGTAAACTCGTTCCGCGACTTGGACTACACCTTGATCGGTGCTGTGGAACGCTTGGTGGATTTTGTGACCAATCACGATCTAAGCAAGGAAGACGTCCTGGCCTAGGCAAGGTCGAGGGGTAAGTTGACAGTAAATCCTGCCTCGTTGGGGCAAATTATGTAGGGTGGCCTGCGTGGGAGCAATAATTTGGTTTATCGGCGCATTGGTTCTCGCTGGCCTTGAATTGGCAGTGGGAGAGTTCACGTTATTGATGCTCGGCGGAGCCGCGTTGGCAACTGCGGGTGTATCACTCATCGGTGTGCCGGTGTGGGCTGAATTTGTCACCTTTGCAGTCTCCGCCGCAGCGTTACTGCTATTAGTGAGGCCTGCCATTAGAAAACGGATGCTCAAGCCACAAGTGCTGGATGCCTCGCCTCGTGCCCTAGTAGGTCATCGCGCCGAAGTACTTGAAGAAGTCGGCGCGACCGGCGGACAGGTACGCCTTGATGGATCTATTTGGTCAGCTAGAAGTATGGATCCAGCACATACATTCGCGGAAGGTGAAATTGTCAGTGTCATCGACATCCAAGGCACCACCGCGATTGTTTGGAAAGAAACATAACAATCCCAATATAAACTGGAGTAACGATGACAGGACTGATCCTCGCCATAGTTTTCCTGGTCTTCGTCGCCGTCGTGGTGATCAAGTCCATAGCCCTGATTCCTCAGGGTGAAGCCGCTGTAATTGAACGCCTAGGTAGTTACACTCGAACCGTTTCTGGTGGCTTAACCTTGCTGGTCCCGTTTGTGGACCGAGTCCGTGCCAAGATTGATACCCGTGAACGCGTGGTTTCCTTCCCACCTCAGGCTGTAATCACCCAAGATAACCTGACTGTGGCCATCGATATTGTGGTGACCTTCCAGATCAACGAACCTGAGCGAGCCATCTACGGCGTGGACAACTACATCGTAGGTGTGGAACAGATTTCCGTTGCAACTTTGCGTGACGTTGTCGGTGGCATGACACTGGAAGAAACCTTGACTTCCCGCGAAGTTATTAACCGTCGTCTACGCGGTGAACTTGATGCAGCTACCACCAAATGGGGTTTGCGCATCAGCCGCGTGGAACTAAAAGCCATTGATCCGCCGCCATCCATCCAGCAGTCGATGGAAAAGCAGATGAAGGCTGACCGTGAAAAGCGCGCCACCATCTTGACGGCCGAAGGTCAACGCGAAGCTGATATTAAAACTGCCGAAGGTGAAAAGCAGGCCAAGATCCTTCAAGCCGAAGGTGAAAAGCATGCGGCTATTTTGAATGCTGAAGCTGAACGCCAAGCAATGATCCTGCGCGCTGAAGGTGAACGAGCCGCTCGCTATCTGCAGGCACAAGGTGAAGCTCGAGCAATCCAAAAGGTCAATGCGGCAATCAAGTCTGCTAAGTTGACTCCTGAGGTTCTGGCCTACCAATACCTAGAAAAGCTACCTAAAATCGCAGAGGGCAATGCCTCCAAGATGTGGGTAATTCCAAGCCAGTTCTCGGATTCACTAGAAGGCTTTGCCAAACAATTCGGTGCGAAAGACTCTGAAGGAGTGTTCCGCTACGAGCCAAACACAGTGGACGAAGAAACCCGCGATATCGCAAACGCAGATAACGTTGATGATTGGTTCTCCACCGAATCTGATCCTGAGATCGCTGCAGCTGTTGCCGCCGCTAACGCGGTAGCTAACAAACCTGTTGATCCAGATCCAGCGGAATTGCTCACCCCGAAACCATCACGACGTGTTGAGCCCGAAGCTGTCCTTGATGCCCTGCAAAATGGGAACTCCACACAGCCAGAAGTTGAGGCAGCTCCACCATCAGCAAACTATGCTCAAAGTTTCCCTGAGCCACAGCAGGCTACTGACCCAGAAGAGACCACAGGAAAGCACCGGGAAGATCCTTATCAAAATTAGGGGGAATTAAGTAAAGGCTATCGTCTGGAAACCTAAGTTTTTCCAGGTGATAGCCTTTATTTTGTTTTGGGTCTAAGTCGGAGTGCCTTGAATGGCTGCTCTGGTTTTGGCTCTCGGGGAGTTAGCGTTTACCTGCATGCTCGATGAGATTTACAGCAAGCTGCCACCCAGCAGACTCTGCTTGCCATCCTGCAGCTTGCAAACGCTGTGACATTGCCTGCTTAGAAATTCCAAGCTCCTGGGCAGCCTCATTTTGGTTAAGGCCCGAGCGCACAAGAGATGTTGCTTCTCTGCCTTCCTGGGTTCGTTTGGACAGAACCTGCCCGATCAAAGTAAAAGCCGCAGAGATATTAAAGGCATGAGCATTGTCTCGCTTCATTCCGGCGATTCTTACCTTGACGGTGCCAGCTTTGGCAGTGGGGCGAAGCGCATCCGAAGCAGCTTTCTTGGCTTGTTCGATGCGGGCCTCGTCGGCTTCATCAAGTTCTGCATCTGTCGAGGGGACCACGCCCATGCCGATTGCCCAATCCCCAGCAGCAAGAAGTGCCATCACGACATCGCACGTAGTAACAGGGGAGGTGATGTGTGCTCGGATTTCTTCAACACCAATGAGCTCAAATTGGCCAGCGCCTTCCAACGTGGACAAAGCTTCTGCAAATCTCTTAACCAACTCGGCTCTTCTTGTATCGCGGCCGCGGTATCTGGCATGCAGTGCCCACATGGGTGGCTGCCCCCTTTATCATGTTGAATTCGCCCTGATGGCAAAGGTTTAAAGAATCTCCTCCAACTCTACCTCATTATGTCTACTTTCCAGGCTTGACTGGCATCTTTTGGTCTAAAAAAATGCCAAAAACACCTAAAACAGCTAAAAATACGGAAAAGGCCACGGCAGTCCAGTTTCCCGAACCAGTCACAGCATCTCCTAAAACCGCAGTGACGATGGTGCCCGGAGCAGAGCCAATGAGCGTAGCAACCGCAAAAGATAACACCGGAACACTGGTTAGTGCTGCAACATAATTAAGGATCGAAAAGGGAACCGCAGCAATCATCCGAAGCGATGTAATAGCCAACCAGCCCCGGTGTTCAAGCCTGGTGTTGATCCGTGAAACTGCCGGGTGCGTTAATCGTGGTGCCATCCAGTCACCAAGAAGACGTCGAACGATCACCAGAGAAATCACCGCAGAAAGGGTGGTAGATCCCAAGGCCACGATGGAACCTACGATCGGCCCAAATAGAATTCCCGAGGCTAATGTGAGGAAGGTCCGCGGGATAGGGAATTGGGTAACCAGAATATAGAAAGCACAAAACAACAGGATGAAAGCATCACCAGCATTGTGACCCCATTCGCGGTACACCGAGACCGGTGGCACATCTACTAGAAATGTAACCGCCAAAATGACAATGAGCGCTAATGAGACGAGAACCTTCTTGGTGAGACTCCAATGCAGGATGCTAGAAACCGCATCTTTAAAAAGGGAACTAAAAAAGTGAAAGATGGTTGCGATTGGTGTGTTGAGTCTTCCTGCTAATTCTGCTGGATTATCCTCGTTCTCACCTTTTTTATGCACAGAAATACCATACAGCTGTATCCCCGTGATCAAAATTTTCTCCACCGCAAGGGCAGACCACTTCACACCGGGGATTGTTCGGAGTATTCGTTGGGGCAACTTTAGGAAGCCGGCATGACTGGTGGTTTCCACATCGCTAATTCTGGGATCCCTTCATCGTCGGAAGGAATGTAGCCCATGGGAACAAAACCTAAGCGATTGTACAGCTGGGCAACTCGAGTTGACGTTGCTTCTAGATAGATTGCCTCATCACCGGCGCGATCAATGCCATGTTTAAGTAATGCGCTTCCTACACCAGTTCCTTGTGCAGACTTGGATGCTGCCAGAGTGTAGAGGTACCAATGGGGGAATTTGGGATGAAAGCGAGCTGAGTTTAAATCTGTCCAAATGACTTGTGCTGCTTTAATTCCGAAAATGGAAACTAGACGGGGAAGCATCGCTGCTTGATCTTTAGCACCGTGTTTTCCATCGGGTCGATCCCACAGGGCGACGCCCACGATGTCGCCTTCGGTGTTTCGAGCGACATCAATATCGCCGGCTTGTGCATATTGTTTTTCAATTTGGAGTTCAAAAAGTGCCCGTAGTTTTGCTGAGCCTGGGTCTGGTTGTGGGATCCACCGCAGGAATGCCGGATCGTTGGCAAATGCTTCAACCAAGATTCCGATGATTGCTTGGTAGTCAGCTTGTCGGGCGGGGGATACGGTGGGACTCATAGCGTCCATAGTAGCGATCAAAAGAATTGGGATCAGGCAGGATAGACCGGGAGCGTTTTTCAAGAACCTGTGTACATAAGACCACAAGATATTGGCAAAATGGGGGCCAAAATCCGGAAATCTTGTGGTCTTATGTACACACGGATGAACAAAAACCACCCTTCCTAAGAAGGGTGGTTCCATATCGTGCCCGGAGGGGGACTTGAACCCCCACGTCCGTTAATAGGACACTAGCACCTCAAGCTAGCGCGTCTGCCATTCCGCCACCCGGGCTGGGTGTGTGAGTGAATATCCAAATCTAGATTTAGATACAAGGCATAAGGTAAGACCCTGGACTTTAAAGTTAAGTTCAGAGTCTTAAATACTGTCTCAACACAGTGTGCCCGGAGGGGGACTTGAACCCCCACGTCCGTTAATAGGACACTAGCACCTCAAGCTAGCGCGTCTGCCATTCCGCCACCCGGGCTGGGTGTTTTAAGGGCATATTGCCCTTGGCACGAAATAAACAATAGCCCGAGTCTTTAAAGGAACACAAATCTGCAGGTCACTAACCAGAAAGCCGAATAGTTCCTTACGAGGTTACTTACAAAACTGTAAGTACAAACAACATTAGGCTGCGGTAATGTTTGCGCCATGACGAATGAATTTCCCAGGATGCGCACATGGTCCTGGTTTGTTCCGGAATCTTCTAAAGAGGGCACACCCTTGCTTCCTAAATTGGAGGGTTCCACACCTGTTAAGGGCGCGTGGGCGCTGTTATGGGCTTTTCCTGGTGCTACGTGGTTGTTGATCGTGGGCATGCTTGTTTCCAGCATGCTTGGTGCTGTGACGTCGTTGGTGGTTGGACGGGGCACTGAGTGGGCTTTTGGGTCTGGTGAATTGCTGCCAGTGCTTGTGGTGTCAGTGGCTCTTGCTGTGTTGTTGTGGGTAATTTATGTCTTGGAAGGAACCTCGGATGCGTTGACTGATCTTTCTAGTGCGCGGGTGGTGCATAGTTTGCGCTTGGAGCTTTCTGGAAAGTTGGTTTCTACGCCGCGCAATTCACTGACTCCAGGTGAGGTCTTAAATACTGTTGATCAGGATTCTGTTCAGGTCGGTGGGTTGAAGCAGATTCTTAATTTTCCGGTGATGATGGTGGGCTATTTGTTGGGTTCTACGTTTTCTATTGCTCCTATTTCGCCGTTGATTGCAGGGTTGTTGGTGGTTGGGGGAGTATGCACTGCGTTGGCATCGTATTTCACGGCTACTCCTTTAACTAAGATTTCTGCGCACAGGCGTGAAGCTGAGGCTAAATCGATATCTTTGGCTACTGATGTGGCGCAGGGATCCAGGGTGGTGAAGGGGTTGGGTGCGGTTGCTCAAACGGAAGAGCGCTTTGGTGCTGCTGCGGATGCTGCGCTGAAGATCATGCTGAGGGAAGTTCGTTTGCAGTCGTTGTTGACGTTTGTCCGCCAGATTGTCCCTGCCGCGTTTTCTGTTGGGTTGCTGTCATATGCTGCGATGTTGGCGTTTAATGGGGAAATCTCTGGTGGTGAAATGATTTCCGTAACGTTGTTGGTTCCTCCGTCGCTGACGGTGTTGGGGGTGTCGTTGGGGATGATGACGGAGATTTGGGCGAGGGGACAGGCGTCGACAACTCGGGTGCAAAAATTGGTCACTGATTTGGATAAGTCCGTAGTGCAGCCTCGTACGGAGCATCCTGCGCGGGAGTTTAAAGCTGGGATTACAGTGTGGAATCCTTTGACTGCGCAGGACCGAGAGGTTATTGACCATGAGTTGGAAGCATTGCAATCCAGGGATGATGTGATCATCGCACCGCACAGGGTGAGTGTTTTTGAAGGTGTGCTTGAGGATAATTTGAATCCTTTGGGCACGGTTTCTCCCGATATGCTTCGTGCTGCTTTGCAGGCTGCCAGTTGTGAAGACATCATTAGCCGACTAAATGCTAACCTCAACACCCCAGGAGAATTCACGCTTCCGGAGACCTTGATCGGTGAGGCCGGATTGAACTTGTCTGGTGGTCAGCGCCAGCGAATTGCCTTAGCCAGGTTCTTGGCCGCCGATCCTGAGGTGTTGATTTTGGATGAGCCCACCACCGGGTTGGATACTGTGACGCTGGATGAAGTGGCACATCGCGTCGAAAAGCTTCGCCGTGGCCGGAAAACCGTCGTGATTACTTCGAACCCTACGTGGCACGGCGTGGCAAATCAGATGCAATCTGATTTTTCGGAAGGTGTGAGCTAGATGCGTGTGGCGGATGCGTTGCAGCCTGCCGGGTTGGCGGAGTCGTGGCGGGAGCTAAAAACCATGCCATCGCGTCCACGGCCGTGGTGGTATGTGAGTTTCTTTGCAATCAGCATAATTACTGTGGTCGCTATGGTTGGGACTTCTAACCTGCTGGGCTATTCCGTTGATCTGATCAATGGGCAGTCGTTGCCGCTGATTGGTTCAGGATCGCAGGCAATGGCCTGGCTGCTTGGCTTGGTTGGGGCAGGTATTTTGGCGGAAACCGCTGGCCGCGCGCTGCTGCAATTGGTGATCAACACCTTGGCACGTCGACTGTCGGTTGATCTGCGTAAAGCTGCGCTGTCTTCGGCGTTGCGCGCGCCGGTTCCTGATGTGATGGAGCTTGGTACTGGCAATGTGATTAGCCGGCTGACCCAAGATATTGATAATACGGTGCGCATTGTCAGCATGGTGGGTGTGCGTTTGGTGATCACGATCTTGATTTTGCCCAGTTCGTTGATTGCGTTGATCACCATTCATTGGTCTTTCGTGGTGCTTTTCGTCCTTGTTGTCCTTTTGCTTATTCCAAGTGGGAGAAAGACAGTACGGGCGATTCCTTCGGCTACCAATATTGTGTCTAGTACGGAGGCGCGTCGAAACAATCTGCTTCTCGATACGATCCGCGGCATTGACACTTTGCGTGTGCTCAAGCTTGGTGCGTGGGGTGTGCAGCGAATGCGCCAGGCATCGTGGACGGCGGTGCAGGCAACAGCTGATCGTGCGCCGATTTTTACCCGCCTTTTAGCGCTGGGTTCGATTGCCTATGGGTTGCTTTTAATCGGCGTGTTTGGGCTGAGTGCTTTGTGGGTTGCTCGGGATGCCATGAGCATTGGTGCAGCAACAGCTGCGGTTTTCGTTGTCGTGCGCATGGAAGTTCACGTGTTTAACGTGCTGTTTTTCGCCTCTGAGATCCAAAGTGCGTCAACCTCCCTCGGTCGTGCGGTTGCCCTTGCGCAGATGGCGCGTCGCACGGGGCTTTTGTCTGAGCCTGCTGATTGTGTCGGTGCGCCTTCTGTAACGGTGCGCGATGTGACCTTCAAATATCCTGGTGGCGTCGCAATCTTGGAGGATTTCAATTTGGTGCTGGAAGCTGGCACAACAACCGCGCTAGTGGGTACTTCTGGTGCGGGGAAATCAACACTTGCTGGAGTTATTGCGGGCCTGCAACGCCCGGATTCAGGATCCGTTTTGATCGGGGAAATCAACACCGCCACGGTTTCCGATACCTGGACCACCCGCCAAGTTGCCCTCATTAGCCAGGAGGTCCACCTTTTTGCCGGCACGCTGGCTGAGGACCTGCGAATGGCAGATGCACACGCCTCAGACGCGCAGCTTTACGCCGCGCTTGAGGTTGTAGGGCTTGGGCAAAATACAAGCGCTTTTCGACGCTTCTTTCCATCCGGCTTAGACACCCACATTGGAGCAGGCGCAGAAGAACTCACACCTGAAATCCAACAGCAAATCTCACTTGCCCGCATTGTACTTCGGGATCCACCCGTGCTGATTATGGATGAAGCCACCAGTGAAGCCGGCAGCGACAACGCGCGCATGTTGGAAAAAGCCGCCACGGAAATATCGCATAACCGCACCACCTTGGTTGTTGCACACCGCCTTGATCAAGCGGTGGTCGCTGATCGAATAATCGTGATGGAACAAGGACGCATCATCGAAGACGGCACCCACCAGGAATTACTTAACGTAGATGGCCGATACGCGCAGCTGTATCAACGATGGAGTGCGCAATAGTTCCAATTCGCCACAAAAGATAGTGAATTGGGGTAGAAACGAAGGCATGAGCACTTACCAAGATGATCGTTTCCCCGGCCCTGATCCTTACGCACCACTTGGTGATAAACCAAGCTTCCCTCTTAGTTCCACCGATTTGGACAACGGCGCAAAGCTTTCCGAAGACCAACTCGGTGGCACCGATATTTCCCCGCAGCTTTCCTGGTCAGATCTCCCAGAAGGCACTAAGTCCCTTGCGATCACCTGCCTCGACCCAGACGCCCCAACCGGCGCTGGTTTCTGGCACTGGGCAGTGTTCAACATCCCAGCAACTGTTACTGAGATCCCCACCGGTGCTGGCGATGAAACCTTAGGTGGCATCGACGGAGTTATTTCCCTCAAGGGCGATTCTGGCAAGCGTGGCTTCTACGGAGCTCAACCACCAGAGGGACATGGACCTCACCGCTATCTCTTTGCCGTCCACGCCCTAGATGTAGAGAAACTAGATATCTCCCCCGACGCTACCCCCACCGTTCTGGGCTTCAACCTTTATTTCCACACTCTTGGCAGGTCGATTGTGTGGGGTTGGTACGAGAACTAGTAGGGTATGTCACATTATGAGTTCAGCATCTGGAAGATCATTAAAAAAGCTCACAAGCCTTGAAGGCCGCGCTACCTGGCGCAGTGTGCCGGCGGGTATTCGCATTGGCGGTGCCTTTGTAGCTTTAGGCTTGGTGTTGTTAGTTTTTGCAGCGATTGAGCTGTTTACCTCCGGAATGCTGAAAACCTTTGCCATTACCCCAGGTTTTTTGATGATCCTCGTCGCGGCGATCATCCTCGGCGCCTTTGCCACTACAAGTAAGTACGAGCCGAGCTCAAAAACTCAGATTATTTCTTTGAGCATTGCGGTAGTTTTGGTGATCGCCAGCAGGCTGCTTCCTAGCGTTGAGCTTTATGTAGTAGAGCAATTCTGGCTGAGCGCGTGGGGAGTAGCCGCATTACTGTGCGGCTTAATCATTCGTCGTTCACAGTTACCTAAATCCACAAAGTAGGAACTGATCAAAGGGCTCAACGGTTTTGTTCGTTGGGCCCTTTAAATAGTTCACCCGGTATGGGTATGTACTACAGGGTGTAAGTCCCTGGGAGTGACGGTGGTTTAACTTCGTAGCTGATGGCAACTGCAGCATCGTGAGGTGTTGTGGGGAGGAAGTTTCAAGCAAATATCTGCGACCTAAGGAATATGAATCACATATAAGGCCTGGTTGTTGGGGCAAGGCGGCAAAAGACGTCGAAGCCCGTTCCACCGAATCAGCAGTTGGGTAAAAGTGGCGGTCATAGATGAAAAGTATATGTTCTTAACCGGCCCGGTTTTGGGGTACATCACAGAACCCGGGCTAGCGGTGTGTCACAGAAAATAAACGAGCCTTTTGTCGGGGTTAAGGTTTAGGTATCGAATCCAACCACACACCAACAAAAGGCTCTACCCGTGGTAGTCTACCGGCAACATCATCGCTGACACCATCTCCCCGCAGCGGAACTAGGACTCACCATCACCGGCGCTTGCGATGCAGGTGATTACACCCTGATCGAAGCAGACGCACTCGATTACACCAGCACCTGCCCAGAATGCTCTACACCAGGGGTGTTTCGTAATCATGTCCACCGGATGCTCATTGATTTACCCATCGTCGGGTTTCCCACCAAACTACGTATCCGACTACCTCGCTACCGCTGCACCAACCCGAAGTGTAAGCAAAAGTATTTCCAAGCAGAACTAAGCTGCGCCGACCACGGTAAAAAAGTCACCCACCGGGTTACCCGCTGGATTTTACAACGCCTAGCCATCTACCGGATGAGTGTCCACGCAACATTAAAAGCACTAGGAATTGGGTGGGATTTAACCTGCCAACTAGCCCTCGATATGTGCCGTGAACTGGTCTATAACGACCCACACCATCTTGATGGGGCGTATGTCATCGGGGTGGACGAGCATAAATGGTCGCACAATAGGGCTAAGCATGGTGATGGGTTTGTCACCGTCATTGTCGATATGACCGGCCACCGGCATAACTCACGGTGTCCTGCCCGGCTATTAGATGTCGTCCCAGGTAGAAGTGCTAATGCGCTACGGTCCTGGCTTGCCGACCGGGGTGAAAAGTTTCGCAATCAGATTCGTATCGTGTCTATGGATGGGTTCCAAGGCTATGCCACGGATAGTCAAAGAATTGATTCTTTCTGCTCGTCGCGTGATGGATCCATTCCATGTGGTGCGGCTTCCTGGTGATAAGCTCACCGCCTGCCGGCAACGCTTACAGCGGGAGAAATACCAACGTAGTGGTTTCAGCCAGGATCCGTTGTATAAAAACCGAAGAGCCTCTTAACCGGGGAGGGCTGTCCTAGTGCCTGCTTTTTGTGAGCAGATTGGATTTACGGGGTGGTCTGATGGGGCAGGAGTCAGCCGAGGTCATAGTATCACTAGGATCACCACGGTTCGTATGTGAAGGGCCTTGTCAGGTGATGGATGCGACACCTTCTTCCTAAAGGAGTGTCCACCAATAACCAGCAGAGAACAACCCACAACCCAGGAGGCGGTCCGCCGAATAGCCGACGGGCAGCGAGTAAAAGACGTAGCAGTAGATCTTGGGATCCACCCATCAACGATCTACCTAGCTCTGAAACGCCACGGTGTACCGGTTGGTAAAAACGCACCCCACCGGGTATTAAACCCACAAACCAATCGCCACGTCCCCAACCCCACGGAACGCCCTGCCACGAAAGAAGCCGTTACTCGGGTGCAACGTGGTGAACGAGTGGTTACTGTTGCAAAAAAGTTACCCTGGTGGTTTTGTCACCTGATTGGTGGCAGTAGAAGCATTATAGGGAACAACAATCCGAGGGATGCCACCGGAAGTAGTCAAAGGCTTACTGACGGGCGTAGAGCCAGGACAGCATCTGCTCGTTAAACCAGCCGCTGACGTGTACAGCATCCCGGAAGTTGAGAGGGCGGCAACAAAAATACTGACTTTTGTGCCTTCCTGGAAGGATCTATCACGGACATGTTTCACCTCTCCAGTCGACTTCCCGGGGCTCCACCAAGCACGTGATTTACAACGGTCGAGAGATTGTGCTCATTGACGTAACCATGAGAGAGGATGAGCCCGTGACTATTAAGCACAGACAACGGATGAGCTTCAGAAATCTTGCGCAAAACACCAAGTTAGGGTGCACTTAAGTATACGAGATGACCTCCCCAGATGACTCACATAGTGTTCAAGTCGATTGAGAAATTCAATCGATGTTACCTATTTGAGAGGCATAATTGTGAGAAAATTTTCCGTATCAGTGCTCACTGCAATCGTTGCATTTACTGGCTTTTCAGCCTTGGCGCCTTCGGCAAGTGCTCAAGAACAGTGCGGCTACTACCTGATCCAAGAAGGACTTGACCCCTTCGGAAACTCAAAATCGACCAGTTACTACAAACACTGTGGAAGCGGAAATGTGAAGATTCAAGTTGATGGAAACTTTGCGTATCCTTCACGGACAATGTGCGTAGGACCAGGAATTACACGACTTAACGTCAACTTGTCAGGATTTGGAAACGCCGTCGTGAAAAACGCCTACTATATTGGCGGATGTTAGCTGCCAAATCAGCGCGGCAACTAATCACAATACAGAATTCACATCAATGATTTATGCAGGTCAATACTGGCTTAAATCATTGATGTTTTCCGCTATTCTCGCCATTCTTCTATGTACACTATTGAATCTAGTATGTATTTATCCTCTATCTTTGATAGCTTAATCCGTTAGTCCAGAACACCCCTTGGGAATACCTATACACCCTTATGTGTGGTGAGGTGAACGTCCACTGCGTTGAAATCTTAATCCCGCACAATAGCATGAGCTGTAGATTGGCTTTTTATGATTGAACGACCTATTGCCGATAATTCACAACTGAAGAAAGGAGTCGGAAGACAAAAACCAGTTGATTTAAGGTCTCGTTTTAAAACGCCTCATCCTCCAGCGCCGGTTCCTATTCATCTGGAAAGAATAGAGCTAAATTATCAGGATGGTAGCGACTACTCTTCGTTGCGGTTAACACCTGAGTATTCTGATGAACATAAACCTTTAGAGAACAATGACATTGTAGAAATGTCAGATTCTGATGTCATTCGCGCCAGTGGTTCGATGGCACTAGCAACAGTCTTTAGTCGCATTACCGGGTTTTTACGAACTGTCGTCATGGGGGCAGTTTTGGGGCCAGCGATTGGTTCGGCGTTCAATGCGGCAAACACTCTCCCAAACTTAATCACTGAAATAGTACTCGGGGCCGTTCTCACATCTTTGGTTGTTCCGGTGTTGGTTCGCGCAGAGAAGGAAGATCCTGATCATGGTGCTGCATTTATTAGGAGGCTACTCACCCTAAGTGTTTCTGTGCTGATCGGAGTAACAATCCTGGCAGTCATCATGGCACCACTTTTGACGCGAATTCTGTTGAAAGACGATGGCGAAGTCAATATTACGATGGCCGTCAGTTTTGCATATCTTTTGCTACCTCAGATTTTCTTTTACGGCCTGTTCGCACTTTTAGTCGCAGTACTTAATGTCCGAGGAGTCTTTGCTCCTGGAGCATGGGCTCCTGTCGCAAATAACATCATTACATTGATTGTTTTTGGAATCTACTGGTTTGCGCCACTTAGCTTAGATAAAGCAGACCAAGTGGGAGTGTTAAACCCGAGCGTTCTTCTTCTAGGGGTAGGAACAACACTTGGTGTCATCGCCCAATCAGCAATTACGATTCGATATCTGCGACGTTCCGGCATTGATGTCAGGCCGCTATGGGGGTTAGACGCTAGATTAAAACAATTCGGTAATATGGGTTTAGCCATCATCGTCTACGTGGCTATTTCGCAACTAGGATATGTCATCACAACGCGAATCGCTTCGGAGGTGGACAATGCCGCGTTAATCATCTACCAGCAGCATTGGCAACTACTCCAAATGCCCTATGGCATTATTGGCGTAGCACTATTGACAGCGATTATGCCAAGACTCGCAAGAAAAGCGGCTGATAATAATCATGAAGGCGTTATAAGCGACCTTTCAACAGCAACGAGATTGATCCTGATGGCATTAATCCCCATCGTCATTTTCATAACTGTTTTCGGCGTCCCAATCGCTCAAGGTCTATTCTCCTACGGACGCTTTGATACCCATACTGCCGATATTCTTGGCATGACACTTAGCTTTTCCAGTTTTACCCTCATTCCTTACGCACTCGTACTTCTTCATCTACGTGTTTTCTATGCCCGCGAAGAAGCTTGGACACCTACTCTAGTTATCACAGGTATCACACTATCTAAGATCGCACTATCCCTATCAGCGCCTTTGATCTCCCCATCTCTAGATCGTGTTGTAGTACTTTTGGGAATCGCTAATGGACTGAGTTTTCTCATAGGTGCCGTAATAGGAATTTGTCTATTACGGCAGAAATTCGGTCGTCTAGGTTTACGTTCAATACTAAAGACGTCGTTTTGGGCACTGCTCGCAAGTACTGGTGGGATATTGGTTGCCTGGAGCATCACATACGGTGTGGAAGAGTTTGCTGAAGCCATTATCACTAGTCTCGGAAGCATTGGTCAACTACTCAAAACCGCGCTTGCCGGTGCTATTTTTATACCTGTCACACTCTTGATCATGGCTCGTTCTGGTCTCCAGGAAGCTCGTAGCATCATAGATCGAATACCTGGTTTGCGTAAGAAAAAACGAGACTTCATCATCTCTACATCGCAGATTCAGACTTCTTCGGAATTTAGTGAGACGCCTGTTCTGCTGCCAATGCATCTTGGTGTTGTGGACGAACCCATGATTCCAGGGTCTTTGGTCGTTCAAGGTCGTTTTCGGCTTCTTTCCATGGAGGGAGGTACTTTGAGAACAACATTTTGGAGAGCCCGCCAGCAAGACAACGACAAAACCGTCTCGTTAGTGTTCATCGATGGATTAACAAGGTCTGCTGAAACGTCTCAAGAAGCTATTGCGCAGGTTCGTTCGAGAACATTATCGATCAATACACTTAACAGCGGATCTTTTCCACCAAAAATTACGGTGGAGCCGTATGGCTCAGGCCTGGTGGTTGTTTCAGATTGGGTTTCTGGAACCGCCCTTAAGAAGATTTCTCCGACATCCGCTCATCCCCTTGCTGTAGCACGTGCATTTGTAGATTTTGCTCAAGCGATGGCCCAAGCACATGAATCAGGAATTATCATTGGTCTCACCAACCAATCACAAATTCGAATTAATTCGAAAGGAAAAGCAGTACTGGCTTTTCCAGCTGTCTTGCAAGATGCCTCAGCCGAACGTGATGTGTATTCATTACTACACAGTCTTATCTCGTTAAGTGGTACCACTTCGAAAAGCCAGGAAGCTCAGTCATTAGCTGTTCTAGTATCCGATCTCTACGAGGACTTCTTGCAGGAGTCACACCAGCCATCAAACATTTTAAGTCAGATGGTTCAAAAGCTCATGCAATTCGAAGATAAGTTCGTTCATTAGCACACTTACCCTCTAGACCAGTTATAACGAAACTAGCTGATAGATCAACGCAGGTGGATTAGTGACACACTCAAATCAACTAGATTCCTCCAGTAAAATCTCTTGTCGCGATAGTGATTTCGCGGTCTTGACCTGCGAAATGCACTAAAGTACCCCCTAGGTCAGGGGCAGGAGATTTCACTCTTCCCAGCGAATTGCTAACTTTGCTAGGAAGTTAACATTCATCAGACATTCTCGGAGACGTACACAGTGAAAATCACCTATCCCAAAGAGTTTTTAGCGGGTGCAATTGTCGTTGCTGTGTCACTGATAATTTTTAGTCCTGTTCAGCTTGGTGATCTGCTTCTTCAATGTACTTTTTATTCAATCCTATTCTTTATCAGAAGCACTCCGGTAGGAGTCATCTTCCCAATTATCGCGGCCTTGCTAATGTGGCAGACCGGCGTATCAAACCACTCATTGCTGAGCGCGGTAATTGTCTATATCAGTGTTGAGTACGCCAGTTCCATCCGACGATATGGGGTAGCCATAACCATCGGTATAGGATGGCTCATTTTTGGCTACATCGTGAGCCGAGATTTTTCACCACAGCTTGATGACCTTCCTGGCATCCTCTTTGAGATACTCTGTCTCGTCGCTGCTACAGTCATCGGGAGGAATCGTTCCCTATCGCACAACAAGCTACTCAGAGAAAAAGAAAGACAAGCACAGGAGCTTCTCGAATTAAATGCTGATATGGCCAATTATCTTCATGACAATCTAGCAAGAAATATAACCACGATTGCCACATATGCTGACTTGGCTAGAAAAGACTCTACCCAACCTGCGATCCACGAAAAACTTGATCTAATTACAGAACACAGCAGATTCGCAATTTACGATCTCCGCAACCTTCTACATCATTTGGGAACTCAATCACAGTTCACCAAGAAATCGAGTCTTGGATCATGGGAGCACTGCAGCGTTATTTCTGCGGTTTCCAATGCTGTCAAGGTAGCCCAATCAATTGGTTACAAAACTACGTATCCGAACATAGATCACGACTTTCAGTTCACCGATGCCGTTGAACTGGCCTTTAGTCTTTCAATGAAAGAACTGACAACCAACTTTGTTAAACATGCACCACCACACTCTCATCTTGATATTTCAATAGAAGAATCTAACGTAGCTTTCTCCATTGCTATAGCCAATGATCTAAGAAGCGAGATTGATAGTCAGGACCTCAATAGATCAGGGATGGGATTAAAAAGTATCACGAAAAGAATGGAGGAAATTGGTGGCAAAGCAACGTTCGAGATAAATCAAGCCCGTTGGAATGCAATTCTCACTATCCCAAAATAGAACACTTAGGAGTAAAAAATGCACCTATTAAGCGACATCATTTCATTTGCAAGTCAGTTTATTCTTTGTGAGAATATCCCCAGTCTGCCTTACTGTCGGAAATAATATGAGAAAGCACAAAACTACTATCAAAATTTTGATAGTCGATGATGACAGAAACTATAAGACTGCCTTGCTCTCCTTTTTTGAGAAAGAAGATGACATCGACGTTGTGGCTACAGCCGCCAATGGATTAGAGGCTTTGAATCTCTTAAAGTATACATCTGTGGATGTGGTGTTAAGTGACATACGAATGCCTTTCCTAGATGGAATAGAACTCTCACGACAACTAAAAAGGGATAATTTCCAAGGCAAAATCATTGCGCTGACTACCTTCAACGATGACCATACAATGTTAGAAATGCTCCATAATGGTGCGTTTGGGTTCGTCTTGAAAAGTTCCTCATCAGAACAAATTATTGCTGCTGTTCGCGCCGCTGCTAGTGATGGCACTACTATTTCTCCAGAAGCAGCTACAGCGCTACGAAAATATATAGATAACTTCGAGGACGTTCAACTCGACGCACTGCCATACCGCGATCGCCAAGTTCTAACTCTTCTACATATGGGAAAAACCAATGAGGAGATCGCGCAAGACCTAAATATTGCCCAAACCACAACGAAGAAATCAGTGACTAGACTGATGCAACGATTCAACGTAAGTAATCGTTTGAAGTTAGTTATCATATCGCGGAGAAAGTTAGGGGATCTACACCAAACCGGAGGAAACGATACTCTCGTGTGAGCCAACCTCGATTAAATCAATTGATTCTTCCTCACTACTAAGGACGAGGGCTTTTGAAAACACAGCTTGATGACCTTCCTGGCACCGGGTCCGACCCCTGGAAAGTAGACGCAGAAGTCAGGCCCATTCACCTTAATAGTATTTGACTACGGCACTAGGTTGTTTCCGTTTGCTTTATCTATGGATGAATCGTAAACCGTAGAACCGAAAACTGCTGAGTGCCTCTCATCGAAAACACTCTGCGGTATGTGGGCTGTGCATATTGACTGGTCAGAGGCTTCCAAAACCGGCAAAGAATTCAAGATCTCGGCAGGCCAGTCTGTTCGCTGCTAAGACTCAAGTAGAGACTTAAAAACGGTTTGATCTGTTTAGTTCTTCCACTCCAGGCCACTGCCCACAGCGTCAGCGATGTTGCGCAGACCGTGAGCTTTCAGCTGCTTGGCGATACCTAGGTGGATATCCCTGATCCAATCGGGACCACCATAGATGAAGGGGGTGTAACCCTGGAGCAAAGTTGCGCCGGAGGTGATGCGTTCCCACGCTTGCTCGGGGGTGCTGATGCCACCGACAGAGATCAATACCAACTCTTTACCCACACGTGCGTAGAGGCGCTTGAGTACTTCCAAGGATCGTGCGGCTACTGGAGCACCGGAGATTCCACCGGCACCCATGGCTTCAACTTCACTTGCAGGCGTGTTGAGGCCTTCGCGGGAAATGGTGGTGTTGGTGGCCACGATTCCAGCAAGGTTGAGCTCTACCGCGAGGTCAGCCACAGCATCGATATCTTCATCCGAGAGATCTGGTGCAATTTTCACCAAAACTGGGACGGTGGTGGATTCCTGGACAGCAGCAAGGATTGGTCGCAAAGATTCCACGGCCTGCAAGTCGCGTAGACCCGGTGTGTTTGGGGAGGACACGTTGACAACCAGGTAATCAGCAAGATCACCTAACAAAGATGCAGAACGGCGGTAGTCATCAACGGCATGTTCAGCGGGAACCACTTTGGTTTTACCGATGTTGATGCCAATGACATCAGAGGATTTCCGGTTCCGCAGGTTGCCTGCCACCTCTGCAGCGCCAAGGTTGTTGAATCCCATGCGGTTCAAAATTGCCTTATCGGCAGGCAGACGGAAAAGGCGAGGAGTTGGGTTTCCAGGCTGTGGTGATGCGGTTACGGTGCCTAGCTCGGCGTATCCAAAGCCAACAGCTCCCCAGGCATCAGCCATCGAGGCATTTTTATCAAAACCTGCAGCTAATCCAAGAGGGCGTGGGAAAGTAACCCCAAACACTTCTTGCGACAGGGAATCATCATGGACTGCGATTACTTTTTGCATGGTGCGGTTAAGCGGTGCGACGCCGTCAACAACTCCGAGTGCTTTGTTCATCAGCCCGTGGATGCGTTCGGGGCGCAAAGTGAACATTACTTTGAGGCTTGCATCGTAGACGTTTTGACGCAGCTTACGGGCGGGAGATTGCTTGCTCATGTTTCTTCTCTCTAGGATGCTGGGTTGTCGATAATTTGGATGCCGTTGCCGGTTGCAGAAGCAACGACGAGGGTGGAATCGCTGAGTACCACGAGGTTTTGGGCGTCGGCGATGGTGTTGAGTCGCTGTTGTTCCTCCGGCACGCCCTCGGAGATTTTGTATCCAACCAGGGTGTTTTCACTCAAAGAAGTAATCCATGCCAGTGCATTGCTGGAATCCCAGGCAACACCCCATGGGTTGTCATCGGTGGGTGCGGTCATTTGGAGGCGGATGACATCGTCGGCGTTGTAGATGGCAATCTGACCACCCAGTGCATCAGAGACCACCAGCAGGCCGTCCTCGCCGCCGGCCATTTGGCCCACGCCAAGCCCAACGCGCAAAGTCGCGCCTTCACGATCATTGGGGTAGTCCACATCTTGGATCGTGGTGTTGTCATTCCAGGTGCGTACAACCGCATCATGGCGATCAATTACTGGAACCGCAATGAGCTGCGTGTTCGGCGCAGCTACAGAAAACGTTTCAGGATCTTCGCCGTCGCGGTAAATAGTAAGTTCTTCATCTTCGTCGTTGCCCACCAGCAATTGATTATCGCTAGTCAAGGCTGCTACTGTGACTGGCTTCTCGGTGGCGTGCAACTGATCCAAATCCGGATCCTTGGCGTCAATCAAATAAACACCATCACCGCAGGGCAGCACGAAAGTGCCGCCGGTTGCGGTCAGATCCCCGCATTGCTTATCGACGCCCAGTTCCACCTGGCTTCCCGCCTCGAAGTCCGAGACAGTACCAATAGCAAGGGAGTCTTCAGTGCGCACACCGAGGATGTCACCATCAGCTACTTCCATGTCAGTGATATTGCCAAACTCAATGACCTGACCATCGGGATTGTTTGCTGCAGGAGAGACCGCAGGAGTGGCCTTGCCCATATCTGGGGAATCCGTAACCCCTTGCGTACATGCACTTAAAAGAAGTGCAGTTGAGGCCACCAAAGCTGTGGCAGGAAGCAAACGGGACATACGGGATCGACGGCGCATATTCACAAGGCTTCAGATTACCAGTGAATGCACCTAGACCAACTCACAGGGAGACATCATCTAAAGCTTGAGTAATTGGTGTTGGCAAGATCACTGATTCTGCCTCAAGAAGATGCGACAGTTGCTCATGGGTGCGGGCACCGACGATAACTGCAGTAACCCCAGGACGATCGCGCACCCAGGTGGTGGCTGTGACAGCAGGGCTAATCCCTAAACCATTGGCTGCAGTATCCAGTGCATCGACGATAGTGCGGGCACGATTGTCCAAATAGCTTTGGACTTCCGCATCACGACCTGTGGAAGCAGCCCTGGAATCTTGAGGAATCTCCGAGCGGTATTTAGCAGTCAAAACACCTTGCCCCAATGGTGCACCCGCAAAAAAGCCCACGCCCAAATGCTGCGTGGCCGGAAGAAGTTCTTGCTCCGCGCGACGTTCCAGCAGGCTGTATTCATTCTGCGCGACCACCACCGGACGTGCAGAGGCAGCTGCATGATTGGATGCAGCATGAGTAACTGCCAACTGCCACCCAGAATAACCACGCACACCCGCATACCGAACACGGCCGGTGCGCACGGCATAATCCAACGTATCGGCAACCTCATGTGGGGGAGTACCTTCATCCCAATAGCCCACAGACCACAAATCCAAATAATCGGTGTTCAGCGCTTTGAGGGTGACATCTAATTGCGCAATCAAATTCCGACGAGAACAATCCACCCGACGGCCCAAAGGCAGCGCGGGATTCACACCAGCACTGGAAGAGATAACAACAGCCGACCGGGAGAATTGCCCATCTAACAACGTGCCGAGCATTTCTTCGGCAACGCCGGTGGTGTAGTTGGGGGAGACGTCGATAAGCGTGCCACCGGCATTAATAAAAGCCTTAAAAATATCGCCTGCCTCAGCCAGCTCGGTGCCCGAGCCCCATGTTGAGGTGCCCAAACCAAGCCTGGACACCCGCAAACCACTTGAACCGACCATTCGCTGTTTCACGCCCACCACACTACTGAGGTTGCAAAGTAGTACGGTAGATCGGGTGAATGAAGAGATATCCCTCCTAGCCGCAGCAACAGAACCTGCTGCCACCGAAAGTATTGGCTGGGTACAAACCATTGTGCTCTCCATTGTTCAAGGCCTCACAGAATTCCTGCCCATCAGCTCTAGTGGACACCTTAGAATCATCTCCGAGCTGTTCTGGGGTGCCGATGCCGGTGCATCTTTTACGGCAGTTGTTCAACTAGGTACCGAAGCCGCCGTGCTGGTGTTTTTTGCTAAAGAAATCTGGCAAATCATCACCGGCTGGTTCGCTGGCGTATTCAACAAAGAACGCCGCGGATTTGAATACCGCATGGGTTGGATGATTATCGTCGCCACCATCCCCGTGGTCATCTTGGGCGTGGTAGGCAAAGACCTCATCCGTGACGCACTGCGAAACATGTGGATCACCGCGACAGTGCTGATCCTGTTTTCACTGGTGTTCATCCTGGCGGAAAAAATGGGCAAAAAAGAACGCGACTACGACAAACTCACCATGAAAGACGCCATCATCATGGGACTTGCACAGTGCCTCGCACTCATCCCAGGCGTATCCCGCTCCGGCGGAACCATTTCAGCTGGTTTGTTCCTAGGCCTCAAACGTGAAGTAGCCACCAAGTTCTCCTTCCTGCTCGCCATCCCTGCAGTACTTGGTTCAGGTCTGTACTCCCTGCCCGATGCCTTTGCGCCAAGTTCCGGTCAAGCTGCCTCTGGTCTGCAACTCACAGTAGGTACCTTGGTGGCCTTTGTTGTTGGCTATATTTCCATTGCGTGGCTGATGAAATTCGTAGCAAACCACTCCTTCAGCTGGTTCGCCGCCTACCGAATCCCCGCAGGTCTGTTGGTCATGCTTCTTCTAGCGCTGGGACTGTTGAATCCATAAGCGTTGTGCTCTGGTTTGGAAATCCGCCGCGTTGAGTGGCGGATTTTTCTTTGGGTTTTGAGGTTGTTTTGGCTCTGGTTGAAGGTCATGTGTGTGGATTTGTGTGGATTTGTGTGGAGGAGACCGCTCGGGATTGCTTGAGGCTGTGTAAGTCACGGTGGAACTCGGTGTGACCGGGTGGGACCAAACCAGGAGACCCAGAAATTACGTTTTTGACGTTTGTGGGTCTCCTGGTTTGCTTTATCGCGCTCGATACCAAACTCAGAGACCCAGCATTTAAGATTTTGAAGATTCTGGGTCTCCTGGTTTGGTCGGGCTAGATTCCTGACCTCCAAGCCCAAAAGTCATACCTCCCCAGAAGCGCTTCTAAGAGGTTTTCGAAGCCTGGTTGATACAAATACTCATGTGGAAATCTCGAGGTCTTAAACAAGCCGTAAGCGCCTCGTGCTCTTTTAACCTGATTTGGCTCATTCTAGTGCGGAAAATTTTCCTCTTTGGAAGCGTAAATCCTGCAGGAGTACTTGTTGTCTGGACACCGATTGAAATCTGATCCCGTAAACGATCTAAACAACAGTTGGGGGAGAGTTTGGCACTAGTTGGGAATAGCTTCCTAGGGCTTCGGGTTGAAGTCCGAGGTGACATTTAAAATTTCATAGGTTGTTGAAACGTGTATTCATCCGCAGTCGTATTTGCCACCTCAATTAAACGTTAAGGCGGACAATTAGCTTGTCGCGGAAATAATTACGGAAAGAAGATAGAGTAAAACCCATGCATTCTTGGCCTACCCCTGAAATACCTGCTCTGGCTGGCACCCCAGTGCCTTTGGAACTATTCGACACTGCAGATCAGGAAGTGCGCCTGGTTGAAACTCCACCAAGTGGCTCCGATGTACCAGTTGGAATGTATGTGTGTGGCATTACTCCGTACGATTCCACACACTTGGGGCATGCGGCGACATACCTTGCTTTTGATCTGATTTACCGCATTCTTCTGGACAATGATCACGATGTTCATTACGTACAGAACATCACTGACGTGGATGATCCTTTGTTTGAGCGCGCCGCTCGCGATGGCGTTGACTGGCGCGAATTAGGCACCAGCCAGATCAATTTATTCCGCAGCGACATGGAAGCATTGAGTATCATCCCGCCGAAGGACTACATCGGTGCGATCGAGTCCATCGATGAAGTAATTGAGATGGTAAAAACGCTTCTCGACGAGGGAGCCGCCTACATCGTGGATGACCCCGAATACCCAGATGTGTATGCATCAATCAACGCCACCGATAAATTTGGTTATGAATCAAATTATGATGCAGCCACGATGGCGGAATTTTTCGCAGAACGCGGTGGCGACCCAGAACGCCCCGGTAAGAAAAACCCCATGGATGCTCTCCTCTGGCGTGCAGCCCGTGAGGGTGAACCAAGTTGGGAATCACCATTTGGCCCTGGTCGCCCTGGTTGGCACATTGAGTGTTCAGCAATTGCTACCAACCGTTTGGGCCACACTTTTGACATCCAAGGTGGTGGCTCCGATCTAATCTTCCCTCACCATGAGTTTTCCGCAGCACATGCTGAAGCCGCACACGGTGTGGAACGAATGGCAAAGCACTATGTCCATGCAGGAATGATCTCCCAAGATGGCGTAAAAATGTCCAAATCACTGGGTAACCTGGAATTCGTATCAAGGCTTACTGCCGCAGGGCATGAGCCCGGCGCGATTCGACTAGGTGTATTTGCCAATCATTACCGGGGAAACCGTGATTGGAATGCTGAAAGCTTAAGCACTGCAGAAAATCGTCTTGCTACTTGGCGGGACGCTGCACGGCATGCCACCAATAGGGAAGAGGCAATCGCGGTGGTCGATCAGCTTCGAAAGCACCTTTCGGCTGACTTAGATACCCCTGGTGTACTGGCAGCGATCGATGCTTGGGCAGCAGGTATCGACACCTCGACCCCGGCCACGGAGTTCACGGAGGTAGGAAACATCGTGGTTGCAGCCATTGATGCACTGCTGGGCGTGCAGCTCTAGAGGATTTCAGGAACAATACATCTTATGACCATTCGCACCACGTTCCAGCCTTCCGTCGATGAATTCATCTCCACGCTTGAAGAGTTTGCTACAGGCTCATACCTCAAAGAGGATGAAAAGGAATTTTGGGATGAACCTTTTGATATCAAAGCCTTGCCAGAGCTTCGTTCCATTTTGGAAAAGTACCTAGATTCACTCGACAAGATCGGTGATTCACCTGATTTGGAAGCGGTTAACGCTGCTGCTCAGAGCACCCTTGATGAGCTTGAGAAATTCAATACTAAGTATCACGGTGCAGTTGTTGAGCCTGAAGAAAAAGAGGAAATCTCACAACTGATGTTTGATGCTGCAAAGCAAACCGGTGCTGATGATCTATCAGTTGAAGCATTTCCTGAGTTTGAGTAAAGCTCAATGGAGTTTTTAAGCGCCATTCCGGTCGAGGCTGGGGTGGCGCTTTTGTTGGAGAATTCACTTTCTGCTTAACCAACTAGCAATCGAGCCTCGCATAGTTTCCCTATGTGAGGCTCGATAACGGTTTAAGTAGAGCAGTGAAACTTATCAGGCTCCTGATTTCTTAATTTTGCGTTGCTTGGATACTCTTCCAAAGCTCGCGGATTCGACCATCAATTTCTTCAATTATTTCCTGTATCTTTTCTCTACCTTCATCAGACGGATCAGTGAGTTCCCAATCGAAATAGTGTTTTCCTGGATATATCGGACACACATCTCCACAGCCCATTGTGATGACATAGTCAGACGCGCGAACAACATCATCGGTTAGTGGCTTCGGAAAAGCAGCAGAAATGTTTACGCCTCGCTCTGACAAGATTTCCAAAACCAGTGGGTGAACCTCAGAAGTAGGTAAAGAACCGGCAGAACGTACCTCCACAGAACTTCCGGCGTAGTGAGACAACAAAGCTGAAGCAATCTGTGAACGACCTGCATTGTGAACGCAAACGAATAGGACCTGAGGCACAGGTGAAATGACCTTTTCTTCAGCTACCGCAAGCGCGTGTGGCCGGTCTTTAGCAAAACGCTCGGCCAGAATTGGCAGGTGGGTACGAATTTTTGCTGTCCGTGCTAAGGACACATACGATTCAAAAACATAGCGGTTGATAGTTTCTGAAGAGAAAACTCCTTGATACGTCAGCGCCAGTTCATTTGCGATACGGTTCAAAATATTGGTGTGCAAGTTTGGGGCAGCCTGCTCGGTCATGATCTTCCTTTCGAAGATTTTGCGGAGAAACCAATAGATCTAGCGGTGTCGGAGATGGGAGAGATTAGAAAGCAACTACGCGTTTTGAGTTAGTTCAGCAATGAGGTTTTGAACTCGAGCATCAATATCATCTCGGACCAGTCTCATGCGCTCCATACCTTCGATTCCACGTTCGGACGGTTCGTCAGTTAACCAACGTTGTAATGTGCCATTCGCATTAATAGGCATTTCTAGCTGAGCTTCGGCGCCAAGAATGATAACGCGGTCTACTCGCCTGATTAAATCCAGGTCAATACCCTTAGGAAATCCTTGAGACATATCAGCTCCAACTTCAGCAATGGACTCAAGGGACTGTTGATTTAGCTTCGTACCTGGTTTGGTGCCCGCTGAATGAACTTCAAGAGCATCTCCGGCATGTTTTTTAGCCAACGCTGCGGCCATTTGTGATTTTCCTCCGTTGCCGACGCAAACGAAGAGGACGGAAGGTTGATCAATCATGAGATTGTTTCCTTTGCTATGAGTTGATGATTTGGCTGTTAGGGCGAGTTGCTGGTGGCAGTGTGGGGTCATTCGGGAATAGTTTGGGGCCCAGCCACAGCATGGTGTAGACCAAGGCGACAAGTACAGGAATTTCAATTAAGGGACCGATAGTTCCTGCCATAGCCTGTGCAGAAGTTGCGCCAAACGTTCCGATCGACACCGCAATCGCAAGTTCAAAATTGTTGCCAGCTGCAGTGAAAGAGACGGATGCAGACTTTGCATAGTTCATGCCAGATAGTTTTGACGCAATGAGTGAAATGAAAAACATTCCAACGAAATAGATAACCAATGGTATCGCGAGACGAACTACAGCCCATGGTTGAGAGACGATCTGATCCCCTTGCAATGAAAACAACAAGACGATCGTATAAAGCAGACCGATTAGTGCAAATGGAGAGATTGCCGGAAGGAACTTTTGTTCATACCACTCACGTCCCTTGATCTTTTCGCCAATAATTCGCGAGAAAACTCCAGCAAGTAGAGGTATTCCGAGGAACACCAAAACCGAAGTCACAATTGACCAGAAAGAGAATCGAGCGGTGGTAGTTGGTAATCCTAGCCAGGATGGTAAAACTTGCAGATAGAACCAGCCAAGTGCACCAAACATTGTGACTTGAAAAACTGAATTAATGGCTACGAGAACTGCTGTAGCCTCGCGGTCTCCACAGGATAAATCAGACCAAACCAAGACCATCGCAATACATCGTGCGAGTCCTACAATAATCAGGCCGGTTCGTAATTCCGGTTGGTCTGGGAGGAACAACCAAGCTAGCGCGAACATTAAGGCAGGACCCACCACCCAATTGAGAATGAGTGACACGCCCATCAAATGCTTATCAGTGGCAATTTGTTTAGTTTTGTCATACCGAACTTTGGCCAACGGTGGGTACATCATTACAAGGAGGCCTAAAGCGATTGGCAAGGAGATCCCTCCGACTTCCATTGCGCCTAGAAAGCCTGAGAGTTCCGAAACGCTCCGGCCTAAAAATAGCCCAAACGCCATCGCCAAAATAATCCAAAGTGGAATGTATTTATCAAGAAATGAGATTCGGGCTGGCTTGGCCCGCGTCTGAGTTGAGTTTGTCATGCGACACCTTTCGGTATATTGATACCTGTCGATATTCAAAATACTTTCAATATCGACATTCGTCAATATATAGTGGATTTATGACCACTCTCCACACAATTCAATTAGCCAATCCAACCGAGTGTTGCACCCTTGCTACGGGACCCCTGTCCAGTGATGAATCTGAACACTATGCCGATCTGTTTAAGGTGTTGGGCGACCCAGTCCGTCTACGGATTCTGTCTCAGCTGGCTGCGGGAGGGTGCGGGCCTGTAAGTGTTAATGAACTCACGGACTTAATGGGTCTTAGCCAACCAACAATCTCACATCATCTTAAAAAGATGACTGAGGCAGGATTTTTGGAACGAGTGCCTGAAGGTCGTGTGGTGTTGCATCGAGTACGGCCGGAATTATTTGCGGAATTGCGAACGGTATTGCAGATCGGCTGAATGGAATTAGGATGAGTCATTTGCAAACTGAAGGCGCCGGAAACGATCATGACCATTACGAAGCTGTAATAATTGGTGGAGGCCAAGCTGGCCTGGCTACCGCTTATTATCTCATGCGCGCAGGAGTGCAGACTCTGATTTTGGATGACCAACCTGCCTCCGGAGGTGCATGGCTGCATGTGTGGCCTTCGCTGCATTTGTTTTCGACTTCAGATTTTTCTAATCTTCCAGGTTGGCCGATGCCCAAATTTGACGGGTTTCCACCATCATCTCATGTCGTAGATTATCTGACGGAATATGAACGGCGTTATGAAATTCCAGTTAGTCGATCAGTTTCTGTAGATAAGGTTGATTTTGTAAATGGTGTCTTTCATTTACAATCTGGAACTCGATCCTGGATAGCTAAAAACGTCGTTTCCGCTACCGGTACTTGGTCGGCGCCATTTGTCCCAACTTTTCCGGGAAAATTCTCTGGAACTCATTGGCACTCGTCAAATTATCCGGGCGTTCACCCCTTCGTAGGTCAACGCATTGCAATCGTTGGAGGTGCAAATTCCGGTGCTCAAATTGCAGCAGAGCTGAGTGAAGTGAGTGAGGTGACATGGTTCACCCGCGATAAACCACGGTGGATGCCAGATGACATTGATGGAAGGGAATTGTTTAGGCGTAACCGTTTGAGGGCTCTTGCTATTCAACGAGGTGAACGTGACCCAGGGCCAGATTCCGAGCTCGGCGACATTGTCATGCTTCCGGAGGTGCGCAGGGCTCGAGACTCCGGAAAGCTATTTGCCACTCCGATGTTTGGGTCACTCGACGAGATACGTGCAGACCACCTAATTTGGTGCACAGGGTTTCGGCCGGCGATTAGGCCAGTTCGTCAACTTCTCAAACACGGACAACCAAAGGTTCCTGGTCTTTATTTAGTAGGCTACGGAGATTGGACGGGACCTGGCTCTGCGACTATCACAGGGGTCGGGCTTTATGCCAAGCGAGCAGCCAAAGAGATTGCCGCGTCAGTCGGCAAAGTCGTTAAATAGTTTGAAGGCTAAGAACTTAATGTTAAAGCGAAAATTGTTTTGACACCTCAACTAATGCAGCGATGCGTTCTTTCCAAAATGCTTTCATGATTGGGATGCTGTCTTGGTTAGGCAGACGTCGGTGTTGGATGCCGAAGCTGGACTTGTTGTCGCCTTTGGACGTGAAGTTAACACTGATCCGAGAATCATCGGCCAACCATTTGGCATTGAATGTTCTAGGTTCGGTGGCGGAAGTTTTCTCAATTAGTGCGGGATCGAGCCACTGCGCCCGCAGGTCATCGTCTCCGAAGAGCTTCCACACTTTTTCGACCGGCAGGTTAAGGGTTTTGGAGGCATTGGCCGCGAACCCATCGCTGGTCATCCCGGGTTTGCGCATGCCACGTTCGTATTCATAACCAATCGCGATGCCTTGAGCCCACCAGCCGCTGACATCAAAGTTGTCCACGATGTGCTTTGCGATGTGGGTGTGAGTCCAAGAGGTGGCTTTTACGTCGTCAAGCAATTTTAGCCACTCCTCCCACGGCTTTCCGGTGCCGTTGAGGATAGCTTCAGGGGACATGCCTGGTGTTGAGCCTTGCGGAGTGGAGTCAGTCATGCGACCGAGACTAGTGGCGCTTTACCTGTGTTGCTTAGGCGGCGTTGAAAATGAATTGCGAATGAAAAGTTCGGGAATTGTCTAATCCGTACTAAGCTGTCTACACAATGTCTACTTCAGTTACTTCACCAGCCCACAACAACGCACATTCCTCCGAATTTTTGGATGCGTTGGCAAACCATGTGTTGATCGGCGACGGCGCCATGGGCACCCAGCTCCAAGGCTTTGACCTGGACGTGGAAAAGGATTTCCTTGATTTGGAGGGGTGTAATGAGATTCTCAACGACACCCGCCCTGATGTGTTGAGGCAGATTCACCGCGCCTACTTTGAGGCGGGAGCTGACTTGGTTGAGACCAATACTTTTGGTTGCAACCTGCCGAACTTGGCGGATTATGACATCGCTGATCGTTGCCGTGAGCTTGCCTACAAGGGCACTGCAGTGGCTAGGGAAGTGGCTGATGAGATGGGGCCGGGCCGAAACGGCATGCGGCGTTTCGTGGTTGGTTCCCTGGGACCTGGAACGAAGCTTCCATCGTTGGGCCATGCACCGTATGCAGATTTGCGTGGGCACTACAAGGAAGCAGCGCTTGGCATCATTGACGGTGGTGGCGATGCCTTTTTGATTGAGACTGCTCAGGACTTGCTTCAGGTCAAGGCTGCGGTTCACGGCGTTCAAGATGCCATGGCTGAACTTGATACATTCTTGCCCATTATTTGCCACGTCACCGTAGAGACCACCGGCACCATGCTCATGGGTTCTGAGATCGGTGCCGCGTTGACAGCGCTGCAGCCACTGGGTATCGACATGATTGGTCTGAACTGCGCCACCGGCCCAGATGAGATGAGCGAGCACCTGCGTTACCTGTCCAAGCACGCCGATATTCCTGTGTCGGTGATGCCTAACGCAGGTCTTCCTGTCCTGGGTAAAAACGGTGCAGAATACCCACTTGAGGCTGAGGATTTGGCGCAGGCGCTGGCTGGATTCGTCTCCGAATACGGCCTGTCCATGGTAGGTGGTTGCTGTGGCACCACACCTGAGCACATCCGTGCGGTCCGCGACGCGGTGGTGGGTGTTCCAGAGCAGGAAACCTCCACGCTAACCAAGATCCCTGCAGGCCCTGTTGAGCAGGCTTCCCGCGAGGTGGAGGAAGAGGACTCTGTCGCATCGCTGTACACCTCGGTGCCACTGTCCCAGGAAACTGGTATTTCCATGATCGGTGAGCGCACCAACTCAAATGGCTCCAAGGCATTCCGTGAGGCAATGCTGTCTGGCGATTGGGAAACGTGCGTGGATATTGCCAAGCAGCAAACCCGCGATGGTGCACACATGCTGGATCTTTGTGTGGATTACGTGGGACGAGATGGCACTGCTGATATGGCGCAACTGGCATCGTTGTTGGCTACCAGTTCCACTTTGCCGATTATGATTGACTCCACCGAACCGGAAGTTATCCGAACTGGTCTTGAGCACTTAGGTGGCAGGAGCATTGTTAACTCCGTCAACTTTGAAGATGGTGATGGCCCGGATTCTCGGTACCAGCGCATTATGCGTTTGGTAAAACAACACGGTGCTGCTGTTGTTGCACTCACCATTGATGAGGAAGGCCAGGCGCGTACCGCAGAGCATAAGGTCCGCATCGCAGAGCGTCTCATTGCCGATATCACCGGCACCTATGGTCTAGAGATCAAAGACATCGTAGTGGATTGTTTGACGTTCCCCATTTCAACTGGTCAGGAAGAAACCCGACGAGATGGTATTGAAACAATTGAGGCCATTCGGGAACTGAAGAAGCGCTACCCGGACATTCACACCACCTTGGGCTTGTCCAATATTTCCTTTGGCCTTAACCCCGCTGCACGCCAGGTCCTTAACTCAGTATTCCTTCATGAGTGCATTGAAGCTGGATTGGACTCTGCTATCGCGCACAGTTCCAAAATCTTGCCGATGAACCGCATTGATGAACGTCAACGCGAAGTGGCGTTGGATATGGTCTACGACCGCCGCGCAGAAGATTATGATCCTTTGCAGGAATTCATGCAGCTGTTTGAAGGTGTGTCTGCCGCAGATGCTAAAGATGCCCGCGCAGAGCAGCTGGCGGCCATGCCACTGTTTGAACGTCTAGCCCAACGCATCATCGATGGGGATAAAAACGGCCTCGAAGATGATCTGGAAGCCGGCATGAAAGAAAAGTCTCCGATTGCGATTATCAATGAAGACTTGCTCAATGGCATGAAGACAGTGGGAGAGCTCTTTGGTTCCGGCCAAATGCAGTTGCCATTCGTGTTGCAATCCGCAGAAACAATGAAAACTGCGGTGGCCTACTTAGAGCCGTTTATGGAGGAAGAAGCCGAAGCGTCCGGCACTGCGCAGGCAGCTGGAAAAGGAAAAATGGTCATTGCCACGGTGAAAGGCGATGTCCACGATATCGGTAAGAACCTAGTTGACATTATCTTGTCCAACAACGGATATGACGTGATCAATCTAGGTATCAAGCAACCGATTTCTGCCATGCTCGAAGCTGCGCAAGAACACAACGCCGATGTTATTGGCATGTCTGGGCTTCTTGTGAAGTCCACCGTGGTGATGAAAGAAAACCTCGAAGAAATGAACAATGCGGGGGTATCTAATTACCCAGTGATCTTGGGTGGCGCCGCATTGACTCGTACCTACGTGGAAAATGATCTCGATGAGGTATATGAAGGCGATGTCTACTATGCCCGTGATGCCTTTGAAGGTTTGCGTCTCATGGATGAGGTCATGGCGGAAAAGCGCGGTGAAGGTTTAGATCCGGATTCTCCAGAAGCGATTGAGCAGGCGAAAAAGAAAGCGGAGCGCAAAGCTCGTAATGAACGTTCGCGTCGGATCGCTGCAGAGCGTAAAGCCAATGCAGAACCTGTTGTAGTCCCTGAGCGCTCTGATGTATCCACTGATACGCCAACAGCTGCCCCACCTTTCTGGGGAACCCGCATTGTCAAGGGCTTGCCTTTGGCGGAATTCTTGGGCAACCTCGATGAACGCGCGCTGTTCATGGGGCAGTGGGGTCTGAAATCTACCCGTGGCGGAGAAGGCCCTTCCTATGAAGATTTGGTGGAAACCGAAGGCCGACCACGTTTGCGTTATTGGCTTGATCGGTTGAAAGCTGAAGGTATTTTGGACCATGTTGCGTTGGTCTACGGATATTTCCCAGCAGTCGCTGAAGGCGATGACGTGGTCATTTTGGAATCTGCTGATCCGCAGGCGCCTGAACGAATGCGCTTTAATTTCCCTCGCCAGCAGCGTGGCCGGTTCTTGTGTATCGCAGACTTTATTCGTCCCCGTGAGCAGGCTATTAAAGACGGCCAAGTAGATGTCATGCCATTCCAGTTGGTGACCATGGGCAATCCGATTGCAGACTTTGCCAATGAGCTTTTTGCCGCTAATGAATACCGTGAATACCTTGAAGTTCACGGTATCGGTGTGCAGTTGACTGAAGCTTTGGCTGAGTACTGGCACTCGCGTGTGCGCAGCGAATTAACACTGAACGATGGTGGGTCAGTGGCTGATTTTGATCCAGAAGATAAAACCAAGTTCTTCGACTTGGATTATCGCGGTGCGCGTTTCTCCTTTGGATATGGCTCGTGCCCGAACTTGGAAGATCGCATCAAGTTGGTTGAATTACTTGAGCCAGAGCGCATTGGCGTGGAATTGTCTGAGGAACTTCAATTGCATCCCGAGCAATCCACGGATGCTTTTGTGCTCTATCACCCAGAAGCTAAGTACTTTAATGTCTAGCACTTAGCATTTCCTAAAGATTGCAGATCGTGCCATATTCACTAAGGTTGACGGCATGATTAAGGCTATTTTCTGGGATATGGACGGCACGATGGTGGATTCTGAGCCACAGTGGGGCATTGCCACCTATGAGCTCAGTGAAGCCATGGGTCGCAGGCTTACCCCGGAACTGCGGGAACTCACCGTCGGCTCGAGCCTGCCGCGCACTATGCGCTTATGCGCAGAGCACGCAGGCATAACGTTGAGCGACGCTGACTATGAGCGCTACAGGGCGGGCATGTTCGCCCGCGTCCATGAGCTTTTCGACGAATCCCTCGTCCCAAACCCTGGCGTAACCGAGCTACTTGCGGAGCTTAAAGCCTTAGGCATTCCCATGCTGGTGACCACCAACACCGAGCGAGAATTAGCAACGCGTTCGGTTGCAGCGGTAGGAGATGAATTTTTCATTGGTTCTATTGCAGGCGATGAAGTTCCATCCCCTAAACCGGCTCCGGACATGTATTTGGAAGCTGCTAAACGTGTAGGTCTTGATCCTTCAGAGTGCCTTGTCTTTGAAGATTCCTACAACGGCATGCTTGGAGCTGTTACCGCAGGCTGTCGGGTTATCGGACTTCATCCAGAAGAAGTCGAAGCACCTGCTGGAGTGGTCGCTTTAAGATCTTTGCATGGAGCCAACACGTTTGAAGGAGTGACCGCCGACATGGTCACTCAGTGGTATCACGATATCGAACCAGCAGGGGTCGTGAAATAAAAGCTGGTGGGGCAGGAGATTAAGAACCTGGATAATATCCTCCCCCAAACACACATTGATAACTGTTGTGTGGAAGAATGTACCGAGTGAAGACATTTGACTCGCTGTACGAAGAACTTCTTAACCGTGCTCAGACCCGCCCCGAGGGCTCTGGAACTGTGGCTGCTTTAGATAAAGGTATCCATCATCTGGGTAAGAAGGTCATCGAAGAAGCCGGAGAGGTCTGGATTGCAGCCGAGTATGAAACCGATGAAGAGCTAGCTGGAGAAATCTCCCAGCTTATTTATTGGACTCAAGTCATCATGGTTGCTCGCGGCCTGAAGCCAGAAGATATCTACAAGAACCTGTAGGAGTTTTAAAGCAATCATGTTGAAAATCGCTGTACCAAACAAAGGTTCGCTGTCTGAGCGTGCCATGGAAATCCTCTCTGAGGCAGGTTACGCAGGCCGTGGAGATTCCAAATCCTTAAACGTTTTTGATGAAGCAAACAACGTTGAGTTTTTCTTCCTCCGTCCTAAAGATATCGCCATCTACGTTGCGGGTGGACAGCTCGATCTAGGTATCACAGGCCGTGACTTGGCCCGTGATTCTCGTGCGGATGTCCACGAGGTTTTATCCCTAGGCTTCGGCTCCTCCACATTCCGCTATGCAGCTCCTGCTGATCAGGAATGGAGCATTGAAAAGCTTGATGGAAAGCGTATTGCTACCTCTTATCCCAACCTTGTGCGCGATGACCTTGCAGCCCGCGGCCTGTCGGCTGAGGTGCTCCGCCTGGATGGGGCGGTAGAGGTCTCTATCAAACTTGGTGTGGCAGATGCTATTGCCGATGTAGTGTCTACCGGTCGGACGTTGCGCCAGCAGGGCCTTGCACCGTTTGGTGAAGCCCTGTGTACGTCAGAGGCTGTCATCGTTGGACGCAAGGAAGAGAAAGTAACTCCAGAACAACAGATCCTGTTGCGTCGAATTCAAGGTATTTTGCACGCGCAAAATTTCCTCATGTTGGATTACAACGTCGACCGCGACAACCTCGATGCTGCAACTGCAGTAACTCCAGGTCTATCCGGTCCTACGGTGTCGCCGCTGGCTCGTGATAATTGGGTGGCAGTGCGCGCAATGGTGCCACGTCGATCAGCAAACGCCATCATGGATAAGCTCGCTGGACATGGAGCGGAAGCTATCTTGGCTTCAGAAATCCGTATCGCTCGCATTTAGTTTTAAAACTACCCCCGAAAATGTAGGGGGAAGTTCCACACTGCCTCTCACATGTACGTAGGATTATCCAAAGCACCATTGTGATTTCCATCAACTTGTGAGAGGCAGTACATGTCTAGGACGAGCAGCAAATCTTCAGCTGAAACTAAAAATGAGGCAAAAGCCGAGGATGTTGTGAACGGCGAGAACCACATCGCCAGCAAAGAAACGCAGTCTTCAGACAGCGCATCGGAATCGACAGCTACGAGCAAGGCAAAACCCGCTGCAGCCAAGAAGTTCCGTATTGAATCGGATCTTCTCGGGGAGCTTGAGGTTCCGTCTCATGCTTATTACGGCGTGCACACCTTACGTGCCGTCGATAACTTCCAAATCTCACGCACCACCATCAACCACGTTCCAGACTTCATTCGTGGCATGGTTCAGGTGAAAAAGGCAGCTGCGCTAGCCAACCGTCGTCTACACACCTTGCCAGCGGATAAGGCAGAAGCGATTGTGTGGGCGTGTGATCAGATTTTGGTTGAGGGACGCTGCATGGATCAATTCCCAATTGACGTGTTCCAGGGTGGTGCTGGCACCTCCTTAAACATGAACACCAATGAGGTGGTGGCAAACCTCGCATTGGAGTACATGGGACATGAAAAGGGCGAATACCACGTTCTGCACCCCATGGATGATGTCAACATGTCCCAGTCCACCAACGATGCTTACCCAACAGGTTTCCGATTGGGTATCTATGCGGGTCTGCAAACTCTGATTTCAGAGATTGACCATTTGCAGGTTGCTTTCCGCGAGAAGGGCAATGAGTTCGTCGACATCATCAAGATGGGTCGCACTCAGCTGCAAGATGCCGTGCCAATGAGCCTTGGTGAAGAATTCCAAGCCTTTGCACACAACTTGGCTGAAGAACAAGCCGTCTTGCGTGAAGCTGCACGCCGCCTATTGGAAGTAAACCTTGGTGCTACAGCCATTGGAACAGGAGTTAACACTCCTGCTGGATACCGCCACCAGGTCGTAGCTGCTTTGTCTGAAGTAACTGGCTTGGAGATGAAATCAGCGCGCGATCTCATTGAAGCAACCTCCGATACTGGTGCGTATGTGCATGCTCACTCAGCTGTAAAGCGCGCTGCCATGAAGTTGTCCAAGATTTGTAATGATCTTAGGTTGCTGTCGTCGGGTCCTCGTGCTGGTCTTAATGAGATTAACCTTCCACCACGCCAGGCCGGTTCATCAATCATGCCGGCAAAGGTGAACCCGGTTATCCCTGAAGTGGTTAACCAGGTGTGCTTCAAGGTATTTGGTAATGATCTCACCGTGACCATGGCAGCGGAAGCTGGCCAATTGCAGCTGAATGTGATGGAACCTGTCATTGGTGAGTCTTTGTTCCAATCACTGCGTATTTTGGGCAATGCTGCAAAAACGCTTCGTGAAAAGTGCGTGGTAGGAATAACGGCGAACGCTGATGTGTGCCGAGCGTATGTTGATAATTCTATCGGTATCATCACTTACCTCAACCCGTTCTTGGGCCACGATATTGGTGATGAAATCGGTAAAGAAGCAGCTGAGACTGGCCGGTCAGTGCGTGATCTTATCCTGGAGAAAAAGTTGATGGATGAAAAGACTTTGGACACCGTGCTATCCAAGCAAAACCTCATGCACCCAATTTTCCGAGGAAAGCTGTACTTAGAAAATTAATCTGGAGAACTAACGGAAGTTTTAGTTTCCTTAATGAACCCAACGGCGCTGATTGCAGCCGTTGGGTTCAATTTTTTGCTCGACGCTTTCGGACGCATTCGGTAATGATATCCAAGGGGGCAGTGTGACATGAGTCTATTTTGTTGTGGATTGGGGTTATTGGAACATTACTTTACGTTTAACCTGCACTTTTGTACAATGCAATAGGGTAATACTTAAAGTATTCTTTCAATTTTTGAATTTTAATAATTTTTTTACACCCCAATCGCATAGGAGGACTACGTGGCAGTAACCGCACGAACGGACATCAAACCACACAACTCGCAATCAACGCCTCTGTTTACCGCAACTTTCATTCTGGGTTGGCTGGTTAACCTCACCCAGTACCTAAGCTTCTATTTCCTAGTTACGGTCATGGCGCTTTATGCGATGAAGAGTTTCGCTGTATCGGAAACTGCAGGTGGCTTTGCTGCCAGTGCTTTCGTTGTCGGTGCAACTGTCGCCCGAATTTTTGCTGGATGGGCAGCTGATCGCTTTGGTAAGAAGCAAATCCTGCTCATTTTCGTTGCCTTGGGCACGGTAGCATCACTGTTTTATATCCCTGCTGCCTCACTATCAACCCTCATCGTCGTTCGACTGATCCACGGTTTTTCCTATTCACTTGCCTCTACGGCAGTCATGGCATTGGTTCAGTCGGTAATTCCTCCAAGCCGTAGGGCGGAAGGTACAGGCTACTTTGCTTTAGGTTCAACCTTAGCTACAGCATTTGGACCAGCTGTTGCCCTCTTTGTTATTGATGAATTCAGCTACAACACCTTGTTCTGGATCACCACTGCAACAAGTGTTTTTGGTCTTGTCCTTACATTCTGCATTCGCAAACCTGAACACCTTAAAACTTCAGAAAAAAACGGAGCTAAGCCAGCCTGGTCAATTAAGACAGTTGTCCACCCATCGGTCATGCTCATCGGATTTTTCATGCTCGCTGTCGGCCTTGCCTATGCCGGTGTTATTACCTTCCTCAATGGATTCGCCCAAGAAAACAACCTCACCACCGGCGCTGGCCTATTCTTCATTGCATACGCCGTAGCCATGCTGGGCATGCGCTTTTTCCTTGGACGAATTCAAGACAAGCACGGAGCTAACCCAGTTATCTACTTCGGATTAGTCAGCTTTGGCCTAGCACTTGTTTTAATGGCTCTAGCTACTGAAGACTGGCACATTGTTGTCGCTGGCGCATTAACCGGTTTGGGATATGGCACCATCATGCCGGCCGCTCAGGCAATTGCAGTTGATTCAGTTCCACACAATCAAGTTGGTTCCGGAATTTCCACACTGTTCCTGTTTACCGATATTGGCATTGGCTTGGGCCCAATTTTGCTTGGCAGCTTGGTAACAGTCACCGGGTATAACGTCATGTACGCAACATTGGCAGCGGTGATTGTCGTTGCTTTCGCATTCTATGTAGCAACTTTAAGAAAACACTCTCGCCACTAGGTAAATACTTCACCGCCACAGTGCTAGGAGCGGTTTCTTGAAGTAAAGACCCCCACGTTGAGTTAATCAACAGTGGGGATTTTTTCTATGAAGACACCTCAAAAGCACAGGGGGAGATATCGCTATTGGGCAGTTAATGGACAAAAAATACCCACAGCAAAAAGCTGTGGGTTGAAAAGGGGATTAAGCTGATCGGCGATATGCCTGATCAAAAGACCTTTGTAGGGCAATCCATTCCTGGGTGCTGAGATCAAATATGCGCGAAAGACGGACGGCTAGACCGATGGTGAGATCTGTCCTTCCTTCCACAAAATTAGTAATCGTGGATTCTGTGATGTGGAGGGTTTTGGCCAGATCGTAATGACTGATTCCGCGGGGTAATAGGAATCTTTCGCTTAAAATCTGACCCGGGTGTTGCGGTTTCCGGGGCTGCGGAGCTACCACGAACACTCCTTTCGTGGATCATGGGATCCCGATTGCTGAGATCCTGCAATTTTGGAAAAACTTATAAAAAGAACTTTTGGGAGAGGTTCTACTTAAAGAATAATCCTGCAGGAATTCCACGCAACACAGGTAAAGCGTCCCTAACCTGCATTTACCCTAGTCATTTTGGCAAACGTCGAAATATCAACCTTTGGGTTGACTCAGGACTAGGCTAGTCAGCAGTACTGCCAGGCCAACCAGGGTATTCCGGTGGTACTCCACCAAATTCTGGGCACAATGACTGATGCGGGCACCAGCCACACAGCTTGGAAGTTTTTGTTCGAAAATGGCCAGCTTTGCCGTCCATTTCAATCTTCGCCCACAGCTCTCCCAGGTCACGTTCGAAATATTCTAACTGTTCCCGGGAGGGGGTTAGAAACATTGAGTCATTAACCTTTAAATACATTAACCGCAGTTGTGCTGGGATTTCATTGAACATTCTCCAGTACACCAAGGCGTAAAACAGCATTTGGAACTGTGCTTGTTGGCTCCATTGAGGTTTTGGCTTTTTGCCGGTTTTGTAGTCAACGACGCGAACCTGGCCGGTGGGCGCGGTGTCGACCCGGTCAATAAATCCACGTACTGGCACGCCATTGGGCAAAATGGTGTCTACATACATTTCGCATTCGGTGGCGTCGAAGCCTTGTGGGTTTTCCATCTCAAAATAGCCGCGCAACAGACTACGAGATTCCACGAGAAAATCATAAAGGTCCTCTTCTGGAACGAGCTCTAAAAGTTCCTCGTCTTCTTCACACATCTGCGCCCAGGTTGGTTTTAAACGCTTAACCATTGCCGGATAGTCACGTTCCTCCCGTGGCAATTTGTGCATATATTCCAACACTGCATGCACTAATGTTCCTTTGACCTGGGCAACGGTCTTAGGTTCTGGCAAACGATCAATCGCGCGAAAACGATAGAGCAATGGGCATTGTTGGTAATCCCCGGCGCGCGATGGGGATAGTGCTAACGGGCGGGGTTTCTTTTGGGGCGGTTCTACTGGGCTGGTCATAATGGTTTCCTACCTTATCGTCTTTGTGGGACATCAAAACAAAGCCCTGCGCCAGGGCCGGAATTTTGGCTACCCTTGTCCTATGCATGTAACTGACGATTTTTTAAGTTTTATTGCCCTAAGCCCGAGTTCATACCATGCGGCTGCGGCGGTGGAACGCAGGTTGATCCATGAGGGGTTCATTCGTCAGGAAGATACCGATGAATGGGATGCCCGCCCTGGAGGGCACGTGAGCGTTCGCGGGGGAGCAGTCGTGGCGTGGTGGGTGCCAGAAGACGCATCACCGGAATCCGGGTTCCGTATCATCGGTTCACACACGGATTCTCCTGGTTTTAAGTTAAAACCCAGCGGTGATCTCTCCTCCCATGGTTGGCAGCAGGCGGGCGTGGAGGTCTATGGCGGCCCCATTCTCGCGAGCTGGCTGGATAGGGAGCTGGCCTTAGCAGGCCGCATTGTGCTTGCCGACGGGTCCGTCAAGCTTGTCAATACCGGCCCGATTTTACGTATCCCGCATGTGGCTATCCACCTGGATCGCACTGTGAATTCACAATTGACATTGAATCCTCAACGTCATCTCCAGCCGGTGTTTGCGGTTGGTGAACCAGACGTATCCATCATGGATGTGATCGCTGGCGCAGCTGGTGTGGAACCTGCAGATATTATCAGCCATGATCTGATTACCGTTGCCACCCAGGACGCGGAAGTGTTTGGTGCGCATGGGGATTTCTTAGCCTCTGGCCGGCTGGATAATTTAAGTAGCGTTCATCCATCAATGACTGCGCTTATCGCTGCGTCACAGTCTGAAGATGCAGGCTCAGATATTTTAGTGATGGCTGCATTTGACCATGAAGAAGTAGGCAGTAATTCCGCATCAGGGGCAGCAGGGCCACTTCTAGAAGATGTTCTCAATCGCACGGCGCGAGCATTGGGGGCTGATGAAGATGAGCGCCGCAGAATGTTTAATCGGTCATCAATGGTGTCTGCTGATGCTGCCCATTCCATTCACCCGAATTTCCCAGAAAAGCATGATCCGGTGAACTATCCCATCATTGGCAAAGGTCCTGTTCTAAAAGTCAATGCCAATCAGCGCTACACCTCTGATGCGGTGACCTCTGGTATGTGGATTCGTGCATGTCAGATCGCGGGTGTGCCTCATCAGGTGTTCGCTGGAAACAATGATGTGCCTTGTGGGTCCACGATCGGGCCGATCAGCGCAACCCGATTGGGTATTGATTCAGTTGATGTGGGCATCCCGTTGTTGTCGATGCACTCGGCACGTGAAATGGCTGGAATTAAGGATCTGATGTGGTTTGAACAAGCCTTGGAAGCCTATCTGGTAAATTAACGCCGAGTTACAAGCACGAAGAGAAAGTGAGGGCACATGCCCTACTCAGGTCCGTTCCAAGCTGGCGACCGCGTTCAGCTCACCGACGCTAAACGACGCCATTTCACCATCATTTTGGAACCAGGCACCACCTACCACACCCACCGCGGACAAATTGCACACGATGACATCATCGGTGCAGACGAAGGCACCGTTGTGCAGTCAACCATGGGGTCTGATTATCTGTGCTTCCGCCACCTTATGGTCGACCATGTGTTGAGCATGCCTCGCGGCGCGGCTGTTATTTACCCAAAGGATTCCGCACAGATTTTGGTCGAGGGAGATATTTTCCCAGGTGCTAGGGTGCTGGAAGCAGGTGCAGGATCAGGTGCGCTGTCTATGGCGTTGCTGCGTGCTGTGGGTGAAAAAGGCAATGTGATCTCCTATGAAATCCGAGAGGATCATTTGGAGTACGCGGTATCGAACGTCGAGGAGTACTTCGGTGAGCGTCCAGCTACCTGGGATCCTCGTTTGGGAGATCTCAAGGAAGTAACCGTTGATGATCTCGGTGGACCTGTGGATCGCATTATTTTGGATATGCTCGAGCCGTGGGAAATGCTGGAGACCTGCAAAGATCTCCTCATTCCAGGTGGTGTGTTCATGACCTATGTGGCTACCGTGCCGCAGCTGATGAAGGTTATGGAAGGTATTCGCGAGCAAAAGTGCTTTACCGAGCCACGCGCGTGGGAATCTTTGGTTCGTGATTGGAAGGTGGAGGGGTTAGCTACTCGCCCTGAGCACCGCATGAACGCCCACACCGCGTTTTTGGTGTTGACCAGGCGGTTGGCTGATGGTGTGGAGCCTCCACGCCCGCAACGCAAAGCACGCCGATAAAAACACCGGGTTAAAAGCTTCTAAAGGGTTAGAGTGGTGAACATGAGTTCACCAACTAATTCTTCAGCTTCTAACTCCTTTAGTGATTTTAACCGGGAGGAATTAACTCGGTTATCTGATGAGGTGCGTCAGCTCAAACGCACCAACTCAGACCTTGGGGCACGTAACTCTAAGTTGGCGGAGATGCTGAAATCTTCTCGGGATAAGTTGTCCGTTCTGTTTTCGCAGCTAGAAGATATGGCGCAGCCACCGTCGGTGTATGGCACCTTCCTCGAGAGTTCAAAAGATGGCTCCAATGCAGAGATCTTTGCGGGTGGACGTCGCATGCGGGTTGCAGTTTCTCCCATGTTGTGTGCTGCTGATCTTATGCCAGGTGTGCAAGTTCGTTTGGGGGAGGGCAATCAAGTCCTTGAGGCCTGTGACTTTGAGCAAACAGGTGAATTAGCCACGTTGATGGAGATGATCGGCCGGGATCGTGCCTTGGTGTCGGATAGGTCGGGGGAGGAGCGCGTCGTAAAGCTTGCTGGGCCTTTAATGGATCGCACCGCAAAGCTGCCGCGCCCCGGTGACACCCTGCTTGTTGACCGCAAAGCGGGCTACGCTTTTGAGGCGATTGCCAAAACAGAGATCTCCAGGCTTGCTCTGGAAGAAGCGCCGGATGTGTCCTACCAGGATATTGGTGGTTTGGATGAGCAGATTGAATTAATCCAAGATGCCGTTGAGCTGCCATTTTTGCATCCTGAGATGTACCGGTCCTATAACTTGCATCCACCTAAAGGTGTGCTGCTGTATGGCCCTCCGGGTTGCGGTAAAACGCTAATTGCCAAGGCTGTGGCTAATTCTTTGGCTAAGCGCATTGGGGAGACCGGAACGTCTTATTTCATCAACGTTAAAGGTCCAGAGCTGCTTAATAAGTATGTGGGTGAAACTGAGCGTCAGATCCGGGTGATTTTTGAACGCGCCCGTGAGCTAGCCGGGGATGGTCGCCCTGTCATAATTTTCTTTGATGAGATGGAATCAATTTTCCGTACTCGCGGCTCAGGTGTGAGCTCTGATATGGAAACCACTGTGGTGCCACAATTGCTCGCAGAACTAGACGGCGTGGAAGATTTATCCAATGTCATTGTTGTTGGTGCAACCAACCGCGAGGAATTAATTGACCCGGCTATTTTGCGCCCAGGCCGCCTCGATATCAAGATCCGCATCAACCGCCCCAACAAGCAGGGTGCTCACGATATCTTCACCCGTTATATCAATGACTCCATTCCGCTGGCGCAACCTGCTGAGGAGCTCATTGATCGCGCAGTGGAGCACCTGTTTACCCCGCGTCCCTATGTGCGTTTAACGCTTATTGATGGTTCAGTAGAAACACTGAATTACCACCACTTTGTCTCTGGCGCGATGATTGCCAATATTGTTGACCGTGCCAAAAAAGCTGCGATTAAAGCTCACATTGAGGGCACCAGCATTGGACTTACTGCGGAGCAATTAATCCAAGCCATTGATGAGGAAAACCAGCAAAGCGAAGACCTGCCTAATACTTCAAACCCAGATGAATGGTCCAGGATCACCGGACGTCAAGGCAAACAAGTTTCTCACGTGGAGGTAGTAATTTAAATGGCGCGTTTTATGGGGTCAGAGACCGAATACGGTATCTCCACACCGTCGGCTCCACTGTTAAGCCCAATTGTCACCTCCACACATGCCGTTGTTGCCTATTCCACCGCACGTGGTTTCGGTGAACACCGGGTGCGCTGGGATTATGCTCAGGAATCTCCCCTGCGAGATACCCGAGGGTTTGATCTTCGCCGTTATCACCAAGCACCTGTGGTTGACCCTCATGCCATTGGTGTAGCTAACGTGTTTGTGCCCAATGGTGCCCGCTTTTATGTGGACCACGCGCACCCGGAGTACTCCTCACCAGAAGTCACCAATGCCTGGGATGCCATGGTTTATGACGCAGCAGGAGATCATATTTTGCTCCAAGCTGTGGCTGATGTCGCTGGTTTTAGCAGCCAAAACCGCTCTGTATTGGATGGACATGATCCATGCCCGCCGCTGAAAATCTATAAAAACAATGTCGATGGCAAAGGTGCTAGTTATGGTTCGCATGAGAACTATCGCTATGCCCGCGACACCGATTTTGATGTATTGGCCCAAGCATTGATCCCGTTTTTTGTGTGCCGACAAGTAATCATTGGGGCTGGACGTGTGGGACTAGGCCAACAAGGTGATAAGCCCGGATTCCAAATTAGCCAGCGCGCAGATTATATTGAGCAAGAAATTTCACTGGAAACCACACTCAACCGTGGCATTATCAACACCCGTGATGAGCCACATGCAGATCCTGACCACTGGGGACGCCTGCATGTGATCATTGGCGATGCAAATATGTCGCAGACGGCAAACTTCCTAAAGTTCGGCATGACTTCATTGGTGCTTGATGCCATTGAAGCTGGTGTGGATTTTACTGAATTCACACTCAAAAATGCAGTGAAAGAAGTATCCAAGGTTTCTCATGACTTAAGCCTGACACACCGTTTGACATTGGCGAATGGCACTGAGCTTTCAGCCCTTGAAATCTTGCGGGGCTACTTGGATAAAGTGCGCTCCTTTGCTGAATCTGAGGTGGAACAACGCGTTGTTACCCAGTGGAACGAAGTGCTTGATCTGCTTGGCCAGGATCCGCTGTCTACTAGCCATCTGCTTGATTGGACAGCCAAACTCGCGCTTATTAAATCCTTTGAGGCACGCGGTCTATCTATCAGTGATCCCAAGATGTATCTGATCGATTTGCAATACAGCGATATTGATCCACATAAGAGTCTTTATCATGCACTTGTGTCTAAAGGTCGAATGGTCACACTGTGCAGTGCGCAAGATATCGCCGCTGCTGCAGCGACACCTCCGCAGGATTCCAGGGCATATTTCCGTGGTCGCGTGATGGATAAATTCGGCGACTCCGTGCTTGCCGCGAACTGGGAATCGCTAATTGTCGCTAACTCCACAGCGAGAGAGTACCGGGTACACACCAGTGGTCTTGATGGATTGACCAGGGAAAAAGTAGGGGAGTTGGTGGAAACTTCTCAGTCCATTGATCAGCTACTCGATGGGTTGGAAAGCCACGAACTGACCCCACTCACCGGCATTTAGACTATTTAGGGTAGCCTGAGTTAATGTTTAGGGGGTAATCCGCTTAAGGGTTATCCCTAGAATCACCTCAGGGGTGAGCCAAACCGCTATGAAGCACCCATGTGACGGCGCTAACGTGTGATGGATTAACGTTAAGTATTAGTTTGTTGCATGGTGTGGATGAGGATCGAATGCTTTTAAAAAAGGCAGTCAATTCTCAGAAGGACCGATTTACGGCAGGAGAGTGAGTTTAAGTGAACGCGAAGCAAACCCAAATCATGGGTGGCGGCGGACGTGAAGATGATTATGCTGAGGACTCCGCACAGGCCTCCGGACAGGTTCAAATCAACACTGAAGGCGTAGACAGCTTGCTGGATGAAATTGATGGGCTACTGGAAAACAACGCTGAAGAATTTGTTCGTTCCTACGTGCAAAAGGGTGGCGAATAGTCACTGTGAGTACCGTGGAGTCCGCATTAACCCGCAGGATCATGGGCATTGAAACGGAGTATGGCATCACCTTTGTAGATGGTGATACTAAAAAGCTTCGCCCGGATGAGATTGCACGAACAATGTTTCGTCCCATCGTGGAGAAATATTCCAGTTCAAATATCTTCATTCCCAATGGTTCTAGGTTGTATCTTGATGTGGGTTCCCACCCGGAATATGCCACCGCGGAATGCGATAACTTAACTCAGCTGATCAACGTGGAAAAAGCTGGTGATGTTATCGCAGATCGCATGGCTTTTGATGCTGAGAAAACGTTGGCGAAAGAAGGCATTGCAGGGCAGGTGTACCTGTTTAAAAACAATGTCGATTCCGTAGGTAACTCCTATGGCTGCCACGAAAACTACCTTGTGGGCCGCTCCATGCCGCTTAAGGCATTGGGTAAAAGGTTGATGCCGTTTTTGATTACACGTCAGCTAATTTGTGGCGCAGGCAGGATCCATCACCCCAATCCTGCGGATAAAGGTGAAACGTTTCCCTTGGGTTACTGTATTTCGCAGCGCTCTGATCACGTATGGGAAGGCGTATCAAGTGCTACAACTAGATCGCGCCCCATCATTAACACCCGTGATGAACCGCATGCGGATTCTCACTCTTATCGCAGACTCCACGTCATTGTCGGTGATGCCAATATGGCAGAACCAAGCATTGCGTTGAAGGTTGGCTCCACGCTGTTGGTGTTAGAGATGATCGAGGCTGATTTCGAATTGCCCAATTTGGAGTTGGCCAATGATATTGCCTCCATTCGTGAGATTTCTCGCGATGCCACTGGCTCTACTGTTTTGCAGCTGAAAGATGGCACCACGATGACTGCCTTGCAGATCCAGCAGGTGGTTTTCGAGCATGCCGTCCAGTGGTTGTCCGAGCGCCCCGAACCAGAGGTTTCCGGCACCTCTAATGAGGAAATGTCCCGCGTTGTGGATCTGTGGGGCAGAATGCTTCGAGCCATCGAATCTGGTGATTTCAGCGACGTGGATACTGAGATCGATTGGGTAATTAAAAAGAAGCTGATTGATCGTTTCATTCAGCGCGGGAATTTGGATTTGGATGATCCAAAACTTGCCCAAGTGGATTTGACTTATCACGATATTCGACCAGGTAGAGGCTTATTTAGCGTGCTGCAAAACCGGGGCATGATTAAGCGCTGGACTACCGATGAAGCCATTGCAGCTGCCATTGATACTGCACCTGAAACAACAAGGGCTCATTTACGCGGGCGGATCCTTAAAACTGCGGATAGTCTGGGAGTACCTGTGACTGTCGATTGGATGCGTCACAAGGTCAATCGTCCGGAGCCGCAATCTGTGGAATTAGGGGATCCTTTTGCCGTGGAGAACTCCGAGGTTGATCAGTTGATTGAGTATATGACCGTTAATGCGGACAGCTATCGCAGTTAGACCGCTTGTTCTTCGGAGGCCTTGATGTCGGATCGGAAGGAAGATCTCGAGCGTCAGATTAATTTGACGTTTGCGTTTTTAAGCGCCAACTCCTACTCCCGGAAGTTTCTCACCCAAGCGTGGATTAGGGACAATGTCGGTGATTATAAAGGCCTTTCCGATACCGCATTTAGAAAGAAACTCCAGCGCGATTTCGCCTATTTGCGCAGGGTAGGCGTGCCGATTGAACAGTTCATGGTCACCTCAGGTGTGGCTGAAGGTCAACAGGCATACCGCCTCGCGCAAGATTCCTATCAGCTTCCCGAGGTTGAATTCACCCCAGATGAGGCCGCGGTGTTGGGCATGGCGGGGGAGATGGGGCAAAACCAAGAGCTCGGCGCGTTCGCGCGATCGGGCTGGACCAAGTTGGCGGCAGCCGGTGCGCAGCGTGATCTGTCTACCTCCACGGCGATTACCAACGCCGGTGATTTGGGGTCTTTATCCGCGAAAACCTTGGACGCGATCATCAAGGCTAGGCACGTCGGCAAGCAAATTAGCTTTAACTACCGGCGCTCGCTGACTGATCCCGCGACCATCAGGCACATGGATCCGTGGGGGCTGGTGCCTGAGCGCGATCGCATTTACCTGGTCGGATTCGATTTAGACCGCCAATCGCCACGCACATTCCGCATCACCCGCATCAGCGACATCACGCTCGGCGCAGAATCCACGCACCCCATGCCCGAGGGCACCAACCTCCAAGACCTAGTACGCGCCCAACTGCGCACCAAAAGCATGCTTATCGACGCTACCCTACGCATCACACCGGACCGCGCAGTGGAACTGCGCGCCGCAGGGGTCGAGGGAGTAGATAACACATGGCATTTTAGCGATGTTGATCGTGATTGGTTGGTGCGCACTGCAGCAGCCCATGCACCTGAAGCCATTGTGCTAGAGCCTCAGGATGTTGTTGAAGATGTCGTAGCGCTACTGCGTGCAGCTATCAACGAGGTGGCATAAGACATGGCGAAATCATCAAATAAAGTCAGTGACCTGGCCCGTCAGCTTAATTTATTGCCCTATTTCACCAGGCATAAAGGCCGAACCGTCATGGAGGCTGCTCGTGATTTGGGACAACCCTCCACCCAAATCATGGAGGATCTAAACAGACTGTGGATGTGTGGTCTTCCGGGGCTTTTTCCAGGTGACTTGGTTGAATTAGACCTTGATTACAAAGAGGTCAAAGTCCACAATGCCCAAGGCATGGACAAACCTTTGCGCCTTACACCCACCGAAGCCGGTGTGCTGCTTTTGACGTTAGAATCCTTGGAATCTTTACCTGGGTTGGCCAAACAAGACGCCGTTATCTCTGCGGCCAATAAATTGCGCGCAATCATGGGGGAGTATTCCTCCACCGTTTTTGATTCCACCGGTGAAGACCAAGGCGCAGAAATTTTAGAAGTTATCCGTGAAGCCATGGATGTGGCCAAGCAGGTGAGCTTTGAATACCACTCCCACCGATCAGATAGCACCAGATTGAGGCAGGTGAGCCCAGCACATATTTTCACCCATGAAGGCGAAACCTACATCAAAGCCTGGGAAGAAGCTGAAAACGATTGGCGGACCTTTAGGCTTGATCGCATCCACAACATCGTGCTTCTTGACAGCAAAGCAATACGCCCCAAACGCGGAGCTGCGGTATCAACTGATGATCCATTCGACTTTGCTAAAGCCTCCGATGTTGCCACATTGTTGCTGCGTGAGGACGCAATGTGGCTGGCGAATTACATGGCCATGGATGTTGCTGAAGATAGTGAGCCCATCCAAGACGGTGATGGATTCAGCTGGTACACAGTTAACTTCCCGTTGCTTTCGAGGGGCTGGTTCATCCGTTTCGCGATTGGCCATGCTGAGCATTTAAAAGTAACTAGTCCTGAAGATCTTCAAAAATGTATAAACCAAAAGGCTTTTAGCGGTTTGTCGGCGTATGATCTTGACGTAGAGTAAGACCCAACAACAACCAATGTGCAAGGGTTTCATTCCTGGATAATACGGACACCCCACTTTTCCAGAAATGAACAAGCTTGTTTAATGTGAATTTGGAGTAGACCACATGTCCCTAGGACCTTGGGAAATTGCGATCATCGTTTTGTTGATCATCGTGCTGTTTGGCGCAAAGAAACTGCCAGATGCGGCACGTTCCATCGGCCGTTCCATGCGCATCTTCAAGTCTGAAGTCAAAGAGATGAACAAAGACAACGAGACCCCAGAACAACAGCAGCAGCCTCAAAACCAGGTTGCCCCAAACCAGATCGAGCCTCCTCAGCCTGTACAGCAGCCCAACTTTGAGCAGCACTACCAGGGTCAGCAGGTGCAGAATCCTCAGCAGCCACAGACCCCTGATTACCGTCAGAACTACGAGGACCCAAACCGTTCTGCATAGGTAAAAGTTTTTCTTTGCCTAAAAATCATCGCACCGTAACAGCTACCTTTTGTTGCGGTGCGTCGTAGTCTGTACATAAAACCGCAGGTAGGACGTTCAAGGAATTGGCTGAACAACAAAGCTCCGCAGTGGTGAAACGCCCCCGGAGGAAAATTTCTAAAAAGAAGAAGAGATCCCCCACAGGGGAGATGACCATTGTCGAGCACATCAAAGAGTTTCGACGCCGCCTGCTCATCGCGCTTGCCGGCATCTTGGTTGGTACCATCATTGGCTTTATTTGGTACAACACCTCCGTGTGGCAAATCCCTACATTAGGTGAATTGCTCAGGGATCCGTATTGTTCTTTGCCTGCTGAATCCCGCTGGGCCATGAGTGACTCAGAAGAATGCCGTTTGCTTGCCACCGGCCCTTTTGATCCCTTCATGCTTCGCCTGAAAGTAGCAGCACTAGTGGGAATGGTTCTAGGATCCCCGATTTGGCTTAGTCAACTGTGGGGATTTATCACCCCAGGTTTGATGAAAAACGAGCGCCGATACACCGCCATCTTCGTCACCATTGCCGTGCTGTTGTTTGTCAGTGGTGCTGTTCTTGCGTACTTTGTGGTGGCGTACGGCCTGGAATTCTTGCTCACCATTGGTGGCGATACTCAGGCAGCGGCACTAACCGGTGATAAATACTTCGGGTTCCTTCTTGCCTTGCTGGCGATCTTCGGTGTGAGTTTCGAGGTCCCGCTCGTCATCGGCATGCTCAACGTGGTGGGTATCCTTCCATATGACGCCATTAAAGATAAGCGCCGCATGATCATCATGATTTTGTTTGTCTTCGCCGCGTTTATGACCCCTGGTCAAGATCCATTCACCATGTTGGTTCTGGCGCTATCACTAACAGTTCTAGTGGAGTTGGCGATCCAATTCTGCCGAATCAATGACAAACGTCGCGTGAAGAATCGTCCCGAGTGGTTGGACAGCGATGACCTTTCGGCGTCCCCGTTGGATGTATCTTCTGGTGGAGAAGACGCACCAAGTCCAGTCGAAGCCCCAGAGGCAGTAGAGCCTTCGCAGATGCAAAAGCCAGGTGGGCAGGCGTCGATAAGCTATAAACCCGGGCGCGCGGACTTCGGTGACGTGCTCTAGGACCTAGCCAGGTACCCTTGGAGGTATGAGTTTTTCTGCCGAAAAGGGCACCCACCTTTCAGAGTTTGTCGCAGACCTGGGCTTTGATTTGGACGATTTCCAGATCAAAGGCTGCCAGGCTGTGGAAGAAGACCACGGTGTTTTAGTATGTGCGCCCACCGGCGCGGGCAAAACAATTGTTGGTGAGTTCGCAGTGTCCCTCGCTCTATCGCGGGGGACAAAGTGTTTTTATACCACCCCGATCAAAGCACTCAGCAACCAGAAGTACCACGATTTAGTGGCCAAACACGGATCAGATGCCGTGGGTTTGCTCACCGGTGATGTCTCCATTAACCACGATGCGGATATCGTTGTGATGACCACCGAAGTGCTGCGCAACATGATTTATGCCGGATCTTTTGCGTTAGAGCGCCTAAGCCATGTGGTCATGGATGAAATCCACTTCCTTGCTGATGCCTCCCGTGGCGCGGTGTGGGAAGAAGTCATCTTGAATTTGGATGATTCGGTTAACATCATCGGGCTATCAGCCACTGTGTCCAACTCCGAAGAGTTTGGGCAATGGCTCACCACTGTCCGTGGTGATACCCGCGTCATTGTCACTGATCACCGCCCAGTGCCACTTGATCAGTACATGATGGTGCAGCGCAAAGTCATGCCACTTTTTGAACCAGGTACTGATGGTCGGGTGAATAAAGAACTTGAGGCAACGATTGATCGCCTCAACAGCAAACAAAGTGAACAGGGACGCGCAGCGTATCGTTCTGGCGAGGGATTCCGCGCGCGCAGTAAAGGCGATAAACAGGATCACCGAACAGGTAAACCACGCGAACAAGATCGACACAGGCCTCTTGGTCGGCCAGAAGTGTTAAGCATCCTCAAAGGTATTAATATGCTGCCGGCGATCACGTTTATCTTCTCTCGAGCTGGATGTGATGGCGCGCTGTATCAGTGTTTACGTTCTAAATTAGTTCTCACAGATCAGGCAGAATCAGAAGAAATTGCCCGCATTGTCGACGCCGGTGTGGTGGGTATCCCTGAAGAAGACCTTCAAGTACTCAACTTCAAGCAGTGGCGTGCAGCATTAATGCGAGGTTTTGCAGCCCACCACGCAGGTATGCTTCCAGCTTTTAGACATATCGTAGAAGAGCTTTTTGTTAAAGGTCTTGTTCGCGCGGTATTTGCTACTGAAACGTTGGCCTTGGGTATCAACATGCCAGCGCGCACTGTCGTATTGGAAAAGATGGTCAAATTTGATGGTGAAGGCCATGTGGATCTCACCCCAGGCCAATACACACAGCTGACTGGCCGTGCGGGTCGACGAGGGATCGATACCTTGGGCAATGCGGTGGTGCAGTGGTCACCAGCACTTGATCCTCGCTGGGTGGCAGGTCTTGCCTCAACGCGTACCTATCCACTAATTTCTACTTTCCAACCGGGCTACAACATGTCGGTCAACTTGTTGAAAACCATTGGTTATGAGCCCTCGTTGCGCCTTTTGGAAAAATCCTTCGCACAGTTCCAAGCCGATGGATCAGTGGTGGGCGATGTCCGAGAAATTGAACGTGCAGAAGCCAAAGTGGCAGAACTGCGTGCGCAATTAAACAAAGAAATTGCTGCCACCAACCCTGCGGTACGTGAAGATCAAGATGCAGTGGACGTCTTCCTTGATTACATGCAGCTGCGGCGTGAACTTAACGAAGAAGAAAAACTCAACCGCAAACAAAGCATTGCAGATCGCCAGGTAGAAACCGTTCGGGTGTTATCCAAGCTGCAAATCGGTGATGTTATTGCCATGCCGGGTAGAAAACGACCAATTCTTGCTGTGGTGATGACACCTGCTAATCAAAGCAGAGATCCACGCCCGTGGGTGACTACTGAATCTGGATGGTCAGGACGCGTAGATGCAGAATCATTTACCAATCCTCCGATCACCATTGGTCACATGCGTCTTCCACGCCATGCCATTGAGGAACCACGCCGCAATGCCCGGCGCGTCCAGGAGCTGTTCCGCCGTGAGCATTTCAAACGCCCCAATAAGATGCGGGAGTTTGCTAGGGTTCGCCCGAATGCGACAGTGACGAAGTTGCGTGCTGCTATCAGAGATCATGAGGCACATCATTGGCCTGATCGTGAGCACCTAGCGCGTACGGCGGAACGCATGATCCGTAAAGAACGTGATTTGGCTCGGTTGACGGGCAATGTGGATAAAGCCAAGGAGACTCTGGGTAGGACCTTTGAGCGCATCTTGTCGTTGTTGAGTGAAATGGATTATGTGGATTACACAGATCCAGATAACCCAGTGATCACTGATGAAGGCGAGCGTTTGGCAAAAATCCACAGTGAGGCAGATCTGTTGGTGGCGCAATGTCTCAAGCGTGGCATTTGGGACAACCTTGATCCTGCAGAGCTTGCTGGTGTGGTGAGCATGTGTACGTTTGAAAACCGTCGGGAAACTGGTGGGGAAGCGCAGGCCGTTACTGAAAACATGGCTGATGCTATGAACAGTGTGGAACGGATTTGGGGTGAGTTGGTAGAAGATGAACGTCGTCACCGACTTCCTATTACCCGCCAGCCTGAGGCTGGTTTTGCTACCGCTATCCACCAGTGGGCATCGGGTGCGCCACTGGGATATTGCATGGCTGCTGCAGCTGAAAACGGTGCGGAATTAACCCCTGGTGATTTTGTGCGTTGGTGCCGCCAAGTTATTGATCTTCTTGAACAAGTGGCCAAAACTGCGTATCAAGATGACACCACGAGAGCTGCTCGTCAGGCGATTGATGCTATTAGGCGCGGCGTTGTAGCTATTGGTTCTTAAAGGCTTGTTAGTTGTGCTCTAATAAGTCCATGGCGTGAGCCAGCGCGGGTAAGTGCTGGGTTAATGTCGCAGCGGTTGCCACCCCGGTGTTAAAGCCACCGGGGTCAGAGATCATTGATTGGATTCCAGCCACACGGCCATCAACCAGCACTGGTCCACCGGAATCACCCTTAACGGCCTTTTCCGGCGAGTTATAGATCAAAACACCGTGGTGGACTCTGGTGATGCGATTTCTTGATACACCGTAGGGGATTGTAGAGATCACCCGCCCATGGATTTCCTTAGGGGTGGTGGCTGAAGGCTGCCCACCGAAACCGTACGTGATGGTTTTACTTCCCACATGAAGTGGTTTGTCTGTAATAAGCGGAAGCGGCATTGTTGGTGCTTTACCGTCTAATTTGATCAAACCGAGATCTGTGCCAAACACGGACAAACTTGTTGTGGCAGTAGCCGTGAAGTTTTGGCCCCTGATGTAGATGACTTTGGAACAGCTGCGCAGAAAGTGATCCGCCGTGAGGATGTACGTTGCCCGTTCTGAAATAGATGTCATAGAAGGAGCGAAGGTGTCTGTGACATGCTTTTTCGTGATCAACAGACCGCTGGCATAGCTTCCAGCAGATTTGATTCTGACAGTGTGGTTTGATCGCACACCTGTTAAGGCTACTAGGGTTAAACATTATGAGTGACCCTTCAACAAGTAATTTCCCATCATCGGTGTACGCGTCACGTCTTGCTCGTGCTCAAGAAGGTGCACGCACTGCTGGTCTAGATGGTTTAATCATTGGCACCGGCGCAGAACTTGCCTATCTCACTGGTAGTTGGATCTCCACCCATGAGCGTCTCACTGCGTTGGTTGTCCCCGCTACAGGTACAGCAACCATCATCCTCCCAGCCGTTGACCGAGGAGATCTGGCACTATCTGCGATCCCTGACTTGGAGATTAACGTGGCTGGTTGGGTTGACGGCGATGATGCCCATGAGTTGGCAGTAAAAGCACTTGGTGTTTCAACAGTCACCGCACTGGGTATTGGTTCCTCGATTACGGCAGATCACCTCATTCCGATCCACAACTTGGTGGGATCAACGTGCCGCATGGAACTGGCAGTAGAGGTATTGAAAGAACTCTTTGTCTCTAAAGACGAGGCAGAAATCGATCAGCTGCGCGGCGCCGGTGCAGCCATTGACCGGGTACACGCTCAAGTTCCAGGGCTTCTTGAAGCAGGACGCACTGAGGCAGACGTAGCAGCCCAATTAAACGATCTGATCCTCGAAGAACACTCCGAGGTGGACTTCGTGATCGTGGGTTCAGCTGAAAACGGTGCAAACCCGCACCACAGTTTCTCTGATCGAGTGCTGCGCAACGGCGATATCGTTGTCGTGGATATCGGAGGTACTTTTGGACCGGGCTACCACTCTGATTGCACACGCACCTACGTCGTGGGCGGCAACCCTGAGGACGCAGATGAAGAATTCACCAAGTTCTACCAGGTGCTCTACGAAGCACAGCTAGCTGCCGTTGCTCATGTTCGCCCTGGTGTAACCGCAGAATCTGTCGATGCGGTAGCTCGTGATCATATTGCTGCAGCAGGATACGGTGAGTACTTCATCCACCGCACTGGACACGGCATTGGTCTATCTACCCATGAGGAGCCCTTCATTATGGCGGGTAACTCACTCGTGTTAGAACCTGGCATGGCATTTTCCATTGAGCCCGGCATCTATATTGAAGGTCACCACGGTGCACGCATTGAAGACATCGTGGTTGTCACCGAAGATGGGTGCGAGACCTTAAACAACCAGCCAAAGGAACTGCGTTGAGCATTCTGCTGATTGGGGCGACCTCTGATATCGCAGGTGAAATAGCCACCCTTACCTGTGCAGGCCACGATATTGTTTTAGCGGCTCGTCGACCAGAGGCAACAAGCGCTTTGGTAGCTGATCTGAACAAGCTCGGTGCAACGTCTGTTCATGTGCTGCATTTTGATGCCACCCAACTAGGTACTCACCGTGAGCTTGTGAAAAAGGCCAAAAACCTAGCAGGGGAGATCTCCCTTGCCGTGGTGGCCTTTGGCATCCTAGGAAACCAAGAACAAGCAGAATCTGATGAAGCACACGCCACGACGATCGCCACGGTAGATTACACAGCTCAAGTATCTATGCTGACTGTTTTAGCCGATGAGCTCCGCGTACAAACTACTCCGGCGGCAATCGTGGCGTTTTCTTCCATCGCTGGGTGGCGGGCGCGCCGGGCGAACTATGTGTATGGATCCACCAAAGCAGGACTTGATGCCTTTTGCCAAGGTTTAGCCGATGCTTTGCATGGATCACACGTGCGGATGATCATCGCGCGTCCTGGCTTTGTGATTGGTTCTATGACAACCGGAATGAAGCCTGCACCGATGTCGGTGTATCCACACGATGTAGCCAAGGCAGTAGTAGATGCCTATACCACGAAGAAAAAGAGCACTACCGTGTGGATTCCTGGACGCCTTCGGGTTTTGGCTTGGATCATGCGGATGGTTCCCCGACCACTGTGGCGGAAGATGCCTCGTTAAAGCACAGGACGGATCAGGGTGTTTGTCTACAATAAGTGGTTATGAGCCAACCGATGTCAACACCCGACTCTGCTCCAGGTCAAGAGCGCAGCCACTTTGCAATAGTTGGTGATTCCCAGTATCCTGCCCAGGCAACAGCGCCTAGGGAGCCTGCGGAATCAATAACGCTAATTGGCATTGGCACTGATGGCTTTGAAGGCTTAAGCCTTAAAGCGCAGCAAGCTTTACGACGTGCCTCTGTGATCATCGGTTCGTGGCGCCAATTAAACCTTGTGCCCGATGAGATCAAGGCAGAGCGTCGCCCTTGGCCGGGAAATACCAAACGGCCTGATCTAGACACCTTATTTAAAGAGTTTCAAGGCACCCATGTCGCTGTTCTAGCATCAGGCGACCCACTATTTTATGGCGTGGGCACAGCAATGGTGCGAGTGCTGGGCATCGATAACCTCACTGTTATTCCAGCGGCTTCTTCGGCTTCTCTAGCGTGTGCCCGGTTGGGGTGGACGGTTAATCGCACCCGAGTTGTCTCTTTAGGGCATGAACCCATCGAAGCGCTGATCCCCATTATTGAATCAGGCGCACAATTCCTTGTCCTGGGCAAAGATGAATTTAGTGCGGTGCAGGTAGCTAAGTTATTAAACGAACTCGGGCTAGGGGAGACACCACTTACTGTGTTGAGTGATCTAGGTAGTACTGATGAGGAGATCGCCCATGGTACAGCCAACAATCCACCAGCTGCAGTGTCGGTGTTAAATGTGATTGCTGTTGGAACCCGGACTGCTTTGCCAAAGCCTCGCTTTGAAGGCGATGTGTTAGATGAAGATCTTCGATCACTAACTGTGGCCGCATTAGAACCTCTCCAGGGGCAAATGCTGTGGACATGTGGTGATCCCGGAGCAGCAATCGCCTGCGATTGGCTTAGAGCTGCCGGCAATAAAGCTCACGCGATTAGTTTTGGCTCCATGGTTGATCAAAGCCTAAGAAATGCCCGCACCATGGGAGTATCCACCCTGAGTGTCAAAGATACGTTATCGCCAAAAACGCTGAAAGATATCCGATATGTGCAAGGACCAGAATCAGCAAGCCCACACGCCATCTTCATCAACAAAGGTTTAAACATCGATCTGGTTCCTGAAACCGCATGGATGATGCTGCGCCCCGGAGGAAAACTCATCGCGCACGCCACCACAGCAGAAACCACCGCACTATTGCATACACTCCAGCAACAACACGGCGGGATCATCAAACACATCCGCATCGACGACACAGATGTGCACCAATGGCGGGTTACAAAGCCGGTGACTCCAGAAGCGGTGAATTAGCATCAAAGATTAACCCCATCGGTGCAAGGACCTTCACCACCTGTTCTGCAACAACTTCATGCAAATCATGAATGATCAACGAATTCCATGGGGTAATAGTTGTCTCCGCTTCAATAACGGCAATAAACCGAGCCAAACGAGCCTCAACCCGACCACCTGGAATACCCGCACCCAAATTCACCACGCCGTCATGTTCCAACCACCCAATCGGCGCTGGATTGCCCTGTGGCTTAGGTAAAGCTACAGGCGCCACTGGAGTACATAAACCAGCGACACCCTCCATCGACAACTCTGGAGTCTTAGCCAAACCATGCGCCACCTCAACCACCTCATCCGGTGCAACAGCAAAACCAGTAGGCGTGCCGTTGAGAATTAAGTGGAAGGAGGCGTCGACAAGCAAAAAACCCACATCAAAGCGCTGCCTTAAAATCGCGCCGTCACCAGCATCCAACCCCACCGAAAAATCGCGGCGCACCGCGCCCGCAATCTCACGCGCAAGCGACACAAAATGCCCCGGCGTGGCCACCACCGTCGCGCACGGCGCAGACTCAACAAACGAACCCCCACGCACCTGACACTGCGCAGAAGACGTCACATAAATCACACCATCACCCTGCGACTCAGCAACATCTGCCAACATCTCCCACTCAGACGCCCCCACACGCCCCGCCGGAAAATGAACCGTCCCCACAGACACACCCGCATCAACAGAAACAGACTGAAAAACCACATCACTAGACATGCGCGTAATCCTAACCTGCGCACACTACTGTGGCCGATATGGGCTACACCAACCTCAACGACACACAGGTCTGGCGCGCCGGGTCATGTGATGCTTGGCGGCGGACAGTTTTACCCCTCATCCAGCAGGGAAGTGGAGCCGTATTTCGGCGCATCGTGGGACTGTCTCCCCGGCCCGGGCGAGCACCTGGTTTTGAGGATGTGCCAGATTTCGGAGCGGCAGTTCGAGTGCCCGGCCTTGAACACGGCACGGTAGTCAATGCTGCTCCCTTGAAAGTGCTCGGCGCACGCGGCGAACCAAACCCGGCAAGCTCCTACCGATTTGAATACATTACTGGCGATTCCGCAGGGAGAGCAATCACCGCAACCGGCGCTGCCCTATTTTCCAGCAGGCCTTGGCGATACGGCACACGCCCAGTTATTGCCATGGCGCCATCCACCCAAGGAGTCGCCCAACACTGCGACCCCTCACATACCTGCGCGATCGGACTCAACGCCTTCTACGACAAACCACTAGATGCCATAATCGCCTACGAACTCCCAGTAATCCTCTGGTTTCTAGCCCACGGACTAGACGTAGTATTTACCGATTACCCCCGCGACCCCATTGCCGGCATCCAATACTATTGCGATTCCATCACCGCAGCTAAATCGCTTCTCGACGCCGTCCTCGCCTCCTATCAGCTCGGCCTTTCACCGGAGGCACCACTTGGTCTGTGGGGATTTTCCCAAGGTGGTGGAGCCACCGGCTGGGCTGCACAATTGCCAGATTATGCCCCAACCGTGCGCCCGCAGGCAGCTGTAGTGGGAGCCCCACCGGTAGACCTTTTTCGCGTGTTGGACACCGTCGACGGCGGCCTACTCACCGGGGTTATTGCCTATGCGATTGCCGGACTCGGTGCGAGTTCTGTCGAGATGTTCAATGAAATCTCTCCAGTTCTAAATGAACGCGGCAAAAGAGATGTGCTGAAAAATATCACCAGCTGCGCGGGAGGATCCCTTTTGACCAGTGGATATACCTCTACTGCGTCGTGGACTAACTCAAGGAAACCGTTAGCAACCATCCTTGATGATCTACCACTTGTAGTCGCCGAATTTAAGAAACAAAAACTAGGCAGGATCGCACCAAACATCCCCGTGCTGCTCTGGGGTTCTCAGCATGACGATGTCATCCCAATTGAGCCCATTAAGACACTGCGTGATGAGTGGTCCGACAAGGGAGCACAGTTGACCTGGCATGAATCCCGTGCACCGCGAGTCCCAGGGCGAACAGGCATAAACCACTTCGGTCCGTATTTCAGAAACTTACAAAAGTACTCAGGATGGTTAATGGATCGCCTTGTCTGAGTGCCGCTTGACTTTCCTATGTGCAGTTCTGGTGGTTCTAAGTGGGGCAGTATCTGAAACCCGTCATATTTGACCAAATCCATAGGTAGAACAAGGGATTCTTGGTCAGCAGATGAAGTTTACAGTCCTAGATATGGGCGTATTTGACCAAGAATTGCTTTTCCCGAAGCGTGTTTGGTCACCAGGTGAAGTGAGACGAAAAACAGCTCAAAGAGGCCAGGAAAAGTGACCTCACAGAATCGCGCCTAACGGCTTTTTGGTCTGCAGACGATACAAACACTCATCCGAAAACTTAGAGCCCTTAAACAAGCTATAAACACCTCATGCCCGCAGTGGTTTCTTATGTTCGATTTCACGGTGTCGAGTTCTCAAGCTCAATACCTTGAACTCAATTTCATAAGCTCAATTTCCCGCGGTTTTTGGTGATTTTCCTAGCGGTCTCGCAGTTAAGAAATTGAGTGCGAGGTCTCGAAAGTGTGATCTCGAACTTAAAGAAAACCCCAAGGCGTAGCTGCACAAGTACTATAGCGCGACTTCACATTAGCGACTTCACGTGCTCAACTTCTTAAGAGGCGACATCACTGCGAAATCAGCCCATCGCCGAGGGAAGTCGACCACGTGAAGTCACCTGTTAAGAAGTCGCCCTAATCAGATAAGCACTAGCGACCAAAACTTCACAAAGCGCCAATCTGAAGTTGTCAGGAACCCGACACACAATATTTTTCTCGCTCACAGGGATCCATTAATCATTTGATCTGTGTCAAAAGGTAAGGTGGGGCATGTGCCTGCAGCAATAGCAATCCCATATTTCATCATTGAGATCCTCGCCTTCATTGGTGTCGTCATGTGGCTCGGTTTCGGCTGGGCTTTGGGTCTCCTCGCATTGTTTTTTATCGGCGGACTTCTTCTTGCCGGTGTGGAACTTCGTCGCATTAGTAAAAGTGCCGCCATTCATCAAGCGTCGGGGCAGGGGAGTCCTGGGGCTATCGCCGGTAATGTTGGTTTGACCGCAGCTGGTGCGATTTTGGTGGCGATGCCAGGGTTCGTGTCGTCGATTGTCGGTTTGTTGTTAATTTTCGCACCGACGAGAGCATTGATCCGCACGATGTTGGCTAAGCGTTTGCGTCGTGCGATCGAAAACCTCGGTGTGCGTGGTTTTGAAGCCGTCAATGGCTACCGCACCCAGGCCTCGTATGGAAATTTCGGAGCTGCTTTCGGTGACACTGCACAGCAACACCCGAAAGAAAATATTGTGATTGATGAGGAAGAGATCCAAGCATGGACCTCTGACCTTAAGCCGGAGGACTTTACTAAGCCTAAAGATGAATCCGATGGTGAGAAATAAGTGACACTGCTTGTCCGGCTCGCCCTTGCTGCTATGGGCGGGCTTTTTGTCTATGCGTCTAATGAACCGATCGGGTGGTTTATCGCCGGTATCGTTGGCATCGCATTATTTTTTGCTTCTCTTGCTCCGTGGAGTATTGGAACTCCACCGAAACGGCGGAGAAAAAACGAACCAGTGCCGTTTTTACAGCGGGTATCAGTTGGGCCAACAATCCCGCAGGGCATGCTGCTGGGATTTGTTCATGGTTTGGTGGCGTATTTGTTGCTGTTGCCGTGGATTGGTGAGTTTGTTGGCTCGTTACCCTACATCGCATTGTCAGTGGTTGAGGCTCTTTATTCCATTGCCCTTGGTGCCTTCGGCGTGGCGATTGCTCGTTGGAAGGATTGGAAGGTTTTCTTATTCCCAGCAATGTATGTGGCTGTGGAGTATTTACGCAGCTCATGGCCTTTTGATGGGTTTGCCTGGGTGCGTTTGGCGTGGGGACAAATCAATGGTCCGTTGGCTAATCTCGCGGCACTGGGTGGGGTAGCGTTTGTTACTTTTGCCACCGTGCTGGCTGCCGTGGGTGTGGCCATGGTGGTTATCTCTAAAAAGCATCTAACCGGTGTGATTGTCACAGCAAGTGTGCTGGTGATCGGTGCGGTTTCTTCGTTGTACATCGATCGTGATGGCACAAGCTCTGACAGTATTGAGGTGGCAGCTATTCAGGGCAATGTGCCTCGAATGGGGTTGGATTTCAATGCGCAGCGCCGTGCGGTGTTATCTAATCATGCACGCGAAACCCTCAAGTTAGACCAGCAGGTTGATCTGGTTATTTGGCCAGAGAACTCCTCAGACGTTAATCCGTTTACTGATGCCCAGGCCAGAGCAATTATTGATGGCGCTGTTGATCATGCCCAGGCCCCAATTTTGGTGGGCACCATTACGGTGGATGAGGTTGGTCCACGAAACACCATGCAAGTATTCGATCCTGTTGAAGGCCCCACCGAGTATCACAACAAGAAGTTCCTGCAACCGTTTGGCGAGTACATGCCATTCCGGGAATTCTTGCGTAATTTTTCCCCCTATGTAGATTCCGCGGGTAATTTTCAGCCAGGTGATGGCACGGGTGTGGTGTCGATGAACGCGGCAAACTTAGGCAGGGCAGTCACCGTCGGTGTGATGACGTGTTATGAAGTCATTTTTGATCGCGCTGGCCGCGACGCAATTGCCAACGGGGCTGAATTTTTAACCACGCCCACCAACAACGCAACCTTCGGTTTTACCGACATGACTTATCAACAATTAGCCATGAGTCGAATGCGTGCCATCGAATTTGATAGGGCAGTGGTTGTCGCAGCTACATCGGGTGTTTCGGCCATCGTGAACCCTGATGGAAGCGTTTCGCAACGGACCAGGATTTTCGAGTCCGCCACCTTGACAGAATCCATTCCGCTTAAGGACACCGTGACCATTGCAGCGCGGGTTGGTTTCTATGTTGAATTGCTGTTGGTTATCATTGGAACATTAGCTGGATTATTCGCCGTTCGAATGAATAGCCGTTCAAAGTCTGACAAGGGATCCACACGGCCTGCACAACAGCGGGTTAAGAAGGTGCCTGCGAAGAAGGCAGCAACAAATCGTCGAAAAGCAAAATAAAACGTCCCGTAGGGACGAGGAGGACAACACCATGAGCAGTGAGGCCGTAGATGATACGACGCTGGTGATTATTCCAACGTACAACGAGCTGGAGAACCTTCCGCTAATCGTTGACCGCGTACGCACCGCCACCCCTGAGGTTCATGTGCTCATCGTTGACGACAACAGCCCAGACGGCACCGGTGAGCGCGCCGATGCACTCGCCGCTGCTGACGATCACATCTTCGTGCTGCACCGCGAAGGCAAGGGCGGACTCTGTGCCGCATACATGGCAGGTTTCCAATGGGGTCTTGAGCGCGACTACCAGGTGCTTTGTGAGATGGACGCCGACGGCTCCCACGCACCAGAGCAGCTGCACTTGCTTCTCGCTGAGATCGACAACGGCGCCGACCTGGTCATCGGCTCCCGCTACGTGCCAGGCGGCAAGGTGGTCAATTGGCCAAAGAACCGCTGGTTCTTGTCCAAGGGCGGCAACGTTTATATCAACGCGGCACTCGGCGCAGGTTTAACTGACATGACCGCAGGGTATCGCGCTTTTCGACGTGCGGTGCTAGAAGCCCTACCCCTTGATCAGCTCTCCAACGCTGGCTACATTTTCCAAGTTGAAATTGCGTACCGTTCCGTAGAGCTTGGCTTCGATGTCCGCGAAGTCCCTATCACCTTCACCGAACGCGAGATCGGTGAATCTAAACTTGATGGCAGCTTTGTCAAAGATTCCCTTTTCGAGGTAACCAAGTGGGGATTGAAGCACCGCGGTGGCCAAGCGAAAGAACTCACCAAGGAAATGATCGGCCTGCTCAACTATGAGTGGAAGCACTTCAAAAAGCGCAACACCTGGCTGTAAGAAACCAAAAAACAGACAGGCGTGACAAGATTTTCCATTTTGGTGAATCTTTGTCACGCCTGTTTGTTACTGCGATGGGTAAACCAAACACACGTGCCAAGAACCCTTAAGAACCCGAATTCTTGGCACCTACGTTTGGTCAGGCTCCGATCCTGGCCGCAACCTGCAAAAGTCATACCGCCCCAGAATCGTTTCTAAGAGGTTTTTAGAGTCGGACCCATGCAAATACTCATTCGAAAAATTCGAGGCTTTATACGGGGCTTAGCGAAGTAAAAATATCTCGGTGTGAATGTCACACCGAGATATTTTTATTGAGCTGAATGTAGAGTTAAGCCTCTTCAGCTGCCTTTTCTGCTTCTTCAGCTTCTTGCTGAGCCTTCAGCAGTTTCGCTGCGTTGCGACGACGCTTACGCAGAGCTTCAATGCGCTCCTCCAACAGCACATCCAGCTCTTCGATTGAGCGGCGCTCGCGCAGCATATCCCAGTGAGTACGTGGAGGCTTGACCGGCTTGGACTCGACTCCCTCACCTTCCATGAGGGTGCCTAGCTTACCGTTCTTGCACATCCACTCCTCGGGGATTTCTGCATCATCGGCGAAGGGGACCTCATAAATTTCCCCGTCTGCGGTCTTGTACTTCACGAGCTGGCGAGGAGCCAGATCGTGGTCCCTGTCCGTCTCATAGCTCACGGCGCCCATGCGGCTGCCACGAAGAACGCGATCTGCCATCTAGGTATCAGTCCTTTGCCCTCTAGGATGCGGCCTTCAAGTAGCCGCAAAAGAAATCGTCTCACACAGTTTACCCGTAAGGGTGTAAATTTAACGACACGCTGCAGTCAAAACAAGTGTCCTTGAAATGCGATCAGACCTACAAGTATAGCGAAAAGCCTCGAATCGTTGTATGGGAGACAATCGACTAAGGTGTTACAGGTGCAGAAATTAAACCCAAACCAGCAAACACCGAAGTGTTCCTGGTGTGGTAAAGACGTCGCCTCAACAGGCAGGGGACGTCCGAGGAAATACTGCAGCCAAGCTTGTAGGCAACGTGCCTACGAACAACGCAACAACGTTTCTGGCACAAGTATTCCCGCCGAAGCAGTGATTATGTCCCCAGATCGGGCAAGCGAACTCAAAGACTCGCTCTTTGAACTTAGGTGCGCCGCCGAAGATATCGCTACCGCTGTCAACGAAGGGGAGAACGCTCGCGATATCGCGAAGCTGTGCCAAGAGATGGTGGATTTAGCTCGGAATATTGAGAAGTTGAGGTAATGAGCAACATGCAGGGAAATGGTCCTAAGAAACCAGTCGGCGACTCAAGTCGTGCTGATAGCCCACTAATCAAATACCGGACCTTGATTATCGTTGTTTTTGTCATCCTCATCGTGGGCTTGGCATCGGTTGCAGTTGGGCCAGTTGTGTACCAACTCATCATGGGACCTGGCGTGAAAACAGAAGGAATCAAGGCTGATGGCGCAGCACCTGCTTCCACTGATTTGAATGGCACCTGGGATGTTGTTCCGGGAAGTCTTCCGAACACAACTTCTGCTGGTTTTACTTTTGCTGAAATTCTTCCAGGTGAGGAGAAAATCACTTCCGGATCAACCACTGGCGTTGACGGAGAGGTGGTTATTGAGGATAACACTTTGCTGTCTGGTCTGATCACGGTGAACATGACGCATATCACCACCGATCAGGAAAAGCGCGACATCAACGTGCGCACCAAACTGTTCCACACTGACCAGTACCCAGAAGCAACATTTGAGGTTACTGATTCGGTTGATCTTTCCGAGCTTCCTGATACTGGAACCATTGCTCAGGTAGTTATCCCAGGAGAGTTGACAATCCACGGCGAAACCAAGGCAGTTGAGCCAACGTTCAATGTGCTTCGTACAGGTGACCAGGTTGTCGTGGCGTCCGATATTGAAATCAACCGCCTTGATTTTGGTGTGGAAACCCCAGAGTTCATTGCAGCCAAGATTAATGAGACCGGCGAAATCAACGTACGAATCGTATTGGAGAAATAAGCCATGATGGCATCGCGGATGATTCCGGCCCTTTGGTTCAGGCTCGTTGTGCTCGTAGGTTTCACAGGTTTTGTGTTGTGGGAATCAATGTGGATTTTCGTTCTCATCGGAGTCTTGTTGATTGTCGTGAGTGGTTGGCAGCTGTGGACTGCCTATAAAACTCGTGATGAAGTAGATAAACAACGCAACACTTAGAGTTTAAAACTCCCCGACGCAGCGTTAATTGCTCTGTGTTGGGGAGTTTCGTTTATGCAGGTGGTGGTGTTCCTAGGTTTCATTAAGGTAACAGATCTATTTCTATGTATTAAAGATCACACTGCAGAATGGAATTCACTGAGGTTAATTACTCACAATGGACTTTGTTGATGTTCCCATCGAGAAAGGCCAATGAACGTGATTACTCTTCGAAATAAGAAAATGCGTACTCGTATTCTTGCAGGCACCGCTGCCGTTGCTCTGTCACTAGGTGTTGCGTCTTGCTCAGACACTGATGAAGCGGTGGATAGTGCAACAGATGCTGCCAACTCTGCAACTTCTGCTGCAGGATCAGCACTCAACGATGCAACCGAATCATCTAGTGCAGAAACATCTGAAAGCACAGATGGCACTGGGTCCGATTCCTCCGGTGCAGATTCTGCTGGAGAAGACACCGCAGGAGATACCACTGAAGTAGAAGACGCCAATGGATCTACCATTACCATCCCAACTGCTGTTGTCACCGCTGCAGATGCGGCAGGATTCAGTACCCCAGAATCTGTAGAAGAAGGTGCAAATGGTGAGACGCTGGTGACGTTCCCTGAAGGTTATATCGTCAACTCAGAAGAGGGCGGTGCACAACCACTTGTCGGCATGATCGGTGAAACCTGGATCGGCGAAGGTGGACTTTCCGCCCCAGTTGGTCTTCCAACGGGTCCTGAAGAAGCAACCACTAACGGTTGGACTCAGGAATTCACCGCCGGAGTAATCAGTTGGCTGGATGATGGTTCTGGAGAATTCTCCGCATCAGTTGAAGCTGCCTAAAGATTGACCAGGTAAAGGGGTGCGTCGAAAAGCAATTTTTTTTATCCCAGCTTGCCCGATAGGCGCTCAAGCCTATCGCGGCTGGGGCCGTCAAGCCCAATGATCTCCACGGTTTTGTCACGTGCGGCGTATTTGTGGATGATGCTGTCTAACGTGGCAACCGTAGAGGCATCCCAAATTTCTGCGGCGGTAAGATCGATGATGATCTGATCAGCCTCGTCGGAGTAGTCGAATGAGTACACCATATCGTTCGAGGATGCCCAAAACAGTTGGCCCCTAACGGTGTAGGTGCTGATGTTGTTGGTCGTGGTTTTTTCCACGGACACAAGGTGCGCCACGCGGCGGGCAAACATGATCATGGCGGTAAGCACTCCGAGGATCACGCCGATAGCTAGGTTTCCGGTGGCGAGAGTGGCGATGATCGTAACAAACATGACGATCGTTTCACTCAGCGGCATGAATTTCAGCGTGCGTGGGTTCAGCGAATGCCAATCGGCGGTGTCGATAGAGACGATAATCATCACTGCCACGAGTGCAGCCATGGGGATTTTGCCGACGACATCGCCAAGCAAAACCACTAAGAGCAGCAGGAATCCGCCGGCCAAGAAGGTGGATAGGCGAGTGCGAGCTCCAGAGTTTTTCACATTGATCATCGTCTGGCCGATCATCGCGCAACCGCCCATACCGCCTAAAAATGCGGTGACGATATTTGCGATGCCTTGACCTGCAGCTTCGCGGGATTTATCCGAGTGTACCTCAGTAACATCATCAACCAATTTGGCGGTCAGCAGCGATTCCATGAGCCCGACAAGCGCCATGCCTAGCGCATAAGGACCAATAATCTTTAGTGTTTCCACGGTGAGCGGAACATTAGGGATCAAGAATTCAGGTAGGGAAGAGGGGAGTTCGCCCTGGTCGGAGACATTTGGAATCTTGACCCCAAAAATCCATACGATCGCCGTCAACGCCACGATCACAATCAGTGGAGCAGGAATCACCGCGGTCAGCTTCGGCCAGAACAACATGATGCCAATGCCCAGCGCAAACAGCGGATACACCATCCACGGAACATCAATCAGATGCGGCAACTGCGCAAAAAACACCAAACACGCCAGTGCATTAACAAATCCCAGCATGACAGAACGCGGGATAAAACGCATCAACTTTGCGACACCGAGCAGCGACAACGCAATTTGAATAATGCCCGCCAAAATAACCGTGGCCAGGAAATATTCCACACCATGATCCCGAACAACCGGCGCAATCACTAACGCCACAGCGCCGGTGGCTGCAGAAATCATCGCAGGCCTGCCACCTGTAAAAGCAATGGTCATGGCCATGGTGCACGAGGCAAACAAGCCCATTTTAGGATCCACACCAGCAAGAACGGAAAAGGCAATAGACTCCGGAATCAGCGCGAGTGCAACAACAAGACCCGCTAAAACTTCGGTTCGGAAACGACGCGGACTACTAAATGCAAATCTAAACGAGGCAAGCACACCCGTCGGGCTCAAAGGCTCCTGCGGAGTGGCCGAAGTTGTCGATGACACAAAAATCTCTCTTACTTGGACTTCAAAATCTGGGTGCTTCACTGGGCGCTTTTCGACGCCCCCAGCCATGCCAGGCCTGCGGGGCAGTCAGCGCCTTAAAGGCGCCAGGAATTCGGCGTGGATTCGGGGTGAAGCTACCTTAAATGATGGAAAAATCTAAGACTAGCTGGAGTTTTGTGGGGGTACAAATCGAAGCAATTAACGTCAGAGTGACGAAATTAAGGTGCCGAATTACACCTATTTGTTTTGCCTACGAACCATCTCGGCTATCCAAATTGGAGCATAAGGTGAGGTGCAATTAGGTGGCGTTGGATAGTCTTTAAGAACTTCTAGCCGCTCACCAATTTCTATGGCACGTTCGCGAAGCTTAGGGCGATGGATACCAATCTGCGCAAGACATTCATTCATTGACCATTGCGCGCGGGGTAAGGCATTTTTCATTGAAGCTTCAATGGCGTTAAGGAGTGCTGAATCATCTACAACATCAGGATTGGTGATAACCGCATGAGTATTTAGTGACCAACCAGCGGCAGCAACATTTTCAGCTGCATCTTCAAGCCACAGCATGCGAAGATCGTTCCAATGCGGATTCTTCTTGACAACGTAATTAATCAACCAGTCGAGAACTTTCGGTGTACGTGCCTCACGAATCATGGAGTCGAGCTCAGCCTGACTAAACTCTTTAGGCCGGCAAATAAGCAACGCGACCAACCGTGCGACTGTGTCATTGGTTGCCCAAAGCTCACGGGCTAACGGTTGGTTCTTTTTCAAATCTTTGGCAACAGCTCGAAGCTTGGTGAGGTTCACGGCATGATCATCGCCGTGGCGCTCATTGACGGTGAGGATCTTTGGATCTTCAAGTTCTTTAAGAGATGCAAGCGTTGATTCAACAAGCTTTGAAGTCATGGGCTTAAACTTACCAGCGCCCGTGTTCTGGTCTGATTTAGATAATTGTCCGATAATGTACATTATGTCATTTTGGCGGGAAGGGGTTCTGCCCCATTATTAGCTCCTGCGTCCTTAGATCATTTCCTGTTCAGTTCAATGCCCTGCACCCTGCCTTGTTTTGGCGCAACCCATCAACTAATGAATAGATTCTCTACGCAAGCCATGCCGTCTGGAATCTGGGGCATTTTTTCCACCGCTGGTACCTACGCCCGACCACGGAATGATTCCCTAAGAATTACACTTGGGTCTTTTCAGGGGATCGCCGTGACGAAATCGCTCGTGTGACGTAAAGGCGACCGTGACGAATCGCCCCATGTGACAAAATGTCCTCTGTGACGAAATATGGGCAAAATCGGCTACCTTGTTCGAATAATCCAAATTTCCACGATTCCCCGCATTTTCCATCTTTCTCACGGCCCCTTAGGCATATATCAATAACGTCACCATGACAAAACTAGACCGATAAACAGGTAGTAAAAAGCCCGATCGGACAATACTTATTGTCTTCTCGGGCTAAGATGTGGCAGGTTGACGCCGGAAAAACGTTAGGCAGCGATTGCCCAAGAGCTCTCGCCAACCTTGGCAATCGGCATCAAGGAGTACGCACTGAAAGCCCCGTTAAGTGGTGTCGCACAAAGATCTACGTTGGCGCGATCAATCTTGTCGTAGACAAGTTCCCCATCTTGGTTGGCTAGTGCTAAGTAATTTACACCTGCAGGAATGCCGGACTCATCTAGATTGAGCTCTGCAAGATCAACGCCAAGGGATTGTTCCAGTGTTGCGGTTGGAGTGCCTTCGCACAGGATGGCTGCGGATACGTACTCATCGCCATAAATATCTGCCAGTGCAACTGCAGAGATCTGCAGGCCCTGCCTATCAAATGCTGCGACGGTTTGTTCTAATGCGCCAGCAGTCGGGAACGTTTTATCAGCGCTGTTTCCGGAAGCATATGCAACCATTCCAGCCATTGCGGCGATCCAGACCACAACGATTGCTGCAACAATTCCTTTAGCTTTGTTTGAAAGACTCACGTGCTTGGGTCCTCCACCCTTCTTGTTTAGTTCAATTTTTAAGTAACCATGTCACTTTAGCCCGCAGTCCTGCTCCACGACTCCCCTAAACCTGAGAGTTTGCTGTAGGTCTTCTTTTTGGGAAGATCAGGGGGATAATCCGGACATAGATAACCATGCCGATTAGTTCTACGAGGGTTTGGGTAACCACAACGACGGCCGCAATTTCTAGCCCAGCAGGAAGAGCTAAGGCGAGTGGCAACACGACTAGCGAGTTGCGGGTTGCTCCACTAAAAACAACTGCTCGTGTTTCTTTAACGCCAAGTCCACCGAGTTTGGACAAACCACAACCGACCGGAATCATCACGATCAGGAAAGTGAAATACAATGGCACAACTTTAACAATATGAGTGAATTGATCACTGACTGCTTCTACTTGTGAAGCAATGACCACGAACAATGTCAGCATCATCAACGGCACCATGATAGCCTCTGCGACAGACATAATAGTGCGTCCTACCTGCCACTTCCCCGCCACCCACTGAGTTATTCCAGCTGCTACAAGTGGAATGATGATTAATAGGAAAAACGCTTCTACAAAGGGGCCAAAAGATATAGAACCAAGGATGTCTGAGCCTACAAAAAGGGCCAGAAAAACGGGGATTAATACAATCTGGGCAAGCATCAACATGGGTGTTGCCGCAAGCAGTTTTTCCTGGGCTGCTCCTGCTAAACCTGAAAACACTATCACGTAGTCAATGCATGGGGCTAACACAACAAGCAAAAAACCAACGAGGAGCGCGTCACTGCCGGCAATGAACCTACTTAAGACAAAGGCAACGATGGGCACCGCGATAAAGTTAACCGCCAACAGCACAGTAAGAAACTTTAAATCTTTAAGTGCTCCACCAACTCGAGTAAGCGGAATGCCCAAAAAGGTGGCGTACAGGAGTGCCATTAGCGATGGATTAATAGCAGCTTCGAAAATATCGGCAGAACCAGACCAACGCAGTCCCACCACAACTCCCGCGATTAGGGCTGTGATATACAGCGGGATTTGAAATCTATCCCAGGTGTCAACGACCCGATTCACTAATGCCCCCTAATTATGCAGTTAATTATGCACTGAGATGCTCGAAAACAATATTTGCACCGATCCCAATGAGGATTACTCCGCCCAGAATCGTAGCCCACTTGCCAAACTTTCCTCCACCATGATGCCCGATCCAGGCACCGACCAAAGACAAAGCAAAGGTTATAACGCCCATGGCTAGCGCTACTTGAATAATGGATACTTCAACGAAAGCGAGTCCCATACCTACTGCCAGGGCGTCGATGCTCGTGGCTAATCCAAGAATGATGGCTGGTTTAAATTGGATTCGGCCATCGTCCACGACGCTTTCATCCTCATCAGGATGGAAGGCGTCCCAGATCATCTTTACCCCGACTGCGCCTAAAAGAGCGAAGGAAATCCAGTGATCAACATCAGAAATAAAGGTTATGCCGGCGAAAAAGTGGCCGATAAACCACCCAATGAGAGGCATCGCAGCTTGGAATACTCCAAAGATCCCAGCGAGTACGAGCGCTCTTTTTAAAAGGTTTACTCGAATGACAGTGCCGCGAACAACTGAGCATGCAAACGCATCAGCAGCAACACCGATCGATAGCAGCAAGATTTGAAAAAAGGGCATGGTTCTCCTATGAGCCGTGCCTGGGCATAAAAATAGACCCCGGCGAAGTGTACGCCGAAGGTCTCGCTCGCCTGAACTTTAAAATCCCTGCTCAGGTGGTATGCCGGGTGCAAGGAAAACTTGCTCCAGTATGTCGAACATACCTCCCACAAAAACGATGGATGCCGTTTTTGTGTGGAACTACTCCCCTTCGAAATGGAAGCGGTTGCACCAAGTTTTATTGCTTGGGCGTTAACGATTTTATATAGAGTTGTTCAGAAATCAAGTAAGCATTCATCTCATTGCAAGATGTTGGGGGTTCATTGACTAGGATATGTAGTCATGACAGAGGAACGCGAGATTCTGACCTATGAGATGTTCGGAACAGCAATGCGGGAGCTGGCCCAAGAAATTATTGATGACTACAAGCCAGATTGCGTGCTCTCAATTGCACGTGGTGGTCTTCTAATCGGTGGCGCACTCGGATACGCACTGGGAATCAAGAATGTATCGGTAATAAATGTTGAGTTCTACACCGATATCGGAGAGCACCTGGAGGAGCCAATGATGTTGCCTCCAACTCCGAAGGCTGTTGATCTTTCGGGAATGCGTGTGCTTGTTGCAGATGATGTTGCCGATACCGGAAAAACTCTTGAGTTGGTTCGTGATTTCTTAGGCGACCAGGTTGAAGAAGTACGCACTGCTGTGATTTACCACAAGCCTCACAGCGTGTTTCAGCCTGAATATGCGTGGCGTGTAACAGATAAGTGGATCAACTTCCCTTGGTCCACACTGCCTCCGGTAGAGCCTTCTAAGTAATTTTTATCTAAGAGTCCTGCATGCACTTGGTGTGTGCAGGGCTTTTCTTTATCCAAAATTCCTCACATCAACGCGACCGAAATCCCATTATGTGAAATTTAGGCGATTAACGTCTCAGTCCATGAGATTGACTCTAAGAATCTCCTGTGGAAATATCACTGGAGTATTTATTGGAATCTAATTTTTGTGTGAGGCGATAACGCGTGACCACAACTGATCACACCACGGAGTTGAATCCCTCTGACCCTGATGGACAGTCAGCAACTCTTGTGATTGATAAGAAAACCAAACGTCGGGTTGCGGCAGCCTCCACCATTGGCACGACTATCGAGTTTTATGATTTTTACGCCTATGCTGCCGCGGCTGTTGTTGTTTTCCCTAGTTTGTTCTTCCCGAGCAATGATGATCCAACAGTGAACTTGTTGGCGTCATTCGCAACATTTGGCTTAGCGTTTGTGGCGCGTCCAGTGGGATCAATCCTCTTTGGTCATTTCGGTGACCGTGTGGGACGCAAAGCAACATTGATTGGCTCACTGTTGACCATGGGTATTGCCACCATCTTGATTGGCTTCTTGCCAACGTATGGACAGGTAGGCATCATTGCTCCAGCCTTGCTGGCATTGATGCGTTTTTGCCAGGGACTAGGCCTTGGTGGTGAATGGTCTGGCGCAGCACTGCTAGCTGGTGAAAATGCTGAAAATACTCACCGTGCCCGTGCGGCGATGTGGCCTCAGCTAGGAGCGCCGTTTGGTTTCTTCCTGGCTAATGGTTTCATGCTGGTTCTGGTGGGAGTCCTTGCTCATGAGGACGGTGATCTTCAAGGCGCGTTTATGACATGGGGCTGGCGTCTACCATTCTTGTCTTCTGCCCTTATGATCGCCGTTGGCCTGTGGGTGCGTTTCTCCTTGGAGGAGACTCCGGTATTTAAACAAGCAGTAGATCAGGGCAAGAAAGTTAAGTCCCCACTGAAAGAGCTGTTTAAGACTTCCCCTGGTCCGGTCGTTCAGGCAACTTTGATCATGTTGTCCACGTACACTTTGTTCTACTTGGTCACCACGTGGATTTTGTCTTATGGAATTGGCAACCGCAGCGCGGGAACTGGCCTGTCAATCCCATATTTTGAATTCCTCCAGTTGCAGCTGGCCACGATCGTGTTCTTTGCCATCATGATCCCAGTGTCCGGCTGGTTGGCTGATGTGTGGGGCCGTAAAAACACGCTCACCCTGGCTTCGGTGTTGCTGCTTGGATTTGGGTTGGTGTTTAACTTGTTGCTCGATCCTGAAACGGCCACCAAGACTACCGTCTTTATTTTCCTGTTTGCTGGCATGAGCATCATGGGTCTCATTTTCGGGCCAATGTCTGCTATTTTGCCGGAACTTTTCCCCACGAATGTGCGCTACACTGGCTCAGGAATTGCTTATAACGTTTCTTCGATCCTCGGTGCAGCTATTGCCCCGTTTATTGCAACGTGGCTGGTAGCTGAGTATTCAGTAGCCTATGTTGGTTATTACCTGATCATTGTCACCGCAATTACGTTTATCGCGGTGCTAACCATGAAGGAAAACAAAAACCACGACCTCCGAGAGGTCTAAAAGATTTTTGCTTATCGACGCCCCCTTCGGTTCCTTGTCGTCAATGCAAATTGCACAGCACCCAAGCAACCCAATCGCAACAGGGCTTCGATAAGCGCATAGTGGAACACCCACATGCGGCGGTAGACGGCATCAAAACCATCTGCCGCCGCTTCGCGTATCTGGCCTTCAAAAACTTCACGTTGTAATTGGATGCTTTTTAGATAGTGTCCGTTAAAGTGAGTTTCTTTAACAACGCGCAATGAGGATTCACGATCAACCAACTGATGTACTTCATCAACGGTCGGATAGTGCAGAGCCGGCCAGATATATGCCTTGAGCATAGAAATCGCCTCAGTACTCACCGGACCCCATTGGTCGGTGGCAACTAAAGACTGGAAGGCGACATTCCCACCGGTGGCTAACATGCGGTCTATTGCTTTGATAAACCGTTTGGAACCATGCTTGCCTACCACTTCAAGTTTTTCCATGGAGACAATCGAGTCATATGCCCCGCCCCATTCACGCTGAGTGGGTATTGCTTGTGGAATCACCTCAATGTGGATATCTTCTTCCACTCCAGCAAGCACGAATGTTTCTTCCAAACTAGCTACTTGTGCTGGATCCGCCGTTAATGAATCTACTGTGGCTTGTCGGCGTGCTGCCAAAATAGCAAGAGCACCACCACTGCTGGGAAACTCCAATACGTGGCTTCCTGCCTTCACCTTGGCACAGTCAAGCAAGTATGACGCTGCACGACGTTGAGCTTCGCCTAAATCTTCACGTTCCACGGCTACCGGTTCAGAGATTTTCGTGATATCGACAAAGTGTGATGCAGGTTCTCTATTTTTGCCAGCACCTGGCACGTAGCTTTTTACTGCAGTACGCAAAGTGGTGGGAACACCAGAGGCAAAAATTCCACCGAAGGCACTCATCCCATCGCCAGAACTTAGCCGAATAAGCTCATTAGGTAATGCACCACCAGTATCAACGGCGTGACCTGGCAAGGTGAATGCGCTCGACAGTTTGCCGCGGGGTTTGAATCCAGTCCCCAAAAGGGCGGTCAAAACGTCGGCAAGCTTGTCGCTGCGCCACTCGCCTGCCATGTAGCTTTCAGCTAAGCCGAGCCACCCGGATGCTGCTAAACGTGAAAATAATTCCTCATGATCGATTATGAGATCTGGGTCATCGCCCAGTAAAACTAGGCCAGCGTTGCTACACGCCTTAGCGAAGCGATATTCCGCTTGCCTTGCGCGCGCCCCTGAAAACGCAAGGTTAGGCACTGACGCCACCCCAGGCCACTCTTCCACGTCAATGGGTTCAAGATGGCGCAAACGTGCCTCTGCCATACGTTTTATGCACCTCCAGTGGATCAAAGCCAAGAAAATCTTCGGCGGATTTAGCTGCTAGAAGCAGTGTACTTGCGTGTGTTGATTAGGCGGTGCAGGCGCGTCGAAACGCAATAAATCGGACTCAAATAAAAAGTTCTGACATTTGACGTGACATATGCCATACCAACGTGCATACTTATTGAAAGTGGGCGCGAATTCGGCAAGATTTTCTCCGAACGGACAGAAAAGCATGACCCGATCCTGTTTGTTTCTGTAGGAAGTACTATTGTTTAACGCGTACACGTGCTTAACACGACAACGCTTAAACGGCTGCACGCCTTTCACTGCAGACCGCACAAGCTTTAAGATCCACGATCAGGAGACTTTGACAAATATGTCAGTTAACCCAACCCGCCCCGAAGGCGGCCGTCACCACGTCGTCGTCATCGGCTCCGGTTTTGGTGGCCTTTTTGCTGCTAAAAACCTGGCCAAGGCAGACGTCGATGTCACTCTGATTGACCGCACAAATCACCACCTCTTCCAGCCACTGCTGTACCAAGTAGCAACTGGCATCTTGTCCTCTGGTGAAATTGCACCTTCAACCCGACAGATCCTGGGCTCCCAGGAAAACGTCAACGTCATCAAGGGTGAGGTCACCGACATCAATGTCGAGTCCCAGACCGTGACCGCTACCCTCGGTGAGTTCACCCGCGTCTTCGAGTATGACTCCCTGGTTGTTGGTGCTGGTGCAGGCCAATCCTACTTTGGTAACGATCACTTCGCTGAGTTCGCTCCAGGCATGAAGTCCATCGATGATGCTCTAGAGCTGCGCGCTCGTATCATTGGCGCTTTCGAGCGTGCTGAGATCTGTGAAGATCCTGCTGAGCGTGAGCGTCTGCTCACCTTCGTTGTTGTTGGTGCTGGTCCAACCGGCGTTGAGCTTGCAGGTCAGTTGGCTGAAATGGCACACCGCACCCTTGCTGGTGAGTACAAGAACTTCAACACCAACTCCGCAAAGATCATCTTGCTTGATGGTGCACCACAGGTTCTTCCTCCATTCGGTAAGCGTCTCGGCCGTAACGCTCAGCGCACCCTGGAAAAGATCGGTGTTAACGTTCGCCTGAACGCAATGGTCACCAACGTGGATGCCACCTCGGTTACCTACAAGACCAAAGACGGCGAAGAGCACACCATTGAGTCCTTCTGCAAGATTTGGTCCGCTGGTGTGGCTGCTTCCCCACTGGGCAAGCTCATTGCAGAGCAAACCGGCGTTGAGACTGACCGCGCAGGTCGCGTGATGGTCAACGATGACCTGTCTGTGGGCGAGCACAAGAACGTCTTCGTTGTTGGTGACATGATGAACTACAACAACCTCCCTGGTGTTGCTCAGGTAGCAATCCAGAGTGGTGAGTATGTTGCAGAGCAGATCGCAGCTGAGGTCGAAGGCCGCTCCAACACTGAGCGCGAAGCTTTCGATTACTTCGATAAGGGCTCCATGGCAACCATTTCCCGCTTTTCCGCTGTGGTGAAGATGGGCAAGGTTGAGGTCACCGGTTTCATCGGATGGATCCTGTGGTTGGCTGTTCACATCATGTTCCTCGTGGGCTTCCGCAACCGTTTCGTTTCCGGCATCAGCTGGGGACTTAACGCTATGTCCCGTAAGCGTTGGAACCTGGCCACCACTCGCCAGCAGCTTCACTCCCGTACTGCCATGCTTAAGTACGCACACGAGCTGGAAGAGGCCGCTGCAGATCTCCCAATCGAGCTGCGCGACAACCAGCGTTTCGGCGGAAAGTAAGTCTACTTTTCTGTAGTAAGCAACGAGCGTGACTTCCTTAACGGGGAGTCACGCTTTTGTTGTAGAAGGCGATCTTTTAGGTGCCCATACGCGAAACTGTGCGCTCATCATTTCGGTGTTTGTTAGAAAGACGTGAAATCCGATCCCGACGTGAGCCAGATTAGTGCTGAAATAGCTGTATGCCCCGGTGTGGATTTTGATGTTCGTGCACTTGGCGGCATGAGACGGCGTGAGACCAAACACAGAGACCCAGAAATCACGTTTTCGACGTTTGTGGGTCTCCTGGTTTGGCGTATCGCTCTCATTACCAAACACAGAGACCCAACATTTAAGTTTTTGCAGATTCTGGGTCTCCTGATTTGGTCGCACTCACATTTTGGTGCGACACCTGAAAAGTCATACCTCCCCAGAAGCGCTTCTAACGGGTTTTCAGGGCTTCATGCACACCATAGTTCATCTGAAAAACTCGAAGCCTTAAACAAGCGATAAACGCTAACGCGCATTGGTCTGGTTTGCCGAGTTAACCCAAGTCCGGTTTATATCGGCCGCATCATTTCGGTGCGCGTGAGGAAATGTGAAACCTGAAGGTGTGCTGATCAAGAACTCACCACAAACAGGACATCACCCCTTTAATTCGAACAAAACTTTGCATTTAACGGATGGTTACATGCAACAATCCACCACAATCCATCGGAAATCTCAAGTTTGTAGTGAATATTCAAACACATTGTCGCTTATGAGTTACCCGCCGGCCCCTCCGCCCCTGTGGAAAAGTACACACGTCCACTTTGCTAGGCTGATTAGCAGGCACGGGGTGCCGTTGCTGGATTTTAATTTCCAGAGGCTGAGAAAACACCCGTTGAACCTGCTCTAGCTCGTACTAGCGAAGGGATGGCCTTTAAAGTGGCTAACTCATTTTTGGATTCTTTAACTCTTGTTCGACAAAACACTCCTCTTGTTCAGTGTTTAACCAACTCTGTGGTCATGCAGGTCACCGCGAATGTATTGCTTGCTGCGGGAGCTACCCCTGCGATGGTTGATACTCCAGCTGAATCAGCAGAATTCGCCGCGATCGCAAACGGAGTGCTCATTAATGCAGGTACTCCCTCTACTGAGCAGTACCAAGGAATGACCAATGCCATTGAGGGCGCACTAAAAGCTGGGACACCGTGGGTGCTGGATCCCGTTGCTGTGGGTGGATTGTCGGAGAGGACTAAGTATGCGGAGGGAATCGTCGATAAGCAGCCAGCCGCAATTCGTGGAAACGCGTCAGAAATCGTGGCGCTTGCCGGTCTGGGTGCTGGTGGGCGCGGCGTAGACGCGACCGATTCGGTGGAAGCAGCGCTGCATGCGGCGCATCAGTTGGCCAATCGCACCGGTGGTGTTGTGGCGGTTTCTGGGGAGCAGGACCTTATTGTTTCTGGTGACCGGGTGACATGGTTGCGCTCTGGGGATCCCATGTTGCAGCTGGTGATTGGCACGGGTTGTTCGTTGGGCGCTTTAACGGCCGCCTATTTGGGTGCTGTGGTAGGTTCATCGATTTCAGAGCATGATGCTGTGTTGGCGGCACACGCCCACATTGGAGCAGCTGGCCAGATCGCTGCGCAGAAAGCCACAGCACCAGGAAGTTTCGCGGTTGCGTTTATTGATGCCTTGTATGAGGTCGATGCGCAGACCGTGGCTTCGTTGATTGATGTGCGTGAGGCTTAAGATTTCCGTGACTGATTTTTCTTTATACCTTGTGACAGATCCGCATCTTGGTGGTGGGCCGGATAACGTTGCCGGAATCGTGGACGCCGCGATTTCAGGCGGGGTATCCGTGGTGCAATTGCGTGATAAAAACTCCCCTAAACAAGATGTTCGTGCAGCAGCTGTGGAGCTAAAAGAAATCTGTGACGCCCGCGGGGTATCGCTTGTGGTTAATGATTACCTTGATATTGCGGTTGAGCTGGGGCTTCATCTGCACATTGGCCAAGGCGATACACCTTATATTCAGGCACGAAGGCAGCTTCCCGCCAATCTTGAGTTGGGGTTGAGCATTGAAAACTTAGATCAGCTGCGCACGGTGATTGCGCAATGTGCAGCCGCTGATGTGGCATTGCCCGATGTGATTGGCATCGGTCCCGTGACTTCTACAGCTACCAAACCAGATGCGGCACCAGCACTCGGTGTTGAAGGCATCGCGGAGATCTCAACCCTGGCGAAAGCTCACGGCATTGCGTCTGTTGCCATTGGAGGCGTGGGGCTGGACAATGCTGCTGAACTTGCAGGTACTGACATTGACGGCCTATGTGTGGTGTCTGAAATTATGACCGCTGCAGATCCTGCAGTTGCCGCTTCCCAATTACTAACTGCTTTCCAAGGAGCTTTTGTGGACGTCCCCTCTACCCCACGCGTGCTATCTATTGCAGGCACTGACCCCACAGGCGGTGCAGGCATTCAAGCTGACCTGAAATCTATTGCCGCAGGTGGTGGATATGGCATGTGTGTGGTCACCTCGTTGGTTGCCCAAAATACTCACGGCGTCAACACAATCCATACTCCTCCCTTGACTTTCTTGGAAGAACAACTTGATGCAGTCTTTTCCGATGTCACGGTCGACGCCATCAAGCTCGGCATGTTGGGTTCTGCTGACACGGTAGATCTGGTGGCACATTGGTTGGGCTCCCGTGAGCACGGCCCGGTGGTGCTTGATCCGGTGATGATCGCAACCAGCGGTGACCGGTTGCTTGATGCCAGTGCTGAAGAATCTTTGCGTCGCCTGGCTGCCCACGTGGATGTTGTTACCCCAAACATCCCAGAGCTCGCCGTATTGTGCGATAGCCAGCCGGCCACAACGATGGATCAGGCAATTGCTCAGGCTCAAGCATTTGCTGCTGAGCATGACACCATCGTTATCGTCAAGGGTGGGCATTTGACTGGCGCTTTGGCAGATAACGCAGTCGTTCGCCCAGATGGCTCGGTATTCCAGGTGGAAAACTTGCGCGTCAACACCACCAATTCCCACGGCACCGGATGTTCCCTGTCCGCTGCTCTTGCCACCCGAATTGCCACCGGTGAGAGCGTTGAAAAAGCCCTTGAGTGGTCCACACGCTGGCTTAATGAAGCCCTGCGCCACGCCGACCAGCTCCACGTCGGCACGGGAAACGGACCAGTCGATCACGGGCACCTCACTCGCCGCATGCTCTCAGCTGCTGAGACCACTCCCTGGGATCACCTTTTAGCGCCGCGCCTAGATGGGCAAACAGCAACGAGTTTCGTTGCCCCATCGACGGTTAAAAGCCCAGCTCCACGCATCGAACCTGCCGGGCCATTCACGCGCGCGCTGTGGGAAGCAAGCGGCGATATCATCGCGGGCATCAACAGTTCAGACTTCATCACCATGCTTGGCGACGGCACCCTCCGGCGCCCAGAGTTCGATTTCTACATTGACCAAGATGCACAATATCTTGCCCAATACTCCAGAGCGTTGGCCCGATTATCCTCGATCGCTCCCGATGCGCAGGCACAAATCGAATGGGCACAAAGCGCTGCGGAGTGTTTAGTTGTTGAAGCTGAACTCCATCGCTCTTACATGGCAGGAGCCACAGTATCCGCGCCATCGCATATCACCATGGCCTACACCGACTTCCTCATCGCGCGCACCTACACAGAAGATTATGTGTGCGGTGTTGCTGCAGTACTGCCCTGCTACTGGCTTTACGCGGAAATCGGGTTGATGCTAGCTGAACAAAACCACGAAGATCACCCCTACAAGGACTGGCTTGACACCTACTCCAGCGAAGAATTTATCAATGGAACCCGTGCTGCCATTGCCCGGTTAGAAAAGGCCTTAGAAAATGCGGGTTCTGAACAACGCGTCGATGCCGCTCGAGCATTCTTGAGCGCTTCAGTTCATGAACGTGAATTCTTTGATCAAGCCACCAGACACGGTTGGATTTAACTGAACTGGGCTACCCGCGCGCCGGGCCATCTCCGTCAATTAGGAGGTGGCCCGGCGCGCTTTTGCAGCTGTGGGGTCGGGCTGGGGCAAGTGTTCATGTAGGTGTCATTGATCGTTCACTCAAGGTTGGACGTTGTGTTCATCAAATACTTTTATGATGAACGCATCGTCCATTTCTTCCCGATCCAAGGATCTTTTTGTGACACCCAGTATTGTTTTTGATTTCGATGGCACGCTTGCCATTGGTCATGGCCCTGTCCTTGCATATGCATTGTGTGTTGCACCGGAGGGTTCCAAGGACTTTCTGGAGCGTGTGCGCAGGGAGCTTCGACGCTATGACGATGGTCAGAGTATTTACCGTGATGGGTATGACATTGTGGCTAAGTTGGCGTCGGAATTAGGGATTGATGATGGCACGATGTCGATCGCTTATGGCGAGAGCCGGAAGTTGCTTGGCTCGGATTTAGCGCCTGTTGAGCATGTGCGGGGCATTAAGGATATTTTGTCCTCGTTGAAAGGTCATGCTCGGTTGGTTTTAGCTACCAATGCCCCGGAAAATGGCGTGCATGATGTGCTGCGTCAGTGGGGTGTTGCTGATTTATTTGATCAGTTGCATTTTGTGGTGGGTAAGCCTGCAGGGTTGATTTCGATCATTTCTGATTTGCAGCTTGATGGTCCGGTGCTTGCGGTGGGCGATATTTATGAATTCGATCTGAGTCCTGCAGCGCAGTTAGGTGCAGATACGGCTCTGGTTGGAGCTACAGCAACCATTTCTGAAGCGAAGGTCTCCATGCGTGGGGATTCTATCGCTGATCTCCCTCTCCTTGCCTGGGTTTCTTCCCGGGTCTCCTCTTCTTAACTTTCTTGTCTCATGTCGCTGAAAGGTTTTTAAAGATCTCATGTTCAAGCTCTCTAAGCTATCCAAGTCCATGCGTGTTGCTGTTTCTACGCTTGCGATCTCTACCCTTGCTCTAGTTGGTTGTTCTTCTTCCGATGAGTCTTCTTCCTCTTCTTCGGATGCTGCAAGCCAGTGGCCTGAGTCCATTACTTTGTCTCTTGTTCCTTCCACGGAGGGTGAGGATTTGGCTGAGGCGTTGGCTCCTTTGACTGATTACCTGTCTGAGAACTTAGGTATTGAGGTCAATGGTGTGGTGGCGTCTGATTACGCTGCAACCGTTGAGGCTTTGGGTGCTGATCAGGCTCAGGTGATCATCACTGATGCGGGTTCCCTGTATAACGCGATTGAGCAGTACGATGCGCAGCTAATTCTGCGTGATGTGCGTTTCGGTGCCACCTCGTACTCTGCTGTTGCGTACACCAACAATCCTGATAAGTACTGCGACGATGCTCCAGTGGCTGCGTCCTATGCTGCTTCCGATGTTGACATGCTCTACTGCAACGGAATTGAACCTGAAGGGCAAGCGGCATCAGGTAATGGCCCAGCAGCCCTTGATGCGCTGGAAAAGATCGAGTCCGGTGACAAGGTAGCGCTGCAGGCTGCAACGTCTCCTGCGGGCTACCAATACCCAATGGTTGCTATGCAGGATCTGGGCATGGACACCGATGCTGCGTTTGTTCAGGTACCCGTTGAAGGTAACAACAACGCTGTGCTGTCTGTCCTCAACGGTGACGCTGAAGTGTCCTTCGGTTTCTGGGATGCGCGTTCCACCGTGCTGTCTGAGGCTCCTCACGCAGCGGAAGATGTTGTGGCGTTTGCCTACACCGAGATGATCCCAAATGGAGGGGTCGCAGCATCGAAGTCCCTGCCATCCGACCTGGTGGAAAAGCTCACCGAGTTGATGGATGAATATGCAGATTCCTCTGAAGAAGCCAAGGATGTCATGTTCGACATGGTTGGTCTGTCTGACTGGACTGCTGATACCGCCCAGGATGAAATCACTCGTTACGGCGAGATACTGAAGAAGTTCTCCAACTAGTTTCCCTGTTTCCAACAATCAAGGTGTGCGCATATGAATTCTGATGCTTCGGCTACCACCACGGCCAACTCTTGGGCCATCGACTTCGACCACGTGTCGGTGACGTATCCCAATGGGACGAAAGCCCTCGATGATGTCTCACTCACCATCAATCCTGGTGAGATGGTGGCCATCGTGGGTCTATCAGGATCGGGTAAATCCACGTTGATTCGCACGATTAATGGTCTTGTCCAAGCCACGGAAGGTACCGTGACGGTGGGGCCGCATCAGATCAACACCTTGAAGGGGAAAGCGCTGCGTGATGCCCGTGGGCAGATCGGCATGATTTTCCAGGGGTTCAACCTCTCGGAACGCAGCAGTGTGTTCCAGAATGTTTTGGTGGGCCGCTTCGCGCACACAGCGTGGTGGCGTAACCTCCTCGGACTTCCCACTGAGCACGACAAGCAGATTGCTTTTCACGCGTTGGAGTCCGTGGGCATTTTGGACAAAGTATGGACCCGAGCTGGTGCTTTGTCCGGTGGACAGAAACAGCGCGTTGCAATTGCGCGTGCCTTATCGCAAGATCCTTCTGTCATGCTGGCAGATGAGCCTGTAGCAAGCCTTGATCCGCCTACCGCGCATTCTGTGATGCGCGACCTGGAGAACATCAACAACGTGGAAGGCCTCACCGTGTTGGTGAACTTGCACTTGATTGATTTGGCTCGTCAATACACTACGAGGGTTGTGGGTTTGCGTGCCGGCAAGCTTGTCTATGACGGTCCTATCTCTGAGGCCACTGATAAAGACTTTGAAGCTATCTATGGTCGCCCCATTCAAGCTAAAGACCTGCTGGGAGATCGCGCATGACCACGCCTTCTTCTCCACTGGTGCCGCAGAAGCCTCGGGCGGGGGTAAAAGACTATCTCATCATCGCTTCCATCATTGCCTTCACGGTGGCTACAGCAACCCCAGCGCTAGGTGGCATTGAGCTTGATTTTGCTTCCATTGCTGCGAATTGGCGCAACGGTGCCAACAAACTCCTGCAAATGCTGCAGCCTAATTTCGCGTTCTTGCCGCGCACGTGGCTTCCCATGTTAGAAACCCTGCAGATGGCGCTTGTCGGCGCCGTCTTGTCTGCTCTCATATCTGTGCCGTTGACGTTGTGGGCAGCACAGGCCACCAACACCAGTGCCATTGGTCGGGGCATTATCCGCACCATCATCAACGTGGTGCGCTCCGTCCCCGACTTGGTGTATGCCACAATCTTGGTCGCCATGGTCGGTGTCGGCGCATTACCCGGCATTTTGACACTGTTCCTGTTCAACCTGGGCATCGTGGTCAAGCTCGTCTCGGAAGCAATTGACTCCACTGATCACCCTTACATGGAAGCAGGACGCGCGGCAGGTGGCTCACAATTCCACATCAACCGAGTCTCCGCACTTCCTGAAGTCATGCCGCTCTTTGCTAACCAATGGCTCTACACCCTAGAGCTCAATGTTCGTATCTCCGCAATCCTCGGCATTGTGGGCGCAGGCGGCATCGGCAGGCTGCTTGATGAACGCCGAGCTTTCTATGCCTACGCGGATGTTTCCGTGATCATTTTAGAAATCCTCCTCGTGGTGATTGTCATTGAGGTAATCTCCAACGCACTTCGAAAGAGGCTCGTATGAGCACCTTAACCTCTCACCGCATAGTGCCAGCCCCTAGCTCTCCCCCGGCGCGCCCTAACAAACTGGCGCGCAATATCGTGGCGTTCATCGCTGCGCTGATTGTTCTCATTGCTACCGGCACGCTGAAGATCGAGTGGAATGAGCTTCCGCAGATGCCCGCGCAGGTGTGGCATTACTTAGAGCTGATGTTTAGCGATCCCGATTGGTCAAAGTTTTCTCGCGCCGTCCAGGAGATGTGGCGTTCCATCGCCATGGCGTGGTTGGGTGCCATTTTATGCGTGGTGGTCTCTGTACCTCTGGGCATGTTGGCTGCCCGCGGAGTGGGGACGTATTGGTTGCGCACCATCTTGCGATTCGTATTCGCGGTAATCCGTGCGTTCCCCGAGGTGGTTATCGCAATTATTTTGCTAACAGTCACCGGTCTTACTCCTTTTACTGGTGCGCTGGCATTGGGCATCTCCGGTATTGGGCAGCAGGCAAAGTGGACCTATGAAGCCATTGAGTCCACTCCCACCGGCCCCTCAGAGGCGGTGCGGGCAGCGGGTGGAACTACGCCGGAGGTTCTGCGGTGGGCGTTGTGGCCACAGGTTGCGCCATCCATTGCATCTTTTGCCCTGTATCGCTTTGAGATCAACATCCGTACCTCTGCGGTATTGGGCATCGTTGGTGCAGGTGGTATCGGTAGTATGCTTGCCAATTACACCAATTACAGGCAGTGGGACACCGTGGGCATGCTGCTCATCGTCGTGGTTGTCGCAACGATGATCGTCGATCTCATCTCCGGCACCATCCGCCGCCGTATCATGAAGGGGGCTAGTGACCGTGTCGTGGCACCAAGCAACTGACGCTCCACCAAGCATCCGCATCACCACGCTTGCGCCATCGCTGCAGCCAAATCAGCGCAAAGTGGCCGAAGCAATGCTTGTCGACGCCCCCAGCATCGTTGAACTCACCGCTCAGGGTCTTGCAGACCGCGTGGGCGTGGGGCGTGCAACCGTGATCCGCACCGCGCAGTCCTTAGGCTACGACGGATTTCCGCAACTTCGCGTCGCCCTGGCGCAGGAACTGGCGCTGACGCAGGGCGCGTCGAAAAGCATGGTTGAAAAAGCGTTAAGCTCCACGTTGCTCGGTGGTCTACAAGCCGGGATTTCGGATTTTCAGGCGTCTTTGAGCACAGTGTCTTCCGCGCTGACCGAGGAAGACCTACAACAGTGCATAAACGCATTGGACTCAGCGCGCCGGGTTCTTGTTGCATCCCATGGGCTTTCCGCTCCCTTGGGGTTGGATTTTTCCCAGCGTTTAAACTCAATGGGTCGATCTGCCGAAGTGCATTCTGATTCCATGTCGGAGCAGATCGTGGCCCGTCAGTTGGGTGAAGGTTCTGTGTGTTTTGCAATATCTGGTTCCGGTGCCAGTAAAACAACGCTTGCGACCATAAAGGCAGCGCGTGCTGGGGGTGCAACGATCATAGCGATGACCTGTTTTGCCCATTCTGCCATCGATGCTGCCGCCGATGTCTCGTTGATCGTTCCTCCGATGACAGCGTCATTTCAAGATGAGCTCACACGTACCTCCAGGGCGGCGTTGATGTTGGTGTCTGAACAACTCATCGAATTACTGATTACTCACCGTGGCCACGATGCAGCCCAAGCAAGGGCTACATCAATGTCAATGATTGGAACATCGCTACAAGAGTGATTTTTAACGGGTTTTGCGTGGCATCAATGGCCCAGCTATCAACAAGAAGGCTGCGGTAAATACAGCACAGATCACAATGTTGAAAACTACTTGTTGGCCGATCCCCGCTCGAGAGGCCTCTAGTGCTGCATGAACGGCATAAGACAGCGGGAGAACATTAGAAATCCAATGCAAGATATTGGGGAGCTCGTCCCTGGGGATCAGCAAACCGCATAAGAGGAACTGGGGCAAAATTAACACCGGAAGTGTTTGGATTGCTTGGAACTCACTGCTGGCAAACGCGGAACTAAGCAAGCCTAGCGATACTCCAATTGATCCTGTGATAGCTGCAATGAGTGTGGAGATCCACCACTGTGACTCGGTATGAACTCCTAGTAGGTATCTCAGGGTTAAAACCATCAGCAGTGATTGCACTATTGCCATGAGGCCGAAAGCAACCGCGTAGCCACCGATGAGATCGAGGCGACGGATGTTGGTGGTCCACAGCCTTTCTAGCGTGCCGTTGTTTCGTTCTCGTTGCATGGTTACTGACGTCATCAAAAACATGAGCAACAGTGGAAACACGGCAATCATCACGGTGGAGATCATCTCAAACAGTTGCGTTCCTGCAGGTGTAGAGGAATACATGTAGTACAGCAATGACATCAATATCACTGGCACGAACAAGATTAAGGCGATGGAACGCTTATCTGCCAGTAACTGTTTAAAAACGCGCCATGCGGTTGCGCCAAGACAAGAGATGTTCATTCGTCGGTCCCCTTGATTGCTGCCCGGAATGCATCTTCATAGCTATGTTCACTGGTGTCAGCTAACAATTGAGTCGGTGTCCCAGTCCAGATGACATGCCCGGCGCGTAACAAAATTAGGTTGTCACACCGTGAGGCTTCCTCCAGCACGTGGCTCGAGATTATTACTCCAGCACCGGTGTTCGCGATACGTCGAAATTCTTCCCACAGTTCTTGCCGGGTGTTGGGGTCTAAACGGTTGGCTCATCCATTACTAAAAGTTGTGGTGAGGTAATCAACGCACAGCCTAAAGAAGTTCGACTGCGTTGCCCACCGGAGAGTGTGTCAACACGCCTGTGGGCAAGGCCTGAAATATTTAAGACTTCCAGGATTTCTTCTGGTGCTCGTGTCTTAGATGGGCCTCCTGCAAGAGCGGCGAAGTACCTGAGATTATCCAACACAGTGAGGTCTTGGTAGACGCTGGCTTGTTGTGTCACATATCCGATGTTGCCCCGTAGTGAAGATGCGCCTGCAGGTTGTCCAAACACTTCAAGGGTGCCAGTATGTGTTTGAACTCCAACGATCGAGCGCATGAGGGTTGTTTTTCCACTACCGGATGGCCCCAACAAACCGGTGATTTCTCCGGTTTTCACCTCAAAATCTACGCCTTGTAAAATCGTGGTAGTTTTCCTTCGTGGAAAACCCGAAGAAACAGTGACGTTTAAGCCTTTGACCTGCACTGCCATCGAGGTGCCCATGCGTTAAAGTCTACGCCGGTAGTTGGCTATTTTTTACTGAACACCGCAACAAGGAATTCAGAGCCGTGGACAAATGGCTTGAGATCCCAGGATTCATAAGCATTTTCGAGCTCTAGGCCCACGCTGTCGGCAACGGTTAAGAAATCATCAAACAACCAGCCGCGTCCTGCACCGAAACCAATAACTGCTCGTCCATCGGAGGACAGGGCATCGTGGATGTGAGCAAGTGCAGGCTGTCGGCCATCTTCTGCCAAAAATCCCATCACATTGCCGGCAGAGACGATCAGATCAAAGTCAGATTCAGGTATAGGGTCTACTGATAGGTCTCCGACAACCCACCGTGCCTCAGGAAAGTCTTGTTTGGCGTAGTCAATCAAAATGGGATCAAGGTCCGTTCCCAAAACGTCGTGGCCTTGCTTGGACAGATAGCCGCCAATTCTGCCCTGTCCACAGCCAGCGTCTAGGATTTTGGCGCCACGGTCTGCCATTGCATCGATCAGGCGTGCTTCGCCGTAGATGTCATTGCCAGCAGCTGCCAGGTTCCTCCAGCGCTGTGCGTAGTTTTCTGAATGTGCTGGATTGTTAGCAGTAAGTTCTTTCCATGTGGTCATGGTGCCCAAGTATAGGTCTACTTGTTAAGCACCATGGTGCGTAATGTGGTGCGTGCGACCACGTCTCCGCGGTGGGTGCATTCGATTTGCCACAGGTGGGTGCGCCTGCCCAATTGGATCGGTGTTGCTTCTGCCACGATGACTCCTGCGGTGACCGAAGAAATAAAATCTGTGTTGTTGTTTACTCCCACAACTAATTTTCCGGGAGCAGCGATCATGCTGGCTACAGAACCAGTAGATTCTGCGATTGAGGCGTAGACGCCTCCGTTGACTAATCCCACAACTTGCAAGTGTTTGGATGCCACGTGGAGTTCACTAACCACATGCCCAGGTTCAATCGTGGTGTAGCGCAGGCCAAGGTGGCGGTCTAAACCATAATTGGCATTGTTGAGTGCTTCTAATTCCTCGGTTGTCAGTGCTCTGGTAGAAGCAAGTGCAGCAAGAGAGAGCAGATCCTGGGGTTGGTCATCGCGAGAAGTCATAATTAAATACTCTAGTCTTAGTCCATTTTGCTTCTTTCTCATCCCGTTTGCATGTGGTTTACCTGGGGAAATTCACCCCACCCCCAAATGGTCACACCTTTTAGGCATGTTTTGCTGACAGCGACCTACCCGGTCAAGTACGATCAATGACATGACTAATGGAGATAATCTCGCACAGATTGGCGTTGTAGGCCTGGCAGTAATGGGTTCAAACCTCGCCCGAAACTTCGCCCGCAACGGACACACTGTCGCTGTCTACAACCGCAGCACCGATAAAACTGACAAGCTCATCGCCGATCACGGTACTGAAGGCAACTTCATCCCTTCCGCAACTGTTGAAGAGTTTGTCGCATCCCTGGAAAAGCCACGCCGCGCCATCATCATGGTCCAAGCAGGCAACGCAACTGACGCAGTGATCAACCAACTTGCAGATGCCATGGATGAAGGCGACATCATCATCGACGGCGGTAACGCCCTCTACACCGACACCATTCGTCGTGAAAAAGAAATCTCCGCACGTGGCCTCCACTTCGTCGGTGCAGGCATCTCCGGTGGCGAGGAAGGTGCACTCAACGGACCATCCATCATGCCTGGTGGCCCAGCAAAGTCCTACGAGTCACTTGGACCACTGCTTGAATCCATCGCTGCAAACGTTGATGGCACCCCATGTGTCACCCACATCGGCCCAGATGGCGCTGGCCACTTTGTCAAGATGGTTCACAACGGCATCGAATACGCTGATATGCAGGTCATCGGCGAGGCTTACCACCTCCTTCGCTACGCAGCAGGCATGCAGCCAGCAGAAATCGCTGAAGTATTCAAGGAATGGAACGCAGGCGACTTAGATTCCTACCTCATTGAAATCACCGCAGAAGTTCTCTCCCAGGTTGATGCTGAAACAGGCAAGCCACTGATCGATGTCATCGTTGACGCTGCAGGTCAAAAAGGCACTGGTCGCTGGACCGTCAAGGCTGCCCTAGACCTAGGTATTGCCACCACCGGCATTGGCGAAGCTGTCTTTGCACGTGCACTTTCTGGCGCTACCAGCCAGCGCGCAGCAGCCAAGGGTAACCTCCCTGCCGGTGTACTTACCGACCTCGAGGCGCTCGGAGTAGATAAAGCACAGTTCGTCGAAGATGTTCGTCGCGCGCTGTACGCCTCCAAGCTGGTTGCATACGCACAGGGCTTTGATGAGATCAAGGCAGGTTCTGAGGAAAACAACTGGAACGTTGATCCTCGCGACCTAGCTACCATCTGGCGTGGCGGCTGCATCATTCGCGCGAAGTTCCTCAACCGCATCGTCGAGGCATACGATGCAAATGCAGAACTAGAGTCCCTCCTCCTTGATCCATACTTCAAGGGCGAGCTCACCGACCTTATTGATTCATGGCGCCGAGTGATTGTCACAGCCACCCAGCTTGGCCTTCCCATCCCAGTATTTGCTTCTTCCCTGTCCTACTACGACAGCCTGCGTGCAGAGCGTCTGCCAGCAGCACTTATCCAGGGACAGCGTGACTTCTTCGGAGCACACACCTACAAGCGCATCGACAAAGAAGGCACCTTCCACACCGAGTGGTCCGGCGACCGCAGCGAGGTTGAAGCCTAAAAGCCTCAACTAGGCATCTCACTAAACCCCTTGAGGATCGTTGTTCTTCAGGGGGTTTTCTCCTTGCCTAAACGAAGGCGCCGGAGGGTGGCGTCGAAAAGCAATAAAAGATCTCATGATCACTTTTTCACCTGCTACGACTAGAGTTAATAAACAATGACTACCTTTTTAGAACTCAAGCTTCCTGACGAGATCGTGCGTGAACTTCGTCGCCAGGGAATCACCGAAGCATTCCCCATCCAAGAAGCAGCTATCCCCGATGCATTGGCCGGCAAAGATGTCCTTGGCCGCGGACCAACCGGATCCGGAAAAACCTTCACCTTTGGGCTTCCCATGATCACCCGACTTGCACGTTCCGGCGCGTCCAAACCAGGTCGCCCACGTGGCCTCGTCTTGGTTCCAACCCGTGAACTCGCAGCTCAGGTACGGGAACGCCTTCAAGATCCTGCCCGAGTGATGGGACTTCGCATCCTTGAGGTTGTCGGTGGCGTAAGTATTAACCGCCATATTTCATCCCTTGCATCACCGGTGGATATTTTGGTGGCAACACCAGGTCGTGCCCAAGACTTGATCAACCAAAAGAAGCTTTCCCTGGCAGATATTTCCATTACTGCCTTGGATGAAGCTGATCAGATGGCAGATATGGGCTTTTTGCCTCAAGTGAAAAAGCTAATGGATCTCACCCCGAAAAATGGCCAACGTTTGCTCTTTTCGGCAACTCTCGATGGGGACGTCAGCAAACTTGTTGATCGCTATCTGCACGATCCTGTCACCCACTCCACCGCTCCTGTCCAAGCAGCTGTCGATACCATGGAACACTTCCGACTTTTGGTCGGTGGACGCGATCCCCGCAACGCCATCGTGTTAAGAATTGCTGCGCGTGAAGGCAAAACCATTTTGTTTATGCGCACCAAACACGGTGTTGACCGCCAGGTGAAAAAGCTACGCCGCGTGGGAGTTAATGCCGTAGGTATCCACGGAGACAAAGGTCAAAACACCCGCACGAACGCACTGGCAGGTTTTTCTGACGGTTCCATCCCAGTCTTAGTAGCCACCGATATCGCAGCCCGTGGCATCGACGTGGATGATGTCTCGTTGGTTGTCCACGTTGATCCCCCAGCAGAACACAAAGCATATTTGCACCGCGCCGGCCGTACTGCGCGTGCTGGAACTTCCGGTACAGTTGTCACATTGGTAATGGATGATCAAATCAAAGAAGTCCGTGACCTTTTCCACAAAGCCGGTGTGAAAGCCGCTGAGGTAAAAGTCAACGAAAACTCCGAAGAATTGGTTAAAATTACTGGTGCACGTCGCCCGTCAGGCAAAGCGCTACCAGCACCTGGTCAGCAACAGCCGAAACGGGAACAAAAAAACACTCACAACCGTTCTGATTCCAAGGGTTCCAACCGGAATCCACGCAGGCGCGGACAAAGCGGATCTAAATCAACAGGCCGCTCCAACCCTCGGCGTCAGACTTCAAGGAAAGATGGTCCCAAGAGCTAAAACGCTTTTTGGTTAAAACTTTTTAAAGGTTCTACTCAAAAGGCACACGCTTAAACCCCGCTAATGGACATACTCATAAGCATCCTCTCACTGCTAGGCTTCGTGCTTCTTACCGCGAGCACCGGACTTTTCGTGGCCATTGAGTTCGCACTCACTGGACTAGAAAGATCCACAATAGAAACACATGTGAAGCAAAAGGGCGACAGCAGCGCCCGTGCGGTGCAGAGGGATCACCAAAATCTGTCATTCGTGCTCTCGGGTGCCCAACTAGGCATCACGATCACCACCTTGGCCACAGGCTTCCTCGCAGAGCCTGTCCTAGCTAAATTTTTCACGCCACTTCTAGAGCTAGTCGGTCTTAACGAATCAGCAAGCACAGCTGTAGCACTAATCATCGCTCTGCTTGTGGCCACAACCTTATCCATGGTGTTTGGTGAATTAGTGCCCAAAAACTGGGCTATCACCAACCCTTTGGGCGTGGCTCGGTTTGTTGTTCACCCAGTAAACTGGTTCAACACGGTTCTCAAGCCCTTTATTAACGGCATGAACAAGTCTGCAAACTTTATTGTCCGCAAACTTGGTATTGAACCTGCTGAAGAACTCGCCTCTGCCCGTTCTTCTCAAGAGCTCACCGCGTTGGTGCGTAGTTCGGCAGAAAGCGGTGGTTTAGATCAAAACACCGCAGCAGTGATCAACCGCTCACTTCAATTCGGAGATGCCACAGCAGATGAATTCATGACCCCTAGGTCAACCATCGAATCGTTGCGTGCCACCGACACCGTCAATGATCTCATTGCACTTGCCCTAGAAACTGGTCACTCCCGCTTCCCTGTCACCGAAGGTGATTTGGATGAAACCATCGGCATGGTCCACATCAAAGATGCCTTCTCTGTCGGCCAAGCAGATCGAGCCACCACTAAGGTGCGCGATCTAGCCCGAAAAATCCCTGTGGTACCGGCCAGCTTAGATGGCGACTCAGTGCTTAACGCTGTGCGATCTGCAGGCTCCCAAGTCATCTTGGTAGCTGATGAATACGGCGGCACCGCAGGCATGGTGACCATTGAAGATGTCGTGGAAGAAATACTGGGCGAAATCCACGATGAACACGATGATTCCGACGCCGAGCGTGATTTCCAACAATTCGGCGCCAGCTGGGAAGTCTCCGGTTTAGTGCGCATCGATGAATTGGAAGAACGCGTAGGATACATCTCTCCTGACGGCCCTTATGAAACTTTGGGCGGACTGATTATGTATGCAATGGGCGCCATTCCACGCGTTGGTGATGTCGCTTTACTACCGCTTACAGAAACCCCCAACATGGATGAATTTGAATCCGGATTCTCAGGCCGCTGGATTGCACGAGTTACCGTCATGGAAGATCGACGCATCGACAAAGCGGTGCTCACCCCGATCACCCATGACGAGGCAAAGGAGTACGAAAAGTGAGTATTTGGGCAGCAATCCTGCTAATTATTGTACTTCTTGCCGCTAACGCATTCTTCGTCGCTGCAGAGTTCGCACTGATCTCATCGCGCCGGGACCGCCTAGATTCACTGGTATCTCAAGGCAAAAAAGGTGCTGAGAGAGTCCTCTACGCCACAGAGCACCTTTCAATCATGCTGGCCGGAGCACAGTTCGGCATCACGGTGTGTTCCTTGCTGTTGGGTAAGGTCGCAGAACCGGCCATTGCTCACTTTATTGAGGTGCCTTTTACCTCCTGGGGCGTGCCAGTTGATTTGATCCACCCGATTTCCTTTGTCATCGCACTTGGCATAATCACGTGGTTGCACATTCTTTTCGGAGAAATGGTGCCAAAGAATATTGCTATTGCTGGTCCGGAAACGCTGGGCATGTGGCTTGCCCCTGTGCTGATTTTCTTCGTCAAAATTACCCGCCCGTTGATCGAGTTCATGAACTGGATCGCACGTCTGACCCTTCGCGCATTTGGCATTGAACAAAAAGATGAACTGGATTCCACCGTGGATCCAGAGCAGCTTGCCTCAATGATTTCTGAATCTCGTTCTGAAGGCTTGTTGGACGCAGAAGAACACGCACGCTTATCCAAGGCGCTGCGTTCTGAGCATCGCTCTGTCAAAGAACTCGTGATCAAAGATGAAGATGTCCGCTCTTTAGCTTTTGGTAAATCAGGTCCAACGCTTTATGAATTAGAAGAAGCCGTCCGCGAAACTGGTTTTTCCCGCTTCCCTGTGACCGGTCGCGATGGTTCCTATTTGGGCTATATCCACATCAAGGATATTTTGCCGCGGCTTGCAGATCCCACCATGGATCCTTCTGAAACCATTCCGCGTTCTGCACTGCGTCCTCTAAGCAACGTCGATGCCGATGGTCTCATGGATGATGTCTTGGATTTTATGCACCACCGCTCCGCACACATGGCTCAGGTTCGCCTCAAAGGTGAGCTTTTAGGTGTCATTACCTTGGAGGACCTCATTGAGGAATATGTCGGAACTGTCAACGATTGGACTCACGAAAGCTCCGACGACTAGAAATAGTAACTGTGTTGGACACTTTTAATCTCTGTGTGCTCAGTGAATCTGAGTGGATGGATAAAGCCCGCGCCCACCAAGCGCGGGCTGATCTATTCACAAAAGACCATGTGAAGCGTCGACAAGCACATATCAAGCACCCGGTCTTCGACTTCCTCTTTGAGTACTACCCCGTGCGCGTCGCGCACTTAAAAACCTGGCATCCAGGGCTTGGCGTACACCTTGAAGGCACGCCGCCGCATGCTGCCATGCGCGATTATTTGCTTGTCGACGCCTCCCTCCACCACACAGCCGGCGTCCAGGTTGATCTTGCCTCCTACATGCAACGACGTGGATCTTCGGTGCAGTATATCCATGACCTTTTGTCCGCAACCCGCGATAATCACGCGCAGTTTGATTGTTTTGGCCTGCACGAATGGGCAATGGTGTACAAATCTGACAATCTTCGCCATGACCTTCCGCTACGACTGAGCCCTGAAGAAACCAACCAGGTGGTAGAAACCCACAACATCAAATGCACCCACTTTGATGCGTACCGTTTCTTTACTACACCTGCGATTCCGTTAAACCTCACGGTGCTCACACGCGAAGATCAACCACAAAACGATCAATGCGGATGCCTGCATGCCACTATGGATTTATACAAATGGTCCATCAAATTAAGCCCGCTCGTCCCCGGTGAGCTATTGCTGGATGCCTTTGAACTTGCCCGTGATACCCGCATTTTAGACATGGAAGCATCTCCTTATGATGTTCGTGGTCATGGCTTTGGCTATGTCCCCATTGAAACCCCAGAAGGCAAAGCAGAATACGTCACTAGACAACGACAACTGTCGGAACGTGCAAAACCGATCCGTGACCGGCTTGTCTCCATTACTAAGCAGGCTCTACAGGCTAAAATCTAACAATTAGACTTGGGTCTTTTATCGTCGGAAGTAGCTAGAAAGCACAGCGAGGGAGAAACGTGGCACGCCATTCAAGTGGAAATTCAAACTTAAGGTTATCCAAATCGCTGACCACCGCGCTGGTTATCATTATTGCTCTCATCATCGCGTTAGTGGTGTGGCTGGTCAACCGATCTTCTGATGAAGATGTAGTGCCAACACCTTCTGCCTCGGAAGAATGCATTTCAGGGGACCTTAACCTTCCTGTGGGAGGCGATTCCGCCACAGCGGAAAAGCTCGTTGATGCCTACAATGAATCAGCCCCCACAAGCCGTGACTTCTGCGTCAACGCAGAAGCCGTTGGAGGTAACGTCCAAGCCGCTACCTATCTTTTTGCTGGTTCTCGTTCAGATGCAGCAACCGCACTTTCAGAAACTGGTGCGGTAGCTAGCGCTTCGGAGGATTCCTGGCCACAGGTCGCCTCTGCACAAGGAGGTGTAGCAGTAGCAGATGGCACAGATCCCAGTACGCTTAATCTCGACACAGTAGCTCTTCCAGTTGCTACCAACTCCGGAGCATCTGCAGCTGTGGCTCTAGCCATGGCTAATAGCCCCGAGGCAGCTGCCGCAGCATTGGCTCGTGATGCAGATGTCACAGCAACAGGTGCCTCAAACTCCCCTGCTTTTGCCACAGTTGAAGGCGCAGAACTTCCCGAAGGCTACACATTTGAAGCACTAGACGGCGCTGAAGTACCAGTTTGGGCAATCGCCACCAACGCAAATGATACCATCTCTGAAGATCAAGCTCGCGCTGCATCTGATTTTGGCAATTTCAACTTCGATAAAGGTGGGGCAGATAATGACGCGCTTGAAAGTGTCCTCACCCAAGCTGAAGAAACTGCTGCTGAAACTACCGAAGCACCACCCGTCGAAGCGGAACCCGCTTCCCCTTCAGATACGATCATCAACGTAGATACCTCCACCAACATGGACCGAGTTGTCGACGGCACCCAAGAGACCTACCACACTGTGGTATCCCGTTCGCTAGCAAATCTGGCCCGCGAAACCGGAAGCTTAGGCAACCAAGTTGCGCTAAACAATTACTCTTCCCCCCTCAACCCAGGCGTGACCAAGGGATGGCGTGCCAATGTCTCCTTCCCTGATGCATCGGGTGGAGAAAACGCAGCTGGAGCAATCGTTCGTCTTGGCACCGGCGGTGTCCCGTTGACTCGCGCGTCTGTTGTCGCAGCAACCCAAATCGCTAAAGAAGGCTCCCCCGATGGACAACCGATGCGCGTTGTTATCGTCACCTCTGGTTCTGCTGGTGAATATACCGACGAAGCTTTCCTCAACGATCTTGGTGCCGCATTCGCAGACAACATCTCACTACACGTCATTCACGTGGGCCACGATCCGATCGATACTGTGCTCAGTGATTTCGCCACGACCCACAACGGCAGCTCCACCCAAGCAACTACTGTTGAGCACATCGACGCAGCTCTCCGCGAGGCATTTGGTCTTTAAAACATCACGCTAGAAAACTCCCATTCTGTACAGTGCCCACTGCCAAAATGGGAGTTTTTCCTTTGCCTTTTGTTGTGTGCCAGAGGGCGAGCATACGCAGGCGCTTATACTGAAACTATGGACGGCAACCCCAACCAACGAATAGGCGACGTTGAGCGATCTCAAGCCCTAGACAAACTTGGGTTGTATTTTGCCGACGGCTACCTCGACATCGAAGAATTCGACACCCGAACCGGAGCTGCAGCAATCGCCCGCACTGCCGGTGATATCGATGTTTTATTCTCAGATCTACCAGAGCAGCCAAGTACCGCTATCACACCAGTTCACGATGATGCTGACAAAGAACTAGATCTAGTACTGCAGCGAGGAAAGAAACTCCAACGGATCGACTCAGCCATTTGGTCTGTGGTGATGGTCGCGTTCTTCCTCGGCTTGTTTGTTCTCCACGTTCCCTATTTCTGGGTTGTGTTCATCATCGGTGGCGCTGCCTCAGCGGGTGCACGTTTTCTACTCAAAGTAGATGATGCCGATGAAAAACTTTTTGAGGAACTCCACGAACAAGAGCAAAGCGAACGCGAAGCTCGTTTACGTATTGCAGCGAAGCGACGCCGGGAATTGGAACAATAACCCCAATGCGGTACGTCTAAAATGCAGGGATCGCTCCGTGGAACCAACTACCCACTTAAGCGTAAGTATGTGCGAATATCTACCACAAACCTAAGGATTCCTGCCATTTGTGGTGGATTTTTGCAACCAAACGTACCTGGTATGCAAATTTTTATTCGATTTTGTGGCCAGAACTCATGTTTGTGGTGAATTCTTGATCGGCAAACTTCCAGATTTCACACCTACCCCACTGGCCCCAAAATGATAAGCCTCCAGAATCGCGCGTAAGTACCCAAATAAGCCCAACCCATACAAACACTCATCCTGGATATTCCGACGCCTTAAATCGCCTTCTACAGCAATACAGCGTTACAGATCTATTCATATAGACAACAAAAACCCTTGCGCCCAATAGGTTCGGAGGGGCCTAGGACACAAGAGTTTTATGTTTAGCTTTTAGGAGGTGCGTCGGCTCCGGCGGGCTGCAAGCTCATCTTGAAAGTTGATGGTCTCTGCCTGAAATTCCTCATCAATACGCTCAGATGGGAAGGAAGAAATATCGCCAGTGAGTTCCTTCATAATGCCTGGAACTGCAATGCCGAATACGCCCTGGCCTCCACCAAGAAGATCGATGACCTCTTCATTGGAGCGGCATTCATACACGGTGGTGCCATCAGAGACCAGGGTGATTTCTGCGAGGTCATTGGTTCCCATATCGCGGAGTTTGTCTACCGCTAGACGAATGTTTTGCAGAGAAATTCCGGTATCGAGCAGGCGCTTGACGATCTTTAATACAAGAATGTCTTTGAAGGAGTACAGGCGTTGGGAGCCTGATCCGCGAGCACCACGAATTGTTGGTACGACAAGTTTGGTGCGTGCCCAGTAATCCAGCTGACGGTAAGTAATGCCGGCAACTTGGCAGGCGGTAGGTACTCGGTAGCCAACTTGTTCGTCGGGTCCGACCTCAAAAAGGGACTCTTGTACAGGGATGCCGTTGAAAACTTCTCCCTGGTAGTTTTTGTCTTCGTACACTGGTTTCTCCGATTTGTCAGCAACGATGTCAGTATCAATGTTTTATTCAAAACAACACCGTTGTTAATTCTAAGCATGCAACTTGCTTATAGTCTGGTCTCTACCCTAGACCACAGTCAAGCCCTAAGCATAAGACACGCCAAAAAACACCCCCAGTAAAACTAAATCTGAGGGTGTTATTAGTCACATTTTAGGAATTGTCTGGTCTGTCTTCCGGTGTTGCGCCGTTATCGGGTTCATCGGGAGCGCTGAAGAGATCGTCTTCTGATACTCCTAGGCTTTGCATCAGTTGCTGGAAATCAGCATCGGCTTGTGCATCACCAGATGCCGATACTTCTTCGTGGTTGCTGTCGGAATCACTGCGGTCGATGATAATGCCAAAGTATTCTTCCAGGTTCTCATCGTTGATAAAGAACGAGCTTTGCTGAAGTATTTCCTCATCAATAGAAATCGGAACTTCTAAAAGCTGGGATAACACGATGACGTCACTGGGCCTGGCATCAAATTGTTCACCTCCAGAGGTGGTGATCGCAGCGATAAAAACGCCTTCGAAATGGGAGACAATCTGTAGCGAGCTTACCCATGGGGTCAATCGTTGGAAGGCTTCTGCAAGCAATTCATGTGCGGTTGGCCGGGTGGGCTCAAAACCTGCCTGATATGCCTGGATTTTTATGGCGTCATCTGCGTCAATCCAGATGGGAAGGATTTTATTGCCTTCATTCCATCTAAAAAGCGCGCAGGTAAATCCGTCTGGTTCCATGGTGTGAACTCCATGGAATTCAAGTTCAACAAAACTCATTTTTTCTATCAGTATCCAAGCTGCTCACGAGTTGCGTTTTTCACCAATGAGGCATGCATTGATACAACTAGGGAGCACATTTGTTGTGCCATTTCTTCAGCCTGCTGGCGTGCCACATCACTTTTACCCTGGGCAATCGGGGTTGCTACCTGGGAGATAAGATCGGCTTGGCGGGCTGCTGCGTTTCCTAAGGACTTTAGTCGGCGCAGATCAAAGCCCATCGATTTTAGGTTGGCCGCGGTGCTGGCGATTGCTACGTCATCGTTGGTAAAAAACCCTGCAGCATCTGGCTTTATCAGGCGTGCGTTGACTAGATCAACGACTAATTCAACGTTAACGCCCGCTTTTTCTGCTACATCGGAGTCAGTAAGCCGTGTTATAGCAGGTGCCTGAAATTTTTCCGGGCTAACGAATGGTTCAGCAGATGCGCCACCAACGATTGCGGTGACCGAGCCATTGTCCATGGCTTCTAGCTGCTCGCGGATGACCTTTAAAGGAAGATAATTGTCGCGCTGAGTAACCAGGATGTAGCGCAGGCGTTCTACATCTGATTCAGTAAAACGCCGATAGCCGGAGGCTGTCCGCTCAGGAGTGATCAGCCCTTCCGATTCCAGGAAGCGAATTTTGGACACAGTGACATCGGGGAACTCTGCGTTCAAGCGTTCCAAAACCACGCCAATGGACATGGTTTTGGTGTGTTTCACCGGAACGGTTCTGGTGGCGGATTTGCCGATAGATCCGTTTGGGGCTGTTTTACGGAGTGCGCTCACGATGTTGCTGCTACCTGCTGTGATTTATAAGGGGCGGACAGGGGACTTTAAAAAGGCCTTTTAGGAATTCTATACACGAAACGGTTGCAAGATAACGATCTATCCTGCAACCGCGCTGTTTGCAGCTAGTTACTGCAAAAACTACCTAGAAGGTGTCTTACTCGGTAGGGCCTGCAAGGAAAACCAGACGGAATTTACCGATCTGGATTTCATCGCCGGTCTGCATGACCTGTGCGTTGCGTGGCTCGCGGTTAACGTAGGTTCCGTTGAGGGATCCAACGTCTACTACCTCGAATTCGCCTTCATTGATGCGGAATTCTGCGTGACGACGAGACACGGTGACATCATCAAGGAAGATGTCACTTTCTGGGTGGCGGCCTGCAGTGGTGGTTGGCTGGTCCAGAAGGAATCGAGCGCCTGCATTAGGTCCACGCTTGACTACAAGAAGAGCGGATCCTGCAGGAAGGTTTTCAGCTCCTGTGGAGGCTGGAGCGGTTCCGGTGCTCGACTCCATTTCCTTCAGCAGATCAGCGCGGAATACTGAGGTGGTCTCGACCTGTGGCTCCGGGGTGCCGTTGTTGTCGCTCATTAAACTTCCTCCGTGTCGACATTATTCTTAACGATTTTCATCATAGCCTTTGTCTTGATGTTGAGTGCGGAGTTACCCTCCATTAAGCCCTAGGGTTTCCTGGAAAATCCCCGTGAGCAGGATATTTAACCAATCCGCTTATCTAAAGATATTGCCTATGCCACTGATTACTGAGTTGCCTGATCCGGCAAGAGGGTTGTCGGAAACCATATACGTCCAGGTAGCAGATGGTCGTGCCAAGCCTTCATCATCTAGGTGTGCGCCTTGATGATCAATGGTGACCGACGTAAAGGTTGATACTGCGTCATCTACTGCCCGTTGTGCGAGATCTTTAAACTCACGCACAGCGATGCGGTGGTACTCATCAAGGGGTGTTTCTCTGGCAATGGCACGCAAGTGGATTGATTCGCGGACATCGTCCATCAGCGCCAAGTGTTCTGACCAGTTGAAATCGAGGTGATACAACATGATGTCGCGGGCTGCTTGTTCACGTATTTCAGGGGAAAGCTCTTCTAGTTCCCTTGCGCGCTGTGGCGCCTGCTGGCTTAGTTCTGTCCATGCTAGATCGGTGTCTAGAAGGCGTGCCCTGCGTTCATCGATGATGACGCGTTGATCGGCAAGCAGCTTGTTGTATTTCCAGCTTTGTGAATGAATCTCAAGCAGTTGGCCTTCGGTTACTCGTTGGCAGTGCCCCACCCAATCACGGATGCGATCTGAATCAATTAGTCCAGTGGCATCAGGTTGCGCGGTGACGTTTTCTCCAGATCCACCAGCGACCACGACGTCATCATCAAGGGAGACAAAGAAAAGGCTCAAGCCTGGATCGCCTTGACGTCCAGCACGCCCACGCAGCTGGTTATCTAGGCGTTGAGTGCGGTGACGAGCAGTACCAATGACAGCTAGTCCCCCAAGTTTTACTACTTCGTCATAGTCGGCTTCGTCCGCACCGCCGAGGCGAATGTCAGTACCACGGCCAGCCATCTGGGTAGATACAGTCACGCGTCCGATATCGCCAGCTTCTGCGATAATTTGGGCTTCTTCCGCGTCGTTTTTAGCGTTGAGGACACTGACTTCGATGTCTAATTCACGCAATGCAGTGGCTAATTCTTCGGACTCTGCGACATCGTGAGTACCAACGAGAACGGGTTGACCGGTGTTGTGTAAAAGGACGATTTCATCAATAATCGCGCGGTTTTTTTCTGCCATGGTGGCGTAAATTCGATCGGCTTCATCGAATCGCTGTAATGGGTGATTGCGCTCGATGACTGAAACATGCAGGTCATAGAAGGTACGAAGCTGATCAGTTGCCTCAACTGCGGTACCTGTCATGCCGCACGCCATGGGATAGCGCCCAATTAATGCTTGAAGAGTGATGGTATCTAAGATCTTGCCACCTTCAGATACCGCTAGCCCTTCTTTTGCCTCCACTGCTGCTTGGAGGCCGTCGGGCCAACGCTGCAGGTCGGCGACACGACCGCGGGAGGCGTCGATAAGCAAAACCTTGCCCTCGCGGACGATGTAGTGGATGTCGCGGATGAGTAGTGCCTGCGCGTGGAGGGCGAGGTTGACCTGCACCAGCGTTGAGCCGACGTGCTCATCGTCGTACAAGCTGCTCAGACCAAGTTGTTGCTCAATTTTGGCGGAGCCTTTTTCGGTGAGAAAGACATTCCGGCGATCATCGTCGATGGTGTAGTCGTCGTTTTCTTTTAGAGAGCGCACCACATCGGTAATTTTGCCGCGTGGCGCATGGCCGGGCTGGTTGCCGGCGAGGACGAGTGGCACGAGGGCTTCGTCGACAAGCACCGAATCGGCCTCATCGATAATGGCGACGTCGGCGCCATGCTGCACGGCGTCTTCGCGCCGGGTAATAAGCTGATCGCGCAGCACGTCAAAGCCGATTTCATTGACAGGGCCGTAGACAATTGCGGCTTTATATGCTTCTCGACGCTCCCCTGCATCCATTTTCTCGCTGATGCTTGCCACGCTCAGACCGAAAAATTCCACCAAGGGCCGCATCCACTCGGCATCGCGTACTGCCAAGTAATCATTGACCGTGATCGCGTGGACAGTTTTGCCCATCAAGCCCAATCCGGTCGCGGCCATCGCGCCGACCAAAGTCTTTCCCTCACCGGTAGCCATGTGCACCACATCGCCTTCAATAAGGCGCAACACTGCCTGCGATTGCACCGGATATGGCCGCATCCCTAAGGTGCGTTGGGCAGCTACCCCCAAAATAGCTAGAAATTCCGCATGCTTTTCTATTCGTCCGCCACTTGCCAGGTCCCGTGCACGCTGCGCAAGCTCTGCATCATCTAATGCGTCTAGTTCTGCTGCATGGGTTTCTGCTTGGTCAACAATTGCCAAGCTACGTTTTTGGTTTCTGCCCGATTTGCCACCGAGTGCCTTCCAAAACCAATCAAAACCGGCCACAATCATACCTCCGGTGAGCTATCTGAATTCATCTGTTCCACCCTACTCAATCACCCTCACAGGTGATACGACGTGATCTACATTGCATTGTTGGGTAAGAGTTGTGCAACAACATAGTGAACACAGGGTGACCTGCAAGAAAGATGTGCATAAAGTGATGGTGAAATTGCTTTGTCGAAAGGTATTCTCCCGGTGCATTCAGTTAGCGTGAAGGTGCCATCATCACAAGGATTGATGATGGCTGCGACGTTAGATCTTCCAGATACACAACCCATTGCCTATGCAATGTTTGCCCACTGTTTCACCGGCTCGAGGTTTACCCCAGCCGCTGCGAGAGTCAGTAAAACCCTCGCCGAATCTGGCATCGCCTGCCTGCGTTTTGATTTCCCAGGCCTTGGCCAATCCGAAGGCGTTTTCTCACAAACCACGTTTAACTCCAATGTGGACGATATCGTGGCAGCGTCTGAATGGTTGGCTGAAAACTACTCAGCCCCACAACTACTTATCGGGCATTCCTTAGGCGGCGCAGCATCACTGAAAGCAGCCACCAAAATCACATGCCTCAAAGCAGTGGCAACAATTGGTGCACCTTTTGACCCGGCACACGCAGTACTCCACTTTGCTGATCGAATTACTGACGTTGATGCTCAGGGGGCCGTCACCCTCACCCTTGGTGGTCGCGATGTCACCATTTCACGGTCTTTCCTCGAAGATCTAGCCGACACCAACCCGGAAGAACACCTACGCAAATTGCGCAAGCCACTGCTGTTGGTTCATTCCCCCATTGATCAAACAGTTGGTGTGGACAATGCGCAGCTAATCTTCCGGGTTACTCGCTACCCCAAATCACTAATGACGCTGGACAAAGCCGATCACTTGCTCACCAAAGATGGCACCGCACAGCGCGCAGCCCGCATCATCGCCAACTGGGTCGAGCCCTACCTTGTTCCAGAAAACACTGGAGACCCACTTCCAGAAGGTGTCGCTGAAGCTTCCACCATCAAAGCCAGCAAATACGGCGCTGCAGTGCGCACCGGCGCACACAACTTCATCACCGACCGCGATAAATCCCAAGGTGGTAAAAACCTCGGCGTTACTCCCACGTCCCTGCTGGTCTCTGCTTTAGCCGCTGCAAACTCACAAAACATCAAACAAGCAGCCATTGAAAAGCGCATCAAAGGGCTTAATGATGTCAAAGTCACCATCTCCCAGGAAGAATCCACTCACCAGGGCCAGATTAAACTGCGTCGGAAAATTCAACTGGTAGGTGATCTCAGCGAATCCGAAAGCGCGTCACTAAAGGCGGCATCCAATTCCTGCTCAATCACCCAGCTCCTTGCACAAGGAATCCTGATCGACGACGAGGCAAATTAAGATGATTGATTTAACTAAGCGCTGCCCCTGCGGAACAGGTTTAACCTACGGCGACTGCTGCAACCGCTTCCACTCTGGTGAACTGGTAGCTCCCACCGCAGAAGCCCTCATGCGTTCCCGTTTTACCGCCTTCGCTGTTGGTGATTCTCAATATCTCCTTGATACGTGGGATCCAGAAACCAGACCAAGCGAACTAGGTCTTGATGTGGGTATTGATTTCTACCGCCTCGACATCCTAGAAACCACCGGTGGCGGCCCTTTCGATTCCACTGGCACCGTAAAATTCCAAGCCTTCTACAAAGGGCTTGCCTCTGGCGTTCAGGAAGAAGACTCCACATTCCGCAAGGTTAACGGCGCCTGGGTGTACTCCGCGGGCGAGGTTGAGTAAACCTTCCACACACGTGCAATAGGTTATGACCAGCCGATTTCACTTTCCAGATCACACTGATGTAACCTATTGACGTTGGTTCAGCCCCTTTGTGGACAGAACTTAACGGCGGGCTATGGCGCAGCTTGGTAGCGCACTACACTGGGGGTGTAGGGGTCGCAGGTTCAAATCCTGTTAGCCCGACAATTAACCTAGGTGAGAAGATACTTCTCACCTAGGTTTTTTCCTTTAAGAGGCTGAGGCGCATATGAAACTTACAATTGACATCGATCTGGATGCAATCGCTGATGATCCTGCCGGCGAAGCAGGACGGATCTTAAGATATTGGGCCGGTGCACTTACCCAAATGGATTTAGGCACCGAAGCAGAGCATGCATTAATGAACTCCACCTATGACGCAGAGGTTGGAACCATCAAGATCACCTCTGAGAAGTAAGAACTAGCACTAGGGACCGAAAGCTTTCAGGCCGGTCCCACTTTTGGTCACCAGAGCTAATTTTTTGAGAGCAAACTAGGCACAGGCGACCAAAACGTGCTTATCCCCACGACGCTTTGGTCGCCAAGTGAATGTTCAACTAAAAATTCGATGCGATAAACCCGCGAGTTCACGATGTTGTCTCAGTACCTCAGAACTAGCGAGCCGTGGTTTTTCACCACCGTCTTTACAGGCCATTTAAGAAGTCGAAAAAGCCGCTTGAGCATTTGTATCACGTGGTATCCACAAACGTCTTAAAAGCGATTCTGAAGGGGCACTTTTTCTAGCCTACTTTTTCAGTTTTGCACCTCACTTGATCTGGCGACCAAGAACACTTTTACAGAGCAGGTTTTGGTCGCGGGTGCCGGAATTTCTATCTGTAAACCAGCATTGTTGACCAAGGATTGTTGATCGCCCTATGGATTTGGTCATATATGCGAGTTTTAAGACTCTGCCCCAGTCGGATTGCAAACAGAAGAGCCACCGCTGCAATCCGCAGATACATTTCTAAGGAAACCATTTGGCAGTAATGAAAGTCAGATAAAAACAGCTAACGTGTGGGAACCTTTTACCTCAATCAGCAGTCTAACTAGAGTATGGAACCCAATAATTCTTACCTCTGGCCTGTCACCTACCACGAGCTTTCCCACGAATTTTCAAGGTGGAAGTTCAATAAACTTTTCACCAAGATCTCAGGATCTATATACCTTAAAAATGATCTGATCGACGATCCGCATTTGGTTACACAAGCACTGCTTAAACGATGCCCCAATGGAGTGCTTCGCGGATATGCTGCACTGAAACAGCGCGGCTACCAACTATTTGACGATCCCTGGATGCCGATTATCAGTGTTTCTGGGGATCTCAACAAAAGACAATGTTCACGAGGAAAAATTATTCGACGAATTGACCCTAAAACCATCTTAACCAGTGGTGATATTAGGCTCGTTACTGATGTGCAAGCCATCCACGATATTTTCGATCTGCATTCTCTCCAAAATTTCGAACACCAAGTAGCTCTCATCGATCATCTGATCAGGCAACGCCCCGACTTATTCCAAGAGCTTGCTCAAGAACCAAAGCTAAAGAAACACGCTTTGTATGCCAATGCATATTCCGAGTCTCCTCCGGAATCACGCCTTCGCGTTAGGCTCCATCTACTGGGATACCGAGCTTTCCTCCCCCAGGTTCGAGTCGAGTACGAAGGTCAATCGTATTTCTTGGATCTTGCGGATCCGATGTGGCAGGTAGCCCTTGAATACAACGGTGGATGGCATTACACCTCCAAACAGCGGGAAAAAGATTCTTATCGGAAGAATGCATTGAAAAATGCAGGATGGGATGTTTTGGAAGTAACGGCCAAAACTTTGGAAAATCCGGATTCCTGGAATCACTTGTTACAGCAAATCAATAACGCCCTGCGCCGAAAGCAAGCGCAGCGTCGCCGAAGGTTACCAATGCAAACCGTGATCTAACTACACCTGCACTTATGACCAAGAAGGCCGAAAGTTTCTGGTCTTTTGGTCGTATACGCGGGTTTTCCTGCCTCTAAACCTCTAAACCAGCACGGGAGACCAAAACCGTCGAAAAACTTGAGGCCTTTGGTCGCCAGTGCAAGTTCGACTTGGGTACCATCCGCGACCATCTTTTACAGCTGATTTAAGCGACTGAATTCTGTGAATGACTACTTGTATCACTTGAGCCCTGTTAGGCCCTTAGAAGCGATTCTGTGGAGTCACTTTTTCTAGCCCCACAATCGGTTTTTTGGCTTCACTTCACCTGGCGACCAAAGCAGCTTACGGAGCACAAGACTTTGGTCGGATATGGCGTTAACCACGCCTATATATTTCATCTGGCGACCAAGATTTTTTAAAACGCCTATGGATTTGGTCATCTACGTCGGTGTTAGGACACTAGCCCGACCGGGTTGCTATAGACCAGTACGAAAACACGTAATCAGATAAAGATCTCCTTACACAATCTGGCCTCCAAGGTGATCCCACCACCCTTAGCTGCACACTTCCTGTGAACTTGCCTTTAATCAGCCTCCACTTCCCCACAAGGCAGCGAAATCAACGCAAAATGGAACCTGTTTCCTTCCAAACCTGACCCGAAGAGACCTATTCATGACGATATTGTTCATGCTCATTACGTTGCTGCTGGCCACTGTCATTGTGGTGGCAGTTGGCGATAAAACTGGACTCCCCTGGCCTGCTTTGATGACAATCGTGGCCGCTGGTGGAGCGTTGTTGCCGTTTTTGCCGGAATTTACCATTCCAGCCGATTTGATTTTGCCCATTTTCATTCCACCGCTTCTGTGGGCGTTGGCGAGGAAATCGTCGTGGGCGGTGATTAGATCGCAGATGTCCACGATCATCACGATGTCTGTGTTGTTGGTTTTCGGCACGATCGCGGCGCTAACGGGTGCGACGATGCTGTTGCTTCCAGGAATTGGTTTGACGGGTGCAATCATGTTGGCTGCCGCTATTGCACCGCCTGATCCGGTGGCCGTTGATGCAGTGGCTGAGCCTGCGGGAATTCCAAAGCGGATCACCACCACGTTGCAGACTGAAGGGTTGTTTAATGATGCCGCCAGTATCGTGGCGTTTCATGTGGCGTTGGCTGCGTTGGTTGCAGGTGAGGATCTATCCTGGTCAACTGGTGTTTTGGAATTTCTGTGGTCGTGTATTGCAGCGATTGTTTTAGGCCTGGTTGTGGGTCGCGCAGCTGCGTGGTTTACCGATCATGTGAATTCGGTTGAGGCGCGGAATGCCTTTACGTGGGTTTTGCCGTTTGCCATTTATATTGTCGCTGAGGAAATCGGTGGTTCCGGTGTTATCGCGATTGTGATTGCTGCGGTGGAGATGAACTCGAGGGCATCGATTGGCGCGGAGGATCGTCTCACAGGTTCGGCGTTTTGGGGAACAGTCGAGGTGCTGTTTACGGGAGTGGCCTTTGGTTTGATCGGGCTAAATGTACGTACTGCAATCGATGAGGTTGGTTCAGAGCTCTGGCATGCCGTGGTGGTGGGAGTTGTGCTCTCAGTGGTGGCGATCGTGGTGCGTGGAGTGTGGATGTACTTCGCTTATAAACGCAACCGCATGAAAATAGATAAGAAGGGCGTGGCAAATAGTTCGTTGCGAGCACCTCTTCGACTGCAGGAATCTTTGTTGATGACCTGGGCGGGTATGCGTGGTTTGGTCACGTTGGCGTTGGTGTTGTCCATTCCGGAGGATATTTTCCCGTATCACCACGAGTTGCAGGTCATTGCGCTGGTTGTCCTGTTGATCACCATGGTTGGCCCGGGTTTGGCGTTGCCGTGGTTGATGCGCAAACTCAGTTTGGATCAAGGCCCTGACGCTGCAGGTGATGAAAGTATCGCTGAACTTACCGAAAGAGCCCATAAAGCTGCGACGGCATATTTGATGGATTCTGGCGAGGTTCCGATGGAGCAGATTTTGGCTATTAAGAACTGGATTTCAGAAGAAATTGACGCGGATGAAATGCAGGAAAACGTCGATAAGCTGCATCGTCGTGCGCATCATGCGCGTGTCGGGGCAATCAGGGCGGCCCAGGCGGAGCTTTTAAAGGCGCGCCGGGAGCGTGGCGTTAATCCGGCGTATGTGGATGAGGTGTTGACCAATATTGACCGGATGCTGGTCGCTGCTGAGCGTTAGATAAACAGCAGCAGGCTGATCGCCATGACTGCCATGCCGGCAATGAGGCCGTAGATGGCGGTGTGGTGTTTTCCGCTGGAGATTGCTGTGGGCAGTAGTTCATCGACGCTGATAAACACCATGACGCCGGCGACAGCAGCAAAGCACAGGCCAAGGGTTTCGGGACCCATGAAAGGCATGAGCAGCAAGAATCCGATGATGGCGCCGGCGGGCTCAGCAAGACCGGAGAGGGTTGCCCAGCCAAATGCTTTTCGACGCGACCCTGTTGCTTCACGCAACGGCACCGCCACTGCGATACCTTCTGGAATATTGTGAATAGCAATCGCTACAGCTACCGGAATGGCGATGGTGGGATCTGTCAGGCCGGATAGAAAAGTTGCGAAACCTTCAGGGAAGTTGTGAATGGCAATCGCAATTGCAGTCAAAACTCCCATTTTCATCATGCGGTTGCGGCGTTCAAATCCCTCGACGGCACCTCCCACTGTGGATGGCTCGTGGGGGTTGATGGCGGTGGGAACCAACCGGTCGATGATGGCGATTACTGCGATGCCACCGAAAAATCCCAGGACAGCTGCCCAGCTTCCCCCGCGTTCTCCCCAAACACTGGTTAATTCATCAAACGCGCCGGGCAGAATTTCCACAAAGGATACGTACAGCATCACGCCCACGGAGAAGCCCAGTGATCCTGCGAGGAAACCTTCGGTGACTGTTTTTCGTGAGACCGCGATAAGGCCACCGATTCCGGTGGCCAATCCGGCGAAAAGGGTTAGTCCAAATGCAAACAACACCGTCGAAGTATCCATGCCACTGAATACTAATGTTCAATGCATTGAACAGTCAACTAGCGACCCACACTCCATGCACTCCACAACCTGGCATATATCCCATCTTTTACAAGAAGCTCCTGGTGAGTGCCGGCCTCAACAACGTGGCCCCTATCCATCACCAAAATCTGATCAGCCCGGGACGCTTGATCAAGTCGGTGAGCAACCACTAATGCAGAACGGTTTTGCGTGACAGCATCTGCGGCATCTTCCAGTGCGCTTGCACCCGCAGAACCAGCTTCTGCTGTGGCCTCATCCATAATCACAATGGCTGGATCAAGCAACAACACCCTGGCCAACGCCAGCTGCTGAGCAACCACAGGTTCTAGTTGAATACCACGTGCCCCCACCACGGTATCGAGACCTTCTGGCAGGCTTTCCAACCAGTCAAGGGCATTTACTTGTTTTAGAGCATGCACCAATTCTTCATCGGTAGCATCAGGTTTGGCTAGGGTGAGATCTTGGCGCAGCGTGCCGGAAAATACATGAACTTCCTGGCTGACCATGGCCAACCTGGCGATGCGCTCGCGGTCGGAGAGTTCAGAGACGGGGAAATCGTCGACAAGCACTTGGCCCTGATCAGGCACCCGCAAGCCTGCGAGCAAGGCCGCAACCGTCGTCTTACCTGCGCCGGATGCGCCCACAAGCGCGACGGTTTCACCAGAATTAATAGTGATATCGATATCACGCACAGCCCAGGAATCGCCATAACTAAAACTCACGTTTTTCAATTCCACTTTGCCCTGAGGTGCTTTCGCGCCGCTATCAGGAACTGGGATCGGCGGATCTGCCACCACACCAACGATGCGCGCAAGGGACGCATAACCAGATTGGATGGTATCGAGCACGCGCATAAACATACTCATCGGTCCGCGAAGACGAATAATCATCAACACCGCACCCGTGACAGCGCCGATGGTCAGCACATCATCAAGCACCAATTTATAACCAATGACCAGTGCAGCTGCCAGCATGAGAAACTCCGCAACAAACATCCACATGTTCAAAATGAGCATGGTGGTGCGGGCGCGAATACCTTTAACCACCACCGACCAAGATGCCTGATCGATCTGATTATGCATGGACTCTTCCATGGAATACGCACGCACTGTTGCCCGGCCCCGGATCGCTTCCAACACCTTTCGTGCCCGCTCAGCCATTGCAGCGCGTTCAGCGGCATAACGCTCCGGCGCCTTGCCCAGGTAATGCTTGGAGGCGAAATAATACACCGGTGCCACCACAATCGGAACAAGCACAAACTGCCAATCCAAAGAAAACAGCGCAATGATTGTTGCTGCAATGGTAAACAGCGAAGTACTTAAAATGGGCACCGTCTCAGTCACCGCAGCAGAAAGCTCTGACACATCATCGGTGGATCTACTGACTAAATCGCCGGAACCTGCATCTTCAACCTGGTGGGTGGGCAGCCCAAGGGCAGTGCCGACCATGTCTTCCCTTAAATTCGCGATGATTTTCTCTGAAATCCGCGACACCACATAAAAACCGCATGCGCTTAACACCGCACCGGCAATGGCCACCACGATCAGCACAACGCTAAGTTCCACAAAATCGCGAACCTCAGCCCGCTCAGAGACCAGATCAACAATCCGCCCCAGCACCTGCGGCACCAACACCGAGGCATAAGCTCCCGCACTTAAAAGCACCAGCGCAACTAAAAACCACCACTTCGCCCGCGGAATGCGCCCAACCTGCCGGGCGACTTCACGCCGCACCTGCGGCAGACTGGCCAACGGAAAACGCATGCTTTTCGACGCCTCCCCACTCATCGACGCACCTCCAACAACTGATCTGCCTCAACATTGTGATCAGCGACAGCACCCCACGCTGGCGCCCCACTAAACACGATGGTCACCTTGCCTGCTCTGTGCGCTGCCACCTGCTGCGCAATATTTTGCTCAGTCACAGAATCCACCGCCGTCGTGGGATCCTGCAGCACTAAAACCTCCGGATCAAAAGCAATAGCACGCGCAAGAGCCACACGCTGGCGCTGACCACCTGATAGCAACCGCCCGCCTTCACCCACAATTTTGGAGCTGCCACCTGGAATATCATCACAAGACGCAACCTTGATTGCCTGCTCCGCGATCTCCGGCACGGGATACACATTGTCCCGAACACTTTGATCAAAAAGATCCGCTGCATGGGGTGCCACGATCACCCGAGTTCGCGGCAACTTTTCCAACTCTTCGATCACCTGCTCATTTAACCCACGAACCACAGTCAAACCTGTAGGCAACTGAGCAATCACAGCATTCGATACCTCTTCATCCTGCTCCGACAATCTTTCAAAATCAGCACCCAGTACTCCCCTAATGCGCTTTGCCGATGCTTCTGCCGACGCCCACCTAGATGCCACATTTCGTCCCAACATGGTCATCGGCATGATGAGGAACTGCGTCAAACCCACAACCGTGATCAAATCACCAATGCTCATCTGCCCATGCAGCGCCAAAAAGCCCGCACCAATGCCCAACGCAGAGACAAAAATAGCGCCTGCCGCATCAGTGACACCATTCAACCGAGCTTCCGCAGCATCCGCATAAACCGTCTTCCGATATGCCTCACCAGAAATCGCCTCATACCGACGGCGCACAGTAACAATGGCCCCCAGACCTTTCAAGATCCTCAAGCCCTGCACCACATCAGTGGCTGTAGCAGCAGCCTGCGCCACCGCCTGCTGACGCGCCCCCGAACGCTTCTGCAAAGGTCGAGAGACCTGAATTGCCACCACAACCAGCAACGGTCCACCAATCAACACCGCAAGACTCAACCACGGATTAATGCTGTACATCACCACCGCGCCATAAATAATCGACGCCAATTCCGCCACCGGGAACACAGTCATCATCACGATATCCCCCACACGCTGCGTATCGGATGACGCAATAGACAACAAACCACCCGCAGTGCGCTCTTTGCCAGCAAAACCACGCGGATCCTGGATGCGATCAGTCACCATCATGCGCAGATCATGACTAACTAACTGCTGGCTACGCACCAACATATACCGAGCAATCCAGTTCACTGCCATCGCAGTTAAGAAAAGAATTGCCAACATAGCAACCCAGAACCACAACCGCTGGATATCACTAGTCGCAATTGCCTCGTCCACTGCTTTACCGACAAGCACAGGCGTTAAACCATTGCAGATAAATGATGCAGCCATGCCAGCAGAAGCCACAAAGCTCCACGGACGCTGCGACAGCGCCACTTTTAAAGTCCATAATTTCGCGTCCAACGCTGGCATTTTGGAGGGACGCGCGCCGGGGCCGGGAAGGTTTTTATACCTGTCTAAATCAATGTGGATCGTTTCTTGCACAAAGAGATACTGTAGCCCATTGCGCATTAAAGCGATATATCGCTACTGAAATGTGTCGACGGATACTAAGATTAAAATCCGATATGAACGAGCCAGCCCATCCCCCCATTCCACCGGTATCAAAGAGAAACGCCCCACTGTTTAGCGATATCAAACACCGAGTAACAAGTGCCAGTGCCTTTACTCAAGGCAGCTCCACCTATCACGACGTGCGACCAGGCTACCCAGCTGAAGTTGTGGAACTAACTAAAGGCTACGGCCGTGTCCTTGATGTGGGTGCAGGTACTGGAAAACTCACCAGTGAGCTAGCTGCCGATCAAATCTTCGCCCTTGATCCGAGCATGGATATGCTCCGTGTCTTTCGCACTGCCCTTCCGGCGGTTCCCTGCTGGCAGGCTACAGCAGAACAAACCGGCATGTTAGATAGTGCAGTCGACCTAATCACCTGCGCACAGACCTGGCACTGGGTGGATGTTAAAGCTGCCTCGGCAGAATTTGAACGAATACTTGCACCTGATGGCGCAGTATTACTTGTGTGGAACAACCTGGATACCTCAATTGCGTGGGTACACCGATTAAGCCGCATCATGCATGCAGGAGACGTACTCAAACCTGGGTTTACCCCAGAAATTACAGCACCGTGGTCTATTGCTAAAGAGATTCGCACAACCTGGAACCAGGTACTTACTCCAGAAGACATCATTCAACTAGCGCACACCAGATCCTATTGGTTAAACGCGTCGGAAAAAATTAAAAACCGTGTTGATGATAATTTGCGTTGGTATCTTTACGAACATTTAGGCTTCCAAGCAGAGGTCGCCGTAGAACTTCCCTATCGCTGTGATGCATTTTTGCTTTCACGATCCGGTACCCTGGCGGGCAGGACATAGATCCCCACAATTTTTAGGGAGCTTTAAATCGTGTATCTGATGAATCCGCCAGCAGCTGAACCTGAAATCATCGAGGCTGACGCAATCCCCACCGTCGTTGCTGTCTTTGAAAACCATCCCATGGACATCATGTCTGTAGCGTTCGACGAGACTTATCAAGTGCTCTTCCCCACTTTGAATGCTAAAGGCATCACTCCCATTGGCCCGGGCTTTGCCCTCTATACCTCAGTTCCTACAGACACCGTGAGCTTTGAGGTTGGTATTCCAGTTAACCAACCACTTGATGGAGATGTTTCAGCCAACAATGGGATTGTGCTGAAAAACTCTGAGCTTCCTGGTGGAAAAATCGCACGCATCAGTCACCATGGTTCCTACGATGGACTAGGCCAAGCGTGGCCCAAATTTTTAGATGCGGTGAGTGCATCTGGTCATGTGCTTGATACGCCGTTTTGGGAAGTCTACGTCACTGAACCATCACCAGAGCTAGATCCTGCAACGCTTCAAACAGATCTTTATACAAAGCTCAAATAGTTCACTAAAAATTAAGAGCCTCTGTTGCAACATCAGAGGCTCCTACTTTTTGGTTACTCCCGACTTGGGCCAATCCCACTAGAGGAAGATCATATCAACGCTCTGAGCAGTGCAGAGTTTTGGCATGGGAGATAATTTCGGCGCTGCTTAAATACTGAAACCGCGGGAGGCCTTTATCGCTTGTTTAACGCCTCGAGTTTTTCAGATGAGCTAAGGTGTGCAGGAAGCTCCGAAAACCCGTTAGAAGCCCTTCTGGGGAGGTATGACTTTTCAGGTGTCGCACCAAAATATGAGAGCGACCAAACCAGGAGACCCAGAATCTTCAAAAACTTAAATGCTGGGTCTCTGTGTTTGGTATTCAGCGCGATACACCAAACCAGGAGACCCACAAACGTCGAAACCGTAATTTCTGGGTCTCCTGGTTTGGTCTCATGTCGCCAAGTGCACGAACATCAAAATCCACACCGGGGCATACAGCTATTTCAGCACTAATTAGACCCAAGCCGGGTTATACAAAGCTCACATAGTTCACCCAAAAGTAGGAGCCTCTGTTACAACAACAGAGGCTCCTACTTATTTTGGTTACTTCTTGTTTCCACCCTTACCGCGGCGCTCACGAACGCGCACAGCGATACGAACTGGGGTGCCTTCGAAACCGAAACGCTCACGGAACTTACGCTCCAGGTAGCGACGGTAACCTGCTTCGAGGAATCCGGTGGTGAACAGCACGATCACTGGTGGCTGAGTAGATGCCTGGGTAGCAAACAGCACACGAGGCAAACGTCCGCCACGCATTGGTGGTGGATTCGCCGCAATTGCTTCACGCAACCAAGTGTTTAGCTGTCCAGTGGAGATGCGACGATCCCAGTTGTCTAGTGCTTCTAGCATTGCTGGTTCAAGGCGCTGCAGTGCTCGTCCGGTTTTCGCGGAGATGTTAATGCGCTTTGCCCATGGCACGTGTGCCAACTGGAGATCGAGTTCACGGTCCAAATCAATGCGGCGATCTTCATCCATCAGATCCCATTTGTTGAACGCAATAACCAGTGCTTTACCAGCATCGGTGATCATGGCAAGCACACGCTGATCTTGCTCGGTGATGGGTTCGGAGGAATCGATAAGCAACACACACAGTTCAGCTGCATCGATGGCACCGTGGGTACGCAGCGAAGCGTAGTACTCGTGACCAGAGGCAGTCTTAACCTTCTTACGAAGACCAGCGGTGTCCACGAACTTCCACAGGTTTTGATCCAGCTGAATCAATGAGTCAACCGGGTCAACGGTAGTACCTGCAACGTTATCCACGACAGAGCGGGTTTCACCAGCAAATTTATTCAGCAGTGAAGACTTACCCACGTTTGGCTTACCTACCAGGGCAACACGACGTGGTCCTTCAACGATGGACTTGGAGCGTGGCTCCTCTGGGAAGAGTTCAAGAATCTTATCCAAAACGTCTGCGCCACCACGACCATGCTGGGCAGACACAGGGTATGGATCACCAAGACCAAGGCTGTAAAACTCTGCCATATCAGCCCACTGGCTGTCAGAGTCAAACTTGTTGGCCACCAAGATTACTGGCACTTCCGAGCGCAGCAGTTTTGATGCCATTACGGAGTCAGTTTCGGTGATTCCCACTTTGGTGTCTACGACAAACACAATGACATCCGCAGTGCTCATGGCCACTTCTGCCTGCTGTGCAATAGATGCGTGGATGCCCTTTACATTGGGATCCCATCCGCCGGTGTCTTGCACCCAAAAACGCTGTCCGCCCCAATCAGAGATATAGGAAATGCGGTCGCGGGTAACGCCCGGGAAATCTTCTACAACAGCTTCTCGACGACCAATAAAGCGGTTCACCAAGGTTGATTTTCCCACATTTGGTCGACCAACGATTGCTACGGTGCACAGCGACTCTTCGAGGTGATTGGGGTTGAAACCGAACGCGGTTTCAATTTCTTCCCAATCTTCGTCTGAGTAATCTTCACCAAAATCTGGATGGGAGAATTCAGATTCATCGAAGTTGTCAGGGTCAAAAGTCTCTTCTGAGTCCTCGTAACCAAATTCCGCAGGGTCGAAATCTGCAGAAGCCCAACCACCGTGTGGAGCTAGTTCTTCTTCATCGGCAAACGCACCTTCGACATCCATTTCACCCTTGTGGGTGTGGTAGACGAATACGGTGTCGTCCTCTTCACCAGGGAAATTGTGCTTTTCAGTCACTGGTTGCTCCTTTCAGCGGAGGCTTCCACTAAGTGGATGAGGTGATCGAGTACTTCATCCATGGTCATATCAGAGGTATCTACTATGTGCGCGTCATCAGCCGGTTTTAACGGTGAGGCTGCGCGTGTGGAATCAAGTTCATCGCGACGCATAACGTCTGCTAAAACTGCATCGAAATTTACGTCGCGGCCAGCTGCAGTGTCTTGGTCAAAGCGCCTGCGGGCGCGGACTTCCGCTGAGGCGGTGAGGTATGCCTTGAGGGGTGCGTCGACAAGCACTGCTGTTCCGATATCGCGTCCCTCGACGATGCAGCGATGCGCTTTGGATGCGAGCGCGCGTTGGAGCGCAACAAGGTTTTCGCGCACCTCAGGGATCGCCGATACAGCGGAAACGTGCTGGGTGACATCGCTTTCGCGGATTTCTTTTTGCACGTCGACACCAGCAAGCAACACTTCCGTGGACGCTGGATCATCAGAGATTGCCAATGGCAACACCGCTGTTGCAGCAATCACGGCATCCGTGTCAGCTGGATCAATGCCTTGATTAAGGACATGAAGCGTTGCGACGCGGTACATCGCCCCAGTATCTAGGTACTTGGCCGAAAGTCGGGTTGCCAGCGCGCGTGACGTGGTGGATTTTCCAGTGCCTGAAGGACCATCAATTGCCACAATCAAGCCACCGGCAGGCATGTTGGAAATATCTGTCACAGCTGGACCGCCTTGTACAAACTGGTCAGCTCAGAAGAGTTCAACGCACGAAGTGACCCTGGCTTTTGATCACCCAATTGAACCGTGTGCAACTTGGTGCGCACGAGGCGTTCAACTGGGAAACCAAGTTCATCGAACAGACGACGCACAATGTGCTTGCGGCCTTCATGAATTTCCACGCGCAGCAAAGACTTTCCTTGGAACACGTCAATAATCTGCGCGTAGTCTGCCTTTGCTGGACCATCTTCCAACTCCACGCCATCGCGCAAAGCGCTAATGAGCTTGTTGGTAGCCTCACCACGAACAGTGGCAAGGTACGTCTTAGAGACCTGATACTTAGGGTGCATCAAACGGTTCGCCAATTCACCATCATTGGTAAGCAACAACAAACCTTCAGTATCTGCGTCAAGGCGGCCGACGTGGAAAAGACGCTGACCAGAAGCCGTCTTCTCACTAACCAGGTCACCCACGCATGAACGACCAAGTTCATCGCTCATGGTCGAATGCATGCCGCGTGGTTTATTGAGCACAAAGTACTCCAGGTCGTCATTGATGTGGATGCGCACGCCATCAACACGGATGACATCACTTTGAGGATCAACGCGCACACCTTGGGTGGTGACGATACGATCATTGACCTCAACACGACCCTGATCAATCAGGATTTCTGCATGACGACGTGACGCCACACCTGCTTGGGCAAGAACCTTTTGCAGGCGGGTTCCGTTTGAATCATTGCGGTTGAGAAAGCCCTGTGACCAATCGTCATCGGCTTTTACGTTTTGCTTCTTAGCAGGCTTGGCGTTGGAAAGAAGGATCTCATCCTTCTTTTGAGGCTGCTGGCGGGTGTTTGGGCGGGATGATCCTGGCTTGTAGCCACGAACAGAAGACCGGTAGCCGCCAGAGCGTTTGCTCTGCTTCTTGTCCGGTGTGCCATCTCGGCGAGCGGGTGGGGTCACGAAAGTGTCCTTAATCTTTTAAAAAGCGTATGAAATTGAATCTAGAAAATAATAGCCTATTATCCGAGATTTTTATAGTTCGAGCAGTAACGACAATGCTAGAAGTCCTCATCAATCGTGTCCACATCCGGCAAAAGCGGGGCAAGATCAGGCAGTTTATCCAAAGAATCAATGCCTAGAAGTTCCAGCAGCAACTCTGTGGTTGCATAGCGGTGCGCACCGGTTGATTCTTCAACATCAACTTCTTTCACCAATCCCCGAAGCTGCAAAGTACGCATCACTCCATCAACATTGACACCACGCACAGCTGAGATCTGTGAACGTGTGACAGGTTGGCGGTATGCCACCACCGCAAGTGTTTCCAATGCTGCGCGAGACAGTCTGGTTTGGTTGCCGTCTAAAAGAAACTGTTCCACGATGTCAGCATTTTCCGGCCGGGTGTAATAACGCCACCCTTCTGCGGTTTCCCGGAGATCAATGCCACTTCCCCGCTCTGTTAATTCGACGGACATTTCCTTCAAAATGGACTCCGTTGCAGCAACATCAATGCCTAACACCCCAGCCAGCGTGCGTGCTGAAACTGGGGTGTCTACCACCAGCAAAATTGATTCCATCCGAGACCTCGTCTGGGGAATAAGACTCATCGCGGAAATAAGTGCTGGATCGAAATCATTCATGGGTGGTAATCATAGGAGGTGTTGGTTGCTTTTTAAGCAATGGGCTTCTGGTTTGCTGGGTTACCCCACTCCGCCCACGAACCTTCATAAACCACCACATCGTCATATCCAGCGATAATTGCGGCATATGCATCCACGCAAGCGGTCACGCCCGATCCGCAGCTAAAGACCAAAGACTGAGCATCATTGGTTCGCCTAGCGAAGAGCTTTTTCAGTTCAACAGCAGGTCGGACGAATCCTTTTTCATCAGCAACCTCAGTGAAAGGAATATTCACGCTTCCTGGGATTGATCCCTTCCTTAAGCCTGGACGTGGCTCTTCCTCCACACCTGAGAATCTGCCAGCACTACGGGCATCGACCACGGCCTTGCTCGACCTTGCGATTGCTCGTTCCACTCCACTTGATCCAACCAACAAGTCTGGTTGAGGTTCCGCACTAATGCGGCCACCGCCTGTAGGTTGAGTCAAAGGTGCAGTATCATGCCCCGCTGCAACCCACGCCGGAAAACCTCCATTTAAAACGCCAATGCTTGAAAGGCCCGCGACACGAAGCAGCCACCAGACCCTCGGTGCAACGATCAGTCCGTGTAGGTCATATACAACTACCGTGCTATCGGTGTTGATCCCATACTTTTCTAAAAGTCCTACCAAATTAGGTGGTGCAGTGTGCGGAAGCTGCGCACTCTGATCTGAAAAGTCTCCCTCTAGATCAGCAAGGAATGCTCCTGGGATGCCTGATTCTTTAGCAGCGTCAGCATCTCCCATTGTCGCGCACAGCACGATCACATCTTCACGGTCTAGATTGTGCGCTAACCAGTCGACAGAAACTACAGGCCCTTCAGGAAAATGGGCATCGTTGTGTTCAATTGCTTCTGCGGACGAGGTTACTTTTAAAGAAGTCATAACCAGTCATCCTAGTTCTTAACACCACCCAAATGGGATAAGTTGCATATAGTTCACAGGATTAAATTCAAAAATCGGCAGAAAACCACATCATCTCACCCACCATTGGGTGTAAAACGACGACACTGTAACCGACCGCCCGTTGAGTACGCTGAGAATTAATTACGAGTCACATCACAAATTTATATCAGTAGTGAAAACCGTCACACATAAGACGTCTAATGATCTAACATTTCTTCATGGCTACCATTACACGCACCGACAGACTAATCCTCGTACCGCTCACAGTGGAGCTCGAAGACGAGGCACACCAGATTTACTCTGACTCTCGAATCTGGGAACACCGTCCGCAGGCGCGTCACACTAGCGTGCGCGATACCCGCGACATCATCAAGCGGACCAACGACAGTTGGGGAAAGAAAGATCTTGGCCCCTGGGGTGTCTACTTGCGCGACCGTCCATCTGAGTTCGTGGGCGTTGGTGGCGTCGAGCTTATCGACGGCCGAGTGTGGGACCTTAAATACCGACTCCGCCCTGATCTGTGGGGTAACGGATATGCCACAGAAATTTCTAATGCGGCAACCCTTGCCACCAAGCGTATCGACGACAGTCTCCCACTAACGGCTCGTGTAACCACCAACCACCCAGCGTCATTCCGCATTCTGGAAAAATTAGGGCTCACCCCCGTCTGGGAAGGTCGACGAGTCGGAACCGAAGATGACCCCAATGAACCTGACGTGAGGATCTACTCAGACCGCCCACTGTCAGACGAAATCCTAGAAATGCTCAAGCAACGACCATAGGTTGTTGCCAACACCCAAAAAGCTCCCACAGAATCCGCCCTCTCCAAAACGGATTCTGTGGGAGCTTCTCAATTGAGTGGACGCGAAAAACATCCGCTCATGTGTAGCAAACCAGCACTTGTAGCTTAGGTCACTAAAACTAATTCAGCAATGCTTGTTGTGAAAAACCCAGCTATTCCCAGTTACTTGCAGCAACAACTGCTGGGTCAACATCGATTCCAGTCCACGAGACTTTCAACTCTCCCAAAGGCTCCTCTTGCAAAGTTTCCACAGCCCGGGCCTTGTACAGCTCCAAAAGTGCCAGGAACCGTCCCACCACTTCCATCGACACCGTGCAATCTCGCGTAAGCAGCTGAAAGCTTAAGTAGTGGTCAATTCCAGCAAGCTTTAGAGTGTTAAGAATTCGGCCCGCCTGCTCTGGAACTGATACAGCAACTTGGTGAATATGATCAGTTCTTACCGATTCAGGTGGCTTTGGTCGAAACACCACGGCAGCTAGCTCACTAAAACTGCCCACCGAATGCCCCAATGATACTGGGGGTAAAAGATCGGCAAATTGAGATTCCAAGGACACAGCGCGTGGATACCTGCGCCTAGCATCTCTTTGCCACTGTGCAAACATCTCCGCAACTTGTTTATAGGCGCGATACTGCAAAAGTCTGGCAAAGAGGAGGTCCTTTACCTCTAGAAGCTCAAGGTCTTCTTCATCATCTACTTCACCACGTGGGAGTAAACGAGCAGTCTTTAAATCCAACAAGGTTGCCGCAACTACCAAAAACTCAGTGATTTCATCTAAATCACTGGTCTCGCCTAACTTTCTGGTATAAGCGATAAACTCATCTGTCACCTGGGCTAATGCGACCTCGGTGACGTCAAGCTTCTTTTTGGTAATCAACTGCAAAAGCAGATCGAAAGGTCCCTCAAAGTTTTCGAGCTGAACTTGAAAACCTGAAGTGGGAGCTTCATCGTCAGCAGCAGGAAGTGGTTCGGGGCCAATTGGGTCAGAATATTGAGAGTCCGCAAAGTTTACGCTTTGCGCATTCAGTTCCGCTTCATCGGCTTCAGACCATTTTGGGTCTAGCTCCACTACTTTTGTCATGGTCTTTCATACCTTAACCCACTTGCCTGCATCAAAAAATTCTGACAGGCCGGCAAAGGTTCAACTAACCCTTGACGCGTTCAATGACTTCACGAGCCAACGAGCGGTATTGCTCAGCACCTTGTGACGTAGGCGCCCAGGTAATGATTGGTTCGCCAGCAACGGAGGTTTCGGGGAATCTCACGGTTCTAGTGATCACTGTGTCAAAGACTTTTTCGTCGAAGACTTCAACGACTCGAGACATCACTTCCCTGGCATGAGAGGTGCGACGATCGAACATTGTCACCAAAATGCCTAGGATTTCCAAATCAAAATTCAAGCGATCCGCAACTTTTTCGACCGTATCGGTGAGCAATGCCAAACCGCGGAGAGAAAAGTATTCACACTCCATCGGAATGATGACACCGTGTGCGCATGCCAATGCATTGACCGTCAAAAGCCCTAGCGAAGGCTGGCAATCAAGAATGATGAAGTCATATTCTTTCATCACTGGGCGCAACGCACGAGCGAGAGTCTGTTCGCGCCCAACCTCATTGACCAGTTGGATCTCTGCTGCCGATAAATCAATATTTGCCGGAACAACATCTAGGTCAGGAACGCCGGTGTGGTGTATGGCTTGGTCAATGGTGGAGTTATTATCCACCATGAGGTCATACACCGTGATATCTACATCGTCATAGTGAATGCCTAGTCCGGCGGTCAATGCACCTTGTGGATCCAAGTCAACGAGCAAAACTTTACGTCCAGCCTCGGCCAAGCACGCGCCGAGGTTAATAGTGGAGGTCGTTTTACCTACTCCACCTTTTTGATTCGCCATGGCAATGATCGTTGCTGGGCCATGTTTTTCCAATGGAGACGGCTCAGGCAACTCGCGCAGGGGGCGACCAGTTAGCCCGATCTCCACCTTGGAAGAGTCCTTCTTCCCTGCATCACTCACAGTCAAACCTTCTTCCTTGACTAGGACTGTCACTGCGGTCGTCTAACAACTTTTTGCACAATTTTTCTAGAATTGCCTCTTTAACTAACAGCGGTGAAATTATTGCACTGTCATTAGCTCCTGCGACCACAATACATTCAGGATATAGATCACTTGGACATTACGTTGCGTCACACGCCGTAAACATAAAAACGCACCAATTTGGTCAAGTCTTTAGGGTTGATCCACTCCGGGCGTAGTCCAACTGGCAAAACAGGAATAGCACTGTTAAGAATTTTTGACCGTCACCTCACCCGCGGAACTCAAACCAAATTGTCTAGCGTGTTAGCTTGACTTAATTTCGCGTGTTAAGCACGAGGGTGTGCTTCCCTCCACACCTCACGAAGATTCTCCGCAGTAATATGGGTGTATATCTGTGTCGTTGTCACTGAGGAATGTCCCAACAACTCTTGCACCACACGGACATCGGCACCACCTTCTAAAAGGTGAGTAGCAAAGCTGTGCCGCAATGTATGTGGCGAAATATCTTTCTTCAATCCAGCGCGGTCGACAGCTTTTTTTAACACCGCCCACGCTGATTGCCGAGATAGCGCACCCCCGCGTTGATTCAGAAAAAGCGCATGACTTTTCCCCTTACTTAAAGCGGGCCTCGCCCTAACTAAATAATCCTGGACAGCTTGTTGCGCCATTGATCCAAAAGGAACGATTCTTTGTTTTGAACCTTTACCCGTGATGCGCAAAACTTCAGGCATTTCCGACACATCATCCACAAACAAACCAGTCGCTTCAGAGATACGCGCCCCCGTGCCATAGAGCAATTCCACCAGTGCTCGGTCACGGATATCTACCGGGCTTGCGATATCAGAATGTGGGATGGCGTCGATAAGCATTGCTACCTCGTTGATGCTGAGCGTGTCAGGCAAATGCCGGCCCTGAGCCGGGGGCGACACGTCAGCCGCAACATCCGCAGCGACCTCCCCTTCCATGAGCGCAAACTTATGCAAGCCACGCGCGACGATGAGCGCACGCCCGGCCGATGATGCCGACAACGCCTGCTGCCCATCGACACCACGACGCAGATCTTTGACATAGTTTTCCACATGCGTGGTGGAAATCTGCGAAAGCTCCTCCACGCCCGCAGCCTCAAGCCAATCACAATAGCGCTGCACATCACGGCGATAATTACTCAAAGTATTTGCCGACAATCCCCGCTCAACCGCCAAATGCGTCAACCAGATTTTGCCAAATGCGCGAGCCTTCATAGCTTTTTCATATCAGGAACAATGCCATTTGCTTTTCGACGCTGCGCCAACGCCGTAGGGCGATAGGCAAACGGCGCATTTACAGGCCGCGCTTGCGCACGTCCTGCCACAACAGCATCAGCAGCCATCACTCCCGCGATAGCAATAGAATTAACTAACTCGCCACTAAACACCATTCCTACGGCATCTTTAAGCGGAATCCACTGATTGATCATGTCAGCTTCTTCATCACCGGAAACTTCTGGGCGCTCAACCTTTTTCAAGTCCTGCGCCAAGAAAACACGCACCGCCTCATCGCAAAAACCAGGAGAGGTAATTAAATCAGTCAACACTGACCACGTTTGTGCCTCTAAACCGGCTTCCTCAACGAGTTCCCGCTGAGCTCCCGTCAGTTCATCCTCATCAGCGATGTCCAACAGCCCAGCTGGAAGTTCCCACAAATGATCCCCAACACTACGACGATACTGCTTAACCATCGCAATGTTGTCACCATCAAACGCCACTACCGCGACAGCCCCGAAATGCTCAACCACCTCACGTTTGGCAGTCGCGCCACCAGGCATAAGCACAGTATCGCGCCGCACGCCCAAAATTGGTGACTCTAAGAGCAGCTCGGTATCAGTCACAGTGAAATCATGAGAACCCGGAACATGTGTTTTCGAAACCATGATCACATTGTAGAACTAGGGGTGGACACGCAGCTCCAACGCAGTCTTCACCAGGCCATAAAACAGCGGATGAGCATTGGTTGGCCGTGATTTATACTCAGGGTGAGCTTGCGTTGCCACCAAAAATGGGTGCACGTTTCGTGGATATTCCACAAATTCCACCAAATGGCCGTCCGGCGAAGTGCCAGAAAATACCAAGTCAGAACCCTGAGCAATCTGTTCACGGTAGGCATTGTTGACCTCATAGCGGTGGCGGTGACGCTCGGAAACTTCCGTCGTGCCATACAACGAAGCAACCACAGAGCCTTCTTGAAGTGTTGCTGGATATGCTCCCAAACGCATAGTGCCACCCAAATCGGCTTCGCCAGATACTGCAGCTTTTTGCTCTTCCATCGTCGCAATCACCGGCTGGCTTGCATCTGGATCAAATTCAGTGGAAGAAGCCTGATCAAGGCCTGCTTGGCGTGCCGCTTCAATGACTGTGCACTGCAAGCCAAGACAAAGACCAAGCAATGGGATCTTATGCTCACGAGCAAAGGTAATGGCACCGATTTTCCCTTCGATGCCTCTGATACCAAATCCACCTGGAACCACGATGGCATTCAACCCACCCAGTGCTTTCATGGCACCTGCTGGAGTTTCACAATCATCAGAGGTAATCCACTTAATATTGGTGCGAGTCCAGTTCGCATACCCTGCCGCGCGCACAGCCTCCACGACTGAGAGATAAGCATCGGGGAGGTCAATATACTTGCCGACGATACCCACGGTGATTTCATGACGTGGATTGTTCACACGCTCAAGCAAATCATGCCAGGTGCTCCAATCAACGTCGCGGAAGGGCAGACCAAGACGACGGATGATGAAGGTATCCAAATGTTCGCGGTACAACACATCCGGAATGTTGTAGATGGAGCTGGAGTCAGGGCAGGACACGACTCCTTCATAATCAACATCGCACATCATCGCGATCTTGTCTTTCAACCCCTGTGGCACTTCGCGATCACAACGAAGCACAAGTGCATCAGGCAAAATACCGATGCCGCGTAATTCTGCTACTGAATGCTGGGTGGGTTTTGTTTTCAACTCACCTGACGTAGCAAGGTAGGGCACCAAAGAACAGTGAATGAAGAAGCAGTTTTCGCGCCCAATTTCATGACGAACCTGGCGTGCAGCTTCCAAAAACGGCTGGGACTCAATATCACCGACTGTTCCACCGACCTCGGAAATCACCACATCAGGTGCGTTTCCATCAGCATCAGGAATGCCCATGCTCAAAATACGGGCCTTGATTTCATCAGTGATATGCGGAATGACCTGGACAGTTTTTCCGAGGTACTCTCCCCTGCGCTCTTTGGCAATGACGGTTGAGTACACCTTACCGGTAGTGACGTTGGCGTTAAGTCCAAGGTTTCGGTCGAGGAAACGCTCATAATGGCCCAGATCGAGGTCTGTTTCTGCACCATCTTCGGTGACAAAGACTTCACCGTGTTCAAAAGGATTCATAGTGCCAGGATCAACGTTGAGATACGGATCCAGCTTCTGCATGGTCACCGACAATCCGCGAGCGATCAGCAATTGTCCAAGACTAGCCGCGGTTAATCCTTTGCCGAGGGAAGAAACTACGCCACCGGTGACGAAGATATGTTTGGTGGGACGGACTTTTCGTGTTGAGGTCATGATGTCTGAGACGACCTTCCTGGTTGAACCTAGTTTTTCTTCAAAAAACTTAGGCAGTGCGGAAAACTTAAACGATCGGTGTGTTCAAATTGCCGGCACGTGGCCACGGTCCCCTCCATGGCTTACTCTGCTCTTAATTGTCTACCCAAAAAATGCTGTGGATCAGCATGAATGGGAAACAAAAAACCGCAGGGAAAGCTCGGAGAGGTTTCCGACTTTTCAAACCTACGGAACCCCAGCATAACACACTAATTCGCAGAAAAATAACGCCAGTTCAGAACACACTTTTCAAGGATTCTATCTATAGGTCAACAGATTGCCCAACCCCCATCGACGCAAACTGCGAAGCGCAAACATGTGCGAATATCCACCAAAAATTTAAGAAATCCTGCAGTTTGTGGTGGATATTCCCGTTTCACGGCAGTTGGGGTGCAAATTTTTGACCGATTCCACTGGTGACCCTGCGGCTTGTGGTGAGTACTTGATCAGCAAACTAGCAGATTTTACATCTGCCCCACTAAACCCAAAATTAAGTCCTTCCAGAACCGCGTTTAAGCGCCCCAATGGATATAAGCCATACAAAGACTCATCCTGGGCACTTTGACCGCTCAAAACGCGTTCTGTAACAAATACTCGATTTTCATCGAGAGAGTCGAGAAAATCTACTGATTTGGTGCAGCGCCAACTCCATCTAGTGATGGACTTGCTGCATCAGCAGACGCAGCTGAACCAAAGGCACCTGATCTACCAGCCAACTCTTCTCGAACAGACAATACTGTGGCCATCTTGCCCCAGGTTCGGTCAACTGAATCAACCGTGGAGACATTGGCTGCTGCATCTGGATTTGCACGAAGTCGACCAATCACTCCAGTATCAGCGGCAGTGTGAATTCGCCCTGCAACCACGACTCCGGATCCTTGGGCATCGAGAGCCCTGGCAAATAGTGATTGTGTTTCAGCGCCAAAGGCAGAGTCACCGGAACCATCGCTATCACCGGTGATTAAAACGATTACTTGTCCAGGCAAGATAGTGCCATCTTCATAAGAGATATAACCACTATCGCGCAGTACATTGAGCAATAAACCACGCTCCGCGGTGCTAGCTAGTGGTTCTCCGTTTTCCGGGTTGAGCAATAGCGCTGCACCGAGTGCTTCACCTGCATGAGTGCCCGGATCCAATTGGGTTTCTGACAATTGTGCACCTGCTGGCAGAGTATTAGCCACAATCGACTTCAATTGATCGGCACCATCTTGAGAGAAAAATGTCTCCTCTAAAGTTATGGTTCCTGCATTAACAGCGCCAGCTTGCTGCAAAAGCCATGACACATCATCAACATCGGACTGTTCAGCATCAGCAGTTCTCATGACCAGCACTGGTCGATCAACTAGGGTGCCTGCCACTACATCATCGACGATGTGGTCAATGATGCTGTCAGCTTGCGCTGCTTGCACTGCATTTACTTCCGCCAAAGTCTCTGCCTCGGAAAGCTGTGCTGAGGTGGGTGCGTTTGGGTCGATGTTTTCTGGAAGGTTGGGAGCAAGGACATATGTTCCAAAGGCAATTCCGGCTGCTGCACCAAACCCAAGTGCTGCAATAGTTGTGGCGCCTTTTCCGCGTCGTTTAGCCATGGTGCCTTCCTATTTGAACCAACCCTGGACTGTCAGCGCGAAGCTGTTCCAGGTGTCAATGAGGTTGTCGGTGAAAGAGCCAGATCCTGCAGTGCCTGCGATTGCGATAACCACTGCTAGGACAACCAGGATTGCTAAAAGTGCCCACAGCCATCCAAGGTTGCTGGTGCTTCTAACGGTGTAGAGGCTTGCGATGACGGATCCGTCGACAAGCTTTGTACCTACTTTGGCGCGCGTGAGCAGCGCGGCGGGATCGGAATCGTCGCGGTTTTCAAATACGCCATCGAGTGTGACCGGGCCGCCAACGTTCACGATCATCTGAGGGTTGTGATAATCCGCAAGCAGCAAGGCTAAATCCGTTGAGGAGCTAACAGAAGACGGGAAAGTCATTGCACCGATACCAAGATCTTGGATGCGCTCAAGCCCGACCGCATGCCCATCAGGATCGGCAGGCAAAATGACGTTTGCGCCACTGCGAAGAGCATCCGCACCAATTCCCGTGGGGTTTCCTACGATGAGGGCAGGCTTGTAACCGAGTTCAACGAGGGTGTCTGCTGCACCATCGACACCGATGAGTACAGGGTCGTATTCGCGGATAAAGTTGCGTAGTTCTTTGAGTCTGCTGCGGTGGTTATCACCTGGTGATGCGATGAGCACTTTGCGGCCTTCAATGCCTTGGCCGGTGTCTGGGATGCCTAGGCCATCGATCAGCAGAGGTGCTTCGGAGTGAATGAACTGAATGGTGTTGCCAAAATATGCTTCCATTCGGTCAAGTAGTGATTGCTGTGCATCGGCGAATGCGTTTTCGGCGGCTGGTCCACTAAGAACGCTGCCGTTTGCGATGAGGCGCTCGCCGTAAAAAAGTTGTCCGTCTTCTGTCAGTCGGCCCTTTTTACCCTCTTTGGTGCCGTCGAGAAGCTCGTGGCCGAAGCCTTCTACGAGTTGGATGCCGGCGTCGATAAGCATTTGCGGGCCGAAATTTGGCACGGCGCCTGTGGTGAACCGAGATACGTTGAGCACAGCGGCGGGTTTTGCTGCGATCAATCGTTGGGCGAAGGTCCTGGAAAGATCTGGTGCATCAATGACGGCAAGATCGCCTTCGGACAGACGCTTTAGCCCTTTGCCCTGCGGCGTGCATACTCTGGTTGCACCCTGCAGGCCGGGCAGGTCGGCTTTGCGGTTGAACAGACTCATGCAGCCCATTGTGGAACAAAGTCTCAACCTTTGGTGGAGGCGCGCCTAAAAAATTCCAAGAAAACTCCTATGCGCTGGCAGCAAGTAGTGGCTCTTCGGCTTCAGCACAAATATCTTGCTTTTCCTTCTGAGCTCGTTCTAGCAGCTCAGTGGCGTGCGCACGGCCTGTAGCTGTGTCATCTAAACCTGCGAGCATGCGGGAGAGTTCTTCGACGCGGCGTTCGAAAGTCAAGGATTCCACTCCTGAGGTAACTGATTTTTCTCCAACATTTTTAGCTACATGAAGGTGGGTATCAGCATAGGCGGCTACTTGAGGAAGGTGGGTAACCACGATGACCTGGTTATTATTGGCAAGTCTGGCTAGGCGCCGACCGATTTCTACCGCTGCGCGGCCACCTACTCCGGCATCAACTTCATCGAAAACCAGTGTTGTACCGGTTGTTCCTGCGGCAAGAATAACTTCTAGCGCGAGCATGACGCGGGAAAGTTCACCGCCAGAAGCAGAAGATGCCAGCGGGCGAGGTTGTGAAAGACTATTGGCGGCGAGTTGGAATTCCACCTGGTCAATCCCGGTTGGGCCGGGATCCACAATTGTCATAGCAACATCAAAGCGTGCCTTTTGCATGGCTAAACCTTGAAGTTCTTCAGTAACTGTTTTGGCTAGTTTTCTCGCTGCTTTTGTTCGTGAAGTGGAAAGCTTCTTTGCAGCGCGCATCATGGAGACTTCTGCTTTGTTTACGTCTGCTTTGAGTTTGTCCAAAGCTTCAGAGGAAATATCGATGCTATCTAGGCGGATTTGGGCTTTATGCTGCCATTCAATAACGCCATCGATGTCGGCAGCATATTTCCGGGTGAGCAGCTTGAGCTGTTGCTGCCTGGTGAGCATTTCGTCCAAAGCTTGAGGATCTGCGGGAAGTTCAGATAAGAAGCCTCCCAACTCCATCGAGACTTCACTGAGCTGACTTGTGATCTCTGAAAGCTGTGCTGCGATCTCTTTCAGCTTGGCATCGTCGCTTCCTGCTAGTGCAGATTCTGCTTGACCGAGTTGATCCGAGGCGGATTCTTGCTCATCATCAAAACCACCGGCGCCACCCATTGCATCACTTAGCGCCCCCGCGCCATCAATGGCAGCTAATGCAGTGGCGGCTTGTTCTCGCAATGAATCCACATCTTGAAGGCGACGGATCTGTTCCACTAACTCTTTATCTTCACCTGGCTGCGGAGCTACTTCTTCAATCTCATTGATAGCGAATTGAAGGCGGTCGACCTCTTGAGCGAGCTCTCTCCTACTGCTTAGACGCTTTTGCAAATCCCGGTCCAAGGTTTTCCACGTGTGGTACTTAGTTGCGTAGCTGTGACGAAGAGCGGACAAGGCTGGGTCAAACCGGTCCAGCGCATCCAGTTGCCGTTCTGGAGACAGCAGCCGAAGTTGATCATTTTGACCGTGGATGGTGAGCAGTTCATCTGAAAACTCTGACAACGTTGCAGCCGGAACTGAACGCCCTCCCAGATGCGCTTTGGAACGGCCATTTGCCCCAACGGAACGCACTGCTAAAAACTCACCATTTTCATCTGCTGCACCACCGGCGTTCGAAACGATTCCGGTCGCACGTTCGACGATATCGCAGGGCACACCTTGGGTGACAAAGCGACCTTCCACAACCGCCTGAGCGGATCCAGTACGGACACGGGATGCATCCGCTCGACCGCCGGAAAGTAAGCGTAAACCAGTAACTACCATGGTCTTTCCCGCGCCGGTCTCACCGGTAAGCACGGTTAAACCTGAGCTAAACTCAGCTGAGGCGGCTGGAATCACTCCAAGGTTCTCAATGGCAATGTCTACGAGCATGCCTCAAAGTGTACAACACATTCGAGAATTTATGCGAACGTTTTTTCTAAATCTTCGAAATTTGTTCGAATGATTTTCGAACTACCGTTCTGACCTGGGACGTTACTTTTCCGCGTGTTTTTGCGGCCCACGCCAACCCGTTACTGGAAGACGTAATTTGCTCACAAGGCGGTCGGTAAATGGTGAAGAATCCAGTCGAACCCACCGCACCGGACGCTTACCTCTGCTCACCTCAACGCGGGATCCAGGTGGCATTGGTATGGGGCGAAAACCATCCATCACTGCCATCGCTGGTGAAGTATCAGAGTTCGATTCCACAGCTACCGTAGATTTTGGGCTGACAACCAGTGGTTTTGTAAACAGTGCATGGGCGTTGTTCGGTACCACTAAAATCGCATCAAGTTCTGGCCACAGCACCGGGCCACCAGCTGAAAACGCATACGCTGTTGAACCTGTTGGGGTGGAAATAAGTACGCCATCGCAACCAAAAGAAGCCACCGGTCGAGCATCTACTTCAAGCGTGGCATCGAGTACGCCCCGGCGATTCAGGTTCTCAATGCTTACTTCATTTAAAGCCCATCCGTGGCCAATTTCTTCCGCACCACCGTCTAAGACCACGACATCTAACGTCATGCGATCTTCCACATGGTAATCACGGTCGATCACGCGTTTGAGTGCTTCTTCTAAAGAATCTGATTCCCATTCAGCCAGGAATCCTACGTGGCCCAAATTGATGCCAAGTACTGGAAGATCTACGGCATGCGCCATGTCTGCAGCACGCAAAAAGGTACCGTCGCCTCCGAGTACTAGGACAAGTTCTGCGCCTTCTGCTGCATCTGGAGCATGCCTCACATGCGTAAATCGACCCAATACGGGGTGACTCGCAATAGGATCTTCAGCATCATTGATTAATACCCTGACGTCAATGCCTGCATCATCAAGCAATTTTGCTGCCAGAATTGCCGATTCAATATTGGATGATCGCCCAGTATGTGGAACTAACAGCACACGCCGTTGTTCCGCGATATTCGTAGATGCGCTCATTATTGCGGACCTTCTTTCACAGCCGTATCGATCATCGCTAGAAGTTTCTCATCGTCTGGCATTGATGCTCCACCGTCTTTGACCAGCCATAAGAAATATTCTACGTTGCCTGAAGGGCCTGGAAGAGGTGATGCAACTACCTGTTTTAAGCTCAAGCCCAAAGTTGCAGCAAATTTGGCAACATCAGCGGTTACTTCTGCCCGCAGTTCGGGTGAACGCACCACTCCGCCGCTGCCCAAGCGATCTTTCCCAACTTCAAATTGAGGCTTGACCATGGGGAGCAGATCAGCACCCTCACTTAAGACGTTCGCGATGGCCGGCAAAGTGAGTTTGAGGGAAATAAAAGATAGATCTCCCACCATCATGTCGCATTCACCGCCGGTATCTTCCAGCGTCATGTATCTGATATTTGTGCGATCCACGACCCGCACCCGGTCATCATTTTGCAACCGCCAAATCAACTGCCCATAGCCGACGTCAACAGCTACGACTTCAGACGCTTCTCGACGCAGCAAGACATCCGTAAATCCGCCTGTAGACGCGCCGGCATCTAGCACCCGTCGGCCTTTGACCTTGAGCCCTAAGGGCTCAAAAAATTCCAACGCACCGATGAGTTTATGCGCTCCGCGTGAAGCCCAATCCTCGCTGGCATCTTCCTCAACACGAATGGATACCTCAGGTTCCACTACTGTTGCTGGTTTGAGTGCAAGCATTCCTGCGACAAAAACTCGACGGCCACGGATCATTTCAACCGCATGTTCCCTAGAACGTGCGATCTTTCGACGAACAAGTTCTGCGTCTAGTCTTCTGCGTGCAACCATCGTGCGGTGTTCTTCTTTCGTAAATGATGTGGTCGTTTTAAGACAGTGCGTCGTTGAGGATGCGGTGGGCTTCTTCAAGATTGCTGGCTTCATCACGAAGCGTGTCAGCGTGACGGCTTAGGATGTCGTTTACTTTGGATGTGATTTCTTCTGGATCAACAAAGTTAGCTGTACGAGGATCGTGTGGTTTTGGAGATGTCATAAATTACCACCAGTTTTTAAGTGCTTGTGCTGCCAATTCAGAGTCAGCTCGGACATCCGTGATTGGTGATGTGCTTGCCCAGGCTTTCTCTAAGGCAGTACGTAGTGCTGCAATCGGCGTTGGGCCTGCGGAGGAATCGCCGCCGGAAATGACCAGGGTGGCGCCGTCGATAAGCGCCTTAAAACCTCCCTGACTACCTGGCCGCAAGCTGCCCGGTTCGCTATAAAGGTCCTGCAAGGAGGCGGCGATATACGTGGGGCGTTGCTCCGGTACTGCGTATACAAGGTCATAGAATCCACTGACGCCGGTTAAGACCTGGAACGTGTCCATCCCAGCGGCGTTACCACCGGCGATATCAGTATCAAGACGATCACCTACAGCCAACGGTTTTGTAGAATTTAGTGCAGCTGCGGCGGCATAAAACATAGCCGGGCCAGGTTTTCCTGCAGACAGTGGCGTTACGCCCGTTGCATGAGTCACGGCAGCCACCATCGATCCATTGCCGATATGGCGACCGCGTTCCATCGGAAGGGTGGAATCTAAGTTGGAGGCAAAATACTGTGCCCCGGCATTAATTGCCAGCGCAGCCTCGCTCAATTGCGCCCAACCAGTCTCTGGATTGTGTCCGTGCAACACTGCTTGTGGCTGGTCATCGGCGGAATCAACAACTTCAAAACCAGCGTTCCGAGCCAGGTCGCGGAACGACTCAGTACCCAAAACATAGACTCTAGAACCCACAGGAATTTTCTCTGCTGCCATCTGGCAGGCTGCTTGAGCCGAAGTCATCACATGCTCGGCAGTGGTCTGATCAAGACCAATATCACGAAGTTGTTCAGCCACTACCTCCGGGGCACGGGAAGCATTATTAGTGACATACATTAAGGGCAAACCTGAGCTGTTGATCGAAGAAACTGCATGTTCAATAGCCCGGCCGCCCTCGTAGACGGTGCCATCTAGATCTAAAAGAAGGCTGTCATATTCCGTGATTACACTCATAGACTCATAGTCTAGTTGTTACCCTTATCTAGCTCTTCGATACGCTCCTTAGCATCGAGGAAACCGTCTTCATCCAGATCAGCTGCATGCTGGAACCACTCACGGGATTCATCCGCACGACCAGCTAAAACAAGGGCATCTGCGTAGGCATACGACAAACGCGACTGAGTCAAACCAGAGCCCTTGAGAGAAGGATTAACCTTCTGCAACTCAACAATCGCAGAATCGTGCTGACCCAAATCATGTCGTGCACCAGCAACCACGATAGCCAACTCAATCAAGCTGTCTTGATCAAGACCACTTAAGTCCTCGTTACGAGCTAGTTCGATGGCCTTTTCCGGACGACCCAAACCACGTTCACAGTCAGCCATCACAGCAATCAAGCCAGGACCACCAGACATACGGCGAGCAGCCCGCAACTCAGACAGTGCCTCTTTCCACTCGCCAGCATGATACGCCGCGATACCATTCGTCTCACGAACTACAGATACGCGCCCCGCGCGATCCTTCGCAGCACGGGCATGGCGAAGTGCCAATTGAGGATCGTCGGCCAGCCAGGTTGCAGCCATAATCATATGCTTTGCGACGGCTTCCGCGTTGTCCTTAGACAGTACTTTCAGGTCCTGGAGCACCAAAGGATCCAAATCCTTGATATCAATATCACCCGGCAAATCGGGTTCATTAAGACGAGAATTTATACGCTCCTCGCGGAAACCTGATCGTTGTGGATGCAGGGTATCGCGTTGCTGATCACGGCCACCACGGTTAGCATGACGACGGTCTCCCCCGCCCTGCCTGTTTCCTTGACCTCCACGGCGATCATCGCGGCGGTCAATTCCTCGGTATCCTCCGCGTGATTGGCCATCACGATCGGTGCGACCGTAAGGTCGGTCTCCGCCACGGCGATCATCCCTGCGGTCATCGGACCTATCGTTGCGACGCCCACGGTCTTCAAAGTTGCGATCAGAACGGTAACCTCCGCGACGATCATCGCCACCACGGTTACCCCTTCGATCGTCACGGTGACGATATTCCCCGGACTGGTTGTCTCGGCGGTCCCCACGGTATCCGCCCCTATCTCGGGATTCGCCGTCACGATTTTGACGGTAGTTTCCGCGGTCATCGTTGCCGCGGGAGTTCCGGTAGCGTCCACGATCGCCGGAGCGATCGTTGTCACGTTGACGGTCGAAGTTATCAGCCATGTTGTTCCTTGAAGTTGAGAACCGTGTAAAGACTTTATTATAGAACGACAAAAAGAGTGTGATCCAATGGGAGGAAGTTAAAATCCCTCTACCATTGAATCACACTCTTTCTATTTCACTTTTAAGTTTTTGGTCGGCGGTAACCTACTCTCCCACACCCTCCCGAGTGCAGTACCATCAGCGTAACCAGGCTTAGCTTCCGGGTTCGGAAAGGGACCGGGCGTTTCCCTGCTACTATCACCACCGACACAACCACACACCAAACCAACCAACAGGCTGGTTGTGTTGTGTCAGACACTGCATAATGGACGCGAACACACATTTTTATATGCTCATTTGTTACGTTGCGTTTTGGAACAACCCCCAAAAGGGGTGTTTGTTGTTATCGGTACATTAGTACCAGTCACCTCCACACCTCACAGTGCTTCCAGATCTGGCCTATCAACCCCATAATCTACAGGGAACCTCAAACGAAACCTCATCTCGAAACAGGCTTCCCGCTTAGATGCTTTCAGCGGTTATCCCTCCCGTACGTAGCCAACCAGCCCTGCTCCTGGCGGAACAACTGGCACACCAGAGGTACGTCCGTCCCGGTCCTCTCGTACTAGGGACAGCCTTCCTTCAAGTTTCAACGCGCGCGGCGGATAGAGACCGAACTGTCTCACGACGTTCTAAACCCAGCTCGCGTGCCGCTTTAATGGGCGAACAGCCCAACCCTTGGGACCTACTCCAGCCCCAGGATGCGACGAGCCGACATCGAGGTGCCAAACCATCCCGTCGATATGGACTCTTGGGGAAGATCAGCCTGTTATCCCCGGGGTACCTTTTATCCGTTGAGCGACACCACAACCACAAGTAGGTGCCGGATCACTAGTCCCGACTTTCGTCCCTGCTCCACCTGTCAGTGTCACAGTCAAGCTCCCTTGTGCACTTACACTCACCACCTGATTACCAACCAAGCTGAGGAAACCTTTGGGCGCCTCCGTTACATTTTGGGAGGCAACCGCCCCAGTTAAACTACCCACCAGGCACTGTCCCCAACCCAGATCATGGGCCAAGGTTAGACATCCAATCCGATCAGAGTGGTATTTCACCAACGACTCACACACAACTAGCGTCACATGATCACAGTCTCCCACCTATCCTACACAAACCGAATCAAACACCAATACCAAGCTATAGTGAAGGTCCCGGGGTCTTTTCGTCCTGCCGCGCGTAACGAGCATCTTTACTCGTACTGCAATTTCACCGGGCCTGTGGTTGAGACAGCAGGGAAGTCGTTACGCCATTCGTGCAGGTCGGAACTTACCCGACAAGGAATTTCGCTACCTTAGGATGGTTATAGTTACCACCGCCGTTTACTGGGGCTTAAATTCTCAGCTTCGCAAAGTAAACTTCACTAACCGGTCCTCTTAACCTTCCAGCACCGGGCAGGCGTCAGTCCGTATACATCAACTTCAACGTCTTCGCACGGACCTGTGTTTTTAGTAAACAGTCGCTTCCCTCTATTCTCTGCGACCACCACCAGCAAAAAAGATGCATGATCTTCCCACCAGTAGTGGCCCCCCTTCTCCCGAAGTTACGGGGGCATTTTGCCGAGTTCCTTAACCACAGTTCACCCGAACGCCTTAGTATTCTCTACCTGACTACCTGTGTCGGTTTAGGGTACGGGCCGAATACCACCATCGCTAGAGGCTTTTCTCGACAGCACAGGATCACCCACTTCACCCAAAAAGGGCTCCGCATCACGCCTCACACAAAAACAGTGCGGATTTGACCTACACTGCGTGCCACACGCTTACACCACAATCCAATAAGTGGCTAGGCTACCTCCCTGCGTCACCCCATCACTTAGCTACTACCAGATCAGGTCCCACGCAACCACACACCACCACAATCAAAGAAAGTGACAGGTGCTTATGGGTGGTTAGTATCACTGATTCACCATGGTCGCTGATACTCGGGTACGGGAATATCAACCCGTTATCCATCGACTACGCCTGTCGGCCTCGCCTTAGGCCCCGACTCACCCTGGGAAGATTAACTTGACCCAGGAACCCTTAGTCATCCGGCGGATACGTTTCTCACGCATCAATCGTTACTCATGCCTGCATTCTCACTCGCACACACTCCACCCAAGGTCACCCTCAAGCTTCACCGTAGTGCACGACGCTCCCCTACCCAACAATCCACAAGGGATCATTGCCGCGGCTTCGGCGGTGTACTTAAGCCCCACTACATTGTCGGCGCGGAATCACTCGACCAGTGAGCTATTACGCACTCTTTCAAGGATGGCTGCTTCTAAGCCAACCTCCTGGCTGTCTTCGCGACCCCACCTCCTTTTCCACTTAGCACACCCTTAGGGGCCTTAGCCGGCGATCTGGGCTGTTTCCCTCTCGACTACGAAGCTTATCCCCCGCAGTCTCACTGCTGCACTCTCACTTACCGGCATTCGGAGTTTGGCTGATGTCGCTAAGATGATAGTCCCGCTAAACCATCCAGTAGCTCTACCTCCGGCAAGAAACACACAACGCTGCACCTAAATGCATTTCGGGGAGAACCAGCTATCACGGAGTTTGATTGGCCTTTCACCCCTACCCACAACTCATCCCCTCAGTTTTCAACCTAAGTGGGTTCGCGCCTCCACAACCTCTTACAGCTGCTTCACACTGGCCATGGGTAGATCACTCCGCTTCGGGTCCAAGACATGCCACTAAAAATCACCCTCGTTAGGATTCGGTTTCCCTACGGCTACCCCACACGGGTTAACCTCGCGACATGCCGCTGACTCGCAGGCTCATTCTTCAAAAGGCACGCCATCACACACCAAAGGTGCGCTCTGACGGATTGTCAGCACACGGTTTCAGGTACTATTTCACTCCCCTCCCGGGGTACTTTTCACCATTCCCTCACGGTACTAATCCGCTATCGGTCATATCAAGTATTCAGGCTTACCGGGTGGTCCCGGCTAATTCACAGCAGATTCCACGAGCCCGCTGCTACTCGGGGTATCAACAACCACACACACCACCATGGCCTTCATGTACAGGACTCTCACCTTCTACGGTAGGCGTTCCCACACCACTTCCACTAACCACGCGACATATGCCCACATCCGGCAGAATGCAGAATGTTGTTGCCCCACAACCACCTACATGCAACCCCTGCCGGGTATCACACACATAAGTTTTAGCCATCATCCACGTTCGCTCGCCACTACTAACGGAATCACAATTGTTTTCTTCTCCTACGGGTACTGAGATGTTTCACTTCCCCGTGTCAACCCCCACACCAGCTATATATTCACTGATGGGTAACCACACATTACTGCAGCTGGGTTTCCCCATTCGGACATCCTCGGATCAACGCTTAGTTGGCAACTCCCCGAGGCATAACGCAGCCTCTCACGTCCTTCATCGGCTTGATATGCCAAGGCATCCACCGTGTGCCCTAAAAAACAACAAACACAAAAAAACCAACCACCACCACAATAAACAACAACGTGCTCATCTCATGGCGTTTGGCGCGTTCGGTCACACAACAAAATAAACAAAAAAATAAAGATGCTCGCGTCCACTATACAGTTCTCACACAACACACCACCCACACCACAACCAACAACACAAAGGCAATTGATTAAGCTGTGAATGCTCGATGTTAGAAACAACCCACACACACCACACACAGTGTGGTGCTTGCGATGTCATTCCAGACACCCAACAGCATGCCATTTAGTTCAGCCAGAAGTATTGTTTCTGGTTTTTGTCACCCACGGGGTCATCTCCACCCGATTAAATAAGTGTGTTGATGGCAACCACATCCGGGTTCCAACACCAACACCCCACCATAAAAGCACTGCCTTTATGCGGGGTTTATATAAAGCTCCTTAGAAAGGAGGTGATCCAGCCGCACCTTCCGGTACGGCTACCTTGTTACGACTTCGTCCCAATCGCCGATCCCACCTTCGACAGCTCCCCCCACAAGGGTTGGGCCACTGGCTTCGGGTGTTACCAACTTTCATGACGTGACGGGCGGTGTGTACAAGGCCCGGGAACGTATTCACCGCAGCGTTGCTGATCTGCGATTACTAGCGACTCCGACTTCATGGGGTCGAGTTGCAGACCCCAATCCGAACTGAGGCCGGCTTTAAGAGATTAGCTCCACCTCACGGTGTGGCAACTCGCTGTACCGACCATTGTAGCATGTGTGAAGCCCTGGACATAAGGGGCATGATGATTTGACGTCATCCCCACCTTCCTCCGAGTTAACCCCGGCAGTCTCTCATGAGTACCCACCAAATGTGCTGGCAACATAAGACAAGGGTTGCGCTCGTTGCGGGACTTAACCCAACATCTCACGACACGAGCTGACGACAACCATGCACCACCTGTGAACCGACCACAAGGGAAAACGTATCTCTACGCCGATCCGGTCCATGTCAAGCCCAGGTAAGGTTCTTCGCGTTGCATCGAATTAATCCACATGCTCCGCCGCTTGTGCGGGCCCCCGTCAATTCCTTTGAGTTTTAGCCTTGCGGCCGTACTCCCCAGGCGGGGCGCTTAATGCGTTAGCTGCGGCACAGAAGTCGTGGAAGACCCCTACACCTAGCGCCCACCGTTTACGGCATGGACTACCAGGGTATCTAATCCTGTTCGCTACCCATGCTTTCGCTCCTCAGCGTCAGTTACTGCCCAGAGACCTGCCTTCGCCATCGGTGTTCCTCCTGATATCTGCGCATTTCACCGCTACACCAGGAATTCCAGTCTCCCCTACAGCACTCAAGTTATGCCCGTATCGCCTGCACGCCCGAAGTTAAGCCCCGGGATTTCACAGACGACGCGACAAACCACCTACGAGCTCTTTACGCCCAGTAATTCCGGACAACGCTCGCACCCTACGTATTACCGCGGCTGCTGGCACGTAGTTAGCCGGTGCTTCTTCTCAAGGTACCGTCACCCACAAGTGGGCTTCGTCCCAAGCGAAAGGAGTTTACAACCCGAAGGCCTTCATCCCCCACGCGGCGTCGCTGCATCAGGCTTGCGCCCATTGTGCAATATTCCCCACTGCTGCCTCCCGTAGGAGTCTGGGCCGTGTCTCAGTCCCAATGTGGCCGTACACCCTCTCAGGCCGGCTACCCGTCGACGCCTTGGTAGGCCATTACCCCACCAACAAGCTGATAGGCCACAGGCTCATCCCACACCGCAAAAGCTTTCCACACCACCCCTACAGTGATGTGAGTATTCGGTATTAGACCCAGTTTCCCAGGCTTATCCCAAAGTGCAGGGCAGATCACCCACGTGTTACTCACCCGTTCGCCACTCATCCACCAAATGCAAGCATCTAGTTTCAGCGTTCGACTTGCATGTGTTAAGCACGCCGCCAGCGTTCGTCCTGAGCCAGGATCAAACTCTCCACAAAAAAACAAGAAAATGTCTCTTAAGGCTTGTGAAAAGCCCAACACCTGACAAAAACAACAACACCCCCACCAACCACACACAAGGAGCAGTCAGAAAAATTGAGGGTGTTACTGGCATTATCAAAATAAATAATGATGTGTGTGGGTTTCTTCCCTTGACGGGGAACAAGACCACCCACACAAATCATGCCAACAATAGTTTTATTGTTTACAGTGATGGATAATTTTGGCGATCCACCACCCGGCATGACCCACCACCTCACAAAAATATGTGAAATGGTAGTGACAAAAATAAAATAAATGGCACACTATTGAGTTCTCAAACAACACACGCACACCAAGAAAATAAGGTATTATTCGCACCTTAATCTCTTCAGCAGCTGAGGATTCATCGTAGTACATTCAGAATTTGAAGTCAACTTCGATTTAACCTCTTCGTCACCTTGATGCACATCCCCTATTCCTTTCGGAAAGTGTTGCACTGTCCTGGCGACTCGAATTAATCTACACAGCACCTCGCACAACAACAAACCGCCAGGTCAACACCTATTCTGCAAATGGATTGTTTAACGAAACAGAGAATTCCTCAGTTTTTCACCGTCATAAGGGAAAGTCTCAACTGTCGTCAGAGTTTCCCGTTCTAGAACTGTTTAATCAACATCAAGGCCGCCGGAGACGAACTCCAGCCATTGTCCCTCAAATCATCAAAGGGCGCCCGGCGATAAAACGCTGTGGTTCAGTTCGCCCATTGTCCAACTTGTCGATCAAAGCCTTGGCCAACTACGCACCAGGTTTCGACATATCCCTGACCAGCAATGATCTGGGGTATGCCTGTTTGTGTTCATCGACATGGTGTCGCGAAGGAAACTCATCATTTTTGGGTTCATCATGGTGACGTTGGTTCACACTACGATTCTGATCGTCGCATTGACGATGGATGCTTCCGTGGCGCGTGCGTGGATAATGTTGGCGCTTTTCGTTACATTCATGTTTTTCGTGCAACTGTGTTTGAATGCTCCGATTTGGGTTGCGCTGTCAGAAATGTTCCCCCTTCATCTCAGGGGCCTCGGCATGGGGATTTCAGTGTTTTGCATGTGGATCGTCAATGCTGGAATCACCTTAGCTTTCCCCATTGTTGTAGACATAGCAGGGCTTCAAGGAATGTTCGGAATCTTCGCTGTGGCCAATGCACTCCTAATCCTCTTCCTCTGGAAAACCCTTCCAAATACTTCGGACAAATCGCTCGAGGAGTTAGAAGAGTCCTTCTCGGCCGGCGATTTTCGATAAAAGCTATGATTGGACATTAGGACAATAGTAAGATGTGAGCTGAAACTCAGTTTTTCATCCGTATCCGAAATCTGGATCTGATCTGGAAGGTAAAAATCTAAAACCATGAAGAAAATCATCACTGGCGTTGATTCAAGCCAAACTGCACTTACCGCAGCAGTAAAAGCTGCAGAGCTTGCAGTTAGTCTTGATGCAGAACTGTACGTCATTTCCGCATACAGCATCAGCTCCGTCGTGGCGATGCAAACCGCCAAGAGTGGAAACATGGCCGTCAAGACTTCTGATGCTTACCAACGACTCGCAGATGGTCAAGCGGCAGCAGCGCAAGAAGCTGCGGAATCAGTGGCAGCAATTTTGCGAAGCGATTGGCCTGCCCTTAAGGTCAAGGCTCTTGCTGTAGAAGGACAACCAGCGGAAGTACTAGTTCAGCAGGCAGAGCTGCTTGATGCAGATACAATTGTTGTCGGCAATAAAAAGGCTCAAGGCTTGCAACGCATCCTTGGAAGTATTTCACGAAACGTTGCGGCTGCAGCCAACTGTGATCTCTACATTGTTAATACAACAAGAGTTTAGTCAGTAAATCACTAAAACAGGGTGAAGATCAGATATTGATCTTCACCCTGTTTTTCTCTGTGACTTAGCCGAGAATTTGAACTCCAGCGAAATTCTTCTTGCCACGGCGTAGTACCAGCCACGATCCATGGAGCAGGTCTTCAGCAGCAGGTTCCCAATCATCAGATTCAATGCGTTCGTTGTTTACGTACGCACCGCCTTCCTTGACTGCACGTTTTGCTGCACCCTTGGATTCTGCCAAACCACTGGCCACCAAAAGGTCGATGATGGTGCGTGGCTCCCCTGCCTTGATTTCTGCAACTTCAGTTTCAGAAACCGATGCGGCAAGAGTCTTTTCATCAAGGTCTCGAAGTTCAGCGCGACCAAATAGTGCTTGTGCGGCCAACTCGACTGCTACGGTTGCCTCGGTGCCGTGGACAAGGTTGGTCATTTCGCGGGCTAGGCGTCGCTGTGCTTCACGCTTGAATGGACGTTCTGCTACTTCGACTTCCAATTCCGCTAGTTCTTCCTGGTTAAGGAAAGTAAACCAACGGAGGTAGCGGATTACGTCAGCGTCGGCTGCATTGATGAAGTACTGGTACCAAGCGTATGGGCTGGTCATTTCTGGATCCAGCCACAGGCTTCCGCCGCCGGTGGATTTACCAAACTTCTTACCTTCGGAGTCGGTGACTAAAGGCACGGTGATTGCGTGGACAGAAGATCCGTTGACGCGTCGGTTGAGGTCAACTCCGGAGACGATGTTGCCCCATTGGTCACCGCCACCAACCTGCAGAGTGCATCCAAAGCGTTTGTTGAGCTCAACGTAGTCGTTGGCTTGGAGCAACATGTAGGAGAACTCAGTGTATGAAATGCCGTCGGATTCAAGGCGCCGCTTGACAGTGTCGCGGGCAAGCATGGTGTTGAGTGAGAAGTGCTTTCCTACATCTCGAAGGAAAGTCACGACTGACATGTCGTTGGTCCACTCGGCGTTGTTTACCAGGCGGGCTGCGTGTTCGCCGTCGAAATCTACGAATCGGCTGAGCTGTCCGGAGATGCGCTCAGCCCACTCAGAGACGGTATCGGCCGAGTTCATGGTGCGTTCGCCAACATCTCGGGGGTCGCCGATCATGCCGGTTGCGCCACCTGCAAGCACGATTGGGTTGTGGCCTGCTTGTTGGAAGCGCTTCAGCATGAGCAAAGGCACGAGGTGTCCTGCGTGGAGGGATGGACCGGTGGGGTCGAATCCGCAGTACAGGGTGATTGGGGTTGAAGCTTCCTCGCGGAGGGCATCCAGATCGGTGGATTGGTTGATTAATCCGCGCCAGGAGAGTTCGTCGATGATGTTCATGATGTTAAAAGATCCTTGATGTACTTCTAGTTGTTGGGGGTCCACTCGGTGGCTTCGTCGATAAGCAGCACCGGAATTCCGTCGTCAATGCGATAGGCCAGGTTGAGGCGTTCATTGACCAAGAGCTGTTCGCTCTCCAGATATCGAAGCGGGCCCTTGTCCTTTGGGCAGGCCAGGACTTCAAGAAGCTGTGGATCAAGACTCATACGGATCATCCTACTTGGCGTGAAAAACAAAGTTGCATTCAGGCGCTATTCTTTGAAGTCTTCTGGTAGTTGGCCGAATTGCATACGAAGGGCGCGGCCGTGGTCTTCTAGATTATTTAAGCCTTGTTCTTGGATTGCGTTGAAGATTTTCATCGTTTCAGAGTTCAATAATGTAAATGACTCGATGAGGTCTTCTACAGCTCGTGGATCATTGCGGGTCGGGATAGACAAGTAGGCATCAATAACACCTGGAATGTATTGGTTGATAATCGATCGGATGGTTACTTGATGCTCTGGGAAGTTGTTAAGGCGTGACCAGTTTTCGATTACCAGTTGCAGCGATTGATTAAGGTCGTCGAGCGCCTCTACAGCAGGAGTGGCCGCACCATGGCGCGACAATGAGCTCACTAGTTCTTTTGCTCTGGCTGCAAGGGTGGCGGGGCTCTCCAATGTAGGAATACTCGCTTGTTGTTGCGGTTTACTTGGGATAAGAGCCACTGCTGCCCCATATCCAGCTACTGCAACAATTGGCCAAAACACTCCAAGCCCAATTAAAAGGTGCAGCGCAATGATCAAGGTTGCAATTGCGATTCCTGCAAGATTTTTGCGGGAAAAGAAGAAGGATCCTGCATTATTGGTAGGCACGAATCTCCTTAAATGCTTCGTTGAGATCGCCGTTTAAGGCATCAAAGGTTTTGCCACCGGTAGTTGTGGCCAATTGTTCCATGTCCGCCACATTTGCTTCACCGTAAAGGATCACGAATACGGGGATGGAACGAATATTATTTGGAAGAGCAGTCCATTCTTCTAAGAACTGCGGGTAGGTGCGGCCAGCGGTAAGTTCTCCATCTGTCATCAGCACGATTGAGGGGATGTAGTCAACGGCAACCGATTGTGAATATGCGGCAAGGACTGCATCATAAATTCCGGTGCCACCATCGGCTTGCAAAGCATCAACTTGCTGTGCAAGATCAACCCGGCTTGGACTGTCTACGTGCCCGAGAGTTTCGTTGATTGTTTCATGTGGGGTGAAGCTAAAAGGAATGATCGTAACTTTTTCACGCTCACGCAGGGAGACATTGGCAAGATCTGTGGTTGCATCACCTGTGATCAGATCCGACATGGTCTCTTTTAATAAGCTGATGCGCTCACCTTGCATGGATCCGGAGACATCGAGAACAAACGTTGTTTCTCCGGGCACTCGGAATTGGTTGGAGTAAGCATCTATTAGTGCATCTGTTACTGATTTGCTCCCTGGGAAGGGAGCTTCGATGATCGTTTGGGCGCTAAGCTCCGCTGGGAGCGGTGCGTTTGCGGTGGTCGGACGTCGATAAGCATCTGTGAGCGTTTCCGGATGCTCGGCAAACCAGCCGGCAAGCGCTGCTACCTGCTCGCCCTGGTCAGATCCGGTGATGGTGGACAGCGGATAATCGGCGCTGACAACGCCATCTGCGGGAACAACGACGGTGATATCGGCGTTGTCCTCGGTGATCATGGTGTGCAGAACGGATTCATAGTTGATGATCGCATCAACACGGTCAGGTTGTTCCAAAAACGTATTTTTGAGCCAACCAGACGAACCAGAAGTGATGGTTTGGCCCGATAAGAATTCAGACATCGGCGCAGCGATCGCGGGGATGTCGTTGACGTTGAGGGCTTGGCCGGTATCTGCATATGCCGTGGCCATGGCCACCAAGGCGGAAAATCCAGAATTGGATGTCGCGGGATCAGTCATGCCAAAAGTGAAATTTCTATCCCCAGCAGCTTCACCTAATTCCTCCCACGTTGGTTGGCGCTGATCCCAACCCAAATCCTCTGCCAGGTCAGTTTTCACAGCGATAGCCACGGGAGATGTCGCAATTTTGGTGGTTTCGCCCAGTTTTGCCGAGGCGCCGATCAGGTCAACGTAACGGTTGGTGGCAAACCAGGTGGCATCAAAATCCTGATCAAATTCGCCGTCTTTCAGCGCTTGACTGTTGCTGAGGGTTCCGCCCGGAAAACTCAACTCAATATCAAAGCCCAGTTCATTCGAAGCCTGCTCGATCGCAGGTTGTAAATCTTCCAACTCGGTGGCGGCCACAATCTTCAACGGGTCGCTAGACCCACCGCCGAGACTGCCACTGCCAGCACCCAGTGTCACCGTCGAACAACCTGCCAGCAGCACCATGCTCACACCCAGAGCTAGCGATTTTAGGAAAGTTTTCATAGATCTGCATCCTCTTCTACCGGAAGGACATTATAAGATGCCCCCACGCCATCAATGAGTCGTTCTAAAAAGTCATAATCTGGCGGGTCGATGAGATTGAGGTTGTTAGGCATCTGATTCGACATCCCTTCTTCCGCAATCATCGCGGAATTCTTAGGCCTGAATCCATGCTTGATGGCTAATCGTTGCAGGGTGTCGTCGGTTTCCAACAGCTGCCCGATCTCTGCGCCCACTTCACTCAAGCTCACCACTGTGTGGGTGCTGTAGACGGTGGGGCTTGGATAAATCAGTTCCATGTCGCTTGTAATCCGCGAGTTTTCTTTGGCTTGTTCTGCCAAAAATTGCGCTTCGTAGATCATCACCATTGGTTTGGCTCCCATGCCTTGCGAAAGGTATTCATCAAACGGCCCAGCAGACGTGCTTTCGGTATATCCTTGGCCCACAAACAGCTGGCTAAGCTCCGGGATCAACGCATCGGCTTCTGCAATGCTGCTGATCGTTGTGCCGTTATTTTTTACCCACGACATCATGGAGAGATACATCGCCGCGGAATTGGAGGTGCGCACATCGGTGGTGGAAATTTGCACGACTCGGTTTGATGGGTAGTTCGTGCTTATTTCGCTCCACCGGGTGCCTGCTTGGGTTTCATCTATTAACCTGCCCAAATCCACGGTGCCTGCGCTTACGATTCCCCGCGCCTGCAGCATGTCGGTGATCGTTCCAAAGGTGGCTACGGCCATCGGTGAGTAGAAAGGAGTGAACCGGCCTGTTGTGGTGTGGGATTCTGAAATTTTTTGCGCAGCCGGTGTAGAGGACGGGAACGCGAAATCATAAGGGCTCAAATCGACATCGGTGGCAATGCGGCGTGATCCGGCAGTATCCACATTGACTTCAAAACCGTGCTTCGCGAAGGCTTCAATTACTTCTGGATCTTGAAAAAATTCCTTCTTTTCAGAGCCGATTACTGCACTGACCTCGGTTAAGTTATTTGATCCGAAGATCTTTGGCATGGTGATGGTTCCGCGTCCCACCAACGTGGCGAACACCGCAATGACCACCAAAATGATCCCTAAAAATACGGAAAATCCTCTGCCTCGAGGTTTCTTTGAGTAAGCAGAGGATCTATTCATGCGTTGATAATAAATGGCCTGCACAACTCCCGCAATCGGAGAGCTGTACAGGCCATAAAATGCTGCTTATCGACGAACCCCCACACGTGCCCATTCCGCATGAGCGGTACTTGCAGCATCCACGCGAGCGCGTTGCTCCGCAACCCGCACACCCGCGGTTCCACCGCGCGTTGCACGTGAGGCAACAGCACCATCAATGGTGAGTACTTCACGAACCTCAGGGGTTAGTCGAGGATCGACACCTTGAAGTTCTTCATCGGTGAGATCGATCAGGTCTACTCCCCTGGCTTCTGCGATGCGCACGCATGCACCTGATGCTTCATGTGCTTCACGGAATGGCACACCTTGGCGCACCATCCATTCAGCTAGATCTGTTGCCAGAGTAAAACCTGCAGGAGCAAGTTCACGCATGCGCTCGGTGTTGAAGGTCAAGGTGGAGACAAGGCCAGTCATCGCAGGAAGCAGCAGGTTAAGCTGTGCAACCGAATCAACGATAGGTTCCTTATCTTCTTGCAGGTCACGGTTGTAAGCCAAAGGCTGCGCCTTCAACGTAGCAAGCAAACCAGTCAAGTTACCGATCAATCGTCCGGTTTTACCGCGGGTTAGTTCAGCCACATCAGGGTTCTTCTTCTGCGGCATGATCGAGCTACCGGTGGACCAGGAATCAGACAAGGTGATATATCCAAATTCTGGGGTGCACCATGCGATGATTTCCTCAGCCAAACGAGACATATCGACGGCCAGCTGTGCCAGCACGAATGCGGTCTCAGATGCAAAGTCGCGGGAGCTGGTGGCATCAATGGAGTTATCAGCCGCGGAATCAAAGCCTAGTTCCTCAGCAATAGCTTCAGGGTTGAGCTTCAAGGAAGAACCAGCCAGTGCACCGGAACCATAAGGAGATACAGCCAGGCGCTTATCCAGGTCACGGATACGATCAATATCGCGCAACAATGGCTGGGCATGTGCTAGCAGCTGATGTGCCAACAGCACTGGCTGAGCTGCCTGAAAGTGGGTTTTGCCTGGCATGATTGCATCGGCATGGGCCTTGGCTTGGGCGCTCAGGGCGTCGATAAGCTCTGTTGTTCCAAGCGCGATATCGCGCACAGCGTCGCGGACCCACATGCGGAACAGGGTTGCTACCTGATCGTTGCGGGAGCGTCCTGCACGCAAGCGGCCTCCCACCTCAGGACCGACGCGGTCAATGAGGCCGCGTTCCATAGCACCGTGGACATCTTCATCAAATGGTAGTGGCCCGAAGGTGCCATCGGCTACATCTTTGCCCAGTTGATCAAGGCCATCCAGCATGGTGGCGAGATCTTCATCAGAAAGTAGATCTGCTTGGTGCAGCACCTTGGCATGAGCCTTGGAGGCCAACACATCATAAGGGGCCAAAACCCAGTCGAAATGGGTGGAGACACTCAAGGCGAACATGGCCTCGGAAGGTCCTCCGGAGAAGCGTCCGCCCCACAGCGCACCTTCATTGGTTCCGTGCTGTTCCATGTGTTGATCTTCTACTTTCTTCAATGTCGGTGATGTAACTGAATCGGTGGTGACTTTAGTTGCTACCAGCTTCGCGATCGCGCTTGTTAGCGATCTTAGAAGACAAGCCGTGCAGCTGGACAAAGCCCTTAGCCAGGGTCTGGTCAAAGGTGTCGCCGGTGTCGTAGGTTGCCAGGTTGAAGTCGTACAGGGAGTGGCTGGAACGACGACCATTGATGGTGATCGAACCTGCGTGCAGCACCATGCGGATATCGCCGGTGACGTGCTCCTGGGTGGAGTCAATGAACGCGTCGAGGGAACGCTTCAGAGGACCAAACCACAGGCCGTCGTATACTTCCTCAGCCCAACGAGCATCAACGCCGCGCTTGTAGCGAGCAAGTTCACGCTCGATGGTGACATCTTCCAACGCCTCGTGAGCCTTGATCAGCGCGATTGCACCTGGTGCTTCGTAAATTTCACGAGACTTAATACCAACAAGGCGGTCCTCAACCATGTCAAGACGACCAACGCCCTGTGCACCTGCACGACGGTTCAGCTCTTCAATAGCCTGCAGAACGGTGACTGGACGGCCATCGATAGATACTGGCTTACCACCCTCAAAGGAGATGATGACCTCATCTGGAGCATTACCCAGAGCTGGATCCTCGGTGTAAGCGTAAATGTCCTTGGTTGGAGCATTCCACAGATCCTCCAGGTAGCCGGTCTCAATAGCACGGCCCCAGACGTTCTGGTCAATGGAGAAAGGAGACTTCACGGACTGCTCAATTGGAACATTGTTCTCTTCAGCAAAGGCAATAGCCTTGTCACGAGTCCATGCAAAGTCACGAGCAGGTGCAATGATCTCCAGGTTTGGATCGGTATCCATGAAACCGACCTCGAAACGAACCTGATCATTACCCTTACCGGTGCAGCCGTGTGCAACGTGGGTACCGTTGAACTGCTTACCAGCCTCAACTAGGTGCTTAACAATCAAAGGACGAGAAATAGCAGAAACCAGTGGGTACTGCTTCATGTACATGCCGTTAGCCTTGATGGTTGGCAGGCAGTACTCATCAGCGAACTCGTCTTTAGCATCAACAACGATGGACTCCACAGCGCCTGCATCAAGTGCACGCTGACGCACGTTATCCATGTTCTCTCCACCCTGACCCAAGTCGAGGGAAACTGCGATGACTTCACCATCGATCATCTTCTTCAGGTATGGAATTGCCACAGTGGTATCCAAACCGCCGGAATACGCAAGAACGATGCGGTTAGTCATGAGGTGTGCTCCTTCATATTTATGCTCCTTTTAACCACGTGGGCTAAAAGGGTGCGTTTTTAAAGAAAATTATTGTGTTGAAAGGCGTGATATACCTCGAAAAAACACTCGAGCTATACCTTACCTGCCTGCATTAACGAGCCTTAAACTAGGGATTGAACTAGCTGCGCGACTGGCTGTGCAACTAGCTTGCAGCTAGTTTGTCCGCCCGCTTAAAAGCTCCCCAAGCTCCCGACCCGTCAACGGATCACGAGCAAGAACGAAAACGGTGTCATCGCCAGCGATGGTGCCAACGACTTCTTTCAAACCCACCCTATCGATAAAACTAGCCAAGTACTGGGCCGCGCCGGGTGGAGTGCGCAACACCGCCATATTTCCAGAATGATCAGTAGAAACCAGCAGTTCATCCAGCATTCTACGCAGCTTTTCAGAAGGACCCCGGAGGTCTTCCCTACCAGTGCTATCTACTGGACCAACCGCATAGTAGGCACGCCCACCATCGGGGCGAACCTTCCTGGCACCTAATTCATCTAAGTCTCGAGACAAAGTGGCCTGGGTGATATCGATGCCTTCATCTAGCAGCAATTCAGACAATTGCACCTGGCTGGTGACTTTTTGCTTATCCAAGATCTGCAAGATGAGCGCTTGGCGTGCAGTACGCGTCACGGGATTTAAGTTTTCTGGCGTTGGACTCAGTGACATTTTCTACCTCAGTACTAGGCGATTAGCTCGGCTGATTAGCTCGGCTGATTAGCCAGCAACCACACCAGCAAAGCCTTTTGGGCGTGGAGGCGGTTTTCTGCCTCGTCAAAAACCTTGGACGCTGGTCCATCGATCACTGAAGCTGCTACTTCTTTGCCTCGGTATGCAGGCAGGCAGTGCAAGAAGATAGCGCCATCATTTGCCTTTGCCATGACCTCATCATTGACCTGGTAAGGCACAAAAGGAGTGGTGCGATCAATGCCGTCATTTTCCATACCCATTGATACCCAAGTATCAGTGATTACGACATCAGCGCCAGCAACCTCATCAAGGCTGTCGGTGATAACGATCTTCGCTCCGGTTTCCTGGCCGCGTTTTACTGCACGGTCCACGAATTCCGCACGAGGCTGAAAACCTTCTGGCGCGATAATGGAAATATCCATACCAGCGGTGGCAAAACCAATCATGTAGGAGTTGGCCATATTATTATCGCCATCGCCTAGATAAACAGCCTTTTTGCCCTTAAGCCCGGCTGGACCTTCTTCAGGGCATAGGTTTTCCACAATGGTTTGCAGATCCGCCAAGATCTGGCATGGGTGCAGATCATCAGACAGCGAGTTCACCAGCGGCACCGTTGCGGTTTCTGCCATGGCATGGAAATTATCGTGCGCGTAGGTTCGCCACACAATTGCCTCAACATAACGGGACAACACAGCAGCGGTGTCCTGCAGAGTCTCGCCTTTGCCCATCTGTGAGCTTCCCGAGTCCACGACGATGGCATGTCCACCTAGATGCGCAATACCTGCATCGAAGGAAAAACGGGTACGCGTGGAGGTTTTATCAAAAAGCACCGCCACTGATTTTGGCCCCTCTAAAGGACGCTCAGAAAAAGGCTCTGCCTTAAGCTTTGCTGCAAGGTTGAGCACCTCAGCTTGTTCTGCAGGGGTGAGATCATCATCAGCCAAAAAATGGCGAACATTGGGTTGAAAAGTCATAAGTAGTGAGGTTCCTTTATGCGATTGTCTTGGCGATAGCCTTGACAGCGGCTTCAATTTCTTCGTCGGTGATCACCAGCGGCGGAGTCAAGCGGATAATATTTTCAGCTGGAGCATTCAAAATAACGCCGTGCTTAAAACCATCAAGAACAGCTTGCTTTGCGACGTCCCGCTCCAGCACCACGCCCAACATCAAGCCCCTTCCACGGACGTCTACAACGCCGTCCACCTTGGAGAGAAGTTCCTTAAACAGCTCACCCTTGCGGGTGACTTCTGCACAAAATGCATCATCTACAACAGACAGCACTGCTTGAGCAGCAGCACACGCAACCGGGTTTCCGCCAAAGGTTGTGCCGTGTTTACCTGGAGTCATCAACTCAGCTGCCCCACCAGTAGCCAAGCATGCGCCAATCGGTAGGCCACCGCCTAACCCCTTAGCCATGGTCACAACATCTGGAACAACACCTTCATGCTGGTGTGCAAAGAAATCTCCGGTACGGCCAATACCCGTTTGGACTTCATCGGTAACCATCAAGATGCCATGCTCATCGCAGATCTCACGCACTGATTTTAGGAAACCTTCAGGAGCTGGGATAACTCCCGTCTCACCCTGAATTGGCTCCAGGAAAATAGCGGCCACATCAGTGGGGTTGGTTTCTACCAATTTGCGCAGGTAATCAGTATCGCCATATGGGTAAAATTCCACGCCACTTGGCATGGGGAGGAATGCTTCACGCTTATCTGGCTGGCCAGTCAACGCAAGTGACCCCATGGTCCGGCCGTGGAAACCATGCACTGCAGCCAAGATCCGATTGCGGCCAGTCAAGCGTGCAATCTTAAAAGCTGCCTCGTTTGCTTCACCGCCTGAGTTGCAGAAAAAGACGCGGGTTTGTGCGGCGAGGGTGGCGTCGTCAAGCGAAAAACGCTTAATGAGCTCGACCGCAACCTCGACGACCGGCTTGGAGGCAAACAAGTTTGAGACGTGGCCAAGCTGGCCAATCTGGTTGGTGACTGCCTCGATGATGGCAGGATGAGCGTGTCCGAGCGCGTTCACGGCGATGCCGGCAAGCAAATCGATATAAACATTGCCCTGCTCATCGGTGACCGTGGCGCCCTTGCCGGACACCAGCTCAACTGGCGGGGTGCCATAGGTATTAATAATGACCTGCGGCCAAGTTTCCAGCGTGCTCATTTACAGTTCCCCATCCTTATCATCTTTTCTAAATACAGTGCCCTCTGGGTAATTTTCACGATCGAAAACATCCGGCAACACCATCGTGCCAATACCGCCCATGGTCAAAAGCTCAAGCAAAACTGAATGCGCGATGCGACCATCGATAACATGCGCAGCGCTTACTCCCCCACGCACCGCATTCAAGCACGACTCCATCTTAGGGATCATGCCGGAATCAAGCCCCGGAAGAATGGCCTCCAGCTCCGTGGCCTTAATCTTGGACACCAATGAGCTCTTATCTGGCCAATCGGTGTATAGACCTTCCACGTTGGTCAGAACCAACAGGCGCTCAGCACCGATCGCTGCAGCCAGAGCTCCAGCTGCAGTATCAGCGTTGATGTTGTAGATCTGTCCATCTTCACCAGGAGCAATCGTGGACACCACAGGAATGCGACCGGCCTCAATCAGATCCATCAGTGGTGAAGCATCAACGTTGACGATATCTCCAACCAAACCGATATCAGTTGGCACGCCATCAATATTGACCATGCGTTTTTCTGCAGTGAAAAGACCCGCGTCCTCGCCAGAAGTACCCACCGCATAAGGTCCATGAGAGTTAATCAAACCAACCAAATCACGGCCGACCTGACCAAACAGGACCATGCGGACAATCTCCATCACCTCAGGAGTGGTGACCCTGAAACCGCCCTTGAACTCACCTTGCAGCCCCACACGATTAAGCATGTCCGAAATTTGCGGACCACCACCGTGCACCACCACAGGCTTTGCTCCCACGGTTCGCAAAAACACCATGTCAGCAGCAAAAGCAGCCTTCAGCTCATCATCAACCATGGCGTTGCCACCATATTTCACGACGACGATCTTGTCACGGAAATGCTGCAACCACGGCAATGCCTCAGCGAGGACATTTGCGCGCACTTCGGAGCCTAAATCTTTGATTAAGTCATTCATGCCTGTGCCCTTTTCCTTACTTCTTAGGTGCTGTACTTCTTAGGTGCTGTATGCGGAGTTGATCTCTACATAGGAGAAGCTCAAGTCAGTGGTACGAACTGTTGCCTGGCCTTCTCCTCCAGTGCCCAAATCAATTCGGACATCAATATCAGCTCCAGAAAGATCCACCTCACGAGCTCCAGGCGCACCAGTGGAATCAAGGCACACTGCTTGATCATTGAAGAACACAGAAATTTTCTCAGGTTCCATATCAGCATCAGCCATGCCGACTGCAGCCAACACGCGACCCCAGTTGGGATCCGAACCAAACATTGCGCACTTGAACAGGTTGTCACGAGCAACTGTACGAGCCGCATTGATTGCCTGTTCATTGTTAGTGGTTCCCACCACAGTCACAGCAACACGCTTGGTTACACCTTCTGCATCAGCTTGCAACTTCGCAGCAATATCGGAACATGCTGCATAGACAGCATCATTAAGATCATCTTGACTTGGGGTGATGCCACTAGCTCCAGATGCCAGCAAAAACACGGTGTCATTGGTGGAGGTTGATCCATCAATATCCAAAGTGTCAAAAGTGACTGCCGTGGCATTTGCCAACGCAATCTGAGCCATCTCCGGGGTAATGGATGCATCTGTGGTCAAACAAACCAACATTGTGGCAAGAGATGGCGCCATCATGCCCACGCCCTTGCCCATTCCACCAACAGTCCAGCCATCAGCAAACACGACGGTTTCTTTATCCACGGTGTCAGTAGTCATAATCGCTTTGGCAGCAGCTGCACCATTGTCTCCCAAAGCACCCTCAGCTGTTAGCTGATCGATACCTGTGTTGAGCTTATCCATGGGCAAAAGCTCACCGATAAGACCAGTGGAACACACACCAATATCGGAATCATCCAAGCCGAGGTTCTTTGCTACATGGGAGACAGATTCACGAGCATCCTTCTCACCCTGCAGACCATTACACGCATTGGCATTACCCGCGTTGTAAAGCACAGCTTTGATCTGGCCATCAGCAACGTTTTCGCGGCTTACCTTCACCGGTGCTGCGAACACTCGGTTACGAGTAAACACAGCCGCTGCGGAAAACTCTGGACCTTGGTTAACCACCAACGCCATGTCAGGATTGCCGGAAGCTTTAATACCCGCTGTCGTTGCAGAAGCAACGAAACCTTTCGGCGCGGTAATGCCTTTATCGGCCATGTGGAACTCCTAAGTAATTAAATGTGTTGTATGTGTTTACTGGCTGCTTAAGACTTAAGGTGCGACGCCGACCTGTGGCAAACCCGCTGCCTCATCAAAGCCAACGCTTAGGTTCATGCACTGGACAGCTGCGCCAGCAGTTCCCTTGGTCAAGTTATCAATAGCTGAGGTCACAAGAACCTTGCCCGCTGCCTCGTCGACCTCAACCTGCACGTGGCACATATTGGAACCAAGAACAGCTTGAGTTTGCGGCTGAACACCTTCGGGAAGAACATGCACAAAGGTTTCCTGTGCATAGAATTCTTCATACACTGCACGAGCTTGCTCAGCGGTAACACCTTCTTTTAATGGCGCAGTCGCAGTGGTGAGAATTCCACGAGGCAATGGTGCAAGCACTGGAGTAAAGCTCACCTTAACTGGCTGGTCAGTGACTTCACCGAGATTCTGAGCAATTTCAGGAGTGTGGCGGTGCTTACCTGACGTGTTGTACGCCTTCAGCGATCCCATGGTTTCAGAACCAAGCAGCGCAACAGATGCCTTCTTACCTGCACCAGATACACCAGTGATAGACACTACTGACACATCCGGCTCAATCAATCCTGCTTGCACAGCCGGGAGAAGAGCTAAAGTTGCACCAGTTGGGAAACATCCAGGTACAGCTACACGCTTAGATCCTCGCAGTGCTTCACGGTGACCAGGCATTTCCGGGATTCCATAGGGCCAAGTGCCTTGATGCTCTGAACCGTAGTATTTCTTCCAGTCCGCAGCATTTTGCAGACGGAAATCTGCAGCACAGTCAATCACCGTGACATCCGGTCCGAGTTGAAGCGCGATCTCTGCGGAAAATCCATGCGGAAGTCCCAGAAAAACCACATCATGGCCAGCTAAAGTTTCAGCTGTAGTGTCTTGAATAACGTGATCTGCCAATTGTGGAATATGAGGCATAATTTCGCCCACTGTGCTACCTGCAGATGATGCTGCGGTTAGTGCTCCGATTTCCAACTCACCAGATGCATAAGCTGGATGGCCTAGAAGGAGACGAAGGATCTCTCCGCCGGCATATCCACTGGCTCCTGCGATTGCAACCTTGATTGTCATAGTTACACCATACACGTTATGCATGATCATGCAAATTATTCATAATAATTTTTTGGAAAATTTTTTCCGCATCAAATTTTTAGCGAACCCGGGTTGTGAACCGGTCAGGGATCCACCCATGGGGATTGCTCTGTGGTGGTGTACGGCATCCATTCCCTTTAGCAACCCTGGTGTGGGATTGCCTCAATGGTAGATCAGTTTCTAACAGGGCGACTTCACGTTGACGACTTCTTAACCCCCGACATCACTAGCAAAATCCACCCCGGCCCACTGAAGTCGCATGACGTGAAGTTGAGCACGAGAAGACGCACCCAAGAAGTCGCTACCGTGAAGTCGCCCTCTGCGATGGCGCCAGTAAGAAGTCGCCCCTTGTACACCATCCAGATCAGATGCATTCTCAACCTCGCCAAGAAAACACAAAACCCACCTACAGAAAGAAAACTGTAAGTGGGTATCGCAAGAAGACCTTTTAGTAGCCAGCGTGTCCGCCGCCACCGCCAGGAAGCTCAGGTGGAGCATCCTGGACAGGTGCTTCTTGAACTGGAGCCTGCTCGACTGGTGCAGGTGCTTCTTGAACTGGAGCTTGCTGAACTGGTGCTTCTTGAGCCGGTGCCTGCTCAACAGGTGCAGGTGCTTGTTCTGCTGGTGCCTGCTCAGCAGGGACCTCTTCAGCTGGTACTTCAGCTGCTGGTTCTTCGACGACTGGTGCTTCCTCAGAAGTTGCAACAGCGCTAGAACTGCTTGAAGAGCTTGAGGAGGTGGTAGAAGAGGAAGTGGTGGTAGTCTCCTCGGTGCTTTCCTCAGAGTCGCCACACGCGACCAAGGATGCTGACAGTGCCAAAGCTGCAGCGGAGGCTGCCATCTTTCGGTAAATAGTCATATGTTTTCCTTCCCTAAGATTTCTTAAGATTTGATACCGGTTGCCACCTTAGCCGGAGCTTCGGTGTTTTCTGTGGGTTTTTCAGCGCGAGTCTCAACATTTAACTGCTTTCGCGGACTTTTTCCGAATAAAACTTTTAAGTCGCGGACTAAAATATTGGACTGTTTCAGGCGCCTACTCCCCTTTTTCCTCGCCGTGGCCTTCATCAGTGGATCATCGACGAAGGTGAAGAGCACCCAGGCAAGTATCACGGACACGATGAAGCACACCACTGCGAAGAACGCCCAGCCGAAGAATCCAAATTCTTTACCTGCAATGAAGTATCGCTGTACGAATACCATGACTGGGAACTGAACCATATAAAAGGCAAAGGAGATATTGCCCAAAAGTACAGCTCGTGGCGAGGCGATTTCCCCGCTTTTACCTTCAATATCCCTAACCGCCAGGGTTGCCACAACAAAGGCCATCGGCAGTGACATAATGACAGACATCTTAAAAGCCAGCGGCACGAACCACGTTGCAATAAAAGATGCAGCAAGTGCGATCAGTGGAATGGTGATGTTCGTGTTTTTGAACATTCCTTCAGCCACAAGCTTGGCGCCAAATACACCCAGGTAGAACTCAATGAGCCTGGTTGCTGGGAAATAATAAGACAGCCAATAGGATTCCAGTACTGGAATTTCTTCTTGCATAAACCACACTGGGTCTGCGTGAGCTTCTGCTACTGGTGAAACATCGGTGTCCCATAGGCGAGGCACGAAGAAGTTTTCAATTCCCTTTGGACCATCTGCATAGAAGTGAATGAAGGTAATCAGTGCGAGACTCACCAAGAAGGTAATGGCAAATGCCCACCAATTGCCCACGCCTTTAATCTTCCGAACCAGCGGAATAAATAAAGGAAAAGTCAGATAGAACAACATTTCAGCGCCGAGCGACCAGGATGGCACGTTCAATCCACCAAGAGTTACCCAGTGCGGACTCCAGGTGTGAATCAGCAACGCATTTGGCAGCCATAGTTCCAGGCGTGCGAAATCGAGCACCCAAGCAATACCAGTGGTGGTGAATTTTGCCGAAGCAACGATGAACATCGCTAGAGCAATAAGGTGCATGGGATAGATTTTGGTGATGCGACGTTTGCAGTAGTAGATCACATTTTTAAAACCCTTGAGCTGACTATTTGACCAGTAGATCAAAAATCCAGACAAGATGAAAAAGAATGTCACACCCGCAGAGCCCAGCTGCATGGGCACAAATTTATGGATCGTCGCAAAAAGCTCCGACTTTTGGAACGGGTACACCGACAAAAACACCAGTGCGTGGAGGAAATAAACAGCAAGCGCCGCGAGCCACCGCGCCCCAGTAAGCGACGGGAGGTTCGGGCGTTTGCCGGTAATGCTTTTCGACGACATCTTTAGGCGTTAACTCGATCTCGCAAGATTCCTGCAGTAACCGAGTCACCCTTAACAGATGGGTGCCACGGACCGCCGAAGATTTCTGCGCGTGCATCAAATACACCGTTGACCCATGGATCATTGGAGCAGCTTCCGTGTCCTTCGGTGGCAGTACGCAGATCAACATGGTTTACGCCCAAGATTCCAGCAGCGCCACCGATGGCCATATCCAGCTGATTCATAAATGATACAAGTGCAGGTGCATCATTTTTCACCAATGGGGTTCCACCAAGACGAACACATACCTGGCTTCCACCACGAGGCGTGTATTCCTGGTATCCAACCAAGGTGATCTCCGCGTTTGGTGCGTAGTACTTCAAGTAGTCAATGACCGGCTTCATGCGTGATGCATAGTTTTCAGCGGTGACAGCGTTTGGATCTTGCATTTTTCCAGAGGCAATTGCACGGTCTCCACAACCAACCATCACATCCAACAAACAGGTTTGTACAGACTGTAGCAAGTTAACGCTTGAACGACCCCACTGGTCGTTCTTTCCCAGCTGAATAAAGATGTCTGTGGTGTTTGGACCAATTGCTCCGCGGGCTTCAGCCTGGCGAACTTCATCAGAGAAGTGGAATCCATCAGAGTTAATGGATGCACCGGAGCAAGAGACATCGATCAAGTCTCCTGCGCCTAGACCAAGCTGCCATTGCAACTGATCAGCCCAGTTGTTTGCACCCTTCAAGCAGCCGCGCTCATCAGTGCGGAAGGGAGCATTGGTGCCAGAAGTATGGGAATCACCGAAAACAACGACCTTTGCACCACCTTCAGGAGCACGACTGTCAGCAACTCCTGCGCTGGATGTTAGTGCTCGAGTGATATCGGTTGATGAGCTTCCACCACTGCTTTGCGCCGCCGCAGGGGTCATCAATCCAGCCAATAGCGCAGATGCTGCAACTGCTGCACCGATCACAGAGGCCAGTTTTCGCTGAGCCATATTTGTTTCTCCTTTTCCCGCTCGCACCTTTTAGGGAACTGTTGTGGGACTGTTATTCGACTTTCAAAACAATAACAGGCGATCGTTGAATCAGATATATTTGCCTGCCAATCAATTCACTCCAGTCACAACAGTAACACCCACCCCTGTATTTTGGGAGACTTAGCAGAAATTAATTGATCTCTAAGCTCCCCCACTGACTAACCCCCAACAGTTCGAAAGTTCGAGATCATTACTAGGCAATTTATGAGGTCACTCCCCTAAGTTTTGGCACCCCACTAGACCAGGCGGCCAAGCCCCTTGAAGCACCAATACCAAATACCACCTGACCATCACCAATCGCCCTTTATAGGCCGTTTGAGGGACCGAAGATTTCAGATGGGTATTTGCATTACATAGTGCTTGCAAGGACGTTACGCGCGATTCTGCGAGGTCACTTTTTAAGCCCAAAAATTAAAGTTTTATGCTTCATTTCCTCTAGAAACCAAGACAGCAAATATAGAACAGATTTTTGGTCAAATATGATCGTTTCTGGCTCTGCGAATTTGATCTGGCGACCAAGAACCTTGTGAGCTCTTATGGATTTGGTCGAATGTGCTGGTTTAGAAACCGCCCCCGACCAAATTCTGAAAATCCAACCACAGCAAAGGCGCCTCGATAGAATCATCTACCGGGGCGCCTTTCCCTTTATGCGGAACTAGCCACGCATTTCTGCGTTGAATTTCTCCTTGGCAAGTTCAGCGGCCTGAAGTCGTGCCTCGTTGGCTTCTTCGTCGGTGAGGGTGCGATCACCAGCGCGGAAACGCAGGGAGAACGCAAGTGATTTCTTGTTCTCGCCGAGCTGTTCGGAGCGGTAAATATCGAAAAGCTCAACCTTTTCAATCAGTTCGCCTGCTCCTGCTTCAACGGCTGCGCGGACGTCTTCGGCTGGGATTGATTCATCGACAACCAAAGCGATGTCCTGGTGCAGGGCTGGGAAGGAGGACAATACTGGTGCTGGAAGGTTTTCCACCAGTGGTAATGCGCTGAGATCCAGTTCCATTGCACAGGTGCGAGCTGGTAGACCAGCCTTTTCCAACACTTGTGGGTGGAGTTCGCCGGCGTATCCGACGAGGGTGGCGTCGACAAGCAATGCAGCGCAACGGCCTGGGTGCCAAGGAAGGGCATCTGCGTTGGCCAGCTCCAACGTCACTCCGGCAGCGCGGGCGACGGCACGCGCTGATTCGATGGCGTCGGCGTAGGTGTAGGCGCGCCCCTTGCCCCATGGTCCTTCGAACTCAATGTTGCCGGTACCCACAGTTGCCACGTGGAGTGGTTGGGTTGGCAGGGAATCAATGAGTTCTGCAACAACGGTTTCATCTGGGCGGGAGGCAACGGATGGCATGGGGGAAACGCCTGAACCGTGCTCGAATGCGACCTGCTGAAGCCCGAACAGGGAGAAATCGTTGTGACCGCGGGCAACGTTGCGTTTTACAGCATCCAACATCGATGGCAACAGTGTGGTGCTTAGAACATTGCGGTCTGCTTCAAGTGGGTTGAGAACTCCCACTGTCTTTCGGCGCTCGTCGTCTGCGGCAAGTCCCCACACATCAAAGACCTCTGGATCCATGAATGGGCTTGGGATGATTTCAGCGTATCCGGCGTATGCCAATGCGTGACCAACGGCGCGACGGCGCTTTTGTGCATCTGATAGTCCACGACCTGCAGGTGCTTGCGGGATGATCGTTGGAATTGCTTCCAAACCTTCAAGGCGAAGTACTTCTTCCACCAAATCAGCAGGCATGGTGAGGTCACCGCGCCAGGTTGGAGGGGTTACTTCCAAAGTATCGCCGGAAACAGCGACGGTGCATCCGACTTCTTCCAAGCGAGCAATCACAGTTTCTGCGGAGTAGTCAACGCCTGCAAGCTCTGAAGGACGGGTGACCTTCATGGTGATCGGTTGCATGGCAGGGACGTCACCAACAAGTGTGCGACCAGCTTCGATGGTGCCGCCGGCGATCTCTACGAGAAGAGTTGCTGCGATATCGAGGGAAATTTCCACGATGGCAGGGTCAACGCCACGCTCGAAGCGTCGAGAAGCTTCAGAGCTTAATTTGTGGCGGCGGGAGGTGCGCGCAACGGTGATGGTGTCCCAGGTCGCAGCCTCGAAGTAGACATCAGTGGTGGTGTCAGAAATTTCGGAGGTCAATCCGCCCATGACGCCAGCCAGGGACTGGATTCCGTTGTCATCGGTGATCACAACGTCTTGTTCATTCAAGGTGCGCTTGACGTGATCGAGGGTTTCAAATTTTTCACCAGCGGTAGCGTTGCGGACGACCAAATCGCCAGCAATCTTTTCTGCATCGAATGCGTGCATTGGCTGGCCGAGCAGCAACATGACGTAGTTGGTCACATCGGTGGCTGCGTTGACTGGGCGCTGGCCAGAAAGCATGAGCTCACGCTGCATCCAGAATGGCGATTCTGCCTTAGGATCAATTCCAGAGACTTTACGCAGACCAAAACGCACAGCCTTGGTTTCTTCGCGCAGCTCAACGTTGATCAGGGAACCTTCAACGGCTGGAACCTTAACCTCAATACCTGCAACAGCAGGATCAAGTGCTGGGTCGCTGTAGGTCAAGTTGAATGCAGAAGCTAGCTCGCGGGTCAGACCACGAGCTGACAGTGCATAGCCGCGGTCAGGGGTGACGTTGACATCAAAAACAGTATCTTCAAGGCCAAGTACTTGACGCACGTCTTGTCCTGGCTCACCGTATGAAGGATCCAGGGTGATGATTCCGGAGTTTTGTTTATCTGCCAACCCAAGTTCTGAAGCTGAGCAGATCATTCCAGCAGACATGCGGCCGTAGGTCTCACGTGCAGAGATGGCGAAATCGCCTGGAAGAACAGCGCCAGGTAGACATACAACTACGGTGTCGCCTTCTGCGAAGTTGCGGGCGCCACAAACAATCGACTGCAATTCACCAGTGCCGTTGGCGTCGCCAACATTAACGTGGCAGTGGCGGATTGGCTTTTTAAATCCGGTGAGTTCTTCAATTGTTTCCACACGGCCAATAACCAACGGGCCAGTGGTTTCTGGGATCGGCCAGTAGCCTTCGGTTTCAAAACCAACGCGGACGTAACCTGAATCTAGTTCAGATGCAGGTACCTGCCATCCTTTATTAGCGTGACCGAGCAGTCCCGTCACCCAGTTTTGTGCAATCAACATGGTGGATTTAGCTCCTAAATAAAAATCGTGTGCGGGATTGGGTTAAGCCTGAATGCCGAATGGGAGGGTGAAGCGAATATCGCCCTCGACCATGTCGCGCATATCGCTTAGACCGTTGCGGAACTGCAGGGTGCGTTCAATGCCCATGCCGAAAGCAAAACCGGTGTACTCCTCTGGGTCAACGCCCACTGCGCGGAGCACATTTGGGTTGACCATGCCGCAGCCACCCCACTCGATCCATCCTGCGCCACCCTTTTTATTAGGGAACCAGACATCGACCTCTGCGGAAGGCTCGGTGAATGGGAAGTAGTTGGAACGCATGCGGGTCTTGGTTTCAGGGCCGAACAGTTCCTTAGCCAAATGATCTAGGGTGCCGCGCAGATGAGCCATGGTCAGGCCCTTATCTACAGCAAGTCCTTCGATCTGGTGGAACACTGGTGTGTGCGTTGCATCTAGTTCATCGGTGCGAAATACTCGGCCAGGGCAGGCGATGTAGATCGGGACTTCACGGTTTAGCATGGTGCGCACCTGAACTGGTGAGGTGTGGGTGCGCAGTACCTGGCGGGATCCTTCAGGTGCAATGTGGAAGGTGTCCTGCAGGGTGCGAGCTGGGTGATCAGGAAGGAAGTTCAACGCATCGAAGTTGAAGTATTCTGCTTCAACTTCAGGGCCTTCGGAAATTTCCCAGCCCATGCCCACGAAGATATCTGCGATCTGCTCATTAAGAATCGTGATGGGGTGCAGTGCACCAACTTGTTCACGGGTGGTTGGAACGGTCACGTCAACGCGCTCAAGCTCTAGGACTTCTGCGTTGCGCTTTTCTTCCAAAACAACCTTGACCTGAGCAAAGTGCTTTTCTGCGCGACCAAGTGCCATGTTGACAAAGCGGCCCGCATCCTTGCGCTGATCTTTAGGAATAGATCCTAGCGAGCGTCGTGCCTGCGGAATAGGTGCTGCATCACCCAAGTGGTCGCGGCGCAGTGCTGCGAGTTCATCTAGGTTTTGTGCACCGTCGAAAGCCTTGATCGCGGCGTCGGCCGCCTCGTTCAAACTGGCTTCGGTCAACTGAATTTCGGACACCGTGTAGTCCAGCCCTTCCCTCATGTTTATTGTTAAGTCAACTAACCCCGCAATCATACCCGCTGGGCATGAATTGGGGTTTACTCACCGGCGAATAGCGCCTTAGAAGATTCGTACAGACAAATCGATGCTGCTGTAGCTAAATTGAGTGATTCTGCGCGTCCGCGGATTGGGATGCGAACGCGGTGATCGGCTTGTGCCAGTAGTTCTGGATCCAAGCCATGTGCTTCATTGCCAAAAAGCCAGGCGGTGGGCTTGGCTAGTAGTTCATCGGCATCATCAAGGTCTACTTCCCCATCAGCCGATGTTGCAAGGATTTGGAGACCCTTGGATCGAAGCTGGCCCAATACATCAGCAACATTATTGTTTCGTGCCACCGGAATGTGGAATAGCGATCCTGCGGAAGAGCGCACCACCTTAGCGCCCAACGGGTCGACGGATTCACCTGCAAACACCACGGCGTCCGCGCCCACTGCGTCAGAGACGCGGATCAAGGTTCCAGCATTGCCTGGCTCCCTGGTTTCCACAGGTACGCTGACGAGGCGTGGTTGGCCGGTGATGGCCTTGCCCACTGACCAGAGGACGTCGTCGCAAAGCGCAAAAATGCCCGTGGTGGTGACCGTATCACTTAAGTGCTTGGCCGCCTTGTCAGTGATCGCGTGGGTGTAGACGTTCATGTAACCGGCGGTGCGGACGATTTCTTCAAAGCGTTCCGCCGCTGCTTCAGTGACAAAAAGATCAGTTGCTGCGCCCGTTGCTACAGCTGCTTCAACTGAATTTTCCCCCTCAACTAAAAAACGCTTATCTTTTTTACGTTGCGCTGCGCGGTGCAATTTAGCTGCGTTGACGATGCGCGGAGTGCGCTCAGTAAACGCCTCATTAAAGTCCAATGCCATGCCCATAACACTAACAGTTAACCGCGCGGTCAACTTTGCTCCCTATCCTTTAAAACATGCATATCGTTGCTCACCGCGGTGCAGAAGACCTGCACCTAGAAAACACCATGGCAGCTTTTCACGCCGCCTCACCCGCCGACGCTTTTGAATTAGACATCCATGCCAGCGCCGACAATCACGCAATCGTCATCCATGACCGCACTGCCGCCCGCGTTGCCGCACCCCACTCGCCCCATCGCGATACGCCCGTAGCGCGCTTAAGCGCCGCGCAAATCAAGGACATAACGCTTATCGACGGATCCCCCGTACCAACCCTAGAAGAAGTACTACTCCAAACGGACCTTCCGATCCAAGTAGAAATTAAGTCTGCAGGAGCAGTTCCCGCGGCAGCCGCTTTGCTGCAAAAATACCCCTCACATTTAGAACGTTTGCTGTTTATTAGTTTCATCGATGCCGCGTTGGTGGAAATCGTTGATCGGCTTCCCAATGCCCGCGTGGGAATTCTTCGTGATGCGTCAATGGATGACCTGAGCATTATTGATTATTTGGGTGCAGAACGTGTGGGTGCGGTTTTGCCATCGTGGAAGGCATTGAACCTGGCGACAATCGCAGATCTCCAGACCAAAGGAATCAAGGTTGGATGCTGGACAATCAGGGATGAAAATGCGTTTGGGATCGCCCAACAAGCTGGCGTTGATTACGCCACTGTTAGCGATCCCACTCGTTTCCTTGCCCCTTCTCCAACTGAGAAGCTGCGTTGGTAGTCTAGCTCTGGGTCTGGACCTTATCTGCCTTAATGGTATGTGCTGGAGCTGCGACTGTGGCGCCGATTCGGCGGCCATCAAGACCATCAAATAAATGAGTGTCCTGAGGTGCTGCGACAACGTAAATCATATCGCCTGGTTGGAGCCCATGATGGCGCTCCACCCGAATACCCAGTTGCGCTTTATCAGTATCCGCAGCGCTAATCACCTTAACGCGCATATCCTCCGGGATGCCTTCACACAATAGATCGGTGTTTGGGTTCTTCACGCCTGATGCCAGCACGTACACCATGGAATCTGCGCCCAATTCATCAATGTGGCTGACTTCTCCCAACACAGCGCCTGACTCATTGGCGGAGGTTATGTACATATTTTCAGGACGAGCTCCCACAATAACCGGACGCCCCTCAAAGTGATCAGGGTTGCTGCGCACCTCCGCTGCTACCTCCTCAGGCACCGAGATCTGAATTCCAGTGCCCAAAGAAACTTTGTCGCCACGAATGGTTCCCTCAATTAAGTTCATGGAAGGAGAACCAATGAAGCTAGCCACAAAAGCATTGGCTGGGTAATCATAAAGGTTCTGCGGAGTATCCACCTGCTGCAGCACACCATGCAAAAGGACTGCAACGCGGTCACCCATGGTCATTGCCTCAACCTGATCGTGAGTCACATACACCGTGGTCACGCCCATGCGTCGCTGCAAAGCAGAGATCTCAGCGCGGGTGGACACACGCAGCTTGGCATCCAGGTTGGACAATGGCTCATCCATGCAAAACACTGACGGCTCACGCACAATCGCACGACCCATGGCCACACGTTGACGCTGACCACCAGACAAGGCTGCAGGCTTGCGATCAAGATAGGGATCAAGCTGCAAAATCCGTGAAGCTTCAGCAACACGCTTTTCAATTTCAGCCTTGGCCACCTTCTGGTTCTTCAACGCAAAACCCATGTTGTCCCGCACAGTCATATTTGGGTACAGCGCGTAGCTTTGAAAAACCATAGCGATGTCACGATCCTGCGGACGCAATTCTGTGGCGTCTTTACCATCGATGAGTAGACGTCCTTCGTCGATAGGCTCTAAACCTGCAAGCATGCGCAAAGAAGTCGACTTTCCGCATCCTGAAGGGCCAACTAAAACTAGAAATTCGCCATCAGCGATGTCCAAATTTAGCTTGTCGACGGCCGGGCGTGCGCCCGGCGTGTACCTGCGTGTGACGTTTTCAAAGACGATTGACGCCATGTCACAGCCTCCTTAACTTTGGTAGTGCGAAATTAGATCAGTGGTTCGATGTCACGGGTGTAGATCGTGTTGAGCTGAGTTTCAACCTCAGCCAACGTGACATCGATATCTGCACCAGTCAGGCAGATCCTCTCCAGGGCATCACCAATGGTGCGGTCACCGTTTGGCAAAAGCACACGGAAGTTGTCCTGAGAACGAGTGTCAGGCAACTGCTCAACGGCGACGTTGTAGGCAGGGTTTTCCTCTAAGAACGCAGCGTGATCTGGATCAGATGCGGCATCTTTTCGAACTGGAACATATCCGGTTTCACGGGACCAGTAGCCGGTGTTCGCTGTGTTGGTGAGGAAGTCGATGAACTTCAAAGCATTGTCCTGGCGCTGCTCGGAAATACCAGATGGAATACCAAGGCCTGCACCACCAGTTGGGCACGCGCCCTCGCCGGTTGGGTTTGGAAGAGCTGCGACACCCCAGTTGAAGTTTGCTGCACCTGCAACAGACGACAGATCACCAGTGGACTGGATGCACGAACCAATCAGACCGGTTGCGAACTCATTTGTGACATCGGTAGATACGGTTGCGAAGCCTTCATCAACGGTGGACTTAAGCCATTCCACTGCACGGATGGTCTCTGGGGTGGTCAAACGAGACTCCCAGCCCTCAGAGTAGTTGCCGCCCAAAGACCACATTGGGCCTTCGAAAGTCCACGATAGATAGTTGGTGGCATCTCCCCAACCGTGTGCGAATCCACTTCCCATTGCCTCCTGCAGCTTTGGACCCCACTCGGAGAACTCTTCCCAGGAATTAGGACCACGATCTTCCAAACCAGCCTTCGCCCACAGATCCTTGTTGTAGTAGAAGAGAACAGTGGAGCGCGCGAAAGGAAGACCATAGTGTCCGCCATCGTGAGCGTAGTCGTTGAACAGGGAATCAACGTACGTAGAGGTATCAATGTTGTTACGGCTAGCAACCTCATCAATGTTGACAGTTGCACCGTTGATAGCGAAGTTGAACCACTCGGTATCAGAAAGAACGACGAGGTCAGGAAGGTCTCCACCGGAAAGGGCCGCGTTGAACTTCTGGGACACCTCAGCATAGTTAGCGCCAGCATCAACTAGCTGCACCTTCAGATCCGGGTTTTCAGCTTCGAACCGAGAAATCAATTCCAACTCAACATCTTTGGAGTTCGCAGGGTGGTTGGACCACCACACGATCGTATTGGTGTCTCCTTCTGCATTGCCGGAAGAAGTAGTACTTCCACCAGTTCCAGCACAGGCAGCCAAAGTTGCGCCTGCACCAGCAACAGTTGCTGCGGCTAGGAAGTGACGACGAGAAATCTGAGCCATTGTTTCAATCCTTTTAAATAGTATGGGGTGGTTGGTTTTGAGGGTTTTTTAGCCCTTGACGGCGCCAGAAATAAGGCCCTTGATCATGTATTGCTGCAAAGCCAAGAACATAAGCAGCACAGGAAGCATGGTCATGATCGTTGCGGCCATGACAGGTCCCCAGTTGGAGACACCTTCATTGTTTTGAAGCATGGTCAAACCAATGGGCAATGTCGCTGAATTAGCGGTTTCTGCCATGAGGAATGGCCATAAGTATTGGTTCCATTCATTGACCACTGTGATCATGGAAAACGCCACCAAGGTGGGCATAGAGATCGGCAACAGTACTTTCCACAGCAATCTAAAATGCCCGCAGTGATCCATTCGTGCAGCTTCAATAAGCTCTGAAGGAATCGACATAAAGTGGTTGCGCATCAGGAAAGTTCCGAAAGCAATACCGGCAAGTGGAACAATGATGCCCTGGTAGGTATCGCGCCATCCCAGCTGACTGACCAATGCGTAGTTAGAAATGACAGTTACTTCAGAAGGCACCATCAGCGCTGAGATAACCAGCAGGAACACCAGGTTTCGACCAGGGAAACGCAGAATGGACAACGCGTACGCAGAGATCACACCGAGAACAATCTTCAACATGCACAAGATAACCGTGATGATGATCGAGTTTCGGAAGTAGTTCAGAAACGGAACGCGCTCAAAAACATTGACATAGTTGTCCAGATTGAATTCTGATGGAAACCACGTCACCGGCTGGGTATAAATCTCCGACTGCTGTTTAAAACTAGTTAGCACGATAAACACCAAGGGCAAGCCAATGAACAAAATGGCAGCAATCATGCCGACATAGCCCATGACCTTGACCAAAACGTTCTTATCAGTGGCGATCATTTCTGCTTGTTCTCCTTATCCATGTATCGAACCTGGATAACGGTGATAATCAGCAGCAACAGGAACAAAATCGTTGCGATTGTGGCACCATAACCCGCGCGGTAGTTAGTGAAAGTCTCGGTATAAACCTGGTAAACCAAGGTGGTTGTACCGTTTCCTAACGGGCCACCGCGAGTCATGGTGTGAATGATGTCGAACACCTGAACAGAATTCAGCGTGACCGTAATCGAGAGGAAAAACGTAGTCGGGCGAAGCTGTGGAAGCGTAACCTTCCAAAAACGTGTCCACGCGTTTGCACCATCCACCGCTGCGGCCTCAGACAAATCCTTATTCAATCCCTGCAATGCAGCCAGGTAGATCACGAAGGAATAACCCAAGTTCTTCCACACAAAAGTGAAAGTCACCATGAATAATGCCCAGTTGGGGTCTTGATAAAACTGTGGCGAATCAACGCCAATACGTCCCAGTAAGTCCTGAACCAAACCAAAGTTGGGATCAAAAACGAACTGGAAAGCAACACCAATGGCAGCGCCGGAAATAACAAACGGTGCAAACACCATGGAGCGCACAAAGTTACGGCCGAAAAGCTTCTGGTCCAACAGCATGGCCAGAAGCAAACCGAGCACCATCGAACCAATCACAGCACATGCCGTGAAGATCAGGGTGTTTAAAATTACCTGGAATGTATCACCACGCGTGAAGAACTCTACGTAGTTATCAAATCCAATGAATGTTGATGTGGGTGAGGAAATATTCCAGTTGAAAAAAGACAACCGGAAGTTATCTAACAGTGGCCGATACGTAAAAATAGCCAATAGAAGCAAGTTTGGTGCAAGAAGTGCGGCGGCAAGCCACCATTCTGTCCGCCTTGATCGTTTGGCGCGTTTACGTAGCTTATCCACCTCTGGTTCAGAAATTAATGTGGACACGAGCCGAAATGTTATGCCAGCCAAGTGTCCGATTAGTGTTTTCTAATTGAATAGTTTTCAACCGAAACCAACATGACGCGTAAATAAGATGACCTTTAGGTGAATAAACCAGTTTTTCAGTTTTCTTTCCTTGAAAGCCCACTATTTAAATATGTATTATCGCGTAGCTCGGTGTAGCCCGCTCCCCTGGCCTTAACGATGCCCGCGTACAAGCTGGCGAGATAGATGGTCAAACACGCCCAAGAAGTAACCGTTCCCAAGAAAACCAGTGGCCGTGGAGTAGCTAAAACGCTCAGCACGGATCAAAGCAGTTATCATCATTCGAGCAGTTTCCACATCCATTGCATCCCACTTGTTTGGTGTTTCTAACTCCCTCCAGTAGTTGCCCTCTTCCCAGTCCATCCAATCGAAAACGATCATTAATCCTGAACCCCACGCAAAGTCAAACATTTCTGAGATCAATGGAGAATAGATCTCCTCAAGGATCCGTTTCTTTTCCATGTCATATTCTGGGTTGTTTCGAACTATAGGATGCGCAACTTGAAGCTCCTTGAATCGTTCGTAGATGTCAACCATGTGATTGACTGCCTCATCACTAAAAGTGAATCGTTCACCTTCTTGGCTAGGACCGACTTCTTCCCAACCAAATTCCCTATTTTTCCTCATGATTCCTCCCCATGGGTCGGTTCGATAACAACACTCGGAACCATATCGGCTGGGGTGGACATGATGGATGAATCACAGAACATTATTAGTGCAAAGTTCCGAATAATCACGCGGTTTATTTCGCATCATTTATACGGCCATTTAAGGGGTTCGGTTTCCAGAATGGGTATTTGTATCACCAGGGCTTCAAAAGGCTCTTAGAAGCGATTCTGGAAAGGCATATTTTTTAAGGACCAACTCAAATCTCGGGGCAAACTCGATCGAAACCAAACGTACGTGTCAAGATTTTGGATTTTTAAGAATCTTTGTCACGAGTGTTTGGTTAGCAGCTTGGTTAGCAGCATCACAAACCAGACAGGCATATCACGATTTTCGAAAAATCAAGAATCTTGGCACGCCTGTTTGGTTTTTGAAAAGGGCACCACCCGATCGGCTATAGAACCCAATGTCAGACTCCGTCCACAAGCTTGGCAAACCGCAAGACATCCACCCCAGAAATAGAAAAAGACCTGTCCCCCGCCACCGTTAAAGTGACAGGACACAGGTCTAATCGCAATAAAGCTTAAGCAGCCTTTGGAGCGTTAACGTCCTCAGGAAGTGCAGCCTTTGCAGCCTCGCAGATTGCGGAGAAGGTTGCAAAGTCGTTGACTGCGAGATCAGCGAGGATCTTGCGGTCGACGTCGATCTCAGCAAGGCGAAGGCCCTGGATGAGACGGTTGTAGGTGATGCCGTTCATGCGTGCAGCAGCGTTGATACGCTGGATCCACAGCTTACGGAACTCGCTCTTACGGGCGCGACGATCGCGGTAAGAGTAAGTCATGGAGTGCAGCCACTGCTCCTTAGCCTTACGGTAAAGGCGTGAGCGCTGGCCGCGGTAGCCCTTTGCGGACTTCAGAATTTCGCGACGCTTCTTCTTGGCGTTGACGGACCGCTTGACACGTGCCACGGTGGTACTTCCTTAAAATCTTGTCTTGAAAGGTGGAGGGGTTTTAGGCGAAGGTTCTAACTTAAGCCTTGCCGAGCAGGCGCTTCATGCGCTTGGTGTCGGCCTTGTCAACCTCAACGATGCCCTTCAGGCGACGGGTGCGGGTGGATGGCTTGCCTTCGAGAAGGTGGCGGCGGTTAGCCTGCTCGCGAACGAGCTTTCCGGAGCCAGTCACCTTGACGCGCTTTGCGGTGCCCTTGTGGGTCTTGTTCTTCATGAAAGTTGTCCTTAAACCCTAAACGTGATTATTTCTTGCCCTTGCGCACTGGACCGAGAACCATTGTCATGTTTCGTCCGTCCTGCTTTGCGCGGGTTTCCACGATGCCGAAATCTGCAACATCGTTTGCCAGGCGCTCGAGGAGCCTGTAGCCAAGCTCTGGGCGAGCCTGCTCACGACCACGGAACATGATCGTGACCTTGACCTTTGATCCCTTTTCGAGGAATCGGATCACATTGCTCTTCTTCGTCTCGTAATCGTGATCATCGATCTTGGGACGAAGCTTTTGCTCTTTGACCACGGTCTGCTGCTGATTCTTGCGTGACTCACGGGCTTTTTGAGCCTGTTCGTACTTGAACTTTCCGTAATCCATGATCTTGCAGACCGGAGGTTTGGCGTTGGGTGCGACCTCGACCAGGTCTAGGTCTGCGTCGAATGCGAGCTTGCGGGCATCTTCAATGCGAACGATGCCTACCTGCTCACCGTTAGGTCCGACGAGGCGGACTTCGGGAACTCGGATGCGCTCATTAATGCGAGCTTCAGCGCTGATGTGGACTCCTCTGTTAGCAGTGCGGGAAAATTTGACGTACCGAACCACTTGAGATGATTGCCCCTATGCAGACCAAAAGCCCGTTCACCAACTAGGATGAACGGGAGATCTGACTTTCAAGAGTTATACACGGGCACTAGTCCGTGTCATCACTACTTGCTTTACCCGTATCCAACCAATTTTACTTGGCAGCCTTAGGTGGGAAGATCTCCTCTTGCGACCCACATCAAGAAAACTTGATGTCGGGCGGTAGTGATAAAGACTCTAACACCTTAACCCCCGAAAACACAAAACCGCTGCGTGAAGCGACATTAAAAGCGTAGAAGTATAACAAATTCGCTTCACTAGGATATTCCGGCTGCTTACTCTCTCGCACCAACATAACCTTATGTAATGGACCTGAACCCTTCAGACCGATTAGCTTTACGCAACGCGTTAGAGAAATTGTCGGCATCAGCTAGTGCGATGGCATCAGCGAGCGATGACATCAAAAACCTTGTTGCTCGCTTAGAACCCCAAGAGACTTCGCTTGTCGACGCCACCGCTGCCCCCACATCAGCTCCTCAAAGCCAGGCGGAGCCAGAATTTGGGCCATTAATATATGAGATGTCTTCGGCTACAGGACCATTAACTCTTCACGGTCGAAGTAATCAGATCCCGCGCTTTGCCCGCCACCGCGCGTTAGATCCAGAAAGTGAAGGGTGGCCCCTTGGCGTCGATAAGCAACGCGCGCAAGCGCCTGCGTACCCGCGCCCGGTCCGACCAGCTCGCCCGGCAAAGCCTCCGTTGACCTCGGAGGAAAAAATCATGCGCGGTGTGGCGATCGGTGGTGGCGTCATCACGGTTGCGGGTGTGATTTTACTGGTGTCTGTGGCGATTCAACGCGGTTGGCTTGGTCCGCTGGGTCGAGTGATTGGCGCGTACCTACTGGCGATCCTGCTGATAGGTGCGGCGTATTACGTGCAAAAGCGTGGTACGCGCACTGAAGCGCTCGTTGCGTTGACGGTGACATCGCAGATTGCATTCCTTGCGACAACCAGCGCGGTCATTTTTATTCTCGATTGGTGGCCGGCGGGTATCGGGTCATTTGTGGCGCTGATTGGAAATATTGCCTTCTTAATGGTTGGCAGAATGTGGAGCCTCTCGAAACTGGAAAAGGCGGCTGCTCAGGGCCACGCGGTTTATGTTGGAGCAATTGCTGTTTCCGGCGTTTCGTCGCTCATGTTTGCTGCAACCTACGACTCCTGGTGGCCGATCTTCTCTATCCTCGCAGCGCTTATATTGTCCTACCGGATTTCCACAGACATCATCCGTGGAGGGATTGCGCTTATCGCAGTGATCCTGCAATTTATCCTGGTCAACACCTGGCTTGGCGAACAATGGCCGGCAGCAATCCTCGGCAGCGCAACGGCATTGCTGCTGGTGGCGTTCACGCTGTGGGATCCGCTCAAGATTACAGCCACAAACAAGGAAGACATCGCACTCGAGGAATACTGGCGCAGCTTTGAAACCAACCCTATTTCCACGTGGGTTGGCACGGTTGCTCCAGTAATAATCGTGGTCTTTACTTCAGCGACCTACATTCACTTAGGATGGCAATGGTTCGCACTTATCCCAGCCTGCGGTGTTGCACTCCTTGGAATTCTCGCACTTCACTCAGCTGATAGCGCTGCAGGAGAATCGCAGCGCATCGCTCGTCTGACATCCGTGGTTGGCTTAGCTTTGACTGCTGGAACGTTTGTCCAGCTCTTCTACGGACTTCTTCCCACCAATCCCCTATTTGTCATGGTGTTCTTGATTGCAGGTGCTGGCCTATTTATGTGGCTGCACACGCTTCCGGCAGAACGTCATTTGGGTGTGGTTCCGTGGGTTGCCTGGCTGCTCGCGGCAGTCGCCATGACCGGCGTGTTGTTGCGCAATGTGGTGACAGTTTCCCCATTGTGGCTGACAGATACCTCCGCATTAATCCAAGCACTGCTGATTTTGGTGTTTATTGCCGCAACCGTTTATGTGCGCCGAGGCTTCTATGGACACAAATTGAGGCTCCAAATCTTAGTCGGCCTCACACTGTTGACCTTGTCTGCCATCTCCATCGTGACCATCACAACCTTTATTGGTCACCTGATCGCAGGAAATGCTGGCATGATGCTTGGCTTCCTCATCGGCCACGCCACAGTCTCTATCCTGTGGATGGTTATTGCCGCAGCGTTGATGCTTAACAGGAAGCTTCTCGACGCCCCCGGCGCCCTATGGACCGGCGTCGGCTTGGCTGTTGCGGGCACCATAAAACTAGTGTTCTTTGACTTGGTCGCACTGTCTGGTGTTCCCCGCGCAATCGCATTCTTGCTCTCAGGAATTGCCTTGCTGACAATTGCTGCGATGCGTGGCCGTCGAACTGCAGAAAACAAAAGTTCAACGACCACGGATACGAAAGCAGATACCCCTACAGGAGCTCTTTAAGGAATTGGCCTGTGTAGGAACCTTCAACTTGAGCTACTTGTTCAGGGGTTCCTTCAGCCACTACCGTTCCACCGCCTGAACCGCCTTCTGGCCCCATATCAACGATCCAGTCGGCAGCCTTGATCACATCGAGGTTGTGCTCAATGATGATCACAGAGTTGCCTTTATCCACCAAACCTTGAATCACCATCATCAATTTGCGGATGTCTTCAAAGTGCAAACCTGTGGTGGGCTCATCGAGGATATATACGGTGCGACCATTGGAGCGTTTTTGCAGCTCCGAGGCCAGCTTCACTCGCTGTGCCTCACCGCCAGACAAGGTGGTAGCAGCTTGTCCTAGCCGTACATATCCAAGACCTACATCTACCAAGGTTGCTAGGTAACGGTGGATCGAGGTGATTGGTTCAAAGAATTCTGCAGCCTCAGAAATTGGCATATCCAGAACTTCTGCGATGTTCTTACCCTTGTATTTCACCTCTAGGGTTTCGCGGTTGTATCGCTGCCCATCACAGACCTCACAAGGCACATAGACATCGGGAAGGAAGTTCATTTCGATCTTCAACGTGCCATCACCCTGGCAGGCTTCGCAGCGTCCACCTTTAATATTGAAGGAGAAGCGGCCAGGTTTGTAGCCACGCACCTTCGCCTCGGTGGTTTCTGCAAAGAGGTTTCTGACCTTGTCAAACACACCTGTATAGGTAGCAGGATTTGACCGAGGGGTACGGCCAATTGGAGATTGATCAACCTGCACCAACTTGTCGAGGTGTTCTAGGCCTTCGACTCGTTTGGCTCTGCCCGGTACTTGCCTAGCTCGGTTTAGTTTATTGGCCAACACCTTTGCCAAGATTTGGTTGACCAGTGTGGATTTACCTGATCCAGACACTCCTGTAATACAGCACAGAACTCCCAGAGGAATGTTTACGTCAATGCCTTGAAGATTGTTTTCACGAGCACCAACGACCGTGAGTTGACGATCCTTATCGATCTCACGGCGTTTGTCCGGAACACCCAGGCTGCGACGGCCTGAAAGGTAAGCACCTGTTAGAGAATCCTCGCATTCCAAAATTCCCTTGGGCTCACCTTGGTAGACAACTTCTCCACCAAATTCACCAGCACGAGGTCCAATATCAACCAACCAGTCTGCTCGCCTGATGGTGTCCTCATCATGCTCAACAACAATCAAGGTGTTGCCGATATCGCGGAGGTGTTCAAGGGTGGTAATCAACCGCTGGTTATCGCGCTGATGCAGACCAATTGATGGTTCATCCAAAACGTAGAGAACTCCAGCAAGACCTGAACCAATCTGGGTAGCAAGACGAATGCGCTGTGCTTCACCACCGGACAGCGTTCCGGCGGCACGATCAAGCGTGAGATAAGCAAGGCCGACATCAAGCAAAAACTTCAGACGCGCATGGATTTCTTTCAACACAGCGCCTGCGATCATTTCTTCGCGCTTGCCGAGTGTGAGGTTGTCCAAGAACTCAAAAGCTTCATGCACAGACAGTGCCGTGAGACCTGCGATAGACAAAGCACCGTGGCTGCCTGAATCCAAACGAACTGCCAAGATTTCTGGCTTGAGACGTGCGCCTTTACAGGTTGGGCATGGCACTTCACGGGTATAACCCAGGAGGCGTTCTTTTTGGGTTTCGGAATCTGTTTGTTCCAATTTGCGGTCAAAATAGCCCATGACGCCTTCAAAAGGTGCCGTCCATGAACGAACTCGACCATAACGGTTTTTATACCGCACGCTTACTTGCTCTTTGGAACCGTAAACCAGGGCCTTCTTTTGGGCGGCCGTGAGTTTGCTATATGGCGTCTCCGGATCAAAGCCTAAAGCAGTTGCCAGACCTTCAATGAGCTTTTCAAAGTAGGAATGATTTGGGCTGGAATTCCAAGGTTGGACAGACTTGATGGCGGGAGCATCTGGATCCGGAATAATAAGATCAATATCGACCTCGGTGCGCACACCAAGACCATCACACGCAGGGCATGCACCGTAAGGTGAGTTAAAGGAAAACGCGCGAGGTTCCAATTCATCCACGCTGAGAGCGTGGCCGTTGGGACAACTCATCTTCTCAGAGAATCTGCGAAGCCTATTTGGGTCATCTTCAGCCAACCCGACGAACTCCAGCACCGCTACGCCGTCGGCAAGCCGAAGTGCGGTCTCTAAAGAATCGGTAAGGCGTTGCTTTTGGCTGGCCTTAACTTGAAGCCGGTCCACCACCACGTCAATATCATGCTTGATCTGCTTTTCCAGCTTGGGCGGATCAGACAACTGGTGCACTTCCCCATCCACACGAACACGTGAATAACCCTGGGAAGCTAAATCCGCGAAAAGATCAACAAATTCGCCTTTTCGGGTGCGCACAACTGGGGCGAGGATTTGGAACTTTAATCCTTCCTCCATCTCAAGAATCTGGTCCACCATCTGCTGTGGAGTTTGCCGTTCAACAGGAGCATCGCACACTGGACAATGGGCGGTGCCGGCACGCGCATAGAGCAGTCGAAGGTAGTCATAGACCTCCGTGATGGTGCCCACTGTTGACCGAGGGTTACGGTTGGTGGACTTTTGATCAATCGATACCGCAGGTGAGAGCCCATCAATGAGATCCACATCAGGCTTATCCATCTGCCCCAAGAACATGCGGGCATAACTGGACAGGGACTCTACGTATCGGCGCTGGCCTTCAGCAAAGATAGTGTCAAACGCAAGTGATGATTTACCTGAACCGGATAGACCCGTGAACACCACCATCGAATCACGAGGCAGATCAATATCCACACCTTTTAGGTTGTGTTCACGCGCTCCGCGCACTACGAGGCGATCAGCCAATGCTCAACTGCCCTTCAAAATCGATTAAAGTCACTAAAAATATACCTTCGAACATAGCATCGAACAAGATGTTTCCGCTAGTCTGAACCACATGACTACAGACTTAACTCTTCATCATGTTTCCGTGTCCCAGATGGACAACAATTGCTACCTTTTGGCAGCAAATGGCAAAGGTCTCTTGATTGATGCCGCAGATGACGCACCTGCTCTACTCAAGTTAGCTGAAGATGCTGGCGTAACCATCACCAAGGTTCTCACCACTCACCGCCATGCTGACCATGTTCGTGCCTTGCCTGAGATACTCCACAAAACAGGAGCCACGCATTACGCTCCATTTTTAGAAGTTCCGGCGTTGCCTTCTGCTGTTGATGTCGAGCTACATCATGGTGATTCAATTGAATTTGAAGGCTTTGTATTCCCCATCAGCATTTTACGTGGTCATACCCCTGGCGGCGCAATGCTTACTGCTGAGATTGATGGCAAAACCCACCTTTTTGTAGGCGACAGCCTCTTCCCCGGAGGTCTCGGAAAAACCAGCAGCGAAGGTGATTTTGTTCGCCTTTTTAACGATGTAAAAGAACGCGTCTTTGACACCTACCCCGATGAAAGCATTGTTTGGCCAGGCCACGGCAATGAAACCACTCTCGGCGCAGAACGCCCGCAGCTTGAGGTGTGGTGGGAGCGTCGTTGGTAACTAGCCAGTCGTTGGTAACTAGCCACCACCCCTTTAAGCGCTAAGAAGAAATGCGCCATCTTTTAAGTTTTCTGAAAATTTCCTGCAAAAGATTCGATCCTGCCGACACTCTGGTCATAACCTAGGTACGATCGGATTTTAGAGAAAAAATCTGAAGTTAATCCAGTTGTCACACTAGGCAAACCACTGGACAACAGTATTTTGATTGGAGCATCACCATAATGATCCGCAAACTCGCTCGACCAATGCTTGCATCGGTCTACGTCGCAGATGGCGCAGAAACAGTATTGAATTCCAGCGCACACGTCGAAGGCACACAGGTAGTTCTGGATCGCATCCGTTATGTGCTGCCCCGCAAGTACGCAAAGCGCATTTCCAAAGACCCTGAATTAGTCACCCGTATCATCGGTGGCACCAAGGTTGGCGCTGGTTCATTGCTGGCCATCGGTCGCGCGCCCCGCACCTCTGCTGCAACCCTTGCAGTATTAACCGTGCCTACCATTTTGGCTCGTAATGCGTTCTGGGAAACCCAGGATGCCGAGGAAAAGCGCAACCGCCGTAACGGTTTCCTCACCAATGTTGCCCTTCTTGGTGGTCTATTTATCACTTCTGTGGATACTGAAGGCAAGCCAGGTGTGAAGTGGCGTGCAACCAATGCTGCAAAGCGCGGTAAGAAGCAATTGCAGCAGGCTTTGCCAACCAAGTCTGAGACCGAGAAATTCGGCGAGAAGGCCTCTGATTGGTTTGCTGATACCACCGAAAAGGTCTCCGAGTACGCTCACACCGCGCAGGATTACGTGGAAGACAACAAAGATGACTGGATTAAGTCTGCAACCTCAACTGCTCATAAGGTAGCGGACACCGTCACCGATTACGCACACAAGGCAACCTCCTACCTCGAGGACAACAGCGGTGACTGGCTGGAAGCTGCACAGGCTAACGCAAAGACTGCTCGTAAGTCTGCTGTAAAGGCTGCTGGCAAGGCTCAGGACAAGGCCAACTTTGCGCTCCAGGTTGCTGAAGAAACCACTGGTCGCGCTAATAAGAAGGCCACCAAGCAATACGACAAGCTGCAAAAGCAAGCTGATAAGGCAATCGGTCGTGCTCAAAAGAAACTGAAGAAGATCGACCTGTAAGGTCTCACACTTTTCAGTAATATTCTCCGCCACGCTGCCCCGAATCGCCGGGATGGCGTGGCGGTTTTTTAACTCATTACACCCCTTCATGTGATGTCTGGAATGATTGATAGCTCTTAAGTGTTGTATCTATTTCCACTCAAACACTTTGTTCACTGCACTACATCTGGAAACAGGAGGTCTCCCAGAGTGACCACCATTAGGCAATCTGATTCTGATTCAGATGCCCCAAACGCCCTCACCGCCGCTATAAACCACGAACAGGCTTATGTCGATCTTCTCTTTGGCCGCTTAGATGATGAGGTCACTAGATCCAATCAACGGCTTTCGGAGGTAATGAAAGACGTTGACCCATCAAACCCGGATCCAGAAGCGCTCGTGCGTCGCGAAACCGAATATCACGGGCTGAATGAAAAACTCGATCGTCTTAATTTGGCGCAGCTTGGTTTGGTTTTTGGCCGGATCGATGTCGAATCCGACCCCGAGGATGCAGAAAATCCTGTTGAGGGCAAACCAGGCCTTGATCGCCGATACATCGGTCGCATGGGTCTTGACGTGCGAGAAGACAATTACCGGACCTTGTTGTTGGATTGGCGCTCCCCCATGGCCAGGCCATTTTATTTGGCAACGACGGTAGCGCCAGAGGGTGTACACATTCGGCGTCATATCCGCACGCGCGGCCGAGTAGTCACAGGTGTTGATGATGAAGTTTTATCTGGCGATACCACCGACGTTATTGAGCAAGGCGGTGTTGGCTCTGAATCTGTACTTCACCAAGCTTTAGAGCAAGCGCGTAGTGGCCACATGCGCAATATTGTGGAAACAATTCAACGTGAGCAGGATGAAATCATCCGCGATACCACTCGTGGCGTCATGGTTGTCCAAGGTGGCCCCGGAACTGGCAAAACTGCCGTAGCGCTTCACCGCGTGGCTTACCTGCTCTATACCTGGCGTGATCAGTTGGCTAAGTCTGGTGTGTTGATCATTGGCCCAAACAAGACGTTCTTGGAATACATCTCTCACGTGTTGCCCGAACTTGGTGAAACTGGCGTCGTTTTATCTACCGTCGGTGAGCTATTTCCCGGTGTAGTTCCCACTGGCGTGGAAAATTCACTGACTCGAGAAATCAAAGGCAGTGAAGAGATGGCCAATATTTTGGCCGAGGCCGTCAAGGCATATCAGGTGCTTCCTGAAAAAACTGTTGTAGTCACCGTCGATGGCATTGATATCTCCATTGATGAGAAAACTGTTGCAAGATCGCGCACGCGTGCTCGTCGGGCCAGGCAATCGCACAATTCTGCGCGCCCGATTTTCCGCGAGCATTTGGTTGAACAGCTCGCACACCAAATGGCGGAAACCATTGGTGCGGATCCGCTGGGCGGCAAGAATTTGCTGTCTGCCGCTGACATCGACCAGCTGCATGATGATTTGCTTGACGACGCGGCCCTCCAGTCCATCATCGACGATTTTTGGCCGGAGTTACGCCCGCAGGACGTGCTGCAAGAACTGTTGACGTCGGCAGAGCGGATTGAGGTGGCAGCCCACGGTTATGATGAGGAAACTAAAGCTGCATTGCTGCGTGGTGAGCTAGATCCGTGGGCACCGTCAGATGCTGCACTTTTAGATGAGTTAGCCTTGTTAATTGGGTTGCCTGATCCTGAAGAAGCTCGCGAAAAGGCGGAAGCTCAGTGGCGGGAACAAATTGAAGATGCACAGGAAGTTCTCGATGTTTTAAGTTCCTCCCAATCGTCAGATATTGACGATGTCACAGAAGCTGAAGTTCTTTCTGCATTCGACGTCATCGACGCTGAAACACTTGCCCAGCGCCAAGAAGTTACCGATAATCGCACCACGGCAGAACGAGCTCAGGCTGATCACAAGTGGGCGTACGGTCACGTTATTGTCGATGAAGCACAAGAACTTAGCCCGATGGAGTGGCGCATGGTGTTTCGGCGTAGCCCCTCCCGGTGGATGACGTTGGTAGGCGATATTGCTCAAACTGGTTCGCCTGCAGGCGTTGACGATTGGGCAGAATCGCTGTGGCCTTTCGTCGAAAAGCGTTTTAGGCACCACGAGCTAACCGTTAATTACCGCACCCCCGCTGAGATCATGACGGTGGCCAATGAGTTGTTGGATCAGATTAATCCAGACATCGCACCTGCGACGGCCATTCGGGAATCAGGGCGTGAGGTAGTTCGATTACCGATCGATACTGATGTACCTGCTGTGATCGAGAAATTGCGCGCGGAGGATGCAGAGCGAACTATCGCTGTCATATCCTCACACGCGCACCACAGTGAAGATTTCTACCTTGTGGATGACATCAAGGGGTTAGAGTTTGACCACGTCATCGTGGTTGATCCTGCTGGGATTGTTGAAGAATCTCCTCAAGGACTGCAGGACCTCTACGTTGCGGTAACCCGTGCAACGCAGAGTCTGACAATTATTGGAGATTAACTTAGAGCCTCGACGACAGAGGTGGTTGGGCGACCGATCAGATCCTGCAAATCGGTGCTTTCTGAGTAAAGTGCACCCTGGGCGATGATCGGATCCATGCCCGCCAGAATTGCTGCGAACTCAGCTGGTACGCCACCTTGTTCGAGAGCCTGCTGGTATTCTTCAACGGAGAGGTTGACGTACTCCACTGGCTTACCAATGACTTCTCCGATTCCATCACCGATTTCTGGGTAAGTAAGAGCTGGTCTACCTGCTAGCTCATACACCTTACCCGCTTGATTCTCACTGGTGATCACCACTGCAGCTGCTTCTGCGAAGTCCTTGCGTGCAGCACCAGAGACCTTTGCTCCGGCGGCAGCACCAAAGAACTTTCCGGTAGCTTTCGCTGCATCAATTGACGTTGCATAGTTTTCCCAGTACCAACCATTGCGCAGCAGTGCATGGTCAATACCGCTTTCTGCCAGCAGCTTTTCTGTTGCAGCATGCTCTGGAGCAAGCGCCAATTCAGAAGTTTCCAAGTTGAGCAAGCTGGTGTAGGCAATCAACTTCACGCCAGCTGCCTTAGCTGCATTGATCACATTGGTGTGCTGAGCAACACGCTGGCCGACCTCACTGCCCGAAATAAACACCAGTCGTTCCACACCATCCAGAGCGGAAGTCAGAGCTGCTTCATCTTCAAAAGTTGCGACACCAAGGTTAATGCCACGTGCCTTGAGGTCTGCCGCCTTTTCTTCATTTCGGACAACTGCGACGATATCCGAGGCTGCAACGCCCTTTTCTACAAGGCTATCAATGACAAGTCCACCCAATACGCCGGTTGCTCCGGTTACTGCAATACGCATTTTCTACTCCACTCGTGTGTGTTACGGTACGCACTTCAAGATAGCACTAACTAAAAATAAGTGCAATACTTTCGTTAGAGCTCTTTTGGAGATAGGATTAGCACATGTCTATTTCCCCAACAGAGCAGCTAGCAAACGTCTTTTCTTCCATGTGTTCCTCACGTGGCGCATTGCAGCATGTCACTGGCAGATGGGGATCGCTGACCATGGTGGCATTAATAACAAGCGACTCCCCCATGCGTTTTGCAGAGATTCGTCGCAAAGTTGAAGGCATCAGTGACCGCATGCTGTCACAAACATTGGTCCAATTAGAACGTGACGGCATGGTCACCCGAACCATCTACAGCGCCATCCCACCTCATGTCGAGTATTCCTTAACACCCCTTGGAAAAAAGCTGGCAAAGCCGCTAATGCAGTTGGTCAGCATTGTGGAATCCGAATTGGAACAGGTCCTTAAAGCCCAAGAGGAATTTGATAAGCAACACGAAAATCAATGAGGCCCGTGTGAGATTTGAAAACTGATGGTCACATTTAACGCTCCATTTGTATGGGCAAGTAACTCAAAACCTTTTAAACGCACTGCTGGGAAGGTAAGACTTTTGAAGTCGTGGGTCAAAATTTAACCCGAGGAATGACCACCCGAATTGGGTCTAATTAGTGCTGAAATAACTGTATGCCTCGTGTGGTTTTAGGTGTTCGCGCACTAGGTGGCACAAGACCAAACCAGGAGACCCAGAAATCACGTTTTCGAAGATTGCGGGTCTGCTGGTTTGGTATATCGCTGTCAATACCAAACACACAGACCCAACATTTGAGTTTTTATAGATTCTGGGTCGCCTGGTTTGGTCACTCTTAAATTTAAGCCCTTACCTTGAAAAGGTCATACCTCCCCAGAAGCGCTTTTAACGGGTTTTCAAGGTCAAGCACATATCAAAGCTCATCCAAAAAAACTCAAGGCTTTAAACATGCGATAAACGCTTACGCGTATTTTTATGGCAACTATTTTCCGGATCCTAGTGGATTTGTGTTGGTCAGGTCCAGCACACCTCACCAGTCTCATCCCCGAACCCGCCGTCAACGTAATCCACCATAAAAAATAACGCCGGTACCTTCCTCAACTGGGAGGAAGGTACCGGCGTTAACTTTGGGGAGATCTTAGCTCACGGTGTGAACAATCATCACGTCGCAATCAGATTGGCGTGCAACATCTGCAGGTACAGATCCGAGCAGACGGCCAGTCAGGGAGTTGATGCCACGGTTACCAACGACAAGAAGGTCAGCCTGGTTATCATTAACGATTGCCATTAATGCCTCAACAGGGGTACCGGGACGAACTTCGGTCTCGATGTTTTTCGCACCAACCGCACGAGCTTTTTCTGATGCCTTGTCGAGGTTTTCACGAGCAGGATCATCGCCCAGGATGGTTACGGAGTCCTGGCGCAGAGTCTTAGAAGCTTCTTCTTTGCTTTCGTAGTATGCGCATCCGATGATCAAAGTGGCGTCGAAAGCTGCGGCAATGCGCGCTGCTCGTTCAACCGCTAGGAGGGATGATTTAGATCCATCAGTGCCGACGACAATCTTGCTGTAATTCTCGCTCATGTGACCTTCCCAAATACTTATGGCAGAGGCTAAAAATCTCAGTCTCTGGATGTCTGTAATTAGTGTTCTAGTCTAACAAAATAGTTGGAGCTTAAGTGCCAAATTCGGGGCTTTAAGTGAGCAACCAAACTTAGATGCCGGCGTCCTTGATACCTCTCAATTCTTTCTTTAGCTCGAAGATTTCATCACGTAGTCGCCCAGCCAGTTCGAACTTGAGCTCGCGTGCGGCCGCAGCCATTTGGGCGCTGAGGTCGTCGATAAGCTTTTGTACTTCTTTGGCAGGCATGCTGGAGACGTCTGGTTTGGCCACGACTGCGGCATCACCTGAGGCGGAGGGGCCAGACGGTTCGGCGGAGTTGTCATAAACCTGGTCGAGGATATCGGCGATTTTCTTTCGAAGCGGCTGTGGGTCGATGCCGTGTTCTTTGTTGTAGGCAACTTGCTTTTCACGGCGTCGATCGGTTTCTTCGATGGCGTATTGCATGGAGTCGGTGATCTTGTCGGCGTACATGATCACCTCGCCGGACACATTTCGGGCGGCACGGCCAATGGTCTGGATCAGTGAGGTGGTGGAGCGTAGGAAGCCTTCCTTATCGGCATCCAAGATTGCTACGAGGGAAACTTCGGGCAGGTCAAGTCCCTCACGCAGCAGGTTGATACCCACCAGCACATCATATTCACCTAGGCGAAGCTGACGCAGTAATTCCACGCGCTGCAATGTATCAATATCAGAGTGCAGGTAGCGCACGCGGATGCCGTTTTCCAGTAAGTAATCGGTAAGATCCTCAGCCATTTTCTTGGTCAGCGTGGTGACCAAAACGCGTTCATCTTTGTCGGTGCGTTGGCGGATTTCGTGGATTAGGTCATCGATCTGCCCCTTGGTTGGCTTCACAGTGACCTTTGGATCAACAAGTCCGGTTGGGCGAATGACCTGTTCGACGAACTCGCCGTCGGCAGCAGCCATCTCAAATTTTCCTGGGGTTGCAGACATAAATACTGTTTGACCACGACGATCGTCAAACTCTTCCCAGGTTAACGGCCTATTATCCAGTGCAGAAGGCAAGCGGAAACCAAATTCCACCAGGTTGCGTTTACGTGACATATCGCCTTCAAACATGCCGCCGATCTGCGGGACAGTTACGTGAGACTCATCAATGATGGTGAGGAAATCCTCTGGGAAATAGTCAATGAGCGTGGCCGGCGCTGTCCCCTCTCCACGTCCATCAATGTGGCGGGAATAGTTCTCAATGCCTGAACAAAATCCAACCTGTTCGATCATTTCCAAGTCATATTCGGTACGCATCCGAAGGCGCTGTGCTTCCAACAACTTTCCGCGGTTTTCCAGGTCAGCCAGACGAACTTCCAGCTCCGCCTTAATATCCGCAACAGCCTTTTCCATCCGTTCTGGACCTGCAACATAGTGCGTAGCTGGGAAAATACGGATCTCATTTACCTGCCTGATGGTGTCACCAGTTAAAGGGTGAATGTAGTACAGAGCATCAATTTCATCACCGAAAAACTCAATGCGTACTGCTAATTCCTCATATGCCGGGATGATATCCACGGTGTCCCCTTTTACGCGGAAAGCACCACGAGTAAAGCCCACATCATTGCGTTCATACTGAATATCTACCAGCAGGCGCAAGAAACGATCCCGATCAATCTCCTCGCCCACATTCAACACAACGGAACGATCAAGATAAGACTGCGGAGTACCCAGACCATAAATACACGACACCGAGCTCACCACCACGACGTCTCGCCTACTCAACAAAGACGACGTTGCTGAGTGACGCAGGCGCTCCACATCCTCATTAATAGAGGAGTCCTTTTCAATATAAGTATCAGTCTGCGCGATATACGCTTCTGGCTGGTAGTAATCGTAATAAGACACGAAATACTCCACCGCGTTATTGGGCAACAATTGCCGTAACTCATTAGCCAACTGCGCAGCCAACGTCTTATTCGGAGCCATAACCAAAGTGGGACGCTGCTGCTTTTCGATCAACCACGCCGCCGTCGCGGACTTACCCGTACCGGTAGCACCCAACAGCACCACATCCCGCTCACCACGGTCTAAGCGCTCATCGAGCTCTTTAATAGCCGCAGGCTGGTCACCCGCAGGCTCAAATTCACTAATAACCTCAAATTTGTCATCGCTTCGCTCGATCTCACCAACCGGGCGGTGCTCAGAGTGGGACAGGACAGGATGTTCAGCAGCAAAAGCCATGCCTCCAAGGATACGCCACAGGGTGGACACGTTGCGGCTCGCAGTAAATCACTGCGCAAGCAAACGCTTATCGACGGTTGATCCCTTTGGTTCACACATAGCGTTGTGGCAAATTCCTAGAATTCGCATCGAATACCCTAATGATTCCATACGAATTAAGAAGCCCGAACCATTGGCACACGATTCAGCCTGCCGAATGTTATCTGGCAGCTGATGCGACAGTAATCTACTGCGTGGTACACACCACTTGAAGGGGAGAATAAACCGCAACCGCTGAGATCTCTGGTTGTTATCTCTTCATAGACCAGAGAGGTTTGTATTGAGAAAAGTACAAAGCCCTATATTCAGTTCGCATTTTTATTCATTGTCGGAAGAATGCCAATCATGTCGAAACGTACGATCAATCAAGCATAATTCTGCTGAGCTAGACCATTCAGAGTCTCCTAGAGAAAGTTTCTGATTGCCGGACGGGCCATATCACTGCCCGGATTCAGGTCGATTTTCAAAAACTTTCAGGCAAAGTTGCAGTGATGCCCACTCCAGCTAGAACATGCTATTCAGATGTAGAGGTTTAGCGTCGACAGGTGTCACTTTAGGTGCGCACCCAGCCATCGTCACCACGCTTCACCAACCCGCGTTCAGCGAATGCCAACAGCCAGCCTTCCATGGGCCAGACACCCCAGATGGAGTGGAAGCGCGTCGCGTTAGCCAAGATATCGTCGAGGTGTTCGATTGGTGGAGAGGATACTGGGTGCCACTGATGATAGGCGTGGGCTCCGCCCACCCAGCGCAATTTTTTACCCTGCGCCCGGAGGTGGAACGCGAAATCAGTATCTTCGCCTCCGTATCCAACGTAACCCTCATCAAAGCCTCCGCTATCCTGCCATGCGGAAGCGGTCATCGCGAAGGAAAGCGACCAAAATAACTTCCACTCGTCTTCTGTCCCTAACCTACTCTGCCCTGCGGGCAGGTTCGGACGCGCTGGGTGGGGGTTAGTCAACTCCAGCAAAGTGTCTAATTGATATCCCCGATCGTCAGGTTCCTGAAGGTAGGTGACCGGACCACAGAGTACTTCATCAGGCCAGTTACGCGCAGCCTCGACGTAGAAAGGTATTAAGAAGGGCCCCGGAATACAATCAGCATCAAGGAAAATCAGTAGCTCGACCCCGTCTTCCATAGCCCTAGCAGCCACTTCGTTGCGGGCACGCGCCAGGTTCATATCTGTGGCAATATAGCCGCGGTAGTGTGGAGTACCTTGCGCCCATTTCTTCAATCCTTCCAGCTGCATGTCCACATGCTCTTGTCGTGAATCATCAGCTATGGTCACTACCGCATACTTCATATTCTGGTTAATTTCCTTCCACGTTGGCCACATTTTCAATCACCGCTGCAGCTCTTTCAGCTGCACCTTCGGCTTGCCAGAGGCGCCAGTTCGCTGCTCTATTCCTCGCGTGTTCAAACAACACCTCCCATTCTCCCGGTTCCGGGAATCTGGTGGGAACTACTGCAATCCGGGCTTGAGCCAGCGTGTTTGCGGTGGCGCTCTGCTCACCGAAAGGACGGTCCTGCGGGAGGATAATTGCAGGAGTTCTAGTAATGGCAAGGTCAGCTACGGAGTTCTGTCCGGCCGCTGCGATCGCTACCGAAGCACTCAAAAGCAGTGGAATAGGGTTATCCACAAACCTATCTCCGCCAAGCACCGTGGCCTCCGGCCAGGTATGACTATCAAAGTCATCACCGCCTGCACCACGAAGGATTATCACACCGGACCGCTGGCATGACTTCGTCGGAGGTTCGAAGCGAGAGATACCACCAACCATGTGGAGCTTATTCACGTGGGCGATCAGGTGAGTGGGTACGGGAACCCAGTCCGGCCATGCAGCGATTATGGCGCTTGCCTGGTGGTAGCTCAATTGATGGGGTTGATCATGGCGAAAGCCTGGCATGGCGATCGTAATTACGGGAATGCCCATGAGACGTACGAAGCTAGCGATCTCGACGGAACAATCTACATAGAATGCGCGGGGGCGATGCTTGGTGATCCAGGCGGCAATAAGCGCCAAACGCTGCGTGTGTCCTGGTACTCCTAAAGGCGACCAATGGAGAGTTCCCCCAGCCGTCAGATCCCGGGGGGTGGGATTATCCGGGTCAGTGTCCAAGGGCAACTGAATATCCGCGCCCGGTGCGGAGGAAAAGATCACAGTTTCCTCATTCAGATGTCTAGAAATTGAGCGGACGCGGTGCAGGTGCCCGCTACCGCTGTGGTGTGCATACATGCCAATCATCGCTGGACCTCCTCATGGGCAAAAGCGGCGGTACGGGACACAATTCCGGTAGTGACTGGAGCTTTTCTCGGGTCCGATCTCTCTGTTGTCACCTTTCTATACACCGCGAGGTAGCGATCGAGGAAAGCAGCTATCCCATAATTTTCACGGGCATAATGGGCAACCCTTGTGCGGTCGACGAACCTCGAATCACGAATGGCCTGAGCGAGCGCTTCGACGTTACCAGCCTGTACCGACGGGCATGGTGAGGCATCTAGTACGTCAGCCATCCCGCCACGCGCAAATGCCGCCACTGGGGTGCCACAAGACATCGCCTCGATGGAGACCAACCCGAAGGGTTCTTCCCACTCCGGGGTGATCACCGCGACGCGAGAATGACCAACCCGCTCCGCCAGTAGGGTGTGATTGAGTGTTCCGATCCACTCCACATCGTTGCCCAGACGCGGTAGGATCTCGCTTGCCCAATAGGTCGGGCTAGAACGTCTGCCCACAATCGTTAGTGGTATTCCAGCCTTGCGACAGGCGTCTATAGCCAAGTGCGGTGCCTTCTCCGGCACAATACGTCCAAACCAAATAGCACTCTGACCTCCAGGCCCCTCTCGCCAGACAGAACTATCCACCGCGTTAGGAATGACCTGAATTCCAGGCAGAGCCCAGCTGGCGGCGGTAGAGTTGCTAACTGCGGTAAAAACGCTCCTCGATTCCGGCGCCACCGCTGCCATACGATCTACCGGTGGGCAGTGCAAGGTAGTAACCAGGGGTAGGGTCTGTGATAACAATAATTCCGGGTGCAAACTATTGTTATGCACCACGTCGTAGTTGCTTGCCTCAAGGTGCGCCCGCAGACGCGCGAACGCCCGATCCTCCTGTTCCGAATGCCCAGGCGGATAGGCGTGATCGTTTTCCTCGGCGGTAGTGAACCGCCAATCTGGTCTGGGGAACTCGAAATCACGGACATGTCCCTCCGACCCAGCCGGGGCGTACAAGTCCACCTCATGCCCTCGATTGCGCAGACTATTGGCTAGCATGCCGCAGTATGCCTCTAGGCCACCGGCATAGGGTTCAATAATGGGGTGTCGCCCCGGTGCAACAACAGCAATTTTCATAGCTTACCCGCTACAGTGAGATAAACGTGACGATGTTGGTCACTGACATCTGGCACCGGGTGTGGACGCGCGGGGTAGCAGCTTTCTAGCATTGCCACAGCGCGAGCTGCATCTTTGCCGTCACCGGTGCGGTAGGTAGCCACACCGTCATCTCCCGGCATCTGAGATGCATAGCAACCACAATCCGGGACGGCCACGCTGACGCCGAGATCGCGGCACATACGCAACCAGCCAGAATGGGTTCCACATTTATATGGCAATACGACCACTCGGTGTCGAGCGATCGTGCTGTGCAATGTTTGATCGTCCATGGGCATGTGCACGTGATCGGCCATACTGGTTAGTTCCGATGGCCCATTCTCATGGATGTAGATCTCCGCCCCTAGATCGCGATAAAACCCCGGATCGGTGATGACATTGGCCCGCACCGATTTAAGGAACACCCCGGAGCGGTTAGTAGTTGGGTGTGGCTGACCTTTGGTGATCGCGGGGTGTGGCGTCACCTCTACAGCGCTGCCATAACGCCTGTAGACGACCTCCGCTGCCTGCTGCGAAAGCGTGAATACATGAGTAGCAGCCCGAGCAAGAATGCGCAGTTGTTCGTGGTAATTGCTCTGGTCAGTCAGGTGGGGATTATCCAAATCATGAATCGTAAGCACCAACGGAATACCATTGCGATCGAGCACTTCAGTGAACTGCCTGGTCTGTTCCAAGGTAAGATGTTCAAACCCGAAATGAACATGAACCACATCCACCTTCTGTGAGTTGATCCACCATTCAGGTGTAAACGCAGGGTGGGGCCACCACTGCTCTGGGTTATCAGGGGTCACCACTGGATCTGGCAACACTGTGATTTCTTCCCATCCCCCCACGGGTTGCAACGCTCGCGGGTATGGATGGCCTGCCGGGATGGACAGCACTTTGATTGACACAGCACCACCTTTCTAGATATGGGCGAATCGTCTTGTATAACCTGTAATATTATATTTAATGAATACGCAGGCATTTGGTAATGAGCTTTTGGAACCTTCTACTGTGGCTCGCCGTCGCCATTACGCAGACTTCTACCGACTTCGTGCTCCGATCCAAATCAGTGAAAATCCCACTATAGCTGTAGTTGGTAACTGCCAGGCGGAATCCTTGCGCATACTCCTTGATTCCACCGGAGCTGTGAATTCTTTCCGTATCCCCGCCATCCATGAATGGACCAACGAAGATATCGATCTTATTAGGGTGGTGTTGCAGACCACCGATATTCTGATCATGCAGCCGGTGCACGATAATTATCGGGGGTTGCCCTGTGGCACCGACCAGTTGGCCCGTTTTCTGCCAGATAGTGGCAGTGTGGTTAGGTTCCCAGTATTGCGTTTTGATGGCCTCATGCCCTATCAGGCTATCATCCGCTCCCCAAACGATTCGTCTCTCAATCCGCCGGTTGTGCCTTACCACGATCTGCGGACTCTAGTAGCTGCATCACGAGGAATCGACGCCCCAGCTGTGTCTTCCATAGAGGAGGAAAGTCTGCGTGAACTGGCCAAGATGAGCATCGCGGAGCTGCGGAAGCGTGAAAAGGCTCATGGCACGGTGAGGGTATCGGACTTCATCGAAACCTGGCCTATATGGCATACCATTAACCATCCTGACAACAGCACCTTGGAATTTCTCGCATATCAGGTACTGTCAGCCATCGGTGTATCTGGTGAGGTGCAAGATCCTGGCCGTGAATTACTGGGCGGCTTGAATGCGCCGATAGATGCCAGTGCTGCCCTCGCCTTAGGTATAACGGTGATGGGACGTGAGACGTGGCATCCTCTCCCCTCCGAAGATATCCATCAAGCGCAGCTTGCGTTCTACCGTGAGCACCCAGAGGTATTGAAGGCAGGGATGAAACGTCATGCGCAGCGACTGAGATTGCTAGGTTTGATCTAGAAATGTGGTCCGATGAACGGAATCGATGAACCACAACGATGACCATCTATGGCAATTACACCCCGCAGCCTCAGTAGGTTTTGATAAAGTCGCAGATCATTGCCCGATGCAATGCTTGGCTAAAGAAGGAGCGCTACGGATGAATATCACCCACCTGTTAGTAGGTCCCGCAGAACACGGTGTAACCGAATACGCGCGACTACTAGCAGCTCACAGTGGCGGCCTCCAAGCTGGCCTTGAGGACACCCTTCCCCCGGGCCCGATCCATGTTACGTTTACCGACCACCTTTTCGGGCCCGATCCGGAGTCCGCAGTGGATGCCGTTTTGGCAGCTGTAGAAGGTCATCCGTTTAGTGTTTCCTTCCATGACGTACCTCAACCCGAGGAAGGACTGGAGCGTTTCGAACGCCGCAGTAATGCTTACCAGCGCCTGGCCCGAATGGCTGACCTCTCGGTGACTAACTCATTCCACGAGGCTTCCTTCTTCGACAGCGATATACATGTCATTGCTCTACCCCTTCCTGAGGCACCCGACCCCGCCAGCACCCCGGAGCCTGGTACTGTCGGCGTCCTCGGTTTTATCTATCCAGGCAAAGGCCATGAGACCATTGTCACAGCGGCGCGGCAGGTGGACGGACTTTCTGTTCGCGCACTGGGCACGTACTCCTTAGGCCATGAGAACATGGAGTTGCCCGGGGTGGAAGTTACCGGTTACCTTTCCGATGCTGACTTGTGGGCGGAGATGGACCGCATTGCCATCCCCGTATGCGCCCACCGACACTTCTCTGCATCAGGATCTTTAATGCGCTGGCTCGCTGCCGGGAGACGTGTGTTGGTAGCCGATAGCGATTATGCCCGTGAGGTTGCAGATAATCATCCCGAGCAAGTGGTGGTGGTTAACGATTGGCCTTCTGCGCTCGCCGAAGCAGCCAAAGACCCAGAATTTACCCAGCGCGTTAACACACTCCCTACCTGGGGGTGGCAGGAGGTTTCCACCTCCTGGCAGGATCTATGGATCACACATTTCGGACCATGGCTGCGTGGCAACATACCACCGAGCCCAGTTGATGATCCGGCAGCAGTCAGCGTCGTAATTCCCTATTACAACGACTTCGACTCCTTAAAAAAAGTCATCGCAGGGATCGAGAAAAACAACCATGAAGGCAACGTGGAGATTATTATCGCCGACGACGGATCCGACGTTTCGCCTGAGGTTACCTCGACGTTGCCCATAACGGTAGTTCGCCAGGAAGACCAGGGGTTTCGTGCAGCAGCCGCACGCAACTTAGGTGCCCGGGCAGCCTCTCACGAGGTGCTAGTTTTCCTCGACGGCGATACGGTCCCCCGCCCTGGGTATTTAAGTGCGATGAGCAGATGGATCACAGCTGATCCCCGCAGTGTGGTGGTGGGTACCCGTCTTCAGGACGGAGTAGAACCGCAGTGGCTCCGTGACGCCTGGGAATATACCCGCCACCTGCGCCTATCTGATGATACCTCCTGGCGCTTCATTATTTCCTCAGTGCTAGGTACCTCGAAGCAGTTGTTTTCTCAGGTCGACGGCTTCGACGAAACAATGATTGGTTATGGTGGAGAAGACTGGGAATTCGGATGGAGACTGTGGAACACCGGTGCTATCTTCATTCACGATCCCGAAGCCGTCGCCGATCACCTTGAGCCGGAGTGGGATGTCCGAGTCCAGCCTGAGATGGACAAGCTCGCCCAGAAAAATGCTGAGTCTATCGCCCTGGCTTCTCGCATAACTCACCCGATAGCGCGCCCTGCCGGTGTTTTTTTCGAGCAACAAGACATTGTTGTTTCCCTTCCAGGGAATACTCCCGAACCAGTGGTGGCAGCATGGCTCCAAGCAGGTGACGTTCGTGTGGTGAGTCCCATGTCCGAGCTATTCCAAGCCGATCCACGCGTGGGTTTTGCAACAGGGAGAATCAGCATCGAACTGAGCCAACCCCTCTGCCCTCCCACGGATCTCGCAGAATGCCTCCTGCGTGTGGAGCAGCTCGGTGGCCACGGAGTTTTGCGCTACAAAAACCGGAATGTAGGGCAAATCCGATATAAGCGGATTACTTGCCAAACCCCCGCAATTATCCACACCCAGATGCATCCGTGGCAGGGATCATTACGATTAGAAAGATGGTTTGCCAGCTGGTGATCCCCTTTGCGATTACCATCAAGGCCATTTTCAACCGGATATGGCTTTGGGAGGATTGGAGTTGTAAGAGAAGATTTCTCATCGCTTTGGTTGTAGCGTCTAAATGTCATATCTGATAGGGAGACTAGTCGTAGGGCTTTTACTTGGTGCTCGCTTCCACGTCTCGGGTAAGAACCGAAATGTAATAGTTCACCGTCTACGCTTATGGAGCAAAATACCTTGGCTAGCCGGTTACATTCGGAAAAATCCATCTGCCGTTTCTCGCCGAACATGAGCTATCGAACCCTTAAACGCCAAAGTGGAGACATCACAGACCCAATTCGGGCAAACGGATCATCTTGATGAAAATATTCCCCCGATTTCTGCCCCTGTTGCCAACGTAGCCTTGCACGTAATAGGTTATGTAAACGATTACATAGAGGTAGGCAATAAGATAAAGAGGCATCGTGGCGACGGAAAATTTCCGACCGACTCTGAAAGATGTCGCTCGTCAAGCAGGTGTCTCCATCGCCACAGCATCACGAGCACTGGCGGATAATCCGGCGGTTGCGACATCGACTCGTGAAAGAATCCAGCAGTTAGCCTCTGATCTGGGCTACCGGGCAAATGCTCAAGCTCGTGCGCTTCGCAGTTCCCGCAGCAACACCATTGGTGTGATTGTTCCCAGTTTGATTAACCACGACTTCGCTGCCATGGTTACCGAGATTCAACGCACTGCTAGCAATGCCGGACTTGCCACGATTATCACCAACAGTAATGAAGATGCCACTACCATGTCTGGATCTTTGGAATTTCTCACCTCGCATGGTGTTGATGGAATCGTCTGCGTGCCCAACGAAGAATGCGCGGATCAACTAGAAGACTTGCAGAAGCAAGGAATGCCCGTAGTGTTGGTTGACGGAGAGCTCCCGGCAGGCTCCACTATCCCATCGGTGACGTCCAATCCCCAACCAGGAATCGACGCAGCCGTAGAACTCCTAGCTCACAACAACGCTGCGCCGATCGGCTATCTCTCTGGCCCCATGGATACTTCGACAGGTCGCGAACGATTAGAAAGTTTCAAAGCAGCCTGTGCCAACTGCAAAATCGGCGAGCAGCTCATTTTTCTGGGTGGGTACGAGCAAAGCGTTAGATTTGACGGTGCTACGAAATTGCTCAACCAGGGAGCTAAAACTCTTTTTGCGGGTGATTCCATGATGACGATCGGTGTCATTGAAGCCTGCCATAACGCTGGTTTGGTTATCGGAAAGGATCTCAGCGTGATTGGTTTTGATACCCATCCGCTCTTTACCCTCCAACCTCGACCGTTGACAGTGATTGATCAAAATGTGGAACAACTAGCCCAGCGAGCAGTGTCTATCCTGACCGAATTAATAGCAGGTACGGTGCCCAGCATCACGACAACCACGATCCCCACTGCCCTCATTCATCGTGAATCAATCATCAATTCCACTTTAAGGAAGAAGGATGAACTCTCTAATGAGTAACTCAACCGGTACCGACATTGTCATAATAGGATCCATCAATGCCGATCTCACCGCTAAAGTTCAACGCCACCCTGATCCCAGAGAAACCCTCCTGGGCAGGGGCGGTGTAGTTAGCGCTGGTGGCAAAGGTGCAAACCAAGCAGTCGCGGCAGCGCAACTAATGCCAAAGCCACCATGATCGGTGCGGTTGGAACTGATCAAATGCTTGGCGAGGCACTGAGCCACATGCGTGAACCAGGAGCAGATATGTCCGCGATTGCCACTGTGGAAAATCCCCCTGGTCTTGCCATCATTACGGTGTCTGACGATGTGTGAAAACATCATCGTCATCCCTGTTGCTAACGCTTGGGTCAACGCAGAGCTTGTTGACAAACACGCCGAGCTCATTGAGAACGCCGGCATTGTGTTGCTTCAGGGTGAGATCCCTGCCGATGGTTTCGAGCGTGCCGTTGATCTGTCGCAAGCAGGTGTCGTGATCAATCTGGCTCCAGTTGTGTCCGTGGGACATTCTCAGCTGCGTCGTGCTGTTCCATTGTTGGTCAACGAACATGAAGGTGCTCTGGTACTGGACAGCCTCGAAACACCAGCGACAACTTCGGATCCTCCAAGGTTTGGTCACGGAATTGCTGGAGCATGGTTTTGCTTCCGTGGTGATGACGGTTGGTGCCGAAGGTGCACTGGTTGTCATGCCGGGTAAACTCACGGCAATCCCCACCTGAAAAATCGAAGCAGTCGACACAACCTGAAGTGGAGACGCGTTTGCGGGGGCTCTCGTCGCAAAGCTCTCTGAAGGCGCTGTCTTCATAGAAGCCGCGACCTTTTCTGCGCGAGTTGGCGCTTATGCCGCCACCAAGCCGGGCGCTCAAGCTTCCTACCCCACCCTAACCACTGAACTCCCCTTAAACACTCACTGAAAAGAGAGCTCTAATGTCCCTTCCTGTTCAGCCGAGTAAAACCTCGGCCACCACAGTTGTACCATTGATGATCGCCCTGCTGGTCGCGGTATTCGCCTTCCAGCTCAACGCATCTATGCTGGCACCTGCACTGGCGACAATGGAAATTGAACTTAATGCAACGGTCGCCCAAATCGGCATGACGCAGACTGCTTTCTTCACAGCCGCCGCACTGTTTTCCCTATTCCTGCCGCGTTGGGGTGATCTGATTGGTCGTCGCAAAGTGCTGGTCGGCATGATGATTGTTACCGGTATTGGATGTGTTGTCGCTGCCTTTGCTCCCAATGTGACCATCCTCTTCCTGGGTCGTCTGATTCAAGGTGTTGCTGGCCCCACCGTGCCACTATGTCTGATCATTCTGCGCCAACAAGTAACCAACGAAAAGCAATATGCACTGCTCCTCGGAATTGTTACCTCAGTAAACGGTGGTATCGGCGGAGTAGATGCCATTGCTGGTGGTTGGTTGGCTGAAACTCTTGGATTCCGTTCTATTTTCTGGGTGATGGCTGCGTTCTGTGCTGTTGCCGCCCTTGTGCTTCCCTTCAGTGTGAAGGAATCCACTGCTGAAGAAACCCCGAAGATGGACTGGGTTGGTGTGCTGCCACTGGCCATCTCTATCGGATCCCTGCTCATGGCTTTCAATGAAGCCGGAAAGCTGGGTGAAGCAAATTGGATCCTGGTGGTTGTGCTGTTCATCATCGGCGTTGCCGGAGTCATCTTCTTCTACAACATTGAAAAACGCGTTAAAAATCCGCTGGTCAGCGTCGAATACCTTGGTCAACGACGTACTTGGGCGCTCCTGCTGAGCACTCTGCTCACCATGACTGGTGTCTTCGCGGTGATGAATGGCCTGTTGCCCAACCTTGCGCAGGACGCTGCCAACGGTGCCGGTATGTCAGCGAGTGTGGTGTCTTGGTGGACGTTAACCCCATATGCGCTGGCAGGCTTGGTATTCGGTCCAATCGCAGGAATTCTCGCCGGTAAATTGGGATACAAGATCGTCCTGCAAATTGGTATCGCTACCACCATCATCGGCGTTGCCGGAGCCACCTTCCTGGTCGGAAGTACATCTCACCTCGCATACCTCGGCATCTCCATCTTTGTGGGTATCACTTACGCGGGTATTGCCAACATCATGCTCAACGGCCTCGGCATCGTGCTTTCTCCTGCCAACAACCAAGGCTATCTGCCTGGCATGAACGCAGGTGCATTCAACCTAGGTGCAGGAATTTCCTTCGCCATCCTCTTCGCAGTTTCCACGGCATTCAGTGACAACGGCGGCGGATATACCGCAGGCATGTGGGCCGGAGTGATCATCTTGGTCCTGGCTTTCTTGTGCTCTTTGCTCATCCCACGCCCCGAATCGATCACCGATACAGTGGCAGCCAAAGCCCAAGCTGAAGAAGCCGCGCAAGCAGCCAACTAGACCCATCGATTTAACTTAAGGAGTTTTTCTATGACTACCAAGATCATCCTCGACTGCGACCCTGGCCACGATGATGCTGTAGCCATGCTGCTGGCAGCCGGCAGCCCAGAAATTGAACTGCTGGGCATCACCACTGTCGGCGGCAACCAAACCTTGGATAAAGTAACCCACAATGCGCAGGTCGTGGCCACCATCGCTGATATCAATGCACCAATCTACCGTGGGGTTACCCGCCCATTGGTGCGTCCGGTTGAAGTTGCTGAAGACATCCACGGTGATACCGGCATGGAAATCCATAACTATAAACTGCCTGAACCAACTAAGCAGGTAGAAGGCACCCATGCGGTAGATTTCATCATCGATACCATCATGAACAACGAGCCCGGCACAATAGCGCTGGTCCCCACCGGACCACTGACCAACATCGCACTGGCAGTCCGAAAAGAACCAGCCATCGCCGAACGTGTCAAAGAAGTAGTTCTCATGGGTGGCGGCTACCACATCGGTAACTGGACTGCTGTTGCTGAATTCAACATCAAAATCGACCCAGAAGCAGCCCACATCGTCTTCAACGAAAAGTGGCCTCTAACCATGGTCGGCCTCGACCTCACCCACCAGGCGCTTGCAACACCTGAGATCGAAGCCAAGCTCAACGAGCTAGGTACCGACGTCGCCGACTTCGTCGTCGCGCTTTTCGACGCCTTCCGCAAGAACTACCAAGACGCTCAAGGCTTTGAGAACCCACCCGTGCATGACCCTTGTGCTGTTGCTTACCTCGTTGACCCCACGGTGTTCACCACCCGCAAGGCGCCCCTTGATGTAGAACTGTACGGAGCACTTACCACCGGAATGACCGTGGCAGATTTCCGTGCACCAGCTCCAGCAGACTGCACCACCCAAGTAGCTGTGGACCTTGACTTTGATAAATTCTGGAACATGGTCATCGATGCGGTAAAACGCATCGGCTAAAACCAGGCGCACTTGCACCCGGTCGGTGTGGGTGCGCCCGCCTTTTGTGGAAGTCAGTGGCACGGGGCGTCGAAAAGCAAAAAGCCTTGCGCGCTGACCTGGCTCAGCTATGGTCGAGGGCATAAGCTGCCTACTCGCCCAGTTGAAATGAGGCAATCGATGCGTATTTCTCTAACCAAGGCCTCTGTCTTGCGCATTATTACCGCAATTGGGGCGCTGGCGCTCATTGTCGTTATTGTGTGGATTGATATATCGACAAGTTTTTGGCAAGAAATCGTGATTCTTTCCGGTCTCGCTGCAGGTCTTGTGTCATTTTTGCTGACGACGGTTTTTGTTGATCGGTTTCACCAGCGAAGTGTTGAGAAACGCTGGGCACCAGTCACCCACATGGCTCTGACTTCACTGTTGCATCAACTGGCGGATGAAACTCATAGTGACTTAAGCCGTGGTGTTATCGCGCCGCGAGCTTTTGCTATTCCGACGTCCGCAGATGCACATGTCATTGGCCAAGACTTAGAAAAACTCCGGCATGCGGTACTCAAAGAGCAAAATCACCTCACAAATGTTTTGGAAACGTGGTCGGAATTTCTCACCTCCACCGGCGATAACACCGATATTTTGCGTTCTGCCGCTGAGCTTGGGTTGCAACTCGAACAACTGCGAGACAAAGCGCTCGAAGTGGAACAGCGGATCACGTCCACTGATTCTGCTTCGATGAATCTGGCGGACTTGGCTCATGAAATTAAAAGCTGCAATGACAACCACGCATCTCTTATCAGCGCGATTCAGGAAAGGCTGCGAACGCACACTGCTAAGTTGCGGAGTCGTTAAGTGGCTGCAGGTGGCTGCGGGTAGCTGCGGGTAGCTGCGGGTAGCTGCAAGAACCGGAAAAACCCTCAGAGCTGCCATGATGGCAACAGTCCGAGGGTTGTGGATTTGAAAGAGTTTTCAGGGTTAATTCACACGACTTAGGATCTCAGAAATCAATTTGGTTGCTTCAGCGCGCAGATCCTCAAGCGTTCCGTTGTTGTCTATAACGATGTCAGCGGCTTTCAATCGGACGTCATCGGGAACCTGAGAAGCAATACGCCGCCTCACATCGTCTTCTGTGAGTCCACGTTTTTCTACCAATCGGCGAACCCGTTCTTCGACGTCGACATCAACAACTACGACGAGGTCCATTTTGCGGTCAAGGCCTTTTTCGATAAGCAACGGCATATCGTAAACCGCTACTTTGGCACCTTGGGCTTCGGCTTCGTTGAATCGGCGGGCAGACTCTTCAGAGATTCGGGGATGGGTAATGGCATTGAGCAGAGCTGTTTGCTCTTCGTTAATAAATGCTCTGGCTGCTAAACCCGCTCGGTCTAAAGTTCCATCTGGCTTTAAGATGTCTTCACCAAAAGCTTCAGCTAGCTCTGCTAATGCCGGTTGTCCGGGTGCAACGATATCGCGGGCAACTTGGTCCGCGTCGACGACTAAAAATCCTTCAGATGACAAAAGATCGGCAACGGTAGACTTACCGCTGCCGATCCCTCCTGTTAATCCAATGCGCAACATGGATTCCAGATTACTCGTTCTTGCCGTTGACCTTGATCACAGTCATGGAAGAATCTACCTGATCTGCAGGAACTCCCTCAATTTCGCCGAATTTAGCGGCGTTGGACACCACAACTGGAGTGATTAGAGGTAGATCCTTGGAGCGAATGAAGTCAGGATCAAAGGTGATCAGCGGATCCCCAGCCTTGACTTGCTGCTTGCGTTCAACGTGGACGGTGAACCCTTCACCACCAAGCTGGACGGTATCAAGACCAACGTGGATTAGAATTTCCACTCCGCTATCCAAACGCAATGCCACAGCGTGGCCTGATTTTTGAACCAGGATTACCGTTGCATCAGCTGGTGCCACAACAGTGTTTCCGGTTGGTTCAATCGCAATACCTGGACCCAGTTTGCCAGCAGCAAAGATCGGATCTGGCACTTCAGATAGTGGAACTGCTTTGCCTTCAAGTGGTGAAACGATTTCAACTACTTCACCTGGAGCTAACTTTGGCTTGGTGGCTACAGCGGTTGCACCTGCTGCGGCGGTTGCAGCGGTTGCGGTAGCTGCGGTAGCTGCGGCTGGGGTGGTTGCTGTGGTTGCGTTTGCTTCATCCTGATTATCGGCCGCTGCCTGCTTGTCAGCAGCAACCTTTGCACGAGCTTCATCGCGCTCTTCATTAGAACGGTAATCAAGTGCAAGAACCAAGAACATGGAGACAAAGAATGCAACGGCAATACCGATGGTGTAGCCCAACCATGGGTCCATCGCTGGAATGGTGAGCAAAGAGGTAAACACGAATGCATACGCCTTGATATCGAAGATACCCATCACGATACCGCCGGCCAAACAACCTGGCAGGAGGCGGAAATAGGTCTTCTTAAAGCGCAGCAAGACACCGTAGAGGGAAGGTTCTGAAATGCCACCGAGCAAACCAGCCAACATACCACCCAAAGAAACCTGACGCATAGCCTTGTTTCGTTCCCTAATGGAGAGCAAGAATACACCGGTGACTAGACCGAAGCAGGCAAAGTTCCAAGCACCCATTGGTCCCTGAATGAAGTCATAGCCCAAGGTGTTGATGTTTTGGATCATGATGGCGTTCAGTGGCCAGTGCAATCCAAGCGGAACCAAGAATGGGTACAGCAATGGAATAACGATGGAGAGAATAAATGGGCTGAAGTTGTTGATTGCTTCAAGCAGGTTGGAAATTCCATTACCCACACCGATGCCGAATGGTCCAAGCAGGAATGCGGTAGCTGGGATCATAATCAGCAGGGAGAAGAATGGTACGAACACCATTTGGACTGCTTCTGGGATGATCTTCTTCAAACCTTTTTCGACCCAGTACAAACCAATCGCTGCGATCAGCGGTGGGAAGACCTGGCCGGAGTAATCATTCAAGACCATTGGCAGGCCAAATACGGTGACAGTATCACCGGCAGAGCCCAGCGCAAGAAATTCTGGTGTCAGAAGTGCAGCGGGGATTGCAGCACCGATCCACTCATTTGCGCCCAGCTTTCTAGCTGCAGTCGCACCAACCATAATCGGCAGGAAGTAGAAGACCGAACGCCACATGGAGTGCAGGAACACATAGGTATCAGGCTGCTCATCCATTGGGGCGCGGAAATCTTGCCAACCGAATGTATCGGCCAAAACAAGCAGGGTGATAATTAATGAGGCACCCAGCAAGGCCCAAAGGATCGGGCGGAAAGTATCAGATAAGAACTCAAACGCGTAGTCAATCCAGGAGTACTTGCCGCGCACTCCCCCGTATTCTTTCTTAGATGAGCTTTCTTGCGCCTCGCCATCAGCGAAGTGCTTCATGCCGTCTAGTTTGAGTAGCTCTTGGTAATAGTTGGCAACAGATCCACCCATGACCACCTGCATGCCTGTGGAACCTTGGGGGACAACGCCAAGAACGGAAGGGTCAGAATCTATTTCTTGCTGATCGACAATTGATTGATCCTTCACCTGAAAACGAAGGCGGGTCGCACAGTGAGTCATCGATGTAATGTTTTCTGGACCACCGAGATTATCCAGAATATGTTGCGATGTCGTCGTTAGTTTAGACGCCATGTCAAACCTTTCTAAACGTAGGGCCTGTCTTATCTGAGCTAATAAGCTTTGTTCAGACAAGGGGCATGCCGTTACGAAATCGGCCGAAAAAAGAACCGGGATTCGATTCCTCAGCGCCTATCGCCTAGGTGGTTAGATCTTGCCTCGTTGAGAAAACGTTTGCACAATTTGGCAAAATTTTTTACCTGGTTCCCCAGGTTCCATCACGAAAAATCGAAATGGGTCACACTTTGTGCCAACTAAGCGATAAGTCACCACTCATCCTATGCCTGAAACCAACGCAAAACAAGCCAAATCCACATAAAACAAAAAGGTATTACGTTTATCTATGTCCGAGATGTCTGAGATGTCTTCTTAATAACCAATATCACCAGAGAAACAAAACACCCCGCACCTTCCAAACCCTAAGGTATAAAACCTTAAAAGTTTAAAAAGCGCGGGGTGTTATGCGGAGCAACTCTTGTCAGGGGTTTACTGTCAACGTCAGTAAACCCCCGAAGAGGTGCAGGAACTTTTAGTTGCCTGCGAGCTTCTCGCGAAGAGCAGCGAGCTGCTCATCGGAAGCCAGGGAGCCAGCGGACTCTTCAGTTGCTTCTGCGACAGGTGCGTCTTCTGCAGAATCAGTGGAGTAGTTTCCTGCTGGTGCCTCAGCTGCGGCTTCTTCAGCCTGCTGGCGACGACGCTCGATCTGAGCGGTGTGAGCCTGGTAGCGACGCTCGGACTCTGCGTAGCGTGCTTCCCATGCCTGACGCTGCTCGTCGAAGCCTTCGAGCCATTCGTTGGTCTCTGCATCGAAGCCCTCAGGGAAGATGTAGTTACCCTGCTCGTCGTAGGAGTCAGCCATTCCGTACTTGGATGGGTCGAACTCTTCGGTGTAGTCCTCGTCAGCCTGCTTGAGGGAGAGGGAGATACGACGACGCTCGAGATCGATGTCGATGACCTTGACCATGACCTCTTCGCCAACTGCGACGACCTGGTCAGGAACCTCAACGTGGCGCTGAGCCAGCTCGGAGATGTGAACGAGGCCCTCGATGCCCTCTTCGACGCGAACGAACGCACCGAATGGGACAAGCTTGGTGACCTTGCCTGGCACGATCTGGCCCACAGCGTGGGTGCGTGCGAAGACGCGCCATGGATCTTCCTGAGTTGCCTTCAGGGAGAGGGATACGCGCTCGCGGTCGAGATCAACGTCGAGAACCTCAACGGTGACTTCGTCGCCAACGGTGACAACCTCGGATGGGTGGTCAATGTGCTTCCAAGAAAGCTCGGAAACGTGAACCAGTCCGTCGACACCGCCGAGGTCGACGAATGCGCCGAAGTTGACGATGGAAGAGACGACGCCCTTGCGGACCTGGCCCTTCTGAAGCTGGTGCAAGAACTCGGAGCGGACCTCAGACTGGGTCTGCTCGAGGAATGCGCGACGGGACAGAACAACGTTGTTGCGGTTCTTGTCCAGCTCGATGATCTTAGCTTCGAGCTCCTGGCCGATGTATGGGTCCAGGTCGCGGACGCGGCGCATCTCAACGAGGGAAGCAGGCAGGAAGCCACGCAGTCCGATGTCGATGATGAGGCCACCCTTGACGACCTCGATGACGGTACCGGTAACTGGCTCGTCCTTTTCCTTGAGCTCCTCGATGGCGCCCCAAGCACGCTCGTACTGAGCACGCTTCTTGGAAAGGATGAGACGGCCTTCTTTGTCTTCCTTGGTGAGGACAAGTGCGTCAATTTGGTCGCCGACTTCGACGACCTCGTCTGGGTCGACATCGTGCTTGATAGACAGCTCGCGGGATGGGATGACACCCTCGGTCTTGTATCCGATGTCGAGAAGTACCTCGTCACGATCGACCTTTACCACGGTACCTTCAACGATATCGCCATCGTTGAAGTACTTGATGGTTGCGTCGATTGCTGCGAGGAAGTCCTCAGCAGAGCCAATGTCGTTGATGGCTACCTGAGGTGCATTGTTGGTGGGCATATGTAAATTGCTCCGAAATGGATAGGAAATTAGATAATGGACAGGATGCTGTATCTCTCAAATGCCCTGTATAGACGGGGTTTTGATCTCACGTGCACGCTCTGTGTGCTTTCCTACATGAACACACCGATACGTAACGCAACGACACGCCTTACAAACAGTACGCCGTTTCTGCAGCTAGAGCAAATAGAATTGCAAAAATGGGCACATATGATACTGATGGGAACATTGAGAAAAGCGTGAAGCGTCAATTGAGTCCATTTTCTCAAGCAAATCGTTATTGGTGGGATATCGATGCCGCCGACTATCACGAGCGCCACCCTTCTTATTTAGGCACCGATTCCACTTACGGTGAGTTTTATTGGTGCCCCGAGATGCTTCATGAAAAAGACGAACGGCTTCTTGGCACCCCCGAAGAGCTCGCCGGCAAGAAAATTCTAGAGATCGGCTGCGGTTCCGCACCTTGCGCTAGGTGGTTGGCCAACGATGTTCCAGACGCCTTTGTCACCGCTTTCGACATTTCTTCCCGCATGCTCGCCTATGCCGGCCACGACCATAACGCCCATCTTGTCCAGGCCGATGCAATGTCACTCCCCTACGCCGATAATTCCTTTGACGTGGTCTTTTCCGTGTTCGGCGCCATTCCATTCGTGGAAGATTCTGCCGCACTCATGAAAGAAATCGCCCGCGTACTCACCCCCGGCGGTCGCCTTGTTTTCTCCATCACCCACCCAATGCGCTGGATCTTCCTCGACGATCCCGGCCCCGCAGGCCTCACCGCGATCACCAGCTACTTCGACCAGCGCGGCTACGTCGAAAAAGACGAGGAAACCGGCAACCTAAGCTATGCAGAACAGCACCGCACCATGGGCGCGCGAATAAAAGAGCTTTTCGACGCCTCCCTCCACCTCAATCAGCTCATCGAACCCGAATGGCCAGCAGACTTGGATGAAAACTGGGGCCAATGGTCACCTCTTCGAGGCAAACTTTTCCCAGGTACGGCCATCTTCGTCGCAACCTATAGGCCAAATGACTGAACTACCTAGCTTACGCGCTGGCAGCTTCCCAAAACAGTTGGCATGAAAATACGAGTTTACGTTTATCGCTTGTTTAAGGCCCCGAGTTTTCTTAGATGAGCTTTGGTATGCGCTTGACCTTGAAAACCCCTTAAACGGGCTTCTGGGGAGGTGTGACCTTTAGGGTTAGAGGCCGAAATTTGAGTGCGACCAAACCAGGAGACCCAGAATCTTCAAAAACTTAAATGTTGGGTCTCTGTGTTTGGTAATGAACGCGATACACCAAACCAGGAGACCCACAAAGGTCGAAAACGTGATTTCTGGGTCTCCTGGTCTGGTTCATGCCGGGCCCAGGGACGCGACCTCGTAAACGGGCATACTTCGGCACTAATTTCACCCAGGTCGGGTTTCGAAACCAAACAGGCGTGCTAAGATTTTCGATTTCGGGGAAATTTTGGCATGTATGTTTGGTTTAGCAATGTAAAGTGTCAGCACGTTGTGCACACTCAATGTCTAGTCCTTGTGCACGTTCTACCTCACTAGGTTGTGCACACACTGATCCGTAGCGGTGTGCACACCAACCTGAACCCGAGTACCAGTTTTAGTGCAGTAGATCCCCCGGGCTCGAGTGAGTTGAATCGATGCTTTGCCTCATCACGTTTACGCTGCCACAGCGGTGGCGGGTGGCTTATCCACACTCCACGAATGCTGCAGCAAATTGATGTGAGACCCACCCTTGGCAAGAACAGTAGCCCGCTCATGGAATCGATGGTTCACATTCGCTCAGTGGGCTGACTTGGCCTTGGGAAACTATCCGTTGTGCCAGTCGGGCAGGAACAGCCTTCCGGGGGAGGTTCTAAGCCGACTTCAGAACCCTGTGATTGATGGACTGCGCGGGGTATATGGGTCGAATGTGATGATCGTGTACCTCTGAGCGCCTCAGGTAGGTATCAATCTATTGTCAGCAGCCTGGGATTATGCCTGTGGTGGGGTCTTAGGGTGTGCACAATGTCATGACACTGTGCGTGCATAAGGTCATGACATTGTGCGTGAACAAGGTCATGACCTTAAGCGTGCACAACGTCTTGACACAGAACAGTTTGGTTTAGCAAGCCATAAACCAGACATAGAGGACACGATTTCGAATTTTCCACAATTCTTGTCACGGCTGTTTGGTCTACCAAAAATTCGGCTTGGCGCCTTCAAAAAAGTAAGCCCACAGAATCGCGTTTAAGAGCCTTTGGGGTCCCGAGTGATACAAATACTCATTCTCAAAACCCGACCGCTTAAACGCCCCTAAATCAAGTTAGTCAAAGTATAAGCACCACCAAGGCCGCCACTACTTAATGCGCTGCCGCATCCCAGTTCGGACCATGACCTGCCGATACTTCCAAAGGAACCGACAGCTTGATGGCACCGTCCATTTCGCGTTCGAGGATTTCTTGGACCTGATCGAGTTCGCCAGGGGCAACCTCGACAACCAATTCATCGTGAACCTGAAGCAGCACTCGTGATTTCACACCTGCTTCCTTCAATGATCTATCCACTCGAATCATGGCAACTTTAATGATGTCAGCTGCGGTGCCTTGAATTGGTGCATTAAGGGCCGCGCGTTCAGCATTTTCACGGGCAACGCGGTTGTCGGAGGTTAATTCCGGCAGGTAGCGGCGACGACCAAAGAGCGTTTCGGTGTAGCCTTCTTTTCTGGCTTCTTCTACAACTTCGCGCAAGTATCGTTGCACGCCACCGAAGCGCTCGAAGTAGGACTCCATAATTTTCTTTGCTTCACCAGCAGGGATACTCAGTTGCTGTGACAATCCAAATGCTGATAGTCCGTAGACAAGACCATAGGACATTGCCTTGACTTGGCGGCGGAGCTCGGGTGTCACGCCGTCGATAGGCACGTTGAACACCTTGGAGCCCACATAGTTGTGGAGATCTTCGCCTTCGCGGTAGGCCTCGATAAGACCTGGATCCTGGGACAGGTGCGCCATCACGCGCATTTCAATCTGGGAGTAATCGGCTGTCAGCAAGGTTTCAAAGCCTTCGCCCACAATAAATCCAGAACGAATCTTTCGACCAGCCTCCGTGCGCACTGGAATATTCTGCAAGTTGGGATCGGTCGAGGATAGACGTCCAGTTGATGCCACCGTTTGATTAAAGGTGGTGTGAATACGGCCATCAGCAGCGACTTCACGGATCAGACCTTCCAGAGTGGTCTTCATCTTTTGGTATTGACGGTGCGCCAACAAGTGATCCAAGAATGGGTGTGGGTTCTTGATCGCCAACGCTTCAATTTCTGCCGCTGCAGTGGAATAACCAGTCTTTGTTTTCTTGGTTTTCGGCATTCCGAAGGTGTCAAACAGCACAACCTGCAACTGCTTTGGACTAGACAGATTAAGCGTTGGGTCCCCAGCTAATTCGCGGGCAGCTTCTTCTTCCTGAGCAACCTGATTAATAAATGTCTTTAATTGCTCTTCCAAAGTGTCAACATCAACCGCGATGCCAATTGCTTCCATGCGCGCCAAAATTCCAGACAACGGAATTTCCAAGTCATGATAAAGCTCAAACGCCTTGATCTCTTGAAGCTGTTTAGTTAATTCCTCAGCAAGCTCCAAAATTGCAATCGCATCATCAACCAGCGATTGGTCATCGGCTGCATCCAGCAAAGCCAGCTGACCACCGTTATCGTTAGTGGACAACTGTCGTTGAAGATGCCGCTGGTAGACGTCGGCAAGCTCATAGGTGCGCTGGCCCGGACGCAGCAAGTAGGCCGCGATGGCCGTGTCATGGATAACGCCGCCCAGCTCAAAACCGCGACCGGCGAGCATATGGTAGGCGGCTTTGGCGCCGTGCAGCATTTTCGGGTCCTCAGACGCCAACCAAGTCGCCAGCGCCTGCTCATCCTCGGCAGAAATATCGGCCACTTCAACCAACACAGCATGCCGCTTGGTATCCGCAATGGCCAACGCGTAAGTATCACCACCTGCGGGTTTAGCCACGCCAGTCAGCGCTATAGCAAGCGCCTGGCCAGCGCGGGCAGGCAGCCACTGCGCCAAAGATTGCTTATCGACGACAACCTCTTCCGCTTCCACTTCCTCAACGGGGGCCGCAGATCCTTCGGCTTTGACAACAGCCAAAACTCGCTCACGCAAATTAGTGCCGAATTCCAGATCATCAAATTTCGCAGCGACCTCTGCAACCTGCGCCGGTTTCATTTCTAACTCATCAGGAGCAACAGGCAACTCCAGATCCTTGACCATCTCCGTGAGCTTGCGGTTCATCCGCACCTGCTCAATGCGCTCACGAAGGCTATCGCCCACCTTGCCCTTGATCTCATCAGCATGATCAAGCAAGTTATCCAACGTCTCATACTGAACAATCCACTTGGTGGCCGTCTTTTCACCAACACCTGGGATATTAGGCAAGTTATCCGAAGGATCACCACGCAACGCAGCAAACTCTGGGTACTGCTGCGGAGTCAAACCATACTTCTCCTGCACCGCCTCCGGAGTAAAGCGGTGCAACACCGATACACCCTTCATCGGGTACAGCACCGTGGTGGTGTCATTAACCAGCTGGAAAGAATCACGGTCGCCCGTAACAATCAGTGTGTTAAAGCCCAAAGGTTTCGCCGCCACAGACAACGTGGCGATCACATCATCAGCCTCAAAATCCATCTTCTCAATGGTGGTGATACCCAAAGTGGCCAACACCTCCTTGAGGATCTCCACCTGGCCTTTAAACTCAGGTGGAGCGGCATCGCGCTGGGCTTTATATGCAGGGAACATATCCGTTCGGAAAGTCTTCCGCCCCACGTCAAAAGCCACAGCGATATGAGACGGCTGCTCTTCTTTCAACAAAGTAGAAAGCATCGAGAGAAAGCCATAGACAGCATTTGTGGCCTGCCCACCCGACGTGGAGAAATTCTCAGCCGGCAAAGCAAAGAATGCGCGGAAAGCCATCGAGTGGCCGTCGATAAGCATTAAGGTCTGGTCAGTCTTCTCAGTCACGCCTCCCGAGTGTAGGCGAGTGGCAAAATTAGCGACACATTCACCCAAATCAGACCCCTAATTTCCATTCTGAATCACTAATGGTCTAATATAAATTCCAGTCAGCCAGACCGGCCCGGAAACAACCAGGTTAGATCTGCAACTGATTGATGCCCTTGTAGCCCAATTGGCAGAGGCAACGGATTCAAAACCCGTCCAGTGTGAGTTCGAGTCTCACCAGGGGCACCACTTATTTAAAACCCGCATCATTTACCAGCCACTCTGGAAGATGATGCGGGTTTTTCTATTCTTAGGGTTGATCATTAGTCGGCAGTCACCAAAAATCATGAGGCCACAGAATCCACTCAAACCATCTTTAAACCTTCCGCGGACAGATCCAATTCATTCAACTATGTAAGCAGACATAAACTTACGTAAGGTCCGAAAATATTGTCCAAATATTGGATTCCGACACCAATCAACATTTAGTATTTAATCAATCATTAAGCCCGCACCAGATAATTCTGGGAGCGGGCTTGATATACTGCAGAACCTGTATCGAGCAAGTCCAGCCCTAAGAAATCGCCTGCACTATCGCTTGTACTAGTCGCAACGCTTTCTACTCCGCCACACATCTTTCAGCACAGATCACTCTTTATCAGCTACCACCTTAGTTTCTTAGCACGTATAGTGGGAAGAGTTTTGCCAGATGCCGAAGAAAGATAATTGGATTACCTATGAGCGCCACCAACGCTGACGCCCGAGACGTGCAACACGTCTATCCCACCAAAACGAAAAAGACTCCTCTTGCGGTGATTTTCAACATCATTCGCGGTGGATTGATTGGAATGGCGGAGTTGGTGCCAGGAATTTCTGGCGGAACTGTCGCTTTGGTTCTGGGTCTTTATGAGCGCGCACTGCACAATGGTGACCGCCTCATTGATTTGATCAAAGTTCTGATCAAGGATCGTTCTAAGGTCAAGGAAGCTGCTGCAAAGATTGACTGGTGGTTCCTCGGCGCTGTCGGCGTTGGCATGGCGGTGATGGTCTTCTCCATGTCGTCGATTTTGCACGCCCTCGTTGAGGATTACCCAGAGGTTACTCGTGGACTGTTCCTAGGTATGGTCGCTGTGTCCATCCTGGTTCCTTTGGGAATGATGGATATGAGGGATGCTAAGAAGCGCCTGGCCATTGTCATCCCACTGTTTCTTATCTGCGCCGTACTGGGTTTCTTTGGAACATCTTTTACTAGTGCTCCCCGTACTGATCCTTCCCTGATCTTTGTGTTCATTTGTGCTGCAATCGCTGTGTGCGCTCTTGTTCTTCCTGGTGTTTCAGGATCATTCTTCCTGTTGGCAGTGGGTATGTACGCACCGATTATGGAATCTCTGTCCAACCGCGATTGGTCGGTTATCGGTGTCTTCATTCTTGGTGCACTCACTGGTGTGATCTTGTTCGTGAAGGTTTTGTCCTATGTGCTTGAGTATCACCGCACGATCACGTTGACCATCATGGCCGGTCTCATGCTGGGTTCATTGCGCGCTCTGTGGCCATGGCAGGATGCTGACGCTAATCTTCTTGCTCCTGGGGATAATGCTGTAATGATTTTCAGCATCGTCATTTTGGGCGGTGTCATCGTTGCTGCGCTGATGTTTGCTGAGCGTGTGTCTTCTAAGAATATTGATTCTGAGATCGTCTCGGAAGAACAACCACGTTAATAAAAATCAACAAAGAAATCGCCCCGATTCTGCCTTCAACCGGCAGGATCGGGGCGATTTTTATCGTCACTTTAAAGGGTAATCCCTTACATCCAAAACTCTGGAAACCCCACTTCCGCTATATGATCGAAGGAAAATATCCCTAAAATGACTCTCAAAGAGTGCTCCTTACCGACTAGCGATCCCCGTGGGGAAACGGTATTCCATGCACCCAATGATTAAACTCTGCCTGTTCAGCTTCTCTCAATATTTCCGCTTTATCTGGAAACTTAATATCGGAATAAGGAAAATTCTCCAAAAAGAAGTCCGAGTACCAAGGCAAAATTGCTTTTATATAGTTAGGGAACTGTTTTAGTCGATACTTTGGTTCCCTTTGCAATAAGTCATTGCTAATATGATCCACCAAATGTCGCGCAAGATTTCCATCAACAGTAGCGCATAAGGGGTGTAAATTGAGAGAGCCTAATTCTTCCAATTGCTCCACATGGGTGATCGCACGGTAGTCTTCATAGGCGTTCGGTGGCTCGCCATTTTCCGATGAAACTTCATCTGACTCATAGATGTAATAGAGAACTTGCCCATCCTGGAGTGGTCCTTCCATCTCCGGAAGGTCAAGGACTGTGAGATGTAACCATTCCAAATAGAAATCCGAACGCGGATAAGCCCTAGCCTTACTCAAAAGCCGCTCACTGTTCTGATCAACTGCAGCAAAAATGGAGTAGCGCTCTCGACTCCATCGAGGAAACATCTCGACAGTGTGATAAGTCACTTTATTTCTTTGGCTATAAAGGTAGGCGCGACATTCATCCATTGAGGAAAACCTCGGATAGGCCATTAAAATCTACCTGCGCAATCTAGTATTATATTTTGAAATTGGATGAACTCCTCAAATGGACATAAATAGGCGCAGTATCACAACCGATATTGAACAAGTATGCACCCATCTAAATTGCTAAACACCAATCCACTTTTGGGTTTTCCATGGGCTTTCAGCCTCTGTATTTAGCCAACGTGCCCCTTCGACATACGGCTTGTTTCCGCCTTTGAAGTTCTTCTTCAAGCCGCTCACATATCGCTCTCCATATTCTTCCCAGCTAGAAAAAGACACAGCAGCGGCAATCCCCAGCTGATCTTGGAACCAACGTGCTTCGGCGGGAAGTAATAGATCTGTGTATGCAGCCCATCGAAGGAGGTTGGCTACGCGTGCGATATCAAACGCTAAGACATCAAGGTCATATCCCTCGATCGGCTCTGCGTGTTGAAGCTGTTTTTGGAAATCCTGAAAATGCGCGTGGGCAAGTCCTTCTGCTTCTAAACGTCGTCCAGCTTCTTCCACCTGTGCAGGTGATACTCCCCTGCCTCGCCAGCTACCGGCTGCTACTTGGACAATGGACTCCACACTTTTGGAAAGTTGCTCAACAGCCTGTTCGGAGTTTCTTACTCCCCAATCTGTTCGGAGCATTTGTTGCACCATCCCGTGTGGCATAGCTGAGGCAAACCCAAAGTAGGTTTGTTCTGCTGTGTACACGCGTTTTGCTCCGCGGGTCTTGTGCCATTCTGGCCTGGCGTACAACGCCGATAACGCCCCAGCAAAGCGCTGCCAGGAATCGGTGGGGGCAGGAATAGCCGGATTCGACGTTCCTTCTGCACGCGCTGCAAATCGCTTCTTTCGGATTCTAAATGCAGCTGTAAGGAGCAGTATTGAAATAATGATCACGGCGCCAAACAGCACAATGATGAAGGTGGTTTGTTCGCTCGACATACCTATTTACATTAGAGTCTTTCCGGTGTTCTTACTGGATTAAACAAATCTAGGGTGTTTTATCACACTGAATCCAGCCTCACTTAAGGTTATTGCACCTAAACAGGTAATATTTTGCCCATGATTGAGAGTTTCACCCGATTGCGATCGCAGTCTCTAAAAAGACCTACAAGGTCATTAGATCGACTGTTGCATAGAACCTTATTTTCCCAAAGATCTAAAGTGCGGGTTATCGCAGCAACAATCGGTATTGTGGCAACCTCATTCACTCTTGCTTCTTGTGTCACTAATGAAGAACAGGGCACTCCTGAAGGGTGGGAGCAAATTGTTCCTGATCCGGTGCCTGAAATTCAAGCAATGGTTCCAGAGGCCTTGGCCCAGCGTGGTGTCCTCACCGCAGGTGCGAATCCCCCTTTTCCTCCATTTGAGTTCAAAGACTCCAGTGGACAGATCATCGGCGTAGAGATGGATCTTGTCCGCGCAATGGCAGGTGTCATGGGGTTGGATTTCAGCCCGCAAGAACAGGATTTCTCGCTGATCTTGCCTTCAGTTCAAGCTGGAACCATTGATATTGGTGCTTCCGGGTTTACTGATAATGAGGAACGCCGCAAGAACTTTGATTTTATTGATTTCTTGTATACAGGCGTTCAATGGGCTCAAGCAACTGATCGGGAAACTCCCATCGATCCGGATAATGCGTGTGGTCTAACCGTTGCAGTTCAACGCACGACGGTGGCAGAGACAGACGATGTTCGGCCCCGCTCAGCTCAATGTGTGGCTGAAGGGAAAGAACCCATCACCATTTTGTCTTATGAAACTGCAGATACCGCTGCTACTGCGCTGATCTTGGGTCGTGCTGATGCACTTGCTGCGGACTCCCCTATTTCCGCGTGGGCTGCAGAGCGCTCTGAGGGCCGCATTGAGATTGTCGGCGATATGTACTTGGCTGCACCTTTCGGTTTTGCATTCCCATTGAACTCTGAGCTCACACCTGTCGCTGCGGCAGCTTTCCAACATCTCATTGATACTGGTGATTACCAGCGCATTTTGGCGCAATGGGGAATTGAAGAAGGCCTACTTGATCAGGCTCTTATCAACGAACAGCCTCTCAACTAAGAATCTTTAAGGACGATTTCACACATGTCAGATCTAAACCAAGGGTCTAATATCGGTAAGAAACCCGCCACATCACCAGCCCCTATTGAAGCCAAGCCCCTGCGCCACCCCGGCCGTTGGGTTGGAGCAGCTATTCTGCTGGCAATCCTTGCCTGGTTTATCATCGGCGCTTTAAACAATGAGGCTTATGGCTGGGACACCTACCGGGCATATCTTTTTGATACCCGCATCGCTACTGCCGCGCTACACACCATTGCTTTGACTATTTTGTCCATGATCATCGGTGTTGTACTGGGCGCGATTTTGGCTGTCATGCGCATGTCCGGAAACCCAGTTTTCCAAGGAATGGCCTGGCTGTACTTGTGGATTTTCCGTGGTACCCCAATTTATGTTCAGTTGGTGTTCTGGGGTCTGCTGGGTTCTTTGTACCAGTCGATCAACTTAGGTTTCACAGAGATCGATCTGCAGAGCTTGCTGTCTAATATGTTCTTGCTGGCGGTGATCGGCCTGGGACTTAACGAGGCCGCATACATGGCTGAAATCGTGCGCTCAGGCATCCAAGCGGTACCCGAGGGCCAGATGGAGGCGTCGAAAGCTTTGGGCATGAATTGGTCCATGACCATGCGTCGCACCATCTTGCCTCAAGCGATGCGCATCATCATTCCACCAACTGGCAACGAGCTTATCTCCATGCTCAAGACCACTTCTCTGGTCGTTGCGATTCCTTATTCCCTCGAGCTTTACGGCCGCAGCATGGACATTGCGTACTCCCTTTTCGAGCCTGTCCCAATGCTTCTGGTTGCTGCAAGCTGGTACCTGGTCATTACTTCTGTGCTCATGGTTGGTCAGTACTACCTGGAGAAGCACTTCGAGAAGGGCAGCACCCGTACTCTTACCGCACGTCAGCTCGCCGCGTTGGCTGATGCTGAGGGCGCTATCCCTGGCAATGTCACCGTTGTTCCTGAAACTTCCAAGGAGAACTAGTAAATGTCGCAACTGATGATTAATGCTCAGCAGGTTTGCAAAAACTTTGGTCGCCTAGAAGTGCTCAAGGGCATTGACTTGCAGGTCCCCAAAGGTACCGTCACCTGTCTGATCGGTCCTTCTGGTTCCGGTAAATCCACCATGCTGCGCTGCGTTAACCACCTGGAAAAGGTCAACGCGGGTCGCTTGTACGTCGATGGCGATCTCATCGGCTACCGCGAGCGCGACGGCGTGCTCTACGAAATCTCCGAAAAAGACGCCGCCAAGCAACGCTCCGATATCGGCATGGTCTTCCAGAACTTCAACTTGTTCCCCCACCGCACGGTGATCGAGAACATCATCGAAGCACCCATTCACGTAAAGAAGCAGCTTGAAAGCAAGGCCCGCGCACGTGCTATGGAATTGCTTGAGCAAGTCGGCCTCGCCCACAAAGCAGACGCCTACCCCGTCCAGCTGTCAGGTGGTCAGCAGCAGCGCGTCGCGATCGCCCGCGCCGTCGCCATGGAGCCAAAGCTCATGCTTTTCGACGAACCCACCAGCGCTTTGGACCCCGAACTCGTCGGTGAAGTCCTGCGAGTAATGAAACAGCTCGCCGACGACGGCATGACCATGCTCGTTGTCACTCACGAAATGGGCTTCGCCCACGAAGTCGCCGACCAGGTGGTCTTCATGGCCGATGGTGTGGTGGTCGAGGCCGGAACCCCCGAACAGGTCCTGGACAACCCGAAGGAACAGCGCACCAAAGACTTCCTGTCTTCCCTGCTCTAACCTATTCACCTGCGAGTCGTTGTCGGCTCGCAGGTTTTCTTTTTCCCCGCAACTAGGCAACCTCCCAAGACCGTCATATTCGACCAAATCCAAAAGGACTCCAAGGATTCTTGGTCACCACATCAAATATGTAGGCCTTGGAAACGTCATATAGGACCAAAACCAGATCCTGCACAAGTGTTCTTGGTCGCCAGATGAAGTGCGCCACAAAACTACGAAAAGGGCCTAGAAAAAGTAACCCTCTGAAACCGCCCTCAACGCCCTAGCGAACCTCAAGTAATACAAACACTCATTGGAAAAACTCGAGGCCTTAAACAGGCTGTAAACGCGTCACTCCTTTAATGTCGATTTCACGGTGTCGATTTCTCGTGCTCAATACCTTGAACTCAATTTCTCAAGCTCAATTTCCCTCAATTTCCCGCGGTTTTTGGTGATTTTCCTAGGGCGATATCAGGTGGTGGTTGCGACACCCTCTTCCTAAAGGAGTGTCCACCAATGACCAGCAGAGAACAACCCACAACCCAGGAGGCGGTCCGCCGAGTAGCCGACGGGCAGCGAGTAAAAGACGTAGCACTAGATCTTGGAATCCACCCATCCACGATCTACCTAGCGCTCAAGCGCCACGGCCTGCCCGTGGACAAGACCGCACCCCACCGCGTCCTGAACCCACAAACCAATCGGCACATCCCGAAAAACACCGAACACCCCACAACCACAGAAGCAGTCGCGAGGGTCAAACGCGGTGAACGAGTCAAAAACGTAGCGAAAGAACTAGGAATCCACCCATCCACGATCTACCTAGCGCTTAAACGCCACAACCTACCGGTCGGGAAAAACGCACCCCACCGCGTCCTGAACCCACAAACCAATCGGCATATCCCTAACACCACGGAACGCCCTGCCACGACAGAAGCCGTTACTCGGGTCAACCGTGGTGAACGAGTGGTTACTGTGGCCAAGGAACTTGGGCTTCACCCGTCAACGATCTACACCGCGATCAAACGCCGCGAAGAAGCAACCGATACCCCCACACCACCAGGTAAGAAAGGAGAAGGTAATCACAGATGCAGCGACACACCCGCACCTACCACCACGACAACGCAATCACGGTGTACAACGACAGAAGTGCCTGACTTATCATGTTGTTCTAATGATTCTGTGTCGTCGCGTACTGCTGATCACGTTGTTGCTGATTTCAGTCTGGTTCCTGATACACGAGTAAAAACAGGCCGCGGGGTGCGATTAAGCAGTACCGATCGGCTGGTGATCGCCCAAGGGATTAAAGAGAGGTTATCCACCCGGCAGATCGGGACAAAACTCGGCCGTCACCATAGTGTGATCGCACGAGAAATCAACCGTGGATCCACCACCTACCTAGATCCAGACACCCAAGAGATCAAGCAGTTGGTGTATAACCCACAAACCGCTCACTACCACGCCCAGCAACAAGCACGACGACCAAAGGAAAGGAAACTTGATCGCCCGGGCCGGTTACGGGATGTGGTGGTGGAGTATTTATTGCGATATTTTTCCCCGAAGCGTGTTGAACAACGCCTTCTTCTGGACTATCCCGATGATAAGAGCATGCATATTTCCCACGAGGCGATCTATCAAAGTTTGTATGTCCAAGGACGTGGTAGCTTGCGTGAGATCATTGAAGAAGAACTACGCCAACGCGAAATGAATACCAACAAGGTGTTAATCCGTGGTGGGAAAACCCGTCGCCCCCGGTCCAAGATCGCTGGGTTACGCAATAGGCGTGGCTGGGTTGTCGGTGCAGAAATCACCACGCGCCCACCTGAGGCTGATGATCGTCGGGTTCCAGGGCATTGGGAAGGTGATTTAGTGATCGGTGCAGGGGGTCAATCAGCGTTGTTGACACTGGTGGAGCGATCAAGTCGGTTTACGTTGTTAAAGCATTTACCTGATGATCATGCCTCGTCCACGGTTGTTGGTGCATTACAGGAAATGATTGCGTCGATGCCGGGGAAGTTTTCCACGATTACTTGGGATCAGGGATCGGAAATGGCTAGTGCTCGTAAAGTTATTGATCCTGCAGAATGTGGGATTTATTTTTGTGATCCTCATTCACCGTGGCAGCGTCCGACCAATGAGAATACAAATGGTGAGATCCGGCGGAGGTTTTATCCAAAGGGCACTGATTTCCGTGAGGTAACCCCGGAGCATGTCGCGTGGGTTCAAGATGAACTCAACGACACACCGAGGTTGGTGTTAGGCGCGATGACGCCGTATGAGAAAATGAATGAAGTATTAACTGTCGCAACCACCCAATGACAGCGCCTAGCGGTCTCGAAGGTAAGAAATTGAGCTTGCGATATTGAATGTGTGATCTCGAACTTAAAGGCGACAGGCTTCAGATGTTCAATAGGGCGACTTCACGGTAGCGACTTCTCGTGCTCAACTTCTTAACAGGCGACTTCACTATGAAATCAGCTCAGCACCGATTGAAGTCGACCGCGTGAAGTCGCCTGTTAAGAAGTCGCCCGTTAGCGGAAATACCCACACCAAAGAGCTACCGACAGCTACCCCAGAAATGCGGGAGGCCCGCCGAGAGTTGTCTCGGCAGGCCCTTTTGTTTTGTTGCTTCTTCTTGTCCGGGATTTGTCGTGCGCGGTTTTTCAGTTGCAGATGTTCCTGTAATCGTTCAGGATTCATTTTCCACATCCGTCGGTCCACACCCATCGCTGTCACCTCCTTAATTCACGTGTCTGTGACAAGTCGGTTTCAGAGTCTAGCAAACTAGTGCTGGGTGTTGTATTTTTCTACCAAGGCTTTCGCGACGACTTCTGGTAGGAGCCCGGAGACATCGCCGCCATAACGGGCAACTTCTTTGCACAGTGTGGAGCTGACGTATCCGTATTTCTCGTCGGTGAGCAGGAAGAAGGTGTCTACGCCGGTGAGGCGCCTGTTCATTTGTGCCATGGGAAGCTCGTATTCGTAGTCAAGTGAGCTTCGTAGGCCTTTGACCAGGGCGCCGATGCCGTGTTCGGTGGTGTAATCCACAAGCAGTGAGGCCCAGGTGTCTACTTTAACGTTGTCGAGGTGCGCGGTGGATTTGCGGATGAGTTCCATGCGTTCTTCGACGGTGAATAGGCCTGAGTTTTTGTTGGGGTTGGCAGTGACCAAAATGGTGACTTCGCTAAATTGCGCGGCGGCGCGGGTCACGATGTCTAGGTGTCCAAGGGTGATGGGGTCAAAGGATCCTGGGCAAACGGCTTTCATTGGTTACTCCTGAAGCAGGGATTCGTCGAAAACGGCCATGTCCATGCGTGCGATGCCGTAGGTTCGTTTTTTAAGTTTCTGGGTGGTGGGTACAAGCCATGCGGGCCAGGCGGTTTCTGGCGAGTCGACATGGCGTTCGACGACCACGGCGGCGCCGTCGAGAAGCTTAGGCGTAAGTGCTAGGAGCATTTCGGCAACGGCGTCGTCGGCAAGCTCGTAGGGCGGGTCGGCGAGCACCATCGTGAAATACTTATCGGGTGCGGACGCAAGGTAGGTGGACGCTTTCATCTCTGCAACACGGACGTCAGGATGCTTGACGACGCCCACATTCCGCCGAATAATCTCTACCGCTTTAGGATTCGACTCAACCAAGACCACTTCATCTGCACCTCTGGAGGCAGCTTCTAAACCAAGTGCTCCGGAACCGGCAAAAAGATCAAGGACTCGTTGGCCTTCAAATCCAAAACGCACCTGAAGTGAGGAGAAGAGACCTTCGCGTGCTCGGTCGGAGGTGGGACGGGTGCCTGCTGGTGGCACTTCAATCTTTCGGCCGCGTGCTTCGCCGGAAATGATGCGGGTTTGACCCATTAGTTCTTTGCCTCCAATTCGAGGAGTTCATCGCCACCGGTGACGTCAGAGAAATCATCAAAGGAAAGTTTGGCTACGATGCCAGGTCCCGGTGCCATGATGGGTGCCTCGAGTTTGATGGTTTCTACCGTTCCCAGTTGCATGCCGGTGTCCACAGGATCGCCTTCATCGACAAAATAGTGGACAATTCCAGCGAAAGGTGCGTAGATCTTCATGCCATAAACCCTATCAATATCAGCTCTTTTCCAGGTATTCCTGGTTGATCATTGCGATGTCACTGACCAGCTCAAGCGCCTTGGAGCGGCTGGTGGCAACCAGCTCGGTGGCGTCGATAAGCGCTTGTTCGATGATTTTTTGGTCGGTTATAAAAGAAAGGTGGCGCAGTTTGGTGTCGCTGCCAGACTGGCGCGTGCCTAACACGTCACCTTCTTGGCGTACCTGCAAATCAAGTTCAGAGAGTTGAAAACCATCAGTTGTGGTGGAAATTGCGGCGAGGCGTTGGCCTTGTGGGGAGTCTTCGTCGAAGGTGGTGTGCAGCAGGCAGAGTGAATCGTGGCTGCCGCGGCCCACACGTCCGCGTAGCTGGTGGATTTGGGAGACGCCGAAACGTTCGGCTTCGCGGATGAGCATGACGGTGGCGTTGGCGACGTCGATGCCGACCTCAATGACCGTGGTGGCGACCAAAATGTCTATTTCACCTTGGGCGAATTCCTGCATGACGGAATCTTTAAGTTCGGTGTCCATCCGGCCGTGAAGCATGCCCACGTTCAAACCGGGATACACCTGCTCGGAAAGGTAAGCGTGCATTTCCAGCACGCCGCCTTCGCCCTCAATGCGAGGACAAACCACATAGGCTTGACGGCCGGCCAAGACTTCCTCACCGATGCGTTCCCAACCGCGCTTGACCCAGCCTGGTTTGTAATCAGGGATCACGGAGGTCTGAATTGGACGGCGTCCACCTGGAAGTTCACGCAGCGTAGAGACAGCCAAATCGCCGAACACCGTCATGGCGATGGTGCGCGGAATCGGGGTGGCTGTCATGACCAACAGATGAGGGGTTAGGCCTTCCCGACCTTTGGTGCGTAATTGATCGCGCTGCTCGACACCGAAACGGTGCTGCTCATCAACCACCACGAGGCCAAGATCGAAAAATTCCACGGTATCTTGGATCAGCGCGTGCGTGCCCACCACAATATCGGCGTTACCTGCGACGATCTCTAAAAGTGCTTCCCTTTTCGCCGCAACTGGCATCGAACCAGTCAAGAGCACAACATTGATATCAAGGCCTGCGTTCTGCAACGTTTTACTCAAGCTGCGCTCATGCTGAGTGGCAAGAACTTCGGTTGGGGCAAGCATCGCGCATTGCCTACCAGAATCAATTGCCTGCAACATCGCGATCAACGACACGATGGTTTTACCAGAACCAACCTCACCTTGAAGCAGCCTGGACATGGGCACACGTTGTTCAATATCTGCGCTGATCTCACGGATAACTTGCTTTTGCCCTGCTGTCAGCTGAAAGTCTAAGGCATCAATGAGCATGTGTTGGTGCCCTTTAAGTGCTCGTGGCATGGGTGGTGCTTTGCGGTTTTTGGTATCGGCACGCCTGATCGCCATCACCGTTGCCAGTGACAAGGCTTCGTTGTATTTCAGGCGATTGATAAAAGTACTGGGTGGTTGATTGCCGGGATCATGAATGCCGCGGATGGCTTCATCAAAACTGGGCATACCTTCAGGCACAACGCGCAAAGGTTCTTTGATCACCGGCATGGTTTCCAGCACCCGTTGAACTGCTGCCATTATTCGCCAGGTGGTCATGGTGGCGGTGCCTGCATAGATCGGGATGTATTCTCGGTCCACCAAGCGAAGCGCTACTTCTTCCACATCACCGTAGGCCGCCAACGATTTCATGCCACCTGTAGCAGTAAGCTTGCGGCCTGATCTCGGATCGGGAATCACAATGAACTCTGGGTGAGATAACTGAGGTTCGTTGCGGTAAAACTTCACCTTGCCGGTAAAAAGCGCACGAGTACCTTCAGGGAGAAGGCGTGGAATATGCTTTGCCCCGAAGAAGGAAATGCCAATGCGTTCCGTTTCGGTCAAGACTGTGACCTTGTATAGCATCTTTCCGGACTGGGTATACGACTGCTTTGCAAAAGCCACTTCCCCAACCACGGTAACTAGATCACCTTCGGTGGCCTCCCCCATTCCAACGCCGGAACCGTGGTGGGAGTATTTGCGCACATGATGGCGAAGTAACTCTTCCGCAGTGGTGTAGCCAAGTGCCTTTTTAATAGCGGTGGCTTCCTTTGCCGGAAGGATATCTTTGAGCAAACGCTCATCATGCCAACCCAACATGTGGCTACTCCACTCCGATCTCTACCAAATTCTCCATTCCACTAGCAGGATAGACCGTGATCTCCACATCTGTGTGAGTTCCCAGGCCACGGCGGAAAAGATCTTCATCAAAATCAGATTGGCGGTCTTGAGCAATAAGGAGGGTGATTTGCTCGCTGGTTCCGTCGAGAAGCCTTAGGGCGGTGCGGGAGAGCGCGTCGTTGAGCTCTTCTGAGACCAGGGCTATTTCGGGCCCGATGAAGCTTAAAAGATCTCCCTTGGAGCACGCACCTGCTTGGGTAAGTGCTGCACTGGTGGCAACCCGGACGGTGGCAGTGCGCATCGCACCGGCTGCCTCTGCCATGGCGTAGGAATCTACAGCTAAAGGTTGGGCGGGCTCATGAACAGACACCGCTGCAAGTCCGGACACCAACGAGGAGGTCGGCAAAATAACTACGCTTTGCTCAAACGCATGACTGGAACGCTCAATGGAGACCAACTCACGCTTGCTCAACAAACCATTGGGCAGCAAAACCACTTCGTCTGCACCGGATTTCCTGGCGATCGACACAATTTTTGCCACGACATCATCAGTATTTTCATGCACCGCGCTGCGAGCTACCACTTTGACGCCAGCGCTTCGATACAGTTCTGCGATTAATCCATCTGGAGCAACCGCCATGAGAACCCGGCGCGGTTCTTCGGTGAATCGGCCCTGTCCGCCTTGCCCGCTTGGAAGGATCTCGAGGCGAAGATCAGTAACGGTTCCGGCAGCAAATGCTTTTTGGATAACCTCGCCTGCCCGGCGCGAATGGATGTGTACCGTTCCGCGGTTGTCGGTTTCACGAGCGATAAGGAGGCTGTCGCCGAGATGTTCCAGTTCGTCGTGGAGAGCGTCTAGTGTTTGGGCTGAATCACATGAGATGAAAAACATGACTTCCAGGTCGCCTGGTTTGCCGTGGAAGTCGGGTTCTTCTGCATCTGGGGCTGGGTGCTGGGAGGTGTTGGTTGATATTCCGGTGATTTGATCTGCGAGGGCTTCGAGCAGAATAACTAGACCTTGTCCCCCGGCATCGACAACTCCGGCTTCTCGCAGGACGGCTAGTTGGGAGGGAGTTCTAGCAAGTGCTGTTCGGGCTGCATTCACTGCTGCGCTTACGACATCTGCGAGACCATCGTTACCTGCTTCAACCATGTGTTCTGCTTCAATCGCAGCAGCACGTAAAACAGTAACTACGGTGCCTTCCACCGGGTCTGTGATTGCACGATCAACAAGTGAACGTGCAATAGACAGTGCATTTTGAATGGAGTGTCCATCAATAACACCATCAGCTGCTGCTTGAGCGATTGCGCGTAGAACCTGGCTTAAAACAACTCCAGAGTTACCGCGAGCTCCTCGAACAGAACCCACGGCCAGGGCCTCAGTAATTTTTGCGACATTGTGTGCATCGTGTGTATCGCTAATTTTTAACGCTTCATCCAAGGCGGCTGTCATGGTGTACGCCATATTTGAACCAGTGTCCGCGTCGGGGACGGGAAAGACGTTGAGTGCGTTGATTTCTGCGCGGCGTTCAGAAAGCTGATTCACGGCGGAGCGTGCCCATTCTAGAACTCCGAGGCCGTCCATCGTATCGTTATTTGTTTCCTGGGCTGAGGATGCCTGATTCGGGGATGCCGTTCGGTGTTCTGGTGGGAAGCTTTCGGAACTGGACATAATCAGATACTTTACAGCGACCAGTCAATCTCGGTGGCACCGAGGCTACTTAAAATTTCGTTGGCTTGGCTAAACGGTTTAGATCCGAAAAAGCCACGTGATGCAGACAGTGGCGACGGGTGTGGCGAACAAATACACGGGGTGTCGCCCAAGAACTTTTGTACCTCTTGGGCTTGTTTTCCCCACAGGATGGCAACTAATGGCTGTTGCCGCTTAGCAAGGGCTCTGATTGCTTGTTCGGTAACAATTTCCCAGCCTTTACCTTTGTGGCTTCCTGCTTGTCCAGGGCTAACGGTAAGTACTCGGTTAAACAGTGCAACGCCTTGGTTGCTCCATGGGCGTAGATCGCCATTGGTGGGAAGTGCTGGTTGTTGTGGGCTGCTAAGGCCTAAATCGAGGGCTTCTTGCGGGTTGTCTGGAGCAAAATCCACCGAAGAACCCACATCACTTTGCAACTCTTTAAAAATATTGTTCAAACTCCGCGGTAAAGGGCGTACGCCGGGTTGGGTGGAAAAGCTTAATCCCATCGCATGCCCTGGGGTGGGATAAGGATCTTGACCCATGATGAGTACTTTGACGGATTCAAAAGGATAGGTAAATGCGTTAAACACATCGCCAGCAGGTGGAAGGAAATCCCCTTCTTCTGCAAGGAATGCGCCGAGCTCAATGATGGTTTCTTCGACTGGTTTGAGCACCGGTTTCCAAGACTGGTGGATGGGAAGGTTGTCGACAGATGTCCAAAGTGACGTAGTCATAAGTGTTAAAAGCTTCTCCATCCATCTGAAAAGGCGGGGGTTTTTTTATCTACGGTTACTAGATCATCAGGGCGAGATTTTGTTACTTTGCCGATGGTGCGAAAACCTGAAGGGGCTTCTCCAAATGTAGTGGATAGTAAAGTGTGGTCTTCCCCGCCGCTTAAGATCCAGCGCCAGGCATCGGTGCCTAAGACGGAGGCGGCTTCGCTAAGGAGTTCATCGGGGCCGATGCTAGATGAATCAACATCGATGCGTACCCCAGATTTTTTCGCCATTTGGGAAAGATCAACAATAAGTCCATCGGAGTTATCTGTCATAGCGGTAGCTCCAGCAGCGCGGGCAACCATGCCTCGACCAGGTGTAAGTACTGGAGCGCAGTGGGCTTCTACCAAAGGGCGAAGATGCTCGGGGGTTCCCTCTCGCCCAAAACGCTGTAGTAAGGCAAGCCCTGCGGCTGAATAACCAATACGGCCGTGTGCAACCACAGTTTGTCCTGGGCGGGCTCGTCCCAACGTCAGCTCAGGGAGTGATCCACCCAGTTGGCCAATTGCTGTCACGGAAATAACTAAGGATTCCCCACCGGTAATATCTCCACCGACAAGTTCTGCGGAGTATTCCTCCAAGCGTTGGTTCATTCCCCTGGCTAAGCCACGGACAAATTCCACTGGGGTGTGCGACGGTGCAGAAATAGCCAACAGTGCTGCAACTGGACGTGCACCCATGGCCTCAATATCGGCAAAGTTTTGCACAATTGCTTTTTGCCCAATTTGTTCCGGGGTCGACCAATCCAGTTGAAAGTGCCTTCCTGCAACCAACATGTCTGTGGTGACCACGGCACGAGAATTGGGTGAAGCATGCCGTAAAACTGCTGCGTCATCACCATTGAGAGCGGATCCTGCTTGCTCTGTGATCACTCGAATCACTTCAAACTCCCCGAGGTCTCCTACGGTTGGTCCGTCGCGAAGCGAATCGGGAAATGAAAGTGAATACGCCAATGCCCACTCCTTGGTTGTTGATCAATATTTTTCTAGTCTAACGCCTACGCAGGTAGGCTCAGGACACATGAGTGCCGTGAACAGTGCTGGTCGCCCAGCTGCCGGGGGAATCAACAAAACCCCCATGATTATTGCCCTAATTTTGTCGATCGTGTTGGTGCTAGCCGTGCTGTTCGGCGCCCGGCTGTTGCTTGGTCCGGCGGGACAGCAACAAATTGCCATGAGTTCACTGCCCGCCTCCGATGCTGATCCTGCAGAATGTGCTGCATTAATCGACGATCTTCCCGAAAACGCTTTTGGCCACACCCGTGCTGAAATCATGGATCCTGTCCCTCCGGGAGCTGCTGCCTGGTCTACATCGGACCTGGAGCGCGTGACGCTGCGCTGTGGCGTCGATATGCCTTTTCAGTTCACCCCGCTATCCAACACCGTTAAAGTTGACGGCACCACCTGGCTGCCTGTCTCTGATATGACCCCTGGGTCATCCCTAGAGACCTGGTATTCCGTCGACCGCTTCCCGATCATCGCCATCACCGCCGATGACATCAGCACCAACAACGCCGACAACCCGGTCGCACCATTTAGCAGCGCCGTCGACAAGCTTGAACAACGCGACGCCACCCCCTTCGACGCGCCGCTAATCGGCTTAGCCTCAGCCGGGGCTACATGCACTTCGCTTTTCGACGCCCTCCCCCACCAATTAGAGGTCGGCGGCGACGAAGGCACCACGTATGACCGAATCGACGACACCCGCATGAAAACAGCCGGATACGCCAACGACGCCATTGCGTGGGATGCGCCAGGCTTAGAACCAATCGTGATTCGTTGTGGTGTGGAGCCTTCTGAGAACTACGCAGCCGGTGCCATGCTGCAACAAATCGATGACATCCCCTGGTTCGAAGACACTGTTTTAGCCTCTGGTACTACTGCATCCACATGGTATGCACTTGGGCGCGAAACTGACATCGCGGTATCTCTCCCCCAAGCAGCGTCATCCTCGCTGATCACCATCTCGGGCTACATCGAAGACGCAGTCCCAGCTGAATAGTCTAGGTCTCGCGGTGCAATCTGTCTGAGGCAGCCTCTTAAAACCAACGCCTGCGACCAAATCCATAGGCTCTACAGGAATTCTTGGTCAGCAGTTCAAATTTGCAGGCCGGAAAAACGTCATATTTGACCAAGAATTTTCTCTGTAAAAGATGCTTTGGTCTCCAGATGAAATAGGGTGCAAAAACTAGAAAAGATGGCAGAAAAAGTGACCTCACAGAATCGCTTGTAAGGCTCTTACAGGCCCCGGTTGATACAAATGTTCATGTGAGAAATTCAGGCGCTTAAACGGGTCGTGAGCGGTTTAAGAAATAAGTAAACAAAAATCCCCCACTTTGAATGCTTAAGGTGGGGGATTTTTATGATGTTTTAGTTCTCGCGGTGCAATGCCTGCTGCACCAAAACATCAAGGAGTTCTTCATAAGCAACACCCGATGCGGTAAACATCTGTGGGTACATCGAAATTGGGGTAAATCCTGGCATGGTGTTGATCTCATTAAGCACAGGGCCGTTCGAGGTGATGAAGAAATCAACACGAGCAAGGCCTTCACACGCCAAAGCCTGGAATGTTTCCACTGCCAACGATTGAATCAGCTCAGTGGTCTTTTGATCTAGTGGTGCCGGGATTTCTGCAGTGACAACATTATCCAAGTACTTGGTATCAAAGTCATAGAAACCGCCAGCGCCTTCTTCAGTACCTGACAAAAGTGCTGGTACAGATGCCACGATGCGACCATCTGGGTATTGCAGCACTCCACACTCTACTTCCGAGCCCACGATCTCTGATTCCACGATGACTTTTTCATCATGTTCCCGAGCAAGCTCTACTGCCTTAGATAGATCATCCCACGTGCTCACACGGGAGATGCCAATGGAGGATCCACCACGAGCTGGCTTAACAAACACAGGCAGCCCAAGAAGATTCTTTTCAGCCTCGGTTAACTCAATTCGATCACGCAAGATCACCTCACGACCAATCGGGAGGCCTTCTGCTGCCATGAGTTTCTTGGTGTATTCCTTGTCCATTCCCGCAGCGGAAGCCAATACCCCTGGACCTACCACCGGAATATCAGACAGTGCGAACAATCCCTGCACAGTGCCGTCTTCACCGAAACGACCGTGAAGCACTGGGAAAATCACATCTGCGGTGGCATACAGGCTGCCGTCTGAAAAGTGGAATTCACCCCGGTGTGCTGGATCCAAGCTTGGGCGCACCTCTTCGCGGTGCTCCACCTCAGGCATGGTGCGATCAACCAGAGATAGTTTCTTGGGATCACTTTCACCCACAACCCATGCACCGTCGACAGTGATGCCGACAGGGATCACATCGTATTTCTCTGGATCAAGATGCGCCATGATGGCACCTGCAGAAACACAGGACACAGAATGCTCAGAACTGCGGCCACCATAAACGACTGCGACGCGGACTTTTCCGGAATTAGAGTTGCTCACAGCATTGAAGCTTACAACCTAAATCTATTCAGCCTTCTTCGACCTGCCCATGAGAGCAACAATCATGTCAGTTACTTTCATATCTTTGTGGCATACGCCGTACACGGCTTGGGTAATCGGCATTTCTACCCCAAGTTTGGTTGCAAGATCAAAAATGGACTGCGATGAAATAACGCCCTCTGCTACTTGGCCATTGGTTGCTTCACGAGCTTTTTCCAAGGACTCACCCAGACCAAGACGCTCGCCAAAGCTTCGGTTACGCGACAATGGTGATGAGCAGGTAGCAACCAGGTCACCCATGCCAGCCAGACCAGAAAATGTACGGGCATCGGCACCAAGTGCAGCGCCCAATCGTGCGATCTCTGCAAGACCTCGGGTAATCAAAGAAGCGTTGGAATTTTCACCTAAGCCATAGCCGTGGGCAATACCACAAGCTAGCGCAATAACGTTCTTGCAGGCACCACCGATTTCTGTGCCCACCACATCGGTATTGGTATAGGGACGGAAATACGGCGCAGCAACCGCAGCTTGAACAAATTTCGCTCTATTTTCATCCGAGCAGGCAATCACAGTGGCAGCAGGTTGCCCCTCAGCGATTTCCCGAGCAAGGTTGGGTCCTGACAACACGGAAATACGTGAAGGATCAGCCTCAGTGACTTCAGCGATCACCTCACTCATCCGCAAATGGGTGCCTTTTTCAATTCCTTTAGCCAAGGACACAAGCGTGGCATCTTGAGGAATTGTGTCCTTCCACTCCGCTAAGTTGCCACGAAGTGCCTGCGAGGGAATGGCTAAGACGACAATTGCTGCACCATCTAGAGCTTCTGTTGCCGAAGAGGTAACCTGCAAAGATTCCGGCAGCGTGATTCCTGGGAGGTAGTCCAAGTTTTCGTGGCTGTCACGGATGGTGTTTGCTAATTCTTCTCGCCGTGCCCACAACGTCACCGCGTTGCCGGCATCGGAAAAAACTTTGGCTAACGTGGTTCCCCAGGAACCTGCACCCATCACGCTTACAGCAACCACGCGAAATCTACCTTTCAACAACGATATTTAACCGTCTCAGGTTAGCCCATCTACCAATGCCACCGCATGCAAACGTGCCGTTATTGAAAGGTTCTTGAACTTATCGAGGCAGGATTGAAGAAAAATGTCGCCACACGCCCGCTTCAAAATGTGCATTGACGGTAGCTCTGGTGAACAATAGGAAGAAGTAGTTTTTCATTCACTTACGTGCGCGTTTCTATTCAGGTTTTCTAACCACTTGAAGATTGTGTGCACCACAACGCGAAAGGTGAATCACACCCAATGGCACTCAAGAACAACAAGCCTCATGAGGTGGACAAAGACCAAGACTCAGCAATGCTGATCAATGGCCGCCTGCAAAAGATCCCTGCGCGCCCAACAGAGGAATTTACTCGCCCCACCCTCGCTGCTGGTGCAGTGTTGTGGCGCGGTGATATCACCAACCCCGATGACATCGAGGTTGCTGTCATCCACCGCCCCCACTATGACGACTGGTCACTAGCCAAAGGCAAAGTAGATCCAGGCGAATCCATCCCAACAACAGCGGCTCGAGAAATCCTGGAAGAAACAGGATATGAGATCCGTCTTGGAAAACTCATTGGCAAAGTCACCTACCCTGTTTTAGATCGCACCAAGGTGGTCTACTACTGGACTGCGCAGGTCTTGGGTGGCGAGTTTGTTCCAAACGATGAGGTTGATGAAATCCGATGGCTGCCGGTAGATGAGGCATGTGAACTTCTTAGCTACCAAGTTGACACCGAGGTTTTAGCCAAGGCTGCTAAACGGTTCCGCACCCCAACAACCACGCGAGTATTGTATGTTCGTCATGCTCATGCACATGGTCGCCAAACGTGGGCTGGTGATGACAATAAGCGCCCGTTGGACAAAAAGGGGCGTCGACAAGCAGAAATGCTGGTGCCTATGGTCTTGCCTTTCAAGCCGACCGCAATTTATTCGGCGGTACCCGATCGCTGCCAAACCACCGCACTTCCGCTTGCCGACGAACTCGGCCTCGATGTGTCCGTCAACCGACTGTTCGGCGACGACGCCTGGGCAAGTGATCCCGAGGCCTGCAAGAAGCGCTTCGCTGATGTGGTTGCGCAAGGAGGCGTGCCCATGATCGTTGGACAGGGCACCATCATTCCGGAGATGATCGCATGGCTTTCAGAAAATGGCACACTGCCGATCAATGAGAAGATTAAGACGAAAAAAGGCAGCGTGTGGGTGTTAAGCTTCCACGATGGTGTGCTCACCGGTGCTGATTATTTGGCAAGTCCACTGCCGGTTAAGTAGCAGTACGTTTAAGCCTCTTTAGAAGCAATTCTGAAGAGGTACTTTTATGCTTTTTGGGGCATGTTTTTGGTTGTCAGAACCTGTTTTGCAGCCCCCTTGTATTAAATCACCTGGAGTTTTTAAACAATCGCGTTTAACAGGCCGTTTAAGAGCCCGAAACTTCCAAATGGGTATTTGTATCGCCGAAGGCCTCAAAGGGCTTGAGAGACGATCCTGTGAGGTCACTTTTTCTAGCCCAATATTTAAGTGTTGAGCTTCATTTCATCTGGAGACCAATTCAGCCACTTCAGTGGAAATTTTTGGTCGGATATGGCGAGATCCCGGCCTGTAAATTTCATCTGGCGACCAAGAACCGTATGCGCTTCTTTGGATTTGGTCGCATGCGCTGGTTCCACGACGCTGCCCCAACTAGATCGCGAAAAACCCAGCAGTTATATGTCAGCCGCGTTAATCGACATATGAAAGCACCCCGTGCTGCTAAACACAGCGCGGGGTGCTTTCGGTTTTTGATAGAAATTAAACGTTGGTGCGTGGCTTAAACGCAGGACGCTTGGCCTCGTATGCCTCAATTTCATCAATCTTGCGTAAGGTCAGACCTGCATCGTCGAGGCCTTCCATCAAACGCCAGCGGATGTATGGATCAACTTCGAAGCTGATCACAACATCGCCTGCGGTGACCTGCTGCTTTTCCAGGTTCACGGTGAGTTCCAGACCTGGGGTTTGTTCCATGAGCTTCCACAGAAGTTCAATGTCGGATTGTTCCATGATGCCGGTCAACAGGCCTGCTTTTCCTGAGTTGCCGCGGAAAATATCGGCGAATCGGGAGGAGAAGACAGCGCGGAAACCGTAGTCCATGAGTGCCCAAACGGCGTGTTCACGGGAGGATCCGGTACCAAAGTCAGGACCTGCAATAAGCACGGATCCGTTTTTGTAGGTCTCAGTGTTAAGAACAAAGTCAGGATCGTTGTTGCGCCAGTTGGAAAACAGTCCGTCTTCAAATCCTGTGCGGGTAACGCGCTTGAGGTAGACCGCTGGGATGATCTGGTCAGTATCTACGTTGGATCGCTGCAGTGGAACGCCAACGCCGGTGTGGGTGGTAAATTTCTCCATTGTATTGTGGCCTTCCTTTAAAGATCTGCAGGTGAGGACAGGGTTCCGCGAAGTGCGGTGGCGGCTGCAACTGCTGGGGATACCAGGTGGGTGCGCCCTCCAGGGCCTTGGCGTCCTTCGAAGTTTCGGTTGGAGGTTGATGCAGAGCGCTCGCCTGGCTTGAGTTGGTCTGGGTTCATGCCAAGGCACATGGAGCAACCTGCGGTGCGCCATTCAGCGCCTGCGTCGGTGAAGATCTTGTCCAGGCCGAGTTCTTCTGCTTCTTGCTTGATCCAGGTTGAGGATGGCACGACCATCATGCGGATGCCGTCCGCAATCTTCTTACCCTTGAGGATATCTGCGGCGATCTGCAGGTCTTCCAGGCGGGCGTTGGTGCAGGATCCTAAGAAGACGGTGTCGATCTTGATGTCACGCAGTGGGGTTCCTGGGGTCAGGTCCATGTACTGCAGTGCCTTTTCAGCGGCTGCTTTGTCGTTGTCGTTGGTGAAATCGTCTGGGCTTGGTACAGATTCACTCAGTGGCAGACCTTGGCCTGGGTTGGTTCCCCAGGTGATAAATGGGGTCAGTGCGGAGCCGTCGATTTCTACGACCTTGTCAAAGGTTGCGCCTTCATCAGTAGGCAGGGTCTTCCAGTAGGCAACTGCTTCATCCCAGTCAGCGCCCTTTGGTGCCATTTCGCGGCCCTGAACATAGTCAAAGGTGGTTTGATCAGGTGCGATCATGCCAGCACGTGCACCAGCTTCAATGGACATGTTGCAAATGGTCATGCGAGCGTCCATGGACAGTTTGCGGATTGCCTCGCCGCGGTATTCCAGAACATAGCCCTGTCCGCCACCGGTACCGATCTTTGCGATGATCGCCAGAATCAGATCCTTTGAGGACACACCTGGCTGCAGTTCACCAGATACTTCAATGGCCATGATCTTGAAAGGCTTCAGTGGCAGGGTTTGGGTTGCCATGACGTGCTCAACCTCTGAGGTACCAATACCAAAAGCCATGGAACCAAAAGCACCGTGGGTGGAGGTGTGGGAGTCACCGCAGACAATGGTCATGCCTGGCTGGGTTGCACCCAGCTGTGGGCCAACGGTGTGCACGATGCCCTGGCGGACATCGCCCATAGGGTGCAGTCGTACGCCGAATTCTTCACAGTTGTCGCGCAGTGTGGATACCTGAAGGCGCGAGATTTGGTCATTAATTTCCAGCAGGGAGCCGGTCTTAATGCCTTCGGTGGGCACGTTGTGATCTTCGGTGGCTAGGTGCAGTTCTGGGTGGCGCAGTTTACGGCCGGTCATACGCAGGCCGTCAAATGCCTGTGGTGAGGTTACTTCATGCAGCAGCTGCAGGTCGATGTAGAGAAGATCGGGTTCACCGTTTTCTCCCTTGGACACGACATGGTCGCGCCACACCTTTTCTGCCAGGGTCAGCTTCTCAGTTGAGGTGCTGTTATCCACGGGGCTGGTCATGGAACTCACCGTCCTTACAGTGCGTAAAAAATTTCAGGAATTCTCGGACCACATTCCAGCAAGTAAATCTCACAATGTGGGACAAGAATTTCGTTGTCTGAGACAGTATAACCCAAAACGTGCCAAAAATGTCACGTCCTGCGTTTAAGATTTACCTCACACTATATCCAGCACCCCTGCGCAGAAGGGATTTCTAAAACGTTTCAACCCCAACGTGCACGCGTCTCACTCTATGAAATGTTAGATTCAAAGAATGGGACAGCAAGATATTATCGACGACACCACCGAAAGCGGCATCAAGGTTCTAGACCGCACCGTTTTGGTCCTCAACGCTATTGCGGAGCAACCTCGCTCGCTTGCAGAGCTTGCAGCAGCGACAGACCTCCCCCGCGCCACCGCTCACCGATTAGCATCAGCGCTTGAGGTCCACGGCATGCTCGCTCGATCCAGGGATAACCGCTGGACCATCGGTGCGCGACTTGCTTCCCTTGGGGCTCGTGGCGCCGACACATTGATTGATACCGCCGTACCAATCATGGCTGAACTAATGGAACGCACCGGCGAATCCGTTCAACTTTATCGCCTGACAGGCACCACGCGCACCTGTGTGGCCAGCCAAGAGCCACAATCAGGTTTGAAGAACGTGGTGCCCGTCGGCACGCGCATGCCGTTAAATGCAGGATCCGCAGCCCGCGTTTTCGCAGCTTATCTCCCCATTCCATCTGCCGCTTCATTCACGCGTGAAGAACTTGATCAGGTCCGCGCCACCGGCCTGGCGGAATCGGTCGGCGAGCGCGAACTCGGCCTCGCCAGCCTCTCCTCCCCCGTGTTCGACGCCAACGGCTCCATGATCGCCGCGCTGTCCATCTCCGGCGTCGCAGAGCGCCTCAAGCCACATCCGGCAGCCATGTGGGGCACCGAGCTTATCGACGCCGCCGAGCGCCTAGGCGCTCTTCTTTAGCTTTTCGACGCTTTCCCCCAGCTGTTTATTCAATTGGTTTTCCCCCAACCTCACGGTGGATACGCGCAAAATTTCCGTATACCACCACAGCTGCTGCTTCTTCCCAGCATTAAACCGCTGCCACAAGTGCTCCCCGATCTCATCAAAATCATCCAAAATCGACATGAGATTGTGTAGTTTATCCGCCGTAGAAATCAGTACTGCCTCTTTCGATGCATGAAATTCCAAATGCTCGATGTAGGCATCGGCTCTAACCTGCCAGCTGGGATGCTCAATTTTGGTCAAATCCTCAACCAGCTCACGAACCCTTACCCCAAAGTCCTGTTCCATTTGCACAGCATTGTATTTCTCAGGCACATCTTCCAAGGTGTCATGCAGCAATCCGGCAATTAACACATCTTCATCATCAGTGACCTGGCTGAGCAAAAACATCACCGCGTACACATGCGAGACATAAGGAATCCCGCTTCCTTTTCGAACCTGATCGCGGTGAGCTACGGCAGCTATATTAAGAGCACGCCTTAAACGAGGTGAAAGATCCATTAATCCTGCTTTGATAGCGTTCCAATCTCTGTTCCATCTTGATCAAACAGATGGAGTGAATCGCCTTCAATTTCTGCACGAGTTGCAGAACCCAACCAGGCATCTACCCCTTCACAAAACATCATGGTGCTTCCCAGCGGAGACAATTCCACATGCTGATCGACTAATTCCCACGAACCAATCAGGCGATTACACCCATCTGTCCCGCTAATCGATCCATCTTCTGCCAACGTCAGTTCAGGCTGCGGCGGCTCACTACTTCCCCACGTTCCTTCAAAAGTAGGCGCATCACTTGTCGAGCTACACCCCAACACCGTTGAAGCAAGCAAGGGACACATAGCGCCAACCAGCAGCACTCTGACGTATTTGAGGCTTTGGTTTCTCATACTCTCAACAGTAGTGACAAATCCGCACTTAAAACCACCTTTATACCATATGATTTGGTATACACAACCAATCACCAAAGAACAGGATTGACCATGCTAGATACACTTAATGATCAATTTCAACTCTTCATTGGCTCGATCAACGAGAAGCTCACCATCCCGGTGATCGCTGGCCTTGCAGTACTAGGAGTTTTATCCGGCGGCGGAGCATACCTGTCTTATGACACCACCATTTCCTCCAATCCACCGGAGTACCACCAACCAGCGCAGCAATAATTCATCGTTTTAACCAGCAGAATCTACATAAATATGTACATTCTGCTGTTTTTCTTTAGCCAAAAACACTACGGTGGAAAGTGCATCAGCCAACTCGAGAACCTACCTCAAGGAGAAACCGATGCAACACCACAAGAATGTAGCTCTTGTCATTGGATCAATTGGACTGCTTACGCTTTCTGCATGCTCTTCCACGGAAAGCACAGGAGCCACCGAAAGCCCCGTTGCGTCCCAAACCACGGAAACCGTCGTTGCTTCTGAAACTGAAACGGTGCAACACACCACCGAAGTTGTAGAAACTTCAACAGAAGCAACCACCGCAGCTAACGTCGATGAGCCCGTCGAAAATGCCGATCTTCCCTACTCCGGAATTGGTGTTGGCTCACCATTTTCGCTCAACGGCGAAGACGCAACCGTGTGCATCTACGGTGATGGCTACGGAACAAACGTGTGGGCAGCAGGTAGCAACACCAGCTGCGAGTTCGTCAGCGCAGTCCACCATGAGCTTGTCGACGACCTCAACCCCACCACCGACAACATCCGCGACCATCTACCCGCCACGGTCACAGCAACAAGCCCCACTACCGGAGAAACCTACGATCTCACCTGTAGCCAACGCGGAGATGCCCTGGTTTCCTGCCGAGGTGGCAACAACGCCTCAGTGCATTTCTACTAAACAAAACGTTCCTATGCCAGGTGACGCTTGGGTATAGGAACATTTTGTTTATCCCTCGAGGGCTGCCTTCATGCACCGCATTGCAGCAAGCGTCTTTGGCACGCCAATATATGGCATCAAGTGCACGAAACACTCCGCTACTTCTTCTTTGCTCATGCCCGCAACATCCACGGCAGTTTTAATATGGCCAGTTAGCTGAGGCTCCACCCCACCCATCGCAGCCAGGGCTGCCATATTCAGCATCTGGCGATCACGAAGCTCAAGCCCCTCACGCTGATATGTGCCACCGAATACCGCACCAACAACCCAATCGGAGGAGCCTGGCGCGAACTCATCTAGTTGCTTCTTCCATGCAGCAGCACTCTCTGGCGACTGCGTCTCTTCCACGAACTTATTACCCTTGTCCATGCTCAGTTCCATGAGATCTCCCCTTTACCTAACACAAGTAATGACTTAAGCGCCACCACCATATCAGAAAAAGTGCAGGTCAGAATCATAAACAAAAGATCCCGGTAATACCGAGATCTAGTAGTGGTAACGGGCTTGAAGGATTACTAAATCATCGTTTTTAACAATATAAACCAGACGGTGTTCCTCAGTGATCCGACGTGACCACGCCCCTCGTGCCCCATACCTTAATTGCTCAGGCTTTCCTATCCCTCCAAAAGGATCACGCAGACATGCCTCAATGAGCGTATTTATACGCTTGAGCACCTTGCGATCCGTAGTCTGCCAGAAAATATAGTCTTCCCATCCAGCACGATCCCATACGAGTCGCATCAGATTACTCCGTATCAAGCTCGTGGACTTCAAAGACTCCTTCGGTAGCGCGCTCATATGCATCTAACAGCCGGCGTGCATTCGCCGGCGAACGGAATAGATAAGCTGTTTCCTGCCATGCAGCGTAATCATCGGCAGGCATTAATACAGCATTTCCTTTTCGGGAAACTATCTCAATTGCTTCACGGTCGTTATTTACTTTCTCTATCAGCGGAAACAAGGTCTTACGTGCCTCACTTGCACTAATGGACATCAAATCACCTCCAAGAATGTTGTACCGATTTATTGTACGAGTCTACAAAATGAGTGTCAATGAAACTTGCACGCTGTCACTACAGTCACTAATTCCCCTCGAGGAGTAGACGAATCACCCAACAGTGAGATCGAGAAAAAGATCGATTGCCGGTAAGTATGGGCACTTAGAGCGAAACGATCAGATCTTCATCAAATTTTAAAAAGTGATTTGAGACGAGAGCTCGTCGAATTAGCTCACCGTTAAGCCAATACAATGACAGAAACTTCTAAGCAAGAGATTCCACGCTTGACGGGAGATCCAGTGGTTTAAGCTTCGGCTCCTAAATCGTGGGGTTGCGTGAGTCGGGTAAGAACGCAGCACAGGGTTCTCAAAATAGGTAGAGAGCTTTTTAAAGTCACAAGGGTCACTTAAAGTGCTCAACCAGCTGGAATGGGAGTTAAAAAGCCTGCAGGTACCCTTTCCGCTGAAATAACAATAGAGCATCCAACCGGAAGCTTCATCCCTTAAAAGTCATCCGATAACTCTTCATCACGTCAGCTATAAATGCTTCAACTGCCTTTTCAACAGCCGCGCAAACAACTGCAATAGGTCAGTCAGTAAACTGATGCGTTAGTCGTTTTTTCAGCAGAGTTATCGCGCTTCAGCTCTCATTGCCCCTTGACCCTCACGCGACCGTCCCCGAGGAGAGCATCAAGTGAAGTAACACGACCCGCCGTCGCCTCTTGGCATATTTCAACCAAATCGCGTTGATCCACCACGTAGACCGGAAGCGGACATGGGAATGGACCTAGAAAGGTATTGTCATCAATGTAGTGCGTCATCCGGCGTGGCCCCATTAAACGGGTGCCGAATTCGGTCTCCGTGGCTGTACCCGTTACTGAAATAATGATGGCGTCGAGCGCAGTGGGCAGGTACCTGCCTTTAGTGATTACTTGCGAGATAATTTCCCAGTTCGGAGAGTTTGGTTCGGTGTACCACGTGTCTTCCCGCCAGTTGCCAGGACCTTCAAGATACTCGGGGTCATCAATAAGGTGTTTGTAAACGGGGGTCTCTCGCCACACGACACTTTCCACCATGACGGTTCCCTTCGAGCTAAGAACTAGGTGATCAATGTCAGTCTTTAAATGCCCGTTCTCAAAGATTTCAAGTCCGTGAATTACGTCAGTGTCAACGGACAACTTTTCCAGTTCTTTAGCGGCTTGTTCTTCCCCAAGAACCCCGCGTACAAGCATCCCTTCACCATAACTAAAAGTTGTGTCACCAATATCGACCCCTCGTCGAACAGCTTCGACTTCCTTGGTCAATGCTTCCCTGATGCGATCCTTTTTCACAGGACCAGTGGTGAATCGAACTTTTTTCATATCGGGTCCGTCATGTACCCAAGTAAAGACAGCCCAAACCAGCACAGCAACAATAATGCTTAGGTTAACGAAGCCAGCAACTCCCACTACAAGTCCTGCTGCCCAACTGAGCAGTGTAGCTTTCCATGAGCCTTGATAACGATGGATGAAAAAGTACCAGGAAACCATGAAGAATATAACGGTCCACAAAGGTGCTTCTGTCAGCCATCCTCCCAATAATGTAATAATTAATACGGGAATCAGGCGCGTAGCCAAGGTGAATACACTTAAGGCGGTAGAGGGAGCGCCGTAGCGAATGGATTGCCGGTTTTCCGCCCGAGCGCGATCGAATCGCTGTTCAGCAATAAAGTCAACAACGCCGAAACCCGGCTCTCCTATCGATCTAGCCATATGAAGGTGCCTTTCTGAGAAGAAACTTAAAATCAGGCGCGTTGTAAATATACTCGATTAGTCACCAGATCAAGGGGCTTAATTCAAGAAATTTTTAGGACCAAAATGACCTAACGCCACCTTCAGCATCTCCAAGGAGTCACAGTAGAAAAGCAAAAGCAGCTGTACAAGATTCTCGATTCTTGTACAGCTGCGTTATTTGTACCCCGTACGGGATTTGAACCCGTGTTACCGGCGTGAGAGGCCGGCGTCCTAGGCCGCTAGACGAACGGGGCGTGTTCGTGTTTTTACGACTTGATAACAATAAACCACGAAACACGATTCATACAAATAGTGTGGTCACACCCTATTTTCACAAGGCTCAAGCCCCTAAACCTGTAACGACACCTTCTTTCGAATAATGGTTTCGAATGAAGGTGTCTGGGTTTATAAGGGTCGTTGTGTAGTTCTTGACTGACCCTCGTAGCTTCTCTCAGTGGCTTCAACCTGCTGCCACCGCTTTCCGGCGTCTGTGCGAAAGTTTCGTCAACTCGAGTTAATTGTTCTCGTCGTTGCGTCCGCTATTGCCCGCTGCGGGCCTAATGTGCCGAGTGTGGGTTGCTGAAGGTGGAGAAGCTGGGTGTCAGTTGACTGCAACGATGTGTCATGTCGAGGCGAGCTCCTGATTCACGCATCTCTAGCGCTTGGAATCTTTGGTTATGGCGATGCCAGCTGCCAGGAGGACGGCGCCGTTGCGTCCGAACTTCTGATTCATTCCACTTACTGCCATACACTCTCCTTTAACTGGTCGGTTCCATTGACTCCAGAGCGCCCTTTCCGAAGCCTTCAAAGTTGTATTTATGCTGGTTAGAGCAACAACCTGTCGGTGATCGGCTATGAACTTCTCTGTATGAACCTGACTTTAACCCGAAGCGAAATGTCGGTAAAGGGTTTAAGAAATTCAGCATGTAATGGAAGAAAAAGCATCACCCCCGCTTTTTCAATAGTCGCATTTCAATCATGCCGTACGTTTGTCCTGGGCGGGGGTGATGTCAGACGTCGTTACCAAAACGAAAGCATCCACCTTCGTAGTGAAGGTGGATGCTTTCTGTTGTACCCCGTACGGGATTTGAACCCGTGTTACCGGCGTGAGAGGCCGGCGTCCTAGGCCGCTAGACGAACGGGGCATTAGGACACGATCAATGTTTTTATCCAGCTGATCGCAGCTGGCCTACCAGGACTCGAACCTAGAATGACGGTACCAGAAACCGTTGTGTTGCCAATTACACCATAGGCCAATCGTTTTTCAAGATTGTAAATCTTGTAAAACTAAAAACTTACTGCAAATAAAAGATGCAGAGTACCCCGTACGGGATTTGAACCCGTGTTACCGGCGTGAGAGGCCGGCGTCCTAGGCCGCTAGACGAACGGGGCATTAGGACACGATCAATGTTTTTATCCAGCTGATCGCAGCTGGCCTACCAGGACTCGAACCTAGAATGACGGTACCAGAAACCGTTGTGTTGCCAATTACACCATAGGCCAATGTTAAAAACTTACACACCGAATAACTTTTATGGCGCGCTGTTCAACGAGGAATACTATAACCACAACCATGCGATACGGCCAAATCTGCAGGCAACACCCTCTAGCCAAAGTAGGCTAACAGTGTTAGCCTTGAGGGAAGTTGCCCACCATCATCACGAGAGATGAAGCTGATGAAAACTAAGAAGCGCTCCCGCATCTTGTTCACTGCACTAGGAATTGTCGTAGCTCTACCTGCCCTCTCCTTTGGTTTAAGCCACCTCTTCCCTGCCACGACCACCAGGGAAATCACCATCGATGCCCAACCAGAGCAAGTGTGGGAGGTGTTAAGCGATTTGGAGTCTTTCCCACAATGGCATCCCACCATCACCACGCTTAGTGGTGAAGCAGTGGTTGGGAACACGGTGGCGTTTACCAATGAGGAGGGGGGTTCGTCGATAAGCTTTACCCCGACCGTGCTCGCGGCGGAACCCGCTAGCGAGCTGCGCTGGCTGGGGCATGTGGCGTTTCCGGGGCTGATGGATGGTGATCATTCATTTGTGCTTGAGCCTGAAGGTGCGGGGACGAGGATGACGCAATCGGAAAGTTTTACCGGAATTCTTGGAATGTTTGCGCCACTGTTTATGGATTTGGGGGCATCATTTGAGGCGTCCAATCAAGCGCTTGCAAATTTTGTGGAGAGTAAATTTCAGTGATTTTTCCCGATCCACCAACCGGTCGCCTAGCAGACATTATTGATACCGCGTGGCGGCTTGTGGAGACCCATGGCTGGGCGAATGTGAGCACACGCATGTTGGCGAATGAGTTAAATATCAAGGCGCCGTCGCTGTACAAGCATGTGAAAACGCGTGAAGATATTGCTGCGCACATTGCAACGAAGGCATTTATTCAGCTGGGGCAGGGCTTGCATGAGCACTGTGACAGCGTGGAGGATCTGCTCTCTAAATATCGCTTAATGGCTAGGGAAAACCCTAATATCTACCGGTTGTTAACTAGTTCAGAGTTCCCGCGTGATCGTCTTCCAGAGGGTTTGGAAACGTGGGCAGGCACACCGTTTTACCTGGTCACTGGTGAAGATCCGATTAAGGCTCAAGCGCTGTGGGCGTTTGCACACGGCATGGCCATCTTGGAGATCGACGCACGTTTTGCTGGTGCCAACAATGGCTCACCGGCAGATGGTGTGTGGGAGGTCGGCGCGCAGGCGTTTAGTGTTGGCGAGTCGGGGGTTCAAGAGGTTAAAAAGCGCTAGGATATGGGGAGATCTCCAGCCCCTAAATTGAAGGGAAACTCCCCCGATGCCGTTTCCAGCGCTGTTGTTACCGCTGATTTTCTGGACAGGAATAGCCGCTTTATCCTCCTGGGCTGTCAGCCGTGCACTCCCCCTTCGCGCAGATAATTCCATTGAGATCGATGCACCGGTGGAAAAAGTGTGGGATTTCATCGAAGACGCTGATCGGGTACCTGAGTGGAATGAGCACATCGTGTACGTTCAGGCGCCTGGGGAAATCAGACAGGGCATGAAGCTGAAGATGAAAACTAAGCATCCTGAATCCAAGCGCCTGACCTTGAAGTTTCGCCCTACCGTCGATGTGCTGCGTCCGGAACGGGAATTAACCTGGTCAACGAAGATCATTGCGCGGTGGTTGTTGTCCGTTACTGACACCATCGAACTCAAACCTTTGGAAGATGGTCGCACTGAAGTTGATCAATCAATGTCTTTTAGTGGGGTGTTATCTCCAGGAGTTCCGTTTTTGGCCAGCATCAGCCGGATCAAAGAGAACTCAAACCGTAAGTTGAAGGCGCTGCTTGAGCAGGAATAGGTTGCTGCTCGGTTGGGTTTGCTAGTTTCAAATGAAAAACCGCCTCGCCCTTTAGGAACATTTAGAGGGCGAGGCGGTTTTTCTGTGATCAGATTATTCAGCGACCACGTATGGAGTCTGCTCACGGGTCGCCTTTAGACGAACCAACGTGGATTCCTTGCCCAAGAGCTCCATGGACTCAAACAGTGGTGGGGATACAGCCTCACCGGAGATACCAATGCGCAGTGCACCGAAAGCCACGCGAGGTTTCAGGCCCAGATCCTCAATAAGAGCCTTGGTCAACGCTGCTTCGATATTTGGAGTGGTCCACTCCTCCACTGCCTCCAGCGCTGCGATACCTGCATTCAGAGGCTCAACCGCGGTTTCCTTGAGGTTCTTCTTGGCTGCCTTCTCATTAAGAACCAGATCCTCATCGGCGGTAACGAGGAACTTCAGCAGATCCCAGGCTTCGCTGAGCACCTTGATGCGGGTCTGAACCAGCTCTGCTGCAATCGCGAACTTCTCGGCTGGGTAATCAGCTGGGAAGTCGGTGTACTCGGTCATGTATGCGCGCAGGCGAGCTTCGAAATCCTTTGGCTCAAGCAAACGGATGTGGTCTGCGTTGATTGCCTCAAGTTTCTTCTGATCAAAGCGCGCTGGGTTGCCCAACACGTCGGCGACATCGAAGTTGGCAATCAACTCATCGACACCAAAGATGTCCTGATCAGAAGACAAGGACCAGCCCAGCAACGCCAGGTAGTTGAGCATGCCCTCAGGGATGATGCCGTTGTCGCGGTGGTTGAACAGGCTGGACTGTGGATCACGCTTAGATAGCTTCTTGTTGCCCTCCCCCATTACAAACGGCAGGTGGCCAAAGGTTGGGGTAGCTTTTGCCACGCCAATGCGCTTGAGGGCCTCATACAGGGCAAGCTGGCGAGGGGTGGAAGGAAGCAAATCCTCACCGCGAAGCACGTGGGTTACTTCCATCAATGCATCATCAACTGGGTTTACAAGCGTGTACAAAGGCTCACCGTTGGAACGAGCCACCACGAAGTCAGGCTGGGTGAAAGACTTAAACTCAACTTCACCGCGGACCAGGTCAGTCCATTTCCAGTCCTGCTCCGGCATACGCAAACGCCAAACAGGCTTACGGCCCTCTGCTTCAAACGCTGCAACCTGCTCCTCGGTGAGATCGCGGTCAAAGTTGTCATAGCCCAGCTTTGGATCGCGCCCTGCAGCCTTGTGGCGCTCCTCAACCTCCTCAGCGGTGGAGTAGGCAGGATACACCTCGCCGGCGTCGATAAGCTGCTTTAAAACGTCCTGATAGATGTCCTTGCGCTGCGACTGGCGGTAGGGCTCGTGTGGGCCTCCCTTTTCCACACCCTCATCCCAATCCATTCCCAACCAACGCAGGGAATCGATGATGGCAGCATAGGATTCTTCAGAGTCACGGGCAGCATCAGTATCCTCAATGCGGAAAACTAACTTGCCTCCAGTGTGGCGAGCATATGCCCAGTTGAACAACGCAGTACGCACAAGTCCAACGTGAGGGGTGCCGGTGGGCGATGGGCAGAAACGAACACGAACATCAGTCATGCAGGCCATGTTAATAGCCCACACCCACCGCCCGCGCGTTTACCCCAGTTCTACTGGGATTAGAATGTCTAACCATGTCTGCCCACCGCAACCCAGCTGCTCCCACCACCGCCCCAGATTTCCTCTTGTCCAGAGGTCACGGGTCCGTGCGCACCCAAGGATCACAGGAGGCATTCACCGATCCCTGGGAGGCAGTCGACGCCTTAAAAGAAGGCCGCGTAGCCATGGTGGTGGGCGCATTGCCCTTCGAGCGGGACAAGCCGGCAGCACTTACCGTCCCCAAACGCATCATCCGCGAAGACGGCCCTCTAGAGCCCCATGCCTACTACCGGTTCGGCCCAGGATCAGTGCTTAACGCCACAGTTGCAGGCATCGACCCCTCACCGATTGAGCATTTACGACGAGTCAATGCAGCGATCAACACCATCAACAACACAGTCCTAAACAAAGTCGTCCTCGCACGTGCCGTAGACATTTCATTTGACCCACCTGTTGATCCCCTCCTGGTGGCTGCGCGCCTGATTGATAACTCGCACAACAAAGACGGATTCATCGCAGACCTCACCCCGGCTGGCACGAATTTTGACGGGCACATGCTGGTGGGATCCTCACCAGAAGTACTCATCAAACGCCAAGGCTCCACCATCTCCGCCTACCCACTAGCCGGGTCAGCCCCACGACTAGCTGATCCGAAACGCGACGAAGCCCAAGGAAAAAACCTCCTAGCCAGCGCAAAGAATCTGGAAGAACACTCCTACGTGGTCAACCACCTCCGCACAATCCTTGAACCGCTGTGCTCACAATTTGATGCCTCCCCCATCCCTGAGTTAACCAAAACCAATGAAATGTGGCACCTGGCAACACCGATAGTTGGCACCCTCAAAGACCCCAAAATCACCGCACTGGAACTAGCCATCCGAACACACCCCACACCCGCGATCTGTGGCACCCCCACCGACGCCGCCGAAGCACTCATCGTAGAAGCAGAATCCCCACGAAACTTCTACGCCGGAGCCGTCGGATGGTGCGATTCCACCGGAGACGGAGAATACATGGTAGCCATCCGCTGCGCCGAAGTATCCGGAGACGGAACCTGGGCCAGAGCATGGGCAGGTGGCGGCATCGTGGCCGACTCAGATGCACAAGAAGAATTTGATGAAACCACCGCGAAACTCCAGACAATCATGCGGTCACTGGGATTGTGATTGGTTGTTGTGATTTGGGGCATCGACTTCTTATCGGGCGACTTCCCAACCGCTGACTTCACGTGGTCGACTTCTTATCGGGCGACTTCGCTATGGTTTTCTGGATTTGCGCACTGAAGTCGTATGACGTGAAGTTGAGTACGAGAAGTCGCTACCGTGAAGTCGCCTGTTGTGAAGTCGCCCTTTGGGGTTGTGAAGCCCTGCTTAGGGTTTCCCGGTTTTTAAGTTCGAGATCTCACTTTCGATACCTCGTACTCAATTTCTTATGTTCGAGACCGTTAGGAAATCAGCCAAAAACCTCACGGTATCGGTGTTAAGAAATTGAGTTCAAGGTATTGCTCTTAAGAAATCGCCGTTAAGGTCTCGAACTCGTGGTCTCGGTAGTGAGATCTCGAACTTAACGCCACCACAAACCCCAAGAAACCCCAAAAGGCCACCCGCACAAACGAGTGACCCTTTAAAAACCCTCAAAAACCTTCAAAAACAAAAACCCTTTAAGAAACTTTCGTCGCTTTCAGCACAATATCCACGTGGTGGTGTGCGCCAGCTCCGGTTTTTACGTCGCGTTCAAAGGATTCCAATACGTCGACCTGGAAGTCTTTGCTCAGGTGTTCCGATAACCACTTTGGGGTTGCTGCGGATTCTGATTCAAAGTCGTGGTGGGTAAACAGTAGTGTTCCGCCGGGTGCGACGAGGCTTTCCAGGTGTGCAACGGAGGTGTCGTTGGCTGGGATTTGGCCGTATGAGCAGCTGACAAGGTCAAATTGGCGACCGGATTCGATGGCGAATTCGGTGAATGATACCAAGAGCACTTCCGCGCCGGCGGGTTCTGCGATTTGTTTGGCGCGTGCCACGGCGGTGGGTGCAAAGTCGATGCCGGTGGTTTTGTAGCCTCGTGCAGATAGCCACACGAGGTCAGCTCCTTCACCGCATCCAATATCTAGTGCGGTGCCGGTGGCGGGTTTTTCTCCCAGGTAGGCAATTAATGCTTGGTTGGGGTTTCCGCTCCAGATTTGTTCCGCGGAGGTGTATTGGTCCTCCATGGATTCTGGGGTGACCTCGTCGTATGCGCGGTGCTCGTGGTGGTGGCTCATGTTAGGCGTCCACGACTGGGTTGCCCAGTTTTCCGATGCCTGGGATTTCGATTTCGATGTAGTCGCCGTCGACCATTGCTTCGGTGCCTGCTGGGGAGCCGGTGGCAATGACGTCGCCTGGGAGCAGAGTCATGGAGGCGGTGATGAATTCGATGATTTCACCCATCTTCATGATCATCTGGCTGGAGTTGGAGTCCTGCTTGAGTTTGGTTTCACCGTTGTGGGTCAGGCGTGCCTTGATGGGCAGGTTGTCCAGGTCGATGGAGTTGATGTCGGTTTCAATCCATGGTCCGATGGGACCGAAGGTGTCGATGCCTTTGGCACGTGCCCATTGTCCGTCGGCGAACTGGAGGTCGCGGGAGGACACATCGTTGATGATGGTGAAGCCCAAAACAACGGACTTCCAGTCTTCTGCCTTGACATTCTTGCATGGCTTGCCAATGACTACGGCAAGTTCACCTTCGAATTCAACCTTGGTGGCAAAGGATGGGATGCGGATTGGGGAATCCGGTCCGGTGACTGATGTCGGTGGCTTCAAGAACAGGGTTGGTGGCAGGGATTCAGCGGACTTTTTGAACACTTCTGCCACGTGATCGGCGTAGTTACGGCCGATCGCAACAACTTTGCTTGGCAACATTGGCGCAAGCAGGCGTACATCTTTTAGTGGCCATTCACGGCCGGTGAACTTAGGTTCGGTAAATGGGGTACCCTCGATCTCACGCGCGGTGAGGTTGGCTACATCATCTCCTTCGCCTTCAATCGAGCAAAAACACATTCCATCTGGGGTGGCAATTCGTCCAAAACGCATGACCGACATGTTACGCGCTCGGTACATACGTGTGCACGGTGACCCCTATTCCCAAATGTCTTTTAGCGTTTGCGCCCGAAGGTTGGCGATTTGCACCAAGTACACCTCGGCGCACGCCAGCGCATCGGTTAATGCTTGGTGGTTGGAGTAATTGGGTAGCCCATAGCGTTGTCGCACGCGCGCTAGACGTAAATCTTCCCCGCGCGGGTAGGTGGACATCCTTTCCATGTGGCGGCGTTCCATGGCGAAGGTGTCCACGAGGGGCACGTCGAGAAGCGTTCCAAAATGCTTGAGGCATGCGGCCGAAATAAAATCGCGCTCGATGGGTGAAAAATGCGCCAGCATGGCGCGCCCTTCAAGGGCTTTGAGCAGCTGGGTTAGCGCGTCCTCCATGTCGATGCCGGCCGCGATCTCATCATCGGTGAGCTGGTGAATCACCGCCGACGAGCCCACCGAAAACCCTTCACTGCCACGAATCACCACGTACCCCGCGCCACTTAAATCAATCACATTGCCATTAATCGGCACCCACCCGATCGACACAATTTGATGCTCGCGCGGCTTCAGGCCAGTCGTTTCCACATCCACAGCCAACAGTTTCAGCTCTTTTAAGCTTGTCGACGCCCCCGGCCGCGGCACCTTATAAAACTCCGCCAACGCGCCAGTTGCGCGCCTAATTTTCGCTTTTCGACGCCCCCACACTAGATATTCCTCACCGGATACTTAGTAGCTAACGCCGACTGCATATCTTTAATAATGGAAAACGCATCACGCAAATGTTCCCGATCCATCTTCCCCAAGGTCTTCGGATCAATATGATAATTGGGTTTTTCCCCCACCTTGATCAACCGAGCCTGATGCTGGAACGCCATCGCCGATAAGAAATCAAAAGCATCTAACAAATCCTGCGCACCCTTCCGCGAGACATGCCCATGTCCAGCCGCAGCATTCAAACGCTCCCTAGTACCAATGGCCTTACTACCCGTGGCCAGCGCGTAAAGCCTCGCCATCTGAACAATGCCAGCAGTTCCGCCCTTTTTCACATCCAACGTGGCGCCATACTCACCAGAACGTTCCACCACTAGCCCGCGGAAAAAGCCCAAAGGCGGATCGCGCCGGGCCGCAAGGCTAGCCAAGTGAGCATGAAGACGACGTGCTCCCCTAGCCATATTTACCGCACTCTTGTGCACCTCTTTGGCCATGTCAATATCTCCGTAGATGCCTCGAAAATCAAAGAAGGTTTGAGCATGCAATAAGGCTTCTGGCTCAGGTGCCGTAATCCACGAATAGAAGGTAGAAATCCACTGATCAGCAGTTTTACGCCACTCGGGATTAGAAGCCATCATATCGCCTGGGCACAGCACTTGACCTGCTTGATCAAGACCTTGGCACACAAATTCGCTCAAGTCCGCAAAATATTGTCCATGCTTGTGTTGATCAAAAGAATTATCCAAGACAAGGGCGTTGTCTTGATCTGAGGCCAATCCCATTTCTTTCCTAGCCTGGGATCCCACCACCACAAAGCAATACGGCACTGGTGGTTCACCAAATTTCCGCTCGGCCAACACCAGCAGCCGGCGGGCAAGTGAATCCGCCGCAACTGTCAGCAGGCTACTAACTTCATCCGCAGAGGCACCCCGATCAATAAACCTTGAGGCCACCTCAGCTGCAGACTGGAAAGTATTAGCCAACTCCTCCACAGTATTTTTGCGCGATAAATCCGCCGTTAAATAAATCGGATCGTGGCGCAACAAGCGCATGATATCGGCAGCGGTAACAATGCCGGAGATTTGTCCATTATCCACAATGGGCAAATGGTGAATGCGCAGCTCCGACATCAACAACATGGCCTCAAACGCTAAGGCCTTTGACGTTGCGCACCGCGGGTCAGTGGTCATTACTTCGGACACTGGCAAATCAATATCTAGATTCTGCGCCACCACTCGGCTGCGCATATCCCGATCAGTCACAATGCCTTTGAGCTTGCCATCCGTTTGAACCAAAAGCGACGACACACCATGTTCATCCATTTTGATCGCAGCATCCTGAATGGTGGTATCAGGGCTGCATGAAATCGGATTAGCGATCTTAAAATCACCCAACTTAGTACGCAACACCTTGGTGCTGGACTCTTGGCGAAGCTGATCAGCTGCCGCGCGAATACGCTTTGACCAGCTGGAATAGTAGCGGCTCAACTCTGGGTTTCGCTTTGCCAGTTCATCAAAATCATCCCGAGCAAGACGCAACACTAGTGAATCTTCCACAGCAACCATGCGATACCGTGAATTTCGCTCTGGTCCCAGCGTGGAATATCCAAAAGATCGTCCCGCATCACGACGATCAAGCAGGGTTCCATCAGCATCAAGAACATCGACGGCGCCTGATCTAATCACCCCCATGTAATGATTGGGTGCACCGTAAGCAATGATTTCTTCACCCCTGCGGAAATAACGCATGCTCATCTTCCCCGGCAACTGATCTAATTCTTCAGCGGGTAACTGGGCGAAGGGCTCAAATCCGGCTAAGAAATCACGGATTTCTTCGAGTTCAACCGACATGACTCAACCATAAAAGAAAAAATAGTTTTTTATCCGAAAACTGCACAGATATTTCTACTGTCAAAGCCCACAGGAAAATGTAAAGTGTTTTTGATGAGAAACCTTGGGTCAAGGTTATTAAATTCTTTTCTCACCCAGTAAGCCTGGGACTCCTGGGACGAAAGTTGCATTATTCATGGAACCACGTTTATGTCATTCCACCTTTGTCCGCATTGTTTCGGCGCTTTTAGGCGTGGTGCTTTTAACTTCGTGTGTACCAAGTCCTCCAAAGTCTTTCACGCACAGCACAGCGGTGTTGCGTTATCGAACATCGGACATAAACCTAAGCGTAGTTGAGCTGGCAGCTGCGCTAGGTTATCTAGAAAATATTGAGCTCCAGGTAGTCGGGACTGTTCAAGGCGGCACTGAGGCTATTCAATCGTTGAAATCCGATGAAATCGACTTCTCTACCATTGCATTCAACGGCTTAATCATGGCTCAAGTCGCAACTGGGACACCCATCAAAGCGATCGCGGCATGTTCCGGCATGTCAAAGGATGCCACCTCCGCGCTATTGGTCCAAAATGGCAGTGAGATAGCAGAGATCGCCGATTTGGTGGGAAAAACAATCGGCATGAATATTATCGGCTCATTGGGCTCAGCCATGATGGCTCTTCATTTTCAGCAGTCAGGTTTGACGCCTTCGGAAATCTCCAGCATTACCCTGCAGCCTATCGCGGAAGAAGTAATGGTTGACCGACTTCTCCAGGGCCAGGTCGATGCGATCTGGGTTAGCGATAACACTAAAGAACGTGCACTAGCCACAGGCAATTTCGCTGTCTTAACGGAGGATGTCAACCTCTTAGGATCACGAAACACCGACAGCCTAGTGGTATCACATGATTTGATTGAAAAAGATCCAGAAACAATTTCCCACCTCGTAGATGGTGTCTCTCGAGCAATCGAATTTGAGCAAACACACACCAGCGAAGAAGTCCGTGCAGTTTACTTCGACTATCTGGAACGCACCAACCAAGATTCCCGTATCTCGGCATTTCAGCATTGGCGAAGCCTTGGGGTATCCACCCGTGGCGGATTGATCAACGATCGTGATTTCAGTATTTGGTCCGACTGGGTGGAATCACAAATCGGACCCATTGATATCAATCTTGACAATTTTTATACCAACGAGTTCAACCCATACCACAGCTGACAAGATACGAGTGTTTATTAACTCCCCGCGTGCATGATCAAGCACCCACTTTTCTAGATAGGCACTAGCTTGCCATGAAAATACGCGATAGCCGTTTATCGCTTGTTCAAGGCCTCGGGTTTCCTTAGATGAGCTATGGTGTGCATGAAGCTCCGAAAACCCGTTAAAAGCGCTTCTGGGGAGGTATGACTTTTCAAGGTAACGGCCTAAATTTGAGAGCGACCAAACCAGGAGACCCAGAATCTTCAAAAACTTAAATGCTGGGTCTCCCAGTTTGGTATTCAGCGCGATATACCAAACACAGAGACCCACAAACGTCGAAAACGTGTTTTCTGGGTCTCCTGGTCTGGTCCATGCCGGGTCCAGGGACGCAACCTCCTAAAGGCACATAATTGACCCAAGCCGGGTAAAACGCAAAAACCAGACGGCGGATAAGAAAAATTCGAATCGCCTGTCTGGTTTTTCTGAAAAGGTTTAGGCCTGAAGAGCCTTTACAATGCGGTCTCCCACCTCGGTGGTGGAAATTGGCTGAGAGTTATCGCGATCAGCGACATCTGCAGCAATCGCCTTTTCAATGCGCACTGCGTTGTCTTCATCACCAAGGTGGCGCAGCAACATAGCAGCAGACAAAATAGCGGCAGTTGGATCCGCGATGCCTTGGCCTGCAATATCTGGAGCGGAACCATGCACAGGCTCAAACATGGAAGGGTTGGTGCCGGTGGCGTCGATGTTGCCGGAGGCTGCCAGACCAATTCCACCAGAAATAGCGCCAGCTTCATCGGTGAGGATATCGCCGAAGAGGTTGTCGGTGACGATGACATCGAAACGCGAAGGATCGGTTACCAGGTAGATGGTTGCTGCGTCGATGTGGTTGTAATCAACGCTCACCTCTGGGTATTCCTTGGCTACCTCATCAACGGTGCGCTGCCACAGTCCACCACCGTGTACCAAAACGTTGGTTTTGTGCACCAGGGTGAGCTTCTTGCGGCGGCTCTGTGCGAGATCAAATGCGTAGCGAATGACACGCTCTGCGCCGTAACGGGTGTTAACAGAGGTTTCATTGGCGATTTCATGAGGGGTTCCCACACGGATTGCTCCGCCGTTTCCGGTGTATGCACCTTCGGTGCCTTCACGGACCACAACGAAATCGATCTTGCCTGGGTTACGCAGTGGAGACTCGACACCGTCATACAGCTTGGATGGACGCAGGTTGACGTGGTGATCCAAAGCAAAGCGCATCTTCAGCAGCAGGCCGCGCTCAAGAACTCCTGGAGGAACGGAACCTGGCGCACCGATGGCTCCTAGCAAAATGGCGTCATGATCACGCAGGGAAGCTAGATCCTCATCAGTGAGCAGCTCACCATTTTTAAGGTAACGGCGTGCGCCCAGATCATAATCAGTGGTCTCAATGTCGTCGCGGACGGCCTGCAAAACTTTGAGGGCTTCTGCAGTAACCTCTGGGCCGATACCGTCTCCACCAATAACAGCAAGTTTCATGTTGTGGGATTCCCTTCTCACTATATGGACTTTACTAGTGTAGCTGATTGACCACGGCTTGTATTTGACCAACAACCCCCACTACCCCATCATGGAGTGCTTGACTCAACTGAATATCATCTAGACCAGCACGAATAGGAACAGCGACGGTGGCTACAAAGTTCACATCATCGCCGTCTGCCTGCATGAAAATCGTCGAATGATCAGAATCGAGATTGGCTCGATTACACAAATGTAAAACTTCCGTTGCTTCAACCGCGCGATCGGCTTGTACTACGGCCTGGATCTTCAAAAGCTCAGGATCGTCGAGCACCACATCAACGGGAATATCCCCCAGTTCAAAGCTGATCCTTGAAGACGCTGCATCATAAGGCACTTCTTCCACGCCCTGGTCCATAAACCAGTTAGCCACCCGGACTAGGGTGACTTGTGACTGCGGGGTGGCGTCGACAAGCTTAATGTTGAGCATTGCGCCGCGTTCGCGCGGGGAGCGCTCGGGGTAAAGCGCGTGGAATTCGCGGGTGAGATCAATCGCGCCATCAAATGCTGCGGCCACGAAACCGGAAAGTTGGGACTCGCTGAGCTCTTCTCCAATGGGTAGAGAATTTATTGCAGACGCCTCCAACGCGCCCTCATCCGCCTTGAGCACCTTTGAAAGCCCCACCGGTGCATCCAACACCATTTTCGGAGTCAGGCGCGCTTGGTGAGCGGAATTTATCGCCACAATCGAACGCACATAATCTGCAGCGCTTAATTCACCCACCCATGTTGCTGTCGCACGCAACCACTCATCCCAAGTAAAAGTCAACGTGAAATGAGCTGACTCAACCACAACGGCATCAAAGCCAACTTGAGGCTCAAGCCCAGCAGAAGTTAAAACAGTGGTCAGCGTTGCAGGCAGCATGGTAATTTAAAAACCTTTCTTAGGCGAAATCTTCTTAATTAAATCTACCTGGCGCGCGCCCCAAAAAGAGTAAAACCGCCTCCCTGCTCTGATCATCACAGAAGCAAAAAGGCGGTTTTTAAGTATGGAACTAATTAATCCAGATCAACCTGGAAGGAGCTAGCGCCAAGCTCAGCGTTGATTTCTGCTTCCAGCTCTTCTGGAACAGCGGACTCAACACGCAAGATCAAGACAGCGCCATCGCCCTTTTCAGCCTGAGTCAACGCAGCAGCCTCGATGTTGATGCCAGCAGCACCCAACTTGGTGCCAACGGTACCAAGTGCGCCAGGAGCGTCAGTGTACTCAAGGAAGAGGTTCAAGCCCTCCGCACGCAGATCCAGACCACGGCCGTTGATACGGGTGATCTTTTCTACACGCTCAAGACCAGTCAAAGCACCAACAACGGTAGCGCTTGCACCCTCACCGGTGATGACCTTGACCTGCAGAACAGAACGGTGGGTTACAGACTCAGAGTTGGTCTTAACAGTGACATCCAAACCGCGCTCTTCAGCAATGCGAGGTGCGTTAACGAAAGTCACGGACTCTTCGATGATGCCGGAGAACAGACCACGAACAGCGGACAGTCCAAGTGCGTCGACCTGCTCGGTGGAGAGCTCGCCGCGGGCCTCAACCTCGATGGCGACTGGGGCGGCGTCGACAAGCTTGCCAGCAAGAAGTCCAAGCTTGCGTGCCAGATCCAGCCACACTGCAACCTCTTCGCCCACGCGGCCACCGGAAACGTTTACGGCATCCGCCACGAACTCACCTGCAAGGGCCTTTAATACGGAATCAGCAACGTCAGTACCTGCGCGATCCTGAGCCTCAACAGTGGAAGCACCCAAGTGAGGAGTCACAACAACCTGTGGCAGCTTGAACAAAGGAGAATCGGTGCAAGGCTCAGTTGCATACACATCGAAACCAGCGCCACGGATGTGTCCGGACTCAATCGCATCTGCAAGTGCCTGCTCATCAACAAGGCCACCACGAGCAGCGTTGATAATGATCTGACCCTTCTTGGACTTAGCAAGGAGCTCAGCATCAAACATGCCAGCAGTTTCCTTGGTCTTAGGAAGGTGAATGGTGACAAAATCAGAACGACCCATGAGCTCGTCCAACTCAACCAACTCAACACCTAGCTGAGCTGCACGCGCTGGGTTTGCGTAAGGATCATAAGCAACGATGGTGGTTTCAAATGCAGCAAGACGCTGAGCGAACAGCTGACCAATGTGGCCAAAACCGACGATTCCGACAGTTTTTCCAAAGATTTCTACACCATTGAAAGAAGAACGCTTCCATTCACCCTCGCGCAAAGTCTGATCTGCCGCAGGGATCTGACGAGCAGTAGACAGCAACAAAGAAATCGCGTGCTCACAAGCAGAGTGAATGTTAGAAGTTGGTGCGTTGGCAACCATGACGCCAGCTTCAGTGGCAGCAGGGATATCAACGTTATCCAGGCCTACACCAGCACGACCAACGATCTTCAAATTCGGTGCAGCTGCGATAACTTCTGCATCAACGGTGGTAGCAGATCGCACGAGCAGTGCGTCCGCTTCCTTGACTGCTTCAAGCAGTTCTGGGCGGTTAGGTCCGTCAACCCAACGGACTTCTACTGCATCTCCAAGCGCGTCAACAGTGGACTGCGCAAGCTTATCGGCGATGAGGACTACCGGACGGCCATTCTGGCTCACAAGTTACTCCTGGAAAAACTAGGAATGTCCGCCTACAACAGGCACGACCGCGTCGGCTGCAGACGTGTCCACGCCGGGTTTTGGCGTGCGACTAAAAACATTCTAAACCCACCACTGCCGGATAAGTCATCTAACCCAAGGATTCATGGTGTGAGATTTACCCCCAAAGGTGTCTCACGATGCAAAAAGGCGCACTTGAAACAGCACATACGGTTGCGTGAATTTTATTCAGCGGGCATTGGGAGGTTTCTGTTTTGGGGCGACGCATTTAAAGGCGATCTGAGGGGCCGGATTGCTTCAAATGGGTCCAAGTATGGATAGCGCACTTTGAAGGGCTTAGGGGCGATTCTGGAGCGCCCTTATTTTGGGACCACTGGGGCCATTGTTGTTCCTGAAAGGATCCTGATCAAAAATTCACCACAAGCGTGAGGTCCGACCTCAGAATCGAACGAATTTTTGCATTATTTGAAGTGGTGGACCTGATCCATTGCGCTGCCCCAGTGAATGCTGGCTACTTCCACGCTAGGTACACGCGGGACCTACTGAAAAAAACCAATAAGCCCACACAAACATTACTGATAAGACACAAACCACGGACGAGGATCAACCTCTTCATAAGTTTGCTGTGGGGTAAAAGTTGGGAAGTCTTCGTCGTAGAAATTTTTCCACGCCATGAAGAAATCTGGACTTAAACCTTCGCGCAGCATATTCCAGGTGGCGTACTTATCCCCTGGACTGCCGTGACCGTCTGCATGAAGAACGAATGCCAATTCCAGGTGATCGGTGTTTATTTGATCCCTGTTGCCTAGCATTTGCATCTGGAATTGGTGGAGAACAAACGCTTTTTGTGGCAGTTTGTTCTCAGCTACGAGGTCGGCCAACCATTGGGAGACCTCATTGATTTCCGAGGCATCGGAGGATCCAACACGTGTCATTGGTAGCTCATCGGGTCCGATTTTCCACTCAGGGTCCAATGCTAATCCAACGTTTGGGCGTTTGAGCAGTTCTTCATACAGTTTGGCTTGTTCGAGGAAGCTCGCTCGACCTGGTTGGAGATCCAAAACCGCGTAGCCACCTGCGTCGGTGATGGCATCAACGTATTCGACCAAGTCTTCCACTGGGAATTCATTGGAGTAATTGCCGTCATCTCCTGGGGATGCGGAAGCGACCGTCGCGATTACCTCAAAGGCTGGAATAACTGGCTGATCTTCAAATTGTTGGTATTGGTTGGCCAGGTCAGTTGCCCGCACAACGGCTTCTGCTGCGGGTTGTTCACCCATGGCACCTAAAGCTGGGCCGGATGGGTGGCCGTATAAGGCAACCATGCGTCGGCCTGGGAATACTAACCCTCCACCGCCGGGGAGTTCTGTGGTGACTTCTTCCCCACGCTTAATTTTGGCAGCTAATTGTTCCCCGGTACCGAATTGATCTCCTAAAGCCAACAGGGGTTTATCGGCAAGTCCCGCAACCATCTTCATCTGGTCTTGGTTGAACCGTGGGTCTGGATAATCCATGAATCGGACTTCGGCACCATACGCGCGAGCAGTAGCAACAGCAGAAATGCCACTTTCTGGGCTGGCTAAAACAATAGGCGACATTTCCCCATCACGCTTGGATTGCAATGGGAACGCGTCAAGCTTTTCATCCGTCGATGAGGCTTTGACTCCACCCCACGATGGCACCAATAGGGTTTGCTCATCCGGGGTCAATGTTGAGGTTTCACGCACAACATCTGCAACTGTTTCAACCTCTTTGGTTTCAAACTGCAATGCCGTGAGCTGCGCAAGCCCTTCCTCGGTACCGTTATCGTGGATGATTTTGGTGATCACGTCATTTTCAGCCAGGTCCGGTAGCGCTGAACCAACGAGCAGCACCGTTGATGCCCCCAGCCGCTCAATTTCTGCGGTTACCTCGGCATCGTTGCCGCCTGGCGCATGCAAAACTGGCGCGTGCGCCACCACACCGATGGATGCCGCGCGTAATTCCTCAGCAATCCCAGCGCCAGAAACGACAACAATATCGGAGTCATCAAAAAATAACTCACTGGTTTTCACTCCGGAATAGCCGGTATCACTAATCACCGTCGGGCTATCCGGAAAATCCTCCGACACCACGCGCGCGACGTTTTCCGCACGCGCCTCGCGGTAGGGCGAATTGTCTACAACTTCGCTTGTCGACGCGCCATCCGCCGTCACCTCCGCAGCGCCCGTGGCGCCTTCTTGGTCAGTGCTGGTTGAGCAGGACACTAAACCAAGCGCCACCACCGCAGAAGTGGTTGCTGCAATGATGCGACGAGCCGGGGATTTTAGATGTGCCAAATGGTTGTCCTTTTCCTAAGACCTACTGTTTTGCACAATCCTAACCGAGGAGGTGGACATCACTCCTCGATGGTGCCCCCGAAGGCGTCCGGACCATCATGTCCACCAGTCAGATCTGCTTCATTAACGTCCCTGACTACCGGCTTGCCGATTGCATCTTCCACCATTTCGATGAAGTTCTTGCGGCGATCAGCAAAGAAATGCGTGGTGTTGGAGCTGTGCAAATCTTCAGCACTCAACAGGTGGGTATCGAGCATCTGATCAAATTCCTCATCACCCATCAGCGATTTGGATTGCACCCTCGACAAGTACCGAGATGGCGGGGTGTCCCCGATGACCACTTCCGTACGGCGTCCCATGGGCGTGCGGTTTAATACGGATTCTGTCAGCACCGGATCAAGTCCACGTTCCTTGCACCACTTGGTGGGGAAGATCTGGTGGAAATTGCATCCCAATTCATCAAAAGTCCAGCGATCAAACTGTTGACCAGTGCGCCAGTCGCGTGCTCCCCTGCCCATGAGCAGAGCAAAAATACCCTTCCACACACCGGTGTCTTCAGTAGCACTAAGCAAACGTGATTCATGGAAGACGGTATCGCGGATAGTTTTAGGCACAACTGCGGTCTCGCCGGCGCCCTCACGAATCCACGCTGTCACCTGATCTGTATCGCGTCCAGAACGTGCGATTACGGCTGGGGAACCATACAGCTCACCCAACACACCACTCCAGAACCACTGGTTCAACCGATCCCAAGAACGTGTTGTTGCTAGCTCTTCAGCGTCAAGCAACGTGAGGATAACAGCCAACGGAACAATCTGCGCGGTATAAGGAACTTGGTCCAAGCTTAAAATGCACCTTTGGCGCAAAAACTCTGCTGCTTCATCAAAACCTTTGATCATTTCCTCTGCAGCTGGAATGTATTCCGCCAGAGTCAGATTCAAAATGTCCTCACGGTACCCAGAGGCGTGACCTTTTCGGGCACTGACCAGCAAAGACACTGCCGTGAGAAATTCAGTACTGCCAATACCGTCTAGGGCTGGGTGTTGGCGCAGGTGACGCTCGATCCGTGCCCAATCATCACGCAAGGAAAACTCGGTGCCAACGGATTCGTCGGCAGCAAAAACAGCAGTGAGCAGATCAAAGACATCCATCTGCAATCCCGAGCTGTTTGCTTGGGCAAAGATCGAGCCCACTCCACCCTTTGCGGTCTCACGATCAAGGCGGATCATCGGAATGTCATAGCTAACTAAAGATTTAACAATGTGCGATTGGAAGCGCTTGGCGTGTTCACGAGCACCTTCTCCAGCGACATCTGCCAAATCAAAAAGGAAATCCGTGCCTCTATCATCAAGCAGCACTGAAACAGGAAGGCACCCGTTTTCTAATGCGGTTTCTAAATCAACGATGCCGCCCTCAACAACAGGACCAAAGTGGGACTTAATTTCACCGTTTTCATCAACTGAGAACACAGCTTCATCGGGCATAACCGGAGATTCAGTTGCCTTGGCAACGTCGATATAAAACTTGCGGATTACCTTTTTTGATCGGAAATCCACCGTGTTTACATAACCGTCACCGCTGAAGCAATGATAAAGAGTAGTCAACCGCTGCTGGCCGTCGAGAAGCAATAAGCCTGGGTCCTTGCCCGTATCTGGGGCGCCGGCTAGCGGCCGTGGCCGGAAACGCATTTCCTCGCCACGGGTGTCAAGTGCCATAAACACTCCGACTGGAAAACCACGAAGAACAGTGGTTATAAGGCTTCGGATGCGATCAACATCCCAAGCGTAATCCCGTTGAAAATCAGGAAGTTGGATATCGCCTCGGTCAATGCGGGCGAAGAGATCATTTAGCGGATAGCTTGGTGTGGAAAACCCCATGGCAGTTACTATATATCAGCACACACTTTCATGATTGCTGTGATCTACACTTTCCAATTGAATCGTTGAATGAAAAATGCCAAGTTTGGATAGTTCCGCTTCTGCCCGATCCAACACGCCACAGCTGTGCAACTGAGTTGAAGTTGTATCCACCACTAAATGCACCGTGGCCAGGATTTCTTTTCCATCAATGCTCCAAATGTGGAGATCGTGGACATCGCTGACACCTGGGACCTTACGAAGTGCTGCGTCGACTTCTGCAGGCTCCGCGCCGGTAGGAACACGCTCCAACAGGATATTGAGAGCTTCCTTCAGGAGGCTGAATGCGCGAGGAATAATAATCGCAGCAATCGCAATCGAAGCAATTGTATCGGCCGGCATCCACCCGGTGTAGCGAATCACCAAACCAGCAACAATCACAGCAACGGACCCCAACATGTCGCTGAGCACATGGAGGAAGGCACCACGCATATTAATGTTGCCGTCCTGATGGCGCATGAGCACCAACGCTGAAATTCCGTTGGTGATAAATCCAATAACGGCAACAATAAGCATCAGGTTGGTCTGGATTTCAATATCTTTACCCAAACGCATGATGGCTTCCACAACGATCCATACTGAAAGTGCTGTGACAACAGTTGCGTTAACCATGGCTGCCAAGACCTCTGCGCGCTTATACCCGTAGCTGGCGCGGTCTGTCTTGGCTTTACGTCCAATGAGCATGGCTACTGCTGCAATGATCAATCCAGTGGAATCGGACAGCATGTGCATGGCATCTGCAAGCAATGCTAAAGATCCAGAAATAAGGCCTGCGATTAATTCCGCAAAGAAGATGACGGAGGTGAAAATGATGACCGCAAAAAGGGCCCTGAGGGAGCTGGGAGCGTGGGAGTGGTCATGTGAGTGCCCATGACTATGCGAATGGTGATCGTGGTTTTCCATGACCCCAGCTAAGCACACTTGCAATCTTATTGAAAGCTTATTGAAAATAAGGGGGTGGTGGTAGGTTGACCCCTAAAATCCCACTCTTGGCAAAAACTAAAGGCATCTTTCGGATAAAAATCCGAAAAATGCCTTTAGTTAAGTTAAGTACTAGACTTAAGCGGTTTCTGCGCGAGCGTCAACCTTAACCCAGCTCATCAGATCGCGGAGCTTAGCACCGGTCTCCTCGATTGGGTGGTTGTTGTAGGAAGCACGAAGACCCTCAAGCTCGGTGTTACCGTTCTCAACGTTTGCGATGAGGCGCTTGGTGAAGGTGCCGTCCTGAATATCGGTCAGGATGTCCTTCATGCGGGACTTAGTGTCTGCATCGATGACGCGTGGGCCGGAGAGGTAGCCACCGAACTCAGCGGTGTCAGAAACAGAGTAGTTCATGTTGCTGATGCCACCTTCGAACATGAGGTCAACGATGAGCTTGAGCTCGTGAAGAACCTCGAAGTATGCCATCTCTGGCTCGTAGCCAGCTTCGGTGAGAACCTCGAAGCCAACCTTGACCAGTTCCTCGGTGCCACCGCAAAGAACAGCCTGCTCACCGAAGAGGTCGGTAACGGTCTCAGCTTCGAAGGTGGTTGGGATAACGCCAGCGCGTGCGCCACCAATTGCAGCTGCGTAGGACAGTGCCAGAGCCTGTGCGTTTCCGGTTGGGTCCTGATCAACTGCGATGAGGCAAGGAACACCCTTGCCGTCAACGAACTGACGGCGAACCAAGTGGCCTGGGCCCTTAGGCGCAACCATGCCAACGATGATGTCATCAGCAGGCTTGATCAGGTCGAAGTGGATGTTCAGGCCGTGGCCGAACAGCAGTGCGTCGCCTGCGTTCAGGTTTGGCTCAATGTCGTTGGTGAAGATTTCTGCCTGGGAGGTATCAGGAGCCAGAAGCATGATGACGTCAGCCCAAGCTGCAGCCTCAGCGGTGGTCTTAACCTCGAAGCCTGCTTCCTTTGCCTTCTCAGCGGACTTGGAGCCCTCACGCAGACCGATAACAACCTCAACGCCAGAATCGCGGAGGTTCTGGGAGTGTGCGTGGCCCTGGGAGCCGTAGCCAACAATGGCAACCTTGCGGCCCTGGATCAAGGACAGGTCAGCGTCAGCATCATAAAGCAGTTCAATAGCCATGGGAGAAAATCTCGCCTTTCGTAAAAAATTTTGGTGAAAAGATGTCTGCCCCACTTTAAATCGTGGGAGCGTCGCTCGCTAGGGCAGACAACTACATTATTGTTCTACCACACACATGTAATCAGCTTGTGTTTGGCTAGTCACAATGGTGTGGCAGGTGCAATCAGATTAATTGCTGTTAGATCTTGGCCGGAGCCATGGTCTTAGGACCACGGTTGAGCGCGATCTGACCGGATTGAATCAGTTCGCGGATTCCGAATGGCTCCATCACATCAAGCAAAGCACGAAGCTTGCCTGGGGTACCTGTGGATTCAATAACCACAGAATCTGGAGCCACGTCGACGACTCGGGCGCGGAAGATGTTCGCGGCGTCAACGATCTGCGGACGGTTGGTGCTGTCCGCAGAGACCTTAACCAGCATGATTGCGCGGGCGATAGTGGTCTCTTCATCAAGTCGCACGACTTTGAGCACCGGGATCAGCTTGTTGAGCTGCTTGGTGATCTGCTCAATGTTGAGCTCGTCGGCGTCGACAACAACCGTGATGCGGTTGATGCCATGTGTTTCGGTCTTTGCGGACACGAGGGACACGAGGTTGAATGCGCGTCGGGTAAACATTCCTGATACGCGGGAAATGATTCCGTCGACGTCCTGAACCAGAACGGAGAGGATGTGACGGGTGATGTCAGAGTTAGCCATCTTTTTTCTCCTTATGCCTCGGTCGATTCAACTGATGCATGAATATCTGCAGGGTCTTCTGCAGCTGATTCGTCGCCGTCGAAGAATGGGCGTAGGCCTCGTGCGTACTGGATATCGGTGTTGGATGATCCAGCGGACACCATTGGCCACACCTGTGCGTCTTCACCAACGATGAAGTCGATGACTACTGGGCGGTCGTTGATCTCTCGAGCCTTTTGGATGGCTGGCAGTACTTCCTCCGCTTTGGTGACGCGGATGGCAACACAGCCAAGTCCCTCAGAAAGGGTTACAAAGTCGGGCATGTACTCGCCCTGGTTACGAAGTTTAGTATTTGAGTACCGTCCTTCATAAAACAGGGTCTGCCATTGGCGCACCATGCCCAGGTTTCCGTTGTTGATCAGTGCGATTTTAATGGGGAAACCTTCAACTGCCGCGGTGGTGAGTTCCTGGTTGGTCATCTGGAAACAGCCATCGCCGTCAATTGCCCAGACTTCCTTGTCAGGAGCTCCGGCTTTTGCCCCTAGAGCTGCAGGAACTGCATAACCCATGGTGCCTAGTCCACCTGAGTTCAGCCAGGTGCGTGGCTTTTCAAAATCAACGAATTGAGCTGCCCACATTTGGTGCTGGCCAACGCCGGCGCAGTAGATTGCGTCGGGTCCGACCTCCTTGGACAAAGTCTCAATGACAAACTGTGGTGCCAACAGATCGCCTGGCTGCTCATCGTAGCCACGTGGGAAACGTGACTTTAGACCCTTAAGGTAATCAACCCACTCAGAGATATCTTCAGACTGAGTTTTGCTTGCCTTGGTGGTTTCCAACAGGCGTGCAAGAACTTCGCGGGCATCGCCAACGATTGGGACTTCTACCTGTTTAATCTTGCCGATTTCAGCAGGGTCAATATCCGCGTGAATAATCTTGGCATCAGGTGCAAAGGAATCAACGTCGCCGGTCACACGGTCATCAAAACGAGAACCAATTGCAATCAGCAGATCGCTTCGCTGCAGTGCACCAACAGCAGACACTGAACCGTGCATGCCTGGCATACCCATGTGAAGGTCGTGGGACTCGGGGAAGGAGCCCAGTGCCATCAAGGTCGTAACAACTGGAATTCCAGTGTATTCAGCAAATGCACGCAACTCCTCGTGTGCATCAGCCTTGATTACACCGCCACCAACGTAAAGGACGGGCTTTTTGGCTTGGCCAATCAGTTTTACTGCCTGCTCGATTTGTCGAGCGTGTGGGGTGGTGACTGGTCGGTAACCTGGCAGATCGATCTTTGGAGGCCAAACGAAATCAAGCTCAGCGTTTTGGACATCCTTGGGAATATCCACCAAGACGGGTCCTGGGCGTCCAGTAATGGCCAAGTGGAATGCTTCAGCAAGTGCTTGTGGAATGTCATTGGGGTTGGTGACCATGAAGTTGTGCTTGGTCACTGGCATGGTGACACCACGAATATCGGCTTCTTGGAAAGCGTCAGTGCCGAGCAAGCTGCTGCCAACCTGACCGGTGATGGCAACCATTGGTACGGAATCCAAGTTTGCATCGGCGATCGGGGTAACCAGGTTTGTTGCACCTGGTCCGGACGTTGCAATGCACACTCCAACTCGGCCGGTAACTTGCGCGTAGCCAGTTGCTGCGTGTCCAGCACCCTGCTCGTGGCGGACCAGTACGTGGCGAACCTTCTTTGAGGAATATAGCGGGTCATATACGGGTAGCACCGCACCACCAGGAATACCGAACACGATGTCGGCGTCAAGCTCCTCGAGCGATCGAACAATTGCCTGTGCGCCTGTCATCCGCTCAGGGGCGGCGGACCGACTACGGTTTGCAACCGTGGCGGGAGTGGGCTGTTGAGAAGCTGCCACATTCACGACTTTCTGGCTCCTTTACTACATAAGGATTTTTACGGAAACTTGCGCTTTGTCCAAAAGACTAAGCACGAATCCCCTATTTAAATTGTTCCGACGCGGATGCGTGTGCACGCAGTGCGACAGATGTCTGTTGCAATGTTGGTTACTTGGGTCATAACCAACAAGAAAGCCCTCGGTCCAACACTGTGGTGAGTGTTGTCGAGGGCGCTTGACGAGACGACTTGGAAGGCCGTTACGGCAGGCGCCGCGCGGTTACTACTACAAGTCGAAGAATGGTCATGGTGTGTCATGCTACACACATCAACATTCCAATTCCACATGGCACAGTAATTCTTCACCCCCAAAACTCCCCCACCTTTGCAAATCAATCAGGATTCTCACAATTTCCAACCAGCATCTCACCACATTTCAGCGCTAGCCTGGGGACATGATTTTAGGTGTACCCATTGGTTATCTCCTCTACACATGGTGGAATTGGATTGTTGATACAGGTTTTGATTTAGCAATCATCCTGGTTCTTGCCTTTTTAGTACCGCGCATTGGCAGATTAGCAATGCGCTTTATCAAGCATCGTGTGGAGTCAGCGGCAGACGTTGATACGACAAAGAATCAGCTCGCATTCGCCGGCGTGGGTGTCTACATCGCACAAATCGTGGCGTTTTTCCTCCTCGCTGTCTCGGCGATGCAGGCCTTTGGATTCTCACTTGCAGGCGCAGCGATCCCCGCGACCATTGCTTCCGCTGCCATTGGTTTGGGTGCTCAATCTATTGTTGCTGACTTTTTGGCAGGGTTTTTCATCCTTACGGAAAAGCAGTTCGGTGTCGGCGACTGGGTGCGCTTTGAGGGCAATGGCATCGTCGTTGAAGGCACCGTCATTGAGATCACCATGCGTGCAACAAAGATTCGCACAATCGCGCAGGAAACAGTGATCATTCCAAACTCCACGGCGAAGGTGTGCATCAATAATTCCAACAACTGGTCGCGCGCGGTTGTTGTCATTCCAATTCCGATGCTTGGCTCGGAAAACATCACTGATGTCATCGCACGCTCAGAAGCTGCCACCCGCAGGGCTCTTGCGCAAAAAGACATTGCTCCAGAGATCTTGGGCGAGTTGGACGTGCATCCTGCCACCGCCGTCACCCCGCCAACCGTGGTGGGAATGCCGTGGATGGTCACCATGCGTTTCCTCGTTCAAGTCACCGCAGGTAATCAATGGCTTGTCGAACGCGCCATCCGCACCGAAATCATCAGCGAATTCTGGGAAGAATACGGCAGCGCCACCACGACCTCGGGCACCGTCATCGACTCCCTCACCGTTGCCCACGAGGAAAATACTTCGCTTGTCGACGCCTCCCCCCACGCCCTCAAGGAACCGAAGCCGGAGGCTGCCGCGACGGTTGCATCGCTTGCTGCATCGTCGTCTAGCGACGACGATGCAAACACAGTAATCAGTGCCGGAAATCCAGAAAAGGCCCTTGACTCTGACGTTATGGAGCAAGAACTTTCTGAGGATGAAACCCCAGACACCAACAAAGATGATCACTCTCTAAGAGGCTTTTTCCGCACCGATTATTATCCAAAGCGTTGGCAAAAGATTTTATCGCTCGGTGGGCGAACCCGCATGAGCACAACCTTGCTGCTCGGCGCTTTGATGTTGTTATCTCTGTTTAAGGTGATGACCGTGGAACCAAGTGAAAACTGGCAAAACTCCAGCGGATGGTTCTCACCAAGCACAACCACCACCACTGAAACGACCACTGAAGAAACCCCGGCACCAGTGACAGAAAACTTCACTACAGAACCCACGCCAATAGATACGCCACCGATGGAAACAAGCGTCGAAACGCAATCTGAAACCTTTATCCCTGAAACCGTAACCCCTCAATCAGCCGCAACCACTGAGCCAAGCGAGGAAGAGACGCAGCAGGATAATCCAATTTGGCCGTCGACGACTGCGTCGCAGACGCAGACCCCAGAATCAAGGGCAACGGTTGAGCAAACTACCGAGCCAACGCCCACCCAGTAAGACACTGATTACAGTCGTGTCCCATTTGTTTACTACTATGAGGAATTATGAGTTCAGACGCAGAAAAGGCATCAGTGGAGCTTTCAGAAAAATTTCACCCAGAACGCACCCACATTTTGGGCGCAATCGTCTTTGGCCTGATCTCATTACTCGTCATCGGCGCAGCACCCCAATACCTATTTTGGCTGCTCGCACTTCCCCTCATTTTCATCTACTGGGTCCTAAAATCATCCACGATTGTTGATGAACAGGGCATTACCGCAAACTACGCCTTCAAAGGTAAAAAGGTTGTGGCCTGGGAAGACCTCGCCGGAATCGGATTCAAAGGTGCCCGCACTTTTGCCCGCACCACCTCCGATTCTGAAGTCACCCTCCCTGGAGTTACCTTCAACTCCCTCCCCCGCCTGGAAAAAGCTTCCTATGGCCGAATTCCTGACGCAATTACTGCAAGCCAGGAAGCAGCAGACGGCAAGGTCGTTGTGGTGCAGGAAGATGGATACTCAGTGATGATGTCCAAGGAAGAGTACCTAGAGCGTCAAAAGGCACTTGGTAAACCAGTCCAGCTGAACTTCGATGACAACGAAACAACCGGGAATACAACAGAAACAAAAGACGTTGAAGCCCAAGAGACCGAAGAAGCAATTTCGGAATCACCACATCGTGATAACCCAGCGTCACAACACTAAGGTGTAAAAAGCAGTCCGAACCAAAGGTCCAAAACTTCGCACTTATAAAAGCTCACCCAAGTTTTTACAGTGCCGTTGATTCTTGACAACCACCCGCAGCTCTAACGAGCAGATTTGAAAAGCGCATCATGATCCCACTTCGTTCAAAAGTCACCACCGTCGGTCGCAATGCAGCTGGCGCTCGCGCCCTTTGGCGTGCAACCGGCACCAAGGAAAACGAGTTCGGCAAGCCAATCGTGGCCATTGTTAACTCTTACACCCAGTTCGTGCCCGGACACGTTCACCTTAAGAACGTCGGCGACATTGTAGCGGATGCAGTGCGCAAAGCCGGTGGCGTTCCAAAGGAATTCAACACCATTGCTGTCGACGACGGCATCGCCATGGGACACGGCGGCATGCTGTACTCCCTACCTTCTCGTGAAATCATCGCCGACTCCGTCGAGTACATGGTCAACGCTCACACCGCTGACGCCATGGTATGTATCTCCAACTGCGATAAAATCACCCCGGGCATGCTCAATGCAGCAATGCGTCTGAACATCCCCGTAGTCTTTGTCTCCGGTGGCCCAATGGAAGCAGGCAAGGCTGTTGTTGTAGACGGCGTTGCCCACGCACCAACCGACCTGATCACCGCGATCTCGGCATCTGCTAGCGACGCTGTTGATGATGCAGGTCTAGCAGCCGTTGAAGCATCCGCTTGCCCAACCTGCGGTTCCTGCTCCGGCATGTTCACTGCAAACTCCATGAACTGCCTCACCGAAGCACTCGGACTTTCCCTCCCAGGAAACGGCTCCACCCTGGCTACCCACGCAGCTCGTCGTGCACTGTTTGAAAAAGCTGGCGAAACCGTAGTCGAGCTTTGCCGCCGCTACTACGGCGAAGAAGACGAGTCCGTCCTGCCTCGCGGAATTGCCACCAAGAAGGCTTTCGAAAACGCAATGGCACTGGACATGGCCATGGGTGGATCCACTAACACCATCCTGCACATCCTTGCTGCTGCTCAAGAAGGCGAAGTTGATTTCAACCTAGCCGACATCGACGAGCTCTCCAAGCAAGTCCCCTGCCTGTCCAAGGTTTCACCAAACTCCGATTACCACATGGAAGACGTTCACCGTGCCGGTGGCATCCCAGCACTGCTCGGCGAACTCAACCGTGGCGGACTACTCAACACCGATGTCCACTCAGTTCACTCCAACGACCTGGAAAGCTGGCTCAGCGACTGGGACATCCGCTCTGGCAACACCACCGACGAAGCAATCGAACTCTTCCACGCCGCACCAGGTGGAATTCGCACCACCGAAGCATTCTCCACCGAAAACCGCTGGGATGAACTCGACACCGACGCTGCCAAGGGCTGCATCCGCGACGTCGAACACGCATACACCGCCGACGGTGGCCTCGTTGTGCTTCGTGGCAACATCTCCCCTGACGGTGCCGTGATCAAGTCTGCCGGCATCGAAGAAGAACTGTGGAACTTCACCGGCCCAGCACGCGTTGTGGAAAGCCAGGAAGAAGCAGTCTCCGTCATCTTGACCAAGACCATCCAAGCTGGCGAAGTTCTAGTTGTCCGCTACGAAGGACCATCCGGTGGACCAGGCATGCAGGAAATGCTCCACCCAACCGCATTCCTCAAGGGATCCGGTCTGGGCAAAAAGTGTGCACTAATCACCGACGGTCGTTTCTCCGGCGGATCCTCAGGTCTGTCCATCGGCCACGTCTCCCCAGAAGCTGCCCACGGTGGAGTTATCGGATTGATCGAAAATGGCGATATCGTCACCATCGACGTCCACAACCGCAAGCTCGAAGTTCAGGTTTCCGACGAAGAACTCCAACGCCGCCGCGACGCCATGAACGCATCCGACAAGCCATGGCAGCCAGTAAACCGTAACCGCGTAGTCACCAAGGCTCTGCGCGCTTACGCAAAGATGGCCACCTCTGCCGACAAGGGCGCAGTCCGTCAGGTTGACTAACCTTTAGGTTCGTAGTTTGAGCACCGGTTCCCTACTTTGGGAGCCGGTGCTTTTGCTTGGGTGCGTTTTGGAGGAATGGCCTACGTCAGGTTTTTGTTGGCAGGCGATTTAAAGAGGTGAAGTTCCTCAGATGAGTCAAAGTATGGATGAGGGCTTTTTAGGTGCTTAGAAGCGCCGCTGGGAGTGGTTAATTTTGGGACTCTTGGGGCAGATGTGAAACCTGAAGGCTTACTGATCAAGAATTCGTTCACATAGCACTAATGAAGCCTTAAATCGAAAGAATTTTTGCATCAACTGCCGCCATTCGTGCAAATATTCGATTACTTTCCGTGGCGAGCCACTGAATTGGAACGAATTTTCGCACATAATTGCGATTATGGAGGCAATTAGGGGGCAAGCCCTTAAGAAGGTTAGCAATTGAAGCATTCCGGCACGCCTGTGTTCCACTAGGACGACTTCTCGGCAGGCGACTTCTTGCCCTCAACTTCTCATAGGACGGCTTCGCTATGGTTTTCCTGGCTTTCCCGACGACTGATGTCGTATGAAGTTGAGTACGTGAAGTCGTCACCGTGAAGTCGTAGGTTAGTACCTACGAAGCTCTGGGTTGCTGGTCTCTGCATTACTTAAGTTCGAGATCACACTTTCGAGACCTCATACTCAATTTCTTATTTTCGAAACCGTTAGGAAATCAGCCAAAAACCTAAAGGTATCGAACTTGCGAAATTGAGCGCAAGAAATTGAGCACAAGGTATTGCACTTAAGAAATCGAAACCGTGATCTCGAACTTAACGCCCCATACAGCACCGAAAACCACCACTACCCAAAAAGCCACACAAAGAACCCCAAACAGAAAAAGACCCTCACAAGGAGGGTCTCTTCTTAAAAATCAGCTACGCAATCGGATTGACTCCTGCGCCAAACCACCAGAGCAATACTGCACCTGCGATTCCGATGATCACGAAGATCCAGGAGCTTGCAAGTGGACGCTTTGCCCAGCCGCGACCAGAATCAAGTGAAATTTTTCCTGGCCCTGTGAACTGCAAACCAATGACAACGATGGTCAAAATTAGTGCCAGCATCAATGGTTCACTGAGTTCTCCCCAGCTACCTTCATGGGTGTTGACCTGATGAAGGGTGGTAAAGGAAGTAGCGACCGTGGCAACTGCAGCTGCGACTGGTGTCATCAGTCCAAGTAGAAGGAAGACACCAGCTGCCAACTCAATGGATGGCAGGAGGATCGCTAGGATTTCTGGCCATTGGTAGCCGGCAAAATCTGCTTCAAGCCCAGCTAGTCCTGCGGAGCCTCCGAGAGTAAAGAAGGTAAAGACTCCGCGAACGATGAGGTAAACGCCGATGACAGCTCGGATAATTAACAGACCAAAATCGAGGGTGCCGCGGCGGGCGTCTTCGATAATTTGTGGCTGTTCTGCAAATACTGGTTGCTCAGCCACAGCGGCAGCCCCAGCTGGTGCAAAATCTGAATCAGTATATGGTTCAGAGTAAACAGGCTGTGGCTCATAAGCTGGTTCTTCAGGGCGGCTAAGCTGTCTCGTTACTTGAGTTGGTGGAGCCGGGGGCTGGCTCTGCTGATACGTTGTCGGCGCATCAGAGGCTAAAGAATCACTGGCTGCTGGCGTGACAGTCGTTGGGGCGTCAGAACCTGCAGCTGCATTAGCTGTTTGATTATCTGGACGCTCAAACGCGGTGGTTTCCGTTGAGTCAGAAGCCGGAGTCGCAGGGGCAGCGGGTGGGATATTTTGCGGAGCAGCTCGTCCGGTTCGATCGTATAAGCTTCCGAGACGCTCTGACGCCGTTGCGGAATTCGCGGATGGTGATGCCCCTTTATAGGTAGGGATGGATGAATCATCATCAAGATCATGAAGATCTGGTTGATCATAATTCTTGTTTGAATTTCGCGAGTTGTCAGTCATGTGCCCTAGAATATGCGATTTAACTGCGCCGAGGTGGAAATAACTTCGGCGCGCCACCAAATGCTATGTGACTGTTATGCAGTGCAGGTGTCTAATTGGCGGTGTAGCGCACTGGCTTCAGCTTCGGTGACCCACACTTGATAGCGGTCTTTGATCGTAATGATTTTTTGAGCATATTCGCACCTAAATGACCTATTTGGTGGAAGCCATGTGGCAGCATCTCCAGCACCTTTTTGTTGGTTTAGTGAGCCTTTAACAGCCAAAAGGTTGTCTGGATCATTGGCGAAGTCTTTACGGGTTTGTTCATCCCATTGTTGTGCACCTTTCACCCATGCATCATGCAGTGGTACCAGGTGATCAATTTGAACTTCGCTTGACCGTTCTCCCCTGACAAAGTCAATGATTTCACCAGAAAATGGATCGTCAAGAGTGCCGTTTTCTACGATGCACCCGTGTGTACCTTCACGGAGCTGGATGCCGGTGAGGTCTCGTTGCAAAATGTCATTTCGGGTATCGCAGCCGTTGTGCCCAAACGCCACGGTGACATCATCGGTCCACGCGGAACCAAATTTTTCTCTCTCATACCCAGTAGCTGGTGCCCTGCCTTTAATAGCCAAAGAATCCAGCATGGTTCGATATTCCATTGCCGGGGATTCTGCCGTGGTTGTTTCTGTGACAACGGGAATTTCATCAGCATCCCCGTCGATCACAAATGCAATGACTGCGATTGCTGCGACTACTACCGTGATGATGCTCGAAATTAGGCCCTTAATTTTCTTAGTTGACCTGCGCATCGATGTTTTATTGAGAGATCTGGACATGATGGTTTCACACCTTAGCAATCACCTGCGACATCACTGAGCATCACCCCGAACATTTGTTCCCTCATTGATTTTTCCCACCGCACGTAATATTGTTGACATATCATCTAAATTTCTTTGAGAGGACAACTAACATGGCAGAGTCATCGTCAGACTGGGCTGGCGCCCCACAAAATGCATCTCAAAACGGCGAATTCGTACGCGATACCAACTACATCGATGACCGAATTGTTGCCGATATTCCAGCAGGATCAGATCCAGTAGCGCAAGAAGACGGCACTTTCCATTGGCCTGTAGAGGCAGGTCGTTACCGTCTTGTAGCAGCTCGTGCATGCCCCTGGGCTCATCGCACGGTTATCACTCGCCGTCTCCTTGGCTTAGAAAACGTGATCTCTTTAGGTCTTACCGGCCCGACCCACGACGTTCGTTCCTGGACGTTTGACCTGGACCCTAATCACCTTGATCCGGTCTTGCAGATTCCCCGACTTCAGGATGCCTACTTCAACCGTTTCCCCGATTACCCTCGAGGCATCACTGTGCCTGCGATCGTTGAGGAATCATCCAAGAAGGTGGTCACCAATGACTACCCTTCGATCACCATTGATTTCAATCTGGAGTGGAAGCAGTTCCACCGCGAGGGCGCACCTGACCTCTACCCCGAGGAACTGCGCGAAGAGATGGCGCCGGTGATGAAACGCATCTTCACCGAGGTCAACAACGGCGTTTACCGGACCGGCTTTGCCGGTAGCCAGGAAGCACACAACGAGGCGTACGAGCGCCTTTGGGTTGCATTGGACTGGCTAGAAGAACGCTTATCGACGCGTCGTTACCTCATGGGCGATCACATCACCGAGGCCGATATCCGCCTCTACCCCACCCTCGTTCGCTTTGATGCCGTTTACCACGGACACTTTAAGTGTGGTCGCAACAAGATCACCGAGATGCCAAATCTCTGGGGCTATCTTCGTGACCTTTTCCAGACTCCTGGGTTTGGTGACACCACCGACTTCACCGAGATCAAGCAACACTATTACATCACTCACGCTGAGGTCAATCCAACCCAGATCGTGCCAGTGGGTCCTGATCTTTCCGGTTTTGCCACACCTCATGGTCGTGAAAAGCTCGGCGGATCCCCATTTGCTGAAGGTGTGACACTTCCTGGACCAATTCCAGCTGGCGAGGAAGTAAAAAATCCAGAAGCATTTCAGAAGTAATTAAGGGCGCAACCCTTCAATTGCAGCATCCACAACGGCGTCTGTGAGTCTAGCTAGCGATCTAGATTCCAGGCGCCATCGTTGCCAATACATGGGTGTATCGATGGGTGTGCCATCTAAGATCACCACATCACCCGCATCAAGCATGGGGGCTGCTTGAGCTTCTGGAAGTAATCCCCAACCAAGACCTCTAGACACCGCTTCGCCAAAACCTTCAGCGGACGGCACGATGGAAATTCTCCGCCGTCCCACGGGTCCCTCCACTCGCCCGTCAAGGTCTCTGTCTTGAAGAACATCTTTCGGCCCAAAGCGCAGCACTGGCATCGCTGCCCAATCAAGTTTTCCGTCCACCATGTACGCGTCGCGCAAAGCTGGGGTGGCGATTGCCAAATGGCGCATGGTACCTAATTCAATTACTTCACATCCGGCTACTGGATTGGCTTCGCGGGTGACTGCGCCTAAGACATCACCACGGCGAAGCAGCGATAGTGTGTGCGCTTCATCTTCAAGTCGCAGCGTTAAGGTTGCCCCACCCCAGGACGCCACCTCGTTGAACGCTGGCGGAAACCACGTAGAAAGTGAATCCGCATTAATTGCGATGGTCAGTGGAATCTCAGCAAGCCTACCTGACAGCTGCGCTCTCGTTTCTGCCTGCAACAAGGCCATTTTCCTTGCCGCTTGCACTAATACTTCGCCTGCTTCTGTGGCTTTTGCTGGCTGAGTTCGAGAGACCAGCACTCGGCCGACGTGATGTTCTAGCGCTTTAACGCGTTGGCTCACAGCAGAGGGTGAGATGGATAGAGCCAAGGAGGCGCCTTCGAAGCTGCCTTCATCGATGATGGACAGCAGCGTTTCCAAATGCAAAGGGTTCATGAAGCAATTCTAAACCATGTTAAGAACCAATCATTTTACTTAAGTACTTTCATAGGTGACGATGTATCACATGGGAATCTTCATTACAGGTCTGCTTTTGGGGGCCAGTCTTTTGCTGTCCATCGGTCCGCAGAATGTACTGGTGATTAAACAAGGAATTAAACGCGAAGGCCTTTTGGCTGTCATCCTTGTCTGCTTAGTTTCTGATGTCTTCTTGTTCACCGCAGGCACCTTGGGCGTTGATCTATTATCTACAGCTGCGCCGATCGTTTTGGATATTATGCGCTGGGCCGGCATAGCCTATCTGCTGTGGTTTGCTGTCATCGCAGCGAAAGATGCCATTGGCAACAAAGTTGAGGCACCGAAGATCGTCGAAGAAACAGAACCCACAGTTCCAGATGGCACACCTCATGGCGGTTCGGCCGTGGCCACTGACACGCGTAGCCGTGTAAGGGTGAAGGTGGGCGTCGAAAAGCAGCGTGTTTGGGTAAAGACTATGCTGATGGCGATCGTATTGACCTGGTTAAACCCAAATGCGTACTTGGACGCATTTGTCTTTATCGGTGGCGTGGGCGCGCAGTACGGCGAAACCGGACGCTGGATTTTCGCGGCAGGCGCATTCTTAGCCAGCTTGATCTGGTTCCCGCTGGTTGGCTATGGCGCGGCAGCCCTGTCACGCCCGCTATCCAGCCCCAAAGTGTGGCGCTGGATCAACGTCGGCGTGGCAATCGTGATGACCGCATTGGCCATCAAATTGATGCTCCTGGGTTAGTTTTCCCTAGTTTTTGAGTCAGTGGCTTTAGCCCAGATATTGATTCCCGCATCATGGGAGATCTCATCAATTGCTTCTAACTCGGCCTCAGAAAACTCCAGATTATTCAGCGCATCAAGGCTATTGTCCAGCTGGCGCACTGATGACGCACCGATCAACGCGCTGGTCACAGTATCTGCACCGTATTCGCCCTGCTCACGCAAAACCCAGGCAAGAGCCATCTGAGCAAGGGATTGGCCGCGTTCTTGGGCGATGTCATTGAGCTTGCGGACCATATCAATATTGTCCACGCTCAACATACCTTCTGACAAAGACTTACCCTGGCTAGCCCTGGATCCTTCCGGAATGCCATCAAGGTATTTATCAGTCAAAAGACCCTGCGCAAGCGGTGAAAATGCAATGACGCCAAGTCCATTGTTGGCAGCTGACTGCAGCAAGCTTTCGCCGTCATCGCCAGGCTCCTCCACCCACCGATTAATGATGGAATAACTTGGCTGATGAATCAGCAGCGGGCAGCCCTCCTCTGCCATGAACTCAGCAGCCTCTGCGGTTAGCTCTGGCCCATAGGAAGAAATACCTACATAAAGCGCTTTTCCAGATGCCACGATATCGCGCAATGCGTACATGGTTTCTTCCAAAGGGGTCTCTGGGTCTGGGCGGTGGTGGTAGAAAATATCTACATAGTCCAAGCCCAAACGATCAAGTGACTGATCCAGGGAGCTCATCAAATATTTACGTGAACCACCAAAGCCATAAGGGCCGGGCCACATATCCCAACCAGCTTTGGAAGAAATGATCAGCTCATCGCGGTAATTTTTCAGATCTTCGCGAAGGATCCTGCCAAAATTGGTTTCTGCAGATCCTGCTGGTGGGCCATAATTATTTGCTAAATCAAAGTGGGTGACTCCCCTATCAAACGCGCGGTGAATAATGTCGCGCTGTGTTGCTAGAGGTTTATCATCACCGAAGTTGTGCCACATTCCAAGCGAAATTGCTGGAAGCTTCAGCCCGGAGTTTCCTACCTTGCGGTAGATCATATTGTCATAGCGATTGTCTGCTGGTTGATATGCCATGACTGCCATTGTGCTCAGTTTGCCGCGTTTGTGCCACGTAAATGAATAAAGCAGGCTTAAAGCAGCCAATCCTAGGTGGGTTGACTGCTTTAAGGCTGCTTTAAACGTGCTTTAAATGCGGTGAATTATGCGACTTACTTAACCAAGCCGAATCCGCCGGTCCAGCTGATCTTCTCAGAACCAGCAAGGGTGAGCTGCAAGAAACCAACAGCTTCAAGCTCGTGAACGCGCTTGAGGGAACCTGCATCAAGTGCGTCTAAGCCGCCAGCGTTGACATCAGTAATCAGAGCGTGCTTGGCATCTGCATCATCGCCTGCAACCAGCACGGTGGTAGTGATATCACCGATCTTTCCGGTGGACAAGGTAGCTGCAAAGTTGGTGTTGAAAGCCTTCAGTACGCGAGACTGTGGCAGCTTAGCTTGAATCTCAGCGGTAGCGGAAGATCCGACTGGAACAACGAGGGAATCGAAGGTCTCAAAGTTTAGTGGGTTGGTGATGTCAATAACGGTCTTGCCTGCAAGCTCATCCTTGTGAGCTGCAATGATGGAATCAACAGCTGGGTAAGGAACAGCGAGGATAACAACGGAACCGTTAATCTTTGCGGAAGCAGAATCTGCAGAACCAATGTGCTCTACAGTTGCGCCCCCCTTGGTGAGGATGCCTGCGATAGCGGTTGCCATGTTGCCGCGGCCGAAGATGGTGTAAGTGGTCATTGTGTTGTTCTCCTTGTGTGTAGCGGTTTCGGTTTGAGTCATTGCTGGGGAAACGTCTTTGTTTCCAAAGAGTTTGTTGAGCAGTTCTTTGATCATGGTCCCTACTTTAACGCTAAATTGCTTGACTTGTCAAGTAAATTCTTTAAAAGAAATGCTCCCCCGAAGGAGAGCACATCTTTTTAATTGAGGTTTTTAGCAGCTCACAGGCGCTTTGAAGCATAACATCCAAGATACAACACTGTGCCAAAAGGCCACCTCACCAATCCCTCCCATCTGGAGGCGAATCTGATTCACCATCTCGCTTGATGTCGCTTATAGCGCTTTCTGCCAATCTAAGATAGAAATCTCGCTCGATTGAGCCGACTTTCATTGCACTAGCGATCGCTTGCGACCTGTCACGCTGCTCAATTGATTCAGGATAAGGTTCACCAACTGTTCCACTGCGAGAACCAAGAGTCGTCGCATCCCACAACGCTCGCATCAAAGCCGAAAGTACATCATTCCCCATCAATTTTGCAGAACGCAAAGCTGTAGCTACAAATTCCGAATATTCCCAAACGAATGTTCTAGGGACTTGCTTGAGAACTGCGGCGATTGCTTTAGTCAGCTCTTTTTTATTTTTTCCGACTTCATCTACCAAGAATTGAACAATCTCAGCATCAAAATCTTTAACAATCGCCGCAAACAACTCGGCCCTTTGCTCTCGTTGAAAGGTCGAATCTTGAATCTCCGCGACCCATTCTAGAACTTCATGAATAATGGGAAGGAACTTGTCAGTACCGCGTATTTGGAGCTCAGCCTGCCAAGAAAAAGGCAACGCTCTATAACCATCGACCCGATTAGCACTTTCGCTTCTCAATACCCGTGCTTTCAAAAGATCCACTATCCAAATTGGATCTAATTTTGAACGGTCTGCGAGAGCTTTAATTACCCAAGTAGAGTCGATTCGAGGTAACACAATCAGATCTTCAAGCATCACGTCAAGTTCTGAACTTGAGAAATCATTCCACGAAAGACCAGCTCTTTCATCAAAAGCAGCAAAAATCTTATCTGCCAAAACAGCATCCTCTCCAAATCTAAAAGCAACAAAAATTTGCTTCGCTTCTTGAGGTGATTCACGAGCTAATACTGGAATAACTTGAGCAATACTCAAGCGAACAAGCTGTTCAGGGTCTTTAGCCAAGTCAATAATTAAGTTCAGTTCACCAGGGTGGAGAGCTCGTCCGGATCGATGCCACCCCAATGATTGAACCGCTGCAAGACGTCTATGTTCTGCCTCTCCTGAGATCAGACTCTTAATATGATTGAATGCTGCTCCTGGAGCTACTGCTGCGTATGTTCCTAAGATAATCGAAAGTAGCGGATCATAAATCGAAGAGGGGGAATCTTGCAGTGATGAAAGAATTTTTGGCACAATACCTGGCAGGTTTTCAATAACAGCCATTAAAAATGCATAAGAACTAATTGCACTGCTTTGAAAAACCTCCTTTTCAGCTTTTAGCCGTACAGTAAGAAGATCAAATACTTCAATTTCAGTTAGATGCGCTAGGTCGAATATAACACTCTGAATATATGCATCAATCTCTAAATGAATTGAGTTTAATTCTTCATTTCTGGTGTCGAAGAAACCTTCCCAATTCCCATGAAGTGCAAAAGCAAATCTTGACTCTATGTCGCCCGGGAGCGAATCTACAAGGTCTCTCGCTGCATCGTGAGCCAATCCAGCGCCATAAGCCACATGCCAACGTAGGATTTCCCGAATACTAACTATAATTGCAGGGTCTAATTCGCTATCAATAACGATAGTTCCCAATCTTGAAATAATATCAACAAAAATATCGGTCCATCCGTCATGAAAATTCTTGTTTTTGATGCTCCCGGGGGAATACTGAATCGCTAGTCCAATAAATTTTACGGCATCTCCAGCATGCTGAAGATTCAATGAACAAAGTTCGTTGAATGCAAGGTCGATAGCCTTCTGGCGAACCTGCGCGACTCCTTTAGGATCAAATCCATATGTTCGAAATGTATAGACATAGCCGTCACCTAGAACTTCTTCTGCTTCAGTTGCCAAGATTGGTTCTAGTGCTTTAAAAGGTGAAATTTTTTGCGTTCCCGAAAACCACGTGGACGCAGTATCAATTATTTGATCGATAAACCATATCGGCTTTGTGCACTCCATTTTCGCAAGATGTCTTATCGCATCCAGCGCGCTGTCTGAACGACTTGACGTAGAAGACTCATCGAGTTGAGCCAAAGTCCATAATATGTTTAGTGCTTCTGGAAGTATCTCGGAGTTAAAAGCGGCTCGCTTGAGTAGTGAGGGCAATGTGTTCAATACTGCGCTGTAATCATTTCCATAAATGCTCAACCAAATTCGGTTTTCTTCGTGAACAACATTTGTGGGATTGTCAATAACCCACCGGACTATCTCCAACACCCGTTTTGGCTGAAAGTATGCTACTTTCTCAAGAGTTTTGAGAAGAGTACATCGATCAACCAAGTCCGCAACCATAATTCTCTTATTAAAGGAATCCCACAGAGGAGCAGCCAGTCCTTCTTTCGACCTATCCTGGTTTAGAAGTTGGTGGTCAACACGACTCGCATTAACAAAGAGGTGATCTCTGCTGTCCCCCTGGATCAAAGGTTCAATCCGTTCAAGGTACCCGGTACTCTCAAATATTCGTTCGTCAATTGCTGCTCTCGTCAATATAATATCTCCAAGGAGATCTGGCACAATCCGAATTGACCTGCCACGACGTCGCAAAATACCTGCTTCTTCGAGACTTCGTAATTGCCTTTGGATCTCGTCAAATGGCTTTCCGACAATATTCTCGAGAGACTGTCGGGCTGTTTGGTCATTTGATCTAAATGGTTGAAGCACAGAAAGAGCATCTAGGACTTTTCGTCTCAGAGACGGGTCAGTAGTTGATTGGTCCGTAACAAGTACATCATTAAACTTGTTTAAGATCGTTGATTGAACATTTCCACTTTGTTCGAGCGACAAAAGAGATAGTTCCTTCTGTCGGATTAGAGATCCACCAACAACAGTTATCAGTGGAAAGTCTGCTGTGAGTCCTGCAAGTCGATGGACTACCCTTTCAGAAATTTCCTCACCTAAAGCTTCACGAGCAAGTACAGATGCTTCTTCGAAGCTTAAGTCCTTGAGCTCTACTTCGACTGAAGATTCAGGAATAAGACCATTTTGCTCCAGGTCACTTTTCAGATATTGCCGACCATAAGGCCTTACTGCAAGAACTATGCTCGCCTTAGGGTTGCGACGCCAGATTCCCGAAATGATCTGGGAAACACTTGCTATCTCGTGGACATCATCAATCATCACAGTGAGATTTGAAACTTGAGGGAGTAATTCAAAATCTACTACCGATGTTTGGGAGTCACCAGGAAGTATCCGAACTTGAAAATCAGATGGCGCAAGTTCACAGAGCGCTTTCAAAAATCGTGTCTTACCAAGACCACCTGACCCGATCACAGTTGAAAGTGACATGTTTTTTGAGAACGCCAACAGTGCGACTTCGGCAAGTTCCTTCTCTCGACCTGCCAGATTCCAGCCATGGTTAAACAGTGGGTTCGAAGTTACATCAAAATACTCTTCTGCGAATAGCCACGGGCTTGGATTTGCAACACCCAGAAAAGGCTCTCGATACCCTGGAAAGTAGGTATCTACGATTCTCACAGCCACTTCCGTAGATAATGTCCTGATGTATCTAGAAATATCTTGACCATCCCAAAGCTCCCATTTGGGATGTCGATTTGCTTCTTTTCGAGCCTGTGGAGAGGCAATTTCACGGCTGAGAAACAAATAGTTCTTGGGAGCTTCGATTGTTACAGCATCAATTGCCTTTCGAACTGCTGCCGGGCCAAATTCCTTATGTCTCTTGCACTGACCAGTCCCGAGATTGACGCCCTCGCTGGTTACAAGAATATCGATGCCATCTTGCTTGTGTCCTCGACCGCCAAACAGGTGGGGTTGACCATTGGGAAAAATCAACCGCATGATTTCTACTAGTAGGTCTTCAAATCGTTCCTCAGGCAATTTATCAAGCGGAAGCGTACGAGTTAACGGGGTGACTGGAAGAGAAATCGAATTATCTGAGACTCGATATCCACCAACCTCAACAAGTTGATCCTCCTCGATTCCGAGGTGAAGAGAAAGTGTTGAAAGCGCTGTCCGTCGGGGCCTCGACCTACCCTTTTCCCACCCATCAACTGTTTGCTGTTTGACATCTAGCTGATCTGCCAGAGCTGACTGGCTAACTGTGAGAGCCTCGCGACATAATCGAATAAGTTGACCCAGTTTTAGGTAAGGAACATCATCCATATTTGCAGCCATAAACGAATATTACTTAATTGGCCACACGTACTGGTAAAACTATCGAAGATCTACCATGCTTCAGTCTGACATAACAGCCCAGCTTCAATAGTGAGACTACAAAACGACATCCAAACTCGGCAGACTTAGATCATAGGTTTTCAAAGCAATAAATTTCCCTATTGTGAATTGCCAAATTTGTGCTTTCCTTGTCGTCTTTGACATTTTGATCTGGCAAAATGTCAAGCCATTACCAATAACTTGGTGGCACACGAAAACCGTAGTGTAGGAAATTCTTATAAGAATTTCCTACACTACGGTTTAACGGCTAGCGAAGTAAAAAAATTACGCTAGCTTCTTAGCAATCAATTGGTTCACCTGAGCAGGATCAGCCTTGCCACGAGTTGCCTTCATCACAGCACCCACGATGGCGCCGGTGACCTTGGTGTTGCCAGCGCGGTACTTCTCCACGATATCTGGGTTGGCTGCCAAGGCATCATCGACAGCCTTTTCAATCGCACCGTCATCGCGAACAACTTCAAGTCCACGTGCTGCGACAACTGCGTCAACATCGCCTTCGCCAGCGATAACACCGTCAATTGCCTGACGTGCCAGCTTGTTAGTCAGCTTGCCTTCAGAAACCAATGCCACAACGCGAGCAACGTGTGCTGGAGTAATTCCCAGTGCATCCAGTTCTACACCGGACTCGTTAGCCTTTTGGGAAATGTAGGACACCCACCACGCGCGTGCTTCATCCGGAGTGGTACCCGCTTCAACGGTCTCAATGATGAGGTCGAGAGCGTTGGCGTTGATGAGGTCACGCATCTCGGCGTCGGAAAGCTTCCACTCTTCCTGGATTCGTGCACGACGAACCCAAGGAAGCTCTGGAAGGGTTGCGCGGATTTCTTCAACCCACTCACGCGGAGCAATCACTGGAGGCAGGTCAGGATCGTTGAAGTAGCGGTAATCTTCAGCGGTTTCCTTTGGACGACCCTTGGAGGTACTGCCGTCAGTTTCCTGGTAGTGGCGGGTTTCCTGATCAATCACGCCACCGTTATCCAAAACCTGAGCCTGGCGTTGCATCTCAAAGGTAATAGCCTGCTCAACAGACTTCAGTGAGTTGATGTTCTTGGTTTCGGTACGGGTGCCAAATTCCTTTTGTCCAACTGGGCGCAGGGACAGGTTGGCATCAACACGCATGGAGCCCTGGTCCAGACGACCATCCGATACACCAAGTGCCTTAACCAGATCACGAAGTGCTGAGACATATGCTTTAGCGATCTCTGGAGCGCGAGCACCAGCACCTTCGATTGGCTTGGTAACAATCTCAATCAATGGAATACCAGCGCGGTTGCAGTCCACCAAGGATGCGGTTGCGCCGTGGATGCGACCAGAAGTACCACCCAGGTGGGTGAGCTTTCCGGTGTCTTCTTCCATGTGTGCGCGTTCAATTTCCACACGCCACTCAGTACCATCTTCCAGCACAACATCCAGGTAGCCGTCATACGCGATTGGCTCATCATACTGGGAGATCTGGTAGTTCTTTGGCTGATCTGGGTAGAAGTAGTTCTTACGGGCAAAGCGTGAGGACTCAGCGATGCTGCAGTTCAGCGCCAGCCCAATCTTGATTGCCCACTCCACACCTTTGGCGTTAACCACTGGAAGTGCACCGGGAAGGCCCAAAGAAACTGGATCGACATTGCTATTGGGCTCAGCGCCGAAGTGCGCAGAAGACGCGGAGAACATCTTGGTCTCGGTGCCCAATTCGACGTGGACCTCAAGTCCCATCACCGGGTCATATTTCTCTAGAACTTCATCGAAGTCCATCAGATCATAAAAGGCTGCAGTCATGGGTCATTATTCTAGTCATCATTGTGCGCACATGTTGTCATGGGGTGGCACCGAAAAATTCACCCAAAAATTTCCCATACAAAAACCCACCTGCATTTCGCACAAACTCCAAACGAAATCCAGGTGGGTAATAAAGCAGGTGTGGTTAATCAGCTACTTCTTTTTGCGCTGCTCTTTTATCAGAGGCACGGCACAGTGCGGCAAGAAGCGCACCTGACAGGTTGTGCCAGACTGAGAAAATAGCACCTGGCAACGCAGACATCGGTGACATGTACTGTGCTGCCAGTCCGGCCGCCAGGCCAGAGTTTTGCATGCCTACTTCAATTGCAGTGGTACGTCGTGCGGCTGCAGGTTGACCAGTGAACTTTGCAGCAAGGTATCCAAGGCTGTAACCCAAAGTGTTGTGAATGATCACAGCGGCAAGGACTAGCAATCCGGCTTCGACGATCTTGTCTCTAGATCCTGCGACCACGATGGCAACGATCATGGAAATTGCAACTACAGAAATCCATGGCAGCAATGGCAAAAGTTTGCCGATGAGCTTCGGGAAAATCAGACGCACAACAAGTCCACCGATAACTGGGATCAGCACAACTTGAACAATTGAAACGGCCATGTCTGCAGCATTAAGAGGCATGTACTGCCCTGCCAGCCACAGTGTCAGCAATGGAGTGAAGATGGGGGCAAGCAGTGTGGAGATAGATGTCATGGTGACAGACAGAGCTACATCGCCACGAGCAAGGTAGGAAACCACATTGGATGATGTGCCGCCAGGTGCGCAACCAACCAAAATCACACCAGCTGCGATTTCTGCAGGCAGTTGAAGGATCCAGACAACAAACAGAGCGGTGAGCGGCATGATAACAAACTGCGCTACCACACCAATTAGAACTGGCAGTGGGCGTTTAGCAACCAGGGCAAAGTCAACAGGCTTCAGGGTTAATCCCATGGCGAACATGATGACTCCCAGCAGTGGGTTCACCCAGGATGAAATATTGAGAACTACATCCGATGCAGTAAACCCGATTATTCCACCGATGATCACCAGGATCGGGAAGCCTAGTGCCGCGATATATGCTGCACGATCTTCTGATTTTGGTGTTTTGAGTTCAACTTGCGTACTCATGAGCTCCCATTCTTCACATTAAAATGTCCCAACTACTGAGACAATTAAATCATTTTGTCTCAAATCACTGGCCATACACAAACTCTAGCTAGTGTGTTTTTCCAAAAGCGGGACCAACTGCTCTAACGCGAAACGGGTGGACTGAGGAGATCCCAAAGAAAAGGCGCTTGAAATTTCACGAGGCATCACAAATGAGCGTCCATCACGAGTTGCCTCTAACATCTGCCAAGGAAGCTTTTCGGCCATTTCTTCTGGTGTCATGCCGATGGCAAAACCAACAACAAGATCAGAATCAACAACAGTGAATGTTTCTTCACCCAAATCAAGGGAAAATCCAGTATCGCCTGGATCCTGTGCTGCCAATTCTGGGTTTTCCTGGAAGCCAAGGTCCAGCAAAGTATCAACGCGGTTTGATCCCTTGATGTAAGCACCCCAGCTGGTTGCAGTAGCAGATACTGCCGCTGCTGTCTTTTCAGACCAATCTGGATGTGCTTCGCGGATGTCAGCGGTGAGCTGCTCGTATTCCGCATTGACCTCTTCGCCACGTTCTGCCTGGCCTAGAGCGGTGGCAATCATGCTGACTTGCTGGCTTCTGGGAGTAAGGTAGCTGTCCCCGCCTTCAGGCACACCAATGGTTGGAGCGATAGAAGACAGTTTGTCGTATCGCTCTTGATCGCCGGAGCTGCGCACATCAAGAATCAGGTCTGGTTCCAGTGCGGCGATTTTTTCAAATTCTGGTTCCATGGTTCCGATGATTTCTGGTGCTTCATCATAGGCACCTGATTCAATCCACGGACCTACTCCCTCACCGCCGAAGGCAAGCCAGTCGGATGCTCCCACGGGCTGCACTCCAAACTCAAGTGCCGCCTCAGCGTCTCCCCAACCCAGTGCAACGACGCGCTCGGGCTGGCTCTCGATGGTGATATCACCAAATTTGGTGGAGATGGAAACTGGGAAAGCGCCATCGGCAGAATTCGCTGCGTCGGTGCTGGCATCACTGGACGAGTCTGTGGATGAGCAGCTGGCAACACCTAACGCCATGCCTGCCACTGCCACAATCGATGCCACTGACCTAAATAGGTTTTTACTTCTTAATTTCACTGGTGACTGTCCTCTCGCAGTTGTATCGCACACAAAGGTCAAAAGATTATGCAAACCTTACCTAATCGCTTTGAGGATACTGGGATCAGCCACCAAAAAGAACCCCAACCCCACAACAAAAATAAAACCGACGCCACACAGGAGAATTGAAAATTCACTGTAAGCGTCGGTATGGGTGAACAAAGGGGCTAGCTGGCGTCGAAAAGCGATGCCTCGTTGGGGATGGTTGGAACCTGCAAGCGGCGCTGCAGCCGCTCCATCAGCGTGAGCTTGACCGCAGGCCATTCGTCATTGGTGATGGAATAGATGACCGTGTCGCGCACCGTGCCGTCCGGATGAATGCGATGCTTGCGCAACACGCCGTCCTGCTTTGCGCCGAGGCGCTCAATGGCAGCCCGGGAGCGATGGTTGTGCCAGTTGGTGCGAAATTCCACAGCATTAACGCCCAGCGTTTCAAAAGCGCGTTCAAGCTGCAGGTATTTCACTGACGGATTAATGCCTGTTCCATGCACATGGGCAGCCATCCATGTGCGACCAATTTCCAGGCGTCTATTCGCGTGATCAAGAGTATGAAATGCGGTCATACCAACAGCACGACCGGTTGCAGCGGAAATGATTGCCCAAGGCGCACACAGTCCGTCTGCATGTTCGGCTAGGCGACGGTCAATTTCCTCCGCCATGCCCTCTGGAGTGGGTAGAGCGACGAACCAATGGCGCCACAATTCTTGTGAGGCGACAGCTTCCTGGAGATCCCGAGTCCACTGATGTGACAGTGGTTCTAAGATCACCGCGTCGTTCGCCAGACGCGGGTTTTGTGCGAACTGCATGAGATGAATATAGTCACAGAAACCCGTTTTGTCCTATTTTCGGAGAAAACACAGCTTAAAACTATTAAATTCATTGCTTTTCGACGCTTAAATGCACCCCTTTTGTCGCGCTTGGGGCGCAACAAAAACGGTGCACAAAAACCGACACTTTTCCTAGAAGGCTACGCCGGATGTGAAGATCACATTGGCATACGGCGTGGTCTCCCCTGTTCGAACCACAAAAGAGCAATCCGCAATTCTGTTTTTAAGTTCCTCATGCGTAATCTCCTCGCAGGGCAAACCTAAAATTTCGCGGATATGTTCGGGTGTTTCATCTGCGATCGCAGCGCCTTGAACAACCACTTCTGGCTTCAACGCTGCAATGACCTGCTCGAAACTTGGGATGCCAAACACCAACGCCAAATCAATGACTTCTACATGGTCTGGGATGGGCAGACCACAATCCGCCACAGCCCAAGTGTCCGTGTGTCCAAGCCGTGCGATGGCATAACACAGCTCAGGGTTTAATAAGCCAGACTTTTTCATCTTGGTCTACTTGAAGTCCGCAACGTTATCCAGCTTGACGGTAACAACCTCAACTGGAACTTCTGCTTCAGCATCTTCACCGCGCAGCAATTTCGCTGCCTCTTCAACTGCCTTTGCGCCAAGTTCTTCTGGCTGCTGTGCAATGGTGGCAAGCATACGGCCATCTTCAACTGCTGCTAGCCCATCATCGGTGCCATCGAAGCCAACAACAATAACATCTTCACCAGCACGAGCACCCAATGCCTCAATTGCACCTAGTGCCATCTCATCGTTTTCAGCAAAGATCGCCTTCACATTGGGATGTGCCTGCAACAGGTTGGTGGCAACATCGAGGCCCTCACCGCGGTCAAAGTTTGCCGTCTGCTTCGCTGCAATGGTGATGCCTTCATGCTTTGCGATCTCTTCTTCAAATCCTTTACCGCGATCACGTGAAGCAGAAGAACCGGCAATACCTTGAAGCATGATGATCTCACCTTCACCGCCAATTGCTTCAGCCAAAGCCGCTGCAGCCTGGGCACCACCAGCAACGTTGTCAGATGCAACGAAGGATGCCACCTCGCCGCCATTTGAGGAACGGTCTACTGCCACAACTGGAATATCAGCTTGGTTCAGCGCCTCAACAGATGGCACAACAGCATCAGAATCTGTTGGGTTCACAATGACCACACCTGCACCAGTGGTAATAGCGTTGTTGAGCTGGTTGGACTGAGTCGCGGCATCATCGGAGGCATCTTGAATATTGAGGGTAACCCCTAATTCATCAGCTTTTTCCTGAGCACCATCACGAAGCTGCACAAAAAACGGGTTGGTTTGGGTTGACAGCGCGAGGGTGACTGACCCATCAGCAGCAGTGGTGTCAGAGGATTCACGGTTACACGCAGTCAGGCTGAGAGCTAGAACAGCAGATGCAGATAGTGCAATAAGTTTACGAGCGTACATCGGAAGAAATTCCTTTCAACAATTATTTAGAGGTTTTGTTTCGAATGACATCAAAGCCCACCGCAAGTGCGATGACACAGCCGATGACAATCTGTTGCCAAAATGACGACACGTTCAAAATGTTCAAACCATTTCGAATCACCGCCAACAAAATGGCACCGATCAACGTGCCGGTGGCTTTACCTGTTCCACCAGCAAGTGATGCACCGCCGATAACCACAGCAGCGATAGCATCAAGTTCATATCCCACACCGGCCTGTGGTTGTGCCGAGGACAACCGTCCCGTCATGACCAGACCCGCTAGTGCCGCATACACGCCAGCCAGCGCGTAGACCATGACCAGGATCTTTTTCACCGGCAGGCCGGACAAGCGTGCCGCTTCCATGTTTCCGCCAATGGCATACATGGATCGACCCAGCACAGTGCGACTTAAAATAAACCAACACACAATGCCTGCCAGAGCCATCATGAGGATTGGCATCGGGATGCCAAAGTATGTGCGACCCAAAGCATTAACAGCTGGCGCACTAGGAATCGGTGAGCCTTGGGAAATCACCAAAGTCACACCACGGGCAATCGACATCATGGCCAACGTGGCAATAAACGCTGGTAGCTTGCCATATGCAATGGAAATGCCAGAGATCGCACCGGCTAATAATCCAATGAACAAACCAATAAGGAGTGTGATCCACCCTGGCAAGCCCACCTCAGCAAAGAAATACGCCGAGGTCATTGCACCAAGCGCTGCCACTGAACCAACAGACAAATCAATGCCTGCGGTGACAATGACAAAGGTCATGCCGAACGCCAAAATTGCCACGGTAGCTGATTGAATGCCGATATTTATCAGGTTCGGAACTGTCAAAAAGTGTGGCGTTGCGATAAAAAGCCCAATGCACAGTGCTATCAATCCCACCAACGCACCGTTGTCGAGCATCCAATGTCCGATCTTGGATGCAGTTGTGGACTTCTTTTGAGTAACTACTGCGGTACTCAACGGTCCTCCTTTAAGTTCTCGATTTCTGCTGCTGCTTCGTCCGTGATGGAATCATCGACCTGAGAGACCGCCAACGCCATGACATCATCTTGAGTTGTGCCTTCTGCTGGAAGTTCACCTGCGATTCGGCCACCCGACATCACCAATATTCGATCTGCCATGCCTAAAACCTCTGGTAGTTCAGATGACACCATAAGTACAGCGCCACCTTTTTCGGTGATCTCATTGATGATGTTGTAGATCTCAACCTTCGCACCGACATCAACGCCACGGGTGGGTTCGTCGAGAAGCAAAACGTTGGAACCTGCAAGCACCCAGCGGCCAAACACGGCCTTTTGCTGATTGCCGCCCGATAAATCGCGAATGGGCTGCTTGATGTTTGCCATGCGGATGCGCAGTTTATCTGCGACTTCCTGCGCGCGACGATGCTGCCCTGAGCGATCGACCAGACCGGCACGTGCGGTAGAAGCCATCGTGGCCAGGCCCAAGTTCTCTTCCACAGAAGAATCCAACACCAAACCTTGAGCTTTACGATCCTCCGGGATGTGCCCAATGCCATTTTTGATAGCTTCTGAAATATCACCGCCACGCAATCTCTTGCCAGCAACGATAACTTCGCCTGAATCAACACGGTCGACGCCAGCGATCGAACGCACAACTTCAGTCCGGCCAGCACCCACAAGCCCTGCGAGTCCTACTACTTCACCCGCACGAACGGTGAGTGAAATATCGGTGAATCGGCCTTCTGCACTTAAGTTTTTTACCTCTAGCAACGGTGGCCCGATCTCTGGAGCACTGCGCGGATATTGATTTTCAATGCTGCGCCCAACCATAAGGCGCACCAACTCATCTTCATCAGTATCCGCTGGAAGCTCTGCAATAAACTGGCCATCTCGCAACACCGACACGGTATCTCCGATGCGTGCGATCTCATCCAAGTGGTGCGAAATAAACACCATGGCCACGCCTTTTTCCTTCAGCTGGTCCACCACTTTGAAAAGCTGATCAATTTCCCTGCCAGTCAGAGCCGCCGTGGGTTCATCCAGAATCAAGATCCGCGCATTCATAGACAACGCTTTGGCGATCTCCACCATCTGCTGGCGAGCAATACCTAAAGAACCCACCTGGGCATTTAGATCCACATCCACACCAATAAGATCCAAAGCAGCCTGCGCTTGCCTGCGCAAATGCTTGAAATTAACCAAACCCCATTTTCTGGGCGTGCGACCCAACATGACGTTTTCCGCCACAGTCATGGTGGGCACCAAATTCAGTTCTTGGTGAATCGTTGCGATACCTAAAGACTCCGCCGTCCTGGTATCGGGCAATGTTGTCGGCTTTCCATCCACCAAGATCTGACCACCATCAGGCTGATACACACCCGACATCATCTTGATCAACGTGGACTTTCCAGCACCATTTTCACCCAATAGCGCCAACACACGCCCAGGTCGCACATCAATACTGACTTGGTTAATCACATTGACTGGTCCAAAAGATTTGGACACTTTATCCAACTGAAGAACAGGTGCTGGATCATCTTTGTGCAAAAGGGTCTCAGAATCACTCATCAGCACCACCCTTTTTCTTTTTCCGTGCTGCGGACTCAGCTGCTTTTTGTGACACCGCAGTAGACCCATGAATGTTAAGACGAGTCGGTATCACCACTGACTCTTGTTTGGTGTCGCCTGCGATTAACTTTTGCAAAATCTCAAAAGCAACCCGTCCCATCTCCTGGACATGCTGATCAATGATGCTGAGAGGTGGATTCTGCAACCGGAAAATCGGGTTGTTATCAAAACCGATCAGCTGAACATCCTCGCCGATCTTCAAATCCATCTCATGAATTGCTAAAAGCGCACCAATAGTCATCATGGAGTCACCAGCAATGATGGCGTTTGCGCCCTGACTGATCAACACCTTGATGCCCTCATAGCCAGATTCTTGCCGGTAACCGCCGTAATACACGGATGCCCCGACGATGCCCCGATCAACACACAACTGTTCAAATGTTTTCAAACGCAACTGACCAGTAGAAGTATCTTGAGGCCCTGCAAGATAACCCAACTGCACATCAGCAGCAGTAAGCAGATCAACAGCTTCCGTCATGCCTGGAACAGGATCAGAAGTCACCGAAGGAATGGAAGCATTGGCAAAACTGCGGTCCGCCAGCACCACAGGCACTCCCCTGGTTACTAAATCTGTGACCTGCTCTTCAGACTGAATGTGCGGAACCACGATTATTCCGTCAAGGCGTTGATCATCCATGATCGCCAATGTCTGCCCAAGAAGCTCTGGGTTCTCCTCCGAGTTGGACAAGATGGTTGACACTCCGGCCTCACGAGCAGCCTTTTGGATAGACGCAGCAAGAGAAGAAAAATACGGATTCTCGATATTGGGAATGATCACACCGATGGTGTCTGTCCGGGATTTCCTTAAAGCTCTAGCCTGCGCATTTGGGCGGTAATTCAGCTTCTTAGCCGATTCTAAAACCCGAGTGCGTGTGGATTCCGGAATGCTTGCGTTATTTGCCAATGCCCGTGACACTGTACTTACTGAAAGCTGAGTTGCCTGGGCAATGTCTTTGAGAGTGGTCGCTCGCTTTTTGGGCATTGGGTTTTCGGAAGCCATCTTTTCACCACCTTTCTGAAAAGGTACCCCTATTGTGGGATAAAGAACTGAATGCAATCGATTGCATTGTGTTTAGATTGAACTTATCCCTATCCCCAAAGCAAGTCAAGACGCCCAGGTCACAGTTTACAAACACTTTGACTCAAGCCACTACTTCCCCCAAGAGTCTAAGCATAGTGGTGGCTGCACGGTCTCGCAGGAATATTCAGAGCTGGGATCTTCGCATCGGTTTTTTTGATGCAAGTTTGACCAAAACCGGCAGAGTGTCCACCATCCTTGGTCCTCAGATCAAATTTAAGCACCTAGTTCAACGACATATTTGACCAAGAATTTCTTATCCACACGCCCGCTTGGTCGCCAGATGAAGTCAACCCAGATATCCCACTAGCAAAATAAAAACAGCTCCCGCACCACATAATGATGAGAAGCTGTTTATTTAACGAACCCGGAACTACCTAAACATTGCCTGAGCCGTTACCCAACGCTCATAAGGGACTTCTTTCAAAGTTCCCACCGCTTCTTCGAAAGAAATCATTTCTACTCTTTCACCCTTCAGCGCGACAACTTTATCGAAGTTGCCCTCATGACATGCTCGAGCAGCACGCACACCATAACGGGTAGCAAGCACACGATCGAAAGCTGTGGGAGTACCACCTCGCTGGATATGTCCAAGAACAGTGGTGCGTACATCATGGCCTAAACGCGCATGGACTTCATCGGCGATCTGTTGGCCAATGCCCGTGAAAGTCTTGTGGCCAAACTGGTCAACCTCGCCTTCACGCAATTCCATGGTGCCTTCACGTGGCAACGCGCCTTCTGCGACCACGATAATTCCGTACTTCTCTCCCATTTGGAAGCGACGTTCCATCGCCTTGCAGATTTCTGCAATATCGAAAGGAACTTCTGGAATCACGGTGTAGTGAGCACCGCCGGCCATACCAGCATGTAGTGCAATCCAGCCAACGTGACGGCCCATGACCTCAACGATCATCACACGGTTATGGGATTCCGCGGTGGTGTGTAGACGGTCAACCGCATCAGTTGCAACCGCAACGGCGGTATCGAAACCGAAAGTAAAGTCGGTACCGTTGACGTCATTGTCGATCGTCTTAGGCACACCAACAACAGGGATGCCGTTATCGGACAACCACTTGGCTCCCTTGAGGGTTCCTTCACCACCAATTGGAATTAAGGCATCAATGCCTGCATCTTCAAGATTGGCCTTAATCTGATCAATTCCAGCTTTAAATTTATCCGGGTGGAGGCGTCCCGTGCCCAAAATCGTGCCACCGCGAAGCAGGATTCGATCAATATCTTCATCGTCATAAAGCTGTACACGACGATCGGCAAGCAGTCCCTCCCAACCATCTTGATAACCCACGACGGTGGAACCGAACTCATTGCTGGCTGTGCGGACGATTCCTCGGATAACGGCGTTTAGTCCGGGGCAGTCGCCGCCTGACGTGAGAGTGGCAATTCGCATGTAATCCATATTAAACCCATCACAACACTCGTGCCGGAACAATCACTCAAAAATAGTTAAACAAACTCGGTTTCATGGAAGAAAAACTATCTTTGACCACTACTTTTTATCCCACGAGCTGCACTTTTATTAACAAATATACTTTGCCCGAACGGACATGTGGTGTCATACACATTTTTGATCGGACAGCGATTTCAATTCCACGCGCCGTTTACATGCCGATAAAAGTGGCGCACTCAAACCCCAGTAAATGAATTTGGATCTAGACTGGCTCACCATGGATATGAAATTGAAAAAGGCATCCCAGGTCAGCACTGCAACTGTTGTCGCAGCAGGTTTGATCGGTGGATGGCTCACAGCAAGGGAATCTGGAATTCGTCCACTTGGCACCATTCCGTTGGCTGCATCCGGCGCACTGGCTGCGCGGAGCTGGAATGAAAAGAAGGGCCCTGCTGTAGCAACGGGACTATTGGCAACCTACATTGGCGCATTTGGATTGTCACACCCACTGGCAAAGAAGATCGGTGCATGGCCTGCCGTTTTGACTGTTACTGCCGGTGCTGCTGCGATTGCTTACGCAGTCTCAGATTCCCAGTAAAGTTAAAACAAAAAGGACGCGGAACAGTTTAAGGATTGCTCCGCGTTCTTCTTTTTGATCAAAATCAGGTTGAGGCGTTTATTGCCCGTTTAACACCACAAGTTTTCTCGGACGACTGTTTACTTGCACGAACCCACTAAAACCTCTTAGAAGCGCTTCTGGGGAGGTATGACTTTTTAGATGTCGCACAAACATATGAGGGCGACCAAACCAGGAGACCCAGAATCTTCAAAAACTTAAATGCTGGGTCTCCTGGTTTGGTCTCATGCAGTCCGGCAGGCTATCCAGCGATCCTGCGCACGAATACTCCCGATTTGCAGAAACGCAGAACAATCCTGAGGCTGTTTTGCGTCCTAATTATTTGGCTTTAGCTAACGCCTGCTCTTCAGCCTCATTTTCGGCATTAAATTCCATCTTGGATGCCTGCCATTGATCCTCAGTCATACCAAGACGCCAGTATCCGGAAATGGATGCATCTTCTTTTTCAACGTCGCCTTCGACAAAGAGGAATTTGCGGGTTTCTTTCACCATTTCGGCAACACCGTGGATAAACCAGGAGGTCTTCTTGGAGGGGTACCCGCTGTTGCGGAGGGCGTCGATAAGCAAAGTGCCATGTGTGGCACCGTCGCGGGGCACCCAGACGACCTCGATGTTGTCGCTGGTGGGGGCGTCGAAACGCGCCTCTGATGAGGAAATCTCGATGTAGGCGGTGGCCGTGGTGCCGTCGGGGAGGTTTTCCAGGCCGGCGAAAATCGCTGGCGCTGCGGCTTCATCGCCGGCTAGAACAAAGTGCTCGTAGTCTGATTCTGGCTTCCATGCGCCACCTGGCCCAACGAATGCGATGGTATCGCCCACTTTGGCTTGCTGTGCCCAAGGTCCGGCTAGGCCATCTGAACCGTGTGCGACGAAATCTACATCAAAGGTGCCTGCGACAGTATCGACGGTACGGAAGGTGTAAGTGCGGCGCACCGGGTGCTGGTCGCGTGGCTTGGTCTCTGAAATTTCAGCCAAATCGAACGGCCAGGAATAGTCTGCCCCCTCTGGAACAAACAGGATCTTGATGTAGTGATCGGTAAATGCCAGATCAGCACCAATGATGTCAGGGCAATCGAAACTAAGGCGGATGAGTTCGGGGGAAATCTGCTTGATTCCGGTAACGGTTGCTGATTTGGCTTTCATGCTGCGTTTTTTGCGTGGCGCTTCTGTGTTGCTCATGGCGCTCTACCTCTTATCGATATATCTTTAATGGACGTAGGCTATCCTAACAAATATTTCGACAACGTGTAAGCACGCAAAAAAATTGGCCACCTAAACACAGGTGACCAATTCTTTTAAAAACGCGCGTTTACTTACGTCCAGCCTCAAATGCTGCACCGACGCGGTAGAGGCGATCGTCCTGGAAAGCAGGTGCCATCAGCTGCAAACCAACTGGCAAGCCAGTATCAGATGCCAAACCAGAAGGCAACGACATACCAGCAAGACCAGCGAGGTTCAATGGCAAGGTGCACAGGTCGAAGTTGTACATCTCCAAAGGATCGGTGACCTTCTCCCCCAACTTAAACGCCGTGGTTGGCGTGGTTGGAGAAACCAAAATGTCGACCTTTTCATACGCCTTGGCAAAGTCCTGGGCGATTAGGGTACGCACACGCTGCGCTTGCAGGTAATACGCGTCGTAGTAGCCAACAGACAATGCGTAAGTACCAAGGATGATGCGGCGCTTGACCTCAGGGCCAAATCCTTGCGCACGGGTGTACGCCATGACCTCATCCGCAGAACGTGTTCCATCATCGCCAGCGCGCAGACCATAACGCATGCCATCAAAACGCGCGAGGTTTGACGACACTTCACAAGGAAGAATCAAGTAGTAGGCAGCGAGCGCATCATCAAAATGAGGGCAATCTACCTCAACGATCTCAGCACCCTGGGAACGCAATTGATCAACAGCAGCATGGAATGCCTCCATGACGCCAGGCTGGTAACCCTCGCGGTCAAATTGCTTGACCACACCAACCTTCACACCCTTAAGGTCACCATTTGCGCCTTCACGCGCAGCCTGGACAACAGGGGCAACCGGGCGATCCACCGAAGTTGCATCGAAAGCGTCATGGCCTGCAATAACCTCATGCAAAAGTGCAGTATCAAGCACGGTGCGCGCCGTTGGGCCACCCTGGTCGAGCGAGGACGCACAGGCAATCAAACCATAACGGGACACGGTGCCGTAGGTTGGCTTAACACCAACGGTATTGGTCAGCGCAGCTGGCTGGCGGATAGAACCACCAGTATCAGTACCAATAGCAAGTGGCGCTTGACCTGCAGCAAGAGCAGCAGACGATCCACCACCGGAACCACCAGCGGTACGCTCCAGATCCCACGGGTTGTGGGTTGGGCCGTATGCGGAGTTCTCAGTTGAAGAACCCATCGCAAACTCATCCATATTGGTCTTACCCAAAATTGGAATGCCGGCCTCACGGATCTTCTTGGTCACTGTGGCGTCATAAGGGCTCATGTAGCCCTCAAGCATCTTCGACGCCGCCGTCGTCGGCGCATCAGTGGTTGTAAAAACATCCTTCAAAGCAAGCGGCACACCAGCCAAAGCTGAGGCAGGTGCCTCCCCAGCGTCCAGACGCTTATCGACGTCCTCAGCCGCCTTCAACGCCTCTTCCTGCCCAACGTGCAGGAATGCATGGATATCGCCATCAACAGCAGCGATACGATCAAGATGCGCTTGAGTAACTTCACGAGAAGTCACTTCACGGGAGTGAATAAGACCTGCCAGCTCAGCAGCAGTCTTTGTGGTCAGCTCATTCTCTGAGCCTTCAACCAGGTACTTGTCGGTCATAATAGTTAGTCGCCCTCACCCAGAATCTGCGGAACCATAAAACGTCCATCCTCAACAGCCGGCGCTTGATCCAAAGCAGCCTTCGCATCAAGGGTTTTGTTCACCACATCTTTACGCATGGTGGTGGCAATGCTGTGCGGGTGGCTCATCGGCTCAACCCCTGCTGCGTCGACGTTTTGAACAGCGGAAACATATCCGACAATGTCATCGATCTGTCCAGCAAACTGCTCAAGTTCTTCCTCAGTGAGCGCCAGTCTGGAAAGTTTGGCAAGGTGAGCGACCTGGTCGCGCGAAATCTCAGGCACTTGGTTTCTGATCCTCTTCGCTAGTCACAATGGGTACAAGAAAATTAAACTTACGCGCTTGGCGTAACTGTTGGTTTATCTTACTGCACGGGGTGGACACACATCGGCGCGGGTGCAACCATCAGGGATTTCAATCCAGTGTTTTCATCCTGAAGGCAAAATACGGTGGTACTGTCGAAACCAATCATCCGTCCGAATATTGAAAAGAAGGAAGCGATTCAATGTCATTCCTGATCCGCGTCCTGTTGTCCGACACCCCAGGCAGCCTCGCATTGTTGGCAGAAGCACTCGGGATTGTAGAGGCCAATATTCAATCAGTGGACGTGGTCGAGCGCTTCCCCAACGGCACCGTCATGGACGACCTGGTGATTTCTATCCCTCGTGACGTCATGGCGGACACCATCATTACCGCTGCAGAAGAAGTCGAAGGCGTCGAAATTGATTCGATCCGACCTTTCTCCGGAACCGTTGATCGCCGCGGTCAGATCCAAATGCTGGCTTCGGTCGCCCACCAGCGCCACGACATCACCAAAGCAATGGAAGAAATGGTCGATGTCATCCCCAAAACAATGACATCTGGCTGGGCAATCGTGATTGATCTTAAAGGCTCAATCACTCGCATTGCCGGTTCTTTAGCTGCTCCAGCAGATGATGGAACTGTTCCACTAAACATCGAGCTCACTGAAGCACGCATGCTGACCCCACAAAATGATCCATGGGTTCCAGAAACTTGGACACTCCTTGATTCATCCCTTGCCATTGCTCCCATTGGAAAGCACGGCCTGGCATTAATCATCGGTCGACCAGGTGGACCTGATTTCCTCGCCAGCGAAGTCGAGCACTTGGGACAGCTTGGCGACATCATCGGAGCAATGCTTCCGAAACAAGCTTCCTAAACCCGACTTGGGTCAAATTAGTGCTGAAGTATGCGCGTTTAAGAAGTCGCGTCCCTGAACCCGGCATAAGACCAAACCAGGAGACCCAGAAATCACGTTTTCGACGTTTGTGGGTCTCTGTGTTGGGTATATCGCTGTTAATACCAAACACAGAGACCCAACATTTAAGTTTTTGAAGATTCTGGGTCTCCTGGTTTGGTCGCTCTCACATTTTGGTGCGACACCTGAAAAGTCATACCTCCCCAGAAGCGCTTCTAACGGGTTTTCAAGGTCAAGCGCATACCCAAGTTCATTCAGTAAAACTCGAGGGCTTAAACAAGCGATAAACGCTCACGCGCATGTTCAAGGCATCAGTGTTTGGCGAACTAGTGCCGAAATTCTCCCCTACCCAAAAATCTGCACTGGTCAGAGAGCCAATATGATCTTCTTCGGGTGGGATTGACCCCAGTCGGCCCTAAAAATGTGACTGCCGGACCACTAAAAAACACTGCCCAAAGAATCATTTTTTAGATTCTTTGGGCAGTGTGTTTTTGTGGTCCAGGACGTGTAGAAACTTCTACTTACTCATCTGCAGATCCAGTGTTAAGTAGTCGGACAAATCCTTCTTCGTCCAGAATGCGCAATCCAAGCTCTTCTGCTTTGGTGGCCTTGGAGCCTGCATTTTCGCCTACGACAACGTAGTCAGTCTTTTTAGAGACTGAACCAGACGCTTTTCCGCCACGGGAAATAATGGCTTCCTTGACTGAATCTCTAGTAAATCCTTCTAGCCCACCGGTAACCACAATGGTAAGTCCCTCAAGGGTTTGCTCGGCTTTCTCCCCTACTTCTTCTTCCATTGTGACACCTGCGGCTGCCCATTTATCGACAATCGCTTGATGCCAATCGACCTCAAACCAGTCTTTGAAAGATTGGGCAATAATCGTGCCCACACCGTCGGTTTCGGAGAGTTCCTCGAGGGGGGCGTCGATAAGCGCCTGGATGGAGTGGTAGCGACCTGCAAGGGCGCGCGCTGCGGTGGGGCCTACGTGCCTGATGGACAGTGCAACAAGCACTCGCCAGAGATCTGTCTCTTTAGATTTTTGGAGGTTGTCCAAGAGTTTCTTACCGCTTGCGTTTACTTTGCCTGCGTTGGTTGTGTAGACATTTGAGCGCAGAAGGTCGTCCTCGGTGAGGTCAAAAAGACCGGATTCATCGACCAAAATGCCGGTGCGTATAAGATCCTCGGCGCCCTTTTCACCGAGTGCCTCAATGTCAAAAGCGCCACGACCAGCAAGGTAGGTCAACCGTGTGGACAGCTGACCTGGGCAGCTTTGCATGTTAGGGCAACGCCAATCCACATCATCAGCCTTTGCTGGGGCAAGACGGGTGCCGCATTCCGGACACAGAGTGGGGAAAATATACTCCCGCTCGGTGCCATCACGAAGCTCTACAACAGGACCTAGAACTTCCGGGATTACTTCGCCTGCTTTACGGATGACCACAGTGTCACCGATCAGCACGCCTTTGCGCTTCACTTCGCTCTGGTTATGCAGCGTTGCCATTGACACAGTTGAACCTGCGACAAGAACAGGCTCCATGACGGCGAATGGAGTCACACGGCCAGTTCGACCAACACCGACCTGGATATCCAACAGTTTTGTAGTGACTTCCTCAGGAGGGTACTTATAAGCAATCGCCCACCGTGGTGCACGGCTGGTGGAACCTAGTGCACGCTGTGAGGCAATGTCATCAACTTTAATCACCAGCCCGTCCATCTCATGGAGTGCGTCATGGCGGTGATCTGCCCAATACTTGACCTTTTTCACTACTTCTTCTGGATCAGTCACCGCCTCTGTGTACGGCGAGGTGGGCAAACCCCAGGCCGCCAACGCCAAATAGGCATCATGCTGTGAAGCAGGACTAAAACCCTCGGTGTACCCAATGCCGTGGCTGATCATGCGCAGGCGCCGCTTTTTGACGTCCTCAACGTTTTTTTGACGCAGCGAACCAGCAGCAGCGTTTCGGGGGTTAGCAAACGGCTTGCCGCCATCTGCAATACGCTGCGCATTGACCTCGGGAAAATCCTCCACAGTAATAAACACTTCACCGCGAATTTCAAGCACGGCAGGCACTGGGTATTCTTCAGTTCCTTGAAGCTGATGCGGAATATCCTCAATCACCCGGGCATTAACCGTAATGTCCTCACCTACCCGGCCGTCACCGCGAGTAGCTGCGCGTTCTAACTGGCCATTTCGGTACACCAAGTCAATCGACAGACCGTCAATCTTCAGCTCAGTGAGGTACTGCTTGGCCGGGGTTCTGCCCAACCAATCCCGCAATTCTTGCTCATCAAAAACATTATCCAAGCTGAGCATTCTTTCCAGGTGCTCAACATTGTCAAAGCTTGATTGTGCTGCCACCGGCGCACCCACAACCATTGTGGGGCTGTCTGGGACGGCGAGCTCAGGATGGTCTTCTTCCAACTGCTGAAGTTGTTTAAAAAGCGCGTCAAAATCAGCATCAGGGATTTCTGGCTGTTCGTTGTAGTAACGATCTCGGTGGTAACGAACCTTTTCCGCCAGATCATTCCATGTTCTACGCAATTGAGCATTATCTTCAGTCACGGTTCCCGATTCTAACCCTTGGGGTGGACATCACCGCTTTCACTGCCTCGATAAATGGGCGCAGACCTGCTAATTAGCTGCCCGGGGGCACCCGGTGTCCCATACAGCTATTAGGGTTAGGAACCATGAACTCACAAAGCAACTCCACTCCTTCGATCCCTAGTTTTAATGCCTCGAAAATGCTCTCCTTCGATTTGGAGACAACGGGGGTTGATCCCTTTAAGGCTCGTATCGTTACGTCCGCTATGGTCACCATCACCAAAAATGGTGCAGAACCAATAGAGCTGTTGGCTGATCCTGGCGTTGAAATCCCTGAAGCCGCAACAGCAGTGCACGGCATCACTACAGAACACGCTCGTGAAAATGGCAAGCCACATGATGAGGTGTTAGCGGAAACCATCACCAGACTAAGAGAGGGTTGGAAAGCTGGATTAGCGGTGATTGTGTTTAATGCCTCTTATGATCTGACTGTTTTAAGAAATCATGATCCAAGCTTTACCATTGACGGCCTTGTTTATGATCCTTTTGTCATCGACAAAGTAAAGGACCGCTACCGGAAGGGTAAGCGCACCTTGACTGAGATGTGTGCGCATTATGACGTCCAATTAGGCAATGCCCACGAAGCCACGTCAGATGCTTTAGCAGCAGCACGTATCGCGTGGAAACAAGCACGTATCTGGCCAGAACTTACCAAAATGAGCGGTGAGGAGCTCATGGAATTTCAAGCGGTAAAGTATTACGAGCAACAAAAAAGCCTTCAAAGCTACCTTGTGGGCCAAGGACGAGACCCATCAGATGTCAACACTGCGTGGCCGGTTCAAACTGAACCGAATGCTTAAAACCCCTTAAATAATCCATTTGATCTTTTTAGTCGCCGTTGCGCGTGAAAGAATAACTCAACGTGTCTGATAACAAGCAGGATCCCTCAACCTCTGCAGCAGGTGTAGCTGCACCTCACAGCAAGGTTTACCCAGCTATGCCTTTGCCTGAGAAGCAAGCATGGCCAGCCCTAATTGCTTTGTGCATCGGGTTTTTCATGATCTTGCTGGATCAGACCATTGTGGCGGTTTCTACCCCCGCCTTGCAGGACGATATGCAGGCCTCATACAACGAAGTCATCTGGGTGACCTCGGTATATCTCCTTACCTTTGCCGTGCCGCTATTGGTCACCGGCCGGTTGGGAGACAAGTATGGACCTAAAAATGTGTATGTGGCGGGCATGGTCATCTTTACCCTCAGCTCGCTGGCCTGCGGTCTTGCACCCGATATGTTGACTCTGATTATCGCCCGCGGTGTCCAAGGTTTAGGCGCAGCGCTTCTCACTCCACAAACGATGGCAACCATCAACCGTATTTTCGCATTTGAGCGTCGCGGAGCGGCCCTTGGAGTATGGGGCTCTACAGCAGGTCTTGCTTCCCTGGCAGGCCCTATTCTCGGTGGCGTTATCACGGAAAACTGGGGTTGGCAGTGGGTGTTTTATATCAATGTTCCCATCGGCGTGATCTCAGTAATCGCAGTCTTAAAATACGTACCAGAATTCCCACCACTGACTCGACCTCTTGATCCACTATCCATCATTTTGTCCATCGTGGCAGTGTTCTTCCTGGTGTTTGCTTTCCAAGAAGGCGAAGGCGCGGGCTGGGCACCTTGGATTTGGATCATGATCGTCGCTGCCTTTGTCTTGTTTGCCTGGTTTATTTATCAACAAAGCCAAGCAGAAAAATCAGGAAACGATCCGCTTGTTCCACTAGAAATCTTCAAGTTTAAAAACTTCAGCCTGGGCAATATCTGCATCATGACCATGGGATTCACGGTGGCAGGAACACCACTTCCCATCATGTTGTACTTCCAACAAGCTCACGGCATGAACGCCATGGAAGCAGGATTTATGATGATCCCCCAAGCGCTCATGGCTGCTGTGCTGTCTCCATTTGTTGGAAAATTAGTCGACCGCTCCAACCCAGGCTTCCTCGCGGCGTTAGGTTTTACTACTGTTGCAGTGTCCATTTCATTGTTGGCGCTCACCATGATCTTTGACTGGGGTCTAGTCGTGGCACTTGTTGCCATGACATTGCTGGGACTAGGCAACGCATTTGTCTGGGCACCAAACTCCACATCTACCATGCGCGATCTTCCACACAAGTTCATGGGAGCAGGATCAGGTGTATTCAACACCACCCGCCAGTTGGGCTCTGTTATCGGCGCAGCAGCCATTGGTGCGGTGATTCAAATTCGACTCGCGGCAGGCGATGAAGGCGCAGCCTTCGGTCAAGCGATCCTTCTTGCCACCGCTGTTTTGCTCATCGGCATTGTGGCATCGCTAATGGCTGGCAAAAATACTCCTCCAGCACCTGCAAAACCAGCGCCAGCGAAACCTTAAAGGTCCCCTGAATCCTTAGCCAACATCTCTGCCATCACCCGAGCCATTCGATACGCATGGGCAGCTTCGGTGATGGTGCCGTTTACTAAATCCTCACCTGGATGAACATCAATGGCATCCACCAGATAGTTCCGGCTCACACCAAGGTGATCAAAAAAGCGCGCTACCTCAACAGCTTTTTCACGCGGACGCTCTAAAAGCTCATCGACAACATCACTACCACGGGTAATACCAAGCCCTAACCGCACACCACCGGTGATGGTCTCACCGAATCCATCCAAATGCTCATTTCCGCGCACTTGGTTCATGGAAATCTGCACGGTATCAGCACCCGCGCCACGAGCAACATCCCAGGTAGGAACCTGTCCGGTGAGATTGAGGTAGGTCGGCCCATCGACTGAAGCAAAAACCTGCTGCAAACGTTCATTGATATCTGCGACATTGACCGCAGGAATAATGTCAAAGGTGGAGGTGCCAGGGAGGGATCCGTCGATAAGCGATTTCAGCTCCGGCTCATCAATTTGCACCTGCACTTCGGCGCGGAACCGCCGCGCAACCTTGCGTGCATGCGCATCAACGCCTGCGATCAGAGCCTGCGTGAGATCACGCATCGCACCACGATCAGTTAAAACGCGATGGCCATTGGCCAGCTCGATGCGCGCACCTAAAGTCCAGGGGCCAGCAACTTGGACTTTTAGCTTATCGACGCCACTTCCCCACTTTTCCTCACAGGAATCCAAATCCATATCAAGGAAATCACCGGTCAGGTGGGTCAGTCTGCTGGGACGGGTGCTCATCACCCAGGAACGCGCACCCCGATCAACATTGATCATGTCCAACAAACCGACAGTGCGACCGATTAGATCAGCACCCAAACCGCGAGCCGGCAATTGTGGCAGATGAAGAAGATCACCGGTTTCGCCCTGAATGACATCCGCTGCTTCCAAAACGGAGGTTCCGGGAAGCTCCCCTAGACCATAAGCGCCCAATGTATTAAGACTCCGTGTGGCAAATGGTGCCAGATCCCAACACAATATCGCCGTCTGCATCAGGCAAATACAGCACGGCAGCCTGGCCGCGAGCAACACCCTGCAACGGCTCGTTGAGGTTGAGCACCATGAAATCTGCACCACGATCAATCGTCGCAGAGCAAGAAACTACTCCACCGTGGGCGCGGACCTGGACTTCACAATCGATCTGTCCGTCCATCGCTGGGTGCAGGAACTTCAAACGATCAGCGTGGATGGTGGTGACCTTCAGGTTTTCACGCGCACCCACCGTCACGGTTCCGGTCTTGGCATCAATGTCGGTGACGTAACGTGGTCGACCATCAGCAGCCGGCGCCTTAATATCAAGCCCCTTGCGTTGACCGATGGTGAACTCATGTACACCTGCGTGCTCACGAAGTTCGGTGCCATCTTGATCCACGATCATTCCAGGACGCATACCGATGTGCTTGCCTAAGAATGCTTGAGTATTGCCATCTGGAATGAAGCAAATGTCATAGGAATCTGGCTTCTTTGCCACCGAGAAACCAGCGGCACTTGCCTCCTCACGGATCTCAGGCTTAATGGTATCTCCGACTGGGAACATGCAGTGCTCAATCTCATGAGCTCCGAGCACACCAAGGACATAGGACTGATCCTTATTTGGATCAACTCCACGACGAAGGTAGCCATCACCACCATCTGCTGGCTGAGTCAACCGTGCATAGTGACCAGTAACCACCGCATCGAAACCAAGCGCGATACCACGCTCAAGCAAGGCAGCAAACTTGATCTTTTCATTACAACGCAGGCAAGGGTTTGGGGTCTCACCAATCGCATAAGAATCAATAAAGTTGTCAATCACATCTTCCTTGAAGCGATCCGAGAAATCCCACACATAAAATGGGATACCCAACTTGTCACATACGCGACGGGCATCAGCAGAATCTTCCAAAGAGCAGCAACCACGCGAGGATTCACGCACGGTTTGCGGATCTTGCGACAACGCCAAATGGACGCCTACTACCTCATGACCAGCTGCGACAGCGCGTGACGCTGCGACGGCGGAATCAACGCCTCCACTCATTGCTGCAAGAACCCGCATGATCTCCCCTCTACAAAGCTTTTTAACCTACGTTTACTTAATTAATCTCAACAACGTAGCGTATCCGCATGTTCCCGAAATCCCGAATTTCTTTTATTTAGGGAGGATTTTCAAGCTTTCATGGTTAAGCATTCACTCTTCCTCTAAATCTGATGCACGTAGATCTGATGCAAGCGAAAACATGCTGAAATACTCCACCTTTGAGTGTTTTTTGATGAGAGCCCGGATGACCGCATAAATATCCATGCTGAGTTCATCCATGTCTTCATCCGCATTTGAATTGATGGTGAACCTATATTCAATGAGCGAAATTGTGCGGTCTTGGATATCAGTACTATCGCCGAACATTTCCACCCAAGACTTTTCAACTTCTAAAGGGTCGTCCACTGAGTGCTGTACCGATATTTCATGGTGTGAAATACCGGGGTTTTCTTTCAAAAATTCAACCGCCAACTCCTTGGAAATCTCTTGAGCCTGGCGGTCTGTAGAAAATACATAAAGCCGCTCAACATATTCTGTTTCAACTCTCATTGCTTCCACCTCTACTATTGCCCCGCTTATCTCATAACAGAGAGAGTTCTAAAGGATCTAAGCCACCACAGTGGTTCTAAAAGATCTAAACTCGCGCTAGACTTCTAAAAGATCTAAAGTGCCGTTTCAACACAGTCCAACACAGTCCAACACCACATTCCGCAAACCCGACTAGACCATCCAAGGTGTCTTCTATGTCAGCTCGCAATCCGTTCCGCCCCACTTTCGGGGTTTCCCCCACCGTACTTGCTGGTCGCGACTCACTTCTACAGTCTTTCAAACTTGGTCTCGCAGAAGGCCCCGGAAGCCCCTTTAGAGCATTGCTGATTTCTGGATCTCGTGGCATGGGCAAAACTGTGCTGCTCAATGAGTTTGAAGATGCGGCTGCGTCTCAAGGATGGATCACGCTTCGTGCTTATCCGGATAATTCCATGGTGGATGCTTTGGTCAATTCCGCCATCCCGGAGGCGCTACAGAATCTTGACGGACCGCAGTCCAAAAGAATGCTCAGTGGTGTGGCCATTCCTGGAATTGCTACGGTGACGGCCATTGCTGATCCAACCAAGAAGGACCCCACTCCCACGCTGATTTCCAGGTTGCGTGAGTTGGCTACTCGTTTACAAAAGCACGGCTCTGGAATTTTGATCACCCTTGATGAACTCCAAAGCGCCAACGTGGATCTCTTACATGTGCTGGCCACTGCGGTCCAAGACCTCCTCCGGGATGATTTCGATATCGCATTGGTTGCAGCTGGCTTGCCTGAAGGCATTGACCGTCTTCTTCAACACGAGGGCACCACATTTATTCGCAGAGCTGAAAGAATCTTACTTAGCCCCGTAAACCACGAAGATTCTGTACAGATGTTTATCGACACCGCAGCTGAAGGCCAACGGCAGATGACGTCAGAAGCTGCTGAGTTAGCGGCAGAAATCAGCAAGGGTTACCCCTATTCCATGCAATTGACCGGATCCCTGGCTTGGGCTCGAAGCACTCTTGACAGCTCCGATTCAATTCAAGCAGGACAAGTCGACGCCGTCCGAGATGAAGTGGTACGCCGCATGGGCATGCAAGTTCACGAACCGAGCTTGCATCAGGTTCCAGATGGTGAACTGACCATTTTGTATGCGATTGCCCAACTGTCAAAAAACGGTGAAATGGTGTCTACTGGAGATATCGCACACCTCATGGGAGTTAAGCCCAACGCCTTGTCGATGCAGAGAAAACAGCTTCTCAGCAGAGGTCTTGTCGAGGTTCCCAAGTATGGTTTCCTCAATTTCACCTTGCCGTACATGCGCGAACATCTCCTAAGCAGCCCCCACCACCGCCCCATCAAGTAGAAAATAAAGAAAGCTTTTTCGTGGCCCGTAAGCAATCCAACAAGCAATCCCGCAAACAAACCTCCTCACAGTCTGGCAACACTCCCATTGCCGGTACTTATGAAGGCGAATACTCCGTCATTGAGTTGGAGGCTGATTCTTACACCACCGACGGCTGGTTGATCAGTATTAATGGAGTACCCAGTTCTCATATTGTCTTAGGTCAACCGCAGGCACTTGAATTTGAGTACATGCGGTGGATCGCTACCGGTGCCCGCGCTTTTATTGATGCCCACCTTGATGCATCAAAGCTTCGGATCACTCACCTTGGCGGTGGTGCGTGCACATTGGCGAGGTATTTTGCCGATGTTTACCCGCAGTCACGTAACACTGTCGTGGAATTGGATGCGGAACTCGCTCGTCTTTCGCGGGAATGGTTTGATATTCCACGCGCTCCACGGGTGAAAATTCGCGTCGATGATGCCCGCGCGGTGGCAGAATCTTTTACTCCCGCCAGCCGTGATGTGATTATTCGAGACGTTTTCGCAGGAGCCGTCACACCAAACAGCTTTACCACCGTGGAGTTTTTTGAGCACTGCCACCGAGGCCTTGCTCCCGGCGGGTTGTACCTTGCTAACTGTGGCGATCATCCTGATCTGCGCGGTGCCAAATCTGAGCTGGCAGGCATGCTGGAAGTTTTCCAACACGTTGCCGTCATCGCCGATCCGCCCATGCTCAAAGGGCGTCGTTACGGCAATATCATTTTGTTAGGTTCAGACACGGAATTTTTTAACTCCACTAGCACGGAAGCTGCCGCGATTACCCGCGAGTTGCTCGGTGGCGGAGTCCCTGCCCAGTACAAGGATGAAAGTTGGGTGCGGAAATTCGCATCGGGCGCTCAGCCACGCCACGATGAGGTCGCTAACCTCCAAATGCTGAGTGATACTCCACAACCCCTTGCGGAAATTCAGGAGAATTCAGACATAGAGCCATAAAGTACTCCGCTGGCGCGTTCGGATAGACCAACCCGGGCACGACTTCAAAACCGAAGCGTCGATAATAGCCCGGATCACCAAGCAATACGGCACCGCCAGCGCCCTCCGCTCGCAGTTGATCAAGCGCGCTGCCCATAAGCGCAATGCCCACACCCTGTTGCTGTCTATCGGGTCGCACACTGACAGGCCCAATGCCAAACCAGCCCTGTGCCCCACCGCCGATCAGCACTTCAGATGCAGCAATATGGCCAATGACCTCGCCACCCGCTTCAGCGATAAGCGAAAGGCTTAGCGCCTTCGCAGCACGAAGCTTATCGACGAGATCCTTCTCTGTTCCATCAGACTGCTCAATTCCTGCAAAGGCTGCTTCAGTGACGTCATAAATCGCATCGATATCGTGCTGTTCTTCTACTCGGATGTGAAATGCACTCATGCCCACCAAGACTAGCAACGCAACCAAAACCGGCACGATCACGCCGATTTCCCCACCCCACCCCCTTTTCACCCCATGAATTCACCAAATCCGGCACGCTCTTGCCGATTGCCCGTTGATAAACGCCAAAAATCCCCGTACACTCACAAAAACGGCACGATCATGCCGAAACTTAGCGCAGAGGACACAGATGAACGCAGAAGAAATCGGAATGGCATTGCTTAAAGCCCGCAAAGACTTAGGCCTTCGGCAAGCTGAACTCGCCGACCTGGCCGGTGTGTCTGAACGTTTCATCCGGGATGTCGAAAAAGGCAAAGCAACAGTCCAACTTAACAAAGTCATCGATGTCTTAAGCGTCCTCGGATTAGAAATGACTATAGAAATTCACGATCCTTTAAAGGCTAAGCCATGACCCCGATTGCCGATATTTGGTTCCACAACACACTTGCCGCCCACTTCACGCGTGAAGGCCACCAAACAACTTTTCGCTACCGTCACGACTACACCGGTCCGCCCATTGCCACTTCCTTGCCGTTGTCACTTACTCCTGTGACTACCGCATCTGGTGCCATCCCCCCATTCTTCGCAGGCCTACTCCCCGAAGGTCGCCGATTAAGCTCACTGCGTAAAAACATCAAAGCATCCGCTGATGATGAACTATCCCTGCTTCTAGCAGTTGGTAACGATCCAGTAGGGGCAGTATCGATTGTTCCCCACGGTGATACCCCTCAACCTCCCACCCCCACAATCCAACTGGAAGGCGATCTAGATTTCTCTTTAGCACTTAATGATGCTGGAATCGCTGATCCCGTGGCACTGGCTGGAGTTCAAGACAAAGCATCTGCGCGCACGATTGCAGTGCCGATTGCAAGCGATGCCATCTTAAAACTCTCCCCACCCGAATATCCCTACTTGGTAGAAAACGAGGCCGCCTGCTACCAGCTGCTGGCAAAAAACAAGCTGCGCATTGAACTGTCCAAAGTCGAAGTCCTTCACGATAAACACGGACGATCCGGCCTTCTCGTTCACCGATTTGATCGCACACCACAGGGAAAAATCCCCGTCGAGGATGCAGGACAAGTCTTAGGCATTTGGCCGGCAGACAAATACTCGGTGAGCTACGAAGAAATCGCACAATCACTTTCCAAAGTGTGTTCTTCCCCCATCTTGGCGATGCGTAATCTCGCCTTTCAAATCGCAGTCGCTTGGTTAAGCGGCAACGGGGATCTTCATGCCAAGAACATTTCCATCATCAACAAAGGCCGTGGATTTGAAATCAGTCCTGTATATGACATCCCATCCACAGCGATTTATGGCGACACCACCATGGCCTTAGAAATCCAAGGGTCTACTAAGGATCTCAGTAAGAAAAAGTTCTTAAAATTCTGCACGTCCATTGGGCTTCCGGAAAAAACTGCCATGTCAGTCGCTCTTGCAGCCCTTTCAGCAACAGCAAACGCCGCCGGCACGATCCTAAGCGCAGGCAATTTCAACACCCGCGCAGCCCGGGATCTCACCAGAGTTCTTTCGTACCGTCGCAGCACATGGGAAGCATAAGTCGGCTTCTTAAACTGCGCTTTATCTGATGACCAGATAGCGGTTATCACATCGAAGTCATAGTTGGTTTAAGGCAGTTTCCAAAACCAGCACATACGACCAAATCCATCAAAACTCCCAACATTTTTGGTCGCCAGATCAATTTTGCAGGCCGGGATAACGGCATATTTGACCAAGAATCCAATTTGTAGAAGCTGCCTTGGTCACCAGATGAAGTGAGGCGTAAAACTTAAAGGTTGGGCTAGAAAAAGTGACCTCACAGGATCGCCTCTAACGCCCTTTAAGGCCTCAAGTGGTACAAATACCCATTGAGAAACTTCGGGCTCTTAAACGGCCTGTTAGACGCGATTGTTAAAAGACCTCAATAAGTTCAATCCAAGCAGGGTCTGATGACCAAATCAGCACGGCTTTTATTTCAGATTGCGGAGAATTAAACAGCTCGCACCGTTAATATCTAAACAATGATCAAAAAGTATTTATCAACAATTGCTGCCATGACAATTGCAAGCACTGCTTTGTTTGCACCAAGTGCGGGGGCGAATACGCTTTCTTCTAAGTTTCCAGAAAACGACATGGTGGATCCCTCTTTACCTACCATGACCTCAACTGGGCTGAATCGTTCTCAGGAAACTGTGTTGCTTCAGGGACTTTTTGGCGCGGTCATATTGTCAACAGGATCGCCCGTTGTGGGTGAATGCCAGCATGTGCCGTTGTCCCACCAGCAGCTCATATGCCCGTTGGCAACAGAGCTGCACTATGCGATTTTTGGTCGCTAGAACGCCATTCCTGCGGTACGGGCTCTGGTCACCACATCTTCAATCACATCGATAACGGCCAGGATTGCTTCTTCTGTGGTGGTCCGCCCCAAGGTGAATCGGATCGCACCGCGGGCATCGGTTTCTGAAATGCCCATGGCCAACAGAACGTGGCTGGCGCGATTGACACCGTTGGAACATGCTGAGCCTGTGGAGGCTTCGATCTTTAGGGAATCGAGAAGCATGATCAAACTATCACCCTCTGCACCTGGGAAAGACAAGTGAAGGTGTCCTGGCAGGGATGGTTCGGTGGTGTGGACTAGCACGTTGGGGATACGGTGGAGGATGGCGTCGAGAAGCATCTTTTTTAAGCCCCTAAGGCGGGTGGCTTCGCTATCGAGCTCAGCCACTGCTTCGCGTAATGCGGCGGCGGTGGCAGCTGCGCCGGCGACATCGAGGGTGCCTGGGCGGATGCCCCGTTCTTGACCGCCGCCGTGCAGGACTGCTGAAGGTGCAGGTGAGCGCCTAGCCAGCAGCAATCCAACTCCTCGGGGCCCACCGAATTTGTGTGCGGAGGCCGCCAACGTTGTGGCTCCAAGCTCATCAAAATTAACAGGCAAGTGGCCAACTACCTGCACGGCATCAATGTGCGTCGGAGTCCCGGACGCCTTCGCTGCTGCAATGAACTCGGAAACCGGCTGGATCGCCCCTGTCTCATTGTTTGCCCACATCATCGTGGCAACGGCAGCTGGCTTTTCCAACGCTTCAAAGGATGACACTCGCCCATCTGGACCGATCGGCAACAGCTCTACTTCTGCCCCGCCGAGTTTTAAAGCGTTGACTGTCTCTAAAACTCCTGGGTGCTCAATCGGAGTAGAAATAACCCGACTAAGCGGTGATGTGTGATATAAACCCTGCACAGCGAGGTTATCTGCCTCGGTACCAGACGCGGTGAAAATGACCTCGATGGGTTCACAACCCAGCAACGATGCTATTTCTTCACGCGCGGAATCGGCAACACTGCGCGCTTTACGCCCCGAACCATACTGGCTCGCGGGGTTTAATGCCTGTGCATGTTCCATCCATGCGGCTGCAGCCACCTCACGCATTGGTGTGGTGGCAGCATGGTCCAGATAAAAAGTGTTCAAAACTCCTACTTGCGCTTGTTAATCTCTTCGATGAGCGCTGGGGCGATATCAAAGAGGTCGCCAACAACACCGAGGTCTGCGATTTGGAAGATCGGTGCGTCCTCATCGTTGTTGATCACAATAACCTTCTTTGCGGTCTGCATTCCAGATGTGTGCTGAATTGCGCCGGAAACACCAAGACCAATGTACAGATCTGGAGAGACCGTCACGCCAGTTTGGCCCACCTGGTACTCGCCTGGGTAGTAGCCCAAATCAACTGCGTCACGGGTTGCTCCCACTGCACCGCCGAGAGCATCTGCCAGTGGTTCAACGATGGTGCGGAAGTTTTCTTCACTTCCAACACCACGTCCACCTGCGATAACAACCTTTGCCTGTGGAAGCTCAGGGCGATCGCTTTGGGTGCTTGGGGTAAAGGAAGTAATGGTGACGTCCTTTGCGGTGGCACCTGGAATTTCAATAGTGGCAAGCTGACCTGCAGCAGGTGCAGCCACGCCATCGAGTGCACCGGGACGCAAAGTGTACAGCGGTGAAGCTCCACCAACAGCAGCGGAAACCTGGATGGTATCGCCGAAAATGGACTGCTTCGCGGTGCGGTCGGCGTTGATTCCGACAACATCAGTAAGCACACCTGAGGCCAAACGTGCAGCCAGGCGACCAGCGATTTCATTACCGCTAGCATTCGCTGCGATCACGATAGGACCTGGGTTATTTGCTGCCAAAATGTGCAATGCATCAACGGCAGGCAGGATCAAGCGGTTGGATGCGCCAGCAGCTTCCGCAGAAACAACTTGCGCTGCACCCCACTGGCCAAGTTCTGCAGCAAGGCCAGCACCAACGCCTGGCTCACCGACAACAACAGCCACGACATCACCAAGAGCGCGGGCAGCTGTGATTAATTCAAGGGTTACTGGTTCTGGGCGGCCGTCTTGCTGCTCAACCAGCACATAAGAAATCGACATGTAAATGTTCTCCTTTTTGGATGGTTGTGGCTAGATCAGGTTCTCAGCAGCGAGGTATTCAGCAATCTTTTCAGCTGCACCCGACGCACCAATAACATCACCCTGAGCTCGTTCAGGACGATCAGCCACAGCGGTCACCGCAGTTGCCGCATGGGACAAACCGACCTGCTCTGGAGTGACACCAATTTCAGCCAACGTCAGCTTCTTAATTTCAGCCTTTTTGGCAGCCATAATGCCCTTGAAGTTAGGGAAACGTGGCTTATCTGCCTTGTCAGAAATGGACACCACGGCAGGTAGAGCTGCCTGCAGTTCATAGGTTCCGTGATTATCAATACGGGTGGCAGTAATGGAGGTGCCATCGGTGTTAAGTGCAGACAGGTTGGTTAGCGCTGGTACCTGGCGGTATTCAGCCAAAACTCCTGGAAGTGCACCCATGGATCCATCAGAAGAAGCAGAACCTGCAACAATGAGCGCTACATCCGGGATGGTGTTAATAGCATTGTTTAACGCCCACGCGGTGCCCAGAAGATCAGATCCTGCCAAAGCATCATCGCTCAGCTGAATTGCTTCATCTGCGCCCATCGATAGTGCCTTACGCAGGGCTTCTTCACCGGTTGCAGGGCCAGCGCTTAATGCAACAACGCGGTAATCCGGGTTGGACTCCCGCAAGCGCAGTGCCTGCTCCAGAGCAAACTCATTGATCTCATCTAGGACTCGATCCACGCCTTCACGATCAAGGGTGAAATCCGCTTCCAGCGTCCTCTTAGACCAGGTGTCTGGAACATTCTTAACCAGAACCACGATTGTGGACATCCACACTCACCTTTCAATTCACGTTTTTTAAACTCGCCCGCCCATACTACGCGGGCTTCGCCCATTGCTTTTCGACGCCTACCTACCGTCGCCTCTAAGCCCGGCCACCGCGCATACACAGGCAGACTAATCAGTCTATAAAGAACAGACTAAGCAATCCAGAGGCGGGTGCACAATTTTCTGGGTAATTTTATTAAGCCCACTGCCTCGGGCCACATATGAGTGCCACTCCCCGAGAACCAATCCGCGTAATCACTACAGCCATCGGCTTTGCCCCCTTCAGCTGCAACTTCTTGCGCAATTGATCGGGATCAACATCCACCCCGCGCACCAAAATCTCTACTGAACCCGCATCGTGTGCCGCCATTGCTGATTTCAACTTCTTTAGCGGCACTTCTTCAATAAACCTAAATCCGCTCGTGCCTTCAGGAATCCTATTGCCCGTGAGGTAGGCAATACGTTCATCCAACATCCACAGGTTTTCCCTCACTGCATAGTGTCGAACCAACCCGGCGCGCACGATGGCACCATCAGGGTCGATGATGTATTCACCAGGTGCACCGGCAAGGTTTTGTTCCGGGGCATCGTCTGTACGGTTAGTGATGCGATCGGTGTGCCCATTTTTGATGACAACAGCTTCTCGGGTTTCACCATCTGCCAGATCAGCGCTGTAGAGGCAGGCTTCTTTTACTCCTCCATCAACGCTGACGACGCTCACCAGTCCCGTCCATTCAGAAAAATCAAGGCCGGGTGCGCACTTGACAGCGATTGGTTGGTGGGGCCAGGCGTCGAGAAGCGAAGGCAGTGGTGGCAGGAGCTGTGCCGGATTTGTAATGCGTTTGCCCCCGCTGCGTCTAGCAGGGTCCGCGATGATGACGTCGGCTCCCCTGCTTGCAGGCCAAAGTGCATCGACGCGAGCGATAAGCGCATTTTTGCCCTGGAGGTTGTGTTTAGCCATAAGGGTTCTTGAGAAATCTAAGTCAGAGCCGATATAGCGCAGGCCTTGTGTGATCACTTCGTGCCCTTCAGTACCAATGGAGCAGGTGACATCATGAACAATGGCGTGTTCACCAAGTGCTGTTTTAAGGCGCCGAACACGCTCTGCTGACACCGCAGGCGGAGTGGTTTGCTGCGCCGATTCTTGACACATCAGCCAATCTTGCGGAAGCTTCCCCTCCGCACTTCGCCTAGCTCCCGCCAACTCTGCGACAGCCCGGCCATAATCCCCAAAGTGCTTCCGGAGGGTAGCCACATCTGCGATCATCGACTTCTTACTCAAATCAAGATCTGCAGTAACCGCAGCAATTTCTTGCTTCGCCTGCGCTAAGAAACGCACCTCATCCACACTAAAGCTCATGCAGAAACCTTAGCTAACTAGAACCGTTCAGTTCGAAGCGCCTGATAAAACTCCGCATACCTCGGGTTATCCACGGCGTCATCCAACACCGGAGTCATATCAACCGTTTCAGCATATTCCAGTACTTCCTGAACTGACTTAAACTGCGACAACTCAAACAACGACGCCCACGTAGGGATCACCAACCGCAGCAACCCGGCGCGCCACCCATCCAGAATCAACCGGGCAGGAAAATACCCCGTTGAAGAGGCCTCAGAAGTCTTGCCATCTGCACATTGCCCCTCCGGCTCCACTGCCACAAAAGAAAACGTATCAAACCACTCCCGATTCCCCTCCGGGCTAGCCCACCTGGCAAAAGGCACAATCAAATCACTACGAATCGCCAGATTTTCCCTCTGCAACATATCAGTCAGCGACATCTCATGAGTTTCCAACCGCACCCGATAATCATGATACTTACTGGCATCCTTCACCAACCCAGAACCATCGGTGTACTCCGCAAGCAACGTACCAGCCTCTTCAAACAACTCACGAACAGCAGCAAACACCAACGCATAAGCCACCTGAGGTTCAACCCCCAAGCGCCTACCCCACTCCTCTGCGCTCGGCCCCCTCCACACCTCTTTGCCATGACCATCAGCAAAATCCCGAGAATCAACACCCCCACCCGGAAACACCGTCGCCCGAGGGAAGTTAGCCATGGTCGACACACGCTCCTGAATGTAAACCTCTACATCAGGCTGCCCATTGATGATCCCATCCCGAACCAGCAGCACCGTAGCGGCCAGTTTCCTTCCACCAATGCCTCGCATCACCATTGCTGCACCCTGACTTTCTGTAAAGCTTGTTAAAGCTTCCGCGTGTAGTAAACACACACTAAAAACTTCTGTGGCCTAGTCTATGGATTCCGTGCGCAGCCCGCACGAGAATGTGTCATCTCATGCTTTTTGAGTGGATAAAAAATTCTGTGAGTTTTGGGTTCCTTTGGTTTTTGGGGGTTTGTGGTGGCGTTAAGTTCGAGATCTCACTACCGAGACCACGAGTTCGAGACCTTAACGGCGATTTCTTAAGAGCAATACCTTGAACTCAATTTCTTGAACTCAATTTCTTAACTCCGATACCGTGAGGTTTCTAGCTGATTTCCTAACGGTCTCGAACATAAGAAATTGAGTACGAGGTCTCGAAAGTGTGATCTCGAACTTAAAGACCGGGAAACCCTAAGCAGGGCTTCACAACCCCTAAAGGGCGACTTCACAACAGGCGACTCCACGGTAGCGACTTCTCGTACTCAAACTTCACGTCATACGACTTCAGTGCGCAAATCCAGAAAACCATAGCGAAGTCGCCCGATAAGAAGTCGACCACGTGAAGTCAGCGGTTGGGAAGTCAGCCCACGTGAAGTCGATGACCCAAATCACAACCCCACACTCAAACCCCAGAAAACCTAAGCTCTGTGGCTCTTGGCATTACGCACACGTCGGGCAAAGTAACGTTCCCCAATGCGGTCTACTTGGATTGGTTGGTGGAATGCTTTGGATAAATTCTCATTGGTCATCACGGTGTTGATGAGTCCTTGGGCGATTATTTCTCCTTCGTCGAGGAGCATCGCGTGGGTGAATCCGGCGGGAATTTCTTCGACGTGGTGGGTAATCATCACGATGGCTGGCGCGTCTGGGTCCATGGCTAGTTCACCGAGGTATCCCACTAGGTCTTCGCGGCCGCCTAGGTCCATTCCGGCGGTTGGTTCATCGAGGATGAGGAGTTCTGGGTTGGTCATTAATGCACGTGCGACGAGGACTCGTTTGCGTTCACCTTCGGAAAGTGTTCCCCAGGTGCGGTCTGCTAGGTGCATGGCTCCGACTTGTTCGAGGATTTCGGTGGCTTGTCCAAAGTCCATGTCGTCGTAGTCTTCGCGCCAGCGGCCTAAGATGGCGTAGCCTGCGGATATAACAAGGTCGGAGACTTTTTCATCGCTTGGGATTCGGTTGCCTAATGCTGATGAGCTCACGCCGATCATGGAGCGGAGATCGCGCATGTCAGTTTTGCCGATTTTTTCTCCCATGAGGCGTGCGACTCCTCCGGAGGGGAATTCTTCGGCCGATGCCATGCGGATTAGTGTGGTTTTTCCTGCGCCGTTGGGGCCGATAATCACCCAGCGTTCGTCTAATTCAACTTGCCAATCGACAGGGCCGACTAAGATTCTGCCGTCTCTTTTAAAGAAAACTCCTTGGAAATCAATCAGGAGGTCTTCGTTGAAGTCCTCATCAGATCCAGATACAGGCACCACATTTGAATTATTAAAGGTATTAGTCACAGCTTCCATATTGACTGATTTCTCCGGTTCCGTGTGGAAGTGACACAGCTCCATTAAGCTTTCGTAGAGGAGACATACCCCCGGCGCGTCTGCCTGTGTGTCTGCGTGGATGTTTTTACGTTTGTGTGAGTTTATTCGCACGTGACTTCGCATGTTGAGGAGAAAACTGTGACTGGCCGTCTCGGAATCGATGATGTTCGTCCCCGTCTTTTGGATGGGAATCCAGCGAAGGCAGTGGTGGGTGAGATTGTTCCTGTGTCTGCTGTGGTGTGGCGGGAGGGCCATGATGCCATTGCGGCGACGTTGAATGTGCATGGTCCGGAGGATTCTTCTGTAGCTGCGGAGACTATTCAGATTCATATGCGTCCGTCGCCTGATAATCAGGATCAGTCAAATGCGTTTTTCGTTCCTGATGTGCCTGGTGATTGGACGTTCCGTGTAGATGCGTGGTCGGATCCGATGGCTACGTGGCGTCACGCGATTACCACCAAGATTGAGGCTGGTCAGGGTTCTGATGAGCTGTATAACGATTTTGAGCGCGGTGCACAGCTTTTTGAGCAGGCTGCAGAGAATTTGCCTAGAGATGACAGAGTGATGCTTCTCGACGTCGCCTCCTCCCTCAGGCGTGGCGGCGATGTACGCGCGCGTCTCGCTCCAGCACTGACGGCTGGTGTCACCCAGCTGTTGGAGCTCAACCCACTGCGTGAATTGGTCACGATGGGTGACAATCTTCAGGTTCGAGTGGAACGCCGTGAGGCTTTGGTGAACTCCTGGTATGAGTTGTTCCCTCGTTCTACTGGCGGTTGGGATGAATCTGGAACACCTGTTCACGGCACATTTGCTACCACAGCGAACGCATTAGAGCGTGTAGCCAAGATGGGCTTCGATACGGTGTACTTCCCACCAATTCACCCCATCGGTGAGGTTAACCGAAAAGGACGCAACAATACCCTTACCCCCGAACCTCATGATGTGGGTTCGCCGTGGGCTATTGGCTCTAAAGATGGTGGGCATGATGCCACCCATCCTCAGTTGGGCACGATTGAAGATTTCCAGGCTTTGTTGGCTCGCGCGCGTGAACTCAATTTGGAAATTGCCCTTGATCTAGCTTTGCAGGCTGCCCCTGATCATCCATGGGCACAGGAACACCGCGAGTTTTTCACGGTGTTGGCGGATGGCACCATTGCGTATGCAGAAAACCCACCGAAGAAGTACCAGGATATTTATCCCATCAACTTTGATAACGATGCTCCGAAGATCTATGAAGAGGTCTATCGTGTGGTGAAATTCTGGGTGGATTTGGGTGTGACCACGTTCCGCGTGGATAACCCCCACACAAAGCCTGCTAATTTCTGGCAATGGCTTATTTCAGCCATCCATAAGACAAACCCTGAGGTTATTTTCTTAGCGGAGGCGTTTACTCGCCCGGCACGTCTGTATGGCTTGGCCAAGATTGGTTTTTCTCAGTCGTATACCTACTTCACATGGAAGGTCACTAAGCAGGAGCTTACGGAGTTCGCCACTGAGATTGCGCAGATGGCGGATGTTTCTCGCCCGAATCTTTTTGTCAACACTCCTGATATTTTGCATGCGTCTCTTCAGCATGGTGGTCGCGCGATGTTTGCCATTCGTGCAGCTTTAGCAGCAACGATGTCTCCTGTGTGGGGTGTGTATTCAGGTTATGAACTCTTTGAGCATGAGGCTGTAAAGCCCGGTTCGGAAGAGTATTTGGATTCTGAAAAGTATGAGCTGCGTCCCCGTGATTTTGAAGGTGCACTTGAGCGTGGGGATTCTTTGGAAGATTATATTGCGTTGCTCAATCACATCCGTCGCGCTAATCCTGCGCTGCAGCAGCTTCGAAATATCACGTTCCATGAGGCAGATAATGATCAGATCATCGTGTACTCAAAGGTTGATGCTCTAACCGGAAACACGGTGTTGGTTGTGGTCAATCTTGATCCACGCAGTGCCCGCGAAGCCACGGTTCGTCTGAATCTTGGTGCGTTGGGCTTAGAACCCGGCGCGCAGTTCGAGGTCCGCGATGCTATTACAGGTTCTCGTTATCTGTGGTCGGATACCAATTTTGTGCGCCTTGAGCCGTTGCGCGATGTTGCCCACATTTTTGTGTTGCCTGAGCTTCCAGCATCTCGCCGTGAGCGCCTTGCATGGCGTGACAATGATTCTTACCGCGCCTAAATTTCCCTATCCAGAATTCTTAGAATCCCAAGGACTTTTATCATGACCGTTGACCCCGGAAGTCACATCACCATTCCCGAGGCAGATTTGGCGCGTTTGCTCCACTGCAACCACCACGATCCGCATGCGTTTTATGGGTGGCATGACACCGAAGCAGGTTCGGTTATCCGCACGCGCCAGATCGGCGCAACGCAGGTCCAATTGCTTATCGACGGCACCTCTCACGTCATGACACCTTTAGGCGATGATATTTTCGCCATTGATTTAGGTGACCGCGAGCCCACTGATTACCGACTACAAATCACGTGGTCTGATCAAAAACCGCAGGTGAAAGCTGATCCGTATTTCTTCCTCCCCACATTGGGAGAAATGGATATTTATCTGTTTTCTGAAGGTCGCCACGAACGCCTATGGGAGGTTCTTGGTGCAAATATCAAGACCTATCAAACAGCATTGGGTACCGTTCGAGGCACTGCTTTTACTGTGTGGGCTCCTAATGCGATCGGATGCGCAGTCGTTGGTGGATTCAACGGATGGAACGCCTCCCAGCATCCGATGCGCTCAATGGGTGGATCTGGGCTGTGGGAACTTTTCATCCCAGGTGTAGAAGAAGGCGAAGTATATAAATTCGCTATCCAAACCAAGGAAGGCCACCGACGAGACAAAGCAGATCCGATGGCTCGTCGTGCTGAACTTGCACCAGCAACTGGTTCGATCGTGGCGTCATCCGAGTACCAGTGGAAGGACGCCGAATGGCTGAGCACTCGCGCGAATTCCGATGTTTCTGCTCAACCGATGAGCGTGTATGAGGTTCATCTTGGATCGTGGCGCTGGGGCAAAACCTATGAAGATCTTGCCACTGAGCTTGTCGATTACGTTGCAGACCTTGGATACACCCACGTGGAATTTTTACCCGTTGCAGAACACCCCTTTGGAGGTTCTTGGGGATACCAGGTCACTGGCTACTATGCGCCAACTTCTCGCTGGGGTACTCCAGATCAGTTCCGAGCACTTGTGGATGCTTTCCACGCCCGTGGCATCGGTGTGATCATGGACTGGGTGCCAGCGCACTTCCCCAAGGATGATTGGGCGCTTGCACGTTTCGATGGCGAAGCGCTTTATGAACACCCTGACTGGAAGCGCGGCGAACAAAAGGATTGGGGCACGTTAGTCTTCGACTTTGGCCGCAATGAGGTCCGAAACTTCCTCGTGGCAAATGCCTTGTACTGGATTGAAGAATTCCACATCGATGGTCTTCGCGTCGATGCTGTGGCCTCCATGCTGTATTTGGATTATTCCCGGGAGCACGGCGAATGGGAACCCAATATTTACGGCGGCCGCGAGAACTTGGAAGCAGTTCAGTTCCTGCAAGAAATGAACGCCACCGTGCTGCGTCTACACCCAGGTGCTTTGACCATCGCAGAAGAATCCACCTCTTGGCCAGGGGTCACCGCACCTACTTGGGATGGCGGTTTGGGATTCTCCCTGAAGTGGAACATGGGATGGATGAACGATACCTTGGAGTACTTTTCCAAGAATCCTGTTCACCGCGCCTTCCATCACAATGAACTCACGTTCTCATTGGTGTATGCGTTCTCTGAGCGTTTCGCATTACCGATTTCCCACGATGAAGTAGTCCATGGAAAAGGTTCATTGTGGAACCGTATGCCTGGCGATACCTGGAACAAAGCCGCAGGTCTTCGCACTTTCCTTGCTTACATGTGGGCACACCCTGGCAAGAAGTTGCTGTTTATGGGCCAAGAGTTCGGCCAGCGTGAAGAATGGTCTGAAGCCCATGGTTTGCCATGGGAGGTTGTCGAAGGCTGGCAAGGCGAATACCACGAAGCCATTCGCACACTGACCAAGTCCCTTAATGGTGTATATGCGGACTCCCCTGCCTTGCACACCCAAGATTTCACCGGTGAAGGCTTTACCTGGAATAAGGCGGATGATGCCACCAACAACATCTTGGCGTTTACTCGCTTTGGTAAAGATGGCTCCCAGATGTTGTGTGTCTTCAACCTTTCTGGCACCCCACAGCCTGAGTATGAACTCGGTGTCGTTGCAGGTGGTCAGTGGCAACTAGTACTCAACACCGATGACGCTGAATTCCTCGGCGCGGATAATGACATCGCACAATCGGTGGAGGCTGTGTCCATTCCTCGGGATAATTTTGCGCACTCTTTGCAATTGCACATCCCAGCAATGAGTGCACAGTTCTACTCCCTGCAGAAGTAGTAGACAAGAAAATGCATCCTTGCGCTCACCATAGGCTCAAGGATGCATTTTTTGTTTAGTTTTCGTTCAAACCCGACCAACACGCTGTTGATTACGGCACTTGTGTGCCAAAAATGCACAATAACGTTTATCGCTTGTTTAAAGCCTCGAGTTTTCCTAGATGAACTTACGCATGCACTTGAGCTTGAAAAACCGTTAAAAGCGCTTCTGGGGAGGTATGACTTTTGCGAGTTGGGGCCACAATTTCAACCCGACCAAACCAGGAGACCCAGAATCTTCAAAAACTTAAATGTTGGGTCTCTGTGTTTGGTAATGAGCGCGATATACCAAACCAGGAGACCCACAAACGTCGAAAACGTGATTTCTGGGTCTCCTGGTCTGGTTCATGCCGGGTTCGGGGGCGCAACCTCCTAAAGGCACATACCGCCGCCCTAGTTTTCAAATCGGGTGTCTACCGTGTCTTCGAAATTGAAATCCTCAACGAGGCCGGCGGAGACGAAGGCGTCGATAAGCGCATTCTGAGCGGTGTTGACTTCGGCATCGAGCGGCACCTGGTGGCGCAGGCTGCGGGTGTTGAGCTTGGAAGCCTCTGGATCAAAGCCGGATTCTTGGCTATAAATTTCTGCCCATTCATCGGTGTTATCCTCTGCCCACTCGTATGAGTCTGCAACGCGGTCCAAGAAATCTGACAGCGCTGCTTCCTTGGCGGGATCGTCGAGGGCTTCATCACTGGCCACACCGAAGCCGTGTCCGCTGACTAGACCTGCTCCCCTGACTAAAACTTGAGCGCCTTCAAGTTCAGCCTGTGAGCTGTAGGGATCCCACACTGCCCATGCATCTACCTGGCCGTTTTGGAAAGCAGCCTTGGCGTCGGAGGGTTGGAGGAGGTTGATTTCTACATCATCAACGCTGACGCCTGCTTTTTCGAGTTGTTGGATGAGGTGTCCGTGGGCGCTGGATCCGCGGGCAACGGCCACCTTCTTACCCGCTAAATCAGCAACAGAAGCAATACCGGAGTCCGGGGCGACTAAGATGACATCGCCTAAAGCATCGTTGTTGTATGCGGAAACCACTTTGGTGTTGGTGGGGCCGCCGATGATCGGTGGGGTGTTTCCGGTGATCGCGAAATCTATTTGACCTGCGTTAAGGGCTTCGATTTGGGGCGGTCCGGAGGTAAATGAGGACCATTCGATTTTGTAAGGGACATCATCTAGCTGCCCTGCTGCTTGGAGTACTTGTTCTGTTCCAGCGATTTGATCACCGACATTAAGGGTCACTTCGCTCAAATCGATGGACCCATCAGGATTGGTTGCAGGATCGCCAGTAGCCGATGAACAGGAGGCAAGACCAAATCCGAAGGCGAGCACGAGGGCGAGTTTCTTAAGTTTCATGAGTTCTTTCTAAGCAGGTGTAGTGATTTCGAGCCACTCAAGTAATTGAGCGGTATAAGCGGCAAAGGAGGGATGGGTGCGGCGGTCGCCTGAGATATCTACTGAAAGGCTGTGTGTGATAGCGCCGTCATCAAGCAGAAGCACATGATCGGCTAGTGCAATTGCTTCAGAGACGTCGTGGGTGACCAGCAGGACTCCGAGGTTGCGGTTTTTAACAGTTTTGAGAAGTAAATCTTGTGCGGTGAGTCGGGTTAAGGCGTCGAGGGCGCCGAAGGGTTCGTCGAGAAGCAAAAGCTCTGGCTCGGAGATCAGCGCTCGTGCAAGCGAGACGCGTTGGGCTTGGCCGCCGGATAGCGTGAGGGGCCAGGCAGCATCGGAGTCGGGCAGGTTGACTTCTGCAAGCAGGGCCGAGGCACGATTTTGCGCTTCGGACCAGGAAATATCGGAGCGGTTGAGGCCAAAGGCCACGTTATCTAGGACTGTTTTCCAGGGCAGAAGGCGAGGTTCTTGGAAAGCGACGGCAGGATTCCCAGATATTTCAACTGAACCTGAATGCTTATTGGACAGTCCCGCCAGCACGCGCAGGATCGTGGATTTCCCCGAGCCTGAGCGCCCAATCAGCGCCGTTATTTCGCCACGGTTAATGGTGAGGTCAATGCCTTGGAGGACTTCTTTTGTTCCGTATGATTTGCGCAGTCCGCGGACGGTAGCTGCGGGTTTAAGTGACAGTGTGGCAGTCATGGTGAGCAACTTTCTTAAGCGTTTCGGTAGCGGAAGGTGTGGCGTTCCCACGCTCTGATCAGCGCTTCAGACAGCAGACCGAGAGTGGCGTAGACAATGAGGCCAAAAATAACGAGGTCGGTACGGTAGAAATCGCGCGCGTTGTTGATAAGGAAGCCGAGGCCCTCGCGTGCATTGACTTGTTCCGCCACGATCAGTGACAGCCAGGCCGCCGCACTTGCTTGGCGCAGCCCCACAAAAAGCTGCGGTGCCGCGGAAGGGATGATGATGGTGCGCAGCCGCTGGATGAATCCGAAACCCATCACCTGGCCTGCCTCAAGAAGTTTTGGATCAATTTGTCTAAATCCACTCGCAGTATTGAGGTACAGCGGATACAGCACACCGAGGCTAATAATCAGCACTTTCGGCAGCTCACCAATACCGAACCAAATGATAAACAGTGGCACCAAACCCAGGTGCGGCAGTGCGCGGGCAGCTTGAATGAGGGGGTCAACAGCGGTGTCGGCGAATCTGGACATGCCGGTCAACACACCCAAAGAAATTCCAAGGACAGCACCGAGGGCGAAGCCTAGAAGGACGCGTTGGCTTGAGACGAGGAGGGCGTCGAGAAGCGTGCCGTTTGTAGCCACCTCCCAGCCGGCGGCGACGATCGTCGTGGGTGCCGGCAGAATCCGCTCAGGGATGGCACCCAGGCTTGAGCCAAGCTGCCAGACCACCAGCACCGCAAGCGGTGAATAGATGCGCGCAGGCAGCGCAAGTTTGGGTCGAGTCAAGGTTGTAGTCATGACGCTTTCCTTAAAAGATTTTGCTTTTCGACGCCACCCTCGTTCGCCACATCGACACCCCGGCGCACCAACTCAGGAATAACCCCTTCCCCAAAGTAAAACGCTTCCTCCAAGTTCGGATAACCAGACAATACAAACTGATTCAAACCGAGAGCTGCGTATTCTTCGATGCGATCCGCAACCTCCTCGTGCGAGCCCACAAGGGCTGTTCCAGCACCGCCGCGCAACAAACCGACACCTGCCCACACGTTGGGATACACCTCCAAATCACGGGCAGAGGACCCGCTAGCAAACGCACGACCCTTGCCATGCAGCTCCGCCATCCGGCGCTGACCCTCTGATTTGGATGTGGCAAACCCGGCTTGAGCCTTCGCTACCTGTTGCGGAGTAACCCCGCTGATCAACTTCTGAGCCACTGCCCACGCTTCTTCAGACGTATCGCGAGTAATCACGTGGAAGCGAATCCCGTGGCGCAGTTCCCGGTTACGCTGTGCTGCTAACTCGTTGATCCAATTGATTTTCTGCGCCACCTGATCAGGAGTTTCACCCCATGTCAGGTAAGTATCGGCATAACTCGCAGCTACCTCACCCGCAGCCGGCGAAGATCCGCCAAACAAAATCTCCGGAATAACCTCTGGTGGATGCGCCAGGCTAGCCTGCTCCACCTGCAAATGTTGCCCATGATGCGTAACGGTTTCTCCGCGCCACAACCTTGTGACAATCTCAAGGAATTCCCCAGTGCGAGCGTAGCGTTCGTCCTTACTTAAAAAATCACCAAACGCACGCTGCTCCACATCTTCCCCACCAGTGACCACATTGATCAGCAATCGATTGTTTGACAACCGCTGAAAAGTAGAAGCCATCTGCGCAGACAGTGTAGGACCAATCTGACCTGGGCGAAGCGCAACGAGGAACTTCAAACGCTTCGTCGCCTCAATCAACGAAGCATCAGTAATCCACGCATCTTCGCACCACGTGCCCGTTGGAGTCAGGACGGATTCAAAACCGTTGGTCTCTGCGGCAAGCGCAAGTTGTTTGAGGTAACTGTGGCTGAGCTCGCGGGAGGTGCCAGATTTCTCCGCACCATGACCGCCGCCGATGATGCCTCGGGAATCACCTGAAGTGGATAGGAACCAATGAAAAGTTAATGTCATGGAACATACTTAAACAGACCGCTTAGTCTAGTTGAAAGTATTATATCCGGGCTGGATAAAAGCTATTTCCAAATTTGCATTAGATTGGTTCAGATGATTATATAGACAGATTTGTCTGTTTTAGAAATAGGTGGGTTTAGGTGGGTTTAGGTGGTGCCACCTGCCTCTGGCTATCCGTGGTTATCCGTGGCTATCTCTGGCTGCCCGTGGCTATCCCTGACACGTAATAGCCGACGACCAAACAGGCGTGCAAAGATTTTCGATTTTCAAGGATTTTTGTCATGCGAGTTTGGTTCATGGAGGAAAACCAAACACACGTGTCAAGAATTTGGATTTTTCGAAATTCTTGGCACGTGTGTTTGGCTTCAGTGGTCACTGCTTAAAATCTGGCCTGAGACCCTTGAAAATATGCCCTCTCAGAATCGCGTTTAAGAGCCTTTCAGACCCTTGTTGATCCAAATACTCATTTCGAAAATTCGAACGCTTAAACCGCGCATACGCAGCGACCGCTAACTCCCGAGCTGGTTCTATGTAAAGGTTCTCGTTAAATGGCCGCCCCAAAAACCAGTGGCACACCAGAAGCGCTTCTTAGAGGTTTTGTAGCGCTTGTCCATAGCAAATCACATGGGAAAATTCGAGACTTTAAACGGGCTGGAAACCCCTCAAACTTTTAGCGCTTAAAACAGTGCGCTCGCCATCTTCCCTCGCGCGGCCAACACGCGTGGGTCAGAAGTTTCAAACATGCCGAACAATTCCAGCAAGCGATCTTTAACCTGAGTCTTTTGATCACCACTGCTAATGGTCATCAATGCGATCAAACGATCAAACGCCGCTTCCGGATCCCCTGCCACCACAGCTGCATCAGCTGCGTTGAAAGCAAGCTCCACGTTTTGAGGATCAGCATCTGCGGCTGCATTCACGTCAACTGATTTATCCACAATGCTGAGGCGGCCCAAAAGTTTGGCTGTATCTCGAGCTTGCTTGGCATCAGTGTTGTTGGGTTCAGTTTCCAGAATGGAATCATAAACTGCAATTGCTTCATCAAATGCGCCACGGTTTAAGGCATCGGTTGCTGCATCGAAACGTGGGTCTTCTGGTTCTTGCTCATCTGCCTCCTCCCCGTTAGCACCTTGGTCAGGAAGTCCTTCCAATTGCCCAGCAACGGCTTTGACCACTTGGTCAGTCCATTGTTTCAACGCTTCTGCTGGTTGACCTCCCTGAAAGTCAGCCAACGGGCGTCCCGCAGCCACAGCAATGACGGTTGGAAGTCCTTGAACTCCAAACGCTTGTGCAACTGGTCCGTCAGTATCGGCATTGACGTAGGCGAAAATAAATTGACGATTGCTTGCAGCAGCTAGAGATGTGAGATCTGATTTCAGCTGTTCCGAATCAGGGCTACGTGGAGTACCAATTTGGACGACAACTGGCACCTGAGTGGATCGACGAAGAACTTCATTTTCAAAATTCTCCATGGTGATATCGATCGAGCTTGCTACACCCTCAGATTGAGGGCCTTGCTCGTGTGCTTTTTGTCGCGCATCTGCCCGCGCCTTAACTTCGCCTAAATCAATTGCGCCACTTACAAAATTGTGCGGTGTCGTCACGACTTATTTCACGCTTTCTTCTTAAACGTCATTTAAAAACTTTTAAAACTCAAAGTTCTAAGTCTATTCACAAAGCTAATCTCTAGCTAGACGCTCTTCTACAGCCTGTACTTTTCTAGTCAATTGACCGGTATGTCCAGGACGAATATCTGCCTTTATCACCAGCGATGTGCGGGGAGATACCCTCGAAACGGCTTCGGTTGCTTGTTTGATCACAGCCATCACCTCGTCCCATTCACCTTCAATGAGGGTAAACATGGCGTTGGTTTCATTCGGTAAACCAGAAGCCCGAACCACCCGGATTGCTTCAGTTACTGCATCAGCCATCTCAGCATCGGGGTTGTCGGTCACAGTCGGAGCAACAGAAAATGCAACAATCATGCCTGCCACCCTACCCTCGAAGGGTTATTGATGATCTAGACGCCAAAGATTTTGCTTATCGACGCTCCCAGCACGGCTTGTGCCAATGTCTGCGGTCATCCGCCCGGCCACCAGATTCCTTAGGCCACGCGACAATGTGAGCTACTCCCGGAGGAATGTTTTGGTTGCAACCAGGACAAATATAGAATTTCTTCGCCGCCGAAGAGCCTATTTGTCTCACCATATAGGGCTCTCCAAAAGACCAGCTCGGTCCTTCCTGAGTTTGGGTACCCCAGTACGAGGTTCCATCTACCGGCAGCTGACGAGCTGGTTGAATATTGTTTCTTCTATTTTTCCGTCCCATTGCACACCGCTACTTTTAAAACAGAGTGAGCTCGTTGGACTCAATGCCACGAAGGGCTTGATAATCCAAAGTAACGCATTTGATGCCGCGGTCTTCAGCCAGAGTTTTGGCCTGTGGCTTTATTTCTTGGGCTGCAAATACCCCATGCACCGGTTTTAATAGCTCATCGCGGTTTAATAGCTCTAGATACCTAGTTAGCTGCTCTACTCCATCAATGCCACCGCGTCGCTTAATCTCTACTGCAACGGTCTCACCGTCAGCGTTTCGGCATAAAATGTCCACTGGCCCAATCGCTGTTGGGTACTCTCGGCGAATTAATGAGTATCCCTCTCCCAGCGTGGTGATGTGCTCAGCTAGCAGTTCTTGCAGATGATCTTCTACTCCATCTTTCACCAAGCCTGGATCTTGACCGAGATCAAAGTTTTGCTCCGAATGAATCTCTTCCACCGTAATTCGAAGCTGTTCACCCTTTTTGTTTTCCACCACCCACAGGCTCTCTCCTGTTGCTTCACCATCTTCATCAGTAATGGGTGTTTCAGTTAGAGAACATGGCGGTGTCATCCAGTTCAGTGGCTTATATGCACGATCGTCGGCGTGGATGGACACTGAACCATCCGCCTTGACCATTAGGAGGCGATCGGCGGAAGGAAGATGAGCTTCCAAACGGCCAACATAATCAACTGAACAACGGGCGATGACTAAACGCATGCACCCACCATAACAATGACGTCTTACTAACGGTTTTTCCGGGTGTCTTTGCTGGATCGAAAGCGGTTGAAATCACGTGGATTCAAGGAATGCTCCGCCCGCGCATCTGGTGCGGCTTCCAGCCACGCCGTAAACGCCATCTCCCCATGAGCGTCCAAAGCTAATTCAATCTGGTCATTTTTGGATTTAATGTGCAGAATTTTTAAGCCTTGAGACATAAAAACCGCCTCATCAGCAGCTGGATCTCTACGATCGAGCAAGGTTACTGAAAGGCGGTTCAAAATAAGGTCAGCCATGGGAGACAAAGAGCGCAGCTTGAAGTACTCCAAGTCGTTGCCGTTGTAGCGAAATGATCCATGGCGCCAGCCATGAACACCGCTTTGTGGCAGCTCGCGCAGAATCACAGTGGTTCCCCGAGAACGTAAGGTGAAAAACCGCCAGGCAGCAAGAAGAACCGCCGACACTGCAACAATCACCAAACCCCAGGTCAAATATTCCACGGCCTTTTTGAGTCCTTCCTGCGAAAGAGAACGATTTTAGACGATCCTACTCACAATGTCGCCTGGCGCGAAACCGCCGACATCAATCCTGCCGAGGTCAAGGATCATAGGTTGTCAGGACCCAAGGTACTCCCAATAAATCACCCCCACAGTGGGGCTAAAGCGACACCCTGAAATACCAAAACCCGCTGATACTTCCTTTAGAAATATCAGCGGGTTTTACTACTTCAGCTAAACGGAGGTTTAGAGACCTTCGCTGCTGCGGCGGACCGCGCGCAGCCCAGCCTCGGCGTGTGCCTTGGCCAGCTCGTCGTCCGAATTAAGGTCAGCCTCGGCGGATGCGGTATCAACCTCATTCGCCCAGACGGCGAAGTCCGCGAGGATCGTCACCTTTTCCTTGGATACGGAGAGGAATCCACCCGAAACGCCGGCGATAAGCTTTTCGCCGTCGATCGGCTGGATGGTCACGACACCGTTCTCAACCAATTGGCCAAGAAGAGGCTCGTGATCGGGCAGCACGCCGATCTCACCCTCGGTGGTCTGTGCAGTCACGATGGAGGCCTGGCCGGCCCACAGCATGCGCTCTACAGACACCAGTTCAACGGTGATTTCAGCCATGTGTCTCTACCTTACTTTCCGGTCAGCTTCTTGTATGCAGCTTCGACATCGTCCAAACCACCGAGGCCGTTGAAAGCCTGCTCTGGGTAGTGGTCGAAGTCGCCGTTGCAAATACGCTCGAAAGCGTCGACGGTGTCGGTCAGTGGCACGTAGGAGCCAGGAAGACCGGTGAACTTCTCTGCAACGAAGAAGTTCTGACCCAGGAAGCGCTCGATACGACGTGCGCGAGCAACGGTGATCTTGTCCTCTTCAGACAGCTCGTCCATACCAAGGATGGCGATGATGTCCTGGAGTTCCTTGTTCTTCTGCAGAATACCGATGACACGCTGAGCCACCTCGTAGTGACGCTCACCAACGATTGCTGGCTCGAGAATACGAGAGGTAGAGGTCAGTGGGTTCACTGCTGGGTAAATACCCTTGGAAGCAATGGAGCGGTCGAGCTCGGTGGTTGCATCCAAGTGAGCGAAGGTGGTCGCTGGAGCCGGGTCGGTGTAGTCATCGGCAGGAACGTAAACAGCCTGCAGAGAGGTAATCGAACGGCCCTTGGTGGAGGTAATGCGCTCCTGGAGAACACCCATCTCGTCAGCCAGGGTTGGCTGGTAACCCACGGCGGAAGGCATACGACCCAGAAGGGTGGAAACCTCAGAACCTGCCTGGGTGAAACGGAAGATGTTGTCGATGAACAGCAGCACGTCCTGGTTCTGAACATCGCGGAAGTACTCAGCCATGGTCAGGCCGGACAGAGCCACGCGCATACGGACTCCTGGTGGCTCATCCATCTGACCGAACACCAGGGCGGTGTCCTGGAGAACGCCCATTTCTTCCATTTCGAGGAAGAGGTCGGTGCCCTCACGGGTACGCTCACCAACACCTGCGAACACGGAAGTACCGGAGAACTCACGTGCAATACGGGTGATCATTTCCTGGATAAGAACGGTCTTACCCACACCTGCACCACCGAAGAGGCCGATCTTTCCACCCTTAACGTAAGGGGTGAGAAGGTCGATAACCTTGATGCCTGTTTCCAGGATCTCGGTCTTACCCTCGAGCTGGTCGAATGATGGTGGCTCGCGGTGGATGCCCCAACGCTCGATGTCTGGGTTGGTGTTCAGGGAAACGTCGTCTAGGCAGTCGCCCAAAGCGTTGAATACGTGGCCCTTAACAACATCGCCCACTGGTACGGAAATTGGGCGTGCGGTATCGGTTACAGCAGCGCCGCGGACAAGTCCGTCGGTTGGTGCCATAGCGATGGTGCGGATGAGGTTGTCGCCGAGGTGCTGAGCAACCTCGAGAACAACGGTCTTCTTAACTGATTCGAGGGTTACCTCTACAGTAAGTGCGTTGTACAGTGCTGGCAGCTCGCCGCGGGGAAACTCCACGTCGACGACCGCACCAATGACACGCACGACACGGCCGGCAGTGGCTGCCTGCTGTGCGTTCTGCTCTTCAAGAGCTGTAGTCATAATTAGTCACTTTCTCCGCTGTCGGCGAGCGCACCTGCGCCACCAACAATCTCTGTGATTTCCTGGGTGATCTGTGCCTGACGTGCCTGGTTGGCCACACGGGACAGGTCCTTGACCAGTTCCGTAGCGTTGTCAGTCGCAGACTTCATCGCGTTTCGACGTGAAGCGGACTCTGCAGCTGCGGCCTCCAAGAAAATGGAGAACAGCCTACGAGAGACGTACTGCGGAAGCAGTGCCTCAAGCAGAGTGTCTGCATCCGGCTCGAACTCGTAGTCGGGTTCGACATCGCCGGAAGAGGACAGCAGATCCTCGCCTTTTTCGAAAATTTCATCTTCGATAACTGGCTCAACAGGCAGCAGTTGGTGCACTACTGGGTTTTGAGTCAGCATGGAGATGAACTCGGTGTAGACCACATGAACCTGGTCGAAGCCCTGGATATCCTGGCCTTCTGGTTGGTTCAGTCCCTCGCGCCATGCAGCTTCACCTTCAGAGCTGGCGGTGAAACCATCAATGAGGTGACGGCGCACGTTGTGGGTAGCTGCCCAGTCTGGATCCTGTGAGAATCCAGTCCAGGAGCCGGCCACATCTTCAGCGCGGAACTTGTAGTAGTCGACGCCCTTTTTGCCGGTGACATAACGAACCACGTCGTATCCGCTTTCGGCGAGAAGCTTTTCCAGCTCCGCTGCCTTCTTCAGAACGTTGTGGTTGTAGCCACCAGCCATGCCGCGGTCAGAAGTAACCACGAGCACGGCGGCTCGCTTGCCGCCTTCACGCTCACGCAGCATTGGGTGGTCTAGGGAGCTTGCCGACGCGAGGCGCTCCAGCACGCGCTGGATTTCCTCGGCGTACGGCGCAGCTGCCGCGACGCGACCCTGTGCCTTGGTGATGCGAGAGGTGGCGATGAGCTCTTGAGCCTTGGTGATCTTCTTGGTTGAGTTAACCGAACGAATTCGGTCACGCAATTCACGAATTGTTGCCATGGTTCACACGCCTCCCTTCAGTTGCTTGGACAGTCATTTAGTGTAGGCTCGCTGCCTTACTTCTTGCTGACCTTGCGGGAAACGGTGAGCTTGTCTTTCTTGACCTGGCCTGCATCGAGTGCTTCAACCTCAGGCTCGTTGATGACAGGGGTGCCATCGGTGGTCTGGAAAGCGCTCTTGAAGTCTTCGGTTGCCTTGAGCAAGGTTTCCTTGGACTCGTCGGAAAGCTGTGCTCCACCAGCGATCTGCTCGTAGACCTGTGCAGCGTTGGAGCCCAAGTACTCGTGCAGTTCGGACTCGAAGCGACGAACATCTTCAACAGGAACGTTGTCGAATGCGCCTTCGCCTGCAAGCCAGAGAGAGATGATCTGGTACTCAACAGCCTGAGGTGCATTCTCAGACTGAATCAGCAGCTGAACGAGGCGCTGGCCACGCTCAAGCTGGGACTTGGATGCAGCATCCAGGTCAGATGCGAAGGTAGCGAATGCTTCCAGGTCGCGGAATGCAGCCAGATCCAGACGGAGGGAACCGGCAACCTTCTTCATACCCTTGGTCTGAGCTGCGCCACCGACACGGGAGACGGATACACCGACGTTGATCGCCGGGCGAATGCCACGGTTGAACAGGTCGGACTCAAGGAATACCTGACCGTCGGTGATGGAAATCACGTTGGTAGGAATGAAGGCGGAAACGTCGTTAGCCTTGGTCTCAATGATTGGCAGTGCGGTAATAGAACCTGCGCCTAGTTCATCGGACAGCTTCGCAGCGCGCTCCAGCAGACGGGAGTGCAGGTAGAAGACGTCACCTGGGTATGCTTCGCGGCCTGGTGGGCGACGCAGCAGCAGGGAGATGGCACGGTATGCCTCAGCCTGCTTGGTCAGATCATCGTAGATGACTAGGACGTGGTTGCCCTGGTACATCCAGTGCTGGGCGAGAGCAGCGCCAGCGAATGGTGCAAGCCACTTGAAGCCTGCAGCATCGGAAGCGGGTGCAGCCACGATGGTGGTGTACTCGAGAGCGCCCTGCTCCTCGAGGGTCTTACGCAGGGCTGCAATGGTGGAGCCCTTCTGACCGATTGCGACATAGATGCAGCGAACCTGCTTGCTCTTGTCGCCGGTCTCCCAGTTGGCCTTCTGGTTAAGGATGGTATCAACGCAGACTGCGGTCTTACCGGTCTTACGGTCACCAATGATCAGCTGACGCTGACCGCGGCCGATTGGGGTCATTGCATCGATAGCCTTGATGCCGGTTGCCAAAGGCTCTTCGACTGGCTGACGCTCAAGCACGGTTGGTGCCTGAAGCTCAAGGACGCGGTCCTCTTCAGCTGCGATTTCGCCCAGTCCGTCAATCGGCTGGCCAAGGGGGTTGATAACGCGGCCAAGGAATGCCTCGCCGACTGGAATAGACAAAACGTCTCCAGTACGACGAACTTGGTCGCCTTCTTTCAGTAGCTCGTAGTTACCCAGGACCACGACGCCGACTCGGTCAGCTTCGAGGTTCTGTGCGACGCCGATGACGCCGCCCGGGAATTCGAGGAGCTCATTCGCCATTACTGACGGGAGGCCCGAAACCTGGGCGATACCGTCAGCGGCCGAAATAACCACGCCGACCTCCTCACGGGAGGCCTCCGCGGAGTAGCTCGAGGTGTAGTTCGCAATCGCGCTACGGATCTCATCGGAGGAGATCGTCAGCTCCGCCATGTTCTTCCTGCTCTCGGTTGTTTCTTCCAGCATTACTAATGTTGTCTAATTCGTCGTGTCTTTATGCGAAGCTTGCCCGCAGACGCTCGAGCTTGCCCGAGGTGCTGCCGTCAATTACTTCGTCTCCGACGCGGATGATCATTCCACCGAGGAGGCTGGTATCAACCTCGGAGTGGATGCTCATCGCACGACCATAAATACGTCCCAGCTTTTCAGCTAGCGCTTGTTGCTGTCCCTCGTTGAGTTCAACGGCACTAACAACATGTGCAACGGAGCGGCCCTGTAGCGTTGCTACTTCGCCAGCTAGTGCTGCAATGTCATCGATTGGGTTGTGCTCAGGGCGACCAATTGCTTGGAGTGCCAGGGCTTCAGTAACAGCAGTTACCTTGCCGTAGAGCACCTTTGCCAAAAGGTCGCGTCGTCCGCCAATTTCCTGGGTGCGATCGGAAAGCAGCTGGGTTAGCTTGCTTTCGCGATCCAGGATACGGCTTAGTCGGAACAGTTCGTCTTCGACTTGACCGAGCTGACCCTGTTTCTCCGCAGAGCGAAGAAGGGCGCGACGGCCAAGTTGGACTAGTCCAGCGCGGAACTCGCGTGGAGTGGACCAGTTCTGTTCTGCGGCGTCCTTGAGGACTTCGAGAACAGTTGGGCTCACTTTTCCACCGAATACAGCCTCAATGAGGCCGACTCGGCTGTGTGCATCCTTGGAAGAGTCAGCAACAGCAACACGCAGAGCTCGGTCGCCGTCGAGAACGTCGACGACGTCGAAAAGCTCAGATCCAGCCTGGGCGGCAACTGCCATGGTGTTATCTGCTGCTAGAGCAGTGTCCAGATCGGACGATACCTTTGCCAGTGCCTCGCGGCTTGCTGCGTGCATGTCGCCTACTTTCCGTTCGGTGCCACGGTATCGAGGTCGGCGAGGAAGCGATCAATCGTGCCAGAGCGCTTCACGTTATCGGAGAGTTGATCTCCAAGAAGGTGCTCGGCAAGGTTGATGGAGTTCTGGCCCATCTCGCGACGCAGTTCGTTAACGACCTGCTCGCGCTGTGCCAGAAGCTGCTTGTTACCGGACTCGATGATGCGGTTGCTCTCTTCGTTGGCCTTGTCCTTCAGTTCTGCCTCGATCTGCTTGCCGCGCTCGCGCGCCTGCTCACGGATTTCAGCAGCTTCGGTACGGGCCTCAGCGAGCTGTGCGTTGTACTTTTCAAGGGCAGCCTTTGCCTCAGCCTGTGCAGCTTCGGCGCGCTGAATGCCTCCCTTGATCCGGTCCTCACGCTCGGTCAGGACCTCCTGGAACTTCGGAAGAACAAGCTTCCAAAATACGATCAGGATGATCAAAAACGGGATGAGGGACCAGACGATGTCATACATCGGAGGAGTCAGAATTGAGTTTCCGCTCTCCAAAGGCAGCGCATCTGCGTTAGCGTGCGCCAAGTTGTAAATCGAATTCGCCATGGTTTACCAGCTTTCGGTTAGGTCAGCTGATTAGAACAGGAAGCCAGCAACAAGGCCGATCAGTGCCAGGGCCTCAACGAAGGCGATGCCCAGGAACATGGTGGTACGGAGCTGTCCAGCCATCTCAGGCTGACGTGCCATACCCTCGAGAGCCTTACCAACCAGGATGCCGATGCCGAGGCCAGGTCCGATGGTTGCGATGCCGTAGCCGACAGCGCCAAGGCCGGTGATGGAGGACTCGGTTGCGTCCTGTGCCAGGATGATCTCGTTCATGAGGTGTCGTTCCCTTTCTGGTGCCCGTGTTTTCGGGCTGTGAAGTGTGTAGTGGGGTTATTCAGTTGACCGAGTGGTCCGCTCGCCATTTAGGCAACTTGTGCAAGAAACCATAAGTGGCGACCTTTTTGTTCATCTAGTGAGAATCCGCGTGGAGTGAAAGTTCAATGTAGACAGCTACCAGCAGAGCGAAGATGTATGCCTGCAGGAAGATAACAATGAGCTCGTACACCGTGAAGAGAACTGCCATCAGGATGGTTACGCCGGACATTGCTGTCCATCCGTTGAACTGGAAGAAGAAGAAGTTCGTTGCGGAGAAAAGCAGAACCAAGATGATGTGACCAGCTAGGAAGTTGGCCATCAAACGCAGTGCCAGGGTGACTGGCCTCAGGATGAAGGTAGAGAAGAACTCAATTGGAACCACCAGAATGTGTAGAGCTGGTGGAATGTTTGGAATCACAACAGAAGACTTCACGTACTTGAAGAAGCCATAACGCTTTGAACCTGCGTAGATAAACGCGATGTAACCAGCTACCGCCATCACGATTGGGAATGCAATACGTGAGTTGGAGGAGATGTTTAATCCCGGAATGATCGTTGCAAGGTTCATCAAGAGTGCCGCGAAGAAGATGGTGGTCAAGATCGGCAGGAACCGACGACCTTCCTTCTTTCCGAGGATATCTTCTGCGATGTGAATACGAACGAAATCGAGTGCGTACTCTGCAAAATTCTGGACGCCATGAGGAACAAGCTTTGGCTTGCGCATGGCCCAAAGGAAGAAGACCACAACGATTGCCGCCATGAGAAGACGAATCAATACGATGCGGTCCATTGCGAACCAACCATTAGCGAAATCGGTGAACAGCATGTTCACGACTTCACCATTATCGGTTACGTGCCCCGGGAAAAATTCTTTGTCCAAATCGGGGGCGTGAAATTCGCCCTTCATGGACAGTGTTGTAACGCTCAGCGTTCTCTCCCGTGTTCGGGCCGTGCACCTTAAATTTGTGTGCACGGTGCGATGGACGTCTGAAAAACTCGCTGTAATCGCTACGGACTCCGTCGCACATCAGCGCAACGATCACAGGGGACGTGCTCCGCAAAACCCCTTTTGGCTATTGTCTGCTGCCTTGGGAGGTTTCTCGGTTCAACCCGCGTTATAGATTAACAGGTGAATTCCTCTTTTATCCAAGTGGAGCGGGGGCATTCAGTACAGTGAGCCAACACTTTGATGAAAATAGCGTGTGAGCGGGTACGATCAGGGGGTGTTATGTGTGTCACAACGTCCATTTTGAGGGCAAACGGGGGTAATTTGTGTGGGTTTCCTGGAGAAAATTCACCAGATGTTTGCCAGTATTTCGCAAGTATTTCCGCAATTCCTCGACGCTTGTTTTTCAGCACATCCGTGACTTCCTCGTCCTCGTTCATGGCTTCTTACTGCGGTTCAGCTCTCCCTTAAGCAATTATCGTGACACAAGACATATACGGCTTCCCGCAAGCAAAGGGGGCATTAATAAAAACGCCCCCGCTCCCCTGTTTTGTGGGAATCGGAGGCGTGAAAATGACCGAATAGCTAACCGACGTATGTAACCCTTGAGGTGACAACTCCCCACACTTCAGTGAGTAGAACAACTACGAGGGCTATCACCACTGTGACAAAAAGAGCGGTGTTGTCGTAGAAAGTCATGTCTTTGATGACAGCGAGGACGATGATCAAGATGACGATTTTTAGCAGCCAGCCACCAAGGACTACAGCGCCAGTAGTTGTGATGTTGGAGTTGGCGGTAAACAGCACGCTCAAAGCGGTCAGCAGAACAAAGCCACCACCCACTGCTGCCCCGATTACTACTCCCCATACTCCAGGAACGCCACGGGTGGCTCCCCAGATTGCTAGAGAAATGAGGGTAAAGATGACTAACGCGATGGAACCAAATTTTAAGGCCCGCTGGAGGGGGCGTCGGTGATCATCAAATTCAGAGATTTCAAACGGGGAATCGGTGTTGTCAGTATTTTCGGCGCTCACGAAGGGGAATCCTACCGGTTTATGCCCCTGATGTAACAATTAGTTAGTCAAGCTTGGCTTGACGCCTGCCTCGAATCACTGGCACAGCGGTAACTGACACTGCAATGAGGATTCCTAGAACACTTAAGGCCGTGGCAAATAGTGGTGGCACAACGGAGAAACTCACCGCACCAAAAGCAACGGCACTGGCCCAGGTGTAAAGCACAAGCACCACTCGTCGGTGGGTGTGCCCAATCGATAGCAACCGGTGATGCAGGTGCATTTTGTCTGGAGCGAAGGGGGACTCTCCCCTACCTACGCGTCTGACAACCGCCATGACGAGGTCTAGGAGCGGGATGGCAACGGCGGCCAGCACGACGATGATCGGTGAAATCAAAGCGATAATATCGGCAGTTCCATACAAGCTCATATTGATTTTGCCAGACGCTGATGTTGATGCCGCCGCGAGCAACAACCCGATGAGCATGGATCCCGAATCGCCCATGAAGATTCGGGACGGCTCGAAATTATGTGGAAGCACACCGGCACAGATTCCCACCAAGGCTGCTGCGATTATGGCGGGTGGATAGGCCGACACTGCGCCATTTTGGTCGAAAAGAATGGTGAGGGAAAACAGTAAAATCGCTGCGCCAGCAATCATTCCAACACCAGCACTGAGCCCATCTAGACCATCGACAAAATTCAGCGCGTTAATTAACGCGACAGTGAACAAAGATGTCAAGACTGTTGACTGGACCTGATCCAGCAACAACGTGGTTCCCCCACCAAAAGGCATATACAGAATCGACCATGTGAGTCCCAATAAACTCATGGTCACAGCACCACATATTTGGCCAACCAATTTGGTTATTGCGTCCAGATCAAAAAGATCGTCCAATGCGCCCACAACAACGATGACAAAGCCCGCCCAAATAACGGCATTCATCTCTGGTGTGATGGGCATAAAGCCTCGTGTCAAGGCAGGAAGCTGGTCCGCAAGGAACACTGCGCCGAGAAATCCACTGAACATCGCCACGCCGCCAAGACGTGGTTTGGGAATGATGTGGACATCTCTTTCCCGGATCTCATTGAGGCGACCACTTTTAACCATGACGGTTCTAATGATCCCCGTGGTGAGATACGTGATGGCGGCTGCAACTAGGATCACCAATCCCAATTCGCGCAGCGGGATTCCCGCGAAACCGACTCCCATTTAGCGCAGGCTTTCTGCCGTTACTCCAAGCACTTCGCCAACGCGTTCTGCACTAATAGCTCCTTCACGCAAGATCTTTGGAGCAGCACCGGAAATATCTACGATGGTCGATGGTTTGCCGATTGCGCATTCACCGCCATCAAGATAGACCGCGACGTTTTGGTTAAGCTGCTGACGCGCTTCCAATACCGTAGAAGGTGGGGTGTGTCCAGAAATATTCGCGGAAGATACTGCCATGGGTCCGGTTTGACGCAGCAACTCAATAGCCACGGGGTGTAGAGGCATGCGCAGCATCACGGTGCCGCGTGTATCGCCAAGATTCCACGGCAGGCTAGGCGCTTGCGCAGTGATAATGGAAAGGCCACCTGGCCAAAATGCTTCCACCAGCGCTTTGGCTTGCGCAGTGTAGCTGTGCACAAGCCCTTGGATTGTGTCCCAGCTGCCCACTAGGACAGGCACAGGCATATCTGGTCCGCGGTGTTTGGTTGCAAGCAGCTTGGCTACTGCCTCATTGTTGAAGGCATCGCAGCCAAGCCCGTAAAGGGTATCCGTGGGAAGGACAACGAGCTGACCGGCCTTGACCGCATCGACAGCCGCCTTAAGGCCTGCTGCGCGTGAGTCTTGGTCGGCACAGTCATAAATTCTGCTCACTGTTTTGCTCCTGTAATTGGTGTACGGATGTTTTTAAAATTTTACAAAGTCACAGTTTACGCGCTGTAACAAACCGCGCTGTGCCGGTGAGATCATTTAGCACCTCAATGGCTTCAAATCCTCCGTGTTGCCGGAAGACTTCTTGGACGGCTTCGGAAGTCGAATCATCGTGTTCAATGCCTACTACCCCATCTTCACGCAATAAATTGAAAACAAGGTGGATCATTTCCTTGATCACGTCCATGCCATCAGCGCCACTAAACACAGCCATGTGTGGATCTTGATAGACCTCCGGATCCAAATCATCAGATTCCGGAACATAAGGCGGATTAGAAACCACCATGTCAAACGTGCCGTGAAGCTGCGACAACAATGTCGGATCAGTGACATCACCGTGAATAAGGTGCACCTGCGGGGCGAATTCATCAAAGTTTTTCTGCGCCCACGTAGCTGCCCCCGGATCGAGCTCGACAGCGTAGACGGTCGCGTCGACAAGCTCATGGGCGATGTACGTGGCAAGTGCGCCGGACCCGGTGCACAGGTCAATAATTCTTTGCTTTTCGACGCTTCCCCGCACCTGCCGCACGGCCCAGTCCGCGAGCACCTCGGTTTCCGGGCGCGGGATAAACACACCCGGGCCCACGTGCAAATCAAGCGGTCCCATGGGCGCGGTGCCCAAAATATGCTGCAGTGGCTCGCGCTTTTCGCGACGCGCAATCGCTTCGGCAAACCCCTCTGGGACCTCATCGCGCATGCGCAACGCCAAATCAAGCTGACCGCACCCCAACAGATGCGCCGCAATTAAACGAGCATCAACAAGTGGCGACGCCACCCCCGCCCTTTCCAGGGTGGCGGTGGCGTCGCGCAAAGCTTCCCCAAGGGTTGCCATTTAGCTCTCGGCCTCTAGACGTTCAGCACGCTCAGCGGCCTGCAACGCGGTGAACAGATCATCCAATTCACCATCGAGAACGGAATCCAAGTTATTAGCCTTAAAACCGATGCGGTGATCGCTGATGCGGTTTTCTGGCCAGTTGTAGGTGCGAATGCGCTCAGAGCGGTCCATGGTGCGAATCTGCGCAGCACGTCCGGTAGCAGCCTCAGCAGCAGCTTCTTCTTCCTTCATTGCCTGCAAACGCGCAGCCAACACCTGCATTGCGCGGGCACGGTTTTGAATCTGAGAACGTTCCTTCTGACAGGTCACCACCAAACCGGTTGGCAAGTGCGTAATACGCACAGCCGAGTCAGTGGTGTTAACTCCCTGTCCGCCCTTACCGGAAGAACGATAAACATCGACGCGAATATCCTTCTCATCGATCTCAACATCCTCAACCTCATCAGGTTCTGGATACACCAGCACACCCGCAGCAGAGGTTTGAATACGTCCCTGAGATTCAGTCACCGGCACACGCTGCACACGGTGCACGCCACCTTCAAACTTGAACTGGCTCCACGCACCATCACGAGACGGCTGACGTGAACGAATAGACAAGGTGATGTCCTTGACGCCACCGAGATCAGATTCCGCAGAGTCCAAAACCTCCACGACAAAGCCGTGCTTGTCCGCAAACTTTTGGTACATGCGCAGCAAATCACCGGCGAACAACGCCGCCTCTTCGCCACCGGCACCAGCTTTGATTTCCATGACGATGTCTTCACCATCATGGGGATCACGCGGCGCTAGAAGATCAGCAAGCTTTTCTTCCAACTCCACGACTTCGGCCTCAAGGCGCTCAGCCTCAGCCTGAAACTCGTGGTCCTCATGAGCCATTTCACGCGCTGCTTCAAGATCATCCTGAGCAGAAGTGAGTTCACGGTGCACATTGATAATTGGCTGCAGCTCTGAGTAACGCTTTCCTACTCGACGCGCCGCAGCTGCATCATTGTGCAACTCTGGATCAGCCATTTGCTGCTCCAGGCCGTGATACTCCGCCAAAATATCATCAACTGCAGATACCTGCGATGCCATTAGGAGTAATCCTCCTCTTTTTCAGTACCCGCCATCGGCGCACTAGAAGCAACCTGCATGAGGAATTCCGCATTGGACTTGGTCTTCTTCAGCTGCTTGATCAACAGATCAATAGCCTGCTGATTATCAAGCGCAGACAAAATACGACGCAGCTTGTGCATGATGCGAGCCTCATCAGGGTTCAGCAGCAGCTCATCCTTACGAGTACCCGAAGGATTAACATCCACAGCTGGGAACACGCGACGCTCAGAGATCTTACGATCCAGCTTCAGCTCCGCGTTACCAGTGCCTTTAAACTCCTCGAAGATCACAGTGTCACCAGCAGAACCAGTCTCCACCATGGCAGTTGCGATGATGGTCAAAGAACCACCATTTTCAATGTTTCGAGCAGCACCCAAGAAACGCTTCGGTGGGTACAACGCATTGGAATCCACACCACCGGACAAAATACGTCCCGATGCAGGCGAACTGTTGTTGTAGGCACGACCCAAACGAGTAATGGAATCAAGTAGGACGACAACGTCTTGGCCCTGCTCCACCAAGCGCTTTGCACGCTCAATGGCCAGCTCAGCAACAGCAGTGTGCTCTGATGGTGGACGATCAAACGTCGACGCAATCACTTCACCGTTAACAGAGCGCTGCATATCGGTAACTTCTTCAGGACGCTCATCAACCAGCACAACCATGAGGTAGCACTCAGGGTTGTTCGTAGAAATGGCATTAGCAATATTCTGCAAGATCGTAGTCTTACCAGCCTTAGGTGGCGACACGATCAACGCACGCTGTCCCTTACCAATAGGCATGATCAAATCGATCACACGAGTGGTCAGGATCTTCTGCTCAGTTTCCAAACGCAAACGCTGGTTCGGGTACAGCGGAGTCAGCTTGCCAAACTCAGGGCGATTACGAGTCTCTTCAGCTGGAAGCCCATTGACCATTTCCACGCGAACCAAGTTGTTGTACTTGTGACGGTTGCGACCATGGTTATGGTTGCCACCACCCTGGTTCATACGGACCTGGCCCTCAATGGCGTCACCAGAGCGCAGTCCCATGCGACGGATCAGCTGGTTGCTCACAAACACATCAGACGGTGCAGCATGGTAACCAGTGGTACGCACGAATGCTACGTTGTGATCAACAATGTCCAAAATGCCCGCTACCTGCTGCAGCTGCTCTTCCTGGTAGTTGTTGTCACCATCGTTGTTGTCGCGGTTGTCCCTGTTGTCGCGGTTGTCATTGCGTCCACGACGGTTGCGGCGTCCGCGACGTCCACGACGATCATCGTTGTCGTCGTTGCGGTCGTTGCGGTCGTTGTTCCGGTTGTTGCGATCATTTCGGGAACGGCGATCATCATTGTTGCCGTCATTTGCGTTCTCTGACGCATCAGCGTTGTTGGACTGCGCGGAATCATCGGCCAGATCGCTGTTGTCGCGATTGTCTCGGTTATCCCTGTTGTCCCTGTCGCGGTAGTTGCGATTGTTTCTGCGATTTCCGCGCTCACGACGATTGTTGTTGCGGTTGTTGTCGTCGGAGTTGTCAGAGCTGTTGTCACCGTTATCGGCGCTGTCGTTGTGAGCACGAGTTTCCTGTGCTGACTCGGATGCATCTTCAGCTGCTGGGGTGTTTACTGAGGTGTTCTCGGTCTCAGTTTGTGTGCTGTCAGTGCTGTCCCCATCGCGATGGATTTGGCGCTGACGATTACGGCGAGCACGACGTGCAGCAGAACGAGACTCGAAGCGATCATCGCCTTCTTCGCCCTGGTTCTGGTTTCCATCTTGCGCAGAAGTTGCTTCTTGTGTTGCCACTGGCAATTCTTCCTGTGCTGCAGCCTGGGACTTAGGCTGCTGTGCAGGTGCCGCAGGTTCAGGAGTGGTTGCAGAAGTAGTTACGCGTCGGCGTCCACGACGGTTAGGCGCAGCTGGAGCTTCTTCAGCGGCTTGTGCGGGAGCTTCTTGTGTCTGCTCAACCGGCTGTGTGGTGGCTGCAGGTGCTGAGGGTGCCGTATTCTCTGCTGGCTGTTTGGCACTTGTGCGTGCCGGAGCTTTCTTAGCGGAAGTCTTTTTCGCAGCAGCGGTTGGTTTTCCTTCACGAGCTGCTGAAATGGCGTTGATCAGATCGCCTTTACGCAATGCCGAAGTCCCCTTGAGTCCAAGGTCGGCAGCAATTTTGCGCAGATCCGGCAGTCGAAGGGCGGTCAGTTCACCCTGATTCGCTGCGGTGTTGTCTGTGGTTGTCACAGATTTCCTTTCATTGCAGTTCAGACCAAGTAGTAGTGAGATACCCGTTTGTCATAAACGGGTGAAAGATCTGGCTGAACTCGGCTTCTGTGTAATTGAACGTGACACCCAGGTGGTGGTCGCACATGCGAATTGTCTACGCACGAATAAACGATCGCGCAGGATGACACAAAATACGAAGTTGACTCAACTATTACGCACAAAACGCATAAAAGTGTGTTTTCTTCCAGACCGAGATGTGACTTTAAGAACAATAGAGGTTTTCAAAGCACACACCCTCCGGGTGCCCCTTTAAGAAATTTCCAGTCATACGGGATAATAATGATCCCGCTGCACGATAATTTGTACGTTTTCCTGGGAATTTATGTGCACCGGGAAGCAGTTCCCGGCCTTGGTGGGTAATTCTAGCGCATTGGGTGGGCATATGTCTCATTCCCCTCCCTAATTGCTCCTCATTTAGTAAGGCGCCCGGGGGAATTTCGGTCGAACACTTCACGTAACCAACTTCCACCATTAGATTTCTCCAACCTCAACGTCGGCATGTGGGAGATAAGTAAGTAGGACTCTTAGCAACATCAGCCCACACTCCAAAAGGGAATGAATGTGCGAATATTCGTTCTAAAACTGCGGCGAAACTCGCAAAGTGATCGAATTTTTGCACCATACCGACCTCTCCATGCAAATATTCGTTCGATTTACCAAACTCGCCGCCCGCCTGGAACGAATCCTTGATCAGCAAACTTCCAGGTTTCACATCTACCCCACTAGCCACAAAATGAACACCCTCCAGAATCGTTTTTAAGCGCCCAAACGAGTCCCACCCATACTTTGACTCATTGGCGGAATTTCAACCCTTTAAATCGGCTACTTTCCCATTGCTTGCATCTGACTCATTGCACACTCCATATCCAACGCTATTGTTGATTGCATGCTCAGCACGATGCAGGACGTTCCACTGTCTCTCACCCGAATCCTCGAATACGGTTCCACTGTGCACGGTGAAACTTTGATCACCACGTGGGGCGGTGCCGATGGCCTTGAACAATCACAGCAAACGTTTAGTGCTGTCGGGGCCAGGGCTGCAGCACTCGCACATGCACTGCATGATTCTTTAGGCATTACAGGTGATCAGCGTGTGGCATCGATGCTGTATAACTGTGCAGAACACATGGAAACAATGTTCGCTGTGGCCTGCATGGGTGCGGTGTTTAATCCGCTGAATAAGCAGTTGATGAATGATCAGATTTCTTTCATTCTTAACCACTCGGAAGCTGAAGTTGTCATTGCCGACCCCCGAATGGCGGAGCAATTGGGCGAGGTATTGAAAGAAGTGCCGAAGGTTCGTGCTGTGGTGTTCATTGGCCCGAATGATTTTTCGGCTGCAGCAGCTTTTATGCCAGAAACCGTAAAGCTCTATTCCTATGAAGCACTTCTTGATGGCCGGTCCACTGTTTATGATTGGCCTGTTCAAGATGAGCGCACAGCTGCTGCGATTTGTTACTCCACTGGTACATCCGGACCTCCTAAAGGTGTGGTGTATTCTCACCGCTCGCTTTATCTGCAGTCTTTAAGTCTGCGCACCACTGATTCTTTAGCAGTTGAGCACGGTGAGACATTTTTGTGCTGTGTTCCCATTTATCACGTCTTAAGCTGGGGCGTTCCATTTGCAGCATTTATGTCAGGTACTCCCCTGGTGTTGCCGGGGCCAGATCTTTCGGCTCCGACATTAGCGAAAATTATTTCTACGACCCTTCCGCGCGTGGCGCATGGTGTGCCAACGCTGTGGATTCAGCTCATGGTTCACTATTTGAAGAATCCACCAGAGCGCATGTCGTTGCGTGAGCTTTATGTGGGCGGTTCCGCTGTGCCACCGATTGTGATCACCATGTGGGAGCAGCGTTATGGTGTCGATGTTGTGCATGTGTGGGGCATGACGGAAACGTCTACGGTGGGAACTGTCTCGCGCCCGCCGTCTGGTGTTTCGGGTGAAGCTCGGTGGAGTTATCGCGTTTCCCAGGGACGTTTCCCAGCGTCGTTGGAGTATCGCATTGTTAATGATGGCCAGGTCATGGCGTCCACGGACCGCAACGAGGGTGAAATTCAGGTTCGTGGGCCGTGGGTTACGGCCAGTTATTTCCATCCTGATGTTGAGAAGGAAGGCGGGGTTGCCTCCACATTCCGTGACCAGGATGTCGAGGAGCTCGATGAACTGTTTACCGCCGATGGATGGCTGCGGACCGGCGATGTTGGTTCTGTCACGTCGGATGGATTTTTGACAATTCAAGACCGTGCACGTGATGTTATTCGTTCTGGTGGCGAGTGGATTTACTCCGCACAGTTGGAAAATCTCATCATCGCTACGGAAGAAGTTGTTGAATGTGCGGTTATCGGGTTCCCTGATGACAAGTGGGTGGAACGCCCGCTCGCCGTCACTGTGCTGTATCCGGGCATTGAGCGCACGCGGGAAACTGCCGAGCGTTTGCGTGATCATTTGCGTGATCGTCTGCCCAACTGGATGTTGCCGGAGTATTGGACTTTTGTGAATGAGGTAGACAAGACCTCAGTGGGCAAATATGACAAGAAGGATTTGCGGGAGCATCTTCGCAATGGCGATTTCGAGGTGATTAAGCTTAAAGGCCCAGGTGAGAAATAACTCTCCTATTTATTCCGGCTTTTACTGGCTTTATTCGACTGCGCTTTCTAGGATGGGCTAGAAGATGACTACTCGCCTATTTCTTTCACCGACGCCCCCACGCCAAGAGCGGGAGGAGGCGTCGAAAAGCATTGCTACCAGCATCAAACATGATGCATATCTGCCGCGCCAGGTACCTGAAGACCTTCCGGCCGCGCAGGCGGACGGACGTCGCGTTCTGGTTGATCGATTTGGGCGCATTGCACGCGACCTGCGGGTGTCGCTGACTGATCGCTGCAACCTGCGCTGCACATATTGCATGCCGGCAGAGGGGCTTGAGTGGTTGCCTACCGAACAGACGCTTGACGACGCCGAGGTGCTGCGTCTCATTCGCATTGCGGTGGTTAAACTGGGCATTCGTCAAATTCGTTTTACTGGCGGAGAGCCTTTACTGCGCAAGAATTTGAAGGATATTATCGCGGGCACTGCAACACTTCTAACCGATGAAGGTGAAAAAGTCCGCATCGCGCTGACCACCAACGGCCTTGGTCTGGATAAGAAAATCGCGGGTTTGAAAGAGGCAGGCCTTGACCGGGTGAATATTTCACTCGATACCATTGATGCGCAACGCTATATCTCTTTAACTAGGCGCGATCGACTGTTTGGAGTTTTAAGCTCCATTGACGCTGCTGTTTCTGCAGGTTTACATCCGGTGAAAATTAACGCCGTTGTCATGCCTGGAGTCAATGAAGTAGATATTGTGCCGTTAGCCGAATACTGCCTTTCAAAAGGTGCCCAATTGCGGTTTATTGAGCAGATGCCGCTGGGGCCTCGTGAACAGTGGAAACGCGGCGATATGGTGACCGCACAAGAAATTCTGGACCGTCTTGGAACTCAGTTTGATTTAACTCCCGCCAAAGAACCCCGTGGAGCTGCGCCAGCTGCATTGTGGAATGCCGTGGATAAAACCAACCCTGAGATCGCTGGAAAATTAGGCATTATCGCATCTGTTACACACCCATTTTGTGGTGACTGCGACCGATCGCGTCTCACCACCGACGGCACGATTAGAAACTGCCTGTTCTCCCGCACTGAAACACCTCTGCGCGATGCCATGCGTGAAGGCGCTAGTGACGATGAACTTGCAGACCTCTGGGCTGGTGCAATGTGGGAGAAAAAACCAGGCCACGGCATTGATGATGAAGGTTTCTTACAGCCTGATCGCCCCATGTCTGCCATCGGTGGCTAGAGCTTTCTTAAGGCGTGAGCAAATATTTAAAGTGAAGGGACATTCTAGGTGGCACAAAACCGTAGCGTTGATGAGTATTTAGTTGCTTTGATGGACAGCACCACACCGCTTGATCCAGTAGAAATTCCAAGCATTAACGCTTCTCACCTTAGCCATCTAGCTGAAGATGTTGTAGCCACACTGCCGATTCCTAAGTTTGACAATTCTGCCGTGGATGGTTATGCGATCTTAAAAGAAGATATTCACGGAAGTGGTCCGTGGACCTTCTTGGTCGGTGGTGATACTGCGGCAGGTGCTGCGCCAGTAAGAATTAACAACGGCAAAGCAATCCGTGTGATGACAGGCGGGCCGATCCCACCAACTGATAAGGAGCTTGTGGTAGTTCCGGTGGAATTAACCAATGCCCCGGCAGATCACAGTCTGCCTGATGAAATCACAATCAATCAATTACCAGCGAGATCAAACAATATCCGGCTAAAAGGAGAACACCTCCAGCCAGGAGATGTAGCTGTTTCCGCAGGTACACCCTTAGATGCCGGCACTATTGCCGCAGTAATTTCGGTCGGTGCGCCTACAGTTTCAGCACACCCTGACCCAAAAGTTGTGGTAGTTACTACTGGCGATGAACTAGTAAAAGACAATCCTTGGGGTATTCCCAACTCCAACGGTCCGATGCTTATCGCAGAGCTTAAACGCTTAGGTGTAGTTAATCCGCAGCATGTTCATTCCGATGATAATCCAGAAGCGCTCGAACAAACCTTTGACAAGGTGGCTGAGGAATTTGATCTGATCATTACCGTTGGTGGGATTTCAGCGGGAGCATTTGATGTAGTCAAGGCTGTTGGTACTAAAGCAGGTGGATTTGAGTTCTTAACCCTAGCGATGAAGCCCGGTAAACCCCAAGGTCATGGGCACTGGAATGGCACGAAAGTGGTGTGTCTGCCAGGTAATCCCGTAGCCGCATGGGTTAGTTTCAACCTCTTTGTTGTGCCAGTGCTAAAAAGATTGGGGGGTGGAAAGAGGGTGGCGTCGATAAGCGAACTTCCGCTCGTCTGGCTTTCCTCAGCTCGCGCGCTAGGCGCCCGGGAGGGCATGGTGTTCGCGGTTCCGGTAACAATTGATTGGGCGACGCGTACTGCCCATTCCGTGGAGCACCGCTCCCATATGGTTGGTGCTTTGGCTGGAAGCGATGGGCTGGCGCTGGTGACAAATCCTATCGCTGAGGGCGAGCACGTTCAGGTTTTGTTGAGGCAAATCTAGATGAATATCATCATTCTTGCGGGTGGCGAGGGAAAACGCATGGGCGGTGTGAATAAAGCTGCCGTGGAGGTAGATGGTCGTTCGCTGCTTAATATTTTGCTGTCTCGGCTGGATCCCAAAGATCAAATTGTGGTGGTCTCCCCTGCCAAAATTCCTGGCGTTCGGACAGTGTGCGAGGATCCTCCGTTAGGTGGGCCGGTAGCAGGAATTGCTGCTGGATTTGATGCGTTTGGGACGAGTGATGAGTTCACCGCTGTCCTGGCCGTTGATGCGCCGTATTCTGCAGAAATGCTTCCCGCGCTCTCCTTGGACATTGGTGAGGCGGATGTGGCTGTGACGTTAAGTCAAGATGGATGGGTGCAACCGCTTTGCGCTTTGTGGCGCACGCAAAGCTTGAAGCTGGCGTTAGACAGCATGGGAGAGACCAGAAATCGACCAGCAAAAGCGTTGTTGAAGCAAGTAACCCACATTATTGAAGTCAAAGGAAATGGCTCTGAAAAAGACTACGATACGGTCGCTGAGCTGCAAAGTTTAGGTGAAGTTTCGCTCCCTGACGCCGACTAATTTTCCCGGCAGTGACAGATGTCTCTGAAGTTTTCTGTACACTAAATCACATTCCACACCTTGGAATAGAGCACGTAAAACTCACGCTGCTTTTACACCAACGAAAATGAATGAGGTTTAGACTCCGTATGGAGCCTCCTGCACGATCTATCTGGCCTGTCCACACTTTTTCTTCCAAAGTGTTGAGGCAGGTGAAACCTTGTTAACAGCTATTTTGTCTTTGCTTGCCGGATTGGTGATCATTGGGGCGATCATCATCCTCAACGGATTGTTCGTGGCCCAAGAATTTGCCTACATGTCCGTTGATAGGAATGAGCTGCGTACTTTAGCAGATTCCGGTGATAAAAAAGCTCAACGCGCACTCAAAATCACAAACCGTACATCGTTCATGCTCTCTGGAGCTCAGCTTGGTATTACCGTAACCGGCCTGTTGGTTGGTTTTGTTGCAGAGCCTTTAGTGGGCAACGCATTGGGTGTCATGCTCGGTGGCGTAGGAATTCCAACCGCGGTTTCTATTTCTGTGGGCACCATCTTAGCTCTGGCTATTTCCACCATTGTGCAGATGATTTTTGGTGAACTTTTCCCTAAGAACTATACCATCGCTGCCCCACTGAAATCTGCTCTGGCACTTGCACCTTCGACCACCTGGTATCTCAAATTAACTGGCTGGTTGATTAAATTTTTCGATCTCTCCTCAAACGCCCTCTTGAAGTTGCTGCGAATCGAACCGGTGGAAGATGTAGATTCCTCAGCCACTACAAAAGATCTCCCCCACATTGTTGCTTCCTCTAGGGACAGTGGTGATTTGGATGATTCCACGTCACTGTCATTAGATCGTCTTTTGGATTTTCCCACCCATGATGTGGGCCATGCGATGATTCCGCGGTCGCGTGTGGGTGTGGTTGATCCTGACACCACCATCAACGAGGTCCGATCTCTCATGGCTGTTGCGCATACGCGCTACCCTGTCATTGATGAAAACCACGTGCCAGTCGGTGTGATCAGCCTGCTTGATATTTTGGGCACTGAAGTTTCCACTGAGTTTTCCACCGAGTTTTCCACCGTGGTTTCCAATGACACTCCAGTAACTGAGCTGATGTCTAAACCAGTCGTGGTTCCAGAATTTATGTCACTGCCTGATGTGGTCACAGAGCTTCAAGATCGTGAGGAGAAACTTGCCTGCGTGATTGATGAATATGGCGGGTTCATTGGCATTGTCACCCTGGAGGACTTGGCAGAAGAAATCCTCGGCGATGTCACCGATGAGCACGACACTGAATCCACAGAAGAAATCACCCCCACCAGTGTGGATGAATGGTTAATTGATGGTGACACTCCTGTAGATGAGGTCGAACGAGCCATTCGCCATGATCTTCCCGAAGGCGATTATGAAACTATCTCTGGGCTGTTGTTCGATCGCGCTAATTCTCTGCTTAGTGCAGGTGACGTGGTAGATATTTCCCTCGAGCTAGAACCCGATGATTACCTCAACAGCTCCGCTCCGACGCAGCGGCTTTTGCGCATCACTGTTTTAGACGTGGAGCGAAATGTGCCGTCCAAATTGGCACTGAAATTAGTTGAGCTAGACCAGCCTGTCCAAGAGGAGACCTCCTAGATCATGATGCATTGGTATGTTGCTTTGCCCGTCACCATTGTGCTCATTGTTTTATCCGCATTCTTCGTGATCATTGAGTTCGCACTTCTCGCAGCTCGCCGAAATCGCCTGGAAGACACTGTTGAAACATCCAGGTCCTCCAGAGCTGCCCTGCGCAGCCTCAACGAATTGACCCTCATGTTGGCCGGTGCCCAATTGGGCATCACCGTGGTCACTTTTGCACTCGGAGCGATCACCAAGCCATGGGTCCACCACGCAATGATGCCGTTGTTCGAGCTTGCCAATATCCCGCTGGTGGCAGCCGATATCATCGCGTTTATTTTGTCCCTGTTCATCGTCACATTCCTGCACCTGGTTATCGGCGAAATGGCACCAAAGTCCTGGGCGATTGCACACCCCGAAACCGCTCTTCGAACAATCGCGCTTCCCGCCCGAGGTTTTATCAACCTCCTTCGACCCTTGCTGCAATGGATCAATAAAATGGCCAATGCCTTGGTCCGAAAAGCCGGCGAAACACCTATCGACCGTGCTGCAGCTGGTGGCTATGATGCCGATACGCTGCACGCCCTTGTCGAGCACTCCCACAAAACCGGCGCCCTCGACGCACGATCCGCCACACAAATCAGTGGCATCATTGCGCTTGAGAAAACAACGGTCAGCCAGATGCTGCGCACCCCCTTTGAACCGTTGCGCGCCACCGCCACGGTTGCACAGGTTCAAAGCACAGCGAAGCGTTCCGGGAATTTACGAGTGCTTATCGACGCCCCCTCCCACTCAATCCCCCACGTCATCCACGTGCGCGACACTTTGGATGCAAGCAAGGACGCCCAGGCTTCAGCTTGGTCTAGGCCAATTCTGACCGTGTCAGAAAACACCACCATCCAAGAGGCACTTGAACTCATGCGAGCTGAAAACGAACAAATCGGCGCCGTTGTGTCAGCCGATGGTGAAACCATGCTTGGTGTGATTTCTTGGGATGACATGCTCAAATACGTCTGGCCGGTGGCAGGTTAGAAGCTGGCGATTGGATTGATTACAGAGTAGTGAACTTAGAGACGCTCAAAAATCTGACCCAGAAGTGGGCATACCACTCCGAGCGCATCGCGCACACCGCCGGAAGAACTCGGTGCATTAACAATCAAACTAGCGGTGGAATCCCGCGCTGTTAGACCGACCAATCCCCGTGATAATCCGGCCTGCGCGGTATTGGATAATCCGGAAAACAAAATCTGAGTCATCAAGCCGGGCAGTTGGGTATCGATAAACGGCTCTGTTGCCTCTGGAGTTCGGTTCCTAGGGCCTACTCCTGTGCCACCGATGGTGATTATCACGCGGTCCCGGCGCGCCACCGCTTTGGTGAGCTCTTGGTGGACGGATTCGTATCCTTCTTCCACGACTGTGAAATAGGAAATTTCAATGCCTGCTTCTTTCAGTAGTTCGGTGGCAATGGGTCCGGCTTTGTCGATTCTTTCGCCCGATTTAATCCGATCGGACACAACAATGACGCAACCTTGAAGGTTTTTGGTCTGTACGGGCATCACTTTCTCCTCAAGCGGGGGTATTTAATCCCCCTTTTCCAGTTTAAATATTTTTTCCGTTTTTCAAATGTTGATATAAACACAAATGCAACTACCTGCATAAAGCAATTTACGACACATTTATGTTACTTAATTAAGTACGGGTTTTACCGTTTAAAAAATAGACAAGCCCAGGTCAGAGCTGTTATCTTAAGAGTTATCACAGCCATTGGACGGGCTTGTTGGAAAGCCCTTCCACATAACCATGAAGAGGCATAACGTGACGCAACTCAACACCAAAGGCGTTGTTCTTCAAGGGTGGGATCCAGAAGATCCTGAACATTGGGACTCGAAAATAGCATGGCGAACCCTCGCAATAACGACCTTCTCCATGATCATCGGGTTTTGTGTTTGGTATCTAGTTTCAGCCATCGCTCCCCTATTAAATCGCATCGGTTTTGATCTTTCAGCAAGTCAGCTTTATTGGCTCGCTTCTATCCCTGGACTAGCCGGCGGACTCATCAGACTGATTTACATGTTCCTGCCACCGGTTCTTGGAACCCGCAAGTTGGTCGGAATTTCTTCCTCACTATTTTTAATCCCTATGTTTGGATGGTTCCTAGCTGTCCAAGATGCTGACACTCCCTATTGGTGGCTGTTAACTCTTGCTGCCTTAACCGGTATCGGTGGCGGCGTGTTCTCTGGCTATATGCCATCTACCGGGTATTTCTTCCCTAAAGCTATGTCGGGAACTGCGCTCGGCGTGCAGGCAGGTGTCGGAAACTTAGGTGTTTCCCTGATTCAGTTCATGGGGCCCTGGGTGATGGGTTTCGGCCTGCTCGGCATTGGGTTCCTTACCCCACAGCGCACTGAGGAAGGCACCACAGTATTTGTCCACAATGCCGCGATCGTGCTGGTTCCATGGACAATTCTTGCAGCAGTACTTGCCTTCCTTTTCCTCAAAGATGTGCCCGTTACAGCTAACTTCCGCCAGCAGATTGATATTTTTGGCAATAAGAACACGTGGATCTTATCTGTCATCTACCTCATGACATTCGGTGCATTTGCCGGTTTTGCCGCTCAGTTTGGCCTGATTATCAACAACAACTTCGGCATCGCATCTGAGATGGCAGAGTCTTATCCTGCTGAAATGCTTCACGCTGGTGCAACCTTCGCGTTCCTTGGACCACTCATTGGTGCTTTAGTCCGCGCTGCATGGGGGCCGTTGTGTGATAAATACGGCGGTGCTATCTGGACCTTTGTCGGTGGCATAGGCATGATCATCGCTACTGCAGCAGCTGCGATCTTCTTGTCTAAGGCTGAAACTCCCGATGATTTTTGGCCATTTTTGTGGTCCATGCTTGCTTTGTTCTTCTTCACCGGTCTTGGCAATGCCGGAACTTTCAAACAGATGCCCATGATTTTGCCTAAACGCCAAGCTGGTGGCGTGATCGGCTGGACAGGTGCTATTGGTGCCTTTGGTCCGTTCGTCGTCGGTGTCTTGCTCTCTGTTACTCCTACCGTGGCGTTTTTCTGGGGCTGCGTGGTGTTCTTCATCATTGCCACTGCTTTGACCTGGATTTACTACGCTCGCCCGAACGCTCCATTCCCGGGATAAACCGAAAGGCCAATCCATGACTACAACTACTCAGTCTCAGTCAGACAAGATCAATCCGCTCTTTAAGCTCGGCAGTTTCTTAAGAAAAGGAAAAGTCGGTTCAGAAGGCCAACAAATTTTCCTCCAGGGTGGACGTCAAGCAGATGTGTTTTATCGTAATCGCTGGGCTTTCGATAAGGTCGTTCGTTCTACCCACGGTGTGAACTGCACCGGTTCTTGTTCCTGGAAGGTCTACGTCAAAGATGGCGTGATCACGTGGGAATCACAGGCGGTTGATTATCCCACTACCGGCGCTGACATGCCTGATTATGAACCTCGCGGCTGCCCTCGTGGTGCATCATTTTCTTGGTACACCTACTCGCCTACCCGCATTCGTTACCCATATGTGCGTGGCGTGTTGGTTGATATGTACCGCGAAGCTAAGGAGCGTCTAGGCGACCCAGTGCTTGCGTGGCGTGACATTGTAGAAACACCTGAAAAACGCAATGCCTATGTCTCTCAACGAGGCAAGGGTGGATTGATCCGTGTGCAATATGAAGAGGCCATGGAAATTGCTGCCGCAGCCCATGTGTACACGATCCGCCAGTATGGACCAGACCGCATTCATGGATTTACTGTTATTCCGGCAATGTCGCAGGTGTCCTATGGTGCAGGTACCAGGTTCTTGCAAATGATCGGTGGCGTAGCTCTGTCCTTCTACGATTGGTACGCAGACCTCCCACCGGCATCGCCGCAAACATTTGGCGATCAAACAGATGTCCCAGAATCTGGCGACTGGTACAACTCCAGCTACCTCATGATGTGGGGTTCTAATATCCCTGTTACCCGCACACCCGATTCCCACTTCATGGTGGAGGCTCGCTACAAGGGCACCAAGGTTGTTGTTGTCTCCCCTGATTTTGCGGATTCCACCAAGTTTGCTGATGAATGGGCTCGCATTCACCCAGGCACAGATGGTGCTTTGGCTTTTGCCATGGGGCATGTGATCTTGAAAGAGTTCCATGTCGATAAAAAGACTCCATACTTCATGGATTACATGCGCAAATACACCGATTCCCCATTCTTGGTGGAATTGGATGAACGTGGCGATGGCACCTATACCCCAGGTAAATTCCTCACAGCTGATCGCGCTTTAGATATTTCGCCTGACCTTGCAGCTACCCCAAATGCCACTCACCGTCTGTTGGTCTTGCAAAAAGACGGCTCTGTTGTAGATCCTGGTGGCACAGTTGCTGACCGTTGGGGTGAAGAAGGCATGGGTAAGTGGAATCTGCGCCTAGATGGTGTGGATCCAGTAATGACCATTGCAGATGTTCAGACAGATACATCTAGCGCCGAAGTCTTATTCCCTCGCTTTGATCTTCCAGCATCCGAATCGCAGGAAGGACCGGTCGGTGCGGGCACCATTAGCCGTGGAGTTCCCACCATCACGCTAAACGGCCGGAAGTTCACCACGGTCTTCGACGTGTTGCTTGCCCACTACGGTGTCAACCGCGAAGAGCTGAATCTTCCTGGTGAATGGCCGAAGGATTTCCAAGACCCAGTCATGGGTACTCCTGCATGGCAAGAGGAACTGACTGGAGTTCCAGCAAATCAGGCGATCCGCTTGGGTCGTGAGTTTGCGCAAAATGCTGATGATTCCAAGGGACGTTCCCAAATCATCATGGGTGCTGGTGTCAACCACTATTTCCATGCTGATTCCATTTACCGCACCTTCTTGGCACTGACATCTATGTGTGGCACTCAAGGTGTTAATGGTGGCGGTTGGGCTCACTACGTTGGCCAGGAAAAGCTACGCCCTGCTAACGGTTGGGCACAATATGCTTTTGCCACAGACTGGCAGCGTCCACCTCGTCAGATGATCACCACCGGTTTCTACTACCTGACAACTGATCAGTGGAGGTATGACAACACCCGCGCTAACCGTCTTGCCTCCCCTCTTGCTAATCGTGGCACAGTGGGCGACAAGATGACCGCGGATACGTTGATCGAATCAATGAAACGTGGATGGATGCCATCCTTCCCACAATTCAACCGCAATCCACTTATCTTGAGCCAAGAGGCACAAGAAAAGGGTGTATCTGTATCTGACCATATTGTTCAGCAACTAACAGATGGCGATCTGCAGTTTGCGTGCGAGGATCCAGATGCACCAGAAAACTGGCCACGCATTTTGCTCAACTGGCGCACAAACCTCATGGGCTCTTCAGCCAAGGGCACAGAGTTTTTCCTCCGTCATATGTTGGGTGTGGATTCTGATGCCACTGCGGAAGAAAACGCACCAGAGGATCGACCAAGTTCCATGGTGTGGCGGGATAAGGCCCCGGAAGGCAAGCTTGATTTGATGCTGACCACGGACTTCCGCAACACGTCCACCACCTTGGTCTCGGATATCGTGCTGCCGGCAGCAACCTGGTATGAAAAGCATGATCTATCCACCACGGATATGCACCCATTTATTCACTCCTTCAATGCGGCGATCAACCCACCATGGGAAACCCGCACTGACTGGGAAGTTTTCCACGATCTAGCCAAGGAATTCTCCTCTCAGGCAGCAACGTGGTTGGGCACCCAAACCGATGTGATTACCGCACCGATTGCCCATGACTCCCCTGATGAGCTGAATATGCCTGGCGGTATCGTGCCAGATATCGATGAGGTTGGTCTTATTCCAGGTAAAACCATGGCAAAGATCATCCCCGTGGAGCGCGATTACTCCAAGGTCTATGAAAAGTGGACACACTTGGGACCACTCACCGCCAAGGCGGGAACGGGTACGCACGGCACTGCCTTTAACGTGACTAAGCAGACTGAGGAGTTGGCGCTGATCAACGGCACCTCCATGACTGAGTCTGCCGGTGAACGGCCACGGCTTGATTCAGCGGTCAAGGCCATTGAGATGATTTTGCACTTAAGTGGTGTATCCAATGGTGAGGTTGCTGCGGAAGGTTTCAAGAACCAGGGCGCTCGCGTGGGCACAGACATGATGGATCTCATTGCTGATCATGAAGGCACGCGGATTAACTGGGACATGGTTAAGGAACGCCCCGCTGAGGTGATTACGTCACCTGAGTGGACAGGTTCAAAGAAGGACGGGCGTCGCTACACCGCGTTTTCCATCAACCTTGAATACGACAAACCATGGCACACTCTGTCTGGTCGCATGCACTACTACTTGGATCACGATTGGTTTATTGATTACGGCGAGCAATTGCCTATCTTTAGGCCACCGTTGGACAAGATCCATATCAATGGTGAAGTAGGCCCCGGTCAATCAGTTACCGGCAGTGATGGTGAACCGGAAGTAACCGTGCGTTACCTCACCCCGCACAACAAGTGGTCAATTCACTCGCAGTACTACGACAACCTGCATGTGCTGTCTATTTCACGTGGTGGCCAGGTGATTTGGATGTCTAATAAGGACGCAGAAAAGCTCGGCATCGCGGACAACGATTGGATCGAGGCTTATAACCGCAACGGTGTTGTCTCTGCCCGCGCTGTTGTCTCCCACCGTATTCCTGAAGGCACCGTGTTTATGAACCACGCTCAGGAACGCACTGCTGGTACGCCACTGAATGAAAAGTCAGGTCGACGTGGTGGTACCCACAACTCTCTTACTCGAATCATGATTAAGCCGGTCCATGTTGCCGGTGGCTACGGCCACTTAACGTATGGCTTCAACTACATCGGACCAACAGGAAACAACCGCGATGAGGTCACCAGAATTCGTCGCCGCTCCCAGGAGGTGCAGTACTAATGAAGGTCATGGCTCAGATCGCGATGATCATGAACTTGGACAAGTGCATTGGCTGTCACACGTGTTCTGTTACGTGTAAGCAGGCATGGACCAACCGTCAAGGAACGGAATACATTTGGTTTAACAATGTGGAAACCCGCCCGGGTGTGGGATATCCACGTGGCTGGGAAGATCAGGATAAATGGGAAGGCGGCTGGGTTCGCACGAACTCCGGCAAGTTAAAGCCCAAGGCTGGTGGCCGTATCAAGAAGCTGGCTACCATCTTCCATAACCCAAAGCTGCCCACCATTGAAGATTATTACGAGCCGTGGACATATGAGTACGACAAGTTGCTGTCTGCTCCTGCGGGTCAGAGAACCCAGCCTACGGCGCGTCCTGTGAGTCAGTTGGATGGGCGTCCCATAGATAAAGTCGAATGGTCCTCTAACTGGGATGACAACTTGGGTGGATCCACAACCACGCTGGATCAAGATCCCGTGCTGGAGAAAATGAATCTCACGGTGCAAAAAGAGATTGAAGATTCCTTCATGTTCTATTTGCCCCGCATCTGTGAGCACTGCCTAAACCCAACGTGTGTGTCGTCGTGTCCTTCAGGTGCGATGTACAAGCGTGCTGAAGACGGCATTGTGCTGGTTGACCAGGATCAATGCCGTGGTTGGCGCATGTGTGTGTCAGGTTGCCCGTACAAGAAGGTTTACTTCAACCACAAGTCGGGCAAGGCCGAAAAGTGTACGCTGTGCTATCCGCGCCTCGAGGTCGGGCAGCCTACCGTATGCTCGGAGACCTGCGTCGGCCGTCTGCGCTATTTAGGTGTTTTGCTTTACGACGCCGACCGTGTCGCTGAAGTCGCCGCCACGCCAAATGAACAGGACTTGTTCGAAGCCCAAAAGACCCTGTTCTTAGACCCACACGATCCACACGTTGTGGCTGATGCCCAGCGCAACGGCATCCCCCACTCCTGGATTGAAGCGGCTCAGAATTCACCAATTTACGATCTCATCTTCAAATATGAGGTTGCCCTACCGCTGCACCCTGAGTACCGCACCTTGCCCATGGTTTGGTACATCCCGCCGCTAAGCCCCATCGTTGATGAGGTCACCGCATCCGGCAACGACGGTGAAAACCATAAGATCTTGTTCACCGCGCTGTCCACCATGCGCATTCCTTTGGAGTATTTGGCAGGCCTATTTACTGCTGGTGATACCAGACCGGTGGAGAAATCCTTGCGTAGGCTTGCTGCTATGCGTTCCTATATGCGCGATATCAGCCTCGGAAACGAACCGCAGGAAGAAATCGCGGAGGCTGTCGGCATGACGGGCAAGGTGATGCAGGAAATGTATCGCATTTTGGCCATCGCAAAGTATGACGATCGCTATGTCATTCCAACGGCATCCCCAGAAACTCCGCGCGGAATTTCTTCCCTGGATCCGTTCGGTGATGTCGATCCTGCACACGCTACTGAGCAGCTCAATGTTGGTTTGGGTGAAGGTGCCCCAGAGGCATGTGGCACGGGAGCCCCCATCGGCAAGGTCAGTCTGACCTCATGGAATGTTGGCGAACGCCCCGCAGCAATGTTCCCACCACGGAAGGACTAGGAACAATGCGCACACATATCGGGAACGTTCCTGATCATTTTGTCCCAAAGATCTCCATGACAGAAGAGCAGCGCCGACTGGTCTTTATGTTAAATAGCCTGCTTTTGGATTATCCAGAGGAGGGATTCGTCGATAAGCTAAATGCCGTCGAGGCACAGCTAGATGCCCTCCCGCTCCCCGTCGCCGCGCACGTGATCGAGTTTTTAGATGCCGCGCGCATCGCGGGGCCGCGAGCCATGCAGGAAGCCTACGTGGAGACCTTTGACCAGCGCCGACGCTGCTCGCTGTTTCTCACCTATTACGCGGTCGGCGACACCCGCCAGCGTGGCACGGCGATCCTCGCCTTCCGCCAAACGCTGCAGCAACTCGGATTTGAATCCGAGCGCGACGAGCTGCCCGACCACCTTTGCGTCGTGCTTGAGGCCGCAGCACTTGCCGAACCTTCGCTTTTCGACGCCGCCACCGAAGTTCTCGCCGCCCACCGCGACGGCATCGAGGTCCTGCGCTCCGCACTCGAAGGTCTAAACTCGCCCTACCGGTACCTGGTGACCTCCCTATGCCAGGCGCTACCCGAGATCGATGAAGAAACCGCCGAGAGCTACCTCGAACTAATCCGCAGCGGTCCACCAGCAGAAATGGTGGGCATCGGCATCCCACTTCCCTTCCCCACCTCACAACCGGACAATCACTAGGACACGCAATGTCAAACTTTGAAACGTTCCTCTGGGTTGCATACCCCTGGCTGTGTATCGCCGCATACATCATCGGCATCTCCTGGCGCTGGCGTGCAGACCAATTCGGATGGACCACCCACTCCTCCCAAATTTACGAATCCAAACTCCTCCGCATCGCCTCACCGCTGTTCCACTGGGGCATGGTGTTCGTGGTCATCGGCCACCTCATGGGCCTAGCCATCCCGAAAAGCTGGACTCAAGCAGTAGGAGTCTCCGATACCGCCTACCACCTCATTGCCACCATCCCCGGCACCATCGCGGGCATCGCAGCAGTTCTAGGTCTGATCGGACTGATCGTTAGGCGCGTGATCAACAAGACCGTCTTCCTATCAACCTCCAGATCAGACAAAGTGATGTACGTCCTGCTTGCCGCAGCAATCTTGTCAGGATTCATCGCCACCGTCTCCACCCAGGTCTTCGGCGGCGCCCACGGCTACGACTACCGCGAAACCATCTCCCCATGGCTGCGCCAACTGCTCATCTTCAACGCACAACCCGAACTCATGGCCGACGTTCCTTGGGAGTTTAAAGTCCACATCGTTGCCGGCTTCACCCTCATCGCAGTCTGGCCATTCACCCGACTTGTCCACGCATTCTCCGCACCGGTTGGATACGTCACCCGCCCATACGTGGTCTACAGAACCCGCGACACCACCTCCGAACCAGCCCGCCAAAACGTGGCTTGGGAACCCGTACGCTCTGTGAAAAATCAGCTAGATAATGATTCAAAATGGCACGGAGCCTAAAGTTTTTACGAATTACTCCCTAGCGGTTGGGCCTTCAATGGCTACCAACTGCTGGGGAGTTTTTTTGTGGGGTTTTTGTGGGTTGCTTGGTGGGTTGCTAAGTACCGCGCTTCCAATAAGGTGCGAATCGGTGGTGACACATGCTGGGACCAAACCAGGAGACCCAGAAATCACGTTTTCGAAGTTTTTGGGTCTCTGTGTTTGGTAATGAGCGCGATACACCAAACCAGGAGACCCACGAACGTCGTTTTTGAAGATTCTGGGTCTCCTGGTTTGGCCGGGCCGAGATTTTGACCTCAACTCGCAAAAGTCATACCTCCACAGAAGCCCGTTTAAGAGGTTTTTGAGGTGTAGTGAATACCAAAGCTCATGTGAGAAATTGAACGTCTTAAATAAGCAATAAACGACTCTACTGTTAATTCGCACCCGCGCTTTACAGATGGATTACCCGTTAGATTAAAAGTGCGAGGGATGAATACGACGTCTACGCTGGAAAAACTCAGATCTATTGTGAGATTTATTCGGCCCAAAGAGTACGCAACCCAAGTATCTCTAGCTTTGTCTCAGAAACTTTTAATTAGGGTTTTCCAGTATCAAATATGTTATGATTCACCTAATTTAGTAATTCCACACCTTTTCCCAATAACATCTGATATAGAACAATCATTTTTTACACCACCCAAAGAGCGAGCCCGAAGTGAAACAACAAACTGCCCCTACCGCTGCGACTGACCTTTTTGCTGAGTCATACAAACTCAGCCCAAAGCAGCGCGAGGTTTTAGATGTGTTGCAGTCATTCCCTGACGGTGCTCGCGCAATCGATGTAGCAAAAAAGCTTGACCTACATGTCAACACCGCCCGTGGCCATTTGGAAGAACTCGTAGCAAAAGAAGCCATCCGGGTCGTCACCGCTTCAGCCAAAGGTCGAGGTCGCCCCTCATTAATCTTCCAAACACGGGTACCCGACAACCGAGCTGTGGCACGCGAATACATCACACTCATTGAACTCATGGCCAACATGTTGGGTGATGTCGACGATGACGCCATCAAAAACCCAGAACTACGTGCAAAAGCCCAAGCTATCGGCAAGCAATGGGCTCACGTCATGGGCATTGACCACGCTGAAGTCGAAGAACTCGACCAAGCACTATCCCCACTAATCACCCGGCTGCGCGAAATGGGGTTCGACCCAGCAGAAACCCCAGAGGAAAACTCAGTTGCGCTGCATAGCTGCCCCTTCGTGGTCAACGACAAGCGTCCATCCTCGTTCGTTTGCGCCATCCACGCCGGATTCATCCAAGAAAGCCTCGGAACAAACAACAAAATCCAATTGGAACTCAAACCACTCAACGCGCCAGGCACATGCAAAGTGCACGTACTTAATCAATAACTAAGGGTATCCAAAGTTTTTTGATTTTTAACGCGCATATTCCATGTAGCACATGTAATATGCGCGATATGGAAACTTCAATTCCCTACAGTGAAATATTCTCAATAGCGGTTGCCATCATTGCAATCATTGTCTCTGCTTGGGCAGCCTTCGGCACTCGGAAAAATGAAAAAGAAATGGTCATTCTTCAACGTCGACAGGTTGAACTCGGCGAGGTCCAAGAATACCGAGCACAAGCGACCGCCCAACAAGAGCAACAACTTTCCATTGCTCGCAGCCTGCATACGTGGTGGGCACGCAATTCAGAAAACGAATGGGGTGTCGTGGTCGAAAACAATGGTGATCTAGGTGCCCTCTCTCAAGTGGAAATTGCAGTCAGTGGCAACAACAGAAACAGCAAGATTAAGATCAAAAACCTGGTACCAGGGATCCATTTTGTGAAAAGTGAATTTGAAGGATTTCTGCATCCTCGAAAAATCAAGTCTGTCGATACTTTTGAGCCTCTTGCCAATAGCACAAAGCACAGCGTTCTTAGCTCGGAGTTTTCCGACGCAGTGGGCAATCGGTGGCAAATCCAAAATGGAAGCAAAGCTGTCAAAATTAACAACTAAAATTTAGTACGAATAAACCCTTGGAACCTTTCTCCGTGAAAAGCTCCAAGGGTAATTTTATGCCTGGTTTACTTCAACCTTTACAGGCCCGGCTACTTCAAGTTCTAAGACCTTAATGCCGGATTCCCGAGCATCTTCTAAAACCTTGTCTGGAATTGGTTCCGTGGATAGCACCATGGCAGTTGGGCCAGCACCTGACAGATACGCGGCATAACCACGGTTACGCAGACGGTTTACCCATTCGGACGTAACCGGCAAAACGTCTGCTCGATAAGGTTGGTGCAGGCGGTCTCGTGTACCTTCCCACAACAAATCTGGACGCTGCTGCAAAGCAACAATCATCACAGCTACTCGGGAGACATTAAACCGTGCATCAATGTGGGTGACTTCATTTGGCAGCACACGGCGCACGGCCTCTGTTGATGCGTGGAAGTCAGGGACCAAAGCGGTTGCACGGATATCTTTATGCACCTCAAGTGGTACCGCAGCATATGCTGGTTGACTACGTCCATCGATCGCAAGCGTTGTCCAGGACACGACAGCGCCACCAAGCACCGAAGCTGCAGCATTATCGGGGTGGCCTTCAAAAGCAGAAGCCAACTGAACAATTTGATCCTGTGTCAGTGGGAAATCGGCCAGACCATTAGCAGCGGAGACACCTGCTACTGCTGCAGCAGCTGATGATCCAAGGCCACGAGATTGCGGAATATTGTTGTGGCACACAACACGCAATCCCGGAACTTCAGCATCAGCCGCTTTAAGTCCGGCACGAATGGCCTTAACCACCAAGTGGGAGCCATCAAGTGGCACTTCGCCTTGGCCTTCGCCGAAGACTTCTACCTCTAGCCCCGATGGGATGATCTCCACTTCGACGGTGTCATACACCGACAAAGCTAAACCAAGAGTGTCAAAGCCAGGGCCGAGGTTGGCCGAAGATCCCGGTACCGTAACAGTAACTTTGCGACCGACGTTCAGTTCAATTGCCATGTCAGTAAAACTAGTCCCTTTCGAGGCGGATCACACTGTTGACTGCCTTAACTACTGGCTTTGCCTTCAACAGCTCAACAGTGCGGGAAAGATCAGATTCCAGCGCAGAGTGGGTGACAACGATCAAACGTGCATTATCATCGCGCTCTTCCTGTCGAATTGTACGCAAGGAGATTCCCTGCTCAGCAAAGAGGTTAGCCAATTCAGCCAAAACGCCAACGCGATCTTCCACTTCCATATCAAGGTGGTAGCGGGTGGTGGTCTCACCAAAATCAGCGATGGGCAGGTTCGCGTAAGTGGATTCACCTGGAGCGCGTCCACCGTGAACCTTGTTGCGAGCGGCACCTACTACGTCGCCAAGCACTGCAGATGCGGTAGGAGCTCCGCCTGCACCATTTCCGTAGAACATCAGACGACCTGCCGCTTCTGCTTCAACAAAAATTGCATTAAAGGACTTGTTAACCGACGCCAATGGGTGGGATACAGGCAACAGGGTCGGGTGTACGCGAGCGGAAATGGCTGACTTTCCTTCCTGGTTGGTGAACTTCTCACAGATAGCCAGCAACTTGATGGTGTGGCCAGCCTGCTGAGCTGCCTTGATATCGTCAGCGCTGATGTTGCTGATGCCCTCGCAATGAACATCATCTGCGGTAACGCGAGTGTGGAATGCGATCGACGCTAGAATTGCTGCCTTTGAAGCCGCATCATGGCCCTCAACGTCAGCGGTTGGATCAGCTTCTGCATATCCCAAGCGAGTAGCCTCAGCCAGGGACTCCTCATAGTCGGCGCCAGTGGAATCCATCGCATCCAAGATGAAGTTGGTGGTGCCGTTAACGATGCCCATCACGGACTGGATCTGATCGCCAGCCAAGGAACGGCGCAATGGGCCAACAACTGGGATCGCAGCTGCCACAGCAGCTTCGAAGTAAAGGTCAACATTTGCTGCTTCTGCTGCATCAGCAAGCTCTGCCGAGTGAGCAGCTACGAGAGCTTTATTAGCGGTAACCACGGACTTCCCGGCCTTTAAAGCTGCCAGTACAACCTCACGTGGGTAATCAATTCCGCCGATAACCTCTACAACGATGTCCACGTCATCGCGCTCGATCAGGGCAAATGCATCTTCAGTAAGCAACTCAGGTGAAACACCCTCGCGTGGCTTGGACTTATCAGAAACAGCAATGCCTCGAACTTCTAGCGGACCACCAATACGGTGCGCCAACTCATCACCGTATTCAGTCATCAGGCGCATCACCTCAGAGCCGACAGTTCCGAATCCAAGAAGGGCAATTCCGACTGCTGAGCCGGGACCCTTACCGGGGTTAAAGCTTGGGGCAGATGCTGAGGTCATGATTCTCCAAAAAATATTCGCGGTCGTGCGTTGTTGTCCTATTTGTTTGCTTCGGCCACCCTACAGGTGCCCAAAACAAAAAGGGTACCTAGCCACTATAGACCAAGCTGTTCATTTCCGCCTTAAAGCCCCCAACATTCAATTCAACTTAATGTTTCAGCAGCTAGTTTCTCTCCTAAAACCTAAGCTTGGAAACGGATTAGGCATCATAAATACTTCCTTTGAAGTTGACACGACATTGGACCTTATCCCCTTAGCCCGTCGTTGTTTTAAAAACTATGCCACCCTCAAGACGATTGCTTTCCGACGTTTGCCGCCGGTCGTTTCAACGCGTGCTCTCCAGCACCCCTTACCCCGCGCTGCCACACACCAACTTCCCACCTTGGCAAAATAGTTTCATACCAAATGTTCCAAGGATCCCGATGCGTTATTTATTAGTCGAGATCCTTGGAAGGTGGAAAGTCGATCACAAAATCCCTTAGAAAACTTTCTTAAGCCTCCAATGCCAAAATGTCATCTAAGGTTTCACGGCGCAGCATCAGCCGGGAGCTACCTGCGCGTACAGAAACAACCGCTGGACGGGTGAAGGCGTTGTAGCGGGAGCTCATGGCGTAGCAATATGCACCTGTCGCAGCGAGTGCAAGGAAGTCGCCACTAGTGATATCTGATGGATAAACTTCATCGTTGATCAAAATATCGCCGGATTCGCAGTGTGCACCAACAACTCGGGTGTTTACGCCTTCGCCTTCAGTGAAGCGCGACACCACGCGTGCATCGTACTCAGAGCCATAGAGGGCTGGGCGGATGTTATCGGACATTCCACCGTCGACAGCCACATAGCGTCGGGTGTTGTCATCGTCAACGTGAACGTCTTTGGTGGTTCCTACTTCGTAGATGGTGACAGCTGATGGTCCGGCGATCGCACGGCCTGGTTCCACAAGGACAGTTGGTGCGTCGATGCCTAGTTCCGCAGCCATTTTCCCAACTGCGGTGATCAGGTCAGTGGCTACTTCGGCGACGTTGAGTGGCTCTTCTGCTGCGGTGTAGGCAATGCCGTATCCACCACCGAGATCCAGCTCTGGCAAAGCAAGGCCCAATTCGCTGTGAATCTGTGCGTAGAGCCCAAGTACGCGTTCTGCCGCTAGTTTGAATCCTTCTGCATCGAAAACTTGGGATCCAACGTGGCAGTGCAGACCAACCAGATTCAGGTTTTCGGCGTTGTTTGCTGCTTTCGCTGCAGCAAATGCAGAACCAGATGCTAGGGAGAATCCAAACTTTTGGTCTTCGTGGCTGGTTGCAATAAATTCATGGGTGTGTGCTTCAATGCCTGGCTTCACGCGGATTAAAACATCCTGGATCTTGCCTTCACCAGCTGCTACATAATCGAGCAGTTCTAATTCCTGCGCGGAATCCAATACCACGTGACCAACACCGTTTTGTACCAAAGCGCGCAAGAACTCTACACCTTTGTTGTTGCCGTGTGCGGTGATGCGGCTAGCTGGGAAACCTGCAGCTAGAGCGATTCCGAGCTCGTTGATGGAGGCAATATCTAGTGACAGTCCCTCTTCATCAACCCAGCGAGCGATGGTCTTGGTTAAAAATGCCTTGGATGCGTAGTGCACGTTATCCGCACCGCCGAAGGCTGCTGCCATGTCGCGGCAGCGGGAACGGAAGTCATCTTCATCTACCACAAAAAGTGGTGTCCCGTATTCTTCTGCCAAATCAGGCAAAGGCACACCCGCGACGGTTACAACTCCGTCTTCTTGGCGTACGGCGTTGCGTGGCCAGACATGCGATGGGAGTTCATTGAAGTTTTCAGCTGAAGCCATTGTTTACATCTTCTCCGGTGCGGAAACGCCGACGAGGCGCAGGGCGTTAGCAAGGGTTTGGCGGGTTGCTGCTGCAAGTGCCAAGCGTGCTGAATGGATTGGTGCCTTTTCCTCGTCTGCTTTAGGCAGAATGTGGCACGCGTCGTAGAAACGGTGGAAGGTTCCGGCAAGCTCTTCGGCGTAGCGCGCAATGCGGTGAGGTTCACGCAGGTCAGCGGCAGCCTTAACTACTGCAGGGAATTCACCGAGGGTGCGGATGAGGTCACCTTCACGGTCATGAGTCAGCAGCGACAAATCTGCGCCTTCGTCGGTGACGCCTAATGTTTCTGCTTTTCGCGCAATAGAGCACAAACGAGCGTGTCCATATTGCACGTAGTACACAGGGTTGTCAGAAGACTGGGATTCCCACAGACCAAGATCGATATCAAGGGAGGAATCCACGGAGGAACGGATCAGGGAGTAGCGTGCGGCATCAATACCAATTGCTTCTACCAGGTCATCCAAAGTCACCACTGTGCCAGCACGCTTGGACATACGCACTGCCTTGCCGTCGCGAAGCAGGTTCACCATCTGGCCGATCAAGACTTCAACGCCTTCTGGCTTGTAGCCAAGTGCAGCCGCAGCAGCTTTCAGGCGCGCGATGTATCCATGGTGATCAGCGCCGAGCATGTAAATATTCAGGTTGTGTCCGCGGGAGAACTTGTCGGCCACATAGGCAATATCGCCGGCAATGTAGGCGGCGTCGCCGTCAGATTTGATGACAACGCGGTCTTTGTCGTCGCCGAAGTCGGTCGAGCGCAGCCACCATGCACCGTCGTTTTCGTACAGGTTGCCGTTGTCTTTCAACGACTGCACAGCCTTGTCTACCGCACCAGACTCAAATAGGGAGTTCTCGTGGAAGTAGACATCAAAATCCGTGCCAAATTCGTGCAAGGACGATTTGATGTGCTCAAACATCATTTCCACGCCTTCAGCGCGGAATAGTTCCTGGGTTGCGGCAGGCTCTAAGCTCAACGCTTCAGGATGCTTTTCGACGACCGCCTCCGCAATTTCCTTAATGTATTCGCCGCCATAACCGTCTTCTGGGGTTGGCTCCCCCTTCGCAGCAGCAAGCAAGGACAAAGCGAAACGATCAATCTGTCGACCATGATCGTTAAAGTAGTATTCCCGAGTCACCTTCGCACCGGATGCTTCCAGCACACGACCCAAAGAATCACCTACGGCTGCCCAACGTGTGCCGCCAAGGTGGATAGGTCCGGTGGGGTTCGCGGAAACAAACTCGAGGTTCACGTCCAGATGGGAAAGGTGATCAGAGTTTCCAAACTCCTCCCCCTGTGCCAGAATTTTGGCCACAATTTCACCCTGCGCTGCAGCTGCAAGGCGAATATTTAAAAAGCCTGGGCCAGCAATTTCAGCAGAGTCAATTGCCTCATGAGCTGCCAAGGCCTCAGCCAACCAGGTAGCTAAGTCACGAGGATTTTGGCCTACTTTTTTAGCCACTTGCAATGCAATATTGGTGGCGTAATCGCCGTGCTCTGGGTTACGCGGACGCTCAACAACTACTTGCTCCGGAAGGACGGAAGTATCGAGTTCGCGGGAGGTTAAAACCTCCACTGCGGTCTCCTTAATCAATGTTGCGAGATCTGCTGGTGTCATGGGGAGAAATTCTAGCCGAGGTACACCCCTCATACAGAATATGACCCATAGTTATAAGAAATCCCTGACTTTATAGTGAAAAATCACTAGTGCCTGTATAGGCTCTTTGGGGAAAATAAATATTCATAAACAACAGTCCTTGGAGCCCTCATGCCCCGTTCGACAGTGAAAAAGATAACGGCAACTCTAGCCACCACCGCAGCGCTCAGCCCTTTTCTGATCTCGTTGCCTGTGGCTTCCGCCCAGGAAAATATCAGGTGGGAGGAATGCCCACCTCAGGTCAATATCGAGTCTGCACAATGCGGAAGCATCGATGTTCCCATGCACTATTCAGATCCCTCGCTTGGGGATATCAGCGTGGGATTCATCAAAGTCCCCGCCCAAGGTGAAAAGCGTGGAACTATTTTCGGCAACGCTGGCGGACCTGGCGGTGATGCCTACAGTTTCTTCGGAAACGAGGCTATGAACTGGCCAGCTGAGATGTATCAGGAATTTGACCTCGTAGCTGTTCAGCCCCGAGGCATGGTGGGCTCAACCCCAGTAGATTGCAACAATATTGCCCCTGGCTATGACTCTTTCTCGATCCTCACCCGCGAAGGTGCCTTCGTTAAAGATTCCTGCGAGATTGGCACCCCTGGCTACACCTCCAGTCTGACAACTGACAACACAGCCAATGACTGGGAACTCGTACGTCAAGCGCTCGGCGATGAAAAGATCTCCATCTTCGGCCTTTCTTATGGCACCTACCTAGGATCGGTCTACGCAACCCGCTACCCACAGCACACGGACAAAGTAGTCCTTGATTCTGCAATGTCGCCAAATTTGGCTTGGAACGGCATTATGGCTTCCCAAGAGCAGGGATATAAAAACTCCCTCAACGATTTCTTTAGCTGGGTTGCAGAAAACAACGACACCTACGGTTTAGGTGCGACTCCACTGGCTGTCTACCAAAACTGGTCAAACCAGATCGTGGCAGAAACCGGCACTAACCCAACCGTTGCACCACCTCCAGCACAGGTAGGCGATGTCCCACCAGCATTTGCCTGGGCAGGCCAAGCGGGTGCCGATATCATGACCGCCACCAATCCTGCTTCCGTCCAGATTCAAGGTCTAGCCACACAGTTGCTCAATCCTGGATCCAACCAATCTTTGAGTCCATTACTTAACGCGTCACGTGCACTGATCCCACAGCCCACCAGCTGGCCAGTCCTAGCAGCAGCAATCGCCGGCCAAACACCAGCGCCAGATGTTGCAGAGACCGGCGAAGACCCATACGTCATCGAAAGCATCAATGCCAGCGTGAACATGCAGCGCATGGTCATGTGTAACGAAAACACCGTTGCTCCCGACCCAGTCGCTATGGCACGCATGGCCTGGACCAGCCTTGTCACCGGCGATATCTTCGATGTCTACTCCGTGAAATACAGCTCTGGACAAGCATGTTCCGGCATCACTCCATCCAGCGGGCAACAGCCAACCGACGGTTCACAATTGGAAGTCCAGCCGCTTTTGATTCAGGGAACCGGCGATCCGCAAACTCCTTACTGGACCCACACTGATCTTGCGAACTCCATGAACGCACACGTTGTAACCGTGGATGGACCAGGACACGGCCAGGCCTACGGCGGCAATAACCAGGCAGTCAACGATATTCTTGTGGACTACCTTCGCACTGGACACACTGATGCCACCTGGGTGGAAGGATTCACCCCTACCCCAATTGTGGAAGGCTAATTGCTTTCCTCCTTGTAGTTGGTGATAGAATCACACCGTTGTCATCACATAGATTGTGATGGTGGCGGTTAGCCTCCGTAGCTCAGTGGATAGAGCACCGGTTTCCGGTACCGAAGGTCGTAGGTTCGACTCCTATCGGGGGCACACACTAAATTAAGTGCAGGTCACAAGCTTTTCGCTTGTGACCTGCACTTATTTTTCACCCAATTCCAAAATGCTCCGCAACTGCCGTTGATTCCCCCATCCACCAAAATCTATTCCTGTATGCCTACAAAGGACATTCAATGCGTTTCGCAATCGGCACAGCCGCGTTCGCCATCGCCACAATCGCCTACACCGCTACTCCAAACCGGTCACTCATAGTGGTCACGATCATGGCGACGGTACTGGTCGCTAGCATCATCCAATTGAAAATGAACGATTAGTAACCACTAGAGGCATCAATGTGCCAGATGGTCAACGTCAGAAAAACACATTGTCTCGTTGCTATCACTATTCACCACAATTTATGTCGGAGATTTAGCGTCTCCGTTTAGTTTCAACAGTGATTCCGACACCAACTTACGGCGCATCATGTCCGCATTGTCTCTCAATTTTTACAACTTTTTACGTATTCCACATTTTGATCAGCACATTAGCTATAGTGATTACATTCAGGCAACAAGGTACCAAGCATTCGAAAGTATGCTGCAAGTTCCATGTTTGAAAACATGCCGTGTGTCACGATTCCTGAATAGTCGTGCCAAAGATTAAGAATTGGATTAGAATTCCGTACCAGCAGACTTTGAGGACGGATTCGAGTCGGTATCGCTTTAAAAAACTTTGCGTAACGTTCAACCGACGATCCATTAGTCACCGCTGGTTTCTATTGATTGTTGAGAAGGATTGAGATGAAGACGCAACAGGCTTCCACCAAGAAAATCACTGAGCTTCGGCTACTTACAGCCACCGTGTATTTCAAGGCAGTCAATGAGGTACATGACGCAATCTTGCAATTTGACCCGTTAACCCCAGTTATTCCAATAACCACAGGAACTTCAGTTGCTGAGCTGTACGCAGATGCCAGTGAGCACATCAACAATGGTGCAACTCGTGTCATGATTCCGGTTCTTTCGCCTTCAAATCTGACATTGTCGGTTGTTACCTTGGATCAAGAAGAAATAAACGCATTAGACCACACCAGTGGCCAAGCGGTTCATTCTCTTTTGGAGATCCACACCCCTAAGCGCAGTTGGCCTCTTTCTGAACTTTATAGCGACGATAACGAGGGCCTTGCGCAGGTTTCGCGCTGCTTTGCCCGGTTAGTGGCTTAAAAAGACTTCCGACGCCAAAAGCCTGCACACTCGTGCAGGCTTTTCTTTGTGTTAAACCCTCTAGAAACGTTGGTCCCTTGATGGAATGATCAACCATGCCAGGAGGTAGAACAGGACTTGAGACCCTGGCAAAGGCAACAGCACCGAAGCTGCGAAAGCGAGGCGGACGTGTGCTGGATTCCAGCCGTATGTTTCTGCCAGTCCACCAGCAACGCCACCAATCCATTTATCGGTGGTGCTGCGGGCAAGGCGTCGGCTCTGAGCTGGGTATGTCATGGGGATCATGCTCCTTCGGGGCAACTGATTGGGTTTAACTTTTGTTCTTCCTCAATCATTGCCCTTTTAAAGCGTGGGCACATCGGGGATTTCCCCTCAAATAACCCCTAGAAATCCCTGAGAGTATGACCTAATTACAGCTGTTCTTCACGTTGCTTATTCAGTGCAACGCAGTTGTCAGAGTTTAAGACGGCCGTAAGGTAAGACCTTAAGCCTTCCATGTGACCTTCTTCCATGGGGTCGAAAATCAAGCTGCGCACGGTTTCCACGTGGGCAGGAACGGCATCCTTGAGTCGCCTCTCCCCTTCTGGAGTAATTTCTACGATCACGCCACGGGCATCGCCTGCACATTTCACCTTGGAAACAAGTCCCTTTTTGTCCATGCGGGTGATTTGGTGGGAGGTTCGGCTGCGATCCCAATCAAGTTCTTGGCACATATCGCGTAGACGCATTTCCTGATCACCCGCCTCAGATAGCACGACCAGCACCGCATATTCAGAGGTTGTGAGGTTGTGGTCATCCACGAGGGTCTCATCTAGTGTGCGTTCCATTTTCCGGACAGCAGACAAGATCATGCGCCAGAGTTGTTGCTCTTCTGTGGAGAGCCATCGTGGTGTTGTCATATCACCTACCCTAGTGTGTATTGAAAGGTTTATTCAAAGTTCCCTTAATCTGCACTGGCGCCAAACCCCGGAAAATTCGTTTATTTTTTAAAAGCGATCACTTGAGACAAACGTCCAGCCCGAGGTTCTAATTAATCCCCCTCTAAACGGCCATTTGAGCGAACTAATTTCCAGAATGAGTATTTGTTTAGGAGCGATTTTAGCGTGATCGTTTTTCTAGCCCATTGGCCAGTTTTTAAGCCTCATTCAACCTAGCGACCAAGGAAGGTTATAAAACACTAGTTCCTGGTCAAAAATGACGTTATCCCGGCCAACAAATTTGCACTGGCGACCAAGAATCCTTAGAGCACCTACGGATTTGGTCATATATGTCGGTTCGCAGGAAGTCCCCCGGCCAAACAGCCCTGGCGGCCGAAAACCAGCCAATACATCACCCTTAAGACACCGAACAGAGCCGGAAGCTGGTAAGGAACTAAAAGGCATAATAATTTTATTCACGCTTCTAGCTGGGGGTTTTAGTTTCCGCAGCAAGTTTTTAAAGAAAGTTGTTGACATGTCACTAAAGCTGACTAGTATAGAACTCGAACAACGGACAGCCACAGAGACTGCAGAGATGCACAAACGTCGGTACCGTTAAAAACGAAACAGAAACTTCTTGAAAAGGATTTACTATGAGCAATTTGACTGGCACCTGGACCCTTGACCCTGCACACACTGAAATCAAGTTCGTTGCACGCCACGCAATGGTTACCAAGGTTCGCGGTGAGTTCACCGAGTACACCGACTCCATCGTGGTAGACGCTGAAAACCCAGAGAACTCCTCTGCAAAGGTTGTTATCAAGACCGCCTCCATTTCTACCGGCAACGCTGACCGCGATGCACACGTTAAGGGCGATGACTTCTTCGCAGTAGATAAGTTCCCTGAGATGACCTTCGAGGCCACCTCCTTTGTTATCAAGAACGAGAACGAAGGCACCGTTACCGGTGATCTGACCATTCGTGACACCACCAAGTCCGTCACCCTGGACGTTGAGGTTGGCGGCGTTGCTGAGGATCCATTCGGCAACACCCGCCTGGGCTTTGAGGCTTCCACCGAGGTTAACCGCAAGGACTTCGGCATTGATTTCCAGGCTCCACTGTCCACCGGCGGCGTGCTTGTTTCTGAAAAGATCAAGATCGAGATCGACGGCTCCGCAATCAAGTCCGCTTAAGCGCGCACAACTTTAAGCCGCGGCACCTTCAGTAATTGCTGAAGGTGCCGCGGCTTTTGGCGTCGAGAAGCATCTTTTTAAATCATTGATGCCCGCACAAACAGGTAGATGCAGGTTACGACCAGGACAACCAGCACAGGTGGGACAGTGTAGCCGACGACTTGGCTGAATTTGATCTTAAAATTGGCCAAGTACGGCAGCGCGAAAAATGGGATGAGAAGGTTGGTGGCGCCGTCGCCCATTTGATAAGCCTGCAGGACAAGGCCCATATCAGCACCGAGATCAATCGTTGTCGGAATAATATATGGAGCCTCAATAACAAACTTTGAACCACCCGAAGGCACGGCAATGTTGAGCAGCCCAGAGTATAGGAATGCGATTACCGGCCACGTGGTTGCCGTTGAAATTGAGGTGAAGAAACCGGAGATCACAACACCCAAACCAGTGAAAGATATTAGTCCGAAAATACCTGCATAGAACGGGAATTGCAGAATAAAACCCCACGTTCCTTGAATGCCTTCACGGATGAGTTTCGCATAATACTCCGGCCCGTAATTAGCTGTCAGCACCATGCCCAGTGACAGGAACAAAAAGTTGAATGAGTTGAGCGTCAGCCCAGTTACGCCACCAGTCCAGAGGCTAAAAATGCTGTACAACAACCCAATTCCGCCAACGAGGTACATGATCCAACGGCTTGCATTGGACTTTTCAGCTGGTGTGGATCGTGGAATCACGATCTTTTCACTTCCCGCTTGAATTTCAGCGAAGAACTCATCAGAAATCGTTGCGGTTTTCTCTTTGCTCTTGGGATGCATGAGCAATGCAAATCCTGTGGTGATGATGGAACAAATCACCAACAAGATGATGAAATCAAGGCGCAGCACAGAATCAGTAAGCGGCACGGCTTCTGGAACTCGGTCTTGATAGTTTTCCGGAACCATATCCTTGAGGTACCCCGGCGTTGCCGCATACAGCACTGCCGCACCTGAAATACCGGCTGAAGAGGGCAAAAACGCCATGAACAACGCCGCAATCATCACTGGTGGATGCAAGGCATAACCCTTGATTCGTGATTGCGCAAGGATTTCTTTACCCAACACAATCGCAGCCATCATGCCCAATCCCCAGTGCACATATCCCAACAACACCGCAGAAACCGAACCCAGCAAAATCGCCTGGAACTTTGAATTTGGGATACTAGCGATCTTTGTCAGCACTTTTTGTGCCGGTGGTGATGAGGCAACCGCGCTTCCTGTCGACAGCAGCACCGTCATCTGCATGGTAAATGCCAGCAGACTCCAAAACCCTTCCGCCCACGCACTGACCACGCTGGTAGTTTCTGGATTCATGCTCCACAGTGGAGTATCTGTGGCAATGAGCGCGAAAATTCCAACAAACACGGTCAGTGCCAAACAGATAACAAACGACTCAGGCATCCAACGGATAAACCAGGCTAAATACCGATCCATAAATGACTGCTTCGGCGCAGCCTTTTTGGCAGTTTTAAAGGTCGAGCTCACGATATCTCCTTAAAATGCTGCTTATCGACGCCCACCTCCGCCACTGCTAGGTCGCCGTAGCGGAGGTAAAAGTCTTTTGTGTCAGGGAAATTTAAGTGGCAAAGCGAAAAGTAGCGCCAAACTGATCGGGCTGATCAAGCGGGCTTACTGCGTCGCCGATGCGGATGTCCTGCCCGTCTTGGTAGCCAGAAACCCGAACGGTTTCAGCGATTCCGTTGTTGTTGATTACTGCAACGCAATACGGTGCGCCCTCAAACCCCTTCGGTGGCGTCCGAATAATGGTGTAGGTCAAAATTTCAGCAGCCATGATTTTTACGCTCCTTGGAAGATATTGATCACGCAGGTACCAGCAGTTCCACCCAAGTTGTGGGTCAAACCGATATCAGCTTTATTAATTTGGCGCTCCCCTCCTCCGCCCCTGATTTGGGTGATCACCTCGATCGCTTGGCTAATACCAGTTGCGCCGATGGGATGGCCTTTGGCTTTTAACCCGCCTGAAACGTTGATCGGCATGTCGCCGGTTCGTGCGGTGCGACCTTCTGCAACAGCGTCGCCGCCGTGGCCTTTTTCAAAGAATCCAAGATCTTCAGTATTAATAATCTGAGTAATGGTGAAACAATCGTGCACCTCGGCCAAATCAATGTCTGTGGCGCTAACCCCAGCCTGTTCATAGGCTTGTTTCGCAGCCCGGACGGTGGCACCGAAAGTGGTCATGGAATCTTTACCGTGCAATGTCAGGGCATCGCCACCATGTCCAGAACCGATGATATTTACCTGTCGATGGCCGTTATTGGGGGCTAAATCTTCCGACACCAACACCAAAAATGCGGCACCATCAGTAACCAGGGAGCAATCATAAAGCCCTAGTGGATCTGCGATGCGAGGAGCATTTAACACCTTGTCCACATCGATGGCCTTGTGCATTTGGGCTGTCGGATTAAGCAGTGCATTGTCATGGGCATTGACCGCCACCTGGGCCATTTCGCGCTGCACATTGCGAAACTCGTAGAAATAACGGTGAGCAACCAACGCAAAGGCACCTGGGAACGTCAGACCAGAATGCGCCTCAAATTCAATATCCATTGCTGAGGTCAAAGCACCCGTGACAGCAGCAGTTGTTTGGTGAGTCATCTTCTCCACACCACCAACTAGCACAGCTTTGTGCCTTCCAGATCGAATCGCCTCAATGCCCTGAAGCAACGCCAAGCCGCCAGAGACACACGCACCTTCGACCCGCATCGCCGGGACATGCGGCATACCTAAAGTTTCCATCACCAGTGGGCCAAAATGCCCCTGACCTAGCAGTTGCTGACCATTGAAGTTTCCAACATACGCAGCCGTAATAAGGCTTGGATCAATTCCGGCCTCATCAATAGCCACATGGCCCGCTTCGCGGATCATTTCATAAATACTGCGATCCGGGTATTTCCCCATCGGGGTCTCACCGATACCAGCGACAACAACACTCATCGAACTACTCCTTGAATAGTTGCATCCAAATCCACCGTGAATGGAGCTGCAGTTTTTTCTCTCACTTCTTCTTCTGTGACACCCGGCGCGATCTGACGCAACACCAACTGTCCATCCTCAATGTCAAACACCGCCAGATCTGTGATGATGCGGTTTACTACCCCAACACCAGTTAAAGGAAGGGAGCATTCCGACACGATCTTGGGTTGGCCATTTTTAGAGGTGTGTTCACTAAGCACCACGACTCGCCTTGCACCGGCTACCAGATCCATGGCACCACCCATGCCTTTGACCAGCTTTCCTGGAATCATCCAATTGGCTAGATCACCTGATCCAGAAACTTCCATGGCACCTAAAAACGCTGCCTTCATTTTTCCAGAGCGGATCATGGCAAAGGATGTAGCAGAATCAAAGATGACTGCGCCGGATTGTAGCGTGATGGTCTGTTTACCAGCGTTAATAAGATCTGCGTCTTCTTCGCCTGGATATGGATTAGGTCCCATGCCTAAGATGCCGTTTTCGCTTTGAATGTTAACGTGTACACCGTCTGGCAGATTGTTAGCGATCAGTGTGGGAATACCGATTCCTAAGTTGACGTAATCGCCATCTTCTAGTTCCGAAGCGGCAATAACAGCCATTTCATCTCGTGTCCAAGCCATGGTTTTTAAACCTCCTGCAAAGCTTCTGGTCGGGGACGATTGACAATTTGTTCAATCTCATTGGGAATTAGTGCTTGGGTGAGGTGATGGATAAATACACTCGGGGTGTGAATATCATCAGGTCCTAGTTCACCGCGATCGACGATGTGTTCCGCTTCTGCGAAGGTGACCTTTCCGCACTTTGCAACAACGGGGTTAAAGTTCCGGGCGGCAAGTCGATAGCGCAAATTACCGTGAATATCAGCTGTGTGCGCATGAACGAGCGAAACATCAGCGATGATGGCTCGTTCCATCAAGTAGGTTTCACCATCAAATTCTGCGGTGGGCTTTCCTTCACCAATGGCTGTTCCCACACCGGTTTGAGTGTAAAACGCAGCAATACCTGCCCCGCCTGCACGCATCCGTTCCGCCAAAGTTCCCTGCGGGACGAATTCCACCTCAACAGCTCCGCTTAAGTATTGCTCCATGAAGAGTTTGTTCTCCCCAATATAAGACGCCAAAACCTTGGAAATTTGACCGCCTTCCAGCAAACGACCCAAGCCGACTCCATCAATAGCTAAGTTGTTGGAAACTACAGTGAGGTCTTTTACGCCAGAGTCACGCACAATATCAATCAGCGTGCTGGGAATACCACACAGGCCAAAACCACCAGCCGCGATGGTCATTCCATCAAATAACTCTGAACGCAGCTGTTCTTCTATGTTGTCTGCGACCTTTGACAAGGGACCTCCCTAAACGAATGTCAATCAATTTCTATGATCTAAGTTACGTTTTTTAAGGGTTGTGGTCTATGCCAAAATGTCCAAAAGATTAGGGCTATTTTTGTAGAAATCTACAAAACTCTGTCGAAGGAGATTGGCTTTCGGCTATATCTTTGGTTTCGTGGAACGACTGTACTTAAAGGCCTCTGCGAGTTCCCCACCAATGAAACGCCGTGCAGACAGTGCATCGGCTATGAGTGTAGACATTTGCACAAAAGGATGAACCTGGCCTTTGAACTGTACGTGCGTAACAGCATTTCCCGCCTTAAGTAAAGCTTCTGCATAATCAGAAACCTCATCTACCAAAGGATCACATTCCGCCGTCACGATGGTAGCCGGTGGCAAATTTTTTAAATTTTTATGCAATCCTGGCGACAACCGTGGGTCGCTTCGGTCATGTTCAGCCGCATAACAGGTGTAGAAATATTCAAGGCGTCTACGGGTCAAGAAATACCCCGAGGCAAATTCTTGATGGCTTGAGGTATCAAAACTAGACAGATTCATCACTGGATAGATAAGGACCTGGTGCACGATTCGATCTCGAAGTTCTTGGGCAATCACCGCTGCAATATTCCCGCCGGCACTATCTCCTCCCGCGGCTACAAGTTCGGGGTTGGTGTTAGAAACGCTACCGTTGAGTACTGCTTCTGTCACGGCCTGGCAATCATCTAGTGCTGCGGGGAAAGGATGTTCCGGGGCTCGCCGATAATCCACGCTGATGCACAATGCTCCCGAAGTCACCGCTATGTCGCGCACTGTGGAATCTACTGATTCAAGATCTCCCAGTACCCATCCACCGCCGTGAAAGTAGATAAATACCGGCAGCTGGTCCACATCAGGCCGTGGGTTGTACGCCCTCACTGGAATGCCGTCGATTTCTAGATCTTGAACTGCCGCCACTGGAGTTTTATTGCCCATGAGATGCCTGGAGGCCTCATTGGCAGCCCGGTTTTCTGCCACGCTCTGGGTATCCAAATCCGGAGCGTGCGAGGCGAGTTGAAGAAAACGCTGGGCATCTGGGTGAATACTCATTGTGACGTGCTCCGTTTAGTGGTGGCTTTAGCGGTGGCTTTTACAGCAGCACGTTAGAGGTTTTCAATGATTCAATGCTGAGCTTTTGTGCGACTTCTACATAGTTGTATCTGTCTGGCACGCATGTAAGCACAAATACCTGAGATTCTTTACCGGCATCGCTAAATAGCAGGGAGATGCGGGTAAGGCGTTCAGGGTCAGTGCTGCCCAAAGCATCATCAATAAACACTGGAACTGCAGATTGCTCAGAAGATTCAGCAACCAATTCCGCGATGGCAAATCTTGTGAGAATTGCTAGCTGTTCTTGGGCACCTCCTGATAGGTGATCAAGATCTACCGTTCGTGGCCCAATCGATCTACTTGCAATTGAGAGTTTGTCATCGAGGTCGAAGTCCGTGTTTTCCCCAAACACGGATGCAGCTAGGCGTGAAAGCTTATCGGCAAAAGGAGCCGCGTATCGCTTCCTGGACTCATCACGGTAAGACACCATAAGATCATGAAGACGACGTGCAGCATGTGCTCTGCGTTGTTCAGATTCCAAGCGATTCTCCGCTGCTTTCAGCGCTGCTTCCGCCTTGTCGAATCGTTCTTTAGCTCCTGCTGCAACCCCAATGAGTCCTTCCAACCGAACTAACTCAGTGCTTGCATCAGAAATTGCCGCTTTATAAGACCTCACATTTGCTTCAGCACCGTCGCATAGGCGTTGAGCTAGATCAGGATTCGACTCGGCCAGGGACTTTTCAATCTCTTGCCGTTTAAGTGTTACAGCAGCTAGTTCATCTGTGCACCGTTGCACGGCAGCAGTCACGTCCTCATCGGAGCTGTCCGCGACTGCCCTATCAAGTTCATTTTGAGCCACCGTTACGTTATTGGCCAAGCTATCAAGTTGAGCAGTCAAAACCCTCAAGGCGTTATCAGCAGGACGAGACCGTAGCCCATCCAATGCAGCGCTTGCTTGCTTTTGTGCTTCCCCTGCTCGTTCTCGTGATTCTTCCGCCTCTTCTAATTGTGTTTGGGCGCCGTCTAAACCAAGGTCAGGATCTAAACCATCAGGGATTTGCAGCCCATCTAGCTCAGCTCGTAAAACTGCTACGTCGATTCCACCGCTGGTGCGCTCTTGCTCTTTTAGCAGCGCAGCGATATCAGCATCGCGTTTTTCTTGAGCGTTGAACCGTTCCTGAAGCTGATCCATATCCTTAACATCAAGCCGGTCAAGAAGCTCCGCCAATGTAGCTTCAACTGATTCTAAATCGGATCGGCTGTCAGCGGCTGATTTTCCTGGGTTGATGGTGACGGTGACATCACCGATCACCATTGTGAGATCACGGTCAAGAGGGACCTGCGTGGACTCAGTTGAAAGTGACAAAGCGTTATCGCCGAGCTGAATTTCGGTTGGCGTTACCGCACTTAACGTAATATTTCCCTGTCTCGCTTCAACGAGGCTTCTTTGAATTTCTACGTCAGTGATTGCTTTTCGCAGTGCATCAATATCGCGTTGGGTTACTGGTACTGCACTATGTTGGGCGGTCCGTAAATCATGGAGCTTTGTTCCAATGCGGTCCAGCTCAACTAAAAGTGTGCGAAGGTATTCTTTGCGATCACGGTTTTTAATGCCAACAACTACTTGGCGTGCATCTTTCACCCTGCTGATGGCAGCAGTTTCAGCTACTCGTGCGGCTTCTAGCTTCGCACTTAAAGCCTGGAATTCTTCTGCTTCTCTAGTCGCATCCTGTTGCTTATTTTCTTTGGCTGCTTCAGCCTCTTTTACCGCTTCTTTTGCTTGTTCTAGTTTGTTTCGGGCATCTTTACGTCGATTTTGTGCACCAACAGCTTGCTCTAGCTGTTCAGAAGCTCGAGAAAACTGTGCAAGAATTTCCTCCGCTTCTGTCTTAATCTTTAAAGCTCCCGCTAATTCAGAACGCCGGATTTCCAGCTCTTCTTCCGCTTTAGGCAACTTTGCTTTCGCCACGTCGCGATCAGATTCCAAACGCGCAACCCGATCAACATGGGACGATAATTGAGCAACCTCAGCACTTGCGACATTAAGGTCTGCGCGCAGGTCATCCACCTGCTTGGAAAACTGCAAAAAGCGAGCGTTGGCCTTACCTGTATTGGTATAGAACTTTGCGTATTCTTTTTCCACTGCTGCCATGAGTTCAGTGTCTTCAGTGGCATCTTCTGTACTGCCACTTTGAGTATTCAAAGCACTAGTCAGCGCAGGGATTCCTACCGCATTGATACCTGCTTCAACTTCTCCCTGTTTCATAAACAAGGTATCCAGCAACGCTGTATCAAGATGGGTATGCAAGATATCTGCAAGTTTGGTCTCTGCTTCATCACCGCGGTGGTTGGACGGCCGTGGCTCAATAAGCTGCATCTCAGCTGCTGGAGTTTTTAAGTATTGCTTGTGGATCCGGAAGCGGACATCACCAATTGTTGCCTCAAAGGTGATACTGATGGGAACATCGCGGTCAACGGGCTGAATAGCTTTGATTTTTCCGCTTTTGCTGCGGTGTTTAATGTTTAGAACGGTATCAATGGCTTCTAAGATGGAGGATTTTCCTTGCTCGTTGTCACCATGGATGACTATGACACCTCGTTCTGGGATATCACGAAGCTCTAAATGCTCGATAGCGCGGAAATTATCAATAATTATTTCGTGAATACGCATGTGTTTAAACCTCCCGGCTTAGACGAAACAGCAGGTTAAGAGCATCACGGTCTTCTTCTGGCGCATTACCGGACACTACTGAATCACTCAGTACTCGCAAAACATCGGCAGCATAGCCCATCATTTCTAAGTACTCCAGATCATGTTCACCAGGTTCAAGGACAAGATCTGTTGTACGTTCGCGTGGCTTAAGGGAAGCAAAAACATCTTCAAGTTCCGCGATACCCTCTTCCAGAATTCTGTTTTGTTCCAACGTGATGGTTCCACGCAAACCATATTTAATTACTGTTCTAGATTTATCTGGATAGTCCCGCAAGGTTTGTAAGAACTCTTCCACATCTGCCATGGATGAAATATCACGGGAAAAAGCGTGGAAGGTCCACTTCCCCACCTCGACTTCTTTAACCTCGACATGCGCCTTGGTGGCGTTGACGATGAGAACTTTTCCGGAATTTACTTCTCCTCCCACCCGGTCTGGGTCAAGATCGTGGAAGTCGGTAGTTTCTGGAGCACCGGAAAACCACACTTTGCCACTGTTGCCTACAGGCTGTGCTGAGTGGGTATCACCTAATGCAAGGTAATCAATAGTGCCGTCCGCCAGTTTGGATTCAACGGCTTTAAGGTCAATCAAGTCCGCACGGTGATCAGTAGTGCGGGCTTCTGCTTGGCCATGCCCAACAGCAATGCGAATGTTTTCTGTCGGTTCTAAATCTGCCAAGGCATCTGCTACCAGATCTGAGCTTGCTGTCTTCTGTAGGAGTGGGGCTCCCACAATTTCAACACCTGGGCTGATCTGATGCACTGAATTATCAGACAAAATGGTCACACCCTCGATGTCTTTGGCGCGATAAAACAAAGAATCTGCAGTTAATGGATCATGGTTACCGGGCAATAGGTACACCGGTAGCTTTAAAGAACGTAATGCTTCTAATGCGCGTCCAGTGGTGCGCTGCTCAAGTGAGTTATGTTCAAAGACATCTCCTGCCAGCACAATGAACTCGCAGTCATTGTCCCGTGCTACCTCACCTATTTTCTCAATTGCCCTAATGCGATCGTCATCAAACCGGGCCTGGGCTTCATCGGATAAAAACCACCGGGTCATTCCGATTTGCAGGTCCGAGGAGTGTAAAAATTTCACTGTTGTGTTCATAGCGCCCATCTCATCATGCACTGTGGACATAGCTGCCCATTCGGGGGTAATTCACACCCAAACCCCGGGTTAATCGGTGTCTTCTTCTTCGTAAACCTGTTGGTTATCGGGGTGATTTGAAATCAAAATTTCGTACATATCCTCAATATCACTAACGGCACGCAGTTGTTCGAGGGAGGTGTATGACACCAGCCTTAAAGCCTTGTGAAGGTAGTTGATATCGGAATCATCAATTGCTGGTGCGATCTTTGGGTCAGGTAAACCAGGTAGTGCTTTACCATTCCAAAAGCTCTCGTTATCTTCTGGTTCCACAGCTACTTTGGAGTGGTAGGTGCGAATGAGAGCTTCTAGTCCAGCCATTCCTTGTCCTCGGATATCGAGGATCATTGCGGGGTTGGCTGTCATTTTTTCTGCGATATACAGTGAGCTTGCTACTGCATGTTTGCACACCAAGGATCGATCAGGGCAGGTGCAATCGAAATAGATTGACTCATCTATCCCACCAACTAAATGGTCCAGCATGGATGAGGTGAGGTGTCCATCGCGGACGAGGCGTAGGCCGTTTGGGGTATCGGCAATTGCAGAATAAGCCTCGCGCAATTTCTCAGAACTGCGGTATGGGAACGTTACTGTGGTGGTGAAAGGTTCATTTTGGGAACCAGCAACCGTGCATTCCACGCGTCCTTCCAAAACTGTCATGCCGGTGACATTTCCATTTCGGTAGTACTGCTCACCACGGCTTTGTCTGCCTCTGTCGGCATTTTTCTCGGTGAGTAAAACGGTGCGTTTACCGGCAGGGCTAAATTGTTTGTCGCGTGATTTGTTGGTTACTTTGACGCGGTCTTCGGGTGTGGATACTCGTTGCTTATTGCCAAAGTTGGCATAAATTACGTTATCCATTTTTACGCGGCGTGACTCAGTCATCTGCGCCTTCCCTTTCGCGGTAACTCATCAGCATGGCCAGTTCTTCGGGGTTCAGCTCGGTGATCCAGCCTTCGCCTTCACCCACAATGGTGCTGGCTAGGTGCATTTTTCCATCGAGGATATCTTGGATCGATTCTTCCATCGTGCCGGCGGTAATCATTTTGTACACATCAACGTTTTTTTGCTGGCCGATGCGGAATGCACGGTCGGTTGCTTGGTTTTCCACAGCGGGGTTCCACCAGCGGTCCATGTGCACCACGATTGATGCGGCAGTGAGGTTGAGGCCTGTGCCACCTGCTTTCAATGACAGGATCATTGCTGGCGGGCCATCTTCTGATTGGAAAGCTGCCACCATGCGGTCACGTCCAGGTTTGGTGACACCACCGTGAAGGAACGGAATATCAGTGCCTAAACGGTCGGAAAGATATGGCGCCAGGAGTCGGCCGAACGCAGCATACTGGGTAAAAATTAGCATGCGTCGTTCTTCTTTCACTGCGGTATCAATGAGATCCATCAATGCGGCAACTTTTCCTGAGCGGTGTTTGCCTTTCAAGGTGACGTCAGATCCATCACCTAAAAAGTGTGCCGGGTGGTTACAGATTTGTTTGATGCGAGTAATCGTGGCAAGGACTAGGCCTTTACGGGACATACCTTCGCGTTCGTCAAGCTGTTTTTGTACGTCTTCAACGAGCGCTTTGTACAGAGATGCCTGCTCTGTGGTCATATCCACACGGATGATTTCCTCGGTTTTTTCAGGAAGGTCATCAATGATGTTGGGGTCAGTTTTCAGGCGTCGCAAAATAAACGGCGCGGTGAGCTGGCGAAGACGCTCAGTCATGGTGTCGTCTTGTTGACGCTCGATGGCTTTGGCAAAGTGATTTCGGAAAAACGATGCCGAACCAAGTACTCCTGGGTTACAGAAATCTAAGATTGACCGCATTTCAGACAGGCGGTTTTCCACTGGGGTTCCTGTTAACGCGATGCGATGGCGTGACGGTAGTGAGCGCACTGCCTTGGATACGCGGGTAGAAGAGTTTTTGATAGCTTGCGCTTCATCAAGGACAACGCGTTCAAAACCTACTTCTCCCATGAGTTTAAAGTCACGGGTGATCACACCATAAGAGGTGATAATCAAGTCCATGTCCTTGGCTTTTTCTAAGAACTCAGCATCTCCCAACCGCTGCGGGCCGTGATGCATGAGCACTTTCAAAGAAGGCACAAATTTCATCGCTTCGGCAGCCCAGTTGCCCACCACAGATGTTGGGCAGACCACGAGTGTTGGGCCGCGTTCAACATCAGGTGCTTCAGCGCGTTCCACAGCCAGCAGGGTGAGCAGCTGGAGGGTTTTACCCAAACCCATATCATCGGCGAGGACAGCGCCAAGGTTGTTTGCGGACATCCAATAAAGCCAATCCACGCCGCGTCGCTGGTATTCACGAAGGTCTGCAACCACGGTGTCAGGAATATTCACGCGCACGGGTGCAGGAGTTTCGGTACCTCCCAGTAGCGAGTTAAACCATTGTGAACCGGTGAATTCCACTGGTTCGTTTTCAGCTGCTTTCAGTGCAATTTCGCGCAACTCGGCAAGAGTGACTTCGCCGTGCCCGTCGCCACTGAACTTCTCGTTGAATTCTTTGCGGAGAGTTTCTGCTTTAGCTGCCAGTAGCTGCCAGCCTTCTGCCCCACTTGCTTCGGCGAGTTTGGCTTCCATCGCCACTTTTTCCATCTCAGCCCGTGCCCGCTTTTCGGAAGACTTCGAGAGTTCTTCCATGTAGCTGGTGATGCGTCGTAAAGCGTCTTGGTCTGCCATGACCCAATCACCGCGCAGGCGGATGAGGCCTGATTTGGAGTCGATGAGTTCCCGCATCTCTTCGTCGGAAAGCGTGATGTCGCCGACGCTGATGCGCCAGTTGTATTCAACAAGCTGGTCGAGGCCGATGATTGCTTTGGTCGAAGAATCTGCGGCGTCGTTGGGCGTGCGTGCTTCAACCTGCGCGCGTGTTTCATACGTGCTCCAAGCTTTGGGCAGCATCACAGGGATGTCGGCTTTGCGCAATTTAGCAACGTCGTGGGAAATAAAGCTCACAATTTCCTCGGTGGTAAGGAAAATATCCCAGTCGCCGCTTTGTGCAATATCCACCATGTGACCCAGCATGGCGTCTTCGCGGGCTGGATCGAGCAAAAACGACGTCGTTTTCGCTGTCTCATATTGCGCGCGCAGTTGCTCCATGCCACCGCTATCGATCGAACCTTTTTGGATCGGCTGTGGCGCGTCCACGCCTGTGCGCACCATTAAGCGCACGGGCCACACAGAATCCATTGGATCTTCATAGTCAGATTCTGCAGGGGGTTCCTCCACCAAAATTACCAGCTGCAAAGACGCAGAGGTGATGGTGTTTTTCCACTGGTTAAGCGCATGCGTAAGCATCGTTGAGCCTTTGCGCAACGCGTGATTAAACAGCAGTGCATCGATAAATTCATGGCGCGCATACGGCAACGTTTCATCGCGGTAGTCACGCAAAATGGCGTTCGCAATCCAGTGCGGGAGCTCATTGGCCATGGTGCCGGCTAAATCACGGCCACCATTGATCCTTAAAATTCCCGGCGCAGCGTGGTTCATTTCAGCCAACCATCCGCGCTCAGACAAGCTTGCAGATAATTGCCACTGGGGCCACCACGCGTTATCCATCATCACCGTGCGCAGGGTGACACGGCCGGCTTGTACAAAGCGAGTAAGTCCCTGGTACATGGCAATAAGCCACCATAAATCGGGTGCGATAGAGTCTCGCTGCGCGCGCGTGGCAGCGGGGGTTTCAGCTTTGAGGAAGCTTAATTGCGAGAAAACCGTGACGGCTTCTTCCGGAGTAAAAGCGGCCGTTGGCGTGGGGAGTTCAACATGGCGCCCTTTGGGCGTGCGCAAATGCACATTCATCCGCGCGCGGAACTTTTTCCCCTGCAGGATTTGCTCGACTACCGGCGGGAATGTTCCGCTTTCCACTGCCTCCGGAAGCACAATTCGGTGCCCTTCGACCTGCTCAATCCACAGTTGCAGACCGCGATCTTTGATCCAGAGACCGTGAAGCAAGTGAGAAGTCATGAATTATTTCACCTATGTTGACTGGTGGTTTCTCGTAACCCTGTGCGAAACCGTTGGACAAGTACTCCAGCCTACCGGTTATTTCTAAAATCACCACTGCTAAAAGATTCTTGCTTTTCGACGCTTCCCTCCGCACGTTTGAGCTGCAAGCTCGGCGCCTGCGCCAGCAGCGCAGATAGGGGTGATTTCACGCCTATGTATATGTGAAATACTCAGGTGGATTAGTGTTGTAGTTCACAGTGCTTTTGCACGTTTGTCCCCTATCCAAAAGGAGAAACCTCATGAGCGATAACACCTGGTTCATCATAGCCATCGTTATCTACATGTTGGTGATGGTGCTCATCGGCTACTGGAGTTACCGAAAAACCGAAAAATATGACGATTACATGCTGGCAGGTCGTGGTCTAAACCCATTTGTTGCCGCAATGTCTGCAGGTGCTTCAGATATGTCGGGATGGCTGCTCATGGGTCTACCCGGCGCGCTATTTGTCACCGGTATGTCAGAGCTCTGGATTGCAGTTGGTCTCACCATTGGTGCGTGGGCTAACTGGATGTGGGTTGCCCCTCGCCTTCGTTCTTATTCAGAAGTATCAGCCAACTCAATCACGCTGCCTTCGTTCTTCGAAAACCGACTTCGCGATAAATCTCGTGCGCTTCGCATCGTTGCAGCACTAATCATCATTGTGTTCTTCACCTTCTATATTTCCTCAGGCATGGTTGCTGGTGGAGTGTATTGGGAGTCTACATTTGGTGGCGATTATCTACTCGGCATGGGCATTGTCGCAGGTGTGACAGTGCTCTACACCTTCATTGGCGGATTCCTTGCCGTGTCCTACACCGATGCCGTCCAGGGATCGATCATGTTCTTTTCCCTGATTATCGTGCCCGTCATGGCGTATTTCGCACTAGCGAACCCCATGGATATTTGGAGCTTTGCAAGCTCTAATGATTACGGCCCGCACACCGATGGAATTGGCAATCCCACCTACTTCTCTATGATCAGTGGTATTTCTGCAGCAGCCATCATCGGCAACTTGGGTTGGGGGCTTGGCTACTTCGGCCAGCCTCATATCGTGGTTCGTTTCATGGCGCTTCGCACTCCAGCTGAAGCAAAGCAAGGTCGTCGCATCGGAATTTCGTGGATGTTCCTCTGCCTAGCGGGTGCAACCTTTACCGCAATTATCTCCACGGTATTCTTCGCACAAAACCCCGACGCCAGCATCACTGATACCAGGGCTTATGAATCCATCTTCCTAGATCTCGCCCGGATGCTATTCCACCCATTGATCGCTGGACTTATTTTGACCGCTGTTCTCGCGGCAATCATGTCGACGATGTCTTCTCAGCTGTTGGTCACTGCTTCATCATTGATCGAAGACTTGCTCAAGGTAGCTAAGAAAGACTCTCTGAGCGAGCGCTCTTTGATCATGCTGTCTCGTGCCACAGTCATCATCTTGGCGATCATTGCAGCAGCCATGGCCATTAACCCCTCTGACTCCATCCTTGGCTTGGTGGGATTTGCATGGGCGGGATTCGGCTCAGCATTTGGTCCGATCATGCTTGCTAGCCTCTATTGGAAGCGCCTCAACGCCGCCGGCGCTATCTCCGGCATGATCACTGGTGCTGTTGTCTCCATCGCGTGGGGTATGTCCCCACTAAGCGATACGCTGTATGAAATCATCCCAGGTTTCGCGCTAGCAACCATAGTGATGGTCGTTGTCTCCCTTATGACCAAACAACCATCCGAAGACATCCTCAACGAATTTGAAACGGCTAAGGATCTCGCCGCAGCCGTAGAAAAGAAAGAGGATGTTGATTTCGCAGAGGCAGCTAAAAACCTGAACAAAGAAAATTAACAACTTTAGGGAACCAAATGCTTAGGCGATGAGTCTAACCAGGATATGAAGATCTTTATCCGGTTACTCATCGCCTTTAGTGTTTTTCTCTGCCTTTACACCGCCGCTCCATATATTGGACAAGACCAACGAAACCTAGCTCCTGTACAAGCTATCCCCCAGCGAGCCACAGTTTTAGGCTATGACCGCACCTTAATGTTTGGCGGTTGGCTCAGTGGAGTTCGCGAAAATATCGTTAATGGTGCCAATGGCATTGATCCATATTCAGGTGGCGCTTTAGATTTATCAGCGGCTGAAGTTGACCATATTTTCCCACTCAGCGCGGCATGGGATTTAGGGGCTCACGCATGGACGGCTGGTGAACGGATCAGCTTTGCCAATGATCCCCTCAACCTCGTACTAGTGTCACGGGCTGAGAACCAAGATAAATCAGACCAACTGCCCAGCGAATGGTTGCCTTCTGATCGAAGCGCCCGGTGCTGGTATGTGGAGCGACTATTTGCTGTTGCTCACGCCTATGAGCTCCCACTACCGGAAAAAGACATCGAGGTGAGCAGAAAACAGTGTGGGTTCGCCAAATTCTTTTGATCTCGTTAGTGTATATATCAAGCATTTTTCATTTTGCCCACCCATAATTGAAAGGTCCACCAGCCCGTGACCACCATCATGATCGCAATTCATGCTATTGCCGCCATCCTCTTTTTAGGACCGGCAACAGTAGCAAACTCTCAGTTCCACGTCCGTGCATATGACGCCCACAACGGCAACACCCAAGCCGCTGGTTCTGCAAAGACACTGTTCAAGATTTCACAGAGCTACGGCATGCTCTCCCTGCTTGTGCCTTTGCTGGGTATCGCCATCATGCTTCTTGATTGGTCCTTCTACAAGTCCGAGGGCCAGTTCCACGCAGCAATCGCCTTGAGTGTTATCACGTGGGCTCTGCTTCTCTTTGTTATCTTCCCACGTCAGAAGAAGATGATGGGTGCCCTTGGTCTCCTTGAAGACGATGAGCAAGCAGCAAAGACCTACGAAGTTGCCAACTGGGACAAGGCCAAGAGCCAGCTGTCCATGTTCGGCGGAATTTGGGCGCTGCTCTGGGTGATCATCGCAATTTTGATGTTCATCTAAACCCGCTTAACCCAAAAACCACCAAGATTCATCTTGGTGGTTTTTTAATTTACTTCTTAAGCGTTGCCAGGAGCTAAGACGATATCGAAACGTGCACGTGTCCAGGTTTTTTCACCTAGATCGCGACCATCTGGGGTCACGCTTCCACGAGGCTGTTCATCAAACTTCTTGATCAAGGAATCCTTGACACCAAAGACCGAGTCGCCGATTGCTAATTGTGGGGCACCTTCAACGAAAATGTGTGTCACCAACGTACGTTTTTCAGGTGCTGTCACCATAAAGTGCAGGTGGGCACAGCGAACTGGGGAACGTCCTACTGCTTGCAGCATCTGGCCGACTGGGCCGTCGTGCGGGATGGGATACGGCACTGGAGTCAGACCCCAGAATCGGTATTCACCGTTTTCATCTGAATATAGATGTGCACGTCCAGCACTGCGTTCATCTGCGTACTGCACATCATAAAGACCATCCTCATCACATTCCCACACCTCAATACGTGCGTTTGGAATCGGATTGCCGTCGGTATCTTTCACTGTTCCTTCAATCCACGCGGGTTGCCCTGGAGCACCGAAGGAAATATCACCACCGTTTTCCACCAGTGGTGCATCATCAACAAAAAATGGACCAAACACGGTTGCTTCCGTGGCATCTTCATAAGCCTCATTGTTGACTGCAATGGTCTGCATGGAGGCACCCAAGGTGTCAGACAAAAGTACGAATTCCTGGCGCTTATCATCAGTGATGTGCCCAACTTTGGTCAAGAAATCGATGGCGTAGTTCCATTCTTCTTCAGTAAGGCGCACATCACGGATGAAATCGTGAAGATGTACGGTAAGCGACTTCATGATCTGCTTCAGGCGTGGATTTTCACAGTTGTCAAAGGAGCTAAGTACGCGCTCTACCAGGTCTTCTTCAACAGCTTGTTGCTGTGCTGAAATAGCCATTTCTGTGGTGGACATATTACTTTCCTTCACTTAAGGTTGCTGGGTCATCGCCATTAAGCGCTGCGTTAAGAAGCGCTGTGAGATTAGCTTCAGTGACGTCGCGCGGGTTATTGGCAGGGACTTTTTCCAGAATGATCGATACGGCTTCTGGGATATTGTCTGCAGTAAATCCATAATCAGAAAGGCGTTGAGGTGCTGAAACTTGCTCGCGCAGTCGTTGCAATCCACCCAGTGCGGTCTCTGATCCAAAAGCGGCTGCTGCTCGTTGTTCTGCTTCTGGAGCAAAAGGTGCATTAAAAGCAAGAACGTATGGCAAGACGGTGGCATGTGTTTGTGCGTGAGGCAGATTGTAAGTGCCACCAAGCACATGGCAGATCTTGTGGTGAAGACCCGAGCCAGCAGAAGCAAAGGACACTGCCGCCAGATATGCGCCGTACAGTGCTTCGTCTCGTCCGCTGACATCTTCAGCATTGTTGACGATCTTAGGTAATCCTGCTGATAGTGCCCTAATGCCTTCAGCAGCCATTGCTGCATTGATGGGATCAGCTTTAGGACCCCACAGCGAATCAATGCAATGCGCCAAACCGTTAAGACCAGAAGCTACAGACATATCCACAGGCAAAGACATGGTCAATGCGGAATCATAGATAACAGTTGTGGGCAACACCTTATTATCTACGCCCGTGGTTTTGCGTGCCGCCTCAGTTAGACCCCACACATTGGTTGCTTCAGAACCAGCCTAGGTGGTGGGCACCGCAATGATCGGGAGTGCGGTGGTCATAGCAATTGCTTTGGCAAGTCCTGTGGTTGATCCACCACCAATTGATACAACAACATCAATATCGTTTTCTGTTGCTACTTGTCTAGCTTCCTCAGCAGTTTCAATCGGCACATGCATCACCACATTGGAATGCCATACCTTTACATCGATATTGGCAGCTACTTCTTTAGCCATGGGTAGCTCAAACTCGCCGACTACAACCATGACATTGTGTGCGTGCAAACGCTTTACTTCAGCAGCAAGGTTTTCTGCTGCAAGACCAGAACCAAAGAGAACTCGTTGGCCTAGTGTTTCATGATCAAAAGTTAAAGACATCTACGAACTCCTATGCGTTAACAGTTGAATTGAGGTGGAGTAAATCTGACAGTCGAGCAATCTGTTGCTGCAATTCCTCTGCGTCTGCCGCGGTGGAGTACACGTAAAAATCAGGGCGGGTGATAATAAACTGTGCTCCGGCTTCACCAATCCATCGAGAATAAAGTCCCTCAGTATCTACCACTGCAGATTCGGAGTCACCGACAGATTCCACGATTGCTCCGATGGACTCCAAAGTTGCAAGGGAGGCCTCATTAAGGATCGTGCGTGGATCAATGTTGAGGCCTAGAACGGTCCAGCCGCGGCCGACGGCGTCGTCGAAACGCGCTTTTTGCCCCTTGTATTCCACAATGCCCTGCTTGGCAAGCTCACCGCCGTGTGCGGATTCCTTAATCCACACGCCAGGACCCAGGTGCGCAACGTCGGTGTTAACTGGAACCCCGTCTTTGGACTTCAGCTCCTCAATCATGCGTTCATCGCGCAAGCGTGCTTCTTTTTCATCAGCAATGCAAATGACATTGCCGAGCTCCATGGAGAAATCGATGTAGTAATGAACATGCTCACGACGTTCTTCACCATACGTATCAAGTAAAGCATCATCAGCTTTTCCGCCAAGAACCAAATCAAGGCGCCAGGCAAGTGCCAAAGAATCACGAAGTCCAGCACACATACCTTCGCCCGCGAAAGGTGGCATGAGGTGAGCAGCATCGCCAGCAATCAACGCTCGACCTGAACGCCATTCCTGAGCCCAACGAGCTTGGAAGCGATACACAGCGGAACGTTCCAAGATGGCCTTTTCTGGGGTAACGTCCCATGGCTCTAGCAGCTTCCACGCGCTTTCCTCGGAAGCCAGCTGGTTCAGATCTTCACCAGGCAACGCCATGAACTCCCAACGACGACGCCCCGGACCTCCAGGAACAATTGTGGTTGGACGCTTCGGATCACACAGCTGCCAGTGCGCAATTCCGTAGTCGATTTTCTGGGTTGGCTTGAGATCCAGGATCAACCAATCGAAGAAGTATCCAAGATCGTTCATTTCTAGGCCAAGAGTGTTGCGCACGAAGCTGTTCGCGCCATCCGCACCGACAACGTAGCGTGCTCGGATATCTTCACGCGGTGCATCTGCCGGAATGTCTTCAGGGTTATCAGTGATAACTCCATGGATCGTGGCGGAATCCTCGTCTTGGGTAAGACCAACAGCGGTAAATCCACAACGAATCTCCACCGAATCCATACTCAGGGCCAGATCACGCAGGCGCTTTTCCAATTCTGGCTGGTAAAACCAGTAGCGTGTGCGCCATCCGGAATCTGTCATGGAAGTCCAGTCAACCTCCAAGAGGGTCTCTCCTGCTGCGTTCTTCCAGTCATAGCTGTCTGTGTGATAGTCAATTGCCTCATCATTTTCTGCATCGACACCGATGTAGCCAAGAATGCGTGCAATTTCATGATCGAAGGTGACAGCTCGTGGACGCTCGTAAAAAGTAGGCCATTTTTCCAAGATGGTGACGCGATGGCCCTTTTGGCCGAGCAAAACAGCGAGCAGGGTTCCGGTCGGACCTCCACCGACGATGCAGACATCGGTATCAAATTCATTAAGTGACATGGGTTCTACCCCTTCAGATTGAGTGAGCTGGACAACATTAGCTAGGTCACATTATGAATCAGTATTCATATCTGAACAAGGATTCATGTTTATTAACACCCCCGATTTACCCCCTTTTCATTCCATCACCGCAGATCAATTAAGGTTTTCCTATGCCCACCTCTTCCAAGCCAAACGATGCTTCAACGGACCAGAGCAACACCCAAGCCCCCATTGGTCGTCGCGCTCTCAAGCGGGAACAAACCCGCTCACGCTTGATAGATTCTGCCCGCACACTCATGGCAGAACGAGGAGTAGACAATGTAGGAATCGCGGAGATTACCGAAGGCGCAAACGTAGGTACGGGTACTTTTTACAACTACTTCATCGACCGAGACCAGCTCTTACAGGCCGTTGCTGAAGACGCCTTTGAAACTGTTGGTTCAGCCCTTGACCAGTCACTAAATACCCTGGAAGACCCTGCAGAACTCTTCGCATGCTCTCTTCGACACCTAGTGCAATATTCATTGCATGACCGAATATGGGGAGGCCTTTTAGTCCAAATGGGCGCCGCACATCCCATCCTCATGCGCGTCCTGGGTCCATGTGCCCGCAGAGACCTGCTCCTCGGAATTGATACAGGAAGATTCACCATTGAGGACGTTGACCTAGCAACCACTTGCACTTTCGGGTCGCTTATCGCGGCAATTAACATGGCACTTTCTGTAGACCAAAATTCCGCTGAGAACATGGACGAAATGTATGCCGCATCAATGCTTCGTATGGTTGGTGTACCCGCCGATGAAGCTGGCGCAATTTCCAAAATCCCACTACCGGAAATCACCAGCCTTAGAGCACAATAGTTCCCCTGCTACTGCACCACTGACGAGCATCTAGTCTCCCAATTTGAACTTGCACGGTAACGATCGTGAAGCAAGTAAGTGGGCATCATGATGCAGTACCCACCCCAGCATCAATTAGGAAGAAACACCGAAAGTTGCTTCGGACCACTTACATTGAATTCGGCTACGTGGTACCGCCATTCCGGGTATCGGGTACCGGGACTCCGGGTATCGGGTACCGGGGGTAGTTTCCTGCTGTGTTGGACGGCTCGCACATGAGAGGTGTCGGTCGCATGACTAGTGATGAGGCTCTGACTACAATTTCAGATGCTGTAATCTCTGATGCAGAAGTGCTGCAAGCAGCCAAGTAATAGCATGTTGCTTCGGTTTAAGAGAGAAATATATGCTCATCCGTTCTATGGGTGCGCATTTTCTGGTGATCGATACCAGAACTTCTCGTTGTATGCGATGTTAGTTTCAAGTTGCGGGGGTGAATTTTGCGGTACCGGATACCCGGAATCGCTGTTTAGAATTTTGAGCTTTGAAGAAAGCGCGGATCAAACTCGGTCAAATACTTAAATACGATTCGAAGATCGTAACGTGCGCATTACAGCATCTGGATTGAATGGTTTTGTATGAATTTCCTTGCAAGTACAGCGCAATGGCCAAATTCGAGTTGATCACCACGCGAAATTCTTTCCGGTGTTCGCGTCGAGTTCAATGTCTGGGTGAAATTAGAACGTGTGGACTCTGGTGCTATTTGGTGCTTTACGAATCTCATGAAGCCGCTTCATGTTTTTTACCACGGCTCCTTAAAAACCACATGACGGCTTGCACTCTTCCCCCCTTCTAGATACAAAAAAATCCGCCACTCTCATAAATAAGAGCAACGGATTTTTTAGCATCACTGGTATCACTAGCATTACAGCCAGCCATCCAATGAGGATCTCACTTTCTCAAGCCTAAGATCCTAGATCTGGAAATTAGTCGCGTCCACCACGGTAGCCGCCACGGCCACCACGATCGCCGCGATCTCCACGGTCATCGCGATCGCGTCCACGGAATCCACCGCGTCCACCACGATCATCACGGTCACGTCCGCGGAAACCTCCGCGTCCGCCACGATCATCACGGTCACGTCCACGGAAACCTCCGCGTCCGCCACGATCATCACGCTCGAAGCGGCGTGGTGGGCGTCCACCGGAGTCGCGTTCGATGTTGATCAATTGGCCGGAGATGCGGGTATCGCGCAGGTTGTCAAGAACGCTTTGTGGGAGGTCCTTTGGCAGCTCAACCAGGGTGTGATCAGCAGCGATGGTGATGCGGCCGAAGTCCTTGGAATTGAGTCCACCTTCGTTGGCCAGTGCACCAACGATGGCACCTGGGCGGATGTGCTGACGCTTGCCTACTGCGAGGCGGTAGGTTGCCAGGTTCTCATCGTCACGGTCGAAGCGGGAGCCACGATCTCCACGGTCGCGTCCACGTCCTCCGCGGTCGCCACGATCATCAAAGTCACGGTCACGGCGGCGATCGTTGCGCTCACGGCGCTCTGGTGGGAGCTCCTTGAGCAGGAAGTCACCGGACTGTGCCTGAGTTGCTAGTGCCGCTGCAATGTCCTCAAGTGGAACATCGTTGGTCTGGGAGTATTCCTTGACCAAGCTGCGGAACAGGTCGATCTGCTTATCCTCTAGGGACTTGGTGATGGAGTCAGCGAACTTAACCTTGCGGAAGTCGTTGACCTGATCAACGGTTGGCAGATCCATTTCGTGCAGTGGTGCGTTGGTTGCGCGCTCGATGGAGCGGAGCATACGGCGCTCACGTGGGGTGACAAACAGGATTGCCTCGCCGGTACGTCCTGCACGGCCGGTACGGCCAATGCGGTGAACGTAAGACTCGGTATCGTTTGGAATGTCGTAGTTAAGCACGTGGGAGATGCGCTCAACGTCGAGGCCACGGGCTGCAACGTCGGTAGCAACAAGAATGTCCAGGCGGCCATCCTTGAGCTGGTCAACGGTGCGCTCACGCTGTGCCTGAGCAATGTCGCCGTTGATTGCTGCTGCGGAGAATCCGCGTGCACGAAGCTTTTCAGCAACTTCTTCAGTTTCGTGCTTGGTGCGCACGAACATGATCATTGCTTCGAACTCGGTGACTTCGAGGATGCGGGTCAGTGCATCCATCTTGTTGCGGTGTGCAACAGACAGGAATCGCTGGGTGATGTTGGTGTTAGTCCTGGTTTCGGACTTAACGGTGATTTCAGCTGGGTTGTTGAGGTACTGCTTGGAGAGGCGACGAATACCGTTTGGCATCGTTGCGGAGAACAGTGCAACCTGCTTTTCTTCTGGGGTGTCTTCGAGGATGCGCTCGACATCTTCTTGGAAGCCCATATTCAGCATCTCATCTGCTTCATCGAGTACGAGGAAACGCAGACCGGAGATATCCAGTGAGCCCTTTTCCAAGTGGTCGATGATACGGCCTGGGGTGCCCACAACGATGTGAGCGCCGCGACGCAGGCCAGAAAGCTGAATGCCGTAAGCCTGTCCACCATAGATTGGCAGGACGTTAAGGCCTCCGACGTGGTCAGCGAAAGATTGGAAGGAGTCAGCAACCTGAAGTGCTAGCTCGCGGGTAGGGGCAAGCACAAGTGCCTGTGGGCTGCGCACGGACTTGTCAATACGGGAAAGGATTGGCAGCGCGAAAGCTGCGGTCTTACCGGTACCGGTCTGTGCTAGACCAACAACATCCTGGCCCTCCATGAGGATCGGGATGGTTTGTGCCTGAATTGGGGAAGGAGTTTCGTAACCCACCTTGCGCACAGCGTTTAATACACGCTCTGGCAGTCCGAGTACATCGAAGCCGGACTTGGCTTCCGTAGAGGATGACTCGGTTGAAGGCTGGTTATCGCCTTCCGAGGAGTCCTCATTCTCATTGATTACATTGCTCGCGTTGTCTGCTTGTGCAGAGTCGGCGTCCTCAGAAGTTTCCGCAACCCTGGTGATCTCTTCGCTACCCTTAGATGCAGATGCATCTTCAACATTGTTGGTTGGGGTCTCGAGAGCGAAGTCAGCTGATGCTGAGTCACCCTGCGGGGTTTCCTGAGATTCCGACGAAATGACGTTATTCGGCTGTTCTACGTCGCCGTTGACGTTCTCGGTATTACTCATTGTTCCTTTAAGTTACGCTAAAATTCAGCGAAACTCCATACGCGTTTCCGCTCCCACCACGCCTGCCCATCCAGGCAGGCAGGGAAAATGGGACGGTCCTCACATATATGTCTCAAAAAATGCTTTTCGACGCCCCCTTCCACCCCTTTTCGCCTCGTTTCCAGTGACACGCGCCACCAAATTTAGACTTTGAGTCTTTAAACTCTGCACCGACACATAGTTTTTCCAAAGGTCAGAGTAAGGTGATCTGCGTTAAAAATGTCCCGCCAATCACCCGAAAAGAGGTCAGCATCTCGATGAATGCTTCCCCTGCCCCAACCCGATCGTTTAAAGGATTGCGGGCGAGACACATTCACTTCATTGCACTTGGTTCCGCAATCGGCACTGGCCTGTTTTACGGTTCTGCAGGTGCAATCCAAGCAGCTGGTCCATCAGTACTTCTGGTCTACCTTCTCGGTGGTGCCGTGGTGTACTTCATGCTGCGTGCTTTGGGCGAAATGGCAGTGCACCACCCTGTCCGTGGTTCCTTTGCTGTTTACACTCGCGCGCACCTAGGTGGCTGGGCCGGATACATCACCGGCTGGATGTTCGCGTTTGAGATGCTTATCGTTTGCCTTGCCGATCTCACCGCCATCGGCATCTATATGGGCTTCTGGTTCCCTGGCACACCACAATGGGTCTGGGTCGCTGCAACCCTTCTGATCGTTGGTGGTGCAAACCTTGCATCAGTTCGCTGGTTCGGCGAGCTTGAGTTTGTTTTCACCATCATCAAAGTCACGGCTGTTATTGCGATGATCGTCGGTGGCGCAGCGATTCTTGCTTTCGGCCTTGGTACTAACTCCGAGGTAGCTGGCGTATCCAATCTGTGGGACCACGGAGGATTTTTCCCCAATGGTGTCGAAGGCATGATCGCCGCCTTCATCCTTGTTCTATTCGCATTCGGTGGTACTGAAATCATCGGTGTTGCAGGTTCAGAAGCTGAAGATCCAGAAAAGTCCATCCCCAAGGCCGTAAACACCGTCCCACTGCGCATCTTGCTGTTCTATGTTGGTGCGATCCTGGTCATCTTGGCTCTTAACCCTTGGCCTGCCATCACCGGTGAGGAATCCCCCTTCGTCCAGATCTTTGACACCCTCGGCGTCAACTGGGCAGCTGGGTTACTTAACCTCGTGGTCATTACCGCAGCGCTGTCCGCTATCAATGCTGACCTCTTCGGTGCCGGCCGCGTCCTCACCGGCCTAGCCAAGGAAAACCTTGCACCTCAAGCCATGGGCAAGATTGCCAAAAACGGTGTTCCAGTCATGACCACCGCCATCATGATCATCGTCTTGATCGTGGGAGTTATCCTCAACGCTGTACTTCCCGAGCGCGTCTTTGAGATCGTCGCTTCCCTAGCCACCTTCGCAACCGTCTACGTGTGGCTAATGATTCTGCTCGCACAAGTAGGATCCCGCCGAAAGATGCCTGCCAACGAGGTCAAGTCCCTAAAGTTCCCTGTCCCCTTCTACCCCTTCGGACAGTACTTTGCGATCCTCTTTATCGCCTTCACCTTCGGCATCATGGTCTGGTACAGCAACTACCATCTCCCACTAGCCGTGGGCATCGGATTCTTAATCCTAATGACGATTCTTTACTTCGTAACGGGTCGCCCCAGAGCAATAGCCCCGCTTAACTATGAAGAGTTAGATCCGCGACGGGTTTAACTTCGCAATTTATGGCTGGAACAAAACGTTCCAGCCATTTTTAATTTCTCAAACTCGATAGCACAATTCATTCTGCACTGAAGTTGTTGCAGCGCAGGCTGAATCAGGGAATATTACTTGAATGCTTTAGACTTGAAAGTCTTGAGCGAAGCATGGGTTAAACCCATCCCCTCACCCCAAAATCAAACAAGTTTTCTAATTTGTTTATAGTTGATGTCCACCCCTCTGCATAAGGTGTGCATCAATATCCGAGTTTTTTATACGAGGGTCTTTTGACCTCTCGAAGGAGTATTTGCGTTCATGAGTAGCAAGCCAAAAGTTGTATCCACATTCACCGGATGTGGTGGCCTTGACATCGGCTTCGAAGCCGAAGGCTTTGAAACTGTATGGGCAAATGATTTTAATGAGTTAGCGTGCGAATCATATCGACACAATCTCGGGGATCATATCGTTCACGAAGACATCACCAAGATTGATCCATTCACGGATGAGTCAATCCCGGACGCAGATGTTGTAACTGGCGGTTTCCCTTGCCAAGACTTCTCCGTCATTTGGAAGCGTCCAGGTCTCGATGGAGAACGCGGAGGTCTCTACAAAAACTTCCGTGACTTTGTTGCCGCTAAACAGCCAAAGGTATTTGTCGCAGAAAACGTCAAAGGACTACTAACAGCTAATAAAAAAATGGCGATCAAAACGATCGTCGAAGATCTCGAAGCCGTAGCACCTGGATACTTGGTTAAACCACGCCTATACAACTTTGCAGAGTACGGTGTCCCTCAGTTCCGTGAGCGTGTGTTAATCGTTGGCGTTCGCCTCGACACCGGATTCAACTTTAAACACCCAAAGCCAACCCACGGTCCTCGCAGCGAAGGAACCCCGTACGTTACCGCTGGTGAAGCGCTCGAAGGTGTCGAGAAAGTTCCATTCAACAATGAACACCACAAACAAATGCCTAGGACTCGAAAAATCATCGACTTAATTCCAGAGGGTGGCAACTTCACTGACATTCCAAAGGATCACGAATTGTATGTAAAAGGAATGATTAGCCACGTTTACCGACGGATCCACCGCAACGAACCTGCGAAAACCATTATCGCTGCAGGTGGTGGAGGAACTTGGGGTTATCACTACCCAGAACCCCGCGCTCTAACCAACCGTGAACGTGCTCGACTCCAATCGTTCCCAGATACCTATGAGTTCATAGGCTCCCCCACAGAGGTGCGTAGGCAGATTGGAAATGCAGTACCTCCACGTGGTGTTCAGGCCTTAGCAGAAAGATTAATGAAGGTATTCACCGGCGATTACACTCCGGTAGACCTAACAGCCGAGGTTGAACGCCTCCAAGCAATGTCTATCGCGGAACGAATCAAAGATGCTGAGATGGAAGTAGATTAATCATGCCCCTCGAATTAATTGCAGATTCTCCCAATCCCAAGTCTCCTTTCAAACCATTCCGGGAAAGGTTTTGGACACTAGCCGATCAAACTGACCGGCTGGATATTGCGGTTGGATACGTGGATGCAGCTTCGCTTGTCGAACTTGCTACATATGTAGAAAAGAATTCCGATGTCCACCTAAATCTTTTAGTTGGAATGCAATATTTCGAGGGTTTTACTGTACCCCAGTTATCAGCTTTAAGAGCTCTTGAGCAAAGACTCCGCCAAGACAATCTTGGGAAAGTACTTATCTCCACGCGTGTTCATTATCACGGGAAGCTCTACTCCTTCGGTGCTGAATCTCAGAACGAATGCGTATATGTAGGTAGTGGAAACCTCAGTGCGATTTCACCAAGCTATTCCTCAACCTACGAAGCCGGAGTTCTGGTTTCTGACGGTAGCCGTCCAATCATCGATTACATGCAGTCAACTCTTTTCAAGCTGGGTACCCCACTTCAGGAACTTGAGATCACGCCTACAAACCGCGATCTCAAATCTCCACTGGAGAAAATTGATGAGGTTGAGAAAACTGATGAGGCTACCCCATTTGAGCTAGCAGAACAACTAAAACCCAAATACAAATTCTCGATTCGCATTAAAGATACCGATAAAAGCCATTTAAATGTGTTTTTCGGAAAAGGACGCAAAGCCAAGGGTACCGGCCGAATTTTGGCACGCCCTTGGTATGAAGCAGAGTTAATGCCGGGTACTGCAATCACACGGAACAAGAACTATCCCCAAAACAATGCTGAGTTCGATGTAATTACCGACAACGGGTTCAAATTCAAATGTAATGTCAATGGACAAGATGGGAATAAAAACCTCCGTTCGTCTGGCTCCCTCTCAATTCTTGGGGCATATTTGAAAGGACATTTAGAAGCGAACGGTCTACTCAAACCAGGACAAAAGGTAACTGCCGAAATATTGCAGAAATATGGTCGCTCTACTGTTGACTTGCTGTTTTTTGAAGAGACTAATCGATGGGTAATGGACTTTCGGCCAGGAGTAACAAATGACTAGTACAGAGTATTTTGATCGTTATATTTCGCAGATCGACCAGCCTGCTTACGCAAAGGCGATCAGTGAAACAACTGATACATTCTCGGAGCAAATCCTAGATACCTTTGACTGGGTGTCATTCCGCCAATGCCTCATGTACGGTGACGTTCAAAGTGGTAAAACCTCCCATGTTTTAGGAATCATTGGACGTGCCTTTGATGAGGGAATCCGCTTTGCACTCTTTCTGACTTCGGACAATACCCGACTTGTCGACCAAACCTTCGAGCGGATTCTTGGTGCATTTCCTGCAGCTTCGGTCTGCAACGGCAACGATGAATTCCGTTTTCGCAGTACGGTAAAAAATCACAAGAATGACCAACCAGTTCTGGTCGTCCTAAACAAAAATAAGTCTGTTCTTGAACGCTGGAAGAAGGTCTTCAGTAACACCGATGCAATCCACGGTAAGCCGCTACTGATCATCGACGATGAGGCCGATGCTGCAAGTCTTAACGCGAAAGTGAATCAAGGTCAACAAACAGCAATCAACAAAGTTCTTACAGAAATCCGAAATTTCGCCCCATCCTGCATCTATCTGCAGGTTACCGGCACCCCTCAGGCAAATCTTTTACAAGCAAAACTAGATGGTTGGCGCCCGGACTCAATTTTATCTTTCGGACCTGGACAGAGCTACATCGGAGGATCGCAGCTTTTCGACGAGATCCCTAATCCAAATGTCCGAGGGTTTTCCTCGGGTGAACATTCCGAGAACAATACGCTTAATGATGCGATAGTTACTTTTCTTATCACATCTGCATTGCTCAAAGATCTTGGTGACGAAGGTTGCAATATGCTTATCCACACGAGTCGCCAGCGAGAAGCTCATGAGGATGCAGCCTCGAGAGTTCAGGATGCGATTACTGATTTTAAGAAAACTCTAGATACCGAGGAAACTAAAGAACTCATCTCTAATATCTGGCTAAGAGAATTACAGCCACTCTCACAAAGTGACAAATCTGTTGATGAAATTATTGACGCGCTCCATCGATTCCTGGAAACCACGAATGTCTCTACAGTTATCGTCAATTCCGATAACAAAATAGGTGAAGAAGACGCACTCAAGACCGGTTTTAACATTGTCATCGGTGGCGATTCCCTTGGTCGCGGGCTAACGATTCCAAAGCTCCAAACGGTGTTCTACTCTAGAACTACCAAGTCACCCCAAGCTGATACCCTCTGGCAGCATGCCCGTATGTTTGGATACGACCGACGCCTAGAGTTTCTCCGCGTTTTTATGCCCGGAGATGTGCTGAAAACTTTTCATGAAGTTCATAAAGGCAATGAAGCTATCAAACGTCAATTGTCCAGCAATCCAAATATCGACGAGATCAACATTGATTTAGACTCAAGCGTCCGACCCACACGGCGTACAGTACTAAACAACGACTACCTAAAGACTCTTGTAGGCGGAGTCAACTATTTTTCGACGGATCCGGTTGTTCCAAACATGGCGCACTTGGATGAGATTCTTGACAAATTTTCGCCAGAAGATGCAGATCTTAAAATAAGCACTCACCAAATTTCGGCGATTCTTAAACAGTTCGAAGCAGATCACAATGATTTTCCGTTGAAGGCGTTTATCGGAATTCTTTCTGATCGCCTCAATCAGAACTCTGCAGATCAAAGCTGGTTGTTCATTCGGAGAGGCAGAAAAGTCAAGCAAGGGACAGGTAGCTTGTTGTCTGAAAACGACCGCAAATCGGGCGACTCTATTACCTTGGACCCCGTCCTCACCCTTTATCGAATCGATCAGAGCTTAGGATGGTCATCCTCTCCGATTTGGGTTCCCAACTTGAAGCTTCCGAATGGTTCACTGTTCTATCGCAGCGTTGAATAATTGCTGAACCCGTACCGATTACGGTGCACATCACTCGACCGACAAAGTATCCAATCGGGTGCAGCAATTTGAATAGCTGCACCCGATTACTTTTCCCTACGGCCCTTCCCTCCGATCTCGTCTGTCCACGCCGGCGAATTGGAGACAACAGGCTCACTGCTTGTACGCGAAGTCGACAAGGCCACCAAGCGTCGAATAGCAAAATCTATTTGATGATCTTTCACCAATGCTGAGTGCGATCTTCCGTTACCAGGAAAGGTCTGCTCACGGACAGGGTCAGTCCTTTTAAACTTCAGCCATGAGCGGGAAATTCCGCATCGAGCTTCAACAAAGAATTAAGAAGCACTTATTTGTCTCAATTTACACATAGCTAAATAAGACCAAAATTGGCTTCAATGAAGGCTGTCCCTATCAAATTTCAATAAAGAAAGTAGGAAGTGTCCTAGTGTGGATGTCATCTATCCTGGATCATGTCGGATTGACTAAGCAAACGATAGAACTATCTGACCGTCTTATCACCGTACTTGACTCAGGTTTCGCCAACCTTTCCAGAGTTCAGCTCCTCCTAACCACCCTTAGTCTGCTCATTGCTCAAGTGCCACCCCGATTCTACTTCTCGTCGAGTTCTCCGAACCCCGGACATATATGAGTCTAGAGAAATCTTAAATTTATCTGCATCCGATGAATTTCTAGGAAGACGAGCTCGACGATTTATGGTGACAGTCAGGAGTGTGGGGTGATTTAGAATTAACTTTCTGATTCAAAGTTTCGACGATCGTTCCATCCTTCTAGCGCCTTTAAAACTTCATTGCTTTTACAGACTTTCCAACTCCCTAAACTAAGGCTATAATTCGAATTAATATTCGAAAACTAAACTCACTTGTCTTACTCGGTTACTAAGTTCAATTCAAAAGACATATGATTGGGACTTTAGATAATGACAAACTTTATACACCAAACGGAACTTCCACTGAACACTTCGTCATTCACTTCAACATCCAGCAGTAAGACCACTTCACCCTCTAACGACGGCGAATCGCTTACTTCCATCGAAATTTGCGCTGGCGCAGGTGGCCAAGCATTAGGACTCGAGCGAGCTGGTTTTTCGCATCTTGCCGTGGTCGAGATTGATAACTGGGCTGCACAAACCCTCCGAGACAATCGAGGACAAGATGGCCCGCATGGGCCATGGCCAGTCCTCGAAATGGACGTCAACGACTTTGATGCAACGCCTTGGCACAATCAAGTAGATCTCATTGCGGGTGGTGTGCCTTGCCCTCCGTTTTCCATTGCAGGTCGCCAATTAGGGGCTGATGATGAACGTGATCTCTTCCCAGAGGCGCTTCGAATCATTGAAGAGGCCAACCCACGTGCAGTACTCCTAGAGAACGTTAAAGGCCTCGGACAAAAGCGTTTTGATGATTATCGTGCTGGAGTGATTTCCCAACTGACAAAGCTAGGCTATTCCGTATTCTGGGAGCTCCTTCAAGCATCTGACTATGGTGTTCCCCAACTACGCCCTCGTTTCATTCTTGTAGCTCTGAAACCGGAATTTGCACCATATTTTTCCTGGCCCCAAAAAGTTGAGGTTCAAAAATCAGTGGGCCAGGCTTTATTTGACCTCATGGGAGAAAATGGATGGCCCGGTGCAGCTGCGTGGGCAAAGCAAGCAAACAAAGTGGCCCCGACGCTCGTTGGTGGGTCCAAAAAGCATGGTGGTCCCGATGTTGGCCCAACTCGAGCCAAGGAAGCTTGGCGTCAGATGGGCATTAAGGGCACCTCTATTGCTGAAAGTGCTCCAGATGCAGATTTCCCCGTTAATGATCCTGACAATCTCCCCCGTCTTACAGTAGAAATGGGTGGCGCAATCCAAGGATTCCCAGACCATTGGAAATGGGCGGGCCGCAAGACTGCTCAATGGCGACAAGTGGGCAACGCTTTCCCACCACCTGTCGCTCACGCAATTGGGCAATCGATAAAAAACGCATTGAATAAAGTTCCGCTCGAAGAAAGCCAAGCTGCTGCAACACCAGCAGGGGTACCTACTTCAACCAAAACTAAAGTCTGATTCGACTACTGTCCATATCATGGACCATCAACACGTGTGCCGAAATCTATCCGATGGAATTCGCAATCAAGATCCGGACGGACGTAAAGCGGCAAGAGCTTTTCGTGATGCATTCGACTACGTATATAACGGAGCCGCGACCGGCAGATTCCGTCCGGATTCCCTAAGCAAAACCGAGTCCGCACACATCGGCTCACTTGTTGAGATTAATCTCCGTCGGGAATTTGATGGATTTATTACCGACGGCGTAAAGATGGACTTCTCGATTCAAGGGTACGACGTTGATTGCAAATACTCGAAAAGCCCTTTCGGGTGGACAATTCCCCTTGAAACGATTGGCAACTACGCTATGGTCTGTCATGCTTCCGACATCCTATCGACATGGAGGTTGGGCTTCGTTTACGTCGACGAAACGATTCTCAACAAAGGTAAAAATCGAGATCTTAAGACAACGATTCGAAGTGCGGCACGCGATCAAATTGTCTGGGCCTGGCTAGACGAACCGCTTCCAGAAAATGTCCTTCTTCATCTAGATCCCGAAACTGTAGATCTCATTATGTCCCCCAAAAGTGGTCAGCAAAGGGTAAATAATCTGTTCAAATATGCACAAAATCGAGAAATTCCTCGTGGTGTAATTGAAACTGTTGCCCAACAGAAAGACTATATGAAAAGAGTTCGAGGCAATGGAGGTGCCCGCAGCAAGCTTCAGAATGAAGGAATTATCATTCTTGGTGGATATCAAGAGCATCAGAACATCGCTAAAAGTCTTGGCTTACCCATACCTAAGAATGGCTCATTCGTCTCTGCTCGCATATCTCCTGCAAATCATGTTTCAGAACCAAATACGGCGATGATCGGCTCATCATGGTGGAGGCTTTCTACCGACGACGACATAATCACACCCGCCCCTCCATTAGGAAATCCAAGCAGGAAAAGCCCTGTGGAATCAGAACTCCAAAGCGAACAATTTGGAAAGCAAGACACGCCAAACTGGTAAATTGCAACGGAGGGAGGCGTCGAAAAGCAAATTTCTCCGCGTGCACAACCGTGCCCCTACAGCCGAGGCTCACATCTTTTCATTCAGATCCGTAATGCGATATTCAGAGATAAAACGAACTCCGTAAAATCTTGCCGCGCACTACCTCTGATTTGGGAATAACGGAACCCAAGACCAACCCTCAACTATTAATGTACAGCTTGCTCGAGAGTCCTATGGAAATCGCAATTTTTGGTGAACCGTCAACAACCCCGCGCATGATCTGCCATTGGCGGGGAAAGGTTGACCTCAATCGGGGTTAGCCTTTTTAAAGTTCACCTGTGAGCGGGAACTTCCAAATCGACCTCCACGACAAACCTTCAGAAGCACTTATTGGTTTTGGATTTTGTATAGTTAAATATGATCAAAGTCCGGCGACAATAAGGCTGGTCCTGTCAACCTTCAATGGAGAAGGAAGTGTCTTAGCGTGGATGTCGTCGACATCGCACGGTGGCAATTCGGAATTACCACCGTCTATCACTTCATTTTTGTCCCACTGACCATTGGCTTAGCGCCGTTGGTCGCAATCATGCAAACTTTTTGGCAAGTTACCGGTAAAGAGCACTGGTACCGGGCTACGAGGTTTTTTGGCACTGTGCTGCTCATCAACTTTGCAGTTGGTGTGGCAACAGGCATTGTGCAAGAGTTCCAGTTCGGTATGAACTGGTCTGAATACTCACGTTTTGTTGGTGATGTGTTCGGCGGACCGCTGGCTTTGGAGGGACTTATCGCGTTCTTCTTGGAGTCAGTGTTCCTAGGTTTGTGGATTTTCGGATGGGGGAAAATCCCCGGGTGGCTGCATACTGCATCCATTTGGATTGTGGCTATTGCTACGAATATTTCTGCCTATTTCATCATCGTGGCTAACTCATTTATGCAGCATCCGGTAGGTGCGGAATATAACCCGGAGACTGGACGTGCGGAGCTTACTGATTTCTGGGCGCTTCTTACTAATTCCACCGCGCTGGCTGCATTCCCGCATGCTGTTGCCGGTGGTTTTTTAACAGCTGGAACTTTTGTTCTGGGTATTGCAGGTTGGTGGATTATTCGTGCGCACCGTCAGGCACAAAAAGCAGGTGGAGAAGTTGAGTCAAAGCATTCGATGTTTAGGCCGGCATTGTGGGTTGGTTGGTGGACCACGGTCGTTTCTTCGGTAGCCCTGTTTCTTACGGGTGATGTCCAAGCAAAGCTGATGTTTGTGCAGCAGCCGATGAAGATGGCCTCAGCGGAGTCACTGTGTGAAACAGCGACAGATCCAAACTTTTCTATTTTGACCATCGGTACGCACAACAACTGTGACTCTGTCATCCACCTGCTCCATGTGCCGTGGGTGCTCCCCTTCTTGGCGGAAGGAAAATTCTCTGGTGTGACCTTGCAGGGCGTTAATCAGCTCCAAGCTGCAGCAGAACAAGCATATGGTCCTGGTAATTACTCCCCAAACCTGTTTGTCACATATTGGTCTTTCCGCGCAATGATCGGTTTGATGTTGGGCTCTTTGGCGATCGCTGCAATTGCGTGGTTCTTGCTGCGTAAGAAGCGCACCCCACAGGGCAAAATTGCTCATCTATTCCAGATCGGCAGCCTCATTGCTATTCCGTTCCCATTCTTAGCTAACTCGGCTGGTTGGGTCTTTACAGAGATGGGCCGCCAGCCGTGGGTGGTGCACCCGAACCCGGAATCAGCGGGAGATTCCAGGACAGAGATGATCCGGATGACTGTTGATATGGGTGTTTCCGATCATGCGCCGTGGCAGGTGTGGCTAACTCTCATTGGGTTTACTTTGCTTTATCTCGTGCTGTTTGTTGTGTGGGTGTGGCTGATTCGTCGCGCGGTTCTTATCGGACCGCCAGAGGAAGGCGCCCCAACCGTCGAGGCAAAAACTGGACCGTCCACTCCCATTGGATCGGATATGCCCATGTCACCGCTGCAATTTACTGCTGTCGCTCCAACTACAGGTGAAAAGGAATAACCATGGATCTCAATACCTTTTGGTTTGTTCTCATCGCGTTTTTGTTTGCGGGGTATTTTCTCCTCGAAGGCTTTGATTTCGGCGTAGGAATTTTGGCGCCCATCATCGGTAAAGATTCAGCGGCTAAGAACACGGTGATTCGCACCATCGGACCTGTGTGGGATGGCAATGAGGTGTGGCTGATTGTGGCAGGTGGCGCACTGTTTGCTGCGTTCCCGGAGTGGTACGCAACGATGTTTTCTGGAATGTATCTGCCACTATTCTTAGTGCTAGTTTCCTTAATTGTCCGAGTAGTTGGCCTTGAATGGCGCAAGAAAGTTGATGATCCTCGGTGGCAAAAGTGGTCCGACCGAGCGATCTTCGTAGGATCGTGGGTTCCACCGCTGATGTGGGGACTAATCTTTGCCAATATTTTGCGGGGTATGCCAATTAAGGCGGATCACACCATTGATGCTGCCTCTGCACTGCCAAGCCTGTTCAACGGCTTTGCCATTCTGGGCGCACTCGCTTTTACTGCCTTGTTCGCGCTTCATGGTCTTGCGTTTATCCGGCTTAAAACTGCTGGTCGGGTACGCACCGATGCAGCTAAAACAGCTCCAGTGGTAGCACTTTTAGCAGCGGTTACCGGTGGTCCTTTCGTGTTGTGGGCAGCTATTTCCTATGGCCGGTCCTGGTCCTGGATCTTAGGCGTGCTGATTATCGCAGCGGTTCTTAGCGGGGCTTTTGCGCTGATTAAAAACCGTGATGGGTTAAGCTTCCTGTCCACGTCCATCGCTGTCATCGGTGTGGTTGTTCTACTCTTTAGTTCACTTTTCCCCAATGTCATGCCCACTACTCTGACTGATGGGGTTAGCCTGGATATTTGGAATGCTTCCGCAAGTCCTTATGCCCTCAATATTTTGACCTGGACTGCAGCTGTAATCGCACCGCTTGTTGTCCTGTACCAGGGCTGGACCTATTGGGTATTCCGCAAACGCCTGCACGCTGAACCGGTAGCAGCATAAATGAGTACACCTCAAACAAAAGGTCCTGTTGATCCACGACTATTGCGCCTGTCCCCTGCGACTCGGCGTTGGATCTTCCTTGCTGGTATTCTCACCGCGCTAAAAACACTTTCGACGGTAGCAATGGGCTTGCTCATCGGGCAGATGACAGCTGGCATCATTGAGACCCCGGGAAGTTCCTTGCCCCGCACAGAACTCATCGCGCTTGCCATCGCGGTAGGTGCGCGTGGAGTGCTTGCATGGGCTCAGGATCGATTCGCGGAGCGAGCATCAACCCAAGTGACGGTAGATTTACGCGAGAAAACGCTGCGCCACCTAGCGCACAGCGACCCGCGCACCATCGATCAGGCATTGTGGCGGACTCGTTTGACCTCCGGCCTTGATGGTTTAGGCCCCTATCTCACGGGATTTTTTCCAGCTCTAGCTGCCACCATCATTGCCACCCCTGTGATGCTGGCAGTAGTTGGTTGGTTAGATGTTGGATCGATGATCATCGCGATTATCACTCTGCCACTAATTCCTGTGTTCATGTGGCTAGTGGGAACACTCACCGCCGGACGCACGGAACAGCGTCTCCATGACTTGGCAGTTTTATCAGGTCAACTCCTAGACCTCATCGCCGGCCTGCCCACGCTGCGTGCTTTTAGACGCCACCAAGACATGGCCACTCAGGTAAAACGTTTATCATCCCAGCATGCAAGCTCCACGATGAGCGTGCTCAAGATCGCGTTTCTATCGAGCTTCGTGTTGGAATTTTTAGCCACATTATCGGTGGCTTTAGTAGCAGTTGGCATTGGATTTCGCTTGCTCTCGGGCGATCTCACCCTCGCCATCGGCCTGACTGTTTTGGTCATCATCCCGGAAGTCTACGCACCAATCCGTGACGTAGGCACCCGCTTCCACGACGCCCAAGACGGCCTGGTTGCCACCGATGAGGTTCTAAAATTACTCAGTACCCCGTTGCTTATCGACGCGCCCTCCACCCTAAACCGCCGCAGCCTTGCTGGCGGGCTGGAGGTGAGCGTCGAAAAGCTTCGTGCCGAAGGTCGCGACGGCCCGCGCCCTGCTGATTTGTCGTTTATCGCCTCACCTGGGCAGTTGACTGTGCTGTGGGGGCCAAACGGTAGCGGAAAATCCACGGCATTGTTGGCGGTGTTGGGTTTGGCAACGGAAGGCATTTCGGGTGAGATTTCCGTCAAAGATGCCTCTGGCCAGGAGTTTAAGGACAGTTCGTTGTGGGAGCATTGCACATATTTGCCCCAGCGACCAGTCATTGATCCAGAAAGTGTCAGTGACTACGCGGAGCTCTCACTTGGTCAGCGCCAACGGCTGGCCTTGAAACGCGAGCTTGGCGCGACGTTGCTCTTGCTGGACGAACCCACGGCACACCTGGATCCAGAAAACGCCGCGATCATGATCAAACAATTGCAGGAAGAAGCACGCCAGGGCACCACAGTTTTGGCAGTGTCGCATGATCCTTTGCTGCGTGCGGCTGCCGATAAGGTGGTGGAGGTGAAATGAATAGTCTGGTCAAGCTTCGTTTCCGGGAACTGATTCCTGCCGTTGTTGCAGGTAGCGTGACCATGATCGCCTCAATCACGCTCACTGTAGTTTCGGCATGGCTGATTACCAAAGCGTGGGAAATGCCACCAGTGATGGACCTGACGGTGGCAGTAACTGCAGTGCGCGCCCTAGGTATTAGCCGTGCGGTGTTTCGTTATATTGAAAGAATTATCTCCCATGATTTAGCACTGAAAGCAGCGAGCCGTGCCCGATCAAGTGCATATCAACGCCTGGCATCATCACCGAATTCCACTCTGACAATGCGCCGCGGTGAACTGCTTAGCCGCCTTGGAGCAGATATTGATTCCGTTTCCGATGTCATCGTGCGCGCCATCATTCCTGCCGGAGTTGCCCTGCTTACTGGACTGTGCGCGGTGATCTTCACAGCAATTCTCAGCCCCACAACAGCACTTGTGTTGGCAGTTGGTTTAATAGCAGCAGCGATTATCCCTCCCCTACTTGCAGCTAGAGGCATTAAAGTAGCCGAAGCCCGGCGCGCTGAATCCAGTGAAGCATATTTGAGCTCCTTGGATTTGGTGCTCTCTAATCAAGCTGCGCTGCGTGTCCGAGGTGAAATGCCAGATGCTTTATCCAAGGCAAATGCAGCTGCACGTTCTTATTCTTCTAGCTTGGAGGCTGGAGCAAAAGACACTGCGATTAGTGCAGCGAGTTCCTTGTGGATTCATGGCTTCACCGTCATCGGGGTGCTCATGGTTGCGGGGTCTCTTTATGCTGATGGTGGACATTCACCACAGTGGTTTGCAGTGTTGGTGTTGCTGGCACTTTCAGCTTTCGAAGCCGTATCGGTCCTTCCAAATGCAGCCATTGCTCGCACTCGCGCAGCAGATGCCTCAAGAAGGCTTTCAGAAATCTCGGATTTGCCAGAGGCTGCGCCTGTTGAGTTGACTGCCGTATCCAATGAGCCTGTTTTACGTGCTGAGAACTTAAGTTATGGTTGGGACAGCGATCTGGGCACGTGCGATCTAGAGCTTCCCTTTGGTGCTCGTCATGAAATTATCGCGCCATCCGGCTCTGGCAAAACCACTTTGTTGCTTACACTTGCAGGGCTTTTGGAACCTCGAAATGGCTGTGTCCTCATCGACGACAAAAGGTCCGACCGTGTGAAAAATGCCGTGCTGTTTAGCCCCGAAGACGCCCACATCTTTGCCACCACAGTGCGGGACAACCTGGCACTTGGCGCACCAAATGCAACAGATGAAGATATGTTATCGATCCTGGTAGACGTTGGTTTAGCTGAATGGGTTGAAGGGCTACCGGATGGTCTTGGCACCGTGCTTGATTCAGGTGCAGGTAGCCTTTCTGGGGGCCAGCGCCGGCGACTGCTTCTTGCCCGCGCATTACTCAGTGACGCGCCAATTCTGCTTCTCGACGAACCCACCGAGCACCTCGACGCATCCGGCTCCTCTGAAATTCTGTCGATGCTCGCCTCCGATGAGCTTCCAGGCGAACGAGCGCAGCGAACTGTGGTGATTGTGAGGCACCTGCGGTGATTAGGATCGTTCGATCTTGGAGAATCAGGTAAGGGGGTGGGCTGGGTTCATCGACTCATCACAAAGCAACCCTGAAGGGAATGAATGTGCGAATATTCGTTCCCTTTTCCGAACTCGCCAGCGATCTTGATTGAATTTTTGCAATAAGAGAGGCTATCCATGCAAATATTCGTTCGAACTTTAAGGCTCGCCGCCGGACCGGAACGAAAATTTGATCAGCGAACCTTCAGGTTTCACATTTTGCCCATTGGCCTCAAAATTAACAGCCTCTAGGGGCACGTCTAAGAGGTCAAACACCCCCTGCCTACACAAACACCCATCCGACAAACTTCAACCTCTTAAATCGCCTCCTACAGCCAAGTGGATTGTTCACTTCAAAACCAACTACCCCACAACCTCCTCAATTTTCACCCCACGTGCACGCCCGTGCTCCACAGCCCAGGTTCGCAACTTTTCATCCAGATCGGTAGCGCGATATTCAGGGACAATAAACGGCCCCTCAATGAGAAGTTGCAGCGCACCGCCGCGGGAAAAGTCTGGAACAATAGTCAACTGCATCGCAGCCACCACCCGACCACGCACATTCCGGACCACTGCTAAAAAATGCGATGACTCATAAGTAAGCAGATCGAAAGCCTGCTCAAGTTCACAAAGGTCTGCCAATCCCCCAGCAAACAGTAATGCAACCTCAGCGATATCAGCACGGGTGCCATGCCTCAACGTCAATTGCTCCCCACCAACCCGCAAGTTCACAGTTGATGCTTCGGCACGCATTCGAGCAACAATCGCATCAATCCAGCAGCCCACATTCTCCCGCGCCTCCACAGAATCGGGGTATCGGCAACGAAGGTGCGCACCCGATCGATCCAAAATGAACCACAACATCACACCATCAGTGCGAAGTGATGCACTCACATACTGGGCTTGAAGGCCGATATCATCAATACTTACCGGCAATCGACGCAGGTCAAGCCAAGAAATTGCAAACATTCCTGGCGTTTCCGGCATGCCTCCCCACGGTTCAAGCACCTCCGCCAAAGGGTAGCTCCCCAAAGAAACAGCCTCACGAACAGCCTGTGCTGCAGTATGCGGATCAGCATCGGCAACCTCGAGGACAGAGTTAGTGATAAACCAGCCCACGCTGTCATGCCAACGTTGGTCAAAACGGCTATGTACCGGAAATACCGCGCGCAGCGGTAGCTTACCCAAAGATGCAGTGACTTCAGCCATGACAGAAATAGTCAAGGCCAGAGAGCTTACCCGTTTCGCTCGAGCACGTGCCGAGTAAATTGCCAGACCATTGACCCCGAAGATATCACGGACTTCAACTCTTTCAGGCATGGAGATGGCATCACCAAGTGGCAACGGAAACCGTGGCATTTTCCCACCACCGGCTTCCAAAATTTCACGCCACCGCTGATGAATCTGCGATGGTGCCGGTGGCGCAGCTAAGAGTTCAGCAGTATGCGATTCAAAAGCCAACGGCGGATCGGCGGGCAATTCCATATCCAGGGCAGCCAATAAATCACGCACAATTACTAGCATGGACCACATATCCACATGCGAATGATCACTGCCAATAATCACGGTGGGTCGCGGATGTGCATCAATAATGCACAAGCAATGCGAAGGCCGAGAATACGGTGAACATTGCCTATTCAACACCGCTCGCAGCGTCTCATTAATACTTTCGCCAGGTAAAACAGGGTGTTCTACCCATTTTCCAGCACTAATTTCAATGCGGTGCTGCTGCACTTCTCCATCCATACCGGTACTAAAAACGGTACGCAAAGTACCGTGGCGCTCAATTACTTTCAGCCATGCACGCTCCAATTCCCCACAGCTCACAACTTTTGGCATGGAAACACTAATCGCCATCCAACTCCCCGGACGTTCCCCTGCCCCCACATGTCGTTGCTGGTCAAACGATACTGGCACGGCCTCCCCCGGCGGCGACACCTCGAGGTGATAGCTGCTCAACGTGCCAAACGGAAGGTTTAATTGGTCTACATGTGTCAGTCTCATGGCTTTATAATAGACCTAGTATCTATAGATTGATAGAAAATATTTGAGGAAACATCCAATGCCCACTCCCCTCCAACACGGCACTTTCCCCGTCCCCGGCGCGCAACTATCCACCTCGTTCAGCGACGAACACGGCCACGCAGTCGTCCAACTCCACGGCCTCACTTCATCGCGACAACGCGACCGCCTCCTCGACCTCGATCTCGGCCGCGGACTGTCCGGCACACGCCTTTTGCGTTACGACGCCCGCGGCCACGGCACCTCCACCGGCCGCGCTGCCTCCACCGATTATCAGTGGGACACCCTAGCGGGTGATCTTTTAATGCTTCTCGACGCCCACTTCCCCCACGAACAAGTCCACGGCGTCGGCCCCTCCATGGGTTGCGCCACCCTGCTTAAAGCAGCTGTATTAAACCCCGACCGCTTCAGTGGATTCACTCTCATGCTCCCACCAACCGCCTGGGATTCCCGAAAAGCCCAAGCCGCAGAGTATCTTTCTTTTGCAACATTTTTAGAAACCCACGGCATGGACGCCTTCCTCAACGCTGAGAAACTTCACGCCCAACCACCAGCAACAATTGGAACTCCCGACACTGTCCCCGATATTTCTACCGAACTACTCCCGTGGGCTTACCGGGGTGCAGCGCTTAGCGATCTCCCCTCAAAAGAGGAGATCGCTAACATCTCCGTTCCCACCACGATCTTAAGCTGGACAGATGATCCCGGACACCCCGTATCCACCGCCATTGAACTCACCCGATTGATGCCGAACGCTCAATTGCGCATCGCCACTACTCCAGCAGAAGTCGCCCGGTGGCCACAGCATCTACGCGATGACCTGCGATTGGACTAGCTACTGCCAAATGAACTGCTGAAGCCACCTCCGCCATTTCCGTTACCACCGTTGCCATTCCCACCACTACCGTTGTCGCCACCGTTTCCGCCATTGCCACCGCCATTACTCGGCACGCCGGTAATACAGCTTTCAAACGGAACTGAATAAACATCAACCAGGTTTTCATGGTCAGCGATGCTTGGTTCAAGCACTGTCAACACGCTGTCCTTGATCGGCTGGCCATTGTAGGTTTTTGCGTCAAAGTTGAAGCCGTAGTTTCCGGGGAAGCCATCGACAATATCAATCCAATGTTGCGCATTGATTTTTGTGAGGTGGAAGGTTCCAATGTAAATGGACTTCTGTGCATTCAAAGAGGCAACCAACAAAGGCGACATTGATGCGCCCACGAGCATCGACATCAATTCATTTTGAGTAAAGTCAGCCGCTACTCCCAGCTCAAGGTACTTCTGGAACTTTGTTTGAGCAGGAGCAGTAAGCTTTTCTGATTCAAATTTGTTGGTTGCAACCAACTGCGATGCAACCTCTGAAACCACAAGGTCTAAGCCACCCTCAATCTGTGGGAACAGCGCATTAAGCCGTTTAAGGGAACCTTGTTCAGGATCTGCTGCAGCGGCAACTACATCGTTGAAGTCCTGATTGGTGAGGGTGAATTTACACATATTGTCATCGATGATCTCAACTGTTGCGGCAGAGGCAGTCGGTGCAACAAATGCACTCACAGTTAGTGCAGACGTTAATACAGCAGCGCCGAGTCGAAGTAGTTTCACGTTGCAGCCCCCTTAGCTTTAAATGCTTTAAGTGTTAGCAATCACCCTACTGAGGAAAAGCTGCAACGCACCGATTCTTAACAACTATTTACAGACTTATCAGATACACCTGGCGGTTTACGCACCCCCGTTAAGGAAGTGCATGATTTCCGGCCAATCTTTACGGGTTTGCTGCATGCCTGCGTCGAAAGATGCACGGAGTTTCTTTAGATTAATTTCGGTGTTTTGGATGTTCATGTTGTCTGCGAAAAACACATAGGCATTGCCTTGTTTTTCTAGGTCAAGGATCTGTTGCTTGACTGAGTTATACAGTGCAGGGCGCGCGATGGTGAGATCGGCGATTGAGGGGAAGCGTCGTAAAGCAGCTTTTATAAAACCCGGGCGACCGATCTCCTTGCGCCAATAATCGCGCGGGCGGGAGGCTACGACCAAAAAGCGGGTGAAGCCCGCATCGATTGCCGGCTGCAACATCAAACCGCCGGTCTCCCCGACCGCGCCATCGACATAGGGGTGGCCATCGATGTAAGTGATCGGCATAAAACCAGGCATGGTCGACGACGCGCGGACGCGTTTCATCAAAGACGTCAGATCCTGGGTGTCTTCCCTACCCCAAAAAACGGTCTCACCAGTATCGGCGCGCACGGCGGAAAGTTGGAAAGGAGTGGGATCATTGGCAAAGGTATCAAAATCAAAAGGATACTGCTGATCCGGCTGCGTGGAAGTTTCATAAATATCCACCGCATTGAAATAACCGCGCCCACGCACCAGAGGCTGAATGCCTGAAAACCGGCGATCGGCTGCAAACTCCACAAAACTCGACACCGTACGAAAACGATCCGCCGACAAATAATTCACGGTATGCGACGCGCCAGCCGAAACTCCCCCAACCCATCCGAAATGAATATTGTTGGCAATCAACTGATCAATCAACGCAGCGGTATAAGAATTTCGGGTACCACCGCCCTCAATGATCAAAGCAACATCATCAAAATTCTGGGCGGGAATCAAAGACATGCGATCAAGCCTAGTCCTTATTCAACTTCTCGTGGGCGCCACATCGCACGCACTCGACGATTGTGCTGACGTACCATCATGCCTGACGGAAAACCGCCGACAACCAGTAATAACAGCGACCACACACCGAAAAGAGTTTGAGCCAAAGCCGCAGCCACAACCAAAAAGAAAAAGCTGGCAGCACGAAGCAGATAAACCAAAAATTGGCCGTGACGTTCAAAATTGATCTCACGGCCAATAAAATGCGGAATCAAACCATAAGGTTCAAGCATGCTCCAACGAGCGGTTGCAGTAGCTGCCAGAACAGTCCCCACAATGAGGAACACGACACTCGCAATGATTGTCATGCGCTAATTCTGACAGCACACCGCTTACTGAAGCAACAGGAATTTAGGCTTTGTCGCGTACTTTTTTACCACGGTAAACCTGGCGGGCATCATCTTCAGCTGGTTCGCTTAAGTAACGCTCCAACGAGTCATCCAACTCAATCATCCACGGAGTATGGTGCTCCACAGATGTGGTTCCAGTCATTACTGATGTGTAGGTGTAATCGCGGTAGTTGAGGATATCCTCCTCCTTCGACTTCACCCACCCCTTCAAAATCTTTGCGACTTCCTTCAGATCAAACGAAGGGTAATCCGTCTGGTTAATCAGGTCCTCGACGTAGTCACACTGGAAATCAATCTGATCATTTTCAGACTTCAGGCCCTCAAAACGAGACAGCCACTGATCCATGTGGTTACGCTGCGCTTCCTTCGATGGAAGAGCAATGCGCCCCAAGATGACATCACGGACATACCACGCCTGCGCATCAAACATATTGAACGTCAGCCACTGATCTTGGGAACCCAACCAAAATAGCTGGTTATTAGCCTCAGACACCACACCGCGATACAGAGTATCCGGGTAGAGATTATTCGGGGAACTCAACGTCAGCTCAGATGGCATGAATGGGTAATGGTGTAAATAGCCAGTACAGAACACCACGATGTCGACCTTGCGCTTTTCACCGTTGACAAAGTGAACCTCGGAGCCATCGAAACGCTCAACCAAAGGAAGCTCAGTCATCTCCTCTGGCCATTCATACCCCATCGGCTTTGAACGATAAGAAAAAGTCACCGAACGGGCACCCATCTTATAAGCCTGAGTACCGATATCTTCTGCAGAATAACTTGCACCAATCAGCAAAATATCCTTATCAGCAACACTTTCTGCACCACGGAATTCATGAGCATGCATGATCTGACCTGGGAAAGTCTCTACACCCTCAAAGTGTGGAACATTTGGGAAACTGAAGTGACCTGCACCAACAATGACGTTGTCATAAGTATCACTGCTAGTCTCACCGGTGCGAAGATTTTCTACCGTGACGGTAAACAGCTGGGAGTTCTCATCAAAACTCACCCAGCGAACAACATGCGCGAACTTAATGTATTTTTCTACATTAGACTTCTTTGCACGGCCTGCAATGTAATCCCACAGAACTTCACGTGGAGGGTAGGAAGAAATCGGCTTTCCAAAGTGCTCATCAAAACTGTACTCAGCAAATTCCAGCACTTCCTTCGGCCCGTTTGACCACAAGTTCCGGTACATACTCGAGTGCACTGGCTCACCATAAGAATCAGTGCCGGTACGCCACGAGTAATTCCACTGGCCGCCCCATGTGTCTTGCTTTTCAAAACACACCAGCTCAGGATTCTCTTGTCCCTGCTTTTCTGCCGATTCAAAAGCTCTTAACTGGGCAATGCCACTTGGGCCTGCACCAATAATCGCAACCCGCTTCTTCTTCACAACCATCTCCATGAATGCCTCCTAAACCCATCCGCAAAAGGCGGCCTTCACTTAAAAACACGGCAGGGCAAAATCGCAACGGCGCATACCGAAGCGTGCCACGTGGACCGTGCACAAAAAGATCAACATCCTCCACCCGAAAGTGCCTGGGACTCACCTTTCACGGCGGGCTTCCCTGGTGTGGGGCCTCACTCGAAAAAGGGATTCACCATGAATCAACCTCGGTGCGCTACCTGGATGGCGGCGTACTCGGACAACAAAACATACGAAAACTCCAAGCCTATTCAGCCTGAAGTCCATAAAGAACCATAGCAGATTAATTCAGGGGTGGCTAGTTTTTAATATTTAGCACCTATTAACTGAAATTTCCCATGGCAAGAAAAAGCTGGTTATTAGTGCTATTCACCTGTACCGCCCGGAAATTAAATAAGTTTTAGTTTTTTATTGGTAACTTACCAATTTCTACACACAGATCCAATGGACGGCCTGAGATAGGTCAAGCTAGTGGCGAGATTGATGCAGCTCATACCGGAACTAAACTTGCTCATATAACGTACCCTTGCACGGACCAGACACAGTGAACCCGCCTCCTCACAAAATCGAATTTTGGGCGCTCTGGTTTGTTCGGGCTGAAATTTTCCCCTCGGCCCCTAAAAGTCCCACCTCCCTAGAAGAACGTGTGAGAGGTTTTAAAGATCTCGCGTTTACACACATTTGAAAAATTCAACCCCTTTAAACAGGTGACAAATGCGTCAAGATCAGTTTCCTTCGTTCAAGAACACACGACCGATGAAGGTACACAATTGAACCTGATCGCTGCCGTACATTCGACAACAAGATTTCCCGATTTTGACCACCTTTTGCCAATATCTTGTTGTCTTATGCACACACCACGCGACCAAATCTCACCCACAAACAGCAAAAACCGCCTCCCACCCAGAGTCAAGGGGCAGAAAGCGGTCGATCACATGCGTGAAACTAGACCAGAGGTGAAGAATCCTCGTAGAAGTCTGCAACGGTAACAGAGTCCCACAGTTGTTGAACCTGCTTGTTGTGCTTGTGCACCATCATTAGTGATGGGAAGTATCCGAATGGGATGAGCAGTACAGCCCATACTCCGAAGAATGATGCTGCCATGGAGGCGGAAAGCATCAGTGGGAAAAAGGCCACGAACCGTAGGGAGTACGGCACGAAGTCGTCTTCGTTTGGCAGCCCGATGAGGTAGGAAATTCGTCCGAATGGCTCGCTGGCACTGAAGAGCGCAGCGGCAGCATTCGCCAACATTGCGCCAACGAGGAGGAAAACAACGCTTGCAATGATTATCACGTCTCCTAGATTGGCATGTTCTTTAAGTACTTTCAATTATTTTTCGACGTGATTTGAAGTCACTTTCCCTAAACTGTGACCTACCACCCAACCCCTGATGGGTGTAACCACGCGTCACGGCGTTGCATTTTGCAAAACCGCAGGTAAAGCAGATTTCAGCAAAAATGGCGGGGGTGAATTGAGCCCCTCTAAGTCAAACGAACTTGACTATGATCTTGCACACCTTTAAGCGCGACCCCCTCCTCCACATACACTCACAAGCCCGCAATGACACCGTGAATTTAATTCCCCGGGACTCCTTGACAGACCAAGCAGTCTAGGGTTGGGTGGAACACGCAATCGGTTCACTTTTAATCCTCTCCCTGGAGCCCCGGATGATGAGGAACGCTAGACCTTCGCAAAGACTTCGCTAGTAGATCTCTCGCAAGGAAATTAAGCGTTAAGTGGGACGACCTCGATTACTAAAAGGCGAGGAAACCCCCGGGGCAGCTTTCTGCTCACCCGGTGTTTTCACGAACCTTAAAACATCGTCAGAAGATTGCCGTGCGTCCTAGCCGGGATCCGCACGTTCGGCTCAAGCAGAAAGTCTTTAACTCACATGACTTCCAACTTTTCTTCCACTGTCGCTGGTCTTCCTCGTATTGGAGCAAAGCGTGAACTAAAATTCGCGCTCGAAGGCTACTGGAATGGATCAATTGAAGGTCGCGAATTAGCGCAGACCGCCCGCCAATTGGTCAACACTGCATCGGATTCTTTGTCTGGATTGGATTCCGTTCCGTTTGCAGGACGTTCCTACTACGACGCTATGCTCGACACTGCCGCTATTTTGGGTGTGCTGCCTGCACGTTTTGATGACATCGCTGATCATGAAAACGATGGTCTCCCACTGTGGATTGATCGCTATTTCGCAGCTGCCCGCGGTACTGAGAACCTTCCTGCACAGGCCATGACCAAGTGGTTTGATACTAACTACCACTACCTTGTGCCTGAGTTGTCTGCAGATACTCGTTTTGTTTTGGATGCTTCCGCGTTGATTGAGGATCTTCGCTGCCAGCAGGTTCGTGGCGTTAATGCTCGCCCTGTACTGGTTGGTCCGTTGACGTTCCTTTCTCTTGCTCGCACCACTGATGGTTCAAATCCTTTGGATCATTTGCCTGCGCTGTTTGAGGTGTACGAGCGCCTCATTAAGTCTTTCGATACTGAGTGGGTTCAGATCGATGAGCCCGCGCTGGTTACTGATGTTGCTCCTGAGGTTTTGGAGCAGGTCCGCGCTGGTTACACCACGTTGGCTAAGCGCGGCGGCGTTTTTGTCAACACCTACTTCGGCTCTGGTGACCAGGCGCTGAACACGCTTGCAGGCATTGGACTGGGCGCCATCGGCGTAGACTTGGTCACCCACGGCGTTACTGAGCTTGCTGCATGGAAGGGTGAGGAGCTGCTGGTTGCGGGCATCGTTGATGGCCGTAATGTGTGGCGCACCGATCTATGCGCCGCCCTGGCATCTTTGAAGCGCCTGGCTGCTCGCGGTCCAATCGCGGTGTCTACTTCTTGCTCCCTGCTGCATGTTCCTTACACCCTAGAGGCTGAAAACATTGAGCCTGAGGTCCGCGAGTGGCTCGCGTTTGGCTCGGAGAAAATCGCCGAAGTCAAGCTGCTTGCCGACGCCCTAGCCGGCAACATCGACGCGGCTGCGTTCGATGCGGCGTCCGTAGCGATTGCTTCTCGACGCACCTCCCCACGCACCGCCCCCATCACGCAGGAACTTCCTGGCCGTAGCCGCGGTTCCTTTGATACCCGCGTTGCATTGCAGGAAAAGGCTTTGGAGCTCCCAGCTTTGCCTACCACCACGATTGGTTCCTTCCCTCAGACCCCATCGATTCGTTCTGCTCGCGCACGTCTGCGTAAAGGTGGCATCACCGTCGATCAGTACGAGGACGCGATGCGTGAAGAGATCGATCTTGTCATCGCCAAGCAGGAAGAACTTGGCCTTGATGTATTGGTCCACGGCGAGCCAGAGCGCAACGACATGGTTCAGTACTTCTCTGAGCTTTTAGATGGCTTCCTCTCCACCACCAACGGCTGGGTTCAAAGCTACGGTTCACGCTGTGTTCGTCCTCCAGTGCTGTTCGGAAACGTTTCCCGCCCAGCACCAATGACCGTCAAATGGTTCCAGTACGCACAAAGCAAGACCCAAAAGCACGTCAAGGGCATGCTCACCGGACCAGTCACCATCCTTGCATGGTCATTTGTTCGCGATGATCAGCCACTTTCTACCACCGCTGACCAGGTTGCGTTGGCACTTCGTGAAGAAATCGCTGATCTGATTGAGGCTGGAGCAAAGATCATTCAGGTTGACGAACCGGCAATTCGTGAGTTGTTGCCGCTTCGCGACGTCGATAAGCCTGCCTACCTACAGTGGTCCGTGGATTCTTTCCGCCTAGCGACTGCCGGTGCGCCCGACGACGTTCAAATCCACACCCACATGTGCTACTCCGAGTTCAACGAAGTGATCAACTCGGTCATCGCGTTGGACGCCGATGTCACCACCATCGAAGCAGCACGCTCCGACATGCAAGTTCTTGCCGCGCTGAAGTCTTCCGGCTTCGAGCTCGGTGTCGGACCTGGCGTATGGGACATCCACTCCCCTCGCATTCCAACCGCCGAAGAAGTAGACAGTCTTCTCGAGGCTGCGCTTCAGTCCGTTGATCCTCGCCAGCTCTGGGTCAACCCAGACTGCGGTCTCAAGACCCGCGGATGGCCAGAAGTGGAAGCATCGGTGACCGTTCTGGTTGATTCCGCAAAGAAGGCACGTGAGAAAATCGGAGCAACTATCTAAATTGGGTCACTGCTAAAAACCCAAAGATTAAGGGCACGAGTGTCACAAGGATTGCCACACCCATGGCAACCCCGAATGACACCGTGCCCACTCCTATTTGCATCACAGCACCCAATGTAGCTGCTCCTAAAACAGCACCGACCTGGCGGGATGTGTTGTAAAAACCAGATGCTGAACCGACCAAGTCCTGGGGCACATCACGAAGTGCGATGGCCGAGTTCGGAGCAAAACTCATCGCGTTGGAACTGCCGAACAAAACAATCGGGATCAAAAGCCACCACGGCGAGAGGTTAGCGATCATGAAAGCAGCCATCAGCGCCATGGAGAAAATCAGCGCCCCAAAGCCGAACTTAGAGATCATTCCTGGCGCGAGCCGATCCACCAACCGGCCAACGATCGGTGACATCACTACAGAAATAATGCCCATCGGAACTAACATCAATCCCGCAAGCTGCGACGGCATCCCCTGTGCCGTTTGTAAATAAAGCATGATGGGCAAATTGACGGAATACACCGTAAACCCGAGGCTAAAAATAGAAAACGCACCGATGGAGAAATTCCGCGTTTTAAAAAGCCTCAACGGCATCAACGGCGCCTTGGATCTGGTTTGCATCCATATAAATAGCACCGCTGCAACCACACCAACGGCTAGGGAAATCCAAATCAGTATTCCCCAACCAAGCTCGGGCCCTTGCTGTAATGCAAGCACAACTCCCAGCACAGCCACTAGAGATACCGCACCTGAAAGCCAATCAATTCTCGATGTGCCCGTGGGAAGCCTTGGCACATAGCGTGCCACCATAAACACAGAGATCAACCCGAGTGGAACATATACCAAAAACACAGCCCGCCAACTGATCCAGCCGACTAAAACACCACCAATGACTGGGCCAAAAAGCCCTGCCGATGAGGCAACAGCACTCCACACACCAGTTGCAGCACCCCGGCGATCATGGGCAAAAATTCGGTGAATAATGCTTAAGGGTTGAGGGTTCAACAAAGAGCCACCCAACCCTTGCACTGCACGTGCTGCAATCAACCACTCAATACTTGGGGCAAACACGCAAGCCAAAGCAGCAAGAGTAAACACAGCCATGCCCACTAAATAGATATTTCGCTGCCCGTACCGGTCACCTAACCTGCCGGTGATCAATAACGGGACAGCGAAAGTAAGCAAATAAACAGCTGATACCCACACCGCTTGGTTCAGGCTTGCGCCTAAGTCTTCTTGAATCCTTGGCAATGCAACTGCCACCAAAGACTGATCAAGAAGCGTTAAAAACAACCCAACGCTTAAAGCGCCTAGAGCCTTCCATGCCCTGGACTCCGTTACTACTGGCATTTACACGCGCTCGACTTTCGCGGTAGGAAGCGTTTCTCTACCGAAAATCCATGCACATGCAGCCAAAATGCTGATGACACCACACAAGATGAATCCAATATCGAAGCCCAGCTGCTGTGCAATCACACCCACGACAATTGGGCCGACAATGGCACCAAAATCCTGGGCCATTTGGAAATTAGCCAACACTTTTCCACCTGGGCGTGAATCAATTACATCCGCAAGGACCGCCTGTTGGCTGGGGTTAAGCAGTCCTGCTCCTGCACCGGCTAGGGCTGAAACAGCAATAAGAACCCACATGTGTTCACTAAAACCAATCATTGCCGTAAAAATCGCATTAACAATCAGTCCCGTGATGATCATCGGTTTTCTACCAATTCGATCTGATAGATCCCCTGAAAACTGCAAACACAATGCATTTCCCGCAGCAAAAGCGGCCATCGCAAATCCTGCTACCGCACCGCCATTGCTAAAAACAGCAGCTGCAAACAGAGGCAATGTTGCCACACGCACACCGAAATTGGACCAGCCATTAGCAAAAGCACCAACCAACGCCGAGCGATACGCCGAATCTTTAAATGCCTCACCAAAACGTAACGGCGGTACATCCTGGCTTTCAGACTTACGAAGCGAATCATTGATGTTCGGCATGCGCCACCACACCACTAGTGCTGCAAGCCCTACAGAAGCACCATAAATTGCAAAAGGCCACCGCATTCCCAAACCAGAAAGTGCGGCACCAACAACAGGACCAATAATATTGCCAAACAAAAATGCACTGGCGTATACCGAAGAACACCGACCACGGATTTCAACCGGCGACATCTTAACAATCAAGCCCATCGCCGACACCGTAAACATCGTCGAGCCGATGCCTGCAATACCTCGAAGAGCCAAAATCTGCCAATACTCCTGTGCCAAGGCGACAAGACCCGTGGTGATTGCGACTGTGAGCAAACCAGTTAAATAAACACGACGCGAGCCGATCTTATCGATCAAACTTCCCGACATCGGAGCAAACACCAACCGCGCACCGGCAAAGATAGATACCACGGCACTGGCGGCTGCAAAACTTACATCAAAACCAACGACAAACTGAGGCAAAATCGGCGCAATCAAGCCGTAGCCCAGCGCAATAATAAAGGCGGCAACAACCAACACCCAGATTTGTTCTGGGATTTTAGGTTTAGCCTCTGATTCTATTTTTTGAGTTAACATTTCGCACCCAAGGCTAGCCCTCCGCCAATTTTATATCTAGCTGACCAGGATCAACTACAATTTTAGAACATACTATCGAACAGTGTCGCCTCTATGTTCTACACTTCCTAACATGATCAAACACCGAAACCGCCTAATCTCTTCCATCTACTCCGCAAGCCACCCCGCAAGCCGCTATGCAGCTCACTTCACAAGCGTTTTCCCCGAGGCACTATTAGACATTCAATCGATGTTGCGCCACCCTCGATCGCTTGCACGAGACATACCAACTTGGCGTCCCCCAAGCATGGCTCTGCCCTCACCACCTGGTGGAGACCCCCTCACACTAACCTTGTCTCGCCACCGCGCTGGTCCGGCTGCACGCCGAATCGTCCATGAGTTTGGTGAGCAACGTGAGCCTGCTTATCTAATCACCATCCGCATCACCAGCCCTGAGGGTTTCAAAGTCTCTTCCCGTATCGCTGAAGGGTGGATCCGCGCGATCCTCCACGGCCCACACAACAGCACCGTCCATCAGCTCACCGATGAGCCTACCCCGACGTTTTGCTGGCTTATCGACGCCCACTTTGATCCAGTACGATCCCCCGCCGCCCTTTTTGAGTATTCCAAAAACGCTGCTTAGACGTGCAAAAGCCCTGGATCGCTGCGATCCAGGGCTGAAGAAAACAGTTACTTCTTAATCGTCACTGCCATCAGTGTCGTCAGCATCGTCTTCCTCATCGTCCTCGCCAAAATCATCAAAGTCATCGTCGGAGTCGTCTGAATCTTCATCTGAGTCATCAACAAACAAGTCATAAACATCTGGCTCGTCGAATTCCTCATCGTCAAAAGGAACAAGTTGAGTTTCCCAGTCTTCTGCCTGATCATCAGCGAGGGATAAAATATCGAAAAGTCGATCAAAATCAGTGAAAGTACCTAAATCGAGGACTTCATCAGTGACAAACTCCAGTTCAGAAGTTAGATCAGCAAACATGCGTTGGCGATCCTCATCTGAAAGAACAGCGTCACCATCGGATTCCCACAGCTCTTCAATTGCCTGATCGACCAAATCCTCAAAGGACTCCCCGATTGCAATGAAGTTCACCGTGGCAGTGGGGATGCCATCTTCAACCTCAACCAAAACCTGAAGTTCGGAGTTCTGGCCAACCTCGGCACGAACCAAATTTGCGTTCACTGCATCCTGATAAAACTCCAAATCCTGGATACGTTCATCAGTCCCCTCAAGGAGATCACGCAACACAGTCACCACCTGGTCAGTGGCAACATGCTTGGCAACAGCCGCGACAGCATCCTCGACAGAGAACACCACCGAAACTAAAACTGCCTCGAATTCTTCATCATCTTCATCAACATTGGCTGCAGCGATATACACATTTGCTGCAGGTAGGAGGGAATCGATCTCCACGAACTGGATTTCCAAGTCAGAGGTGATCGGAACGAACATTGTGTCGCCGTTTACGCGAGACTCAATACCATCACTATCAAGTCCAGCCGCGATGTCCTCAAAAAAGCTCATGTTCTGATGACCTTCCATCTGGTTTGTGCTGGGGACGTCCCCTCAGACACTGCCGACAAGCCTAGCGTCCACAAGCAATTTACGCCTAGATTTTCACCGCATCTGAGGCATAAAGTACAGATCACTTAAAAATCTTTAGCTTGTTTATCTACTTCCAAAGAACTGCATGAGGCCCAGCCACTTTAATTGAGCCTCCTCTTCTGTTTCTTCAGGTTCAATAAAATCAAGCTCATTGACTAGATCAGGGCGTCCTGTTCCCCATTCCAGCATGTTGTAGTTTTCCCACGCGGCGCGTTTGTCCTGGCGTGGATCCCATGCAATCCTGGAGTTGGTATCGATAACAAAAGTTGCGCGCCCAGGTTCATTGTCATTGCGTCCACGGTATGGTTTCCACTCTGCACCGGGGCGTCCGTAATAAATAAATTGCTGCCAATGGTGTTGCACGAGTTCTGTGACTTGATCTAGATGATCCATCCCTCCGGCGATTTTGGCCAAGTTCATTGATCGTGAGGATTCATGATCCCCAAAAACGGCATTGAGTTCAAAGGAATGGATGGCACCTAGTCCAAGTTTGCGCATCGATTGTGGTGCGTAATCGAATCGGTACATCCATGTATCTTCGTGGTGGGCGTGCGACTGAGCTAGCCTTACCGAAGGCGCCCAGAACAATGCATCTGCTAAAAGCTCTGAAAAATCAGTTCGCGCTTCACCACCGCCGTAGGCACTTACTACTCTTTCTGCGTTATCTGGATCAAAAACAGACAGCATCCTTAAGGCAGAGCGCCTGCGTGCAGAGCTTCTCAAATAAAATGCCTTGGAAAAGGATGTCTCTCCATCATTCGTACCAATGATGAAAGGCACACGGTGCTGTCGGCCTTGTTCAAAAACAGTCAGTGGATGATCCGGCAACAATGAGCCATCCACAGTTGGGCCATAACAGGAGTTGAGCTGGAGTAATTCACCAGAACGCCACATCATGGATTGCCCGGCGCGTACTAAATCATCGGCTGGTTCTTGGCGGAGTTCATCCAAGGTGGTTTCCCTGGGTAATGCCATTCGGTAGATCAGTTCGCGTGCCCAAAATTTTGCTTGAGTTGATGAGTGAATGGAAATCACTGGGGCTGATTGGGCGATTGCGCGGTGGAATAAGCCGGCGGCTGCAGGCACACACATAAGTGTTACTACTGCGGCGGCTCCTGCGGATTCTCCCATGAGCGTGACGTTGCCTGCGTCTCCACCAAAAGCTTCAATATTTCGTTTTACCCATTGGAGGGCAAGGAGTTGATCATGAAGGGCTGGGTTTGCCACACAGTCTTCTCCGACGGTACGTAAATCCAAATAGCCTAAAGCCCCTAGTCGGAAGTTGACTGATACATAAACCACGTTCATGTTTTTCACGAGGTTGTATCCGCGCAAGGCTTTTTCGCTTGACGACCCCATGATGTAGGAACCACCATGAAGATATACAACGACGGGTAGTTGTTCATCGGTATCTGGGCGAACGATATCTAGATTGAGGCAGTCTTCTGAGCCACGGATTTTATCGGTCCAGGAATAGGTTGGCTGGGAAGCTACCTCACCAAACATGGAACAATCACGTACCCCGTCCCACTTCTTTGCAGGTCTTGGTGCACGGAAGCGGTATTTTCCACCGGTGTTTCGGCCATAGGGAATTCCGCGCCATGTTTTAAGGCCGGGGCCTTTGACTCCCTTGACAAATCCTGCGGTAGTGGGAACAACCATCTCATCCGCCAACACCGAGCCCGCCGCACTGTTGGCCATGTGCGGTGAGGTCCTCGGAGTCCACGTAGAACCGTTCATATATCCCAGGCTATGCACGAACCCGATGTCGGGCAACGCTTATCAATTTTCCTAAAGACAACTGTTAAAAGTAAACACCCCCGCTTCCAGCCATTAAAGATCCGTAGCCAACTAATTAGGCTGGGTTTTTAGAGCAATTACTAATGCTTACCAAGCAATATCCCACATAACCGGGCACTTGTCCCAACTTTTGCTTCAGATAAGTATAAAATCGCTTCCATGGTCAATGAGGTTAAAAAGGTCAACTACGTCGACAGAGAAACAACCCTATGTATTTCTCTTGCAGCTCGCCCATCTAATCACGGTGTTCGGTTCCACAACTGGCTGTACGCCGAGCTTGGTTTGAACTACCTGTACAAGGCGGTTGCTCCAGCAGATATCACTGCGGCTGTGGCGGGTATCCGTGGCCTAAATATTCGAGGCGCTGGTGTCTCCATGCCTTATAAAGGTGATGTTATCCCTTTGATTGATGAGCTGGATCCTTCGGCGGAACGCATCCGGTCGGTTAACACCATCGTGAATAACGATGGTCATTTGGTTGGATACAACACTGATTACACCGCTGTGTATCATCTGCTTGAAGAACACCGTGTGGATCCAAATGCGCCCGTAGCTATCAAGGGTTCCGGCGGAATGGCCAACGCTGTTGTTGCTGCTTTGGCTGATTATGGGCTGCATGGAACTGTGGTTGCTCGAAACCACACCACTGGCTCTGCATTGGCATCTAGGTATGGATGGGAATACTCCGCGACGGTCCCAGAAGATGCAAAAATTTTGGTCAATGTTACGCCAATGGGAATGAATGGACCCGATGAAGACGTTGTATCTTTTGGTGAGGATGAAATAGACCGCGCCGACGTAATCTTTGACTGCGTAGCTCTCCCTGTCGAGACCCCACTGATCAAATTGGCCAAAGCAAAGGGCAAGCACACCATCGACGGCGGTGAAGTCGCCGCACTTCAGGCAGCAGAGCAGTTCCATCTTTATACCGGAGTTCTTCCAACCAACGAGCAGATCATTGCTGCAGAGGAGTTCTCCAAGTAATCCACTCCCCACCTGTAGGAGGCACCCATGGCTGAGAACAACATCATCACTGATGCAGTACATTCTGATCCCGCTGTCTTAGAAGACAACGCTGGTTTCAGCGGAAAGTACCTAATTCGCGCCTTAGATAAGGCCGTGCATATGCAAACTAGTGCCATTGAGGGATATGTGTCGTGGCTGCGTAAGCAGAACCCTGATAAGTCTCCGGCGCAGCTGCAGGTGCTCGTCGATAAGCATTTTATGCGCCTTGCTACCGGCTCCGGTGCAGGTGTGGGCATGGCTGCGGCCGTGCCAGGCATTGGCTTTGTTACGGGTGCTCTCGCCATTGGAGCAGAATCGTTGGTGTTTTTGGATGCAGCTGCGTTTTACACGATGGCTTCTGCGCATTTACGTGGCATTGATATTAGGCATCCAGAACGCCGCCGTGGGTTAATTTTGGTGGTGTTGTTGGGCACAGCTGGTAAGGCAATTGTTGATGCCGGCGTGGGTGATTTATCGAAGAAAAATAACGCACCCGGGGTGGCAATTTCGCGTTTCAACATCAGCGGTTTGATGGAAGTCAATGGTCGTTTGATGCGTTATGCAGTCAAGGAAGTCAGCAAGCGTTTTCGTTCGGCATGGATTGGCAAGATTTTGCCGTTTGGTCTTGGTGCAGTGCTAGGAACCATGGCGAACCGCAAGATTGCTAAGAAAACTGTCGGCAATGCTTATGACTCACTGGGGCCACTTCCAGAACACTTCTAGAGCACTTCTAGAGCACTTTTAACCCGACAAACCGCAAGCAATTTCTATCTATTCAGAAAGGATTCTTCTTCCAACAGTCTCTTTAAAATTGAAAGGCTCACGCATGAATACTGGGCAACCTACAAAACCTCAACGCATCCGCCAACTCATTAGCGTAGCGTGGCAGCGTCCCTGGCTTACCTCTTTAACAGTTGTCAGCGCACTAGCTGCAACACTGTTTGAACTCACTCTTCCTTTACTTACCGGCGGCGCTATCGATATTGCACTTGGAAACGCCGGGGAAACTCTAACTACTGATCTGCTGGATCGTTTTGCTCCCAGCGGAATAAGCGTATTAGCTAGCGTTATCGCGCTGATTGTGCTGCTTGCGTTGCTTCGTTATGCCAGTCAATTTGGCCGACGATACACCGCAGGAAAACTCAGCATTGGTGTGCAGCACATTATCCGCCTGCGCACCATGCGCTCTTTGCAAAACTTAGATGGGCCTGGCCAAGATGCGCTGCGCACCGGCCAAATTGTCAGCCGGTCTATCTCTGATATCAACATGATCCAAGGTTTGGTTGCCATGCTGCCGATGCTTATCGGAAACGTGGTCAAACTGGTATTGACGTTGGTGATCATGCTGGCGATTTCACCACCGTTGACCATCATTGCGGCTGTGTTGGTGCCACTGCTGTTGTGGGCTGTCGCCTACTCCAGAAAAGCGCTGTTCGCCTCGACTTGGTCAGCGCAGCAAAAGGCAGCAGATTTAACCACTCATGTGGAAGAAACCGTCACTGGTATTCGTGTGGTCAAAGCTTTTGCCCAGGAAGAACGCGAAACCGACAAGCTTGATCAAACTGCTCGTGAGCTTTTTGCCCAACGTATGCGCACGGCCAAGCTAACCGCTAAATTCATTCCGATGGTGGAGCAGCTCCCCCAGCTTGCATTGGTGATCAACATTGTGGGCGGTGGTTATTTGGCCATGACTGGCCATATCACCGTGGGTACGTTCGTGGCGTTTTCTTCCTACCTCACCAGTCTGTCTGCAGTAGCGCGGTCCCTGTCTGGAATGCTCATGCGCGTGCAGCTTGCCATGTCTTCAGTAGAGCGCATCTTTGAAGTCATTGATTTAAAACCAGAACACCAAGACCCCAAATCACCGCTCGAACTTCCAGATGTTCCCCTTGGTTTGAGTTTTAGAAACGTTGATTTTCGTGGGATCCTCAACAACTTCACCCTAGATATTGCACCTGGTGAAACCGTCGTGCTGGTTGGTCCTCCCGGTGCGGGTAAGACCATGGCTGTGCAGTTGGCGGGTAATTTTTATCAGCCAGATGCTGGAGAGATAGCCTTCACACACAACAGCCAGACTAGCTTTGCTGATCTCGCCCACAACGACATCCGCAAAAACTTAGTCGCTGTTTTTGATGAGCCGTTTTTGTACTCGACTTCTATCCGAGACAACATTGCCATGGGTTTGGATGTTACCGATGAGCAGGTAGAACATGCAGCTAGTTTGGCGCAGGCGCATGAGTTTATTAGCCAGCTTCCCAATAAATATGACGAGGTCATCGGCGAACGCGGTCTCACGCTTTCGGGTGGTCAACGCCAACGTATCGCTTTGGCCAGGGCTTTTCTTGCCCACCCCAAGGTGTTGGTGTTAGATGATGCAACCTCCGCTATTGATGCTTCCACAGAAGATCGCATCTTCCAGGCTTTGCGCGAAGAATTGCACGATGTCACCATTTTGATTATCGCGCACCGCCACTCCACGCTAGAGCTGGGTCACCGAGTCGGTTTGGTGGAAAACGGTCAAGTCACAGCGCTGGGTACTTTTGAGCAAATGCGTCAGCATGCCCGATTCTCTCATCTGATGGCTCTGGATTTCCAAGAATCCGCAAGCCCGGAATTCACTTTGGATAATGGAGGCGCATTCCCTAGCCATGCACAGCTATGGCCTGAAGTAGAAACCACCAAGCAATACAAAATTTTGGCGCCCACCCCTGGTCGGGGTCGGGGCCGCGGCATGTCGATGCCTGCAACTCAGGAATTGATCGATCAAATCGACGCTCTTCCTGCTGCCACTGAAGAACCTCATGTCGATGCCCATAGGCTTCGAACCACCACCGATGGTTTCAAGCTAGTTAATTTGTTTAAGCAAGTGCGCTGGCTAATCGCAGGCGTGATCACGCTTCTTCTCGTTGGTGTTGCTGCAGATCTCGCATTCCCAACATTGATGCGCGCAGCAATCGATAACGGCGTGCGTGCACACAGCACCGCCACGTTGTGGTGGATCGCCATCTTAGGCAGCCTGGTGGTCTTAGTGTCATGGGCTGCTGCTGTAATCAACACGATTATCACCGCACGCACAGGAGAACGCCTACTTTACGGTTTACGGCTGCGCTCTTTTGTCCACCTATTGCGCTTGTCCATGGATTATTTCGAACGCACCATGTCAGGTCGAATCATGACGCGCATGACCACCGACATCGATAACCTCTCCTCCTTCCTCCAAACGGGGTTGGCGCAAACGGTGGTATCACTGGGCACGCTCATCGGAGTGGTCACCATGCTTGCCATCACCGACGCGCAATTGGCGTTGGTCGCGCTTTCAGTTGTGCCGATTATCATCGTGCTCACGCTCATTTTCCGCCGCATCAGCTCACGGCTCTACACCGCAGCACGCGAGCAATCAAGCCAGGTCAACGCAGTATTCCACGAGTCGATTGCAGGGCTGCGCACCGCTCAGATGCACCGCATGGAAGATAAAGTATTCACCAACTTCGCCGCTGAAGCTGAGCAGTACCGCCGCCTGCGCGTGAAATCACAAACCGCAATCGCGATCTACTTCCCCGGCCTAAGCGCAATCTCCGAAATCGCCCAAGCCTTAGTCCTCGGTTTTGGCGCTGTGCAAGTAACCCGTGGAGACATCTCCACCGGCGTGCTCGTCGCATTTGTGCTCTACATGGGATTAATGTTCGGCCCCATCCAACAACTCAGCCAAATCTTCGACTCCTACCAACAAGCCGCCGTCGGCTTCCGCCGCATCACCGAACTACTCGCCACCACGCCCAGCGTCCTAGACCTCGGCACCAACCGGCGAGCCAAAGAGGCTGCCACGCAGCCTTTATTGCTTGACGACGTCACCTTCGGCTACACCGACACCCCGATCCTAGAAAACGTATCCGTTCAGATCGAACCAGGAACCACCGTGGCAGTAGTCGGCCCCACCGGAGCTGGAAAATCCACCGTGGTTAAACTCCTCTCCCGCCTTTACGACCCACAAGAAGGAACAGTCCACGCCGGGGCAACAGACATCAAAGACTTCCCCACCACAGATTGGCGACGCCGCATCGGTACCGTCCCACAAGAAGCACACTTGTTTAGTGGCACCATCGCCGACAACATTGGCTACGGATGCAGGGAAGCGTCGACAAGCAAAATAGAAGCTGCAGCGCGCCGGGTTGGAGCCTTAAATGCCATCGCCGCCATCCCTGATGGTTTTAACCATCAAGTCGGTGAACGCGGGCGCAACCTGTCGTCCGGACAGCGACAACTGATTGCCCTTGCACGCGCCGAACTCATCGAGCCAGACATCATGTTGCTTGATGAAGCCACCTCCACTCTCGACCCCGCAACCGAAGCCGTCATCCTCAACGCCTCTGATCGAGTGACCAAAGGACGCACGAGCATTATCGTGGCGCACCGCCTGGCAACCGCTAAACGGGCCGACCGTATTCTTGTTGTTGAACAAGGACGTATCATTGAGGACGGATCTCATGATGCATTGTTGTCTGCTAACGGCACCTACGCCCGCATGTGGCATTTAATGGCGTAACACGTTATTTTTAGGAGAACTGTCAACACATTAATGCAACAACTGGGGTGCGAGGCACAAACAGCCAACAACCAGCGTTACAGTAGATAAAACAAAGCTCAATAAAACCCTCAAGAAGCAAGGAAAAGAGGCGAGTACCTGCCGTGAGCAGCGCTAGTACTTTCGGCCAGAATGCGTGGCTGGTAGACCAGATGTTCCAGCAGTTCCAACAGGACCCTAAGTCCGTGGACAAGGAATGGAGAGAACTCTTTGAGTCACAGGGGGGACCTAACACTACCCCCGCTAAGGCAGAAGCACAGGCTTCAGCACCCAAAGAGTCTGCGAAACCAGCACCTAAGTCTGCCCCTGCACAGAAGGCAGCACCGCGTGTAGAAACCAAGCCGGCCGAAAAGGCCACCCCTAAGGCCAAGGAGTCCTCCGTGCCACAGCAACCTAAGCTTCCGGAGCCAGGAAAGACCCCAATCAGGGGTATTTTCAAGTCCATCGCAAAGAACATGGATATCTCCCTGGAAATCCCGACCGCAACCTCGGTCCGCGATATGCCAGCTCGCCTCATGTTCGAAAACCGCGCCATGGTCAACGACCAACTCAAGCGCACCCGCGGTGGCAAGATCTCCTTCACCCACATCATCGGCTATGCCATGGTGAAGGCAGTCATGGCTCACCCGGACATGAACAACTCCTACGATGTTATTGACGGCAAGCCAACCCTGGTTGTTCCAGAGCACATCAACTTGGGTCTTGCCATCGACTTGCCTCAAAAGGACGGCTCCCGCGCTCTTGTCGTAGCTGCCATCAAGGAAACCGAGAAGATGAACTTCTCCGAGTTCCTCGCAGCTTACGAAGACATCGTGGCACGCTCCCGCAAGGGCAAGCTCACCATGGATGACTACCAGGGTGTTACCGTCTCCCTGACCAACCCAGGTGGCATTGGTACCCGCCACTCTGTGCCACGTTTGACCAAGGGCCAGGGCACCATCATCGGTGTTGGTTCCATGGACTACCCAGCAGAGTTCCAGGGCGCTTCCGAAGACCGCCTTGCTGAGCTTGGCGTGGGCAAGCTTGTTACCATCACCTCCACCTACGATCACCGCGTGATCCAGGGTGCTGTGTCCGGTGAATTCCTGCGCACCATGTCCCAGCTGCTCACCGATGACGCCTTCTGGGATGAAATCTTTGAGTCCATGAATGTTCCTTACACCCCAATGCGTTGGGCACAGGACGTTCCAAACACCGGTGTGGATAAAAACACCCGCGTCATGCAGCTGATTGAGGCTTACCGCTCCCGTGGCCACCTCATTGCAGACACCAACCCACTTTCCTGGGTTCAGCCTGGCATGCCAGTTCCAGACCACCGCGACCTCGACATCGAGACCCACGGTCTAACCATCTGGGATCTGGACCGTACCTTCAGCGTCGGTGGCTTTGGTGGCAAGGAAACCATGACCCTGCGCGAGGTACTGTCTCGCCTACGCGCTGCCTACACCCTCAAGGTGGGCTCTGAGTACACCCACATCCTGGACCGCGATGAGCGCACCTGGCTGCAGGACCGCCTCGAAGCAGGTATGCCAAAGCCAACCCAGGCAGAACAGAAGTACATCCTGCAGAAGCTCAACGCAGCTGAAGCATTTGAGAACTTCCTGCAGACCAAGTACGTCGGCCAGAAGCGTTTCTCTCTCGAAGGTGCAGAAGCTCTTATCCCACTGATGGACTCCGCCATCGACACCGCAGCAGGCCAGGGCCTCGACGAAGTTGTCATCGGTATGCCACACCGTGGACGCCTCAACGTCTTGTTCAACATCGTGGGCAAGCCACTTGCATCCATCTTCAACGAGTTTGAAGGCCAAATGGAGCAGGGTCAGATCGGTGGCTCCGGTGACGTCAAGTACCACCTCGGTTCCGAAGGCCAGCACATCCAGATGTTCGGCGACGGCGAGATCAAGGTCTCCCTCACCGCCAACCCATCCCACCTCGAGGCTGTTAACCCAGTCATGGAGGGCATCGTCCGCGCAAAGCAGGACTACCTGGACAAGGGCATGGACGGCAAGACCGTTGTGCCATTGCTGCTCCACGGTGACGCTGCGTTCGCAGGCCTGGGCATTGTCCCAGAAACCATCAACTTGGCTAAGCTGCGTGGCTTCGACGTAGGCGGCACTATCCACATCGTGGTAAACAACCAGATCGGCTTCACCACCACCCCAGACTCCAGCCGTTCCATGCACTACGCAACCGACTATGCAAAGGCATTCGGCTGCCCAGTCTTCCATGTCAACGGCGACGACCCGGAGGCAGTTGTCTGGGTTGGCCAGCTGGCCACCGAGTACCGTCGTCGCTTCGGCAAGGACGTCTTCATCGACCTCGTGTGCTACCGCCTGCGTGGCCACAACGAAGCTGATGATCCCTCCATGACCCAGCCAAAGATGTACGAGCTCATCACTGGCCGCGAGACCGTTCGTGCTCAGTACACCGAAGATCTGCTCGGACGTGGAGACCTCTCCGCAGAAGATGCAGAAGCAGTTGTCCGCGACTTCCACGACCAGATGGAATCTGTGTTCAACGAAGTCAAGGAAGGCGGCAAGAAGCAGGCTGAGGCACAAACCGGTATCACCGGCTCTCAGAAACTGCCTCACGGCCTGGAGACCAACATCTCCCGCGAAGAGCTGCTTGAACTGGGACAGGCATTTGCTAACACCCCAGAAGGCTTCAAGTACCACCCACGTGTAGCACCAGTAGCCAAGAAGCGCGTCGAGTCCGTCACCGAAGGTGGCATCGACTGGGCATGGGGCGAACTCCTTGCATTCGGTTCCTTGGCAAACTCCGGCCGCTTGGTTCGCCTTGCAGGTGAGGATTCCCGCCGTGGTACCTTCACCCAGCGCCACGCAGTTGCCATTGATCCCAACACTGCTGAAGAGTTCAACCCACTGCATGAGCTCGCACAGTCCAAGGGCAACAACGGCAAGTTCCTTGTCTACAACTCCGCTTTGACTGAGTACGCAGGCATGGGCTTTGAGTACGGCTACTCCGTTGGAAACGAAGACTCCGTCGTAGCATGGGAAGCACAGTTCGGTGACTTCGCCAACGGTGCACAAACCATCATCGATGAGTACGTCTCCTCCGGTGAAGCCAAGTGGGGCCAGACCTCCAAGCTCATCCTTCTTCTGCCTCACGGCTACGAAGGCCAGGGCCCAGACCACTCTTCCGCACGCATCGAGCGCTTCCTGCAGCTATGCGCTGAGGGTTCCATGACTGTTGCACAGCCATCGACCCCAGCAAACCACTTCCACCTGCTGCGCCGTCACGCTCTGTCCGATCTGAAGCGTCCTTTGGTTATCTTCACCCCGAAGTCCATGCTGCGTAACAAGGCTGCTGCCTCCGCACCAGAAGACTTCACCGAGGTCACCAAGTTCCAGTCCGTGATCAATGATCCAAACGTTGCAGATGCAGCCAAGGTCAAGAAGGTCATGCTGGTTTCCGGCAAGCTGTACTACGAATTGGCAAAGCGCAAGGAGAAGGACGGCCGCGACGACATCGCTATCGTTCGTATCGAAATGCTCCACCCAATTCCGTTCAACCGCATTTCCGACGCTCTAGCCGGCTACCCTAACGCTGAGGAAGTCCTCTTCGTTCAGGATGAGCCAGCAAACCAGGGCCCATGGCCGTTCTACCAGGAGCACCTGCCAGAGCTAATCCCGAACATGCCGCCAATGCGTCGCGTATCCCGCCGCGCACAGTCCTCCACCGCAACGGGCATCGCCAAGGTGCACCAGCTAGAGGAAAAGCAGCTTATCGACGAGGCGTTCAACTCCTAAGCCGTTAAGTTTTAAAAGGACCCTTGATCATGATGATCAAGGGCCCTTTGCTTGTTTAAGGCCTCGAATTTTTCTGGGTGAACTTTGGTATTCAGGAGTCCCCGAAAACCTCTTAAACGGGCTTCTGGGGAGGTATGACTTTTCAGGGTAAGGAGCTAGATTTGAGAGCCACCAAACCAGGAGACCCAGAATCTGTGAAAACTTAAATGTTGGGTCTCTGTGTTTGGTACCTAGCGCGATACACCACACCAGGAGACCCAACAACGTTGAAAACGTGATTTCTGGGTCGCCTGGTTTGGTCCCCGAGCAGTTCGGCCTTGGGGAGTTAAATTCTAAAAACCCTTGGAACGAAGAAACGCCAACGCGCTGTCGGCTGTCGATCCAGTGCTGAAGGCATCGTCAATCAGAGTGCCTAACTGCTCCGTGCTTAAAGCTCCGCTGACAAAGTTGAGAGTTTGACGATCCTCACGAGCTAAATTTGGTTTCCGATAAATCGGGACAATATTTTGCGGTAAAGAATCATTGCCCTCACAGCCCACGGCATTAGAGGGGTCTGTAGCTACTAAAGAATTAGGCAAAGATCCTTGGAGGGCGTCATAAACTTTTTCCCGCCACTCACCGGAATTAATATCAATCGATTCTTGATCTTTGTATTTCGCCTTAAACTCCTCGGCGAGGTCTGGGTTGTAGTATTCCAGGAGTTCTCCGGAGCATGCGATAACCAAATCTGTGCTGTCGTCACGCAAGCGAGTCAATTGTGATGTTAGGTCCCCGTCAATCATCTGCAGTGAGGCTGCTCGGCCGCGTTCAACCAGTGCAGTTTCATACAGCTTACCCAACACAAACGCTTCCATATTTCCGTTGGGAGCCACTATTTGTACGGTGTCCACATTGCCTAGTGGAACAGGCGGGGCTGGTTCTTGGGAAAACGAAGAACACCCAGCTACAACTGCTCCGATAGCAAGGATTAAAACTCGCTTCCCCACATATTTCATAGCCGTTAGTGTAACTTATCAGTTAAATTTTCGAGCTTTCAGGGCAATCATGTCCCGAGCTTCCCTAGCCCGTTCTGGCGCACAAATGACATCGTAGCGGCCGGCAACAATTTGAGTGGAAGAAGTAAAGTCCCGCTTTCCTCTCGATGCAGCGTATGGAACAGCCACCCCGACGATGCCAAACACCAAACCCATGGCAAGTCCTGCCAGGATTGAAGTGACCCAGAAACCAGACATCAAAGACATAACCATTCCGAAGAACAATCCCAACCATGCACCGGATGCTGCACCACCTGCGATGACACGACCCCAGGTGAGCCTGCCAGTGACACGTTCGACCTCAATGAGATCCACTCCGACGATTGTTAATTCCGCAACAGGAAAATCATTGTCACTGAGCATATCCACAGCGGCTTGGGCTTCTGCGTAGGTTTCAAAACTTCCCACTGGCCAACCTTCTGGGCGCTTCTTTTCTAGCGACGCAGGTGCGGCGTTGGGCCGTGGCTGAGGCATCTTTATCAACTTCCTCTAAATGTTTTTGGATTCACGTTTATAACGTCCACGCTGGCGAAATGGTTCCCGTAAACTTGGCGCACATGAGTGGAATTACCCGTCTGTACGTAGGGCGCCTAGCCGGCATGGTGGTCAGAGGACCCGATACGGATGCAATTGGGCGTGTCCGCGATGTTGTAGTCAATATTCGCCCCAATGGGCATGATTCCAGGGCTTTAGGTTTGGTCGTTGAGTTGGTCAACAACAAGCGACGCATTTTCGTCCCGATGCTTCGCATTGCAGCCATTGAACCAAAAGACATCACCCTGGTTACCGGCTCTGTTTCTCTCCGTACATTTAGGGTGCGCACCGGTGAGCTCCAGGTGATGGGCGATATCGTGGGTGCAAAAGTACACACAGATGACCCAGAGTTTGATCAATTCCACGGCAAAGCTGTTGAGATCGCTGATGTGGAATTGGAACTTTCCCGCACCCGTGATTGGCTCATTACTCGCGTGGCAGTGTTCGGCGAGCGTCCAAAATTTGGTCGCAGGCCCACACTCCACACCGTGCCGTGGAACCATATTCACGGCATCACCGCAGGTGGTGTGGGTGAGTCGAATCAAACCGCCGAGCTCATCGCCGGCTTTGAGGATATGAGGCCTGCTGACGTCGCAAAGCAGCTTTATCAGCTGCCTACAGCGCAGCGAACCGAGGTCACCGAAGAGCTTGACGACGAAAAACTTGCGGATATTTTGCAAGAACTTTCCGAAGACCGCCAAGCCGAGTTGATTGAGGAGCTCGATATTGAGCGTGCCGCGGATATTTTGGAAGAAATGGATCCTGATGACGCCGCCGACCTTTTGGGCGAATTGCCTGGCGATAAAGCTGATGTGTTGTTGGAATTGATGGATCCGGAAGAATCTGCTCCGGTGCGGCGTTTGATGGATTTTTCTCCCGACACAGTGGGTGCGTTGATGACGCCTGAGCCGTTGATTATGGATCCAGCGACAACAGTGGCCGAGGCACTCGCTGCCGCGAGAAATCCCGATCTACCTACCTCGTTGGCTTCATTGATTTTTGTTGTGCGCCCTCCTACTGCAACCCCTACGGGCAAGTACCTTGGCTGCGTGCACCTGCAAAAATTACTGCGCGAACCACCTTCGAGTTTGATCGGTGGCATCCTAGATCCCGATCTCCCACCGCTTTATGCCGATGACACTCAAGAAACCGCAGCCCGATTTTTTGCTACCTATAACCTGGTGTGCGGCCCGGTGCTGGATGAAAACCGACATCTTTTAGGCGCTGTCGCCGTTGATGACTTGATTGACCACATGCTTCCAGAAGATTGGCGTGACGCCGGCATCCGACCTGCAAAGGAGGCCACCCATGGCTGATTTCAACCGCTCCGATCTAGACAGCCCACTATTTGGCACCCGCAAGCGTTTCAAATTTGATGATGACACAGTGGGTGCCTATGCCGAAAAAGTTGCACGTTTTTTTGGAACCGGGCAGTACCTCTTCTGGCAAACCATTTTTGTGGTGGTGTGGATCTGCCTCAACATTGGAGGCTGGGCGTGGAGTTGGGATCCATACCCATTCATTTTGCTCAACCTCGCCTTTTCCACTCAGGCTGCCTATGCTGCGCCGCTGATCCTCTTGGCTCAAAACCGTCAAGAAGATCGCGATAAACACACCATCTTGGCTGATCGCAGGCGCGCTGAAGAAACCAAAGCTGATACAGAATTTCTCGCCCGCGAGCTTGCCGGTGTACGCCTTGCACTTGGCGATACCGTCACCCGTGACTATTTACGCCACGAACTAGATGACCTTCGCGGACTTTTAGACCGCATCGAGGCAAAGCTCGATGATGAGGCAGCAGCACGCATCGCGGAGCGCCATGAGCAGGGCGGAAAAGGTGCAGAAGCTTTGTCTGACCCCACTCAGGGTGAAGTTGCTGACGATTTTTAGGGACTCCTAGGGCTTGGGACTACTATCGATAGGTAATGACTCAAATAACCGAATCCGCTGTCCGCAGCGCGCTATCCCGCGTAGAGGATCCAGAGATCGGTAAGCCCATCACAGAGCTCGGTATGGTCAAATCTGTGGCCATCGACGGCGCTGATGTCCAGGTGGAGGTCTACCTGACTATCGCGGCTTGCCCGATGAAAACCACCATCGTGACCAACACTGAAGCGGCCATTAAAGACCTCGACGGCGTCGGCCAAGTACAGGTCACCACCGATGTTATGAGCGATGAGCAACGCCGCGAACTCCGAGTTTCCCTCCGCGGTGAAACCTCTGAGCCAGTAATCCCCTTTGCTCAACCAGGTTCCACCACCCGAGTCTATGCTGTTGCCTCGGGTAAAGGTGGCGTTGGCAAATCCTCCATGACAGTAAACTTGGCTGCAGCCCTAGCCAAGCGCGGACTGTCAGTTGGTATTTTGGATGCTGATATTTACGGCCACTCAGTACCAGGCATGCTTGGTTCTGATCAGCGCCCACACCAAGTCGATGACATGATCATGCCTCCGCAAGCACACGGTGTGAAGATGATTTCCATTGCTCATTTCACCGAAGGAAACGCTCCTGTTGTCTGGCGTGGACCAATGCTGCACCGTGCTATCCAGCAATTCCTCACTGATGTCTTCTGGGGCGATCTTGATATCTTGCTGCTGGATCTTCCCCCAGGTACGGGCGATATCGCGATCACCGTCGCACAGCTCATCCCTAATGCAGAGCTGCTGATTGTCACCACTCCTCAAGCTGCTGCCGCTGAGGTTGCTGAGCGTGCTGGAACAATTTCTGTGCAAACCAACCAGAAGGTGGCTGGTGTTATTGAAAACATGTCGGCCATGGTGCTTCCTGATGGCACCACCATGGATGTGTTTGGATCTGGTGGTGGCCAAAAAATCGCTGACCGTTTAACCGCGGTCACAGGCGAAGAAGTCCAAGTGATTGGATCTGTTCCACTCGATCCCAACTTACGTATCGGTGGAGATGTGGGAAATCCAATTGCGATCTCCGAGCCAGACTCCCCTACGGCGAAGGCAATCAACTACATTGCTGATCATCTTGCCAAGCGCAAGGTATCGATCGTGGGTAAGACCTTAGGTCTTGGGGTAAAGTAAGTCTGCTAAATAATATCGGTCCAAGAGACGCCACCTGAGTAATTCGGGCCGTCTTTTGGATCGTTTTGCGTTGTTGGGCGTTCCACTACATTCGCGTTGTTGTCTGCCGCCTGCTTTTTACGCTGCGCTTCCCCTTCAGTGTCTTTAGCCATGATCTTTTTCGGATCAAAGTCATCCAAGAATGAAGAATCATTATCAAACAACGCCTTAGTAAGCGCTGTCTTTGGACTCATTCGACTGTACTGAGCAACCTGGGATAGTGGTTTTTTGATCTCACCAAATTCTGAACCGAAATCACTGTCCAAAGTTTGCTTCGCATTATCAATAGCGGTGCGCGCTGCCAGCAACGCGGCACGCACATCTTGGATTAGACGAGGAAGGCGTTCGGGACCAATAACAACAAGTCCCACCACAACCAATAGGAAGATCTCTCCCCAACCCACGCTAGAAAACATCAGACCGGTCTTTCAATAATGTAAAAAAGGAATGCCAACTTAAATTAGCGGCCTTGGTTCTTTCGAACCGCTCGAACCACTGATTCAACCTTAGCCACGAAAGACTCGGGGCGTTGATTTATACAATCTTCTGCGCCGGGCCCTGGCATACATTCCGTAGCCAAACTAGCGAGGCGCGCTTTCAGATCCATGGGGGCAGAAACGTCTTCATTCTTGCACTCTGAGCGGAGGAAATCAACGGTTTCGCGTTGACGGTTTATCTCTTCCCTGCACTCTGCACAATGAATAATGTGCAGCCTGGCGCGGTGCATGGCTCCGCGGGAAAGTTCATTATCAACAAACATAGCTGCTGCATCTGCCGACAAGTGCTCAACAGAGGAAAACTCCCGAGCTTTATCTTTTACCTGTGCGGACTTTGCTTGTGACTTCTGCTGCAGCTTTACACGTGCTTCTAAAACATCCCGCGCTATCGAATCAAAACTGGGCTTACTGCGCTTTGCTTTAGATCCTGCACGATCTCGACTTTTAGCTTGGAGATTCGCGGTGGTGTCGGAATTAAACATTTTTCCGATGACCTCCTGTGTCTCGACTCTAAGGATGTGGGTAACTCATATCCAAGATACCTACTACTCAAAACGGATGTCGCCTGCGAGAAGTTCCCTGTCCGCATCACGAACCGACAAATAATGCACTAACCTGCAAAAATGACACGACATACTTAACTGTCGTGTCAGAAAACACACTTGTGCTATGTGGTTGGAACCAGCAAAGAGACTTCCTCGCTGGTCATTGCAGCGGCTTCCAGGCTTGCCCTTAGTTGACTGCGTCCACGGTGAATACGGGAACGAACCGTACCCATCTTCACGCCCAGGGTTTCTGCGATTTCGTCATAGCTCATGCCAACAACGTCACACAAAATAACCGCCACGCGGAAATCTGGACTTAGTTCATCCAACGCAGCCTGCAAAGCTGGATCCAAATTGGCTTCAGTATATGCCTGTTCTGGAGTGACATCATTTCCTGGTACTCGCTCATAATCTTCAGGCAAAGCCTCCATGCGGATCTTGCCACGGTGGCGAACCATATCTAGGAACAAGTTGGTGGTGATACGGTGCAACCAGCCTTCAAATGTTCCAGGCTGGTAGCTCTTCAACGAGCGGAACACACGCATGAAAGTTTCTTGGGTAAGATCTTCTGCATCGTGCTGATTACCTGACAGACGGTACGCTAAGCGGTAAACGCTATCTGCATGTTCTGCAACTAGTTCACCCCAAGTTGGCATGTCGGCTTGGCCAGCATCAAAAGCTGCAGTGCCCGTGAGTTCTTCAGCATGTTCTGCTTGAACAGTTTCGATTACGGCGGGTGCGTCATCTCGGGACTTTTTTGTCATGTATTCCATTTTGCCCCACTGAACTTGGGAAATCTAGATTACATCCTGTGCATCCTCTGGCAATTGTGAAATCATTTCCATTTAATGCGGGATTTAATGCGTGTAGGTACTTCACATTTGGCCTGCTCGATCTAGACTATAACGCGTGAGTAACGCCTTCGAGTATCTTCGCACCTATGTCGAGTCCACCACTGAAACCGATGCAACTGTAGCGCGCGCTCGTGAAGACGCCGTTGAGTTCGGTCTCCCCGCTCCGGATGAGATGACGGGTCAGCTGCTAACCACGCTGGCCACCACCACCAATGGCGCAGGTTCTACTGGCGCTATTGCGATCACCCCTGCTGCAGGGTTGGTGGGGCTTTATATTTTGAACGGTCTAGCTGACAACACAACGTTGACATGCATTGACCCCGAGTCAGAGCACCAGCGTCAAGCCAAAACACTATTTCGTGATGCCGGCTACTCCCCCAGTCGGGTCCGATTCCTGTTATCCCGCCCACTCGATGTCATGAGCCGACTGGCAAACGACAGCTATCAGCTCGTCTTCGGCCAAGTCTCCCCCATGGATTTAAAGGCGCTTGTCGACGCCGCCTGGCCTCTGCTTCGACCCGGCGGCACGCTGGTGCTCGCCGATTCGCTTCTCGACGGCACCCTCGCCGACCAAACCCGCAAAGACCGCGACACCGTTGCTGCACGTGAAGCTGATGAATATATCCGAACTCTTGAAGGTGCACATGTTGCCCGACTTCCTCTTGGCGCGGGTTTAACTCTGCTGACTAAATCAGCCTAAAGAAGTTGGTGGGGCGCAGCCGTCGAGAAGCAAAAAAGGGACCGTTAAGGTCCCCTTCTGCGTGTTAGACGATTTCGTTCTTACCCACTACCACGACCCCGCCGGCGCTAACTTTAAAGCGCTGCGCATCGCGCTCGTGATCAACTCCGATGAGCGCACCGTCTCGGACTACGACGTTCTTGTCCAAGATTGCGTGCCGCACCACCGCGCCCTTGCCGATGCGGACACCAGGCATCAACACGGCACCTTCGACTGTGGCACCTTCTTCAACCACAATATCATTAGACAGCACCGAGTTACGTACGGTACCTGCAGAAATGATAGAACCAGATGCCACCATAGAAGATTGTGCAATGCCACCGCGCACGAATTTAGCTGGAGGCAAGTTGCTCTCTGAGGTGGTGTGGATTGGCCACTGAGAGTTGTACAAGTTAAAAATTGGGTGCACAGAAATTAGATCCATGTGGCATTCGTAGAACGCATCGATGGTTCCAACGTCACGCCAGTAGCCTTTGTCGCGCTCGGTTGCGCCAGGAACAATGTTGCTGGAGAAATCATAAACATGCGCGTCATTGCGGGCGACAAAGTACGGGATGATGTCTCCGCCCATGTCATGATCACTGTTTTCGTTATTTTCATCATCTTTCAGCGCCTGGATCAGCGCTTCAGTGGTGAAAATATAGTTACCCATTGATGCATAAGTGACGTCTGGATCATCTGGCGTTCCCGGAGGATCAGCTGGCTTTTCCAAAAACTCAGTGATGTTGCCGTCTTCATCAGATTGGATGCAACCAAAAGCCGTTGCTTCCTCACGCGGAACGCGAATACCTGCCACGGACACCGCTCGACCGGAGGCGATGTGCTCATCCAACATTTGGCTAGGGTCCATGCGGTAGACGTGATCGGCGCCGAAGACGATGACATAGTCCGGTTTTTCATCAGAGATGAGGTTTAAAGACTGCAAAATCGCGTCCGCTGATCCAGTGAACCAGCGCTTACCTAAACGCTGCTGAGCTGGCACGGAAGCAATATATTGTCCTGTCGGACCGGACACATTCCAAGACAAGGAGATGTGCCTGTCTAATGAGTGCGACTTGTATTGAGTCAACACCGCGATTTTGAGGAAACCGGCATTAACCAGGTTCGACAGCACAAAATCTATCAGTCTGTAATTTCCGCCGAACGGGACCGCAGGCTTAGCTCGGTCCTCCGTCAATGGAAAAAGTCGTTTGCCCTCGCCACCTGCGAGAACGATTGCTAAAACATTTGGTCTACCCTTCACACCCTCAACCATAAGTGCAAAATTGCTATCGCGCATGAAAGCTGACTAACAAATTGCCTAAACCTTGAATCAGGGCACACTTAGTAGCCCCTTTTACTGCCCCCATGTCGGTATCGCTGCGCATCTGTTTTTAGAAAGCTAATCTTTGGAACTATGAGAGTCGGAATGATGACAAGAGAGTATCCGCCAGAGGTTTATGGTGGCGCAGGCGTGCACGTTACGGAGCTAACCCGTTTCATGCGTGAGATCACCGAAGTGGATGTGCACTGCATGGGTGCACCACGCGATATGGACGGGGTTTTTGTCCACGGCGTCGATCCTGCCTTGGACAATGCCAATCCAGCGATTAAGACTTTGTCTACTGGTTTGCGCATGGCCGAGGCAGCAAACAACGTAAATGTTGTGCATTCCCATACTTGGTATGCAGGTCTTGGTGGGCACCTTGCAGCTCGTCTTCACGGCATTCCTCACGTTGCCACTGCGCACTCGTTAGAGCCTGATCGTCCGTGGAAGCGCGAGCAGCTTGGCGGCGGTTATGAGGTTTCTTCCTGGTCTGAAAAAAATGCCATGGAATACGCAGATGCGGTCATTGCGGTGTCGGCTCGTATGAAAGATTCCATTTTGAAGGCCTATCCTCGCATTGAGCCCGACAATGTGCGGGTTGTCCTCAACGGCATTGATACCGAACTATGGCAGCCACGTCCCACTTTTGATGACGCAGAAGATTCTGTTCTGCGCGCACTCGGTGTGGATCCGCAGCGCCCCATCGTTGCATTCGTCGGCCGCATCACGCGCCAAAAAGGCGTCGAGCACCTCATCAAAGCAGCAGCGCTTTTCGACGAGTCCGTCCAGTTAGTGCTCTGCGCCGGCGCGCCAGACACCCCCGAAATCGCTGCTCGTACCACCGCTTTGGTGGAGGATCTCCAAGCAAAACGTGACGGCATCTTCTGGGTACAAGATATGTTGAGCAAAGACAAGATCCAGGAAATCCTCACCGCTGCTGATACTTTTGTCTGCCCATCCATTTATGAACCACTGGGCATCGTGAATCTTGAAGCCATGGCCTGCAACACTGCTGTCGTTGCTTCTGATGTCGGTGGCATTCCTGAGGTGGTTGTCGATGGCTCCACCGGAACCCTGGTTCACTACGATGAAAACGATGTCGAAACCTTTGAACGCGACATCGCAGAGGCCGTGAATAAAATGGTTTCCGACCGCGAGCAAGCCGCCAAGTTTGGACTCGCTGGACGTGAACGCGCCATCAATGAATTTTCCTGGGCAACCATCGCCCAGCAAACCATTGATGTGTATAAATCCTTGATGTAAAAGTTCAAGCCGGAGAACCTCACTCCGGCTTAACTCATCGGGGTTAACCGGCTTTCAACTGGGGTTATCCACCTGCCTGTGATGAAAACGCTACTTTAGAGACCAAGACATCCTTGAGAATTGAAGTTTTAGATGAAGGCAGGTCAATTAAGAGATGGCGAACGTTTCCGGGCATCACCGGCCAGAACTACACATCACCGCTGAAAGTGGCGTTTTGTTTGCACCCGCAGGAGTTCTGCTGGACGGCAACACATGGCATTTCTTCCACCAGTACCGTCCCTCCCCTGAGCATGGACCACGCTGGGCACACCAATTTGCTGAACGCACTCCTTTTGTGTGGGATATCTGCGACGATGTTCTAGCCCCAGAAGGCGATGAAACCCAGGTTCGCGCTGGTTCCGTGGTGGCTAACAACGGTGGCGTAGATCTGTATTTCACCTCTGTTGTCGGCCCTACTTCTACAATCCAGCTGGCGCACATCAATGATATTCGTGGCACCACTGAGTTCATCAATGAAGACGAGCTAGAACTCGATCCGGATGTTTCCCGCATTGGTGAGGTCGTAGGAAACACTGACGGCTATGTTAAGTTCCGCTCCCCTTGCGTGATTCCAGGGTGGGAAAACCAAGGCAACAGGGATGAAGGCCACTCTGGGTGGCTCATGCTGGCTGTCACAGGCCCAGTGGAAGCCCCAACCGTGGTCATTTTAGATTCCGCCGATGGCCGCGAATGGGACATCGTTGGACCACTTACCCTCAATGGTCTTTCTGGTCTGGAAGCTGATGAAGTATTGGTAGCTCCACGCATGCTACGTCTACGAGATGAAGTGGACCATGAAATCTATGACGTTTTAATGGTCACCATTGAACAAGATGGCATTGATATTTCTGGATACCTCGTGGGTCAACTCAATGGATCAGAATTTGATGTAAAAACACCCTTTACCCGAATTGACTTTGGGCACGATTTCTCCAGGCCCCGCAACACCAACTATGCAGAATCCACCATTGATTACGACTACGCACACATCTTTGGCCTGATGAACGGCGTGGGGCGTTTGGATACTCCCACCCAACATCTCAGTTGGAAGGAAGAAGGCTGGGCAAATACCATTTCTTTCCCCCGCCTCGTCACGCTGCAAGACGGCTCCGTATTCCAAACCCCACCTGAAGGTCTCTTGGATGCCATTCATGAATCTGAATCAGCAGCCGGTTGGACAGGGCTGTGTGAGATCCCATCCACCAGTGCCGTTGAAGTCGCTTTGTTAGATCAAGAAGGTGAGATCGCAGCAACGATCACTCACCGCCATAACCAACTAGTTATTGATCGATCCATGAACCCAAATCATGCTGGTGATCCTCATGCCATTGCACCGCTCACCGACGACGACACCGATTCACTGTTCATCGTGATTGACGGCTCAACCGTTGAGGTTTTCGCAGATGGTGGCTATGTGTCCATGGCAAGCCGCGTGTATTTCAACAACGGCCCCTTCAAGGAATTCAACGTCACCACCACAGGTGGAGCAACAATTGTGCGCCAAGAAACGCACTTCCCCGATGATTTCAGTTCAGTTGCTCTAGATATAGATGATCTCACTGATCTTACTGAGTTCGATGAAAACGAACCTCACGAAGGACCAGTGAGATAACAAAAACTAGATGCGTTCCAGCCTGGTGATCTTAGCCCGGGCTGTTACTTTCATCTGCTCTGGAAGAGCAGCGATCCGCTCTGCTAGCGCCTCAGGTTTGATGTGGCGGGCAGACGGGCTCATACCAATTTGCGATGCAATGGACTGCTGATCCAACATCATTTCAAACTCAACAAGGTCACTGTCACCAACTGGTTTTAGGTGACCTGCTGCTTGTTCAATCATGCGATCCACTTTGCCGGCCTCAACATCAATGATGCCCAGTGGTTCACGCAGTTCCGCTAGGTGACCGGTGTCTGCGGTGAGCACAATCACCTGTCCCTTTGGCTTTAAGATGCGGGCAAACTCTGCCGCATTGCGGGGCGCGAAAATTACAGTAATCGCGTCAACTGAAGCGTCTGCGATGGGCAAACGCGCCCACGCATCGGCGATCACTGCACCAACTCGAGGGTGGCATTTAGCCAAATGCTTTGCGGCGTGCACCGAAACATCAATACCAATGCCACGTGATCCCACCACTGAGTCAAGGGTATGGGACAGGTAGTAGCCTGTTCCAGCTCCGATTTCACAGACAACAGGCTGGGCATCGTCGCTTAATTCAGCGTGTTCTACAACATCTTGAACATGCTCAGTAACTGCTTCCACGAATGGAGCAAAGTGACCGCCCGAAAGGAAAGTTTCCCGGTCAGCGATCATTTGCGCATCATCGCCTGAGTAACGCAGTCCTGCGCCACCAGCCAGGGTTACATACCCTTGTCGAGCAACATCGTAGGAATGCCCAGATTCAGACACCAACCGTGAAAAATCATCGGCCCCTGAAAGCGGGGTGCCATCGATAGGGTCAGCGAGGACATCAATGATGTGGGAAAGCACGTGTGTATTACTCCTTGAGGTGGATGGTTAAACAAATACTACCCAGGACGTTTACCAAGTAACTACTTGGATGCCTCCAGCAGCAAAGCACCAAGCTCGGCTGCCTCTTCCTTGTTCAATTCCACAACCAGACGCCCGCCGCCATCTGATGGAATCCTCATGACAATCTTGCGACTTTCCTCAACCGCTTCCATTGGTCCGCTTCCGGTCCTAGGCTTCATAGCTGCCATATTGATTCCATCTCCTCACAACAATAAAATCCGCGACTTAACGCGGCTACCAAACCATTTTAGCCGGTTTCAGAATTTTTTGCCCGCAAGTGAACCTGATCAAGCTGAGCGTTTAAGGAATCTACCTGCCATTTTAAGTGAGCGATCACATCATCCACCTGATCTTGGCGATATCCACGCATCACAGTGTCGAACATGATGTTATCGATATTTCCATCCCCTACCGCTTGCCGGTTGTGCTCAACGATCTCATCATTATCCGGCAGTGGCTGGGTTTGTTCACCCCGACCGAAAAGCTTGGCAAAACCCCAGGTGAAAATCACGATGAGCGCCAGCAACACAATGATCATGATTATCCAGGTCAGCATGATTGCCAAGTCTAATAGATTGCTAGTGGTTCACGCTGCACCACCGGAAGATCATGGCCGTGTCGCTGCAAAATAGTTGACGCCACAATATCTGCCATAGATCCCAACGCTTCTAAGGATTGATGGTTGTGACTTCTACTACCGAGGTCTACTTGAGCGATAGACGAGGTGCCAAATTGGCGGGAGACGTCGATAAGCAAACCCACTTCGACGCCGTACCCGGCGACAAACGGCAAGCCCAGTGCGGTGCTGCGTCGAATTGCATACTCGCCGCCGAGCGGCTGGCGGATGTGGCTTAGCTCAGGAAACAGGAGTCGAAGTAGCGGTTTTGCGGTGAGTTCAGTAACGCGTCCACCCCCTGTTGTATGATCACCAAATGTACGCACATAATCGGCCTTGACCAGGTGAATGTCATCGTTTCGGAAAGGGGCAACAAGCTTTTTCACCATGCCTGGGCGGAAGCTGGTGAGATCGGCATCAACAAACACCACGATGTCTCCTCGCGCTGCTGCAACGCCGCGCCAGAGTGATTCACCCTTGCCTGGAATTGGTTCGCTATCGATAATCTCGCGCCAATTAAGCACGGTGGCACCTGCCCCGGCTGCTTGGCTAGCGGTTGCATCTGTCGAATCGGCGTCAATGACCAGCACTTCTAAAGGTTCATCAGCTAGTGCCGCTTCCACCACCTTGGCTACGGTTGGGGCTTCATTAAGCGCAGGTATCACCACGCTCACCGAGCTCACGCAAGCCCCCGAATGGTGTTTAACGGCTGCACATCGCCCATAATCGCCGCAGTCATCTGCAACACATCAAAGGTTTCTGCCACCTCATGCACGCGAAAAGCCGCAACCCCGCGCGCCGCAGCCCAGGCAGTGGCCGCAAGCGTGCCAGAAACACGCTTATCGACGCCCCTATCCAAGGTTTCCCCAATGAAATCCTTATTACTTAGCGCCATGAGCACCGGCCACCCTGTTGCCACCACTTCATCGATCCTGCGCAAAAGTTCAAGTCCATGAAAAGTGTTCTTGCCAAAATCATGAGTCGGATCAATAAACACCCGCCTCTCTGGCACCCCGGCTGCAACTGCTAGCTCAGCTAACTTTGTGGTTTCAGAAATCACATCGGCAACAACATCATCAAAATGCACTCGATGAGGCCTGGTCCTAGGGATCACTCCCCCGGTATGAGAACAGACATATCCCACCTTGTTTTGGCCTGCTACCTGCACCAACTCAGGATCATGGCCTGCCCAAGTATCATTGATCAGCGTCGCACCGTTGCGAACGGCCACATCTGCCACAGAGGCACGCCACGTGTCCACAGAAATATCAATATCTGGGAAACGTTCACGCACCGCAGCGATAATTGGCACTACCCGCTCAATTTCTTCCTCCGCAGATACGAAATCACCAGGCCCGGCTTTCACACCACCAATATCGACAATGCCTGCACCTTGTTCAATTACTTCTGCTGCCCTTTTAAGCGCAGCGGTGTCCTCAAATGTCGCACCCTTGTCATAGAAAGAATCCGGGGTGCGATTGACGATGGCCATGATGACCGGCAAAGAACTCATAACACCTAATGTAGCCACTGCTTAATTATGGCGACGCGCTACATCCAATCCAGCGTGCGCATCGACAATAAATTTAACGGCCTCATCAAGGTCATCGGTAACCAACATGCGATCTACATCAGCTACATCAATCATGCCTTCCTCAACCAGGCGGCTGCGGATCCACTCCACTAACCCCGCCCAAAACTCCGTGCCAATCAACACAATGGGAAAGTTAGTTACCTTGCCTGTTTGAACCATGCACAGCACCTCGAACAGCTCATCCAAGGTGCCAAAGCCACCAGGCAAACACACAAAAGCCTGGGAGTATTTTAAGAACATCGTCTTACGTGCGAAGAAATACCGGAAGTTAAGCCCCAGATCTACATAGGGGTTTAAGTGTTGCTCATGAGGCAACTCAATTCCAAGCCCGACCGAAAGTCCATTGGCCTCGCATGCTCCTTTGTTTGGAGCTTCCATCAGCCCTGGGCCACCACCGGTGACAACAGCATAATCAGCTTCCACCAGCTTCTCACCAAGCGCTACACCAGCTTTGTAATAAGGGTGATCTTCTTTAATGCGAGCCGAGCCAAAAACTGTAACTGCTTTTGGCATTTCATGAAGTGCATCAAACCCCGCCACGAACTCAGATTGAATGCGCAACACACGCCATGGATCGGCATGCTTCCAATCATGGTCAGCACGCATTTCTAGAAGACGCTGGTCAAAGGTGCCCTCAGTTTGGCGACGTTGCAAAACTGGGCCCACCAGGTTGCGGTTTTTCTCTGGACTAGGAGTTTGTTTAGGAGCCATCGTTGATATTTCCTTCCTCAAAATTTGTGGGGAAATACCACGATAGCGCCGATCACAACTATGCGCTCAAGTAACGCCTCAAGATTCCAGCCACCTCCGTGATTTGTTCCACCGGGCATTGCTCATCACGTTTGTGTGCGAAGCTTGGATCCCCTGCACCAAAGTTAAGCGCGGGAATTCCCATCGCAGAAAATCGTGACACATCTGTCCATCCGAATTTTGCGCGGATTTTTTCGCGGCCGACCGCGTCGATAAGCCCGCTTGTCACCTGCTGCCCCAGGCCCGGAAGGGCGCCGCCTGCCCCGTCTTCTACGGCCCATTCAATACCGTCGAACCCGTCCAGCTCAAGCGTGCTGACTACGTGCTCAACTGCCTCATTGAGATCGCGGTTTGGTGCGAAACGGAAATTGATATTCATCCATGCAAGATCTGGAATGACGTTGTTGGCAACACCAGTCTCACAAAATACAATGTTGAGACCTTCCCGGTAGGTCAAGCCATCAATGTTGACTTCTGCGGGTTGATAGGCAGCAATTTTAGCGATAATCGGAGATAGTTTATGCATCGCGTTATCACCAAGCCAGCTTCTCGCTGAATGCGCACGCACCCCATGAGCTGTGACCTTAATGCGTAAATTGCCCTGGCAACCAGCCTCAATCCAGCCACCGGTGGGCTCGCCGAGCAAGGCCAAATCAGCCTCAAGCCACTCGGGGTGTGCAGTGCGAATATGGCCTAAACCGTTGAGGTGATCGGCAACTTCCTCGCACTCATACGCAATCATCGTAAGATCATGCTTAAGTTCCGGACTGGAAGCCAGCGTGGCAAAAGTATGCAGATACACAGCCAAACCGGACTTCATATCCACCGTGCCACAGCCATACATGATGCCATTTTCCGTTCGGCTCGGAAGGTTATCTGCAATGGGCACTGTATCGATGTGACCTGCAAGCATCACTCGGGATGACATACCTTTGTTGGTGCGCGCAAGAACATTGTTATTGAAGCGGAAGACTTCTACACCAGGTAGATTTAGAGATCTAAGTGCACCTTCAATCGCATCTGCAATCTGCTTTTCCTGACCCGACGGACTCGGTATATCTACCAAACGTTGCGTCAGAGTAATCGGATCGCCGAGAAGATCTAGCTTAGGTTCTTCAAGGTTAGGTTCAAAGGTCGAATGAAAATCCACGGGAATAAGCCTACAAATCTTTAGGGAAGCGGTCGAGAAAATTGAGTGAAAATGTTCGTGGAGCCCAAGCAATTGGCATTGCAAACATCGCTATGGATGGAACAGTCCTGGATACGTGGTATCCAGAACCTCAGATTTTCAACCCTCAGCAATGGGCCGAGCGATACCCACTCGCGGTAGGCACCACGCGGCTTGGTGCGAATGAGCTCACACCGCGAATGCTGCAATTAGTCAAACTCGATCAAGATCGACTGGTCGAGCAAGTTGCGGTTCGCACCATCATTCCAGATCTTGCCCAACCACCAGTCGACGCTCACGATGTTTACCTGCGTTTACATTTGCTCTCTCACCGATTAGTTCGGCCGCATGAAATGCATATGCAAAATGCCCTAGAGCTGCTGTCCAATGTTGTATGGACAAACAAGGGTCCGTGTCTGCCAGAAAACTTTGAATGGGTCCGCGGAGCTTTGCGCTCCCGAGGATTAATCCACGTGTATTGCGTAGACCGACTTCCACGCATGGTCGACTATGTTGTTCCTCCTGGTGTACGCATTTCCGAAGCAAAGCGTGTGCGTCTCGGAGCGTATCTTGCTCCTGGCACATCAGTGCTTCGTGAAGGTTTTGTATCGTTTAACTCCGGCACAATAGGTGCTGCCAAAATTGAAGGGCGCTTAAGTTCTGGAGTCGTCATCGGTGAAGGTTCTGAAATTGGATTGTCCTCCACCATCATGTCACCGAGGGATGAGAAGCGTAGGCGCCTGCAATTGACCATTGGCAAAAACTGCCACTTCGGAGTGAGCTCAGGAATCATCGGCGTCAGTCTCGGTGATAACTGCGAAATCGGAAACAACATTGTGCTAGATTCCGATACCCCCATTTGGTTTGCCGACGCAAAAGAATACCGAACCGTTAATTCAATCGAAGGCCAGTCCAATTGGTCGATTAAGCGCGAAACGGGATACCACGAGCCAGTTGCACGCCAAAAACCCTAACCTGTTTTCATAACTAGTAGCATGTGGGTTTACGGTTGAAGAATGGCTTCCACCAAAACTACTTCATCCACATCTAATGAAGGGCTGGGAACCGGACTTCGGACCCGCCACCTCACAATGATGGGACTTGGCTCCGCAATCGGTGCCGGTTTGTTCCTCGGCACTGGCGTGGGTATCCGCGCGGCAGGCCCAGCCGTGCTCGTGGCATACATCATCGCCGGCGCGATCGTTGTGCTTGTCATGCAGATGCTCGGCGAGATGGCTGCTGCACGTCCCGCTTCAGGATCATTTTCACGTTACGGCGAAGACGCCTTTGGCCACTGGGCTGGATTCTCCCTGGGTTGGCTGTATTGGTTCATGCTCATCATGGTGATGGGCGCAGAGATGACCGGTGCAGCTGCCATCATGGGTGCGTGGTTTGGTGTTGACCCCTGGATTCCTTCGTTGGTTTGTGTTGTATTTTTCGCTGTCGTCAACCTTGCAGCTGTGCGTGGCTTTGGTGAGTTTGAATACTGGTTTGCGTTCATCAAAGTTGCGGTGATCATCGCGTTTCTTATCATTGGCATCGCATTAATTTTTGGATTGCTGCCAGGCACTACTTTTGTCGGAACTTCTAACTTCATCGGTGATCATGGTTTCATGCCAAATGGACTTTCGGGAGTTGCCGCTGCTTTGCTCGCGGTGGCTTTTGCATTCGGCGGTATTGAAATTGTCACCATTGCTGCCGCAGAATCAGATAAACCTCGCGAAGCTATTTCCCTTGCTGTCCGCGCAGTTATTTGGCGAATCTCAGTGTTCTATTTGGGCTCTGTTTTGGTGATTACTTTCCTTATGCCTTTCGAGAGCATCACTGGTGCAGACACAGCTGCAGATTCACCATTTACTCAAATTTTGTCCATGGCGAATATCCCTGGCGTCGTTGGTTTTATGGAAGCAATTATCGTTCTCGCGTTGCTTTCTGCTTTCAACGCCCAAATTTATGCAACCTCACGTCTAGTGTTTTCCATGTCTAATCGACAAGATGCCCCACGAATCTTTGGAAAACTCAGCACCAGCAATGTCCCCACCAATGCTGTGCTGCTTTCCATGTTTTTCGCATTCGTATCCGTAGGTTTGCAGTACTGGAATCCAGCTGGGTTGCTTGATTTCCTTCTCAATGCCGTAGGTGGCTGCCTGCTTGTTGTTTGGGCAATGATCGCGTTATCCCAGTTGAAACTCCGCAAAGAAATCCAAGAAAACGGTGAAATTTCTACTGTGCGGATGTGGGCTCACCCTTGGCTCGGAATCCTGACCTTGGTGCTGCTGGCTGGGCTGGTGATCCTCATGCTCGGCGATGCAGGTTCACGCAACCAGGTTTACTCCGTTGCTATTGTTTATGGATTCTTAGTGCTGTTGTCTTTTGCCACAGTAAATAGTCCACTACGTGGTGGCCGCACACCATCCGACTTGAACTGATCGTGCGATAGAAATTATTCTGTAGGTCATGACTACTGCTTCCGCAACCGGAATTGCAACACTGACCTCTACTGGCGACGTCCTGGACGTGTGGTACCCAAAAATCGGGACCACCAATCAGGATGCGCTTAAAGCTCTTGAAGGCGTTGACGAAGACCGAAACGTCACCCGCAAGATCGTGACAACAACGATCGACACCGAAGCTGCTCCTGCCGATGCTTATGATGCTTGGCTGCGCCTGCACCTTCTCTCCCACCGAGTTTTCCGCCCTCACACCATCAACCTTGACGGAATTTTTGGACTTTTGAACAACGTTGTGTGGACTAACTTCGGCCCATGCGCGGTCGAAGGTTTCGCGCTGACCCGCGCCCGCCTGGCACGCCGGGGCCAAGTGACGGTTTATAGCGTCGACAAGTTTCCACGCATGGTGGATTACGTGGTTCCCTCGGGTGTGCGCATCGGTGATGCAGACCGCGTCCGACTTGGAGCGTACTTGTCAGAAGGCACCACCGTTATGCACGAGGGTTTCGTGAACTTCAACGCTGGCACGCTGGGCGCTTCCATGGTCGAAGGCCGTATCTCCGCAGGTGTCACCGTCGATGATGGCACCGACGTCGGTGGCGGCGCATCCATCATGGGTACCCTATCCGGTGGCGGGCAGCATGTTATTTCACTAGGCAAGCGCTGCCTGCTCGGCGCCAACTCCGGCTGCGGCATTCCGCTGGGCGACGATTGTATCATCGAGGCCGGCCTCTACATCACTGCAGGCACGAAAGTGCTTATCGACGGCTCCCTCGTGAAAGCCTCCTCCCTCGCTGGCTCAAACGGTCTTGTTTTCAGGCGTGACTCAGTTAGTGGTCAAGTTGTAGCAGTGCCCAACTCCAAGGTGATTGAGCTTAACTCTGAGTTGCACGCCAACTAGTCTTCTTTGTTGAGTGCGTGGTCGCGGAGGCGTTCAAACCGAGCCTGCATACGATCACGCAGCAACTGACCCCAGATCCCTCTCGGCATCTGCTTCACCAAAGGTCCCGCAGGTCTGGTGATCGCTGGGACATCCATCGGCCCGATCCACTTAATCTCCGCCATCCCATTAGCCTCAGCCTCATAGCGGTGATCGGTTTTCATATTGTGATGCCGCTGGCACAACAACTGCAGGTTCCACTCTGCTGTGGGGCCGCCCTGGTCCCACGGGATGATGTGGTCGACTTGGCACTTACTCGCAGGGACACAGCACCCTGGGAAGCGGCAATGCCCATCCCTCGCCCTGATTAGGGCTTTCATCTTCTCACTCGGGGTGTAGGACTTCTCCGTACGCTCTGCCACCTCATCCAGATCCTTGGTGCACACCAAGGTCGCATGAGCATAGGCCTTAGGATCAATATCACCATCATCAGGTGACCACAGCTGCTCAGGATGATGATGAGGGCTATAGAGATACTTAGTGATCTTCACGTCCATTTGGCTGGTGATAAACGCCATGAATGCTTCAGGTAGGTCCATCTCCTGTTCGGCAAGCTTGTTCAGTAAGTCATTGAGTAGGTGGCGGTCATGGCCGCTGATTTTGATGCGGACATAGGTGGCGTCATCGGTGGTGGTGACTTTGACGTAGTCCTCGGTCTGTGGGGTGGTGTTGGTGCTTTCTGGGTCGAGTTCTTTGATCCAGGTGGCGATACGTTTTGCCAGGGTGGAGGATTGGATCATCACTTCGCCGTTGGTGACTGGGGTTAAAGCGTCGGTGATGCGTAGGTCGAGTTCTTCCCATAGGGCAGGGTCTGCTTTGGCGACGGCGACCATGATGGAGGAAAGGTAGCGGATGCTGAGGAAGAAGTAGCGTTCTTGGATAGCACGCAAGTGTGGGAGGTTGGTCATGGCGGCCATAGCGTTGAGGCCGTTGTTGACTTCGTGGCGGGAGAAGCCGGTGATGCGGATGACTTCGGTGATAAAGGAGTCTGCGTCCATGTTGTCTGAGTCGGTGGTGAGTGTGACCCAGAGTTGGTGGGTGTCGCGGTTGATGTCGGTGGTGTAGTGGGCGTATGGGTCGTGTGGGTTGTTGTGGCTGAAGTAGATTTCTTGGATCATGATTCCCCCTGGATGTCATGTGTTCTACTGCCATGGTGCCTTATGGGGTGGACACCTACAACCTTTTTATTCGAACCTTTATTCGATTGTTAGATTTGAAGAAAACCCATATTAGAACACTGAATTGGACGCAAATCCTTGTTCTAATATGGGTCTTTTGGACTAAACCGGATCAGATTCCAGAACCACTCTTGTTTTCGGCTTCTTGAAGGTCCAGTACTTATTCACAATGAAGTTCACTGGCATGGAGACAAAGATGGAAATCACCAACGCCCAATAGAACTTAGTACGGAAGCCTGTTGAATCATCAAAGAGCTCCGACGACAAGGCAATTGGTGATGTTTCATTCATTAGCAGTGTAGCCACAACCTGGCTAGCTATAAACGCCACAAGACCAGTTGCAAGGAAGGGGAAAAAACCTTTCCACCAGGACACGATCGTTGCTGTCTTGAAGGTCCACATGCGGTTGAGCTGGTAGTTCCACGTGTTAGCCACAAGGAACGCAATGGTCATGAACACGTGATACCAACGGATGTGGAATGAGGAGCCAAGCAAGTTCATAAAAGCATCGCTTTCATGAATGCCAACGGTCCATCCAGCTATCTTCTTAGACAACGCCGCTACCGCCAGGTTAACCAGCGTTCCAGAGCCACCAACGATTCCAAACTTGATGAACTGCCTGGAAGCCCTCAAAAATCGACTACCCCAGGTTTTTTGCTTGGAATTCAAATGGCCTCTTTCAACAACGGACAAAGTTCAACAACGAACAAAATTAAACAAAATAAGCTTAGTCGTGTTTAGCCCAGGCGAGAAACAAAGGCATCGATACGTTCATCGGTCTCAGTCATGGCAACACGCACGTGTTGGGTGCCACGAGGACCGTAGAAGTCTCCTGGTGCTACCAAAATTCCCCGCTCAGCGAACCAATCTACGGTATCACGGCAAGGCTCATCGCGGGTTGCCCAGAGGTAAAGTCCAGCTTCAGAATTGTCCACACGGAAACCTGATTCCAGCAGACCACGCATCAGCTTGGCGCGCCGTTTCGCGTAAATAAGCTTCTGTCCGGCTTCTTGGTCATCATCGTTTAAAGCCGCGATCATGGCCTGCTGGATTGGGTATGGAACCATCAAGCCGAGGTTCTTTCGCACTTCGGTGAGCTCACCAATTAAAGCTGGATCACCCACAAGGTAGCCCGCACGGTAGGAAGCAAGGTTTGAGGTTTTAGACAGCGAATGAATCGCGATCAAATTGGTGTGGTCACCATCGCATACACGTGGGTCCAGAATGGAAATTGGTGGGTTTTCATCGTCCCAACCAAGACCCAGGTAGCATTCATCAGCAGCTAGGATCACGTTGTTTTCCTGAGCCCACTTCACCACCTTGCGCAAGTGCGGAATGCCCAATACTTTGCCAGTGGGGTTCGATGGTGAATTGATAAACATCATCGCTGGGATCTGCGGGCCAAGCTTGAACAATGAATCCGAGCGCATCGCAGTGCACCCTGCAGCCACCACTGCTACCTCGTACGTTGGGTAGGCAACTTCGGGGATAACCACGGTTCCGGAAATGCCCAATGCGAAAGGCAGCAGCGCGATGGCTTCCTTGGTGCCCACGACGGGGAGGAGGGAGGCGTCGACAAGCTTTGTCATGTTGTAGCGCCGCTCAAGCGCGCCCTTAATGGCTGCGCGGAGTTCCGGGGTGCCGATGGTTTGTGGGTAACCCGAAAACCCCGCTGCTTCTGCGAGCGCTATCTGAATGCTGGGCGCGACCGGATCAACCGGTGTTCCAACAGAAAGATTAACAATTCCATCCGGGTGCGACGCGGCCTTAGCTTTTGCGCCGGCGAGCGAATCCCACGGAAAATCAGGAAGAACAGAAACAAGCGGGGTACGAGAGGTCATGCGTTCGATTATGCCTGAGGAGGCAACGCAGCGATCAATGGGTGATCAAAATCTTGTGGACCAAGCTTTGCTGCACCACCTGGAGAGCCCAGATCGTCGAAAAATGCAGCGTTGGCATCGTTGTAATCGATCCACTCGTCTGGAACATCGTCTTCGTAGAAGATTGCCTCAACTGGGCAAGCAGGCTCACATGCACCACAGTCCACGCACTCATCCGGGTGGATGTACAGCGAGCGCTTACCCTCGTAGATGCAGTCAACCGGGCATTCTTCAACGCAGGCACGATCCATAACGTCAACGCAGGGCTGTGCGATTGTGTAGGTCATGGGTTTTCGTTTACTCCTGAGAACTTGAGAGGCTAATAAATATGGGGTCAAAATGGTGAAGCTGTAGGCCTATTATGCTACTTCCCCCTAACCGCAGGCCAAATTCCGCCGGAAAAACCAGCAAAAAGTAGCAGTACTGTGCGAATATTATTCGGTATTAATTGATCCCCTACAACCACGCTCCACACAAGCAACGCCATAAAGCCTGCGATCCACACCATAAGTGGCGTGAATTTTGCAAGCCAATGATCGGTCCACAGCATAGAAGTCCTGGTCAAGACCATATTGAACAAGAATGCAATGACGATTGTGTAGGGCACAGCGAGGGAAACTCCACCTGGAAAAGTAACTCTAGTGCCTAGATAAATTACCTCTAAAAGCACCGAAATGAGTGCCCCTAAACTGAGCCAAAATAGCCCACCAAACACCTCTCCCCGACCGGGATTTTGGTGAATGAAACTCTTGTTCCGAACCTGTTCAGATTCTGCCATAACTATGTCAGAACTCCAGTCCGTCGAGCACTCCCGTGGCTCCCTCTGGCAGTGGAACGCCGTGGCCTAGTTGATAGTGTTCGTGGCGCATAATGGGCTGCGCGATCAAATTCGACAGCGCCCACACTTTCACTCCTGTTTGGCTAGTGGCGGCATGCGCAGCAACTGGATTGGTACGGGATATAGATCCATCTGCAATCCAGAGTTGAGTAGCATGAGCGCGCATAGATTCAACCTTTTTGGCATATACCTCATCGCTGAGTTCAACAGCCAGATCAACAGAATCAACCGCAGCAAGCTCTCCAGCGCCCCAACCATCAGGGGTCTGAGTGATTGCCTCGAGGCCTTCGTCTAACTCCTTACGATCGCTGACAGCCCACAAAATCCTCGGGGTATCTCCGGCTGCTGCATGCGTAATCTCGTGCGCGCGAATGTGATCAGGATGCCCATACCCTCCATCTGGCCCATAGGTGATCAACAAATGCGGACGCAATTGCTCAAGCAACTCACGCAGCTGGTTTACTGCACGCTCACCCGAGTGAATAAACGCACGAGGATGCTCATTTGCAGGATCCCCCACCATTCCTGAATCACGCCAACAACCAGCGCCACCCAAATGAATGCCACGCACACCCAAAATCTCTAAAGAGGCATACAGCTCATGAATCCTAAATCCACCAAGCTGATCTGCATCCCCATTGACAAGTTGCGCAAACGTATCACCGATCACTTCACCTTGTTCCCCCAAAGTGCACGTAATCACCGTGACATCTGCGCCTCGAGCTGCAAGATCCGCCAGCACACCACCCGTTGTGATTGCTTCATCATCAGGATGCGCGTGGACTGCTACCACTCGGGCACCCGACAGATCATTGTTCCACATCATTTTTCCTCCAACTTGCCGCACTTGAAATTCCGCCCGGCCAACCATCTGCAGCCCCTAGGATACCGTTGTTTTTCGCCTCTACCCGCGTCTCCCGCAGGATCGGAACCCGCAGGTGATTGCTGGCATTAAATTGCTGCTCCCATGTAGCATCAAAAGGAATATCGCCAGCTAAAACACCATTAATGTATTCGGTGGTGTCTTCAGCACACCACTTTGCCAAATTCACGCCACACGCCAACCGATCCGCTAAAGCTACCGAATCCGTGGCATTTCGAGTCCATGCCACAACCGCATCAAAATCCCCAGCAATCGCCGAACTCAAGTCCGTAGTCACGACTTGAGCCTTGATCCCATCAGCAGCCAGCATATCGACGATCGCCCGCGCAGCTGCCAATGCAGCATCGTCGGCAGGGTCCGCCGCCAATCGCAGTGCAGGTATTTCTTGCTTGTCGACGCTCGCCTCCACCGTTTCAGCCACCCCTAGGTTTGAGCTGCGCCCGCCGGCTAGACGGGCGGTGAGGGGGACGTCGATAAGCGAAGTCAGGTAGGCGCGCTGTGCCGGAGCCAGCGCTTCGGCATTGAAGACCAGCTCGAGCGTGCGCGTGGTGTCTGAGACCCGCACGTCAGTATTTCGCACCAGATTAAGCGTGTCTACCAGTGTTTCCTGCGGGGTGAGATTCATAAACGAACTCTGCCCTGTGCGCAGATACTCCCCCGCCCGTGACGGCGATGCCACAGTATTAAATTGCAACATCTCCACATGTGCCGGGTTTTCACCCCAGAAACGATCATTGCGCGATAACGTAATCACCCCGCGCTGCCGGTCAATCGAACGAACCATATAGCGGCCAGCGGAAGCTGGAATCGAATCATAAAACGCTGTCTGGAATGTAGAGCCACCAGCAATCAAATGACTAGGCAATAAGTTTTGGAACAGCACATGCCAATCAGCAATCGGTTGACTAAAAATCACATCTACCGTTTTTCCGCCGCCGGAGGTCTCAATTTTAGAAATCGACGAGTACGCCGTCTCATTCAGCGTGCCTGATCCAGCCACAATAGATTTACGTAGATACTCAAAATCAGCGCCTGTAATCGGAGTACCATCACTCCACTGGGCTTCTTGCGCAATGGTATACCTGACCGTTAGATCGTCTACCTGCTCAACATTATCCAAGAGATCGGTATTTAATTGATTGCCATCAAAGGCGCTCGGTAGAACCAACGAGGCAATATCGCGAACCAACGGCGAATCATCAGAGAGCAAATGTGGATTAAAACCATTGCGGATCGGATCAATGCCAATGCTGATGGTTTCTCGATCCTGCTTGGGGGCCTCTTCCTCCACCGTTGTGGTAGTCGTAGCCGTGGTTGTTGCAGTGGTTGGCTCCTCAACAGGTGCTGGACCTGGATTAGCTTGACATGCCACCAAAGAAACGGTGCATGCAACAACACTTAGAATTCCGAACCTTAATCTCACCCCCAAAATACTACTGGCCCGCTGCATCCAAAGGACACAGCGGGCCAAGCGAACTTAAAAAGATTTACTTGTTCAAGTTCTTCGCGCGGGAACGTGCACGACCACGCTCGGTAGCATTCAAAATGACCTTGCGGATGCGCAGCACATCTGGGGTAACTTCAACGCACTCATCAAAACCACAGAACTCAAGAGCCTCATCAAGTGACAAGGAGTGAGCCTTAGCCAAAGTCACGGTGGTATCCGCAGAAGCTGCACGCATGTTGGTGAGCTTCTTTTCCTTGGTTGGGTTGATGTCCATATCCTCTTCGCGGTTATTGGAACCAACAACGACACCCTCGTAGGTCTCGGTGCCTGGCTCAACGAAGAAGGTTCCGCGGTCTGCCAACTGGGTCAAAGCATAAGCGGTGATCTGGCCGGAGCGGTCTGCAACCAAAGAACCATGAGCACGGCCCTTGATTTCACCAGCCCAAGCGTCCATGCCATCAGAGTAGGAGTTAGCGATACCGGTACCACGGGTTTCAGTCATGAACTGGGTACGGAAACCAATCAGGCCACGAGCTGGGATGCGGAATTCCATGCGGATCCAGTCAGAACCAGGAGTAGTGGCCATGGTCTGCATGAGACCCTTGCGGGTAGCCAGCAGCTGGGTGACATTGCCCTGGTACTCGGCAGGGACATCGATAACGATGATTTCATATGGCTCGTGCAGCTTGCCATCGATGGTCTGGGTAACAACCTGTGGCTTACCAACAGTGAGCTCGAAGCCTTCACGACGCATGGTCTCAACAAGAATGGACAGCGCCATTTCACCACGGCCCTGAACTTCCCAAGCGTCTGGACGCTCAGTTGGCAGCACCTTCAAGGAAACGTTACCGATCAGCTCCTGCTCAAGACGAGCCTTAACCACACGTGCAGTCAGCTTGTCTCCGCCGCCACGACCAGCCATTGGTGAGGTGTTCACACCAATGGTCATGGACAGTGCTGGCTCATCAACAGTAATGCGAGGTAAAGCAACTGGGTTTGCAGGATCCGCGAGGGTATCACCAATCATGATGTCCTCAATGCCGGAAATAGCTGCGATGTCTCCTGCGACAACTTCTTCTGCAGGAACACGAGTCACACCAACGGTAGCGAGAAGCTCCGCAATCTTAGCGGTCTTGGTGTGCTGGTTGCCCTCATCATCGTAGTGAATCCAAGCAACCTGCTGGCCCTTACGCAAGGTACCTGCGTGCACACGGACCAGACCGATACGACCCAAGAAGGTGGAAGAGTCAAGGTTGGTGACATGAGCCTGTAGCGGTGCATCGATCTCTGCGGTTGGCTCTGGAAGAACCTCGTAGAGGGTCTCGAACAAAGGCATAAGATCTGGGGAATCAGGAACGTTTCCGTTACCTGGGTTTTCAGTAGAAGCCTTACCCTCACGACCGGAGGTGTAAAGAACTGGCAGATCAAGAAGCTGCTCAGCTGCCGCTGCTGCTTCTTCATCATCAAGTGCAGAAGCAAGCTCTAAGAGCAGATCCTGTGCTTCTTCTACAACCTCATCAATGCGGGCATCTGGGCGGTCAGTCTTGTTCACTGCAATGATCACTGGCATCTTTGCAGCAAGTGCTTTACCAAGAACAAAGCGGGTCTGAGGCAATGGACCTTCGGATGCGTCAACGAGAAGGACAACACCGTCAACCATGGACAGTGCACGCTCAACCTCGCCACCGAAGTCAGCGTGGCCTGGGGTGTCAATGACGTTGATGATCAAGTCATTGCCATCTTTGCCTGCACCCTTGCGACGGATAGCGGTGTTCTTGGCAAGGATGGTGATGCCCTTTTCCTTTTCCAGGTCACCGGAGTCCATCACACGGTCGGCTACTTCACCGTGGTCACTGAATACGCCAGACTGCTCGAGCATGGCATTAACAAGTGTGGTCTTTCCGTGGTCAACGTGCGCGACGATCGCTACGTTACGAAACTCTGGGTGGGTCACTGGGGGCATTCTCCTGCCGGATAAAGAAATATGGAGGACTGCGTTAAAACAAATCGTAAAATCGAGTCCATTGTTTTAGAACGCTATCACTGTACTCGCATTAGCGCAGTTTCCGCACATTGTGAGGCAAATCTCCATACTTTTATGGATTTTTAACTATTCTTGCGCGAATTTTTGTAACGGATCGGTCTCGGGGAGCGACAAACCGATCAAGAAGGCGAAGTTTTTAGTTGCTGTTTGCCGTGAAATCTGAATTTGGGATTAAAGAAAACTAGAAGTTCACCTTAATTCTTATTGACAGCAAATATTCTGCGATTAATGTGACAGGAGGAAAAGAAGTTAACTTCAGTTGCTCATGTGACTAATGTTGTTTCCTCCGACTCGAAGAATTGTCCCGTTGAAAGGTAAGTAAAACTCAAGTGACAAAGACACTTCCCCGACTCCTCGCAGTCGCTGCAGCTCTAGCCGTAGCAATCCCGGCAACCCCGGTAGCTTCGGCTGTCACACCGGTTGAGCAAGCTTTCAACGCCTCTTCTAACCTCTCCAGCGGACTTCCCGTCGACCAATGGGGACGCCCAAATGAACAACTGCGCCAACAAATTGAGCAAACAGTAAATCAACCTTGGGTTCCGCAGGACATTAAAAATATCGTTTCTCCAGCTCTGGGCTTTATCTCCGGTGATGACAGCGAAGGCGGAGACATCCAAGTCCCCGAAAACGCACCGCGCATCGCACAGTTCTTTTGGCCAACACGCGCTGAAAATTGCATCGGAGGCAACTCCGCCGCTGTGGGATCCGCCTTCGCAGTTCCAGGACCAGCAGATCTTCCACTTCCTGGAGCAGGAGTTGGCCAAACCTCGTTCGTGTTTACAGCACTTGGAACTGGCCCACTGGCAGAGCAACAAAACACCGCAATGACGGTTCAATGGGCAAACCTAAGCAATTTCACCCACGGCTCTACCACTTTGAGCAATACAGGTATTAACCCTGACGGTCCTTCTACGATTTCTGGTGTGGCAGATACAGGGCGTGGCATTATTGTCGCGTCCCTTTCAGGTGGCCTCACCACATCCACTGACAACGGTTCAGCGAACTGTAATTTCATCCCGACTGCTGTCGTATTTGATGTGAGGTAAAAGCAATGACTGATCTACACCCTGTAAAACAGGAAACCTTCAACACTGCGGAATCAATCAATACCGATCCCAAGGGTTTTCTACGCGAAGTAGATACTTTCAAGGTCACTGACTTCGGCCTATACATGGCACGCGGTGCAAACCATCCAAAGTTTGGATATTTGGAAAGCTGGCTCCTTCCAGATCTTGGGCTGCGCGCAAATATCTTCCACTTCCGCAAAGGTGTAGATGAACGCCAGGATTACTACATTGATGTTGCTGAAATCCGTGTAGAAGACAATATTTGGACCACCCGCGACCTTTATGTAGATCTCATCTCAGTGTGCGGGGAGCCCGTCACCGTCATGGATATTGATGAACTCGCAGCAGCAACATCTGCAGGACTTATCACTGCAGACGACGCCGAACGAGCAATCGATGCCACATTAAATGCAGTCGAAGGAATTACCCGCCACGGTGACGATCCCATGCAGTGGCTACGCTCCAAAGGCATCGAACTTACCTGGGCTGATGCCAGCACAGTTGAGCTTGTTCCAGCTGAATAACTCCTCTATTTCTTCATCGCTGCTTTAATCTGTTCCTCATCCAAGTTTGAATCTTGGATTTCCTGGTGAAGCACCGCACGCTCAGCCTCACTCAGCGCACCATCGTGACCGATCTGCAAAAGATCCGCAATACGCATACGGCGATCAGCTTCCCTGTAAATGCGCACGCGTCCACGAACCCACGCCACCATCATCACGCCGATCAAAAGCAATCCGATGTAACCCAGCACAGGGTAAACATAGCCCACCAGGTTCTTAAAGCCCACGAAACTGAGCACGAAACCAATCAGAACCGTAAGCACATATACCGGACGGAATCGCTTAGGATTTTTCGCAGTAATTCGCCTGCCCAGCGCATAGAACATTCCCAGTGCCGTGTTGAAGATCATTCCATAGATAACCACCGCCATAATTTGTCCAGCAAATGGGCTCAGCTGGTTGATAATGGTCAGCATTGGCATATCGTCTTGGCCTACTTTTTCAACAGCTGCAAACAGGGTCAATGCGCTGATGATGATCAAGAAACCCAAGATCAAACCACCGACTAGCCCACCGCGTCCTGCAACCCGTGGGTTGAACATGGAGCCGCCAATAACCACTGCCATTGATACGGCGACCATGAGGTTAAAACCTACGTAGTTCACCGCAGCTACCACCCAGTGCGGCAAAGTGGTGCCAACTTCCTTAGCTGCGGTATCAAGCTGATCAACTGGGCTGAAATTGCCTTCAACCAATGTGTAGATTGATGCCACCGTGATGAAAATGATGATAAATGGTGTAATCGCACCGATTACTGTGGTGACTTTGTCTACATCCAACATGCCTGCTGCTAGAACCAACAGCACCATGATGACTGACCCGATCCACAAGTCCAGACCCCACTGCTGGTTCAAGTTGGATCCAGCCCCTGCGAACATGACAAAACCGGTAGAAAATAGCGTCACCACCACACCAATATCTAAAATTTTGGAAAATACTGGATGGCTTACACGACGAAACACTTCTCCATGTTCGCCTGCATTAAAGTAGCTGCCTAATTGCAAAATGATCAGCGCCATCACTGACATGATCACTGCGGAAACTACAACACCCCATATTCCGTCCACGCCAAAAGCCACAAAATACTGCATAACTTCTTGGCCTGATGCGAAACCAGCACCGACGATGATGCCCACAAAGGCAAAAGCCACCCTTAGAATCTGAATAGTCATAGATCAAACACTAGTAGGCTGATCGTTATGAAAGTCACTATGTTCCACAATCCGCGTTGTTCCACATCTAGAAACACTCTTGCCTACTTGCGTGACAAAGACATTGAGCCTGAAATTGTCCAGTACTTAAAGGACACCCCCACTGCCACCGAATTGAAAGAGTTATTTAGCAACTTGGGGATTGCTGTGCATGACGGCATAAGAACTGGCGAAGCCGAATACAAAGAATTAGGTCTATCGCCTGAAACTCCAGAAAATCAGCTTATCGACGCCATCGTCGCCCATCCCAGGCTCCTTCAGCGCCCCATTGTGGTGACGGATGAAGGAGCGCGCATTGCGCGCCCTAAGATTGAGGTCATTGATAGCATCCTGTGACAGCATTTTGTAGAACAACCATCTAGACTGTTCCCTATGTCTTCTGCGTCATTTACCACCAAGGCTCTGTCCGTGCTCGCAGCGCTCACAGTCGCTTCAAGCTCTTTGTTGGCAACAGCACCTGCGCATGCTTTGGCAAATGCTCGCAATGTCACCGGCTCTAGCGCACCTTCAGATGCAATTGTACGTCTACATATCGGCGCAACCGCATGTTCAGCAACAATGATCACCTCTACATGGGCTCTCACAGCTCGCCATTGCATTCCTGAGTCCGGTAATGCTGGCGCTGCGGTTGGTTCGAGCACGTTCAGCCCTTTCCAGCCTGTTGCCCAAGCAATTATTCACCCCACCGCAGATCTGGCTTTGGTTGAGCTTCCACATCAAGGCAGCACTGTTGATTTTTATGGTTCACATGTGCAGCCTGGTGAAATTGGTCGTGCTACCGGCTGGGGTGGATACGCCGCACTTGGCCAAAAAGTAGCTCAGGAAGCTGATGTGCAGATTCAACGCAGGGTGGTCAATGTGCCAAGCCCTGATCGTAGTGCGGTCATGTTGGAAGGCACCGTCACCAATGGCCGTTTGATGCCAGGTGATTCCGGTGGGCCGCTGTACATTGGTGGCCAACTTGCAGGTGTTCTCAGCATGTCCACATCCGTGGAAAATGCCGCTGCACAAGACGGCACCGTTGGTTGGTACGTTCCAGTTGCAGAATATACAGATTGGATTTCTCGATATACCGGTAAGCAGATTGCTCCAATTGTTGGAACCCCTGCACCTGTTGTTGATGCCACGGAGTATCCCACCGCGATCCCTGCCCCACAGCCTTACACTGGATCAACCATTGGCGGTTGGGCAGTGAGCAGCTTCTAAAAACATGCTGATCTCCCTGCTGATAGTCCTTATCGTGGGAGTAGTCTGTATCGGTGTAGGCGTTCACTTCATTCTTGAAGATCGACGGTTCAAAGCTCATGCCATTGAGGTTGAGGCAGAAGTGACCGGTTTTCTTGAACTTGAAGATGAACGCTATTTGATGCAATACAGCTTTGAGCTTGATCACGTCCAAGTCTTTGGAGTGTTGCCAAAGTCCACTCCCCGACCGATCACGTCCAAAGGTGCGATTATTCCTCTCCTGGTAAACAAGGATGATTCCACGCAGGTTCGAAGGCTCACTGCACGGCGTGATGCCACATTGAGATTCTTCCTCATTTTGATCGGCGGGCTCATGGTGTGCACCGCAGTGCCATTGCTGTTTTTCGTGTTTTAAGTTCCTGCCAGCACAGCAAACACATCTTTACTCAACGGCGCTAGCTTAGGGGACGTTGAATCTAGCGGGAAGAATGCTGCTTCGGCTAGTTCTTCAAAAACCTCTGGGGTGTCATTCAGCGTTAAGTCGACTGCTGTGAAAACATGGCAGTCAACAAAAAATCCTGGTTCGTTGGCTGCTGGCGCTTCAAAATGTCCAAGAAAATCAACCTCTTCTTCTTTAAGATCAAAGTGAAGTTCTTCGGAAATTTCTCGGATAGCTGCAGCTTGCGGTGTTTCTCCTGGTTCAAGTTTGCCACCTGGAAGCATGAACGCAGACGTGCCAGTTTTTCTAACGCTCAGCACCTGCCTGTGCTGATTGTAAATCACCACTGCTGCGATGCGGATTGGTTCAGATGGTTCCAGTTCAGACGGTTTCAAAGTAGAGCCCTTCTGATCCATCGCCACGTCGAAAAGCTATTTTCATCTCTTCGCGCCGCGCGAAACCGACCAGATGACGTCCGATAACGCTTTCTAGCCGTTCGACCAGCTCGGCTGGCGATTCAATATGAAGCAGCAGCACGCCCTCGCCTGCTACCAGATCGCACGTGGCAGACCCCTCGAACGCGAAGCGTTCATCTTCATGGTCAGCGCCCTTGCCAGCCAACACAACAGAGCCCCGTTCAGCTTCTGGATCCCAATTTGTGTTGAGCTTTTCACCCAAATGGCTAGTCAGCTGTTTTGCGTAACGTGAAGGACGATCAGTAGTAACACGCGCAGTGGAGGTAACGATCATGGATCTTGATTCTATCCCTAAAGTCCGTTTTCCTCTTCTTTCAGGCTAAGAGCTGCATAAATAAGATCATGAAGCGGAGTTTTTACTCCCACTTTGCGTGCTGCACGCACAATCGCACCAGTTTGCGCATCAAGTTCACTAGGGACGCCATCAGCGATATCGCGTTGCATAGAACTTGTCGAATCCTCTGGCATGCGATCCGCAAAATTCATCGTGCGCTCCACCGCGTCGCTCGGCAACGCAATCCCCAGTCCTGTCGCGACCTCGGCGACTTCTTCCATTAAAGCTTCCAGGGAAGCCCGGAAATGCGTGCGCAGGGTTCCTAATTGCTTTTCGACGAAAGCCCCCAACCCGCCGAACACCTCCACGAACATTGCTTTCTCCCAGACATCAACCAAAATATCGGGATGGAAGATTCCGTCAATCCCAGCTTCATTCAAGATGTCCGCAAACTGTTGGGAAAGCTCACCCGAATCGCCGAATGTATACGACAGCGGACCACCTAAATATGAGACCTGCGCTGGACCATCATGGACGAAAAATCCTCGAACAACGCCAGGCCATACACGGTCAGTGCCGACAACTTCAGCTGCGATATCAGCAGATTCCACAGAATTTTGGGTTATCGCCACGACAGCATTTTCAGGTAATCCCCGCAAAAGTTCCTCAGTGTTCGTGGACGTGGCTAATGCCTTGGTAGCAATCATCACTACATCTACTTCGGGTAATTCCTGCACACTTGCAACAGCAGGAACCTGCACGTAGCGGTCACTTTTAGCATCTTTAACCCGAAGGCCACTAGACTGTAAAACTTCTAAAGTTTGCCCGCGGGCAACTAAGGTGACGTCTGCCCCAGACTCTTGTAGCAAGGCTGCAAAATATCCACCTACTGCACCAGCACCAATGATCGCAATTTTCATACCTGCCATCTTGCCTGAGCACGATTAAGATTTGTAAGAATTACCCCTTAAAGTTTTGCCCCTTAATGTTTTAAAGGAGACTTCCATGGCCGGTGGACTAGCAGCGCTTCTAGACGATGTCGCAGCAATTACTCGAGCTGCCTCTGCCAGCCTCGACGATGTCACAACAATGGCTGGAAAAACTAGCCTGAAAGCGGCTGGAGTAGTTGTCGATGACACGGCAGTTACGCCACAGTATGTGCAGGGGGTGAAACCCGCCCGCGAGCTGCCGATGATTTGGCGCATCGCCAAAGGTTCGGTGGTGAACAAGATCATCATCATTTTGCCGATTGCTCTACTACTGTCAGCTTTTGCTCCGTGGGCCTTAACTCCAATTCTCATGCTGGGTGGATCTTATTTATGCTTCGAAGGCGCAGAGAAAATCTGGCACTCCATCCACAAAAGGATGAAAGGTGAAGAGCACAGCACCACACCGAAATCTCATGAGAGCCCAAAATCTGAAGACCAACTAGTCAGAAGTGCGATCACCACAGACCTCATTTTGTCTGCAGAAATCATGGTGATCTCTTTAAATGGGGTTGCCGACCAAACTGTGTGGATGCAAGCTGCCGTGCTCTTTGTCGTTGGTATCGCCATCACAGCACTTGTTTACGGTGTAGTAGCGGTCTTGGTGAAAATGGATGACGTTGGACTTGCCCTTGCAAAACGAGATTCCGCCGGCATTAAAAAATTTGGACGTGGACTAGTTAAGGCAATGCCGGTTATTTTGCAGATTATTTCCGTAGTTGGTGTTTTTGCCATGTTATGGGTCGGTGGACACATCGTGGTTGTTGGTACTGATGAACTTGGCTGGGGACTTCCCTACCACCTAATTCATGGCCTTGAAACGTGGGCTCAAGGAATGGGCGGAAGTGTTCTAGGATGGATTGGTAACACTTCAGGTTCACTGGTGTTTGGTTTAGCTTGGGGTGCAATCATCACAGTGATCGTTTCTTTGATCACCAAAATGATTCCAAAGAAAACTAATAAGTCAGTAAATTGATTTAATAGATTTTCTTAATACAGTTTTCAAGAAACCTTGTATAATAACGCACTTATCGTACATAGTTAAGCAAGAACGCATGAGAAAGGAATTGGCACAATAGGTACCACAAATCACTACCCCGCCGTTCCTCTGCTTAATTTCGAGGGTGACACATATAATTTAGTGCCTGCTTCTTCTGCGACACCGACTCAGAGCTATGCGCTTGAATATGTCAACCGCTTCGCACTGAAATCACTTATCACTCCCGAGCAGCACGAAGGACTTATTGAAGCTGTCATTGCGCCAATAGAGTCAGGGGCGAAACTAGGTGTATGGGTAGGCCATACCTTCATCGGTACAGTTAAAGACTCTGCGGTTTTGCTGAATTCTCAACTACTGCGCATTTTCGCCTCCGGCTACCTCATCAGCTGCCAGCTCCACCTCACCCCAGCCCGAGGCACACTGGCGTCGATAGTTTTACCCGATCTAGATTTTGCCCTGATTATGAATCAGCCACCCCAGGTCGAAAGTACCCTGATTCCTGGTGGTGCTTTGTGGTACGCAGAACCTACAGCAAGCGCTCTTTTCCAGTGTTTCCTTCCAAAATCAACAGTTTTATTTGAGCTTCATGAACAGCAATCAGTGCTCAGTTTGTTGTACAACGGAATCGAATGTGCGGTTTTAGACATTGATGATGCAGCAGCGTTATCCAGTGCCGTTCAGTATTGCTCTAGGCACGGCGTCCGTCCGATGGTCCATGGGCGAGTATTCCGCGTGGGAACCAGCGTCTGCATTGAACTTGATGCCTTGCCTTTCGAGAAGTGGACAAAGGATCAACGTCGCCTTGGTGCATTAAGGGTCCCAACTTTAGTGCCTTATCAATCTGATCTGAACAACTACCGAAGCTCGGTTAAACAATTTTCTGAAGCTATCTCCGAACAACCCACGCAAGCCAGGCCATGGACTCCCACGGCAGATAAAATAGTCGCCTACAGTCCCCATGCAGCTTTGGTTGCTGGCGGAGCCAGTTTGGCGGCCGTTTTACCAGCTAGCAATTTTGCCCCCAATTATTGGATTGCATATTCGATCACAGGAGCTGTTTTACTCTTGACAGCTGTTGTTGTGCTATTTGCTCGGCGTCGTGGTGGCAATACACAATTTTGGAATCTGTTGTCGTCGGTAGGACTCATGGCATCCGTTCCGGTGTTTGTTTTTATCACTGCAAACACCTATATCGATGCCACTAGTACATCGGTTGTGAGCGCAAAATCAACACCGCTGACCACATTATCTAGCAGACCCGTTGACGCAACTTCAGGTCCAAGCGATCTAGACCTGGCTAATGCAATGCCATCTAGCGTGCAGTCCCCTAATCAGGTTATGGTTCCGCTTGCGGCCCCGCAAAACCACGATGCGGTAAGTCCTGCTCCCCAAGGTTCTACAGTAATATCCAGCCCGAGCGTTCCTGGCGAATCCCCCTCCTACTCAGACTGGTACCAAGAAACAACGACCTCTGAACTTCACATTGGAACCAATGATCCTTCCAGAGAGGAAGAATCAAAAACTTCTCAAACGTCGACTTCTATGCAACCCCCACTTGCCCTACCACCCACGTTCGCTGAGATTGAAGACGAACCAGTTGAAACCACTACTAGTGAAGAACCAACTGAACTACCAGAGCAGACCGAGACCCCTGAAACAACTCAACCACCAACCGCCACGCCATATACTGAAATGATCACTACATCAGAAGCACCCGCATCAAGCACAGAAGCTTCGGTGGATACCACCGAAGCTTCCCTAAATTAGTCTGTACAGATGAGCAATTAGTTCAGTGCAGCTAGTGCAGCCTCGTAATCAGGCTCAGTGGTGATCTCATCAACCAGCTGGGTGTAGATAACCTTGCCGTTTTCATCTGCAACAACAACGCTTCGTGCCAGCAGACCCTTAAGTGGGGAACCTTCAAGGACAATGCCGTTGTCCTCACCGAAAGTAGAGCGGAATGCGGACGCAGCGGTGACGTTTTCAATACCTTCTGCGGAGCAGAAACGACCCAGTGCGAATGGAAGGTCCTTAGAAACACACAACACGGTGGTGTTATCTAGCCCCGCTGCTTCTTCGTTGAACTTACGTACAGAAGCTGCGCAGACACCAGTATCAACCGACGGGAAGATATTTAAAACGAGCTTGCGGCCCTGGAAATCCTTGGAGGAAATTTCTGCTAGATCAGTGGTCACCAGGTTGAAGTCCGCCAAATTATCGCCAACCTGTGGCAGTTCGCCGGAGGTTGCAGTTTCATTACCTTGAAAATGTGTTTTTGCCATGGCCCCATACTAGGGAGAGTTTTCAATTGGTGCTAGAAATCGTTTAACTGAATCAATTTGTCACCGGCAAACGGTACGATAAAACCTATGCAAAAAGCAGATTCCCACGATTGGATTTCGGTCCATGGTGCCAATGAAAATAACCTCAAGAATGTCTCGGTTCGCATTCCTAAAAGGCGCCTTACGGTATTTACCGGAGTTTCTGGATCGGGTAAATCCTCGCTGGTTTTCGGCACAATTGCAGCAGAGTCGCGCCGTCTGATCAATGAAACGTACAGCACTTTTGTGCAGGGCTTTATGCCATCGATGGCTAGGCCTGACGTTGATCATCTAGAAGGAATCACCACGGCGATTATTGTCGATCAAGAACAGATGGGCGCTAATCCGCGCTCGACTGTGGGTACTGCTACTGATGCCACTGCCATGCTGCGTATTTTGTTCTCACGGATCGCGGAACCCAATGCTGGTGGCCCGGGTGCTTATTCTTTCAATGTTCCATCAGTGTCGGCAGCTGGCGCCATCACCGTGGAAAAGGGCAACAAAACCAAGCGGGAGAAGGCAACCTTCAAGCGCACGGGCGGTATGTGCCCAGCGTGCGAGGGCATGGGCAGGGCCTCAGACATTGATCTCAAAGAGCTTTTCGACGCCTCCCTCTCCCTCAACGACAACGCCCTAACCATTCCGGGCTACACACCGGGCGGTTGGAATTATCGGATGTATACCGAGTCTGGGTTGTTTGATCCCGCCAAACCGATCCAGGATTTCACAGATGAAGAACGCCACAACTTTCTTTATCTTGAACCTACCAAGATGAAAATTGCTGGCATCAACATGACCTATGAAGGTTTGATCCCGCGCATTCAAAAATCGATGCTGTCGAAAGATCGCGAAGGAATGCAAAAACACATCCGAGCTTTTGTTGATCGCGCAGTGACGTTTATTCCATGTCCAGCTTGTGGTGGCACTCGTCTAGCTCCCCATGCTTTGGAATCTAAAATTAATGGCAAAAATATCGCTGAGTTGTGTGCCATGGAGGTTCGCGATTTAGCTCAGTGGATCAAAACGGTTTCCGCCCCCTCGGTTGCTCCCCTGCTTACTGCCTTGACTGAAACTTTAGATAACTTCGTGGAAATCGGCTTGGGATATATCCAACTCGATCGCCCAGCTGGAAGTTTGTCTGGAGGCGAAGCCCAACGCACCAAAATGATCCGGCACCTTGGCTCTGCGTTAACTGATGTCACCTATGTTTTTGATGAACCAACGGCAGGTCTGCATGCATACGATATTGAACGCATGAATAAGTTGCTGCTGGATCTTCGCGATAAAGGCAATACCGTGTTGGTTGTTGAGCATAAACCTGAAACCATTGCAATTGCTGATCATGTGATTGATCTAGGGCCCGGTGCGGGCGCAGGTGGAGGTGAAATTCGGTTTGAGGGAAGCGTCGAAAAGCTAAAAAGCAGCGACACCGTGACCGGCCGCCATTTTAATGACCGAGCGTCGTTGAAGGAATCTGTGCGTGCGCCGCAGGGCGCGCTGGAGATTCGTGGAGCTAATCGGAATAATTTGGCTGATGTGGATGTCGATATTCCGCTCGGTGTCCTCACCGCAATTTCAGGTGTGGCGGGTTCTGGAAAGTCTTCGTTGATCCATGAAATTCCCCGCGATGAGTCTGTGGTTTTTGTTGATCAAACTGCGATTCATGGCTCTAATCGCTCAAATCCTGCAACCTACACCGGCATGTTGGATTCAATCCGAAAGGCATTTGCCAAGGCCAATGATGTAAAACCCGCGCTGTTTTCTCCCAACTCTGAAGGTGCGTGCCCGAATTGTAAGGGTGCTGGTTCGGTGTATGTTGATTTAGGCATGATGGCTGGGGTGTCTTCGCCTTGTGAGGTCTGTGAAGGCAAGCGATTTGATGAGTCCGTGTTGCATTTTCATTTCGGTGGCAGGGATATCGCCGAAGTGTTGTCCATGTCTGCGGACAATGCATCGGAGTTTTTCTCTGCGAAGGATTCAAAGATTTTGCCTGCGGCGAAAATCGCAAAACGGCTTGTCGACGTCGGCCTCGGCTACATCACCCTAGGCCAACCACTCACAACCTTGTCAGGTGGAGAACGCCAACGACTAAAACTCGCTACGCACATGGCAGACAAAGCATCTGTTTTTATTTTGGATGAGCCGACAACTGGTCTGCACCTGGCGGATATTAAAACGCTGCTGAGCCTTTTCGATCAGCTTGTTGATGACGGCAAAACGGTGATCGTTATTGAACATCACCTGGGTGTGCTCGCACACGCAGACCACATCATTGATATTGGCCCGGGCGCTGGATCCGACGGCGGCAAGGTTGTCTTCGAAGGCTCCCCTGCCGATCTAATCAAAACCAGTACCCATACGGGACGCCATCTACACAACTATGTAAATTAAATAGATATGGAATATACTGCAGCTCTTGGTGCGATGCCCCAATACGAAATTGAGCATATTTCTATGCTCATAACAGCTGCCGTGTTGTCACTTATAGCAGTGCCACTTGTGCGGCGTTTTAATTTTGCCCCATTTCTTGGCTGGCTACTGCTCGTGCTGACAACCGCATGGACCTTTTGGGGGTTCCTGCCTGCTTATTACACCGTGGAGCAATCCTGGCCTTTCCACTTTTCAGATTTGCTTCGTGTGATCACCGCAATTGCACTGATCACCAGAGCTCAGTGGGCTACATCGGTAACCATTTTGTGGGGCACCACCACTAACCTCATGTCCTTGCTGACCCCGGATGTGCAATACATGCAGGTACCATGGCTTGAATTCACCATGTATTGGTTCATGCACATCACCGTATTCCTGGCAGCAATAATTTTACTGTTTGGATTCGGTGAAAAACCAGGGATTTTTGGGGTGGTGATATCCGTTGCCTGGGCAATCAGTTGGGGCATTCTTTGCCTCATCGTCAATGCATTTTTGGGCACCAACTACGGGTATCTCTCCACCGAACCAGAATCAGCATCAATACTTGACCTGCTTGGAGGCTGGCCTTTTTATATCGTCGCCGAAGTATTGATCCTGTGCGCAGTGTGGGTGTTGTGGAGCTACTTGATCAACAAACTTCCCATTGCTTACCGTCCAAAAACCCGGAACCCCGCAGCATAACCGCCTTCAATACTAAGCGCTGCTGGGATAAATTCTTCAGGTTTCGGGTGATCAGGCAATGCTGCAAGATATTCCTTGTGCGCTTGGAGGGAAGCTACACCGGCATCAACAGATTCCTTGGATAATTCCATGGTGTGGGTGGGCTGTGGATGGCCCGCAATGATAATCACGTCCGCTCCCCACGGCTGGTGGCCTTCTGCTAGCAGCTCTGGTTGCGCCCAAGGATTAGCAGCATCACGCGTGCCATCAATTCCCGCTAACCCCGCAACGCGGTGGTCAGCCTGATTAAGCCCACCATACGCCTCCACCTCAAAATTGGTGACCACCACGGCATTTGGTTTCCGTATCCGGATCTCACGGGCAATATCTTTACGCAGTTCAAGATTATAAACAAGCATGGAATCCGGATGATCCAGGATTGTTAAATTTTTAACTCCTACCTGCTCACATGCAGCTTGTTGCTCCGCTGCACGCAAAGGACCAGTTTCTGCTGGATCAAGTCCTTGGATTCCTGCTTCACCGTGAGTAAGAAGCAAGTATGACACTTCAATACCCGCATCTGTCCACTCTTTAACCGCAGCAGATAATCCATATTCAGGATCATCCGGGTGAGCTACAACCACCAACACACTGGACCAATCTTGCCATTGCAAAGTTTCAAGTGCACTCATGACCACCAGGCTACCTAAGTCAGCCAAACATGCTCATCATATAAACTCCAAACACCATCAGCAGTACTGATCCATGAACCGCACTTACTTTCCTCGCGCTAAATGCAATAGCAGTGACCGCGATCGTGGTGCCGAGCAACAATAAATTAATGGGAGTTTCTCCCAAAATTACTTCTTGGCCAGTGATCGTTCCAATGATCAACACTGAAGGAATTGTTAGGCCGACTGTGGAGACAAGTGCTCCATGAGCCAAATTGCTGACCCTTTGAATTTCCCCAGTCCACGCGGCTTTAAGTGATGTGATGGTTTCCGGCAAAAAGACAATGGTGGCAATAATTAACCCCGCCATAGCTACCGGAGCGCCAAGACTATCCAACACCTCATCCATCGCCTGCGCCATATTATGGGACAGCATCACGATGGGAAGGACCGTGATGATCAGCACCACACCACGAAATGGAACTTCCCATTTGATAGCGTCTTGAGCTTTTTCTGCCACTTCAACTTCTTGGAATTCACTTGCCTGTGCACCTGTCTGGCGCAGCAGGAAGAACCCATAAACAACGACAGTTAAAACAGCTATAACAATGGATTGCCCTGGTGTGTACTCACCTAAAAATGCTGGCACGGCAAAAGCAATCACCGAAAATGTGGTAATCAGCGTCAAATACGTAGGAGCCCCCACACCATTGTGTGGCATACTTCCGTGCCTTAATCCACCGATCAAAAGACACAGTCCCACGACTAATCCCATGATGATCATAGATACGGCCATCACGGAATCTCGCCCAGCAATCGCACTATCCCCTGGCCCAAGCATGACTGCACAGATCAAAATGACCTCAATAATCACGATGGACAATGTGAGAATCAACGAGCCAAAAGGATCTCCCAAGATATGAGCCAATCGCTCGGCCATTTTCACTACGCCAAACGCGCAGAATAGGATGACCGCTACGATCACTGCCAACTCCAAAATAGAAGGCAAGGCAATCAAGGGGATCAGGAAAATTGATGCCCAGCCAATAATGATGCGGGCGTAATCAAGTGGTTTCAACAAAGGTTTTAACAAAGAAAACGGCATGTTCTCTGGTCAAACTTTCTTAAGAACTCTGGGCCGTTCCCAGGCTGTCAAAAAATAACTTCGGGTCGTCCCGCAGTCTTATCCGAACCTAGCACAATCTCGTGATCGACCTCAATACCTTGAGCAAAATGCTGTCGCTCCTGATCAGCCCATAAATCCCAAAAAGGTGCATAGCCTGGATCTCGCTTTAACGCACGGTGTTTTCGCACGTGTTCTGGACCGGTGATACGGATTGTAAGCAGACACCCCAACGCCGCTGCTCTAGCTTTTGACGACTGCGTTATCGAGCCAGCGCCTTCGATAATTATGCTTCGACCAGGTATTAGAGAAACCCACTCTCCTTTCTTATTGTTGTCCCAATCCCACCGGTGGTAACCAGGATTGTCCGCAGTCAGAATACTGTGAGCGACAATCTCTGAGGCAGCAGCAAGTCCAGTCCACCCGGGATAAAAATCATCCAGGTGGACTAGTTGGAAACCTGTTTGGGCTGCTAGATCTAAGGCCAAGGTTGTCTTGCCTGCACCAGATTGCCCATCAATTAAGACAATATTCATGTGCGCTTAGGTTCCGAGGAATTTAAAGAATCCCGTCTGAATGGCTATGAAAATGGCACTTGCTGAGATCGCCGCACACACCACAATCAAGACGGCATCACGGATTCCGACCGTAGATTCACGCGCCCACGTGCGACCTTGAGTTCCACCAAAACCGCGAGCTTCCATTGCTGTTGCAAGTTTTGACCCACGACGAAGCGACAGCACCAACAGCCCAAAAGTCATGGTGAAAAAGTGCTTAATCCGTCCTTGATCAGCGATACCGCGGGCACGTCGTGCACGGGACATGGAATACCAATCTTCACGGAAAAGTGTCATCAAACGGCTTCCCGCCACTGCCCCAATCACAAAACGCTCGGGTAATTTCAGCAGTTGGGCCAGGCCATCGCCGAGATCAGTGGGATCAATTTTGGCGATTAACACAACCACAGGTAGGCCGATGGCAAGGACTCTTAATCCAATTGCAGCTGCCAGCGCTAGCGAATTATCCGTCACGTGAATGAGTAAAAAGCTGAAATACTCTTTGCCTTCTGGTCTTCCATATAGAGCCATGGACAGCGCAGCCACGGGTGCCATGAGAAACAAAGGCCAGCCACGTTTAAGCAACATTTTCCACGTCACACCAGCAAACGGCGCCATGATGATCGTTGCCGCCAGCGCGATTGCCGCCGACATGACATCCACGCTCAACAACAATGGCGTGGTTAATACCATGAGCGCGATGATTCTGGTGACGGGATTGATATTGGCTAGAAGATTCATCGTGTTGTCACCTCAATGTGATGATCGCCCAATGCTGCAATGAAATCTGGATCATGGGTGACAGAGACCACGCTGATGCCAGTTTCGGTCAATTCACGCAGCAATAGCACCAGCTCTGTAAAAGTTTCAGGATCTTGACCAAAGGTTGGCTCATCCAAAATAAGAAGCTTCGGCGCAGCCACCAATGCGGTTGCTACCGACAGTCGACGTTTTTCGCCACCACTTAAAGTAAAAGGATTGGCGTGTTCTAGATGACGCAACCGCAGACGGTCAAGTAATTCCTCAATCCGGTCTCCAGCATCCACTTTCATGATTTTGGGCCCAATTTCCAGCTCATCACGAACGGTGCGGGCAACGAACTGATGCTCAGGATCTTGAAACACCGTGCCAATGCGGGCAGCAAGCTCGGCGGAACGCCACTTGTGCGGCGGATTTTTTAGTCCTTTTCTTAAACCTTCGGAAAGCTCCAGCTGCCCACTTTTAGGCGGAATCAGTCCACCCATCGTCAACGCGAGCGTAGATTTTCCAGCGCCATTGGGCCCAGTGATCACCGTGGAGGCGCCTTCCGGCACCTCAAAACAACGCATGCCGCCCCAGGTACAAAGCAAGTCCTGCGCCCACAAAATCGGATTGCTTTTCGACGGCTGCGCCTTAGGCAACCTACCAACTCTTTGCAACTGCTCAGGCTGGATATCCCGGCCATCAGAAATACTGATAATGCGGTCAATGGTGTTTAACCACAGTTCATGGCGGTGCTCCACCACAATAAGTGTTGCGCCCGTTTCCGCCACTACTCGATCCACAGCTGCGACAACATCACGTTGTCCCTGGGGGTCAAGGTTCGCGGTGGGTTCATCAAGCAAAATTAACCGCGCACCCATCGCAATAACACCAGCTAGCGCCAAGCGTTGTTTTTGGCCTCCCGAAAGATACTTGGTGGGATGGTTAAGAGGGAGATCCAAACCAACTAATTTCAGTGCGCGTTCTACTCGTGGCCAGATTTCCTTGCGCGGGATCTGGAGATTTTCACACCCAAATGCCACATCATCACCGATGCGAGAAGCAATGACTTGGGAATCTGGATCTTGGAGAACTAAACCGATGGAGGGGGCGTCGACAAGCAATTCCCCCATGCTTATGCCCTCGTCGGAGCCGCCGAGGACGCCGGCCAGTGCGGCGAGGAGCGTGGATTTTCCGGCGCCTGACGCGCCGGTAAGAAGTATGCGCTCACCTGGTTTAACCTCAAAGTTAACGTTTTCGAGCGCAGGGTTTTGCCTGGATGCATGGCGGTAGCCAAAGTTGCGCGCCACAACGCGCGTGCCAAGTGTGGTGGTCATTTAAACCTCGCGGCCAGCGGCAAATCGATCCAGTGCACCAGTTCGCGCAAGCGCTTTAACCAAGAACCAGCTGAGCAGTCCAGCCAAAATCGCGCCAGAGATCAACACTGTGACGGAATAGATGACGTTGAAGGACAGGGATTTTGCCAAGTTTCCGTAGAAGAACATCTCAAGGAAAATTGCGCCAACACCGGCACCCATTCCTGCAAACATGGTGGTTGGAAGGCTGTAACGACGGTAGAGGAACAACGCAAAGATAATTTCTGCACCAATGCCTTGCGCAATTCCGGAGTAGATGGTGGAGATACCAAACTGTGAGGCTAGCGCCGCTGAAACACAAGCGGCGACAACTTCCACGAAAATCGCAGCGCCAGGTTTGCGGATTACTAAACCACCCAACACTCCGCCCAACAGCCAAATACCGATGGCAATTCCACCCAAACCAGGAGTTAGAGCGTTAAATGCCGTGGTCCAGGCATAGCCGATGGAGTTCCAGACGATGAAAATCAATCCACACGCGACACCCAAAACGGATGCGATGACAATGTCAATAACACGCCAAGAAGACTTTGGTTGATTAGTTTTTTGCATGGCGGGACTAGCCATTATTTCCTCCCTATCGCCGGCATTATCCGGATCAGGTTCAACGGTCCTGGCTGTGCCAGATCTCAGCCCGGATTTTCACCGAGCACCCGTGTCTATCAAATTAAGTACGCGTTCACACTAGCCTAAACCGGGTGAAAAACCTAGAAACTGGTGAAGAAAAATACATATCCACGCCAAACCCTGAAGCACACCCCTAGCCACACCCTTGTCGAGTGATTTCGGACGCTTTTACGCTGGCTGTGACTTTAACCCCAATTTTTTAACCAGTTCGCAGCGCGAACAAGTTGTCATAGCACGCACCTTCCCATACATTGAGGCCTAAATCACTGTGAGGGAAGTCATTAACTGGGCATCACCCACAGTGGGCACACGAAAAGGAGTTTCCCATGAATCACGTACCAGTGGCCATTATTGGCGCAGGACCCGCAGGGCTAACCCTCGCGCACCTCCTCCATCTTCAAGGTGTGGAATCAATTGTTTTTGAGTCCCGCACCCGCAAAGAAGTAGAAGAAACCGTGAGGGCTGGAATCCTTGAACAAGGCACCTTGAATTTAATGCGGGAAACCGGTGTCGGCGCCCGCATGGAAGCCGAAGCCGACCACGATGAAGCCATCGACATCTCCATCAACAACGAACGCACTCGAATCCCACTAACCGAACTTACGGGACATAAAGTAGCGATCTACCCACAGCATGAATACTTAAAAGATTTCATTGCTAAACGCATCGAAGATGGCGGTGAATTACTCTTTAGCACCACTGTTGATTCCGTAGAAAACTACGAAGGCGACCTAGCGAAAGTTACATACACCGAGGCTGATGGATCATCGACCACCATCACCGCCGATTATGTCATTGCTGCAGATGGATCCAACTCGCCTTACCGCAAACTCATCACCGAAGACGGTGGTGTGCGCGCACGCCACGAGTACCCCTATGCATGGTTTGGCATCTTGGTCGAAGCACCAAAAACCCAAAAAGAACTCATCTACGCAACCCACCCAGAAGGCTTTGCCTTAATTTCTACCCGCACCGATGAGATCCAGCGCTACTACTTACAGTGCAACCCCGACGACACCCCTGATATGTGGTCTGATGATCGTATCTGGGAGCAACTCCACCTACGCGCAGACTCCCCCAGCATTACCGTTTCTGAGGGACGCATCTTTGACAAAGCAGTACTTCGCTTCCGTTCTGCAGTTACCGAACCAATGCAAAAGGGACGACTGTTCCTCGCAGGCGATGCCGCACACACCGTGCCGCCAACCGGCGCTAAGGGCCTTAACTTGGCAGTAGCTGATGTTGCAGTTCTTGCCCCAGCGCTAGTTCGCGCGTTGAAGAAAAAGGACACCGGACTGCTAGACAGCTACACCTCCCTGGCAGTCCCCCGCATTTGGAAAGCACAACACTTCTCCTACTGGATGAGCTCCATGCTGCACGCTGTTCCTGGCGAAGATCACTTTGCCACCCAGCGCCGATTTGCTGAACTGCGCTCCGTTTTAGAATCCCAATCAGGCCAACGCTATCTCGCTGAGCAGTACGTTGGACGCGACCTACCAAAATTCGAGGTATAAACACCCGTGACAACAATTTCTGCAAACCACACGACAAAAACCAAAAGTGTCGGAACAGTCCTCGCACTTTTATGGTTCGCAATCGTCCTCGACGGCTTCGACCTTGTCGTACTAGGTGCAACAATCCCGTCCATGCTGGAAGATCCCGCGTGGGATCTCACCGCAGGACAAGCCACACAGATTTCCACCATTGGTCTTATCGGAATGACCATCGGCGCGTTGACCATCGGATTCCTAACTGACCGTCTAGGACGTCGACGTGTGATGCTGTTTTCCGTAGCAGTGTTTTCTGTATTCACACTTCTACTGGCTTTCACCACCAACGTTCCGCTATTTAGCCTGTGGCGTTTCCTAGCCGGCGTTGGCCTTGGTGGAGCACTTCCCACCGCCATTGCCATGGTGACTGAATTCCGACCAGGCTCAAAGGCCGGATCTGCATCTACCACGCTCATGACCGGCTACCACGTTGGAGCTGTAGCCACCGCTTTCCTCGGCATGTTCCTCATCGAAGGCTTTGGATGGCACTCCATGTTTATCACCGGTGCAGTCCCAGGGCTTATTCTTTTACCTCTACTGTTCTTCTTCCTCCCGGAATCCCCGCAATATCTTAAAGTTTCTGGCCGGATGGATGAAGCCCAAGCTGTCGCAACTTCATATGGCCTGAGTCTTGAAGATGATCTAGACCGGGAGCACGAAGCCGAGCTCGCTGAATCTTCATCACTATCTTCCCTTTTCAAGCCATCGTTCCGTCGAAACACGCTGGCAATTTGGGGCACCTCATTCATGGGTCTTCTCCTTGTCTACGGTTTGAATACTTGGTTGCCACAAATCATGCGCCAAGCCGACTACGACATGGGCAATTCACTCGGCTTCCTCATGGTGTTGAACATCGGTGCTGTGATCGGCCTTTATGTTGCAGGACGATTTGCCGATAAGAACTCCCCTCGCAAGACTGCACTGGTGTGGTTCGTCTTCTCTGCTGTATTCCTTGCCCTACTTGCAGTTCGCATGCCGCTAGTTGGACTTTATGGAATCGTGCTACTCACAGGCATCTTTGTGTTCAGCTCACAGGTTCTAATCTACGCATTCGTCGGTGAAAACCACCCAGCCAAAATGCGCGCAACCGCAATGGGATTCTCTGCAGGAATTGGCCGCCTCGGTGCGATTTCCGGCCCGTTGCTCGGTGGCCTTCTAGTTAGTGTCAACCTTGCTTATCCTTGGGGCTTCTTCGCATTCGCAGGAGTTGGACTGCTGGGAGCCTTGATCTTCTCAACATCTAAGACTCTTAGGCACCGGGAAGACTAAAAAATAAAGAAACTAAAAGTTCGTTGTTCGTTTCAGGTAGTGAAAAAACAACGAACTTTTTCTCATTTATTCAGCTGAAATACTCCACATCACGCCATACTTATCAAAAACCTGGCCATAAGAGCCACCCCATGGAGCTTGCTCAAACTTCATGGTCTCCTCACCGCCAGCTGCCACAAACTTGTTGATCTTCTCCCGGCCGTCTTCCACCGACTCTGCGTTGTACAACATGGAATACGCGGTATCCCGGATCGGGTACTCCCCATCCATAGAATCACCACCCGAGATCAGCCCGCCGTTAGGTAAAGAAAGTACGCCGTGCGCCAACGCATCCGCCGGAGGATCAAAAGGCATCCCCTCCATTGGAGTCTGCCCGTACGTCATCAAATTTAGCTCGCCGCCAAAAACATCTTGCCAATGTTTCAAAGCTTCTGCCGTGTTGCCGTTGAATGTGATGTAGGTGGAAATCGTGCCGGCCATGGGTTTCTCCCTAATGAGAAGTTTTCGGAATTTTCCACCCGCCAGCCTACACGTCTATGGCGCGGATCACAGATCCGCTTGCTTTTGCTTTTCGACGCCCGCCTGCGGCGGGTGGGGCGTGGCGGAGGGGCGCGTCGAAAAACAAAAAGCGGTTATTGTGGGGCGCATGAATAACCATTTTGAGCTTAAAGTACCTGGTGGAAAACTTGTTGTCGTTGATGTTGCAACGGATTTGGACACAATCGCCGAGGTGAAGATTTCCGGTGATTTCTTCATTGATCCCGATGAGGCATTTTTCGCTCTGGGTGAGGCGTTAAAAGGGTCCTCTGTTGGTGACCACACAGATCGCTTGCAAGCAAAAATGGATGCAGCGCTGGCAGAATTTCCTGGTGTTGAGCTTCATGGTTTCAGCACTGCAGATATTGCGTTGGCTGTTCGTCGAGCTGTTACTGGCGCGAAGGATTTTACTGACTTTGACTGGGAGATCCTCCACCCTGGCGTATTGCCAACGCCGCTCAATGTCGCATTAGATGAACTCATTTTGTATCAAGTCTCCAGTGGTCAGCGCGGCCCCACCATGCGCATTTGGGATTGGGATGATCGTGCGACGGTGATTGGCAGCTTCCAGTCATATGTCAACGAAATCAACCAAGAAGGCGTTGATGAACATGGTGTGACCGTGGTTCGGCGTATGTCTGGTGGCGGTGCCATGTTCATGGAGGGTGGAAACTGCATCACGTATTCGCTCTACGCACCTGAATCGCTTGTTGCCGGATTAAGCTATGAACAATCTTATGAGTATTTGGACCGATGGGTGTTGGCCGCGCTGAAAGAACATGGCGTTGATGCGTGGTACGTTCCAATCAATGACATCACCTCAACCGGTGGAAAAATTGGTGGTGCAGCCCAAAAACGACGTGGCGGCGCAGTCCTTCATCACGTGACCATGTCCTACGATATTGACGCCGACATGATGACCCAAGTGCTACGCATTGGCAAGGTTAAAATTTCTGACAAGGGTTTGCGCAGCGCCAAAAAGCGTGTTGATCCCTTACGCCGACAAACCGGAGCTTCACGTGATCAGATCATCAATACATTAAAGTCTACTTTTAGCTCAAGGTACGGCGCTAAGGAAGTTGAACTCAGTGATGAAGATTTCGCCTCCGCCCATGATCTTGTGAAAACCAAATACGCCACCGAAGAATGGACGAAGCGGGTTCAATAACCTTCATGGATCTCCACCACATTGCAGCCAGGCATGCTCAGACTCTTCCTTTAAGCACTAAGGAATTCCCCTTTGGCCCTGAGCACGAAGTATACAAAGTGCGGGGAAAAGTGTTCTTGCTGCTCACCATCTTAAAAGGGAAGCCGATCATCACTTTAAAATCCGATCCAGAAATCGGAGCATCCTTGCGCAGTGGATTCCCCACAATCGAACCTGGATATCACATGAATAAAGTGCATTGGTTAAGTATCAGCGCAGGTGAGCGCATCACTGTTGATCTGATTGAGGGCCTGGTGGAGGAATCTTATCAATTGGTGGTATCCACATTGCCGGCCTCCAAACGCCCTTAAACTATGGCTTAGCAGGTGGCATGATGGGGGATATGAAAATCACTCGTCACATCCACGCTTGCGTAGAGATCGAGCACGAAGGCCACCGCATAGTTATTGATCCAGGAACTTTTGGAGCACCAAATCTAGATGGCGCCACCATCTTGGTCACCCATAACCATGCTGATCATGTGGACCCGGACTTGTTGAAACCAGGCATGACCATTTACGCACCAAAATCAGTAGCGCACGCCATTCCTGTGGAATGCCACATCGTCGAACACGGGCGAAACTTTACTGTCGGACCTTTTTCAGTTGAGGTTCTTGGCTCTGAACACGCAATGCTTACTCACTCCATGCCGATTGCCGAGAACGTCGGTTACCTGATTAACGGCAGGGTTCTTCACCCAGGCGATACCTTCCAGCCCATTAAAGACGTGGAACTGGCATTGGTTCCAGTCAATGGACCATGGGTGAAAATGCTAGATGTGGAAGGCTACCTGAAAAAATTCCCACCACAGCGTTTTATCGGAATCCACGATGGCATTGCCAACGAACGGGGCTTGGCGATCAACAAGAAGTTCTTAACACATCTTGGCCAGACTTATGGTTCGGAATATCTGCCACTTGGGGAAGGAGAATCAGTAGAGATTTAAATCCTGATCATTGATACGCCCACGATGATCACCACAAGGCCTAGAATCTGGGCGATGTGGATTCGACGGCGTGGGCTGCCAAGAATTCCAAAAGCATCAATGAGCAAACTAGCCAACATCATGCCCAAAAGCATGACCACCACGGTGACACCAGTGCCGATGACTGGCCCTAAATAAGCAGTACTGAAAATAACTGTTGCGCCAATAACACCTCCGATCCACATCCACCAAGGGTTCTTCTCCCCTGCGCCATCAATGCCCCGCCACTTCGTTCTAGTAACCAAGAGCAGAATAAATAAAGCGGTGGTGCCAACGGTAAAGGATATAAGTGCTGATTCAATAGCGGATCCTAGGATGGTTCCCAAATATCCGTTAACAGCAACCTGGGTTGCTTGGCACATACCCATCACCACTCCAAAAAGGCGCCATAGCCAAATCGATGCACCTTGAGTTTGTGTATGGCTGGAACTTTTCTTAGAAAACACTCCTACTGCAGCTAGGGAGCCAACAAGTACCGCTGCGGCACCTAGGATTCTGATCAAAGACAATGGGGCTTGAGGAGAATGCGCCAGTCCCGTTGAATCAATAATCAGGCCCATGATGATCTGCCCTGAAATAGGCAAAATGACGGTTTGTACACTGCCAACCCGCGGAAATAGCAAAATATTGCCGGTAAGAAGGACAACTCCCAACATGCCACCGGTGAAAATCCACCATGGATGACCGGCTGTATTTGCCAGTGCTGGGTACGGGTGTCCGCTGGTAATCCACGTTGCGATAATCAGCGTTAAAGTACCTACAAAAAAGGAAATAAACGATGCAAGCAGCGGTGCTCCCACGGATTGACGCAATCTATTATTCACCGAAGTTTGGAGCGGCATGATGGCACCCGCCAACACACCGAATAGCACTGCAAGCATGCGATTTTCTCTTCCTGGAAATAATTTCCGGGTTTTTATTACGACCCCAGACATATTAGACCTCCAAAGGAATCTTTAAAACACTTCCCTTAGAGTCAAAGTGACTGTAAGATAGCTCACTAGTTAAAGTCAGATTGACCCTAAGGTGGTTTTTTGCCTGCGTCACCAGAAATCCAGATGGCCGTATCCACGATCATCTTCGCGCTGCGCCCCGGTCCCCAAGACCTGCCCAGTTTGTGGACGCCATTTGTCCCACGCACACGCGAACCTCACCTCAACAAATGGGCACTACCCGGCGGCTGGCTTCCACCCCATGAAGAACTAGAAGTAGCTGCAGCACGCACTTTGGCAGAAACCACAGGCCTTCACCCCAGCTATTTGGAACAGCTTTACACTTTCGGCAACGTCGATCGCTCCCCCACTGGCCGAGTGATTTCCGTGGTGTATTGGGCTTTAGTTCGCGCCGATGAAGCCCTCCAAGCAGTCCCTGGTGAAAACGTCCAGTGGTTTCCAGCTGATCACCTCCCCGAGCTTGCATTCGACCACAATGACATCGTCAACTACGCCTTGGAAAGACTTCGCACCAAGGTTGAATATGCCGATATCGCACACTCCTTCCTAGGAGAAACATTCACCATCGCACAGCTACGTGCAGTACATGAAGCAGTTCTTGGCCACAAACTTGATGCCGCCAATTTTCGAAGATCCGTGGCCACCTCACCCGATCTCATCGACACTGGCGAAGTGCTTGCGGGAACACCGCACCGGCCACCCAAGCTCTACAGGTTCCAAAGATAAACCTCTAGCTTTACGTTTTCAGCCTCTACATTTCCAGCCCAAGCATTTGAAAAGGTAGCACTCATGACCACCTCCATTACTCCCTCAGTCAACCTGGCTTTGCAAAACTCAAGCAGCTGCAATAGCGAACTTAAAGAAGGTCCTTGGTTTCTTGACCTCCCTGGTATGCCAGATGCCTATGGCCCCGGCGCGTCCCAGGGTGATCCCATTCCAACGCATGCGCCACGCCAACAAGTCCTGCCAGAAAAATATCAACACGCCAGTGATGAAGAACTACATCGTAGGATCCGTGATGCTAAAAACACCCTGGGTGACAAGGTAGTTATCCTAGGACACTTTTATCAGCGCGATGAAGTCATTCAGCACGCAGACTTTGTGGGTGATTCTTTCCAACTTGCTCGCGCAGCTAAAACCCGTCCCGAAGCTGAAGCCATTGTGTTCTGCGGTGTGCATTTCATGGCTGAAACCGCTGACCTTCTTTCCACTGATAAGCAGTCTGTCATTCTTCCCAACCTAGCTGCTGGTTGCTCCATGGCAGATATGGCTGATCTTGATGCTGTTGAGGATTGCTGGGATCAGTTGACCTCTATCTATGGAGATGAGCCAATTATCCCTGTTACCTACATGAATTCTTCGGCGGCTCTTAAAGGCTTCGTTGGTGAAAACGGTGGAATCGTGTGTACGTCATCCAATGCTCGTTCAGTTTTAGAGTGGGCGTTTGAACGTGGACAACGCGTACTGTTTTTCCCTGATCAACACTTGGGGCGTAATACTGCCAAAGCGATGGGCATTGGCCTTGATCAGATGCCGTTGTGGAATCCTAATAAGCCTTTGGGTGGAAACAGTGTCGCTGAACTTGAGCACGCAAAAGTGCTGCTCTGGCATGGTTTTTGCTCTGTCCACAAGCGTTTTACTGTCGAGCAGATTGAAAAGGCACGCACCGAATACCCTGACGTACACGTCATTGTTCACCCTGAATCCCCTATGCCAGTCGTTGATGCTGCTGATTCTTCTGGATCCACTGATTTCATCGTCAAGGCGATCCAGGCTGCTCCCGCAGGATCCACGTTTGCTATTGGTACTGAGATCAATCTGGTTCAGCGTTTAGCTGCGCAGTATCCACAGCACACCATTTTCTGCCTCGACCCTATCATCTGTCCTTGTTCCACCATGTACCGTATCCACCCTGGTTACCTGGCGTGGGCTTTGGAAGAACTAGTGGCAGGCAATGTTATTAACCAGATTTCTGTTTCTGATTCAGTGGCGGCTCCGGCCAGAGTTGCACTTGAACGCATGCTTTCTGTCGCTCCTGCTGCTAAAGGAGCTGCTAAATAGTGACTACTCACATTGATCGCATAGTTAGTGCTGCTTTATCCGAGGATGCCCCATGGGGCGATATTACATCCGAGGCTTTTATCCCCGGGCAGGCGCAGCTGAGTGCTCAGGTTGTCGCCCGGGAACCGGGAGTATTTAGCGGGCAAGAGCTTTTCGACGCTTCCTTCCGTCTCGTGGATCCGCTTTCGGAGGTTTCCTTGGATATCCGAGACGGCGACAGCTTTAAAGCTGGTGACATCCTAGGAAAGATTACTGGAAATGCGAGAAGTATCCTTCGCTCAGAACGCATTGCCTTAAACTTTGTCCAAAGGACCTCTGGCATCGCAACACTGACTTCCCAGTACGTTGCAGAAACCAAAGGCAGCAAAGCACGTATTGTGGATACGAGAAAAACCACACCCGGGCTTCGCATTATCGAGCGACAAGCAGTTCGAGATGGTGGTGGATTCAACCACCGAGCCACGCTCTCTGATGCTGTGATGGTCAAAGATAATCACCTTGCTGCAATTGCTAGCCAGGGACTATCCATTACGGAAGCATTACTCAACATGAAAGCCCGACTGCCCCACACCACCCATGTGGAAGTAGAAGTAGATCACATTGAGCAGATCGAGCCTGTGCTTGCAGCAGGCGTAGACACCATCATGTTGGATAATTTCACCATTGACCAACTGATTGAAGGCGTGGAACTAATTGGCGGTCGCGCACTGGTTGAGGCTTCAGGAGGAGTTAATCTCAACACCGTAGGAAAAATCGCTACCACGGGCGTAGACATTATTTCAGTAGGAGCACTCACCCACTCTGTTCGAGCGCTAGATCTAGGGCTAGATATTTTCTCATGATCTATGTAGATAATGCTGCCACCACGAGCGTGCGAAAAGAAGCCATTGAGGCCATGTGGCCGTATATGACTGGAGCTTTTGGAAATCCCTCCAGCCCTCACGAGGTGGGCAAAATTGCCTCAGCCGGTTTAGACGATGCCCGGGCAAAAGTGGCGCGCATTATCGGCGGACGGCCCAATCACATCACTTTTACCTCTGGCGGTACTGAAGCTAACAACCTTGCAATAAAGGGAAGTTGCTTAGCCAACCCTCGTGGACGTCACCTCATCACCACCCCGATTGAGCATGACAGCATCCTTGAAACAGCGTCCTACCTGGAACGCTTCCACGATTTCGAGATCACCTATCTCTCCCCAGACCGCACCGGGTTGGTGAGCCCCGAGCAGCTATGTGAAGTACTAAGGCCTGATACCACGCTGGTCAGCATTGGTTATGCCAACAACGAGGTCGGTACGGTGCAGCCGATTGCACGATTAGCACAGGCTAGCACTGCCCCATTTCACACCGATGCTGTTCAAGCAGCGCATCTTCCTTTTGATATCGGCGTCGATGCACTTAGTTTGTCTGGCCATAAGTTTGGTGCGCCAAAAGGCACAGGCATGTTGTGGTCAAAACTTCCCCTTGAGCCCGTGATCCACGGTGGCGGGCAGGAAAAAGGGCGTCGGAGTGGCACAGAGAATGTCGCTGGTGCGGTTGCTTTTGCTCGGGCACTTGAGCTAACCCAGGAAGAACACTATCCAGATTTAAGTGAATTCATTACAGAAGTTCTTCGAATTCCTGGAGCAACTCTTACCGGGCATTCCCAGATGCGCCTTGATGGTCATGCTTCTTTCCTCTTTGACGGCATAGGATCTGAAACAGTGTTGCTTGAATTGGAACGACATGGCATTGTCTGCTCCCCTGGCTCTGCTTGTGGTTCCGGAGAAGTTTCGCATGTGTTGCTTGCTTTGGGGTTCAGCGAAGACCAAGCAAGAACGGCTGTGCGTTGTACTTTTGGTACATCGCACAGCCGTGAAGAGATTCAATTTGTGGCCACTGCTATTGCAGAGGCTGTAGCCACAGTACGTGGAGAATCGTTGGTTTAGCTTTCTACAGCTACCTTTTCCACTTCTTGGACAAAACCATTTTTAGCGCGGTCTGTCCGAGCGTGGGTGAAGGTGTAGAAGATTCCAGCGACAACTCCGACACCTGCTAGTACTGCGTACATGGATCCAAAACCAATCGCTGAGGAAACCGCTCCTAGGATAATGGGGCCGAAACCAAAACCTAAGTCTACGAATAGGAACAGGGTCGAAAAAGCAGAGCCGAATTCGGATTTATCTACAAGGCCGACTGCGATAGATTGAACTGCTGGCATCAATGTGCCATATCCGAGGCCAGCAATAATGCCAGATAGCACTACCTGCCAGTTGGCGGTAGCAAAAGCCAAAATCGCTAGAGATACAACGAAGAAAAATACGCCGAAGTAAATCACTACGTTGTCGCCACGGCGGTCTTGCAGTTTGCCTAGGTAACTACGCATGACAAACATCGATACCGCGTATGCGATGAAGAATAGACCTGCACCGGTAATGACATCGCGTTCTTCAGCAAACGCATTGATATAGGCAATGACACCGGAGTAGGAAAATCCAATGAGCAGAATAAAGATTCCGATGGGGATGATTGTTGGATTGACAACGGATCTAAAACTGAATTTCACTGGCTGGCCGGTTGGTTCAGGATCAGAGGTTTTGAAGTACATGAATACGGCGGCAATTAAAGAAATAATCGAGGTTGCCAAAACTACGACAAAGAGCATGTCATAGCCGAATGATCCTAGGACAAAAAGCGCTAGAGCTGGGCCTACTGCTGCAGATACCGTTGTGCCCAAAGCAAGGTAGCCGGTGCCTTCAGACCGTCTCGCGGCAGGGATCAGTTCTTGGACCATCGCCATAATTGCAGTTACTGCAAAAGCATATGCAATTCCATGCAAAAGCCTATTGAGATACAAAAGTGTCAAGGATTCAATAGGAATATAAAGCGCACATGCCAGCATCGTGACGATAACGGCAATCAGAACGATTTTGCGTCGACCAAAGCGATCGATAATAAAGCCGGATACAAACCTTGCTAGTACCGCACCAATCACAATGGAGCTGGCTGCAAAACCGGCCTGAGTTTCAGAGGCTTGAAATTCCTTGATGGCATAAAGCGCCATGGTGGTGATCAGGAAATAAAACACTAAGAATTGCAAGAAGTTAGCAATCCATCCCATCGCAAATGTGGGTGTAAACAGTTTTCCCTCTTCGGTTACGGGCACTATTCTCCTTTGAACGATCTTTTGCATCATGCAATTTTCTTACTTGATAAAGCTATCACGTTTATTGCATCATGCAAATGGCTTGGTAGGATTAAAGTACTCAATTAATCCACACGTTTAAAAGGGAGCGAACCACCATAGTGTCTACAGATCCAGCAGAGCTTGAAAATGCGGATATCCTCGACCAACTCGCATATGAGATCATCTTGCTCACCCGCTATGGCGTACAAAACACTCCAACACTTAAGCGTGAAACCATCATGGATCGCAGCGCCCTTATTTTGCTCAGCCGCCTTGATGTTCAAGGTCCCATGACTGTTAATGAGTTAGCCGAAAGCTTCGCACTCAACGTTTCTACAGTTCACCGCCAGCTCAAAGCTGCAATTGCCAACGGCCTTATCGAAGTTGTCGATGACCCCGATTGTCCCGCTAAGCTGCATCGTCCCACACAGTTGGGGAAAGAAAAATTGGAGCTAGAGTTACATGCTCGCCAACAAGACCTTGTTCGCATCCTCCACGATTGGGATGCAGAAGACATTAAGATCCACACGCAACTTCTGCGCAAGCACAATGAAAGCTTGGAAGACTATCTCGATTTGAAGTGGCCCCGCCCAAAGCGCTAGCCAAAAGCGCTAATCCGAAAATACCCACCCCAATAACCCCGCTGGTGAAGTACTTTTGTCAAAACACTTCCGCACTTCACACCCTGGTGATATAAATAACTTTAAGTATTTTCTAAGCAAAAGGGGTTGTTATGAAAGCCGTGCCAGCGACTCTAGCAGCGATTTTGGCTCATTCAGCACTCACCGTGGCTGTCGCTAGCACTCCGTGCACTAAAGCTCCATCTGTCAAAGAGCCGAGCACTAAAACTCAATAAAGTTTCTAGGCTTTCTTCACCACACTGGATTTCAGGCGCATCTGACCAAATCCAGGAACCTTGGCTTCAATATCGTGGCCATCAACGGGCTCTTCCAACAAACGAATGCCACTGACTTTAGTACCAATCTTGATGGCTCCGCCACCTTTGACTTTGAGGCTTTTCACGATGGATACAGAATCCCCATCGGCCAAGATGTTTCCCACGGAATCTTTAATGACAGCGGTGGTTTCTTCCACTGCTTCACCTTCGACCCACTCGTGTGCACACATTGGGCATACCAGCATGCCACCGTTTTCATAAGTATATTCACTGTTGCACTCAGGGCAGGGAGCTAATTGATCAGACATATTCAGCAGATTCTAGCCGATGTCCCTGGTAACAGCACAAAAACCACCAATTCTGTTAGCCTGCGAGCATGACCTCCATTAAAGCAACCCGAACCAGTCCAAATACTTACACTGTGGTCAATGATTCCGGCGCCGAACTTCGTGTCAGTGCACCCGGTGTTCCAGGCACGTTCTCCCCTAGGGAATTATTGCAGGCCGCGGTCGTTGGTTGCGCTTCTCTATCGGCGGAAGCCCAGCTTGCTCACCAATTGGGTCAAGATTTTCAGGCAAGTGCAACGGTAGAAGCAAAAGAAACCACAGGGCTGATCACTGATCTGCTCTACACCTTGCACGTTGATATGCAAGGTCTTGACAAGCATGCACAAGACAAACTTATCGCCAGTGCGGCTAGGAAAATTGATCGCCTTTGTGCTGTAAAACGATCAATCCATCATGGGATAAATACTGAGGCTGTTATAACTGCTTAACGGATCCATCCTCGACATGCCACCGCCGATTAAGGTGCACGGCTTCCAACATCCTACGATCATGGGTGACCAACAACAGCACGCCATCATAGGATGCTAATGCTTGCTCCAATTGCTCGATGGCTTCTAAGTCTAGGTGGTTTGTGGGTTCATCAAGCACGAGCACGTTGACACCCCGGACCTGGAGCAGCGCAAGCCCGGCGCGCGTGCGCTCACCGGGAGAGAGCTTTTCGACGTCTCGTTCCACATGATTTTCATTTAGCCCAAACTTCGCAAGCAGTGTGCGCACCTCACTGATTGCTAAGTCTGGAACATGCTTTTCAAATGCTGATATCAAGGGCAGCTGTGGATCTAGGAGTGCGCGTGCCTGATCGATCTCTCCGATCGCAACACTTGTTCCCATCGTGGCACTGCCGCTGGTGGGTTGTTGTTTACCTAAAAGGCCTCGCAGCAACGTTGATTTACCAGCACCATTTGGTCCTGTAATACCAATGCGATCACCAGCATTTACTTGCAGCGACACCGGACCCAACGTGAAGTCACCCTGGATGAAGCTCGCATCGTTTAAGGTGGCAACAACTGAACTTGAGCGTGGTGCTTTACCTACGCTGAACTGTAGTTTCCATTCTTTGCGTGGCTCTTCAACTTCTTCTAGTCGCGCGATACGGCTTTCCATTTGTCGGACTTTTTGCGCCTGTTTTTCGCTAGATTCCGCAGCGGCTTTCTTGCGGAGTTTGTCATTATCGGGTGCACGCTTAATAGCGTTGCGCACACCGTGGCTAGACCATTCGCGTTGGGTTCTAGCTCTTGTGACAAGATCCTTTTTCTTTTCGGCAAATTCCTCGTATTGATCTCTGGCATGTTGGCGCAGCACAGCGCGTTCCTCAAGGTAGGAATCATATCCACCGCCATATACGTGGTGGGAATTTTGATGGAGGTCTAGTTCTAATACCGTTGTCACGCACCGCGATAGAAACTCACGGTCATGGCTAACCAGGACGACTCCCCCGCGAAGCCCCTGGACAAAATTCTCGAGTTTTTCTAGGCCGTCAAGGTCTAGATCGTTGGTGGGTTCGTCGAGAAGCACAATGTCAAAGCGCGATAACAGCAACGCTGCCAGACCGACCCGGGCTGCCTGCCCGCCTGAAAGTCCTTCCATCAGCGTCGAGGTGGGGAGCTCAAACCCCAGCTCAGCAAGCACAATGGGGATACGTTCTTCTAAGTCGGCGGCGCCACTGGCCATCCATCGATCAAGGGCTTCGGAGTATGCATCGGCCAAAGCAATGTTGTCTGGATCCGCGCCAAATGCCTCGGCGGTGTCATCCATGGCCGTTGTTGTTGCCTGACATCCGGTCCTACGCGCAATATAGGCTGCGATTGTTTCCCCAGATATCCGGGAGTGTTCCTGTGGCAAATAACCTACGAAAGCATCAGCTGGTGACAGCGCGATTGTTCCAGCTAAAGGCTTATCTACGCCTGCTAGAATTTTTAAAAATGTGGATTTACCAGCACCGTTTACGCCCACGACGCCTACGACATCGCCAGAGGCTACGGTGAGATTCACATCGTTAAATAATGTGCGGTGTCCGTAGCCGCCGGCAAGGCCACTGACCACAAGAGTTTCAGTCATAAAAACCATTGTGGCATTAGGCGTCGAAAAGCGTTTTAAGCCCCCTTTTAAGCCCAAACCTTAAGCTGCTGCGTCGAGGTGGCAGCTAGCCATTTTTGCCAGAGCGGACCGAAGGTCACGCGGCGCACGCCAAGACCTGCAAGCGTAGCCAGATCGCCTGCGCCGTGGCCGTCAACCGGGTGCGCTGTAACATTGACCGGGACAGATACCGCTTCAACCAGGCGTTCTACCTGCTCAGCGGTGTTCAAGCCCACCGGATACACAGAGCGCGCACCGGCCTGCTCCATGAGTTTGATGCGTTTAATCGCCTCAACCATGGGGTCTTCAAAAACGTCCGCACCAAGTTTGACGGCATCGGTGCGTCCATTGATCACCACATCGATCCCTGCGCTATCTGCTGCTTGGCGCGCTGCAGCGATATAGTCAGCATGCTCCTGAGCTTCGCGCACGCGCTTGCCCTCGCTGTGCACGACATCTTCCACGTTGATTCCAACCGCACCGGCCTCCAAGATCTGAGAGATCAAATCCGCAGGTGCAAGGCCATAACCAGATTCCACGTCCACGCTCACTGGGATGGAAACTGCTGAGGTAATCTTTTTAACCACTTTCATGTACTCAGCAAAATCCATATTCTCACCATCTGAACTTCCCGTGGCATCAGCAACAGGGTGGCTACCAATGGTCAGACCTGTAAACCCGGCTTCTTCTACTAGCCCTGCGCTCCAGGTATCCCACGCGGTGGGCAAAACCAGCAACTTTCCAGATTCATGATCACTAGCAAATTGCGTTGCAAGTGTTTTTTGATCAGCCATGACATTCTCCTAAACATATTTTTGAAGTCGCGCCATTTAAGTACTGCCCGCCAGCCTACTCAAACTAACGGCCAAGGGAATTGCCTGTGCGATCGCGCCTGAGGCAAGAAGGGCAAACGGACAATGCGGGAAGCCCTGCGCTGTAAGGCATCAATTTCAGCTGGGTGCAGCAGGCTTGATAGTTCTTCTGGGACTGCGTGGATGAGTGGCTCTACTGCTTCGACCAAGTCCTCCGGAATGGTGCAACCTGCGAAATCCCAAATCACTGTTCGAAGCTTCGGCTCTACGGAAAAACATAATCCGTGGTCAATGCCCCAAATATGATCGCCGTCTAAAAGCACATGGCCTGACTTTCGGTCTGTGTTGTTGCACAACAAATCAAACACCGCCATGCGCACAAACTGTGGGTGTAAATCAGCGCGGGTATCGAACAGTGGGAAATAATGCTCACCATCGTTTTCAATAAACCACTGCACTGATCCCACACCTGCTGGCGCATCGTGCGTAATCACAGTCGGTGGCACAATATTCCAACCCAAAAACTCACTGATCACAAAGGCTGCGCGTTCACGTTTGTACAGGCCAGGCGGGAAATCCCACAGAGGCTGCTCCCCTAGTTCAGGTTTGTACACCGCCCATCCATAATCATCATCTAGTTCAAGATCAACGACGAACCCGATATTGCTTGATTCCACCAACTGCTGAACAATGCCCATTTCTCCTATTTCCAGCAGTTCCAGCTCACGCTCAAACGGTGAAGTGATCATTGTTGAGGAGCTTTCGGGAGCTTGTCACGCAGATATTCCAACGAACCCGTGCGGGAATTTGTCAGCAACATATGTGAGGAGTCGTCCACAAATTCAACTGCTGAAATTGATGCTGTATCAATGTGGATCTTCTGAAAAGAATCCAACGGAGTGCCCACAAAATGCGCCACCGCAGCTTTAATAGTGTCAGCGTGACTAAATGCAGCAACGATTTCTCCTGGGTGTTGCTGCGCAATGTTGTCAATTGCTGCCACCATCCGGTCTTGCATTTCTACAAAGCTCTCTCCGCCTGGAAACCTGAATGTAGACGGTGTTTTTTGCACCGCAGTCCACTCTTCTAAAGCATTGAGCTCAGTTAGTTTCCTGCCTGTCCACTCACCGAAATCGCATTCAATAAGACCGCGTTCCACCTGCACCTCAAGCCCCTGAGCAGCCACCGTCGGCGCCGCAGTTTCTAAAGCACGCTCCATCGGCGAAGAATATACAGCCGCAATAGGCACATCTGCTAGACGCTTTGCCACCTCCCGCGCCTGCTCTTCCCCCTTATCTGCAAGGTGCAAACCTGGCGCTTGACCAGGCAAAATCTGACCTGTGGTGGGAGTTTGCCCATGCCGAATAAGTAAAACCACAGTGGATTTCTTAGTTTCTGCAGCTGCATCTGAACCCGGTTTCATGACATGCAGCATACCTGTGCGAAAAATTCCTGACCGCAAATGCGAAAAAGGTCTAGGGTGTGGGGTGTGAGTCTTCCACCAAATGTACAAACTGTCGGTGAGCTGAAGGCCGCCGGCCACATCTACCGACCTCTGCGCGTAGAAATCCGCGACAATCTCCTAGCCAAACTTCGCAACGGCGAAGATCCATGGCCAGGTCTGCATGGCCTTAATTACACGGTCATCCCACAGCTTGAGCGCGCGCTCATCGCCGGCCACGACATCGTGCTGCTCGGCGAACGCGGCCAGGGTAAAACGCGTCTGCTCCGCACGTTAATAACGCTTCTCGACGAATGGTCCCCGATCCTTCCAGACCGCGACGTCCCAGAACACCCTCTTGCACCTAACGTCGAGGTTGCTGATGATCAGCCAATAAAGTGGGTACACCGCGATGAGCGCTACACCGAAAAACTAGCCACCCCAGATACCTCCGTGGCTGACCTAATTGGCGATGTTGATCCCATGCGTGTTGCTGAAGGCAGGCGTCTTGGTGATCTAGAAACCATCCACTACGGTCTGATCCCTCGCGCTAACCGCGGCATCGTAGCCATCAATGAGCTTCCTGACCTTGCTGAACGCATCCAAGTTGCCATGTTAAATGTCATGGAGGAACGCGACGTACAGATCCGTGGCTACAACGTGCGTTTAGACTTAGATGTTCTAGTGGTAGCTTCTGCAAACCCGGAGGATTACACCAACCGTGGCAGAATCATCACCCCGCTCAAAGACCGCTTCGGGGCAGAAATTCGCACCCACTACCCTCTTGAGCTTGATGATGAAGTAGCAATCATCCGCCAGGAAGCAGAGCTTGTAGCACAAGTCCCTGACATATTGATTGAGATTTTAGCCCGCTACACCCGTGCGCTTCGTGAATCTCCATCGGTTAATCAACGCTCTGGTGTCTCTGCACGTTTTTCCATTGCTGGTGCAGAAACAGTTGCGGCAGCTGCTCTTAGGCGTGCAGCAGTGTACGGCGAAGATGAGGCCGTTGCCCGCCTTGTTGATCTAGAAGCAGCCGTAGAAGTCTTAGGTGGCAAGATCGAATTTGAGTCCGGTGAAGAAGGACGCGAATGGGAAATCCTTGATTACCTGCTGCGCACCGCAACCGCAGAAGCATTACGTTCTACTTTGCGTTCGCTAGATCTCACCCCACTGATCGCAGCGTTAGACGGAAGCATCACTGTTTCCACGGGCACAAATATCACCGCATCAGAATTTTTGGCATCTCTTCCAGAACTAGGCGACAGCACGTTGTACGACGATATCGCTACCGCGTTTAATGCGACTACCCCAAGCATCCGGGCGATGGCTATTGAGCTTGCTTTGGAAGGACTGTATCTGTCCCGAAAAATTGCCAAGGATTCCGGCGAGGGTGAAACCATTTACGGTTAATAAGGTTTTTAAGGAGTACCGCCATGGCTAGTTCACATTCGCATCCCCGGCCTAACCGCAGCCGTTACGGACGCTACACAGGAGGCCCCGATCCGCTTGCTCCTCCGGTGGATCTTAGTGATGCCTTGCGTGATATCGCTGATGATGTCATGGCTGGTTACTCCCCTGAGCAGGCCTTACGTGAGTATTTGCGCAGGGGTGCACGCGGACAAGAAGGTCTTGATGATCTAGCGTGGCGTGCAGCTCAACGCCGCCGAGAATTGCTGAGCAAAAACAACCTCGGTGGAACGCTCGCAGAGGTGCGAAAGCTTCTTGATGAAGCCCTTAAATTAGAACGCGCCCAACTCGCTCGCGATATTGATTTAGATGACACCGATCGAGCTTTCCGCGAGATGCAGATCAGCAATCTCCCCGATTCCACCGCTGCTGCTGTGTCTGAGTTAAATTCCTACGATTGGCAATCTTTCGAAGCACGCCAACAATTTGAGCAAATCCGCGATCTGCTTGGCCGTGAATTATTGGATCAGCAATTTTCAGGTATGAAACAAGCCATGGAAGGTGCCTCTGATGAGGACAAAGCAGCCATCGCAAAGATGCTGCGTGATCTTAATGGTTTGCTGGCTAAACACCGCGCCGGAACAGACACCCCTACAGACTTTGCCAATTTCATGGCCAAACACGGCGAGCACTTTCCTGAACAACCCCGCGATATCAACGAGCTGATCGATATCCTCGCCCAGCGTTCTGCCGCAGCAAACCGCATGCTCAACTCCATGACTGAAGAACAACGCCGCGAACTCATGGAACTATCTGCCCAAGCTTTCGGATCCCCAGAGTTGCAAGAATTACTCGGTGACCTTGCTGGAAACCTCCAAGGACTACGTCCCGAACTCAATTGGGATGGTTCAGAACAATTCTCCGGCGATCAAGGCATGGGCCTGGGCGATGGCACTGGCGCTATGCAAGACCTCGCTGAATTAGACAACCTTGCTGAACAACTCAGCAATTCCCACACCGATCTCGACATCGACGCAATCCGCCGCCAACTCGGCGACGACGCAGCCGTCTCCGCCGAAGCGCTCGCTAAAATTGAGCGCGCCCTGCGCGACAGCGGACTTCTTCGCCGCAACCCCGACGGCTCCTTAAAGCTCAGCCCCCAGGCCATGCGTCGTCTAGGAAAAACGCTTCTCGACGCCGCCAGCGAACAATTATCGTCCCGCCCCGGCTCTAGAGACTCCCGATTAACCGGAGCCAATGGTGAAGCAACCGGAGCCTCCCGACCTTATGTTTTCGGAGATACCCAACCCTGGGATGTCACCCGAACCATCACGAATGCTTTGCAAAGAACAGCTGGCACTGAGGAATCAGGCGGTCCGCTGCGTATCAACCTCGATGATGTAGAAGTCATTGAAACCGAAGCCCGCACCCTCAACGCCGTAGCACTTTTAGTAGACACCAGCTATTCCATGGCAGCTGAGGGCCGATGGGTGCCCATGAAACAAACAGCACTCGCACTCCACCACCTGGTTTCCACCAGATTTAGAGGCGATGAACTAGCACTGATCACCTTTGGTCGGCATGCCCAAAACATGGACATTGAAGAACTAACAGCACTTCCACCCGTTCACGAGCAAGGCACCAACCTCCATCATGCATTGCTGCTGTCCGAGCAATTTTTCGCCCGCCACCCCTCGATGAAAGCAAGCCTGCTCATTGTCACCGACGGCGAACCCACAGCACACTTAGAAACTGATGGTCACGCCTGGTTTAACTGGCCCACCGATCCAGAAACTATGTACAAAACCGTCACCCAACTAGACAAAGTAACCAAGCGTGGCACGCACACCACGCTATTTCGGTTGGGACATGACCAAGGATTAGAGCACTTCCTCAACCAATTAGCCGACCGCGTTGGAGGAACCGTAGTGGCACCCGACCTTGATGGACTCGGTGCAGCGGTTGTTGGTGAATATTTAAAGTACCGCTACTAAGATCGCACTGCTTTTGATTTAGCCAGGCTTGCGAGAGCCAGAAGTGATTTGTGGGTATTGCTGCCTGGCTTAGCGGTCCACACAACAACGCTTTGTTCAGCATCATCTGCTTCCAACAAGGTGTCCCAATCAACGGTTTAAGCCTGGCAATATTTGGAGTCCATCTCATCCTCGTGGGCGTGCTGCTGTGCCTATCCCCTAAGCTTCCTACGATCGCTGGTATCCTAGTGGGCATCACAGGCATAGGATATTTAGTCGATGCAGTGGCTGTGTTCCTAGGATCCCCAAATCCTGGCGTTTCTGAATTCACATTCGTCGGCGCAGTGGTTTTGTTTATCTGGCTTATCTACTCCGGTCTAACCATTCGGAAGAAGGAAAAGGCCATGCTTTAGCCGTTCTTCCTGCTTTCAAACATGCAGATCGAAAACCGCTTTGACGATATTCGTTTATCCGCGTATATCTCTACGTAGAGAAGGTAAGGACAAGGTCCCTTGCCATGAGTTGGAAAGGTCTATAGGACGCATGCGCCTGTAGGCCTTTTCTCTATTTGGGTCTCCTTGAGTGAACTGACCGAACAGTGCTCGTGCCGGTAATCCAATCAACCAGAGCTGGGTCGATACTTCCAACCAGTGCGAAGGGGTCGTTAATGATGTCAATAACATCTACGTTAAACAAGCTATCCATATGAGAAACGCGATTACGAAGACCATGCAAGTGTGTAACCCGCCAGTAAGTCGTCTCCCCGGTAGGATCATCTGCCAAAGAAAAAGCCATTTCGATCGCTTCCTCCCAAAGGCGGCGGCGGTTACGATTTTCGATTTTGTTTGGATCAGCGTTAAGCCCATGGTTGGGTAGAATATCTTTCCACATGCCAAACATTGTGTGAGCAAGGACGTCATCGTGAGTGATTGGCTGCCCGCTCCGTGAGTGATTTTCAGAGCAAAGGTCGGCAGATTTTCTCGCGCGTTTCTGCGCTTCGAGCCTTTTGCCTTGGGTAAGGCTAAGTAAGGGACGCGCTGGCTCATGAAGAAGCCAGCTTGTAGGTGAACCTTTTTCATTGTCATTCCACCGCTGCAACTGATTATCAATTGAATTCCGGAGAATTACTTCAGTAATTCCCAGGGTTTCTTGGATAGATGCCGTAAGTTCGACACTCCACCGGTACAAGGTAAGTGCTCGCTTTTTGTTTCCTTCCACGTCAGAAAGTTAAGGAGCCATGCGGGCGGTACCTAATGCGTTGACGATAGCGTCCCTTGTGGAGCTGTGCATGCATTCATGATCGCATGTTCTTTTAGCCTTTTATAGTTTTAGTGGAACTGCACCAATAGGTCACGATTCAGTCCACCAACCAGTCAGATTAAAGTTCCAAAATTTCTTTCGGAACGCCTTCTGGATAGTTCCCAAAACGATCGCGAAACTCCACGGAATAACCTTTGACCGCTGTGGGGAGTGTAGCGAAAATATACTCCTCCCCCACGGATTCGATGAAACCTGCAGGTTCAAGGCTTCGGCGTAGGTCTTGTTTCACCCGGGCCATCGCAAATCGGATACCCCGTTCCTCCAGGGTTTTGCGAAGTGCTTCCATGGCATCGACGGCGGTGAGATCTACTTCTGTATTCGCTTCAGCATTCAGCAAGAACCAATGCACAGGTTGAGTTGCTTCATCAACGGCTTCGATGGCACGTTTGGAAAAATCATCAGCGTTGGCGAAAAACAGTGGCGAATCGTACCGAAACACCACGAGTCCTTCGACCGCTGTGGATTCAGGATAGTCCTCCAAGCTGTGCATTCCAGCCATGCCCGGCGTATATCCTAGGACATCGGCATAAGGTCGGGTAATACGCCGGATGAGATCCAGGATGGACAACGCAACCGCAACGCCGATGCCCGCGAGCACGCCAAAAGCCACAACGGATGCAGCAGTAGCCGCTGTGATGACCAACTCGCTCTTGCGGAAACATGCGATCCTTTTGATCTCTGCGATATCAATCAACTGCGTTGCTGCATAAATAACTAAGGCGCCAAGTGCCGCATCTGGGAAAGACTCGAGCACAGGACCAGCGAACAACAGCACCATGATCACCAGCGCCACCACGACAAGCGAATGCACCTGAGTGCGAGCACCTGCCGTGTCACCAAGAACAGTTCGGGAGCCACTCGATGACACAGGAAATCCCTGGAAGAATCCATTCGCCAGGTTCGCGGTTCCCAGTGCGAGCAGCTCCTGGTTAGAATCAATCACCTCATCTTTTCCCGACGCGAATGCACGAGCAGTCAACACATTGTCTGAAAAACCAACGATGGCAATACCGACGGCATAGGGCAACAATGACCAAATCTCTAGATCGCCAATCGAGGGAATACTTGGTTGAGGAAGGCCACGGGGCACCTCACCAATGACTTCAAGACCAAACCTATCCAGATGAAAAAACGCCACCGCGGTAGCCGAAAGCAGAAGAACCATGAGAGTGCTGGGAAATTTAGGAGTCAACCAATTTGCCAGATACAGCAAACTCAACACCACAACCGCCAGAATCACTGTGGGAATATGCGCCTGGTCAGCTACCTTTACAAACGATATTATTTCCTGCCACGTTTGACCGCTCTCCACATCCACCTGGGTGACTTTGGACAGCTGACTGACGATCATCAAGACTGCAATACCGATCAAATATCCAACAAGCACCGGTCGAGATAATAGCCTGGTAAGAAAGCCCAATCGGCCAATAAAACCAACAGCGCACACGATGCCCACTGCAATAGCCAAAAGCGCTGCTACCTCTGCGTATCGTTCAGGCCCGCCAGCTGCCCCGACTAAAGCTCCCACACCTGCTGCCGTCATCAGAGCGGTGGTTGACTCCGGTCCGATCGAGAGTTTTCGAGACGTACCCAAGAAAAAGTACAGCGCCATGGGAGCCAAAACTCCCCACAGACCAACGACAGCTGGCAGCCCCGCAATGACGGCATAAGCCATGACTTGTGGAACCAAGTATGCAGCCACGGTTATACCCGCGATGACATCACCTTTCACCCAGGATCGTTGATAACCCCGCATCGCGGTAATCCCAGGTACAAAGCGAGCCCACTTAATACTCATGCTTTTAAAAGTACTCGGATCACAGCACCAAAAGGTTCTTTAAGGGGTTTTGTTAATACCAGGGTAAACAGCCACTCCCAGGGCAATTGAAACACGGATTAGAAGGATTGAGGGAACATCCCAAACCCAAAGAACCTAGGAGAACATCATGAGTGAAACTGTTTTAGTCATACGAGCAACAGGAAGCATTGGCCGACACGTTGTCGCAGAAGCACTTAACCAGGGATACCATGTAAAGGCGTTTGTACGAAGCGAATCTCGTGCGCGAGTACTCCCTGCCGAAGCAGAAGTTGTCATAGGAGATCTTCTAGATCTTTCCTCGATTGAGGAAGCTGTAGAAGGAGTACAAGCAATTATTTTCACTCATGGAACATCCACACGTGAAAGCGATGTGAGGGACGTTGATTACACCGGTGTTGCCAACACTTTGAAGGACGTGAAAGGTAAGGACGTGAAAATTGCGTTGATGACCGCCGTTGGAACGACCCGCCCAGGCGTGGCTTATGCCGTGTGGAAGCGATATGGCGAGCAACTTGTTCGAGCTAGCGGCCATGATTACACGATTGTTCGCCCTGGTTGGTTTGATTACAACAATGATGACGAGCGTCAGATCGTCATGCTTCAAGGAGACACCAATCAATCTGGAGGCCCAGCCGATGGTGTCATTGCCCGTGATCAAATCGCCCGAGTTTTGGTTAGTAGTTTGAATGATGCAGAAGCACGAAACAAGACCTTCGAGCTTTCTGCCACCTATGGACCTGCCCAGGAAAGCCTGACCGCAACTTTTGCAGCACTTCGGGCTGACGATACCGATGATATTGACGGCATCCTCAATTCCAACATCGTTTCAGTGGAATCAACTTCCCCACAATTCCAAGCAGATCTAGCCAGCGTTTCTGCCTAGCGCCTAGGTCCTGCAGCTCTAGGTGAGCGTCGAGAAGCATGCTTTTCGACGCCCCCTTTATGTGTTTTCTGCCTCGCTATTACTTGGTGTAAATGTCCTTCGCGATGCGGAACGCAGCCCAAGCCTTTGGCTCGCTGGACGTGGCTTTCAAAAGAACTATCCAGCACGCCGCTAGCCATCAAGGTTGTCACTGTCACGATGCTCCGGTCTCGTGGGGAAAGCTCTGATTCCCTCGACCGCACCTGTCCAAACAGGACATCATCATTGAGTTCGGCGAATTTAGGTGCGAACTCTCCTAGGATGTCACGACCTGCGGTTACTTTTTGTCCCATGATAAAGATCTTTCTACTTGCCGGAATACACAGGGAAACCACTGTGCTCGCCATAATCGCGGGCGGTCACTTTCCGAAGTGCGTCCATGTCTTCGTCGGAAATTTCAAAGTCGATCTGAGCATTGGAGCTCATATGATCTGGGTTGGCAGTCTTAGGCAAAGACACGGTTCCCAGCTGAATCGTGTATCGAATGCATAGCTGTGGAATGCTCACGTTGTACTTGTCAGCAATCGCCTGCTGGTTCTTCAGCATCTCCCCGTGGGCGATGGGTGAATAAGCTTCGACCATAATGCCCTTGGATTCGCAGAAACTGATCAGCTCGCTTGGGGTGTTTCCAACGTGCACAAGAAGCTGGTTAACGTGAGGAGTAACTGTCGCGGAATCTAAGATGTTCTCAAGGTCTGCCTGCAAGAAGTTCGAGACGCCAATGGATCGAATCTTTCCTGCTTTGTAGGCGTCTTCCAGCGCACGCCACGCTTCGCGGTTTCCTTCTGAATAATCACCACCGCGGAAATCACTCCATGGTTGTGGGGAGTGAATGAGCATCAGATCGACGTAATCCAAGCCCATCTTGTCCAAGGACTCATCAATTGCGGCGACTGCTCCATCGTAATCTTTGATTTCTGCAGCTAGCTTTGTGGAAATAAAGAGTTCCTCGCGGGGTACTCCAGCGGTGTGAATGCCGACGCCGAGCTCGTTTCCATATGCTTGGGCGGTGTCAATGTTTCGGTAACCGGCAACAACAGCTGCGCGTACCGCCTGGGCAGCCTGACTGTCATCGATAAACCAGGTGCCAAGTCCCAGCTTTGGGATTTCCATATCATTGGACAGTGTGTAGGTTTCGTTCAAAACGCTCATATGATGTTTTTCTTTCTTAAAGTGTGTTGTAGATTTCGTCTGAAACTGGCTCGAGCCATTCGTTGCTCACACCTTCACCAGGAGTCATGAATGCAACGTGGGAGAACCAAGAATCTGCTTTTGCGCCGTGCCAGTGCTTCTTACCTGCAGGAATCCTAATGACAGTGCCTGGAACCATGCTGATGGGTTCTTCGCCTTCTGCCTGGTACCAACCTGAACCTGCGGTGCACAGCAAAACCTGTTCACCTGCACCGTCTTCACCGTGGTGGATGTGCCAGTTGTTTCGGCAACCTGGCTCGAATGTCACGTTGTTAACTGGTACATTTCCCCCGGTCAAAGGAGCTAGATAGCTCTGACCGATGAAAAACTCGGCATAAGCCTCGTTGGGGTCCCCAGTTGGAAAAATTTGCTCAAATTCAGTGTTTGTCATCGTCATCTCCGTCAAGTCGGGTCTGTGCGGCCGTTCCTAAGTTCCTAGGTGCATTGCCGTCGTTTTTCAGATACGACTCCATGTTCCTGGGTTGGAACTGAGCGGACAAGGGACGGTTTTATCCTAGGAATAAATTATCCCCCTTTAGAATCAGTGCGTCCGCAACAAATTGACTCAACGGATCAAGGGACTCAGCAGAAAAGGGCAGCGCACAAAATAGCTTTGACCTGCACAAATTGAAGAAATATTGCGCGATGTGCACGCTTCTAACTCACCGAAAGAACATCCAAGGAGAACTCAACCTTTTTCACTCCAGATCGTGACGATTAACCTAGGACAAGTTGTCCCTCCCATGTCGAAAAACTACCTGGGATAATCAGAATCATGCCTCGAAAGAAAGAGACTTTAAGCGAATTCCTCACTGCGAAACGTGCGGCCATTCGACCTGAAGACGCGGGATTAAATGACGCAGGGCCGCGGCGCGTTCCGGGACTCCGGCGTGAGGAAGTCGCGGTACTTTCAGGTGTCAGCGTCGATTGGTATATACGCCTGGAGCAAGGCCGGCGGGTCACTCCCTCTGAATCTGTGCTCGCTGCCATTGCTCGCACGCTTCGACTTGATGATGCTGAGAAACAGTATCTTTTCAACTTGGCGAGGCCAAGCCTACGATCCGGTCCAAGCCACAGCCTCGAAGTTGAAAATGTAGCTGTCCGACCCGGCATCCGCAAAATGATTGCCGGTTTTGATAACCAAGCAGCGTTTTTGCTGGGTCCACGCATGGAAGTGCTGGCAGGAAACGAACTTGCTTGGGCGCTGTTGGAGGACTTCCCTGCTAGAGAATCAAACGATCGCAATTTGCTGCGGTGGATCATCACTGAGCCGAAAGCTCGGGATCTCTATCTAGATTGGGAAACCATAGCTTCCGAAATGGTCGGTGTCCTGCAATTGGAAGCGAGTGCTCGGCCGAAGGATCCTGCGATCGCCTCGCTGGTTGGTGAACTTGCCGCGGCCAGTAAGGAATTCACCGCGTGGTGGGCGCAGCCACATCCGCAGGGTCGGACTTCTGGAACTAAACGCTTCGCGCATCCGGTGGTCGGTCCAGTGACCATTAATTGGGAGGCGTTCACAGTTCCAGACGATGACACCCAAACATTGTTCATTTATTCCGCCGCTGATACGGCCTCTCAGCAGGCGTTGAAACTCCTGGGCGCTTGGCGTGCCACTGAGGAGACGGACACGAGAGACCCATCTAAAGAAATACCGAAACCATCCGAGTCCACGCAGGAAGATTCCCCAGAAAGGATCAATTAATGAATCAACTCGCACTTGTCACCGGCGCTTCATCGGGAATTGGCTTCCACATCGCGCAACAGCTCGCACAACGTGGATACGACATCATCGGAGTTGGTGTCAGTGATAGAATCCTTGAACTACCCAAACGAATTTCTGGAGTGCAAGTTATTCCACTTCGCACTGACCTCACCAACCGTAACCAGGTCAATGATCTGTGGAGCAGGATCGAAGAACTCGATCGACCACTTGCTGTCGCGGCCCTTAATGCGGGCGCCAGCTTAGGCGGCGCATTCATTGACACGGATATCGATGATGAGCTCAACCTTTTGGAATTAAACGTCGTTTCTCAAATCATCCTTGCCAAACACATCACCCGGCACATGGCGAACCGCCGTTCAGGACGAATTCTGATCACCACGTCCCTATCCGCGACGACTCCCACGCCTTACGAATCAATCTATGGCCCAACCAGATCATTCATGTACAGCTTCGCCCAAGGCCTCCGCGAAGAAATGCGGGAACATGGCGTCTCCGTCACCGCTCTCCTACCCGGCGCGACAGCCACCGAATTTCACGATCGCGCTGGCATGCAACAAACCAAATTTGGCGACAATTCATGGAAGAACGATCCGGAACTCGTCGCAAAGCTCGGGGTTGAGGCGCTTTTCGATGGGCGCGACCACGTTATCGGTGGTGACCGCCAGACGCGCTGGGCCGCGCTGCGCAACAAGCTGTCGTCAGAGGAATCGAAGGCGAAGCGCTTTTCAAAGGACTCCAAGCCCTCTCAGTGAAAGTCGCTTTGAGCTAGTTTTCGGGGTTAAGCGCTTCAAACAGCAATTCAAAAGTGGCTGCTGCTTGCTTTAGTTGATCGTCGCTGACCTGAATCCCACTGAATACAGCCTCCCATTCACGATGCACTCGTTGGACGGCGTCTTCCCCTGCTTCGGTGAGGAAAAGGAGTGTGCCGCGACCGTCATTGGGATCGGATTCGCGGCGCAGCTGGTTCTTTTTCACAAGCCCACTAATGACAGCGCTCGTGTTTGAGCCTTTGAGTGTTAATTCTCGTCCTAGTTCTGACGGGGATGCCCCTGGAAATCGACGAACGTACTCTACAACAAGGCGTTCGATTCGACTCAGTGGCTCAATTTGTGAATCCGCAAATTCAAAACCACCGAGTTTCCGTGTGAAATGCAGTGCGGCATCAATAGCTACGATCAGTGGGCTATCGTCCTGGCCAGGGTTTTCCGTCATGTCTTAATTCCTCGCTTCACATATCTATCAGTGGTGAGTATAGTTCCAAAAATATACTTATGATTTCATAGCTAGACTGGTGGATTCCATTGACCGATAACAAACCTATAGTGCGAGAAAAAACTGCACGAAACGCAAACACACTTGGATTGTCAGCACTTTTTGCCCTGGCGATCCTTGCTGCCGTGGCTCCTATCAGTATTGACCTTTATCTCCCAGCATTCCCTGCAATGACCGAAGAGCTCAACACCACGGCAACTGGCGTCCAGCTTTCGCTCACTGCGTTTCTCGTCGGTGCCGGCGTTGGTCAAGTTGTTTTCGGCCCACTGTCCGACCGCATCGGCCGCTTGATTCCCCTGCACTTTGGACTGGTGCTCTTCCTAGCAGCGAGCATCGTTGCTGTCTTCTCCAGAAATATCGAGATCCTCGTCGCTGCACGATTGGCTCAAGGTTTGGGTGGCGCAGCCGGCATGGTCATTGGTCGCGCCATGGTTCTCGATAAAGAAAAGGGCGCAGCCGCTGCCAAAGCACTGAGCATCATGATGCTCATCGGCGGCATCGCACCTGTGGTTGCACCTCTAACAGGCAGTTTCCTTGCAGATATCATTGGCTGGCGCGGCCTGCTTGGAATTGTCGCATGCATTGGCGTTATCAGCGTGGTTTCTACTCTTTTGTTCATCCGAGAAACACTGCCCAAGACAGAGCGTGCCCAATCCGCGCAGACATCAACCTCTAATCCGATTAAGGCTCTGGCCTCACGTGGCTACATCGGCAACGTTGTGGCTTTTGCATTCGCCATGGCCACCATGATGTCTTATATTTCCGCCTCCCCATTTGTTTACCAAAACATCATCGGCTTGGGAACCGTCGGATACGGCATTGCATTTGCTATCAACGCCATCGGCATGGTGGTTCTGACCGGCATTTCTGCGCGCATGGCCGGCCGCGTCACGTCCTTTGCGCTGACCCTCATCGGGCTTTCGATCAGCTTAACTGCAATTGTCGTGATCACAGTCCTCACCTTTAGCAACGCGCCAGCTGTGTGGTTAATAGTTCCACTGTTCTGCGCTATTGCACCTTTGGGACTTGTCCTCGGCAATGCTACTGCTCTTGCACTTTCTGCGGTTCCTCAAACAGCGACGGGCAGCGGTTCAGCAATTTTGGGCCTTGTTCAATTTCTTCTTGCCGGAATTGTCGCAGGTTTGGTTGGTATCGCAGGTGAAGACACCACCGTTCCGTTAGCTTTGACCATGCTCGCAGCAGCAATTATTGCCCTGGGCGGACTCATGTTTGGACGCAGCAGCGAGAATTCAACTGTTGTTGAATCCACCGAGCCAGTTGCAGAATCAATCGCGAATTAGCCTTTAGGTTTCAGCGCATCGCTTCACATACCCAGTCCGAAGGCATCGCACCGCCTGCTAGTAAATCTCGGATCTTTTCCTGATCATCTGAAGAAAGATCCGCATCCATGTGTGGATAGATGATGGGCTCTTCCTTCTGATTATGTCGATCAAGCAGTGCAAGAATCTCTGGGCAGATTTCTTCCACTTTGTTGGGTTCACCGGACTGGTTCTGCACACTTTCAGCATGGGCATCGATGCGCTGCCACAACTGCCCATGTTCTTCACGCATCACCATCAACGGCATCATTAACGTGCCTCGTTGAAGATGCGGGAACACAATTTCTTCTTCCAAGTAAATATGTCGACGAAGCGCCTCCATCACACCAAGTAGTGGTTGGCGCTATTCACCGGGTCTGGGTCGGTATCTGCAAGAAATTGTTCAATACCCGCATCAATTTCATGATGTTCAACGGTGAAAGCTTGCGCCAGCGAAACCTTACCCGCGTCAATATTGTGGTGATTTTCTGCGTTCATGATTGCTCCTTGAGGTTGCCACCATGCGTCCACAGAGCCGACTACAGCAGCATAAATGGATATTCACATCCCAACACTGCTATTTTTCTAAGCCTTAAAAACGGTGAGGTGTTGAATCTTAGGTCGCCAATACGCAGCCGTCGTTGCTGTGATCTCTTTGAAGTGCGGCGAGGTTACCTCATCTAATGCTCTGATGTAATCAGGGACAATTTCTCGCGGTAGCCGCAACCCCATTGTCAGGTGCGGAACCCACCGCTGCCCACGACCATCAGGGTTAAGCGCACTAATTTTTCTTGCTGCTTCCTCTAATTCTTCAGAAGTTTCCAGCAGCCACGCCACGGTTTGTTTCCGCTTTGTACCAAACACCACTGTTCCAACACGAGTAAATCTTGCTGGCATCACAGGTGGAAGCAACTCCGACGCCCGCTCCACAACATCGCTAGGCATCGACGGAGAAAAAGTAATCGTGATGTGTGGCTTTTGATTCTGGACAGGAAATCCTCGTTCTTCCAATGCAGCAAAAACTTCCCTGACCTGTTGTTCTTCCTTTTCGGGAAGGTACAAGAGAATATTCTCCGGCGACGCCACCTTTAAATCACTTCCTTGTCCTTAAAATTTTGCTAACCCCCTTCGTATTGTAAGGAACCGAAGGGTTGTGGCGTCGAAAAGCAAACATCTTTTAACGCTTTTGGCGCGTATTATGATGGCATGGCTTTCCCCGTGACAGAAGACAAAATCCTGGCAGCTGAGGAAACCTTTGGCAGGCGTCTCCCCGACACTTTGCGCGAACGACTACTTCAAAACAATGGTGGCGAAGTCATCGACAATGAAAACAACGACTGGATTCTCCATCCAGTTCGTGATGACAGCGATCGAAAAAGGCTTGTCCGAACCGCCAACGACATCATCCGCGAGACCGAACCTGCACGTGAATGGGACAATTTCCCCGAAAATGCGATCGCAATTGCAAATGACGGAACGGGCGACTTAATAATTCTGCTTCCCGATGATGATGCCTTCTACATTTGGTCGCACGAAGACGAACCCTTCATCAAAACTGAGCTCGAGGATGCGTAAATCCACTTTGCCAGTCACGCAATACAAACTAGCCTCCATCTCGTAAAAGAAAAGCTTGCCTCGCAGGGGTATGGCTTAGTCGGCAGGCTTGGGCATGCGGTAATTAATTGCTTTTCGACGCCTCCCTCCTCACCTTTCACTAAACGAGTACAGGCTACCTAGTGATTCTTTGTCACTATTTCTGCATGGGGTCTCTAGTTTAAAGCTCGAGTTCTCCCAGTTTCGCACCCATTCCTGCGCATAATACATGTGCGTGCTCAATCGGCATCCAATAGCAAGTCCAACGTTGCGGAGCGCCTCCATCTGAGCAATCCATTTCGCCTGCACTCCAAGAGTCCATCTCTACCTGTTGCAGTGGTGCCAATTGAAAGAAGTGCCGTTTATGAAGTTCAGGTTTTGTCGGCCAAGCATCATAAAACGCAGTGCCCAAAGAGTTTACGATTCGAACCGCGACACCAGTTTCTTCAAAAACTTCACGGACAACAGCATCTTCAGGTGATTCAGTTGGCTCTATTGTTCCTCCTGGAACCTGAACGCCTGTAACCGTAATTGGGGTGTCATCATGCGTGAACACTAGCAGTTGGTGGTTTTGTATGACATAGCCGAGTGCTTTTTCAACAACCCGGCGCTCAGGTCCGCGCAATGTTCGATCCATGTGAATCATTTTAAGTCGAGAGCACATTGCTGCGCCGAGACTAACCTGTCTGCCGCCCGAGCGTGCTGGGCGCTGAGCGAAGATGGCGGGGTTGGGCGTCGAAAAGCGCTTTTCGACGCTTCCCTTCAGGCTGCCTTAAAGTAAAAATATGGAACAACGCATTAGTTTTATCACCCTTGCCGTTGAGGATGTTGCACGAAGCAGGGAATTCTACGTCGATGGGCTTGGGTGGAAACCAATGTTCGAAAATGATGAGGTCATCATGCTTCCAGCTGGCGAACACCTCATGCTTTCGCTTTGGAGCATCGAAGGATTTACCGCCGAAATTGGCCGTCCTCCGGCTCGTGGAATCGCACCGATTACCCTCGCGCATAACTGCGCCACCGAGAAAGAAGTCGATGGTGTTCTAGTACTTGCTGCGTCAATCGGTGCTGATGTCTCTCCAGCCGTTCACCGCGAATGGGGCGGATATTCCGGATATTTCTCCGATCCTGACGGTTTTCGGTGGGAAATTGCCATGAACCCCGGTCCCACGGGTGACTACGTGCTGCCCTAAACTTCCCCGTTTAGGCTTTGAGCACGTACTTCAGCGTCTCGACGACCTGATCGGTAGTCTTGCACCAACCTTGCGCTTCAGCATCAACTTCCTTCAGCGGATGCACTAAGTCTTCATCATGAAGCGTCACATAAGGCTTTCCCAACGCGGCGCAATAACCGGCGTCGAAAGCTGCGTTCCACTGCTTATATTTATCACCGAAGCGCACCACCACGAAGTCTGCCTTTTCAATCGACGTCCGGGTGCGGATGGCATTAATCTTCGCCGACTGGTGATCGCGCCAAAAAGAATCAGTATTTTCTCCTAAATGGTCGCCAGCGGCATCGCTTGCTGGATGATCGGTAACAGGCGCTGTAAAGATGACATCCAGCCCAGCGGCTTCTACCCCGCGCTGGATCTCTTCGCGCCAATTGGTGTGGATTTCCCCAGAAAGATAAACATTGAAACTCATAGCCAGACTCCTTTAAATAAGATTCACTAAAGTTTTTATCGCACTTGGTACTGCGACGCTTAAATCGCGTGCCTTAAAGTGTGCGCAACTGACAGTGCCGTAATCGCAGAGGTTTTGGGATTCACGGGATTTGGTCCAGATTCGCTAACCAAAGAGAAAGTACCGGCAGAGCCTGATACCTCGATGTCATGACGCGTATCAGCCAGATTCGGAGAGGCAACAAGTTCCACCGATACACGCTCAAGCGATCGCCTCAGCAGCTCATCGTCACTGGCGCCTCTACCGCGGGTAGCCCACGCCAGCGCGATAGAAACATTTACGTTACCCGGGAATTTTGCGATTGCATCACTAGGCCGTCCACCGAAGAGAAGAAAAGGTTCCGTTGCGTTTTCCAATTCAGCGCGCTCATTGTCATTCATCCAGTCTTGAATGAGAGCTTCAGCATTCTTGGTGGTTCGAATCTTCACGGTGTCTACCGCTTTCGACTCTGAAAGAGCTGCCCACAAATCGAAACCACCGATAGCACCGGAGGTGACATGCACTTTCCCAGGACCGGCCAACAGTGACCGGCGCGCATCAGGATCCGCCAGAGCACCCACCGACGTCAACACCAGATCTTTGCCACTCGCAATTACTGCCGGTCCATGTTCTTTCACAGCCGAAACGCCAGCGCATTCAACCACGATATCGTGGGACTCGATGAGCTCTTCAAGGTTGGCATCATAAAGTGATACCCCCAGCGTGCCACGTTCGCGGTGAGGGGTCACATCACGAACAAATGCACTGACTTCGAACTCCGATGCATCAAAAAGTGTCACTAATTGACGCCCGATCGCGCCAAAACCAAGAAGTAATACTCGTGGAACCGAGTCAGACATCACAAGCCTCCATTGCCTTGCAATTTGATACGTGTGCCCAGTCTATCCATTTACTTCTTACCAGGGGATTTTTAGCAATTGGCTACCAAGTCAACTACCGGCAGCGAATGTTTGAGGGTTTATTGGCTGCTTGTATTTCGGTAGGCTTTCCACAACGAGCAGGTAGGAATCGGTCACGAGTTCATCGACAAGCTTTGCGTCTACCTTGCCGCCCGCCCGGATGGTGATCCAATGTTTCTTGTTCATGTGCCAACTCGGAGTGATACTGGCATGAGTCTTGCGGAGTATTTCTGAATCCAGGGGATCGGCTTTGAGTTTCACGATTTCTTCGCCACTTAATTCGGCTAGGAACATGAACATCTTGCCGTGAATCTTCCTCGCGTCCGAGTCCAGCCCGAACGGGTAAGTTAATTCTGTTCCAGGAAGCTCATTCACGCGGGATACTGGTGTTTTCTGTAACTCTTTGCAGTCCATGGTTAACCTCAAACCATGAATCAAGAGTGCAGACGTTGCAACAAAGTAACCTTCGACGAAAGGGATCACAGGTCCGGTACCTGTAATTCGATGTGCGACGGTTCAAAGTCTACTTCGAACTCATCCTCTACACTTAGCCAATCGATCAACGACTCACCGCTCCGGTCGACGTTGCGTGTACTTATCTGCTGCATGGCACTCACCCCCCACTTTGACTGCAGGTCGGTTACAATAATATTCCCTGATCTAGTGGTAAACAAGGACTACAAATGCTCTTCTAGCTAGTTTGGGCACGGCCGTAACGCCAATAGCCAACGAAGTCGACATTGCGCTTTGCAACGCCACGCTCTTGAACGAGATGACGACGAGCACCAGTCGCAAGCGATTGCTCACCAATCGTGTGAGCATGGACTTCCCCGTCAGGAAGTGTTGCTTCTATTAGAGCTTGAAGCGCTAATTCGCCCGGCTTTTCGTGTGCCTGTGAAGATTCATCCCGCACAATCCACTTAATCTCCATCCCTGCAGGAGCTTCAAATTGTTGTTGGTCTGCGATGCTCGGAATTTCAATAATTGCTATGCCCTCGGCAGTTTCCGGAAGCGAGCGACATATACCAGCGATTGCTGGAAGAGCTGTTTCATCACCAACAAGAAGCGTCCAATCGTGTGGGTGGTCTGGTGTAAAAGCACTTCCCTGATCAAGGAATCCTAACCGGTCTCCTGGTTTCGCTTCGAGCGCGAACTTCGCCGCTGGCCCCATTGAGTCGTGGTCGCCGTGGATAACGAAGTCAATATCTACCTCGCCGACATCGGGTCGCGCCTCGCGCACCGTATATGCACGCACCCACGGCCTGCGTGATTTGGGCGTGGCGAGATACTGCAGGTACCAACCAATTTCTGAGGTTCGGGTCGGAAGTGCCAGCACATCCTGCCCTTGCCTAGTGAAAAACAAACGACACCAATGATCAGCTCCCCAATCCTTAAGCCCTTCGAGTCCCGTCAATGTTAGACGCACAAAATTAGGACTGATGCGCTCAGACTTGACGACCTCTGCCATCATGAATTGGCGGTCTGTTGGAGTATTCTTCTTCCGACCCATATTTATTAGCTTACCCTAACCTATTTCGCAGGGAAGAAACTATCTCATCAGTGTAGATCAGTGAGTCAAAACCAGGACTTGCCTTCCTACCAGATCAATTGCGGAAGGAAACGACCGATCAAATCAACTATGCTCATGCAACTTCTAAGGGAGTAATCGCTGTAATAGAACCTTGGAGTGTACGTCGCTGGAGACGCAGCTCATAGTTTGATTGCAGGTTCATCCAGAACTCTTCGGACGTTCCAAAATACCGTGCCAGGCGGATCGCGGTGTCAGCGGTAATCCCTCGCTTCCCGTGCACTATTTCATTTATCCGGCGTGGTGGCACACCAATCGACACTGCAAGCTTGTGCTGGGTTATTTCGAAGCCATTGATAAAGTCCTCCAACAGGACCTCTCCCGGATGGATCGGCTCAATCAGATCCGACTCAGTGATAGTCGACGAGTTCGACATTGTCCGCACCTCCATCTTTCCAAACAAAACAAATCCGCCATTGCGCATTCACACGAACACTATGTTGACCACGGCGATCACCGACTAATCGCTCCAATCGATTCCCAGGTGGAATTCTGAGGTCTTCGACATTTTGCGCCGCATGAATCTGCTCAAGCTTTCGCAATGTTGCCCGTTGAACTTTGCGATCAATACCTTTGACGTAATACTCGTGCCAGATCCGCTCAGTATTCTTATCGCCGAAGGTTCTGATCACATGCCCAGCCTATAACAGTTTTCATTATTAACGCTAGACGTTAAATTTTACTTCCCACGAAACTCGGTGGAATCGCAGATCGGCGAATGATCTCACCGCACTGTTGCAGCAAGAAGGTATTCATCACGAGGTCTTTGAAGCAATGAAGGAATCAAAATCAAATTCTTCTGCTTCCCCACTAGCCTCACCATCGACCAACGCGTCACGCAAGGCAGCAATGTGGGTCTCTCGTCGCTCTAACAACTGTAAACTGGCGCGAACAACGTTACTTTCAGTTCGATATCGACCTAAGGCGACCTGTTCAGCAAGGAACGCTGCGAAATGATTATCAAGGCTGATTGAGATATTTATAGCCATGGCGTCAGAATACTAATATTGGAAGTTCCCGACACTCAAACAAAATAAGGCTACCATTCGCCTGCCCATCCTCCGACATCAAGTTCTGCCTCGAAAATAACAGATTGCTGCGATATCAGAAATCAATGAAACCTGCCACGATCTCTTGCACCACGCCGTCTGCTACTGCTCTATAAAAGCACACTGACCCAAATCCCCAGAGGTAATCATCGATAATGTCGGCCAACTCACCCTCATCGGGCCATCCTTCTTCATCGGCTTGAAAGAGGAACTCATACCCATCAGCCAGCACTGCATCTGTAAAGCTCGGATCCCCTGGATTGACATTGGTTCATTAGCCAAACTTACCAGTGGATCGATGCCGTCCGGGTACTCTCCTAGCGCAGTAGACTTCAAACCCTGTCAACTGAGTTCCTGGCGGGAGCCCCGTGTCGACGGTTCGTGGAGGATGACGCGCATAGCCATATTCGGGTAGACGATAAGAATATATAAACAGATAGGGATGAAAGAATGAATACCTTTACCGCCAAAGTAGAACGTGACGAGAACTGGTGGATTGCCCAGCTCGAAGAAGACCCAGGGGTCATGACCCAGACCCGTCGGCTAGACCAAATCGCTGACGCTATAAGAGATGCACTAATACTTTTCCCAGAGCTAACCAACGCTCCCGAGGAAGCCGTTGTTCACCTAAACGTTGTGGGAGATGCCGAAGAGGAAGCTCAGGCCACGCGTGCAGAGCTTCAACGCCTACGAAAGGCAGAAAAAGAACAGCTGCAAAAGGTGGTTGAATTAGCCCATCAATTATCCGACAGTGGATATAATTATCGAGATATCGCATACTTGCTCGACATCACCTATGGTCGCGTGGGTCAACTCCTAAAGAAAAAGCAGGCAAAATTCCGCCAGGGTACCTAATCATAGGTACTTCACGGAGGCCATAGAGCGAGATATGCCCAGGGCATCCACACAGAGTTAGCCGTCCTGTGGTTCGGCGCCCGGCGCTCGAGTCGCAGATAGTTCATGCCAACTCAGTCGGACCTCACCTGGCGTCGCGCGGAGCTTATCGACGAGATCATTCGCTGCGCTCTCTACAGAATCAAAGCCGTCCTCCCCCGCCGAGGCTAGGACAAGTCGCCATCCGCCCTTATCTGCGAGGGGCGAGGACTCGACGGTAAACCCGCCCCAATAATGGAGGCGAACCCCGTCCACGCAGTCGGAGTCCGTGTCATGTGTGAGCGATTCTAGGAACGCATTCACTGCACGATCCGCTGCGGCACCAGTAATGCGAGCCTCGACTTGGACCAAGGTGTCTACACCGAAGGGCCAGTTCTCGTACCATTCACTACTCGGCCGGAAGGAAGGAATTTCAGTTGACTTTGACATCTGCTACTCCCCGTTCTGTCAGAAATGTTCATCGTCGACGTCGCATATTCACCCAATTAATTCAGGGACTTTTAGTTTAGAAACGCATTCAGGCACATGCTCTATGACAGCTAGAGTAACTGTAGTTCACCTGAATCTCGTTCCTATTCGCCCAATGCCCACGACATGACAGCCTGCTGCACCGGTTTGAGGTACTGCTTGAAGCTGTAGCCGACGAAGGCAGGGTGCTCGATCGCATCCGTTGAGACCTCGCGGCCGCGGATGAAGGGCGGGCACGGGGCAAAACGGATCCCAGACGGAGCAGCCTCAAGAACTGCTGCTGTCACCCGGTACGAAGTGAGCGCTTCCGCATGCGGGCCTGGGCCGTCGGTGATCACAACATCTGCATCCGCGATCGCCGTCATAAGGTTTCCCTGCCACGGCATTCCAGGAACTCGCAGTTCAGCCGGGCAGCTCTGAACTATGCTGAGACCAAAGGCTTTCGCTGCTTCCTGCCATGCACGAGCAATATTGCCATCGGCTCCCACGAACAGGAACCGCAGACTGAAAATATCAGCCTCTTGTGACAGCGCGTAGAGGTCTGAGAGCACTTCACAGGGGTGGTTCACGTCCGTCATCGCGTTGATTACCGGTAGGACGTCAGCATCAGCAAGGCGCTGCAGTACCGAAATGTCTGAATGACGCACGACCATGAGTCGCACCCAGGCAGACAGGTAACCAGCCACGTCCGCCAAGTTTTCGCTCTTGTCCAGAGTCTCAGGCGGGAACGTGATTGGTTGGAGCCCCATCTCGAAGACACCGCGCTCGAACGAAACGCGCGTTCTCAAACTCGACGGAGGAAAGAACAGCGCCGCCGCACCTTCAACACTCGGTTGCTTCTTTGCTTCGAAATGGTCGACCCGATCGAACAGTTCGCCTAGACCGTCCCTGGTCCACCCTTCCAGCGACACGAGATGCCTCACGCCATCACGTCTTTTTCTTGAGGAAAATACCTTTATACGTTGAATTTGAAGTCTACGATGTCCCCATCAACCATCACGTAGTCCTTGCCTTCTTGGCGGACTTTTCCTTGTGCTTTGGCTTCTGCCATGGAGCCTGCAGCGTCAAGGTCGTCGAAGGACACGATTTCAGCCTTGATGAAGCCACGCTCGAAATCGGAGTGGATAACACCTGCTGCTTGTGGTGCGGTATCACCCTTGTGGATCGTCCAGGCGCGTGATTCTTTTGGTCCTGCGGTGAGGTAGGTCTGCAGTCCGAGGGTTTCAAAGCCAGCACGTGCCAGGGAGTGGAGGCCTGGTTCGGTTTGGCCTACTGCTTCTAGAAGCTCTGCTGCTTCGTCTTCTTCGAGTTCAAGAAGCTCAGTTTCAGTTTGTGCATCGAGGAATACGCAGTCTGCTGGCGCGACGAGTGCGCGGAGTTCGTCCTTCTTGGCGTCGTCGGTAAGCACTTCTTCGTCGGAGTTGAAGACGTAGAGGAAAGGCTTCGCGGTCATCAAGTGGAGATCGCGCAGGAGGGCCAGATCAATTTCGCCAGCTTTTGCTGCAGAGAACAAGGTGCGGTCATCACTCAAGATCGCAAGGGCTTTTTTGGTCTCGTCTACAACTTCGCCAAGTCCCTTGTCTTTGCGTGCATCCTTTTCGAGGCGTGGGAGTGCTTTTTCCACGGTCTGCAGGTCGGCGAGGATCAGCTCGGTGTTGATCACGGAGATATCGGTTGCTGGGTTAACTTCACCATCAACGTGGATGACGTTTTCGTCAGCGAATGCGCGCACAACTTGGCAGATTGCGTCTGCTTCGCGGATGTTGGCAAGGAAGGCGTTACCCATTCCTTCGCCTTCGGAAGCTCCCTTAACAATGCCGGCGATATCCACGAAGGACACGGTGGCTGGCAGGATGCGCTCGGAGCCAAAGATTTCAGCGAGGCGCTCTAGGCGAGCATCTGGAAGCTCGACGAGGCCCACGTTTGGCTCGATGGTGGCAAAGGGGTAGTTTGCTGCGAGCACATCGTTGCGGGTCAGGGCGTTGAACAGAGTGGACTTGCCAACGTTGGGCAGGCCGACGATTCCAAGAGTAAGGGTCACAGGCACATATCCTAGCAATCCTTGTTCCATAACCTAATCGGTGCCTAATCAATAGGCGTGAAATGACTCGAAAGACTCGTTCATTTAACAACTATGTAACTTGTATCCCTTTCATTGCCAATTTTTGCCTATTTCACTGTTAAGATCATTTCAGCTGATTTTTTAATCGCCCCATTAGTCACCCCATTTTCCAGACAGCGGCCACACCAGGTGCAGAACGAGGAGAGCAATAGGTACGGACCACACACAGGACTGTTCCAATGCTCGGGGAATTTTTCATTGGTCCTTTGTGCATGACTGGAGACACTAAGATGTCAACTCCACAAGACACGGCTTCCACGCCCCCTCAAAAAGGCGAACGCCGCGAAGTATTTTCTTCCCGTTCTATATTTATTCTTGCTGCTATCGGTTCTGCGGTGGGCCTAGGTAATATTTGGCGCTTTCCTTATGTCGCATACGACAACGGCGGCGGCGCATTCCTTATCCCTTACGCTGTTGCCTTGCTTACTGCAGGTATTCCGCTGTTGTTCCTCGACTTCGCGCTTGGCCACCGGTACAGGGGTTCCGCTCCCCTAGCTTTTCGACGCTTCAAGAAACAAACCGAATCCATTGGTTGGATCCAGGTTGGTATCGCGTTCTTCATCACTATCTATTACGCGGCCATCATTGGTTGGGCTGGTCTTTATGCCTTCAAGTCTTTAAATAAGGCGTGGGGATCTGATCCGGATACTTATTTCTTCTCTGACTTTTTGAACTTCGATTCTGAAGCAGTAGTTTCCCTCGACATTGTTCCGCAGATCGCCATTGCACTGTTTATCGTGTGGGTTGCAGCTGTTGCTGTCCTTGCTATTGGCGTGGATAAAGGCATCGGGCGAGTCAACATGGTGTTTATGCCACTGTTGGTGATTATCTTCATCATCGTGGTTGTGCAGGCAATTTTGTTGCCTGGTGCTGAAGTTGGTTTGGATGCGCTGTTTACTCCGAACTGGGAAGCTCTGAAGAACCCAACTGTGTGGATTGCTGCATATGGCCAGATCTTCTTCTCACTGTCGGTGGGATTCGGCATCATGCTGACCTACTCCTCTTACCTAAAGCCTCGTACCAACTTGACCAGCACCGGTTTGGTCACTGGTTTTGCCAACTCTTCTTTCGAGGTTCTTGCAGGTATCGGCGTGTTCGCAGCACTCGGCTTCATGGCTGCTAATGCCGGAGTTGGTGTTGATGAGGTCGCAACCTCAGGAATTGGCCTTGCCTTCGTCGCTTTCCCAACGATTATCAATGAAATGCCTCTTGGCGGGCTGTTCGGTTTCCTTTTCTTTAGCTCTTTGACCATCGCTGGTTTTACCTCGCTGTTCTCGCTACTGGAAGTGGTCGTATCGGCAGTCAAAGATAAATTTGGCCTGCAGCGCAAAGCCACCGCGATCGGCGTGGGTGTTGTCATGGCATTGATTTCTCTCGTTTTGTTCTCCACCACGTCCGGCCTTGCAACGCTGGACATCATGGACAAGTTCACCAACAACATCGGTATCGTCGCCATCGCGTTGATTGCTGTGGTGACAATCGACTGGGTGCTGCGCCGCATTGATGAATTCTCCACCCACCTCAACGCAATCTCTGCTTTCAAAGTCAACACCATTTGGCGCATTTCGGTAGTCAACATCACTACTTTGGTTCTAGGGTCCACCCTTGTCTTGGAACTCATCTCCCTGATCAACGAGCCATACGGCGGATACACCTTGCTACAAAACGGCCTCTTCGGCTGGGGTGTTTTGGCAGTCATCTTGGTGGTCGCATTCCTAATGCCGCTGGTTGCATGGCCAAAGGGCACGCTTGTCGACGGCCCACCCGGTTCAGACTTCGGCGTCCTGCCGGAATTCAAGCGCCGACTGCACCGCCCACGGCGGTGGGCTTCTAATGACCCCTTCATCCCTTTCGATGCCAGCGAGGATGCATCGCGCTACCCTACTGTCGCAGTGACCAACCCTGAAGCTAAGGAGTCCTAAGTCATGGGAACTACAGCAATCATCATGATGGTGTTGTTCATGCTCATCATTTGGGGTGGCCTTGTATATGCCACCATTGCGCTTCGACGTGAACCAGATGAGAAGGTCGGCGACTTTGGTACATCTCCTTATGCCACCGACACTGTTCTCATCGAGCAAGAGTATGAAAGGCCATCGAAGGCCTAAAACTTGAACTGAGACACTCCCAGAAACTTTGCTGGGAGTGTTTCGTGCTTTAAAACCAATAACCATGCAGAATAGATAATCGTGGCAACAATGGATGATTTTACAAAGGACCCTGATGGCGATCCCGGCGACAACGCCGATAACTTTGCGCATTCAGCATCCGACTCCACAGCAGAGCCAGCGTCGGAATCGGCTCCCACTATGCATCGAGAATTACCTGATCGAGTGGACCGTTCTGTGGTCATAGCCGACTACTTCAAAAATGTTTCCATGTGGAGCTTGCGCTTGGTGTTCGTCGCGGCTGCCGCTTTTGTGCTGTGGTGGGTAACAAGCCGATTCTGGCAAGGTGTTTTGCCTGTCACGTTGGCGATCATTATTTGTACGGTGCTCTCATCACCTAACTCGTGGTTGCGTAAGCACGGTGTACCCAGTGTGTTATCGGCTTTTATCACCATCGGCACGTTCTTTGCCATAGTCGGATTCATTTTGTGGGCCATTGCACCAAGCATTGCAAAGCAATCACAGGTTCTATATTTCCAGGCTTTTGAAGGCATCTTGAGTATTCAGCTGTGGTTGCAGGGTCCACCGTTGAATCTGGATTCAGATGATCTCAGTAGTTACTTCAATGAGGCAGCTACCTGGTTGCAGAACCAAGCAGGCACCATTGCTGGGGAAATTTTCTCAGGCCTTGGTGCAGCTACCAGTGTGATAGTTACCCTCGGTGTGGTTTTGGTGCTCACGTTTTTCTTCCTTAAAGATGGTCACCGTTTTCTACCATGGGCAAGAAAGATCGGTGGAGAAACCTCTGGGTGGCATATCACTGAGCTTTTAACTCGTGCGTGGACCACCTTGGCTGGTTTTGTGCGGGCTCAAGCGTTGGTGTCTGCTGTTGATGCTGTGTTTATCGGCATTGGTTTGGTCATCGTGGGAGTGCCCATGGCGTTGGCACTGTCTGTTATCACGTTTGTTGCGGGTTTTATTCCGATCATTGGTGCGTTTACAGCTGGTGCTTTAGCCGTGCTGGTTGCCCTAGTATCTTTGGGCTTTACTGAGGCTGTCATCGTGTTGATCATTGTGGTTGCAGTCCAGCAGATTGAAGGCAATATTTTGTCCCCGCTGTTGCAATCACGGGCTATGAATCTGCACCCAGTAATCGTGTTGTTGTCAGTGACGGTTGGTGGCACGCTCTTTGGCATCATTGGTGCTTTTTTGGCGGTGCCGGTTGCAGCGATGATCGCGGTGTTCTTCCGCTATTTCCAAGACATGACATCTTTACGTGCAGGTGAACGTGTTGCTGCTGACCTGAAATTCTCCAGTCCTTATGGTGAGCTGGCGGGACGCGCGATGGAAGCGGATGGAGAGATTTTCCGGAAGCGCTATTACCAAAACTTACTTGGTGGGGATCCAGAATCCAATGATTTAAAGATTCCAGAGTTCTTGGAAGCGGACCAGGAATCGGTGGATCCTAATGAGATTCGTCGTAAAGAATTAAAGCGCAGATTTACGAGCGCTAAGACCGTAACCTCGCAAGCTATAGATAGGATGCGCAAAAAGAACTAGGTTTTTAAACGGATAAAGTCAGTTCATGTAATTAGTAAATAGCATTCAGATCGGTAAAGTAATCACTCGTGTCTCATGGATCAGCGTCGTCGAAGAGAAGTTCCAGGTCATCTCAGCAGACTGCTTTTGTAGGTTTGCCAACGTGGTCGGGCCCTTCAGTAGTTTTGGCATCCCTCATTACAGGATTGCTTGTTAGCTTACTTCTGGGCGTAGTTGGTCTGCCCTACCAGTTGATTTTCATCATCGCGACTCTCGGTGTGACTTTGTTGGTTGAGGCCCGAGGCTTATTTCTTACTGTTGCTTCAATCCCGATCTTGTTTGGTATTTTTACGCCACTGACATCGTGGTTTGTTTCCCAACAAGGTGTTGCTTCTAGTTCTTCTCCGGGCGTTTCAGCAACCGAAATCTTGACTGCTGTATATCCGTTAGCGCAGCTCTTCCCAACATTATTAATGGTCACGCTGGTGGCGGCACTGATTGCCGTGGTGAGGATTATATTGTTGCGCAGAAACCAAGAATCTCGACAGGTTTCTGGTGAAAAAACCCGGCGCGCTCAGCGTGAGGCGGAAGAAGCTAATCAAAATGCAGCCCGCCGTGCTCGTGCACAAACTACTAAGGTGCGGAGCCGACGTGCACAACCAAGCACAGGTGATACGGGTTCGCAGGTGACTGTGGACGAGTTGATTCGTCGTAGTCAGGAGCGTCGTCAGCAGATCGCTAAGCGCCAATCAGAGCGAGGTGTTCCGTTTACTCCCACTCCTGGCCCCGTCGTAGAACCACCAAAACCAGCACCTCGCCCGAGCGCCCCTGAGGCGCCGGCGCGTACGGATGCAGGTGAGCGTCGACAAGCGCCAAGACGCCGCGGATCCTTAGACGATGACCTTTATAGCTAAAAAATCCCCGCTTAGACAAGCGGGGATTTTTTTAGTTCTTGTGGCGCAGCACGCGAGGTAGTGCGAACACAATCTTCTCAGCTGCGGAGGTGACTTCTTCCACGTCGTCGAAGCCGAACTCCGAGAGGCGCTCAATGACGCCCTGGACGAGGATCTCAGGCACGGACGCACCGGAAGAAATACCGATGGTTTCTACGCCTTCTAGCCATGCTGGGTCGATTTCACGGGCGTAATCCACCAGGTAGGCGTTATCGGCGCCGTTTTGCTTAGCTACCTCCACCAAACGAACCGAGTTGGAGGAGTTGCGGGAACCAACCACGATCATCAGTTCACAACGCTCAGCGATAGCTTTCACTGCTACCTGACGGTTTTGGGTTGCGTAGCAAATATCGTCTGATGGTGGATCCTGCAGCTGCGGGTATTTCGCCTTGAGTTCACGGACGATCTCCATGGTCTCATCGACGGAAAGGGTGGTCTGGGATAGCCAGATCAGATTTGGCTCATCAGCCAAGAATTCAGGCAGAGTATCAATACCTGCAATGCCATCAACCAAATGGGTCTTTTCCACAGAGTGCCCCATGGTGCCTTCTACCTCTTCGTGGCCTTCGTGGCCGATGAAAAGGATGTGGAAACCTTGCTTATCAAAGCGCTGGACTTCCTTGTGCACCTTGGTTACCAGCGGGCAGGCGGCGTCGATAGTCTTGATGTTTTTCGCTGCGGCCTCTTCATGAACCATCGGGCTTACGCCGTGCGCAGAAAACACCATGTTGGCACCTTCTGGTGCTTCGGATGCTTCATTAACAAAAATCGCACCCTTTTCCGCCAAGGTGTCTACAACATAACGGTTGTGCACGATCTCTTTACGGACATAAATTGGGGCACCGTATTCTTCAAGCGCGCGCTCGACGGTTTCCACTGCGCGGTCCACGCCGGCGCAATATCCGCGAGGGGCTGCAAGCAGGATCTTCTTTCCGGTTTTGGTTTCGGGGCTGATAACAGGTGAGCTCATGCCTCCCAGCGTATCCAACCTTGAGGGCAAACACCTAGACTGGAACAGCAACCACCCCATCGAAGGCGGGGTAATTCACTTTTGGCTGATGGAAGAAGGAGAATCACACACCTGTGTCGCCCGAGCAATCAAAGTCAAAATCAACCCCTGAAACCCCGTGGCCTGTCCGGGAAGTAAACACTCAAGTTAAGCAGTGGATCGAGCGGCTTGGCCATTTGTGGGTGGAGGGACAACTTGCACAAATCAATGTGAAACCTAATTGGAAGTTGTCCTATTTAACGCTGCGTGATGTGGAGCAAGAAGTCTCGGTGCAGTTGACGTGCCCGACGGATATCATCCGCAACCGTCCCACGCCGTTGAAAGATGGCGATCGTGTGATTGTCTACGGCAAGCCAGCGTTTTATGCCGGCCGTGGCACATTCTCGCTGTGGGTCACTGATATTCGCCCGGTGGGTATTGGTGAGTTGCTTGCGCGAATTGAGGAGCTGCGCAAAAGACTTGCTGCGGAGGGGCTTTTTGACCCTTCCCGGAAAAAGCGTCTTCCATTCCTGCCCAACCGTGTTGGTTTGATCACGGGACGAGGATCAGCTGCTGAGCGCGATGTGCTCAGCGTGGCTAAAGACCGGTGGCCGGAAGTGCAATTTGAAGTGATCAATACCGCGGTTCAGGGTGCCTCGGCGGTTCCAGAGATCATCGAGGCGTTGCGCGTTTTGGATCAGGATCCTCGCGTGGATGTGATCATCATTGCCCGCGGTGGCGGCTCCGTGGAAGATCTTCTCCCCTTCTCTGAGGAAGCCTTGCAGCGCGCCGTGGCAGCAGCTAAAACACCTGTGGTTTCTGCCATTGGCCACGAGCCCGATACCCCGGTGTTGGACAATGTTGCAGACCTTCGCGCAGCAACACCTACTGATGCAGCAAAACGCGTGGTGCCCGATGTGGCAGAAGAACGCCTGTTAATCAATCAGCTGCGTGAGCGCAGTGCCGCAGCGTTGCGCGGTTGGGTGCAGCGCGAACATCAGGCATTGGCCGCGATTCGTTCCAGGCCTGTGCTGGCAGATCCGATGACCCCGATTAATCGTCGACGCGATGAGATCACCCAGGCTGTGGGCTTGATTAGGCGAGATGTCACCCATCTTGTGCGCACCGAGCAGGCTCTAGTGGCATCCTTGCGGGCACAGGTTTCAGCACTCGGCCCTTCAGCCACCTTGGCGCGAGGCTATTCGGTAGTTCAGGTCATCCCCCGCGATGGCAGCGAGCCTGAAGTAGTCACCACCATCGAACAATCCCCTCCCGGCAGTCAATTGCGCATTCGCGTAGCCGACGGCTCCATCACCGCAGCTGCCATGGGCACCCAGCAAGCAAACTAATACTTAAAAGGAGAATGAAGAAATGACTAATCCAGATATCGTCGGTTCCGGCCAAGGCAACGATTCCTTCGAACCCGTCGCCCAATTATCCTACGAGCGCGCCCGCGATGAACTCGTGGAGATTGTGAAAATTTTGGAGCTCGGTCAAATGGGCCTCGACGAATCCTTAAAATACTGGGAACGTGGCGAAGCTCTAGCAAAGCGCTGCGAAGAGCACTTAGCCGGCGCCTCAGCGCGGGTTGAGCAAGCATTAAACAAGGCAGAATAAAGCTTTTCGACGCCCACCTTCGGCGTCTCCCTTTAGGGCCGGAGATGAAAATAGTGCTTTCAGATTGCGAGCGTCAATATATCTAGTACTTTATTTTGAAACACCTAAAGATCCCCTTAAAAGGAGTCGCAGTGTCTCAACATATTCGTGCTAAGAAATTGTTCGCCGGGATTTTCACATGTGTCCTGGCAGCAACGCTCTCCCCCACCTCGTTTGCTCAAGAACCACCGGATGCACAAGCCACTCCAACAATGATCGTGTTGGATAACTCCGGTTCCATGACCGCTCAAGATGCCGGAAACCAAACCCGCATCGATGCAGCAAAACAAGCTGCTACCGACTTGATCGAAGATATTTCAGATCACACCGATATTGGTTTTGCCTACTACGGTGGCAACACCGGTGAAACAGCAGCTGATATGGAACAAGGCTGCCAAGACGTCACCATCATCGATGGGCCAGCTAAAGGCAACGCCGACACCCTTATCGATACCATTTCACAACTAAGCCCTCGAGGTTTTACACCGATCGGTAAAGCGCTCACTGACAGTGCAGCTGAGCTGCCAGAGGGCGGCAATATCGTGCTGGTGTCAGATGGAATCGCGAATTGCACACCACCTGATGTCTGCGAGGTAGCCGAAGAACTTACCGCGAAGGGCATCAACCTCACTATCAACACCATTGGTCTTAATGTTGATCCAGCAGCACGTGAAGAACTGGAATGCATCGCAAAAACCGGTGGTGGTATTTACACCGATGCCTCCGATGCACAAACTCTCAGTGATGCGCTAACCCGTGTGACCACCAGGCAATACGCTAAATATGAAACTAATGCAGAAAAAATAGATGGTGCACTAGCTCAAGAAGACGCAGTGGCATTAGACACCGACACTGCACTTTTTGCCACCGATCTGGGACAGGAATCCTACTTCTGGAAGATTCCAGTAGAAGCTGGTGAGACGATTTCTGTGTCTGCCAACACGGTTACTGACCCAACGGTGCTGACCATGAATCAAGGGCAAATCTACTTAGATGCCCAACTGCACACTGCAGAGCCACCACGACATGGCCTTCAAGGCCGATGCACCCATGTATCAGACGATAATTTCACTCCAGGCCTAGCTGTGCGAGGCATCCAAAGCGCAACCGTGGTATCTAAGGAAATCGGCTCCGATGATTGCGATACCGATGCCATATATCTAGAAATTTCACGGTCTGGAGACTACTTCGATGGGGAAACTATCCCTACTGAAATCACCATCGAAAGATTCGGCAAAGTCGACGACACAACAATCGGAGAGGTCACTGAAACCACTGATGTTGAGCTTCCTGCAGCTTCCACATCCGAAGCAACCGAGGCCACTCCTGGCCAGTGGTTTGACTCCCCAACTGAACTTGATGCTGCCGGTGAAAAAGTAACCGCCACCATTGTTCCTGGAGAAACCCACTTTTATGCACTCCCCGTGGACTACGGGCAGCAACTTCGTGGAGGGATCCGAACAACATTCAGCCAAGTTGTAGGATCCCAACTTGGCGATCGCCTATACCTTCAAGCATTTAACCCAAGCCGCGCAGAAGTAGACCTAACTAACAGTTCACCAACTTCCAAAGAATTAGAAACTTTAGAAACCTTTGGCTATGTCGCCCCGGTGAGCTACGCAAATATGTTTGCCGATGGCGCACGCAACAAAAACCATTCTGGCACGTGGCAAGGTGGCACCCAATATCTAGCGGTAACCTACCTTCCTTTTGGAGAAGACGAAGATATTTCTGCCCAAGACCAACTGCTCACGCTTGACTATGAACTGGTGGCAGAAGCCCATGGCACACCAATTGATCCGCCAGTTTTTGCAGAACTTAAAAACTCCAGCGCGCAAGATTCAGCGCCGACCTCTGCCAGCGACTCCGAAGACGCTACAACGACCGCGTCCTCGGAAGAATCCAATGGCTTATCAATCATGTGGATTGCCCTTGGAGTTGTGGCGCTCGGAATAATCATCGGGCTTGCCTTTGTACTAAGAAAGAAAAACTAACGGCATAAAAAAATTCCGGCGAATGTTTGTTCTTCGCCGGAATTTTTCTATGTACTTTTCACCATTGCTAGTTGGTTGGCAATGGCTCTGCTTCTGCAACTGCTAGAAGCAAGTCGTTGAATTCTTCATCAGTAGCGGCACCGGACACCAATACGCGGGCATCGCCTAGATCCATCACGCGTAGATCACGCACGTCAGATTCCTGCGAAGTATAGATTCCAACCTCATGGCCTTCGAGGTCATAAGACTGCTCAAGATCACGCCAACGGGAGTCGTATCCGACCACAGCATCTTCTACTGTTTCACCAGTTTGAGTGAGCTGAATATAGCCCTCATCTGCGGTAACGTACCCAACGACTGATGCAGGGGTGTCATCAATCATGGTGCGTCGAGCTGAATTTGTGGTCCAGCCTTCGGGTGTTTCAGGCAGCCTCGTTGCGTGATCTGTCATTGCGCGAGCTTCCATTGACATAAAGGTGGAAGCATCAACTTCAGGTACTTGCCCATTTTCTGGAGTGCCTGTGTTGAAGGAGCACATTCCTGTGAATCCCACCGCCAGCAACATGATGATTGCGGAGACTACCAACGAGATAATCATGTCTCGACTGCCATCAAAAATTTTCGGTCGTTTCTCAGCCACCCGCTTAGTATGGCATGACTTTGCCGTTAAACCCCCTTTTGGGTGGCAAGAATCCAAAATTACGGACACAAAAGTGCAACAATGGATGACGTGCGGGTTGAATCAGCCCACGCACCGATACTTTCACAATGCGCCAAGGCAGATGTAAACCATATGACTTGGTCGGATCAAGTGCCCCAGGAGGCCCTTCATATGAACCTTAAGCACCCCGAGACGCCAGACCGTAACCTTGCTATGGAGCTGGTGCGAGTTACAGAAGCTGCAGCATTGGCTTCTGGACGATGGGTTGGACGTGGCATGAAGAACGAGGGCGACGGGGCTGCTGTTGATGCCATGCGTCAGCTGATCAACTCGGTAACTATGAAGGGTGTCGTTGTTATTGGTGAAGGCGAAAAAGACGAAGCACCAATGCTCTACAACGGCGAAGAAGTTGGAACCGGCTTCGGACCTGAAGTTGATATCGCAGTAGACCCAGTCGATGGCACCACTTTGATGGCTGAGGGTCGCCCAAATGCTATTTCTATCCTTGCTGCTGCAGAACGCGGCACGATGTATGACCCATCCGCTGTGTTCTACATGAAGAAGATCGCCGTAGGACCAGAGGCTGCCGGCAAGATCGACATCGAAGCACCAGTTGCTCACAACATCAACGCAGTGGCTAAGTCCAAGGGCATTAACCCTTCCGATGTCACCGTTGTTGTTCTTGACCGCCCTCGCCACACCGAGCTGATCGCAGATATTCGTCGTGCCGGCGCAAAGGTTCGTCTGATTTCTGACGGCGACGTTGCAGGTGCCGTTGCTGCAGCTCAGGACTCCAATTCTGTCGATATCATGATGGGCACCGGTGGAACCCCTGAAGGTATCATCACCGCGTGCGCTATGAAGTGCATGGGCGGCGAAATCCAGGGCGTTTTGGCTCCAATGAATGATTTCGAGCGTCAAAAAGCTCGCGATGCCGGTCTGGTTTTGGATCAGGTTCTCCACACCAACGATCTCGTTCGCTCCGATAACTGCTACTTCGTGGCAACCGGTGTGACCAACGGTGACATGCTCCGCGGTGTTTCCTACCGTGCAAATGGCGCTACTACTCGCTCTCTGGTCATGCGTTCCAAGTCAGGCACCATCCGCCACATTGAGTCTGTCCACCAGCTGGCCAAGCTGCAGGAATACTCCGTGGTTGACTACACCACCACCCCATAAAAGCGATACTTACGCTTTGCCGCCGGCCTTTTTAAGGTCGGCGGTTTTTGTGTGGGGATTTCTAAGAGGGATGCCAGTCCAAATGCGATTTGAGGGATCGAAGATCGAGATTGAGTATTTTTATGCCTCAGGGCTTTTGGGCGATTAGAGGCGAATTTGGGGGGTCACTTTTGGTGGAGCCGGGGCCAGTTTTTCTGGAATCCCAGCACGGACCAAACCATATGACCGAAAAGCCTTAGGCTAAGTTCCCATCGGTCATATAGGACGGTCGCAAAGCCTAAAAACCAAACCAGGTGACCGACAAACCTCACATCTACTTGCCGTCGGTCATTTGGGACGGTTTGTGACAACTTCTGGAAGTCGTACCAACCAAATCCCCAAATTGGCCCCTTTTGGTCACTTCCGAAGAGCCAAAAGGGCCAATCGTGACCTACCTGGAAATAAATGGAGTCGCTATCACGTCGTTGCGTTGTTCTTCATGGTTGTTCACCGGAACACCTAGCTTGAGGAGCTCAGGTACCACTCCTTCGCCCACGTGATAGGTTTCCTCCAAATGTGGATAGCCAGAGAAAATGAAGTGGTTCAGACCAATATCGCGGTATCGCAAAATTGCCTGCGCAACTTGCTCGTAGGAACCCACCAATGCTGTGCCTGCGCCACCGCGGACTAGGCCGACACCAGCCCAAAGATTCGGAGCGATTTCAAGGGAGCGTGCATCTGCTCCTGCTGTGAATGCTGATCCCTGGCCATGAAGTTCCGTCATGCGGCGCTGCCCTTCAGATTGGGAACGCGCAAGCCCTTCCTGAATGCGGGCAACTTCTTCCTGATCAAGTTGGTCAAGAAGGTTTTGAGCCACTGACCAGGCCTCTTCCTCAGTTGGTCGAGCAATGACATGCAGGCGGATGCCAAAGTCTAGTTCGCGGTTTCGCTTATTTGCTTCGACTCGCACGCGGTTAAGCTTCTCCTCCACTTTTTCTGCAGGTTCACCCCAGGTGAGATAAACATCAGAGTGTTGAGCTGCGATTTCGATGCCGAGTTGTGAAGACCCACCAAAGTAAATCGGAGGAGACACCTCAGGTTGTTCCTTCAGTACCGCGTTTTCTACGCTGAGGAATTCGCCCTGGAAATTGAGAGGTTCCGCGCTGTTCCACAGGTGATCGATGATCTCCAAGGTTTCGTCAGCCTTGTGATAGCGCTCCTCTTTGGAGGAGTAGTCAGCGAAGGCACGCTGCTCATGGTCTTCACCACCCACCACAACGTTGATGAGCAGGCGGTTGTTGGAGAATTTCTGGAAGGCAGCACCCTGCTGCGCGATGATCGTGGGGCTGACTTGGCCTGGTCGAATAGCTACAAGGAATTTCAGTTTAGATGTCCTTGAAAGCAGTGCTGCGGTAGTGATCCACGCATCTTCACACCATAATCCGGTGGGGGTCAGAACAGATTCAAAACCGTTTCGCTCGGCGGCCAATGCGATTTGGGAGAGGTAATCAAGGTCTGCTGGTCGGCTTCCGGAGTGGAAGCCTGAGCCATGCCCGCCGGCTGTGATACCGCGGGAGTCGCCATAGGTGGGAAGGAACCAGTGCAAGGTAATGGGATTGTTTTCGCTCATTCCTCGAGTAGACCACACGGTCTATATTGATCTCAAAGGTTTCAACCAGCGTGAAACTAATGTGGTCCCGCTGGCTTGAAAACCATCTAAAACCAGCAAGACCACACCTTTAACTACTTAGGCTGACAGGTCGGCTCAGTGCTTTACCGATGTTGGTGCCCACAGGAGTGCCGTTAAGGGCATACTCCCCCACTGCATTCTTGGCTAGAAACACCGGGTTGTTTGAAGACACGGTGCGTACATTGCGCCAGTGTCGATCAATGGAATGCTCACCAAGCACTGCAGATGCACCCACCGCATCGAATACGTTAGATGTCACCACTAAAGCTTGTTCGGAGACGATGGGCCAGAGTGCTGCAACAATAGCATCCGCCTCGTTGAAGGCGTCGGGGGTTGCGATCGTGGCGGCGTTGGAAACGTGGCGGGTGGCGTCGAGAAGCGCTCCGCGAATAACGGTGACCCGGCTGCGTGCGTCGCCGATCGCTAAGGTTGCGGCCGGATCGCTGCGGCGTTCGACGCCAGGATTCCACGCATTTCTGGTGGAGGATTGGGCGCGGACTACTACTTCATCGACAGCTGCTGCGGCGCTGCCGACCAGTACGGTGAGCAGGTTGAGCTGCAGGTACGTCCACACCAGCGTGGGCGTATCGGTGCGTGGAATGATCCATCGCGGATCCACCTCCACGTCCTTAAACGTGGTCGTTCCAGACGCGGTGAGCTTTTGCCCAAACCCATTCCAGTCATCAACAACATCCACACCCGGCGCGCGCAGATTAACCGGCAAACTGACCAAAGTTTCTTGGCCATTGAGGTTGCGCAGCAGCGCGGTGGTCCAGGTGTAGTCCGCAAAATAGGTGCCGGTGGTGTAGAACTTGGTGCCGTTGAGCACGAAAATCGGACCGTTTTCAGTATCCACCTCATCGATGAAAGTCTGCGGATCGCCGTAGACGCCACGTTTTTCACTTTCAGCATTGCCCACCAATTTTCCGGTAGCGACTTCGCGCAACCAGTGGGTGCGGAATTCACTGTCTGGGGCTTCCAGGAGTAGCTCCACGAAGGCAAAGTGCCCGCGCAAAGCTTGGGCGATATTGGAATCAGCGGTCGCGATCTCGATGAGTAACTCAACCACGCTTTCCAAAGAAGCGCCCGCTCCGCCTAGTTCTTCGGGTACCCGCAGTCCAGTGAAACCTAGCTCTACCAGCTCTTTAATCTCTTCTACTGGTAGGGTTCGCTGCTGTTCGCGCTCGACTGCACCGCTTCGAATGCGTTTTAATGCGGGCGCAAAATGGTTCAAAATTTCTTGGCTCATGACAAGGATCCGATCGTGTATTGGGCAGCCACATGGCCGCCGTTTAGGGCATCTGCGCCAAGTAGGCGCGCTCGATAAATAATGGGGTTGTGGTTTGCCAACACACGCGCGTTGCGCCAATGCCGATCCAGCGACAACTTCTTCGACACGGCCGACGCTCCTCCGACTTCAAAGGCCTGGGTGGCTTGGCTCAGCACCAAAGGTGCCACCGCCAATTGGGCTTGGTATGCGCTTAGGTCAACGGCAGCCAACTCGGCCTCCGTAGCAGTGCCGGCTTTTGCCTTATTGACGACAAGATCCAGTTCTTGTGCGAACCCCTGAAAGATTTTCTCGACTGCATATGACTTGGCTTTCACCTCGCCCACCACCTGCTGTACCTGCGGATCAAAGCGTGGAAGGTCACCACTTCCGTGACTGAAAATTCGGGTGCGGTTTTGTACATAGGTAACGATGTCACGGGTGATCGCCTGCGAAATACCAGTCAAGGTAGACAAGTGATGGGACTGCGCCAGCGCCTGGAAAGCGCTGGGTGCGGTGTAATCACGAGTGGCAATATCTAATGGATCTACCGCCACTTTGTCGAAGAAGCTGGTTCCGGAGGCAGATAGTTGTTGCCCAAATCCGTCCCAGTCATCCACCAAAGCAACGCCTGCTGCGTCGCGATCAACAAAGGCGAAAACATCTTGATCTGCCTCATCTTTCGCATGTACTTGAATCCAATCGGCGTAAAGACTGCCCGTGGAATAGAACTTGGTTCCGGTGAGAACAAAGACCTCGTCTTCTTTTCGGATCTTAGTTTTCAGCTCACCCGGCTTATTTCCCACTTCGGTCAACGCATTACCAATCACCACGCCTTCTTCAGCGATTTTTCGCAGCCACTTGTCTCGGTGCTCTGAATCGGGAGCGATCAACAGGCTCTCTACTGCCAAGAAGTGAGGCCGCAATCCCTGCGCGATATTTGAATCTGCAGCAGCCACAGCCACCAGCACTTCAAAGGCCTCGGGAAGGCTAAAACCCAACCCGCCGAATTCAACAGGAATGCGGAGTTTGGTGAACCCACCGGCACTGAGCTGCTTAGCCAAGTCACGGCTGAATTCTCGGTCCTGTTCACGCTGCGATGCCGTTGCTGCGATCTCCGTAAGGACTGGAGCGAGATTGTCAATGATGGTTTGAGGTGAGGTCATAATTAAGCTTCCTGAGTAACTAGTTGAGCAGAGATGGAACTAAGGTCAGTGGTGGCGGTGGAGTTCTTAGCTCCCAGGCGGTAGCTGGCGCCACGGTGGGTGTCGTCGAGGCGATCACCATTCCCGAACAATTTATTGCGCAAGGAACCCGGAGCGTATTCCGTTTTGTAACGCCCAAGTTTTTGCAGCTCAGGAACGACATACTCCACAACATCTTCAAAAGTTCCTGGGGTGATGGCATATGCGAGGTTGAATCCATCAACATCGCTGAGATCCTGGATGCGTGCAAGTTCCGCAGCAACATTAGCGCCCGATCCCACAAGCACTGGCCCGAAACCGCCGATGCCAGTTGCCTCACCCAGTTTGCGTACCGTCCATGCCCCTTCACTAGTGCCGTTGCTAATGGTAGCTGCGGTGGACTGAATAGCGTTGGACTCAATATTGGTGATCGGTTCATCCAGGTCATACTGCGACAGATCCGCTCCAGTCCATCCAGACATCAAGGTCAGGCCGCCGACAGGATCGATATAACGGCTGTATTCCTCTAGCTTTGCCTGCGCATCTGCTTCTGTTTCACCCGTGATGATTGTTTGCATCGCAAAGATCTTCACCGCATGTGGATCACGACCCGCAGCGACCGCAGCAGCGCGAATCTTTGCGACAGTCTTGGTGATTGCCTCCACGGTGCTGGAATTGATAAACACCGCTTCTGCATTCTCACCAGCGAATTTCAATCCGCGAGGCGATGCACCCGCCTGGTAGATCACCGGCGTGCGCTGCACACTAGGTTCCGTGATGGCGATACCCGGTACATCAAAGTACTTCCCATGATGATTGATCGCGTGCACTTTGGAGGAATCCGTAAAGACACTTGTCTCCACATTATTTTGGACAGCGTCGTCTTCCCAGGATCCCTCGAGAAGTTTGTAGATGACTTCTAGATATTCATCGGCTTTGTCGTAGCGCTCATCATGTGGCAACTGATCCGTATCACCCATGTTTTGAGCAGCAGAGGGAAGATAGCCAGTAACTACGTTCCATCCCACTCGCCCATTAGTTAGATGATCGAGTGTGGCCAGACGCCGAGCAAAAGGATACGGGTGTTCATAGGCTGTACCTGCGGTGATGCCAAACCCAAGGTTCTTGGTGGCATAAGCCATCGCAGAAACAAGAAGGATCGGATCATTGACCGGTACCTGAGCACCACTGGTCAACGCTGCTTCATTACTGGAACCATAGACATCGTAAGTTCCAAGAACGTCTGCGATGAAAAGGCCGTCGAAAAGACCCTTCTCTAATGTCTTAGCAAGGTGCACCCAGTAATCAAGGGTGTTGTAATCCCGGGCCTTGTCTTTCGGGTGTGTCCACAGTCCTGGGGACTGATGCACAACGCAGTTCATATCAAATGCGTTGAACAGGATTTTTCTGCTCTCTTGTGTTGTGTTTTCGGCCGCGGCCATGATCTACTCCTTTATCAAAATAGACATCTTTGTCTAGATTGCGGTCTACTTTATGGAGCATTGAACACCTGAGACAAGGAGAGCATTCACCTTGAATAAAAACCTCGTCGACTTCCCTACACTGTTGACCTTGCGAAATGGATTAAAAACCCAAAGCGCTTGCATGACACAGAAAGTTAACCTAGGCTAGACACGTCAAGTTGTTGATACATCAACTTAATTAACTTTTGGAGGAGAACATCATGAATAAGATCGCCATCATCACCGGTTCCACCCGTCCAGGCCGTGTCAACATCGACGTAGCCAACTGGGTTCTCGAGCGCGCACAAGAGCGCAATGATGCACAGTACGAGCTCGTTGATATTGCTGATTTCAACCTCCCGCTCCTTGACGAAGCAATGCCAGCAGGCTACGGCCAGTATGCAGGCGAGCACACCAAGGCATGGGCAGCAAAGATCGCAGAATTTGATGGCTTCATTTTTATCACCGGCGAATACAACCACTCCGTCCCAGCAGCTCTAACCAACGCACTGTCTTACCTCTCTGCAGAGTGGAACAACAAGGCTGCAGGCATCGTGTCCTACGGTTCCGCAATGGGCATTCGCGCAGCTGAGCACCTCCGCGGCATCCTTTCCGAACTTCAGATCGCACACGTTCAAAAGACCGGTCTGCTGAGCATCTTCACCGATTTTGAATACCCTAACTTCCAACCTTCTGAGCAAGGCATTTCTTCCGTTGACGCTATGTTTGAGCAGCTTGTTGTCTGGACTAAGGCAATGGCCACCATTCGTGAGACTGCAAACCTCTAAAACTTCAAAACCCCTAAAGTGGCGAGCTCCTACGGGGGAACTCGCCACTTTTCACATTCTCACTAAGATCACCCAGGAGACCTTGACTACCACCTCTTGGAGCTTTCTGTACACACCCCTTTGGAAGAATTCCACCAAATCCTCACCCCGGTTGCGCATCCAGCTCTTCGCCGCACACGCCCATAACTCTCCCCCAGACATTCCGTGGAGACGTTCAACACCGGGCTTATTCACTTACACGATGAAGCATTTTCAGGCGTTATTATCCGAAAATTTCCAAGCACCATGACTAGCGAACGCTGGCTCATCATCGGTTCCGACTGGGAGGATTTCAGCCCATTCCAAAGCAAAGAAAAGGGGCATCTTCACATCTCTCCATCTGCTCCAGAATGGACTGAACTCACTTCCGTTGATGATTTTTATACATACCGCAGCACCTCCATAGGCGGCGCACCATCGTCCGTGACCTGGTTTGAAAATGGTATCTGGCAAGTTTCAGAGGAAAGAAAGAAACAGTGGGGCACCCTGGATCCTCACAAACCATGGACAGATGAATCCATGAGTTGGGCTTTTAATAGCTTCTTATCCGACGATGCACTACTGGAACTCATGGGAATGCGCTTCAGCCTAGGAAGTGGTGATAACTCCACAGAAGGAGAGCTGAAGCCACACGGATTGGCTTTAAAGCTCACAATCGAAAACCCTGACTCAGATGCCTTTATCAATTACGTGAGAATCATGCGCGATAAAGAAGGACGCGAACCATTTGGCACTAAGGAAGAAGAAAGCCTGCTCACCCACCACAAAGCGTTCCATGAATTCTAAAGAGGGTACGTCGAAGATTCGACGCACCCTCTTGGAATTTAGTGCCCTACAGCGATGACACCTGTGAGCGGTGATACACCAGTGCTGAACTGAAGTCCTGGTCGGCAGACGCATCAATAACTTCTAGAACGGCAAAGAAGTGATCGCCAATTCCTTGGAGATCATAAAGCTTCGTGGTGAGCCGTGCGTCAGCACCTTCAAGGTGGATGGCACCGTTTTCAGTGGATGCCCACTCAAGGTTTTCAAAGCGCTGGTCGGATGGGCCAGATAACTTACGAACGTGGTCGGCGTGTGCTCCGCCGAGGATGGAAATACCTAGCTCTTGGCCAGTAATTAAAGCCTGCTCAATAGCTGGCCATGAAGAAGAACTCTTCTGTAAAAAGATGCCCACCAATGGCGGTTCGGCGCTAATGCTGACGAATGAACCAACGATCATGCCCAGAGGCTGATCAGTGTGGGTTGCAATGAAGCTTATTGGGGTCGGGACGTTTCGCAGTACGGAGCGAAGGTCAGTTGCGGTCGTGATTGCTGAAGTCATGCCACCTAGTAGACCATTTAGTCTATTTACCTGTCTACCTTTTCTTCCATTTTGGATATTTATCTAGACAATTCGGTCTATATCTAATCGACTCCCTCACTTTCCTAAGTATTTCCTACCCCTGTTTTTAGGTACGACTGCTACCCAGACATTTAGTTTCAGGCAGCCTACACCCCCCACCTTTAGGCGTAGTTTGTGCCTGATTTCTCACACTTTCTATTACCCACCTCACTTAGGGGTGGACACCGGTGTTTCACAACAACACAATGAGTAAGCTTGTGACAGCCGTATTTAATTCTCAGTAAGAAATGAGTGATTTCATGACCGAGCAGGAATTCCGTATTGAGCACGACACCATGGGTGAAGTGAAGGTTCCAGCAAAGGCTCTGTGGCAGGCACAGACCCAACGCGCCGTTGAGAACTTCCCTATTTCAGGTCGTGGTCTGGAATCCGCACAGATCCGCGCAATGGGTCTGCTGAAGGCAGCTTGTGCGCAGGTAAATAAGGACTCCGGTGCGCTGGATGCAGAGAAGGCAGATGCCATCATTGCAGCTGGTAAGGAGATTGCGTCTGGTAAGCATGACGCCGAGTTCCCCATCGATGTGTTCCAGACCGGTTCCGGTACTTCCTCCAACATGAACACCAATGAGGTTATTGCTTCCATCGCGAAGGCTAACGGCGTTGAGGTTCACCCTAATGACCACGTCAACATGGGTCAGTCCTCCAATGACACCTTCCCTACCGCAACCCACGTTGCTGCAACCGAAGCTGCTGTCAATGACCTCATCCCAGGCCTGAAGGTTCTGCACGAGTCTTTGGCTAAGAAGGCTAACGAGTGGGCTGAGGTTGTTAAGTCCGGCCGCACCCACCTGATGGATGCTGTTCCAGTAACCCTGGGACAGGAGTTTGGTGGCTACGCTCGCCAGATCCAGCTGGGTATCGAGCGCGTTGAGGCAACTCTTCCTCGCCTTGGTGAGCTGGCTATTGGTGGCACCGCTGCTGGTACCGGCATCAACACCTCCGCTGATTTCGGCGGCAAGGTTGTCGCTGAGCTGATCAACCTGACCGACGTCAAGGAACTCAAGGAAGCTGAGAACCACTTCGAGGCTCAGGCTGCGCGTGACGCTCTTGTCGAGTTCTCCGGCGCAATGCGCGTTATCGCTGTCTCCTTGTACAAGATCGCTAACGATATCCGCCTGATGGGCTCCGGCCCACTGACCGGTCTTGGCGAGATCCGCCTGCCTGACCTGCAGCCAGGTTCTTCTATCATGCCAGGTAAGGTCAACCCAGTTCTGTGTGAGACCGCAACCCAGGTATCCGCTCAGGTTATCGGCAATGACGCTGCTGTTGCGTTCTCTGGCACTCAGGGTCAGTTCGAGCTCAACGTGTTCATCCCAGTGATGGCTCGTAACGTGCTTGAGTCCGCTCGCCTGCTGGCTAACACCTCCCGCGTGTTTGCTACCCGCCTTGTTGATGGCATCGAGCCAAACGAGGAGCACATGAAGCAGCTTGCTGAGTCTTCACCTTCCATCGTTACCCCACTGAACTCCGCAATCGGCTACGAGGCTGCGGCAAAGGTGGCTAAGACTGCTTTGGCTGAGGGCAAGACCATCCGCCAGACTGTCATCGATTTGGGCTTTGTTGATGGCGAGAAGCTCACCGAGGAAGAGCTGGATAAGCGCCTCGACGTTCTTGCTATGGCTCACACCGAGCGCGAGAACAAGTTCTAAATTCTAGAACCTAAAAGGACCTTCACGTTCACGTGAAGGTCCTTATTTGTTGTGCTACATATCTAGATCGCGGGGTTTGCCGAAATCTCCGAAATCTCCAAAGCCGCCTTGCTGCAGCCGTTCCATCAAATACGGATCGGGACGGACCTCAATCCCGATGGCACCGGCAGGGGGCGCTTCAAAAGCACTCTCCTCCCACTCGGCTTCCATTTCAGGAGAGATAACGCGGTAGTCGGTAAACGTAGTCACCTGGTTTTCGCGTAACAGGTGCAGGCGCGGGCTTATCGACGTCGGGTTCCCGAGGCCAAAGCGCATCGCGATCCTCACCATCGCCGTAATACCGTTCATCAAGTCTTCACCGGTGGTCACAGGACGAGCGATCAGTAGGTCACGGTCTGGAACTGCGAAGATGACACCATCACTTTGATCTAATTCTGGAGCCCACTTAGCAAGCAGATCGCCTAAGAAAAGTGGTGCGCTGCCTAGATAGTAGGAGTTTGATTCAAACGCCCAAAATGATGACCCTTCATTGTCTGATTCGGCGTCAACGAAGGAAGCGTCGACGGTGGCGTCGATAAGCTCTTGCCAAGTATTGCGGTCCGCAGCCCGCTCTAGGGCGCTGAGCTCATCGAACTCCTCGAGCTCTTTGAGTGGCTGGATGCGAATGGCATGCTCGGTATCGAGCACCAGCGCGATCGACATATCTGAGGTGAAGGTTCGCAGCACGGATTCATCGCGGATCTGGCTTTCCTTGCCCAATCCGTGCTCAACCAGATCGTCGCCTTCACTGGGAGTGGGCAGCAGACGAAGCCGCAGAGACTTATACAAATCTGCGGTGGAAAAATCATTCAATGTGGCATCAGCAAGAGTTCCGTGCACGAAGCTTTCCACCAGATCAGGAAGCTGATCAAAATCATCCAAACCAGCTGCATTCATGGCCAAAGTACTCAACGACACATGGGCTGCCCCGCCATCAGCGCGTTGGATGACAGCCGTGGTGCCGTCGATATTGATATGGGCATTTTGTAGCGAAAAACGATACTCCAGCTCACGGCGCAGCATATTTGCACGCGAACGATTAAGTTGTGGCAGATCCGCATCCGGCAAAAAATCTGCAGCAGTCAGTCGCCCTTTGGCGTCCCGTTCCACCCGCTGTTCAATTGGATCGCCTGTCTGACGACCATTTCCTTCAAATGCCTCTTCAGAGGAATTTTCAGGATGTGCGGGCACTGCTGAGTTGCCGTTAGGGTTTTCTTCTTGGTTCTTCTTTTTCCTTCGACCAAAAAATCCAAATGCCATGGGGTGCGCCTCCTTCCCTGGCGTCGCTGCAACCATTTGACCAAATTCTAAAGGGCCAGGTGATAACCGCTGGTTGCAACACTGTCAAGGCACCTATCCTAGCGCATTTTTAATTTTCAGGTAGATGAGCTGACAGATCCTCACGTGAATGCTCAAAGTACTGCTCAAGGTACTTTTCTGCCGCCTCGAATTCCCCAGCATCCAAAAACTGCAAAATCTGATGGTTCATTTCCACATAGATACTATGGAAGGTTTCCACATTATAGGTAGCCATGAAGCCAATGCGAGCTAAAGCCAACACTTTACGAGCGTCTTCCGTCAATCGTTTCACGCCCGCCAAATCCACAATGGCCAGGTGAAATGCACTGTTCGCCGATCCCACCGCCTGCCAATCACCAACTTCATTAGCGGCAGCACCACGCTGATAGGCCGCGCGCATGGCTTCCAAAGACTTCTTTAGATTGTCAGGATTTGTGCGTGCTGCACGGATTGCCGACAGCTCAACAAACATGCGGTAGGCATATAGATCTTCCACATCTGCCCTGGTGAACGTGTGTACAAAAACACCACGATTGGGGATGTGATCTACCAATCCATCACGCATCAATACCCGAAAGGCTTCTCGCAAGGTGTTTCTAGAAACACCGAGTTCTTCCGCCAACGCAACTTCTGAAAGTCGGGTACCTGGGGTGAACTCTCCCTGATCAATTTTTGCAGTGATCCGGGCAGCTAAATCCAGGGATGCTGCTATTGCCTGCGTCATACCCGTTGATCCTATAAGCAACGCAACTCCTACGTGACATCGGCGGGGGTAATTCATTTTCTGCCAGATGAGCAATTTTCCACCAGGGATTGTGTTACGCGACACATTAGGTCTAAACTCACTCTCAGCTCACCAAGATTGTTCAACAATCCCATTCTGTGAGATTTCTATCAGACGCCCCACATTGCGAGACCCTCATGAAAGGAGTGCGACAGTGACCGAACAAAACAGCACACAAGATGGTCAGCTGACCTCAAGAACACCTGATGCACGTGACATTGCCAAAGCCAATGCACCATCCCTCAAACAAGCAGCCGTCGTCGCCTCTGGTCGAAGCGCTCTCATGGGCGCCATCTTCCTCATGGCAACCTCTGCCATCGGCCCTGGCTTTTTGACCCAAACCGCGGTCTTTACCAACCAACTAGGTGCAGCTTTTGCCTTCGCAATTTTGGTGTCGATCCTCATTGACATCGCCGTCCAGCTCAACGTGTGGCGCGTCATCGGCATTTCTGGCTTGCGTGCTCAGGAATTGGGCAACACCGTCATTCCAGGACTTGGATGGGTTCTAGCAGTACTGGTCTGCATCGGTGGCGCAGTCTTCAACATCGGCAATATCGCCGGTGGCGGTCTTGGTCTCAATGCACTACTGGGATGGGACGTGAAGGTTGGTGGTGTTATCACCGCAGCAATCGCCATTGCGATCTTCTTGTTCAAACGCCTTGGCGCTGCCCTAGATAAATTCCTAGTAGTTCTAGGCGTCGTAATGATCGCCCTGACTGTCTACGTGGCTTTTGTCTCCCAGCCTCCGGTTGGCTCCGCATTGAAAAACGCCGTCCTGCCTGACACCATCAACTGGCTTGTCATCACCACCCTTGTTGGTGGCACAGTCGGCGGCTACATCACCTACGCCGGTGCACACCGCATGCTGGATTCTGGCCAAACCGGACCTGAAAACGTAAAGGCAGTGTCCAACTCTTCCATCACCGGTATTCTTATCACCGGATTGATGCGCGTCGTACTCTTCCTCGCGGTCTTAGGTGTTGTCGCAGGAGGCGTTACCTTGTCTACAGACGGCAACCCCGCCGCTGAAGCCTTCCAGCATGCAGCAGGAGATGTGGGACTACGCATCTTCGGAGCCGTATTATGGGCAGCATCCATTTCTTCTGTCATTGGTGCCAGCTACACCTCGGCCACCTTCCTGGTAGAAAACAAACCAGAAAAGCGTCGTCTACAAAACTGGGTCACCATCATCTTCATCCTGATTTCCTGCTCAGTATTCATCGTCTTGGGTACTGCCCCAGCAATTCTGTTGGTCTTCGCAGGCGCATTCAATGGACTTGTTCTCCCAGTCGGATTCACGCTGATGATCTACGTGGCAGTTTTCCGCCAAAAAGATCTGCTCAAAGGCTACAAATACCCTGTTTGGCTCATTGTAGTTGGCGTCATCGGCCTGATCATCGCATGGTTCTTGGCCTATATATCCTTCGGTGGAGTATTCGATCTCCTCAGCAGCTAACCCTAAAACGTATCTGAAAGGTGAAGTTTCTATGATCACCATTGATCTCAACAGCGACCTCGGCGAAAGCTACGGCAACTGGACCATGGGCAACGATGAAGCCGTGCTCGATTTGGTGTCCAGCGCAAATATTGCCTGTGGCTTCCATGCCGGTGATGCATCAGTGCTGCTAAAAACCGTCCGGGCCGCACATGCACGAAATGTACGCATCGGCGCACACATCGGCTACAACGACATCGCTAGTTTCGGTCGTCGCAATATTGATTACGCCCACGACGACCTCGTTGCGGAAACCATTTACCAAATTGGGGCAATCAAGGCGGCAGCAACCGCCAGTGGTGCAACGGTGGAATACGTTAAACCCCACGGCGCGCTCTACAACACCATTGCCGTTAATGAGGCCCAGGCAGCTGCGGTCATTGAGGGCATCAAGCTTGTTGACCCAACCCTAACGCTCATGGCGCTTGCTGGTTCACAGATCGTCGATCAGGCGCGCGCTGCCGGGCTAGTTGTTGAGCAAGAAACATTCGCCGACCGCGCTTATACCGCCGACGGCCAACTGGTTTCCCGCAAGCTTCCCGGCGCGGTGCACCACGACCCCGAAATCGCCGCCAAGCAGGCATTGGCGTTTGCAACAGGCGCCCCCATCACCGCGATCACCGGGGAAAGCGTGCTTGTCGACGCCAACTCCATCTGTGTGCATGGCGACAACCCGCAGGCTCTAGTGTTGGTAGAAAAGATCGTGACTACTCTTGCAGCACATAAGGTGCAGGTGTCCCATGCTCGTTAAGCCATGTGGTGACAGGGCAGTCATTATTGATCTGTTGGAAGAAGACGGTGCGGCTGTTGGCGGTAGCGTTTTGGATGCAGTACTTGCACTCAACCGTTCTTTGGTGGGCATGCAGGTTCCAGGAATCATCGATACAGTACCTGCCGCCCAGACGTTGTTGGTGACGTTTGATACGAGCCTTATGACCCCTGGCAACTTCACTGAGATTATTTCCTCCATTAATCTCACCCCAGCGTTGCGTGACGCAGGTTCCTCAGCAGAAACCATTGACATCCCCATGGTCTATGACGGCCCCGATCTAGAGGCTGTGGCTCAACACACCGGGTTGAGTGTAAATCAGGTGATCGAAACTCATTCCAACACAGTGTGGACTGCCGCCTTCGGTGGGTTTGCGCCAGGTTTTTATTACCTCATCCCCAATAAGCCCTTGTGGGATATTCCCCGTTTGGAAACACCTCGCACCAAAATTCCAGCAGGCACAGTGGCAGTTGCCGGCGAGTTTAGTGCGGTGTACCCACAGCAGTCCCCTGGTGGTTGGCAGCTTCTTGGCACCACTGATATTCCCATGTGGGATGTTGATCGGTGGCAGCCTTCTTTGTTAAAACCCGGTGATTCGGTCCGATTTGTGCAGGTAAAATAAATGAGCTTCAAAGTAATTTCAACAGGTCCCCAGGCTCTATTCCAAGATCGCGGCCGTTTCGGATTCGCTAGTTCCGGCGTTGGAACCTCCGGTGCTTTTGACCGGTTATCTGCTGCCCGTGCCAACCATGCACTAGGTAATGATCCCAACGCAACGGTTATAGAAATCTTGCTTGGTGGGTTTGAGGTAGAGGCCCAAGCCCCCTCCTCAATTGTGTTCACAGGCACTGAAGCGGAAGTGAAAGTTCGTACTGCTGGTGGCCAATCCAAAAACGCAACCACCAACACCATCATCGATGTCGCAGCAGGAGATCGTATACGCATTGAGCCTGCCACGTATGGCATGCGTGCTTACTTCGGTGTCCGAGGTGGCTTTTTGGTAGAGGAAACCCTCGGCTCAGCGTCCACCGATCTGATTTCACATTTGGGTCCAGCCCCCATCCAAGAAGGCGAAGAACTAGCTGTTGGCACTGATATCGCAGATCACCGATGGTGGCCAAAGCTTCGGCAACTACCCGTGCTGTGGAAGCGCATGCCTGCAGAAACACTCACTGTCATTCGAGGGCCACGAGATGATTGGTTTACCCAAGAGTCGTTAAATAGTTTCTTCTCACAAGTGTTCACCGTGAGCAATGATTCAAATCGCATTGGTTTACGCATGGAAGCAACCACACCGTTGCGACGACGCCAACAAGGTGAGTTAAAAAGTGAAGGAATGGTCAGGGGCTCCATCCAGATTCCGCCTGGTGGAAACCCCGTAGTGTTTGGTCCTGATCATCCAGTGACCGGCGGTTACCCAGTAATTGCAGTACTGACCGCTAGGTCATGTGATCGCTCCGCCCAGCTTTTGCCAGGCGATAAGGTGAGGTTCAGATTGGCTTAAGCACTCGGTGCTTTTTCTGGAACGGACAATAGGCACTCCCACAGGTCGCAATCACGCCATTGTCCTTCCATCTCACCGTAAGGCATCCGAGCCATCTGGTGCATGGTGCCTACTTTGACAAAGCCCCTGGACTGATGCAGTTTCGCAGAACCTAGGTTCTCCGGGAAAATCCAGGAATGGATGGACCAGATGCCGTTGCTCTCACAGTGCTCAATAAGCGCACTGAGCAACGCCCCACCTACCCCACGTCCTTGGCCTTGTGGATGGATATAGATGGAGTCTTCTACCACCCCGTGAAAAACCTCGCGGCTAGAAATTGGGGCTGCGGACACCCATCCCAGAATAAAGTCCGGGTCATTGTTTTCTACCGCCACCATGACGGTATCCATAATCTTTGATTGGGTGAATTGATCCCACGTGGGACCAGAAGTCTCGTAAGACGCATGTCCCGTCTCCAGGCCCAATTCGTAGATGTCCCTCACCTGAGGGAAATCACCCTCGCAGATTGGTCGGATAGTGAAGTCTCTTTCAACCATGCACGCAATTGTCCAGGTATTTAAAACGTTCGGCAACCGGAAATATGTGGGTGAACCCTATCGCCGTTTTCCGGGACGTTTCTTAGCTGGGGAACGTTTAGATGTTTTTGGTTTCTCCCCCTGTCTGCGGGCTTGTTTTGCCAGGGTTTTCTCACGAGCACTTCGCTTTACCGTCTGCTGCCTGCTGGAATTGCGTGTCCGCCCACGGGCAATGCCAACGAAGTCTTGAATCTCTTCAGAATCTTCATCTTTTTTCCACACCAACGCGATGGTCGTTTCTACTCCCCCCAAAAGGTCGCGATGTTCCACGAGTTTTTTACTCAGCACTTTAAGCAGGGGGCGAGGTGCGATGACGACACCAACATTCGCGGCAACAATCTGCAATGCTTCCCGAACGGCTGCAGCATCTACTTCCCCACTGCTGGGCATCTGCCAATTGATGATCTCACCATCAAGTTCCGCTGGATCCACCGCGCCTTCTGCGGCACTAAGGAAATAGTCTTTGGGAAAAGCAATGCCGGGTTGTTCTTGATAAAGATTAACCACGTGGAGGGAGGCGTCGATACGCGCATCTGGAAGCCTAGTTAAGGCGAGTTGTGCCTGGCCAGCCAGCATGTCGCCGAGCGCGTCATCTGAATCTTTTGTTTCAAGTCCACCGTGATGAGTCCGATCTCGGAATCGGGTAAACCACTTTCCTGGCTCAGTGCCAGTGATGAAACTTAAGGTCAGCATGAAAACAATGCTACCGTTGTGGGCGTGAACGAAGAATCTGTACGCCAGCCATCGGGCAGAGCAATGAAGCCACAGACCGCAGCCAAGAAGCTCGGACTGTTTTTGCCCGCCACGCCAGAGGAGTTCCAATCAGGTGCATTGACTCACCAAGAGTTCAAGAACCTGCAGGAAAACCCACCGGAGTGGCTCCAAACACTACGCCGTGAAGGCCCACACCCCCGTCCAGTGGTGGCCCAAAAATTGGGCATCACCATCGCCGCTCTAAAAAAGAACGACATGGACAAACCCCTGACCACCGCTGATATCAAAGCACTTTTGGAAAATCAGCCAGATTGGTTACGCGCCGCACGTACCCAGCTTGCCGAAGGACGCGACACCGCGAAGAAAGAAACCGAAGAAACCGACAAGGCTTAGCACCGCCCGTTTCTCTGCGCCCAACACTTCCTATGAATGAAGTGTCGGGCGCAGTTGTGCATTCCACGGTTTTACCGACGGTGGTTTAGCCGCAGTAAATTTTCCTGAGCCTCTCCCCCAACTAACCACCGGTGTCCAGCCATGCAAAGAACTACCGCACCACGCTGGAAAATCAATGTGGCGGATATTTTGGTAGATCACCTTAATGCCAGCTTTGTGCCACAGCGGAATAGTTGCAGCCAACGTTACTGACGGCAACACCTCCCCACTTGGCACAATAACGGTCTGTGGATCTGCCCAAAACACCACAGTGGCATTAGCTGCTTCAAGAATGAACCCATCAGCGCTAATTAAAAGTGCATCGTCGCAACCATTATTCACAGCACGGCTGCGCAGATAGGCCAACACATCTAAATCAGGACCTTTAATTGTTGGCTGTGTGCGTGGATCCGGTGTTTCTGAAAGCCACAGGGATGTCGTTTCACGCAAGGCAGGTGCTGGCCGAATTTGGACTGCGAAATCGTTGCCACCATGCCATTCAATTTTGGGAAACCATGAACCGTGGCTTGGGATGGCCTTTCTTACTTCGTGGAGAAAATTCCAGGGATCTGAGTCTATGCTGCGGGCAAAACGTTGTTCATGAAGATCCCACCGCACCACCTGATGGTCTTTAACCAAATAGGAATCGACCACCTTCGGTGTTGATTCCAGGTCGTCTTCCACGAGGCTAAAGCCATCCCACACAAGATAGGTCACGGAAACTCCACCCCAAATAAGTTAAGCAACGGCCGTGATTTGACCCGGATTTCCTCCCACTCGGCTTCGGGATCAGAAAGAGCAAGAATCGCGCCGCCCACACCGTAGTCCACGTGGTTATTTTGGATAACTAAAGTTCTGATCACCATGGAAAGATCAACTGCACCGTCAAGGGAAAAATAGCCCAAACCACCGGAGTAGATACCGCGGGGTGCTTCCTCCAATTCATCAATGATCTCCATTGTGCGCAGCTTCGGCGCACCGGTCATTGAGCCACCAGGGAATGCTGCGCGGACACACTCAATCGGGTTGCGTGGTCCAAGCTTTGCAGAAACGGTGCTAACGAGTTGGTGTACGGTGGCGAAGGTTTCTATGTCGAAAAGCTTTGAAGTTTTTACCGTCGTGGGCAAGGCGCCGCGTGCTAAATCATTGCGGACTAAATCCACAATCATTAGGTTTTCTGCACGATCTTTAGGATTACTGCGCAGCTCGGCGATAATTGCTTGGTCTTCTTCCACGGACTGTCCACGGGGTCTGGTGCCCTTAATCGGCTTTGATTCCACGTGACCTGCTGAATCAATGGTGATGAAACGCTCTGGTGAAGAGCTTAAAATGGATGTATCGCCAAGCTGGAGATATGCACCATACGCTGTGGGATTAGCTGCACGCAGTGCTAAATACGCAGCAAGAGGATCTGTGTCAGTGATGCCGTGAAGCTTTGTTGTAAGGCAGATTTCATAAGATTCACCACGGGTAATCAGATCCTGGGCCTTGTGTATTTTGGCCAGATACTCATCTTTAGAAATGCGTACGTGCAGATTGAGGTGACCGGATGCAGGTGGTCTTGGGGCAGATAAATTGTGGAGCTTTTCACTGGTTTCCGCGATCCACGCATCCTGCTCCCCCAACGCCATCAAACGCACCTGATGTGGTTCCACCGCAATGGCACGATCAGCAAAAATTAGGTGAGCATCTGGAAGATTCGATGTGTGCGTAGGCCTTGCGCCAGCTTCGGCTTTCAGCTCATAACCGAGGTATCCCACCCAACCAAGACGAAAACCTTGACCTGGTGCGACCGAATTGGCTGCCAAATCTTCCTTCAACCAATTAAAGAAATCACCGTCGCCGACGTTGTGGGTTTTAATACGTGCTAATGGGCCGGAGGCATCACCAAGATAACTGGTTCCTTGGGCATCATCGAGCCAAAAAGCATGTGAGGAATCAGCAAAAAACGTTTCAAATACTGCTGCTGGATCGACACTTAGCGGAATTGTTTTTTCGGTGATCTGCCACCTGTATTGACGCGCTAAATTAAGGAAATTCTTAATGATCTGATGACCGAACTGCCCACCGATCGACTCTGGATGAAATTGCACACCCCACTGTGGCAAGGTCTCATGTGCCAAAGCCATGATCAAACCATCTTCGCTGGTTGCTGTAGTTTTCAACACCTCCGGCAGGCGCGTTGCCACCATTGAGTGATAACGCACAGCCTGAAAAGTCTCAGGGATTCCTGCAAACAGAGCAGAACCATCATGAGTGATTTGCGATACTTCACCATGAACTGGCCGTGGCGCTAATTCGACATCACCACCATGGGCCAACGCAATACCTTGATGCCCCAAACACACACCCAAAATCGGGACGCGTGCCCGATCGATCACATCAGCACAGATACCAAAATCAGCCGGAACTCCGGCGCTACCCGGGCCTGGTGAGAGGATGACGGCGTCGAAAAGCGTCTCATCGATCTGCTGATCATTAGGCACCACCGTGGGTGCCTGATCTGTTACTTCTTCCACATAAGTGGCGAGATTAAACGTGAAAGAATCGTAATTATCGATTATTAAAACGCGCATGCCATCCTCTAGCTTGACCTCCAGCATTAAAAAAGCACCGCCAGGCCGAAGCCGACGATGCCTTCAATTTATGAAAACTCTAGAAAAACTTAGACGATTGTCCAGCTTTCCAGGCCATCATAAAGTGGGTATTCTGCAGCAAGCTTTGCTACACGGCCACGCAGAGCTTCAACATCTGCAGACTTACCATTAGCCAAAGCGGTACCGATGATATCAGCAACTTCAGTGAAGCCAGCTGCATCAAAGCCACGGGTAGCCAGCGCAGGAGTACCAATGCGCAAACCAGAAGTAACCATTGGTGGGCGAGGATCAAAAGGAACCGCATTACGGTTCACGGTGATGCCAACCTCATGCAGCAGATCTTCAGCCTGCTGGCCGTCCATCTGGGAGTTACGCAGATCAGCCAAAACCAAGTGCACATCAGTGCCACCAGTCAAGACATCCACGCCAGCAGCCTTCGCATCAGCTGCAGTTAGACGCTCAGCAAGAATGCGAGCACCCTCCAAGGTGCGCTCCTGACGATCACGGAACTGCTCAGTGCCAGCAATCTTCAAAGAAGTAGCCTTCGCAGCAATCGCATGCATCAACGGACCACCCTGCTGACCTGGGAATACAGAAGAGTTCAGCTTCTTTGCGTACTCCTGCTTAGCCAGGATGATACCGGAACGAGGTCCGCCCAAAGTCTTGTGGACAGTGGAAGAAACCACATCAGAATACGGAACTGGGCTTGGGTGCAAACCAGCTGCAACCAGACCAGCGAAGTGAGCCATATCGACCCACAGCTTCGCGCCGACTTCCTGCGCAATGGACTGGAAAGCCTCAAAATCGAGGTGGCGAGGATAAGCAGACCAGCCAGCGATAATAACCTTTGGCTGCTCCTTCAGAGCAATCTCACGGACCTGATCCATATCAACACGCATGGTTTCAGGATCAACGCCGTACGCAACAACCTCGTACAGCTTTCCGGAGAAGTTCAACTTCATTCCGTGGGTCAGGTGACCACCATGAGCCAAAGAAAGACCCATGATCTTATCGCCTGGCTCAGCCAAAGTCATCAGCACCGCAGCATTAGCCTGCGCGCCAGAGTGAGGCTGAACATTGGCAAACTCAGCACCGAAAAGAGCCTTTGCACGATCACGTGCAAGATCTTCAATGATGTCAACCTGTTCACAACCACCGTAGTAACGGCGGCCAGGGTAACCCTCGGCATATTTATTAGTTAGAACAGAACCCTGCGCCTGCAAAACAGAACGGGGAACAAAGTTCTCAGACGCGATCATTTCAAGAGTATCGCGTTGGCGGGCAAGTTCCCCAGCGATGGCAGCAGCCACCTCCGGATCAAGCTCGCTCAGTGGCTGGTAACGGACATCGTCCGCTTGGTGGGCATCGGTCATCAGGTCAGCTAACCTTTCACAAGACGAATCCCGCGCGTAAGACCTCACTCGCGGGACAGGTACGCAAACCAGCATAGACTGCCACTACCCATATAGAAAAGTGTGGGCCGGGTCCCATCGTTTCGTCCGCATGAGTTTTCATCTGTGCCCACGACTTTTAGACACCAAAGCATATGAAAAAATAACCCCGATCACACTTTCAAAGTTGCCAACGTGCACAATGGATTCATGGCAGAGCAAAATGCTGCAAGGACAAATGGTGTGAAAAATTCCCCGCGCACATCAGATTTCAGCCCCTATCTTGATTTCGATCGTGTGCAATGGCGTGAGCGTAGAAACTCAATGCCTCAGGTGCTCACCCAAAAAGAAGTCATTGAGCTGCGAGGAATCGGCGAAAACATTGACCTGGAAGAAGTCGCAGAAGTCTACCTTCCGCTTTCACGTCTGATTCACCTCCAAGTTGCAGCACGTCAACAACTTACAGCGGCCACCGAAACCTTCCTTGGCACCTCACCGTCCACCTCTGTGCCCTTTGTCATCGGCGTAGCCGGCTCCGTCGCCGTTGGTAAATCCACCACCGCTCGCCTACTGCAAGTACTTTTACAGCGTTGGAATACACACCCTCGGGTAGATCTTGTTACCACCGATGGATTCCTCTACCCCGGCGCTGAGCTAACGCGTCGCGGTTTGATGTCCAGGAAAGGCTTCCCCGAAAGCTACGATCAACGAGCACTGCTTCGATTTGTCACCGACGTAAAATCAGGCAAACGCGAAGTCAACGCACCCGTGTATTCCCACACCGCCTATGACCGCGTACCCGGTGAATTTATTACCGTCCGCCAACCCGACATCTTGATCGTCGAAGGCTTAAACGTGCTCCAAACCGGACCAACGTTGATGGTTAGCGACCTTTTCGATTTCAGCGTCTACGTAGATGCCCGCACCGAAGATATTGAAAAGTGGTACATCGACCGCTTCCTCCAACTGCGTCATACCGCTTTCCGACGCCCCGGAGCCCACTTCTCCCACTACGCCGATATGTCTGACGAACAATCCACTGCAGTAGCTCGTGAATTATGGCAATCAATCAACCTGCCGAACCTCGTGGAAAATATCCTTCCCACCCGGGTTCGAGCATCACTAGTTTTGAAAAAAGGTAGTGATCACCTGGTGGAGCGAGTTAGGATGCGCAAGATCTAGGGTTTCTGGTGGCTTTGCTAGGAATTACAGCTGGGAATTATTCTCCCGCAAGGATCCGGGTGTGAACCTACTAAATCAATCGAGCCCGGAAAATGTGCTTGAGGCGCTATTCGCCCGTTTAACGCCTCGAGATTTTTAACTGTGCATTTGTATGGGTAAGGTCCTGAAAATCTCTTAAAAGCGCTTCTGGGGAGGTATGACTTTTCAGGTGTCGCACCAAAATGTGAGAGCGACCAAACCAGGAGACCCAGAATCTTCAAAAACTTAAATGTTGGGTCTCTGTGTTTGGTATTGAGCGCGATATACCTAACACAGAGACCCACAAACGTCGAAAACGTGATTTCTGGGTCTCCTGGTTTGGTGCAGCAGTTTGGTGCAACGGTTGTCCCACGAGATCGCACAGGTGTTACACCCGTATCAGCACACAATTGCTCATTTCTATCCCAGCAAACCGCTAATTTATGGGATTCCGGCTTATTCGAGCTCAAAGACGCCCAAACGTTTTAGCCTCGGGCCCACTGCTCCACTGCAGCCAGGCGGGAGAGATCCACACGATCAACATCGGTATCAAAAGTATCAATCATCATTTTGTCGTTCGCATTCTTCAAAGGCTTAGCTTTCAGCATGTTCACGATCGTCCACATCGTGGTGCGATGTGCGGTGGACAGTTCTGAGTAGTTTAAGCGTCCAGGAAGATAGAAACGGGTCACATCCTGGGCTTTTCTTCCCAACGCTTTTGCTGCGCCATCCTTCTTCTCCACCACATCATCCAAGGTCATACCAACAGTGCACAGTGCGACTCTATGTCCTGAGAGATCTGTGTCGGTAATAAATTTGGCAGCCGGATGTGAAGGGCCGTGCACATAGCTCAGCGCGATCAGTGTGGCGTCTGGTTTTACCTCCAAGTCCTCGGCAGCCTGATCAAAATTGAGAGCTTTTACATCAAGGCGCTCTGCCAGTGCTTCTGCGTACTGCTTTGTGGAACCATAAGCGGATTCAAATGCGACGATGAAATCAGACATGTCACTCCTTGGTTGTGGGTGTTTTAAGCTATTTGCCAAATCTTCTGCTGCGCTGGGAGTAATCACGAAGCGCGCGGAGGAAGTCGATGCGTCGGAAAGCTGGCCAGTAGGTGTCTGTGAACCAAATTTCGGAATATGCCGACTGCCACAGCATGAATCCGGAAAGACGCTGTTCACCGGAAGTACGGATCACCAGGTCAGGGTCAGGTTGGCCAGAGGTGTACAAGTGAGTGGAGATCGCTTCGACTGTGACAGATTCGATAAGATCATCAGGGCTTAAACCGTTATCTTTACCTACCGCCAGAAGTTTTTGAACCGCATCGACGATTTCTTGACGTCCGCCATAACCAACAGCCATGTTTACGGCGATTCCCGTGTGGTTGACGGTAGCTTCTTCTGCTTTCCGCATTCGGCACGCCACTGCGTCTGGAAGTAGGTCAAGGTGCCCAACGAGGCGTACACGACAGTTGGTTTCTGGGCGTGCTAGTTCATCAGCAACATCAGCGATGATATCGAAAAGTAGTTGCAGTTCTTCAGAAGAACGCCCCAAATTTTCCATGGACAGCAAATAAACAGTAACGAGGTTGACATCAACATCGTCACACCAGCGAACCATTTCGCCAATCTTTTTGGCACCAACGCGGTGACCATGGCTGACATCGGTAAAGCCAGCTTCCCGGGCCCAGCGTCTGTTGCCATCACACATAATGGCAACGTGACCGGGCTGTTTGGCGCCGTCTAATTCTCTTAAAAGACGGCGCTCATAAACCGGGTACAGCAGTCTGGGCAGGTTTAACACATTTAACAGTCTAGCGCCCTTGATTATTTGGCTGCGCCACGACGCTCCCTTACAGCTGCTGCCAGCTCAGCCAGCAGATCAATAGTGGTGTCAATGTCGATGCACTTGTCGGTAACAGACTGCCCGTACACTAAGCCTTCACCGCCGTTAATACGCAATTTCGCAGGGTCTAAGTTCTGTGCTCCTCCGACGAGGAATGACTCGATCATAATTCCCGCAACAGCATCTGAACCGCCAGAAATCTGCTGTGCAATTTCACGAACAACTTCCGCTTGACGGATGTGGTCTTTTCCAGAGTTTGCATGCGAGGCATCAATCATCAGGCGCGCATTGTCACCAAGCTTATCGACGACCGCCGCCACCGAAGCCGGGTCATGGTTCGGGCCGGAGGTTCCACCGCGCAAAATAATATGAGAATTGCTGTTACCAGCGGTCTCGACGACGCTGAGCGCGCCGTCATCAGAGGTGCCGAAGAAGAAGTGAGGGTTTTGAGCTGCTTGCACAGCATCGATTGCCACCTGAATGTTTCCGTCAGTGCCATTTTTGAAACCAATTGGCATGGACATGCCGGATGCTAGCTGGCGGTGAACCTGGGACTCAGTGGTGCGTGCGCCGATAGCTCCCCACGCGACGGTGTCTGCGTAGTACTGAGGGCTATTTGGCTCCAAGAATTCGCAGCCGACTGGTAAATCAAGATTCACCACGTCGATAAGCACTTTGCGCGCTAAGCGCAATCCCTCCGGAATGTCGTAGGTTTCGTTGAGGTGTGGGTCGTTGATCAAGCCCTTCCAGCCCACGGTGGTGCGTGGCTTCTCGAAGTACACGCGCATCACGATTTTTAGGTCCTGATCCAGGCGCTTAGCAAGCGGGGCTAGACGGTTCGCGTAATCGATGGCGGCTTCAGGATCGTGAACTGAGCACGGTCCCACAACAACGACCAGACGATCATCATCACCGGCGAAAATATCAGCGATATCTTGACGATCCTGTTCAACCTTGGTGGCTTGCTTTGGTGTCAAAGGGTTAGCTTCGATGAGCTCTGTCGGGCTGGGCAGCTCATGGAAAGCAACGACTCGCTTATTGCTCGTTGACGCCGCATTTTCAAGTGACACTGGGGAACTCATTTTTCTGGCCTTTCAGGGCTATACATGGGGTGAGGTTTATCTGGGAAACAAAAAAGCAGCCCCTCTACCCTTGCGGGGAGGTGCTGCTCGACTCCGGATCTGTTCGCGTTCTAGGTGGCACGACTAACTGCCAGCTGACGCGGGAAGGCCCCGGAGCCGGACATAAAATAAAATCGTGCTGCGAACATAGTTTGGAACCTTAACACACTTTCTTTTTAGAGGAAGCCTTTTTTGGATTTTTCATTCAAGCCAGCTTCTGCCATGGCTTTACGTACGCCTTCAACATCAAAAGGATCAAGGCCATTTCGCTCTGCAAAAATGCGGCGACGATTCATCCGTGACCAGCGTCGATGAAACATCCACCCCAGCGTAAGCACGGCAGCCAGCATAGCGACGATCAGCAACAAACCAACCGGTGATGCTTTTCCAAACTCAGGTCCCAAAGGACCACCTTGCTGCTGCTGAGCCAAGATGATCGTGGTGGTGTTGTTGTACACGCCGGCAGCTGTAGTAAATACAGGGCTGAGGTCAATCACGCCGAAAAGGTCCTTCCTAAAGGATGTGGTCTAACTGCATTATTCTGCATCGGGTGCGATTCCGGCAAACAGATCATCTTCTGGGATCGAAGTCTTGACCCTCGTCTTAGCTAATTCAAACTCTTCAGTCGGCCATAGACGACGCTGTACTTCTACCGGAGTTCCAAAGAAAGCTCCCGCTGGGTCAATCTGAGTTGCATGAGCACGCAGAGCATCATCGCGCTGGTCAAAGAAGCGTTCACAAGGAACTTGGGTGGTAACCCTGGCCATGACATCAGCATCATTAGCTTTCCACCGTTCCAGCATTGGGGTGTAAGGACTAGGTTTACCCTGCTCCGCCAGTAAATCGTGGAACATCTTCATGCGCTGACGGATAAATCCGTGAGTGTAATACAGCTTTAACGGCTCCCACGGTGCACCAAGCTCAGGGGCATAAGCAGCATCGCCGGATTTTTCCCATGCAAGCATGGATACTTCATGAACTTTTAAGTGATCCGGGTGCGGATATCCACCATTTTCGTCATAGGTAATAATGACGTGCGGACGAAACTCGCGGAGGATCTGCACCAAGTCCCGAGTGACTTTATCCGAATCTTCCAAAGCAAAGCAGCCTTCTGGAAGTGGAGGCAGCGGGTCTCCTTGTGGCAGGCCGGAGTCTTCATATCCCAACCACTTGTGCTCGGTACCAAGGATCTTCATGGCTTTGGCCATTTCTTCCTGGCGCACAGCTGAGATATTGTCCAAAATTCCTGGCTTATCCATTGCAGGGTTGAGAATGTCTCCACGCTCACCACCGGTGCAGGTCACAACCATTACTCGGTTGCCTTCGGCTGCATAACGCGCCATAGTTGCTGCCCCCTTGCTCGACTCATCGTCAGGGTGGGCGTGGATCGCCAGCAGGCGTAAACCACTCACGTGTTTCATCCTTTCATTGAAGCAAAATGTGCTTCCACAGGGTTTAGTTGCTGTGTATTGCATTCATGATAGTCGGTTCCCCACAATCTCCTTATTTCATCCTCATACACCTCGGTTAACAGTTTTCCGCGCGGTGACTAAGATGTATAGGTGACCAACTCAATTCGGCCTTTGAAGAGGATGTAGACACACGTCATCATGAGCACAAATTCCAACTCTCCATCCAACGCTTCAGGCTCTTCAAACATTCCAGACATCAAACGCCCTGCAGGTCGCTACAACGCCCGACGGCCAGAAGCAGCAGCTAGTAAAAACATCAGCGGTAAAATTATTGCTGTTATCGGTGTTTTACTGGTTATCGCGATTGTCATTGTCGGAGCTAATTACCTAAAAAACCGCGATGCACGCACGGTGACAGGTCAGATGGGAGCATTCGAAAGAATTGATGATGACACCTTCCGTTTTGAAGTTGACGTCACCCGTGATGATCCCAGCCAAGTCGCCTACTGCATTGTGACCGCAAAAGACTACGCACACGCAGAGGTCGGACGCAGAGAAGTACTAGTTGAGCCCAGCGAACATTCAACAGTTCGTATCTCAACATTGATTCCAACCCGTGAACCAGCAGTTTCCGGTGGCGTTTATGGCTGCTCCACCGTGATCCCATCACATATGAACCTTTAAATACAGAAAGTTCTGCTGTGCTAAAATCTGCAGCAGAAACGTACGTTGACATCGTCGGTCAATAGGTATTGAGGAAAGTTTTAAATCTTGGCCCCGGAAAGCCGGGGCCAATCTTATGGCTTTAATCACTAACTGTCCGATGATCCACCTCTACTGTTCCCCAGGAGGGCAAGTAATTATGGCAAGTGCAGATAAGCAATACATCACCCCAGAAACCAAGGCCAAGCTGGAGGAAGAGCTCAACGCCCTCATCGCACACCGCCCTGCTGTTGCTGCGGAAATCAACGAGCGCCGCGAAGAAGGCGACCTCAAAGAAAACGCTGGCTACGATGCGGCTCGTGAAATGCAGGACCAGGAAGAAGCCCGCATCAAGCAGATCTCCGAGCTGCTCGCAAACTCCACCACCGAGCGCGAAGGCATCATCGAAGGTGTCGCACACGTAGGTTCCGTTGTTCACGTTTACTACGATGGCGATGAAAACGATAAGGAAACCTTCCTCATCGGTACCCGTGCAGCAGCTTCTGAGAACCCAGATCTTGAGACCTACTCTGAGCAGTCCCCACTGGGTGCTGCCATCCTTGGCGCTCAGGAAGGTGATACCCGCGAGTACACCGCTCCTAATGGTTCTGTCATCTCTGTGACCGTTGTTTCTGCAGAACCTTACAACTCCGCAAAGGCAGCTGCACTGCGCAGCAAGAACTAATCAAGGATTCCAAGTCTTCAAAATGACCACTCTTTCTCGTAAATTCTTCGTTTCTGCCACCACAGCCCTGGCGGCAGTCGCACTTGTTGCTTGCAGTCCCCCTCATGAAAAAGATTCTGGTCTGAAGGTGGCAACTGCAACTGGTGTTTCTTTACCTTCGAAGAATGCATCCGCGACCTCCACCGTTGACGTAGACGAGGACGCACCCGGTTACATCGATTGTGTGGCTGCACCAACCCAGCAGCCTTCTGAGATTTCTTTGAATTGTGCAATGGATATTGACCAGCTCACTGAGATTTCCTGGAGCTCATGGGATGCTGAATCCGCGACTGGCACCGGCACTCGGGTAGTCACCACCGCTGATGGCCAAGAAACCGAGACTGAAGATGTCGAGGTTGAGCTCTCCTTCCCCACCGAATCTTCCCAGGGACTTGTGTTTACTCAGGTCACTGTGGATGGACAGGTACTTTTTCTTTAAGTTTCCATAGTTAAAGAGCAAAACACCCCCACTTCCTGTTTAAGGAAGTAGGGGGTGTTTTGCTTAACGCTCTAGTTTGGCTCATGTGGTGCCAAAGGTTTGGAGGCTCGCGTGACAGCGACCTCGGCCTGGATCAAACCCCTTACCCCAAAAGCAAAGAAGGCCCCTCCTCCCTGCCGAAGAAGAACAGGAAGAAAAGACCTTTTGACTTGTCGCTAATACTAATTACTAGCGGTTTTGGAAGTAGCTCAGCAGACGAAGGATCTCGGTGTAGAGCCAGACCAGAGTCACGGCAAGTCCAAGAGCAACGCCCCACGCCATCTTGGCAGGAGCGCCTTCACGGACGAGGCGGTCAGCTGCATCAAAATCAGACAGGAAGCTAAACGCTGCCAGGCCGATGCAGACGAGGGAGAAGATAATCGCAATGATTCCTCCATCACGCAGTGGGCTTGCGCTGCCGGTGAACAACGCCCAGACGACGTTGCCCAGAACAAGCACCAAGACGCCGACCATCATTCCGGTGAGGATGCGGTTGAACTTAGGGGTGACCTTGATAGCTCCGGTCTTGTACACAAACAGCATGCCAATAAACACACCGATGGTGCCTAGGACTGCCTGACCAATGAGCGCACCTGCATCAGAATTACCCACGGTAAAGTCAGAGAGCAGAAGGGAGATTCCGCCGACGAAGAGGCCTTCGAATGCTGCGTAGATCAAAGTGACCGCTGCAGAACCATACTTCTTGCCAAAGGTACTGACCAGCACGGTGATGAATCCACCGATGGCACCCACAAGAGTCAAGATCATGCCGAGGCCTGGGCTAGCCAACCAGATGCCAAAGTTAATGAGAGCAAAGACCACAATAACCGCGAGAGTGATACCAGTTTTGGTGATCACGTCATCAACGGTCATTGGGCGTTCAGCTTTTTGTGGAGCTGCGTTTTGCTGGTAGACACCACCGAAGTTGTCGTAACCACCGTATGGGTTCTGGCCTTGTGGACGTTGGGTTTCCTTAAGGGAACTAAAAACGGGATTGCTGCTTCGCACGGAGTCCCCGATCCTTTCAGTTGATTTTCATCGTTCAATGAAGTCAACGCATCAAGGATCAGGAAAGTTCCCCACGTGAGAAACTATTTTTCTAACCTTTACTACCCTTACATTTTCACTGGGATCGGGGTGTTTAGTAGTTCCTCACTAAGCTGCGACCATTCAGACTGTTCCAACGCGGTAAGAGCTTTTTGCTGTTGGTTATTAACAGCTACAACGCGAGCAAGGTCCATTCCCCACTCATCAAGACCAACGGGTACTGGGAATGCAATGGAACCAGCGGCAACATCAATACGTGTCTGGGTTCCAGCTGGGATGGTCACCATATCGCCCTGCCCCATAAAGCGGCAGTAACCGGGGGTAGTCACCGTTGCGGTACCGCTGTAAATCCACAGCTGCTGGTCCTGATGTGCTTCTGCAAAAGTGGTTGTTGCAGGAATACGAGGAGGTTGGCCAGCTGCGCCCATACCGATTTGCCCAGAAGAAAAAGTGGACGGAGTGGAGCCGGTGTGGCGTCGAAAAGCTCTGGTCAAGCTACTGGTCGCGGCGAACCCGACAAGGCTCGCAACCACTGAAATGCTGAAATCATGAGCCAGCAGGCTCGCTGCAACGCACACGCGTTGCGCGGCACGCCATTCACTGAAGGAGTATCCGGTGGACTTTAAGAATTGGCGCTGCAAAGTACGCGCTGATACTCCCTGCATTTCTGCAAACTCTTCAAGGCTTGTTTGATCTGCCGGGTTTGATACCAAAATCTGCGCAACCGCGCGCGCCTTACGAGGAGCAGGTAGCGGAGGCGTTGGTACTCGATCGGTAAACAGTTTCGCAATGTCGGGCGACAGTGTCCCCTTGCCCAAAAGTGAACGGCTGTACTCAAAAGTCAGGCGATCATTCCAAATATGGCCAAGATGAATGCGACGCGCAGGCCCAACGATGTTCAACACATCAAAGCGGATATCTAAAACAAGCCCTTGAGAATCGTCAGTAACCTGAACTTCCTCTGGCGCGAATAGCAGATCACCCGCGACGAGAGTAAAAATTCTCTCGCCAAAACGAACTGTTGACACACCGGAATGGCACCACAACAAGCTGGCAGAACTCATAATCTCATCCTCACTACAAGCAAATTCGTCAATGTAGGTTACGCTAACCTCATATCTTCGAAATGATGTTACATTCCGCATGCGAAGTATTGCAAGGGACTCATTCAGCAAAGCGTTTTTAAAAGCATTTTGCTTTTCGACGCCACCTTCCGGCGTTTGCCAAAAGAAACGGATTCCCAGTAAGTAGTGCCTCACCGATACTACGGCTCAATTAGGCTTGAGTTTCAGAATTAAACTTTGACTGATCTAACTCCTTTTCCTGTGCCATGCGAGAAAGACGTGCCAAAGCATCACTATGTGGCGTATTCGGCACTGAGGTGTAAAACTCGATTCGGATATCAGGAATGGAAGATTGTGACAGCACCTGATAATTCAACGTGATCTGACCAACCTCAGGGTGCTCCAGCATTCGGGTTCCGGCAGTACATTCCTGGACGTTACCGCTCGACCAAAAACGCGCAAATTCTGGGCTATGAATGGTTAATTCACCAATGAGTTCCGCTAAAAGAGCATCATCTGGATACCGTCCACTAATCATTCGCAGATAAGCGACATGTGTTTTTGCATAATGCTCCCATTCAGCCTCTTGAGCCTTCGTCTGAGAATCCAAAAATAGCATTCGGGTTGTTGAAGGTTTCTGTTTAGAGTTTTGCGGGCCGTCAAAATCTAAATGCCCAGCTATAAGACGATGCCCGAGTTTATTCCACGCCAAAATGTCATTGCGTCGCCCTAAAATAAGTGCAGGAACATCCGGCATTGAATTAATAAGCTCAACCATATATTCCGGTGCGACTTCCGCCTGCGGGCGTCGAAGCCTCCGACTCGGTGAAACGTGACTGAGATTTCGTAGATGGACACGTTCGTCGTCGTCGAGCAATAAAATCCGTGCCAGCGCGTCCAGCACTTGCGTTGAGGCGTTAGTACTCGAGCCTTGTTCGAGGCGGGTGTAATAGGCAACGCTGACACCCGCTAAATGCGCAACTTCTTCGCGCCTTAAACCTTTAACCCTCCTGTTGGAATTAACAGGAATGTTGTAGTGCTCTGGAGAGACATGTGCACGCCTATGTTTTAGAAAAGCACCGAGTTCAGATGTTTCGGCCATGGCCTTAAGTCTACGGCTAAACACAAGAAAATTATCCGCTGAAGGTAACCCTGTCAGTAGTAGGAAGAACAGAGGTCTGGTTGCTTTGCCAATGTCGATGTGTACTGGGCAGCGTAATTACACATCTAAAAGGTCGCACCTAGACCTTGAAAGGTTTTTATCCTGACATGCCTCTTGCATTGTTTGCGCTAGCTATTGGCGCTTTCGCTATCGGCACCACCGAGTTCTTGACCAATGGTCTACTTTCTCAACTTTCAACAGATCTTGGGGTTACGATTCCCCAAGCCGGTCTAGTCACCACAGCTTATGCAGTCGGACAAATGTGTGGGCCAATCCTGGCTTTTATTCTGCTAAAGCTTCCAACGAAGCGAGTGTTAATTATTCTGATGGCTATTTTCAGCATCGGGAATCTCATGGCTGCATTAAGTCCTGGATTTGAGTTTCTACTAGCCAGTCGGTTTGCAACCGCGTGGTCTCACACCGCATTTTTTGGAGTTGCCTCTGTTGCAGCATCCAAGCTTGTCACAAAGAAGAAGCAAGCGAGCGCTATCGCTTTAGTATTCACCGGACTTACCGTCGCAATGCTTCTTGGCATGCCACTTGGCGCACTGATTGGTCAAGCATGGGGCTGGCGCTCAGCGTTTCTGATTGTCACCTTGATCAGCGTGATTAGCCTAGTGGGAATTATGGTATTGGTTCCACAAGACCGAGACGTGATCACACTCTCACATAGAGAAAGCCTCAAACCATTCAAAAACATCAGACTTTGGATTGCGCTCAGTGCCACTGCAATCGGCTTCGGTGGACTCTTCGCCTCATTTACTTATATTGAACCTTTGCTCACTGAAGTATCAGGATTCGACAATACAGATGTAATTTGGCTGCTCGGAATTTACGGAGCCGGCCTCGTAGTAGGCAACTCTGTAGCTGGAAAAGCGGCCGATCGTGCATTAGTGCCAACCACAGTAACGCTCTTAATCATTCTCACCCTGGCACTTTTCGCATTAGCATTTAGCGCATCAAACCCCATCATCGTCATTCCGCTTTTGTTTATCCTCGGCGCAAGCGGATTCGGACTGCTTACCCCGCTTCAAACTTTCGTCCTGCGATTCGCTAGTTCAGCGTCTCCACTTATCGGAACCGCTAATACCGCTGCGCTAGGCGCGGGAATCACCATTGGTTCATTACTTGGCGGAATCGTCCTTACTGCTTCCTCTAGCTATCAGGCAATAAACTTGGCTGCCGCTGCAATGACCATTCTTGGACTAATCGTTTACGGCATTGCCGTGAGCCTTTCGAAGCAAAGCTCCACTACTCAAAGCAAAGACTTTATGCAGTAACTGTTGAATAGGCACCGCTTAAAATTCCTAACACGTAGCTCTGCCAACGTTACTGATTTAGCCAAAAGCCCTTGAGAGGAATCGAACCTCCGACACGATAAATCCCGGGAGATCCTATAAACCAAAGGAATTTACCGGGTTTTGATTCTCCACCACGCACGAGGAGTAAAGGTTCGTTGGTTTAAGTCCACTAACCTAACCAAGCATGCTGGCACCAGGAGTAGCTAAAGATATGATTCAGCTCGGGAGCCAAAATCTCACCCTCCCCCGGTAACTTGCGCTTTTCATGTGTTGAGCTTGAATGCTTACACCTGTGTGCGTAGCTAGTATTTAGCGCCGTACTAGAGGGCATTTATCAGTTCCGGCAATATTGATCACTATGACAACTCAAGTTGATTTTTGGTTTGATCCTATTTGCCCCTTCACCTGGATTACGTCTCGCTGGGTCGAAGATGTTGCGCACCTTCGCTCCTATGACATCACCTGGCATCCATTTTCCCTGTCGGTTCTAAATGTTGGGCTCGACGAGGGAGATGATGAACAAGCTCATATTGCAGGTCACCGTATGGTTCGTGTAGCTCAGGCTGTCCAAGATGCGGGACTCGATGTCGGTATCTATTACACAGCGATTGGCACGCTTTTGCACCCCGGTGGCGGATCACAAGATGTTTCCACCGATGCCACCAGCACGGTTATTGCGCAAGCGTTGGCAGATGCTGGACTTCCCGCAGAATTAGCTGCTGCTGCCGATGACACCTCTTATGATTCAGCAGTTGCTGAATCCACACACAAGGCGCTCGCAGAAACTGGTACTGGTGTGGGTATTCCTATTATTCGAGTCGCCGGCTCTACTTTCTTTGGTCCAGTTTTTACCAAGCGTCCGCAAGGAGATGCCGCACTAAAATTCTGGGATGCCTACATCACCATCGTTGCAGAGCCGAACTTCTTCGAAATCAAACGTCAGATTAAAGGCGAACTCAACTTCGAATAGCTATGAAGCCACTCATCGCCCCAAGTTTGAATAGCCGAAATAATTGGAGCGAGACTTCTACCAATATCGGTAAGTTCATATTCCACTCGCGGTGGAACCTCGGCATAGGCAGTGCGCACCACGATCCCATCGGACTCTAGCTCCCGCAGCGAACGTGTCAGTGTCCGATCAGAGATCTCCCCTGCCTTATCCCTCAGCTCGCTGTATCGCAATGGCACGTTGCTGTCGATCAATGCTTGGATCAACGTTAGTTTCCAACAACCCCCAATAACAGTCATCGCTGTTTCCACCGGGCACCCGACTATAGCCCTGGCAGTTAAATCTCGCATTATGGTGACCCTACCGAACTCCGTTGCGTTAGGGGTTCAATTCTGGATCAGCTAGCTGAATAACCTCTCGATCCGCGACAGGCTGCGAAGTCTCTGCCAAAATCGATGCCTCTCGTGCAATAAGAGTACAAACATCCGGTGCGCCGGGGAATGATCCTTCCAACACCGCGATTTCAATGGTTTCAAAAGTTTCTTCGACCAACGCACGCGTTCCATAACAGCTTTTAGAACCAGCGGAAAAGAACACGCGAATATTGGTTTCATCAACGACTTCATAGCGTTGCCAATCAACTGCTCGTTCATTGGAAAGGTCATTGCGTTGAATATCGTCGATGTAGGTAACTTCTGGCTGGAGATCCTCTCCACTAGTTTCCTCAGAAGAACATCCTGACAACGCCCCGACGCACAATACAGCTCCGATAAACAATCGCCCCACAGACTGCCATCTACGATTCCACTGTATAACAATCCCCCATCATCAGTTAGAGTGCTGACCAAATATCCGACCACGTTGGTCTACTTAACCTGTGACCATACATGCTTTGCGGACATAACGACGCTACTTCTTTGCTGATGAACCTGAACCATCAAAGTATTATCGAGGCGGTGTCTTAAAAGTGTCCAAGTAATTTTGGGGAAACGGAAAACTAGACCTAAACGAAAAAAGTTCCAACACTCCTGATCTGTGACGATCAGAACTGTTGGAACATTGGTGCCCCCAGTGGGACTCGAACCCACACTGTATTGATTTTAAGTCAACCGCCTCTGCCGATTGGGCTATGGGGGCAAGCAGCACTGTAAGGATACATAAGTATGCTTCCAATGCTATTTTCTTGGTGCTTAAACATCATAGAACATGATGTCTTAGAGATATAAAACCGGGGTCCTATTTCTGTGCAGAATCAGCTTCTACCAGGCCAAGAATCAAACCATCAAGGATGTCTTTCTCGGAGATAATAATGTAGTCCACACCTGTTTCTTGCGAAGCGAGTTCGATTGCTGCTTGAACTACCACTGATCCCCCACCGATAACGTCGGCACGGCCTGGATCAACAACTGGGTTGCTTGCCCGCTGCGATGATGATTCTGAGATGATCTCATCGGTCACGACTCGCAGAGCATCGAAGTTGAGGGCTGACAGGTGGATCGCATTGCGGTCGTAGGTTTCCAAGCCTTGTACCCACGCGGAAATGGTGGTGAAAGTACCTGCGCATCCAACAAAGGTTTTTGCCTTTGAAATTGGGACGATGGTTTTTACTTCTTCGATGCGTTCGGCAACGTAGTCGCGGGCGATTTCCACCTCCGTTTCAGTGGGAGGATCGCTGCGCATAATTCGCTCGGTGAGGCGAACGCATCCCATTTGGGTGGAGTGGGATCCAAGGATGTCACCGTCATAGGTGCCGACGATAAATTCAGTTGATCCACCGCCAAGGTCAATCACACAGAATGGGCCTTGTTCTTCAGGAAGGTCAACGATTGCGCCTCGGAAGGACAGCAGAGCTTCTTCTTCACCAGAGATTACTTCTGCTTGGTATCCAGGACGGATCCTTGACAGCAACTGACGGGTCATGGAGAAGAACTCATCACGATTGGATGCATCACGAGTAGCTGAGGTTGCCACCATGCGTACTGTTTCTACGCCGTGCGTTTCCATGAGCTCAACGTAGTTTTCCAACGCGATGCGGGTGCGTTCGATGGCTTCTGGGTCGAGTTGCCCGGTGGCGTCTACGCCTTTGCCTAAACGCACGATGGTGTTTTCCCGGGTGATCTCCTTGAAACCGTCAGGGGTAACTTCAGTGATCAGCAGACGGATGGAGTTTGTTCCGCAATCGATGGCCGCGTAGCGGGTCATTAAGCCCCACCTGCTCGGGAGAAATCAAAGTCCTCCATATTAATGCCCAGGTCTTGGACTGTTGGCCAGTCTTCTGGGATGGCGGTTCCACGAAGATCTCCGTGTTCAGCGGCCATCGCTACGGCTTCAGTTCCAAGTCGGAAATGATCTGGGCCTTCTGCCAGTGCGTAAGCAATGAGAACGTGAAGGCACTTCACGCGGTCAGGCATGCCACCGCCGGAGAAATCAGTGCCGAGATCTTCAATGGCGTTGCGCTTAGCCAGGAAGTGCTCGTGGGCACGCTGGTAGTCAGCGCGAAGTTCTTCGTCAGTGGATAGACGCTCGGTCATCCATTTCATCACCAAGGCCACCTCGAGGCGGGATGCTTCAGTGGTCAGGCGTGGGTCAGTTAAGTAATACAGTGTTGGAAATGGGGTGCCATCATCGAGTTTTGGTGCGGTCATCACCACACCGGGTACTCCATCAGGGCTGCGGTAAGAGATATCGAGGACGCCTCGTGGTGTCCGTCCTAATTGCTCTTCGACAGCTTTCAAATCTGCATCGTTAACACTCATGCTCTCTATTCTGTCATGAGTCTGTGCCTAAAGCGCTATTGCACAGGTGCTTCTTCTGTTGGCGCAATAGTTGGCACTTCACCTTCAATTGGTGGAGGAGCAATTTCTTCTCCGCCGAGCACTTCTGGTGTGGTGACAGAATCCCACAGATTTTCATACCAAGGGCCTAGTGGTTCTACTTCATTACCGTCAGAAGTCACAGAGGTATCTGAATCGAGTGCTGGATCGACGATTCTAAAGGCGGTTTCACCAGGTTCAATAACTCCAAGACGAAGCCGGGCTTGTTCCCTGATATACGCCTCTGATTGGTACCTATTGAGGTCTGATTCTAATTGCTTAATTTGCTGTTCTTTAGCGGCAATTGACGCTTCCGTTTGAGCAATATCAGAGCGCAGTTGAAAGTAGTTGCGCACCGGAATTGCGATAACAAACAAGATTAAAAGCACCACAAGTGCTATTGCACCGATTCCTACTGCACCCAATCTAAATGGTGCTCGGGTGGCAGAAACTGACTCTGAAGCGCGTTCCCTGCTAGAGACAGGAACGATGCCTTTATGAGTTTTCTTCTGCTTTGCCATAATCCTCGATCATAGTCACACCAGTAACAGTAATAAGACAGCGACGCCCGGCAACCTTGCGGCTACCGGGCGTCGAAAAGCGTCTTTATTTATCCCTGGAAACGTGGGAAGGCGCTGCGACCTGCGTAGACTGCGGCGTCGCCAAGCAGCTGCTCGATGCGGAGAAGCTGGTTGTACTTTGCAACACGGTCGGAACGTGCTGGCGCACCAGTCTTGATCTGACCACAGTTGAGTGCAACTGCAAGGTCAGCGATGGTGGTGTCCTCGGTCTCGCCGGAACGGTGGGACATCATGGAGGTGTAGCCTGCGCGGTGAGCCATATCGACAGCGTCGAAGGTCTCAGTCAAGGTACCGATCTGGTTAACCTTAACCAGGATGGAGTTGGCAGCCTTCTTGGCAATGCCCTCCTTCAGGCGCTCAGGGTTGGTGACGAAGAAGTCGTCGCCAACGATCTGAACCTTGTCGCCGATGGTGGCGGTGAGGTTGGTGTAACCCTCCCAGTCATCTTCCTGCAGTGGATCCTCGATGGAAACGATTGGGTACGCCTCAACGAGCTCAGCGTAAACGTTTGCCATCTCTTCTGCAGAGTGCTGTCCACCCTCGAAGTGGTAGGTGCCGTCCTTGAAGAATTCGGAAGAAGCAACGTCGAGTGCAAGAGCGATGTCCTTGCCTGGGGTAAATCCAGCCTTCTCGATTGCCTCAACGATTAGGTCAAGCGCCTCGCGGGTGGAGCCAACGGAAGGAGCGAAACCGCCCTCATCGCCAAGACCGGTGGATAGACCCTTTTGCTTAATGACAGACTTCAGTGCGTGGTAAACCTCAGCACCATTGCGCAGTGCCTCAGAGAAGGTCTCTGCACCGATTGGAGCAATCATGAATTCCTGAACGTCAACGCCGGAGTCAGCGTGAGCACCACCGTTAATGATGTTCATCATTGGAACAGGAAGGACGTGTGCGTTTGGTCCACCGATGTAGCGGAAAAGTGGCAGGCCTGCGGAATCAGCAGCAGCCTTTGCGACAGCCATGGAAACACCAAGGATTGCGTTTGCGCCCAGGCGGGACTTGTTGGCGGTGCCATCAAGCTTGATCATTGCTTCGTCGATGAGGCGCTGATCATCAGCCTCAAGGCCAGCGAGTTCATCGCCGATTTCTTCGTTGACGTTTTCAACTGCCTTCAAAACGCCCTTGCCCAGGTAGCGATCGCCACCGTCACGTAGCTCGTGAGCTTCGTGGACGCCGGTGGATGCGCCGGAAGGAACACCTGCGACACCGTGGGAACCGTCATCCAGGAAAACCTCTGCCTCTACGGTTGGGTTACCGCGGGAATCGAGAATTTCGCGAGCGAATACGTGCATGATTTCAGCCACTGTGGCCTCCTATGCCAACTTGGGAGCTAACCAGAATTATTCACGCGATCAAATGTCTTCAATCACGTCTACGTCCAATTGTTGCATGAATCTTGTTTCGATGAAGCAATCAGTTGAAAATAGTTGGTAAAACTACCCGAATTCCCAGCCCATTCATGTTTGGTCAGACACAATCTCACATTTTCGGGGGTGTTTTGAGGGAATTTTAGCCGTTATTTTTACATCTTTTACATCGCCGGCTGACGTAACGCATAGGACGCCGCGGCATCACGAACATCCATGAGGTACTGGTTAGACATATTGTAAGAATGCACCGCTTGAGTCCACCCTTCAGGAGTTGACAGATCGCGCTCATTAGAACACAGCAGGTTGGCAGCACTAAGAGCTGCATCATCAATTTGGTTTGGATCAGCTATGCCATCACCATTGGCATCCAAACCTTTTTGACGCCAAGTTTCAGGAATAAACTGCATGGGACCAACAGCACGGTCATATTCCGTATCACCATCTAATTCCCCGCCATCAGTATCGGGAATTTCCGCAAAACCTGGTGATCCATCAAGAGGCACACCAATAATCGGCGGAGTGGCCACACCATTTTCATCCAAAGCGCTGCCACCGAACATTTTTCCGTTGTATGTTCCATGCCGTGTTTCCACCTGCCCAATACCAGCCAAGGTATTCCACGACAGGTTGCAGCTTGGCCACGCTGTACGTGCAATAAGTTCAGCATTGCCATATGCCGCAATCGCCTGGACTGACACTCCCGTGTCCTGCGCAATCGGCTCTGCCCAGAAGCGAAGATGATCAGAAGTACGCCCTGCAGCTTCTATATCAATCTGTGGAACTTCTTCAGCACGTGCTGGCGGAACATCATCAGGGACTTGTTGGAGTTGGCGAATAGGCGCTGTTCCATCCATGAAACTAAGCGCCCATCCAACAAATGAGATCACCATGACCACAGCCAAGACCGAACCGCAGCCAAATCCCAACGCCTTTTTAACCCCTGAACTCATGGGGCTTGATAGTACCGGCTCATTTTGGAACTCCCGCATTGGCAATTAATTCCAGAAAACTTCCCAAGGTTTTTGTCGGAAAAATCTATATTTAAACCAACAAGATCTTATGAAAATAGCCCCAAAATCAGCCTCCCATGCAATTATTAAGCCATTCACATAGTCACAGCCAAAACGTAATTTTTTCAGCCCGAAACCAAGCAAACCCACCAGTAGAGAATTCGATGACCTGCGTCACAAAATTATAATTAGGGGCGAGTTCTTCATATCGTCCACATATCAATTCAGATTTCCCCAAAGATTTCCCAAAAGGAGTTTTGAGAACCATGAAGCTTTCACGTCGCATCGCAGCACTTGCAGCAACCGCCGGTATCGCAACAGTAGCTTTCGCAGCACCTGCATCCGCCGTAGACTTTGCAAGCATCTCTTCCATCAACAAGGAACTCTCCACCACATACGACTTGATCCCTTGTGGAGTTCTTGAAGCAGGTCTAAACGCAGCAGGTGTCCTGGAAGAAGGCCAGTACAACCGTGAGCTCGCAGAAGCTATTGCAGCCAAGGGTGAAAACGGCCTGACCGAGCAGTTCCCACAGATTGGTGACTGGAATGAAGGCCAAGCAGCAGCCCTTGCTGACCGCGCTCAGAAGTGTGGCTTTGTAAAGGAAGATACCTACCTTTCTGAGCTCTCCTCCAACCTTTCTTCATAAACGAGCGGGGGTAACCCCATTCATCACATAAGCCACAACAGTCACACAAGTCACTTCATTAACGTAGGATTTTGGCTGTTGTGGCTTTTGCCATACCCATATCTATTCCCCAAAGAACTTTTAAGGAAAAATCATGAAGAAACTTCGCCTCGCCACCATCGCAGCAGCTACCGTAGCGCTCACCGCAGGCCTGACCCCTTCTGCTTCCGCTCAAGACTTCAACCAAATCATTGACACCTTTGATTGTGGTCTTCTAGGCGCAGCTATCTACAACACTGGCCTTGCACACGAAAACTCCACTCGCGCTGAGCTCGCGGCAAATCTACGAAACTCCACCGCAGTTAGCCAGCTAGACTTTCCTTTGAATGTTGCCGCTGTTTCCTACTCAGAGCGCATCGCCAACCGCGCTCTAACCTGTGGCCTCGTTAAGGAAGACCCCCAAGACTTCCTCACCCAGCTGCAGCAGTTCTCCTCCAACCTGTCGTCATCATTTATGACCGCGTAATTGTTCCTGAACCTTTTCGCTGGCTTTACCTTGCGCCCAAAGCAGTTCCTGTTCCTCGGTAGGCACGATTCCGGTGGATCCGTCGAAAAGGTACGGCGACCGTGATCGCATCTTGGCAACGAAACTCGCCGCCACGTCAAAAATATCGAAACGAGACTGACGGGCGGCGATTTCTGCATGAAAAAGTACCTGGAGTAACACATCCCCCAGCTCCTTTTTCATGTCCTCGTCATCGCCTGACTGCACAGCCTCGATGAACTCCTGCGATTCCTCCTTTAAATAAGGAATCAAACTTTCATGCGTCTGCCCACGTTCCCATTCCCCGCGGCCCACGGCCGCCCGCATCACACTGACCGCCTCGCGCAATGGGTCGAGGGGTGCGTCGATAAGCATGGGGTTTGCAGTAAGCAGCCAGGAAGCGCTTTTCGACGTCTTTATCCCCCATTTTCCAACATCAAACGGAAAATCATCATCAACTAAAACAGGTTCACCCCGCCCAATTGCAGCCTCTATAAAAGAAACCGGAAGGACGGGGTGATGTGGATCAACAACAACGACGCGCATGACGCCTCATTCTAGTTGGCAGGCTCCTCTTCTTCGCCACCATTGTTGTTACCGATGCGCTCATCTACCGCATCGCGGACCTTGTTGATCTGATCTGCCTTATCCTCACCAAGACGACCCTTGGCGGCATCAGCAGCCTTATCAAGCAATTCGTCTGACTTCTGCTCGCCTGCATCGGATCCGAGGAAGTCGGTCGCCTTTTTCTTAGCCTCATCGAAAATGCCCATGGGTTTCCTACCTTTCCTAACAATTCACCTGCATTTGATTTACAACCCCCGAGAATACGCGAAGTTTAGCGTCAGCGTTGGGCGTCAACTACGTTAAATGAGTGCTTAATCAAACAGATTCTTCGGGTTCAACAGGATCAGCGGACACAAACCGCACTGTATCTATTAGAACCCTCATCGCACTGATCATTGGATCAACGGTCGGTGCCGGGATTTTCTCCATCCCCCAAAACATTGGCTCGGTTGCAGCTCCCGGCGCGATGCTGATTGGCTGGCTAATCGCCGGTGTGGGCATGCTATCAGTGGCCTTTGTGTTTCACGTTCTTGCGCGCAGGAAACCGCACTTAGATTCCGGTGTTTACGCCTACGCCCGAGTCGGATTGGGTGATTACGTAGGCTTTTCCTCCGCCTGGGGATACTGGCTGGGGTCCGTAATCGCGCAAGTTGGCTACGCCACGTTATTTTTCTCCACGTTGGGACACTATGTTCCGCTGTTTTCCCAAGACCACCCTTTTGTGTCAGCGTTGGCGGTTAGTGGGTTGACGTGGCTGGTTTTTGGTGTGGTCTCACGCGGAATTAGCCAAGCGGCTTTCCTGACGACAGTAACAACCGTAGCTAAAATCCTGCCACTACTGTGCTTTATCATCCTCGTTGCATTCTTAGGTTTTAGCTGGGAAAAGTTCACGGTCGATCTGTGGGGACGTGACGGTGATGTGGGCAGCATCTTTGATCAAGTACGCGGAATCATGGTGTACACAGTCTGGGTGTTTATTGGCATTGAAGGAGCATCAGTTTACTCACGTCAAGCGCGTTCCAGGAGAGATGTCAGTCGCGCTACCGTTATCGGTTTTGTAGCCGTTCTCCTTCTGCTGATGTCTATTTCTACATTGAGTTTCGGCGTGCTCACCCAACAGGAACTTGCTGCTTTGCCAGATAATTCCATGGCGTCGGTTCTTGAAGCGGTGGTCGGCCCATGGGGTGCGGCACTGATTTCCTTGGGGCTGTGCCTGTCAGTTCTTGGTGCTTATGTGTCCTGGCAGATGCTGTGTGCGGAACCGTTGGCATTAATGGCAATGGATGGGTTGATTCCAAAGAAAATCGGCGCCATCAACAACCGCGGTGCTGCGTGGATGGCACAGCTGATCTCCACGATCGTGATCCAGGTGTTCATCATCATTTTCTTCCTCAATGAAACCACCTACGTATCCATGGTTCAGTTGGCCACCAACTTGTATCTCGTACCGTATCTGTTTTCTGCTCTCTATTTAGTAATGCTGGCAACCCGTGGCAGAGGAATCACTCACCCTCATGCAGGAACTCGTTTTGATGATTCAGGTCCAAAAATTTCAGCCCAAGAAAATCGGAAACACCTGGTCGTTGGGCTGCTGGCCACCATTTACTCAGTGTGGTTGTTTTATGCCGCGGAACCGCAATATGTTCTTTTCGGCGCAATGGCGATGATTCCAGGACTAATCCCCTATGTGTGGACCAGGCTTTATCGGGGCGAAAGAGTGTTTAACCGCTTTGAAATAGGTGTGGTTGTGGTCCTTAGCATTGCTGCCGTTTGTGGAATTGTCGGTTTGGCAAATGGATCGCTATCGCTTTAGCACTTCTTGACTTTGCATTTGGCTCAATTCCTCTTAGAGGCTACCGTCTTGTCAGCCTCACCTCACCCAAATCGAAATAATATGCGAATATTCACCACAAAACCGAACTCGCCATCGATTTGTGGGGGGAATTTTCATCAGACAGCCCTTTAGGTGCAAAAATTTATTCGATCCCGTGGTTGGACCTCACGTTTGTGGTGAATACTTGATCAGCAAACTTCCAGGTTTCACTTCTACCCCATTGGCCTCAAATTGAACAGCCTCTAAATTCGCCTGTAAGCGCTTAAACAAGCCCTACCCACACAAACATTCATCCAGCAGACCCCAACCCCTTAAATCGGCTCCTGCAACCAGAAGGAATTTACTACCACCGAGAATCACCTAAACGGCAAGAACCATCTTGATCCATTTTCCTGCTACTTCACCAGCATTTCTTAGCTCTTCCCTAATTCTTTGAAGATTTTCAAGCGGATAATGACGATGTGAATGAATGGCGAACAGTCTCGCTTGTCGATTCCACGGCCCTAACCGTGATCATTTGTGTTGCTGTACTAACTGTTGCTGCGACTGCGTACGGAATTGTCCACAAACCCAGGAAACGCACGCTTGGCGCACTAATCTCTGCAGTGGCTCTAACCCTCAGTGCGTGGGTGATCATTGAAAAGCTGTGGAGGCCGTTCCCGGATCCGAATCCGTGGACAATTTATTTAGCCGCTGGTGTGGCAGTGTTTTCCCTGTTGAGTGTCTTTTTCCGCACTGGTCGTACAAGAATCTGGATGGCAGGTCTTACAGTAATTGCGCTGATTAATTCTGCTGCTGTGGTCAATTTGAATTATCAGCCGTACCCAACGTTGGGTTCTTTCAATCCTGTACCTGCGGCTGTGTCCATGTCGTATGCGGATTTTGAATCCCAATCCACTGCCCCAACCATGGATGACCGTGAAGTCGGTGCACTAGTGCAGGTGCCTTTAGCTGGAACAACGGATGATTCTGTCTCGGATTTTAATGCTCGCGATGCTTATGCTTATATCCCTCCTGCTTATTGGACTCATCCTGATGTGCAGTTGCCGGTGTTGGTTTTAATGGCTGGAAATCCTGGCCAGCCGGATCAGTGGTTTAGCAGTGGTGATGCTGATCAAACAGCTGATAATTTCCAGGCCACACACGATGGAATTAGTCCGATTGTTATCAGTGTGGATGGCACGGGATCTTTTAGCGGAAACCCGGCATGTGTTGATTCTGATTCACAGGACGTGATGACTTACCTATCCCAAGATGTTCCGATGTTGATCAAGCAGAAGTTTCGAGTCAATCAGGATCAACGCACCTGGACTATTGGAGGGCTAAGTTACGGTGGCACGTGCGCTTTGCAAATTATGACTAATCATCCGAAGTCTTATGGTTCTTTCCTTGATTTTTCTGGGCAGGCAGAACCCACCCTTGGCACACGTGAGCAAACAGTTGATCAACTTTTCGGCGGCGATGAAGACGCATTCAAAGCCGTTAACCCTGAGGATTTACTCAATCAAGCAATTGGTTCTAGGGATCATACCTACAGTGGAATTTCGGGCAAGTTTATCGCTGGTAGCAATGATGAAAGTGCTGTGACAGCATTGTCCCACTTGAACAATTTAAGTAATCAGGCTGGAATGTCCACCACTTTTGATACCGTTGCCGGTGGGCATTCTTTCCAGGTGTGGCGAGTAGCTTTGGCTAATACTTTTGATTGGGTTGCACAACGTGGCGGAGTGCAGGTTTAACAATGGAAAAATCGTCACAGTCCTATTTTCTCTTCGGTCTGAGATGGCTGGGTAAATCCTTACGTTTCACACCTCTTAGCCTGCTCATGGTCATCATCATGTGGGGCTTGCGGGAAGTCCTCGGCGCAGAGAATCCAACCAATACCCTTGGGCTCTCCTTACCGTGGACGATAATTAGTCCGCATTTCCTCACCGCTGGTCTAAGTTCCTCCCCCACCACTGCGGCGTTGATGTCTACGTTGTGGATCATTGTTTTTGCAGTCCCTGCTGAAAGAATTCTAGGCAGTCTGAAATTCGCGGTCGCAGCGGTATTACTCCACATCAGCTCTGTTCCATTAGGCATCGGCATCGCTTATCTCATTGAGGAAGCCGGCCTGAACCGCTGGGGCAACAACTTGTTAGAAGATGTGTTGCTCACCCCGGATTTCTGGGTCTTCGGTGTCGCAGCGTTCGCATCTGCATCCATGCCGCTTTTATGGCGCCGACGCACGAGGCTGGTACTGTTCACCATCACGTTGACGTTGCTGCTTTATACGGGCACGCTTGCCGACGTCACCGTCCTCACCGCCACCATCATCGGCACTGTTGTAGGCGAGCTGGGCAGGCATCGAAAAACACCAGGTAGACGCTGGTTTTCAGGTTCGCTTACCATCCGTGAAGCTCGGATCATGTCGGCCATTTTGATCACTGCCGTAGCAGTAGGCCCTGTCCTTGCTGCACTTAACCCGCTCACCCATGGTCCGTTTTCCAGCGCAACCGAATTGATTTGGCAACCACTTGTGACAGAGGAACACATGCATCATCTCTGCCACGCCGATGGGACGTCGGATGCTTGCCAAGGTGCACTTGACCAGCTGCAACAGCACGGTGTGGGCCCATCAGTGGCTAATTTGATTCCTCTGATCCTCACAGTGGTTCTGGCATTGGGGCTAAGCCGTGGACGTCGTGTTGCCTGGATGCTGTCAGTTCTGGCTCAGCTACTGTCCATCGCAGTCTTGATGTTTCAGCTGATTAAACTATCCGCGGATGCCACAGATTTATTGTGGTCGGTCAATGCTTTTAGCGTGATTGTGCCTTGGTTGATCGCGTTGGCTGTGTTGGTGATTTTCCGCCGTGCTTTCCAAGTAAAAATCGATACAGCACGGATTTCCCAGTCTGCCATCGTGCTCAGTCTTACTTTATTGGGAACTGCGGCCATCTGGATTCTTACTACCCTGCTTATTCCCCATGCGTTCCACCCTCACCCAACAATCGGGCTAGCGCTTAAAGAGCTTCCCTTCCGGTATCTTCCTCCCACGATCGATACAGTTTTAAATCACCAGCTCTTCCCCAGATCTCCTCGTGGGTGGGCGGTTTTTGAATGGACGGGAACACTATTCTGGCTGGTGGCCGCCGCAGTGCTGTACCACTTGCTGATGGGTGTGCACGTCGATAAGGCCTATAAAGACCAGGAAAAAGCAGCCGAAACCTTGAAGGCTGGCAGTGGTGATCACCTATCTTGGATGACCACCTGGGGTGGCAATACTTATTGGTGGGCTCCAAAATCCACAGGTTACGTGGCCTACCGCGTTAAAAGAGGGGTTGCGATTACCCTCGGAGAGCCTATTATTGGCCCAGACTCGTGCGAATCCAAGGATGACTTGGCCAGGCAATTCGAAGAATTCGCAAGCCACCAAGGCTGGATTGTCGCGTGGTATTCGGTGGGTGAGCAATTCTCCACAGAACGCATGAGCGCAGGACATCATAAACTCCGCGTGGCTGAGGAGGCGGTACTTCACCCCGAGCAGGCGGACTTTAAGGGCAAACGCTTTCAAAATGTTCGTACCGCTAGAAACCGTGCAGCCAAAGAATCAGTGCATGCCATCTGGACCACGTGGGCAAAACTTAGTACCGAGATGCAGCACAAAATCATCTCACTGTCGGAGGAATGGGTCTCTGAAAAAGCACTGCCGGAGATGGGCTTCACACTAGGAACTGTCAATGAGTTGTCAGATCCAGATACTTTTCTCTTGCTTGCCGTCGGTGCCGATGATCATCTCCACGGCATAACAAGCTGGTTGCCGGTGTTTGAAGATGGCTACATTGTTGGATATACGCTCGATGTGATGCGCCGTGATCCACAGGGGTTCAAATCGGTTATTGAGTTTTTAATTTCCGAGGCCGTCGTTATCGCCAGAGATCTCAACCTGAAATGGGTGTCCCTTTCGGGCGCGCCATTAAGCTCCACTAACAGCATGGACAACCGTGGCACCATTGATGCGATTTTAGACCTTCTAGGCAAAGCAATGGAACCGTTTTAGGGCTTCCGCTCCCTTGCAGCATCCAAGAATAAATTCCACCCTGAACACCACAGTTGGTATTTGTGTTATCGCGATGAGCTATCACTTCCAAGCATTGGTCTTGCCATCGCTGCCTGCTATCTCAACGAATTTCCGCTACCTAATTGGCTGAAGAAACCAGCAACAATCCATCACTAGAATTTGGGCGTAATCTTGGGGAAACCGTTAAGCAAATTTAACGTCCAGCCTTAACCCCCGGACACCCACTGGGGATGACTCTCCCTAAAAAGGAATACATTCATGCTGTGGTCAATTTTGGTGAGGTTTCTTAAACCCACATGGCCTCTAATTTTAGCTGTCATTATTTTTCAATTGGCGCAATCAATCACTTCGCTTCTTCTCCCCACGCTCAACGCAGACATCATTGACAATGGTGTGGTCACAGGCGATATCGGATATATCTGGCGCACTGGTGGCATCATGTTGGCGCTGACGTTGGTCCAGGTCGCCTGCGCCATTGCCGGTGTGTATTTCGGCTCGAAATTGTCTATGACTGTGGGCAGAGATCTGCGGTCGGCGATCTTTGGAAAGGTAGTCAGTTTCTCAGAACGTGAAATGGGCCAATTTGGAGCGCCTTCACTGATTACACGAAACACCAATGACGTGCAGCAAATCCAAATGCTGGTGCAGATGACCTCCACACTCATGATTTCCGCCCCGATGTTAGCCATTGGTGGCGTGATCATGGCTGTGCGCCAAGATCTTGGATTGTCGTGGCTGATGGTGGTGAGCATTCCAGTTCTCATCATTGTCGTGGCGTTGATTATTGTGCGCATGGTTCCCATGTTCCAGCTGATGCAAAAACGCATTGACCGCATCAACCAGATCATGCGTGAGCAGCTCACCGGCATCCGCGTGATTCGGGCATTCGTGCGTGAAGATGAAGAGCGCGCGCGTTTTACCTCAGCAAGTCAAGACGTTGCTGATATTGGTGTGCGTACCGGCAACCTCATGGCCTTGATGTTTCCCGCTGTAATGCTGATTATGAACCTCTCTGCAGTCGCCGTGATTTGGTTTGGCGCCTTCCAAGTCGAATCCGGTGAAACACAAATTGGTACGTTGTTCGCATTCTTGCAGTACATCATGCAAATTCTCATGGGCGTGATGATGGCGGCATTCATGTTCGTGATGGTCCCCCGCGCCGCCGTGTCAGCTGATCGCATCGGCGAGGTTTTGAACACCGTGCCATCGGTTCAGGCGCCAGAAACACCGGCGCAGCCGTCGAAAAGCGCTGGTGAAATCGTGTTTAACAACGCAACCTTTGCCTACCCCGGTGCGGATGACCCGGTGCTAAATAATGTCAGCTTCCGCGTCGCGCCGGGCAGCACGACGGCGATCATCGGCTCAACCGGGTCGGGCAAGACAACGCTGATCGGGCTGGTGCCTAGGCTTTTCGACGTCACCTCCGGCGAAGTTACCATCGATGGCACCGATGTCCGCGACTTTGAACCCCTGGAACTGTGGGATCGGATCGGTCTTGTTCCGCAGAAATCTTTCCTATTTTCTGGAACCATTGCCAGCAACCTGCGTTATGGAAACGAAGACGCGGATGACACACAGCTGTGGCAGGCTTTGGCCATTGCTCAAGCTGCTGACTTTGTACGCGATATGCCAGAGGCTCTTGATTCTGAGATTGCTCAAGGTGGCACCAATGTTTCTGGTGGTCAGCGTCAACGTTTAGCTATTGCGCGGGCCTTGCTGAAACAGCCTGAGATTTATATTTTCGACGATTCTTTCTCCGCCCTCGATGTCAGCACCGACGCTGCTCTGCGACGAGCATTATCCACCCACTTGCCGGAAGCCACCAAGCTGATTGTGGCTCAACGCGTGAGCACGATTCGGGATGCTGATCAGATTGTGGTGTTAGATAATGGCGAAATCGCAGGTATCGGCACCCATGATAATTTGCTGAAAACATGCGATACCTACCGCGAAATTGTTGAATCCCAAGAGACTGCGCAGGCTAAATCATGAGTGATAATGCAGGCCGCAAAGATGCTGCTCCGCACCAAAAGGCACAAAATTTCGGACCATCGGCAAAAAGACTTTTCGGGATTCTTGGCCACGACCGCACCACATTAATTGTGGTAATTTTCCTCGCCATTTTAAGCGTCGGCCTCACAGTGCTTGGTCCGTGGTTGCTGGGCAAAGCCACCAACGTGGTGTTCGAAGGTTTCCTCTCCAAGCGCATGCCAGCAGGTGCCTCGAAGGAAGATATCATCGCGCAGCTTCAGGCTGCTGGTGAAAACAACCAAGCCTCCATGATGCAAGACATGAATCTTGTTCCAGGTTCAGGCATTGATTTTGATAAGTTGGGCCTGATCCTAGGTCTGGTCATCGGTGCCTATGTGATCGGTAGTGTGCTTTCCCTGATCCAGGCTCGGATGCTCAACCGCATTGTGCAAAGTGCGATGCACCGCCTACGCATGGAAGTGGAAGAAAAGGTTCACCGCCTACCTCTGAGCTATTTCGACTCCATCAAACGAGGCGATCTGCTCAGTCGCGTGACCAATGACGTAGACAATATCGGACAATCTTTGCAGCAGACATTGTCCCAGGCGATTACTTCACTACTCACCGTCATTGGTGTGTTGGTGATGATGTTTATCATCTCTCCGCTGCTTGCACTCGTTGCATTGATTACCATCCCGATCACCATCGTGGTCACCGTGCTGGTTGCAAAACGCTCCCAGAAACTTTTTGCCCAGCAGTGGAAACAGACCGGTGTGTTAAATGCGCGCGTGGAGGAAACCTATTCCGGCCATGCAGTGGTCAAGGTATTTGGGCACCAAAAAGATGTCCAAAAGGCTTTTGAGGAAGAAAACCAGGCTGTATATAAGGCAAGTTTCGGAGCTCAGTTTGTTTCAGGCATCATCATGCCAACCATGATGTTCGTAGGAAACTTAAGCTACGTAGCAATTGCGGTAGTCGGCGGATTACAAGTCGCTTCCGGTTCCCTATCAATCGGTGCCGTCCAATCCTTCATCCAATACTCCCGCCAATTCACCCAACCACTGTCGCAATTGGGTTCCATGGCCAACTTACTGCAATCCGGCGTAGCCAGCGCTGAGCGCGTTTTTGAGCTTCTCGACGAAAAAGACCAGGACAATGACCCTGCGCAAGCCAACACCGTAGCTTTCGGCGCTAACCGCCTGGAGTTCAAAGACGTATCGTTCGGCTACACACCAGAACTCCCACTGATCAACAATTTAGATTTGGAAGTGCGTTCTGGAAGCACCATCGCCATCGTTGGCCCCACTGGCGCCGGCAAGACGACCTTGGTGAATCTGATCATGCGTTTCTACGACATCAACAGCGGATCCATCACGCTCGGTGAAACAGCCGACAATGCTATAGATATCCGCACCATGACCCGTAAAAATCTGCGTTCACGCACCGGCATGGTGCTCCAAGATACCTGGCTGTTTGCCGGAACCATCAGAGACAACATTCTCTACGGCAGGCCCGAAGCAACAGAAGAAGAAATGCTGGCCGCATCAAAAGCTGCCTACGTGGACCGCTTCGTGCGATCACTCCCCGACGGCTACGACACCGTGCTAGATGACGAAGCAATGAACCTCTCAGTCGGCGAACGCCAACTGATCACCATCGCCCGCGCATTCCTGGCTAACCCCCGGTTACTGATCTTGGATGAAGCAACCTCCTCAGTGGATACTCGAACCGAGTTGTTCATTCAACGCGCCATGACCAAATTGCGCCAAGACCGCACCGCGTTTGTCATCGCCCACCGGCTTTCCACGATCCGTGATGCCAACCTGATTTTGATGATGAAAGATGGTGAAATCGTCGAACAAGGAAACCACCGAGAGCTCATGGCACTAGAAGGTGAATATTGGAAGCTGTACAACTCCCAATTCGACGCACCCATTAAGGGAGAATCCGGCTCTTAACAGTTGCGCCTATTTGACGCCTCAAGTTTTCAGAATGAGTATTTGCATGGTCGAGGCCCCGAAAGGCTCTTAGAAGCGCTTCTGGAAGGTCACTTTTCAAGAGGCCACAGGCCAGATTTTGGGCGATGTCAGTTGAGAACAAACACAGGTGACAAGGATCCTTAGAATTCTGGAATCTTGGCATGCCTGTTTGGTTAACAGTTTGGTTAACATCAGCGTAAACCAAACATACGTGCCAAAATTTCACAAAAATAGAAAATCTTGGCACGCCTGTCCGGTTTCTAAAAAGCCCACCGCGTAATCCAAGCTGACGGCATCATGCATTGTTTGTCCCTGGTGGGCATCTGTGCTTGGTGTTGAGCGCGATACCCCAAACAGCCCACGCAGCCCAGCACGCGACCTTATTCGCTGACGGAGATTACATTTGTTTTCTTCTTCGGCTTGCCTCGCTTCGGTCCGCGGACATCGATTTCTTCCAAGTTGAACATTTTGGAAATAAAGTCGGCGATCCATTGGAGGAGGTCGACGTCGCGAAGCAAAGGATCTGTCACCTTGTTGCCAGCCTTCGGGAAGGACAACTGGATTGCTTTAGCGGCAGCGCGGTAGGTGGCGCCTGGGAACAGGCGCTTTAAGCGCACTTGCTGGGAGTCGGCCAGGTCAACCGGGTGGACCTTGATGCGTGTGCCCTGGACTGCAATGTCGGTGAGGTGTGCTTCGCGCATGAGGTGGCGCAACCTGGATACCGAGAGCAGTCGGGCAACCTCTTCGGGGATCGGTCCGTAGCGGTCTTCCATTTCTTCGACCGCTAGGCGCAGATCCACTTCGGATTCGGATTGTGCGAGCTTTCGGTAAATTTCCAGGCGCAGGCGTTCGGCGTTGATGTATTTCTCCGGAATGTGGGCGTCCACTGGAAGGTCCACGCGGATTTCCTTTGGTCCTTTAACGGTGCCGTCGACAGTTTTTCCGTCGGCAAGCGCGCGATAAGCCTCAACTGCTTCACCGACAAGACGCACATACAAATCAAAGCCAACGCCTGCAATGTGGCCTGATTGTTCTGCACCCAGCACGTTTCCGGCGCCACGCATTTCCAGGTCCTTCATCGCAACGGCCATGCCAGCACCCAGATCGTTGTTTTGGGCGATGGTCGCAAGACGGTCGTAGGACATTTCCGTTAGTGTTGCGCCCTTTGGATACAGGAAGTAAGCGTAACCGCGCTCGCGGGAACGACCCACTCGGCCACGCAATTGGTGAAGCTGAGACAAGCCCATGTGGTGGGCATTTTCCACGATCAGCGTGTTGGCGTTGGCAATGTCCAACCCTGTTTCCACGATGGTGGTACACACAAGCACGTCGTATTCGCGGTCCCAGAATCCTTGAACTGTTTGCTCAAGCAGTTCCTCGCTCATCTGGCCGTGGGCAACAACCACGCGTGCTTCGGGCACGAGGTCACGGATTTCACGGGCTTTCTTTTCAATATCTGCCACCTTGTTGTGGATGAAAAAGACTTGACCGTCTCGCAGGAGCTCACGTCGAATTGATGCCGCAACCTGTTTGTCTTCATAAGGGCCTACATAGGTGAGGATGGGATGGCGATCCTCAGGAGGGGTCAGCATGGTGGTCATCTCACGAATACCAGCCATAGACATTTCCAAGGTTCGTGGAATTGGGGTTGCGGACATGGTCAACACATCCACGTGAGTACGCAAAGCCTTGATGTGCTCTTTGTGCTCAACACCGAAACGCTGCTCCTCATCAACAATGACAAGGCCTAAGTTTTTCCACTGCACACCGGTTTGCAATAGACGGTGCGTACCGATCACGATATCCACCGAACCCGTGGCAAGTCCGGACAAAATTTCTTTAGAGTCAGCTGTCGAAGTAAAACGTGACAAGCCTTTGATCGTGACTGGAAAACCAGCCATGCGCTCTTCAAAAGTGGACTGATGCTGCTGAGCAAGCAACGTGGTGGGCACCAACACAGCTACTTGTTTGCCATCTTGAACTGCTTTAAACGCCGCGCGCACCGCCACTTCGGTTTTGCCGTATCCCACATCACCAATGATCACGCGATCCATCGGGACACTTTTCTCCATGTCCTCCTTGACCGCATCGATCGCCAGCATTTGGTCTTCGGTTTCTACGTAGGGAAAGTTATCTTCCATTTCTTTTTGCCATGGAGTATCTGGCGCAAAAGGATGACCCGGCGCGGATTGGCGCTTGGCGTAAAGTTCCACCAACTCACCGGCGATTTCCCGGACTGCTGCTCGAGCCTTTTTCTTCGCGTTTTTCCAATCAGAACCACCCATTTTGGAAAGGGTTGGTTTTTCGCCACCAACGTAGCGGCTGAGCATATCCAGTGCATCCATGGGCACGTAAAGCTGGTCGCCTGGCTGGCCACGCTTGGATGGCGCATATTCCAGCACGATGTATTCCCGGCGCGAGGTTTCATCACCTGCGGAAATGGTACGTTCAGTCATTTTCACAAAACGCCCAATGCCGTGGGTTTCATGCACCACCAAATCCCCTGGTTCCAATGCCAAAGGATCCACTTTGTTCCGGCGTTTCGCAGGCCTGCGTTTTGCTCCCGCGATATCGCCCACCCGGTTACCGGTCAGATCGGTTTCGGTAATAACCACCAGTGGCATGGCAGCGCCATCACGGTGTTTCCGCACCTTAGGAAATACCAAACCGGCATGGCTGAGCGCATGATATAAAGTGACTTGACCAGGCGTTGGCTCCCAGCCTGGGGTTGCCACGTGAGTCGGAATGCCCTTCTCGGCAAAGCGATCAACCATACGTTTAATCGCGCCTTGGGTTGGCGCAATAAACGCCGCACGTCCGCCAGCGGTAGTGTGCGCGAGCAGCTGGGCCATCATCTCATCGATTTTCGGCAGCTCACCGCGCGGCGCCGGGCCGGCTTCAAAATCCAACGGCAGCGTCGCTTCATCCGCCGCCTCAAACATGCCGGGCGGGGCGAAAGTCCACCACGCCAAATCGCTTTTCGACGCAGAGACCTCCAAACTTTCATAACTGCGATAGCTAGAAGCTTCCAAATCGAGGCCTTCTGCAGCTACGGGACCATCAGCTCCCATGGCAGCGGCTTCCCACCCTGCCATCAAAAACTCAGCATCGGTTGCTTCCAAATCCGCAATACGGGTGCGCACTTTTTCCGGAGCAATCACCAACACGTGAGTATTTTCTGGCATGAGTTCCAGCATGGGCACCATCGGAGTATCGGTCAGCGCTGGAATCAATGCCTCCATGCCATCAACGTCCTGAGAATCAGAAATCTTTGACAGCATCTCCACCAATGTGGGATTGCCCGGATGCTTGGTCATCAACGACTCAGCACGAGCAGCAACATCTTTAGTGATCAGCAGTTCACGCGCCGGATAAATCTCGATGCTTTCAATGGTAATTTCTGGGATGGTGCGCTGATCGGCAACAGAGAACTGCCTGATGTCAGAGACTTCATCGCCCCAAAATTCCACACGCACCGGATAATCCAACGTGGTAGGGAAAATATCCAAAATGCCACCGCGGGTAGCAAACTCACCACGCTTTGCCACCATGTCCACATGCTTATATGCACGGAAAACTAACTCTGACGTCAGGCTAGAAAAATCAAACTCTGCGCCTTCAGAAAGTGTCAGCGGCGCACGACCTTCTGCTTCTTTCAGCACAGGCTGGCAAAACGCGCGCGCAGCAGCGACAACAACTTTTAAGTCTTTCAAGTGATTGAGTACCTGGGCACGCTTGCCCACAATATCTACACCAGGGCTTAAGCGTTCATGAGGCAACGTCTCCCACGAAGGAAGCCACGCCACCTTATCCCCCATCATTGCCTTCAACTCAGCGGTAAGATCCTCGGCCTCACGACCAGTAGCAGTCACCACCAACACCGGAGCATGATGAGCCAACGCACCGATCACCCACGGACGAGCCTGATCGATACCCGTGATATGCAGATGCTGCTGCCCCACATTGGACATCAATCCCTTTAATTTAGGGTCGGTTGCAGCGACCTTCAACAACCCCGCGAGCATCGGTGTCACGCTTGAATCTCCTTAGATGTTTCATTATCTTGACCAAAAATCGCACCCTCAGTGGAACTGACAGGCGTTAACTTCGGATCGGCTTCCATCCCCGTCAAACCATTCCAACAGAGATTAACAATATGCGCCGCAACTTCTTCCTTCGGCGGAGTGCGCTCATCCAACCACCATTGTGCCGTCATCGAGACCATGCCGACCAATGCTTGCCCATAAAGAGTCGCGTACTCCGGATTGAGCCCGGACCGGGTGAAGGCATTGCCGAGGATGTGTGAGACCTGCGTCGTGGCGTCGTTAAGCAAAGTGCCATACGACCGACTCTCGCCGGGCCGCATATCGCGCACCAGGATCAAAAACCCATCCGTTTCATCTTCCACATACGTCAAAAGCGCAAGAACAGCCTGCTCAATGCGGTAACGGGAGCGACCATGCTGCAAAGACTGCGTGATCATCGACTCCAACTTGATCATCTCACGATCAATAACCACCGCATACAAACCCTCTTTGCCACCGAAGTGCTCATACACCACCGGCTTAGACACATTCGCGCGCGCGGCAATCTCCTCCACGCTCGCGCCATCAAAACCTCGCTCAGCGAAAACCGCACGCCCAATAGAGATTAATTGCTCCCGGCGTTCCTTGCCGGTCATCCGCTGTCGAACCATGTCAACCAGCCTATCTCAGCTAACTACACCCCCAATAATTGGTTTTTTAAGACAATGATGTAAACTCTAGCGGTGCAGTCAGTTACTGCAGTTCCCCATGGTGTAATCGGCAACACTACGGTTTTTGGTACCGTCATTCTAGGTTCGAGTCCTGGTGGGGAAGCTTTTTGATGCCCGGCTACCAAATAGATTTTCGGTAGCCGGGTTTTCTTGTTTAATTTAGTGGGCAGAGCATCAAAAAATATGTTTCCCCCTCAAACCGAGTGTTAGCTTATCTGAGTACTTTAAATCTCCTACTCCCACTCGAGGCACTATGTCCCTATCTTCTTCTGCGTCAGAACACACTACGAAACGTAGTTTTGGTCGCATGCAATCAAGAGCAGTTCTTGGCTTTTCATCCCTACTACTCATGGGTCTTATAACTGCTTGCGACGCGGACACTTCAGAATCTAGCAGTTCAGAAATCACCGTTACCCAGGTCGTGACCACCACGCAGACCACTTCTGAAGAAGCCAGCACAGTAACCGAAACGGTTGCAGAAGTTGCACCAGTGGAAGAAATTGGTCAGGAAATCGTGGAACCAGCAGCAGTAGAGTACATTCCCGAGCCTGAAACTTATGTCAATACTCCACAACACTTTGCTGAAATCCCGGCTCCCCCACCTGCACCTGTTCAGTCGTATTATGCCAATTGCGCAGCGGTTCGTGCAGCAGGAGCAGCGCCACTTTATGCAGGATCTCCTGGATACAGTTCCAAACTTGACCGCGATGGCGATGGAATTGCCTGCGAATAGCCCGAATGGCAAAGCTTTTGTTTAGCCATCAAAGCCAGCTCGCTTTGTTTTTTGCCCGTAGACCACTACGGCCGATTTAAGCGCCCGGGTTTTGAGAATGGGTATTTATATCACTTGAGATCCGAAGGGCGCTTATAGGCGATTCTACGGGGTTAATTTTTCTGACTTGCTCATCAGTTTTTGCCCACTACTTCACCTGGTGACCAAGCACCAATGTGAGAGGGAAATTCTTGGTCAAATATGGCGTTATCATGGTCTACAAACTTGCTCTGGTGACCAAGGATCTTTGATCGCACTATGGTTTTGGTCAAATATGCCGGTGCGTAGAGGTTGCACCAACTCCATGCCTGAGTTGCCTAAATATCTCCTTTAAGCAGCCAAGAGGTGGCTTGGTCGGGAAGCAGCTACGGTGCGAAGCTGTTCGACAGCACGCTTTTCAATAAAGATTTTCCGGAAGCGGTTGATTCGACCTTCGTAGCCTTCAGCAATGCTGTCTAGGACGCTGTCGACAAAGTGCGCTTTTAGCTTGCCATCAAATCGTGCATGGAGATCTTCTCGAACACTCCACAGGTAGTCGTGGCTGCGTTCGATGCGGCTGATTTCGTCATGAATGTTTTTCATGATGTGTTCCTTTCCTTTTCATTAGGCGTATTCCGTCTTGAATGCCCCACCCGAAATTCTAAGTTCACTTTTAGAACTCTTTTTGTTAATCAGAAATTAACCTTAGGCCACACTTAAAGTAATTGCAAGTGTCCAATAATGGGTTTCTACCAACTATTTTTTCTGGAGAAAATATCACCCCTACATAAAAATTCCCTGATAGGCTCGAGTGATGAAAGTGACCCAAAGCACAATCTTAAGATCGATGGCTGCGTTCACTGTGGCAGCCCTGACCCTGACCATTTCTTCTTGTTCTACTGACGATGACACCTCGGCAAGCGCCACAAGTTCTGAAGCTTCAACATCTGAAGCAAACACCTCTCCCCCACTTGCCCCCTGTGAGCTTCCCGCTGATGCAACTTCTGATGAAGCGGTCGAAGGCACGCACACTGGTGATGATATTTCGGTAGCTCCGGAAATCGGCACTGGTTACCGCGAGGGCATGACCCCAGTTCAAACCGAAGGCTATGCGGTAGCAACTGCCAACCCCCTGGCTTCTGAAGCAGCGTGTGCTGTGTTGAGGGAAGGTGGCACTGCAGCTGATGCCCTGGTCACAGCACAGTTTGTGTTGGGACTTACCGAACCCCAGTCATCCGGTCTTGGTGGCGGCGGATACATTTTGTACTACGACGCCGAAGCTAATGCAGTAACTGCGATTGATGGTCGTGAGACAGCACCTGTCGCCGCAGATGAAAACTATCTGATCCATGTATCAGCTGAGGATCAAACAGCGCCGGTGCCCGATGCTAGGCGTTCAGGCAGGTCAATTGGTGTTCCTGGAATTGTGGCAGCTTTAGGCCAGCTCCACGATTCTTTCGGCCAGACCTCTTGGCAGGATGTTTTAGCTGCTCCAGAGCAACTAGCCGCCGATGGTTTTGAGATCAGTCCGCGTATGTCTGCATCCATTGCTAATTCAGCTGAAGATCTGTCGCATGATCCAGAAGCCGCTGCGTACTTCCTTGATGAAAACGGCGAGGCGAAAGCACCAGGCACGCTGCTGCAAAACCCGGATTACGCTGAAACCATTCGCCTTATCTCAGAAGGTGGCCCCGATGCCTTCTACACGGGTGAAATCGCAGCTGACATCGTGGAGCGCGCAACTCGTGAGGTTGACGGATTTACTCCTTCCTTGATGAGCACTGCAGATTTGGCTGCTTATACTCCAGAGACCCGCGAGGCGTTGTGTGCTCCGTACCGTGACAAGGTTGTGTGCGGTATGCCGCCATCATCATCTGGTGGTGTCACGGTGATGGAAACCTTAGGCATTCTGAATAACTTTGATCTTTCCCAGTACCCACCCACTGAGGTTGGTTTAGATGGCGGGCTGCCAGATGCGGAAGCTGTGCACTTGATTTCAGAAGCAGAACGTTTGGCTTATGCCGACCGTGATGCATATATCGGTGATCCTGCATTTGTTGATGTTCCTGGCGGTGGCGTCGATGAGCTGATCAGCGCAGACTACACCGATAGGCGTGCAGATCTAATTGATCCTGACAACTCTATGGGCGAGGCAACGGCAGGTCTTAGCGAAGAACCGGTGATGGCTCCGATACCGGAAAATGGCACCAGCCACATTTCTATCATCGATTCTTATGGCAACGCTGCATCGCTGACCACCAGTGTGGAAGCAGCATTTGGCTCATTCCACTTCACCCGCGGTTTCATTTTGAACAATCAGCTAACTGACTTCTCTGCTGAACCACTTGATGAAAACGGCGAGCCAGTAGCAAACCGGGTGGAATCTGCGAAACGTCCACGTTCATCGATGTCCCCAATGTTGGTGTTCAATGCCGATGACGGTGGCGAGATCGCGGATCTGAACATGGTGTTGGGTTCACCTGGTGGATCCCTGATTATCCAGTTCGTGGTGAAAACCTTGGTCAACATTATTGACTGGGGAATGGATCCACAGCAGGCAGTTTCTGCACCTAACTTTGGTGCAATGAATCAACCTAAAACAGGACTGGGCAGTGAACATCCATTGATCGCTGATGATTCAGCAGACTTGGTCTCTGAATTGGAAAGCAAAGGCCACGAGGTCAATGTGGGTGAACAATCCAGTGGTTTGTCCGCCCTGGTAAAAGATGGCGACACCATTGTTGGTGGCGCCGATCCACGCAGAGAAGGCGTGGTCTTGGGCGGCTAACTATCCCAAAATTACCGCGCAGACCACGCTGACCACAGCGCCTCATAACGACCGCCGATTGCTCGAAGTTGTTCATGAGTTCCGGATTCTATGATTTCTCCGGAATCCATGACAATGATGCGATCGGCGGTTCGTGCTTGATCAAGACGGTGAGCCACGACCAGCGCTGAGCGATCTTTGGTTACTTTCAGGGCTGCTTCTTCCAGCAGTTTGGCATGATCTGAACCTGATTCGGCGGTGGCTTCATCTAGGATCACGATCGCTGGATCCGCCAAATGAACGCGAGCAAGAGCGATGATTTGGTTTTCCACTGAAGTTAATCTGAATCCGCCATCGCCCACAATGGTTTCAAGGCCTTGAGGTAAACGCTCTAACCAGGCATCATCTAAATCAGAAAGCACTGCTTTTACTTCGGCATCGGTTGCTCCGGGTCGCGCAATTTTCACATTGTCTAGAACTGAGCCTCTAAAACAGTGGATTTCCTGACTTACCATCGCGATGTTTTTGCGTAGTTCGTCTGGGTCGATATCAGCAAAATCAACACCGCCAAGACTCACACGTCCAGAGCTTTGGGTTAATAAACCAGCTGCAATGAGGGCAAGCGTACTTTTTCCAGCACCGGTTGCCCCCACTATCGCAATCCGCTCGCCTTCAGCAATCTGCAGGGATGCGTTCTTAATAACAGGAGCGGTGTGGTAGTGGTGGGAGACGTCGAAAAGCGATAAAGCGGTGCTGGCAGGCGCCGGCAAGGTGCCGCTGACCTGGTGTGAGGCGGTGTTAATCACGCCGACCATGCGGATCAGCGATGCGCTGGCGGATTGGATGTCGGAAAACATGCCGACCAGCACGCCGATGGGGCCGAAAAGGCGATGGAAAATCAGCGCGGCTGTGGACACGGCACCGACAGTGACTAAATCCGCGTTGAACAGGTAAAAGCCTGTGCCCAAAATGAGAATCAACGTGATGCATTCCGCGCGATTGTTGCGTGAAAACGCCCAGGTTAAAAACCTGAAAACAGAAATGGAAATATCGCGAGCTTCCGCTGACGCTGCATCAATTCGCTTCAACTCAGTGTCCTCAGCCCGAAACGCACGCAAGGTTTCCGCGCCTTCAACCGCACCAACAAGGCGCTGCGTGCGCACACCGAAAGCCTCGCGCTCACGGGTATAAAGTGGCCCAGACCTGGGAAGATAGACGCGCAGCGTGGTCCAATAAAGCGGGATCGCCACAAGTCCAACAAGGCCCAGCCGCCAATCCACCGCAGCCATGCCGAACGCGGAAATTACCACGGTAAATCCAGCTTGAACCATCAGCGGCACAACCGTGCTCGCTGCATTAGAAACCTCACGCGAATCATCGGCAATACGCGAAATTACATCGCCGCGCCCGGCAGTTTCCACGGTGTTGGCATCCAAGCTCACCGCCGCACGCAGCACTTTTTCGCGCAACCGGGCAATCGCGGGCTCCAACGCGCGCGCCAACAGCGCGCTACCCCACCACGTGCCCAGGCCAGAAACCACGCCGCCAGCCACGATCAGGAGTGCGAAAGCTACAACGTCGTCCATGCTTGGGGATTCAAGCAGCTTATCGACGAGCCCTCCCACCGCCCATGGCCCTACCAACCCCGCCACGGCGGTGAACACACCACAAAAAACAACCCCCACCAGCCTTAACCTGTACGGCTTGAGCTCCGCAATGGCCGCTTTAAACGCTTGTTTCGGCGTCGATGACGCAATCAACTTACTCACCAGCAATCATCCGATCCGCCAAGTTATAAAAAGCAGGTGAAGAACTCACAATGATCGTTGTCTTCCCAGCTCTCAACTGTTTAACCCCTTGGGCGATAGCTACCTCAGTCACAGAATCTACTGCACTTGTGGGATCTACCAGTACTAATACCTCTGGATTGGCATGCAACGCTCTGGCCAATGCCACGCGCTGGCGCTGACCACCGGAAAGATTACTACCAGAATCCCTCACCGGTGCATCGATTCCCTCGGCCTCAATAATGTCGCTTAGCCCAGAAGCGCTAATCACCTCTGGATCAATAGGGGTATCTTTGTGGTGATCCATGCAGATATTGGACCGCAACGTGCCTTCGAAAATATCGGCAGCATGAGGCGTGGTTAGCACATTGTCGCCCTGTGACACTGCAGTAACAGGTGGAGTAACAACAACCAGTTCTCCCTTTTTAATGTCCATGGTGTGTGATCCTGCATCTTCAGCAGCAGTGAGATTTAAGAAAGTAGCCACACGCTCTGCCGCACCATGAGCAATGGCGGATGCATTAATCGAGTTACTCAACAATCGAATCGGCTCAGACAAATACACCGCCACACCAACAATGGCGATCAACTGACCTGGCCCCAACTCCCCTGTGGTCACCCTCCACCCCGCCAAGAGCAACACGGCAGCCAAGTTCAATGCAATGGACAACTCACCGATGCCAGCAACTTTTCCCGAAGCAACAGCCGTATCAACCGCCGCTTTCGCTGAATCCTGCGAAGCCTTTTCAAAAGTTTGCGCAGCCCAACGCTCGCCACCAATGGCCTTAATTACGCGCAAACCCATCATGATATCGCTTGCCTGCGCACCAGATTCCGCTAACTTTTCTTGCTGTTTAAAACTTCGCCGCGAAATTCCTTTACTAGCTAAGGCAACGATTCCAGAGATAACCGGAACTAAGACTAAGACCAAAAGCCCGACTAGCCAATCACTAACGAGGAGATAAACCGCTGCCCCTAGAAAGCCAGTTGCAGCTGACACCCCCGTGCCGATCTGACTAAAAATCCTTGTCGAGGAATCCGCATCCGCCGTGGAACGCGACATCACCTCACCCGGAACCAAACTCTTAGGATCTAAGTTTTTCAGCGCATGATCTGCCACCTCCACACGCAACGCATGGGATTCAAAGTTCACTGCCTTATTAAGTGCCCGCGAGCCGAAGCGATAAGAAAAACTCAGCACCACAAACAACAGAGCAAAGGCAACAAGACCAATAATTAGGAGCCTGAAATCCCGTGGCAGCACTGCATGATCAACAATCACACCAATTGCGATCGGAACCAATGCTTCTGAAAGCTGCCACAGCCCCAAGAAAAAAGCACCGAAGGCAACTTTGCCCCACTGTCGCCTAATCATTCTCCGCAGAATGCTTGAGGCAGTGTGTGTTGTTGTCATCAAAACCCTGTCTAGTTGTCAGATCAATTCAATTCTTCACAGCCTAACTTAGGTAATGCTGACTTGAAACAACTGATCGACAAAAGTGACAAAGTTCCCCGGGAGTTAAACCTTTACCCGGTTTTCATGGTTAGAACGTACACTCGCCTGAGTAGGGGTCAATCCACCCTGAGTTTGTTGCCACTGGACACCACACAAAGAAGTGTGCCGTTAACACCGACATGGTTGAAAATATGGCAAACGGAGCCACTATTGGATTCTGCAACTGACCGTAAGTAGATGCAACAACAGCTTCATTGGAGGTTTGGACCAAATCTTGCGCATTCGCAGTTGCATTTGTGGAAAACACAAGAGGGACTATTGCAGCGCACGCTATGAGGACACGATGACGGATCTTCATTATTAACCCTTCCTAATTACTGTGATAACCCTCACGGTACAGGAAACAGGAGGGGGCGTCGACAAGCAATTTTTCTAATTGCTCTCTTCCCTAAAAGCTTTAGCCTGCTCCGTTAAACGCTGTTGGCGCTGCTTCATCTCAATTCACATTGACTGGGTGCCTTGAAAAAGCAGGCCGCTGCCTAGTCTTCTTCGTCTTCTAGATCTTTAAAGGCTGGCTTTTCGATCGTGTTGTAGTTGATATATCCCATGAGACCGGCGATAACAGCCATCGAAATGGAGGGAACAGCAAATAACTCATATGAACGAGAAATAAGTGCTGAGTTCTGAATAACCAGTCCTACCGCTTGCCCACCAACGATGAGGAAACCGAGGACAAAGAAGACACTAATCGAGAGTGCAAATAGAAACTTTGTTGTCTGATTAATTGACTGTTTCATGATTTAGCCTCCTGTGGGCACGGGGATAATTCCAAGTGCAATAAACACACCAAGGAAGAAGAATGGAACAACGTAATAAACAACGAGCGGAATAAACGTCTTTTCAGGTCTAGCCCCAGTAATACCGCAGGCTACGAAGATAGAACCTGAAGCTGGAGGAGATGCACCTTCAGTGGAAGCGAAAACCAAAATAGCAATTAGAGCCAAGATTGGTTCAACACCTGCACCGACCATGGCGAACAAAGAAACCTGGCCAACCGCACTCAATGTTGCCGACGATGACAAAGGTCCTGCAACCAACACCACCAACAAGCCTACCAGTGCAACTAGAAGCCACAACGGCAAATTCAGTCCATCCAAGACCATATTGACATCTTGATCCAGCCCCAAAGAAGCAAGGACCTCACTGGCCAGAATAGCGAAGAACAAAATTGTTCCAATGGTATAGAACTGCGGCACGCCATCTCCCATGAAAGACCACCAAGCCTTCGGAGACCTCGGCAGTTCACGCCAAGCCACAACACCAGAGATAAAGATAATAAGCAATGGAATCCACATAATAAGGGAAATATTCCCCATGGACTCTCCAACGCTCGTGTTGCTGAGGTAATTAGCCAATGGGCCAACAGTCAACAAAATCGGAAGAATCGCACCAATAAAGATTAGTGTTGATGGCCAACCCTGCTTCCAGGACTTCCTCAAAGGAACATGATCACTATGTGTTTCGGCTTTGATACCGTCACGGAACACAAACCAACCAGTTAAAAAGATTCGATACACTACCTGGTAAAGACCAGCCACTAATAACGCCATGTACACCTGGCTGGTTGTGACCATTGAACCTGCAAAACCAATCATGATCACCATTGATGCACTGGGAGGCAACGCCGCCCCCAAACCTGCATTACCTGCGATGATCGTAGCTGCACGGTGCGGAGTCCATCCAGTTTTAACCATCCAAGGCCCAGTGATCGAACCACTGGCTGCCGCATTACCAGTGTTGGATCCACCAGCCAATGCTCCCATCGCGCCGGAAGCTACAGTGTCAACCAGTGCTGGCCCACCTGGAAGTCGTCCTAAAAGTGAGCTGAGGATTCCGACAAGCCGATCCATGACGCCAGTCTTTTGCACAAAATACGTCATGAATACGAAAGCTGCAGCTGCAAACAGGACTTCATTCTCCACGGCTTCCCGCAGCGCCTCAACCACAAAACGCGGTGCATCTTTACCCGCGAATAATAGTGTGGCAAGAAAACCAACGATCATAGCTTCGGCCATGTTTCGTTTGAATACAACATTCCACACAACAATGACGGCAATAAATACTGCAAGAGCAATCAGCGCAATAGGCATTGACTTTCCTCCTTTCTTTTTCTTAGGTCTTAGGTGACCGGGACTGTTGCACGAATAAGTTCACGCCTGGAAGCTTCATCTGCCACCACGGCTAAACCTGCATGAAGATGTTGTTCTGCACTTTCGCCAGGAATTACAACCACACCATCAGCATCGGCAACGACGAAGTCGCGGTGTTGGCAGACAACCCCTCCGATGGAAACTGGTACTCCTAGTCGGCCTGGGCCGTGTTTGTATGGTCCTGCTGGTGAAACGCCTGCCGCCCACACTGGGAAGTCGAGTTTTTCCAATTCATCAACATCTCGGACAGCGCCATCGATAACCATCCCGATGATTCCCGCGTTTTGTGCTCGTTGTGCAATTAGTTCGCCCATCAGGGCGCGCTCGGTGAATCCGCCACCAGATACAACGAGAATATCCCCAGGAGCTGCTTCTTTAAGTGCTCGGTGTATAGCCTGATTGTCGCCTTCTCTGGTGTATACCGTAAATGCTTTGCCAGCTATCGCGCGGGACTTCCATGTCTGTTTGATTGACGAATGCACGACACCTAAACGATCTCCACCATCACCAAGCGCTGCAGTAGGGACCTGCGCCAGTTCTTCCACAATGCTTGATCCTGTTGTGCGTGCCCAGTACTTATGTACATCAAGTGCGCCACGGGTCACTGGCCAATTAAGTGATTCACATGCATTTAGTTGGAGTTGATCAAGGCTATCTTTCAACTCATGTGCCCTACGCAATGCATGGATTTTTGTGCCGTCATTAAGGCGATCCAGCGTGGCTTCACCATCTATAAGCTCATTGGCAATCTGGGTTCGCATCCATTTAACTTGGCCGGTTTCCTCACCCGCTTGCATTGCTTCCGCAATCAGTGCACCAAGACCCTTCATGAAAACACTACGAAGCAACTTGCGTTGTGATGCATCGCCAACAGCTCCACCAATAGCCTCTGCGTCTGAGCCGATCACGGACATAGATTCTGCAGCTTCTTGTGCAAATTCTCCAGACAACAACAAATGCACCTTCGCACCGTATTTCATCACAGAGCCAATTACTGCACCATCAACCATTTTGACGGATCCATCAAGTGCATCTTGAACCTCGAGCTTCTTTGCAGGTGATGCGGAATTTAGATCAATATACACGGCAGCTGATGTAACCGATTCACGCACTTCTTGTGCAACAGCAAGCGCTCCGCGGGAGGTGACAAGACTCAAAATCAGGTCGGCATTATGCACAGCTTCTGCCACCGAGGGGACAAAAGTGACCCCTTCAGGCACTGCTACCTGCCGAATATCGAAACCACGTACCTCACAACCGGCCTCTGCAAATGCCTGGGAATACATGATTCCCGCTTCGCCGAGACCTAAAACTGCTACTTTCATAACCCCTCTATCACTAGATGATAATTCCTATCACTTGATGAAGTGATGAGAGTCATTGTGACGTACTGCTCACAAAGTTGTCAATAGTGACTTTGAAATCTTTTATCTTTGAGTGATATCTTGTTTCGCACAGAGATGTGGAACATACTTAAAGTCCACCCAGTGCCTAGAAGGAGGCATAAAATGGCAGAAGGAAATCAGGGTCGAACATTAGAGCGAGCCCTCGATGTCATCGAAAGCGTGTCTTCATCAACCGACCCGTTAACACTCACGCAGATCTCCAAGGCGACAGGTCTCCACATCGCCACGACGAAGCGCATTCTCGGAACTTTAGAAAAACGCGACTATCTCAAGATGTCCCCCACCGGATACACACTTGGACCCCAGGTTCTCCCACATGCACATGCATTCCAGCTCCAAGATCGGCTAGCTCTTATTTCACCGCCGATTTTGCGTGAGGTTGCATCCATTTCATCTCTGACATCATCAGTTTTTGTACCTAGTGGCGATCAACGCGTACTAATTTCTCGCATTGAAGCCCCCAACGCACTTGGCTACGAATTTCCCATTGGCCAACTCCTCTCACTCACCCTTGGTGGTGGAAAAGTACTCCTAGCCTTTATGGATCAGGAAAAACGAGATGAAATAGTCAACAATTACGAACCGTTTCACTTGGCAGATGGAGAAATACAAACCGCTGAAACACTGCGACAAGATCTAGCAAACATTCACGAAACTGATTACTTTGTCAGCTCGTCCGAACGAAGCCGTGGCACAGTAAGCCTGACTGCTCCAATTCGAAACGGACATGATGAAGTGATTGCAACAATCAGCATTGCTGGACACGACGGTCTAATCAATGAAAGTGCAATCCTCGAGCACCAATCTTTGGTACTACAAGCAGCTCGAAGAATTAGCACACAAATGCTTTAGACCAGCAGTTACTCGATCTGAGAGGAACGGGGCGTCGACAAGCAATTTTTTAATTGCTCTCTTCCCTAAAAGCCTTAGCCTGCTCCGTTAAGCGCTGCTGGCGCTGCTTCATTTTTGCCACCGCATCAATTGAACGCGGTGGAACCAGGCTATGGGCCTCTGCCGACATGCCCGCTTGGAGCTGGCGTGCGCGACTGATTTCAACGTCAATTTTCAGACCAATAATCAAACAAATATTAAAAATCCACAGCGCTATAAACACCGCGAGCAATGATCCCACTGCCCCATAAGAACTAAACGCAGCGAACGTTGTGAAATAGAAATTCAGGCCAATACCAGCAATAATGATTCCTACAATGGCTAAAAAAGATCCCAGGCTAAGCCACCTGAATCTCCACGGCTTTGCGTTAGGGGCCCAATAATAGAGGGTGGCTACAAACATAATGAGCACCACCACAATCACCGGCCAGCGCACCCATACCCAAATCGGCATGAACTTATCGGTTAGGAAACTTAGCTCTTCGGTAAGGTGTAGTGGTTCTGCGATGGGGGCAAGTAGTCCCATGACTAACGTTTCGTTGACCACCCACGACACCAAAATGATGATGATTCCAAGCAATAATCCGAGGTTGAGCAGGAGCATCATCCCCCACTGTTTCAACAATGTTCGGCCTTCGCTGCGGCCATAAACGGCATTGGCACACCTGGAAAAAGCACGAACATAAGCAGATGAGGTCCACAGCGCCACGATCGAACCGACAATAGCTCCCACTTGTCCAGCAGTGGCGGAACCTGCAATCGAATCAATAACGCTCAGCACCACTTGCGCTTGGTCTTCAGGCATATTTTGCGAGACAAGATCACGCACAAGATGCAAAATTTCAGTGGAATCACTAGCCAAAAATATCGTGATCGCCGAATACCCCAGCAGCACTGCCGGAGCCAGGGAGAGGATAGAAAAGAACGTCAACAGCGCTGCCAAATCAAGCAAGCCATCAGGAATAACATCTTTTACAGTACGACTCAAGGCATATTTCCATCCCTTGAAACTCAAACGTTGCTTAAGCTCGCCGGAATCGCTGATGCCGTCATGGGTGTCCGCGGCGATCAACGTTGCATCGAGATGTTCTTGGGGCTGTACCACGACTTCATCATGTCATATTCGCCCATTTGAGCATTGGAGAAATTTCCTAACCAAGCGGTTACGAAACGGCAACAGTTATCTGCAGTACCACAGTTTGGCCGACAAACTCATTTATAGTGTGGGGTAGATCACCAATTATTAGTTTGTGTTAAGCAGTTTGGCATAGCCCGGCACAGCCCGAGAAAAGGAAGTAAAGCTCATGGATATCGTATCGATCGTCAATCACTGGTTTGAGTGGAGCACCAACAACTGGGTCAACATGACTGGCCTCCCACGAGACACATTTATCCCAGCATTTGTGGGGTCCACCATCCTTGCGGTGCTATCCTTCTAGGATTTCTACATATTTGGGCTAAGTTAATTTAAAGAGTTACAGCCAGCCCATTTCCCTGGCGCGCGTGAACGCTTCAAAGCGGTTCTGCGCGCCAACTTTTGCCATTGCCTGGGACAAATAGTTCCTTGTTGTACCCGGAGCAAGGTGTGCTGCCTCAGCGATTTCCTCTGCGCTTAAACCTTTACCTGCAAGTTCAAGTACTTCCTCTTCACGATTTGTCAGCGGTGATTCTCCAGCGCTGATCGTCATTGCAGCTAGCTCGGGATCAATATAGCGACGCCTGGCATGCACGGTTCGAATTGCTGTGGCGAATTGTTCTGCGGTGGATGTTTTGGGAAGAAATCCTAAGACACCTGCGTTTAATGCGCGTTTTAATTGGCGTGGTCTGGCGTGGCTCGTCACAATCAGCACGGCCAAACCAGGTGTGGTGGCCATCAATTTTGAGGCGGTATCGATGCCGTCAATGCCACCGAGTTGAAGATCAATCACACAGACATCGGTGCGGGTTTCTAGATTTTCCCATAGTTCAAGAAGTTCTTCGCCCGAAGCTGCGATCTGGCTGACTTCAAGGTCAGGTTCTAAACTCAGCAGCGTAGACAGGGAGCTTGCGATTAAGGATTCGTCATCGGCAATGGAAATGGTAATCATGAGGTTGGCCTTTCCGTAGCAACGGTGTCATCTGTGTAATCGAGCAGCATGCGCACACTAAAGATGTCGCCTTCACGGGAAACAAACAACGTCATCCCTGCTGATTCTGCCCTACTGCGCAGCGCACTAAGTCCTGAAAGTTTAGTAATTTCTTTTGTCACCCCATTGTTATCAATGCGAACTTCTTTACTGCTTAAGGTGAGGGTGACATCGGTGGCATCTGAATGCCGCAAAATGTTTGTGGTGGCTTCTCTAACAAGCCACGCGCACAGTTCTCGGTGATCGGGTGACACCTGAGACGTGGTGCCGATGACGGAAAGGTTGATGTGGGCGTCGGCAAGCAAGCTTTTTGCTCCTTCGACTTCCGTGGCTAAATTGATCGTCCTGTAGCCAGAGACTACCTCTCGCATTTCTGACATGGAGGTTCGGGTGAGTTTTTGCAGCTCCCGCAGCTCGTTTTCCAGTCGATCATCGCCACGTTTGGCCAGTGCCAATGCAAGTTCTGACTTCACGGACATGGCAGCGAGGTGCTGGCCCAAGGTGTCATGAAGTTCTTGGGCAAAACGCAGACGTTCTTCTGTTACCCGAAGTGACGCTTCCAATTCGCGCGACCGCTCGGCTTCTTTCATTACATCAACAGTCCAGATGGAAAGCCGAACAGTCCCAGCCATTGCTGCTGGCATGATGACACCTATGGCGGTGAGATAGTTGGTGGTCGTGTTAATCCACCACAAGACTCCAGAAATCGCGATGATCCATGCCCACCTATAATTCAGCCACGGAACATACGCGATAGATAATAAAAACGCGCAAGTCACGGTATACACCAACGCGAATGCTCGGATGCTTTCCGTGGTGAAGCCTTCAAGCACAGGCAGCTGAACAATCACAGAAGCAACAAACACGACAAGATTCAACGCTAAACCAGCAACAAAAAACGGTTGAACATTGCGCCGCGGCCGGGAATTAAGTGACGGATGAAACTCATACACCAGCACTGTAAAAACAAGCAGTACAAGGCCGGAAATAAAAAGCCAAAGAAACGATAAATCTAAACTTTGGGCATTTGCGATCACCGCAAGGAAATACACAAGCAACAACACCACGGGTATCGACTGCAACGACAACCGGGTGTACAGCGTGTACTTAGCCAAATTGGGCAACTTCCGCCATGAGTTCAGCGGAGCCATGACGGGAGTTACCAAACGTGAAAACTTGAAATCTTTAACCATCGTTTCTCAAATGCTAGGAGCGACTTGACCACCGCTCGCGGCAACCCCAAGCGGCTAGCGGAACTTTAACGGTGGGAATCCCAGCGCATATAACGGCTTGCCGCCCACAACGCCACGATTGTCCAAACCGCCAGGATACCTAAAGGTACAAGCATTTCTTGGAACGCACCGGCAAAGTCGACTGGTGTTGCACCTGTGACATTGTCATAAAAGGTTGCGCCTGCCCAACCAATTTGGGCTAAATCGCTAATCGCGGCGAAGGGGGTGTAAGCCAAAATATCGGCAACGATGCTTTCACCAAATGCGATTCGGACAGATCCCAACCCACCCATCGCAAGTATAAATACTGGTCCAGAGGTTAATTGTGCAGCTTCAGCATTGCGGGTAAAGCCACTGGTAAGTAAAGCAAGTGCACTGCACAGCACCAAACCAAGTAGGACTGCCAAGACCATGGGAATCAGGTTTACCGGCATGGGAGCACCAAGGGCAAGCAACAGTGGAATGATGACGATGGTGAAGATGAGTGTTAAAAGCGCGCCGGGGAAACAAATGGCTCCCAGAATATCGAGATCTCGGGCTTCTCCTGTCCGAAGTCGTTTCAACACACGCTCATCCCGGCGCGTCGTAGCCATGGATAAAACAGTATAAAACTGCACGAAAAGCAGGGTGTACATGACAAAGTAGTCAAAAGCATTTGCGGTTTCCACTGCCCCACCTGCGCCCACGGCAAAGATGAGGAGCGGGATTCCGACGGGGAAAACTGTGGCCATGAACATTAAAGTTCTGTTGCGCCGGAACTGAAGCCATTCGGCTTTAAACAGGGAGGTTTTCACAAATGCGGTTTTGCGGGCTGGGGTCACAGAAGGTGTCACAGAAGGGGTTACGGATGAGGTGACGGTTTGAGCGTTCATGAGGTTCTCTTTTCTATACAGGCTTGAGTTTTAACGTGCCGGTGCGGTTTGTGGTGAAGCAATTTCCATGAACACCGATTCCAAGGTGGCAGGTTTCGCCGCAAAGTTTTCTAAGACTATTCCTGATGCCGACGCCCAGCTCAGCAGTTCCAAGGTGTGTTCTTGCAGGTGGGAGGTGGAAATTCGAATGTGCGCGTTGTCGCTGATTAACTCGCGGATGATCTCTGCGCCGCCAAGCCTTGGGAGATCTACCTGGGAGCCCGACAGCACAAAGCTGATGATCGATTTCTCACGTGCTGCTAGTTCTTCCAAGGTGCCGGCAACTGCGATTTCGCCGGAGTCCATGATGGCGATCCGATCGCAAAGAAATTCAGCTTCTTCTAAGTAATGGGTGGTCAGCATCATGGTGACTCCGCGCTGTTTTAATTCCTGGAGTAGTTGCCAGGTGTGGCGTCGGGATTCTGGGTCAAGTCCGGTGGTGGGTTCATCAAGGAACAAAATTGATGGGTCCCCCAGCAAAGCACAGGCGAGATCAAGGCGACGTTGTTCTCCGCCAGATAGTGCGCCCACTTTGACGTTTTCGCGGTGAAGCAGATCAACGCTGGCGAGCACATCTTTGATATCACGTGGATAAGAGCAGGTGCCGTGCCACATGTTCATGGTTTCTAGGACGGTTAGTTGTGAGGGCAGCCCGCCGGATTGCAGCATGATTCCTAGTTCGGGGCGCAGGATGGCGCGGTCAGCCACGGGGTCTAGCCCGGAGATACGCACTGTGCCGGAAGTGGGGCGAGATAGCCCTTCGATTACTTCCAAAGTGGAGGTTTTACCAGCGCCGTTGGTTCCTAGAAGCCCGAAGACTTCACCGCGGTTGACCTGAAAGCTCACGCCTTTCACGGCCTCGTAATCCCCATAGGAGCGGACCAGCTCAGCTACTTCAATTGCAGGTGTCGTTGTCATGGGTTTTATTGTGCCCACTTCCAATAACACCTGGTAGAGCCATATGTCAGGAATGTTTCTGCGTTCCTCACATATTTTTAATGACAAATGTCATGAGCAAAAATTATTGCTTTTCGACGCCGCCACCCATCTCAGTGCTCATGCTCTCCACCGGCCATAGACCCCGAGCTGGCCCCAGCACCCAGCACCGCCGCCGGCTCTTCGCCGGGGTTGACGATGACAAACTGCCCCATCATGCCTTGGTCTTCGTGATAGAGCATATGGCAGTGATACATGTATGGCCACTGGGGATCTGGATAGTGCCCAAATTCCACTGCTAAAGTTGCGGTTGCCCCTGGTGGCAGGCCGACGGTGTCTTTCCAACCATCGTTAAATAGTTCCACATCGGTGCCTTCGAATTTTAGTACTTTGAAGCGAGCGTCATGGACATGAAAATTGTGCGGCCAATCAGAGTTGTCGTTGGTAACCACCCACACTTCAGGCTGATCATGATCAATAACAACATCAACCCGCTGCATGTCCATCTGCAGGTCATTGATGGAAAACGTGTTCATGATGAAGGTGCGCTCGGGGGCGTCGATAGTATCTGGCTCTGAAGATTTCACCAACACTCCAGGCAAGGCTGATGTTTGTGCGGCATCTTCGGCAGGCCCGGTGATAGTGAGCAGCTGGAAGGAATCACCCATGCCAAAATCTGGCACAAATTCATCATCTGGCACGCCATAATTGTTCTTGAAACCAACAGATTCCAAAGTGACGTCCTCGCCAGGTTCCAAATCCACGACGATCTCCCACCGTTCACCTGGCCCAATTGCCAAGGTGGTGCGGTCTGCGGTCTGGTCTAGAAAACCAGCATCACTGGCAATGACCTGGAATGTGCGTTCATCAGAAAACGCCAAGTTATAAAACCGCATGTTGGAACCATTAAGTACCCTAAAGCGCACCCGGGTTGTGGTGGCATCAAAGTGTGCGTTGGTGATGCCATTAGCAGTGGGAGTATCACCCAAAAGCCCCAGGTCCGGCAGGTCTTCTTCGTCCAACGAGCCATCGTCTAAGAAGCGGTGATCCATCAACACCAGCGGAATATCATCGACACCATATTCTTGCGGCAGATCCAATGCTTCCGAAACTTCATCTTCAACGATGATCATTCCCGCCAGACCACGATATGCATGCAGTCCGGTCAATCCATGGGTGTGCGGGTGATACCACAATGTGGCAGCATCATTAGCCACTGTCCACGTTGGTGACCAGGTCTGGCCTGGCTCAATCGGTGAATGCGGTCCGCCATCGGCAATCGCTGGGAGTTTCATACCATGCCAATGCACCGTGGTCATGTCATCCAAATTATTTGTCACATCAATGTGGACGTCATCGCCCTTTTTCATCACCAACGTTGGACCCAAATGCGTGCCGTTGAAACCCCACGTTTCAGTGGTGACATCAGGAAGAATCTGGCTTTCCCCAGTTTGAGCATCCAAGGCGAAGTGGACGCTTGTTCCCTCACGGGAACCTAAATCTGCTGGCGGAATAGGCAGTGCTCGCGGCTCTCCCCCATAACCTCGCACAGATTCTGAAGAACACGCAGTTAGTACTTGTGCACCAACTACTGCCGCTGCCACAGCTCCGGCACCTTTGAAAAAAGTTCGACGATCCACCGCTGCCACATGTACTCCTCAAGCAGATTATTTAATCTAAAGTTCATCATAACAACGTTTGCACCCACTTCTTCTGGGCTTTGATCCATGACAAATCCCACAGAGGGACACACCACTTAAAAAGCGACTTCTTAACAGGCGACTTCGCTAGGCGATGTCAGGTTTTCCTAGCGATGTCGCCTGTTAAGAAGTTGAGCACGTGAAGGAAATCAGCCAAAAACCGAGGGAAATTAAGAAATTGAGCTTGAGAAACCAAGGCGTTTACAGCCAGTTTAAGGCCTCCAATTGTTCACATAAGTGTTTGTATCGACAGGGTTCCCAAAGGCCGGGAGAGGCGATTCTGTGAGGTCACCTTTTCTGGCCTCTTTGAGCAGTTTTTCATCTGGTGACCAAAAACGCTTATCTCAAAGCAAGTTTTGGTCGCGTACGCGAGTATCAATGCCCTCAAACCAGCACTGGCGACCAAGAAATTTTAATCTGCCTATGGAGTTGGTCGTATATGACGGTATGAAGCCACTGCCCCAACAAGCCCGTTTGCACGCATCTCTCCTAAGCTTTAGTCCATGACAAATCCCACAGAGGAGCGCAACGCACGTCGGCTCATTTGGTCCAACGGCTTGCAAAATATTGGTGATCAAATTGTGGCAGCCAAAACAGTGTTGCCGTGGTTGTTACATGCCGCAGGCGCGCCAGGGTTTTTGCTGGCGCTGTTGGTTCCGATCCGCGAAGCCGGATCGATGCTGCCGCAAGCTGCGATTACTGGCTGGGTGTTGAGGCAGACGTCGAGAAGCAAAGTGTGGGTGATTGGTTCGAACGGCCAGTTCGTCTCGGCGCTGGGTATTGGGATGGCGGCGTTGTTTTTGCGCGGCTGGGGGCTGGGTATTGCGGTGATTGTGCTGCTGGGCGCGCTGTCGCTGTTTCGTTCCATGTGCTCGATTGCGTCGAAAGATGTGCAGGGCAAGGTGATTTCTAAGGGTAAACGCGGGCTGGTGACGGGTCGTGCCACTGTCATTGGTGGCGTGATGGGGCTTGTTGCAGGCCTTGCCATTGCCGTGTTTTTGGGCGCGGATTCCCCGGCGTGGGTGCTGGCGTCTGTGGTTATCGCAAGTTCTTTTAGCTGGCTGTTTGCCTCAATTATTTTTGCGCGCCTGGAGCGCGACGAGCCTGAAACCTCGCACGACGGCCCCACCGATAACCCGTGGGTGCGCCGGTGCATCGAGGCGTTAAAAGACGATAAAGCTTTTCGACGCTTCGTCCTTGTTCGCTCCATGATGCTTGTGACAGCTCTGTCGACTGCTTTTATCGTGGCTCTGGCCGCGGAATCGGGCAGCAGCATCGACACGCTTGGTTTCTTCCTCATTGCCTCTGGATTGGCCTCAATTGTCGGTGGAAGAATTTCTGGCATTTGGTCAGACCGCTCTTCTAAAAACGTCATGGCTGGCGGCGCGCTCTTTGGCTCAATCGTTTTAGTACTGGTGGTGCTTAGTGCTGCGTTTGCCCCATCGGCAGTAAACACAGTGGTGTTTCCGTTAAGTTTCTTCCTGGTCACTTTGGCGCACACCGCGATCCGCGTGGCCCGCAAAACCTATGTGATGGACATGGCGGAAGGTGATACTCGCACCCGCTATGTTGCTGATGCCAACACACTAATGGGTGTAGTTTTACTCATTGTCGGAGCTCTTTCTGGCGTCATTTCTATCTTCGGAAATGAGGCAGCGTTACTGTTCCTAGCTGTCATTGGCCTGCTGGGCACTCTTACTGCCCGGGGGCTCAAAGAGGTTTCTGCGGGATAGGTTTTTAAAGATTTTCAACCCAAATGAGCAGGTTTTGCTCATCGGGGCATTATGCTTGCTTGGGTATAAGTGCCCCGCGAAAACTTTTAAGGATTTGAGATAATCTTGAGCGCAAGCGATTCTTCCAGTGCAGTTGTCGTTTTGGCAGCTGGTGCCGGAACCCGAATGAAATCTGACTTACAAAAAACGTTGCACAGCATCGGCGGCCGCAGTCTCATTTCGCATAGCTTGCATGCCGCTGCTGGTCTTAACCCGCAGCACATCGTTGCAGTAATCGGGCATGGTCGCGACCAGGTAGGTCCTGCTGTTGCCGAGGTGGCAGAAAAACTAAACCGTGAAGTTTTAGTGGCCGTCCAGGAAGAACAAAACGGCACTGGACATGCAGTGCAGTGCGCTATGGATCAGCTCGAAGGCTTTGAGGGCACCATCATCGTCACCAACGGCGATGTCCCCTTGCTTACCGACGACACCCTATCCGCATTGCTGGAAGCCCACACGGAAGTCCCCACCGCTGTCACAGTGTTGACCATGCGTCTGGAAGACCCCACCGGTTACGGCCGCATCGTGCGCAACGAAGAAGGCGAAGTCACCGCGATCGTTGAGCAAAAAGATGCCTCCGAAGAGGTCCAAGCTATTGATGAGGTTAACTCTGGTGTCTTTGCTTTCGACGCGGCTATCTTGCGTTCTGCCCTTTCAGAGCTGAAATCCGATAATGCTCAAGGCGAGCTCTACCTCACCGACGTTCTAGGAATCGCGCGCAGCGAAGGCCACCCTGTTCGTGCCCACACCGCTGCTGATGCCCGCGAGCTTGCCGGCGTCAACGACCGCGTTCAACTAGCCGAAGCTGGCGCAGAGCTAAACCGCCGAACTGTCACCGCCGCCATGAAAGGTGGTGCAACCATCGTTGATCCTGCAACAACCTGGATTGATGTTGAGGTTACTATCGGCCGCGATGTGATCATCCACCCAGGTACCCAGCTCAAGGGCGAAACCGTCATCGGTGACCGCGTGGAACTTGGCCCAGACACCACCTTGACCAACATGACCATCGGCGAAGGCGCTTCCGTGGTGCGCACCCATGGCTTTGATTCCACCATCGGCGAAAACGCCACCGTTGGTCCATTCACCTACATCCGCCCAGGCACCAGCTTGGGTGCAGAAGGCAAACTCGGTGGATTCGTAGAAACCAAGAAAGCCACCATTGGCCGTGGCTCCAAGGTTCCACACCTCACCTACGTTGGCGACGCCACCATTGGTGAAGAATCCAACATTGGTGCTTCTTCCGTTTTCGTTAACTACGACGGCGAAAACAAGCACCACACCACTGTTGGCAGCCACGTTCGCACTGGTTCTGACACCATGTTCATCGCTCCAGTGACCGTGGGTGACGGAGCATATTCCGGAGCCGGTACAGTAATCAAAGACGATGTTCCACCCGGAGCCCTTGCCGTGTCCGGCGGACGCCAACGAAACATCGAAGGCTGGGTGCAAAAAAAGCGCCCGGGATCCGCTGCAGCGAAAGCCGCAGAAGCCGCCCAAAACGTCCACAACCAGGAAGGCTAAGCAGACTTCTCATGACTGCTCACTGGAAACAAAACCATAAAAACCTCATGTTGTTCTCGGGTCGTGCGCACCCAGAACTAGCTGAAGCTGTAGCTAAAGAGCTTGAGGTAGAAGTCACTCCCATGACGGCACGCGATTTTGCCAATGGTGAAATCTACGTCCGCTTCGAGGAGTCCGTTCGTGGCTCTGACTGTTTCGTCCTTCAGTCCCACACGCAGCCTCTGAACAAGTGGCTGATGGAACAGCTTTTAATGATCGACGCCCTCAAGCGTGGATCTGCAAAGCGTATCACCGCGATCCTGCCGTTCTACCCATATGCGCGCCAGGATAAAAAGCACCGTGGCCGTGAGCCAATTTCTGCCCGCCTCATCGCAGATCTCATGCTTACTGCTGGTGCAGACCGCATCGTGTCTGTGGACTTGCACACTGATCAGATCCAGGGCTTCTTCGATGGCCCAGTCGATCACATGCACGCCATGCCGATCCTGACTGATTACATCAAGGAAAACTACAACCTCGACAACATCTGCGTGGTTTCCCCTGACGCAGGTCGTGTGAAGGTTGCAGAAAAGTGGGCAAACACCCTTGGTGATGCCCCAATGGCTTTCGTGCACAAGACCCGCTCCACCGAGGTTGCCAACCAGGTTGTCGCCAACCGCGTGGTCGGTGACGTCGACGGCAAGGACTGCGTGCTTCTCGACGACATGATCGACACCGGCGGAACCATCGCCGGCGCTGTCGGTGTGCTGAAGAAGGCTGGCGCAAAGTCAGTTGTTATCGCCTGCACCCACGGTGTGTTCTCTGACCCAGCTCGCGAGCGTTTGTCCGCATGCGGTGCTGAGGAAGTTATCACCACCGACACCTTGCCTCAGTCCACCGAAGGCTGGAGCAACCTGACTGTTTTGTCGATCGCACCGCTGCTGGCTCGTACCATCAACGAGATCTTCGAAAACGGCTCCGTGACCACTCTCTTCGAGGGTGAAGCTTAAAACAATGCACACTTCGGACGTATTTGAGCGCGTCCGGTTGGCATTGGAACCTTTAGCTGATCCCGCACGTGCCACCGGTATGGCTGGCTACATGCGGGATCAGTTTCCTTTTCTCGGCATTGCGGCAACCCCACGCAAAGAGGCCTGCAAAGAGATTCTTAAATCACTTAAAACATTAGACACCGATTTTGTGGTGGATTGTTTCAACGCCCCAGAGCGCGAGTTTCAATATGTTGCTTGCGATCACATCAAACGGGTGGGTATCGCCGATTTAGGATTTGCCAAAGCTTTAGTACAAACCAAATCGTGGTGGGACACTGTTGATTCTTTAGCTAAACCCATCGGCGCGAACCACGACGATGATCTCATGCGCGCTTGGGCATTAGATGAGGATTTCTGGGTTCGCCGAGTTGCTATCATTCACCAACTGGGTCGAAAGAAAAACACTGACGCTTCCCTACTGGCGTGGATCATTGAGCAAAATCTTGGGTCTTCGGAGTTTTTCATCAACAAAGCCATTGGCTGGGCGCTTAGAGATTTCTCTCGCCACGATCCCAGCTGGGTCCGCGCTTTTGTCGACGCCTCAGAGTTAACGCCACTTAGCCGCAGAGAAGCCTTAAGACATATCAGCTAGTGCATCTGGGTCAAAGTACATCAACTCCCACCCGTGCCCATCTGGATCGTCAAATGCCCCGCCGTACATGGGGCCTTCTGCAGCAAGCTCACGTGTGATGGTGCCACCGAATTCTCTCGCACGGCGCATAAATTCATCTGCGTCTTCAGTTGAGCACACGGACAAGCAATTTAAGACTTCCCTAGGGCCGTTCTTTTCCACGGCAGGCCTGTGGGTGAAGGTGTTGAAACGCTCAGTGTCTAAAAGCATCACGACTATTGCATCGCTTACTTCAAACGAAGCAGTATGCTCATCGCTAAAAACTGGGTTCTCTGCAAAGCCAAGACCTGCATAAAAACGCTTGGACGCTGCGAGATCAGTGACAGGTAGGTTGATGAAGATCATGTCATGTTGTAGTCGTGCCATGAGGTTGCCTGCTTCTTAGGAGTTGGAGTAGGTTTTCACTCCATGCTAGTATGTTTAGGTCTCGGCGAGGGTCAAGCATTTTTGTGTTTAACCGTTATCGACGCGATCTAGACTTCTTTAGTGCACTTTTGTGGTGCGCTGCCTGCGAAGACTCGACCAAGACATTCGAGTCGGTCGCGGGCTTTTTCTTTTCGCGGCCGAGTGTCCACCTTCATCCATGAGGAGAAATCACTATGGCAAAGTACCAGACCATTGAGGCTGCTGTCCGCACTGAGTTCGGCAAGGGCTCTGCACGTCGTGCACGCGTTGCTGGCCAGATCCCTGCTGTTGTTTACGGCGCAGACGTTGAGTCCAACCTGCACGTGACCGTTGATCACCGCGTCTTCGCAGCACTTGTCCGCAGCGAGGGCGTTAACGCTGTTGTTGAGCTTGACGTTGAGGGCGAAAAGCACCTCACCATGGTCAAGCACATCGACCAGAACGTTCTAACCTTCAACATCGATCACCTTGACCTGCTTGCTATTAAGCGCGGCGAAAAGGTTGAGGTTGACGTTCCTGTCATCGTTGAGGGCGAGCCAGCTCCAGGCACCATGTTCGTTCAGGATGCTGACACCATCAAGGTTGAGGCAGACGTTCTGTCCATCCCTGAAGAGTTCAAGGTTTCCATCGAGGGACTTGAGTTCGGCGCTCAGGTCACCGCTGCTGACATCGAGCTCGATGGCGACACCACCTTGGTTGAGGATCCTGAGACCCTCATCGTGAACATCGTTTACCCAGAGGTTGAAGCAGAAGAGACCGACGAGGATGAGGCTGCAGCTGAGGGCGAAGAAGCAGCTGAGTAAGCTTTCTTCGCAATAAGCGATCTAACGGGTTTCGCTACTTTTTGAAAAAGCACGCGGTGATGACAGTGCACAATCATCATCGCAAGCTTTTTCAAAGGGTACGAAGCCCGTTTTTGCTTATCTGAAACTCATGGTTGGATGGGGGATGTGAAGAACTCTCCCAACTCTCCCCTTTTAGTTGTTGGCCTAGGTAATCCGGGTCCGAAATATGTGGGCACTCGCCACAATATTGGTTTTGAAGTCGCAGAGGAATTAGTATCGCGTAAATTTGCGTCTTTTAGCGTGCATAAACGTTCCAACACTGAAATTGCGCAGCTGCCGGGTTTGATTGTGGCTAAGCCTCGGAGTTTTATGAACCTGTCTGGAACACCGATTAGGGCGTTGTGCGATTTCTTTAAAATTTCAGCTGCCAACGTCATTGTGATCCATGATGAATTAGAGCTTGATTTTGGCCAGGTGAAGCTTCGGCAAGGTGGTGGGGACCACGGGCACAATGGCTTAAAATCCACGTCTAAAGCTTTGGGTACTAAGGATTATTGGAAACTTAGTGTCGGGATCGGCAGGCCACCGGGTCGGATGGATCCGGCAAGTTTTGTGTTGAAGCCTTTTGGCAAGCAAGAACTAGCGGAAATTCCGATCATGGCGGCGGACGCTGCAGATCTCGTCGAAAAGCATATGGCCAGCTAGCTACTTGCGCCGCGCCTCTTTGAGGCGGCGCGGCAGGTCGGCGTCATCGTTTTCTAAAGCGCCAGATTTGAGTAAGCGCGTGTACACCACTGGACAGTTCTTGCAGCGCGGAGTTTTGCGACAACACGTGTCTTTGAGCTTCATGCCCAGCGGGTTGTGGGTGATTTTCACCCGAGACTTACGCTTACTCATGTGTCTAATCGCACGGTATTAGGCTTGGATTACCTACTGAAATCTTACAAAGCGACTGGCTGCTTACGCTCTGGGTACACCCGTGGGCGCACACCGGCGATTTCCTCGACGATGCGAATGACCTGGTTGGAGTAGCCGAACTCGTTGTCATACCACACATAGAGCACCAGGTGGCGACCGGTTGCAATGGTAGCTAGGCCATCAACAATGCCCGCGTGGGTGGTGCCCACGAAGTCGGTGGAAACAACTTCTGGGGAGCGAATCCAATCGATTTGCTGGCGCAGGTTGGAGTGCAGGGATACTCGGCGCAGGAACTCATTGACCTCGTCGCGGTCTACTTCCTTCTCCAAGGTCAGGTTGAGCACTGCCATGGATACATCTGGGGTGGGAACGCGGATGGCGTTGCCGGTGAGCTTGCCTTCCAGCTCTGGAAGAGCCTTGGACACAGCCTTTGCGGCACCGGTTTCGGTGAGCACCATGTTTAGGCCCGCGGCACGGCCACGACGTGAACCCTTGTGGAAGTTATCAATCAGGTTCTGATCATTGGTGAAGGAGTGCACGGTTTCCACGTGGCCGAATTCCACGCCGTAGCGATCGTTGATCACCTTCAGCACAGGCGTAATGGCGTTGGTGGTGCATGAGGCTGCGGATACGATCTGATCATCAGCGGTGATATCAGCATGGTTGATGCCGTACACGATGTTCTTCAAATCGCCCTTGCCCGGCGCGGTGAGCACAACCTTGGCAACGCCCTTGGACTTGAGGTGCTGGGATAGGCCCTCGCGGTCACGCCAGCGTCCGGTGTTATCGACAACAACGGCGTCATTGATTCCATATTCGGTGTAATCAATGCTTGCTGGGTCATTGGAGTAAATGACCTGGATTGGGGTGCCGTTTGCCCAGATGATGTTGTTGTCATGATCGGTGGTGATGGTGCCATCAAATCCGCCGTGGACAGAATCGCGGCGCAGCAGTGAAGCGCGTTTGACCAGGTCTTCATCGCCGTTTTTGCGCACAACGATAGCGCGCAGTCGTGCGCCATCGTAGAGTGCTTCGCGGGAGACCAGGATGCGGGCCAGCAGGCGGCCGATGCGACCAAAGCCGTAGAGCACGATATCGGTGTGTTTGCTTTCAACTTCTGTGCCAATGATAGGCGCGAGGGATTCTTCCAAGAAGGCACGCAGGTCAGTGCTGTCAGATTCCTCGAAGTCGTAGGCCAGCTGCCCCAGATCGATCGATGCGGTGCCCAGGTTCATGTCTACCAATTCACGCAAAATATCCAAGGAGCTTTCCAGTGGAAGTTCCTTGGATATGATGTGGCGGGCGTAGCGGTGAGATTTGATGATGTCGATGTCTGAGACATTCACAAGGAGACGACCGAATACGGAAACGACCACGTTGTTGTTGCGGTGCAGGCGTCCGATGAGAGGAACCATTTGCTCCGCAACTGCAATGCGATCGTTCCAGTCCTTGTGGTTGTGCGTCATTTAAGAGTCCTTCGTTGGGTAGTCGCTAGGGGGTCGCTGGGTAGGTTAAAACCCTCCCCCCAACACTAGCTCAAAGCGGAAGGTGTCAATGATTCAAGTATCTGTTTCGCGCTTGTCTTTGCAATCGATTCCAGGCCCACTCCGACCAGGCAGTAGGCGTAATCCCAGTTCCCTGCACTACCCGCCGCCTTTCGCAAAGATGTGATCATTGGGTTGAGGTACGGGTACAACGGGGGTAACCCCTCATTCGATCTTGTAAATTGTGTTTCCACTCCCCTGGCAAAACGTCCAGAAAAGGCGCGTGATGACACCGATTCCAAACCAAGCGCCGGAGCAGCATCTAAAATCTCACGGTTTAAGGCACTAGTCCCCGCTTCGGGGCTGAGCAAAAACGCCGAACCACAAGAAGCGGCGCTAGCTCCTTTGTCCAGGATTGCTGCCACATCGGAAGCGGTTGATAGACCACCAGCTGCAATAAGTGGGATCTCCACACCGGCCTGCTTTACCGCCTGGATAAGGGTTGCGAGGTCGCGCTCATCTGGTTCCTCACCGATAGTCCAAGTGGAGCGATGCCCGCCTGCTTCTGGTCCTTGAACAACAAGCGCATCGGCACCCGCTTTTTGCGCTGTCACAGCATCTTCAGGGTTAGTCACCGTCACCCACGCCTCAATGCCTGCATCTTTAATCTGCGCGAATTCTTCCGAGCTAAAAATGCCAAATGTACAGGAAAAAACAGCGGGTTTCGCACCAAGCACCGCAGCGAATTTCTCCTCCCACCCATTTGTTAAATCGGGCGTGGGCACGGTGGGTTCATTAAGTCCGTACTGCCGAAACGGTGAAGAGAGCAACCCCGCTAGCTCATCAATATCCGATGGTTTTGGCGTATCGCTTTGAGGCCGAAAAAGATTGACCCCAAAAACACCTTTTACCTCCGCTAGCTCTTGTTTTAGCTGCTCAACCGGCATTACACCACCAGCTAAGAAACCCAAAGAACCAGCCTCAGCAGCTGCATTAACCAGCGCCGGAGTAGACGGTCCGCCCGCCATCGGAGCGACAATAACAGGAGTTTTTAAACTGTCGAGGATACTCATGGCACCATCCTAGGCGCGCCTGGCTTAGGATGACTCCCGTGAGTTTTTTGTCTAAAATCCAAGCACTCTTTTCCCCAAAACCCGCGCTTCCAAGCGCAAACTGGCTGGTTGTAGGCCTCGGCAACCCAGGTGCCAAATACGAATCCACCCGGCACAACGTCGGCTATATGTGCCAAGACATGCTTATCGACGCCCACCAGCAGTCACCTCTTACCCCCATCACGGGCTACAAGGCCCTCACAACCCAGCTTGCACCTGAGGTGCTCGCCGTGCGCTCTACTACCTTCATGAACCACTCCGGTCAGGGAGTAGCACCACTTGCTAAAGCTTTAGGTATTCCACCTGAGCGCATCATTGTCATCCACGATGAACTTGACCTCCCAGCTGGTAAAGTGCGGTTAAAAATGGGCGGAAATGAAAACGGACACAACGGATTAAAATCCCTGACCCAAGAACTAGGGACCAGGGATTATGTGCGGGTGCGCATTGGCATTTCACGTCCTCCTGCCGGAATGGCGGTGCCTGACTATGTGCTTGAACCTGTCGATCATGACCAGCCGGGCATCGCACTAGCTGCAGAGGCCGTAGACATAGTGGTGGAAAAGGGCTTATCTGCTGCCCAAAATTCCATCCATAGCCGCTAGATAGCTAACGACTCACGCACCTTCTCTTGCTTTTCCACCGTGGTTTCGCCACCTTGGCCTGTTGCCACAACCTGGCCTCTGGCAACAATGGCGTAATTACTGGCGGCCTCCAACGCAAAACCAATATTTTGCTCAACCAGGACAATGCTCATTCCATCATTAGCTAAATCAATAATGGTTCGCTGGATTTCAGCAACCACCGATGGTTGGATTCCCTCGGTGGGTTCGTCGAGAAGCAAAATCTTTGGCGCCGTGATCAGCGCGCGGGCGATCGCGAGCTGCTGGCGCTGACCACCGGAAAGCAGCCCCGCTTGGCGGTCAAGCACCTGCGTTAGCGCCGGGAAACGATCTAGTGCCTCGGCGATTCGCTCCCGGCCCGCACGCCCTTGCAAATCAGCGACGACCTGTAAATTTTCCATGCAGCTAAGCTGGGTAAAGGATTGCTGCCCCTGCGGCACATAAGCCATGCCCAATTTAACCCGCTCGTGCGTGGAGGTCGAGGTGACATCCTGGCCAAACAATTTCACCGATCCAGAGGTCGGCTTGATCAGCCCAACTGCCGCGCGCAGCAACGTGGATTTGCCCGCGCCATTATGCCCAAGGATGGACAAAATCCCGCTGTTGCCTGTTGAAATAGATAGCGAATGCAACACCTCGGTGCGCCCATAACCTGCACATATATTAGAAATTTCAAGCATGACTAGCTCACTTCCCTGCGGTACCTAAATAAATAGACTGCACATCTGGATTCGCCTGGATCTCATCAACCGAGCCTTCACACAAGATCTGGCCGCGATTCATCACAGTGACGCGAGTGGCAAACCGGCGCATAAATTCCATGTCGTGCTCAACAACTAAGACGATGCGACCATGAGCCACCTTCTGTAAAAGCTCACCTGTTGCAATGCGTTCCTCCTCACTCATGCCGGCCACCGGCTCATCGAGCATGAGCACTTGAGCGTCTTGGACCAACAGCATCGCGATTTCCAACCACTGCTTCTGCCCATGCGAAAGGGTGCCCGCCTGCGCATTAACAAGATGATCAAGACCAGTGACATCCAAAGCATGTTCAATGCGTGGGTTGATCTGGTGCCGCACTCCCAACAGTGCACGCAAAGGACGGTGAATCCCGCACGCAATGTCCAAATTTTGTAAAACCGACAACTCTTCAAAAACACTGGCTGTTTGGAATGTACGTCCCACACCCATTCGTGCGATGCGATGAACCGGGGTTCCTAGAATCTCCGTGCCATCCAAACTCACTGACCCTTGCCCCGGCGCTAACCCGCTGATGGCATCGATACAGGTAGTTTTTCCTGCACCGTTGGCTCCGATAAGAAAATGTACATCACCGGGAAGTACTTGGAAACTGATCTCATTTACGGCGATAAAAGATCCGAAAGCAACTTTGAGGTTGGTAATTTCAAGGCTCATGATTGCGTGGCCTTTCTGCTGCGTTTAAATGTTATTGATGCGATTCCACCCGGAAGCAAAACGATGACGATGACCAAGATTGCGCCTTGGAAATACGACCACATGCTGGGAAATGTTTGGGCCAAGCTAGATTCCACCCACCCCAAAACAAGGGCACCAATTACGGGTCCAAAAAGTGAGGCCCTGCCACCAGCAGCCACCGCGATAACAAACACGATGGACGGAACCACACCGATTTCAGCTGGGGAAATAATGCCCACGATCGGAACAAATAGTGCGCCGGCAATACCTGCAATCATTGCGGCAATCACGTACGCTGCTGTCTTGATCAGCGCGGGATCATAACCTAAAAATCGCACGCGTTCTTCGGCATCTCTAGTGGCCACGAGCAATTCTCCATAGCGGCTGCGCATGAGCCAATATGAGATAGCCACCAACCCCAGGAGGACCGCGACTGCCGTGAAGTAAAACATGATGCGGTTGATGGGGTCATAAACCGCGAACCCCATAAACGATCTAAAACCCGATAAACCATTGGAACCTCCGAGTGAATCTTGCTGACCAACCAGCAACACCACAACGGCTGCGGCTAATGCCTGGTTCACGATCGCGAAGTAGGCACCTTTGATGCGTCGTTTGAAAATGGAAAACCCAATAACAAAAGCTAGGATTCCGGGAACTACAAGCACCGCAGCAAGTGCGATAGCTGGATGGGCAAAAATGGACCACCATGCTGGAACAGGCGCGCCGCCAAAAAGTTGCGCATCACTAAACAGCATGTGCATCGCCATGATGTACGCACCAATTCCAAAGAACACGCCCTGGCCCAAGGTGAGCATTCCACCCCTACCCCAGGCCAAGCCGATTCCGACTGCCACGATGGCATAACACACCAACCGCGACATCAACGTCAGCTGAAAAGTAGACAAAAACAGCGGGGCGCACAGCAACACAGCGGCGAGTCCGGCCAGGCCCAGCGCAGCCACGCGCAGCGTGGGAGCATTAACGACGCTAAGTTTCGGCTTCACGCTCTTTTTTGCGGGTTTTTTCAATTGGATGCTCATACGAGGCTCCTAGTTTGAGTTTGGAAAAGTCCTTGAGGCCTAAACTGCAAGAAAGCAACCACCGCGATAAGGACAATGAACTTAGCTAGGCTCGCCCCTGTCGTATATTCCACAAAGGCCTGCATTATGCCCAGAGCAAACGCCATGATCACGGCACCTTTGACGCGCCCAATGCCACCGGCGGCAACAACAAGGAATGCATCCACAATGTAGTTTTGGCCAATTGTGGGGCCAGTCGCCCCGATCAAAGTGATGGCAACACCAGCGATTCCGGCTAGTCCAGATCCCACGAAGAAAGTCATACGGTCGGTCGCGCGGGTATCAATGCCTGTGGTTTCTGCCAAGTCACGGTTGAGCACCACTGCGCGGATGCGTCGGCCCCACGCTGTTCGGTTGAGAAAAATAGCCAGTGCGGTAACCGAGGCAATGGCCAGAGCCAAAATAAACAATCGTGCTGTGGGAACCAGGACACCGAAGATTTCAACGTTTCCACGCAAAAACTCAGGGGCCCGAACATCGACTGCGGGAGCGCCGAAAATATCACGTGCCACTTGCTGCAGTATCAAACCAATTCCAAAGGTGGCCAACAGCGTATCTAGCGGCCGGTGGTACAGGTAGCGAAGCAAGAACTGCTCCAGGACCACTCCGAAAAGCCCACCAATGATAAAGGCCAAGGGAATACTGACCAGCAGCGAGATTCCAGCAGCCCCCACAACAAGTTGAACAACAAACGCGGTATAGGCACCAACCATGATGAATTCACCATGCGCCATATTGATCACGCCCATTTGCCCAAACGTCAGGGACAAACCTACGGCGACAAGCAGCAGCACGGAGCCGACTGAAAGCCCTGCGACCAGCTGATTAAATAAAATATCCATGAGCTCACCTTTAAGACGTAGCGGAGGTAGTGTTAGCCCAGTCGTAGGACGATAAGAACGGATCAGGATCAACGGGAGAATCTGTTTCCCAAATGGTGTCGATCAATCCATCAGGGCGAATTCGACCAATGCGCGGGGTCTTTGAGATGTGGTTGTTATCCCCATCAACCACCACGGTTCCTTCCGGTGCGGCAAAGGTCGTTCCATCGGCGGCTTCCTGAATTGCAGCGACCTCAAAGGAGTCGGCCTTTTCTACCATTTCTTTCCAGAGGTACAGGCTGGTGTAGGCAGCTTCCATCGGATCAGAGGTCACACGATCCTGGCCGTAAAGCTCCTTGAAGTTCTCCACAAAGGTCGCATTTTCTGGTGTATCCACTGTTTGGTAGTAGTCCCACGCCACCAGTTGGCCTTCGATATTGGCAGTGCCAATGCCACCGACTTCTTCCTCAGCAATGGATACGGACATCACAGGTAGCGTGTCGGCGTTGAATCCAAGGCTGTTGTACTGGCGGAAAAATGCCACGTTCGAATCACCGTTGAGGGTGTTAAACACGGCGTCGGCGTTGGAATCGCGCATGCGGTTGGCAATCGTGGTGAAGTCAGTAGATCCCAAAGGTGCGTAATCTTCCCCGACGATTTCCATGCCGTTGGCTTCTGCGTAGTCCTTGATAATCGAGTTGGCAGTGCGTGGGAAAACATAGTCTGAACCAACGAGGAACAGGCGGTTGAGGCCGTTTTCGCGCAAATAGTCAAGGGCAGGAATGATCTGCTGGTTGGTGGTAGCACCGGTGTAGAAAATATTTGGCGAAGATTCCATGCCCTCGTACTGCACTGGGTAAAACAGCAAGGAGTTATTGCCCTCAAAGACTGGAAGCATTGCTTTGCGGGAGGCGGACGTCCAGCCACCGAACACCGCTGCAACACATTCTTGTTGGATGAGGCGCTGGGAACGCTCGGCAAAGGTGGCGGGTTCGCTGGCGCCGTCTTCTTCAGAAATCACCAGTTGTTTACCCAGGACACCGCCGGCTGCGTTGATTTCATCGGCAGCCATGTGCAGAGACTGATTGACGGTGGTTTCAGAGATTGCCATGGTTCCAGACAAGGAGTTGATGAAACCGATCTTGATGGTGTCACCGGATGTATCCACACAGGAAGCAGCGGTGTTGCTCGCGGTTCCATCTGCGGAGGTTGCATCCACTGCGCGGGTGCATGATGCCAAGGCCAGCGTCATTGCTGAGACGGCCGTGATGGTGAGTACTTGTTTACCAATGAGACGGGTCATGGATACCTCCGAAGTTCAGGTTTCTATAGCTCTATAGTTTTTAGAGTTTCTGTCAGCCTATAGGTAATTGTTTTTGAGCTTAAATGTGGTGATGTGCATTACATTTCAGTCACCCCCGAATTGGGGACGACAGGGGGAGGCGTCGATAAGCAGGCAACGCCGGCGCACAAAATGCCTGAGCTGGGGCGACTATGGCCGAGCGCCTACAACCCGCTATTCTTGATATTCATGAGCACCGCCAATTCCGCCACCACTGCCACAACCGCCGCAGAGGCGCACCGCCGCAGAACATTCGCCGTAATCGCACACCCCGACGCCGGTAAATCCACCCTGACCGAGGCATTGGCGCTGCACGCACACATCATCTCCGAAGCCGGCGCCACACACGGCAAAGCAGGACGCAAAGCGACAGTCTCCGACTGGATGGAAATGGAAAAAGACCGCGGCATCTCCATCGCCTCGTCCGCACTCCAATTCGAGTACGCACCAGAAGGCCACGAAGGCGAACCCTTCATGATCAACCTCGTTGACACCCCAGGTCACGCCGACTTCTCCGAAGACACCTACCGCGTGCTTATGGCCGTCGACGCCGCCGTCATGCTTATCGACGCCGCCAAAGGACTTGAACCCCAAACCCTCCAACTCTTCCGCGTCTGCAAAGCCCGCGGACTGCCGATCATCACCGTGATCAACAAATGGGACCGCGTCGGCCGCACCCCACTCGAGCTCGTCGACGAAATCGTCAAAGAAATCGAACTCCAACCAACCCCACTATTCTGGCCAGTCGGTGAAGCCGGCGACTTCCGAGGACTTGCCCGCATCAACAACGACGGCGAAGCCGAAGAATACATCCACTTCACCCGCACCGCCGGCGGCTCCACCATCGCCCCAGAAAACTTCTACACCCCAGAAGAAGCCACCGAACGCGAAGGCGAAGTCTGGGAAAACGCCACCGAAGAAGCCGAACTCCTCGCCGCCGACGGCGCTGTCCACGACCAAGAACTCTTCCTCAACTGCACCACCTCCCCACTGATCTTCGCCTCCGCGATGCTCAACTTCGGCGTCCACCAAATCCTGGACACCCTCTGCCAACTCGCACCATCGCCCGCCGGCCGCGACGCCGACCCCAAAGCACTTGAAGCCGCCACCTCCGCAATGGATGAGCACCGCGACACCACCGATGATTTCTCTGGCGTCGTATTCAAAGTGCAAGCCGGCATGGACAAAAACCACCGCGACACCCTCGCCTTCATGCGCGTAGTCTCCGGCGAATTCGACCGCGGCATGCAAGTCACCCACTCCCAATCCGGCCGCAGCTTCTCCACCAAATACGCCCTCACCGTCTTCGGCCGCACCCGCTCCACCGTCGAAACTGCCTTCCCTGGCGACATCGTCGGCCTCGTCAACGCCGGCGCACTCGCACCAGGCGACACCATCTACGAAGGCCGAAAAATCCAATACCCACCAATGCCGAAGTTCGCCCCAGAGCACTTCCGCATCCTGCGCGCCAAATCACTTGGCAAATACAAGCAGTTCCGCAAAGCCCTCGAGCAGCTGGATTCCGAAGGCGTTGTCCAGATCCTCAAAAACGACCTGCGCGGCGACGCCAACCCAGTCATGGCTGCGGTCGGTCCGATGCAGTTCGAAGTGATGCAGGCCCGCATGGAAGTGGAATACAACGTCGAAACGGTTGCCGACCCAATTCCTTACACCGTCGCCCGCCGCACAACTGCCGAAACCGCACCTGAACTGGCGAAGCAGCGCGGCGTGGAAATCTTCACCCGCACCGACGGAGAGCTGATTGCCCTGTTCAGCGACAAGTGGCGCCTGTCCTTCATCGAGAAGGAGCACCCTGATTTCGTGCTGGAGTCGCTGGTAGCTGAGTAATTTACTTGTCGGGAGTGTGCTTGTCGACGTCTGGGTTGTTGGTGGCTGGGGTCTGGTGCCTCGGGCTGTGGGCAGGGGTGTGTGCCCGGTACCAGGCACACTACAGCGGCTGGTAACAGGCACAGGCTAAAACAGGGTATCGACAGCAGGACTAGACACATCACCCGGTACATCGTCTGGTGGTCCTGGTGGATCCGGTGGTGGGTGGTGTGGTGGTTGGTGGTGTGGTGGTGGGCCGTGGTGTTTACGTCTCGCCCACGCACCACCTGAACTATCTGATGCAGCAGAGCGGTTACACACCGGACCTGAACCATCCGCAGGATAATGCGCTGCCCGACCTGTATCAGGATCGCGGTCCATATAGCCTTTCCCATTGACCCCACTACGTGAATCATCAATACGGGGATGATGGTTATAACACTGCTGGGTTAAGTTCACCAGGTTGGTCAACCCACCTTTAACCCACGGGTCAAGATGATGAACCTCGCACTCTAACTGCGGGCGATCACAATGCGGGGCACTACACACTAACTCTGAGGCGAACAACGCAATCCGCTGCATGAGATTCGCTGAGCGTTGCATCCGGTTAACATTCAACGCTTGCCCGGTTGGTCCATCAAGCAGCACAGCGAAGTCGTATTTCGCAGCGATCAGATTCATGATTTCTGCCAGGTTGAGTGCGTACCCGGTGTTGGTGGGGTACAGCTTGTTCAGTGGGCTGCTACCACCATTACTGTTAGTGGGGTCGGTGGTGTTGATGTCGTTGATGTCATCGGTGGTCATGGAGATGATGATGCTGGCTGTGCCACCGCGTGCTGGGGTAACAATGCCTTGGTTGTAGATCTCCATGATGTGGTGCAGTGCGTCAGCATGGCGTTGTCCACGGCTGCGGGTATCGTCTGCTGGTGGGGTATCGACCAGGTTGCCGCGTTTGGTTAAGGGTGCGGTGTTCGCTGCGATTAGTGCTGCGGTGGTAGCAGGGATCAGGCCGCTGATGCGGACCATGTTGTTGGCATCGGGTTTACTAAACGCCAGGTAGCGTTTGCTCATCGCGGTGATGCGATCGGGGTGAGCGTTGTTAGCTGTGCGTATTTGGTTGCGTAGCCAGGTGCGTAGGTCTTCTGGGGTGCGCCAGATGGCGTGGGTGAGTGCTTGGTGGCGCAGCTGGTCGTAGCTGGGTGTGGTATTGGGGTTGAGGTGGGTGAGTTCTTCGGTGATGATGGCGTGTTTTTCCGCGCTGATCTGCGACTTGCCACCTGAGCCACCTGAGCCACCATCGGGCTGGTCATTGCCATCAGTGTCATTGCCTGTACCGGTATCCCCTGGGTTGGGTTCTGGGTCAGGGTCATCACCACCGGAATCCCCAGAATCACCACCGGAGTCAGTATCGCTGCCACTTTCACCACTGGTGCTACTGCTGGTTTTGCCTGTGGTGGGGTAGAGGGTGTGGGCGAGGGTGATGCGGTGGTGGGCGCCTTTTTTTGATAGGCCGAAGGTGGTGGTGAGGTAGTCGATGAGGTGGGTGGAGCCGATGGTGTGGGCGGCGTTGGTGCGTTCTGCCAGTGCTGTGGCTTGTGCTGCGATGGTGGCGTGGTGGTTGATGGCGTGTTCGAGTGCTACAAGGTCTGGCTCGAGGGGTGTGTAGTGCTCGAGGGTGACACCGTCAGCGTCTAGTAGTGCTGCCAGGTGATTATCGATGGCGTGTAGTGCGGTGGTGATTGCGTTGACGTGGGTGCTAATGCTCATGGTGTCCCCCCTTTCCCTGTGGGTCCCCGTTTTGTTGTTATCACCTACCCTACCCGCCCATGTGTTCGAACGCAAGGGTGATATGCAAACACTTATTCAATACAGGACGAAGGCAGAATTACGTCCAATCATTCCCTACATTTCCCAAATTTTCCAGGTCACAGAGGGTTATCCCCAGGTATCAAATCCGACAAGCTAGTTATCCACAGGACTAGCAGTCGCAGAACCCGCTACTCCCCTTTTTCCTCGTAGCCTATGAAGTGTCAACCACCCTAAGACCTAAGGAGACACATCATGAAACCAGGCCACTACTACTGCGGGCACTGTGGAGAAACTCATTTCGGGGCTCCAGCACTCAATCTAAAATTCCCGGATCCCGTCATCGAAGCCCTGGAACGTGGTGATCGAGTTTCTACAGGATCTTCCGTCTGTCAAATTTTATACCCGAAGCCTAAACGCCATTTCATCAAATCTAATATCGAAATTCCCATCGATGGCGGTAAGAAAAAGCTTGATTATGGCGGCTGGGTTGAAGTTGAACATGCCGATTTAATCACCTATCTCAATTACCGCAACGGGATGAGAAAGGTTCGCCTCCCTGGACTTCTCGCCAGTAAGTTCCCTGGACTAGAAGATTCGTACGGGACGCCAGTTCTATTGACGGTAAAGCATGAGGACTTCTATCCTCATTTCCAGCCACTGGAGGAAACATCAAGCATGTACCAAGACTTCACCAATGGAATTTCTTCAAGGGAAGCTGACCTAAGAATCAACAGCTGGTTCCTTGCGATCCACGGGTACGTGCATTAACCGAGTGCACTAACCAAGTGCATTACCTACAACATTTACTTCAACATCGAGGCAATACCCATCACACACAACACGAGTGCCACGAAGTAACCAGCCCATTTTGTAACTCGCTCTTTGTTTTTCCCAACCAGCTCAAACAATCTACCAACTGGACTTTCCGGATACTTTCGAACTAAGCCAACGAGAATCGCTACGATAATCGGCAAGCTCAACGCTAAGGTCGCATAGACCACGAGTCCGCCATATTGAATTGCTGGGCCAAAGTTTCCAACACTTAAGTATCCAAGCCCGGCATAAAACGGAAGTGATGTCGCGGACTGGACAATTCCCAAAATTAGTCCAGCTCCAACGGTTTTCCAGCTTGGGGTTTTTACTGGTGCCAGGAATCCATCAAGTTTTCTAGTGCTGTCAGTTTTGGACACCAGAGTGGCTATGAAAGAAACGATACCGGTTGCAAGAAGTATGAGACCAAACCAAATTGAGTCGAGAAAGCCTTGAACTACCCCCTCAAGGCCATCGAAGACGAGCATCACCAAGATACTGAGGAGGAAAACGCCGAGCCAGTCGCCTGCAACTAACAGCGTAGCGATTGGCCCATATTTTCCCTTCCGGGGCAAAAGTGCGGCAATTGCAACAATTATGCCAATGAGCAGGACATTTACTGAGTCCAATAGAGCGAAACTCACGGCATGAAACAATTGGGACACCTTTGATCGACGGCAGTTTTTAGGTTCAAGCAGGGATATACAAGTCGAGCTGCTTAGACATTTCGACATTACCCTTGCTTGAAGAATCGGCCACAATCCCCAATTGTGTTACCGCCTAAACAAATTACCCGTCAAACAAACTACTGCTCCACTGGCGCTTCAGTAACAATAATTCCATCAGAATCTGCGTAAACGTAATGTCCGGGAATGAAGTCGATGCCACCGATCGAGACCACTACGTCCCGGTCTCCTGATCCGGTTTTGGTTGATTTCCGCGGGTTGGTTCCGAGCGCTTTGCAGCCGAAGTCCATGGTGCCGATGACTGCGGAGTCGCGGATTGCGCCGTTGACAATTACTCCAGACCAACCGTGTTCCTTTCCAAGACCGGCAATAATGTCGCCGACTAGTGCAGTGTGCACGGAGGCATCACCGTCGATAACCAGTACTCCCCCAGGGTTGTCCTCACTCAAGATGGATTTCAGCAGCGCGTTGTCTTGAAGGCATTTCACAGTGGTGATCGTTCCGTGGAATTCTTTCAGTCCTCCAAGGTCTTGAAATTGGGTATCGCATGATTGCGCGTCGTCACCGATGATGTCTACGAGGTCTGCTGTTGCAATGAATCCTGGCGTGTTTTGAGTCATGACCACAGCATAGATCGAAAACAGTATGCTTGTCCTGCAAAATCGAGATTTACCCCACAATCCATCCCGAAACCGCCATTGGACACATTGCTCCATCTGAGCTTTAAACCAGCCCTTGCACAAAGCTAAACTTGCACACGTTGCGCAAAATTTCCTTGTCTGCGAAAAATTCCATCCATTTCTCGCAACTCATTTCAGCAACGGCAGAAGTAAAACAACCTCTCCAATCTTTAAAGGACAATTGTGGCAAAATTCCTCTATAAGTTAGGCTCTACGGCCTATCAAAAGAAGTGGCCCTTTCTTGCGGTCTGGCTGGTCATTCTGATCGGCATAACAACTTTGGCTGGCCTGTATGCCAAGCCAACGTCGAGTAGCTTTTCCATTCCTGGCCTCGATTCGGTCACAACCATGGAAAAGATGCAGGAACGCTTCCCTGGCTCAGACGATGCAACGTCAGCGCCAACTGGCTCGGTAGTTATCCAGGCACCGGAAGGAAAAACCCTCACCGATCCAGAGGTTCAGGCTGAGGTAAACCAGATGCTGGAAGAGGTTCGTGCAACTGGTGTGTTGCAGGACCCTGATTCTATCGTTGACCCCGTGTTGGCTTCCCAAGGTCTTGCTGCTCAAATGACTCCTGCTCTGGAAGCTCAGGGTGTTCCTGCAGAAAAGATCGCAGCTGATATTGAGGCGGTGAGCCCGCTTAGCCCGGATGAAACCACTGGCATTATCTCCATGACTTTTGATGCTGATACCGCCATGGATGTCTCTGTGGAGGATCGCGAAAAAGTCACCAACATTCTTGATGAATACGATGACGGCGACCTCACGGTTGTCTACAACGGCAACGTCTTTGGAGCTGCTGCAACCAGCTTGAATATGACTTCTGAGCTCATTGGTCTGCTAGTTGCCGCCGTTGTTCTGATCGTCACTTTCGGTTCATTTATTGCCGCTGGTATGCCGTTGATTTCTGCGATTATTGGCGTGGGTATCGGCATCATGGGCATTCAGTTGGCAACAGCATTTACTGATTCTGTCAACGATATGACGCCTACTTTGGCTTCGATGATCGGTCTTGCGGTCGGTATCGACTACGCGTTGTTCATTGTGTCGCGTTTCCGCAATGAGTTGATTTCGCAGACTGGTTCTAATGATTTGGAGCCAAAGGAATTGGCGCAGCGTTTGCGCACCATGCCTCTAGCGACGCGTGCGCACGCGATGGGTATGGCTGTGGGTACTGCGGGTTCTGCGGTTGTCTTCGCAGGCACCACGGTGTTGATCGCGCTGGTTGCTCTGTCGATTATTAATATTCCATTCCTTACCGTCATGGCGATTGCAGCTGCGATTACTGTTGCCATCGCGGTGCTTGTTGCGCTCACGTTCCTCCCAGCACTTCTCGGATTGCTTAGCACTCGCATTTTCGCCGCGCGCGTGCCAGGGCCTAAGGTTCCAGACCCTGAGGATGAAAAACCCACGATGGGTCTGAAGTGGGTTCGCCTTGTGCGCAAGATGCCGGTTGCATACCTGCTGGTTGGCGTCGTTTTGCTCGGTGCAATCGCAATTCCTGCGACCAATATGCGCCTGGCCATGCCGACTGACGGCACGGCCACGCTGGGCAGCGCGCCACGCACCGCCTATGATTTGACGGCAGATGCGTTCGGCCCGGGCCGCAATGCGCCCATGATTGCGCTTGTCGACGCCACGAACGTCTCAGAGGAAGAACGCCCCTTGGTATACGGCCAAGCAGTCGAGCAATTCTTAAACACCGATGGTGTAAAGAATGCTCAGATCACCCAAACCACTGAGAATTTCGATACCGCACAGATTCTGATTACTCCAGAATTCGATGCCATCGACGAGCGCACTTCTGACACATTGGCTACCTTGCGCGCAGATGTTCAAAGCTTCGAAGATGAAACTGGTGCAACATACGGAGTCACTGGTGTGACCCCAATCTATGATGACATTTCTGAGCGTCTCGGCGACGTCCTCGTTCCTTATGTGCTTATCGTTTTGGTGCTTGCATTCCTCGTGCTGTTGCTGGTGTTCCGTTCCATTTGGGTGCCTTTGATCGCAGCTCTTGGCTTCGGTTTATCAGTTATCGCAACCTTTGGTGCAACGGTGGCTATCTTCCAGGAAGGCGCTTTCGGCCTCATTAACGATCCACAGCCGCTGCTATCCTTCCTCCCAATCATGCTCATCGGCCTGGTGTTTGGTCTAGCGATGGATTACCAGATCTTCCTAGTAACCCGCATGCGTGAAGGCTTTACCAAGGGCAAGACAGCTGGAAATGCAACATCGAATGGTTTCAAGCATGGTGCCCGCGTGGTCACCGCTGCAGCGCTGATCATGGTCTCGGTGTTCGCCGCGTTTATGGCACAAGACATGGCGTTTATTAAGACCATGGGCTTTGCGCTGGCTGTTGCTGTGTTCTTCGATGCCTTCATCGTTCGCATGATGATCATCCCAGCCACGATGTTCTTGCTGGATGACAAGGCTTGGTGGCTGCCTAAGTGGTTGGATAAGATCCTTCCAAACGTTGATGTTGAGGGCGAGGGTCTGACTGAGTTGGATGAAACTCGCACCAAGGAATTGAAGGAAAATGCAGGTGTCGGGGCTTAGAGAAACTAAAAAGGCTGCTACGCGGGCAGCGTTATCACGCGCTGCGGCTAAGATTGCCTTGTTTGACGGCCCCGAGGCGCTCACGGTTGCCTCGATAGCGGCGGCAGCCGGGGTCTCCCCCAGAACTTTTCATAACTATTTCCAGTCGCGGGAAGATGCTCTGTTTGAGTTCATGGTTATTCGGGTTCAAGAATTAACTGCGCAGTTGGATAAATTGCCAGTTGAACTCGATCCCAGGGATGCTATCGAACAGTTAGTTGTCACCCATTTGCGCGATGGCGATAGTGAGTTGAATTCCTTCAGCGCTATGTTTCGCATCGGTGAGATCTTAGAAACTCTAGAGTCAACCACCTGCAGCCTCGACAGAGATGTGTTGATTGATCCGTTGGTGAAATTCCTGAGAGCGAGGGATCCACACCTCGATGAGTTTGATGCTGCTATTTTGATTCACTTGAATGCGGCAGCTATTGCTACTTCTTTGCAAACTTTTTATCGGCACCCTGAGCCTCGGGATGTTGAAGATGGGGTTGCATTGATCCGTCGGGCGTGTAGTTGGATCAAGAGATAAAAAATGTGGTGTCTTATCAAAGACACCACATTTTTTTCTTATTCGTAGAAGCTTCCAGCGGATTGGCTAGATCCGGAACTTCCTGCAATTACTTCACGGACACTGCTGCCAACCTCGGAGCTTTGGGAGCTACCTGTTGCACTTCCGATTACGGTACCAAGGCTTACGTCAGAGGAAAGCTCTGAAGAAGACTCGCTGGAGGTTACGCCGTTCGGGTTGTAAGTCGGAATAGGGCCACCATCAAGGCCAAACCCTTGCATCATGAGTGGGTAGAAGCGATGAAGTGCTTCATTCCAGTAGTCCCATGAGTGGGTTCCGGTTGGGCGGAAATCATAGTTGATGTTTTCAATGCCCATTTGATCAGTTGCGGCTTTGAGGTTGTGGGTGCATGTATTGGACATTGCTTCGATCTCAAATCCGACAAGCACGCGGTTTTTAAATGCATCCTCATCGATTGGTGCATTGTCACCGATGACATCAATTTCAGAGAAGATGCCGGAGCCGGAGAAGATATAGAGGTTGTCTTGTTCTTCTAGTTTCGCGGCGTTGAGCAAAGGATCATTGTAGCGAGAGTAATCGCTGTCTACTTCTCCAAAGATCTGTTCTGGCACAACATTGCCGTTGTAGGCGGTGGCTGCGATGCCGCGTCGTCCCATCCATGAATTGGTTTCGGCACATCCAGAAAATGAGCCGACAGATGAGTAAAAGTTGGGGTTGTGCGTCGCAAAGTTAAGCACCGAGCCCCCGGACATGGACATGCCTAGGATGCTGCGTTGCCCGTCTCCCCCGATGGCCGCTTCTAGCGGCTCAGGCAGTTCGTGTGTGAGGAAAGTTTCCCACTGTTGCGCCCCGCCCATGTCTTCGCTTTCGCCTACCCAGTCAGCAAAGAAGCTGTAAGAGCCGAGCATCGGCAAGATGAGGTTGAGGTTGTTTTCGCTGGTCAGCTCATCCAGATCGGTGCTAGATACCCAGTTTTGTCCACCTTGGCCACCGTCACCGCCTCCAAGCGCGTACACGGTTGGGCGTGGTACTGAGGTATCTTCTGGAACGACCCACACGAGCGGGATGGTTCGACCCATGGATGGCGAATACGCGTTGATCTGGCGGATGCGATCCCCGTCTACTCCGACGAATCGTTCCAGTCGTGCCAGCACTTCAGGATTCATATCGATTGTTGCTTTGGGCAATGCATCTTTGCCATCGGGGTACCGCGGATCGGTGTACTGCGGTCGAGCTGAGGTCACAAAACCAGATGACGCGCTGGCATCGGAGGATCCCCAGCTGGTTAATTTACTTCCAAAATAAGGAAGATTGGTCAAGCCTTCTGGGCGGTCTTTGATGTCGTCGATTGGGTTGTAGTTCATACTCGGATCCATGCCGTAGTCATACGCAGCTTCTTGCGCTGTGGCGACGCCGGTACCCGCTAGGGTCATTCCGAATCCGATTGAACAAGCAACGGCAACTGAGAGGACGCTGGACTTTCCTTTACGCACTGTTTACTCTTCCTGTTCGTTATGCATAATTTTCTACATGCACTTGTCATATCTTCACAGATAGATGAATTTGTAACAACCTGCCCCAAAATCCCCAAAAATTTTTATCGCGCATATCCTTAAAGGCATGGAAATTCCGCGCCCCACGTCCCTCATCGATGTCATCACCGACGGCGTCCTCGGCCAATCATGCATTGACCAGGCGTTTGCTGCCCAATTAGGTCGTGTTACTGGAGTTGAGTTTAATCTTTCCGACGATGCCACTTCCGCCAATGTGCGCATCAATCGGGCTGCGGGCGCGCATTTTGATACCACGGGTGAGGTCATCGCGTGGATTGACGGCCAAGAATTAGAATGGGTCAGCACCCGCGGCCAGGACTTAAGTATCCCGGAATTACACGGTGTGCAGCCTCTTCATGACGATCTGATCACCGCAGCACGCACGCTGTATAACAATGCGCCAGCGTTTATCGCACCTCTGTGCAACGGCCGCAGCGCCCTAGTTATCATCAACCACACCCCTAAGCTTGACGACGCCCGCCGCGGCCTCATCGAAGCACTACCTCGACTGCGGCCCGGCATGGATCACAAAAGAGCTTTAAGCTCTTTCGCAGCATTCCGAAACTTAGGCATCCGGTTTGAACACAACCGCATCGCTTTCAGCGACGGCACCTCAATTTTGCTGCAAGAGGGACAAATCATCGAAATAACAGGTGGGCTGGGCTTACGCGATGTGCGCGCAGATGCGGCCTTCATGTCCGCTGAGCACCAATTGCTTTTCGACGCCATCTCTTCCTCTCACAATGTCACATTTAATTCAGACACTAACGTTGCGACCGTAGAAAACGAACACCAAGTCCGCGCCCTACCTTTGGCAGTTATCGATGGATCCCGATGGGTATGGGCGTGGTCATTGCGTGAACTCGACGGGCAAGCCACCGCTGGTCTTGCTCGTTTCGGTTACGACAACGGACTTCTCCTTTTAACCAACCCAGAAATCACTGTTGATCAAGCCCAAGCCTTCGATCTTATTGACGTGGCTAAACAGGTACTGCGAGTGTGGACCCACGCTGTGGTTCGCCAAGAAGATGGCACTGCCGTGGTCCTACTTCTTGATCATCCACGACTTCACCTCCCACCAGCCTCGCATGCGGCAGTGGAAGCAACCTTGTACCACCGGCTACCAAGTGATATTGATGCTCGCCGTGCCGTAGCCTCCTACGCTGCACACCGCGAACTCCCCTTCGATGGCTTTGCGATCACCGTCGAAGGTCAACAAATCAATGTCACTTTTGAAGGAGATCGCCTGATAAAAGTGGGTTAATTTCCCAGGAGAACCCACGCGACGACGGCTAACGCTGGCAACACCATCACACCGATTAAAAGCCAGGCTCCCCCGCGGGCCATATTGATGACAGTCGTGTGGCCGTCTTCGAGTTCTACAAACACCCGCTTGTCGGAGGCATCGTGGTAGATGATCCCCCACTTCAACTGGGAATCATCTTCACGAATCGGAATCGCACGATCAATCAGCATTTGCCCTCGCCGCAAAGACACCATCAATGTCCAGGCAAGTACTGCGATCGCGATGATATACACTGCCATCTCAAAATGTCCGACAACACCAGGCCCATTAAGTCTGAGGGCAGAAATACTTAAAATCGCTGCCAAAAAGAAACTGAACCACCCAATGCAGCTTTGGATATTGTTCAAAAAGGACCAGCGCCTGGCTAATTGCACTGCGGAAGCTTCCGGATGGTCTGCCGCAAGGTTTTTAGATTGCGCAGAAATCAGCAACGACACCCCGAGGGAAATAACCAGAATCAGCACCGCACCGGCGATGACTCTAGCCACCAACGTTTCTCGATTCATCGGGGGCGCGTAAGAACCACCTAAAGCAACAAGTCCGCTGTTTACTCTGTCGGGCATTTTTGTTGGCACGAGGGCGAGCATGGTTATTGCTGCTACCACATCGAAAATGATGATCCCAACAATTCCCAGGTACCACGCCCAGGGAACGGCGATCTTGCCCAGCGGCTTCACTGCCCTACCCTTCTTCAAGCATTGTGTATACAGTGGCCCCATCAATCGAAAGAGCCACTGCTACGCTATCAAAAGTTGGGCTATTTTATGAATTGTGACTCATCAACATCTTCAAAATTATCAGGTGTAAAAGATGCGTTTCGATCCTTATCCACCAACACAGCACGCACACCTTCAACAAAATCCGGTTGACGGATCATAAACAGTGACATCGCTAGTTCATTGTCTAATCCTTCTCGCAGAGTGGTTGCTTTACTGTTTTGGTGCATGAGTTTTACTGTTGCCACTACCGAAGCGGGAGCCGCAGAAGCCAAAAGCTCACGAGTCTTAGAGACAAATGATTGGTCAGGGTGGGACCGGAGGGAGGCGTCGATAAGCGCCCAAGAGCTTAACCCAAAGGTCTCCTCAATCTGGCTGGTAAGGCCGGCCAGCTCGCTGCTGTCTTTTGGTTGCGTGGAGAATTTTTCCAGCGCCGCATCGAGCGAATCGCCAATGACCGTGTCAATGAATACTTGGGTGTTTTCTGCATCGATATAGTGCGTTGCAACACCTGCCCACAACATATCCGCGGGGCTCATAAGCCAGCCAGTAGTAGCCAAAAATGTAGCGACAGCCAGCGAAGATGCACGCTGCGCGAAATAAGTGAACCCGACATCAGGGACATATCCAATCGCCATTTCGGGCATCGATGCAAAAGCGTTTCCGGTAATGATGCGGTGGGAGCCATGGATTGAAATTCCCAAACCGCCACCCATCGCCACGCCGTTGATAACAGAAATCACAGGCTTTGGATACGTTCCCAACACATTGTTCATCACAAACTCATCCGTGAAGTACTTATCCCCCGCAGCTACATCACCATTCAGGACACTTTCGCGCACTGCCCGTACGTCCCCGCCCGCGCAAAAGGCACGCTCAGAAGTGGAATAGATAAGCACCTGTTTCACCTGATCAACATCCACCCAGGCATCGAGCGCTTTCGAAACAATGTCAATCATTTCCTGATTAAGCGAGTTAAGAGCTTTAGGACGATTAAGTTCCACCACACCAGTGGATTGCTGAATGAATGTATTAACAACTTGAGTCATGAAAACCAGTGTGGCACATCACAGGGATTCTGCGCGCGTGTTTAACCAAGTCCGGTGTGACAGAATGGGAAATCGAGACATAATCGGAAAGGAATCCAAACAAATGGACTTTCGCCTCGTCGCGACAGACATGGACGGCACGCTTTTAAACACCCACCACGAAGTTCCAGAGAAATTTTGGGACATTCTGAAACAAATGCGTGAAAAAGGTATCGCTTTCGCCCCTGCCAGTGGCCGCCAACTAGCCACCCTACAAAAGCAATTCCAGCATGTTGGTGAACCCATTTCCTATATCGCAGAGAATGGCACCGTCGTAGCCCACAATGGCGAAATTATCTCTTTGACCACCCTCGATAACGACACTGTTCACTCAATCATTGATGCCGTACGCGCGTCTGAAATCGATATGGGAGTAGTTGTCTGCCGCCCAGAACGCGCCTATGTTGAACGCAATGACGACGCCTTCCGCGCTGAAGGTTTGAAATATTACGTTTCTATCGAAGAGGTTAAAGACCTCCACGAAGCAGTCAATAATGAAGTAATCAAGGTCGCTATCTTTACTTTCCAAGATGCCGAAAAGGACTGTGCTCCAATCATCCGGGCAGCCGCACCCAACGCCAACGTTGTCGTATCCGGCCAACATTGGGTAGATGTTATGGATCCTTCAGCCAACAAAGGTCAGGCTTTAGCAAAACTGCGCGACGCTTTAGGCCTGGAAGAATCCCAAACCTTAGTCTTTGGCGATTATTTGAACGATACTGAATTGATCAAGGCTGCCGGAAAATCCTATGCCATGTCCAATGCCCACCCGGACATTTTGGAATTAGCAGACGAAATTGCTCCATCCAACGTCGATGAGGGTGTTGTCGTGGTGCTGGATAAGCTGTTGAACAGTTAAGGGCTTCATCTGCAGCTTGGGGGTTTGGGCACCCAAGCTGTAGAAGGCGATTTAAGGGGTCGGAGTATGGCGCATGACTCTTTGTATGGATTGCGCCTGTTTGAGCGCTTGAGGGCGATTATGACGGGTGCCTATTTTGGGGCTAGTGGGGCAATTGTGAAACCTGTAGGTTTGCTGATCAAGAATCGGATTACCTAGCATAAGTGAAGCTCTAAATCGAACGAATATTTGCACGAACCGCTCACCTTAGTGCAAATATTCGACCAAAATGGCTGGCGAGCATTTCAGAACGAATATTCGCATATACGTTCCCTCCAAAGTTGCTTCTTATTGAGCAGGGATTAGACCGTGTGATTGAAAGCTAGGCTGCCCCATCTATTTCTTGGACTTCTTTTTGCCTTTACCCTTCTCGGAATCCTTCTTCTTGGATTTCTCTTCCTTTTGAATGCGTTTTTCTTCCAAATGTGCTGCCACATCTGGGACATAACGGAACTCATCACGTGGAGGACGCACGTAATCAGATTCAGAATCTGGTCGGTGAGGGATCTCCGGCAACGGTCGATCGATCTTTTCATAAGGAATCGTGGAGAGCAGATGCGAAATTACGTTGATACGCGAACGCTTCTTGTCTTCAGATTCCACGGTGTACCACGGTGCCGAAGGGATGTCGGTGTGGATGAACATCTCATCTTTTGCACGTGAGTAATCCTCCCACCGGGTAATTGACTGCAGATCCATTGGTGAGAGTTTCCATCTGCGCAGCGGATCACTCAGGCGATCTTGGAAGCGTTCAATCTGTTCTTCATCAGATACAGAGAACCAGTACTTGCGCAGGTGAATGCCGTCTTCAACTAGGAGGCGTTCAAAAATTGGGGCTTGGTGGAGGAATCGTCGATACTCTTGGGAGGTGCAAAACCCCATTACACGCTCGACGCCGGCACGGTTATACCAGGAGCGATCAAAGATGACGATTTCACCAGCAGTCGGTAGTTTTTCAATGTAACGCTGGAAGTACCACTGCCCTTTTTCCCGAGAGTTTGGGGTAGGCAACGCCTCAATCCTTGCGGATCTGGGGTTGAGGTACTGCGTTATGCGTTTGATCGCGGAACCTTTACCAGCGGCATCGCGACCCTCCATGACGATGACTACGCGTGCACCGGTTTCCACGACCCATTGCTGCAAATCAACAAGTTCAGCTTGAAGTCTTTTTAGTTCTTTTTCATAAGCTTTTTTATCCAGCTTTGGTGGATTCTTCCGGAACTCAGGCAGTTCCTGTCCCTCTGTTTTCTTTCCCATGTTTCAAGGGTACAAGGTCAATAGGCAGAGATTAACCGAAACATACAAAAGGCTTTGTTATTAGTGCAATTTCTCTAACAACAAAGCCTTTTGCCAATCAATTCAGTAGACGGTGAAATCGTGGAAACGTTCCCAACCCTTCTTCTTGGAAAACTCGCTCTGAATGATCATCGGAGTTTGCTGCAACAAAGGTGGAAGAGTTTCCTGAGCTCGCAAGAAGTGTTCACTCTTTTGGTGTTCTTTAGCTCCTTCATCCGTCCACACACCGATCACAAGGTATTCACCCGGGTAATCAGTGTTACGGAACCAATCAAAGTAGAGACAGCCTTCCTCTGTCCTGGTTGACTCAGTGAATCTATCTACTGTGTAGCGGAAAGTATCCACGTACTTGGCCTTGGGCTTGAAGCGAATGTTGACGATATGCATACTTCAAGCCTACTTTGTTTCACAAACATTTTACCTGGAATTAGCCAACCAGCAAAGGTGATATTTAGTCGACGGAGAACTCCGCCATACGGTCCCATTCAGTCTTGCCTTCGATCAGGGTGTTAATGATCTCTGGAGTTTCAGACAAGATTGTTGGGAACAATTCACATGCTGCCTTGAAGTGGTCGCTATTGACGTGAGCTTCAGCTGCACCGTCATGGAATGCTTCAATGAGGATGAATTCGTTAGGGTTGTCTGTGTTTACAGACCAGTCGAAGAAGATATTTCCTTCTTCTGCTCGGGTCTTTTCCGTGAACTCTGCTACCTGTTCGCGGAATGTGTCTACGTATTCTGGCAATGGCTTGAATTTCACGTTAATCAAAATCACGCCTCTGATTGTACCGTCAGTTCAGACTAGGCTGAGTGTCAGTGGTCCCGCACACAACAATTATGGGAGGCAGATTAATGACAAGTTCGCTAGATGATGCCCCGCTGCTTGAATTGGATGTTCAGGAATGGGTCAACCACGAAGGTCTAAGCAATGAAGATCTGCGTGGGAAAGTTGTGTTAGTTGAAGTATTTCAAATGCTGTGCCCTGGGTGTGTTAATCATGGTGTCCCCCAAGCTAAAAAAATTCACCACATGATTGATGAATCACAGGTGCAAGTCATCGGGCTGCACAGTGTGTTTGAACACCATGAGGTGATGACGCCGGAAGCTTTGAAGGTGTTCATCGATGAATTTGGGATCAAGTTCCCGGTGGCTGTGGATAAGCCTCGGGAGGGGCAACGCATTCCATCGACGATGAAAAAGTACCGCTTGGAGGGCACACCGAGCATTATTTTGGCGGATCGAAAAGGTCGGATCCGACAGGTGCAATTCGGGCAGGTTGATGATTTTGTGCTGGGATTGCTGCTTGGCAGTTTGTTATCGGAAAAAGAAGATTCCTAAAGCGCTTTGGTCTGCAGGCCGGCGCGGACGGTGTTGGAGGCGTGGGTGGCGGCGTCGATAAGCGAAAAATCTTTGTGCAATGCGGCGATTAATGCTGCGGCGTAAACGTCGCCTGCCCCTTTGACTGTGGTGTCGACGGTGGCTGATGCGATTTCTCGGACGGTGTCGCGGGTGATGATGCGCGTTATGGTCGTGCCTGCTGTTTCTGATGCGCTGGTGATGATGATCCACTCGCCAAACGGTCCAAAAAGCGATTCCGAATCGCCGGCCATGTGCGCAAACTCGAAAGCATTCGGAATAATGCCGGTGGCAAGTGGGCATAAGTCCTGACAGATTGCGGTGGCGATGTCATCGGCAACATAAATTCCTACGTCGCTATCGCCCATGACCGGGTCCACCACGATGCGCACATGTGGATGAGTCTCGCGGATTCCCTGCAGCCACTTAGCTACCACCTGCACCTGGGAAGCGGAGGCGAAATAGCCGGTGGAAATCGTGGAAACCTCATCAATTATGCCCAAATCCACCAGATCTTTCAGAGTGTCTGAAAGCCATTGATCTGACATCGGTTGGCGGTGTGAGCTGGCATAACGAGGCATGGAACTTAATACCACGGTGGGCACAGCCACTACGCGAAGGCTTTCGTTGTGCATTACCGGAATGGCAGCGCTTAGCCCGACCGAGCCATAGACTACCTGGCTTCCGATCATCACCACATCGGCGCGACGCTGATCAAACTCCAGCAGTTCGCGTTGTCTCACAATGTCCTCGCCAACAAATGCCATAAAGCGACTAACCCTCGATTTCTTCGCCGAGTTCTAGCCACTGCATTTCTAGCTCACCGTGTTCTTCCTGCACACCGCGCAACTTGGCGTCTAGTTCCGTGAGTTTTGCGGTATCCATCGCTTCGGCTGCCTCAGCAAGTTGCTGGTTAAGCTTGTTCATTTGCTGGTCAAGTTTGCCCATCTTGCGCTCGAGGGCGTTCATTTCCTTGGTGATGCGGTGGCGTTCCTGGTTGGAAATTCCAGAAGCAGCCTCAGGAGTCTCAGCAGCCACTCCTCCCGAAACAGCCATCCCCAAATTCAGCACACCGCTGTCTTCAGCTGCGGCCATTGCTTTTCGACGCTCCAAGTATTCTTCAATTCCGCCTGGCAGGTTGGTTAACTTGCCGTCGCCGAACAATGCCCAGGTGGAGTCGGTGACTCGTTCGATAAGGTAACGGTCGTGGGAAATAACCACCATGGTGCCTGGCCAACCATCAAGAAGGGATTCCAGTTCTTGGAGGGTGTCGATGTCCAGGTCATTGGTGGGCTCGTCAAGCAGCAACACATTTGGTTCAGCCATGAGCACGCGGGTGAGTTGGAGTCGGCGGCGTTCACCACCTGAAAGATCACCAACTGGGGTGCGCTGTCTCTTCGGTGAAAATCCGAGGCGTTCGGCAAGTTGGGAGGCGGAGATTTGTTTGTCGCCCATCATCACGTAGGTGGCAACGTCTTCGACGCAGTCGATGAGGCGTCGGTTCAGGTCAAGATCGTCTAGTTCCTGGCGGAGCCAGCCAAGCTTCACGGTTTGGCCTTCGATGCGTTTGCCGGCCTGAAGTGGGTGTTCGCCGGCAAGGGTGCGCAGCAGTGTGGTTTTGCCAGAGCCGTTGACACCGACCAGACCGATACGCTCGCCGGGGGCCAAGCGCCAGGTAAGATCTTCAACCAGGATGCGATCATCAGGTGTGGCTACCGTGGCGTCTTCTAGTTCGATGACAACGCGGCCTTGGCGTGATTTGGAAAACGCCATGAGTTCAACTTTGTCGCGTGGTGCTGGCACGTTGGCGATCAAGGCTTCGGCAGCTTCGATGCGGTAGCGTGGCTTGGATGTTCGAGCGGGTGCACCACGTCGCAACCATGCAAGTTCTTTACGAGCAAGGTTTTGGCGTCGTTGTTCAATGGCATCTGCTTGGCGTGCGCGTTCGGCGCGGGCGAAGGTCCAGTCGTTGTAGCCGCCGTCGTAGGAATCCACAACACCGTCATGAACTTCCCAGGTGGTGGTGGCAACGGTATCGAGGAACCAACGATCGTGTGTGACCACAACAATCGCGATGCGGCGTGACAGCAAATAGGATGCCAGCCATTGCACGCCTTCCACGTCGAGGTGGTTGGTGGGCTCGTCAAGCACGATCAGGTCAAGGTCACGGACTAGTGCGGCAGCCAGATTGGTGCGTCGGCGCTCACCACCAGACAAGTTACCCACTTTGGTATCAAGGCCAAGGTCAACAATACCCAGGCCACCAAGAACATCGCGCACGGTAGCGTTTGATGCCCATTCAAAGACTTCTAGGCCTAGAGGTCCAAGCACTACATCTGCAACGGTGTCTTCATCATTGAGTTCCGCACGCTGTGTCACCACCGCCATGCGCAGGTCAGAGTTGTGGGAGACACGGCCTTGATCTGGTTTTTCGATGCCAGTAAGGACTTCCAGCAAGGTGGTTTTACCGCCACCATTTAAACCGACGACACCGATGCGGTCACCGGTTTGAATACCTAGGGAGACACCATCAAGAAGCGTTTTTAATCCCCATGTTTTGGAGACGTTCTCGAGATTAATCAGATTGGCCATTGTGGTTTTTCTTCGACTCCGATACTTAAAATTTTTATGATGTGATGGATAAAATATGCGCACCGCGCTGGTTCGCGCCCACGGCTGCGGGGCCGGTGGCGGTGTAAGCGGCGTACACCTGGCCGGCGTCGAGAAGCGCTTCTTTAACATCTTGCGCTTTGTTCTCTGATTCGCACAAAAATACCGTCGTAGGGCCAGAGCCTGACACGATTCCCGCGAGTGCGCCGGCTCGGGTGCCTTCTTGGATCACGCTGCGTAATTCGGGGCGCAAACTTAACGCCGCGCTGGTTAGATCATTGTGCAAGCACCGCGCAACCTCGCTGGCATTGCCCGTGAGCAGAGCCGCGCTGAGCTCGTTGATGTCCATGCGCGATTGCGGATTCAACTCATCGTGCTTTTTGAATACCTCAGGTGTGGACAGACCATGCGCCATCGCAGCCACGAGCCAATGTAGCTTGCCACGCGTCAACATATCTACCAGCTGCTCGCCGCGACCTGTACCACGCATGGTACCGCCTAGCAGGCAAAACGGCACATCCGAGCCGAGCTCCGCAGCAACTTCCAGCAACGTGTCTTCGCCGAACGGCCCAATCCAGGCATCCACCGCGCGCAAGGTCGCAGCCGCATCCGCAGACCCGCCAGCCATCCCACCAGCCACCGGAATTCCCTTGGCGATATGAAGCGAAACCGCAGGCAATGGCTCCTTTACCGCGCGCCGTTCAACCAACGCATCCACTGCGCGCCACGCAAGATTGCTGGCGTCTTCCGGCACCCCACGGGCGCCAGTCACAGATAATTGCTTGACGACGCTCCCCTCCTCCACCAACTCCTCATCGTGGGTGGTCAAGGTGACAGTGTCAAACAAATCAATGGTTTGAAAAACCGTCATGAGCTCATGAAAGCCATCATCGCGGGCAGGGCCAACACCTAAATGAAGATTTGTTTTTGCCCACGCTTTTGCAACAATAATCAATCTTCATCCTTTGTTTGCAGCGCACCCGCTAGACGCACATAGTCGGTGACATCGAGTTTTTCACCCCGAAGGCCTGGATCAATTTCAGCTGCGCGCAGTGCTTCTTCAGCGGCTTGACCTGATCCAAAATGTCCAGAAAGTGCCGCTCTGAGAGTTTTACGGCGTTGCAAAAAGGCGGCATCAATAATCGGCCACACTTTCTTGCGCGTTTCATCATCTTGGTTCCACGGAGTTTTCTCCCGCACGATTTTCACCAAACCGGATTCAATCTTCGGAGCAGGCCAAAATACATTCTTACCAATTGCCCCGGCGCGAGTAACTGGACCATAAAAGGATGCCTTGACGCTGGGGACTCCGTAAATCTTGGAACCAGGTTCTGCGGCCAAACGATCAGCCACTTCAGCCTGCACCATGACAAGGACTTTGTTAATGGTGGGGAATTCTTCCATCATGTGCAACAGCACGGGAACAGACACGTTGTACGGAAGGTTGGCCACCAGTGCCGTGGGCTGTACAGCCATGTCGGATTGCTGAACCTTCAATGCATCTTTCAGCACAATGCTTAGCTTGTGAGCAAGTGCCGGTGCGCGCCACTGAAACGTCTCCGGTAGCTCTGCTGCAAGCCGAGGATCAATCTCCACTGCAGTAACGGATGCTGCTGATTCCACCAACGCCAGGGTGAGTGAGCCCAAACCTGGACCGACCTCAACCACGTGGTCCTCTGGGGTTAGCTCTGCAGCAGCAACAATGCGACGCACCGTGTTGGGGTCATGAACAAAGTTTTGCCCCAACTTCTTGGTTGGTGTGACATCGAGCTTTTCTGCTAGCGCACGGATTTCTACCGGACCGAGCAGTTGTGCACCTGAGGATTCTTCCATAGCATCCCAATTTACCCATTGGGTGCCGGATTTCTACTATCGGATGCCCAAGCTCGCGGTGCATGCAGGCCACGCACCCCAGCCTTGTGCTGCTTGAACCTTTTCAGCAATGGCGATCTGCTGCTCACGCGTTGCGCCGGATGCATCACCGGAAAACGCTCCACCACCGTAGGCAAGCCAGGTTTGTGGGTGGAATTGCAGACCACCGGAAAAACCATTACCGGTGTTGATTGCCCAGTTTCCACCGGATTCACACTGTGCCAACTGATCCCACACGGAGTTTGCTGCAACGGTCTTTGTGCCACGACTAATGGTTGCTGGCTTTGCTGCAGTGAGTTCAACTTCATTGATCACCGTGGAAGATTCTTCCTGGCCATTAACAGTAGTTACGGTGCGGGTAACTTCTTTGGTTCCCGGGGTTCCTTCTTCGATGACAGTTTCATCACCAGCTGGAGCCTCTGGGTCATCGACGTAGGTTGGTTCTGCATCGAAAGGCACGGTTTCTGTGACTTCGGTGTTTTCAACGCGGTCGATTTGAATCTGAGTGTTGTTCTTCAGTGGCTGGTCGAGTGGCACATTAACACGGTCCTGAGCGCCTAACTCAATATCGCGAAGTTTTAGAGCATCCTCCACGTTTGACGCAGCCAAAGAAACATAAGTTACCTTGCCGCCATCATTAATGGAAACGATCTTGGGCTTTGTCACGCTGACTTTAAGACCAGATTCTGGGATGGTCTCTGAAAGATCAGCATCCACAGCATCAGCACCAGTGATGCCACCAACTTCTTGCAATAGATCTTCCACAGACACAGCCGTGGTTGTCACAGTTTGGGTTTGGCCTTCCACCACGAGCGCAACCTGCTTAGCGGTGCGCACCGTCACGGTATCTTCATCGCTGATGGCGGAATCCAAAGATGGCGAGACAATATCTTGGTCACCCACGACAACCCCAGCCTGAGCCAGGACTGCCTCAACGGTTCCAGACATTGTCACCAGAGACATTTGCTCGCCGTTGACATCAAGAACAATGTCTTTTTTGGTAGCTGCAGCGGTTACTCCGCCGATAAGCAAGGTGGCAAGCACGCCACCGGTAGCCAAACGCAACGGCACCGAGCGGGTGCTGTTGATTCGGTTGATCCGTGACTTCTGATGGGGCGCCATGTAGAAACTTCTTCGCTCTCGGGGGACTCAGGGAAATTAACAGTTAGTCACAATACGGTAACAAACTACCCCCGTCCATTACCAAAACGCAGTGGCGTGCAACTTCATAAACTTCAGTCACACCCACCACAACGCTAACGGCCGACCATTGCCAACGTACCTAACGTGAGCTACCTCACGTTATGGATTTGTAACCCCATAAACACGATCAAAGTTCTCATTCAAGGCAGCCGCAACATCCTCAACAGCCATGCCCCGAACCTCCGCGATACACAGCGCAGTGTGACCAATCAAAGACGGCTCATTCCTACTTCCCCGAAACGGCTCCGGGGTCATATAAGGCGCATCGGTTTCAATCAGGATCTGGGAAATCGGCGCAATCCTCGCAGCCTCCCGCAACTCCTCATTGCGTTTAAACGTCACATTGCCGGCGAAACTCAACACGTATCCACGATCCAACGCTTCCTTCGCCATCTCCAACGGCGACGAAAAACAATGCAGAATCGTATCTTTTGGAGCTGGAGCATCCGCCAACACTCGCATCAAATCAGCATCCGCCTCACGATTGTGAATCATCAACGGCTTATCCGCACTAATCGCTAAATCGACATGCCAGCACAGCGCCTCCTCCTGCACATCCAACGCCGCTGTGTTTTCTGGATCGTGAGTAATCCAATACGTATCCAAACCTGTCTCACCAATGGCCACACAATTTGGATCCGCAGCCATTTCAGTCAGCCGCGCACGCGCAGCCTCATCCAACTGATGCGCCTTTGTCGGATGAATCGCACACGCAGCAAACACATTGCCAAACTGTTGCGCGGCCTCCAGCGCCAGCTCGGCCTCGGCCAAGCCGTCACCGACGGTACAAAGCTTTTCGACGCCCGCCTCCTTCGCCCTTTCCACCAACCCAGCAAGATCCCCTCCACACGACGCCAAATGCGTATGCGCATCAATCAAGCCAGGAATAAATTGGGCAGGAACGGGAATGGGGCGAGGCTTCTTCTTAGACATAGTGGCCTTTATTCTAGACCCATGCAGATCATTGATCTCTCCCATGCCTTTAGTCCAGGCCAGCCCCACTTCCCTGGTGATCCTGACCAAGAAATCAAGACGGTCTCCACGATTGAAAACGATGGCTTTTTAATGCATCAATACACACTCATTGGCCCTTGGGGAACGCATGTGGATGCACCTGCGCATTTCGACCCGCAAGGTCGGACACTTGATCAGATCCCAGTGGATGAAACTCATTTACCCCTTTATTGCCTGAGGTTTTCTCGCCCCGATCTATGTTCGACTGCTGACGTAGAAGCTTTTGAACATACACACGGGCAAATCCAGCCAGGATCCTTCGTCGCGCTCCACACTGGATGGGAGTGGGGTGAACAAGGTATCGCACCTGGCTGGTCCATTGAGGCTTTGGAGTTGCTCCATGAACGCGGAGTCATCGCCATTGGCCACGATCTTCCAGACACTGACCCATCACTTGAGGCACAACGCTGGTGGCTGTGCCATGATCATTGGCAGATTGAAAACCTAACCAACTTAGATAAAGTTCCTGCCACTGGTGCATCGATCACTTGTCCTTGGCCAGTTCCAGTAAACGGGGCTAGTTTCCCAGTGCGCCCAATTGCGATCTTCCCAAAGCATTTATCCCCTGCTAGCTAGGGCAAACGGCAAAACACTCTCTGAAGTTCTTTGCGCTATGCCATTTCCTGCAACTGTCACGGACCAGCCAGTGTCAATTAGATCTGTCACCAACAAAATGGGTCCCGGAACTAGTTGCAGGCCTTTTGACCAATCCCATTGTTTCAACAGGGCTTCAACTCGGTATGCGGAGTTTTGCGCCATCACTTCCTCAGCACCTGGCAGGACCGGGAGTATACCTGCAAAGTTCATACGTCCAACGCTGGCGATTGATTGAGCTACCTGGATAATCATCTCCGTAGATGCACTGTTGGTGTTGCCGAGTGCTGCTACGTTGGCTGGTCTGTTGCTCCAATCCCAGTTTTTCAGCACCTCAATGATGTGTGCCATCCATGGATCATCAGAATAAGCTCTGCTGTCTAACAAAGCCTTAAGTGCGGGTCCTCGCGCGATATCGTTAAGTCGACCCAAAGCTCGTCCCTCTTCCAGCCCTGCGATTTTACCTTTCACGCTGATTCCAGTGGGCCACATTTTTCGTGGTGCAATGCTCACACCAGGTGTTTGAAGCTGTTGATCTACCTTCAAGGTGATCTCAGCATCGGTATCAAGTCCCCAGGTTTTGCCCGTGCAGTTGTCGCAGCGGCCACAAGGGGTGGTTGCTTCCGCGTCGTCTAGTTCTCTGCGGAGATACAGCATGCGGCAATCAGTGGTGTTTTGATAATCCACCATGCTTTGTTGCTCAGTTTTCCTAGCTTGTTCAAGCCCTGCATAGCGCTCAGCATCGTAGATCCACTCTTGCCCGGTAGACACCCAGCCACCGCGCACGCGTTTGACTGCTCCATCAACGTCGAGCACCTTTAGTACTTGCTCAAGTCGTGAGCGGGAAAGATCGACTTGTGCTTCTAATCTGACGGTGGATTGTGCTTCATCGGTTAAAACTGCAAGTAGTTGGCGGACAACTTCTTCACGTGGGAAAGATACTGATGCAAAATATTCCCAGATCTCTTTGTCTTCAGTACCTGGCAGCAAGATGACATCAGCACGGTCAGTGCCACGCCCGGCGCGACCAATCTGCTGGTAATAAGACACCGGTGAGCTGGGGCTTCCCATGTGCACCACAAAACCTAGATCTGGCTTGTCAAAGCCCATGCCAAGTGCGGAGGTTGCCACTAATGCTTTGATCTCATTGTTGATCAAAGCATGTTCTAATCGCTCGCGCTCTCCTGCTTCGGTTCGACCAGTGTATGCGGCAACGTTCCAGCCAACAGAATTGAGTGCATCAGCAAGATCATGTGCTGCGGATACTGTCAGACAGTAAATAATGCCTGAGCCAGCCAGTTCTTTGAGGTGGGTGGCAAGCCAGGCTGGACGTTCGGTGGGGTTCGGGAGATTCACCACGGAAAGGTATAGAGATTCTCGGTCTAGTCCACCACGAAGCAAACCTGTGCCCTCACCTAATTGCGCGCGGACATCTTCTACCACGCGGTCATTCGCGGTAGCGGTGGTTGCAAGCACTGGAATATTAGGCGCAAGTCCTGCTAAAAGGTCGCGGATACGGCGATAATCGGGGCGGAAATCATGGCCCCAGTCTGAAATACAGTGCGCTTCATCGACCACAACCAAGCCTGTTTCAGCTGCTAACCGAGGCAAAATAGTATCTCTAAAGTCAGGGTTGTTGAGGCGTTCGGGTGAAATCAGTAGCACATCAGCATCACCTGAAACGACTTGCTGCTGGATGGCTTCCCATTCCGTCATGTTGGCACTATTTAGTGTTGCTGCTTTAATACCCGCACGCTCAGCTGAGGCAACCTGGTTACGCATCAGTGCAAGCAGTGGAGAAATAATAACTGCTGCGCCAGCACCTCGAGCGCGAAGCAGTTTGGCTGCGATGAAGTAAACGGCTGATTTTCCCCAACCGGTTCTTTGGACTACCAGCATGCGTTTGCGTTGGTTTACTAAAGCATCAATTGCTACCCATTGATCATCGCGCAGCTGTGCACCAGGACCGGCAATTCCAGCTAGTAAGTTGTTGGCTTCTTCTCTCGTTGCGTTCATATCTTCCACCTAACACCACGGGGTGGACACGTACTCCCCCGCACCACCCCCGACAAGGAAAAAGAGCAGGTCAATCAGTTTTCTGATCAACCTGCCCTTTCAGTTCACAGTTATTTCTGCACTGGCGCCCATTCCGGGCCAGTCTCGCCGAGCTCCGGATCAAGCTTGGCAATTAGTGGCGCAGGCTTTTCCAATTTTGTACCTGGCACAACATCAATGCGCTGCCACTTAGCCAGCTGGGTCTTGTAGTCACCCATGATCACTGGATAGGTGTGCTCTGGATCTGGTAGGCCCACACCGATGGGCTGGCGTGGCGATTCATTGGTTACTTCCACGATCTGTGGCGATGCAGCCCAGATGCCATCACGGCCTAAGGTCTCATGCACCTTTTGAGCAGTATGTGGCAGGTATGGGGTCAGCATGGTGTTGCAGTCAGATACAACCTGCAGTGCCGTCCACAGCACGGTGGCAAGGCGCTCACGCTTGGTCTCATCCTTGGCAAGCTTCCATGGCTCTTGTTCAGCAATGTAGGCATTAGCCTCACCGACAACATGCATGATTTCGGTAATGCCTGCCTTGAACTTGGACTGGTCCAAGTTTGCAGCAACAGACTCAAAAGCAGAGGTTGCCAGGTCGAGAATCTTCTGATCAGATTCTTCCAGTGCGCCAGGAACAGGCACTTCACCAAAGTTCTTGTGCGCCATGGATACGGTACGGTTGACCAGGTTGCCCCAGCCGTTTGCCAGTTCGTTGTTTACACGGCGGACAAACTCGTCCCAGGTGAAGTCGGTGTCGTTGTTTTCTGGTCCCGCGACAGCAATGAAGTATCGCAGTGCATCTGGGCCGAACTCCTTGAGGAAGTCCTTGACGTAGATAACAACGCCCTTGGATGAGGAGAACTTGGATCCGGACATAGTCAGGAACTCAGAGGAAACAACCTCTGTAGGCAGGTTGAGCACACCGAGGTCACCGATCTCTCCACCACGGGATCCCTTGCCTGCGTAGCCGAGAAGCTCAGCGGGCCAGATCTGGGAGTGGAAGGTGATGTTGTCTTTGCCCATGAAGTAGTAGGACTTGGTTTCTGGATCATTCCAGAACGTGCGCCATGCTTCAGGATCACCGGTGCGGTATGCCCACTCGATGGATGCGGAAAGGTAGCCCACGACAGCGTCGAACCAGACGTAAAGCTTCTTGGCGTTGTTGTCTTGCCATCCTTCAACTGGGATGGGGATTCCCCAGTCAATATCGCGTGACATTGCGCGAGGGCGAATATCCTCTAGCAGGTTGAGCGAGAACTTCAACACGTTTGGACGCCAGTCTTCACGTCCTTTAAGCCACTCGGTGAGCGCTTCAGCAAGTGCTGGCAGGTCGAGCAGGAAGTGTTCGGTCTCAACAAACTCTGGGGTTTCGCCGTTGATCTTGGAGACTGGGTTGATCAGATCTGAAGGGTCAAGCTGATTTCCGCAGTTATCGCACTGGTCACCGCGCGCACCGTCAGCGTGACAAATTGGGCAGGTGCCTTCAATGTAACGGTCAGGCAGAGTACGGCCAGTAGATGGGGAAATCGCGCCGAGGGTGGTTTCCTTGATCATGTAGCCGTTGTCGTAGAGACCACGGAACAATTCTTGCACCACGGCGTAGTGGTTCGAGGTAGTGGTCCGGGTGAACAGGTCATAGGACAATCCCAAACCAGTGAGGTCTTCAACGATCTGACGGTTGTACTTATCAGCGAGATCTTGAACGGTGACGCCCTCTTTGTCTGCTTGAACCAGAAGTGGCGTGCCGTGCTCATCGGTGCCGGACACCATGAGCACGTTGTTGCCAGACATTCGCTGGAACCTTGCGAACACATCGGAGGGGACACCAAACCCCGCCACATGTCCGATGTGGCGGGGTCCGTTGGCATACGGCCAGGCAACAGATACGAGCACGTTCTTCGTCATGCGTACCACCTTAATTTATGCCCGGCCGGAAAGGGGTATCAGGGGTTAAAAATTGCTTATCGACGCTTCCCCACCGCGCTCGCCTTACGCTCCCTGCGTCGCTTTGCAGCCAGTTCACGCTTGCGGTGTTCGTTGTGAACACGGCGTTCACGAGCCAAGCGCGCATTGAAGCGTTGCTGTTCGCGGTACTCGAGATAGATCACGTCGTTGCTTAAGTCCTTGACCAACGCAAACATCAAACCGATGATCACAAAGAGAAATGGAGTTGCGGCCACAATGGTGACGTTTTGCAGATTGTTCAAGGCATTGTCTCCACCAGATAGCAGCAGAGTCAAACCAATTGCAGCGGTCGCAAGACCCCAAGCAGCAGATACCCACTTGTTGGCATCAAGCTGTCCGTGCTGGCTCATGGTGCCCATCACGGTGGAAGCAGAGTCAGCAGAGGTAATAAAGAAAGTACCCAGCAAAATCACTGCAACAATGCCCATGATCTGTCCGCCAGGAAGTGCATGGAGCAATCCAAATAGCTGTTCTTCTGCTGCACCGCTACCCCAGATGGATTCTCCATTTTGCTCGAAGACAATCGCAGTGCCACCAAAGATGGAGAACCATACGGTGGATACACCGGCTGGAACGAGCAGCACACCAATGACAAACTCACGAATCGAGCGGCCACGGGAAATGCGTGCCAGGAACATTCCGACGAATGGTGACCAAGAAATCCACCATGCCCAGTAGAAGATGGTCCAGCCACCTAACCACTCACCTGCTGTGCCATCGGCACTCATGGCAGTACGACCTGCCATTTGGAAGAAGTTGGACAGATAGTTGCCGACGGATCCTGGAACAAGGTTCAAAATGGACACAGTCGGGCCAACAACGAATACGAAGATTGCTAGCAGTGCTGCGAGAATCATATTGGCGTTGGATAGGTACTGAATGCCCTTGCCCACACCGGAAATTGCAGACAGGATAAACGCCAAGGTCAAAACAGAGACAATACCGATGATGGTCCAGTCACTTGGGTTTTCAATGATGTTGGCTGCGGAAAGTCCTGCACCGATCTGCATCGCTCCAAGGCCAAGTGAACAGGCGGTTCCGAATACTGTGGCAATAATCGCCAGGATGTCGATGAGCTTGCCCAACCATCCTTCTGCACCTTTTTCACCAATTAGTGGCACGAACGCCGAGCTTAGAAGCTGTTTACGTCCCACACGGAAGGTGGAGTATGCAATAGCTAGGCCCACAATTGCGTAGATAGCCCACGGATGAAGTGTCCAGTGGAACATCGTCGATGACATGGCCACGCCAACGTTGTGTTCATCGTATCCGGGAACTCCATCACGGTAGAAGGTAAGTGGCTCTGAGGTTCCGTAGAACATCAAACCAATACCCATACCTGCAGCAAACATCATGGAAATCCATGACACCGTGCGAAACTCTGGTGCTTCATCAATGCGGCCTAAGCGAATGGTACCGAATTTACTAGCAGCGATAACGACGATAAAAAATACAAAGACTGTGCCAAACAAAATGAAGGCCCAGCCAAGATTGTCAACTACTGCTGACAACGCAGAACTAGCGAAGTTGGTAAAGCTATCTTTGAATCCGATACCCCACACCACTGTCGCAAGGACGATGACTAGGGCTGGAACGATGACTGACCAGTTAAGTGAGGCATCGTCATCTTCGCCTTCAAGGATAATTTCCTCTTCGGCATCGGCCAGTTGCCCTTCCAGGTTAGTGGGATTCTCAAGCAAACCCGCCAGTTCTTCGGTTGCAGTGATTTGCTCTGGTTGAGCATCCTCCACTACCGGTTTCGAATTTGGGTCAGATGTAGTCATAGAACCCACCTTTACTTGGGAAAAACTGGAAAGTAAACCGGAAAACGGAATCTAAGCAGAATTCTGCATCTCAATGACCTGGTATTTTATGTAGACGTAACTTAAAGAACGCCTGTACGTTCGGGTTATGCGCAACCTTCAATCACAATGGCATAACGATTAATTTTCCCTGGCAGAAATAACCGCATCATAGAGCTCATTTTTGCTCACACCATGGGTCTTCGCCAGGTCCGCGCACACCGCTTTTAGCCGCTCGCCTTGATCGACGCGCTGCTGGGCGACGTCGACAAGCGAATCGACGTCCGCCACTATCTCACCCGCGCCTTCAATGACCACGGTGATTTCTCCGCGCACCCCGTCTTGTGCCCATTCTGCCAACTCCGGCAAAGTGCCACGCTTGACTTCTTCGTAGGTTTTGGACAATTCACGGCAGACCGCTGCGCGTCGATCGCCTAAAACTTCCGCCGCGTGAGCCAGGGTTTCTGCGATGCGGTGAGGAGATTCAAAGAAACATACCGCGCGCTTTTCGGTCTTCAAAGATTCCAACCACGTGCCGCGTGCGCCCTGTTTGCGGGGCGCGAAGCCATCAAACGCGAAATGGCCCACGTGCAGCCCCGACAACGCCAATGCGGTTGGCACTGCTGAGGGGCCGGGGAAGCAGGTCACCGGAATGCCGGCGTCGTGGGCGGCGTCGATAAGCGCAAAACCTGGATCAGAAACCACCGGCATCCCGGCATCGCTGACCACCAACACCGTGCCAGTGCGTGCGGCTTCAATAAGCTTGTCGACGCGCGCCTGCTCATTATGATCAAAGTTCGAGACCAACTGCCCCTTAATTTCCACCCCCAATGCCGCCGCCAAAGAAGCAGTCCGGCGGGTATCTTCCGCAGCAACCACCGTGGCATTGGCAAGCGCATGAACCAGGCGATGCGATGCATCCCCAATGTTGCCGAGCGGGGTTGCCGCGATAATAATTCCAGTGGGCAAAGATAATTCAGCAACATGCATGCATCTAGCTTCCCACAAAAACTCCCCAAGGCTCTACAATCAACCAAGTGAGCCAAGCCCTACCTGTTCGTGATCAGGGGCGGGACCAGGGAATCTTCGCTGGTACTCTCCCGCCCGCACCGCCTAAATTCAAGTGGACTCGTCTGGATACCTATACCTGGGCGATTATCGCGGTGTTTGCTTTGATCACGCGTTTTACAGGTCTAAGCAGCGCAACAGCATCTGGCACCCCAGTTTTCGATGAAAAGCACTACGTCCCGCAAGCCTGGGATATGGTTCGGTCCTGGATCAACCCCATAACCGGCGGCATCGAATCAAACCCCGGCTATGGATTAGTGGTCCACCCACCACTAGCCAAACAAATCGAAGCGCTCGGCGAATGGGTCTTTGGATACACTCCCCTGGGCTGGCGAGTTATGGCAGCTTTATTTGGCACCTTGACAGTTTTTTCCATCATGGCGATCACCCGCCGGCTCAGCGGATCAACCATGGTGACGTTCATCGCCGGAATCATTGCGCTCTCAGATGGAGTGCTGCTTGTTTCCTCTCGTTTTGGCATGCTGGATATTTTCCTGGTGTTTTTCATCACCGCCGCAGCATGGTCGCTTATTCGTGATCACCAACAAATGCACCACCGCCTCAACGATTACCTCCTTAAAAACGGTCAAATTACCGATGAATTCGGTCCACGCTTTGGTTTTCGTTGGTGGCGTTTTACTACCGGCATTTTCTTAGGACTTGCCTTTTCAGTGAAATGGTCCGGTCTCTACTACATCGCATTCTTTGGCCTGACCAGCGTATTTTTAGACTTGTGGCTGCGTAAACGATACGGGGTCCGCCGCTATGTCCTAGGCACACTGAAAAATGATGTCATCCCAGCGCTCGGCTCCCTCGTTATCATCCCCGCACTGCTTTATATCTGGAGTTGGCGAGCCTGGTTTGCCTCCGAAACATCTGTGTACCGCCACGCCAAATCAGATGGCACCATCTCAGAAGATTCAATCCTGCAATTGTTTCCTGAATCCATCGCCGGCTGGTTGCACTATCACATCAGCGTCCTTGAATTCCACGGCTCATTAACCACTTCAGCTGGTCACAGTCACCCTTGGGATTCCAAACCGTGGGCATGGCTGGTATCTGGACGGCCAATCCTCTACTTCTCCTCCACTGATATTTCTTGCGACATCGGGGGCACCTGCCGACGGATGATCTACCTCTTTGGTACCCCTGCCATTTGGTGGCTCACCGTACCTGTCATCCTATGGGCACTATGGTCTTTGTTTGCACGCAGAAACCGCGGATACGTTGTCCCACTGGTTGCATTCGCCGCTGGGTTCCTCCCGTGGCTTGCCGCATATGACCGCCAAATGTATTTCTTCTACGCCACCGCACTTATTCCATTCACCATCATCATGCTTGCTTTAGCGTGCGGTGAACTGTGGGGCCGAGGAAAAATAACTGCAGTGGGGCAACCACGTGGATCAATGGCTGTCATTATCTATGTTTCAGTCGTGGTGATGATGTTTATCGCCTTCTCCCCACTCTTTTACGGCTTTGTCATCCCGGATTACGTCTATGAATCCTTGATGTGGTTCCCGAGCTGGCGTTAATACCCGAACCCCAACACTAAGCGAATAAATGTGCGAATACTCGCCACAAACCTTAGGATTTACAGGTTTGTGGTGAGTATTTGCACTTGATGGGCCGTGTATTGCAAATTTTTGACTGATTCCACTTTCGAACTCTTGTTTGTGGTGAATTTTTGATCAGTGAACTTGCAGGTTTCACATCTACCCCATTGGTCTCAAAATGAACAGCCTCTAGGAGAGTTTTAAAGCGCCCAAATAAGCTCTACCCATGGTGGAACCGATTTGGGACTCTTCAACCCCTTAAATCGATTCCTACAGCTAAGAAGAATATATTAGTTTCGTACCATTTAATTGCGCAACACTACTGAATCAAGCGCTGTAATGAAACAGTTCTTCGTCGCCCTGTGAAATTCGAACTGATACAGCCTCCAAGTCCAGGTGCACTGTGAGCTCTTCCCCTTCAATGCCTGTTGATTTATACGTCAATGTTTCGTTGGCAATGTCTAGGATTTCGGTGCGTGCTTGATATAGCCATGGGTGTTGGCGTCGAAGTGCGATTAAAGCTTTGTAAATATTTTCAATCCACTCACCCAGTGGTGATAGCTCCGCAGGTAGAGGTGGCCGAATGGCGTCATCGCCTGCAATGTTTTCTTCCTTTATTCCGGTAAAGCCTTGTTCATCCCCGTAATAGATGCTGGGCACCCCACCGACGGTGAACAAGATTGCAGCTGCCAAAATAGCGTTGGATTGCCCGATTTGGGTGGCGATTCGAGTGACATCATGATTGCCAATGAAGGTCTGCGGGACAAAGGTTTCGAGGAATTCATTGTGCCGGCCCAAGGTCCATTCCAGTTCAAAGAAGTTTCGTTCTTTAATGCTGCTCCAGATGGCTTTCCACAGTTCATATTCCGTGACCGAATCAATTCCTGACGCATTCACGTATTCTGCGTAATCACCATGAATCATCTCACCCACGATCCACGCGTCTGGGTGTTTTTCACGCACCCTGGGCAAGACTTGAGCCCAAAATTCTGGATCAATCGCATACACCGCATCGAGTCTCCAACCAGCGATGCCACGATCAAGCCAATGATTCATCACGTCAATAACCAACTCCACCACTGCTGGGTTGTGATGATCTAGCTCGGCTAGGATGTCATGACCTTCAAAGGAAGATCCGGTGGTGAGTTCCGCGTACTGTGAGGTAGTGGATACGTGGTTGAACACGCCGTCGAAAAGCACTCCGATGCCGCGCTTACTAGCTGCCTGCAGCAGCGCGTCCATGTCTTCCTCCGTGCCGAGGCGCGGGTCGATGCGGTAGAAATCTTGAGTGTCATATCCGTGGCTGAGCGATGCAAACACTGGGCCCAAAAGGAGTGCATTGCAACCTAGCTCAACGACGTAATCCAGCCAGTTAATCAGGTTGGGCAGGCGGTGGGTTAAAGGCGCTGGTGCTTCCGGTCTAATCGGTGCATCCAGAGCGCCCAGGGGGTAGACGTGCCAAATAATTGCATGTTCAGCAAAGCTCATGCCTCAAGCTTAGGCGGGAGATGCGTTCAATGAGTTCCATGTTCGACGCACAATCCCGGTTCCAAAATTATTCAACCAGGCAAATGCGAGCACGATCGTAGAAATCAGCAGCAACGCAACCGAGAAGCCGGTCTGCGAGTCCGCAACCCCAAACACGAAATCTCGGGCGCCAAAACCTGCGCTAAACGTGAACAGCGTGCCAAAAATCGGCAGCATGCCCACGATGATTCGCGGCTTCCACGCCGCAAAAATCAGCCCCACCGAAAGACCAATGCGGAAAGCAACGGCCTCCGCGACTAGGCGCGAGGTCAGCGGGTCTGCCTGAATGCTTATCGACGCCGACTCCCCCAACATGGTTATCCCCCAGACGAAATAAACCACACCGAGAATCACCAATGCCACCCGCGAAAGTACAGAGCCAATAACTTTGGCATTTGCATGCCTACGCCACTCCGGTTCGACTTCCGCCAAAATAATCTCTGAAAGATCTGGGGGCGTTAATGTTCTTGGTTCAGCGGCACAGAAGTTAAGCATCCTGTTTAATTCCGCGGCACGGTTGTAGTAATTTCTGCACTCTTCACAATTAGCCAAGTGCGCTTCAATCACTGCATCGTCCAAGCCTGTTGGCTCACCATCCAACTTGGCAGAAAGCGCGGCTTGGATGGCACTACAGTCAACCACGTGTGAGCACCCCGTCAACGCTGGCCCGGCCTGATCCAAAGACCACGATCATAAGCAATGACACGATGATCAGCAGGGGAAATTCAATGCCGTTATCAACAGTGAAAAAGCCGGAGCTTAAATGCACGAAATAGATAGCTGCAGCGATCAGCAACGCCAATGCCCCAGCAACAAACGTGGTGAGCAAACCAACAACCAAGAATGCCCCACCCAAAAGCTCAGCAATGGCTGTGATCCACACGGAAAGCTTTGGCTGTGGCACACCCCAGGCTGAAAACTGCCCCGTTGTTTTGGTAACTCCGGAGATGAACAGCTTTTCCCACCCATGCGCCACGAAGATCACACCAAGGACTGCGCGGAAAATCAGCAGGGCTGCATCCCTCACGACCGGTTTATCCATGGTTGATAGAGTACATCAGCCTAGCCCCTGACTCTTAGCGCAACGCTAGTTTGTGCTCCGCAACTCATCATCAACCGTCACATTGCGTGCTGCTCTAAATCCAACAACAGACAAAATGATGGTGCCTAATGCGAGCCCAACAAGGATTGCCGACCATGAACCAATCACCTGGTAGATCGCGCCAACTGCCAGCGGTCCAAGCGCTGCCAGGATATATCCCACAGGCTGCGCAAAACCAGACAAGCTCGCAGTAATCCGTGGATCCCTCGTACGAGCTGGAATCAACGCGATAGCCATGGGGAAACACAAACCACCAAAGCCTAAGAAGAATGACCATAAGAACCAGCCTTGTGATGGCCACAGCCACGTTCCCACGTAGCCCAAGAACATTGAGGTACCAAAGACCACTGGGAACCACACCAAGTTCTTATCCCGCGTCCTGGCAATCGCAACCGGCATTGTGATACCACCAACGATGCCCATGATGCCCACAATGGACAAACCAATCGATGCGTGAGCAGGGCTCACACCTGCATCAATAAAGATCTTGGGCAACCATCCCATTTGGATATAGGCATTCATCGACTGCAGGCCGAAAAACAGCATGATGAAAAATGCCGTCGGTGAGGTCCAAATCTTTCCAGTCGCTCCGGCTTCTACAGTTTGAGCGGGGAAATCATATTTCTTGTTCCACCACATCGGAAGCCAAATAACAACCTGCAACAACGCTGGCAAAGCCCAAATGAAAATCGCCCACCGCCACGCATTAGATCCACTAAACAACAAGGTGGACAGCGGTCCCAAGGTAGACCCCACGCCCAACACAGTGGTGTAGACAGTCATTAAAGCGACGGTATTTTTCCCACCATGAAGTTTAATCCAGGCTGGTAGCAAAATATTAGCGATGGCAATGCCCATCACCACAAAACCAGTGAGGAAGATAAACGCCCAAATATTTCCCACCCATGGGCGAATCACCAGGCCAATCAGCCCCACCACCATTCCAGAAGCTAGCGCACCACTTAAACCAATCTTTTTGGCTAAAGGCACCGCAGCCACACCGAAAATGCCGAAGGCAATTCCTGGTATGGCTGTAATAATTCCGGCGATAGAACCGGACGCCCCAAAATCATGGACGAGATCATCCAACACTGCGCCCACGGACACAATTGCTGAACGCAAATTAAAAGCTGCCACGAGGACAGCTAAAAAGGCAATAACTTTAAATTTGGGGGAAGCTTCGGACATAGTCCGAAATCTTACCCCTTGGCTAACTCACGCGACGCTGACCCAGGTGTCGAACATTTCGACGTGGCTCTTCGTAGTAAGTTTCTTCCGGCATATCCACGACAGGCAGGCCTTCGAAATCCGGTGATTCATCATCGAGTTCTAAGACTACGGCTCCTGGCCTGCGCAACCTTGAGGGAAGGTCTTCAGAGTTGCGCACACCCATGCGGGAGCGACGAAGCCTGCGGATTCGACGTGCACGAAGTTCATTTTCAGCACGCACCTGGCTGCGCAAAGCTACCAGGTAGAACGCCGTTGCTGCGAGCGCAATGACAGGCAACGCCCACACCCAGCCACCAAGCACAAAGCCCAAGATGACAGAAACAACCACTGCCGCTGCAAGACCTAGCAGTGTGCGCTGACGACGGACATATTGCGAGGCAGCAAACTCTCGGTCTGCCTCTGGGTCGTAGTAGCCACGACCACGTCGACGCTGAGCAAATTCGACGTCTTCGGCAGTGAGCTCTTCATCAACCTCATACTCTGGCGTATCTGGTTGTTCAGATTCTTCTGATTTGTAGTCCTCAAAAGCACGAGCTCTGGCAGCGGGATGCAAATGATCCAAGGGAGTGTCATGGGAATCATCTAAATCGTAATGATCCTCTGAGTTCCACTCTGCGGATACTTCTACAACAGGAGCTGGTTCAACATCTTCTTCAATGCTTTCAGCGTGCTCGTTGTCGTTATCCTCAGCGGCCAAGGACACATCTGTGTCCTCATCCAGCTCTACCTCGTCTTGTTTGCGTGGTCGGAAAATACTTGGAGAATCGACAATCTCATAGTCATCGTCCAACTCATCTGATTTTTCCTCATCGTCTAGCGAGGCTGTGGCTAAACTAGGTCGGCGAGGGGATGGAATATTGCTTCCGCCTTCAGAAATAACACGGGTGTCATCGAATGCTTCTCCAGCCTTACGAATGGGCTTTTGGCCTCTAAGAAGTAGCGGTGCGAGCACAACAAGCCACACCACTACAATCAGGCCGATCACGAGGATTCCGGACACTTAAAGCACCTAACCTTCCCGTACGGGTGCAAAATTTAAAACTGGTTTCGAGACTATCGGCAATCCCATTTATGCCAAGGGTGCCACGCCGACAAATTTTTCTAAGGCTTAAAACACCTACCGTCGAAGACGTCCTTCTCTAGTAAGTCTTTCCACTGCGGTTATTGGATATTCATCCGCCAAAAGGGCAACAAAGTGGTGATCCATCCATTTGCCATCGATATGCAAATTTCGGATCAAATACCCCTCTGGGCGGAAACCACTGTGTTTAAGAACTTGTCCTGAAGCTGGATTGCTGGGCAAATAGGTGGCGGTGAGGCGATGAAGACCGATGCGTCGAAAAGCATGATCCACGCCGAGCGCACACGCAGCCGTGGCGATACCGCGCCCCGTCATCGCGCTGGACACCCAATATCCAATCCAGGCATCAGAGATGCCCCCATGCTGAATATTGCCGATGGTCAGCTGCCCCACGAAACGACCATCTAGCTCAATGACCATGGGAACCACCGTGCCCTTGCGAGCAGCCCTAAGCAGATAAGTCACATTATCCCACCACGCCAACCTCGAATGAGCTTCACTCCACGAACTTGGCACCGTTGGTTCCACCGGCTTCAAAAATTCTTTATCCCGCATACGAAGATCCGACCAAGCACGAAAATCACGGCGCTTTAAAGGACGCAACCGCAGCCGTCCCCCATCCAACAACGTGACAATCGGGGTTGCTTCAGGCCAGCCTGGATGGCGATAATGTGTCGGCGCACTACCCATCGAGTTATCGGCCTTGGGCAAGGAAGATCACATCAACCACATCGCCTGGGCGAATCTCTGTGACATCCTCTGGAATACGAATCATGCCGTTTGCCTCAGATAAACCAGCCAGCAGATGCGAAGGCGCACCCGTTGCCCCGCCCAAAGCCTCAACCAAATAATCCTGAGTTTCTGCATCGCGCATCAGCCTGGAACGAATAAAACCTTTTCGCCCAGCCACCGACACCACATGATTGAGCGCACGAGCCCGAACCACCCGCCGGGCAGCATTACTTTTGCCCAAACTCAACCGTACGAGTGGTCGGACAAAGGTCTCAAAAATTACCAACGACGCCAAAGGGTTAGACGGCAGGAGGAAACACGGGATTTTGTTCTCACCCAAAAGCCCAAATCCTTGAACTGATCCAGGGTGCATAGCTACACGTTCAGTGTCAATCTCACCGAGCTCATCAAGCACTTGGCGAATCCCTGAAGATCCCGCACCACCGACTGCACCGGTAATCACGATAATTTCTGAGCGCAGCATCTGAGATTCAATGATTTCTTTGATGCGACGAGGTTCACCGGCTGCGATGCCATAACGGTAAACATCAGCACCCGCTTCCCTACCGGCCGCTGCCAAAGAATAGGAATTGACATCAAACACTTGGCCAAGACCAGGTTGCCGATCAATATCAACCAGCTCCGGCCCCACAGAAATCACCGACATGCGCGGACGTGGATACACCAACACTTTGGAACGGCCCACTGCCGCAAGCAGCCCAATTTGCGCCGGACCCAAGACGGCACCAGCACTAACAGCAATATCACCCGGTTGGATATCATCGCCTTCTTTGCGGACGAACTCCCCCGATCGAACAGGTCTTTGCGCAGTAACTCGCTTTCGACCACGATCCGACCACGCCATGGGCAGCACTGCATCAGCCAGCATTGGAAGCGGTGCACCCGTATGAACCATCACAGCCTGCTTAGGCTGCAAACGCAACGGCTGCTGAGAACCCGCAGCTACTTCACCTACCACAGGCAAAGATTTTTCTGGAGGCGCAATGGGCAGCTGATGACTCAGTGACTTTTCACCACCAACATCAACTGCACGAACCGCATAGCCATCAATCGCCGCTTGCGCGAAACCCGGCAAAGCTCGAGTGGCTTGAACCTCTTCCGCGCACATCAAACCCAGTGCTTCTGCAATTGCAATACGCACTGGCTCTGGAGCTACCGCTGCCTCGGTGACAATGGATAGCTGTTGTTCGACTGATCGCACTACGGACCTCCTAATCGGAACCAGGCAGCTATTTTACTTGAGAATCGACGACAACACTTTCTACAGCAAATTCTGCAGCATTCTCTTCAGCCTCGTGTTCCGCCAAAATTTGCTTAATTGCTTGTTTCAGTTGGGCACCATAAACAGGGTGGGAAAGTCCGAAATCTACACAAGCTGGGATGTAGCCACCAGGGTTACCCAGATCGTGGCGCTTGCCTTGATGGATCACGATATGAACCGGATGGCCTTCGTCGATAAGCAAATCGATCGCGTCGGTGAGCTGAAGCTCACCACCTGCGCCGGGGGTAATGCGGCGCAGGGCGTCGAAAATCTTTCGATCCAAAAGGTAGCGTCCCGTTGCTGCGAACCTTGATGGCGCATCAGCGATGGCAGGTTTTTCCACCATGCCTTCAACCTTTTTCACATCGAGTTCTGAGGTCTCAGCTGAAATTTCAAAGATGCCATAATTGCTGACCTCTGCCTCAGAAACCTCAACCGCACACAGCACAGAGCCGCCAAACTGTGCTCGCACCTGCGCCATGCGCTCCATCACGCCGGTAGGAAGCACCAAATCATCAGGCAGCATGACCGCTACCACATCTTCATCATCATCGAGCACAGACTCCGCCAAACCAACCGCGTGACCGAGCCCCAAAGGCTTTTCTTGAGTAACAGGAACAGCCTCTATCAATTCAGCTGCACGACGAACCTTTTCCACCTGATCAGTTTTGCCACGCTCGAGCAGAGTTCCCTCCAGCTCCAAAGCACGATCAAAATGAGCAAGTACCCCTGCTTTATTCGGTGCCGTAATAATTGCCAACCGGGTTGCGCCCAGCTCAGCGGCTTCACCAGCAATCAACTCAATACCAGGGGTATCGACAACCGGGAGAAGCTCCTTGGGTACAGTCTTCGTGGCCGGAAGGAATCTGGTTCCCAGTCCTGCAGCAGGCACCACAACGGTTTTAACCGCGTTCACGTGCTCATCGATAGGCAAACTCATGCGTACAAGAGTACCTGCCGCCGATTCCCCAAACGCCGTGCCCCTCCGAAAATAACGGTTATCCTTATATTTATGAGCCAAACTAAGCAGGAACTGCGCGCAAAGCTGCTGGAAGCACGCACCAACATGGACGAAGCCTCTCGCACACGGGAAAACGCCGCCATCATTGCCAATGTTTCTTATTACATCCGCTCAAAGCAGCCAAAAAGGATTGCCGCCTACGTGCCGGTCCGCACCGAACCAGGTGGCAGATTGCTTCTCGACGCCCTCCACGCCGCCACCTCCGCCCTGATTTTGCCGGTCTCCCTCGAAGACCGCCGACTCGACTGGGCTTTATACGAAGGCCCCACCAGCTTAGAACCCGGCGCATATGGCATCCAAGAACCCAGCGGAACGCGCCTAGGCCCAGAAGCCCTAAACTTCTGCGATCTTGTTATCGCACCCGCACTGGCCTGTACCCCCGATGGCATCCGATTAGGAAAAGGTGGAGGATTCTACGATCGAGCACTTGCCACCGGAGTCAAGGCTGACGTGGTTACTTTGCTTTTCAACGGTGAAATCCGTGATGACATTAACGTTGAAGAACATGATCTACCCGTCAATGTGATAATTACCCCCGCTGGTGTGCGGAACCTAGGAGCCTAAAAAACAGTCCAACTACTATATGGACCTCAAAAAGACTTTTAGTACACCAAGTTGGCACCGCACACTGGCGCTCAGAAGAATTCTCGCCAGCATCTTAATTGGAATTGCTCTTTTGTTAGTGGCGCAGTCCTGGCTGAAAAAAGATCCATTAGCTGTCGTGGTGCTTCAAGACATTCCTGCAGGCTCAACAGTCACTTCAACAGATGTAGGCCTTCGAGCAGTTCCCGACACCTATCTACCAAACAATTCTTTTTCCTCAGTAGACGATGTGGTCGGTCTCGTTGCCGCCTCAACACTTAGTTCAGGTGAAATTGCCACAGAACCTCGATTCGTCGGGACAGAATTGATAAACTCCATTGTGTCGAATGTCACTGAAGAATCTTCAACAGAGGAAATCAACATGGTTCCACTCAGTTTGGCTGAACCTTCCGTTATCCCCCTACTTCAGCACGGAGACACTATCTCAGTTGTTTCCCAAGACTCCGACACCGGTCTCCCAGAGAAAATCGCTGCAGGTGGAAAGGTCATTCTTGCTGGAGGTACCGACCCATCAACAATATTGATAGCACTTCCAAAATCCCTCGCCGAGAACGTAGCGGCACAATCCCTCAACACTCCACTAGCGGTAGTACTCACCGGAGATCGAGCTAAAAATCACCACAGTGAAAAATAGTTCTCTATTCAAAAAAGTGTACTTTCCGCTACAGTGCATTTGTCGTTCACACTGTCCACAACATTGTCAGGAGTAACAACCATGCTTAAAGGTTTTAGAGATTTCATCCTCCGCGGAAACGTCATTGAGCTTGCAGTTGCCGTGGTCATCGGTACCGCTTTCACTGCGATCGTGACTGCATTCTCCGACTACATCATCAACCCACTGATTGCCTCCGTCGGAAGCACTGACGTTGAAGGACTCGGCTTCCACATCCGTGCCGGCAATGCAGCTACCTTTGTTGACTTCGGAGCTGTTATCACCGCAGCGATCAACTTCCTCATCATCGCAGCTATCGTGTACTTCATCCTTGTTGCTCCAATGAACAAGCTCAACGAAACCCTTGCAAAGCGTAAGGGTGTTGAGGAAGAAGAGGAAGCACCAGCTTCCATCGAAGCAGAACTTCTCACTGAGATCCGCGATCTACTGCAGGAGCAAAAGCGCCTCCAGTAGGAAGACTTTTGTGTGAAAAAAGCGACTGAGCATGGTGCTCAGTCGCTTTTAAAGTTTTAGCTCAAGCTTTAGCTTAAGTTTTAGCCGTGATGCGGTGGCTGTTGTTCCTTCCAAAACTCCATGCCTGTCGGCTGATCGTCTTGTTCGGGATCCAGCGCAACTTCACGCTGATCATCTTGAGTTGATTTATCTACAGGACTATCGGCGGTGCGATCATAGTCTGCTGAATCAGACACCCGAAACGCTCTTCTACGTTGTTTGCTCACAATCCACCGACTTTAAGCAACTGAGGTGCGCAGCTGACCTACGACAAAATCAACCAAAGGAGCCAACGTTGCCATACCATCACGAATAGCTGAGCGAGATTCCGCAAGATTAACTACCACTGTGGAACCAGACACGCCAGCTACACCTCGAGACACACTGGCGTCCACTGCACCACAAGCCAAACCAGAGGCACGAAGTGCTTGGGCTATTCCGGGGATATCTTGATCCAACACTGCGCTAGTAGCCTCAGGGGTTTTATCCCTTGGGCCAACGCCTACACCACCGACTGTGAGAACAAGATCTGCTCCTCCAACAACGGCCGTTTCAATCGCTTGCCTAATCTGAGATTTCTTAGACCTCACACTAACCACAGCATCGACATTAAAACCGGCCTCTAAAAGCAGTTCTGTAACCAACCTTCCGGTGCCATCGGTTTCAGCAACGTGATCTTCAACCAAGACAACGAGGGCTCGCTTCTGTGAGGTCACCGAGAATTCCTGTTCAGTAGCCATCAGAAATTCCGGATCCGGCTCAACATCTGGAAGCGGAACTCGTGTTTCTACAACATCAGTAAGACTTCCCAACGGATCCTTGCTCATAGTCCCTCACTCAAATTTGACTGTTTATTTTAATCTCTTTTAAAACTACTCACTCGTCAGAGTAACCTCTACCTCTCGACTCTGCGAGGTATCTGGCTGAGTAATTGTCAAAGTAACAGTTTCACCAAAGTCATGGGAGCGAACTGCTGCAATCAAGGAATCTGGGCCGTCAATAACGCGGTCATTAAGTTTGGTCACCACATCTCCCGGCTGTAATCCTGCTTCAGCACCCGGTCCGCCATCTTGGACGCTCGCAATTACTGCACCTGAAACAGAATTATCAGTACCTACTTGCACACCCAACATGGGTTGAGTTACCTGACCGGTAGAAATCAGCTGATCCGCCACTCTCTTGGCAAAGTTAGACGGGATAGCAAAACCAAGACCAATCGAACCCGCCGTATCGCTAGTGCTTGAAATAGACGCGATCACTGAGTTCATTCCGATGAGGTTGCCTTCCATGTCCACCAGCGGGCCACCTGAATTACCAGGGTTGATTGCAGCATCGGTTTGGATTGCATCAATTAATGAAGACTCGCCACCTTCACCAGAGGCACGAACCGGACGATTGATTGCGGAAACAATACCAGTGGTCACGGTTGAGCTTAAGCCCAATGGTGAGCCAACAGCCATCACATCTTGCCCCACGGTCAAGGAATCAGAATCACCAAAGCTCATGACGGGCAAATCTGACACATCCCTAATTTTGATAACTGCGATATCTGTAGAGGGATCCCCTGCAATGAAATCAGCCTGCGCAGTAGTGCCGTCTGAAAAGCTCACTTCAAGAACGCCGCTTTGTTCAACGCCCGCAACAACGTGATTATTCGTCATAACGTATCCGTCTGAGGAAATAATCGATCCAGAACCTTCGGAAGCAGCGGTTCGCGTAATGGCTTGAATTGAAACCACCGAAGGAAGCACCGCAGATGCAACCTGCTCTGCTGAACCAGGCTCTGCATTAGTGGTGCGCTGAACACTCGGCTGCTCTAGGGCGTTAAAAGGAGTGGAAGAATCTGATCCAAATTGCGTTGCTGCAATTCCAACCACGCTGCCTGTAACAACTGAACCGACAAGCATCAATGCTAGTGCGGTACCCACACCAACTTTCCGCTTTTCTTTAGCGGGTTTTACATCAGTACTTAGTGGCTGGTTATCCCAACTTGTCCATGCTGGAGGTTGTTGTTCATTTTCCGGCTGAGCAGACTGTTCCGCATTAAAGCTGGCGTTGGGATATGGATTTTGATTCGAGGTGGTGTTGCCCCACTGCGGATAGGAACTACGCACGTGTTCGAAGGAATTCGTCTCAGCTGAGGCGCGATCTGGGTTCTCACCATTATTTGTGGGGAATTGATTTGTCATGATTTGATTATGAACCTTATCTCTGGCCTGGCACTCTAAGTAGTCTGAACACTTGCTGTGAGCTCTGTAGTGGTTTAATCATCTACATTTTCGAACCTGCTGCGAATAGGTTCCCCGGGTAAATCGATGATGATGCGAGTCCCTCCATCGTCTGATTCTCCCACTACCAATTTTCCACCGTGACGGTGCACGACCTGATGCACAATCGCCAACCCCAGGCCTGATCCGGGCATCGACCGTGAACTCACCGACCGGTAGAAACGCTCCAAAACCAATTCCCGCTCTGATTCAGCAATTCCGGGTCCAGAATCATCAATAACAATGCGAGCTGTTTCATTGTCCAACTGAGTCAACAAAACTCGCACTGTACTATGTTCTGGCGACCACTTAATGGCGTTATCTAAAACATTGACCAACGCACGGGTCAAAGAGAAATCATCGCCTTGCATCTCCCACTGCACAGTTTCGGAGACGTCAATGTTTACAGTAAGACGACGACTTTCAATTCGGTCAAGTGCAATTTCCAGCACTTGGTTTAGATCTACTGTTTCTAGAACTTCGGTGCGTTCTTCACGTGCTAGATCAACCAAATCCCCAATGAGATCAGACATTTCAGACATCTGGGCTAAAACGTCATGACGCAAGCTGTCTAATTCCTCTTTGGGAATGCTATGTCCCCCATTTTTGGAAGTCATCAACAGCAGCTCAATATTTGTCCGCATAGAGGTTAACGGAGTTTTAAGCTCATGTCCGGCATCAGCCACCAATTGGGATTGACGCTTTCTCGATTCCCGCAAAGCATGCAGCATGTCATTAAAGCTTCGGGTCAACTTGGCAAATTCGTCATTTCCTACGACAGGGATAGAACGCAACTCATCTGTGCGCACAATATCTTCTACTGCCCGTTGCAGTTTGGCTAAAGGTTTGAGCCCTTCATTGGCAATGACGAAACCCAAAAGAATTGATGCCAATACTCCACAGCCACCAATGAGAAGCAAGATCACGCCGAGTGTGGTCAATTGTCTTTCTGTTTCGACCATATTCTTGGCCAGTACTACCACCGCACCAGTATCATCTCGTTTTACCAAGATTCGTTCCACGGTGGTGCTGATCAACAAAGAACCAGGTTCTTTTTGGTTCAGGAAATCTGCTTCGGGAAGTGCAATGGACTCACCGATCACGTATTCCCAACCTGGTGGGATCAGCGCAACACGAACACCTCGCGCATAATCACCAAAAGCATCGATCTCAGTTTCTACGTTGGCGTAAAAGCCAGGAGATTTCGCCCGGTCAAGCAGGATTTCAGCATGATCTTCCAAATCTCTCTCGATGGAATTGGTGATATAGCTCGAGACCGACCAATAAGCGGTAACTGTGATTACTCCAACGGCAAATGCCACGAGTGTTGCGCTGAGCAGTGCAAGCCGCCAGCGTAACGACATGGAACCTTCGATTTCTTCAGTTTCAGCAATGGGGTTCTCGTTGTTTCCCGAACTGGCGCGCCTTAATGTCACGGAGCCGTCTCTCGCACGACGTATCCAACTCCACGCACGGTGTGAATTAGTCGGTTTTCCCCCTCCTGCTCTGTTTTGCGTCGAAGGTAGCCGATATAAACTTCAAGTGCATTGCCAGAGGTTGGGAAATCATAGCCCCATACTTCTTCCAAGATTTGGGCACGAGTTAATACCCTACGTTGGTTTTTCATCAGCAAGTGCAACAGTGCAAACTCAGTTCGGGTAAGGCTGATGTACCTGCCGTTGCGACTCACATCGCGGGTCTCTGGATTCAGGCTTAGATCACCACAGGTTATTTCTGCGTATTCTGCATTGGAAATTTGATTCGCTTCCGCTGCAGAGCGACGTACAAGAGACCGGACACGTGCCAGCAGTTCTTCAAGTGCAAAGGGTTTAGCGAGGTAGTCATCAGCGCCTGCATCAAGACCACCTACACGGTCTGAAACATTATCTCTGGCTGTCAGGATGAGGATCGGGCGGTCATCGCCTTCACTACGCAGGTGACGACACACTTCAAGACCATCCATACGAGGCATCATGACATCGAGGATGACCAGAACTGGCTGTTCCTTTTCAATCATTTCTAAGGCTTGAATACCATCTTCTGCGAGGAGTACGGTATACCCGTTGAATGATAAGGAACGGCGTAATGATTCACGTACGGCATGCTCATCATCGACAACCAAAATTTTCATATATACCCTTTTCGCTTTCCAGAACGCGCCACCGCTTCGCTTCAATTGGGAAGACTACACGTTGGAATATGTTTCGATTATGCTAACACTTTCGAGACACAAAGAAGCCAGTTACCTCACCCTATACAGGGGAGATAACTGGCTCTTAATAAATCCTTATATGCACGTTAGCGCATATTAAGAATTTTAGGTTTAGAACTGCTCTACGTCCACGAGACCGAGCTGTGCTGCCTTGACCAGACGGCGTGGGATGCGAACGGTCTGACCGTCGATCTTGACCTCTTGAAGGGCGACATTGTCAGCCTTCCACTGGGAACGGCGCATGCGGGTGTTTGCGCGGGACATACGGCGCTTTGGAACTGCCATTGTTTTCCCTCCTATGCCTTCTTCTTGCGGCGAGCCATGCCACCGAAGCGGCGCTCGAACTTCTCAACACGACCAGCGGTGTCCATGACACGCTGAGCGCCGGTCCAGAATGGGTGAGACTCGCTGGTGACGTCAACGACGATCAGTGGGTACTCGTTACCATCTTCCCAGGACACGGTGCGGTCGCTGGTAGCGGTGGACTTGGTCAGGAACTGGAAGCCAGTACCTGCGTCCTGGAAGACTACCGCATGGTAGTCGGGGTGGATATCCTTTTTCATTTACTCTCGATTCCCTCAGGATTGAAACTTCAGGTCGGTTCCACGTAATTGCAGATCGTGCCCGAGTTGGGTTCGGTAAGTATGCATCGCCATGATTTGGCAATGAACCTCCAATACCTTACACCCGTTAGAGGTGTAACTAAAATTTCACCTTCAAATTCTTGCCACACAAGCCAAAATAGCGCAATCACTATATGATGGATTTGTCATATAGCCTAGTCGTGGAGGAATTATGTTGAGCTCCAAGGACTTGCCAATTTATCAGCGCAAAGCTGACCTTTTTAAAGGTTTGGCACATCCCTATCGCGTTAGAGCACTAGAGATCATTGCGGCACATGATGAGGTTCCAGTAAGTCACATCACCAAAGAAATGGACTTGGAAGCCTCTCATGTTTCCCAGCACCTTAAAGTATTGAGGAAATTTGGACTGGTTACTTCCCAACGCGATGGCTTGGTGGTCAATTACCGGCTGGCATACCCAGAAGTTGCTGATTTTCTGAAAGTTAGCCGGAAACTACTCACAAGAATGGCGGATGGACATGCGTGATTTACTTCCATCAAGAGATGACTACCGCCTACTTCGACTGTCCTGGAAGATGGACATCGCAGCAGGTGTGACCGTGGGTATCGTAGCCCTACCACTGGCATTAGCTTTTGGCGTAAGTTCCGGCGTCGGCGCTGAGGCCGGATTGGTAACAGCGATTATCGCTGGCTTAGTTGCGGCTATTTTCGGCGGTTCCAACGTTCAAGTATCTGGCCCAACGGGAGCTATGGTTGTGGTTCTAGCGCCAATCGTCGCGCAATACGGCGTTGGCGCAGTTGCTCTTTTAAGTCTGATGGCTGGTGTGATTGTCCTTGCTGCAGGTGCACTTCGGCTGGGGCGCACAGTCAGTTATATTCCTTGGCCGGTGATTGAAGGTTTTATTGCCGGCATTGGCGTGATCATTTTTCTCCAGCAAGTCCCGGCAGCGTTTGGCTACACAGGAGAATTACCCACAAACGCTCTTCTTGCCGCAATCCATACTGTTTCCCATGCCACCAAAGATGCGGTCCTACCCTTATTAATCATTGTTGTCACCGCAGCAATCATGATTATTTTAGGAAAACTTGCCCCAAAGCTTCCTGCGAGTTTTATCGCAATCCTTGTTGTCTCCATTGGGGTTGCCTTGCTCAAACTTCCAGTAGACCTCATTGGTGAACTTCCAAATTCACTTCCTGCACCACATCTTCCCGCTATGGATCTGGAGATGTTTACCAGCTTGTTGGGACCTGCCTTTGCCGTTGCAGCATTGGCAGCGATCGAGTCTCTCCTGTCAGCACGAGTGGCAGCATCGATGGCGGATACGGGACCGTATAACGCGGATAGAGAGCTGGTCGGTCAGGGGTTGGCGTCGATAAGCGCAGGCTTTTTTGGCGGCATGCCGGCAACAGGCGCAATTGCGCGTACGGCGGTCAATGTGCGCTCTGGCGGGCGCACGCGGATGGCGTCGATTATCCACGCGCTGGTGCTGCTGGGCGTGGTATACGTTGCAGCTAGCATTGTTGCCGTCATCCCGCTGGCAGCGCTGTCCGGCGTGCTCATGGTGACCGCAAGCCGCATGGTGTCCTTTGAGGTTGCCTCGCGCGTTATGCGCTCAACGCGTGCGGATGCAATCGTGTTTGTGATCACGGCGATCGTCACCATCAGCGTTGACCTGGTTATTGCAGTGGGCATCGGCATCGCCGTGGCGGCGTTTTTCATCCTGCGACGCATGAGCATCAACGCCGGCGTCTTCCGGGAGTCCCTGCCCGAACCGGCCATGCTTCACGACGAAAAGATCGGCCTTTTCCGTATCGAGGGCGCATTGTTCTTTGGTGCTGCTGAACGTCTCGCCCAACAAATCCTCGATTACAACGATCTAGAAGTTGTCATTCTGCGCCTCTCCCACATTCAAATGATCGATGCCACCGGCGCCCATCAACTCACCGAGCTAGTTAATACCTTGGAGAGAAAAAACGTCACTGTATTAATTAAAGGTGTCCGAAAAGAACACATCCATGTGCTCGGCGTCCTTGGTGCCATCAGGTCACTAAGGCATGAGAACCACCTTTTTGAAGACCTCGCATTGGCAGTTGAACATGCACGAGAACACGTTAAGATCGACAATCAATGACGCGGAACATAAGGCTTAAACCTGCGACTGAATAGGCGATTAGGTGTTTTGGGGCTCAGTATGTAAACTTGTCCCTTGCTGTTGTCGTAAATATTCGTTATCGCCCCGTCAGCTGGCATGCTCGCGCCCCGGTCACCCGGTGCGGCGCGTCTTCTAACTGAATGTGGGCGGCTAGGAGAAAGTAAGTTATGTCGGCACATTGCCAGGTAACGGGACGTAAGCCGAGTTTCGGCAAGACCGTCTCACACTCGCACCGACGCACTTCCCGCCGTTGGAACCCCAACGTGCAGCGTCGTAAGTTCTACGTCCCTTCCGAGGGCCGTACCATCACCCTGACCGTTTCCACCAAGGGTCTGAAGGTCATTGACCGCGACGGCATCGAAGCTGTTGTTGCTCAGATCCGCGCACGTGGGGAGAAGATCTAAAGATGGCACGTAATGATATCCGCCCCATCATCAAGCTGAAGTCTACTGCTGGCACTGGTTACACCTATGTCACCCGTAAGAACAAGCGCAACAACCCGGACCGTATCACTCTCAAGAAGTACGATCCAGTAGTCCGTAAGCACGTCGAATTCCGCGAGGAGCGATAATCAATGGCTAAGAAGTCAAAGATCGCCAAGAACGAGAAGCGCAAGGAAATCGTCGCCCGCTACGCGGAGCGTCGCGCTGAACTCAAGGCTATTATCCGTAACCCAAACACCTCTGATGAGGATCGTCTGGATGCACAGTTCGAACTAAACAGCCAGCCACGTGACGCTGCTGCTGTTCGCGTTCGTAACCGCGACTCACACGATGGTCGCCCACGCGGCTACCTCCGTAAGTTCGGTCTTTCCCGTGTCCGTATGCGCGAGATGGCTCACCGCGGTGAGCTGCCGGGCGTTCGTAAGTCCAGCTGGTAAGGGAGTTTTACCAATGAAGCAGCGTAACAACGCTAAGCGCGTCCGCCTTGAGCAGACCCGCCGCCCAAAGAAGAACCCGCTGAAGGCAGCGGGCATCGAGAAGGTGGACTACAAGGACATCAACACCCTTCGTCAGTTCATCTCCGACCGCCACAAGATCCGTTCCCGTCGTGTCACCGGCCTAACCCCGCAGCAGCAGCGCGAGGTTGCAACCGCCGTGAAGAACGCACGCGAAATGGCTCTCCTGCCGTTCACCAGCCGCTAAGACTGGGAATAACGTAACAGCGACTTCTTTAAGAACCACCCACACTTGAAATTTTTAGTGTGGGTGGTTCTTTCTATGTCTCACGCGCAGTGTAGTTTTAAAACTACTAGCGAAAGGAACTTGCACGTGCTTCACCCTTCTTTGACAGAGCTTGCACAAAATGCCCCTCATGCACAGGATTTCGCCACCGTACGCGGTGTGCTGAAAGAATCACTTGAACTGCTGGGAAACGCTTTGAATCATGGTGAAGATCCAGCAGAACTCGCCGGATGGCTGTCACAAATCATCACTGATGTTCTGCACTCCCCTGGTCTTGATGCGCATGTGGTTCTCACTGGACCAGTCGGGCGTGGAGACGCGCTACCGACCTCACCAGTGCGCTGGCTAGCGGTCGTCGATAGCCAAGAAAACCCCAACGATAAAATCGCTGCCCTTTTAACAGACACCGGGTTTATTGCCGAGCCCATTGGCGCTGCCACCCGCGCTGAATGGGAGGCGCGTGCACGAGCTGGTGAAGATCCTGCGGTTTATTTAGACGCAGGCACCTGGGTTGCAGCCATCGCCGCAGTGGATGATCAAGCACTGCTGCAAGATGCACTCGATTCAAGGCCTCCGGCTGTAGAAACCTATGAAGGTCTGCCCTCGTTGGACATGGTGGTTAATATTCGTGAAAACCTCATGATTCCAACGGTTAAGATCGCGCGTTGGGCAGCACACAAAGCAGGTTCCCTGGCTCCGACTACCGCACAGCGTTTGATTGACGCCCGTGGGGTACTGACCAACGATGAAGCCGATGCTTTAACCCAGGTGTGGAACTCCGCTTTAAGCTTGCAGTCGAAACGGTGGATGGATCGAATTCACGATCAGCAGGCGACAGCGTGGGAGCTTCCCGCACTCCAACGCGCCACGTTCGGGGCGGCTGCACGCCTCCTTTCGGAGGTGTTGCGCTCCATTGAAGCACGTGAAATTGGTACAAAATAGGTACTTGGAACAATTACTGGCTACAATCTCTTGAGATCAAACCCCCAAACTTGAAGGAAGTAGAATTACGCTATGGCAGGAGCAGTGGGACGCCCCCGGAGATCAGCTCCGCGACGGGCTGGCAAGAACCCTCGTGAAGAGATTCTTGATGCCTCTGCTGAGCTTTTTACCCGTCAAGGCTTTGCAACAACCTCCACGCATCAAATCGCTGACGCTGTAGGTATCCGCCAAGCATCCCTGTACTACCATTTTCCCTCCAAGACGGAAATCTTTCTCACGTTGCTGAAATCCACCGTGGAGCCATCCACGGTGCTCGCTGAAGATCTCAGCACGTTGGATGCAGGACCGGAGCTTCGCCTGTGGGCTATTGTTGCCTCCGAGGTGCGTTTGCTGCTGTCAACCAAATGGAATGTTGGCCGTCTGTACCAACTCCCCATCGTCGGTTCGGATGAATTCGCGGAGTACCACCGTCAGCGTGAAGCACTGACCAACATTTTCCACGGCCTGGCTTCAGAAATTGTTGGCGATGATCCCCGTGCGGAACTCCCCTTCCACATCACCATGTCGGCGATTGAAATGCGTCGCAATGACGGCAAGATCCCCAGCCCGCTTTCGGAAGACAGCCTGCCGGACGTCGCAATTATGCTTGCCGACGCCTCCCTCGCCGTCCTCGGCGCCCAACTGCCAGCCGACCGGGTAGAAAAAACCCTCGAACTGATTAAACAGGCTGACGCAAAATAACCATCTTTGCCTGAGCAACCAGCGGAGCATCTATCATCTGACCATCCAGTTTAAAAGCACCTGGATGGTTTTTTGCTTCCGCCACTACCCTTTTCGCCCACTCCAATTGCGAAGCTTCCGGCCGATAGGCCTGGCGCACCGTGTCCACCTGTTTAGGGTGAATACATGCAGTTCCAGCAAAACCAGAACGTGCTGCATCAATGGCTTCTGTAAACAATCCTTCACTGTCGTGGAAGTCTGCATGAATGGCATCAATGGCGAATTTCCCATGAGCTGCTGCATGCAACAGCATCTGTGCGCGGGTCAGCCGCATGGTGTCACGGTATCGCCCCGCATGTGGTTCGTCAGCTAAAAACCTCGAATGGGTACCGCCTAAAAGGTGTGTGAGGTCTTCTGCACCCCAAAACATACCGACAACTTTAGGGTCAGCTGCAATCGTTGGAATGTTAACGGCTGCTTGTGGGGTCTCAATCATGGCGATGACATCAAGACCTGCCAGCTCCTCTGGCACACGTTCTAAAAGCTTTGGCACCATCACGAGATTGAAGTCAGTGGACTTCACCATGTCCACATCAGCACCGAAATTGGGGTCACTCGGTCCGACAATTCTGATGATGGTGCGCTGTGGATCAAGCTCAGCTTGCCGAATATTTTGATAAGCCACGTCTCGGTCGATATCACCTGCACCATCTTCCAAGTCGATAATGACCATATCGCCCTTTTTCACCGCTTTTGGAATGATCTCCGCACGACCGGCTGGTGCGAACAAGATGGCAGGACCACAAATAAGTTCAGACATGTACTCATTCATACGCGAAAAGGCAGACCTTGTGGTCTGCCTTTCAACACTTTTTTAAAAAAGAATTAGTGAGCGAAGTGTCGCGCACCAGTAAGGTACATGGTCACGCCGGCTTTATTCGCGGCTTCAATGACCTCGTTGTCGCGGATGGATCCACCAGGCTGAACAACAGCGGTGATGCCTGCTTCTGCAAGAACTTCAAAGCCATCAGCAAATGGGAAGAATGCATCAGAAGCTGCAACGGATCCAGCAGCGCGATCTTTACCTGCACGATCAACAGCCAAACGAGCTGAATCAACGCGGTTAACCTGTCCCATACCAACGCCAACAGTAGCGCCATTCTTGGCCAACAAAATAGCGTTAGACTTCACAGCACGAACTGCAGTCCAAGCAAACTCCAGATCCTTCAGTACCTCATCAGAAACTGCAGTACCGGCAGCTAAGGTCCAGGTGGAAGAATCATCGCCTTCGGCATGGATCAAATCACGCTCCTGGACCAGCAAACCACCGGAGATTTCACGAGTTTCAAATCCCTCTCGTACTGGGGCTTCAGCTTGAAGGATACGGATGTTCTTCTTCTGGCTTAAGATCTCCACAGCACCTTCTTCATAAGAAGGAGCAATGATGACCTCGGTGAAAATTTCTGCAACCTGGTTAGCCATCTCGACGCTGACTTCACGGTTGGACGCAATCACACCACCAAAGGCAGACACAGAGTCACATGCATGAGCCTCGCGGTGCGCAGCTGCAATGGACTCATCGGAAACAGCAATGCCACAAGGGTTAGCGTGCTTGATGATCGCGACACAAGGACGCTCATGATCCCAGGCTGCACGCCAGGCAGCATCAGAGTCGGTGTAGTTGTTGTAGCTCATTTCCTTGCCGTGGAACTGCTTAGCCTGTGCAAGCCCCTGAGAGTTACCCACGTACAAAGCTGCAGACTGGTGAGGGTTTTCACCATAACGAAGGCTACGAGCCAACGTGTTGGTGGAACCGATCCAACCTGGGAACTCCAGCTCAGTATCTCCTGCTGCGAGCTGCTCGCTCATCCAGGTTGCAACAGTGACGTCATAAGTTGCGGTGTGGCGGAAGGCCTCGGCAGCCAACTTGGTGCGCTCAGCACGAGTAAAACCACCGGTTTTCAACGCTTCTTGAACATCTTCATAGCTGTTTGGAGAAACTACCACCGCGACGGATGGGTGGTTCTTGGCTGCTGCTCGAACCATTGAAGGTCCTCCGATGTCGATCTGCTCAACGCACGCATCAAAATCAGCGCCAGAGGCAACAGTTTCTGCAAATGGGTAAAGATTCACCACAACAAGCTGGAAAGGGGCAACCTCAAGATCTTTCAGCTGACGCAGGTGATCATCTTTGCGGGTATCTGCCAAGATGCCAGCATGTACCTTGGGGTGCAGGGTTTTAACCCGGCCCTCAAGACACTCTGGGAATCCGGTGAGCTCCTCAACCGGGGTCACAGGAATGCCCAGCTCAGCAATCTTCGCCGCAGTGGAACCAGTGGACACAATTTCCACATTTTCGCGGTGAAGTGCCTGGGCTAGATCCTCCAGGCCAGTCTTGTCATACACGCTAATTAGTGCGCGTTTAATTGCCTTACGATCATCGCTCATGAAGGATTAGCCTCTCCAGTTGAGTTGTACGCCACCCTGACGCGAAAATTCCACGCTGTTCAGGACTTCTACAATGAGTTTACGCTCAACCTGCTTGATTCTTTCATGCAGGCTGGATTCATCATCATCCACTTCTACCTGGACCGCTCGTTGAGCAATAATTGGTCCGGTATCCACACCAGCATCAACGAGATGCACTGTCGAACCTGAAACTTTCACTCCATATGCCAAAGCATCGCGGACAGCATGAGCTCCCGGGAATGAAGGCAACAGGGCTGGGTGTGTGTTGATAATGCGGGATGGGAATTTAGCAAGAAATCCCTCGCCCAAAATTTTCATGAATCCTGCTGAGACCACCAGATCTGGGTCGTGTTCTGCTACTGCATCAGCCAACTCAAGGTTCCATTGCGCACGATCTGATCCAAGCGGAACAACTGCGGTTTTAATACCTGCATCAGTGGCTTTGGCAAGAGCTGGGCACTTAACGTCAGAGACAACGCCCACGATTGAATAGCTACCTTGCGCTTCAATGAGTGCTTGAAGGAGGGTACCTGTTCCGGAAGCTAGCACGACGATGGTGGTCGTAGAGTCAGAATTCACAAAATATATGTTAACGTTCTTCGGCCTCGGAACCATCATTGGTTTCCTCTGACTTACTTTCTTCTTCAGGTTCTTCCTGCTCGAGATCTGGTTCTTCCTCTATTTCTTCCTCAGTTTCCTCAGCTTCTTCTACCGGTTCTGCATCCTCGTCTTCAGTTTTAGCAGGCTCGGGTTCTGCTTCTGCTTCCTCCACTTCAGGCACAACAGGTTCAGGCTCTACTTCTTTCACCACAACCGGGTTACGTAGCTTATCAATGCCAGCGATCAGCAAACCGACGATGAGGAAGTAACCCAAAACCAAGCCAAGTGAGGCAAACACATTAAGGCCGACATAGTTATATACGCCTAGAGTGCCGCCAGCGAATACAGCAAGAACAAGGAAGCAGACGGCAGCAATAGCAGCGGCGGTGGCATTAACGGCGAGCTTCATTGGGTTTCTCACACATACCCACGTTGCAATGATTGCGGGGATCACCAACACGGATACTGCCCAAGAAGGGGCTTCGCTAGGCAATGCAGCAAGGATCGGTAGTGGGGGCAGTGGCACGGTGTGCACGCTGAACACACTGATGGAGGCATCACCAAAGTACAGAGGCGAACCGATGAGGATACCCATCGCAAAGATCACGATATTGGGCAGATAAAGGATGCTCATCGTGATCAGCGCTAACACTGAGGTCGTATCGTCGTATCCGCTAAGCGTTGCTGTAAAAGCACTGTGGTTGATGGCAACCATAGCTATCACAATGACCACAGAGACAGTCGCGAATGCAATGAGGAAGCGGAAGGCTTGGGTGATGGCGTCGATAAGCCATTCTGGGGCGCCGTAGCGGCGCGCTAACGCCTGCCACAGCCTTGGCCCCATGCCGAGGAATAAAGCGCTTAGATGAAACAGTAAGGTGCGCAGAAGTAGTACTGCCGGGGCGACGTTGACGTTGAGGACGCTGGAGGCGTCGAAAAGCATGAATGCCGCGATGATGGTGAGCGTAAGCGGAATGCCGACAACAAGCGCTGCAAGCACCCCGAGGTCTGCGATGCTGACTCGGACTTTCACGGCGCGGTGAATGCGAACGGCGAGTGCCCAGAGGAAAATGAGGCCGGGCAGGGTCGGAAGGGCCGAGATCACTTCCCCACTGCCGGAGATTGCGCCGAGGTTCAGCGTGAGCCACAGCTGTGCAATCGTTGCCGAAAGATTCACCATTGAAGAATTTGTGAACATTAAGGAGGCAACGGCGAGAATAATAACCAAAAGTAATGCCACGCCGTGTGGAATCAGCACCGTCGGCAAAAAGCGCAGCAACTTGGATTGCTTGACTTCCTTTTTCGGTGTTTGCGCAGGTGCCTGCGGTTTTGGCCGGCGTCGACGGATTTGCCCGGGCCGTGTCTGCGAACTATTTTTCTTGCTCATCAATTAACAACATTGCCACTAATGGCAGTAGTTTTGTCGATGGCACGTCGAAGACAAACGCTTAGAGAATAATGTTACTTTTTACACAATTGGCTAAAAAGTTATCAAAATTTGGCTTTTCACTTGCTCCATCGAGATTGTTTGGCTAGTGTTACTTCCGGTAGATAACAAGATGGTCACAATTAAACTTCGATAGCGTAATACAAAGTATTGGGTTGTTGAAAAGTATTGTGGCAAAAATTGGAAGCAGGCGAAATTGCAGAAGCACACACGAGGTGGCAAGCACCGCAAGCAAACTACCTCCCCAGTAACTAAGGGTGGTGTCGCTTTCGTTGCCGTAGCTACAGGTGCCGTGTCCACTGCAGGAGCAGGCGGAGCAGTTGCAGCACAGGCTTCCAATCAGCCAGTCGAGGTTGATTACGAACTTACCGCGAACAACGCTACTGATCTTATTACCGGTAGCTCCGCCCCACAGATTCTCTCCATCGCCGAATTCAAGCCTGTTGTGAACTTGGGCGATCAGATCGCAAAGACCATCCAGTACAACGCGGATCGCATTCAGGCTGACCTTGATGCACGCGGACCACAGGTTGTTCGCCCTGCTGAAGGTTCCTACACTTCCGGTTTTGGCGCTCGTTGGGGCACCAACCACAATGGTGTAGATATTGCTAACGCTATTGGCACGCCAATCCTTGCAGCCATGGACGGCACCGTTATTGATGCCGGCCCTGCTTCCGGTTTCGGCAACTGGGTTCGTTTGCAGCACGCAGATGGCACCATCACCGTGTACGGCCACATGGAAACCGTTGAGGTAACTGTGGGTCAGACCGTTAAAGCCGGTGACCGCATTGCAGGAATGGGCAGCCGCGGATTCTCCACCGGCTCCCACCTCCACTTCGAGGTCTACCCTGCTGGTGGCGGTGCAGTTGATCCAGCACCTTGGCTTGCTGAGCGTGGCATTACACTTTAAATAACTTTTGGGCGGCCCTTTGTGGTCGCCCTCTTGCGCTCCCGAAACATACCCAGTAAGTTACTGGGTATCCAACTCTTGATTGGGGAACAATGTCCATAAAACATGCACTCTTGGTGCTCATGCTCGACGAACCAACTTCGGCAAGTCAGCTGCAAACCAAGTTTGAAGAAACAATGGGGATTTGGCAGCTCAACATCGGCCAAGTCACCCAAACCATCCAACGCCTGCAACGCGACGGTCTGGTGGAAACCGCAGGCACCACCATCAGTTCCAACGGCCGCACCGTCGACACTTTCCAGCCCACCGATTTAGGTCGCGAACACGCCACACAGTGGTTCGAAAGTCCCGTCACGGTCACACTGTCTGAACGCGATGAATTAGTCACCAAAATCGCCATCGCTGAATCACGTGGCCTCAATTTGATTCCACTTTTAGACATTCAACGCAACACAGTCATGGCGGAACTACGCACACTCAACAAATCCAGCCGCGATCTCGCCGAAACCAGAAACACCCAGCGGCTCCTCGTCGAAAAGCGAATCTTCGAACTAGAAGCCCAGGCACGTTGGCTAGACCGAATTGAAGCATTGGAGCAGTAAATGACAAACACGCCTTTCCCCCTTGAACTTCAAAACATCTCCTGCACCTTCGGAGAAGGCCCACGTCGCGTCTCCGCGCTCAACAACGTCTCGCTGGCCATCAACCCCGGCGAACTCGTTGCCATCATGGGCCCGTCCGGCTCAGGCAAATCCACCTTGCTCAACGTCGCCGGCCTCCTGCAGCGCGCAACTTCTGGCCATGTGCTTATCGACGGTGCCAGCGCCTCAGACCTCAACGCCAAACGCGCAGCTGAAACCAGGCGTCGCCACATCGGAGTTATTTTCCAAAACTACAACCTCATCCCCACCCTCACCGTCGGAGAAAACGTCGGCCTTCCCCTAGAACTCGACGGCATCATCGACCGCGAAGCAGTAGCAATCGCGCTGCGCGAAGTCGGGTTAGAAGGCTTCGACAACCGCTTCCCCGAAGAGATCTCCGGCGGCCAAGCCCAGCGCGTCGCCATCGCCAGAGCTCTTATTGGGCCCCGAAAAATATTGCTTGCCGACGAACCCACCGGCGCCCTCGACACCTCCACCGGCGACGCCGTCCTCCGAGTACTTCGACAACGCGTAGATTCCGGAGCCGCAGGATTATTAGTAACCCACGAACCCCGCTTCGCCGCGTGGGCCGACCGAACAATCATGCTTAGGGACGGTGAAATCCAGTGACCACACTTCTAGCAGCAACCCGCCCCACCCGGCGCGATGCCATTAAACACCCATGGCGATCGCTGGCAGCCATCTTGTTAGTGGCCGTACCGATGTTCCTGGTGAGTTTCTTTCTAACCTATGATCAATCAATCAACAATGCAGATAGCTATCCTGGTTCGCAGGTACAAGCACACTACGACGGGGAGGGAGCCTACCAACTCCTCCACGAAAACCTTCCGGAAGACTTTCACACGGAACTCTTTGTCAATGGTTATCCAGAAGTCTCCTTTGGTGATGAAATGGTTAATTTCTTCGTTGTGCAATCAGCAAACGTACAACAAGCATCTTTTCCAACCTCTGTACTTGATGCTTTAGGTGCCACAGTCGGAGATACCGTCACCATTCACGGCATTCCCGTGGAAGTTCAATCGATTTCTCCTACGAATATTTTATTGCCCGAAGGCACTCTGTTTCCTCTTGAAAATTTCTTCGAATCGGAAACTTTTTCCGGCACCTGGTACTTTCCCGGATCGAATTTCACCGAAGAAAACCGACAAGCACTAGAAGCAGTTGGCTTTGAAGTTAATGACTATCGGCGAGGCCCCATATCCGTCGACCCAAATTTGATCCCAAGCTACATCATGGGATTCTTATCGACGACAATTCTCGCCGTCGTTGCCTTAATGCTAATTTCGCCAGTATTTACAATTTCCGCCTCGAGGCAAACAAGAACCTTCGCACTGCTTGCCTCACAGGGTGCCACACCTAGACACATTCGGTGGGCAGTGCTTACATATGGGCTCTTTGCAGGTCTTGTTGGGGCATCCATTGGTTTAGTTCTGGGACAAATTGGCATCTACGGCTGGTGGAAATACACCTATCCCGAATTCTCCCTCACCACTCCCTGGTTAATTCTTGTAGGTTTTTGGGCGCTGGCAATCATCGCTTCAACGATTGCTGCATTCTTACCGGCAGTTTTTGTCAGTAGATCAAGCATCATCAACGGAATCTACGGAGGAGTCTCCGACAAAATCATCCGCTGGAGCTCTCGAATGCTCATCGGGCCAATCGTCCTAATTGCAGCTGCGGTAATCGCCTTGTTTATCGGTGATGGAGAGTGGGGAGGCGTCGTCAAGCAATTATGCTTCCTGGCGGCCGTCATCGCCCTGCCAGCCTCAGTGCCTGCGGTGTTGTGGGTGCTTGGGCGCCTGCCTGGTTTGACGTTCAAGTTAGCTACGCGCGATATGCTGCGCCGATCAATGCACTCCATTCCTGCGATTGGTGCGCTGGCGGCAGTGATTATGCTTGGCACTTTTATGCAAACAACTGGACTTGCAACCCAAGCCAGCGGTAGAGAAGCTACCGCCTCGGTGTATCCTGAGGCCGTATTCTTACGCGGTGACACACAAATCCCTGGACTCATGGGGCAAAAAATTGAGGTGTACGGCGACAACCATGGCCTTGGCATCTATGAACTAGATGTAGATTTCTACTCGGCCAACTATGTGCCTGCACTGACCTCATTTTTTGGCGGACCGATCATCGCCACGCCTGAGCTTTTAGACATGTTTGGTGTCCACGAACAAGCCGACATCTACGCGCCATCAACCTATAATTCCGGGCCGCAAGAATACGCAATATACCCAGGTGATGAAACCCACACGCTAGACACCGCTGCTGTTTTACCGCCGCTGTACTCACACGTTTTATTAAGCCCAGAAACCTTTGAAGAAATCGGAGGACAAACAGAATTCTTGGGAACAATCGTGCTTCCCCAAGAGCTAGATGATCAAACCCGACAGGAAGTCAACCGCTCAAGAGATGCGCATTTCAGCCACGACGCGCATGATTCTTCACTTGCTTCCAGTGCTGTACTAACTGTGGTGGCGATTGTGGTCGTTTCCCTTGTGATCGTGCTGGCTAATCGCAAACGTCAACAACACACCTTGATTGCCATCGGAGCAACCCCTGGAACAATCTACAAAGTCAATGCCTTAAATGCAGCACTACTTGCCCTTGTCGGAGGCATCATGGGCTTAGTTTCCGGATGGATTGCAGCGCTGCTGACAGGCACCACTGATGAAATTGTTGATGGAACAATTTTGAATTACGGCACGCTCGATCACATGACTGTGTCATGGACACTGATAGTGGGGCTTATTGTTATTGCTCCACTGGTGTGTGCCGTAATTGGGGCTATAGTTTCTCCATCGGAACCCCGCCAAGAAGCATCAATTTGACCTTTCCGGAGGAACCGAAGTCGATGGTGACAGTGGCTCGTGGGCCGCTGCCATCCGAAGCAATCACTGTTCCCAGTCCGTACTTGTCATGATTAACACGGTCCCCCACCGACAGCTCCAATTGTTTATTGTTGGTGCGAGTTTTGGTGGGGATACTTGATGGGATACTTCTGGTTGGTCGAGGAGCCCATGCTGAAGACATTTGGGGTTCTTCGCGTCGCCAATCAATCAGCTCTGCTGGGACTTCTTGCAGAAAACGCGACGGAGGGTTGGTCACGGGATTACCCCAAGAACTGCGCAGCATGGCTCTAGTCATGTAAAGGCGTTTGCGGGCACGAGTGATTCCTACGTAAGCCAGGCGGCGTTCCTCGGCGAGTTCTTTGGCATCTCCTAGTGAACGCAAATGTGGGAACTGTCCATCCTCCCACCCAGTTAAGAACACAATGGGAAACTCCAGGCCCTTGGCGGTGTGCAAGGTCATGAGGGTGACTACGCCGTTGTCGGAATCAGGGATTTGGTCGGCATCTGCAACAAGGGATACGCGCTCTAAGAAAGCCTGCAGACTTCCTGGCTGAGGTTCCCCTTCAGGGACTTCTTCCATGCGGTTGGCTGCATCAGAGGAAAACTCACGAGCAACAGAAACAAGCTCGTTGAGGTTGTCCAGGCGAGCGCCATCTTGAGGGTCGTTGGATGCCTCAAGTTCTGCCTTGTAGCCAGTGATGTCGAGGATGCGACTGATGACTTGGCCGATGTCTGGCAGGCCGGTGACCTCATTGACCATGGTGGGGAGTTCGGAGCGGAGGGCGTCGAAAAGCTCATTGAACTTAATCACTGCATTCTTGCCGCGCGCTCCAAGCAGGTCGACCTTGCCGAGGGCGGCGTCGAGAAGCGCTTGCCCGAAGCTGATCTGATTGTTCTCGCTGTGCAGCGCGATGAACGCCTGCGCGCGATCGCCGATGCCGCGCTTGGGGGTGTTGATGATGCGTCGGAGGTTCACGGTGTCGTCAGGGTTTTCCAAAACGCGCAGGTAGGCGATGATATCGCGGATTTCTTTGCGTTCGTAGAACTTGGTGCCACCCACAACTTTGTAGGGCACTCCCGTGCGCATGAACACATCTTCCAAGGCGCGCGAAGAGTTGTTTGTGCGGTACATGATCGCGATGTCCGAGTAATTCATGCCGTGATCAACTAAATTATCGATCTCACTGGCAATAAAACGGGCCTCATCGTGCTCATTATCGGCAACATAACCAATAATCTGCTCGCCTTCACCCAACGCGGTCCACAGGTTTTTCGGCCGACGGTTCTGATTCTGCGAAATCACCGCATTAGCAGCAGAAAGAATAGTTTGAGTGGAACGGTAATTCTGCTCCAACAAAATGGTTCGAGCATTAGTGAAATCCCGCTCAAACTCCTCAATATTACGAATCGTTGCGCCACGGAAGGCATAAATAGACTGATCCGAATCACCCACCACGCACAGCTCAGAAGGGTCTTGGTCAGGCTTACCAACAAGCGCTGAAATCAGCTCATACTGCGCATGGTTGGTGTCCTGATACTCATCAATTAAGACGTGGCGAAAACGCCTCCGGTAATACTCCGCTACCGCAGGATGCTCACGGAAAATCCGAACCGTCTCCCCAATCAGGTCATCAAAATCAACAGCATTAGCCCGACGAAGCCTACTTTGATACTCCGCGAAAGCCTTAGCCACCACAGTTTCATAAGGATTACGGGTCTGTTCTGCATCCGCCAACGCCTTCTGCGGAGTAACGAGCTCATTTTTCAAATTAGAAATAGCCCCCAGAAGTGTCCGAGCCGAGAACTTCTTTAAATCCAACTCCAGATCCTTCGCGATCATCGTCAGCAACCGCCTGGAATCATCAGAATCATAAATAGTGAAGTTGGTATTCAGCCCCTCCACCAGCTGTGCCTGCTGACGCAAAATACGCACACACACCGAGTGAAATGTAGCCACCCACATGCGCTCAGCAACAGGACCAACCAGCTGACTAACACGCTCACGCATCTCAGCAGCTGCCTTATTGGTAAAGGTAATAGCTAAAATCTGCTGCGGATGCACACCACGAAAACGCATCAAATAAGCAATACGCCTGGTCAACACAGCAGTCTTTCCAGAACCGGCACCAGCAACAATCAACAGCGGAGAACCGATATGCTCCACAGCTGCACGTTGTTGCTCATTGAGGCCATCAACAAGATCAGAGGAATTTGGGGTAAAAGGAGAAGTATTCATTACCCCAATAACCTACTAGGTGGGGTGGACACGCATAATCGACAGGCGAACGTGGCAGAATAGTTTCCATGACTAACACCGGTGACAACTTCGAGATCAGGATGCCTTCTGGCACGGACGACCCCTTGTCAGATGCGGAGATCCAAAAATATCGCGAAGAGATTAACCGCCTAGACCGTGAAATCCTCGACGCAGTTAAACGTCGCACCAAAATTTCCCAAACCATCGGAAAAACACGCATGAGCTCGGGCGGAACACGTTTAGTACACACCCGAGAAGTAGCGATTATTAACCAATTCCGTGAAGAAATCGGTGAGGAAGGCCCGGCCCTTGCTGGAATTTTACTCCGCATGGGTCGAGGCAAGCTCGGCTAAAGTTATCCACAGTTAGAAAAATTTTTACCTACCCTGACCAGGGCTTTTAGTTTTGGTCAGGGTTTTTGTCGTGTTGGAGGGAAGTTATCCACAGGTTTTTCTGTCGACGGTTTCTCTGGGGTTGAAAGGCGGATAGGTTACGGGGAGGAGGTGACCCATGTTTAAGAATTTCTTCGCAGTCAACAATCCCGACAGTCCCCTAGCAATCCAAAAAACAAAACTTAGGCAGTTGGAACATCGCTTCTGGCAAACACAGCTGCCCAAAGACGACGATGATCACTCCACCGCCGTCTCCAGCCTTGCCATTGCAACAGGTCTAACAAAAGCCCAGGTCTCCCGCATATCCATTGCGTTCGCCACCCTTTCAGACCTACCCGAACTCAAAGCATTGCAGGAAAAGCTCTACCACCTAGACCTCTCCCGCCTCATCACCATCAGCAACGAACTCGCAGGCATCAACCCCAAACACCTCGAAGACGCAGACAAACTACTCACCGATTACCTCACCGCCACCAGCCCCAACCAGGTCCTGCCAAGCCCTGCGTCCATAGGACGCAAGATTAAAGAGATAAGAGACATGCTTGACGACGCCAGAGCCACAGGCTCACGGGGATCCCAAGACGATGCTTCTTTTGGGGTTAAGTTCAGCCCCGATGGAACCGCCGAAATTGGAGCTTCTGTCGATGCAGTTGACGGCCACATCATCAACAACGCTGTAACCCAACACGCGAAGAAAAACGACCTCAGCTTCGGTGAAGCATTCAGCGACATCATGAGGAACAATATCCAAGTCCACGTCGTCCTAAATCTCTACACCGCAAAAGACCTCGCAGATGCACCCGTCTGGGCAAGCGGAATCGGCTGGCTCGATGCCAAAGCAGGAACATTCTGGTCAGAAGAAGCAACAAAACACCAAGACATGGATGAAGCTGCAAAAATCAGCACCGATAAACACGACCCGCCAGCTGCCCTACGCGATGCACTGATTGGCCGTGACGGAACATGCCGATTCCCAGGCTGCTCCGTACCAGCACTAAAAACCCAGGCTGACCACCGAGTCCCATACGAAGAAGGAGGAACAACTTGCCTCGGTGGCCTCGGATGCCTCTGCCAACATCACCACAACATGAAAACCGATGGAAGAGTCACCTACCTCCTCGATCCATTCTCCGGCATCATCGTGTGGCTCATGGGAGACGGAACCTGGGCAGTATCAGAACCCAACGGGCCACTCAATCCCAAAAATGCGAGGTGGGCTCAAACAGTCGCCCAACATAGAGCTCGCCACCACAAGCGTTGGGTTAAGGAGGACGCAAAATAAACTGAAGGGTGGGGTTTTTCGTCGAAAAGCAGCCAAATAAATTCACTCCCCATTGTCGTGTTTCCCACTTTGAACACACTTCGATGCGCTTGGCCACAAAAGCAAGCTAACCTGAAGATGTTATTTAACGACAATCAAGGAGTATTCATGGCGGACATTTCGACCACTCAGGCTTGGCAAGACCTGACCGAACATTACTCAAACTTCAAGACAACCACCCTGCGCGAACTTTTCAAGGAAGAAAACCGCGCGGAGAAATACACATTTTCCGCCTCTGGTCTACATGTTGACCTGTCGAAGAACTTGGTTGACGATTCCACCCTCACCCGCCTCCTCGCACTGACCGAAGAATCTGGCCTGCGTGGAAAAATTGACGCAATGTTTTCCGGTGAGCACCTGAACAATACTGAAGATCGTGCTGTGCTCCATACTGCGTTGCGTCTACCTGCAGAGGCTGACTTAAGCGTCGATGGTCAAGATGTCGCTGCTGATGTGCACGAGGTCTTGGGCCGTATGCGAGACTTCGCCACCGCACTTCGCTCTGGTAACTGGTTGGGTCACACAGGCCGCACCATTAAGAAAATCGTCAACATTGGCATCGGTGGTTCTGATCTAGGCCCTGCAATGGCCACGAAGGCTCTTCGCTCCTACGCCACTGCGGGTATTTCTGCTGAGTTTGTCTCCAACGTCGATCCTGCAGACCTTGTCTCTGTATTGGAAGACCTCGATGCGGAATCCACATTGTTCGTTATTGCCTCGAAGACTTTCACCACGCAGGAAACCCTGTCTAATGCTCGGGCAGCTCGTGCTTGGCTGGTGGAGAAATTGGGTGAGGAAGCGGTGGCGAAGCACTTCGTTGCTGTTTCAACAAATGCTGAAAAGGTCGCAGAATTCGGTATCGACACCAACAACATGTTCGGCTTCTGGGATTGGGTGGGAGGCCGCTATTCTGTGGATTCCGCCGTTGGTCTCTCACTCATGGCTGTCATCGGGCCACGTGACTTCATGCGTTTCCTCGGTGGTTTCCACGCAATGGACGAACACTTCCGCACCGCCAAGTTCGAAGAGAACATTCCTGTCCTGATGGCACTTCTTGGGGTGTGGTACTCAGATTTTTACGGTGCAGAAACTCATGCGGTTCTCCCTTACTCTGAAGACCTCAGCCGCTTCGCTGCATATTTGCAACAGCTGACAATGGAATCTAACGGTAAATCTGTTCACAGGGATGGCTCCCCTGTGTCGACTGGTACTGGTGAGATTTACTGGGGCGAGCCTGGCACCAACGGTCAGCATGCATTCTTCCAGCTGATCCACCAAGGTACTCGCCTTGTTCCAGCTGACTTTATTGGTTTTGCTCGTCCTAAGCAGGACCTTCCTGCTGGTGAGCGCACCATGCATGATTTGCTGATGAGTAACTTCTTCGCTCAAACCAAGGTTTTGGCGTTTGGTAAGAATGCTGAAGAGATTGCTGCTGAAGGGGTTTCAGCGGAACTCGTTAACCACAAAGTGATGCCGGGTAACCGACCAACGACCACCATTTTGGCGGAAGAACTCACCCCTTCTATTCTTGGTGCGTTGATAGCTCTATATGAGCACATCGTCATGGTCCAGGGAGTTATTTGGGATATCAACTCCTTCGACCAATGGGGTGTTGAACTGGGCAAACAGCAAGCTAATGATCTAGCACCGGCAGTGTCTGGTGAAGAGGAAGTTAACTCAGGGGATTCTTCAACGGATGCACTGATTAAGTGGTATCGCGAAAATAGGTAGCATACTACTTATATGATCAGGGGCGTGAAGAATCCTCGCCTCATAGCACTGACTGCTATCGTCTTAACCTCATTCAACCTCCGCACAGCTATCACTGCGTTAGCTCCGCTGGTTTCTGAGATTAGAGATGATTTAGGGGTCAGTGCTTCTGTCATTGGTGTGTTAGGCATGATTCCAACCGCTATGTTTGCAACCGCTGCTTTTGTGCTTCCGGCGATGAAGAGGAAGTTCACTACTTCCCAACTGTTGATGTTTGCCATGCTGTTGACTGCTGCCGGTCAGATTATTCGTGTCGCTGGACCTGCTTCGCTGTTGATGGTCGGTACTGTGTTCGCGATGTTTGCGATCGGAGTTACCAATGTATTGCTTCCGATTGCTGTTCGGGAGTATTTTCCTCGTCATGTTGGTGGAATGTCGACAACTTATCTGGTGTCATTCCAGATTGTTCAGGCACTTGCTCCGACGCTTGCCGTGCCGATTTCTCAGTGGGCTACACATGTAGGGTTGACGGGCTGGAGGGTGTCGCTCGGTTCGTGGGCGCTGCTGGGGTTGGTTGCGGCGATTTCGTGGATTCCGCTGTTGAGTTTGCAGGGTGCCAGGGTTGCTGCGGCGCCGTCGAAGGTTTCTCTTCCTGTGTGGAAGTCTTCGGTTGGTGTGGGGCTCGGGTTGATGTTTGGTTTTACTTCGTTTTCGACGTATATCCTGATGGGGTTTATGCCGCAGATGGTGGGTGATCCTCAACTCGGGGCCGTTTTGTTGGGGTGGTGGTCGATCTTGGGTTTGCCACTCAATATTTTGGGGCCCTGGCTGGTGACACGGTTTAATAACTGCTTCCCGATGGTTGTTATTGCTGGTGTCATCTTTCTTATTGGTAATGGTGGTCTTTGTCTGGTTCCCGAAGCTGCGCCATGGTTGTGGGCTACGCTGTCGGGGTTTGGACCGCTAGCTTTCCCAATGGCGTTGACTCTGATTAATATTCGTGCTGAAACCAGTGAAGGCGCATCTGCGTTAAGTTCTTTTGGGCAGGGGTTGGGATACACGATTGCCTGCTTTGGTCCGCTTTTAACTGGTTTCATTGTGGATGCAACTGGAAGCTTTCAAGTTATCTTTGTGCTTTTTGCCGTCGCCACAGTCTTCGTTATTGGGGGCGGATACTTTGCGACGAGGCAGGTGTACGTCGAAAAGCTTTTTGAAAGCTAGGATGGCTGCATGCCGCAAAATTCTTCGGATAGCTTGTGCGTGATCGCGTCGTTGTTGTTTTTGGCGATGCTCGCCGTGTTGAATTGGGTGTTCGAGGTGCAGTGGGCGTGGGGGTTGATTGTTGCGTACCCGTTGGTGTCTCGTGCCGTAATTGTTAAAACAATGCGAGGGCGCGCATGATCGTCGGATGGGTTATTTCCATGATGGAAACCCTTGGTGCTGTGGGGGTTGGTGTCGCGGTGTTTTTGGAGAACGTTTTTCCGCCTATCCCAAGTGAAGTTGTGTTGCCTCTGGCTGGTTTCACCACCACGCAAGGCAGTATGAATGTGTGGGCCGCGCTGGTGTGGTCGGTGATCGGTTCAGTCACTGGCGCATTTTTGCTTTACGGGCTGGGGCGTGTCATCGGGGCGGCACGGTTGCGGCAGGTCGCCGACTGGATGTGGCTTGTCGACGCAACCGATGTGGATAAATCCTTATCGTGGTTCGAAAAGTATGGAAAGTATTCGGTGTTTTTCGGGCGGTTGGTGCCGGGGGTCCGAAGTCTGATTTCGATCCCTGCGGGCGTTGACAAAATGAATCCGTTTTTCTTCGGAGTTCTCACCACGGTGGGCAGTACCATTTGGAATGCCATTTTGATTTGGGCTGGCGTGTGGTTGGGTGCGGAGTGGGAGACGGTGTCGTTGTGGTTTGAACGCTATTCGACGATCATTTACGCAATCATCGCGCTAGCTTTGCTGTATGTTGTGTTCCATTTGTGGAAACGGAAAACTAAAACTTAATCATTGGCTCATAGCCGTGGGGAATGCGGTCGCTGTTGTAGATTTCTTTACCAAATGGAAAACAGGTCACGGGAATCATGCGCACATTAGCGATCGCCAGTGGAATACCAATGATGGTGATTGCTTGGGCTGCTGCAGTGGTGATGTGTCCGATGGCCAACCACAGGCCAGCGATCACAAACCACAGACCATTGTTGAATGCGGAGAACCCTCCGGCTTTTGGATTACGAACAACCGTCCGACCAAACGGCCACAGTGCGTAGTTGGCCATCCTAAAGCTTGCGATACCTGCAGGAATGGTCACGATGAATATGCACGCAATTATCCCGAACAGGACATAACCTAAGCCCAACCAGAAGCCACCGAAAATTAGCCAAATCAGATTAAGTAGAAGTCTCATGCTTCACGATTCTAACGGCTGACACCTCGGGCACCACCAGATTATTCGCTCCCCCAGTTCGGCTTTTACAATTGTGCTTCGGCATCGTCTGCAGGGTTTGTTGTTGCGCCCGAACACATATGTTGATTCCCCAGCGCGACGTATTCCCGTTGTGACGCGAATCGGAGAATTTCGATTTTCCCACATGAGTCTTCGGGTAATCTTCAGGGCTTTTTCTACGTCAACTGCCGAGACGGGTGTGGCGGGATGGATGCCCATGAGGAAACAGATTTCAGCCCGGTATTCATTTCCCACTCCAGCGAGGTTGGATTGATCAAGGAGTGCTTCTCCGATTGTTCGAGAAGGATTCGATGCAATATTGTTCCGTGCAGTGTCGATGTCAAAGTGTTCGGCAAGAACGTCGGGGCCGAGGTGGGAGATTTCTTCGAGGTAGCGGTTTGTGGGAAAAACCCTCACGAAGCCAAGAGAATGCCCCACCACCTCGATGTTTTCTGACAGCACAAGTACCACTCGTGCGGTGTGTGCTGGTTTTCGCCATCTATCCCCTTTTCGGTGAACCGCCCACGTTCCTTCCATTTTGAGGTGGGTGTGCAGGATCTCTTCACCGAACTGCATGAAGAGATTCTTCCCGTAGGGCCAGACGCGGTGGACGGTTTGGCCGGTGAAATCATGAAGTGCCACGGATGGTACACGCAGCGAGGTTTCCAGCACTTCTCTTCCGCGCATGAATTGGAGTTTGCGGGAGAGTTGGAATACGGAATCACCTTCTGGCATATCACCAGGTTATCGTCGCCCGAAGCCTCCGCGAAAAGGCCTGGTCGGAGGATCAAAAGTCGGAGGATCATAGGCTGGGGTTTCTCGTGCGGTTGGTTGTCTAAATCGCATTCCCTTCGGGGTGATGGAAGCTCCATTTTTGCGAAATTCTTCAAGCAGTGGGGAGTCGAAGACGTTGTCGCCGTTTATTTTTTCAACGGTTAGGCGATCGTAGGTTGCAAGGGCTTGTGCAATTTTGGGGATGTTTGCTTCAAACACCGTCAGGGTTCGCCCGCCACGGGTGAGGTGGGCGAGGAGGAGGCCGTCGCAAAGCACAACCATGGCTCCTGCAGCGCGGCTGGGCCCCTGCTCTGGCCAGGAAAGTGCGGCGCCGTAGGGGTTGGCGGGGTCGGCGGCGGCGATGAGGTAGACATCCGGGTCGGTGGCGCCGGATGGCCAGCCTTCGACGTCGGGGGAATCATCGTGGCCGCGGAGACGGTCGATGATGGCGGGGGTGGAAAATTGGGCGGCGCCGAGTCCGTCGATGAAGTAGCCGCGCATCGCTTTGCCGCTTTCTTCAAAGCCGGAAAGCACTTTGTAGGCAAGCGCGAAACCTCCGACGATGTCTTCAGCAACGACGCTGCCGCGGGTGAGCACGCCGTATCGGTCGAGCCATGCTTCGCCGTGCGCGACTGATCTGCTGGTTGCGTCGGCTGGCTGGACGGCTAAGGTCCAGCGTCCGCGCATATCGGGTGGGACGTCGGTGTGGAAGCTGGTGCGGGTGCGCAGCCTGGATCTTGCTGGTCGACGTTTCGCCCGGTGCGCTGTGGTCCCCGACGCCAGGCGCGCGCGGATCGGCGCGAAGCTGTCAGGGCTGACCAGGCCGGCTTCCACCAGCCCCCAGATCGCTTCTTGCAGCTGGGCTGCGGTGTAGCCGAAATTCTCTTCGAGAATATCTGAGAACAGGAAGGCACCTCCCGCGCGCAGCTGCTCTAGTACGGCGTCTTGCAGTGGGCTCATGCTTGTCGACGCCTCCCCCACCAACTGCGCTGCGTAATCGACTGGCAATAACGTAATCCACGGATCTCGGCTTCCCGCTTGGCCAGCACCCACGATAAGCACTTCCCCATTAGACGTCAGTTCATCGAGGTGTGTTGGTGAATAATCAGCAACCCGGTGCGGCAGAACTAAATCTTCCCATGCACTGGCGGGTAGGCGAACGCCTGCTAATTGTTCGATCACCGTGTAGGTGCCATCTACTCCCCTTAGTTCGGGTGTCGATCCCACTGGTGCGATTTGTTGCCAATCAAGCAGGAACCTCGCAAACGCTGTTTGGGAGACAGGTCTGGTTTGTTGCCTGGCAGCAGCAAGGCTTCGACGCCTGATAATCGACAGCACTTCCGTCGCACAGTATTCCTGGTCTTGGATTCCTTGCCTGTATCTTCCTTCTGTCACCGGTGCGCTCTGAAGGGCTGTGATCGCTGTGGAAATTCCCAGACCGAAGGCTTCTGCCAAATCAGTTGCGGTAAAAGGCCCTCTGGTGCGCACCCACCTGTTAACTAGCTGCGCTAATGCATCCGTGATGGTTTCTACTTGCGCTGGCACACCGGGTGGCACGGGAACTCCTAAAGCATCACGAAGCAGCGGGGCATCCAACGTTTGGGCTAGGTGTTCTTTGCCGTTGATGCGCACGATCATGGCGCGATCACCAAGATCGGGATGTTCAAAGGTGATGTGTTCGCCTAATTCTTCCAAGGCAATCGGTCCAAGGATCCGCAAAGAGTCTGCTAATTCTTCATTGTTTCGAGCAGCCCGGTCTCCTTTTCTGCGCAGTTGCTGGTGGACCTCTTCAATGATGTCGGGATCTAGCAGCTGCCGAAGCTCTACCTCTCCCAACAGTTTTGCCAACAGTGCCGGATCTAACGCCAATGCGGCGGCGCGTTTTTCTGCAAGTGGGCTATCGCCTTCGTACATGAATGCGCCGGTGTAGTTAAACAACAGAGACGACGCAAACGGGCTTGGTTGCTGCGTGGTCACCTCCGCGATCCGCACTTTTCGAAGTTGCAAATCTTCAATAAGATTCTTCAGCGCCGGAAGATCATAAACATCCTGAAGGCATTCGCGCACGGTTTCCAAAATGATCGGAAAGCTGGGATACTTTCGCGCCACATCCAACAGCTGTGCTGCTCGTTGTCGTTGTTGCCACAAGGGTGCACGTTTGCCAGGATTTCGTCTCGGCAACAACAAAGCCCTCGCGGCACATTCACGGAATCTGCTGGCAAACAGTGCTGAGTTTCCTACCTGCTCAGTCACCAGCGTTTCGATCTCTTCTGCCTCAAACATAAACATCGCTGCACTTGGGTCTTCATCACCTTCGGGCAACCGCAGCACGATGCCATCATCGCCAGCGACAGCTTGGGCGTCCATGCCAGTTTCTTCAGCGATTTTTGCGCCCACCGCCAACGCCCATGCTGCATTTACTCCCCGCCCATATGGGGTGTGCAGCACGATTCGCCAATCACCTAACTCGTCTTTGAAACGTTCCAGCACCAAGGTTTTTTCATCAGGTAACACACCCGTGGCTTCTTCTTGTTCCTGCAAAAAAGCAATCAGGTTATCGTGTGCCCAGCCATCTAACCCGGAGCTTGCCGGATTGGCTAGGGTGGTGCGTCGAAAAGCGCCTAGAGCCTTGCCCAATTCAGCAGGCCTACCTGCGCCGTCACCTGTCCAAAAAGGCAGCCTGCCCGTATGCCCCGGCGCGGGGGTGACCAGCACCTGATCGCGGGTGATCTCTTCAATCCGCCAACTCGAAGCGCCGAGCGTAAACACATCACCGACGCGGGATTCATAGACCATTTCCTCATCGAGCTCACCTACGCGCCGAGGCCCATCGCCGACTAAAAACACTCCGAACATTCCACGATCCGGGATGGTTCCACCACTGGTCACGGCCACGCGTTGCGCTCCGGGGCGGGATTCTAAGATTCCTGCCACCCGGTCATAGACCACGCGGGGTTTAAGCTCAGCGAAATCGGTCGACGGGTACACGCCGCTGACCAGGTCAATAACAGAATCGAAAACTTCGCGGGCCAGATCCCGGTATGGGTACGCCTTGCGAACAGTCTCGTACCATTCATCAACTTGCACATCTTTGATCGAGGCAGCTGCAACCGTTTGCTGCGCCAGCACATCTAATGCATTCTTCGGCACGTGGATCTCTTCGATCAGCCCTTCCTTCATCCGCTGCACGGTCACCGCGGTTTGCACCAGGTCCGAGCGGTGCTTGGGATAAAAAGAGCCTATCGACGTCGCCCCCACCGTATGCCCCGCACGCCCCACGCGTTGCAGACCACTTGCCACTGACGGCGGTGACTCAACTTGAATCACCAGATCCACAGCACCCATATCGATGCCCAATTCCAAAGACGACGTTGAAATAACTGCCCGCAGCCTGCCCTCTTTCAGCATCGTTTCCGTGGTGGCGCGTTCGTCCTTGGACACAGAGCCATGGTGTGCACGTGCAATAACCTGCGGAGCTTTACCCGCCACATCTTGAGAGACCATTATTTGCGCAGGATTTCTCCGCAGCTCCGGTGATAGAGATTCCGGATCGTGCTCCAGCGCCCAGATCTCATTTAGCCTGCTGGTTAAACGTTCCGCTGAACGCCTGGAGTTAACAAACACAATGGTCGATTTCGCCGACATCACCTGGTTGTAGACCTGTTGTTCGATATACGGCCAAATCGATCCTTGGGTGGGCAGCGCAGATTCACCGGTTAGCCCCAAGGGATCATCAATGACTAATTCCCCAATGGTCGATCCAGGTTCCTGCACGGGGAGATCTGACATATCTTCAACCGGAACCGTGACTGTTAAATCCCACTTCTTTTCAGCTGGGGGTGCCACGATGGTCACAGGCCGGCCACCACCTAAAAATCCAGCGACTGTTTCCAAAGGACGAACGGTGGCAGACAACCCCACTCTTTGGACAGGTTTGCCCACCAGTTGTTCCAAACGCTCCAATGTTAGAGCAAGGTGTACTCCCCTTTTGGTGCCAGCCATGGCGTGGATTTCATCAATAATCACCACATCCACATCAGATAAAATCGCCCCCGCTTTGGAGGTCAGCATCAAATATGCTGACTCCGGGGTGGTGATCAAAATATCTGGAGGCTTACGCACCTGACGCGCACGTTCCGCCGATGGGGTATCCCCCGACCTCACCGCCACAGTGATATTGGGCACATCCAACCCCATCCGAGAGGCCGTTCGAGCGATACCTGTCAATGGTGCCCGCAAGTTATTTTCCACATCCACGCCCAGGGCTTTGAGCGGGGAAATGTAGAGCACTTTCACTTTCCCACCACGAACCGGCACCGGTGTTCCCGTGTCTAAAACCTGTTGACCTGTTTGTTCTGTCAACGAATCTAATGCCCACAAAAACGCAGCCAAGGTTTTACCACTACCCGTCGGGGCCACAACAAGCGCATTCTTGCCTTCAGAAACTGCCTCCCACGTGCCTTCCTGAACAGGCGTGGGTGATGCGAAAACATCCCGGAACCACTGCGCTACTTGAGGCCGGAATCGGGAAAGAATGCTTTTATCCATGCTCTAATGTAACCAAACATCTAGAATTGAGAACATGACTGCTCAGATTGATGATTCGATTCTCACCCATCGTCTCGCCCAAGGAACCGGAGAAATCCTCAAAGGTGTCCGCAACGTTGGAGTCTTAAGAGGTCGAAATCTCGGCGATGCCGGTGATGAACTCGCACAAAGCTGGATTGCTCGAGTACTTGAACAGCACCGCCCCGATGATGGTTTCTTATCTGAGGAAGCCGCCGACAATCCAGAACGTCTTTCCAAAGACCGCGTGTGGATTATCGATCCCCTCGATGGCACCAAAGAGTTTGCCACCGGCCGCCAAGACTGGGCAGTACACATCGCTTTGGTGGAAAACGGCATCCCCACCCACGCCGCAGTTGGGCTTCCCGACCTGGGTGTGGTGTTCCACTCCGCTGATGCTCGCGCAGTGACCGGCCCTTATTCCAAAGTCATTGCTATCTCCCACAACCGCCCACCAAAGGTTGCGTTTGATTGCGCAGAGCAGCTTGGGTTTGAAACCAAGGCTTTAGGATCTGCCGGTGCTAAAGCCATGCACGTTCTGCTTGGTGATTATGATGCCTACATTCACTCCGGTGGACAATACGAATGGGATTCCGCAGCCCCAGTCGGTGTCTGCAAAGCTGCAGGACTGCACTGCTCACGCCTTGACGGTTCCGAGCTGACCTACAACAACAAAGACACCTACATGCCAGATATTTTGATCTGCCGCCCCGAGCTTGCCGACGACATCCTCGCGATGTGCGCTAAGTACTACGATGCGAATGGAACTTATTAAGCCGCACCTCTAAGATTGCGAGCATGACTGTTCCAACGCCATATGAAGACCTTCTTCGAAAAATCTCAGAAGAAGGGTCCCACAAGGACGACCGCACCGGCACCGGCACAACCTCTTTGTTCGGGCAACAAATCCGCTTCGATCTCAATGAGGGTTTCCCCCTTCTGACCACCAAAAAGGTTCATTTCCATTCTGTTGTGGGGGAACTTCTGTGGTTCCTTCGTGGTGATTCCAACGTCAAATGGCTACAGGAAAACAACATCCGCATTTGGAATGAATGGGCTGATGAAGATGGTGAATTAGGCCCTGTTTATGGCGTCCAGTGGCGTTCCTGGCCAACCCCTGATGGTCGCCACATTGACCAGATCTCAGGTGCTTTAGAAACCTTGCAGAAGAACCCTGATTCACGTCGCAATATTGTCTCGGCGTGGAATGTTTCCGAGCTTGAAAACATGGCTCTTCCTCCTTGCCACTTGCTCTTTCAGCTCTATGTCGCTGATGGCAAGCTGTCCTGCCAGCTGTACCAGCGTTCCGCGGACATGTTCCTGGGTGTGCCTTTCAACATTGCCTCTTACGCGCTGCTTACCCACATGTTTGCCCAGCAGGCAGGCCTAGAGGTCGGCGAGTTCATCTGGACCGGCGGTGACTGCCACATTTATGACAACCACAAGGAACAGGTCGCAGAGCAGCTGAGCCGCGAAGCGCGCCCCTACCCCACTTTGGAGCTCAACAAGGCAGCGTCCATGTTTGAGTACAGCTTCGACGACATCACTGTGTCCGGCTATGATCCACACCCACTTATCCGCGGCAAGGTCTCCGTATGATCGGTGCGATTTGGGCACAAGGACGCGACGGCGTCATCGGCGACGGCACCGGCATGCCCTGGCACATCCCTGAAGATCTCAAACACTTCAAGGAAACCACCATGGGCCAACCAGTCATCATGGGTCGCCGCACCTGGGAATCCCTCCCTTTCAAGCCACTTCCCGGGCGCGAGAATTTCATTTTATCCTCACGCGAGCCCGGCGAATGGTCCACCGGCGGCACAGTGGTCACCGAAGTGCCGCAAAGCGGCTGGATCATGGGCGGCGGCGAAGTCTACAAGGCCACCGTCGGCAGTGCCGACGTGTTAGAAATAACGCTTATCGACGCCACCTTCGATGTTCAAACTCCCGTCTACGCACCCGAAATCCCGGACAACTTCCAGCTTTCTCACGAATCTGAATGGATGACCTCAGGCGAGTATCGTTACAAGTTCCAGCGCTACACCAAGGTTTAAGGAGCAAAACCATGAGTAATGTAACCATCTACGCCACCGACTGGTGCCCTTACTGCCGATCTCTCCTGAAGGGCCTCGAAGGCCAAGACTACGACATCATCGATGTCGACCAGGACGAAGAAGCCGGCGAATGGGTCAAATCAGTCAACGACGGCAACCGCATCGTCCCGACCGTGCGCTACTCCGATGGCACGCATGCAACTAATCCCCCAGCTGCAGAGGTCATCGCCAAGATTGAAGCCCTAGCCTAAAAACAAAAAGAGCCTTTCGGCTCTTTTTTTATTTAATCATCACCAAATAGCTTTGCCATATCATCTGGCGATAAATCCGTATTAACTCCCGCGAAGGAAGCTGAATAAGTTTCCTGCAAATACCGATCACACGCAGCACTTAACTGCTTTGCATCATATTTATTCAGCAACATAATGCGGCGAGGCGTACCATCACTTTGAATCTCATCAACAGCTAATACTGGAATATTGTCCTTGGTGATCTGGTGAACCACAATCGGACGACGCTGCACATCATGAAATGAAGGCTTATACCTGGTCAATGTCACTCCTTAAGGACCGGAAAGTAATATCCTCCACCTTACCTTCCAGATCGAAAGTAACCCCCCACTTTTTCATCCCGTGACGCGTGTTGTAATCTAGTTCGGTACGCCTTGGTAGCTCAGTGGATAGAGCACCGCTCTCCTAAAGCGGGTGTCGGAGGTTCGATTCCTCTCCAGGGCACAAAATACCCCCATTGACCTGCATCAATGGGGGTTCTTCCTTTTTTAAATTCTCTTGAAATCACGGAAGTACTCTTTTAAGTACCCTTTTTGAAATGGCTTTTTACCTGATGAAGAGCTTGACATGGGGTATCAGAAACAAGCCGACATCGCACAGCCAACAAGACGTTCAATAAGATTCTGAAACCACACAATCATTTTGAGGTGAGAAGACACTTTGTTTAAGGACGAACAGTGGACCGCACTTGCGCAAGAGTGCCAATTTGGTGTTGCTCAGTTTAACCACGGCGCTTTACAGCTCAGCAGAGTCCCTACCCCCCAAGAAATGGGATTGCTGGGAAAGCCACCGCGCCTATAATTTTCACCTGTACGAAGGTCTTCTTTCAACGACAACAGCTCTTGAGAGACTATGCAAGTTAGCACTTTCCGCCTGGGACTATTTAAATCTCGACACGTTTAAACCTGTTAAAAGTTTTGGCCACAATATCGATAAATTGTTTAAACAGGTGGACGAAATAGACTTGAGTGCTCTGTCTTTTAACAGAAATAGTCGACCAATTACCCCTGTTAAGAACCCATCAGATTTCACTACGGCGCTGGTAGAATTGCTCACCCACTATTCGAATGGGCCCGGGCGATATGAGCACCTTGAGTCTCTGTCTAAAGGCACAGCGGATAATAAGCAACCTCTGAGGAGCGTAACCGATCATTGGTTTAAGCTCGCGAGCAGCGTTGGTAAGCCACCTGATTGGCTTATCGAGAGATGCGCTTACCCCGAGACAATGGCTGAAGCCCTTCAAAATATCGCGAATACGACAGGTGCAGATTTTATAGAAGCGGCGGTCGTAAACCGATTTGAATTCAACTACGGAGCGCCATTGTTTCCGGATTCAGCCAATGTCGTTTTACGATGCTTTGAGCATGCTCATTGGATTAGCAATATCATTTCGATAATTTGTGACGAAATAAACTTCTCTCAAACGACTCAACTATTTCCAAATCGGGTCTTCCCTGATCTTTCGGAGTTGTTAGTGAGCCTTAGATCGTCACCACAATTCTGGTTTGAGTACGAAATCCTGTTCGTAGAAGATTACGAAACCACGATGGAATCAGTAAAAAGCTTCTATCAAAATAGAAATGAGACGGATTAAAAAGTAAGAAAACCCTGGTAGACCAAGTCACTACAAATATTTGTAGTGACTAAAGCCTAACAGGGTCTTTAATATTCACCCAAGATGAAAAGCACTAGGTATCATTCCGTGGATATGGCGATGGCAAGGATCCCGGACCAAAAAGAGGAGTGAACCAGTCATCGAAATTGAGGTTCTCGTACCGCTTCACACTGTCGTGAACGTCTTCCACGCCATCGAACCTCGGATCGTACAGCAGCTCGAAGTCCCTATCTCGAAACAGAGCCGTGTCCATAATCTCCCGCCAAATAGGCACAATCCGATCATCTGAGGCTGCGAGAGCGTCGACCACCGCTTCAGCATTATTGAGGAGGAGATTAAACGCCATTTGGTGTGCGACTGTTGGCAAAGGAATCCATCCGTTTGTCATGGATGAACTCACATCGGCAACAGCCATGAGAAATCGCTGTGTAAACAAGATGTCATAGCGATGTGCATACCGTCGTGGCAAGCCACAAAGGACCATCGTGTCTTCGATCAAAATTGCTTCGTTCACATCGTCTGAGTACTTACGCTCCAACAGGCGCAGATCGCTGAAAAGCTCATCAATCATTTGAAGGCTTGCTACAACCAGAGCACCTCTGATGACATCAGCAGTGTAGTCGAAGTCTGCATCAGGGCTGTCAACTTCCTCGCCATCTTTACCCAGCAGGTTGGCCAGAAAATCGATACCGGGGAGCATCTGCGCGTTATTCACGATCTTTGCCAGGTAGTCATTATCAGTCATTATTTCGCTTAATCCTTTGAGCATCATGTCCACGTTTGAAATCTGAAATTCATCGGGTTGGGGGCGGTTCTTCAACTTCAGAACCGCCTTGATCAGGTCTTGCACGGCTTCACGGGTCTCGCTCGAAAGCTTGATCACCGAGTTTGTCGACAAGGCATCAATATCTTCCTGCGCCAACAGTGATTCATTTTTTACTGGAAATCGTGAGATGTGGAGATCGAATGAAACACCATAGGTGAGGTATCTGTCATTCGTGTTAGGTTTGTTTTCCATGGCTTCATCCTAAGAAGAAATGGAAGCTAGAACTAGGGCTAAACACCCGCCCCAGGGGTCTGCATGACGGCCCCAGGGTGGATCCATTGCAAACTCGGTTACCCTGTTTAACCTGGTCTTTTAATGCCCAAATCTGTTGGGTTAAGTCCAAGACCCTAAATCAACACATCAAAAAGGTGATTCGGGGGTAGATCACCGGGTGCTCACGGCGCAATCATTCTCAATACCCTGTTGCCGATGCTTAGACACGACCGTACCAACGTCTGATACCTCGATCTAAAACTGAGACCAGCCCTGACCAAATCCTTCCAGTCTCTCGGAGACGAGCGTCCCGTCAACCGCGATTGTGTAAGCATTCACTTCTCTGTCGTCCACGACTTCCACGGCAAATAAGACACCGCCAGTTCCCTGGCGAATATGTGGACCGTCCAACCTTTCAGAGCCCGCTCCTGTTCCGGGGTGATGTTAAAAACTATCTGCGGCATCTTTTTCTCCTCCACGCGATTACTGAACTTTGTCTGATGTAAACCTGTTAAGCTCGTCCAAAGCAGCGGTTTAATCGCTTAAGGCTTGATGCGATCGAGGCTATCCTCTAGACAGTGGAGAATTCTATAGGGGCCAATCCGAGAGAAGAGTCCAATGACTGTAGCGGTATAGAAAGTACGAGACTATATCCGCTTCAGGTTATCCCACTTATTGAAAGGAACCGCTCAAAAATTGCACCATACACACAACTCAACTCCTGAAAAAATGTACCGTTTCACGGACGTTGTCCCAGGAGCAGCTGACATTATCTTAACCTCCACCAATAAGTGGATTGGCACTGTCCATAAACAAGCTCTAGCATCTGAGATCCCATCTGGAACACTGAACCGCGCACAATTACCCGCACTCTTTGCAGAGACAGAAGACCTGAAAAAGTGTTCTTGTAAAAAGTGGCACCTCGCTATTACATGTGACGCAAATGATCCGGCGTCACATCAGCAACCAATTAACGGTCGTTTCGGTGTTCGAGATCTGATCTTCGCTGATTTGAGCACCGAGCTATTTCCAAAGAGCCACAGGCGCGTAGCTAATCTCTTAGACCGCGAGGAGCTGGGCGAGAATGCACGTTTAAGTTTTAGCAAGCGCGAGGATGCCGCAGCATTTCTAGCTGAAAATCAACCAAAGCGACAAGTTCCAAATACATGGACTAGACGGGTCAGTCGCAGGTAGCAATGCCAACCGCTTCTTGAAATGCTCTTTGTTACTACTGCGCTTGAATAGTTGGTTCCATTGGAATTGTTTAATGTTTAAGCAGTTCCTTTGCCAGCTTCGAACGAAATAGTAGTTTCGATCTTTAAAGCGATAACCAATCTTGAAATACTTAGACTTAACCAGACTGGGCACAATCTAGCTAGGTTTTACGAGTCCGATCCTCTGGTTGTAAAAATACCAGACTGATTACGATAGCAATATGACTAAGAACCGTGGCTCACGTAAGAAACCCTTAGCCAAAAGAAACCGCTCCAGTAAACGAGCGCCACGCTTGAAACCAGAAATCAAACTTAATATCGGCAGCAGAGGCTATTGTCCTAATTGTTATAAAAGCATTTTCTTCGACAGATCGATAATGAATTTTTTACCTCACACTTTCACCGCTACTGGGGAACCATGCGAACCCGATCTAGATGGGTACCAGATCAAAGCCTACAATGGGCACGTTACTTCGGCACTTCGTGCTAAAAGGATTCGCACAGGAGATGAAAAAGCTCTTGACCGTGAAAGCTTCTCACGTCAGAATTCGGAAGAGTTCAGCGAAGTACAGAGCGAAAGACGAACAGTTTTAGGCGGTTCTATGATGTCGAGCCGGAAGAGATTCTAGAAAACTACCAAACCGTCTAACGTAGTAGCTGTGATCCAATCCACAATGAATCCAACCAGTATCTAAAACATCCAATCAAAAACACCCAATTCGCAAAGTTTAGCAAATGCCAAACAGCTGTCTTCAGCGTTAGATCTGACCTGCCCCAACTTTGCAACAGCACCGTTACTCGCAACGACTTCCTCGCCGGCGAGATCATGCAATTTCTGCCCATTAATCTGCTGCGACAGCTGTGCATCGAGCCGCTTCAGCTCAGAAACTAACGCTTCGACTTCTTCGTCAACGACACAAAACAGCGGAAAACCACCCACCAGCACGCCGGTATTTACTGTCTCGGGACGATTGAGCCGCTCACGATAAGTAGTTTCTACGAGCTCGCGAGCCTGTGCATGATGAGCTGCATGAAAAATTTTGCTTAACTGTCGATACTGCATAATTCCTATTGCCCCCTATCGGTCAATAACGAGGCGATTACCTGGCAATTAAAAGGCACCATAATCGACTGCTGCAGGGTTATTAAAGATCAATTGAATAGCTCCGTAACTGTCTTTTAAAAAGCACTGGGAATAAGCACGGATCGCCACAAGAACTTATTTTTCAAATGGCGTGACGCTCTCGCTGAAGCTATAAGAGGGGCGACAGAAACTGTTGTTAGAATGACAGTTCAACCTTCAACGTTTATTTCCTTACGGAGCACATAATTAATAGCTAACGGCCCTCACAGACGATCTGAAGCTAGACAACTTCATAGATGCAGGTGCCGAGTGCACACATAGTTTCGGCCCCCTCGATATTTTGTCGTGGCTCATACGTTCCTCGTCTTTTGGTGGAGTCCGACAATGCTCATCAAGCCAGGCCTGCGACCTGCCTTCGGCAACTCAGTACGACTTCTCACGTAAGGGTGCGTCGAAGGCAGGCGGGATTCCCAGGTGCCCACTGATAGCTTCTGCGGTCTGCGAAGCGCACTTCAGGTCTGACGAGTACAGCTCAGTGTGTTCACCAGAAGGGATCCTGTTTCTCAACGAAGCTCCGACCCCGCCGATACCCTCTCTGCCTGTGGCGGTGAGTTCGGAGTCGTGCCAGCCGCCGACGAGACCGTCGATGTGGCGTGTAGCTTCGGGATGGGGCACGAAATATAGCCTTCCCATTCTCCGACCTCCGTACCCAGCTGGACTATTCGAGTGAGAGGCATTGGGTTGAGGTGTTCGTGTGTGAGTTGCGATCTGTGACCAGTGTATGCGGAGACGTTGATGGCATGCCCGGCGCCGGAACACTGCACTCCGTTGATCGTGCCTTTGCAGTGGTATGCGTAGATTGGCACAGCAGCGTCCTGTGTGCGCGTGACCCATTTGGTGTTTTCGGCCCAATACTACTCGACAGGATTCATTGCCCAGGTGCGCGTGAAATAGGTCCGCACCTCAGCCAGACCTACACAGCTCGCATCCCCGAAGAAATTGACCGCATCGGGAGCGACGATCTTCTACACTTGGTCAAAGTCGTGCATATTCGCGACAGCTAGATACTCCTCTAACACTGTGGCAGCCGTTGTCATAGGGAAGCTTCCCTTGTCGTGGAGTTTTCAAAGGTCGCGGTCATGGTCCATATTAGCGGGCCATCACCGTTATCGGAGTGGGTCGTGGTGTGGAAGCCGTGGCGTTCGTAGAGGCGGACGTTTCGCGGATCGGAGGTGTCGAGCACGACCTGTTCGCCGCCCCGGCGGACTGCCTCGGCCAGCGCAAAGACAAGGAGTGTCGATGCCAGCCGTTGCCCTTGTCGTTCCGGGCGCACGCCCAGGGTCTCCACACGCCACGCACCCGCGGGCGGGTCGCCCTGTTGGAGCCTGCCGATCCTGTCACCATGCAGGCGCATCACCTCATCGACCATCCCCGGCTCTGGTTCAGGTGCATCAGGGGGAAGGAGCGCAATCACACCATCGCAGTGGCCTGCGACGCCGACGATGCCGTTCGCCTGGGCATACTCCAGGTATAGCTTTTGCAGGGCACGCAAACGCTCATGATAGTGCTCCTGCGGGATCACGTAGCGGGTCCAGGGGTAGTGCTCGAACGCAGCCGCGAGGGTGTCGGCAGCAGCAGCAAGATCATCTGCGTCTGCGACGCGTACTCGAATGCTCGTGTTCATGTGGTTTCCTCCGATGGTTGCTCCACTGTGCCGGTGCTGACGATGGCTTGCAATGTCTCCAGGTGCCGTTCAAACGCAATGCGTCCGGTGGCGGTGATACCGACCCAGGTACGAGTCCGTCTACCCATTGCTTCTTTGCGCACCGTCACAAGGCCTGCATCTGCCAGCACAGTGAGCGTCTGGGAGAGAGTAGAGTCGCTCACCTCGAGAAGGTCTGCAATGAACCGGAAGTCCACATCCTCCAAATTCTGTAACGCGGCGAGCAACGAAAACCGCACAGGGGAATGGACGAGGGCATCGAGGTCTTTGCGTGGATGACCCCCATACTTTGACTCAGATTGTTGTGACCTTGTCGTTTTGGGTGTGGTCATCGGCGTGAGCTTGCGAATAGGCACGCGAGGATCGGAGTGACAGCAACCACGCCTGCCAGCACCCACCACCATGGCGACGACAGCCCAAACAACTGCAGCGCCGGATCGAACATCAGGGTGTACAGCACAAACCACGTCGCCACCGCGATCCCCATGTTCCGTAGCCCGTGTCGCGGAACCGTCCTCCGGTACTGGAACGCGATCATCCAGATACACAGCGTCACCAGCACGAACGGCGCGAAGGCCTTCCAGTAGTCTACACCAGCGACATCGATCGACAGGGTGAGCGCCAAAGCGTAGGCCACCTGCATGATCACAAAGACACGGAACCAGCGAGTGGTCCGCCGCGCGTCATGAGCAGCCTTCTCACCCACGGCGACCATACGGGTTGCATTATGAATAGAAATGCTGTTTACATCCATACAATAACTTTAACACTCGTAAAGTGATTGGGTCCAGTCGGCTCGAATCGGAGCCGGTACCTATCGGGTGGCCCACTGACCATCCGCACCAAAGAGCCACTCGCAGGGGCCATAACCATCAATCCGGAGCTCACGTTCGCCAGTAACAGTGACATCCGTGTCTACATGCATGTCGGGCAGCCCAGTCCCGCTTTGAACAGGACGGTAAGTTCACCCAGCTCGGCCATGAATTTACCGATCACACCCACAAGCAAGATTGCCGAAAGCAAGGTGCTGTTGCAAAGTTGGCGCAGTAGGAAGAGCGACGTGAAATAATCAGAGCCATGAGCATCTTCTCCGGTCCGCATTTCCCCCGTGACATCCAGGTTCAAAAAGAACTCTCCGACTGAGGAAACAGTGGAGTAACCACATCACCTACACCCGATAGCACGGGTGCATCTGGCTAACCCCGTACTCGTCGCAAGACCCGAGTTCCTTAGCTCGTTTCTTCAGGCTGAGACGATGTGACCTACTACCCTGCTTTATTGTTCGGAAGCAAGCTTTTCGAATGCTTCGCGGGTAACGGCCGCCATCAGATGTCGACGCTGCTCAAGGAACTCCTTGTAATCGATCTCAGGCCAGCTGTCCGGGAGTGCGTGAAGTCTGCGCTGCTCAGCGATCCTGTCCTCCGTGAGATGGCCCTTCGCCTCGATGACCTTCGGCCAGTACTCCGAGGGCGCACTATCGGAGATGTCGATATTGACGTTCCACTCGACCAGGGCCATGTTGGCGATCTGGTTGATCTTCTTGGGATCAGAAATGCCTATTTTCTTCGACAGGTAGGCCTTGGGGAACAGGTGGTGGCGTTCAATACCCTTGGTAGAGGTAACGGCCGGGTCCAACCGGTCCCGGACCCGGCCGGTGGACATCAACGACTCCGCATCGAGAATGTTCAACCCGGCCAGATACGCCGACAGGGCGGGGCTCCTCGAGGCGGAGGTACCGAGTTCGTTGGGCATCGTGATCGTCCAGAAGTCGTTGGTCAGCTGCTCCCGGATGATCTGATCCAGATGACGAATGAAACCATCGGCGCCCGTGACGGTCCCTAGTGAGGCCAGGTCGCGTTCGACCTGGGTCTCAAACGAGCCGGTATACCGGCGGGTAGTGTGTGCCATGAAAAACCAGCGGGCGATGACCTCGCGCAGCTCATCGACCGGCACCTGGTAATCGATGCGCCCGACCAGCCACATGACGTAGCTGAAGATCACGGCGTTTTCACTGGTGATCATCTTCTCACCGCGGAATCCCGCCCGCTCCAGACAGCGGAGGTACTCATGCCAGAAGGTGACATCGAGAACGTGCTTCTGGGCCTCCTGGAGCCGAGCGAACTGCGACTCCCGCGCCTCAGCGGAGACTATCCCGGTGGCCAGGTCCTTGCCGCGCAGCACCGAGTATGCGTGACGCATGACCGCGCGGCGAAATGCCAGGGCAATACACACCCGCAGGAGTTGGTCGGGCTGGGGTGCGATCATCCAGTTAAACGGCGAGGAGGTGCCTTTGGCCGGGGTTTTGCAGGCTTGGGCGAAGGTTTCGAGTTCCTTGCGGCCCTCGTCCCAGAACACGCTCATGATCGTGAGGATGAAGTCCGCCTGGTTGAGCTTCACACCACCGGAGTTGATCCGCACGAAGACCTCGGCGAGCTGTTCTTCGTCGATGGCGGCATCGAGTTCGATGACATGGAAGGGAAAGCTCTGCAGGCTGCGCACCTGGTCGAGCACATCGTCCATCGCGTCGACCTCATCGTCGGAGAGCTCACCCTTGGCGTCCTGGAGCCGGCGGAAGAATTCGCGCTTGACCTTTTTATAGTCATCCGACCACAAAAGGGTGATATCGGGCAGATACTCGGGGTCATTGCGGGTGATCCCGCCGGCCACCTCAAAGGACTCGTCGCGGGGGCGAAACGACAGCACGATGCGAGAGGTGCTGTAGTCCTCGCGGACGACCTCTTGCCCGGTGAAAACAGAAAACAGCGACGTCAGGCGTTGCTGACCGTCCACGACTAGCCACCGGGGTGCGCGGGATTCCTTGTCTCCTGTGCCGATCTGTCGGGCGTTGGCATCTGCGCCGGTTTCCCACATCAGGAGGTTGCCGACGGGAAATCCCTTGTACATCGAGTCAAAGAGATCCCGGACTGAGGCGTTTTTCCACACGAAGGGGCGTTGTAGTTCGGGCAGGGCAATATCGCCACGCTCGATGCTGGACACCAGGTGCAGCAGGCCAAAGGAGGTATCCCGAAACAGTGTCTTCGCCATGAGTCAATCATGTCAGAAAGCAATGCTTCTTTGCGGCAGAAAGCTCTGTGTTGGCCATTAGAGTCCGCCGTTCGAGTCACACTCAGGCCCTTTAGGGGAGCAACGGTGGCCTCCCGGATTGCCGGGGGAGCTGGAGGGCGGAGATAGTCTTGGCGTAGAAATTCTAGATAAAGAGCCACACTTAGAGAGGAATGTAAATATAAACTGTGCGAGAGATGTCAATATTTCTTATAGTTTGATCTATGTCTCTAGGGCCCGGGATCCGCAGAAGAACCTTCGTGAAAAAAGGTCGTGCCTATTGCCATGAATGCGGTAAGAAGGTCCAATTTCTTGCTGACCTCCGAGCGTTTGCACAGCACCCCGGAAAAAGGGCGATCAGTGGTGTCGTCCCTCATATGACGGTGTCGCCTTTGTGTTCCCGGATGGGACGGAGCTGAAAAATCCTTCCAGCAGTAACCCCCGTCCCGCTAAGCCCCGCCTGACTCTGGCGGACAAGGCCCACCAGCACGCACCGCAGCAGTACACGCCACATAGAAAATCCTCTAAACCCACCCGGTCAGAGTCAAAGTCCGGCAGGAAAACTGGGAGCACCCGCCGGGCCAGACGGGAAGATCGCAGTTGGCAGCGACGCATCGAGCGCTATGCCATGGCCGATCCCTTCGAGCCGACAAGCATTCAGGACTTTGATGTGCCTGACACCGGCACTTCGGTCCGCGCAAAGCACGGCGGAATACCTAGCTCCAGCAGGCGCCGCCACTAGCTGGCGAAGATCAATCAGGGAGTGGGCGAGCCGGCCCATCGAGGTAACCCGAGGTTCGTCGCCATCGCGGGGGCAGTCGGTGCAATCCTCGAGTCCTCGGCGTGGTGCGCCGCTCTTGCCGGAGGCCTTATCAATGAAGACACGGTCGACCGGTCCGCTGGTCTCCAGTTGGCGATCCGGGTTCTGGGCGGCAGTGGAGACTCGGCAGTACCCAATCAGGAGGTCACCGGGAGACGAATTGTGTTGCGTCATGCCCTAGAGGGGTGCCCCCATCTGCCGAGAAACAGGTGTTTTGGGGTTACCACGACTGCATTGTTTAGGGTCCGTCCCACTGCTGCTCTGGGGTATACCCATGTGAGACAGGCAGTCCGATCCAGCAACTACTGTCTCACCATGCCCTAAAGCCTAATTTTGATACATTGTATCCATATCTTATTAACCCTAACGAGACAGTGAACTATGAAGCGCTACGGAACATTACTGGGGTCGCACGGACAGCCCACACACCGTGCCCTCATCATCCGCAAAGGACCCAAAAACACCCGAGTGAGTTTCTCCACCGATAATGGTCAGACGTGGGACCCCACCGCAAAACTCGTCGATTCAGCATCTGTGCTCGATGACAATGGCAAACTCTGGGAGAAATATCAACGCACACCCGATGCGGCGACGTGGCTAACGTTCGGGAAACAGCCTAACTGATTCTTGAGCGTGCACAGAGTCCGTAAGCATGTCATCAAGGCAAGACTGTATGAAGGCGGTGGTCAATGGAGCAACGTAGAAGACTTCCCTCCGGATCAAGTTCTCTTCGACGCTGGTGAAGCATGGCCGAAAGAGAAAACTGACCAAGCAGCCCCTGCTGCAAAGACTCAAACACCAAAATCTTCTGCTAAAAGCACGCAGCACACAGGACAGAGGGTGTCCTATATTCGAGTCTCCACAGCAGAACAGAATCTCGCACGCCAGCGAGAAGCAATCGGACCGGTTGACCGCGAGTTTCAGGACAAAATCTCTGCTCGTTCACGAGCTGAGCGCCAAGGGCTAGAAGACTGCATCGACTACCTACGTGCTGGCGACCAGCTAGTTGTTAGTTCAATTGATCGTCTCGCAACGTCATTGCGTGATCCTCAAAACTTAATTAACCGAATTTTTGGACATTATTTCTCATTTACTTCTAGCTCGTGCCATTAGCTTGCACAGACAACGCCAGTGGATCTTCGAGCCTGGTCACCCCTCACCTCAAACCGTGCCATAAGAGCCTCCACCCGAAATGACACAGCTTGTCCTTCCATAAATGTCGGAAAATGATAAGGGGTTAGCGGATTTTAGAGCCACTCATTCTCAAGACATCTAATCGACCCTCAAGGTCAGGTATAATGGCGTGAATTTTTTACAACTCACCTGCTATTCTCCAATTTCTAGCAACGTAAAACTTGACCACCTTGAACAAAATGCCCAGACATTAGCCCTAAAGCTGTTCATGGGATTTTTCTGAGAATTTAGCCCCAAACTAGAGTCAGCTTCGCCCTGGAAAAATACTTCGCACACTTGAATCAATAAAAACTGTTATGTAGATTGGCGTCACCACTAAGTGTGACTTAGATCCCTTATTTTTAAGGAGTTTGCATGCTCGACAACAGTTTTTACACCGCAGAGGTACAGGGCCCATACGAAACAGCATCCATTGGACGGCTGGAACTAGAAGAAGGGGGTGTGATCGATGATTGCTGGTTGGCTTTTGCGACAGCCGGAACGCTTAATGAGGATAAGTCGAACGCCATTCTTATTCCGACGTGGTACTCGGGAACTCACCAGACGTGGTTCCAGCAGTACATTGGCACCGATCATGCTTTAGATCCATCAAAGTATTTCATTATCTCCATCAACCAAATCGGTAATGGTTTGTCGGTCTCCCCTGCCAATACAACTGATACCAGCATTTCGATGTCTAAGTTCCCCAAGGTGCGCATTGGTGATGATGTCGTGGCTCAAGAGAGGCTTCTTCGCCAAGAGTTTGGCATCACCGAGCTCTTTGCTGTCGTGGGTGGTTCAATGGGTGCGCAACAAACCTATGAGTGGATTGTGCGTTTCCCAGACAAAGTTCACCGCGCTGCACCGATTGCAGGAACGGCAAAGAATACTCCGCATGATTTCCTTTTCACCCAAACCTTGAATGAGACCATCGAGGCCGATCCAGGGTTTAACGGTGGTGAATATTCTTCGCATACTGAGGTGGCGGATGGGCTTCGTCGTCAGTCACATCTGTGGGCGGTAATGGGCTTTTCGACGGAGTTTTGGAAGCAGGAGGCGTGGCGTCGCCTTGGGTTAGAAACTAAAGAATCTGTGCTTGCAGACTTCTTGGATCCGCTGTTTATGTCAATGGATCCCAACACGCTTTTGCACAATGCGTGGAAGTGGCAGCGTGGCGATGTCTCACGTCATACTGATGGCGACCTTGCGGCAGCTTTAGGCCGAGTGAAGGCAAAGACCTTCGTCATGCCGATTAGTGAGGATATGTTCTTCCCTGTCCGTGACTGCGCTGCTGAGCAAGAACTTATCCCCGGCAGTGAGCTTCGAGTGATTGAAGACATCGGCGGACACCTAGGACTGTTTAACCTTTCAGAAAATTACATCCCGCAGGTTGATAAGCACCTGAAAGAGCTGTTTGAACCCATCTAAAACCCGACTAAAAAAGGCTGCATTCCCGTCAAGGGAATACAGCCTTTTTTATCTAGCGTTTAGCTCTGGTAGATGCCGTTAGCACCGAGGCGAGCGTCAGCGTCGATAAGCAAGTTGATCTCTGCTTGGTGAGCGCCGTGTTCTGGCAGACGACGTCCGTCGACCTGCTCGAACAGTGGTGCTCGACCAACCATGCCTGCTTCCAGGCGGTTTGCACCGGCACGTAGGCGCTGGGTTGCGCGTACACGCCATGCATCAACGTCAAGGCCTGCGTTGCGCATTGCCTGCTCGAAGATGCCGCTGGTTGCAAGGACAACAACTGCTGCTACGTGGCCGAATCCGAGGGAGGTCAGCACACCAGCCTTGATGGAGCCTGCTCCAAGATCCAGTGGTTTGCGCAGCCAGACGAAGTTTTCGCCCTTTGCTTCCATCTCTGGGTCAACGCAGTCAAGTGATGCGTTTTGAGGCAGCTTGCCGGTTTCCAGGATGGATACAAGTCCACCGATCTGGAAGAGCGCTGCGCCACCCTTTGAGTGTCCGGTAAGGGACTTCTGGGAGACAACGAACATTGGGTTGTCGGTGTCGCGACCAATGGTCTTCCACAGCAGGTTGTGCAGCTCAGACTCGTTTGGATCGTTGGCGTTGGTGGAGGTGTCGTGCTTGGAGACCACGCGAACATCATCTGGGGTTAGGCCCAGGTTGTTTAGTTCGCGGGCAAGTACGGACTTCTTGCCACCACGTGCTGCACCCAGTGCGCCAAGTCCTGGTGCTGGGATGGAGGTGTGAGCACCATCGGCGTAGGACTGTGCGTGTGCAACAACTGCCAAGACTGGGAGTCCCAGTTCAGCGGCAACGGATGCACGAGCCAGAAGGACGGTTCCGCCACCTGCTGCTTCGAGGAAGCCTGCGCGGCGACGATCGTTTGCGCGGGAGATGAAGCGTGGGTCGATGCCCTTGTCCAGCATTGCCTGGGTGTCTGCGGTGGCGTTCATGTCACCGAAGCCGGTCAGGGATTCAACCTGGATGTCATCGATACCACCGGCGACAACGAAGTCTGCCTTGTTGAGGAGGATCTTGTCCACGCCTTCTTCCACGGAGACAGCTGCGGTTGCACATGCTGCCACTGGGTGGATCATCTGACCGTAGCCACCGACGTAGGACTGCATGGTGTGTGCAGCCACAACGTTTGGCAGGGTCTCCTGGAGGATGTCTGATGGACGATCCTGGCCGAGGAAGCGGTTGACGAACAGCTTGCGCAGGGACTGCATGCCACCGATACCGGTGCCCTGTGTGGAGGACACATCAGCTGGGTGGATGGACTGCAGGAGTTCTGCTGGGCTGAAGCCTGAGGACAGGAATGCGTCGACTGCGGTAACCAGGTTCCATGCTGCGATGTTGTCGAGCGCATCGATCATGGAGGCTGGGATGCCCCACTTGGCTGGGTCGAAGTCGGTTGGCAGCTGGCCTGCTACGGAGCGGGTCAGGGTTGCCTTGCGTGGCACGAAGGAGGTGGAGCCCTTCTTCTTGGTCACGATCCATTCGCCGTCTGCTTCTTCGACGGTCACGGTTGCATCTGCATCAACGTAGGCCTGAGCTTCTTCAGCGGAGGTAACGGTGAAGGAGATGTCGCGGTCTAGGAAGACTTCAGCTGCGTCGAGGGAGCCGCCGTCGACGAGGAAGGCGTCGTCGACAAGCTCACGGATGCCGCATCGTGCGATGACTTCGTCGCGGAAGCGCTCGTAGATCTCTTCTTCTGGCACTTCGGTGCCGTCAGCGTCGTACCAGGCTGGCTTTGGATCCTCGCTCCAGGAGATCAGACCCATCATCCAAGCTAGCTCAAGAACGCCTGCTGCGGTCAGCTCAACGGAGCCATCGCGCTGGATGCCGTATTCAGCTTCGAAGCGGGTACGTCCGGAGCCCCATGAGGACACTTCACCGACACCGACGAGGACAACCATGTCGTCAAGGTCTGTCTTTACCTCACCAACTGGAGCGCCAACTGGCTGCTCTGGGTGCTTAGGTGAAGGCAGCGCCTTGATGGTGTCTTCGGCAGAAACGGTGGTTTCTGCTGCGTCAGCCTCCAGGGATGCTGCCAGTTCTGCGATGGATACGCCACCGGACAGTCCACCGGTCAGATCGTAATCGATCGGTGCTTGCAGAGCCTTTTCACGAGATTCAGCGGAGCTAAGTCCAACCAATTCAGTGGAGATCTCTTCAGGGGTGTACACGTGGATGCCCAGCTTTTCAGCGGCAGGGATCAGCACGTCGTTGCGGCCCATGAGTCCGGTTCCTGCAACCCAGCCGATACGAGCTTGAGCAAGGGTGACAAACTGTGGCCAGCCGGTCTCAGATCCCCACTTGGCAAGGATGGCGTCGAATGCTGCCTTGACCTCACCGTATGCTCCGTCGCCGCCGAACATTCCGCGGTTCGGGGAACCTGGAAGTACAACGTGGACGCGTCCATCGACACCGCGGGATGCAAGATCTGCAAGACCTGCGATGGTGCGCTCTACAGACCAGAGCAGCAAACGTGCCTGGTTTTCTGCCTGTGGGCCAGCATCAGCCAGGGAGCCGGAGACAGATGGAGCTGCGAATGGGTACGCAAGGGTTGGGGTCAAAGCTGGCTTGGTCACGGTGACGGTGCTGCCAACGGTGACGCGCTGCTCGTTGCCGATCCAATCAATAACTGCATCGACATCGCGGTAGGAGGACATGTTCGCTGGAACAATCCATAGCTTTGCGTTTGGAGTTGCGTGCTCAGCATAAAGCTTGCGTGCGTATTCCTTACGCGCCTGGGACACATTGGATGCAGTCAAGATGACGGTTGCACCCTGGGACAGCAGGCGAGCTGCTACAGCACCGGCAATGGATTCAGGAGCCGCACCGGTAACCAGTGCAACATCGTCGATGTGTGGCTCGTTGGCTGGCTTCGCAGCCACCTCGGAAACCTGCTTTAAGGTTGCAGCGAGAGCGGTGTCTTCAACGTGGTCAGCCCACCATGCAGCTTGCTTGACGACGACCTCCCCCGTTCCAGCAAAGCGCTCGACGGCAATATCGTCACCGTTTGCCAGACGTGCCAGATCTTCACGTGCGGAAGCCCAACGGTCATCGAACAAGATGGCGCGTTCAGCGGAGAACACTGGTGTGACAAGCTTGAGCCAGCCGGTGCCTAGTTCTGCCTCGACAGCGTCGTAGAGTTCGGTGTCGATCTCTGCGCCTTCAACCTCATCCTTGGTGTCTAGACCAAGCTGGGAAAGAATGCCGCGAGCAACATTTGCCAGCACGCCTTCTTCACCAGTGACGGTGGATGCGTAAGCATCAAGTGCTGCGGAGTCAACAACTCCGCCACCTGAAGCAGCGCCGCCGGAAGACATGGAAACGCTGGTGCCGTTGGCTGCAGCGACGTTTTGCACGGCGCCGTCGATAAGCGCATCGACATCGGACTTGCTGGATGCTGTAGCTGGCAGGCTACCCAGGTTGCCGCCGCGGACGGACTCGCCTTCGCGGGTGCCCAGCAGCAATTCCACCTCAACGTGTGCGATCCAGCTTTCTGGAAGACCCCAGGTGCCGGTCACGCGATCACCAATGTAGGAAGTCTTCAGGCCAGCAGCACCGGTGAGTGCGCGCAGACGTGCACGAACTGTCTCGGAAAGGACTGGTCCGAAAGGCTTGTAGCCAGGAGCTGCGGTAACAACACGGCCCTGCAGGGTTGCCACATCAGCATCTGCTGCACCGTCAATGGTTGGGACAGAAAGCTCGGTGGACATATCCATGAGCATCTGGTTACGGCGTGAAGATACACCGTTGGTCAGGGTCTCAGAGGTATCTGCTGCGGTGATCTGATCGATGTTGATCTTGTTCTGCACAGCGAAGAGAACCATGATGGCGTTTGCAGCGTTGAACTTCAGTTCAGGTGCGTTGCCAACTGGTGCAGGAGCTGCGGCGGCTACTGGAGCGGCAGCAACTTCTGGAGCAGCTGCTGCAGGAGCTTCCGGAGTTGCAGCAGGTGCTTCTGGCTCTTCTTCTACCTCAGCAACAGGAGCCTGGCGGACATCGTTGAGCATAACGGTGTCTTGGTCGCGCTCAACGTTGAAGACTGGGCGGGACTTGCCAATGACATCCATGGTGCGCAGTGCCAGGTTGGTCAGTGTTGGCGATGCAGCCAAACCGACCTCGATGATCTGATCGACAGAGTCGATGACCAGCGCCTGGGTTTCGATCCAACGCACAGGAGATGCGAACTGCCAGGACAACAGCTCGATGAGCAGCAGTCGTGCCAGGGTGTTTTCATCAGTGTCTTCAACCTTGACGTCCTTGAGACGCTCAGATGGAACAACAGCGAGGATGGCATCCACGAAGTCTTGGGTGAGCTCGAATGGGCGAGCAACCAAGTTCGGGATGTAGCGGCCGCGAAGTGCATCGATGTCGATGGTTTCTGGCAGCAACTCATCCAGCTTCTCTGCGAAGGCAGGAACACCTGGGCGCAGCACGCTGGAGTGGAATGGCACGTCAATGCCAGGGATGTTCACGTAAGCACGTGGGTTTGCAGAAGCAGATTCCTTCAGTGCCTTCAGTCCAGCCAAGGTGCCTGCAACTGCGTACTGCTGGCCATCAACGTTGTAGTTAACGATCTGCAGGAATTCGCCAGATTCTTCAGCAACACGATCAACCCAGTTTTCCACCTCGGTGGCTGCAACGTTGATCATGTTTGGACGGAATGCTGCCAGGCCGTAGTTGGAACGACCCTTTTCATCACGTGGAACCAGGGAGTGCATTGCGGAACCGCGGGAGAACACAACATCGATGACACCTTCGAGTTCGAAGATGTTGCCCAAGGATGCCAGTGCGGTGTACTCGCCTAGGGAGTGGCCTGCGTAGAGGGAGCCGTCGACGATTGCATCTGCGGCCTTGAGGCGCTCGGTCTGAGCGTAGGCAACCACGGCGAGCGCGACCTGTGTGAACTGGGTGAGGTTCAACACGCCAGCTGGGTGTACGAAGGTGGTGTCCCCGACTTTGAGCTCTACTGGGTTTTCATCAATGACCTGCTGGATGGAGAAGCCCAGGTTTGCGCGGGTGTGTGCGTCTGCACGATCCCACACAGCGCGAGCCTCTGCGCTTGCAGTGCGGTCTCCTTGGCCCATGCCCTTGGCCTGGATGCCCTGGCCTGGGTAAACATAAGCGGTAGAAGGTGCCTTGAGCAGTGCCTGTCCACGGGAAACCACGTTGCCATCGATGCGGCAGGTGACCTCGTATGCAGGCTTGAGTCCTGCGCGGCCAACACGCTCAACGGTGATATCTACAACGTCGTTGAGCTGAACCATGCCGTACATGGAGTAGGTCCAACCAATAACCTCAGAGCCAAGTCCTGCAAGGTGCTGTGCGGTAGCAGACAGCCACATGCCGTGGACCAACGCTGCATCCAGTCCAACAAGCTTTGCAGCATTGTCGGAGGTGTGGATTGGGTTGTAGTCACCAGAGACCATGGCGAATGGGGTCATGTCTGCAGGTGCAGACACGGTTGCCTGGCGGATGAAGGAGCGAGGAGTTGGCTCGACAACTTCATCGCGTGCACCGTAAGCGTCTGCAGGTGCAGCCATTTCGTTGGTGGTGATGCGGCCACGGATAGCAAAGCGGGTAACCAGCTTGGCTGCTACTTCGCCTTCGGTGGTTAAAACGATGCGCACGGTAACGATGCGGCCGGATGCGGATTCTTCGATGGAATCGGTGCGTGCCTCAACATCGATGGTTCGGCCGTTTGCCAGCTCCTCGAGTGGGATGCGCAGGTCAAGGAGGTGATCGAGGTGAACTGCGTTGAGTAGACCTTCAATCACTGGGTAGCCGTCGGAAAGCTTACCGGTGCCCAGTGCGGCGTAGATTGCTGGCCAGCATGCGCCCATGAGGACGTCTGGGGTGCCCACGTTGTGCTCTTCTAGCGCTGCGCCGGTAACGGCGGTGTGCGCGGTCAGAAGGGATGCAGGCAGGGTAAAGGAATCGCGGACGGTACCGAATGGGGTGCCATCTTCAACAGCTTCTGGCAGTGCCTTGATCTCATCACCAGCAGCAGAGACGGATCCAACACCGGCAACGCCAGCAAGAAGTGCGAAGACGGACTCAGGTAGCTTCTCACGGGAAACCACTGGGGAGCCACCGGTGGACACAGCATCGCCGAGTTCAACTGGGATGTCAACGTGCTGAACCAGGTATGGGCGCTGCTCAACTGGCAGATCATCAAAGTAGGAGTCAGCCAGGATGCGGATAACCCAGTAGCCGTCTTCCTCAATGAGCTCGAAAGCACCCTCGTTAAGGACGTGAGCTGGGTTGTCGATCAGGTTGCCGTGCCACACGATGTGCGGGGTAGCAAGCAGGAATTCGCGCTCACTCTTGGATTCATTCAGGCGAGCGAAGATTTCTTCTGCCTCACCGTCAAGTGCCTCCACGCAGGCAGCTTCGAAACGGCCGAGCAGTTCTGCAACTGGCTCGTCGACGCGGTCGATGCCGGCAACGGAAACAGGTCCTGGGATAACGCGCACGGCGTTTGCACCGTAGCGCTCGTTCTGGGACTGCCACAGGGTGTCCAGACCCCACCAGCGAGCCAGGTCAGCATCAATTGCAGGTACCCACGGCATAGGCTTGTGGTGCTTGCGGCACAGACCAATAAACCACGCAGCGTCGCGCGCAGAGACCTTGATCTCGCGGGCCTGCGGGTAAGCAGCAAGAAGCTTGTCGACGGCTTCCTCTTCATTTTCCACAGACTTCAGGTCTGGGAACAGCGTGGTGATAGCACCGTGCTCTGCCTCGTTGAGGCGAGCTTCAATGCGGTGGACCAAATCGAAGAAACGATCATCCCATGTTGGGTCCTGGGTTGGGTAAGCAAGCTCAACCCAACGCTCGATCCACTCTGCGTAGGTCATTTCTTCAACCTCGCCGAAGAATGGCTTTGCAGTCTTGTTGATCGCCTCGATCAGCTCATCGCGGTGATCTGCGTAATCGTCAGAATCGATGGAGGAAATCAGGCGGGATGCCGCAGCGGAGTCATTGTCCAGCTCGTACATATCAGCGTGTAGGTGGGACAGACCAGAGGTCACGCCACCGCGAGCCTCGCCACGACCGACCCAGCCGCCAGCATCTTGAGGATCAACACCTGGGGTGTCAACCAGTGCCTGCTTAACCTGAGGAGAGGTGGTTGCTTCCTTGGTTGCCATGGCAGCGGTACCAACGAGGATGCCGTCAACAGGCATTGCTGGGAAGCCCAAGTCGGTCGACCATTCACCGGTGAGGTAGTACGCAGCCTTTGCAGGGGTACCAATTCCGCCACCAATCATGACAACAACGTTCTTGCGAGAACGCAGCTCTGCATAGGTGGTCAGAAGCAGGTCATCCAAGTTCACCCAGGAGTGGTGTCCACCAGCGTGTCCATCTTCAATCTGGATGATGATCTTGGTGTCTGGGTTTGCATCAGCAATTTTCAGGGTTGCGCGGATCTGGTCCACGGTGCCTGGCTTGAATGCAACGTATGGGAAGCCATCTGCGTTGAGATCATTAATCAGCTCAGTTGCTTCTTCAACCTCTGGGATACCAGCGGAGACAACAACACCGTTGATGGAGGTACCGGTGGCACGTGCCTTGGAAACGATGCGCTGTGCACCGAACTGAAGGTTCCACATGTAACGGTCGAAGAACATGGAGTTGAACTGTGCGGAACGTCCAACCTTGAGCAGGGAAACAAGCTTTTCCTTGTTCTTGGTGAATACTTCTTCGGAGTACTGTCCGCCACCGGCCATTTCAGCCCAGTGTCCTGCGTTCGCTGCTGCTGCAACGATCTCAGGATCAACGGTGGTTGGGGTCATACCGGCCAAAATAATTGGGGAGTAACCCGTCAGGCGAGAGAATCCGGTGAGAACCTTGTGCTCACCGTTTGGCAGCTTAACCAGCTTTGGAGCGAACTCTGACCAGTCTTCTGCAGTTGGAACCTGGAAGCCTGGGCGAGCCAAGTTGTCGCGCTCTGCAGCAGAAAACGCTGGAACCAACGAGATTCCGCGACCATCGAGCAGCGGCGCGGTGAAACGGCTAACGCCTGCATCCAGGGAAAGGACGTAATCAGCCTTGAGGTTAGCGATCTGCTCCACCCAGTCAGCTGGGTTAACCAGGATTGCCTCTGCCAACGCGCGAGCATCAACGTTGAGGCCACAGGTGGTTGCCCACTCAACAGCCAAGTCGGCTGCATCCTGCATTGAGGAGTGGTGGAATGGAATAGCAACATCCAAGTAATCAAACTTAGGTTCTGCCAGGGATCCACCCTTGCGCTTTTCATTGATGTCTTCGTTGTAAGCATCCGCTGCGCGCTGCAGTGCGGCAGCAGCCTTCTTCAGTGCCTCTGGCTTGCCGGATACAACGAAGTGTACGCGAGCGTTGCGCAGAGATACCTCTACCCCATCAACGCCGGCGATGGTGTCTTGAATGATCTCACGGGTTAGTCCACGGACAGAGAGCATGTGTGCGCCCTTGCCTGCGAACTGAGATGCAGCTGCACCCAAGAGAACGGCAAAAGCCAAGACATCTTCTTCATTGTCTACTGCTTCAACGCCCAAAATGCCCTGGGAATGTCCAAGGCGAGTAGCTGCGGTGACATCTAGTCCAAGGTCACGCAACTGGCGGGTTGCTGCAATCTGACCAAGCAAAATGCCTGGGATGGAGACTGCTGGCTGCGCATCGATATCCGCACCGATTTGTGCGTCTTCGCGGGTTAGTTCCTCCAGGCGGGCTAGGGAGCCTGGCACGATGGAGGTGATTTGGCGCGCGAAAGGTGCAGTTTTTGCACGTGAACGAGACAACAGCTCACGCAGGTGCGAGGCGGTGATGTGGTCTTCGCTGGAGTCAGCGATCACCTGCTGCCAGGCGGAAGCCTGACCGGCGTACAGAATTGCTGGTTCTTTAAAAGAATGCAGCGGTGTCAGTGAAGAAATACTCACGAAATAAAGCTCCTAAGTCTTGGAATGGGCTTCTTGGACCCATGACCACTTACGAATGCGTAGGTTACGTGAGCGTAGCTGAAATAGATGACTAAACCCTCATGTTTATCTGGCAAATTCTTGTTTTTGCAGGAAACAAACCATCGCCCGTGAGCAACATCACAAAATGGCAACGGTGAACACGGGCGAAAAATGTCGCCCTAGCCCTTTAAGAAGAGTGTTGTTATTGTTAACCACTGTTACTGGTGGGATTTAAACCTATAATTTTGGGAGAACAATGGACTTGCACCTTAATAGACGAGGCTTTTTAAAAGCCGCTGCAGGACTTGCCACCATCGGCACAGCCAGCATGTTTATGCCTAAAGCACATGCACTTGGACCAGTCCTTGGTACCGTAATCGACTACGCAGCAGGAGTCCCCAGCGCAGCATCAATCAAAAATGCCGGACATCTTGGCGCCGTTCGCTACGTGTCCCAACGTCGCCCAGGCACCGAATCCTGGATGGTCGGCAAACCCGTCACGCTGCAAGAAACACGGGCCTTTGCCCAAAACGGACTAAAAACAGCGTCGGTGTATCAATACGGAAAAGCCGACACAGCGGACTGGAAAAATGGTGCAGCAGGCGCAGCAACGCACGCTCCCCAAGCAATCGCACTGCACGTGGCTGCCGGTGGACCAAAAAACCGCCCCATCTACGTAGCAATCGACGACAACCCCACCCGCACCGAATACACCAACCAGATCCGCCCATACCTGCAAGCATTCAAGGTTGCACTATCTACTGCGGGCTACCAACTAGGCATCTATGGCAACTACAACGTCATCGATTGGGCGATTGCCGACGGCCTTGGTGAATTCTTCTGGATGCACAACTGGGGCTCCAACGGACAGATCCACCCACGCACCACCATTCACCAAATCCGCATCGATAAAGACAAACTCGACGGCGTTGGCATTGATATGAACAATGTCTATGCCAACGACTGGGGCCAGTGGACTCCAGGAAATGAAGTCGATGCAGTCATCTCCTCCAACTCCAACACTGGACTTAACGCAGAGACAATCAATCAAATAATCAAAGCGCTGGGAACAATGTCTAGCTAATTATTCCGGCTTATGACCTCACTTAGTTGGTTTTCTACCAACTGCGTGAGGTCTTCTTTTGTCCCTGTTACTGCTGCTGCAACAACGTAATCTTCACCAAAAGTTATTGATGAATGCAGAAGCCGATCATCTGACCAACCCCACTTAGATCCTTCCGCGCCGGGAAGCACCGCAGTCCCCCAGTCCTGCGGATAACCATCAACTGCAAATTCATTGGCATTTCTCATCGCTTCTAGAATCGGCGATTCTGGTTGCTCGATGATCAGCGTGCTTAAAAACTTCACCAAATCATAAGTAGATGTCACCGAGTATCCCCAATGCTCATCACCCCTGGTGGAAAGCAAACCAAATTCATCTGCGATCGCTTCAATGGAATCGGGATACGTGTCGTACAAAATTTCCGCTGACACATCAGATGAACTTCTAATCATCTCGAGTGCCAACGCCTTCTCATTTTCCGTGCCGCGTTCCAGCACGTACTCCGCGATGTAGAGCTTTCCTAAGCTCAATGCAGGACGAGCAAAACGCTCGGTTGAGGTTCCCGTACGAAAATCATCCTTCAGGCTCACAAACGTGATTTGGGAGCCTGTGGAGTTTTCAATAAATTCGGCGAACGGACTGTCTTCTATTGCTTGCGCAGCCGCAGAGGTTGAAACGCTGCTGGCCTCAGAGCTCACCTGCGGCTGAGATTCGGAAGGTTTCGTGTCTTCCCCTTGGGTGAGACCAAAAATTCCGCCAATGATTACTACCCCGGTTAACAAGATAGTAGACACCCGCCATGCTGGGTGCACTTTAGAAGTTCTTGACACGTCGATCAATAGTACTGCATGACGAAACCGCCTATTCCCGAGTACAGGAATAGGCGGTTTCGTTAGTTAAATGAGGTTGACTCTAGTGCTCAACAGCACCTTCAACACCGACACCGGTGAGGGAGCGAACTTCCATTTCAGCCTGGAGATCATCCAAGTTGTCTGGCTTGCCAACCATGGTGCCGATCCAACCAGCGATGAAGGCTAGTGGGATGGAGATGATACCTGGGTTGGACAGTGGGAAGATATCCCATCCGCCACCGTCAGAAGGAACCATCGAGGTTGGGGTACCGGAGACTGCTGGGGAGAAGACGATCAGTACCAGTGCGGAGACAAGGCCGGTGTAGATTGCGGCTACAGCACCAGTGGTGTTGAACTTCTTCCAGTACAGGGAGTACAGGATACAAGGCAGGTTTGCAGACGCTGCGATTGCGAATGCCAGTGCCACGAGGAAGGCAACGTTCTGGGACATCGCGAGAATACCCAAGACGATGGAGAGCACACCGATCACAACGATAGTGATACGTGAGACTCGAACCTGCTCTTCTTCAGAGGACTTTCCATCACGAAGAACGGCGTCGTAGATATCGTGACCAACTGCGGCAGAAGCGGTAATTGCCAGACCTGCAACCACAGCCAGCACTGTTGCGAAAGCAACTGCAGAGATCAATGCCATGAAGATGGAGCCACCAAGCTCAAGTGCAAGCAGAGGAGCTGCTGCGTTAGCTGCACCAGGCGCATTGACGATGCGGTCTGGTCCAACAAGTGCTGCAGCACCGTAGCCCAGGATCAGGGTCATCAGGTAGAAGGAACCGATGAGGATAATTGCCCAAGTAACGGACTTACGTGCTTCCGTAGCGGTAGGAACGGTGTAGAAGCGCATGAGAACGTGTGGCAGACCAGCGGTACCAAGAACAAGTGCAAGACCCAGGGAAACGAAGTCCAGCTGCTTGGTTACGGTTGCACCGTACTGCAGACCTGGCTCAAGAATTGCGGTTGCTTCATAGCCCAGGGTTGCTGCACGCTCGGAGGATGCGTGCATAGCAACGGCATCTTCTAGCAGGGTGCCAACGCCACCCTTGACTGCAACGAAGGTCCAGATGGTCATGATCAACACACCACCAACCAAGAGGCAGGCCTTAATCATCTGAACGTAGGTAGTGCCCTTCATGCCACCGAGCAAGACGTAAGCAATCATGACGACACCGACGACGCCAATGACAACTGCCTGCCAGTGGAACTCATGGATATCCAGAAGCACGGAGACAAGTGAACCTGCACCAGCCATCTGAGCGATCAGGTAGAACAAGGACACGAACAAGGTGCCGAAAGCAGCCGCAACGCGAACTGGCTTCTGGCGCAGGCGGAAGGACAACACGTCCGCCATGGTGAATCGACCAACGTTACGCAGTGGTTCTGCAACAAGCAGCAGAGCTACAAGCCAGGCAACGAAGAATCCGATGGAGTAAAGGAATCCGTCGTAACCGTTCAGCGCAATAGCGCCAACAATACCCAGGAAGGATGCTGCAGAGAGGTAGTCACCTGCAATTGCGAGACCATTTTGAGTACCGGAGAATGAGGCACCACCGGTGTAGAAGTCGGATGCCTCCTTGGTGGTTTTACCTGCACGCATAACCACGGTCATGGTGACAACGATGAACACCACGAAAACGGAAATATTAAGAATTGGGTTGCCAGTGTCTTCTTGGGCCAACACGATTGTGGAATTCATGAATTATCCTTCCATCTTCTCGCGAATAGCAGCCTGACGAGGCTCAAGGTTTTTGTTCGCAAAGACGATATAGATGTACGTAATTGCAAAGGTGGTCACGAACTGTGCAAGTCCGAAGAACACACCGATGTTGATATTGCCCACTAGTGGGGTGCCCATCCAATCGGAGGCAAAGGTAGCTACGAGCACGTAGACGATGTACCACACGAAGAAGGCGATACTCATTGGGAATGCAAAAGAGCGGAACTTGCTGCGGAGTTCTTTAAACTCCGGGCTGCTCTGCATTTCGCGGAATTCTTGGGGCGTCGGCTGTCGACGCTCCTTCATGACTGGACTGGAGCTCATTTAAAAATTCATCTCGCTTTCATATCCCTCGAGTGGGGAGTCGGTGATCGACGATTACTTAAAGCAATGCCGGCTTCTAATAAAGCAATTGAAAATTTCTCTTCACATCTCGCCGACGGCCGCGAAGTATGTTGCCGATCACAGCTAAACGTGTGAATGTGAAGTTACCTAACTCACATTGCAATGCGATAGCGATTCAGAAAACTCACTCCCCCCAAATGTTGGGAAATTACCCAAAAACACACTGTGGCCTGCATTTATAAAAGTTCCCGATCTACCCCCTTTTTAAGCCCCCCTACCCCATTTGCAAAGTTTGCTAATGATGCAATGCAATAGTTAACGGGCTTCACAGACCGGCGTTTTGGCTCGTTTTTAACCAACCACTTCCTTTGCATGCAGTTTGCACAACCTCACCTTTATGCAATCGATCGCCTAAATTATGATGAGAGATTCACTCAAAAGTATGAGTCTTCCCCCTCCCCCATTCCGCACAACACCCACACCTTTTCAGACTATGGTGTGGGTCATGGCACACACTTTCGCACACACTTTGATTGAATCTGTCTTAGACTCAGATAGCTTCATGTCTTGGGATGAACCACCGCACTATAACGATATTGATCAAAGCTATGTGCACACCCTTGAGCGTGCTCGTGCACAATCAGAGTGTGATGAAGCAATAGTCACGGGAGAAGGTCACATAGATGGCATTCCGGTGGCTGTGATTGTGTCTGATTTTTCATTTCTGGGTGGATCTTTGGGAGCTGTGGCATCAACACGCATCATCAAAGCAATCCATCGCGCAACTGAAAATAAGTTGCCTTTGCTCGTCTCTACTGCTTCAGGTGGCGCCAGAATGCAAGAAGACAACCGAACTTTCGTCATGATGGCTTCTATTACCGCCAGCATCCAGCGCCATAAGAATGCCCATTTACCCTTCTTGGTGTATTTAAGAAATCCCACGATGGGCGGAGCCATGGTCACGGTGGGCTCTGCTGGTCATCTCACATTCGCAGAGCCCGGCGCGCAGATTGGTTTTCTTGGCCCCAAAGTCGTAGAACTCACTACCGGAATATCACTCCCGCGTGAGGTGCAACAAGCTGAGAATCTGGTGGATAACGGTGTCATTGATGGTGTGGTGGCTCCAACACAGCTTCGCACAGTGGTGTCTAAAGCCTTGAAAATTTTACAGCCCGCTGAAGAAGTGGATCGCTTTTCTCCCACGGCGCCGGGGGTGGAAGTACCGGTTATGGATGCGATAGCGCGTTCACGCGACCCTCAGAGGCCTGGAATCGGGGAGATTGTAGAAACGTTGGGGGAAGACGTCGTAAAGCTCTCTGGTGCCCGTGCAGGCGCCGTAAGCCCGGCTGTGCGCGTTGCCCTGGCACGCATTGGCGGCAGGGCCGTGGTGCTGATTGGCCAGGATCGGCGCTATGCTGTTGGCCCAGCGGACCTGCGTTTTGCCCGGCGCGGCATCTCGCTTGCGCGCGAGCTTAAGCTGCCGATCGTCACCATCATTGATACCGCCGGCGCGGAATTGTCGCAGGCGGCTGAGGAGGGAGGTATAGCAAGCTCCATTGCGCGCACCATGTCCAAGCTTATCGACGCCCCCTCCCCCACCGTGTCAGTCATCCTTGGCCCAGGAGTTGGTGGCGGTGCGCTGGCGCTGCTGCCCACCGACCTGACCTATGCGACAGAAAGCGCATGGCTTAGCGCGCTGCCACCTGAAGGCGCATCGGCGATTCTTTATGGCAACACTGATCATGTCGAGGACATCCTTGAGCGCCAAGGCGTAGGCGCGCATGCGCTTTTAAAACAAGGGCTTATCGACGGCATCATCTGCGAAACCGACACCTTCATCGAAGAAGTACTGGGGACAATCAGCAACGCCCTTTCCGAATTGAAAAACAATCCAGAAAGGGCGGGACGACACAGTCGCTTTGAGCGTCTAGCTTCAGCGAAAAGTGATTAAGCGCTGATCAAATCGATGATAAACACCAAGGTACGGCCAGACAGTGGGTGTCCGGATCCTTCAGGGCCATAAGCAGCCTCTGGTGGAATGGTCAGCTGACGACGACCGCCAACCTTCATTCCTGGGATTCCCTCTTGCCAGCCCGCGATGAGGCCGTTCAGCGGGAATTGGCTGGTCTGTCCACGATCCCAAGACGAGTCAAACTCTTCTCCGGTTTCAAAGTCAACGCCCACGTAGTGAACTTCAACTTCTCCACCTGGGCGAGCTTCTGCGCCTTCGCCAACGATGATGTCAGAGATGACGAGATCTTCCGGTGCTGGACCGACCTGTAGCTCAATCTGTGGCTTTTCCATGTGCTGTACATGCTCCTTGAAAATCGTATTTTTTGGTTTCACACAAAAACGGCTGAAACCATCTCTGTCATTATGGCAGACGAAATGGCTTCAGCCGAAGTTGAATACCGATCAGGCGTTAAAAACTAGCGCTCCTCGCGTGGAACAAACTTGCGGGATGCGTTGCCGGTGTAGACCTGGCGTGGGCGGTTGATCTTCGCACCTGGAGCACCAAGCTGCTCGCGGTAGTGAGCGATCCAGCCTGGGAGACGACCGATTGCGAACAATACGGTGAAGAAGTCGGTTGGGAAGCCCATGGCGCGGTAGATCAGGCCGGTGTAGAAGTCGACGTTCGGGTAGAGCTTACGGGAGATGAAGTAATCATCAGCCAAAGCGATCTCTTCCAGCTTGATTGCCAGATCCAGAAGATCGTCGCCACCGAGGTGCTCAAGGATCTCGTGTGCGGTTTCCTTGACGATAGCTGCACGTGGGTCGTAGTTCTTGTACACGCGGTGTCCGAAGCCCATGAGGCGGACGCCGTCTTCCTTGTTCTTGACCTTGTTCATGAACTCGGTTGCGTCACCGTCGTGGTTGTTCTTGATATCTTCAAGCATTTCAAGAACAGCCTGGTTTGCACCACCGTGCAGTGGGCCGGACAGTGCGTTGATGCCACCAGCGATGGAGACAAACATGTTGGCCTGTGCGGAACCAATCATACGAACGGTAGAGGTGGAGCAGTTCTGCTCGTGGTCAGCGTGCAGGATAAGCAGCTTGTCCAGAGCCTTGACCATAATTGGGTCAATCTCGTATGGCTCGGTTGGGTAACCGAACATCATGCGCAGGAAGTTCTCACGCGCGTTGAGGGAGTTGTCTGGGTACATGTATGGAGCACCCTTGCGTGCGCGGTGTGCGTACGCAGCCAGCATTGGCACCTTAGCCATGAGGCGAACGGTTGCCTTATCAAGCTGTGCCTCATCAAGTGGGTTCAGCTGATCCTGGTAGTAGGTGGACAAGATGTTCACTGAGGATGCCAGGGTTGCCATTGGGTGAGCGTCGCGTGGGAACACGTTGAACTGAGACTTGAAGTCCTCGTCCAAAAGGGTGTGGTGGCGAATCTCATCATTAAACTTGTGAAGCTCGTCTGGGGTAGGTAGCTCACCGTTAATAAGGAGGTAAGAAACCTCGTTGAAGGTGGCCTTCTCAGCCAAATCAGCGATGTCATAGCCGCGGTAACGCAGGATTCCTGCATCTCCATCGATGTAGGTGATCTTCGACTCGGTAGAGCCGGTGCTCACATAGCCTGGGTCAAAAGTGATCAGTCCGGTTTCGGACAGCATCTTACCCAGGACAACACCGTTGCTACCCTCAGAAGCCTCGATGATGTCCATTTCGAACTCGCCACCGGGGTAGTGCAGGACAGCCTTGTTGTTATCAGTAGCCACGATATCCCTTTCAAAAATATTTGTTCGGAAAAAAACTCTCCCGGATTACGGAAGAAGTCCCGTTTTATTCTTACCAACTGGGATGCGCCTAGCGCATGTCAGTTTTTGTTACTCGACACATTTCTTTCCCAATCAGTTCCGGTTAACACGCTATACCGATAAATGCAGTTTAGCCATATCCGAAGTGAGAGCCATTTCCCCCACAATCACGTTGGTTACATCATTCCCCGACCACCCACAGCTACCGTAATCAGTAGATGCGGTCACGCCTGAGGGAACTCCGTTCGATTGTGCCGATGTGCTGCTATTTAGTTCTCGACCTTCAAGTGCAGTAATCAACCCCAACAGAGGGTGAAAATGCTGGACTTTAAGGCATTAAAAATTCCACATTTAGTGGAGCAGTGCACAGTTTAGCAAAGTTTGTGATGCAGGCGACAGCAAGGGGGTTGCCGTAGTGTTTCCCAGGTAAATGCCCACTACATAATGCAACCTCAGGCGATATTAACAACGGTGAAAGTGAAAACTTTGCAAAACTTTAAACCACCCCCATATTGGTGATTGGTCAACTATTTTCATCTCCACCCACCCCCTTCGCGCATCTATGAGGTGACGAATACAAAGGGTTTGTAGTGATTGGAACTTTAAGGTTCGGGGTTATAGTTGTTGGGTCAGGCCATTAATGATCCCTGGCGCTTTTTACTTCCAAGCCTTCCAAGCCTTCCAAGCGCAGAAAGTTGTCTGAAGACATGACCGACTTCCCCACCCTGCCCTCTGAATTCATTCCTGGCGACGGCCGCTTTGGCTGTGGACCTTCCAAGGTCCGCCCAGAGCAGATCCAGGCCATTGTCGACGGATCTACTTCCGTCATCGGCACCTCACACCGTCAGCCGGCAGTAAAAAACGTCGTGGGATCAATCCGCGAAGGCCTCTCCGATCTCTTCTCCCTCCCTGAAGGCTACGAGATCATTCTCTCCCTGGGTGGAGCAACCGCATTCTGGGACGCAGCAACCTTTGGACTTATTGAAAAGAAGTCCGGTCACCTGTCCTTCGGTGAGTTCTCCTCCAAGTTCGCCAAGGCATCCAAGCTTGCCCCTTGGCTAGATGAGCCAGAGATCGTTACCGCCGAGACCAGCGACGCTCCAGCACCACAAGCATTTGAAGGTGCTGACGTTATTGCCTGGGCTCACAACGAAACCTCCACTGGTGCGATGGTTCCAGTGCTTCGCCCAGAGGGATCCGAAGGTTCCCTGGTTGCAATCGACGCTACTTCTGGCGCTGGTGGACTGCCAGTAGATATCAACAACGCTGATGTTTACTACTTCTCCCCTCAGAAGTGCTTCGCTTCCGATGGTGGCCTGTGGCTTGCTGCAATGAGCCCAGCAGCTCTAGAGCGCATTGAAAAGATCAATGCATCTGACCGCTTCATTCCAGAGTTCTTGAACCTGCAAACTGCAGTTGATAACTCCCTGAAGAACCAGACCTACAACACCCCAGCTGTTGCAACCTTGCTGATGCTGGACAACCAGGTCAAGTGGATGAACTCCAACGGTGGCCTTGATGGAATGGTTGCCCGCACCACTGCTAGCTCAACTGCACTGTACAACTGGGCAGAGGCTCGCGAGGAGGCATCCCCTTATGTTGCTGACGCCGCTAAGCGTTCCCTAGTTGTGGGAACCATCGATTTCGATGACTCCATCGACGCTGCTGTTATCGCTAAGATCCTGCGCGCAAACGGCATCCTAGACACTGAGCCATACCGCAAGCTTGGCCGTAACCAGCTGCGCATCGGTATGTTCCCAGCGATCGACTCCACCGATGTTGAAAAGCTCACCGGAGCTATCGATTACATCCTTGATGGTGGTTTTGCTAAGAAGTAATATCCCCACTTTGAAAAACACTCCGTACAGTTACACCAGTACGGAGTGTTTTTTGGTTAAGCTTGGGTGATCACTTACCCAGTTAGAAGGAGTCAACATGCGGGAAATATTCCTGGTCAGCGGTGATTCCACCGAATCATCCTTGGTTTTCAAGACCTCCGAAGAGGATGGCGCTGAGGAATTTTTCATTGCTGTTACTGATGAACTCCACGCCATTCTTGCAGGTCATAGGCCAGTAGACGCCGATGTAGAACCTGACACCACGGTAGAAGCTGCTCCAGCTCCGCTCGAGCCAGTAACCACCGTCACCGCAATAGAAGAGCCCCGCGAGGAAAAAGAACTTGATTCTCGAATCAGTGCTCCTTTAACCATGTCACCCCGCGAGATTCAGATCCGGATACGTTCAGGCGCATCAATTGAAGAACTCGCAGAAGAAAACGGTGTAACCGAAGCACGCATTGAGCCTTATGCCCACCCTGTGTTGCTTGAACGTGCCAGAATCGCAGAACTAGCAAAGCAATCCCACCCCATTCGGGAAAACGGGCCTGCAAAGCTGACACTGTGGGAAATTCTTGCCACCGCTTTTGCCACCCGTGGCCATGACCTCACGGCCTCCACGTGGGATGCATACAAAGATGCAACCAACCAGTGGATTGTCCGCGTGGATTGGAAAGCGGGCTTGAGCGATAACTACGCCGAGTGGACGCTGAATATGCACAACACCAGCAACCCGACGGCCGATCCTCGTACTCCGGTTGCAGCTGATTTGATTGATCCTGAATTCATTCAGCCAGTGCGCACTTTAACGTCGGTCAACTCTAATCAAGAGTCTTATGACGATGAGACTGATGTTTTCGACAGCGTTGAGGAACCTAAAAATGCTGAAGATTCTAACCTAGACGCAGTCCCTGAGCTCAGCAATGACAGCGCACCGGATAATGAAGCTGAAGGTCCACGAAATAGGCGTCGAAAAGCAGTCACGCCTCATTGGGAAGATGTCCTTTTAGGAGTTCGCGCCAATACAAAGCGCCCGAAGAAATAGGAAATACTGATGCCAAGTCAATTGGGAGAAAACGCAGCGATCGTTACCCTCTGGTTTGTTAATGCATCCGATCCCCAATCCATCATCCGCTCGGAGCCTCGAGCGGATCGTGGTTATGGCAGAAAACTCCTGGCGCAACTCAACCCGTCCTGGCCCATTACACCAATCGGGCAATTCGACCTCAATCGCTCCGTGCCAGCCAGCGCCAATGAGTTTTATATCGCGGGTTTTCCCGGCATCACCGTCATCCAAACCGTTCTGGAAGATGTCACATCCCTGTCCAAATTGAGCCCCCGATTGCTGCGCAGCGTGCCTGCCACAGATATTTACATCTTCGCAGTCAATGAAGAAACCACGCTTGGCGGATTTGCCCACATTTTCAAAGGCGACGTCAAACGATCCTTTATTGCCTTTGAAGAACGCATTTTTGAAGATGACGGTATCCCCGGTGGCTTTGAAGCACCATTTTGGGCAGGTAAAAAAGGTACCCGAAAAACCGCATTGTCATTGCCTTTTAATCCCATCGAGTTAGTCAACGAGGCACAACGCGCCTGGCTCGGATTCGACGCCTCTACCTCCCCAGACATCAACGTGGTGGCGTACGCCATCGATGGGCGCCCCGAGCCACGCATCGCAGCGCCCCGCCAGTTAAGCTCCGAGGAAGTGACGCGGGCGGCCGTCGAAAAGCTTGGTTTGCGTGAGTCTTCTTTTTATGACGACTACGAAGAATACGAGGCGCCGGATCGAGTGGTCTCAAAAAACGTGACCTCGAAAGCTAAAAAAGCGGCCAGCTCTGCACAGAAACTAGGTAAGTCTTTGTGGAAAGCTAGCCGCGAGTTCAAGGACACGATGGCAGAAAAACTCCGCCACACCGACCGCGAACGATAGTTTTATCGTTGGGAACGATCCCTTTCATAAAACGCAATGGCAGCGGAGGTAGCTAGGTTTAAGCTATCTGTTCCAGGAGCCATGGGGATGCGAGCGCGAACATCAGTTGCTCGCATCGCATGCTCGGTAAGACCTGGTCCTTCTGCACCAACGAGCAACGCTACTTTTTCTTTTCCTGCCAGGGCATCTTCGAGGTGCTCTGCGCCTGGATCTGGAGTGAGCGACACGAGGTAAAAACCGGCCTCTTTAAGCTGATCAAGGCTGCGCTGCCAGGTGGTATATGTGCCTTCGAGGTGGGCAAAGGGCAAACGCAGCACGTTTCCCATAGAAACACGAACCACTCGCCTATACAAAGGATCTGCGCACCCGTTGCCGAAAAGGATGGCGTCTACGCCCATCCCAGCAGCATTACGGAACATTGATCCAATATTTTCATGGTCCCCCACGCCTTCAAGTACAACCACTGTGCGGGCGTTTTCCAGCACCTGGCTCACTGGGGTTTCTTCCACGCGGTCCGCGGTAGCTAAAAGCCCACGGTGCATGTCAAAGCCTGCTACTTCTGCAAGTACGTCCCGGGTGACTTCATACACCGCAATGTCTTCTACCAACGCCGGATCGATGGTTGCAAAGAAGGAATCAAGTTTGTTTTTGAATCCTACGATTGCACGCACTGGGAATCGTGATTCTAAAAGGCGCCCCACAACCAAAGGTCCTTCTGCAACAACGAGGCCTTTACCTCCTGGAAGGTCTGGCCTGGAGTCAGAATGGTTGAGGTCTCGGACATCGTCGAGGCGTGGGTCAGCGGGATCAGAAATCAGCGTGCGTGCGATCACTAGCTAATCGCCCCCATGATGGGATCAATGGCGAAGAAGATAACAAAGAGGGTAGCCACAAGCCACATCAACCAGTGCACCTGCTTAGCTTTTCCTGCTGCAGCAGCCATGATGGCATACATGATAAATCCAACGCCGATGCCATTTGCGATGGAATAGGTAAATGGCATGATCACGATGGTGAGGAATGCAGGGAATGCGATGTAGAACTTGGAGAAATCAATTTCGGTGACCTGTCCCATCATCATCGCGCCGACGACAACGAGAACTGGTGCTGCTGCTTCGATCGGAACGATTTCATACAGCGGAGTAAGGAACATCGCGGCAATAAAAAGTGAACCAGTAACAACGTTTGCCAGACCCGTTCGTGCACCGTCAGCCACACCTGCAGAAGAATCCGCGAATACGGTGTTGGAGGAAGCCGAGAAAGCACCACCAACAATGGCACCGGTGCCTTCAATGACCAATGCCTTTTTTATGTCTGGAAGATTGCCCTCTTCATCTACCAGGTTGCCCTGCTTGCCAAGTGCAGTCATTGTGCCCATGGCATCGAAGAAGTTAGCCAGCACCAGGGTGAACACTAGCAAGGTGGCAGCAACAACACCGATACGGCTAAACGCGCCAATCAAATCAACCGCACCGACGATGGACAGGTCAGGAACACCACCGAAGGAATCAGGTAGGCCTGGAACAGCCAGAGACCAGCCTTCAGCATTTGCTTCACCATCTTCAAAAGAAGCACCGGAATCAAAGAGAGCTTCTGCGATGATCGCCAAAATGGTGGTGCCTAAAATGCCCAAGAACAGTCCACCGCGAACCCTGCGGACAACCAAAACTCCGCACAGCAGCACACCAACTACGAACACAAATGTAGGCCATGACGCAATCGATCCATCAATGCCTAAGGTGACAGGAACGGTGGTGCCTGCGGCATCTGGAATTCTGCGCACAAAGCCTGCATCCACCAAGCCAATCATGGCGATGAACAAACCAATGCCAACGCTGATTGCCGCTTTCATTGATGCAGGAATGGCGCGGAACACTGCAACACGGAAGCCCGACACAGCCAAAATGACAATGACGATACCGTCCAGAACAACCAGTCCCATTGCTTCTGGCCAGGTGAGACCTTCACCAGATACCAATGTGACTGCAACCATGGTGTTTAGGCCAAGGCCTGCGGCGATACCGAAGGGATAGCGCGCAATGAGACCAAACGCAATGGTCATAACACCTGCAGCAAGAGCGGTTGCTGCCGCAACCTGTGGGATTCCTAGGGTATTTCCCTCAACGTCAGGGGTGGTACCGAGGATCAATGGGTTGAGGATAATAATGTAGGCCATCGCGAAGAAGGTGACCACACCTGCTCGGACCTCAGTTCCGATGGTGGATCCTCGCTCCGAGATTTTGAAATATCGGTCTAGGGTTCCCCTAGTTTTCGTTGAATTCCCTGACGTCATAGCCGGATACCTTAATTTCTATTCAAGTTGTGAGAAAGCTGAAAAACTCGTGGAAAACTCAGCTGGTTCCACTAGCAAAGAGTTACGCTTTTAGCTGAAACCTTTAGCGCAACAGAATTTTTCCACCTGCCTACCAGATGGAGCAAGTTCACCGCTTAAAAGTGACGAACCCATTAATTTTCCACCTCAGTGGCCTAAATTAATTTCTTCTACGACCACACTTTAACGCAAGGGGTGGACACATAGAATCCGCAGTTTTATTAGTGGAGTGATAACCTCGAATTACATGCATAAACTCAAGCTATTTTGATTTCGGAAGGTCTAGCTACACACTGTGGTGACCACAAGTTTCCTCATGATGGACGGCCATGTCCGCAACCTCCAAGGCCACATCGAACGCCTCATGTCTGCAGCCCCTGCAACCTCACAGTTTTTAGATCGTATTGTTTCACAGCTGCGCGAAACCCCCGGTAAGGTTCAGGCTTCAATCACGGTTGAGAGCAATCATTACAACGTGGAATTGCGACCGCCCCGAAATCTTAATTCTCTGGTCACCATTGACGCCCACGGTCACCGCGATGAGCGCCGGCATCCAGAAATTAAGGGCTTAGATAAGGCGTGGCAAAACACGGCCACCGCAAGCAGTCGCCGCCAAGGCGCCGATGAGGGATTGCTTGTCGACGAGTCCGGCCAGGTGATCATGGCTATCAACGCTTCCCTTTTGGCGATCAAAGGTGACACCGTATTTCACTCCACACACCCGCGATCGCTGCCTTCTGTACTAGAGCCTTTGATTATCCAATACCTCCAGGCGCAAGGTTGTCATGCAAAGCCCCGCGAACAAGGTTTTAATATCAACGATCTGCGGTCTTCAGAGGTCTGGTTAGTCGATTCTCTAGCCGGTATCCGCCAGGTACACGCCTGGATCGAGTACGGTTCGAAATTCCTCGTTCCTGAGGTGCGCCCTGTCGCTGCGTTCGTTCCTACTTTTTCTGAAGTCAACGACTACCTGTGGAAAACAGCACAGCAGGTGTAGACACCCAAGACTGTTATTGTCGAACCTGTGAAAAAGTTTGCAGCGCTCGCCGTTTTATCTAGTCTTCCTTTAACATCCTGTGCGGCCCCAAAGGACGATTCAGCTACGGAAGTCGAATACTTAGTTCCCGAAATTATTTCCACCTATTCTTTTGACTCCACCTCTTTTACCCAAGGGCTGGAATTAGATGGTGAGGAGCTGATCGTAGGAACTGGCCAATACGGCGGTTCTCGGATCTATCGCAGCTCCATTGATGGCACGGAATCCGTATCTCAAGAACTAGCTCCTGAGTTCTTCGGTGAAGGCATCACCAAATCAGGTGATGTGGTGTGGCAGTTGACTTGGAATGAAGGTGTGGCGTTCAAACGCGATGCGCACACCTTAGAAGAAATCGATCGGGTTTCTTATGACGGGGAGGGTTGGGGAATATGCTCCACGCAAAATTCCTTGATCACCACTGATGGTGGTTCCTTCCTTACCTTTAGAGACCCAGATTCTTTTGCAGAAACCAATTCACTTGAAGTCACCCTTGACGGCTCGCCAGTTGAGAATTTGAATGAATTGGAATGCGTCAACGGTGAGGTGTACGCCAATATTTTCCTAAGCACTGACATCATGCGTATCGACCCAGACACTGGCGAAGTCACCGCAGTGATAGATGCCTCAAATATCCCAAATAACGCCACGCCCGATGTAAACAATGTGCTCAACGGCATTGCACACATCCCTGATACAGATCGTTTTTATATCACTGGCAAGCGTTGGCCTGACCTCTATGAGGTCAGATTCGTTCCTGCTGGCTAGAATCAAGACTCATGGCAAGCCGGAAGACCAAGCGTAAAAACCTCATCCAGATTCTCAGTCTCATCATTGCGGTGATTTTGGTGGTGATTGTGTCTGTGGTGTTCCAACAATGGTGGAATAACCGTCCGGAGCCGCTTCCGCAAGATATCTCCATTACTGCTTCCTCACCAGCTGGTGAAATTGAAGTTTTCCCCTTCAGCATGTGTGAGCCTGGCGTGGAGTGTGAGGAACAAGAAGTACCAACGCTTGAGGTCGGTGCGGATGAAGAACTACACCTTGTTATTCCGGAAGCAATCCATGACCACGATTGGTACTTGCTCACCATCTACGATGATCCTGCAGCCAACGACGAATTTTATCACACCAGCTATGAAACAACAGAAGCCACCGTTCCTGGGTCGGTAGATCCAACTGAGGAAGGTGGCGAGCGCCCACGTCTTGTTGTGGTCGAGGTTTCTGCCGTGATGATCGGTCAGGATGAAAATGGTGAGGAAAGCCCTTATACGGTCACCTGGTCGCTATCTACAATGGCAGAAGCAGACAGCCAGTAACTTCATATAAGCATTTAAGGAGAGGATCCGAATATGGATCCTCTCCTTAAATGTTTTAAGAATCTAGCTCTTTAGCAACAACGCGAAGGATTTCTGCCACCTGTGCTCCAGCCTTGTGTTCCGGGTATTGCCCATTGGCAAGGCCTGGTTGCACACTGCTTTCAAGGAGCGTGATGAGGTCAGAGATCATTCCGTTGAGCTCTTCTGGCTTGTATTTGTGTTGTGGACGCCTGCGTGGAGTTTCAAGAATCTTTACACGAAGTGCTTGAGGGCCCTTACGGCCTGCAGCGAAATCAAAATCGATCCGCTGTCCCTTATGCAATTCGGTAACTCCCTTGGGTAGAACTTGCTTACCGACGAAGCAATCTTCCCCACCTGGATTGGAGACAAAGCCGAAACCACGCTCCGCGTCGTACCACTTCACTGTTCCGACAGGCACTTGTCCTCACCACTTTCGTTCGTATTTCATTTACTGATTCAAATTGATCAGCGGTTTTTAACCAGAAGAAACTATTATACACCGCAGGCATCGCGTCCAAAACTTCGCGAAGAGTTACATCAAATGCCGAAATATTCCGAAATGTAACATATTTCACACCCGCCAATTCGGTTGGTGTGACCTGCAGATTCAGGGTATTCACCTACTGGAATTGATATAGATTCCGTAAATAACGTGACACAATCGTGACCTTCCGGATACCGTGTACCCCAGGCACCGCAACGGTTCATCCATAATCCGGCTCATCGCCAAACCCTGTCTGGGGTCGGAGGCTGAACTAAAACCTAGGTGCATTAGAACTTTAAACCACAAACTCCCGCATTTATGCGGGACATATTGCAGACAGGGACGGGGAAACCACCCGCCATCTTTTCACAAAGAAGGGCACGGAGGCCAACTCCTTGGGGTGAAGCCGGACATCCACCGGCAGAGCAACTCCTCCGCTCTAACCCGACAGCTAACCTCGACGGCGACAGATGAGAGGAAACTTTTCATGGGACGTCACTCCGCTAAGACTAGCTCTGCGTTTACCAAGCTTGCTGCATCCACCATCGCTTTCGGTGCTGCTGCAACCATCATGGCTCCAACCGCATCAGCTGCACCTGATTCCGACTGGGACCGTCTGGCGCAGTGTGAGTCCGGTGGCAACTGGGCTATCAACACCGGTAACGGCTACCACGGTGGACTGCAGTTCTCCGCTAGCACTTGGGCTGCATACGGTGGACAGGAATTCGCCCCATACGCATACCAGGCAACCCGTGAGCAGCAGATCGCTGTTGCAGAGCGCACCTTGGCTGGCCAGGGTTGGGGCGCGTGGCCTGCTTGCTCTGCATCCCTCGGTCTGAACTCAGCACCAACCCAGCGCAACGTTTCTGCCACCACCTCCACCCCAGAGTCCACATCTGCTCCTGTGGCCGAATACAAGGCTCCTGCAGATAACAACGTTGCAGTTGGCTCCACCGATCTCAACACCATCAAGTCCACCTATGGCACCGTAACCGGAGCTCTTGCTCAGTACGGCATCACTGTTCCAGCAGAAGTTGAGGCTTACTACAACTCCTTCGTTGGCTAAATGCTTCCTTTTTAAAGGGGAGAGAACCTAAAAGGTTCTCTCCCCTTTTTTGGTGCATGCAAATATTCACCACAAACTAAAGGATTTTTTCAATTTGTGGTGGGGATTCATCAAATAGAAAGGGTTCAATGCAAGTTTTTGACCGATTTACATAGCGCGCGGCCTGTTTGTGGTGAATCCTTGCCCTGGAAGCTTTCAGGAATCACATCTGCCGCTGTGGCCTCAAAACGTAGCCCCTCTAAAATCGCCCTCAAGCGCCCAAACAGTTCCGCTTTGCACAAAGAGTCATTCTGGAGCCTTCGACCCCTTAAAACAGCGACAAAAAGAGGCAGTGCCCAAAAGGGTGCTGCCTCTTTTTTAGGATCTTCCTTAGCGGTTGATCCGGGTGTAAGGATGAACGTATCCGGTCTCTTCTGCAGGGACTGGGAATTCCATATCATCGCCCCATGGGCTGGATGCGCCTGCGACCTTGGAGATAAGTTCAGTAACTACATGTCCGTCAGCTGGGTCGTGCTCCGGCCATGCCGGATCAACGAAGTGCTTCTTCTCTACGTTTGCCATGTCTTACATTCTTTCAAACTCTTAGAACAAAAGTCACCTCAACAGGGCTTAAACTTAACAACATCATGAAAAAAGACTCCCCCGTCCCCACCCTTAAGGGTTGGCTGGATACTCAAAGTGATGATCAGTTATCCGTAATCCTAAGAAATCGACCTGATGCTGTCCTTCCTCTTCCGCCTAATTTGGGCTCTCTGGCTGCGCGTTTGCAGTTAAGAGCGTCGGCTGTGCGTGCCGTATTGAAGCTCAATGCGCTAGAACTTGCGGTGTTGGAGGCTGCTGCGAATATCGGTGGTGAGCTCCACCCGGTTTCTGCCCCCGAAGTGGTGGAGTATTTGCGCGCGACGTTAAAAGACGATGCACCTTCAGAAGCCCAAATTGATGCAGCAATAATTACGTTGAAAAATTACGCGCTACTTTTCGGTGATGAGCAGGTGATGATTGCTCAGGAAACGATGGCTGCGTTACCTGCTTTTTGGCGTTTGCTTCCCGAGGTGGGTGATCGTGGGCAAAGTGAAAAGGAGGTGAGGGAAAGCGTCGAAAAGCTTTCTGAGAGGCACCGGAAACTTTTAGACACGCTGGCGGCGTCGGGTGGCTTCGGTCTGACGCGCGATGCGGGGCCGAATGCCGATCCGACGCGGCCGGTTCCGCAATTGCTTGCTGCTGGGTTGCTGGCCCGCGTCGATGAGCAGACGGTGCGGCTTCCTGCGATGGTGCGCCACATTATTGAGGGCCGGGAGCAGCTGCCTGCCCAGGTCAAGGAAGTCACGCCGTCTGCGGTACCGGGGTCGGATGACGCCGGCCTTGCAGCCGGGCTGGAGGTTGTGCGGCATATGAGATTGCTTATCGACGCCCTCAGCCTCGTTCCCGCCCCCACCCTGAAGTCCAGTGGCGTGGGTGTGCGCGTTGTGTCTCGGTTGAAAAAAGAACTCGGGTTTGATGACACTGAACTCTTTCGCCTCGTGTGTTTAGGCACCGATGCCAGATTGCTAAGAATAGGTGTTCCTGATCCTTTGCCTGCTGACGATAACGGCGGTGACTATTTAGCGCCCACTGAGTTGGCCGATGAGTGGTTAGACGCCGATCTTAATCAGCAGCTTGCAACGTTAATGACCGGTTGGTGGGAACAAACGTGGGCTGCGTGGCTGGTGGGTGAAGCCGATGAAAAGGATAAACCAATCCACTTGCTTAGCTATTCGAACAATATTGATGGGTTAGAAGACACGCGTGCAAAGATAATGGCCTCGCTAACCCGTGTTACTCCTGAAGATTTGCATGCAGATTTAGCGTTTCATTATCCACTCGCCGCAAGTCGGATGAAACCGGAAACAATCACGCATCTGATTGAGGAAGCCAAATGGATCGGCGCGTATGCCGATGGCGTGACTGCTCCCGGCAGGGCTTTAGTTGAGGGTGCCCAGCCCGAAGATGTGATTTCTGCTCCAACTCCAGTGGAGACTTTCCATGTGCAGGGCGATTTCACCATCATGGTTCCTGGTCCTTTAACCCCAACAATGCAAAAAATGATGGATTCTATTGCTACCTTGGAATCCCCCGGTTTGGCGTCGGTGTACCGGCTGAGTGAAAAATCCATCCGTCATGCTTTAGACGTTGGCTTAACAACACCTGAAATCCTTGAGTTCCTCAAAGATCACTCGATGACTGAGCTGCCGCAATCGGTCGGATACTTACTCAGTGATATTGCCCGCAAACATGGCACTCTCCGCGGTGGTCCTGCACTGTGTTATATCCGCAGTGACGATCCCGCGCTATTGCACTCTGCTGTGGAAGCGGGTGCTGATGTGGCCTTGCGGCAGATCGCTCCGACCGTGGCCATTGCGCAAGCACCACTTCTTAAAGTAATCACGCTGTTGCGCAATGCCGGTTTTCAGCCAGTCGCAGAAGATGGCGAAGGCGCGAGCTTAAACATCGCCCCCTCCCCTGCCCGCGTGCCGGTCTATATTCCTGGGCCACCGGTACCAGCGTTAGATGAAGGCCGCATTGCGGCGGCGGTCAAAGCTATTCGACGCGAAAACTCAGCCTCGAAAGGTACTGTCTCCACCCAGCCCACTCTTGCTGTGCTGCAAGCAGCGGTGAGGGGGCAGAAAACGGTGACGCTGGGGTTCGTCGATAAGCAAGGCGTGGCCGTGCACCGCATCGTGAAACCTTTGACCGTCAACGCCGGGCAAGTGGACGCTGTGGATGAAGCCACAGGTGCGGTGCATCGTTTCATGTTGCACAGAATCACTGAAGTAATAGTGGATAACTAGCAAAATGGTGACATAATGGACGTTTATACCTCGTTAGGAGAAGTATTTCGTGGCTTTTGGCGATGGACCATTAATCGTCCAATCCGATAAAACAGTCCTGCTAGAAATTGATCACCCGTTGGCAGGCGAAGCACGCATAGCTCTAGCACCTTTTGCAGAGCTCGAGCGTGCACCTGAGCATATTCACACCTACCGCATCACCCCACTTGCTTTGTGGAATGCACGCGCCGCCGGACACGACGCCGAGCAAGTAGTGGACATGCTGGAACGCTATTCCCGCTTCCCCGTACCCCAAGCACTACTTATTGACATTGCAGAAACGATGTCTCGGTACGGTCGCGTGCGCCTGCACAAGCATCCCGCCCATGGGTTGATCCTAGAATCCTCTGAGCCAGCAATTTTGGTGGAAATTTCTAGGCATAAGAAAATCAAACCCATGCTGGGTGCGCAAGTTGATCCTGAAACCATCGTGGTGCACCCCTCAGAGCGTGGACGGCTGAAACAAGAACTACTTAAAGTTGGGTGGCCTGCTGAAGACCTAGCAGGCTATGTTGATGGTGAATCCCACCCCATCGCACTCTCAACTGATGTTGAGCAGTGGTCTTTGCGTGACTACCAACAAATGGCTGCTGATTCCTTCTGGGAAGGCGGATCCGGCGTCGTGGTTCTGCCCTGCGGTGCAGGAAAAACCATGGTAGGTGCCGCATCAATGGCGCGTGCCCAAGCAACCACTCTTATTCTTGTCACCAACACCGTTGCAGGACGCCAATGGAAAGACGAACTGCTGCGCCGCACCACCCTAACCGAAGAAGAAATCGGGGAATACTCCGGCGAACGCAAAGAAATCCGACCTGTCACCATCGCCACCTACCAAGTGGTCACCAGACGAACCAAAGGCGAATACAAAGCCCTAGAACTTTTTGACTCCAGAGACTGGGGCTTAATCATCTACGACGAAGTACACCTACTTCCCGCACCCGTATTCCGCATGACCTCAGATCTACAATCACGCCGACGCCTCGGACTAACCGCAACCCTTGTGCGCGAAGACGGACGCGAAGGCGATGTCTTCAGTCTGATCGGCCCCAAGCGATACGACGCCCCCTGGAAAGACCTTGAATCCCAAGGGTTCATCGCCACCGCTGACTGCGTGGAAATCCGCTCCACCATGACCGATGCGGAACGGATGGTGTATGCCACTGCTGAGGCAAGCGATCGTTACCGTCTAGCGGCCTCTGCTCACACCAAAGTGGCAGTGGTACGCAAAATACTAGAACAACACGAAGGCAAACCAACGCTGATCATCGGTGCCTACCTCGATCAACTAGAAGAACTCGGAAAAGAATTCAACGCACCCGTTATCGATGGCAAAACCTCCAACAAGAAACGCGAAGCCCTCTTCGACCAATTCCGTGCCGGTGAACTTTCCGTATTGGTTGTCTCCAAAGTGGCAAACTTTTCCATCGACTTACCCGAAGCATCAGTAGCCATTCAGGTCTCTGGAACATTCGGCAGCCGACAAGAAGAAGCCCAACGCCTCGGCCGACTATTGCGACCAAAACACGACGGCAGCGAAGCCCACTTCTACTCCGTAGTCAGCCGAGACACCCTCGATACCGAATACGCAGCACACCGCCAACGCTTCCTCGCTGAACAAGGCTACGCATACCGCATCATGGATGCAGATGACCTCCTCTTCCCACTACCCAAGAAAGAGATATAACGTGCACAACTTCTCCTTCGACGTAGATGAAACCTACGCCAAGAAGAACAACGAAATCCTCCGCGATGCCAAGAGACTACAGATCTCCGCCCTCTGCCTAGGACTTATCCTCGCTGGCGGAGCCTTTGCCGTCTACTACTTCTCAGACGGTGCAATATGGATGTGGATGATCGCCATCGTCATGGTGTTCCTCGCACTACTTAGCTTCATCATGATCCCCGTCATCCCCCGCCAAATGGGCAACGCCCAAACGCTCTACGACAACTACGAACTAGCACCAGCCATCATCGCAGAAGTTAACCCACGCGACGTCGTCCTCCTAGCCCTCGTCAACCGAAACGTCAACCCCAACGCCAAACCAGAATGGGCACTAGCAACCCGAACGATCGTCCGAGTTGGCGCTCACGAACGACGCCTCGGCGAACGCATCCCCTCTGTAGCTATCACCGGGCGACGCACCGTCAAAGACCAAGACCACTGGGATGAAATCAGCCCCATGCCAATCACCTGGGGCACAACAGACAAAGATATCATCCGTGCCGCAGAGAAGACCATCCCCCACGAACAATGGGCCAAACTAGAAAAGAACCGAAACAAATTAGACGAGGTCAAAAAGACCCCGAATAACTTATTCAATCTATAGAGTCTTTATTGCTTCAAGACGCTGTGCAGCTTCGAGCAGCGTCTTTTCCTTTTTACAAAACGCAAACCGAACCTTCGAAGACCACTCTGCAGGATTGTCAACGAAAGCTTGCACCGGAATCGCAGCAACCCCCACCTTATCTATCAGCTCAAAGCAAAATTCTGCGCCATCCCGATCCCCGATATCCGCGACAATAAAATAAGTCCCATGACTTTCATGCGTATGCAGCCCCGCCTTATCCAACGCAGACCGCAAAATATCACGCTTGGTTTCTAAACCAGCCCGCATCTGCGCAACCCACTCCCCCTCATGTGAAACGGCATGCGCGACTGCCGGCTGAAACGGCGTCGCCCCCACATAAGACATAAACTGCTTCGCCTTCAACACCGCCTCCAGCAACGGCTCCGGTGCCAACGCCCACCCCGTCTTCCAACCAGTCACATTGAAAGACTTCGCAGCCGACGACACCGTCACCGTGCGATCCCACATACCAGGCAGCTTCGCGACACTCACATGCTTGTGATCATCAAAAACAAGATGCTCATACACCTCATCTGACAACACCAACAAGTCATATGCACGAGCAATACCCGCGACCTGATTCAACGCCTTCTTAGAAAACACCGCTCCTGTTGGGTTATGAGGCGAGTTAACAATGATCATCCTCGTCTTTTTAGTAACCGCTTGATGCAGCTTGTCGACGTCCACATCCCACGAGTTCTCCACCTCCTGCAAAGGAACCGCCACCCGCGTCGCCCCAGCCAACGCAACAGCCGCCGCATACGCATCGTAATACGGCTCCAAAACGATCACCTCATCCCCAGGCTCCACCAAACCCAACACAGTCGCCGTAATCGCCTCAGTGGCCCCCACCGTGATCAACACCTCCGAATCAGGGTTGTACTCCAGATCAAACCTCTCCAAATGATCACGAGCCACAGCCGCCCTCAACGAAGCATCCCCACGCCCCGCCGAATACTGATTATTTCCCCCGACAATCTGCTCCGACGCGATCTCTAACATCCGACGAGGACCATCCTCATCAGGAAAGCCCTGACCAAGATTGATTGCACCCGCCTCAACAGCTCGCTGGGTCATGGTTGCAAAAATCGTTTCACCAAAGGGTCTAAGCCTAGAAACGACGAAGTCATTACTCATGCAGCTACTATATTTGATCCCCCATTAATTGGTGCGCAAAGGATTCAATTAAGCAAAAAGTTTGTGCTTGTCGACGCCCCACCCCAGGGCGCGGCGTGCGAACCCCCTAGAAAACACAAAAAGAGAAGAAGCCTGACATAAACAACTGTTCATGTCAGGCTTCTTCTCACATATTATTTGTTAAGTTTTTGGTCGGCGGTAACCTACTCTCCCACACCCTCCCGAGTGCAGTACCATCAGCGTAACCAGGCTTAGCTTCCGGGTTCGGAAAGGGACCGGGCGTTTCCCTGCTACTATCACCACCGACACAACCACACACCAAACCAACCAACAGGCTGGTTGTGTTGTGTCAGACACTGCATAATGGACGCGAACACACATTTTTATATGCTCATTTGTTACGTTGCGTTAGAACAACCCCCAAAAGGGGTGTTTGTTGTTATCGGTACATTAGTACCAGTCACCTCCACACCTCACAGTGCTTCCAGATCTGGCCTATCAACCCCATAATCTACAGGGAACCTCAAACGAAACCTCATCTCGAAACAGGCTTCCCGCTTAGATGCTTTCAGCGGTTATCCCTCCCGTACGTAGCCAACCAGCCCTGCTCCTGGCGGAACAACTGGCACACCAGAGGTACGTCCGTCCCGGTCCTCTCGTACTAGGGACAGCCTTCCTTCAAGTTTCAACGCGCGCGGCGGATAGAGACCGAACTGTCTCACGACGTTCTAAACCCAGCTCGCGTGCCGCTTTAATGGGCGAACAGCCCAACCCTTGGGACCTACTCCAGCCCCAGGATGCGACGAGCCGACATCGAGGTGCCAAACCATCCCGTCGATATGGACTCTTGGGGAAGATCAGCCTGTTATCCCCGGGGTACCTTTTATCCGTTGAGCGACACCACAACCACAAGTAGGTGCCGGATCACTAGTCCCGACTTTCGTCCCTGCTCCACCTGTCAGTGTCACAGTCAAGCTCCCTTGTGCACTTACACTCACCACCTGATTACCAACCAAGCTGAGGAAACCTTTGGGCGCCTCCGTTACATTTTGGGAGGCAACCGCCCCAGTTAAACTACCCACCAGGCACTGTCCCCAACCCAGATCATGGGCCAAGGTTAGACATCCAATCCGATCAGAGTGGTATTTCACCAACGACTCACACACAACTAGCGTCACATGATCACAGTCTCCCACCTATCCTACACAAACCGAATCAAACACCAATACCAAGCTATAGTGAAGGTCCCGGGGTCTTTTCGTCCTGCCGCGCGTAACGAGCATCTTTACTCGTACTGCAATTTCACCGGGCCTGTGGTTGAGACAGCAGGGAAGTCGTTACGCCATTCGTGCAGGTCGGAACTTACCCGACAAGGAATTTCGCTACCTTAGGATGGTTATAGTTACCACCGCCGTTTACTGGGGCTTAAATTCTCAGCTTCGCAAAGTAAACTTCACTAACCGGTCCTCTTAACCTTCCAGCACCGGGCAGGCGTCAGTCCGTATACATCAACTTCAACGTCTTCGCACGGACCTGTGTTTTTAGTAAACAGTCGCTTCCCTCTATTCTCTGCGACCACCACCAGCTCCCAACGAAAAAGTTGTTCACCAGTAGTGGCCCCCCTTCTCCCGAAGTTACGGGGGCATTTTGCCGAGTTCCTTAACCACAGTTCACCCGAACGCCTTAGTATTCTCTACCTGACTACCTGTGTCGGTTTAGGGTACGGGCCGAATACCACCATCGCTAGAGGCTTTTCTCGACAGCACAGGATCACCCACTTCACCCAAAAGGGCTCCGCATCACGCCTCACACAAAAACAGTGCGGATTTGACCTACACTGCGTGCCACACGCTTACACCACAATCCAATAAGTGGCTAGGCTACCTCCCTGCGTCACCCCATCACTTAGCTACTACCAGATCAGGTCCCACGCAACCACACACCACAAAAAGCAAAGCCTTTCATGGGTGCTTATGGGTGGTTAGTATCACTGATTCACCATGGTCGCTGATACTCGGGTACGGGAATATCAACCCGTTATCCATCGACTACGCCTGTCGGCCTCGCCTTAGGCCCCGACTCACCCTGGGAAGATTAACTTGACCCAGGAACCCTTAGTCATCCGGCGGATACGTTTCTCACGCATCAATCGTTACTCATGCCTGCATTCTCACTCGCACACACTCCACCCAAGGTCACCCTCAAGCTTCACCGTAGTGCACGACGCTCCCCTACCCAACAATCTTATAAAGATCATTGCCGCGGCTTCGGCGGTGTACTTAAGCCCCACTACATTGTCGGCGCGGAATCACTCGACCAGTGAGCTATTACGCACTCTTTCAAGGATGGCTGCTTCTAAGCCAACCTCCTGGCTGTCTTCGCGACCCCACCTCCTTTTCCACTTAGCACACCCTTAGGGGCCTTAGCCGGCGATCTGGGCTGTTTCCCTCTCGACTACGAAGCTTATCCCCCGCAGTCTCACTGCTGCACTCTCACTTACCGGCATTCGGAGTTTGGCTGATGTCGCTAAGATGATAGTCCCGCTAAACCATCCAGTAGCTCTACCTCCGGCAAGAAACACACAACGCTGCACCTAAATGCATTTCGGGGAGAACCAGCTATCACGGAGTTTGATTGGCCTTTCACCCCTACCCACAACTCATCCCCTCAGTTTTCAACCTAAGTGGGTTCGCGCCTCCACAACCTCTTACAGCTGCTTCACACTGGCCATGGGTAGATCACTCCGCTTCGGGTCCAAGACATGCCACTAAAAAAATCACCCTCGTTAGGATTCGGTTTCCCTACGGCTACCCCACACGGGTTAACCTCGCGACATGCCGCTGACTCGCAGGCTCATTCTTCAAAAGGCACGCCATCACACACCAAAGGTGCGCTCTGACGGATTGTCAGCACACGGTTTCAGGTACTATTTCACTCCCCTCCCGGGGTACTTTTCACCATTCCCTCACGGTACTAATCCGCTATCGGTCATATCAAGTATTCAGGCTTACCGGGTGGTCCCGGCTAATTCACAGCAGATTCCACGAGCCCGCTGCTACTCGGGGTATCAACAACCACACACACCACCATGGCCTTCATGTACAGGACTCTCACCTTCTACGGTAGGCGTTCCCACACCACTTCCACTAACCACGCGATATATGCCCACATCCGGCAGAATATGGATGTTGTTGCCCCACAACCACCTACATGCAACCCCTGCCGGGTATCACACACATAAGTTTTAGCCATCATCCACGTTCGCTCGCCACTACTAACGGAATCACAATTGTTTTCTTCTCCTACGGGTACTGAGATGTTTCACTTCCCCGTGTCAACCCCCACACCAGCTATATATTCACTGATGGGTAACCACACATTACTGCAGCTGGGTTTCCCCATTCGGACATCCTCGGATCAACGCTTAGTTGGCAACTCCCCGAGGCATAACGCAGCCTCTCACGTCCTTCATCGGCTTGATATGCCAAGGCATCCACCGTGTGCCCTAAAAAACAACAAACACAAAAAACCAACCACCACCACAATAAACAACAACGTGCTCATCTCATGGCGTTTGGCGCGTTCGGTCACACAACAAAATAAACAAAAAAATAAAGATGCTCGCGTCCACTATACAGTTCTCACACAACACACCACCCACACCACAACCAACACCACAAAGGCAATTGATTAAGCTGTGAATGCTCGATGTTAGAAACAACCCACACACACCACACACAGTGTGGCGCTTGCGATGTCATTCCAGACACCCAACAGCATGCCATCTAATTCAGCCAGAAGTATTGTTTCTGGTTTTTGTCACCCCAGGGGGTCATCTCCACCCGATTAAATAAGTGTTGGTGGCAACCACATCCGGGTTCCAACACCAACAACCACACACCCAAACAACTGCTCTAGTGGTGGTTTATATAAAGCTCCTTAGAAAGGAGGTGATCCAGCCGCACCTTCCGGTACGGCTACCTTGTTACGACTTCGTCCCAATCGCCGATCCCACCTTCGACAGCTCCCCCCAAAAAAGGTTGGGCCACTGGCTTCGGGTGTTACCAACTTTCATGACGTGACGGGCGGTGTGTACAAGGCCCGGGAACGTATTCACCGCAGCGTTGCTGATCTGCGATTACTAGCGACTCCGACTTCATGGGGTCGAGTTGCAGACCCCAATCCGAACTGAGGCCGGCTTTAAGAGATTAGCTCCACCTCACGGTGTGGCAACTCGCTGTACCGACCATTGTAGCATGTGTGAAGCCCTGGACATAAGGGGCATGATGATTTGACGTCATCCCCACCTTCCTCCGAGTTAACCCCGGCAGTCTCTCATGAGTACCCACCAAATGTGCTGGCAACATAAGACAAGGGTTGCGCTCGTTGCGGGACTTAACCCAACATCTCACGACACGAGCTGACGACAACCATGCACCACCTGTGAACCGACCACAAGGGAAAACGTATCTCTACGCCGATCCGGTCCATGTCAAGCCCAGGTAAGGTTCTTCGCGTTGCATCGAATTAATCCACATGCTCCGCCGCTTGTGCGGGCCCCCGTCAATTCCTTTGAGTTTTAGCCTTGCGGCCGTACTCCCCAGGCGGGGCGCTTAATGCGTTAGCTGCGGCACAGAAGTCGTGGAAGACCCCTACACCTAGCGCCCACCGTTTACGGCATGGACTACCAGGGTATCTAATCCTGTTCGCTACCCATGCTTTCGCTCCTCAGCGTCAGTTACTGCCCAGAGACCTGCCTTCGCCATCGGTGTTCCTCCTGATATCTGCGCATTTCACCGCTACACCAGGAATTCCAGTCTCCCCTACAGCACTCAAGTTATGCCCGTATCGCCTGCACGCCCGAAGTTAAGCCCCGGGATTTCACAGACGACGCGACAAACCACCTACGAGCTCTTTACGCCCAGTAATTCCGGACAACGCTCGCACCCTACGTATTACCGCGGCTGCTGGCACGTAGTTAGCCGGTGCTTCTTCTCAAGGTACCGTCACCCACAAGTGGGCTTCGTCCCAAGCGAAAGGAGTTTACAACCCGAAGGCCTTCATCCCCCACGCGGCGTCGCTGCATCAGGCTTGCGCCCATTGTGCAATATTCCCCACTGCTGCCTCCCGTAGGAGTCTGGGCCGTGTCTCAGTCCCAATGTGGCCGTACACCCTCTCAGGCCGGCTACCCGTCGACGCCTTGGTAGGCCATTACCCCACCAACAAGCTGATAGGCCGCAGGCTCATCCCACACCGCAAAAGCTTTCCACACCACCCCTACAGTGATGTGAGTATTCGGTATTAGACCCAGTTTCCCAGGCTTATCCCAAAGTGCAGGGCAGATCACCCACGTGTTACTCACCCGTTCGCCACTCATCCACCAAATGCAAGCATCTAGTTTCAGCGTTCGACTTGCATGTGTTAAGCACGCCGCCAGCGTTCGTCCTGAGCCAGGATCAAACTCTCCACAAAAAAACATGAAAAAATGTCTCTTAAGGCTTGTGAAAAGCCCAACACCTGACAAAAACAACAACACCCCCACCAACCACACCAAAGCATGGCCAGAAAAAAGAGGGTGTTACTGGCATTATCAAAATAAATAATGATGTGTGTGGGTTTCTTCCCTTGACGGGGAACAAGACCACCCACACGATAATCATGCCAACAATAGTTTTATTGTTTACAGTGATGGATAATTTTGGCGATCCACCACCCGGCATGACCCACCACCTCACAAAAATATGTGAAATGGTAGTGACAAAAATAAAATAAATGGCACACTATTGAGTTCTCAAACAACACACGCACACTCTGAAAACAAGATACAATGTTTGTTCTTGCTCCCCTAGCAGCTTGATTGACCTTACAGAGTCGATTTAAAAAAGTCAAAGTTTCTTTTTAATCATTCTGTATGTCTTAACCAGCTTGTAACCTCTTGGCCACGTTGCTGGTGTGCGTTTAAATGTACGTTACTCCCAGATTTTCTACAAATCCGCAGGTCGAAGCGCTTTCTGCTAAATTCAAGCTCGAATAACCCGAGAAATAGAATAAGCCGACATCAAATGTCGGCTTATTTCTCTTCATTTAGTGGTAGCAAGCAATCTTGCCGTGTGGTCCTTCAATAACTTCGATTTCTGTATTGAAGATTTCTGAAAGGATCTCGTTTTTCATGATCTGTTCAGGTGTTCCCTCTTTTTCGATCATTCCGTGCTTTACGGCCACGATGTAATCGGCGTAGCGGGCGGCGAAATTGATGTCGTGAAGAACCACGATGATGGTGCGGCCAAATTGGGCTGCAGCATTCTCGAGGTGTTTCATCATTTCCACCGAGTGTGCGATGTCAAGATTGTTGAGGGGTTCGTCGAGAAGCACGTAGTTCGTCTCTTGACACAGCACCATGGCGACATAGGCGCGCTGGCGCTGGCCGCCGGAAAGCTGGTCGAGGTAGCGGTCTTCGAGTTCGGTGAGGTTGAAGAAGTCGATGTAGCGGGAGATGATTCCCTCGTCTTCTTTAGTCAACCGGCCCTTGCTATATGGGAAGCGTCCGAATCCTACGAGTTGGCGCACGGTCAGCTTGGTAACAAAGTGGTTTTCCTGGCGCAGGATGGAGATGATCTTGGCCAGATCTTTGGATGCGGTTGAGGTGACATCGTAGGAGGCTACGGTGATGTTGCCTTCATCGATGCCGAGGAGTCGACCGATCATGGTGAGCAGTGTTGACTTGCCTGCACCGTTTGGGCCGACCAACGCGGTGATACCACCGGCTGGGATCTCAAGGTTGACGGGGCCGATGGCAACGTCGCTGGAGTATTCCTTGCGGACATTGGTTAACGTAATCACAGTCTGCCCTTTCTGAGGATGACGATGAGGAAGACGGTACCGCCGACCATCTCAATAATGATGGACACGACGCCTTGTGCGCGGAACACGTGGTTCATAACAAAGTAAGCGCCGCTGAGTACGACGAATCCGATGAGTGCGGACATCGGAAGGATGTATCGGTGATCGTAGGTGTCGGCGAATTGATATGCCAGGGTCGCGACCAAGAATCCGAGGAATGTCATCGGTCCGACAAGTGCGGTGGATACTGCCATTAATACAGAGACGAGAACCAGTGTGTAAATGGAGGATCGTCGGTGATTAAGTCCAAGGTTGGTTGCGGCATCTTTGCCAAGGCCTACAACGTTGAGGCGTCGAGAGCTTAGCAGCAACAAGACGGACGCCACTACTACTAGTGGAACGGCAATTGGGAAGTATTCGGTTTCTGCGTTGTTTACTGATCCGAAAAGTCGGGCGGAAAGAATATCGAATTCTGATGGGGTCAGAATGCGCTGCATAAAGGTGGAGATGGATCCGAGTCCGCCGCCAATGATGATGCCGACAAGCAGCATGGCGTGCATATCGCCACGTTTTCCGGAAAGCAGCCAGGTATAGAGGACCAAGGTCAGTAGAACCATGATCACCAGCTGGCCGACAAACATTTCGAGATTTCTGGTGGCCAGCAGTGCAGTTGCGCCGAAGAAGAACACTGTAGAGGTATGAATCAGTGTGTAGAGAGATTCAAAGCCCATGATCGACGGCGTGATAATGCGGTTGTTGGTAACGGTCTGGAACGCAACCGTCGCAAAGCCTTGGCAAACCGCAACAATCAGCATGACAAAGACCGACTCCATGCGTCGTTCTGCAATCAGCGCGAAGGCCGGATGCCCAACGGGCATCGGGTTCTTGTACCAAATGAGGCCCCAGGTGAAGGCAAGTGCGGTGACCAGCAGCGCTGCCATGATGATCCAGTAGCGGCGCTTGGCGCGCGCTGTTTGGAATGCACCTGAGGTGCGTCGTTTGCTCGGCGCTGATGCTAGGTCGACGTCGGTGTGTCCCTCGACCGTTGCTGATTCCTCCATGGTTTCCCATCGAGAAAGGTCTGAGGTGCGGTTTGCAATATCTTTATCCACGGCCACGTTGCCTCACAATCATGATCACGAAAACCACTGCGCCGATGATGCCCAGGATTACTGATACTGGAATTTCGAAAGGCGCGATGATGGTTCGGCTGATCAAGTCACAGATGGTTACGATCGCGATGCCGGTTAGGCATACCCATGGCAGGTTGGAGCGCAGGTCATCGCCACGGAACATGGACACAACGTTGGGCACGATGAGTCCGAGGAATGGCAGGCTACCAACCACGACGGTGACCACACCTGTTGCGATGGCGATGAGGCCAGTTCCGATAAAAACCATACGGTTGTAGTTGAGGCCCACGTTTGTCGCGATTTCCTCGCCAAGGCCAGCTACAGTGAGCCGGTCTGCGAAGAAGAACACTGCAATCACAACGATGACAACAATCCACAGCACTTCGTACTGTCCACGGAACACTGTATTAAAGGAACCCGCGAACCATGTTCCCAATTGCTGGAGCATGTCGAATTGCAGGGCGAAGAAGCTAGAGATCGATGACACCACGGCACCAAGCATGATGCCGATAATCGGGACGATCAATGAGGAACGCAGTGTTACTCGGCGCAGGAAGAGAAAGAACACCATGGTTCCGATGAAGGAAAACACCACGGCGCCGATCATGCGATCCAAAACTGTCGCGGCTGGCACGAAGTAAATCACGAAGAGCAGGCCAAGACCTGCCCACTCGGTTGTTCCTGTGGTGCTGGGCTCCACAAATTTGTTCTGGGTCAACAGCTGCATGACCAAGCCACACATCGCCATTGCCGCACCGGACAAAATGAGGGAAACGGTACGCGGGATGCGTACTGCTTCGAACATCAGTTGGCCGTCATCGCCACCGAAAATGTCGTATTGGCCAGTGAGGAGGGAAAGCACGATGAGGCCGGCGACGAAAATGACGCCGATGAGAAGCTTCCAATCAAAAAGCTTTGCTCTGGTGCGTTTGAGACGTGGTTCGGAAGTGGGAGCCGATGCTGGTGTTGCCATCAGTGCCGATCCCCTTCCCCGTTAAACCGATTGTGTGACATGTGCGGAACCTGGTTTCCTACAGTTTTTAGCTATCGAGAACTTTCGGCCAAGTCGAGGCTTTGGTTCTCAAATCAGAATATTTATTTAAGACAAGTAAAAAGGCTGCCTTGTTCTTTACAAGACAGCCTTTCATATTAGAGCCTAACCTAAGAAATTTTTACGCATAAAACGTTGCGCATTACTTAGATGTCAGTGTGGGATCAATCCCCTACTGAGCCGCCTTCTCGAACATTTCTGCCATGCCGTTGAGGATCTCGGTGTAGGTGATGATGTTTTCGTTGGTGTAGGTGTCTGCAGGTGCGTAGTAAACGAATCCGTCTGTAACAGCCTTGACGTTTGCCAGTGCCTCGTTGTCGGAAACGATCTGCTCTGCTGGAACATAGTCAGCTTCGTTGCGGGAGCTAGTGCCACCATCGCGGTCCATGACCAGGATCAGGTCTGGGTTTGCAGCTGCGATTGCTTCGACGTTAATGTCGTCGCCCTCGTGGTCGGAGGATGCGTTGCCAACCTCGAGTGCTGGGGTCAGGCCAACCAGGTCGAAGATTGGGCCGTAGGTGCGTCCAACGGAAGGAGCGATGTAGCCAATGTTTCCGCCGGAAACGTTAACTGCCATGACGGTCTGGTCGGAGATTGCTGCGTATGCGGTCTTCGCGCGCTCAAGTGCGGACTCGAAATCAGCAACGATCTTTGCAGCATCTTCTTCTTCGCCGAAGATCTCACCGAGGGTTTCAGCCTGGCGGATAAGCTCCTGGTCAAGTGGCTCGCCATCGCGTGGGTCTAGCTCAACGACGGTTGCGTCAGGGTTCAGGGCAACGATGTCATCGTAGTACTGAGCGAAGCGCTGGCCATTGATGATCAGGGAAGGCTGTGCAGCAGCAAGTGCTTCCAGGTCTGGCTCGCGGTGGGAGCCAAGGTTAGCGACGCCGCCCTCTTCGGTGTAGCCCGTAACGGTAAATGGAACCAGCTGAAGTGGAGCTGCAACGAGCTCTACGCCCCAGCGGTCAAGCAGTTCGAATGCGCGGTTGTCGGTCGCGGCGACGCCCTCGATTGGCAGGGAGATCTCTTCGGTGCCGTGGTTGTCTTCGATAGTCAGGGTGCTTGCAGCCGCGGTGGACTCAGCAGTTGAAGAAGAATCAGAAGAAGTGCTGTCGGTGGAAGAGCAGCCAACGAGCGCCAGGGCAGCAACAGTTGCGATTGAAACTAGCTTGAATCGGTTTTTCACCATGTCGTCCTTTGAAAGTCTATAAAAATAATCCACCAAAACTGCCAGAGTATTCCCAGAGTTTTAGTGAGGTTAGGTTACCTAAAGATGAAAGTTAACACAGCTAGTTAACCAAGCCAAACCTTTGCGATTTAAGACACATACTTTCGTTGCATACTCGCAGGTCTTAGCTAACCCCGTCACCCCTGCATAAATTTATGACGGGCATTACGCTTTCTGTAGCGAAAACCTGTCTAATTTGGCACTTTCTGTATAGCTAGCCTGTGAACTTCGGCGCACAGCACAAGAAATCAAGCCAAAAGACTTAAGATTAATCGTCAGTCAACAAACGTTTTCCCACCCGGAGGTCTCCCCGTGTCAACCGAAATCCACAACGCACCACCCAAGGCCCCAACGTGGCTTGGCTGGGTGCTCATGATCGGCGGAATCATCGGCCTCATCCTGTCGGTGATCATCATGGCCGAAAAACTAGCCATCCTCGAGGATCCCGGCCACATCACCAGCTGCGATTTCAATGCAGTCCTAGCTTGTGGAGACGTCATGCGTTCCGGCCAAGCGAATGCGTTTGGCATTCCGAATCCCCTCATCGGCATCGCCGGTTTCGCCGCTGTCGCCATCATCGGCGCCGGCATCCTCGCGGGTGGCAGGTTCCGCGGATGGTTCTGGTTCGGCGCCCAGGTCGGACTCACTTTTGCCATAATGTTCTGCCACTGGCTCGCCTACCAATCCATGTCCGTCATCCGCGCGCTCTGCCCTTACTGCATGGGCGTGTGGACCGTATCGATCATCATGTTCGTGCTGGTCACTACATGGAATGTGAAAACTTTCAGCGGCTCCGACAGCGCGTTCGTCAACGCACTGTACAAATACAAGTGGGTCATCGCGATCGTCTGGCTGCTGCTCATCGCAGCCGCAGCCGTGTGGTCATTCCGCTACATGTTCTAGGAATTTAGGGTTTTCAGGCCGGCTCAACCTTTGCGGTTGTGCCGGTCTTTTTTGCTTGTCGACGCCCACCCCACGTTAAGTTTTGCCTATTTACACACACCTGACCGAAGCTGTAAGGTTTGCCTAATCTTTTTCATTCTTAAAGTCAGGATATTCACAGCCCATGTCATCTCGCAGGAAACTCTCCTCCGCACTGATCGTGCTTCTCGCATCAGCACTCCCTCTCTCCGCTTGTTCCTCCAGCTCAGAAGAGGAAGCATCCACCAGCTCTGCGACCCGCGAGTTCACTGACGTTCACGGAACAACCGAAGTTCCCAAAAACCCTCAGCGCGTCGTTGTCCTCGAGCCACTTGAACTAGACACCGCAATCGCCCTCGGAATCACCCCAGTGGGTGCAGCTGTCGCCAACAACGTCACTGGTATTCCTGCATATCTCGGTGTCGATGGAATCGAACCAGTCGGCACCGTTTCTGAGCCAAACATCGAAGCGATCGCTGCTCTCGAACCCGACCTAATTCTGGGCACTGATTCCCGTCACGCCGAAATCTACGATCGCCTCGAATCCATCGCCCCCACTGTCTTCATGACAACCCATGTCGATCCTTGGAAAGACAACGTCGTCTTCATCGGTGATGCGCTGGGCAAGAAGCAGGAATCCGAGGATCTCATCCAAGGCTTCAACGACAAATGCGAAGAGATCAAGTCCGAGCACGACGTCGAAGGCAAGACCGTCAACATGATTCGTCCCCGCGACGAGCAAACCATGAGCTTGTACGGCCCAACCTCATTTGCCGGCAGCTCCTTGGAGTGCGCAGGACTCACCATTCCTGATCAAGAATGGAAGGACGGCCTCCAGGCAGATATCGCTCCTGAGAACTTTATGCTCGCCACCGCCAACTACGTCTTTGTCACCGCAACCGATGTCACTGATGAAAACGAGCTCCCCGAAGTAATCCGAGAAAACCGCGAACAGTTCCCATCGCTCACCCTTGTCGATACCAGCTACTGGGTATCCGGCGTTGGTCCACTTGGCGGCAGCAAAGTCTTGGAAGACATCGATGCCTTCCTCGACGCACAGCAGTAATGTCCACCGCGCTCCCGCACCAGCTCAAGTGGGAATACAGTGCCTTCCCAGTACAGATCTCGCAAAAACAACGGCTCAGTCCCGGCTTCATGCGGATCACTGTCACGGGTGAAAAGCTCCGGTTCTTTGGCCAATGGGGCTTGGATCAACGCATCAAAGTGATCATCCCAAGCCCTGCTGGAAACATCCCCGATTTCGGAATCCTCGAAGAGCCCACTCCCCCACCGACAACGTGGATTCCTCGCGCTAAGTCTTTTCCAGCGGACCAACGACCGATCTTGCGCACCTACACCCCATCTGCGGTCCGACCCGAACTATGCGAAGTAGACATTGATATCTATCTTCACAACCCTTCGGGACCAGTATCCAGATGGGCAAAGAACTGCAGTGTTGACGATGAACTAATCATCACCGGCCCTGACGTACGCGCAGGAGAAACCGGCTACGGAATCACCTATCATCCGACTTCTGCGATCGATCGCCTCTGTCTCATCGGCGATTGTGCATCAGCTCCCGCGATCGCAAATATCGTCAATCAATCAAAAGTACCTACTACGGTTTTCCTCCACCTAGACAGCCTAGAAGATGATGTATTGATCGCCGATAGCTCTACCAAGCTCACTTTCGAAGACATCGACGCTTACAAAGCAAAGGTCTTCCAATGGGCTTCAGCCAATGCAGCAGATCCTTCAGTACACTTCTGGATCGCCGGTGAAACTAGCATGGTGCGCTTCATTCGCAAAGAACTAATCAACAGCTACCGAGTTGATTCCTCACGAATCACTTTCCTCGGCTACTGGAAATACGGCCGACGAACCGTAGATTAGCTTTCAGATTCAGACCCCAGAACGCCAAAACCCTCTTCAACAAAAGTTGAAGAGGGTTTTGGAATCTTAGTAGCGGGGGCAGGATTCGAACCTACGACCTCTGGGTTATGAGCCCAGCGAGCTACCGAGCTGCTCCACCCCGCGACGCTATGTATTGCTACCTATGTTGAAACAACATGCTTTCGCTGTTTGCTTCGATGATCACTGTACACCCATTATTATTTTTTACCAATTATTGGCGAATTCCCAGTGGAAAACCGAGGTTCCGGGTTCAATTCCCACAGCTCCGCAACACAACTAGCATGGATAGTAGCCACATTCTCTTCAAAATAATCGCTAAGAAAACCTGTCTCCACGACGGACACCTAGCCGTTTGATGCTCACCGAGCAATTTTTTCGGCACCAGGTAGGGATAGACAGGGCGCTTCAGTCGGCGCACAATGCGACAATTCGAGCCAATCCGAACTTACCCGCCTTTCCTTCTACCCCATGGTGCATTAGACCACAAGATATCCTGATTTTGACCAAATCTTGCCGGCGAATGTACGCATAGGAAGACATTTCCCCCTTTTATGAGAGTGAAAAACAAAGAAACCCCACACCAGATGGTGTGAGGAACTTCGTTTCAGTGGAGCTGCCGGGAATTGAACCCGGGTCCTACGTCACCTCGCCAGGGCTTCTCCGTGCGCAGTTCGCGCAAAGATCTCTGCTTGGCCCTCCGGCTAGGACGAACACTTCCGGATGATGAGCCCAGTCAACGGTAAAAGTCCCGTTCAACCCCGCTGACGCGATTGAACAGCAAGTCCCTTAGTCGATGCCAGGATCTAGGTCAGGGACTTCCCTAGGCTGACAGACACGCGGTCGCTGGATTATGCAGCGAGGGCGTAGTCGCGCTGAGACTTCTCGGCGCTTATTGGTTTGCTGCGACGCTTACGGTGGTCTCCAGCCTTCACCGGCACGCTTCCCCTGGCTAAATCAACGTAGTCGAAACCATGTCAGCCCCATTGATTCTTATGGTGGGCTCGTGCGAGTTCCACAAGATGGTTCATCATAACTTAAGTTTGCAACTATTTGCAAGGAGTTATTTCTGTAGCCACGTGGCTAGAACCATGGCGTGGTTGTGGTCGCGGCCGGCAGCACCGTAGAGGAGGGTTACGGGGTGGCGGGAGGTGGCGTCGACAAGCGTTTCTAGGTCTTTGTCGTTGCTGGCGTTGAGCTCGTCGATGTAGCGTTTGCTAAATTCGGAGAATTTAGCTGGGTCGTGGCCGAACCATGTGCGCAGGTCAGGGGTGGGCGCGACACCTTTGAGCCAGAGGTCTGGCTCAAGGTCGTCTTTTTTCACACCGCGCGGCCAGAGCCGATCCACCAAAATGGTGGTGCCGTAGGTTTTTTCACCTTTGAGGACGTCGTGGACTTTTGCGATGTGAATATTCATTTACGCGTTGATTCCCTTAATGCGACGGCCGAGCTCGCGGGTGACTTCGCGTTCCTCGGTGCGACGCTTGATGTCTTGGCGCTTGTCGTAGTCCTGTTTACCTTGCGCAAGTCCAAGTTCGAGCTTGACGCGACCGTTTTTCAGATACAGCTTCAGAGGTACGAGCGTGCGGTTGCCATCGCGGACTTTACCCATGAGTGAGTCGATCTCTTTGCGGTGCAGCAAAAGTTTTCGGGTGCGCTTGGGTGAATGGTTCGTCCACGATCCCATGGAATATTGCGGGATGTGGAGGTGCTGGAGCCAAATTTCTCCATTTTCCACGGTGGCGAAAGAATCCACGAGGGAGACTTTGCCTTCGCGTAGCGATTTAATTTCGGTGCCTAAAAGCACCACGCCCGCCTCCCACGTATCAATAATGTGGTAGTCATGGCGGGCCTTGCGATTGGTCGCGAGAACAGCGTTGTTGTCGTCGACTTTCTTTTTCTTCTTGGCCATAGTCTTTCCAAGTCTACGGCACAAAGATCAATAGTCTTATTTCCTCACGTAGAAACGTAGCGTTAACTGAGCAATAATGCCTGCGACCACGATGCCGATTCCGGAAATTATTGGTGCAACCAGCCAGATGTCGGTGGTGGTTACTGGCGCGATCAGTTGCGATTCATAGAGTCCGCGAAGTGCTTTGTCGATAACCAGTTCTTTACCTAGGAACAATCCCACGGTTGCCAGGACCGCACCAACCAAGGTGGAAAGGATTGCTTCTAAAACGAATGGGCCTTGGGTGTAGAACCGCGATGCGCCGACTATACGCATGATCTCAGTTTCTTCGCGTCGGTTGAAGGCAGCGATCTGAACCATGTTTGCAATGAGGAAGATTGAGGCTAGCACTTGGACTGCGGCGATCAAGAAGGTGGCGTTGCGGATGGAGTCAAGGTTTTCTGTTGCTCCGCGCAAATCATCAACTTGGTCAATCACGTTGCTTACTTGGGGAAGCTCGCGGATCGGATCGAGAATCTCTACGGCTAGTGGATCTCCGAGTCGGACGTGGAATGCTGCGGGCAGTGCATCCGGGGAGGTTTCTGCAACAAGTACAGGATCGGTGTCTTTGAATACTTCTACAAATCGTTCGTAGGAAGCTTCGCGGGATCGGTACGTGATGGAGTCGATGCCATCGATTTTCTCTAATTCGTCACGGACTTGCGTGCAGGTTTCTGCCGCACAGTCTGGATCGTTAGCAGAGGTGTCTTCATCCAACTGGATCATTACTTCCACACGATCCAGGTAGATATCTTTAGTCCGCTCGGTCATGTTTGTGACTAGGAACCCAGTAGCCAGCAGAGCCAAAGAAATGGAGGTGGTAATTATCAGCGCGATGGTCATGGTGAGGTTGCGGCCCATGCCACGAACCGCTTCACGCAATACATATCCAAATGCCATGTTTAAAGATCTCCCCTATCGCATTTCGCCATAGACGCCATGCGCATCATCGCGGACCATTTTGCCCAGATGCAGCTCGATGACTCGCCTGCGCATATCGTCAACTGTGCGTGCATTGTGGGTAGACATCACCACTGTGGTGCCAAGCCGGTTGATTCGGTTGAGTAAAACCATGATCTCATCGGAGGTGTCGGGGTCGAGGTTGCCTGTGGGTTCGTCGGCAAGCAGCACCAACGGGCGGTTGACAAATGCTCGGGCAATGGCGACTCGTTGTTGTTCACCACCGGATAGTTCATTGGGCATGCGGTTGGCTTTTCCAGCAAGGCCAACCATTTCTAAAGTTTCGGGAACAAGCTCTTCGATTTTGTCTTTCTTCTTCCCGATTACCTCGAGGGCGAATGCGACGTTGTCATAAACGTTTTTGTTTTTTAGCAAACGGAAATCTTGGAAAACGTAGCCGATGCGTTGGCGCAGTTTATTTACTTGCGTTCCGCGGAGTTTGTTCACCTGAAAATCAGCCAATGTCAACGATCCAGAACTGACTTTCTCCTCTCTGGTCATTAGGCGGAGGAATGTTGATTTTCCAGAGCCAGATGGTCCGATGAGGAAGACAAACTCGCCCTTTTCAATGTGTAGGGACACATTGTCTAATGCAGGGCGGGTTGAAGTCTTGTAGTTCTTGGTGACATTCTCGAAGGTGATCACGGCTCACACTTTAGCGAAACTCCTGTGACTAAAGAAACGGAAGTGACAAAACTCCACAAACTTCCACAATCCCTTAAGAATTGCCACGCATTAATCAGCTATCCCCAAGCAGAGCTGAGCAAAAAACTATTCGGAACCTTGAGTTTCAGCCATGCGCCAGCGAATACCCGCCTCCAGCAATCCATCGATATCGCCGTCGAGGACTTTTTGCGGATCGTTGACTTCAAAGTTGGTGCGCAGATCTTTCACCATTTGGTACGGATGCAACACATAAGAACGCATCTGATTACCCCACGATGCATTGCCTCCTGCACCTAGGGCATCCATTTCGGCGCGTTCTTCTTGGCGCTTTCGTTCAAGCAGTTTTGCCTGGAGAACACGCATCGCAGAAGCCTTGTTCTGGATTTGAGATTTCTCGTTTTGGCAGGTCACCACGATGCCGGTTGGGATGTGAGTCAAACGCACTGCGGAGTCGGTGGTGTTCACAGACTGTCCACCAGGTCCTGAAGAGCGGTAAACATCAACGCGGACATCGGCATCTGGGATGTCAATGGAGTCGACTTTTTCTACCACCGGAAGCACCTCAACTTCAGCAAAGGAGGTTTGGCGGCGGCCTTGGTTGTCAAAAGGACTAATGCGCACGAGGCGGTGGGCTCCCTGCTCGACAGAAAGTTGACCATACATATAGTCGCCGTGAACCACGAAGGTGGCTGATTTAATGCCGGCTTCTTCGGCGTAGGAAATATCGTAGATATCTACTTTGTGTCCGTTTTTCTCAGCCCAGCGGGTGTACATGCGCATGAGCATTTCAGCCCAGTCCGCAGCATCAACACCGCCAGCACCGGATCGGATATTGATCACAGCTTCACGAGCATCATATTCACCCGAGAGCATGGTTTTTACTTCCAACGCATCAATCAACGAGCGCAGTTCCGCCAACTCATCTTCAGCAATAGAGGTATCGCCGTCTTCTTCCTCGGCAAGTTCCACCATAATGGGAAGGTCTTCAATACGCTGGCGCAATTCAGTGACTTTGCGCAGCTCAGCCTGCACATGGGACAGCTCAGAGGTGACTTGTTGTGCATGATCGGGGTCATCCCACAGAGAAGGATCAGCTGCCTGAGCTTCAAGTTCTCTGACTCGGTCAGACATCTCTTGCGGATTCAGCACTTTTTCAATGGTCGTCAGCGTGCTGTCTAGCTCGGAGAGTTCTGCAGAAAATTCGGGACGCATGTTTGAACATATTACCCGTAGCCTCATTCGGCATACCAAGCGGAACCAATGCACAATAGAAAGCATGACTAAATCAGAGCAGACACATCCTGCGGCAAGCCTTGAGGACATGATCAAAACCATCACAAAAACGTTCGTGATTGCGCATGAACAAGATTCAGATGAGCATCTTGCCCAGGCGTTGGTATACAACGCCGGCCGTTTGGCGTGGAGAATGCGCGAAAACGGAGTGGATACAGATTACAAAACGTCTGTTTCTGATGTAGTCACCGATGCCGATCGTGCCGCAGAGACTTTCGTCGCGGGCGTTCTTGAAGCGCTGCGGCCTGAGGACGGCGTGCTTGGTGAGGAAGGCGCGGCCCGGGCGTCGAAAAGCGGAAAAACCTGGGTCATTGACCCGGTCGACGGTACCTACAACTTCACGCAAGGCTCTGATTATTGGTGCTCAGCGCTCGCGCTGGTGGAAGGCGATCCGTCCGCGCCGACGCGTCTGCTTTTCGGCGCCGTGCACCGCCCGGCCATGGGATATACGTGGTTCGGTGGCCCGGGAATCCGCACCACGCGCGACGGGCAGGAGCAAAAATTGCTTGTCGACGCCCCCCTCTCCCACATTTCCCTCGCCACCTACATCCACCCAACACGTATCGCAGATCCGTCGATTCAACAAGCATGGCTAAGCGTTGCCACCAAACCTGCAACCCTGCGCATGCTTGGTGCCGGATCCATCGATCTTGCCAGCATCGCCGATGGCAGCGTTGGTGCGTGGGTGCAGCACAGCGTCGCCGACTGGGATTGGCTACCCGGCCGCGCACTCATCGAAGGTGTCGGCGGTGCCTGCATTAAAGTCACCGCAGGTGGCGTGGAATGGTCCGTTGCAGGAAACGCAGAAGCAGTTAGTGAGATCTCCGAAACATTAAGCGCACTAGACTAACAAGCCATGAGCAACTATGCAGATGATTTAGCCCTAGCCCTCGAACTCGCCGAACTCGCCGACTCCATCACCCTCGACCGCTTTGAGTCCTCTGACCTAGAAGTCACCTCCAAACCAGATATGACTCCGGTCAGTGACGCCGATCTGGCGACCGAAGAAGCACTCCGCGAGAAAATCGCCACCGCCCGCCCGTCCGATTCCATCCTCGGTGAAGAATTCGGCGGCGACGTAGAATTCAGCGGACGCCAATGGATCATCGACCCCATCGACGGCACCAAAAACTACGTCCGCGGCGTCCCGGTCTGGGCAACACTCATCGCACTGCTCGACAACGGCAAACCCGTCGCAGGTGTCATCTCCGCACCCGCACTAGCCAGGCGCTGGTGGGCATCCGAAGGGGCCGGCGCATGGCGCACCTTCAACGGCAGCTCCCCACGCAAGCTGTCCGTGTCCCAGGTGTCAAAGCTTGACGACGCCTCCCTCTCCTTCTCCTCCCTCTCCGGCTGGTCCGAACGAGATTTGCGCGACAAGTTCGTCTCCCTCACCGATACCACCTGGCGACTCCGCGGCTACGGCGATTTCTTCTCCTATTGCCTCGTCGCCGAAGGTGCTGTAGATATCGCAGCCGAACCAGAGGTAAGTCTTTGGGATCTGGCGCCTCTGTCTATCCTGGTCACCGAAGCAGGAGGAAAATTCACCTCACTGGCAGGCGTCGATGGCCCTCACGGCGGCGATGCAGTTGCCACCAACGGAATCCTCCACGATGAGACGCTAGCTCGTTTGAAATAGCTTCAGTCTGGTTTCGTCTTTGCATCTCAGGATTCGGGGTTTCCTGTTGGAACAACGCCTCAAAACCTGCATATCCGACCAAACCCATAGGCACTCTGGGGATTTTTGGTCGCCGGTTTAAATTTTCAGGGCTGAGTAATGGCATATCTGACCAAAACTTGGCCTCAAATAAACGATCTTGGTCCGCAGATGAAATAAGCAAAGTGGCCCCACAGATTGGTGCGTATTTAGGTGTTCGTGTCCTTGACAGCACACGACCTGCATAAGACCAAACCAGGAGACCCAGAAATCACGTTTTCGACGTTTGTGGGTCTCCTGGTTTGGTCGGGCTCACGTTTTAGCGCCACACCCGAAAAGTCATACCTCCCCAGAAGCGCTTCTAACGGGTTTTCAAGGTCAAGCGCATACCAAAACTCATCTAAGAAAACTCGAGGCCTTAAACAAGCGATAAACGCCTATCGCTCATTTTCATGCCAACTGTTCTAGAGCCGTAATCAACAGCGCGTTAGTCGGGTTCACCGAGTTGGGCCACATTAGTGCCGAAATTGTCCCCCAAAAATCTGCACTGGTCAGAGAATCAAGATGATCATCCTCTAGTGAAATCTCAAGTCGGGAAATGGGATCCATTTGGGCTAAATAAAAAATCCGCCACTCCCATTGGAACGACGGAAATTTTTTAACACTACCCTGCTGTTGGTTGGAAACCTCGGCCGGGAAGATTCTGAGAATCCAGATCGGTGATGATGCTATCCATATTCACCGATAATGTCGGCATGAAAAATGGTCCCTGCAGCGGAGTAGTACACGCCAGGTTGTAATCAGGAATAACACCACCGGAAACAAGACCGACGACGCGTCCACCCGCGATCAACGGAGCACCCGAATCTCCACGACCTGCACACACCTGAGACATAGTCATGCGTTGATCGGCAGTCCACACCAAACCACAGGTGTAACCCGTAGCAACCCCGTTTTTACACACTTCCTGACCATTTGCGACTCCCCCACCAACAGCATTTGCAGTAATGCCGTTGTAGGAATTGCTTAATTCAGCATTTGAACCAAATTCAATAACGGAGTAATCGGAGTTAGGGGCGTTGTACACCACAGTTCCAGAATCACCGACCCAATAAGAATCAGCAGAACGAACCGCATCTCCTGATTTTCCACAGTGCCCTGCGGTGATACCAATCTTTCGACCATCCGCATCTGTGCCAGTCACCGCGAGTGTGCACATCGAGTTGCCGTTGAGGTAAATCGGAGTGCCGGGCCCGTACAGTGATTTGCCCTGTTCCTCTACAATTTTGGATTCCTCCGGAACGGCAGGCGCATCAAACCACGATCCTGGGACTCGGTGTAAAACTTCTCCCGGAGTAGCACCCATAATTTGCGATTGAATATCGGTGCGCACCTGATAATTAGGTAATGCTTTTTGCGCTTCCTGCTCCACTAGCTGCAGAGTTTGCTCCACAACTTGGCCACCTGACGTTGCTACCTCATCTCCATAAGGTGCCAATGCTGCATCAATCTGAGAGTTTACTTGCTGATCAAAATTTTCAGCGACGCCTCGATCAACGCTCACGCCAAACTGCGCCAACTGAGCATTCGCTTGATCAACGATTGCAGTTGTATTCACCCACTCCGAAGCTGGGGTTTCCGCCGCATTGGCTGCAGGTGCGAAGATGCTCACCCCCGCCATCAAAATGGACGTTGCAAAAATGGCGCGGCGTGAGACCGATATGCGCATAGGTATCTTTAGTTCACTTTCATAACAGCAAAAGGGCAATGCAATACATAATGCCATGATTAAGGTAACTTTGACGCGCACGAAATCGAACTGTGACTTAAGCAATTCCCCGTCCAGAAATATTGGCCGCTTTTCATGAGGTAAGCAGATAAGCCACGTTGGAAAACGCTGTGAAAACCACGTCATTTCCGGCAGATAGTAGTCCGCGAGCAGGGGGAATGTGGATTCTTTTCCTTCTGGTGACCTGCACATCTTATACCCCAACAGCTCCCCCGTTTAGGGGTACAAGTAAGGTGCAGTGACTCCAGCCACCCAGTATAGACTGCGCCGAATAGCCTCAACACACCAATCAAAATGAGTGCACCGAAAGTCAGCGTTGCATTGTTGAGCAAATGCATCAATGCCGGTATCCAAGCGTTGCGGGTCCAGATATACACCAGGTTCATCAACAAACCAGCAAACATATAAGGAACGATAGCTGAAACGTCGCCGTCGAAATTACCAAGGTGAATCAAACCGAAAACCACACTATTGACCACAACGGTCAACCCGATAGTAAGAGCATTCCTCCAAATAGGTAGCTTTTCCAGCAATGTGTAGCGGAATACAATCTCTTCAATAAAAACAGTGATGTTGGGAGAAAGCATCGCAAATGCCATGAGTGCAAAACCAACACTGCTTATCATCGTCAGGTCTGGGGAGTACACACTATCCGTCGTGGTTAGATCGAAGAGGTTTGTGCTGGGCACCTGAAGAGCATCCATTACTGCGCGCACAATTTGAATGACTATCTGCAAGCCAATCGCACCAGCGACGACTAAGACGGTTGCCTTCAACCGGGCCTGCTTTAGTGCTCGCCAATGGCGTCGGAACATCGGTGCATACAAATAGATGAGGATGCCACCAATGATCACCGCTAAACGGCATCGATGACCGCGATGGACGTTCCGGAAATATCTAGTCGAACAAACAGCAGAGGAACAACAAGGATCAGCGGGATCGCTAGTACAGCAAAAACATCCCGCTTCCGAAACTGTCGATCAAGAGGAGACTTTTCTGGACGAAGTGAGCGAGACCGCGTGTGTGTTGCCATAACTTTGTCTTACCACTCGGTGTAGATAAAAGATCCGCCACTTCAGCAGAATGGTTCAAGATCACTATCCAATACGAAAAACCCCTCAACCGAAGTTGAGGGGAATTTTCTATCTTAGTAGCGGGGGCAGGATTCGAACCTACGACCTCTGGGTTATGAGCCCAGCGAGCTACCGAGCTGCTCCACCCCGCGACGCGATGATTGTTAAACCATCTAATCTATTGCAATGATTGCTTTCGCGCTCTGTGCAACGTGTAGAAACTATACAGAGCGCTTCAGCAAACATCAAATCGCCAGTTCAGCTTGTTTTCCAATCAGGTCAAGCCAGGCTTGGTGGATGCGGTAGTCACCGGTTTCTTCGGGATGGAAAGACAGTGCCACGATATTGCCTTGCCGCACACCAACTACTTCCCCGGTCTTGAGAACACCGATCGCTTGCACCGCACCACACTCGGTGACGATGGGTGCTCTGATAAACGAGGCCTGCACACCCTCAAACGATGCGCCGTCCCAAGCAACGTCAACGGTGGTGTCGAAAGATTCGCGTTGGGTACCGAACGCGTTTCGACGCACCACCACATCCAGCACGCCTAAGGTCTGCTGGCCTCGAGCCGGATTTTCTAACTTTTGGGCCAGATAGATCAAACCAGCGCAGGTCGCAAAGACCGGCAGCCCTTCACGGATGAGCGCTGCCAAAGGTTCTGCCACGCAGAATGTGCGAGCAAGTTTATCCATCACCGTGGATTCGCCACCAGGGATAACTATGCCGTCAAGCCCGTCAAGATCTTTTGGAACACGCACTTTTCGAGTCTGCACTCCAAGTGCTTCCAGGGCTTTAACATGCTCTTCGATTCCACCTTGAAGAGCTAAGACACCAACGATCACCAGCCGCGCTCAGCAAGTCGGTGAGGTGCTGGGACGTCAGATACGTTGATGCCCACCATGGCTTCGCCCAGGCCGCGGGATACATCGGCGATGACGGAGGGGTCGTCGAAAAGCGTTGCAGCCTTGACGATCGCTGCGGCGCGCGCGGCTGGATTGCCCGATTTGAAGATGCCTGAGCCGACGAATACGCCTTCTGCACCCATCTGGCGCACGAGTGCGGCATCGGCTGGAGTGGCAACGCCGCCGGCAACGAAGGTGACCACTGGTAGCTTGCCAGTGATAGCGACTTCACGGACCAGATCATATGGCGCCTGGAATTCCTTGGCGGCAACGAAAAGTTCATCCTCATCGAGAGAACGCAGGCGGTTGATATCGCCGCGAATGGTACGCAGGTGACGGACTGCCTCAGAGACATCGCCGGTGCCGGCCTCACCCTTGGAGCGGATCATGGCAGCACCTTCGGTGATACGTCGCAGAGCTTCACCAAGGTTGGTTGCGCCACACACGAAAGGAACATCGAACTTCCACTTGTTGATGTGGTGAGTGTAATCAGCAGGGCTAAGCACCTCGGACTCATCGATGAAATCAACGCCGAGAGCTTCCAGAACCTGCGCCTCCACGAAGTGACCGATGCGTGCTTTCGCCATGACCGGAATGGAAACCGCATTGACGATTCCCTCGATCAGATCCGGATCACTCATGCGGGCAACGCCGCCTTGAGAACGGATATCGGCAGGAACGCGCTCCAGTGCCATGACAGCGCTGGCGCCTGCGTCTTCTGCGATGCGTGCTTGTTCAGGGGTGACCACATCCATGATCACACCACCCTTGAGCATGTCGGCGAGTCCGCGCTTTACGCGGGTGGTTGCTTGAAAAGTTTCTTGAGTTTCGGTCATGACTGATCATCCAACGCCACCAAGTGGACTAGGACTAGATCCACTTTTAGCCACTTGCATTAGACCACTTTTTTGGCGACCATGAAACCATGCACGCCATCCTGCCCATCGCCCTCAATCCACAAGAGCCCACCTCCATTCCCACGCAGCTCACAGAACAAATCCGCGAACTCGTAGCCCAAGGAATCCTCACCCCAGGAGACCCCCTTCCCAGCACCCGAAGCTTAGCCACCCGTTTGGGGGTATCACGCGGAAGTGTCGTGACCGCTTATGACCAATTGGCAGGTGAAGGCTACCTCACCACTACTCGTGGTTCTGGGACAACGATCAACCCAGATCTGCATTTGTTGAAGCCGGTGGAAATTGAGTGGAAGGAGACGTCGAAAAGCAATCCTCCCCCGCTGCTCAACCTAAGCCCCGGCGTGCCTGATACAGCCACGCTCGCCGATTCCGCTTGGCGCGCTGCCTGGCGCGAGGCCTGCGCCAATCCGCCCACGCACTCCCCAGATCAGGGCCTGTTGAGGCTCCGGATCGAGATCGCCGACCACCTCCGCCAGATGCGGGGCCTCAAGGTGGATACTGAGCAGATCATTGTGACCGCCGGGGCGCGCGAGGGTTTGAGTCTGCTGCTGCGCACCATGGATACTCCGGCACGCATCGGCGTCGAGTCGCCCGGCTACCCGAGCCTGCGGCGCATTCCCCAAGTCCTTGGACATGAAACCGTCGATGTGCCCACCGATGAATCCGGTCTCGTTCCGCATACCCTGCCCCGCGACCTTAATGCGCTGCTGGTCACCCCCAGTCACCAATATCCCTACGGCGGATCACTGCCTGCGGATCGACGCACCGCGATCGTTGCATGGGCTGAGGCAAACGATGCGTTGCTTATAGAAGACGATTACGATTCCGAGCTGCGATACGTCGGCATGCCGCTTCCCCCGCTGCGCGCACTCGCACCCGATCGCACGATTCTGCTTGGAACATTTTCCTCCGTTATCACCCCACAAATTGCCTGCGGATACCTCATCGCGCCGGCACCTGTTGCGCGAAAGCTTGCTGCGCTTCGCGGGATACTCGGCCAGCCAGTCAGCGGAATCACCCAGCATGCGCTCGCTTCCTACCTCGCCTCAGGTGCTTTACGACGCCGCACCCAACGCCTTCGACGCCTCTACCGACACCGCCGATCCATCGTCCAAGACACCCTCGGTGATCTCCCCACAACACAGCTTCGCCCCATCAACGGCGGACTCCACGCAGTCTTACTATGCGAAAAACCCCAAAACATAGTTGTCTCCGATCTGGAATCTCGAGGACTCGACGTCACGGCCCTCTCCGACTACTGGGGAGGCACCGGAGCAGACAACGGCATCGTCTTCGGCTTCGGCTCCCACGACGAAGACACCCTCAAGTGGGTACTTGCTGAGATAACCGATGCGGTGACTCAATAAAAAACAGCCCAGGAGAGATTTCCCGGGCTGCTTTTTAGCTAAACGCTACTGCGCTGATTGGTAGTCAGAAATTGCGCGGTCGAGTGCATCGAGGGCACGACCGTACTCTTCGAAGGAACCATCACGTGCAGCTTCAAGGTTGCTCAACGCCTGGTTGATGGCATCAAGGCTTCCGGCCTCTGCAGCTGGCGTCGAAGGTGTTTCTTCTGCTGGCTGATCAGTTTCAGGTTGCTCAGTTGATGGAGTGGTAGCTCCCTCATCGACAACATCGATATCTTGAGCTTCCTTAGGATCAATGCCGACCTGTGCCAATGCTTCAGCGATCGTTGGTGCGTAACCAACCTGACCCTTGTAGAAGACCAGAACACGCAGAAGCTTAGGGAAGGCAGATGCCTGATCTTTACGCTGCGAGTAGATCGGTTCGACGTAGAGGATCTCTCCGCCACCGACTGGAAGTGTCAGCAGGTTACCGTTGTGCAGATCGTTAGATCCACGCCACAGCGTTTGATCCTGCGCTACTTGGTCGGAAGACATCATCGCATCCTGTGCCTGCTTAGGACCCTGAGTCACGGAATCGGTAGGCAGCACACGAACGGTGATTTCGCCGTAAGAATCCGGATCGGACGATGCAGACATGTGGGCAGATAGGTACTCACGCTGCAGACCACGGAATGGTGTAATCAGCTGGAAGCTTGCCTCACCGGTTTCTGGGTCAGCTGCAACGACGTAATAAGGAGGCTGCTTAAGCTCTTGGCGTCCTTCTGCGGCGGTTGGATCACCTGGGACAGACCAGAACGCATCGTTGGTGAAGAAGGTGCCGGAATCATCGACATGGTACTTAGCAAGCATGTCGCGCTGGACCTTGAACAGGTCTTCTGGGTAGCGCAAGTGTGCACGCAACTCATCTGAGATTTCTGATTCTGGCTTAACAGTGTCAGGGAACACTCCGCGCCATGCCTTCAGCACTGGATCTTCGGTGTCGAACTCATAGAGTTCAACGGATCCGTCGTAGGCATCAACGACTGCCTTGACTGAATTGCGGATGTAACCAACACGATCGGTGATCAACGGCTGCGGGGTGCCGTCTGGCATCACAGCATCCTGGGTGGCTTCCGTCAAAGATGTCCTGGTTGAATACGGCAGGCTATCTAAGGTGGTGTAGCCGTCGACGATCCACTTGATGCGGCCATCGATAACCGTTGGGTACGTCTTGGAGTCGGTGGTTAGCCAAGGGGCGACTTTTTCCACACGGGAACGTGGATCGCGTTCGAACAAAATCTTGGATTCGGAACCAACACGATCCGAAAGCAGCATGTTCATTTCTTGGTAACGCAGTGCGAAGGTTGCACGGTTGAATATATTTCCGATATCAACACCGCCGGCACCTTGGTAGGTGTAGCTGGAGGTATCAGTGTCGTACTCAACTGGGCCATCGCCGGTGTCACCAACAATTGCATAATCCGCACCATCTGCTGCAGATGCGATCAACGGTCCGTAGTACACGCGAGGCTCGTCAACTTTGATACCGAGCTCTTCAGCATCTTCGCTTTCTGCTGCACGTGCATTGGATTGCAGATCTGAAACGGTGTAGACAGGATAGCCACCACGGGTGGATCCAACGTCGCGAGCAACCTCATCGACCTGGTTCGCTTGGGCTGCAATAAAGCCGTTGCCGTGGGTGTATACCGTGTGGCGGTTGATCCAGTCCTGCTGGTTTTGCTGCAAAGCGTTTGGATCAAGCTCGCGGGCGGCAACAACGAAGTCGCGGAGCTCACCGTCTACTTCAAAGCGGTCCATCGCCAGCTGGTCTGGGAAACCATAGAAGTTTCGCAGCTGCTGTTGCTGGGTGAAGGTAGGTGACAGGATCTGAGGATCAAGCAAACGAATGTTAGAAATCGTGGCGGAATCAGCGGCCACCTCTTCGTTGGTGGTCTCCCCTGCTCCCCAGTTTTCCTCGTAGGTGACATCATCATCGGTAATGCCGTAGGCATACCTCGTGGAATCGATGTTTCGAGAAATATACTCTGCTTCTTTTTCTGCACGGTTTGGCTGTACAGAGAAACGCTCGAGCATCAGTGGCCAAGCAGCGCCGATAATAACCGAGCTCAACAGCATCAGCACGACAGCTAGACCTGGAATTCGAAGGTCTTTCAAGAAAATGGAAGAAAAGAATGCAATTGCCACAAATAGCGCGATCACCAAAAGAATAATCTTTGCAGGTAGCTGCGCATTGATATCAGTGTAGCTAGCACCAGTGAAGGTGGAATTTTCCTTGGTCAACAGGTCATAGCGATCAAGCCAGTAACCAGCGACTTTAACCAACATCCACAAACCGGCCGTGACAGCGAGCTGAGCGCGTGCACCACGGGAAACATAAGACTTCTGTCCAGTCATCTGGTTTCCAGCGCGGATTCCACCCATGAGGTAGTGGCCGACAAGTGCGATGAGGAAAGCGACGATAAACAGCATCGACAAAGAATCAGCGATCAGACGCAGCATCGGCAGATCGAAGGCATAGAACCCATAATCATGTCCGAATTGTTGATCCGAAACGCCGAAGCTTTGTCCATTCATCCACAACTGGACGGTACGCCAGGATCGCTGGCCGATGAGTCCAGCGAGCAAAGCAACGAAAACCGGCACGATCACCATGATGCGGCGCAGGCTGTTTTCAATCATCTGACGGTATTGGAATACTGGTGATTCCGCGTCAAAAGCCGCCATCGCATCCGGGCGAAGTTTTGTGACAAAGTAGCCAGCAAGCCAGGTGATAAATCCAGCGACTAGAGCAAAGACCACGAATAGGACGATGCGGGTGATAATAACCTTGGTGAAAACACCCCGGAAATCTACTTCACCGAACCAGAGCCAGTCGGTATAGAAGCCAACGCTCATGGGGGCGATGAGAATGATCAACGCCACGATGGCGAAGGTCCACGTCACCGCCTTTGGAGGTCGCTTGATCGGTTGGGGCGGAGGTGTGAGACCAGTCGACAAGACAATATCCTTATTTTTTACGTGATTCTGCGTTTCTCCCCTACTCTACGGTTTAATCACCTATAAAGGCCAACAAGTATGTTCACAAAAGGAAAAAATAATGAACGATTCCATTTTTAGCCCCCAAGCCTTGAATAAAGCGATGCTTGAGGCCGTCGAATTTATCCACGCCGAAGGTTGGGATGCCGGGCCAACACTATTTGCGTTGGTTCCCACCGAAATGCTGGTAGACACCTTGGATGACGCCGATGAACAATCCCCTTTGACGTTGGTTGTTCAAGACAACCTGCCAGAGAACTTACTGCCAGGATCTGAAGCCCTCGGCGATTACATTTCCCGACTGGCATGGCCTGCCGAAATCGTCGGTGCGGTGCTTGCGCAAGAAATCATGTTCACCGACGCAGCCGTCGCAGGATCCGAACCTCGACCCGCGCGCCTATTTTCTGGAGTGTTGCGAGGCGACGCCGAACTAACCCTTTTGCAGCTGCGCCCCACCGAAGAAGAACTTAGCGAACGCGGTCCCTTTGCGGAAGACGAAATCGAACTGCGTGGCGGCCCAGGAGTTGCACCAGGCGTCATCGCAGCACTGCGTTATACCCTCGAAGCAGACCCCGAAGAGATCTAAAAACTGACTTTCCGTCCCCGTTCGCTAGGATAAATTAAGTTAACCCCGCCCACATTTCACATGAGGAGTTCACACTGTGGCGTCCACCCCGCACAAGCATGTCCGCGTTGCATTGGGATTCGTGGCGCTTATTCCTCTATTAGCTGCATGTTCGGGTGGAAATACCGAGACACCAACGACAACTGAGCCGAGCACAACCCAGACGTCTGCTGAAACCACTACGGAAGAGACCTCTGAAACCACCCCAGAGTCAAGCACTGCCGAAACGTCGACGGAAGAAAGTGGGGAGACGTCGACAAGCAAACCGCGGATGACTAAGGACGTCGAAGCCGCCTATAAAGTTTTCGCGTCGCTGGCGCCGGTCGAGCTTTTTGAGCAATTTGACACCTGTGACCCCTCAGGGGTCGAAGATTCTTTTGCCTGCAACGGCCCGGAAGTCGGGCAGTTTCAGTTCTTTGACAACGCATCCAAAGCCACAAGCACCACGCAGCTACTCACCGAACTGCGCAGCTCACGCGTTGTCGAAGACACCGGATCAAAAGTAGTTGGCTGGACGACGATCGGCACCATGTCGATTATTACTGTCGTCGACAACGATGAAGGCCTCGTGCTGCAACAAATGGTGTCGTCGGACAAAATTGATCCCGAAGAACGCATCTACGAACTCGGATTAGCAACGCCGAAGGAAACGGAAGAAACAGAGGCTTCAGAAACCTCAATGGCTTCCGATTCCAAAAACTAACTACAGGTCTGGTAGTCCGCACCGTCGTTGAACGCCGCCATCTGATCAATCGCTTGAGACAACGAATCCACCTTCAGCACCGTCATATTCTCTGGCTTCGCGCTCATCGCCTCCGCGCAATTGTCAGCCGGGCTTAAGAACACTTCCGCACCAGCATCCTCCGCCGCGCGCACCTTGTGCGCAATTCCGCCGATCGGGCCCACCGATCCGTCCTCAGCGATCGTGCCCGTGCCAGCGACAAACTTGCCGCCATTCAGCGCACCAGGAGAAAGCTTATCGACGACCGCCAGCGAAAACATCATGCCCGCGCTAGGCCCACCGATATCTTCCAAGTTGTAATCCACCTCAATCTGGCTCGAGGGAACTGACATCATTGAAATACCGAGCAGTGCCATCGAAGGATCATCCGGGTGCTCGCGCAAGGTGATGGAAGCTTGAGATTCCCGATCGTTTCTCTCATAAGAAATCGTGATCTCATCGCCGGGAGCTTTGGAGCGAACAATGTTTTGTGCATCTCCCGGAGTGGAAATCGCGGTGCCATCGATGCTGAGTAGTTTGTCGCCGGGTTCGAAAACTCCGGTCGCGGCACTTTCGTTGAGTACTTCTACTACTTCAACTTCGACTGGGATATTGAGGTAGTTCATCGCGGCGATCGTTGCTGAAGATTCCGATGCGGTAAATGCAGTGCGGTTTGATTCTTCTACTTCCTCGGTGCTTTGTCCGGGTGGGAAGATCTGCTCGATGGGAACGATCGTGTCATCGGTAAACAGCCAACGTGAGATCACCTGCGACAGCGTCATGCCGGAACGAACCGACACCGTGGTCATATTCAGGTTGCCTTCGGTTTCATCCAAATCAGTACCACTGATGGAAACAACATCTTGCCCATCAACTTGACCAAGCGTGTTGATCGTTGGCCCGGGGCCTTCAGCGGCATAAGGCACAGTCAAGTTAATGTTTGTACCAGGGATATGGTCGATGCTTACCAATGATGCCAGCAGCACCAAAGGGATTGCACCCCACGTGAGAGTCTTGATTCGGCGATTCACGAATATCCACCCTACAACCTGTGTTCGCTATCAGCGTTGTTCGGATCGTAGCAATAGGAAATAGTTGCCTTGTAGATTGGTAAATATGAATTCTAATGGCTTTGGTTTCTCTTTTGGCAACAACGACGACGATGATGACAAAAACCGAAACAATGATCCTTTCGGCTTTTTCGGTGGCAACTTCGGTTTCGGCCAACAAGGAGGTGCCGGAGGGCCTGGCGGATTAGGCGATATCCTTAACCAATTTGGCCAAATGCTGTCCGGCATGGGTGATTCCATGAACTCCCCCGAGGCCGCAGGTCCAGTTAATTATGATTTAGCAGCACGTATCGCCCGCCAGCAGATTGGGCGAGCTACACCGATTAAAGATTCAGAAAAGGAAGCAGTCGAGGAATCCCTGCGCTTGGCAGAGCTGTGGTTAGATAACTCCACCCAACTGCCTACCTCCGGACACCGCGTAGAAGCATGGAATCCGGAGAACTGGTTAGAAAACACTTTGCCTGTGTGGAAGCGTCTTGTTTCCCCTGTGGCAGAGCAAATGAACAAAGCTCAATTAGAAAACTTGCCTGAAGAAGCCCGTGAAATGATGGGCCCGATGTCTTCATTGATGAACTCCATGTCATCAATGAACTTCGGTGTTCAATTAGGCAATGCACTCGGCGATCTAGCTAAGCAAACCCTCACTGGTTCTGATTTCGGCCTTCCGATTTCCCCAGTGGGAGTATCCGCAGTTCTCCCAGGAAACATCTCTCAAGCATCCAAGGGCCTTAACGTTGCTCCGCAAGAAATGCTTGTTTATATCTGCGCCCGCGAAGCCGCCCGCCAGCGCCTTTTCAAACATGTGCCATGGCTTGTTGAACGTCTCGTATCTTCCGTCGAGGAATACGCAGCTGGCCTTGAAATCGATACTTCACACATCCAAGAGGCGATGGGTAATTTCCAAATGGACAACCCAGATCCAGAACGCCTCCAAGAAATGATGAACGAACTCCAAGGCATGGATCTTTCCCCACGCATCGGCTCCCGCAACGCCAACGCGGTCTCCCGCCTAGAAACCCTCCTCGCGCTTGTCGAAGGCTGGGTCGACATCGTTGTTACCGAAGCACTCCAAGAACGCATCCCTTCCACCGATGCGATGAATGAAGCCTGGAAGCGTCGCCGCGCAACCGGCGGATCCGCTGAACAAGCTTTCTCCCAAGTCGTCGGCATCGAACTCGGCGCACCAAAAGTCTCCGAAGCAGCCGAACTCTGGCGACGCGTCGAAAACGCCGTCGGAATTGAACGCCGCGACGCTGTCTGGAACCACCCCGACTTCCTCCCCACCGCCGAAGACATCGAAAAACCAGCCGAATTCATCGACGCACTACTCGGCGAATCCGACGGCGACTCCTTCGACCCGATCGCAGAAATCACCGCCTTGGAAAAACTGCTCGCAGAAGAAGCAGAGAAGAAAGGCAAAGACTCTGACTCTAGTGAGGAATCAGAAGACAACCCCGACGATTCAGACAAATCCTAAAACTTTATCCCCACCGCTGATACGCCTCCAAATAGCCCTTGGCCCTCTCCGCCAAGGGTGTTTTGTCTGCCCACTCCCAAAACTCCGCCGAGTGGCCTGGAATAAACGTATGCGTCAACTCATGAACCAACACCGCATCCAACACATAATCCGGCACGTTTCTTAACCGATCCGAAATCCGAATCTCCGCAGTCGCTACGGTGCATGAACCCCACCGCCCCGTCTGATTGCTCACCCACCGCACACTTTCCACGCGCGCTTTGCTGTCAAGGACAGATTTATTTAACCGATGCGCGCGCTCAAGGAGGTCGGAATCGCTTGAGGCGGACGATCGGTTGCGTCGACGAAGCTTTTCGACGATCTCCCCCACCGCTTTTTCTTCCTCCGCCTTAGACATCCTCGCCGGGATCCTCACCTGGATTTTCCCATCGACAATGCGAGCTTGTACTGTTTTGGTGCGTTTTGCCGATCGGATGACTTCAATGTCGAGCATTTCCTGCATGACAGATGATTGTAACTGTGATGAAATAGAGCAAACGTGTCGATCAAGTTTTGGGGGAAATTTTCGATGACACAGATCGCTCTAGTTAATTCTGCTCAAGTGTTGATCCGCCCGGATTCAGCGATCCAATTCGGCATAGATGCCACTCGCGCTGGCGTACTTGATATCGACCCATCGCATTCTTCGAAGATTGTACCTATCTTGCGGAATTTGCGTACGGCTCGGCCGATCGCTGATGTCATAGCCGATCTCACAAGCGCCGGGCTTGCACCCACCGCGGCCGCGAGTTTGCTTGATGATTTATTGGCATTCGGCGTGCTGCGCGAATCGGCCGGGTCGCAGGTGTTGCTGTTCGGCGACGGTTCGCTTGTCGACGTCACCTCCTTCCTTCTCGAAACCTCCGGCTTTATTCCCCGTCCCCAAATCATCGATGAATCGCCTCGGGAGTTTTTGGAACTTCCTTCAAGCCACATCTTGGTTCTCAACCAACTTGCCAGTTCGCCGCAGTTGGCTCCGCTGTTGAACAAGTACACCCCGACGTATCTGTGTGCATCGATTATTGATAGTCGTGGCATCATCGGTCCGGGCCGCCGAAATAGAATTGGTCCTTGTTTGATGTGTGTGGATTTACATCATTGCGATATCGATCCGCATTGGTTGTCCATTATTAATCAGCAACCCCACGGCCCAACATTTCCCGATCCCGTTACCGAGATGGCTACAGCCGCCAGGCTGGTCGCATGGGTAACCTCCGATACGTGGAGGCCCGGGGTGGTGGAGGAAGTCAATCCACACGATCGGACAAACTCGGTACGCACGTTGCCTGTGCACCCGAGGTGCCCGATGTGTTGGAATCTTAATGCGCGTGCTTAGCCAGGATCTCTAAAACATCATCGCCGTAGTTTTCGATTTTCATTGGTCCCACACCTGGAACGTCGAGGAGTTCGTTTTCGTTGGTGGGGTTCATCTCAGCAAGCGCCATCAGTGTGGCATTGCTAAACACCATGTAGGCGGCTTTGTTTTCTCGCTTCGCTGTGTCGTTGCGCCAGGTGCGTAAAGCTTCGAAGGTCTCTTCATCAGCTTGGATGGGACAACTTCCGCACCGACCGATCGCTTTTTCCGAGGCGCTTGAGAGCACCGATCCGCATACTCTACAGTTTTTGGGTCGGTTGCTTCGTGGGGTGCCAGACTCAGATGCCATATCCACCACGATGCCGTCTAAAAATCGGCTGCGCTTACGGCTTTTGCGTCCACCTTCTTGCCTGGCTAGCGCCCAACTGCAATGGAGGTGTTCGCGAGCACGTGTCACACCGACGTAAAACAGTCTGCGTTCTTCTTCGATCGCTTCATCGCCAGCTTTAATCGCGTGGCTAATGGGCAACGTGGAATCGACAAGACCAACGAGGAACACGGCATCCCATTCAAGTCCTTTCGCTGCGTGCAACGATGCCAAGGTAACGCCTTCAACGGTCGGCGGATGCTTTGCCTCCTGTCTCTCCCTCAGTTTCAGTAGCAGTCCGGTGAGATCAAGGTCGGGTGTGGCTTTGACTAAATCTTTCACCAGATCAACCAATGCGTTAAGGGATTGCCAGCGCTCGCGTTCTTGGGCGCCGCTTGGCTCTTCCGAACTCAATCCCAACGGAACGAGGGTGCGTTGAGTTAGACGCACCAGATCGCTTTCATCAACATCACGCTGGGATGTCCGGATCAGTTGACTCAAGGCTTGTCTAATTTCTGGGCGGGTGAAAAATCCTTCGCCGCCTCTTACTTGATAGACGATCCCGGCGTCGGCAAGCGCTTGTTCAAAAACCGCCGACTGCGCGTTAATGCGGTACAAAACGGCGATCTCTGAGGCCTGGACGCCGTTTTTAAGCAGCGTTAAAATGCGGCCCGCAACTTCGCGGGCTTCGGTGGGTTCGTCGTCGTAAGCCGTAAACTCGGGCTCCGGCCCGGCGATGCGCATGCCCTCTAGCTCCAGGCGCGTGCCTGCCACACGCCCCCGCGCCTGACCGATGACGGTATTGGCCAATCCGGTGACCTGCGGCGTTGAGCGGTAGTCGCGCTGCAGCTTGACGACGGTCGCCTCCGGATATTTACGTGAAAAATTCAACAAATACTCCGGTGTCGCCCCCGTAAACGAATAAATCGTCTGGTTCGCATCACCGACAACGGTGAGATCATCACGATCCCCCAGCCACGCCTCAAGCACCCGCTGCTGCAAAGGTGTGACATCCTGATACTCATCAACCACAAAACTGCGATACTGCTGTCGGAACTCCTCAGCCACCGCCGGCGAATTTTCCAACGCACCTGCGGTATGAAGCAACAGATCGTCGAAATCTAACAACATCCCCTCAGGGGTTGTTTTCATATTTTCGTATCGCTGATACACCTCAGCGACTTTCTCCGCAGGAGCAGGAGGGGTCCGCGTTCCCAAACGATCCGGATACTGCTCCGGCGTGATCAACGAAGCCTTCGCCCACTCAATCTCACCTAAAATATCGCGAACTTTTTCAGTCTGCGACTCCAACCGCGCACCACGCACCGCTCGACCAACCAACTGAAACTTATTATCCAACAATCGCCACGGCAGATTCCCCGCCACCTGCGGCCAAAAATACAACAGCTGCTTTCTTGCCGCCGCGTGGAAAGTTCTCGCCTGCACACCACCAATCCCCATCAGATTCAGGCGATGCCGCATCTCCCCTGCCGCACGAGAAGTAAAAGTGACCGCAAGAACACGATTCGGGCTCACAAAACCCTGATCAATCAAATGCGCAATGCGATAAGTAATCGTCCGAGTTTTACCCGTGCCGGCTCCGGCGAGAATACACACTGGCCCGCGAGGTGCAGAAGCAGCGATGCGTTGATCCTCGTCGAGGTCCTGCAAATTGATCACTGTAAAAAGCTCCCTTAATTTTGTTTCTCTCGTGCCCAAGCATTAATCATGTCGTAGGCAATCGATCCGGGTGGTGCGATCGGAATCTTACGATCAATAATGTCTAGAGGCGAAGCCCAAATCGTCTCCGCCAACTCACCATCAGTTTCCGCTTGGGGCAACTCATCTTCTGTAAAGCCTTTCATCCCCAGCATTAACGATCCAGAAATTGGCCATGGTTGAGACGACACATACGAAATCTCAGATACCCGGCGCGCCGCCTCTTCAAACACTTCCCTAGCAAATGCATCTTCAAGTGACTCACCATGAGAGACGTAACCGGCAATCAGAGAATACCGCTGACGTCTTTGTGCATTCATCCCTAGAAGCAAACGATCTTCCCCTCGAAGTTCCACAATGCCGATGACTGCTGGATCAAGCCGTGGGAATAGTGGTCGACCGCTCGCACCATAGGCAACACTGTGTTCTTTGTACGTTAGTTCGCTGCCATCGAGTGGATCAAAGCGCACCAATTCGCGATTGCGGAGTAAAGAAACGCATGCGTCGACTTCCCGGGAGCTCAGATCACGCGGTGCTGTTGGTGTTCCTAAAGCTTCGATTTCTTTCGCAGTTACGCGCACCGCGCCAAGGTTAGGGGCAACAGATACGACGTCTCCGTGTGCTTCGGGTAAAAAGACGATCGATCCGTTGACTGCTATTTCGTCTTTGGGGCCGATGGGAAGGATCCTCATTTATCATTTACCTCTTCGCTAAATACTCGACGGACATAAAGCAAACGATCGCCGGGCTCGACGGTTTCTGCTTCTGGTGAGTCGATGCGGTAGAGCTCGCCGGATCGCACGACTCCTAGGACAATGTCAGCCAAGTGTCGTGGGTTGGATCCGATTTCGTCTTCGCCGACTGGTCGTTCCGCTACTGAAAAACCTTCATCGGGTGAGAGTAGATCTTCCATCATTTCCACCACTGATGGTGTGACGGTAGCAAGGCCGAGCATGCGTCCTGCCGTTTCGGAGGAAATCACGACTGAATCGGCACCGGATTGTTCCAGAAGGTGTTGGTTTTCAGATTCGCGGACGCTGGCAACGATCATGGCTTGTGGTGCGATTTCGCGCACGGATAGAGTCACCAGAACGGCAGTGTCATCAAGGTTTGGTGCAACAACAACGGCTCGTGCTCGTGAGACTCCTGCTAGACGCAACACATCTGCTTTTGTGGCAGAGCCTTTAACTGTGACGAGTCCGCTGTTGTTGGCAGCATCAAGTGATGCTGGGTCGGTGTCGATGACAACGATTTGGTTGGCGGGGACGCCGTCGGCAAGCAATGCGGCGACCGCGGAGCGCCCTTTGGTGCCATATCCGACAACGACGGTGTGGTTGCGCATGCGTTTTCTCCAACGTTGAATTTGCAGGGCTCGGCGGGATTCTTCGGTGAGGACGGACAAGGTTGTTCCGACGAGAAGGATCAGGAAGCCGATGCGGGCTGGGGTGAGGACGATGATGTTGATCAGGCGTGCTGATTGTGTCACCGGGGTGATATCGCCGTATCCCACTGTGGTTAACGAGACGGTGGAATAGTACATCGCGTCGATGAATGTGAGCTCTTCGGAGTAGCCTTCACGATCGAAATAGACAACGAGGGTGACGATCACCAACAGCACCATCGCATACAGCACGCGCGTTAAGATCAGTGCCCAGGGACTTTTCTTCGCTGCTTGTGGGATGCGGATGATGCTTAAAAGCGCATGATCCGGCAGATCGGCGAGTTCACCGTCGTTTTTTATCCGGCCCATTGTTTCACCGTCCTTTCATTCTTGTTTGATCTTAGGCGCATCATTCCTGACTAAGCAGCCGGGCTAGTTCTTCTTGAGTCGGCAGATCGTTCGGCTCAAAGGTGTGATTGTGCGCAACGTAGTGGAATGCTGCACGCACATCTTCGGGTTGTAGTCCTTTTAGGCGAGCCCAGGCGAGTCGGTAGACGGCGAGCTGGATGATCGCGGCTGACATTTCCGGACCAGTTGGGGTGCGGCCTGTTTTCCAGTCGACAACCATCCAAGTGCCATCGATGTGGAAAACAGCATCCATGCGCCCGCGGATAACGTGTTCGCCGATGGTCACTTCGAAGGGATGCTCGACGTATTCCGGGGTGCGGTTTTCCCATTCGGATCCTAAAAACGCATCGCGAAGGTCAATGAATGCGTCGTCGGAGTAGTCTTCGTCAATGCCGGGAAGTTCGGTTTCGTCTAAAAGCGCGGTGTGCCCGAAGTGATCTTCCAACCATTGGTGAAACAGCGTTCCACGTTTTGCATAGGTATTTGGCTTAAAGGGCACGGGGCGGCGCATCCGGCGAGCGAACTGCTCTGGATTATTTTTCATAGAGACGAGATCGGTGGCGGTAAGCTCACGGGAGATTTCGACGTCCAAAATGGGGTTGGAAAGGCGGCGGTGTTCGTCGATAAGCGCGCTTACCTCTCTTTCCCACAAGCTTTCCAGCCCGCCCTCGTGGCTTGGCTCCGGCAGTGGGCCGCGCACCAGATCCGCACCAGAGCGGTCTGCGGGGCGAAGTTGCGGGAAGATGCCTTCCGCAGGTTTTTGCTTTTCGACGTCTCCCTCCTCCCCATCCCACCACGCCACCACGGACTCTGGTGCTTTCTCCCGCAGAATCTCTAAGTGGCCATACGGCTGTTTTGCTTTAGTGCCACTTTCATCAAACGCGGATCCTGTCACCATCAACACCCGCTCGCTGCGAGTAATGCCGACATAAAACAGCCGAGAGTTCTCCTCCCGCAACCCCTCCCGCACCTCATTGGTGTATTCCTTGCCGGCGTCTTCTAGAGATTTGCGATCGTCCGCCTCAGACGTATCCAACTCCGGTGCGCCAGTACCGGCATCACCGCGAAGGGACGACGGAATCATCGTGACATTTTTCAACCACGTCGAAGCCTTGGCATCATACGTCGACGCATCCGCATGCAACACCGACACGATGTCCCACTCCAAACCCTTCGCTTTGTGGACGGTGAGGATTTGTACGCGATCGCTACGAACCGTCACCTCGCCCGGCTCAAGGCCTTCTTCTTGATCTTTCGCCAACTCAAAATAATCCAGCAATTCAGGCAGCCCAATGCCACCATGACTTGCGACCTCTTCCGCGAACTTATCCAAATGGACAGTTCCAGCAGCACCATCATCATGAGGATTTTGCCTCGACAACACCTCAGTGCGGATATTAAACACCGTTTCAATATCGGCGAAAATATCCGCCACCGAACGACCCAAACTGTATTTACGCAAATAACGCAACTGTCCGGCGAGACGCTTCAATCGCAGCAGACCTTCTTCACTGAAACGATCGCCCTCACCTAAATCAGACACCGCATCGGCTAAACCGACAACAGACTCCGGTTCAATTGCAGTCGCTTCTTCAATCACTGCCTCCAACTCAAGCAGCGGATCCGGGTTCTTGTCCCTACGCTCTCTCGTTACTCGGCCCGCAATATTTCGCGCACGAGCCTGCAACCGCTTCAGATCCGCCACACCCAAACCAACATGCGGCCCAGCCAAGATGCGCAGTGCTGCCCTATTATCTTGAGGACGAACGAGCATGGTTGCTAGAGAAATCAGATCGGCAATCTCAGGAATATCCAACAACCCAGACAAACCAACGATCTCCACTGGGATGCCTCGCCTTGTCAGTTCCTCTGCCATCGGAGCCGAATGGCGTTTCTTACGCACCAACACCGCAGCAGTAAACGCACCTTTTTCCTCACGCGCATTCCAATGCTTTTCCAACTCATCGGCAACAAAGTTTCGCTCATCAATCGCGGTACCGAACCATCCCAACGACACCTCACCTTTCGGAGCTCCCTCCCGAGACTGAAGTGGTTGAACGGTCCGAGTCGGCGCATCGGGCGACCCAAGTACTTCGCGTGAAACAGCATTAGCGAGAGTGAGTACCTCAGGTGGGTTTCGCCAACTGGTAGTCAATTCATTTTTGGGTGCTTTCGTTTTCCCATCGAGATGGATAACCGGGAAATCATCGACGAAGTTCTCCAAGTTCGCCGCTGTTGCACCGCGCCATCCATAAATCGCTTGCATTGGATCGCCAACAGCATTAACTGTCAGGCCCGGATCAGTGCCACCGAAAAGACTACTCAGCAACACTCGCTGGGAATGGCTGGTGTCTTGATATTCATCGAGCATGACAACACGAAAACGTCGCCTTTGTGAATATCCCACCTGCGGATGCGTCGATGCGAGTTTCGCTGCCTTTGACATCTGCTCACCGAAAGTCACCACTGCTTGATTGTGTAGTTCCTCTTTCAGTGCTTTAACTAAAGGCAGATACTGGAGGCGAGCGATCTGGGTATCTCGCCACTTCGTCATCTCCGCATTAAGGTTGTCGCGTTGGCCTTTACCTTTGGGGAGTTCGTCGAAAAGCTTAATGAACGGATCGGATTCATCGCGGATATCTTCCGCCGTGACCATGTGGTTGTCCATTTCAGAGACCAATTTCAGCAAATAGTCCGTGACCGTTGCAGGTGTCTGAGTAGCGGTGAGTTCGCCGTCGTAGTTATTTACCACGGTGCGAGCGATGTGATAAAGCTCCGTTTGGGTGATCAACCGAGCAGACGGCTCCACAGGGAGCAGCAATCCGTATTCTCTGATCAACGTTCCCGCATAGGAGTCATAGGTGGACACAGTTGGGGTGATCGCTTGGAGATTTTTTTCCAACCGACCTGTGGGATCAATATCTTTCAACCGTGGCACACCGGCAAGAGTTTCCAGGCGTTGACGAATACGCTGCGACAGTTGCTGCGCAGCCTTCCTAGTAAAGGTCAAACCCAACACTTGGTCAGGGGCGACGTATCCGTTGGCTACCAACCACACCACTCGAGCAGCCATCGTTTCAGTTTTACCCGCACCAGCACCAGCTACCACCAACAGTGGGCCGGGTTCTGATCCAATGATTGCCGATTGCTGATCAGTTGGCGCGTGCTCTTGACCTAAATATTGAGACAGGAGTCGGGGAGAAATCTTAGGCATGGATCAAACGTCCTTCGGGTTGAACTGGGCACAGGCTTCGCACGGGACACGTCGAACAGGTGGGGTTTACTCGAGCCAACAAATTAGGACCACGGAGTTGATCCGCCAAACCAGGAAGCATCGCGGCGAACTCGTCAAGATCTTCCTGAGTTTTCGGATCTTGCATTCGTTGCCCGACCGCCTTGGTGTCGGTGGCTGGGTAGACAAGCAATCCGCCGCCTACAGGTTCCGGCGTCTCACCGGGATTTGGATCGCTGATTTTCAACCCACCCGTTTTATCTTCATTCAAAACACCTTTTGACAACGCCAACTGATACGCAAAAAGCTGCGGGTGATCTGCCATGTCTTTAACAGCGATCTGAGTTTTGCCGGTTTTGAAATCGACAACCACCAACTCGCCAGATTTGTTTCTTTCCAAACGATCCATGCGCCCACGAATTGACACAGTTTCATCAATTGTCACCGATACATCCATTTCCGTTCCCACTTCCTCGAAATCGGCGCGAGAAGTCTGCAGCCAGGTGTGGGTGCGTGAGAGGATGCGTCGAAAAGCAATTTCGGTGCTATCGCGTGACCAGCCCGGCACATTCGCCAGCTGTATGAAGGCACCGGTGACCTTCTCTTCGGCGATCGCCGGATCGACGCCACCGGCAACCGCCTCCGCATACGCGTGCACCAGTGTGCCCTTGAGCATCGCGATCGGTGTTTCCTCCTCACTATCCAACCGATCCAACTCAGCGCGCAGCGGACAATGCAGCACCTGCTCAATGCGAGACGGCGACAAAGAAACTTGACCTTTAGACAACTCCTCCTCAGTCGACGGAGTACGCAGATTCGTCCACTCAGCAGGATCCGCCCCCGGAATCCCGGCCTCCGCCAAACGCGACAACTGCCGAGCCGCCTGCTTCCGATGCGTACTTCGCGGATCGTTAACCTCACGGCGTAACTCAGCCACCATCGCAGGAATTGACAACAACCGATGCCCAATTTCTTCCGGCTCAGCGATCGCCGATGGTACTTCGCCCTCGAGAGAAACGATCGGTTGCCTCAGCAACTCCAAAAACCGGGAGGGCTCTTGAACTTCATCGGAGTCGGGAGAATTTACTGCGGTTACCAACAGCGATTCGGTAGCGCGTGTCGTTGCCAGATAAAACAGTCGGCGTTCCTCAGCAAGTCGCTCTGCTGATCGGGAAATGATGATATCGGGTTCGATGCCTTCATCAACCAGATCAACAAATTCTTCCTGACCAAGCAGCGTGCCCGTTTCCCCCAGCGACGGCCAACTTCCCTCCTGCACACCCGCCACGATGACGCGTTTCCATTCGCGCCCCGTCGTCGCGTGTGCGGTAAGCACTTCGACGGCCTCCGGGATCGCACCCCGGCGCTCACGCATACCGGTGGGCAGCTCTTGCTCGGAGATGTGGTGGATGAAACTCCGCACGCCCGCTGATGGGTAGCGCTCCACGTAGTCGCCGGCGGCGTCGAAAAGCGCCATCATCGCATCCAAATCGCGATCGGCTTGGGACCCCGATGCGCCGCCTCGGAGGCTGATTGCGGAAAGCGAGTTCGACAGATCGGTCGCCGACCACAGCGCCCACAGCACTTCCTCGATGCTGCCGCGATCGGCAAGCGCTTGCCGGCCGGCCTCGAGCACCGAACGCACCCGCTCGAGCAAATTCAGCTCGCGTTCCGTCAAATAATCAAGCATCTGCTCATCTGAGTCTTCGAGAAGGCCTTTGAGAACCTCGATCGCTCGCCTCTGCCCACCCATCTTCATTTCCGCTTGCCGCAGTCCGCGCAGCAGGCGTCGTAGAGTCACCGGATCGGCGCCCCCGATCGGCCCTAGGAGTAGATCTTCAAGCTCGATGGGATTCAGCGATTCCGTTAGTGCGCGTAGCCCTAGAATCATTGCGGCGACGATGCGTTGTTCGGAAAGCACCACATCCGTCGGGCTGATGTGAACTGGCACGCCTGCAGCGAGCAAAGTGCGCCTAATCGGCGCGATCATGCCGGCCGAACGCACAATCACCGCGATTTCCGACCAGCTACGCCCATCAATCAGATGCGCGCGCCGCACCGTATCAGCAATCAGGTCCGCATGCGCCGACTCGGTTTCAGCCACGACAACGCTTTTCGACGCCTCCCTCCTCCCTTCCAACACCACCTCATGGTCCACTTCCAATTTGTTAAGAAAATCCGGATTCGCACCACGAAACCTAAACACCGACTGCTGCGGATCGCCTGCCACCACAGCCAACTCCGCATGAGGAATAAACCGCGACACTAATTCAGCGGACTTCGGATCCAAATGCTGCGCATCGTCGATAAACACACCGCGATACTTCACCGACGGTTCAGGACCAGCCAACGCTTCCGTCACCAACTCCGAGGCCGACAAACTATGCGATCCCGAAAGCCTCATCACCTGTTTGTACTCACGCAGAAACTCACCCGCTGCGATCCAATTCACCCGCTCATACTGCTCGCCTAAGGCAACCAACTCATCCGGGCCGACACCTCGTTCAACCGCGCGCAACAAGAAATCACGCAACTGCCTAGCAAACCCCACCATGCGCAAACCCTCACGCTGCTCCGGCGGCCACCCACCTCGACCATCATCAGCCTGACCTCGCAACAACTCACGAATAACCGCATCCTGCTCAGCACCGGTAATCAAACGAATCTCATCATCGGCCACATCACGAATCAATGCAAAAGCCACTGAGTGCACCGATCGCACGAGAGGGCCTTCCGACACATAATCCATTCGGCTTACGAACTCAGAGATCTCTTGCCTCAAGCGACTAGCCGCCTCTTTCGACGTTGCCACCACCAACATCGACGACGGCTCCCAGCCTTGGCGGATGCGTTCAATGACAGTATCAACAACAGCAGAGCTCACCCCCGAACCTGCTTCACCGGTCACACGCCACAGCCCGGTGCCCTCGTGGACCAAATGCGAAACTTCGCCCTCCCACGAACGAGAGCGAAGTTTAGAAGTTGGCTTAACTAACCGAACTTGTGGATCCGATGGAATGGGTGGTTTATATTCCGACATACCTCAAATCTTGTCAGAAACATACGACACGAGTGTCGATTCCACCCTGTTTAGGTTCGAAATAATATTCGGATCGTTGTTCTCAGAAAATTCCTGCACGTTTCGACGGAACAAAAACGCCCTCAAAACCAACTGATCAATATCTGGAAGATGCGAAAACCTCCGCAAGATTCCCTCATCCACCGCTCCCAGAAGCAAACCATCAACAATCACCAGCGCCGCTGTAAAACCATGCGGGCGCAACACCGGAACCAAATCGGTCACAGCTGGCGGTTGAGTTCCCGCATACAGCGTGGTAGCCAACATATCGGCATGACCCACTTGATTCACACGATTGATTGGTTGCAACAACTCCCCGATGCGACCAGGTTGATCTTCCCACGCCTGCACATCGGCACGATGAAACACATTGTCCACAGGTTCTGGTGCATGCGCATCGACCAACGCATCCGCCAACCTCAGCGCCGCCACCACGGTTTCATCGACCCTTTTGCTAATCGTTCCCGTAGAGAACACCGATGCGCGCCATCCGGCGACTACAAAACGACCGTCGGTGGAGCGGATCGGGCGAACGACTCGCACGCCTTCCGGTTTGAGGGTTTCTCGGGTTTTCGATGACCATCCGGTGACTTCTGGTGCCATCGCTTTGGCAAACACAGTATTGCCCACGCGGAATCCGTAGTCCCAGGCTTGACCGAGTTGTTCGGCAGGGCCTGCCCCTACTCGAAAGGCATCGCGAACGTGATCGGGAAGTTGATTAGACATTATTCTCCTAAAATCCGCGAGGATACGGCCATGGGTTGAATTCGCAGGTGGCATCGTCGTCGGGATAGACCTCGTTCGGATCGATGCGGAACAGTTCTGAATTATTCAGACTGAGTGTTTGTTGCATCATGATCGGAGCTAGCTCGCCGGGCGCAGTACACGCATCGTGTGCGGCGTAACCAAGTCCGTGCCCTACCTCGTGATTGATCAAGTATTGCCGATATGAGCCCAAGTCGCCTTTGAAAGGCGAAGCACCACGGATCCATCGCGATTCGTTGATCATTACGCGGCCACCATCCGAATAAAAGCAGCTGGTTTCCATCTCAATGTCGTGGCCACACAATTCGTGTGTGGTGTTCAACGAGGTCAGCTGAATACGCAGATCTGGGTTCTCATCACCAGAGACGTGTTGGAAGGCGTAGGCGGGATCGGCGGTCCAACCTTTCGGGTCGGACAATGTGGCGTCAACTGCTGCAACGAAGGCATCGTCGCCGCCATAGGGTGCGGTATTCACACCATCTTCAATTTCAATAACGTACGTAAATGTGCGCTCTTGTCCCTCACCGACGCGCGGGAGGGGTGCGCCGACCTGGCGGTATGTGCCTGCACCATTTTCGGTGTAGGCACCGCCAGGCGGCAGTTCCGTCAGCGGAACGCTTTGCGGTTCGGCCTGAGCGGGGTCGGGGCCTGCGCGGAGGGAGGAGGTGGGCGTCGAAAAGCTTGTCGACGCTTCCCCACTCGCACCTGAAGCCGGCTGATCGGCGGAAAACACGTCGAAAAGCACCCAGACAGTAATGACTGTCAACACCGGGATGGCATACGCACGCCAACCATAATCCCGCGCAAAGCGGACCAAAAACGGTTCCTTGGACGACACTGACCTAAAAACCCCTATACGCCAGCGAAGCCGACGGTACGAGGAGAGTTGGTGCCGACCTCAACATATGCGATTCGGCTATTGCGAATAATGTAGCGGCGACCTTTTTCATCGCTCAAATCTAAAACTCCAGAGTCGTTAGCCAAAGCCTCAGACACCTTCGCTGCTGCCTCATCCTGCTCCAAAGCAGAAGAAATAACCAGCTCACGGGCAGTATCGGCGAATCCGATCTTAATATCCATGCTTCTCCTAAAAGAATCGTTGTATTGGAATGACCCTATTGTAACCGTGCAACGATAGTATCTAAGATGTGTCTTCTGAAAGCCCCAGACCTACGTTCACTGAGCTCGGCGTCGCAGTTGAAATCACCGACGCACTCGAAGCCCTCGGCATCACCCGAACTTTCGCGATCCAGGAGTACACACTTCCCATCGCGCTCGACGGCCACGACTTCATCGGACAAGCCCGCACCGGCATGGGCAAAACCTACGGATTCGGCGTGCCACTCCTTGACCGAGTCTTCGACTCCGCCGACATCCCCGAAATCGACGGCACACCACGCGCCCTCGTGATCGTGCCCACCCGCGAACTCGCAGTCCAAGTCGGCGACGACCTCCAACGCGCAGCCACCAACCTGCCGCTGAAAATCTTCACCTTCTACGGCGGAACGCCCTACGAAGAACAGATCGATGCACTCAAAGTCGGCGTCGATGTGGTCGTTGGCACACCAGGCAGGCTCCTAGACCTGCACAAACGAGGCGCACTAACCCTAGACAACATCGCGATCCTCGTCCTCGACGAAGCCGACGAAATGCTCGACCTGGGCTTCCTACCAGACATCGAAAAAATACTGCACGCGATTGAACAGCCACACCAAACAATGCTGTTCTCAGCAACAATGCCCGGCGCGATCCTCACCCTCGCCCGCAGCTTCCTCAACAAACCAGTGCACATCCGAGCCGAAACCGCCGACTCCGCTGCAACCCACAAAACCACCCGACAAGTGGTATTTCTGGCACACCGAATGGACAAGGAAGCCATCACTGCAAAAATCCTCCAAGCGAAAGACCGCGGCAAAACAATCATCTTTGCCCGCACCAAACGCACCGCAGCTCAAGTCGCAGAAGACTTAGCCTCCAGAGGATTCACCGTCGGATCAGTGCACGGCGACATGGGCCAACCAGCCCGCGAAAAATCACTCAACGCCTTCCGCAGTGGAAAAATAGACATCCTTGTAGCCACAGATGTAGCCGCCCGAGGCATCGACGTTGATGACGTCACCCACGTCATCAACTACCAAACCCCCGACGATCCCATGACCTACGTACATCGTATCGGACGCACGGGACGCGCGGGGCACAACGGAACAGCCATCACCCTCGTTGGCTACGACGAAACCCTCAAATGGACCGTCATCGACAGTGAACTAGAACTCGGCCAACCAAACCCACCCCAATGGTTCTCCACATCACCAGAACTACTTGAAGCACTAGACATACCCGAAGGCGCCACCGAACGCGTAGGCCCTCCCACAAAAGTTCTCGGCGGAACAACACCCCGACCACGCCGCACCAGAAAATAACCCTCATGTCAGCAAAGCTTCCACCACTCAAAAGAACAAAAAATGACCTCATCGCCACCGGCGTCATCACCGCACTCGCAGTAATCGGCGCCGGAACCGTATGGGCCACAGCACCAATCCGAGGAACCGAACTCACCCCTGCGACAGAACCTTTCATAGCCTCCGCAGCGCTAGACACCATCCCGGAACAACTCACCGAACAATGGCGCGTCACCGACACCTCCACAAACCACAAACCACAAATCACCGGAGGAGTCCTCTCCACCGCTGACGGAAACACCATAAACACCTACACACCCGACGGATCCCTCCTCTGGAGCTATGAACGCAACAAAGAACTATGCGCACTCTCCGTCGGGTTCGACGCCACCATAGCCACCTACAAAACCGGAGTCGGATGCGGAGAGACAACCGCCATCAACGCCAACGATGGAACATACAAAGCAACCCGCAGCGCCATTTCCAGCGACAAAGTAGCACCGATCGTTTCGAATGACCGGATCGGTGTTCTCAGTACAGAACGTCTCGAATTATGGCGATCAGATCTTGTGCGCACAATCGAATACGGCGATGTGGAAGCTCCCCAAGAATCTGGTCAGCAACCACACGCAGAATGCTCCATTACCTCCGCCATGACCCGCAAAGCCCTCTTAGCAGTAACAGAAACATGCCCAGACGGCTCTGCCTATTTACGGTTCATGGACACTACGCCGGAGGACTCACGCTCCCCAGAAATCAACCAAGCCATAAAAATAACCGATGGCCATATCGTGGCGATCGGTCAATCAGCTGCAGCTATCTACACTAACGATCCCACGCCTCGCATCGTGTCGTACAACGATTCCGGCGAACAGGTCGGAGATCAGGCCGTCGAGGTTTCAGAGATTCCAGATCCGCCGTATCAAAACTCAACAGCGGATCTGCCACACCATATGAGTTGGTTCAACGGTACAAGCCTCATATTGTTTTCCCCCACGCAACTTAATGTGCGACAAACGTTCGACGATGCACTAGGCACTGGCATTGCCCTAAACGGAAGCTTGCTCTATCCAACTGCTGACGGAATTGCTGTAGCTAATTGGGACACCGGCGAGGTACTTCGCACCATTCCTGTGGACCGTGGTGGCTTCGGCGGTGAAGTTTCGCTCGGCGTTGTGGGGCAGGCAATCGTCGAAAAGCGTGGTTCTGAGATCGTTGCTCTTGGTTAGAACTCTTCGTTCGCCCAGAGCACCGCGCGCTTATTGAACAGCGCGCCCAAAACGAAAATCGCTGAGATGCCAGTGATGATCGCCCAGGAAAGGCGACCTTCAATAAACATGTAGTACGCCGCCGGTAACAAAATAATGTTCAGCATGACTACGGCACCTCGACCCCAGCGATGCCCGCGCATCATGTTGATGGCGCCAGCGATCACGGTTCCGAAAACGATAATGAAAAACGCTGCGGTTCCATACCCAACCCAAGTATTGGCACCGTCGGCCTCATAGACGATGCTTGGATCCGTTTCGCCCGTAGCTTCCCTATAGATGAGGAAAAAGGCGTAAACGAGCCCAATGGTGGATTGAATGAGGGCGACGATACCGCCCCAGCGAATTGATGCAGGCATGTGTGGAGAAGTCACGGGCATGATTCTAGCTGTTAACTTTGGGAAGACTACTTAAGCAATATTGCAGATGACAGATTGGTGAACTTTTCCATTGCGCCAGGTGACAATACTTTCCGGCGAAAGTTTTTGAGAGATTTGACACATGATAGGAAAGTAATCTTCTACCCGATTTCAAGAAACTACAGGTAGTTAGGTTTTTATTACGCCTCAAATGGCAACGAAATGTGTTCCACCCCACAAGATTTCACCTCAAGCCCGTCAATTTTCACCTTGAATATGTGAATTACCTCACAAAAGGGGGTCTAGGTCTAGCCAACAGCGGGTGCACATGAGACTATTTTCAAGTACCAAAAAGAACTCAAGAAAAACTAGTTCTTAACACCGGTGCAGCGCAAGATGAACCCAAGGTAAATAACAGGACGTATAGAACGTCCCTATTTGTCGATCGCGGTTGTGAAATCCACTCTCCAGACCACTTAAATGGTCTCATTTTTTGCGCGCCCGAACAGTGACAACAAGCTTTAACGAAAAGGAGTTATCGAAATGGATTGGCGCCACGAGGCAATCTGCCGTGAAGAGGATCCCGAACTGTTCTTCCCAGTCGGCAACTCCGGACCAGCTCTTGCACAGATTGCATCTGCAAAGATGGTCTGCAACCGCTGCCCAGTTACCTCCCAGTGCCTTGCATGGGCCCTGGAAACTGGTCAGGACGCTGGTGTATGGGGTGGCATGAGCGAAGACGAGCGTCGTGCTCTCAAGCGTCGCAAGAACCGCGGTCGCGGACGTGCACGCATCGCTGTTTAAGCAATTTTTAAAACTACATTTTTAACCGCTGCGTAACCTCATCTTTGTTCCGCTGATGAGCACCCGCTAAAGTATCTACAGTTGATCAACATTTGGATTATAAGGAGGACTCATGAGCAAGCGAGGACGCAAGCGTAAGGATCGTCGCAAGAAGGGCGCGAACCACGGACGTCGCCCTAACTCTTAAAAAGAGTTGACCGCCAGGAAGAAAATTTTCTTCCTGGCGGTTTTTCTATTCCTGATGGTATTCAACTCGTATTCGGTACGAAATACGCTGGCGAAGTTCTACGGGTGCAGATTCGCAGCAGCATTTGCGTAGCAGATTCCGAAATTCCGATTCGGCTTCTAGGAGCTGTAGGCATTTGGGACATCCTGCGGCGTGGATTCTGAGGCGTTCACAGGCGGCTTCGCTTAGTTGATCGTCGAGTAGCTGATGCATTTCCTCGAAGAATTCAGGGCAGCCACAATCGCCTTTCGAGTCGCTGCGGTTGAGATTCGTCATCGTTATGCCTCCGAATTTTTCTTCATGTCGGGATGTTCAAGACCAATGCCTTGTTCCTTCGCTACTTCCTTTAACATTCCTCGAAGCTGTTTTCTTCCACGATGGAGTCGTGACATTACAGTTCCGAGTGGAACATCCATGATCTCGGCGATTTCTTTGTATGCGAGATCTTCTACATCGGCATAATAAACCACCATTCGGTATTCCGGGCTGAGTTGGTTCATTGCCTCACCGATTTGCCCATCTGGAAGGTTTTTCAATGCCTCCACTTCCGCGGATTCCAACCCGGTTGAGGTGTGCGACTGCGACTCAACGAGCTGGTAATCCGTGATCTCATCAGCTGAGGTTTGCGATGGTTGCCGCTGCTTTTTTCGGTACATGTTGATGTACGTGTTCGTCATGATCCGATAGAGCCAAGCCTTCAGGTTAGTGCCAGGCTTGAAGCTTGCGAACGCTTGATATGCCTTGATGTAGGTGTCTTGCACCAGATCTTCCGCATCTGCGGGATTTCTGGTCATGCGCAAAGCACCGCCATAAAGCTGGTCAAGGAGTGGCAGTGCCTCCTCTTCAAAGCGGGCAGCCAACGCGTCTCCATCGACTGTGCCGGTTCGGTTTTCAGCCATGTGGCCCCTTTCGAAAATGCGTGTTGACTATTCTACTTCGGATGCAAACCTGACCTTTCGGGGGTAGCTATAAATCCGCTTGAGCTGTTATTTAAACCTTACGCTACCCCCGCGTGTCCACCTCATAGTTTAGAACATATGTACCACTTCAATTTTTAGGAGAAACAATGTTCTACTTCACTGTTAACAACCCGAACGATCCAATCAGCGCTGAAATTGTTGAAACTAATCGGCGTGACCTAGCCTTTTGGCACCGTATGCGACCCGACGATGATGCTGATTTAGCCACATCAATCAACAAAATATGCACCCGAACAGGCCTTCCTCGCAAACTAATAGCCGCTTGCCTGTTTAGTGTCTGTTTCCTGCCCTGCTTACCGAACTTTCACAGACTCGTCGAAAAGCTCGGACATCTCGACATGGCGCGCATAAACGCTATCACTAAGGCTGGCGGCAAAGTGCCCATCGAAAAAAGAGAGCTTTTCGACGCCTACCTCGTCGATTACCTGACACCCCGAGCGGAGGCTCAGTGCTTGCCTCAGGCAAGCTCCATCGCTGCGATGATGCGGAAATTCATAGCCCAGCACTGCCCGGATGACAGCGCAGCCTCAGCGTCCGAGGAAGGAACGATCCGCTACCGCAGAAATAAAAAAGGTGGAGTCAGCATCACCATTGATTCCACAGCAGCCGAAGGGGTCGAGATTAAAGCTGCCCTTGAACAAATGTCAAAAGATAAAAAGTGCACACCCGGCACCTCCTTGCTCAAAATCATCCGCGGACTGCCAACCAAGGTGGTTTTGAATACTTACGGCTCCAAGGACAAACCCGAATATCTAGAGGGCGGCGTGTGGCTTTCCAAGGAGCAGTCAGAATTCTGGAAGACTCGCACCACCTCTGGCCACGATATGGATGCTGCACACTTTGCCTACACTGACGCCTACGCTCCGACCAAGGAGATGCGCATCTACATTAAGGGGCTACACAGAACATGTAGCGTCCCAGGTTGTTGTGTAGCGGTTGAAAACTGCCAACTTGACCACATTATCCCTTGGGGTAAAGGTGGACCGACAACTCCATGGAATATTCACCCCTTGTGCGTATTCCACCACATCCAAAAAACAGAAGAGCGGCTAAAGTGCTATCCACTCCCCGATGGCACCGTCCTATTCCTCATCGACGGCATTCCGGTTGTATCTATTCCTGATGGCCCCTTGTCAAGATCAAATAAAACGTGGGGCACAAAATTCGGCGATTACATGGAGCGCAAAATCGCAGCTTAAGCCAGCAACCCTTCGTGGTCATTACGAACATTACCTACCTCTGAAGACACCTCTCGAATACTCAAGTGCTTCACCCACTCTTGAGAAACCGGATGCAACAATCCCGAAGCCTCCTCAACAGAGCCAAACAACCACGCGTCAATTTCATCGTGCTCTAAAAACCGAGGCAACCGATTATGCAGCCAAGCAATTGGTTCGACAGATTCAGTAGTCACCATCGTTGCCGAAACCTGATTCAACCCTGTTGACCACAACCCTGCAGCCCACATAATTTCATCACCAAGTGAAACGAAATGAGGTTTCTTATCGTGCCATTCGTAATAGCCATCCATAGGAATTAGGCACCGCTGCTGTTTAAACGCATCACGAAACGACGGCTTCTCCGCCACTGTTTCACCGCGAGCATTAAAAAGTGGAGGTCCTGAATCATCCTTCTTCCAATGTGGAAACAATCCCCACCGGGCTGGTTCCAAGATCATCTCGTCTCCGGGGCGAACGATCGGGATTATCTGAGTCGGCGCAAGATTGTAACGTGGACCCGGCGTCCCTTGCGGTGCGACAACGGATCTTCCGACCACAGCTTCAGCCGCTTCAATAAGAGAATCACCGGTGGTGAACAAAACGAATCTTCCACACATAACATCTATTATGGTCTTTGTGTCTGATTCGTCTACATCTTTGCCCATTTGGGATGCTCCGCGCGCTCGCGGCCCCATAGTCTCGGACCTGGCTATCCCCGGTTCCAAGTCAATCACTAACCGTGCCCTGATCCTGGCTGCACTTGCATCGACTCCATCGACAATCATTGATGTTTTGCGCAGTCGTGATACGGACCTCATGACCGAAGGTCTGCGAAGCCTCGGAATCTCCATTACTGAAGAAGCTGTCGATCGTTACCATGTTGAGCCGGGACAACTGTCTGCTGGTTCCGTGGAATGTGGCCTTGCAGGAACAGTGATGCGATTCCTGCCTCCTGTTGCAGCCTTTGCTGACGGCCCTGTTCATTTCGATGGTGACCCTCAAGCCCGTGTTCGTCCCATGACAAGCATCCTGGACGCACTGCGCTCACTGGGGGTAGATGTGGATAACAACAGCTTGCCTTTTACGGTTAATGCTGGTGAGACTCCCGAGGGTGGCGTCGTGGAAATCGATGCTTCGGGTTCGTCTCAGTTTGTTTCCGGTCTTTTACTTTCAGCACCACGCTTTAAAAACGGTGTGACTGTTAAGCACGTAGGAGGTCGGCTTCCGAGCATGCCGCATATCGAAATGACTATTGACATGCTCCGCAGTGCCGGCATTGAAATCGAAGTATCTGAGAACCAATGGGTTGTTCATCCAGGAGAAATCCTGGGGCGGACGTGGCGCATCGAACCAGATCTTTCAAATGCGACCCCATTCCTAGCTGCTGCCGCCGTTACTCGCGGTACCGTTAGGATCAACCACTGGCCGATTAAGACTACTCAGCCAGGTGACGCGATTCGCACCATCCTCGAGCGTATGGGCTGCGAAGTTGAGTTGATTGCTCGTGGTGATAGCTATGATTTGTCAGTGACGGGCCCAGCGACGCTTAAGGGGATTGAGATCGATATGTCTGATATCGGCGAGCTCACACCCACTGTCGCTGCACTTGCTGCATTGGCGTCTTCTGAGTCTCGGTTAACGGGTATTGCGCACTTGCGGGGGCATGAGACTGATCGTTTGGCTGCACTCACTGCAGAGATCAATAAGCTTGGCGGAAAGTGCACCGAGCTTGCTGATGGTCTTCTGATTGAGCCTGCCACGCTCCATGGTGGTGTATGGCATTCTTACGCGGATCATCGAATGGCTACTGCCGGCGCAATTATTGGTCTTGCTGTTGATGGGGTCCAGGTAGAAGACATTCAAACTACTTCGAAGACGTTCCCTGGTTTTGAGAGTGTTTGGGAGGAGATGGTTGGCTAGACGCAGCTATGACGAATCCGATGTTCGTGTTCGCCCAGGTAAAGGTACGCGGCCTCGTACGAAAGATCGACCTTCACACGAGAATGCTCTAGTAGGCATGGTTGTGACTAAGGATCGCGGGCGTTGGGGTGTTGTTCTCGATGGTCGTAAAGATGCCATTGTGACGATGCGTGCTCGCGAATTGGGCCGTACCGCAATTGAGGTGGGTGACCGTGTCGGAGTCGTCGGCGATACGTCGGGCCGTCCAGGATCTTTAGCGCGTATTGTCCGCTTGGAGGAGCGCACGAGTGTGTTGCGTCGAACTGCGGATGACACAGATCCATTTGAGCGGATTGTGGTGGCGAATGCTGATCAGTTGTTGATTGTTTCAGCTGTCGCCGATCCGCCGCCTCGGGCGGGTTTTGTGGAGCGTGCTCTGATTGCTGCTTTTGTGGGGAATTTGCAGCCGGTTTTGTGTTTGACGAAGTCGGATTTGGCGGATCCTTCTGAGTTTGCTGCGGAGTTTGAGGCGTTGGAAGTTCCGGTTGTTGTGTGTGGTGTGGATGATCCTTTGGAGCCTGTTTTGGAGGTCGTGGAGGGTCATATTACGGCGCTGATTGGGCATTCTGGTGTGGGTAAGTCGACGTTGGTGAATCGTTTGGTGCCGGATGCCGATCGTGAGACTGGTGTGGTCTCTGGGGTTGGTAAGGGTCGGCATACGTCGACTCAGTCGGTTGCTCTCGCCATCGATAATGGGTGGATTATCGATACGCCGGGTATTCGTTCGTTTGGTTTAGCGCATGTTGATGCGGACACGGTGGTTGGCGTGTTTGATGATTTGGCGTTGGCTGCGGAGGATTGTCCTCGTGGGTGTTCGCATTTGGGGCCTCCGGCGGATCCGGGTTGTGCGTTGGATCGGCTGGAGGGTGCGAGTGCGCGCCGTGTTGAGGCGGTGCGTGCGTTGCTCGTTGCGTTGAGGAGCAACGACGCGTGGGATATGTGAGTTAGAGGAGTTCGACTAGGAACGGGAGCTCTTCTGGGTCGTACCAGGCCATGAAGTTGTCTTGGGCGTCTCCGACGGTGAGTTCGGCGTCTTCGTCGCCGAGGTCGGATTCGTCGATGACTTCGATGGCTTTTTTGGTGTCGGCTTCGGAGGCTTCGACGTCGATGTGGATGGCTGCGACGTCAACGAGGTTGATGTGCGCGGGGTTGAGTTTGACTACGGATTCGCCGTTTTCGGGTTGGTAGGTCACGTTAGCGTCGTTGACGTCTACTGAGACGACGACTCTGCGGTATGGGAATGTTTCTTCATCGCCGATTGCTAGTAGTCGGATGGAGGCTTCTGCGGCGTCTTGGAAGGCTGCGTGTGCGATTTCTTCTTCGTCGCCGTCGGTGTAGAAGTCAAGGAGTGCTGGGGTGACTGCGAAGCCGTATCCGGAGCGTGCGGTGATGACGTGTGATTCGTTGAGTCCGCGGAGTGTGGAGAACGTTGCTGGGATGTAGACGCGCAAGATTAGAATTCTCCTTCGAGGCCGAAGAGTCCGACGATTTCGACGACTGCGCGGTCGAATTGTTGGTAGTAGACGCCGACTAGTCCGGCCTCGACGGCGCCGCGGACGTTGAGGATGGAATCGTCGACAAGCACGCAGTCGCGCATGGGCAGGTCGATGGCGTCTGCGGCGGCCTGGAAAGCGGCTTCTTCAGGCTTTTCGACGCCAATTTCTCCCGACAGCAGCACCTTATCCACTACCCCGTTGGTTTCGAGGTCACGGATCGCCGCTGCGCCGATTCCGCCTGGATCGTTGCTCAGGACGGCAGTTCCGACTCCGTTTTTCTTCGCTGCTGCAAGTAGGTTACGCCAGCGACGCTGGTCTTCGTCAGTTCCGTCTAGAACTCCGGCGTAGTCAACAATTAATCCGCGCATTTTGTGCCTTTCTTTGGTTTCTTCGTGACATAATAGTCGTAGTCTGTGATTTGATTGTCCCACAGATCGGGGTGGTGTGTTTTTTGCCTTGAGTTTTTCTCTCAAGGAGTTTTGTTGTGCTTGTTCCTATTCCTGGTTTTGCGCATTTGTTATATCTTGTCCCGGATCCGTCGCCTCAGGCAATTCACACCCGCAATGAGGTGCCGCGCGAGGTGTCAGTGTTGGTTCGGGTCGCATTGGATTCTGCGTTCGGCCTGCGGCCGATTACGCATTTAACACCAAAGCTTTTCGACGCCCCCGTCCGCGCCCACGTTTCCGCTCGCCGCCGGCAGGGGTTTACTGAGTCGGCGGATCTGTTGTCTTGTCATGTCCAACTCGGGGAAAGTTCTGCAGAGGTGTGTGGAAGTATTTCTGTGGGTGCACGAAGAACGGCGTATGCCGCCCGATTGGTTGAATCGGGCGGCATGTGGCGGATGCTGAATTTCAGGGTGCTGAGTTAGTCAGCGACTTCCGCGTCTTGTTTGATGAACTGTTTGCGGAGGAGGAAAAGCTGGCGGACGGTTTCTTCTTTGATTCCGTCTTTCATGCCGTTGAACATGTCGCCGCCTTCTTTTTGGTATTCGACCAAAGGGTCGCGCTGTGCCATTGCGCGTAGGCCGATGCCTTCTTTGAGGTAGTCCATTTCGTAGAGGTGTTCGCGCCATTTGGTGTCGATGACTGGCATGAGCACCATGCGTTCGATGTTGCGGATCTGTGCTTCGCCACCGATCGCGGTTACGGCTTCTTCGAGTTTGGCGTATTCGTTTTGCGCATCGGTGATAAGCGCGGTGCGTAGGTCCTCGGCGGAGAGTTCGCCTGGTTTGCCGTATTCGCTGCCTTCGACGAGATCGGTCCAGTTAATGGATGGGTCGTAGAGGGCTTCGAGTGCGTTCCATAGTTTGTCGAGGTCCCAGTCTTCGACGTAGCCGTTGGCGGTGGCGCCGTCGACGTATGCGCTGATGGTTTCTTCGATCATGTTTTGGATGTAGCGGGAGATATCTGCAGATTCTAGAATTTCGCGGCGTTCGCTGTAGATAACTTTGCGCTGTTCGTTCATGACTTCGTCGTACTTCAAAACGTTTTTACGCATCTCAAAGTTTTGGTTTTCCACCTGTGCTTGGGCACCCTTGATGGAGTTGGTGACGGTCTTGGATTCGATCGGCACATCGTCTGGGACGTTGAGCCTATTCATCATGTTTTCCATGGTTGGTCCGACGAAGCGAACCATGAGGTCGTCGCGCATGGAGAGGTAGAAGCGGGTGGATCCTGGGTCGCCTTGACGCGCGGATCGTCCACGGAGCTGGTTGTCGATGCGTCGGGATTCGTGGCGTTCGGTGCCAAGAACGTAGAGGCCGCCTGCTTCACGGACTTTGTCGCCGCGTTCTTCGCATCGTTGTTTCATGGCTGGAAGTTCAGCGTCCCAGGCTTCCTGGTAGCTTTCTTCGTCTTCGAAGGGGTCAAGTCCGCGTTCGCGGAGTTTGATGTCGAGGAGGATTTCTGGGTTGCCGCCGAGCACGATGTCGGTTCCACGTCCGGCCATGTTGGTGGCTACTGTGACTGCTCCTGGAAGGCCTGCTTGGGCGACGATCTGAGCTTCTTGTTCGTGGTGCTTTGCGTTGAGGACATTGTGTTTGATGCCTCGTTTGGTCAGCAGCTGTGAAAGGTATTCGGATCGTTCAACGGAGACGGTACCTACGAGGACTGGTTGGCCCTTGGCGGTGCGTTCTGCGATGTCGTCGACTACTGCGGCGAATTTTGCCTCTTGGGTTTTGTAGACCAAGTCGGTGAGATCTTCGCGCTGGTTTGGTCGGTTGGTGGGGATCGCGATGACGTCGAGTTTGTAGATCTGGTGAAGTTCTGCTGCTTCGGTCTCTGCGGTACCGGTCATGCCGGCAAGCTTGGTGTAGAGGCGGAAGTAGTTCTGGAGGGTAACGGTCGCCAGGGTTTGGTTCTCGTTTTTAATCTCTACGCGCTCTTTGGCTTCGATCGCTTGGTGCATGCCTTCGTTGTAGCGTCGGCCTGCAAGGACACGACCGGTGAAGCCGTCAACGATCATCACTTCACCGTTGCGGACAATGTAGTCCTTGTCGCGGGTGAAGAGCTCTTGGGCTTTGATCGCGTTGTTGAGGTAGCTAACTAGCTGTGAGTGCTCTGGTGCGTAGAGGTTGTCGATGCCCAGTTGGTCTTCGACGTATTCCACGCCTTCTTCTTTAACACCGACGGTTTTTTTGCGTTCGTCGACTTCGTAGTGAACGTCTTTGGTCATGCGTGGGACGATCTGTGCGAAGACGTTGTAGAACTGCGATGTGCCATCTACGGGACCGGAAATGATCAGTGGGGTGCGGGCTTCGTCAATCAGGATGGAGTCAACCTCATCGACGATGGCGTAGTTGTGTCCGCGCTGAACTAGATCGTTTAGGGAACGAGCCATGTTATCGCGCAGGTAATCGAAGCCAAGTTCGTTGTTGGTGCCGTAGGTGATGTCGGCTGCGTAGGCTTCGCGGCGCTCATCTGGGCGCATTTCGGAGAGAATAACTCCGACTTCAAGGCCTAGGTAGCGGTGGACACGTCCCATCATTTCGGCGTCGCGCTTTGCCAGGTAGTCGTTGACGGTGACAACGTGAACGCCTTTTCCTTCTAGGGCGTTTAAGTATGCGGGAAGCACACAGGTGAGGGTTTTACCTTCACCGGTGCGCATTTCTGCGACGTTGCCGAAGTGCAATGCTGCACCACCCATGATTTGTACGTGGTAGTGCTTTTGGCCAAGTACGCGCCAAGATGCTTCACGTGCGGTGGCAAATGCGTCGAGGAAAATTTCGTCGAGGCTTGCACCGTCAGCGATGCGGGTTTTGAACTCGGCTGTTTTTGCCTTGAGCTCCTCATCGGTCAGGTTGGCGTACTGTTCTTCCAGCGCGATGACCTGGTCAGCGATCTTGTGAAGTCGCTTCACGGCACGGCCTTCACCGACGCGGAGCACCTTGGACAATCCAAACACGAGCAGTCGTCCTTATTAAATAGCGATACGGAAATTTGATAACGAACCTATATTGTACGCACAGATCCTAAAACTACGCACGGTTCCTAAAACACAGTACCCGCTGCCGAAGTGGCAGCGGGTACTTAGCAACTAATTGCTATGCATCGGACAGGGAAATTAGTCCATAGTCGAATGCGTGGCGACGGTACACAACCGATGGCTGGTTGGTCTCTTCGTTGACGAAGAGGTAGAAATCATGTCCAACCAATTCCATTTCAGACAGTGCGTCATCCACACTCATTGGGGTAGCTGGGTGCTCCTTGGTACGAACAACCTGGCCCGGCATGACGTCATCGACCTTATCTGCATAAGGATCAACATCGTACTTGCCTAGTTCGTCGGCGCCACGTGCCTCTTGGGCTTCGGCGACGAGCTGAGCACCGACCTCACCAGTGCTTAGTGGTGCGCGGTGACCGGAGCGGGAAATGCTGCGACGTGCCTTAACTTTGCGCAGTGAGCGCTCCATTTTAGCTAGTGCAGTTTCCAACGCAGCGTAGAAGCTGTCTTCTTTGGCTTCTGCTCGTGCGATGTGTCCCTTACCGGTTGCGGTGATCTGAATACGATCACTTTCATCAGCACGACGTGGGTTTGGTTCGTGCTGCAGCTCAACATGGAAGAAGGTCAGCGTTGGGTCGAGGCGCTCAATCTTTGCGAGTTTCGTATTTACTCGTTCAGCAAAGTGATCAGGAACCTCAACGTTTCGACCAGTGATGCTTACCTTGGTCTCGGGGCTAAGGGTGTTGTTCTCAGCAGGTGTAGTCACGTGCTACTTCTCCTCCCAATTGTGGTCACCGTGTTGGCGTGTGAGTGGAATTACTCTTACTGCGGTGACGCGATCAACTTCACTTCTTATACTACTTCTGGTCATAACCACATTGCCAATAGGGGCCCCTTTTATTGCCAAAATCACGCTTGGCAGTAAGTTAAAGCTCCTCTGACCTGCACACCCGCTGCTCGAAGAACGTTTGCAGATGCAGAAATAGTTGCCCCCGTTGTTACCACATCATCGATGATCAACACAGAACCCCGAGGTTGTCGCACTAAATCCACCCGCATATTCAGTCGGCGCTGTTGCGCAGTTTGGCCAACGGAGTCAGGTGTACCGGAGGATATGGAAAGGCAGGGAAACGTCGATAAGCGTGAAGCCTTGCACACCCGCTCAACTGGATCGCCGCCTCGCCGGCGCCGGGATGTGGGGCGAGTAGGCGCAGGCACCAGCGTGATATCGTGCTCAATTTCGCCCCTGGACGCCAGATAGCTTATCGACGCCCCCAGCGCCGCCCCCACAAACGCCGCAAGGTCCGTGCGGCCGTGCTCCTTCATCGCGATTAGCACTTTGCGATGCGGGCCATCATAGGGTGACAAGGTCCACACCGGAATATCTAAATCGAGCCGCGCTAATTTCGGCGGTGTCCTCCACACGCGTTGGCAATTTATGCATAACGACGCCCCCGGCGCCCCACAACCACCGCATGCGCGCGGGAGGAACAGCTCCATCAGTACGCAACCACCGGCGCCGCACGCGTACCCAACAACCCGGGCACCTCGCGCCAAATATCATTATCCGACGTCGGCAGCTGCAACATCGCATGCGCATCCGTGACGTACACCGTCGTCGCTGAACTAGCTACCGCAACCACCGGCGCGTTGAGATTGCCGCTCGGCATCGACGCTATCGATGACCCATCCTGCTCAACCCGCCACAGCGGTGTTTCCGGAATTGATGTTCCAACCAACAAGATCCCATCGGGGCGCCAGTTAATCGACAGCGCCGCCTCCCCCAAGCTCGGCGCCACCTCGGTGATATTGGTGATCCGACGCTCGCCGGGGCCAGTACGCGTTACGACGCCGACGTACACCCGCCCTTCAATGATCATGGCAGCCCGGACCCCAGTGCGGGAAAGTTGGAACTCTGAAATCGGACCCGTTACATCACGAGGCAACACAATCTCCGATTCCGTCTGGACCAATTCACCGGTTGTCGACGATCGTGCGACTCTAACCGGAGTCTCCCCATCCAACACAGCCCACAAAGCATTAGCAGCATATTCAAAAGTCGGCCTGGTGATCGTCTCACTGCTCAACACATCCGAGGCAGTTCCTTGCAACGCACCTACAGAGAGCACAGCTTCATTAACTCGATGACGAACCGCAGCAACCACATTGGCCGAAGAGGAAATCGCTACCGAATCAATATCGCCGGCACTCCACGCCCCCTGCATCGGGCTGACATTTCCGGAACTTACCCGAGACAACGATCCATCCTGCAACGCAAACAACGTGGACACCGTGTTGGTGTAGGACTCTGGGTTGTACTCGGCGAGATCGTCGGTAGTCAAAGTTGGGAATTCAGCAAGCAGTGGAGCACCATCGGCCACCAACGTATAAGGACCTGGGATATCGGCATGGGCTAACGTCCACACCGCTTGTGCTGCAAACCTCAACCGCGCGTCATCATCAAGATTGCCCAAACCGGTAAATTGGTACTCACCATCGTTGAAGCCAACGAAAGTTGCATCAGTGGACAGCTGATTAACCACACCAGGTGAAATCGGAGTAGAAGGCCCATTAACTAAAAGCGACATCAAAACAGTCGCGGTCGACTGAGCTTCGTTGAACAGCCAGCGCCGATCACTCACCAACACCTGCCCCGATGGGTCAAAGAAAAACACATCGTGGGGGGCGTAATGGTTGCGCAGATCGTTTCTCTCAAGAATGATCCCGTCAGGAAGAGCATCGATGCGCCACTCCCCATTTTCTCGACGCATTGTAATTTCAGCTTCAAATTCCGCATTGTCAGACTGGTACACACCACCGCTGAGCAAACTGCCCACTTGGGTTCCACGAACCGCGATGGTGCGTTCATCATCGGTTGAACCAGGCAGAGTGTTTAGATCAACACGATCTAAAATCCGTGTCGATGATGCTGGATTCCACGTATCGCGTGTGTCTTCAGTGAGATATGCTTTCGCTGCTTCGTATTGCTGGGTTGGATAAGCACCAGCACTTAAAAATCCTCGGATCAACAGATCGGGATCTTGATTCGGTGTAGGTCCCGCAATCTCCTGAGTGCTTTCCGACGCAACGAAAGATCGCAACACTTGAGGATCCGTATTTTGAGGAAGCGTGGAACATCCCGCCACCAATGTAGTCACGGCAAGCACTGCAGTGAGGGATTTGAGGTTCTTGATGCTATTCACTTCTCCCCTTCCCACGGTTTTTCTGGAGCGATCAAAGCGATCGGTGCTTCACGATACTTTCCATGTGGTTCCTTTGGCAGCACCAATCGGAAAACAGAACCCACACCGATGGTTCCTGCTGCATCAAGATTGCCACCGTGAAGCATGGCATCCTCACGCGAAATCGCAAGACCTAGGCCAGTACCGCCGGAGTGACGGACTCTGGAAGGATCGGCTCGCCAGAACCTGTTAAATACCAATTCGTCTTGTCCAGGTTTTAGTCCTACGCCGTGATCGGTAACTGTGATCGCTACTGCATCATCATTAGCGGCCATCTTTAACTCAACTGGCAAACCCTTTGAGTGATCGATCGCGTTGGCTAATAGGTTGCGGATGATCCTTTCAATGCGCCTGGAATCGCCATGGATATTCACAGATTTTTCCGGCATATCGACGATTAATTCCACATCCAATTCGGTAGCCAAATGCTGCACCTGCTCAATTGCAGAACGCACGGGGCTACGAACATCATGAAGAGCTGCAGATAGCTCAGCTACACCGGCATCGTGTCGGGAAATCTCCAATAGGTCACTGAGCAAAGACTCAAATCGGTCTAGTTCCCTATTCATCAATTGGCTGGCACGCCTAGCACCGGGAGATAGTTCATCTTCGCTATCTGCAATCAGATCTGCTGCCATGCGCACCGTGGTCAGCGGTGTGCGCAATTCGTGTGAGACATCTGAAGTGAATTGTCGTTGCAGATTTCCATACTCTTCAAGCTGGGTGATCTGTGCGGAGAGGGATTCAGCCATCGCGTTGAAGGAAACAGCCAGCCTTGCCATTTCATCTTCGCCTTCAACCACCATGCGTTCGCGGAGTTTTCCTTGAGCGAAACGCTCCGCAATCCGGCTTGCAGAGCGCACCGGGGCAGTGACTTGTTGTGTGGCTAGCCACGCGATACCAACGAGCAACACCACCACAATCAACAGGGCTGCAGATAGCAAACCTCGCATCAATGCCAGGGAGGATTCATCGCTTTCCATGGAAAACACCAAATAGACCTGAAGGTTTGGGATGTCACTTTCAGTGGGTGTTCCAATAATCAATGCGTGATACGACGATCCGTCGCCTTGATCAATATTGGAAAATTGGTATGAGACTTGGTTCTCAGAGACGAAGTATCGGAGTCGTTCTGGGATTTGATACCCTTCTGGCGATACCACCACGTCATCGTTGTTGACCAAAACCACAGGATCATAAGCCGCATTGGTTTCAGTACCACCGCTTGTGCCCAAACTAGATAGCGCTGCGCGTGCTGAATTTACTCGCGATTGCACCGATGTAGAGGCGCCGGATGCGGTGATTTGTTCCTCCACAATCACGCGTGCTCTATCGATTTCTGAGCTTGCGATGTCTATTTTTTGATCCACCAGGCGTTGGGTGAATACGGTCAGCATGCCCAGCCCAAGCAACAGCATCACGATGGCCGATGCTGTGAAGATGGAGCCGAGCACACGGACCTGTAGCGAGGTACGCCATTTATCTACAATGCGATGTCGAAGTCGCTTGAGCCAGGCAAGAATGAGAAACTGCCCCTTTGTGAATTAAAAATTGTTAGTCGTTGAGTCCAGTTTTGTAGCCGACTCCGCGGACTGTGAGAACGATCTGCGGGTTTTCTGGATCTTTTTCAATCTTGGCACGCAAGCGCTGCACATGGACATTGACTAAGCGGGTATCGGATGCGTGGCGGTAGCCCCACACTTTGCCCAGCAATTCTTCACGGGTAAACACTTGCTGTGGTTTGCGGGCCAGTTCAAGCAGGAGATCAAATTCCAGTGGAGTCAATGAGATTTCCACACCGTTTCTTTTCACGGTGTGTGCTGGAACGTCAATGGAGAGATCTCCGACTTCAATGATTTCGCTTGGCTCATCCACGGTTGCGCGAAGGCGGGCGCGAATGCGGGCAACGAGTTCTTTTGCTTTGAAAGGCTTGTTCACATAATCATCGGCACCGGATTCCAATCCGAGCACCACGTCAACGGTGTCGGTTTTGGCGGTGAGCATGATGATGGGAACTGAGGATTCTTGGCGGATGACTCGACAGATGTCGATGCCGTTCATGCCTGGAAGCATCAAGTCAAGCAAAATGAGATCCGGTTGTTCCCGGGAGGCGGTTTCCACTGCTAATGCACCGTCGGTGACGGCTACTGTGTCAAAGCCTTCTGCGGCAAGCACAATGGTGAGCATCTCGGAGATGGCGGGATCATCATCAACGACGAGAATTTTCTGTGACATGAGAATCCTTCCTGCTAATAGGGATTAATTTATAGTACCCAGGAATTCGACGATTCTCTGCGCAACGCGACTGGGATCTTCATCAGGGGCAACCACCATCCACGGCGAAATCCAGTTTTCCGCGCTTAGGCGCCGATAGTACTCGGCGGTGCGTTCCTGCAGCGCCGAATCAGATTCATAGCGGTCTCTAGCCCGCGACGAGTCAATTGCTTCTCGACGCCTAGCCCTATCCTGCGCTACCTCCGCGGGGGTATCCAACAACACTTGGAGCGTCGGACGTGGAAGCTTAAGCCGCCCGAATTCGAGGTCGGCAACCCAGCGGGGGGCGTCGTCGTCAAGCAATCTTGCGGCGGTATAAGCCGCGTTGGAGGCGACGTATCGGTCGAGTAGCACCACGCCGGGCGCGTTTAAGTCGTCGATCGCGAAGTGGCGGTCGAGGGCAAAAAGCGTGGCCATGGCGTAGGCGCTATCGGTGAGGTCGCCCATGCGTCCGTGGAGAGCTTCCGCGGCGAGCTGGGCGTGAATCGAGGTTTCATAACGTGGGAATGCAAGGACTTTTGCATCAATAACCTGCGTTAATGCCGAAACCAGGGTGTTTTTGCCGGCGCCGTCGATTCCCTCAATACTGACAATCATTAGTAGCGGTAGTGCTCCGGCTTGAATGGTCCTGCAACATCAACGCCGATGTACTCGGCCTGTTCCTTGGTCAGCTCGGTCAGCTTGCCGCCGAGAGCCTCAACGTGGATGCGTGCAACCTTTTCATCCAGAACCTTAGGCAGGCGGTAGACCTCATTTTCATACTGTCCTTCGTTCTGGAACAGTTCGATCTGCGCGATAGTCTGGTCGGCGAAGGAGTTGGACATAACAAATGATGGGTGTCCGGTTGCGTTGCCGAGGTTGAGCAGGCGGCCTTCAGACAGCACGATGATGGAACGACCGGTTGAGAAGGTGAACTCATCAACCTGTGGCTTAATGGTGGTGCGGGTGACATCGTCGCGGTGCAGCAAGGAATGCATATCGATCTCATTATCAAAGTGACCAATATTGCCCAGCAAAGCGTGATCCTTCATCTTGAGCATCTGCTCGAAGGAAATGATGTCTTTGTTGCCTGTTGCGGTAATCACGATGTCGGCATCTTCGATTGCCTCATCGACGGTGACCACAGAGTAGCCATCCATCAACGCCTGGAGAGCGTTAATTGGGTCAGCTTCAGTAACCTTCACGCGCGCACCTTGGCCGTCGAATGCTTCCGCGCAGCCCTTGCCCACATCGCCGTAACCGCACACAAGCACGTTCTTGCCGCCCATGAGCATATCGGTTGCACGGTTGATGCCGTCGATCAGCGAGTGGCGGGTGCCGTACTTATTGTCAAACTTCGACTTGGTCACAGCATCATTGACGTTCATCGCTGGGAACGGCAAAACGCCTTCTTCAGCGAAGTGGTACAGGCGGTGCACACCAGTGGTGGTTTCCTCAGTAACACCCTTGACTGCCTCTGCGATCTTGCCCCACTTGCCTGGCTCATTTTCCAACACTTCGCGCAGCATGCCTAGGAACGCGATGTATTCATCTGAATCGTCAGCCTCAGCCGGTGGAACCAAACCAGCTTGCTCGTACTCACGTCCACGAATAACAGCCATGGTGGCGTCACCGCCGTCGTCGAGGATCATGTTTGGTAGCTCTTCGCCCCAGCTGAAGATCTGGTTGATGCACCACCAGTACTCCTCCAGTGATTCACCCTTCCAAGCAAACACCGGAACACCAGCAGGCTCTTCCACAGTGCCGGAACCCACCACGATCGCTGCTGCGGCTTCATCCTGGGTGGAGAAAATATTGCAGGAAGCCCAACGAACCTCAGCACCCAACGCAGTGAGAGTTTCAATCAGCACGGCAGTTTGGACCGTCATGTGAATGGAACCCGCGATTCGAGCACCTTTCAGTGGCTGCTCCTCTGCATATTCTTTACGCAGCTGCATAAGACCTGGCATCTCATACTCTGCGAGTCGAATCTGGTGGCGTCCTGCTTCTGCTAGTGAAAGATCGGCAACCTTGAAGTCCGTAACCTGTGCCATGTCCTGGCGAGCTCCTTTGAAAACTAAAAATGAGGAAAACTTTTTTACCGCGCACCACTCTACATGCCGGGACATGTTGGGCCGCACATCGAAATGGTGAAAGCTTTTAGTTGAGCGCCTCTAAATACGCCTCGAGGTCATACTCCACATCCGCTTCTTCCAAGACCTGTGCTGCTGCACCGCGCAAAGCCTCGGAGCCCTCACCGATCAGTTCCCTGATAAATGGGTAGTTTTCCACAACCTGTCCTGCAGAATATGGAGCACCAAACATGATGGCTGCGATAGTGGCAGCGGCCTGTCCATTAAGGTGCTCATCTTCAGTGGCTTTGGCTTGGTTAACCACCAGCAAACATGCATCTTCCAGTGCTTCAAGAATGTCTTGAGTATCTAGTTCTGCGATTTCATCGAGAAAATCAATGTTAACTTCCTCAGTTAAAATTGCATCGTCCCATGCACCCATGATCTTTCAACCTTTCTAGTCCACAATTCAAAACTCGGTTTTACATCCGGTTTATAACAATTCATGAAGCGCTTTCACGAATCAAACAGCACAATAGCGACCAGGTGGATCACTTTTTACCTGCAGTTTTACTTGGCCACCTATTCATGAAAGCCAAGACATGATAGCGTTTGTTATTGACTTGTTATTTTCCAGTTTTTAGACAATTACTGCATTTCGGAGGTGAACCGCGATGAAAACAGAAACTCAACGGGCTCTCACCTTCATCGTCGTCGGCTGTTTAATCGCCGCAGCCTTGGGTTTTCTTGTCTGGCAGATGTCCAGTCCAACCAGACCCACCTCTGATATTGCCATGTCTACTACTACGTCTACCACCCAAACCCAGGCGAGGTATGATTCCCCATACGATTCGGCAGGTAATACAGACACAATAGACGCAGAACCTGACGTGGAAAATCAGACTTTAGCACCAATCAACACTGAAGATCCTTATCTTCCACCAAATGCATACGTGCGTCCAAACAACGGTCGAGGTTCCGGATCTGCAACTGCAGGTGGCAATCCCACCGCCACGTCACGTGCTAGTTCCGCTACCTCCCCTCGGTCCCCGAACACACCTGGTTCTGCAACCACATCGCTACCAAATGAACCAAGTGAGCCAACTGATCAAGGTGGCCAGCCCACCACTGATCAACCAGCTAATCCCTCAACTCCTATCGAGCCAGGACCTACGGACCCTACTGAGCCAACCGATCCGACAGATCCTACCGACCCAGTAGATCCAACCGATCCCACTGAGCCAACGGATCCAACAGATCCAACCGAGCCGGATCCGACAGATCCCACTGAGCCGACTGAGCCAACGGATCCCACCGACCCCACGAGCACACCCCAGCCTGAGGAAACCGATACCCCTCCAACTGAGTTCGTGGAAGAACCAACGGCACCTTTAAATCCCAATCAGCCCTCACAGTCCAGTCCACAGGCCACCACCAACTCAGCCACACCGACCACCAGCTAGTTGAGTAAGTAAAAAAACTGCGTTTCTTTCCGGAACGCAGTTTTTCGCTTGAGGCGACGGATCGTTAGACTCGTGCTAAAAATACCTCCGCATTATCGGATCGCATTTCTACAGTGGGATCGTTCGCAGGCACCCACACGGCGTGGCCCGCAGACACTTCGAGTGTTTTCTCCCCTGATGCCAACGTTACGGTGCCGGCAGTGCACAAAACGATCATGGGACCGTCGTGGGGTGCTTGTTCCTCACCGAGGACAACGACGCGGTCGAGTTGGAACTCTTTGATGGGTACTGGATAGTGGGTTGTTGCACCAACTGTGTCTGCATCTACGCGTGCATTGGCTAATGAGTTGAAGTCCAGGACGCGAACTAGCTCTGGAACATCGACATATTTGGCTGTGAGTCCACCGCGAAGCACGTTGTCGGAGTTGGCCATGATTTCCACGCCGAGGCCGCTGATGTAGGCATGCAGATTTGCGGCGTCGAGGTAGAGGCCTTCGCCTGGGGCAAGTTTGTAGAAGTTCAGCAGCAATGCACCCAAAACGCCGACGTCGCCGGGGTATTGTTCGTTGAGTTCGATGATGTGTGTGAGTACGAATGCGATCTCTTCATCACGATCGTTTTTCTCAAGGTAAGTATGTGCGGCGTTAAGGAGGGCGTCTATAAGCTCGTGGCGTTTGGCAACTGGGATGGTGATCCAGGTGGTAAACAGTGCACGGAGGGACTCTTCCTCGTTGTCCACGGTGAGCATGCTTCGGTAGCGGTCTAGGGGTTCGCAGGCCAACACGTCAAAAATGTTGAGGGTTTTTTTGAGTGGGCGGAAACCTGCCATCGCAATGAATTCTGTGAGTGCGACGATCAACTCTGGTTTATGGTTTGGATCGCGGTAGTTGCGGTTGGGTGCATCGAGTTTGATGCCGGCCGCGTTTTCGCGGGCGTATCCTTCACGTGCCTGTTCCAGGGAAGGATGCGCCTGCAGGGACAGTGGTGCACCGGCCGCTAGGATTTTGAGAAGGAATGGAAGTTCGTTTTCAAATTCTAAGGCAACGCGTGCGCCTAATGCCTCTTCTGGATTCGCTGCGATGACTTCGTTGAGTGCGTGACCATCGATGGTTGATGGAGCTCCTGGGTGGGCACCGAACCAAATTTCTGCCTCTGGGCGAAGTGACGGTGATTGTTCGCCTTTGAGATCAGCGATCAGCGTTCTCGAGCCCCAGGGGTAGGTACGCAGTGAGCCTTCCAATAGCTCCATTTACAAATCCTTTTCTTCAACGGAATAAATCGTGGCTGACTGTCCGCGCACCAACAATCGCAGTGCTTGTGTCAGCGCCCCTTTGCTAGGTCCGTCGCAGCTTTGCGCCATGGCATCGGGGATTCCGGGTTTCTCTTCGGCCCAGACAACAGCCCTAAACGGTACCACTGTTGGTTCGTCATCTAGGAATGGGTCGTGGAAAATATCATCAGCGATCGGTTGCGGTCCGCGTAATTCTGGCAGCGATTCCATAAGTTCTGGGAAGTCCAAACTTGCTGATACAAGACCGCGTTTTGTCCACAGTGCTGCAACGACGTTGGCAAGCGCAAGCCCTACATCGGATCGACCGGTGTGAACGATCCGTGCATGATCGACATAGGAACGCAGTTGGCGACCCGGGTTGACAAGCTCGTCACGTTCCGGCGACAGCGATTCCACTTCTTCATCGATGCAATCAGCCAAATGATCCAGGCGGTTGGAAATAATGGGTGGGTCCGATTCAAAAAGATCCAAAAGAGTGCTTATCGACGCCACGATGCGGGCAGGCGACAAGCCCGCAGCTGTGGGCAAGGTGGGTAGGACATAGGTGTCCTGAGGGGACTCGTCGATAAGCGGGCCTGAACCTGGTCCGATTAAAAGCGTGGCTACGCCACGCTGCGACGCCGTGATGAGTGCCTTGAGCGCTTTTTCATCCCCGCCATTATCGGTGACCACCACCAGCACATCAAGGGCGCCAATGTAATGCGGCAACTGAGATGTTATAACCAGCGGTTGACGCATTGGCGAATACAACGATTCCACCAGGCGCACGCACTCACGGTGAATTTGACCATCAACCATCACCACCACGCTGCGTGGCCGCAACCCCTCAAAAGCGCTCAGCGCGCCCTGGGCAACGAGCCCACCAATCAAGCGAACCTGCGCGCCTTCCTGCGCAACATCAAAAAATCGGACGGTTTCAGGATCATAAGACGAACCGTCATAAAAGGTATTATCCGCATGCACCACGGGGATTGCTGTCCTTTCCTAGTGTTGCTTACCAAGAATAAGGAAATACCGTGATGCCCGCCGGAAAATGCGCTTAAGCGCGAATAATTCCCAGGATTTCAGCAACCAAAGCATCAACTTCCTCAGTCGTTGCTGCCTCAACATTAAGACGCAACAACGGCTCAGTGTTGGATGCACGAACGTTAAACCACGCCTTGGTGCCTTTAAGTTCCACGGTCACACCATCGAGGGTATCCACCGATTCCGTGCGATCAGCAAACGCATCCACAACCGCCTGAGTGCGCTCTTTCTGAGCCTCCGCGTTAGCCAAACGGGAATTCAACTCGCCTGAGGCAACGTATCGGTTGTATCTAGCCATCATTTCACTCAGTGGCTGATCTTGGCTGCCTAACGCTGCCAAAACGTGCATCGCCGCCAAGATTCCAGAATCCGCATTGAAAAACTCAGTGAAGTAGTAGTGAGCCGAGTGCTCACCACCAAACGCCGCACCCGTTTCCGCCATCTTCGCCTTGATGAAGGAGTGGCCCACACGAGTACGAACTGCCTTGCCACCGTTTTCAGCAATCACCTCGGGAACAGCCTTTGAAGTGATCAAATTGTGAATGATGGTTGAGCCAGGAAGCTTCTCCAAGTAACGCTCTGCCACGATCGCACAAATCGCAGAAGGACTAACAGGCTGTCCCTTTTCATCGACAACAAAGCAGCGGTCTGCGTCACCGTCAAAAGCCAAACCAATATCAGATCCGGTTTCTACCGTGAACTTCTGCAAATCAACCAAGTTGGCGGGCTCCAAAGGATTTGCTTCATGGTTGGGGAAATTTCCGTCGAGCTCAAAATACAACGGAGCTACTTCCAAAGGAAGGCCCTTGAAAACCTCAGGAACCGTGAAACCACCCATACCGTTAGCAGCGTCCACCGCGACTTTAAGCGGGCGAATGTCCTTCAGATCGACAAGCTCATTGAGGTAGTCTGCATACGCACTCAACAGATCTTTTTCAGAAACAGACCCCTGCTTGCCATCGAATGCTGGAACACCCTCAACCAGATCATCAATAATGTTGCCCAAACCAGAATCCTGGCCAACAGGTCGAGCGCCCGCACGACACAGCTTGATGCCGTTATATTCTGCAGGGTTGTGCGACGCAGTAAACATCGCTCCGGCGCACTTTAAAGTGCCAGACGCAAAATACAGCTCATCAGTAGACGTCAGACCCAACATCACAACGTCAAGACCTTGAGCTGTCACACCAGCAGCAAAAGCCTCAGCAAGTTCTGGTGAGGAATCACGCATGTCATGGCCAATGGCAACCGTGGTCTCCCCTTCGCTGCGCATGAGCCGACCGAACGCCGCACCGGCCTCAGAGATGAAATCAGCATCAATATCAACGCCGACAACACCTCGGACATCATAGGCCTTGATTACAGCTGTGACAGATTCACGGGTACGCATAAATCCTCGATGGGTATAGACAACAAAATAACGTTTGCAATACTACCCCGCTGCATACCCCCAATCCGAATAGCTAATCTTCGGATTCGTCCTGATCAGGCACAACATAAAGGTGACCCTTGCGGTGAACCTTCCGTTCCGCGATCCGCGCACTACGGTTAACCGGGTGGTTGCCCCCCACCTCATTTTCTGGAACAAGACCACTCACAGTGCGCCCGGCCTCACGAACCGCCTGCGCAAGGGCAGTCAGATCCTCATCATCATCGACCGTAATGTCATTGACCCGCAGCATCTCCCAACCAAGGGGTGCAGTAATACGCTCAGCATGATGCTCACACAAATCCCAACTATGAGGCTCTGCGGCAGGAGCTAACGGACCAACCACCGCAGTGGAATCCGAATAAGCGTAGGTGAGGGTTGCGACGGCAGGCTTGCCACAACCGGGGCGGGAACAACGACGAAACTGACTCACGAGCCCAAAGTTTAGACCCTTGGTTGAGGTTTGGACAGTCATATTCGGCGCGCCAACCCCTTTTGGCAGCTCAACACACCTAGAATTTCTTTCCATGCATACGAGAACTTTCCGCAATCGGCACGGACGCGGTCTCCGCGGCCCCCTTCTGCCCATCGAAGTTCCTCGCCACGCTTCCAGACGCGCAGCCTTCGACCGAGCCGTCCTTGAGGCATACTCTCCGCTTTATGCGATTTACCAAAGAGAACTAAGCAACTTAGACATTGCCGTAGATACCGTTCCCCGAATGCGACTAAGCGCAGACCTCACCATCCTCCCGGATGAGATCACCGCCGACGGCCCCGTTCCCCTTGGCCGAGTTATTCCCCCGGCAATTGACACTAAGGGGAATCCCACGAGAGCACGCATCGTTATTTTTCGGATGCCCATCGAACAGCGCATTGCCAATGCAGCAGAAAGGCACGAACTACTCACGCACGTGCTGACGTCTTTGGTAGCGAACTACCTGAACATGGATCCACGAGATATCGACCCTGGATTTCAGGATCTGTAATTAAGCGGTCTCGATTGGGGTTTGCAATATATGGATAGGACGCATCTCATCCATCGCACGGTACCAATTCACCATTTTCCGACCCCCTTGACTAAAAGATGGTGAATCCTCACGCTTTTTGGTCTCAAAAGTGTGCCAATTCAACATTTCCTAAGGGACCCCTCGAAAAATGGTGAATCCTAACCACGCACCGCATTTGGCAACTTGAGCACAGAAACAACAAAAGCGAACCTCTAAAGTTGTTAAAGGTCCGCTTGCTGGGCTTAGGTTTTTTAAGAAATTTCGCGCTTTAGGCGACGCCGCTCACGTTCAGAGAGCCCACCCCAAATACCGAAACGCTCATCATGTTCTAACGCAAACTCTAGACAATCATCTCGAACCGGGCAGCCCTGACAAATCCGCTTGGCTTCACGAGTTGAGCCACCCTTTTCTGGAAAGAATGCTTCAGGATCAGTTTGGGCACACAGTGCCTGTTCCTGCCATTCCTGCTCAACTGCTCCGAACAGATCATCCAAAGTCATTTCCAGTGCGGTGCGAGTCTGGCCTGCTTGCAACTTTGCAGATACATCCCCTGCTGAATCTTCCATCCCTCGCCCCCCTCTCACTTTCAAATCTACTTTAAGTCTGTTCCCATCGGGAATATTTTGGATCCCGAGCAGGTTTAGAAAAACTTTTCTTACTCCCAAGTGATTACACACGTGCCCGTATATCAACGTCAACCGTTCGGGAAAAATTGTGCAAATCTTTCATTGGTTATTTCACAATATTCACATTAGCCACAAAAGCTGCCCCCTGGGGGTAATTTACAGGGGTACTACATATAGTGGTGTAATTCTCCCAAGGGCAGATATTGCCACAATATCAGTGCTCGCTACAAGTTTGAACAGTACTTTTAACTCCGAAAAAGATACATAAACAAAAATAAAAAACGCCCAAACAACAACTCGTCTGGACGCCTTTGAAAATGCTTATTGATCTGAGGAGAAGCGGATTCCACTATCAGGAATAACAACCCCTGGGAAAACCCGCATGCCTGCGTTTAGCTCACACCTAGCACCAACTTGGGCGCCTTCTCCGATGACACAGCCAGAGATATGCGTGTTAGCTCCGATGCGGGCACCGGAAGAAATGATGGAATTTTCAATCACTGCTCCTGGTTCAATAGTCACGCCGTCGAAAACGACCGTGTTGTCCAAGCGGCATCCGGCGCCGATCTCGGTGCCGCGACCCACTACGGTACCGCCCAGCAACAGGACACCGTCGCGAACGCCGGCGGAGGCGTCGACAAGCGACTCTCCTGTCTTGCCTTCAAGCAGTGGCGAGTACGCAATGCCGCGCACCAGATCCGCCGAGCCACGAACAAAATCACTCGGCGTGCCCATGTCGCGCCAATAAGAAGTATCAACGTGTCCAAAAACACGCTTATCTTCCTTCAGTAGCTGCGGGAAAGTTTCACGCTCAACGGACACAACTCGCCCCGCTGGAATCTGCTCGATGAGTTCTTTTTTGAACACATAGCAACCGGCATTGATCTGATCAGTCGGAGGATCCTCAGTTTTTTCTAAGAACTCACTCACTCGACCATCTTCATCAGTAGGCACACAGCCAAACGCGCGTGGATTAGCCACTCGCACCAAGTGCATCGTCAGATCAGCATCATTTTCTCGATGCGTATCCAAAATGCCATTGAGATCAGCGCCAGACAACACATCACCGTTGAACACAATCGCGGTATCGTAGCGCAGCTTGTCATACACATTGCGGATACCACCGCCAGTGCCCAAAGGCTGATCCTCAACCACGTACTCAATTTCCAAGCCCATTTCAGTACCGTCACCGAAGTACTCTTCAAACACTTCAGCCTTGAAAGACGTTCCCAAAACAACATGGGTGATACCGGCTGCCTTAATGCGAGCCAACAAGTGGGTCAAAAAAGGATGACCAGCAGTTGGCAGCATAGGCTTTGGAGTGTTGACGGTCAGAGGGCGCAGTCGGGTACCTTTGCCACCGACCAAGATGACAGCATCTACGTTTGTGCTGTTGTCAGTTAAAGTCATGTGTTCCTGTTTCACTCGAATGAGGGCTTGTGCAAGCCAAATTGTGCAATTTCTGACTATTTAAATCTGATTGTGTAAATCTAATAGTACGAATCTGTTTGTGCGACTTTAGGGCCAGACTCTGACGCAAGATCCCAGCCCGTTACTTAAAGAACTTAAAGTCCATTAATTAAACACACTCTACATTTGTCTAAATTAAGTCCTGTTCTTCACCTTTGAGACACCTACCGCTACCCCGGCGCGCACTTTCAATCCAATGCGCAACGCCAGCCGAATCGGCGCCTGCCAGGGTTTAGCCAAACGATCAGCTTGGAAACGATACGCACTCTCATGGTGCGCAGGCAACATATTTTCTGGGTTTTTCCCCGCAACGTGTCCTTTTGCGTGAGTGATTTGAGCACTGGGGCAGAAAACATTGGTGTAACCGGCTCGAGACAAACGATCGCCTAAATCTACATCTTCCATGTACATGAAGTAGCGTTCATCAAAACCACCAACTTGGTCGAAGGCTTCCCACCTTATTAATAGGCATGAGCCTGATAGCCATCCGGCGGTGCGTTCGGTGTCCATGTCTTCATCATCGCGGTATGCGGCAGACCACGGATTGGATTTCCATACGGATCCCAGTAATGCGTGGCCGATGCCGTTGGCAAGTGTTGGAACTGCTCTGGCCGAAGGATATGCCGAGCCGTCTGCTTCTCTAATCAACGGTCCAATGGCTCCGGCTTGAGGGTGACGTTTGGCACACTCTAACAACTGATCGATGGAGTCTTTATCAAAGACGACATCGGGATTTGATACGAGGAAAAATTCACCATCGATCTCTCCGGCTTCCCTGCGTGCACGTAAGGATCTGGCTGCGATATTGATTGCCGTTCCGTATCCTAAGTTGCCGCCAGTGGACAAGAACTCCACGTTGCTGCGCTCGCTTGCTGCCTGCTCAGGAACGCCATCTACCGATCCGTTGTCTGCCATCACGACGTAGGTGTCCAAGGAAGTCGCACCTGGCAAGGAATCCAGGAACGACGCCAAGTACTTGCCTGGCGAATAGGTCACCGTAATCACAGCGATGGGGGAATTCAAAGTACTCACGATGCGAAAGCTTAGTGGTTTAAGTTTGCAAGAAGAATCCGCCACTCCCGACAACGGATAAGGAAAACGCTCCCATATGGCTTAGAATTGTCCAGAACCTATGGTTTCGTGGAAATTCTTAACGATTGTGAGGATAGTTTCCCGCTTCAGACAAGCTTTCGGGCGAGCTTTCCGGCGAGCTTTTAACCGAGTTTCAGACAAGCTCCACTTATCGCGCCGTGACTCGAAGGCTTGATCTGCAGCACATCGAGTCCTCACAATCGACACTGTATATATACAGCCCCCAATTCCACGGGACCACAGTTTTCTTGCCTGTTTTTTTAACTTACCGCGAAGGGTTAGCCGCACGTGACTGAAAAGTATCGTCCCGTCCGTGACATTAAGCCTGCTCCGGCAGCAATGCAATCGACTCAGCAAGCTGGGCATCCTGCACTGAGAAGCGTGATTGCTTTTGTGTCTGTGCTGGTGTTGTTGGTGTCAGGCTTGGGCTATTTCGCGGTGGGCAAGGTGGACGGCGTTGCGTCTGGAAACCTCTCACTCGGTGGAGGTAAAGGCGTTCAAGATGGCGATTCAGCTGACGGCGCTACCGATATTTTGCTTGTTGGATCTGATTCACGTTCTGATGCTCAGGGCAATACTTTGTCGGAAGAAGAGCTGGCGATGCTTCGTGCCGGCGATGAAGAAAACGACAACACTGACACAATAATGGTGATTAGGATCCCTAACGATGGCTCGTCTGCCACCGCTGTGTCGATCCCCCGCGACACTTATATTCATGATTCTGAGTACGGAAACATGAAGATCAACGGTGTCTACGGAGCGTACAAGGATGCCCGTCGTACTGAGTTGATGGACCAGGGTTTTACCAATGAGTCCGAGTTGGAAACCCGCGCCAAGGATTCGGGTCGTGAAGGTCTGATCAATGCTGTGTCAGATCTCACCGGCATCACTGTTGATCACTACGCCGAAGTTGGCCTTTTAGGATTCGTCCTCCTCACCGATGCTGTCGGTGGTGTCGAAGTCTGCCTCAACGAAGCCGTCGATGAGCCTTTATCTGGCGCGAACTTCCCCGCTGGTCGTCAAACCTTAGGTGGATCCGACGCGTTGTCTTATGTTCGCCAGCGCCACGATCTTCCTCGCGGCGACCTTGACCGCATCGTTCGCCAGCAGTCTTATATGGCATCGCTTGTTAATCAGGTGCTGTCTTCTGGAACCCTTACCAACCCTGCAAAGCTTTCCGCACTTGCGGATGCCGTCACCCGCTCCGTCGTCATCGATGAAGGCTGGGAAGTCATGAGCTTTGCCACTCAGCTTCAAAATCTCGCTGGCGGCAACGTCACATTTGCCACCATCCCGGTTACCTCTATCGACGGCACCGGCGATTACGGCGAGTCAGTTGTCACCATCGACGTCAACCAGGTGCACGCATTCTTCCAAGAAGCACTCGGCGAAGCAGAGCCAGCTCCAGAAGACGGGTCCGCCGATCAACCTGCTGACCAGGCACCTGACCTAAGCCAGGTCGAAGTCCACGTGCTCAACGCTTCCTACACCGAGGGCCTGGCCAACGGCATCGCAGCGCACCTCCAGGAAATGGGTTACACCATCTCCGAAACTGGCAATGCCGCCGAAGGCCTCTACTACGAGTCTCAGATCCTCGCCGCCGACGAAAACAGCGAAAAGGCCCTAGCTATTTCCGAAGCCCTCGGTGGTCTGCCGATCGTTGCTAACTCCTCCCTCGACGACAACACCGTCATCGTTGTCTCCTCCGAGGATTACGCTGGCCCCACCGCGGAAGCAAACGCCGCGACGTCCAGCACCGTCGGCCAGCCCGGCGCCGATATCGGAGCGCCCATCGAGAGCCCAGAGTTCGATGCCGGCGGCGACGGTCCGCGCTGCGTGAACTAAAAGATTTTTGCTTTTCGACGCCTCCCTCCGGCTCTTATCTGCCGGAGGGATTTTTTCGTTCAAGCACAGTCTGCATCTTTTATTTACTCTGGGGGCCATGGAACTTCTTTCACATTTGCTCGCGCTTGATCCTGCTTCGCCCCGATTGACTGTCTACAACGAAACCACTGGTGCTCGTTTGGATTTCTCCGCGATCACGTTGGATAACTGGGCTTCAAAAGTAGGAAACATGCTGCTTGATGAGCTTGATTTGGAAGAAGGATCCACTATCGCGATCGACCTTCCTGTCAGTTGGCAGGCTGCGGTGATCGTGCTTGGTGCTTTAGCTACGGGTGTTGAAGTTGATTTCGTTTCCGGCGAGACCGACGCTGATGTTATTTTCACATCTCTTGATCGCTACAAGCCATATGAGGCTCACAGCGATGTACTACTAGTCAGTGATGATCCTTTTGGACGTGGCATCGTTGAAAGTGGTGGTGAATTGCCTAACGGAGCGATCGACTTTGGTCCCACCGTCCGCTTCTATGGCGACCAATTCTTCAACCCCACCCCTGCCCTACCGGAAATCATTGAGCGCACCGATATTCCAACTGGAGCCCGAGTTCTTGCTACTGGGTGGTCAGACACCAAGTCTTTTAATCATCAAGTGTTAGAACCACTCGCCGTTGGTGGCTCGACGGTCATCGTGACGGGACTTGCTGATACGGATCGTTTGGATCAGATCGCTACAAACGAAAAAACTAATCACCGCGTCTAGATAGTTTTCTCGTGAATAATGGGCGCATGACTTTGCCACCGGCCTCGATTGACCAATCCCACGGCGTCCTTTCAACGGTTCTGAGGGAGAACCCGGCTGCACAAATCTTGATCTTAAAATGTACTTTTCTTCAGGGGTCCTATTCATTACAGATCACTTGTCTTAAAGAAGATGGGACAAACCTTAAGACTTCGATATTTTTAAACGATTCGAAGACACTTTGCATGCGTTGCGCCCCACCAATCATGAAGCCACGTTGAGTATCGAAATCTCCCTTGATCAAAATGGGCTTTGGGAGGCACGCGATGTGGATTCTCAACTAGACCACGTAATTTTTCGGCCGGTGGATTTAGACACCAAACGCCTCGAGACACCACCAATTACTTCTGAAGAATTAGCTGAACTACATCAGTTGTGTGCAAAGGGAGACACCGCGTATTTCACTCAGCCACCAATCTCCGAGCAAAAAGCTTATGAGTTAGAAAAGTATCTTGGGTATAAAATTCCATCTCACTTGCATGCCCTGCTACGAATCAGCAATGGGGCGGAGATTGATTTCAGTATCGAAGGCAAGATACTAACCGGTGGATGGTCGGTGTACTCCTCTTCGGAAATCATCAAGCAACATCAAACTCAGGGCTGCTCTTCCAGTGTTGCCTATGACAAAGGATCTCCAGGAGTCACACAGCCTCGCATTCTCCACCCTGGGTGGATTCCTTTTGCGCACGATTATGGTGGAAATGTCCTAGGAATTGATCTTGTACCAGGACCTAATGGTGTACCAGGGCAGATTCTGCAGTATGGGCGCGAGTTCCACGATGGGCCGGTGCGGTGTGCAGATTCACTGATCGACTTTCTCGCAGAGAGAAGATATCCGTGGCCTACTAAGAAGGTCGATCACAAGGTTCGTCCAAGTACGCAGGGGCCTTTTGTGCGTGCGGATGTTCCAGATGATACGGAGTCGCTCAGACTGTTTAATTTAAATTCTTTTACTGTATCTGCGGTATTGGATCTTCCGCTGAAATCGCTGCTATTGAGAAATATCAAAACAGTTGATCTTGAAGGTATTCAGCACCTTCCGTTACAACAGCTTTGTTTGATTGATCTTGAGAACACCGATCTGTCGCCTCTAGCAACACACCCAACGTTGAGGGTGGTGAGGGAGGAAAACGTCGAAAAGCTTTTAAACGTGAAAGCGCTCGGCGCCCTGCCTGCGCTGGAAACCGTGGCGCTTGACAGCGCTGAGGCGGCAGATGCGTTGGGCTCGGTCCACTCGCTTGAGTTGCTACGGCATCTGCGACTTGAAAAGGCAGTGGATTTAATCAATCGCGTGAGTGCAGATGACCCGCTGGAGATCTCTTGTGTGACGGGGGCGTTTTGACCCCATTAAAACCACCATTAGAACCACAATGTGTACTGGTGCTGGTAATTTAGTAGAACATGGCAACGGTCACATTCGACAAGGTCACAATCCGATACCCCGGCGCGGAGCGCGCAACTGTTCATGAGCTTGATTTAGATATCGCTGATGGCGAGTTTTTAGTACTCGTCGGCCCTTCGGGTTGCGGTAAATCCACCACACTGCGCGCTTTGGCTGGGCTCGAGGGCGTGGAGTCGGGTGTGATCAAAATTGATGGTTTGGATGTCACGGGCCAGGAGCCGGCGGATCGGGATATCGCGATGGTGTTCCAAAACTATGCGCTGTACCCCCACATGACGGTGGCGAAGAACATGGGTTTTGCGTTGAAGTTGGCCAAGCTGCCGCAGTCGGAAATTGATGCGAAGGTGCATAAGGCTGCGGAGATCCTTGGGTTGACGGAGTTTTTGGATCGTAAGCCTAAAGATTTGTCGGGTGGTCAGCGCCAGCGTGTGGCGATGGGTCGCGCGTTGGTGCGTGATCCGAAGGTGTTCCTCATGGATGAGCCGTTGTCCAACTTGGATGCAAAGTTGCGTGTGCAAACCCGCGCTGAGGTCGCTGCTTTGCAGCGCCGCCTGGGAACCACCACGGTGTATGTCACCCACGACCAGGTCGAAGCAATGACGATGGGCGATCGGGTTGCGGTTTTGAAGGACGGGTTGCTGCAGCAGGTCGCACCGCCCAGAGAGCTTTACGACGCCCCCGTCAACGAATTTGTTGCCGGTTTCATCGGCTCACCGTCCATGAACCTTTTTCCTGCCAATGGGCAAACAATGGGTGTGCGTCCTGAGAAAATGTTGGTCAATGAGACCCCTGAGGGTTTCACCAGCATTGATGCTGTGGTGGATATTGTTGAAGAGCTTGGTTCTGAATCCTATGTCTATGCCACTTGGGAGGGCCACCGCCTGGTTGCGCGTTGGGTGGAAGGCTCAGTTCCCTCTCCTGGCACGCCTGTGACCTTTTCCTATGATGCAGCGCAAGCGCATCATTTCGATCTTGAGACCGGAGAGCGTATCGCTTAGTTTCGGGTGTGGGGAGGCGTCGAAAAGCATCTTTCTTTTGACCCTCCGGGGGTGATTTGGTGCAAAAAACTGCACTAACGTGTCCAAAGTCATTAGATTGATAGTCATCTGTCGTTCAAGAAAGGTGACTTTTTATGTCCTCGATTTCCCGCAAGACCGGCACGTCGCTTGCAGCCACCACCCTGCTGGCAGCGATCGCACTGGCCGGTTGTAGTTCAGATTCCAGCTCCGATTCCTCAAGTTCCGCAGCTAGCGAAGGCGCAGATAGCCGCGGCCCCATCACTTTTGCGATGGGTAAGAACGACACCGACAAGGTCATTCCAATTATCGATCGCTGGAATGAAGCCCACCCCGATGAGCAAGTAACCCTCAACGAACTTGCCGGCGAAGCAGACGCACAGCGCGAAACCCTCGTTCAATCCCTCCAAGCTGGTAACTCTGACTACGATGTCATGGCACTCGATGTCATCTGGACCGCCGACTTCGCCGCAAACCAGTGGCTTGCACCACTTGAAGGCGACCTAGAGGTAGACACCTCCGGACTGCTGCAATCCACCGTGGATTCCGCAACCTACAACGGCACCCTTTATGCACTGCCTCAAAACACCAACGGCCAGCTGCTGTTCCGCAACACCGAAATCATCCCAGAAGCACCAAGCAACTGGGCTGAGCTCGTTGATTCCTGCACCCTTGCAGAAGAAGCTGGCGTTGACTGCCTGACCACCCAGCTCAAGCAATACGAAGGCCTTTCAGTTAACACCATCGGCTTCATTGAAGGCTGGGGTGGCAGCGTGCTTGATGATTCCGGCGACGTCACCGTCGACAGCGACGACGCCAAGGCAGGCCTTCAAGCGCTTGTCGACGGCTTCGACGACGGCACCATCTCCCAGGCCTCACTTGCCGCAACCGAGGAAGAAACCAACCTCGCATTCACCGAAGGCCAAACCGCCTACGCCATTAACTGGCCATACATGTACACCAACTCCGAAGATGCCGAAGCAGTAGCAGGCAAATTTGAAGTTCAGCCACTGGTTGGTAAAGACGGCGTCGGTGTATCCACCCTTGGAGGCTACAACAACGGCATCAACATCAACTCCGAAAACAAGGCAACCGCCCGCGACTTCATTGAGTTCATCATCAACGAAGAAAACCAAACCTGGTTCGCAGACAACTCCTTCCCACCAGTTCTGGCATCCATCTACGATGATGAGTCCCTTGTTGAGCAGTACCCATACCTGCCAGCACTGAAGGAATCCCTCGAAAACGCAGCACCACGCCCAGTTTCTCCTTTCTACCCAGCCATCTCCAAGGCAATCCAGGACAACGCATACGCAGCTCTAAACGGCAACGTTGACGTTGACCAGGCAACCTCCGACATGAAGGCAGCGATCGAAAACGCTTCCAGCTAGTTCGGCTTTAAGGTTTCTGCTTTAGGTTTATTCTCCGGCCACCTTCCCTGAAATCCTGTTCGGATTCCCGCGAGGTGGCCGGAGTTTTGTCCTATTGTTGGGTGTAATAGATTCCGCGTTGAAAGGAGTTCGTATGGCTTCCAGCAACGATCTTAAAATTTCCACATTTGGCTACATCTCCCGCTGCCCGGTCCAAGTCTATGAAGCAATTGCCGACCCCCGGCAACTAGAACGCTACTTTGCTACTGGCGGCGTGTCCGGCCGTCTAGAAACTGGAGCCACCGTCTACTGGGATTTTGCCGATTTTCCCGGCGCATTCCCCGTTGAAGTAGTCTCCGCTACCCAAGCCGAACAAATTGAAATCCGCTGGGGACAATCAGATGCGCTGCGATCCGTTAATTTTGAATTCGAACCGTTTAGAGATTTCACCCGCACAAAACTCACCATCACCGAAGGCAGCTGGCCACTTACCCACGCCGGAGCCCAAGAAGCACTAGGCAGCCAAATGGGATGGACCGGAATGCTCTCTGCTTTAAAAGCATGGATGGAATATGGAGTAACTCTCCGAGATGGGTTTTATAAGCAATAGCCGATGTATCCATCACTCGCCGCGGCGGATTATGATCCATATAACAAGAATGTGCAGTTTCACTGAACTGGTAATCAACTTATTTTGACCTCTTATAAGGAGCGACGACGTATGGCCACATTCAAACAGGCCAGAAGCGCTGCCTGGCTAATCGCCCCCGCCCTGGTAGTTCTCGCCGTGGTGATCGGCTACCCCATCGTCCGCGCGATTTGGCTATCTTTCCAAGCCGACAAAGGCCTCGACCCCACCACGGGACTCTTCACCGACGGTGGCTTCGCCGGACTAGATAACTACCTTTACTGGCTAACACAACGATGCATGGGCGCAGACGGTACCATCCGCACTTGCCCACCCGGCACACTTGCCACAGATTTTTGGCCATCACTGCGCATCACCTTATTCTTCACAGTGGTCACCGTCGGCCTTGAAACCATCCTCGGTACCGCGATGGCGTTGATCATGAACAAAGAATTCCGTGGCCGTGCCCTCGTGCGTGCAGCAATTCTTATCCCATGGGCAATCCCCACCGCTGTGACTGCAAAACTGTGGCAGTTCATCTTCGCGCCACAAGGCATTATCAACTCCATGTTTGGCCTCAGCATCAGTTGGACCACCGACCCGTGGGCTGCCAGAGCTGCTGTTATTTTGGCTGATGTCTGGAAAACCACACCATTCATGGCGCTACTTATCCTCGCTGGACTGCAGATGATCCCCAAAGACACCTACGAGGCAGCGCGTGTCGACGGCGCCTCCACCTGGCAACAGTTCACCAAAATCACCCTCCCGCTGGTGCGCCCAGCTTTGATGGTGGCAGTTCTTTTCCGCACCTTGGATGCGCTTCGCATGTATGACCTCCCAGTCATCATGATCTCCAGCTCCTCCAATTCCCCCACTGCTGTTATCTCCCAACTGGTGGTGGAAGATATGCGTCAAAACAACTTCAACTCCGCTTCCGCACTTTCCACGCTAATCTTCCTGCTGATCTTCTTCGTCGCGTTCATCATGATTCGATTCTTGGGAGCCGATGTCTCAGGCCAGCGAGGGATGAAGAAAAAGAAGCTTGGTGGAACCAAGGATGAGAAACCCGCTGCTAAGGGCACTGCCGTAAAGGACGATTCTGCTGTGAAGGAAGTAGCTAAGCCATGACTAAACGAACAAAAGGCCTGATCCTCAATTACGCCGGAGTGGTATTCATCCTGTTCTGGGGACTGGCTCCCTTCTACTGGATGGTGATCACCGCACTACGCGATTCCAAGCACACTTTTGACACCACTCCCTGGCCAACGCACGTCACCTTGGATAACTTCCGTGACGCGCTAGCCACCGACAAAGGCAACAACTTCCTTGCAGCGATTGGAAACTCACTGATCATCAGCGTCACCACCACAGCGATCGCTGTTCTCGTGGGAGTGTTCACCGCCTACGCTCTAGCCCGACTGGAATTCCCCGGAAAAGGCATTGTCACCGGCATCATCCTGGCTGCCTCCATGTTCCCCGGCATTGCCCTGGTCACTCCGCTGTTCCAGCTTTTTGGTGACCTCAACTGGATCGGCAGCTACCAAGCACTGATCATCCCAAATATTTCCTTCGCTCTACCGCTGACCATTTACACATTGGTTTCCTTTTTCCGGCAACTGCCGTGGGAACTTGAAGAATCAGCGCGAGTCGATGGAGCCACCCGTGGCCAAGCCTTCCGAATGATTCTGCTTCCGCTGGCAGCACCAGCACTATTTACCACCGCAATCTTGGCTTTCATCGCAACGTGGAATGAGTTCATGCTGGCTCGACAGCTCTCCAACACTTCCACAGAACCAGTCACCGTTGCGATCGCTCGCTTCAGCGGACCAAGCGCTTTTGAATACCCTTACGCCGCCGTGATGGCAGCAGGAGCATTAGTGACCATCCCGCTGATCATCATGGTGCTGATCTTCCAACGCCGCATTGTCTCCGGACTCACCGCAGGTGGCGTGAAAGCCTAGACTAGATACTCATGAGTGCTGATAAATCCCAGGATCAATCCGAATCGCAACGCAAAGGGCTTCAACTCGAAGCGTTGCTTGGATTCCTGGGATTTTTCTCATTTCTCGCCGTCATCCAGGCAATCATCAACGTGTTACAGCCCGAACCTGCTGTGTGGCCAGCTCTTCTCGCGCTCGTTTTAGTAATCGCCACCGTCTCAGTATGGCGGGCTTGGCGAAAGCGCCGCCTTAATTAGAGTTCCTGAGCCAACGCCACGATAATTCCAGACGGCCCGCGCAGATAACACAATCGGTAGGTGTCCTCGTAGTTTGCGATCCCATCTAGTGGTTCCGCACCGATATGTGCGATCGTTTCCTCAATATCATCCACCGCAAACATCAAACGGTGCATACCAATCTGATTTGGTGCGGGTGGAGCGGTTGTAATCGGTTCCGGATGCAGATATTGAGTAAGCTCCACCCGAGAATGCCGATCGGGAGTCTCTAAAACTGCAATCTCAGAAGTCACTCCAGTGAGGCCGACGGTGTGATCGACGAAGTCCCCTTGGGCCGTTGTTCGGCCATTTAGGGACATCCCTAATTTCTCAAAGAAACCAACAGCTTCATCCAACGATTCCACCACAATCGCCACGTTGTCCAAACGTTTAATTCCCATGATCCCCATCGTAGGTACCATCGTGTGATGGCGATCATCTACAACACATCCAGCACGCTCAACGGCTTCATCGCAGACAAAGACAACTCCCTGCAATGGCTTTTCGACGTCCCCGGCAGCAACAGTGCCTCTGAAGATTTCGGCAATTTCCTGTCAAAAGTTGGCACCCTTGTCATGGGATCTACTACCTATGAATGGCTGCTCAAAGATCTGGATTTCATAAGCGATCCCCAAAAGTGGACTGATGTGTATGGAGACCGTCCGACCTGGGTGTTTAGCAGCAGGAACTTGGAAACGCCAGAAGGAAAACCCGTCAAAGTAGTGAATGGAGATGTCGCCAATGTTCTCCCCGCCATACTGGAAAACAATCCAGAAAACACCGATATCTGGATCGTCGGTGGTGGCGATCTGGCGGGCCAATTCTTTGACACGGGTGCACTCGACCGGATCATTTTGACCATGACGCCAGTATTTTTAGATGAAGGCAAACCAGCGATGCCCCGCCGGATCGAAAGCAACCGTCTCCGCACCGTAAATGTCCGCGAAGTTGGACAATTCACTGAGATCACTCTGGAGACGATTTAAGGGGTTCAATTTGTGGATATTTGGGTAAGTGTGACTCCTGAATAGTCGCTGTAAATTCGCCGTTCAACAACCCACCACAAAACGCGAGTGCTCTTCGGCGCAGTCCGAATTTTACATTTTTAGGTGGGCCTCATTCACAGCTTTAGACATGCGTGATATCTACCAATCACAACCCTACCCATGGACGTAGATTCCAGGGGCAGAACGTTCTTCCTTTAAGAACGCAGTGTTTGGTTTCTGCGATGCCAATAACGCTCCATTGCCACAGCTGCTTCTGCGAGAAAAAACCCAAAACCAACCGGTATTAAATATCCAGTTAGAATTCCATCAGGCTGAGTTACCCTGAAATAGATTCCCATCAAGATAAGAATAATTCCCACACCACCTACCCCCCCCTGAAGCCACAAGGGAGCTCTTCTTGATAGGACACAAGCCACTGAACTCAGCGTTTGGGCCGGACCCCGACCTTGATTATGCAAACCGAGAAACACCTGCGACTTCCATGCGAGAACCACCCTGCACACAGCAAGGTGGTTTCAACGAAAAGTGCACAAGGCACTTAACTGACGGGCGTACGGCACTGGTGAAAATCCTCAATCGTCTGCAACGACGATGATCTCCCAACCACAACCCACCCCTCATCCAACTCACTCACATCACCAACAGTTGTCGTCAGTTGATGCACTTGAGCATCTTTCCCACTCACCCAGGCACTAACAAGGAGCATACCGTTAGCATATTCAGGAAGTGGATCAGAGACCTCAACAATCCACTTTTCATCTGGATTATCAAGGTCAATACGAAAGAAGTCGGACTCAGGACTTTCTGTGCTATATCGCCTATAACTCACATTTTCAACGGAAGGATTCTTAAGAGGACCATTAATCGTAACCAAATCTATCTCAAGGCCGCAGGGTTGCACCACAATAGAAATCGCACCATCATTTGCCCGCGTTAATCCCACCTGCCCTCTGACGTCAGCAGTGATCAAATTTCCACATCCAGCCAAGAGCGTGGTAGTCACACATAGTAATCCGAGAGACGCAGCTTTTAATAGTGCATTCATACCTCTACCTTCTATAGAAAACCTACGACCAACGAGGGCCAGTCAGCATTTGGACTCAGCATACGGATATTTACCTGTAGGCATTGCAGTTTTACATAAGCCGCATTGTTAACGCAGCCTTAAACATCCGTTAGTCGGCTGATTTCACCCCACCATCCGAAATGGTAATCAGACTCCACCGCTTTCGAGACTACAACACATCCATGATGAGAATCCCCCGGCTTCAAACATGGGGAAGTGTCAATCTAGGATGTCTTGTATGAACTAACCAGCAGCTGAATCCACACGCATTAGCTCACCGACATCATTGCGCTCGAACTTATGAAAACTAGTCTCCCCCGAAAAGAGCAGATGAACCGAGGATACTTCTATTTCCTTATGCATCACGTGCTGCATGCTGTACTGGCAGTAATACAGAGCACAATCGGTTTGAAGGTCAACATAAAGACCCCAACCAGCATCTTCATCTGTAGGTTCTTGCGTAATCTTCAAATACCGAAGATTATGTGTCGTCATTGAAAATCCACATGGAGGCGATAAAGGGAGCAGCTCTCGAATAAGAAAATCTCTCCACATCACCATCATGTTAGGAGTACCTAGCAATGAAGAACGAACAACGAATTGACCTGGTTCGAACCAACCATCAGTAGTCAGTTCAGGAGTATCAAAAATCTCCCTCGTTTCACCATTGGTATACCTTACTACCTTGTGCTCAGCCCAGGTCCGTGGATTAAATCGAAATGAAAACGAACTGGGATCTTGCCCATTATGTTTGAGAGAACCAGCAATGCGATATTCTAATTTCTGATGATCACGCCCGAACATGAGAGCCCACCAAAGAGCCTCATCATGTGTGACCGGATATTCTTCCAGATCACAGTGAATATTAGCAGCCACCCATCTTCCGACTGGGTCAAAATGCGTGTTTCCCATCTATCTATCATCCACAGGATTGGTGAACTCGCACAACCTATTACTAGATGGATTTCTCTCGTCAAAAGGATCACACTTAAAACGCCCAATATTTAGTCGAGCACCATTCCATTTCTCCCCTGTAATATCATAGTCTTTCGACGGGATCTTTAATGTGAAAGTAGTCGCCTGAAGATAATATGTACCGCGCGTTTCCGGTATCGGGCCACTCGAAACACTTGCAGCCGTATTCGTGCCTCCGTTCGCCGTATAAAGTTTCCCATCCGGCACCGTCGGATCAATCTGCCACTTTCGATCCTCTTTAAGCTCGTAGTTTTGCTGGAACACTCTAGATGGGAATGTCAAACTTTCAATAGTAAGTTCAACTTTGTGAAGCCTACGCTGGGTCAACGTGTGCTTAATCGAATAAGAAAACTCCTTTGACCACTCAGGAATACCATCTACAGCCTTACCCACACATGTATCAATATTTTTCCTCACCGAGTATGCACTCAACCGTATAGCTGGGCTGGCATCAACAAAGCCGATACTGTTGCATTCAACGTCTGGCAAAGCACGAGCTTGTGGAGCAAGTGAACTCGATGAAGTCGTCACAAGCATTTCCCTAGTTGGCGCATAAAAATGACTCTCTCCACCATCCAGAGAGATAGTCGCACCCTGGTTATCACAGTAAAAATCAACTGGCGCATCCTCGCGGCCAAGTCGTTGAAGAATCAACCCCACAACATCCATACACGCATAATTCTTCGAACCCGAATCTGAAGGTAGGAATATCTGCCCACCTTCGTAATTCTGCCACTTCCCTGTCGAATCGGAAGTAAAGCCACCCGTGGGATAACCATACAAGCCATCTATTCCACCAGAGGTCATCCACATGCTCTCAAAATCACCATAGACTTCCCATGCCCCGAAGCTGGGATGCCAATAGATAACTCCATTATGAAAAACAGAAAAACGGCCAACCCCATCTGAAGCTACTGCTTCATCCGCGATAGGGAAACCAAGTACACTGTTAGGACCACCCAGCGCAAGCCAACGATCCAAAATCAGCCCATTAATACTAGCAACCTGGAACCCCTCCAAAACCGGGCTGCGATACACTCGCCCACCCTGGAACGTCTGCACCCCCTGTAATAAGCAGTGCTGTGGCAATAACACCTACAGCCTTGGGAAACAGTTTCATTCACATATTCCTGTCGTCTCTACATAATGTGAACAAACTGACCCTAACCTGAAAACATCATTAGTTCTGCGGGTAAAACAGATATTCGTGGATTTTCACCCCCGTTATAGACATGGCAAACATCACATAAAAAGATAACTTTTGGCTACTGACTTTTATGCCTATTCAGGGTATTTAAGCGACCCCAATACCAAACTAAAGAAGACGGTGAAACACATGGAAATAGGGCTACATGCATCAAATACTCCACGAACAGCCACCTCAATTTGCACTCGCAAAAATAGCGCAGTCTGGGCTCGACATCGTTCTGCACAAAACTGGCACTATGACCACCAATGGCATCCATGAACTCACCTTGATGCAACAACGCAATCAAGAGCTTGAAGCAAACTTGCTCAGATAGAAAAATGCTTAATCAAGCCCGAGTTTGTCTGCCGAAGCATCCCAACGCAGGATCAACTGGGAAAGACAATCAAGTCGAGGAACTTAAACAAGCAATCGATACGTTGGGAAAAGCTATCGCGCTCATGCGCAAGGATGACACCAACTTAAACGTGGCGGTACCAACTCACCCCACGTGCGACAACAAACTGATACCCTCGGCTACTAGTGACACGGGGTGCAAAAGCACTTTAAAAAAGCTTTCGCTGAGATTACACCCGTCGAACCTGATCCAGTTAGTACTGGCGAAGGGACTGTCGCAAAGCCTACCTACCATGGGATAGGTCTCTTTGCCCTTCGCCCCAACCCAAGAAGGGCGTTTTTTCATGCTTGAATTTTCTGAGCAAATTGTTTTGGTCACCGGCGGTGCACGCGGACTTGGTCGTGCGTTGTCTGAGTCTTTTTTACGCGAGGGTGCTCGTGTTGTGGTGAATTATCACCGTTCGGCTGATGCTGCTGCAGAGTTGGCTGGTGAAAACGCAGTGGCGATTCAGGCTGATGTTCGTGATCGCAGCCAGGTGAAAGGCATGTTTGAGCAGGCCAAGGAACATTTCGGTAGCCCGATCACCACTGTGGTCAACAGCGCTTTGGCGGATTTCAGCTTTGATGGCGATGCGCGCCCCAAGGCAGAAGACATCACGATTGAGCGTTTTGATCAGCAATACACCAGCGCAATCGCGGGCGCGTTGAACACCATTCAGGAGGCGTTGCCTGGTTTTGAGGAGGTGGGAAGTGGTCGTGTGATCAACATCGGCACGAATCTTTTCCAGAATCCGACTGTCCCCTACCACGATTACACCGCTGCGAAGGCTGCACTGTTGTCCCTGACCCGCACATTTGCCAAGGATCTGGGTCCGCGCCACATCACGGTCAACATGGTCAGCGGCGGCCTGCTGCGCACCACCGGCGCCAGCGCCGCCACGCCCGAGGAAGTCTTTGATTTCATCGCCGCAGGCACGCCACTGGGGTCTGTCACGACGCCACAAGAGCTTGCCGACGCCTCCCTCTTCTTCGCCTCTCCCTGGTCACGAGCAGTAACTGGCCAAAACTTGGTCGTCGATGGTGGGTTGGTCTTTAACTGATGAATTCCCAACACATTCACCTCAATCTTTTTGCTTTCGGCGCTGGGCACCATGCGGCGGCGTGGCGGTGTGAGGAGGGAGGCGTCGATAAGCTGGGTCTAATTTCCTGGTGGGAGGAGCTCGCGCGCACCGCTGAGCGCGGCAAGCTGGATGCGGTCTTTTTGGCCGATGGCCAGGCGATTAATCCGGTTGGTTTGGAAAACGGGCCGGGTTGGTTTTTGGAACCGTTGACGGCATTGACTGCGATGGCGCGTGCAACAAACAATATTGGTTTGATCAGCACGATTTCTAGTACGTTTTGGCCTCCCTTTCATGCAGCGCGGATGGTGGCTAGTTTGGATCACATTTCTGGTGGGCGTGCTGGGATCAATGTGGTGACCTCGATGACTGATGCAGAGGCGCGCAATCATGGCATGGATAAGTTGCCGGATCATGATGTTCGCTATGCGCGCGCGGCGGAATTTATCGACACGATCACAGCTTTGTGGGATTCCTGGCCTGTGGAAAGTTTAGTTCGGGATCGCGCTGGAAAATTTGCGGATTCTGCACTGATTAAGCCGATCGATCATGATGGTGAGTTTTTCCAGGTCGCAGGCCCGCTGAATATTCCAAGTACTCCGCAGGGTAGGCCAGTGCTTTTCCAAGCGGGATCCTCACCGCAGGGACGAGAGATCGCGGCACAGTATGCCGAGGCGATTTACTCAGTGGCGTGGGATTTAGGCCAAGCGCAAGATTACCGCTCCGATATTCATGCCCGCGCTGCAGCATTGGGGCGAGAGCCCATGCCGGTGCTTCCTGGTTTGGTGACCTATGTTGGCAAGACCGTGGAAGAAGCGCGTGCAAAGCAGCAGGCTCTCAATGCATTGTTGCCGGTTAAAGACTCACTGAATCAGCTGAGTTTCTTTGTGGGTCAAGACTGCTCGACGTGGGATTTGGATGCTCCTCCCCCACCGTTGCCACCGCTGGAGGAATTTTCCGGGCCGAAGGGGAGGTACGAAACGGTGTTGCGGATCATCGAATCCACCTCACCAACTGTGCGTGAACTTTTAGGTTACCTGGCAGCCGGCGGTGGGCATGCCACATTCATTGGCACGCCGGAAAGCATCGCTGATGAAATCGAACGCTGGATTGACCAAGGCGGTGCCGATGGATTCAACCTCATGCCACCGGTACTACCCCACAGCCTCGATGATTTTGTTGAGCTGGTTGTCCCTGAATTACAGCGACGCGGACGATTCCGCACCGAGTACCAACACAGTACTCTGCGTGGTCACCTGTTTGATACGGATACTTATTCAGTTACTAATTCAGCTACTTGTTCAACTCAGCAATCGGGCGCACTGTCAATGATTGATTAAGTGTTCCCACTGGACCATTGGCATCGTGAATTACTGAGGTTGTAATTCCAATGCCAGTGGGGCCAAACGCCACGCGGGTATTAAACCCGACTTTGGTTCCCACCGGCTGGCGGAATAAGTGGAAGGTTAAATCCACATTCGGGAACATCCACTGTGTAGGGTCTTCCCGAGCTGCCACCCCATTGGCTACATCTAAAAATTTGGAAAACTCAGCTAGTGGTTCCGGATCTTCACCGTGTACTAATGGGATGTCACTTGTCACCCATGCGCGATTTTTTCCAGGAATCTTTCCGGAATCTTCTACACACACGATGCTGTCCATAAACCCGCCAGACCACGGCAGCACAATTTTAGAATCTAAGCACTCCTCCATCGGTGGCATCGCATCGAAAGTATCGCCAGCAATCTCTGCTAAATCTGAGGTTTTTAGCAACCACCCACGTGCACGAATCGTGGCTCGACCATTGATCTCTGCCACCGTTTCCACAAGTTCAATGGTGCGCCCGGGACGAAGGATTGTTGTTTCCAATGAAATATCATCGCGAGCAATCTGGCCTAAGATATCCATGCTGAAACGGCTAAACATCAACACATTGCCCGCGACTTCTTTGCGCCACCGTTCCATATGGTGAATAACCAAACCGGCAACAGGTGCAAGGTGGAGCTCATCATCACGCCACGCGCCACCAGAATATTGCGAGGGAGAATACGTATTGTTTCCACGCGCTAAAAAGTACGCACCTGACATGGGAATACCTCACTTTGTAGATTAGTTGTGTGGAGTTCTCAGCTTGCGCCACAACACCCGGAGAGCAGAATGCGACAACGCTACACACTCCCTCAACGCCATGCCCAATCGCTTGTTTGCTGGGGTGGACGCAGTGACAACTTTAATGGGTATTCCCAAATGCCAGGCCCATAAATAGGTCCGCCAGGCATGGAAACCGCTGGTCACTACAATCCACCGTAGGGTGTCAGGAAACAAAGCGTGGGCGTTTTCCAAATTCTCATTAGTACTAGTGGCCCATGGTTCTTCCACGATATTGGCAACACCGTGGCTTCGAAGATAATCAGCCATGGGTGCAGCTTCACCGAAACCGCTGACCACGACAGGTGAATCCGGGTGCCGGGCTGAAACCTCAATGGCTTTATCCAACCTTGACGCTAATAGATCAGTCACTTGACCATCTACTACCTGCGATCCCAGCACCACGATTGGATTCATTAGCCCAGCAGACGCTTCTTTAGAGCTTCATCCTTGGCTTCAACTTCTTTAGCCATGTTGTCTTGGTAATCGGCCATCTTTGAAATCAAGGAAGTATCCCCCGCACCAAGGATACGAACGGCAAGCAGACCAGCGTTCTTCGCTCCACCAATGGAAACGGTAGCAACGGGAACTCCACCTGGCATCTGGACGATAGAGAGCAAAGAGTCCAACCCATCTAGATCTTTAAGCGCTCGTGGAACACCAATGACAGGAAGAGGTGTAGCCGCAGCAACCATGCCAGGAAGATGTGCTGCTCCACCTGCGCAGGCAATAATCACCTTGACGCCACGCTCATGGGCCGTTTTGGCATAGTTGAGCATCTTTTCAGGAGTGCGGTGTGCAGAAACCACACCGACCTCAAAAGGAATTCCGAATTCTGCAAGAACTTCTGCAGCAGGCGCTACAGTATCCCAATCTGAATCCGAGCCCATGATCAATCCAACTTGAGGTCCCACTATTTTTCTCCTTCAACGCCTAAAAGCTTAACGGTTCATTAGTCTATCGCAGGGTTTTCAGCACTGTTTTAAACACGGATCTGACCATCAAAAGTATTGGAGAAATGCTTAATCGCTGCCATTGCTGTCGCAGTGGGATATTGCGGATGCATCTCTCCGTTCACGGCTTTCACAGACCTCATCAAAGATTCTGCAATCGGTGGAGTAATGGTCTCAAATTTCCATAGATCCACCACCACAAGGCTGATATCTTGGTTACTCATCACCTCTGGGACTTGGCCAAGTGCACTAATGATGGATTTGGTGACCAGTGGTTTGTTCACAGGATGTGGTGCTTTTCCAGTAACGGGGTCTTTCTCGCACTGACACCAACCAACTCCGAGTTCATCCATGACCCAGACCCACTCCACCAAAGGATTCTTCTTCATCGCTTCAGGCTAACTCAGTTGGTGTGATAGCGCCTGGCTAAAGGTGCAGCTCTGTTCCCACCGTGATGGTTTTGCTTGGTTGCAATTTAAATGATTCGGTACGAGACGCCTGGTTACGTTCCATCGATAGATACAAGCGATCCCGCCACCCGGCAACTTTTCCAGAAAGCCTGCTGCGAAGTGTTAAAGCGGAAAGGAAATAGGTGGCGTTATCCCATGTTGGATCGATGGCATGAAGATTCTTCGGCAGATTCTGTTCATCAAAGTAGCCAAGATGTAAATCCACACGAACCACTCTGATTGGGGCGTGGTGGAGCACTTCTATCACTGCGCGTTCCGCCGGTGGCACATGTGGAACGGGTTCTTGGACAATGCGGACAATCACGATCTCTCGGTATAAAAGTTTGAGGTCTTTTACACACCGCACCAATGACAAAGGCACTGTATCGCTGACCGAGTGTGGAAATACTGCAACTTCAGCCACTTTGCGCAACCCAATGTTGTGTGGCTGATCGAGTTTCTCCAAGAATGCAGCCATCGGGACTTCCAACTCTGCACGTCCCTGATTAACGCGACCGCTTCCCCACTGCCAGGTTCGCATCACCACGATCAACACAACAGCGATAAGAAGTGGAAGCCAACCGCCATCGTGGATCTTTGTCGTGTTGGAGGCGAACAATAATAGTTCAGGCACCCCAATGAACAGGATAAACAGCGCTGTTTTCCACCAGGCAGTGTGAGCATAAAGAAGATACAAAACGCTCACCAGCACCAACGTTCCGGTAACAGCCAGGCCATAGGCACTGGCAAGACTTTCGGAATTCTGGAAAACCATCACAACAACCATCACCGACACAAACAGGAAACCATTTACCAACGGCATATAGATCTGGCCCTCCTCTTTACTGGAGGTATGGCGGATGACCATTCGAGGCAGAAGATTCAGGCTCACTGCCTGCTTGGTGAGAGAATACGCTCCTGAAATCACCGCCTGCGATGCAATCACTGTGGCAATCGTTGCCAAAATAACCAACGGAATCCGCAATGCTTCAGGCGCGAGGTAGAACATGGGGTTGCTGACCGCTTCAGGGTGCTTGATCACCAAAGCGCCTTGCCCCAAGTAGGTCAAGATTAACGCAGGCATGACGACGCAAAACCACGCCACTCGAATGGGACGAGCACCAAAATGCCCCATATCTGCATATAGGGCTTCTGCTCCTGTGACGGTTAGTACCACGGCTCCCAGCAAGACGAATGCTTGGAAAGGTTCCTCCGCAATCAAGCGCAGTGCCCACAGTGGAGACAAGCTTTGCAGAATTTCAGGGTGGGACACGATTTGCGGAATTCCCAACACTGCCAAGGTAATAAACCACAACAGCATGATGGGTCCAAAGGCTTTGCCTACTTTTTCAGTACCCAAAGGCTGGATAGCAAAAATAGCTATCAACACTGCCAAAGATAGTGGCAAGATGAAGCGCTCAAAACTTGGCGAGACAACCGTCAACCCTTCTGTTGCGCTAAGAACAGAGATCGCCGGGGTGATCACCACGTCCCCGTAGAACAACGCTGCGCCAAGCATGCCAGCCACCGCCACAGTTTTTCCCCAACGCCTGCGGTTTTTCAGCAATGCCACCAGAGCAAGAATTCCACCCTGTCCCTGGTTGTCAGCACGGGTGACAAGCACAACATATTTGATGGTGACAATCAAAGTGATGGTCCACAACACCATGGAGATGATGCCGTAGACATTTTCTGGCGTGACTTCAACCTTGTTGTGCTCCATGCTAAACGCGGTGTGAAGTGAGTACAGCGGGCTGGTGCCGATATCACCAAATACGACACCTAAGGCGCCGAGAGTTAGTAAGATGTGTCCCGATTTCGGGGCGACTGAGGTTAGTCGCGGATTTTTCATGCGGTTAAGCATGCTCCCGACGCCGAGGAAATGCTAGGAAATTTTTTATAGATCTACGATTTTCCTAGCTGTATCACATATTCACCCGAGGCCAAGCCCAAATTCCAACTTTAGTCCCACCGTGCATTAACCAGGAAATACGCACAGGCAAGCGCTGCAGCGCGGGTGTTTTCAACGTCCTGGCCAACCATATTGACATGGCCAATCTTGCGTCCTGGGCGGTGGCCTTTGCCGTAGAGGTGAATTTTGGCGTCGGGGTATTTGCGCCACACTTCTGCCATCCGTGTTGCCATGGGCATCTCAGGATCGGTATCTGCACCCAATACGTTTGCCATGACGGTGACATCTGCCAGGGTGTCGGTGGCACCTAGTGGGTAGTCAAGGACCGCGCGCAGGTGTTGTTCGAATTGGCTGGTGACACAGCCATCTTGGGTCCAGTGTCCGGTGTTGTGCGGACGCATGGCTAGTTCGTTGACAAAGATCTCAGGCTGGCCGTTGTGGTCGAGGGTTTCAAAAAGTTCGACTGCGAGTACTCCGGTTACGCCAAGTTCTGTGGCAATCTTTTGTGCGAGTCCCATGGTGGATTCTTGAAGCGCCGCAGATAGTGAAGGAGCTGGGGCGATCGCTTCGGCGCACACACCGTTTTTCTGGACGGATTCAACAACGGGCCACGCTTTGGTTTCACCACTTGGGGTGCGGGCGACCATGGCGGAAAGTTCGCGGTTTAGCGCTACTTTCTTTTCGGCCATCAGTGGGGTGCCGTCGTCGAGAAGCTTTTCGACGAGGGTTTTTAGCTCCTCGACGTCTGCTGGGAACCACACGCCTTTGCCGTCGTAGCCACCGCGACGTGCTTTAAGACAGACTTGGCCATCTACTGCCTTAAAGAATCCTTCTGCATCGTCAACTGATTCGATAGCAGCAAACGGTGGAACTGGCGCGCCAAGTTCACGTAGTCGCTTGCGCATGACCAGTTTGTCTTGGGCGTTGACCAACGCTTCTGGGCGAGGCTGAACGTTAACACCTTCAGAGATTAATTGGTGCAAGTGTTCGTTGGGGACGTGTTCGTGGTCGAAGGTCATGACATCGGCGCCGTTTACGGCAACACGTAGATCTTCAATATTGGTGTAATCGCCTAGCACAACGTCTGCAGCAACTTGGGCTGCTGAGGAATCCGGTGCTCCTGCTAAAACTCTTAAAGATTGTCCGAGTTCGATGGCGGAGGTTTGCATCATGCGTGCTAATTGGCCGTCACCAATTACTGCGACGATGGGCATTCCTGGAGCGTGGGCTTGGTTTCCTGTAGAAGTCACAAGTCCTAACTATAACGCGTTCACCAATATTGAAAATCTTTAAGCAGCGCTTCCACTTTTTTAGCCTTGGGAACCTGGTTGATTACATAGGGTCGATGGTGTCCACCAACGCCTAGGACCAGGGTGTTTCGTCGGCGCTGCACTCGCTGAATGTAGCTCAACGGGATGGAATCAAACCCGGTGCGCAGTCCCGCGCGTCGGACCAGCAGTTTGCGGTCGCTCAAGATCACGCGGAATCGACGTTGCCTTATTAAAGGAATCCCAAATCGCCATGCAGCAAGAAGTGCCCACACACCAACGAGCAGATTCCGGGTTCCTTCTGGAAAGCTATCTGCCGGGTTGGTGCCATCGATTCCTGGGAGTTGATCAAGGAAACCAATTCCCATCCAGCAGATTCCGGTGATCACGATGAGTTCGAGGATTGGGAATAACATCGCAGACAAAGGTGACGTGAGATCGACGTGGATCCGGTCTCCTTCTGCAATATGTTTCTCAAGTGAATTCCCCATACGGTCACCCTACTGCAGACGAAGGTGTGTTATTTCACCGGCGTTCAGGGTATGTACAGTGCCTTGGGCATCACGAACCCGGATCTCTCCGCCGGATGCAACACCGATAGCTTCACCTAGAAGTTCTTTATCCCCAGGTAAAACCACTCGAACATCTTGGCCAATACTGGAACATACTGCGCGGTAATCATCAATCCACTCCACGCTAGGGCCTTGCCATTGCTGCACTCGATGGCGCAGATATGTGAGCATATTAATAAGGAAGCCAGTTCTGTCGACTTCAACACCTTCTAATGCAAGCGATGTTGCGTGAGGGACCGGGAGCTCCTCTTTAGTCAGGCTGATATTAATGCCCATTCCTATTACTACCGACGGAGTGGAATCAAAGCCGGTGGCTTCCACTAAAATTCCGCACAGTTTTTTGCCGTCGATTTGGACATCGTTGGGCCATTTCAATCCAGCACCTTGCACGTTCAAATCCGCCAAAGCGTCCATCACCGCCAAACCCGCCGCCAGTGGGATGGTCCCAATGTGATCAAGATGGGCAGGTTCAATGCGTACAAGCACAGAAACAATAGCTTGGGAACCTTCAGGGGCAGTCCATGGTCGGCCCAATCGTCCACGGGCGTGATCTTGAAACTCTACGGTTTTCACGGTCCAATTTGGCGCACCTTCTCCTGCAAGCGTGAGTAGATCAGCATTGGTGGAGCCCGTCACTTTTCCATAAATCACCTGGCCAAAGTCACCATTTTTCAACAATTCTTCCCTCAGAAGTGTCGCATCCAAAGGCGTTCTCGATCGGGATATATCAAAGTTCATGGAAGCCAATGTAGTGGGGTGGCGTCGAAAAGCGTGCTTTGGGCGCGACACGCCCAAAAAGTTTTACCTTAAAAAATCACCCCTAAGCAGCGCAAACCCGATTAGTGATGTAAATCACCGGGAAAAGATTGTGGACGCTACCCCCGCCTACGGCTACCATTTCAAAACATGACCATTTCCTCACCTTTGATTGACGTCGCCAACCTGCCAGACATCAACACCACTGCCGGCAAGATCGCCGACCTTAAGGCTCGCCGCGCGGAAGCCCAACTCCCCATGGGCGAAAAGGCAGTAGAGAAGGTCCACGCTGCTGGCCGTCTCACTGCCCGTGAGCGTCTGGATTACCTCCTCGATGAAGGCTCCTTCATCGAAACCGATCAGCTGGCTCGCCACCGCACCACTGCTTTCGGACTTGGCGCTAAGCGCCCAGCAACCGATGGCATCGTGACCGGCTGGGGCACCATTGACGGCCGCGAAGTCTGCATCTTCTCCCAGGACGGCACCGTGTTTGGTGGCGCCCTTGGTGAAGTATACGGCGAAAAGATGATCAAGATTATGGAGCTGGCTATTGATACCGGCCGCCCACTGATCGGCCTGTACGAAGGCGCGGGCGCACGTATCCAGGACGGCGCTGTCTCCCTGGACTTTATTTCCCAGACCTTCTACCAAAACATCCAGGCATCTGGTGTGATCCCACAGATCTCCGTGATCATGGGTGCATGTGCCGGCGGTAACGCTTACGGCCCAGCTCTCACCGACTTCGTGGTCATGGTGGACAAGACCTCCAAGATGTTCGTCACCGGCCCTGATGTGATCAAGACCGTTACCGGTGAGGAAATCACCCAGGAAGAACTCGGTGGCGCAACGACCCACATGGTCACCGCTGGTAACTCCCACTACACCGCAGCAACCGATGAGGAAGCTCTCGATTGGGTTCAGGACCTGGTCTCTTTCCTGCCTTCCAACAACCGCTCCATGGCACCAATGGAAGATTTCGATGAGGAAGAAGGCGGCGTTGAAGACAACATCACCGCTGATGACCTCAAGCTAGATGAGATCATCCCAGATTCTGCAACCGTTCCTTATGACGTGCGCGATGTCATCGAGTGCCTCACCGACGACGGCGAGTACCTTGAAATCCAGGCAGACCGCGCAGAAAACGTTGTTATTGCATTCGGCCGCATCGAAGGCCAGTCCGTTGGATTCGTCGCCAACCAGCCAACCCAGTTCGCTGGCTGCCTCGACATCGATTCCTCCGAGAAGGCCGCACGCTTCGTGCGCACCTGCGATGCGTTCAACATTCCAATCGTCATGCTTGTCGACGTCCCAGGCTTCCTCCCCGGAGCTGGCCAGGAATATGGCGGCATTCTGCGCCGCGGCGCAAAGCTGCTCTACGCATACGGCGAAGCAACCGTTCCAAAGATCACCGTCACCATGCGTAAGGCCTACGGCGGAGCATACTGCGTGATGGGTTCCAAGGGCTTGGGCTCTGACGTGAACCTTGCGTGGCCAACCGCACAGATCGCCGTCATGGGTGCTGCTGGTGCTGTTGGATTTATCTACCGCAAGGAGCTCATGGCTGCCGAGGCTAAGGGTCTGGACACCGTTGCACTGGCTAAGTCCTTTGAGCGCGAGTACGAAGACCACATGCTCAACCCTTACCATGCTGCAGAGCGTGGCCTGATTGATGCTGTGATCCTGCCAAGCGAAACCCGCGGTCAGATCGCACGTAACTTGCGCCTTCTAAAGCACAAGAACGTCACCCGCCCTGCTCGCAAGCACGGAAACATGCCACTATAAATCCCACAAATGTTTTAGGTGTAAAGAGCAAACCACTTAACATGGTGGTTTGCTCTTTACACCCTGCTTTTAAGACATAGGGGTGGCGCTGGGTTAACATGACGCTAACATCGCCGGTTAGTTAAACGATTAGTCTTCATAGGTTAATTCGTAGGTCGATTTTCTTTCAGCATGTGCACTACTTTTTTAAGAAGCTGCGCAGAATGTCTGAAATACTTTATCGATGTCAACCATGCGCATTATTCACTCTTGCCCTTAAGGATTTAGACTAAAAAACCATGACTGCAGCACAGACCAAACCTGATCTCACCACCACCGCTGGAAAGCTCTCGGATCTTCGATCCCGCCTTGCAGAGGCACAAGCTCCAATGGGTGAGGCCACTGTAGAAAAAGTTCATGCAGCTGGTAAGAAAACCGCCCGTGAGCGCATTGAATACCTGCTGGATGAGGATTCTTTTGTAGAGATCGACGCCTTGGCGCGCCACCGTTCCAAGAGTTTCGGTTTGGATGCAAAGCGCCCAGCTACAGATGGTGTGGTGACAGGTTATGGCACCATCGATGGTCGCAAGGTCTGTGTTTTCTCCCAGGATGGCGCTGTTTTCGGCGGCGCATTGGGTGAGGTTTATGGCGAGAAGATCGTCAAAGTTATGGATCTAGCCATCAAAACTGGTGTGCCACTGATTGGCATCAATGAGGGCGAAGGCGCACGTATCCAAGAAGGCATTGTGTCTTTGGGTATGTACTCACAGATCTTCTACCGCAACACTCAGGCCTCTGGTCTGATCCCGCAGATCTCTTTGATCATGGGGGCCTGCACTGGTGGACATGTGTACTCCCCTGCCCTGACAGATTTTGTAGTCATGGTTGATCAAACATCCCAGATGTTTAGCATCGGCCCTGAAGTAATCCAGACTGTCACTGGCGAGGAGGTCACTGAAGAAGAACTCGGTGGCGCACACACCCACATGGCTACTTCCGGCACCTCGCACTACACCGCTGCAACTGATGCTGAGGCTTTGGATTGGGTTCGTGAGCTTACCTCCTACCTTCCATCCAACAACCGTGCTGAAGCCCCACGCCGCACAGCTGACATCATGATCGGCTCCGTTAAGGAAAACATCAACGATGTGGACTTAGAGCTAGACAACATCATTCCTGATTCCTCGAACCAGCCTTATGACATGAAGGACGTTATTTCCCGAGTTGTCGATGAAGGCGAATTCTTTGAAGTCCAGGCAAACTATGCCGAGAACATCCTGTGTGGATTTGCCCGCGTTGAGGGACGTTCAGTTGGCATTGTGGCTAACCAGCCCACCCAGTTTGCTGGTTGCTTAGATATCAAGGCATCAGAAAAGGCAGCTCGTTTTATCCGCACCTGCGATGCGTTTAACATCCCACTTGTTGAGTTCGTGGATGCTCCAGGTTTCTTGCCTGGCACCACCCAAGAATTCGACGGCGCTATCCGCCGCGGCGCGAAACTGCTATATGCATATGCTGAAGCCACCGTCGGCAAGATCACTGTGATCACCCGTAAGGCCTACGGTGACGCATATTGCGTGATGGGTTCCAAGGATTTGGGCGCTGACCTAGTATTTGCGTGGCCTACCGCAGAAATCGCAGTGATGAATGCCGCAGGTGCCGTCGCGGCAATCTACAGCAAGGAACTCAAGCAAGCTGCCACCGAAGGCAAAGACGTTGCTGAGCTCATGAAGGGCTACGAGCAAGAATACGAAGACACGCTGGTTAACCCTTATGTTGCAGCCGAGCGTGGACTTGTCGATGCCGTCATTCCACCTTCTGAAACCCGCGGCCAGATCATCGAAGGTCTGCGTCTGCTGGATCGCAAGGTAGTCAATGTGCCTGCTAAAAAGCACGGCAACATTCCACTATAAAAAACTTTTAAAGGAGAACCATGTCTGAAGAAACCACTCAGGATATAAAAGCTGCAGAAAAACCATTCCTGCAGATCGTTTCCGGCAACCCAACCGACCAAGAGGTTGCCGCGTTGACCATGGTGTTTGCTGGTTTGGCTAAGGCTGCAGCGGCAGAGCAGGTGGCGTCGGCAAGCAAAAACCGCAACAACTGGGGCAACCTGGAAGAGCGTCTGAACCGCCCAACCACCTTCAACCCCAGCGCATTTCAGAATGTGAATTTCTTCTAATCAATGCAGATCGTTCTCGCTTCGCAGTCCCCGTCCCGCCGCCAGATTTTAAACTCGGCGGGCGTTGAGCCCCTCATCCACCCAGCCGACGTGGATGAAGACGCGCTCATCCGCTCCCTTAACGGTGCCGCGCCGGAGGAGATCGTCCGCCAGCTCGCGCTGGCTAAAGCCAAAGTGGTTGCGCCGTCCTATCCGGGCGACGTGGTCATCGGTGGCGATTCCATGCTGCTTATCGACGCCACCCTCCAAGGCAAACCCCACACCCGCGAAGCCACCATCGAAAGATGGAAACAACAACGCGGCAAACAAGCCACACTGATCACCGGCCACGCCATCATCTACGGCGACACCGTAATCACCGAGTCTTCTGCCACCACCATTTACTTCGCCGATGCCAGTGATACCGACATCGAGCGATACGCCGCCTCTGGTGAGCCGTTAGAATGCGCAGGAGCATTCACGCTAGAAGCTCTTGGTGGATGGTTTATCGATTCGATTGAAGGCGATCCTTCCTCCGTCATCGGACTATCCCTGCCGGTTGTTCGCCGTGCCCTATACCAATTGGGGTTCAACGCCAGCGATTTCTGGAATCGGGCCTAGAATTTCCCGTCTTCTTTGGTGATGCGGGCGATTGCTTGTTTTAACGAATCCGCTGCTTGAGTCAGTGACTCTTTTTGCTCCTTCAGCTTTTCTTGTTTGATCTTTGCGGCCTCATTCTCTGCCTTAGCGGCCTCAATTTGGGCTTTCAATTCCTTATTTTAGGCCCGTAATGCCGCATTTTCTTCACTAATAGAGGTCATGCACCTACTCTTTCCTAGCGCAAGGACTTATTCAAGACGGCGCTTCGCCTGGTGAGACATGGTTGGGGGTTGGGCAATCCCTCGCCCCGACTTGGGTCAAATTAGTGCCGAAATATGCTCGTTTAAGAGGTTGCGTCCCTGGACCCGGCATGAACCAGACCAGGAGACCCAAAATCTAAGTTTTCGAAGTTTGTGGGTCTCCTGGTTTGGTGTATCGCGCTAGGTACCAAACACAGAGACCCAACATTTAAGTTTTTGAAGATTCTGGGTCTCCTGGTTTGGTCGGGTCTAAAAATTGCCCTTGGAGCCGAAAGGTCATACCTCCCCAGAAGCGCTTCTCACGGGTTTTCAAGGTCTCGTGCATGCATAAGCTCATTTAGAAAACTCGAGGCCTTAAACAAACGATAAATGCCTATCGCTAATTTTCATGCCATCAGTGTTCAGCTTCCTGGTAAAGCTTCTTGGCAAACGAGCGCCGTCATACTCGACCAAATCCATAGGTGCTTCAAGCTTCCTTGGTCACCAGAACAATTTTGCAGTCCTCAAAAACGACATATGCGACCAAGAACGTCTATTCCCGGAGCAGTTTTGGTCACCAGGTGAAGTAGGGCCAGAAGAGCACCCCTTTAAAATCGCCTCTCAAATCCTCGTGTCCACCAAATGTCTCAGTTTTTAGGCCACGAGCAGTCTGCGCATATTGCTCCATAAGAATGGGGCCAACGACTGCGCGTACTCATCAGACATATGGTTGCCATCGCGGTAGACGTAAATATTGCCGATCACAGGAATACACAGATCATCTGGGCAGAACCACCGGGAGGTATCTACCGCCAACATGTTGTTTCTAGCAGCAAGTTCCTTTTCTGCAGGATCAACTGGTGCGTAGAAATTATCCCGGGTTATTGAGCAATCAACTAGCGAGCGTTCTTCCTCATAACATTGAGACACCATCCAGCCTTGCCCACTGGGCTCAATAAACCATGGGTTATCGCGAAGCCCCATGAATGGGATGTTGTGGTCTTCTAGAAAGTCCCAGAGGGTGATATAGGATTCTGGAACTTCGTCAATGCCTCGGCCTTTTTCTAGCAGTGGGCGCGTGGAGTTTGAGATCACCAAGTCTGGTTGAACTTCGGCGAGGCGTTCAATGACTTTTTCGTTGAATTCGATGCATTCTTCGCTGAAAATTCCATCAAGCTCATAGGCGAAAGTCGGGCAGGATTGGCGCACCAGAGGGATTACTTTGAAGTTGTGTTGTTTGCCCAAAGAGTCCAGCGGCGCCATCCACTGCTCGGCGTGGGATCCGCCCACCAGGTAGACCTCCACGGTGGAATTCGGGTCGCCGAAGGTACAAAATTCTGGATCGTAGTTATCTGGCATCAGTTCGGACGGATCATCACCAAACACAGACATACAGCCCTTTGCCCACGCTGGTGACACCGTATCGGCGAGAACATAAGGATTCGGCTGTGGATCTACCTCAGGCGCATCAAATCCAGTCAGAGCCAGGGCTCCGGGGTAAATCGCTGGATCAAGATCACTGGTTTGGGTATCTAACACTCGTTGGTAAAGCAATTGTGGTGACGATGTCAATGCCAGCGCTACCACCACAACCGCGGCACCAGCGTAAGCACGCATGCGTGCCGGCCTACTGCCGCGAAGCTTTTTCAACGCCTCAGCACTACGGGATTCCCTAAACACCGGGCGCTTGCCTTGCTGCTGCATAGGCTTTTCGACGTATCTGTTCGTCAGTTGAGCCAACCCAACCGATAAAACAATCACAGCGATACCCAGCCATATTGAAGGCTCATCTTGGTTGAGCATTGCCGTGAAAATAATCAGCAAAGGCCAGTGCCACAAATACAACGGATAGGCGATATCACCTAGCCAACGCATCCATTTGCTGGATAAGAAAACAGAAACCTTGCCATCACCCAGGATCACTAAACAAGCTCCCAGGATTGGATACAGCGCTGGGATTCCAGGGAACGTGTGCGCACCATCCATGAGGAAACCAGTGGAAAGCACCATGAATAGTCCCACACCAGCAAGGATCGATTTCGTCCGTGCCGTTAGGAAAATCCGAGGCGCATGCAGTACTAACAACGCACCAAGACCAAGCTCCCAGAACCTAGTAAAAGTGGAATAGTAGTTGACCGATTGATCAACGAAGTACCACACAATCGCAGCAAAAAACGAGACCGACGTAAGCACTGCAAGCACCGGAGTAGCCAACTGCACAGCCGAATACTCCGGTCGGTAACGACGAATCAAGATGATCGCCATGCTTAAAACAATGGCAAAGAGATAAAACTGCCCCTGCACTGCCATCGACCACAAATGCTGGAACGGACTTACTTCTGCCGATGCCGCCTCATAAGATGCACCTTGCGCTGCCAATTCCCAGTTTTGAACATAGAAAATACTCGCTACAGCTTGGTTAGCTATTTCTATTCTTTGCAGCCTTGGTACCCACAGCATGATGACCGCCATGGATACGCCCAACACCAAAACTAATGCGGGAAGTAACCTGCGCAAGGTACGCCAAAAAGGCCACCACGGGTTGATGGAGGAATCCGACCGATCGGCGTAACGCAACTGCGACCCAAGGAAGAAATATCCAGAAAGCAGCAAGAACACATCAACGCCACCGGAAACTTTTCCTACGAAAACGTGGAATAACACCACAAAGGCAATAGCAATGCCACGCAGTCCATCGAGGTCATATCTGTAACCGGATCTCGGCACTTTTTGGGTAGGTGAAGTGGGCTTGCCACGTTGTCTGGCTTCTTTTAGAACTTCGGAAAGTCCTTTGGCCGGTCCCACCTAAAACCTCATTTCGTTATCCTGCTCAGCTTAACGATCTTCTCACATTTGCCTTTGAAGTTAGGATTAGGGACATGGTTCAAATTAATGACATGCTTGCCCCTCCTCCAGTGAAACTTCCGGAGGATCCAGCACTCGGTGCAGATCCAACTCTTACCTCCACCGCACTGGAACATCCTGACAGCCCATTGGTGTGGGCACATAGAGCTGAACAGCTTATCAAAACTGCCTCAAATGATGAAGAAAAGATCCAAGCCTATGCTTTTGCACGCACGGGCTACCATCGCAGCCTCGACCGTTTGAGGGCAAATGGTTGGAAAGGTTGGGGTCCTGTCCCCTACTCCCACGAACCTAACCAGGGTGTGTTGAGGGCTATCGCTTCCCTCGCATTGGCCGCAAAGCTTATTAGCGAGACCAACGAGTATGACCGTTGCCGCCAAATGCTTTCCGATGCCGATCCAGAGTCCGTGGCAATCCTTCTGGACGCTTAAAATTCTTGGGGTTTGTCGCCACCTTAACTTCGATACCAGTCGGTTTTAGGGGGAAATCCAACTGGTATCGAACTTAAGAAATCGCCCTTTTAACCCCAACTCGCTCACCGCGTTTTTAAGACGTCCAAAATCTGCAACGCGCATTGATATGGGTAGGGCCCTAAAAAGCTCTTAGAAGCGCTTCTGGAGCCCCATGATTTTCATGCCCAGGCGCCAAAATTCCCTCCACACAGATGCGACCAAACATACGTGACAAGAAATCCCAAAAACCCGAATTTTTGGCACGTATGTTTGGTTTACCTCAACTTAAACCAGACTGTTCTGTGTCAAGACGTTGTGCACGCTTAAGGTCAAGACGTTGTGCACGCTTAAGGTCATGACCTTGTTCACGCACAATGTCATGACCTTATGCACGCACAGTGTCATGACATTGTGCACACCCTAAGACCCCACCACAGGCATAATCCCAGGCTGCTGACAATAGATTGATACCTACCTGAGGCGCTCAGAGGTACACGATCATCACATTCGACCCATATACCCCGCGCAGTCCATCAATCACAGGGTTCTGAAGTCGGCTTAGAACCTCCCCCGGAAGGCTGTTCCTGCCCGACTGGCACAACGGATAGTTTCCCAAGGCCAAGTCAGCCCACTGAGCGAATGTGAACCATCGATTCCATGAGCGGGCTACTGTTCTTGCCAAGGGTGGGTCTCACATCAATTTGCTGCAGCATTCGTGGAGTGTGGATAAGCCACCCGCCACCGCTGTGGCAGCGTAAACGTGATGAGGCAAAGCATCGATTCAACTCACTCGAGCCCGGGGGATCTACTGCACTAAAACTGGTACTAAAGCCAGGGGTTGGTGTGCACACCGCTGCGGATCAGTGTGTGCACAACCTAGTGAGGTAGAACGTGCACAAAGAGTAGATATTGAGTGTGCACAACGTGCTGACACTTTACAAACTTAAACCAGACAGGGATGACAAAAATTCATAGAAATCAAAATTCTTGTCACCTATGTTTGGTGCAAGGTTGGTGCAAGGCACTCGACAGCCAAACCCGACCAAACCCCACCACACGAATGCGCTGATTTGAAGTGGCAAGGTGTGGGAGGGAGGCGTCGAAAAGCAAAATCTTTAAGCCGTAATGCGTTTGATCGCTTCGGAGGCAACTAGCTGCTGGATGCCCATATCGAGCTCGGAGGTAAAGCCGACGCAGGAGCAGTTGATCTCGCCGAGCACGTAGGTGTCTTGGCCGTCAACGACGTCGCCGAGCATGAAATCAGCTGTCCAGATCAGTGGAATGTTGTCGCCACCTAGCTTTTCGGCGATGACGGGGCGCGCTTCGGCGAATAGATCGATCAAATCTTGCCACTGTTCTGGTTTGTCGTAGGTGTATTGCGCCCCGGAGAACAGTGTGGCGGAGAAGTTGTCTTCGCCTTCGGCGGGTTTTTTGTGCACTACAAAAACTGGGTGCGGGCCGACTAGGAGGATGCGGATTTCACCTTCGACGATGCGGGGCATAAAGCGCATATCAACCAGCATGCCGTTTTCGCCGATGATGTATTGGTCGCAGAAGTCCATAAATTCACCCAGCTGGCGGATTTCGGTGTGGTTATCCACTGCTTCCGTGCATTTGATTTCGGTGTCGAGCGGGAGTGCTGTGCCTGGCTCAATTGATGCGGCTAATTTTTTATCGGCCAGCTGGACGCGCCAGATACCAGAACCTGTGGATCCACGGTTTTGTTTGAGCACGCGCTCACCATAGGACAGTGACGTGGGAAAAACTTTGTGGAAGGTTTCCACATCGTAATAGGCCTCGGTATCTGTTGGAACGAGGTCAGTTTGCGACAGCTTTACCAGCGCATCTTTTGCGCCATACGCCATCATTTCCTCAGGCGTGGACATTCCCACTAGCCCGGCTTCGGTCAGACGGGTCAGCAGATCAAAGTAGCCGCGCTCGCCGCCGGGGATGTTGCCGGGGTTTACGCGTGAAATGTAACCATCAAAATTTTCGGAGACATACTCAAAGAGGTTTTCTGTCCACTCGGGCCGGTAGTAAACAACCTCTGCGTGCCATCCGGCATCTTTGATGGAGTTGACGATGGGCATGGTGTCTTTACGGTGTCCGTCGAAGTACTTGTCGGAGCCGCCTTCGACTTCAAAAACAACGATGCTCTTGTTCATGGGTGGTGGATTTCACTTTCTCATAACTTGAAACGTTTGCGGGTTGAGCGTTTCAAGAGGTGATCAGCTGCGTTAAAAACTAAATTTTAAACACTGAATTTTTAACACGTTTTACTAGTTCAACGTGGGAAACCCTCAAATCTTAAAACACCAAAAAGTGAGCTTAAACGTTGGGTATTTTCACATTGACAAGATAGACAATAAAGCACGATTCATGTTCTTTGCTGCCCAACCACTCTACTAGTAATTAAGGACACAAAGGACGTTAAGCAATATGCTGGGATACAGTATTAGAGTTTCACCCGTTTATGGAAGGCAGCGACCCCACATGGCAGTACCATTTGATCCATTTCCCGCGTTCGAGGAGTATGCACACCCTGAAAGGATTGTCTCCGCATCGTGGCTTTCCGCTCGTCTGGGTTCACCTGGTCTAAAGGTTGTGGAGTCCAATGAAGATTCCCTCCTTTATGATATTGGACACCTCCCAGGAGCTGTGCGCATTGACTGGGCAAAGGACCTCAACGATCCCCTCACCCGTGATTTCATTGACGGCGAGGCGTTTGCGGAGTTGATGAACCGCAAGGGCATTGCTCGCGATGACACCGTTGTTGTCTACGGCGACAAGTCCAACTGGTGGGCTGCGTTTACGCTGTGGGTTTTTGAGCTGTTCGGACACTCGGACGTTCGCCTGCTCAATGGCGGCCGCGACGCGTGGATGGCCGAGGAACGCGATACCTCTTATGTGGTCCCGGAGTACCCTTCTGCCAACTACCCCGTTGTAGAGCGTGTCGACGAAGGCCAGCGCGCGTTTGTGGCTGAGGTGCTCAGCTCGCTTGAGGCGTCAAAGGGTTTAAAGCTTATCGACGTACGGACCGCTTCGGAGTTTTCTGGATTGGATGAATACGGCAACCCAACTTCTGGCCAGGGAGTCCTTCGCGGTGGACACATTCCAGGTGCAGTCAACCTCGATTGGTCCGATGCTGTGCTTCCCAACGGTAATTTCCGCACGCGTGCAGAATTAGACAAGCTGTACGCAGAGCTCAACCCAAGCGATGACACTGTTGTCTACTGCCAGGTTGGTGATCGTGCCTCCCACACCTGGTTCGTGCTCAAGTATCTGCTCGGTTTTGACAACGTGCGAAACTACGACGGTTCATGGGCTGAATGGGGCAATATGGTTCGCATGCCGATCGAAACTGGCGAGAACACCGAAAAATAACTTTTTGGTGTCGTAAAATGCACATATCGTCTTTTGCCTGATCAACCACCTATTTTTCTGCCTAAATCCAGAAAATTTCTTCAGAATATGAGTAAATCCTCATATCTGGTTAAGTTCTTCGCGGGTGAATGTGCAAGAATAATCACTATTGGTCAGGCAACTATGTGCCGACCCACTGAGTCATCAATTTAAATCAGGAGTTATTAGTGTCAGTCGAGACTAGGAAGATCACCAAGGTACTTGTCGCTAACCGTGGTGAGATTGCAATCCGCGTGTTCCGTGCAGCTCGCGATGAAGGCATCGGATCTGTCGCTGTCTACGCAGAGCCAGATGCAGACGCACCTTTCGTTGCTTATGCTGACGAAGCTTTTGCCCTCGGTGGTCAAACTTCCGCCGAGTCCTACCTTGTCATTGACAAGATCATCGACGCTGCCCGCAAGTCCGGCGCAGACGCCATCCACCCAGGCTACGGCTTCCTGGCTGAAAACGCTGACTTTGCAGAAGCAGTCATCAACGAAGGTCTGATCTGGATTGGACCATCACCTGAATCCATCCGTTCCCTCGGCGACAAGGTCACAGCTCGACACATCGCAGACAACGCCAAGGCACCAATGGCCCCTGGCACCAAGGAACCAGTAAAAGACGCAGCAGAAGTTGTAGCTTTCGCTGAAGAGTTCGGTCTTCCAATTGCCATCAAGGCAGCTTTCGGTGGCGGCGGACGTGGCATGAAGGTTGCCTACAAGATGGAAGAAGTCGCTGACCTCTTCGAGTCCGCAACTCGTGAAGCAACTGCAGCTTTCGGTCGTGGTGAGTGCTTCGTGGAGCGCTACCTGGACAAGGCACGCCACGTCGAGTGCCAGGTCATTGCAGATAAGCACGGCAACGTTGTGGTCGCCGGAACCCGTGACTGCTCCCTGCAGCGCCGTTTCCAGAAGCTTGTTGAAGAAGCACCAGCACCATTCCTCACCGATGAGCAGCGTGAACGTCTGCACTCCTCTGCAAAGGCAATCTGCAAGGAGGCTGGCTACTACGGCGCAGGTACCGTTGAGTACCTCGTTGGTTCTGACGGACTAATCTCCTTCCTCGAGGTAAACACCCGTCTCCAGGTGGAACACCCAGTCACCGAAGAAACCACTGGCATTGACTTGGTGCGTGAAATGTTCCGCATCGCTGAAGGCCATGAGCTGTCCATCAAGGAAGATCCAACACCTCGCGGACACGCTTTTGAGTTCCGTATCAACGGTGAAGATGCCGGCTCCAACTTCATGCCTGCACCAGGCAAGATCACCGGCTACCGCGAACCACAAGGACCTGGTGTCCGCATGGATTCCGGCGTTGTTGAAGGTTCGGAAATCTCTGGACAGTTCGACTCCATGCTGGCGAAGCTGATCGTGTGGGGCGACACCCGCGAGCAAGCTCTGCAGCGTTCCCGCCGTGCCCTTGCTGAGTACGTTGTCGAAGGCATGCCAACTGTTATCCCATTCCACCAGCACATCGTGGAAAACCCAGCCTTTGTTGGTAATGAGGATGGCTTCGAGATCTACACCAAGTGGATTGAAGAAGTCTGGGACAACCCAATCGCGCCATACGTTGATGCTTCTGAAGCTGACGACGAAGACGAGAAGACCCCAGCGCAAAAGGTTGTTGTTGAAATCAACGGCCGTCGCGTTGAGGTTGCTCTCCCAGGTGATCTAGCACTAGGCGGTGGCTCCACCGGTCCAAAGAAGAAGGCCAAGAAGCGTCGCGCAGGTGGCGCAAAATCTGGTGTTTCCGGTGACGCTGTTGCAGCTCCAATGCAGGGCACTGTGATCAAGGTGAACGTTGAAGAAGGCGCAGAAGTCAACGAAGGTGACACCGTCATCGTTCTTGAAGCCATGAAGATGGAAAACCCTGTGAAGGCTCACAAGTCCGGAACTGTTACCGGCCTTGCTGTCGCCGCAGGTGAAGGCGTGAACAAGGGCGCTGTTCTCCTCGAGATCAAGTAACCCTTTCTCACTTTAATTAAAACCGGGTGCTATCTGAGGTTTCAGATGGCACCCGGTTTTGGTCTTCTTTGCCAATCACCAGACTGTGGCGAAAGCACAAGCTAAAATTTGTGTAATTGTGTGGTGTTGGCCTTAGGGTTTATGTAGAAATAGTTAAACCTCGAGGTCTAGAAGCTTTTGAGGAGGATTGCCACGAATGTCAAAACTCTATGCAGGGGCTCGGATCAATGCGCTGCGTCGAAGCCAAAAGCTCACGCAGGCAGCACTGGCAAAAAAGTTGGATCTATCCACGAGCTATCTCAACCAATTAGAAAACGACGGGCGTCCGCTCACCGCAACAGTACTGCTTCAACTGATGGACGTTTTTGATGTTGAGGCCAGTTATTTCTCCCCCGATCGAAACACTGCGATTGCTACCAGGCTCGCTGAAACTTTGGCAATCAACCAAGGCCCCACGATGTCGATGGACGATTTGTTGGATTTCACGGATCGTTTCCCTCAGTTGGCTCAACACATCATCCAACCCGCAGATGTTGATCCCACACACAGTTCAGCACATGACTTTGTTCGGGACTATTTTTCTACCCACAAAAATCACATCGATTCTTTGGATCGTCTTGGGGAAGAACTAGCGGCAGTCATTGGCCAACCGGGACTTCGGGTCACCAGGTTCGCGCAGTTACTTGATGATGACTACAACATCACAGTACGGTTTCGGGCAAGTGACTTATCCAGCCGAAGGCATTTTGATCCATTGTCCCGCCAAATTCTGTTGCGACAAGATCTCACCGAGGCGCAGCAGTGTTTCCAATTGGCTGAAGAATTAGCGTTCCTAGCTCATTCGGATCTCCTAGATACGCTCACCACCGATCAACCAGAGCTTCCTACTGAGGCTGCAGTACGGCTTGCAAAAGTTGGGCTGTCTCAGTATTTTGCCGCAGCTTTGGTCATGCCGTATACCCGTTTCCTCAACTTTGCACGGGACAAAAACTACGACATCGATTTGATCTCTGAAGCCTTTGGAGTGTCTTTTGAATCTGCCTGCCACCGTTTATCCACTTTGCAACGCTTAGGGGCAGAAGGTATCCCCTTCTTCTTTGTACGCTCAGATCGGGCAGGAAATATTTCCAAACGCCAATCCGCAGCAACCTTTCATTTTTCACGGACGGATGGGACATGCCCACTGTGGGCACTGCACCGCGCATTTGAACGTCAAGGGGATATCACCCGACAGGTTGCCAGGATGCCCGATGGGCGCACTTATTTGTGGATTGCTCGTTCAGTTAAAGGCCGCACGCATGGTTTTGGGAATCCTGTCGCGGAATTTGCCATTGGTCTTGGGTGCGATATCAGCGAAGCCCCTGGTCTTGTGTATTCCCAAGGGCTGAATTTGGATCCGGAATCAGCTGCACAGATCGGCCCTGGGTGTAGGATCTGCCCACGAGAAAACTGTGTGCAACGAGCTTTCCCTCCGTCGGGGAAGGATTCGATTCGCCCTGTCCCTGATCAACTACTTCCCCGCTAAAGGAAACGCATAACATTATGGAACCCATGGATTTAAATGGTGGGCGCTTTTATGCCCGCAAGCTCACCTCAGATAACAGGATCGACGACGTTCCAGCGCTATCATTAATCCGCCCCGATGCCTCGGAATTCATCGCGGGGGCTGCCGATGCCTGGCACGAAGACAGGGAATATACGTGGGCGATTTGTGAACAAACAAGTGTCGAGCTTTTAGCCCTTGCACGACTGGATCTTAAAAAGCGCACTCTGGACGTCCTGCCAGCAGGTGACCTGGATACGCAGCTGCCCAATGATCCGGTGCTTGCTCCCAAAACCATTGGTGATGCTGTGTTAGAGGGCCGCGATACGATCATTCGGTGGGCTGAAGGGTTCCTTGGACTGAATCTCGCAGACAAATCTCACTAAGAGAAGGTCCCAATCGAGGCTGCAACAAGCTTCAAACCATCCACTATTTTTAGTCCCGCAGCTGATCCAATCTCGCTTTGGGGAAGATATGCCACGTTGGCATTCGTAATCGCAGGAACTTCGGCAAGAGCCGGGTTGGTTAGAAGGTCTGCAAAATCTGCTCGTCCTTGCCCACGGAAATCTTCTACCAAGATCACATCGGGTTGAAGCGCAAGGATCTGTTCTGGATCAGCAGCTACTGTTCCCACTGCCCCCAGTTCTCCGTTGACTGAATAACCGCCTGCTTCTTCAACCAGACCGTTAAGCATTGCTGATGTGGGTACAAAAAATCTTTGTCCACCCCTAGCCATCAAGCTCAGCACTCTGGGTTGTCGTGTTTTATCCACTGCTGTATCTACTTCAGCTCGTTGCGCCTTAATCTCTTCTACTAAACGATCGGCTTTATCTTCCTCGCCTACAAGCTGGGCGATGTCAGTAAAAGTATCCAGTAAGGAATCAATATCGGACCAGTTACTCGACTCAAAACTAGCCACCTGCACACCAGCCTGATTAAGGATATCGGCGGTATCATCTTCTGATTCATGCCGTGATGTCAGTAGCACCAAGTCAGGATCCAAGGACAAGATTTGTTCCGGATCAACCGTTCCCCCAGCTGGCAGCACTGTTTCAACTGCTGGTGTGCCTGCTCCACGGTCGGTGGTTGCCACAATGCGTTCAGCCGATACGAGTTCTTCTACGAGTACTGAGGCATCACCTGAGAGCACAACAATATTTTCAGCAACAATATTTTCTGCTTCACTGACTGCTAAAGCCGGTCCGTCTGGTGTTGATGAGCATGAAGCCAACCCAAAAATCGCGACCAGCACCAAACCCATCACTTTAGTTTTCATGTGAGCCTCCGGCTAGATCTTCTTGGATTAAATCAAAGTTGATCTCTGCCCCAGCCATCACACCTTGGGCAGCCGAGCCATACACCATGGCCATGGGTGCTTGAGCATTTCCGGCAACCCATACGCCTTCGATGGGAGTGCGCCCACTTTGCGAAGCCGGAATGAATCGCCCAAAGTCATTTTCTTCCAGGTCACCACCCAACTGGGTGTACAAGGTGGGATCGACAAGTGGGCGTGTAGCAACCACGATGTGATCGCACACCAGACCATCACCACTAGCCAGTTCTACATTCAATTTCTCGCCTGCATCCCCTACCCGAACAACATCAGTGCCTACAACGCGCACGCCCGCGCGATCAAGGTTGATTTTTGATTGTTCATCAAGCTCAACTGTGCCCACAAAAGTGACTTTTGAAGACAACTGCGAAAACATCAAAGCCTGGTGTGCAGACATCGGAGAAGTACCCAGAACGACGATCTCCGAATCTCGTGCCTCGTATCCGTGGCAGTACGGGCAGTGCAACACCTTGTTTCCCCACAGCTTATTCAGACCTTCAACATCTGGAATGTCATCTACCGCGCCGTGTGCCAAAATCACGCGCCGGGAATGAAGGAGGGAGGCGTCGTCAAGCGTTATGGCGAAGGAGGAACCAGTACGCTGTACCTTTGCTACGCGCCCGGGCTTAATGCTCACCCCATATGAGCGCGCTTCGGCGCGTCCTTTTTCTAGCAGCTTGGCTGGCGCGATGCTTTCTTGGCCGAGCGTGTTGTGCGCTGCGTGGGCAAATCTGTTTCGTGGCTGACCTGCATCGATTACGGTGACGCTGCGTAGCGACCGGCCAAGTGCGACCGCGGCGGCGAGCCCTGCGGGGCCGGCGCCGACGATGGCGACATCAATTAGGTCCAAGGACATGGGTGCTCCTAGATAGGGAAAGGCCTAAACAGCCTTATTGAAAACAATGTGCAATAAAAGAGTACACTTGCCCAAGGATTATTGAAAACCATTCCCAAGAACAGGAGTTTCTCATGCTGCGCGCCACCCCAGTGACAGTGCTCTCAGGCTTTCTCGGATCCGGAAAAACCACTCTGCTGAACCAAATTCTCAAGCACAGAGGCTCGAAAAAGATCGCAGTTATCGTCAACGATTTTTCAGAAATCAACATTGATGCAGCCCTCATCGCAGCCGAAGGTCACCTCACCCGCGGCGAAGACCGCTTCGTCGAACTAACCAATGGATGCATCTGCTGCACCCTGCGTGAAGATCTGGTGGATTCCGTCGGGGAGCTTGCCAGCAGTGGACGATTTGATCACATCGTCATTGAGTCCACCGGAATCTCCGAGCCAATGCCCGTGGCTGCGACCTTCGAATGGCAATGGGAAGACGGCACCCGCCTGGCAGACAAAGCCCCCATCGACACCATGGTCACACTCGTTGATGCCACCCAATTTATTGATTTAATCCGCAAGAACACCACGCTTAACGACGCCGATATGGGCGCAACCGAAGATGATGAACGCACCATCGCAGACCTTCTTATCGATCAAGTTGAATTCGCCGACCGCATCTACATCACCAAATCTGACCTGGTAGATCGCAGCCACCTTGAGCAAACCCGGGCACTGATCGCCAGCATGAACCCGCGCGCCCGCATCGACCTGCTCATCGACGGTCTCAGCACGTCAGGCAGCCTGATCACCGACGATATCCTTGGCGCATTTCTCTACGACGAAGCCACCGCCCGCATCTACGAGGGCTACACCGAAGAATTAGAAAACCCGCACACCCCAGAAACCGAAGAATACGGCATCAGTTCCGTGGTATTTCGCTCCGATCGACCTTTCCACAAAGACCGCCTCCTTCACGCGCTTCGTTCCACTACCGGGCTCGTGAGGTCGAAAGGTTATTGCTGGATCACTGACCACCTAGATATCGTCCAAGTCTGGCACCAAGCAGGCCCCAATTTAAGCATTCGTCCAGCCACATATTGGTCTAATTCAGAGATCACCCCCGGCACAGAATTGGTGTTGATCGGAACTCACATCGACGGCCCAGCCCTCCTCGCACTGCTGCAAGCCGCAGTACTCACCGACGAGGAAGTAGCCGCTTTGGTTTAATGCATCGCGTTCGCTAGCCGCGCCCGGGTTTCCACTGCCACAGGATCCAGCGGATCAAACAAATGCAATAGCTCAACGATCCGCTGGATAGCCTCCGGCTGTGACAAAAATCCAACGAGGTACTTAAGCGCAGCATCCGGCTGATCCATCAACACATACATATCCGCCGCCGCCAGCGCCTTGCCCACATTGCCCGGATCCCGGCGCGACTGTTCAATTGGATCTGATGCTCGATCCGCCGCCATCCGCGCCAACACCGACACCGCCGCGTGCGCCCGCTTCACGGTGACATCCTGCGGTAATTGCTCATACAACACCAACGCAGCTGCAAACTCGCCGGCGTTCACCAACTCCGCCGCCCGCCACAGGCGCGGGTCTTTTTGCTTATCGACGCCTCCCTCCTCCACCTCCACCAACTTTTCCCTTGACACGAAATGATCAAGCCACTGCTCTACCTCTTGAGTGTTAAACACGTTGAATTCTGCAATACTGGCCCCATCTTTTACCACATACACCACCGGGATCTGTCGTGGTTTAAACCTAGCCACCACGTCTGCACTGCGATCTGGATCGACGATGGCAATGACAAACCGGCCGCGGTTATTTTGCTGGAACTGCACAATATCTCGCTGCAACTCTGAAAATGTGGGCAACAGCGAATTGCCGATTATCACCACCACATCAATCGAACGCGATGCATCTTCCACTGCAGTTTTAAGGCTCGCAGAGGTCACCTGCGTAATTTCAGCCAGTTTCCGTTCTTCAGGAGCGGCTATTTCAACTACCCCTTGTGGTGGGATGTGGCCGGTGACTTCTAGATCTCGGCGCAATGTTGGTGAGCAAGAATCGTGAACATGGTTTTCCATACTCGCTAATAGTAATGATTTTCAATAATGGTGGCTGACGCCTTTTACAGCCCGTTTAAGCGGCCAGATTTTGAGAGGGTGCATTTACATCATCGGGGATCTACAAAGCCTTGAGAGACGATTCTATGAGGTCGCTTTTTCTAACCGCTTTCTCCGACCTTGCGGCTAATTTCACCTAGAGACCAAGCAAGCCTTTCTGAGGACAATTTTTGGTCAAATACGATCGTTTCCCGGCCAGCAAAATTGATCTGGCGACCAAAAACCTCGGAAGCACACACGGATTTGGCCGTATTTGACGGTTGGTGGAAACTACCCCAACCAGATCGCAAAAACCAACCAACAGAGGCTTTCAGTAATCATGTTTTACAAGTCATTTAAGTAGCCGAAAATTCCGGATAGGTATTTGCATCACCCCGGGTTACACGCGAATCTGTGAGGTCACTTTTTTAGGCCTCTTTCATAAGTTTCGCGCTTCATTTCATCTGACGACCAAACCGGCTTATGCTGTGGAAACTTTTGGTCAAATACGATCGTTTCCCGGCCTACAAAATTGATCTGGCGACCAAACACCTCGGAAGCACACACGGATTTGGCCGTATTTGACGGTTGGTGGAAACTACCCCAACCAGATCGCAAAAACCAACCAACAGAGGCTTTCAGTAATCATGTTTTACAAGTCATTTAAGTAGCCGAAAATTCCGGATAGGTATTTGCATCACCCCGGGTTACACGCGAATCTGTGAGGTCACTTTTTTAGGCCTCTTTCATAAGTTTCGCGCTTCATTTCATCTGACGACCAAACCGGCTTATGCTGTGGAAACTTTTGGTCAAATACGATCGTTTCCCGGCCTACAAAATTGATCTGGCGACCAAACACCTCGGAAGCACACACGGATTTGGCCGTATATGCCGGTTGGCGGCAACTGCCCCAACCAGACCACCATATCAAACAGAGAAAAAGCTCCGCCCCTTCTGCCGACTGCACAGAAGGAACGGAGCTTTTACCAACAGGTTAGGCAACGACGACGATCAAGTCGCCACCTTCAACCTTGGTTGCTGCAGGAACAACAACGCGGTCAATCTTGCCATCAACAGAAGCAGTAATGGTTGCTTCCATCTTCATGGCCTCAATGATTGCCACTGCATCTCCAGCCTTGACTTCATCACCTTCAGCGACGGTCACGGTGACCACACCTGCGAATGGTGCAGCAACATGGCCCTTGTTGGAGGTATCGGCCTTCTCAGCGGTTGCGGTAACTGACTCAACAGAGCGATCGCGCACACGCATTGGGCGGATCTGACCGTTGACATTTGCCACGACATTGCGCATGCCCTTGTCGTCTGGTTCGGAAATCGCGTCCAGGCGTACCAGCAGTGGGGTGCGAACATCCGGCAGACGGATTAAGGTTTCACGACCCTCAACCAAACCGTAGAAGAACTCACGATCATCAAGCGCTGAAGTATTGCCGAAGCGACGGCGGTGCTCTAAGAACTCCTCAGTTGGCTTCGGGAACAACAGACGGTTTAGGCTGTTTCGGCGCTCAGTGGAGTCATCCGAGTCCAGGTGCTGTTGTTCTTCGGCTGGCACTTCAGTCAACGGTGCCTTGCCTTCAGAACGTCCCTCGAGTGCGCGGGTGCGCAGTGGTTCTGGCCAGCCACCTGGAGGGTTACCCAGTTCACCGCGAAGGAACGCGATGACAGAATCTGGGATGTCATATTTTTGTGGATCTGCGGCAAAGTCTGCAGGATCAACACCTGCGCCAACAAGGTGCAGAGCTAGATCGCCAACAACCTTAGATGATGGGGTGACCTTGGTTGGTCGTCCCAGCATTTCATTTACTGCTGCGTAGTTGTCTTCGATCAGTTCGAAGCGATCTGCAAGGCCCAGCGCGGTGGCTTGTGCACGCAGGTTGGATAGCTGTCCGCCTGGGATTTCGTGGCGGTAAACACGTCCGGTTGGCCCTGGGGTGCCAGACTCAAATGGTAGGTAGAGTCCGCGTACTGCTTCCCAGTATGGCTCCAGGTCAGAAACAGCTTCAAGGCTTAAGCCCGTATCGCGACGAGTGTGTGCGAATGCAGCCACAATGGCAGACAATGAAGGCTGTGAGGTGGTACCAGACAGTGGCGCAGATGCACCATCTACTGCATCGGCACCAGCTTGAGCTGCAGCCAGGTAGGTTGCTAGCTGTCCACCAGCGGTGTCGTGGGTGTGCACGTGAACAGGTAGATCAAATTCACGGCGCAGCGCGGTCACAAGCTTGGTTGCTGCCGCTGGTCGAAGCAGACCTGCCATATCCTTAATGGCAAGAATATGAGCGCCAGATTTGACGATCTCTTCTGCCATCTTCAGGTAGTAGTCAAGGGTGTAGAGTTTCTCATTCGGATCGGAAAGATCACCAGAGTATGCCATGGCCACTTCTGCCACAGAAGTTCCGGTCTCCAAGACAGCATCGATTGCTGGGCGCATCTGAGAAACATCATTGAGCGCGTCAAAAATGCGGAAAATATCGACACCAGAATTAGCTGCTTCATTAACAAAAGCACGACACACGGAGTCTGGGTATGGAGTGTATCCCACGGTGTTGCGTCCACGCAGCAACATCTGAATATTCACATTCGGCATTGCCTCGCGCAGCTCATCAAGTCGCGCCCAAGGATCCTCAAAGAGGAAGCGCATGGCCACATCGTAGGTAGCTCCGCCCCAGGCCTCCACGGACAACAGCTCAGGAGTTAGCTTTGCGACGGCCTCCGCCGCAGGAATCAGCGCGAACGAGCGGACGCGGGTCGCCAGCAGCGACTGGTGTGCATCACGGAAGGTGGTATCAGTAACCGCTAGCGCATCCTGCTCACGCAAGTCACGAGCAAAAGCTTCTGGCCCCAGTTGCTTGAGGCGATCACGGGAACCACGAGGCAGCGCCAAATCTTTAATATTTGGCAACTTGTCAATCGGAGCTGCCACATTCTTAGGCTGGACGCCGTGTGGTTTATTGACCGTAACATCTGCCAAGTAGTCCAGAATTCGACCTTGCTCATCATCAGCAGGTGGAGCCTGGAGCAAATGAGGATGGTCTGCAATAAATCCAGTAGCAATACGCTTGGAGGTGAAATCCTCTTCACGCAGCAAAGCACGGAGGAAACCAATGTTGGTGGCCACACCTGAAACGGTGAATTCAGCCAGCGCACGCTGCGCACGAGCTACTGCAGTTTCAAAGTCAGATCCACGGCAGGTCATCTTCACCAGCATGGAATCGAAGTGCGCGGTGATTTCACCACCGAGCTGAGCTGCACCATCAAGACGAACTCCGGCTCCACCTGGGGAACGGTATGCGGTAATAGTTCCGGTATCTGGGCGGAAGCCGTTGTTTGGATCTTCGGTGGTAATTCGGCACTGCAAGGCTGCACCGTGAGTCTTGATTTTATCTTGGGTCAGACCCAATTCCTTCAAGGTTGCTCCAGCTGCCAGACGCATCTGAGCCTTGACCAGGTCTACTTCAGTGACCTCTTCAGTCACAGTGTGTTCAACCTGAATACGAGGGTTCATCTCGATGAAAACGTGGTTGCCTTTTTCATCAACCAGGAATTCCACCGTACCGGCACCTTGGTAACCAATGGACTTGCAGAACTTCACCGCGTCAGCACAAATGCGATCACGTAGTTCTGGATCCAAGTGCTGTGCTGGTGCAATTTCTACGACTTTCTGGTGTCGACGCTGCAACGAGCAATCACGCTCGAACAGGTGAATAACTTCTCCAGTATGATCACCAAGGATCTGCACCTCGATGTGCTGAGGGTTAATAACCGCACGCTCGACATAAACTGACCCGTCGCCAAAAGCAGCTTCTGCTTCGCGGGATGCTTCTGTAGCTAGTTTAGGAAGTTCTTCTGGGGTTGGCACAAAACGCATTCCACGTCCACCACCACCAGCAACCGCTTTAACGAAAAGTGGATAAGTCTGGCCTTCAGCACTTTTAACGATCTCATCAATGTTTTTGCTGGGGGTAGATTCAGCCAAAACTGGCAATCCAGCCTTCTTCGCAGCGGTAACTGCACGAGACTTATCGCCAGTGAGATCTAAAACCTCTGGGGTTGGGCCGATAAAGGTAATGCCGTTTTCAGCGCATTCGCGCGCTAGCTGAGCATTTTCAGACAAGAAGCCGTAACCGGGGTAAATGGCATCTGCTTTAACTTTCTTGGCAGCACCGATAATTTCATCGATGTCCAAATATGCCTTAACCGGTGATCCTTCAGTACCAATACGGACAGCCTCAGAAGCAAACGAGCGGTGGAATGATCCACGATCTTCTCGAGGGTAAATCGCCACCGTGGCTGCACCTGTTTCAAGCGCTGCACGGAAAGCACGGACCGCGATTTCACCGCGGTTTGCAACCAGGATCTTTTTGAATGCTGGAAGCGTGGAAGATGTGTTAGTCGACACTAGAGTAATTGTTCCTTTCAACAAGAGACCACCAAGGGTGATAGCAGTCACTTCGTCCCCATATCGTAACCCCCGATTCCCCCAATCAAACATCGATTTCCGTTTTGGATTTAAGGTTTCCCACCCAGACTCCCCCTGACCTGCACAACTACTCATCATGCCGCATGAAATAAACCCCCCAATTTCTAACCCCGTCGCCCCATTCGAGTTAGCCAAGGTTGCCAAAGCTGGCCAACTTTGACGCATTTAACCGCCCCCACCTGCAGACATCTGACGTCTTAAGAATTTTCAGAACTTTGCAAAATTAGCAAAATCATCAGTATGTGCTTAACAAATACAAAAACCCGGGCACGCTAGAAAGCGGTCCCGGGTTTTTGTATTTTTAGAAAATTTAGCCTAGATCATCATGCTGTACCAGCTGACGAGCCGCCTCTGTAATAGAGCCGGACAGGGATGGATACACAGCAAAGGTTTCCGCTAGATCTGCAACTGTCAATCGGTTGGTTACCGCAACAGCAATCGGCAAAATCAGCTCAGAGGCCGTAGGTGCCACAACGACACCACCGATGATCAAGCCGGAATTGCGTCGGCAAAATAGCTTGACAAAACCGTGGCGCAAGGAACGCATCTTGGCGCGTGGGTTGGTTGCCAAAGGCAGCACAACCACGCGTGCCGATACTTCGCCTGAATCAACCTGCGCGTGAGTAATACCCACAGCAGCAATCTCTGGGCGGGTAAACACTGCAGTAGCAACGGTCTTCAACCGGATGGGGCTAACACCTTCACCAAGTGCGTGATACATCGCTATACGGCCCTGCATCGCTGCCACAGAAGCAAGTGGGAACAAATCGGTGCAGTCACCGGCTGCGTAAATACCAGAGATGTTGGTGCGGGACACGCGGTCAACCTTGATGTGGCCAGATGGTGCCAGCTCAACACCAATATTTTCCAAACCTAGATCGGCGGTATTTGGAATGGAACCAACAGTCATCAACGCATGGGAACCGTAGATCTCACGGCCATCAGAGGTGCGGACACACACGCCACCGTCGTCAGTGCGCGTTACTGATTCCACACGAGCGTGCTTTTCTAGAGAAACTCCACGCTCAGCCAGAACCGTTTCCAACACGTCTGCAGCATCGGCATCATCATGAGGCAAAATGCGATCGCGGGATGCAACCATGGTGACTTTGACACCGAGTTCAGCAAAAGCTGAGACAAACTCCGCACCAGTGACACCAGAACCAACGACAATGAGGTGGGTTGGTAGTTCGTCAATGTCATAGACTTGGCGCCAGGTTAGAATGCGCTCACCGTCTGGCTCGGCACCTTTAAGGATGCGAGGTGTTGCACCCGTAGCTACCAAAACAAGATCGCACTCAATGGTTTCTTCGGTGCCATCATTGTGGGTGACTTTGATGTAGTGAGTGGTCTGCTTGGTGTTGTAATCATCAAAGCGTCCAACACCGTTGATCATGCGGACATCTGAACGCTGCAACTGACCCAAGATATCTTCGGACTGCGCTTTAGCTAGGTCCTTGACACGAATATTGAGCGCGTCAATTTCTAGGTGTGCTTTACCAAGCCCACGATTCAATCCCATGTCATCAGCACGGCGGAGGTCTGTTTTAATTCCGGTACCGGCAATGAAGGATTTGGATGGCACGCAGTCCATGGTGACGGCAGATCCACCCACCCCGACATCTTCAATAACGGTGACTTCTGCACCGTATTTAGCGCCTGCAAGTGCAGCTTCATAGCCTGCAGGTCCACCGCCGATAATTACGATCCTCTTTGCCATTAAGGCACCTCCACACGTGTGAGCTGGGTGAATGCATTGTTGAAACCTCTGATGCGCGGTTTCAAGTCTAAATGATTAAAGCTGAGTCGGCCTGGGTGACGTATCAGCAATTTAGAGCCAGCCCTACACACTACCCCCATTAGGCGTTTAAGAATGCTTCGGACCGGGTGCTGTACTGCTGCACCAGTGATCCAAACAACCTGACACCGACTCCAATGGCTCTTTCATCCACCATTAAGTCGCTTTGATGAAGGTCTTGTTTAGGCCCATGACCCGACCAACAACCCAACCGAGCCATGGATCCAGGCACGTGTTCTAGGTACCACGAGAAGTCTTCTCCACCGGAAGATTGCGGCGCTTGAACAACTGATTGAGTGTCCATATCGCGCGCTGCGCTGGCCAACAAAGCGGTGGCTACGTCGTCGTTAAGCACTGGTGGAACGCCCGGATTGTAGATCAGTTCATGGCTGACTCCAGTGGGTGCTAGCACCTGTTCCACCAGCTCAGCGATCAAAGGACGCATATCCCGCCAGGTTGCAATATCGGCGGTGCGCAAAGTGCCCGACACGTTTCCAGAATCGGGTATCGCATTTGGAGCATAGCCTGCGTTGATGGTTCCAAAGACCAACACCGTACCGGTGCGTGGATCCACACGACGGGACAGCAACCCGGGGAGATCAACCACCAATTTACTCAAGGCATAGACAACATCCGCAGACAAGTGTGGACGTGCGCTATGTCCCCCTTCGCCCTTGACTCTGATTTCTATCACATCTGAGGCTGAAGTGATCGCTCCGGCGCGTATTCCTACCCGCCCCACCTTCAATTTGGGCTCAACATGGATGGCGTAAATCGCGTCCACACCGTCAAGGCCACCGTGAGCAATCACATCAGTTGCGCCACCGGTCATCACTTCCTCGGCTGGTTGGAAAATCACACGAATACCGATGGGAAGCTCAATGGTGTTAAGAGCGCATGCAAGCGCTAAAGCAATCACCGTGTGCACATCATGCCCACATGAATGCGCAACCCCGGTGGCGGTAGATGCAAATGGAAGACCTGTTGATTCCACCAACGGCAAGGCATCAATATCAGCACGAAACGCCAGGCGAGATTCACTTTCTGGGCCGATATCTACCATCAACCCAGTACCGGGAAACCTGTGGGGATTCATACCGTGCTCTTCAAGAACGGAAGCCAAATACTCCGTGGTCCGGTATTCCATGTGGGAGAGCTCTGGATGGCTATGCAAATGTCTGCGCCACTTTATGACCTCATCATGGTGGCGGTCCATCCATGAGGCAACCTGCGCACCAATTTCCATCACGTGAAATACCTTTCTGTTATGTCCGCAGGCATATCAGGAAAACCTGCAGCGCGGTAGAGTCGAGTCTAATAGTGATCCCACGAAAATAAAGGATCGGGGTGTCCATGGACGAGTCTCGTCAGCTTAGTTTCGGCACGGCAGGGTTACGTGCACCAGTTGGCCCGGCGCGCCATCAGATGAATGTTTTGCAGGTAACCAGAACAACGGCAGGCCTTGCCAGCTGGTTAGCCGAACGTGCAGCACTTAATCCTGTGCCGCATTTAGTGCCTGAAGAAGAAACAGGAATTGGTCGGGCGCTTTATCCCCAAGATGGTCCACTACGGGTCGTTGTTGGATATGACGCCAGGTATGGTTCGCATACTTTTGCAGCGACCACCGCAGAGGTATTTGCTGGTGCAGGTTTTGAGGTCACGTTACTTCCCGCACCGGGTCCTACCCCACTTATTCCGTGGTTAGTGAAAAAACATGGATTGGACGCTGGTGTTCAGATTACTGCGTCCCATAATGGTGCTGCAGATAATGGCTACAAGGTGTTTTTATCCAATGGTCGTCAGCTGTATTCCGAGTTGGAGGCAGACCTAGAAGCACATATCGATGCTGTTGAGGATCCCATTCGCGTACCTCGCGTGACGGTGCGTCCCACGGCTGATCAGTTGCGCAGATACGTTGATGAGTTGGTTGCTTTGGTAACGCCAGATCAGGCTGACTTGTTACGGGTTAATTCCGAGCGAGGAAATCTGAGGGTGGTCTACACCGCGATGCATGGCGTGGGTGGACGAGCGATGTCTAACGCATTTCAATTTGCCGGTTTCCCGCATACTCACGGTGTGAAGGCTCAGCAGTATCCGGATCCTACTTTTCCCACTGTTCCCTTCCCCAACCCTGAAGAGCCTTCAGCTATTGAGTTGTTGTTACAACGGGCTAAAGAGAAAAACGCGGATATTTTATTTGCTCTTGATCCAGATGCAGATCGCTGTGCGGTTGGTATTAAAACAGCTGATGGTGGGCACCGGATGCTCTCTGGTGATGAGGTTGGCACACTTTTGGCCACGCGCCTAGTTCCTGAGTATTCCGGCGAGGGTGTACGTCCCGTTGTTGCTACCACCGTGGTGTCTTCGCAGCTTTTGAGCATCATCGCCGAGGACAAAGGCTGGGACTATTCCGAGACCCTAACCGGATTTAAGAATCTCTCCCGCGCTGCCGATGATCACAACGGTCCGCTTACTTTCGCATATGAAGAAGCGGTAGGAACATGTCCAGCACCAGATCTAGTGCCCGATAAAGATGGAATTTCTACCGCTTTGTTTATGGCGGCGTGGGCTGCAGAGCTGAAATCTCAAGGTGCGAGCTTGCAGCATAAACTCAATGAGCTTTATCGACGCTATGGGTATTTTGCGTCCTCACAAATTGCTGTTCGGACAACTAATCCTAGGGAGCTTGTTGATCATTGGATTGCCCACCCTCAACAGGAACTCATTGGCGTATCCGTAACCCCTACTGCGCTTCCAGAAAAACAAGGCATCGCTTTGCATGGTCAGGTGGGGCCAGTACATATCCGTGCGATTGCTCGAGTATCTGGCACTGAGGCTAAAGCCAAGCTGTATTTGGAAGTTGGGCAGGCCAGTTCACATGATGAGGCTGCGCAACTACTGCATCAGTTAGAAGATGAGGTGCAAAGCTGGTTGGCAAAGCTTTAGAGATGCTCTATAGACGGGCGATTTAAGCGTCTGAATTCTCCGGAATAGGTATTTGTATCACTTCGGGTTCCAAAGGCGCTTAAAAACGATTCTGTGGGGTCACTTTTTGAGGGCTCCATGCCAAATTTTCGGGTAGACCAAACATGCATGCCAAGAATTCTGAGAAACCCGAATCCTTGGCACCTATGTTTGGTTTACGGCTCCTTGCATCAAACAGGCATGACAAGAATTCATAAAAATCCGAAATCTTGGCACACCAGTTTGGTTTCTAGAAATGCACCACCCTATGCACTACAAAAGCCCGCTTTGCCTTAGCCATTTCCCTATTGGCCGGGTTCCTTATCGCGGTTGCGGGTAAGGCGGAGGTCGGCGTCGAAAAGCAATGGATCGTTTTCAGATGGCCAGCGGACATCGATGGCTGCAGTTTCATCGACGCAGATTTTGGCTACCGGTTTGGCTCCTGCGGGCATGAGCGCGATGGGTGGCACTTCGAGCGCTTGGGCGAGCCTGTAAATATTTGAAAGCTGCGGATCGACGGCATTTCCGCTGTTGTTTTCGTTGCGCTCGTAGTTAGAGATGGTGTTTCTGGAAACCCCGGAGATATCTGAGAGCTCTTCTTGGCTAAATCCGCGCAGGGTGCGAAGCCTTTTTAGTCTGCTCGCAAAAGCGTGGCCGTAGCTTGACCACCGCTTTTCCGACATTTCCTTCGACACACAAATAACAATGCCGACGAAACAACCCCACTACCGCCCACTACAGTGGGCAAAAATTTCGGCCAAAGCACAGCCAGAGCGCTCCGCAAACAATCTGCGAAGTTTTTTAAAGATCGATGTTTCGTGGTCCGTAGAGACGATCACCGGCGTCGCCAAGACCAGGAACGATGTATGCCTGTTCGTTCAAAGATGGGTCAATGGTTGCGGTGACTAGGCGTACTGGCAGGCCAGATTCTGCGAGTGCATCCACGCCAGGTTGAGCTGACACCATGCAGATAGCGGTGATGTCGGTAGCGCCGCGGTCTGCGAGCAAACGGATGGCGTGGAGCAAGGAACCGCCGGTGGCAAGCATTGGGTCGACGAGGAAGACTGGCTGGTTGCTTAAGTCTTGTGGCAAAGCCTCGAGGTATGGAACGGGCTCGTGTGTTTCTTCATCACGGGCAAGTCCGATGAAGCCAACTTGTGCGTCTGGGATCATCGAAAGTGCGGGATCAATCATACCGAGGCCTGCGCGGATGATGGGAACGATAATTGGGGGTTGCTTCAGGCGGGTGCCTTCGGCGATGGCAACGGGAGTTTTGGTGTCGAAATGTTCAACCTCCAGGTCGCGGGATGCTTCGTAGATCAGCATGGCGCCGAGGTCATTGGCTGCTGCCCTGAAGGCGGCGTTGTCGCTGCGCTCATCACGCAACAGGGTTAGGCGGCTGGCAACGAGTGGGTGGTTGACGATGGTGATGTCCATAACCTCTCATGTTAAATCATTACGAGCCCAAAGAAATCCGCGCGGGTTATTTTGCAGATTTTGGGAACCAAATGGCGAGTTTTCCAGTCCAACTAGGTATGAGGATAAATTTGCCGCACGCCACAGAACTTGCCCATGAACTATGCATGTTGCCCACCCCTGCAGTTCCCCAATTGCCCTCCGAAACGGGGGCTCATTTTGATATTCATCAGGCTTTGACCAGGTCTCTTGCTGCGTATGCCCACAACCTAAAACTGCTTGCTCAAACTGCGGAAAATCTAGGCACCGGCGCACTCAAGAGCTTGGACGAAATACAAAGCACCGATGATCTACTCGCCCACGCATTGGAGCAGCTGACATGATCGGATTACTAGGCGCACTTGCCCGCCTTGCCGCGCAAGAACCTGCACGACTGCCCACGCTAACCATTCCGCAAGCGCCTGACATTTCAGCCGCCATCGCGCTCGGGCGCGAGTTCAACGCCGAACCCACCACCCTTTTATCGCTTTTCGACGCCACCTCCCACCAACATCATCTACTTGTTGGCGCCTTAACTCAGGCAGCACCCATCATCGATGCTGCACGTTTTGACATCGCAAATTCCGCCCAGCACTACCTGCACCAAGCCGCCAACCTTGTGATGCGAAGTTTCTCTCTAAACCCAGCAGAGTCTTTTGCTGCAAGAACTGAATTACTTTCACTTCCTGGATTACTTTTTGCAGAAGCCGCAGAGCGTCTGCAGGTAATGACCCAAGAGGTGCAACCGATCGTCGAAAAGCTTATGCAGATACAAGAGCTACACGTGGAAGAAGCCGCCGACCCTGCCCCCGCTCCTGCGCCGGCCTATATGGCAGCGCAGACCTCATCTAGCGATGCGACCGCGGGGCAACAGGCAGTAGCTGCCGCAAAGCAAGCTTTAGGCACACCATATTCCTGGGGTGGCACGACCCTTTCCGGCTTTGACTGCAGCGGTTTAACGCAGTGGGCCTGGAGGGCAGCAGGGGTGGAAATTCCTCGCGTTGCCGATCAACAAGCAGTGGGCAGACAAGTAACCTACGACGAACTTCAAGAAGGCGACCTGCTGATTTGGGACGGCCACGTAGCCATGTATGCAGGCGGTGGGCAAATCATCGAAGCCGGCGACCCCGTGCAACTAAACCCCATCCGCACCTCCAACATGGGAATGTCATTTCATGGCTATTATCGACCCACAGGCTAAGAAAATCCTTAAGGCGCTACCTCATACGTGACGAAGAAAACCGCTACCGGCTAGGATTTATCACCATGGCTGAAAAAGGAATCGTCCCCGTTAAACTCTCACTCACAGAAGGTGACTTTTATACCCTGTGGGCACCAAGTTGGCGAGAAGGTGGCAATGAATGGCAAGCGTTTCTCGGGGCGGACGATGACCTTTATGTGTTCAACTCCCCCGAAGAACTCCTAGTCTTCCTAGAATCCGATGAGAAACACGATTTGAGCTCCCACCCAGAGTGGAAAAAATTCAACTCAGGCGATGCCGCTCGCGTTGTCCCAAACACCAACGCAGAACTAGACATCATCGGCGCACCAGCACTTCTTGCCGATCGCCCCTCCTACGCCAACGTCAAAACCCTCTCCCGGATTTTTGCCGTCATGCGCAGCCTCGGAAACGTCACCGCCGCCACCCCAGTAACCGTCTTCTTCTCCTCACACTCAGTTTTAAACAATGTTGATCGCGGATCCGAACACTACGCAGGCCCCAACGGTCTTAGCGAATGGACCTCCGTTGGACGCGCAGTTGCCACCAACTGGAACGGTGTGGTCGACGCCCTCGACGACGCCATCACCATCAAAGAAGTAAACTCACTTTTCACCGAAGACGCCGCAACCCGCATCCAAGAAGCACAAGCTGCAGCACAAGCAGCCCGCGAGGCCGAAGAACAAGTTGCCAAAGAAGAAGCCGAAAAGGTTGATCCTTACGACAACTCCCCATGGGCAGCTGCAGGTATCGACCCCATCAAAATCTCCATCGACGGCCGCACTGTCTACACCCTGCGCACCTACCTCGGCGGACAACCAGTATTCCTTGGAAAATTCGGCGAAATCTTCACCTTCAACAGCCAAAAATCACTGCTACGCTGGCTCGTCGAACACGATGACCACGACCTCGCTCGCGCTTCCACCTGGAGTGACCTCATGCTTGGCATCAACGCCGGCGAAACCGAACTCCAGGTCCACAGCGACAATGTCTACTCCTTCAACGGTCTGGTCAAAGACATCAACACCTCCGTCGAAGCTGTCGACACCCAACAAATGGGCCGCGCCTACGAACTCATGGCCGACACCGCCGACTGGGCTGACGACGATTCCATGAACTCCTACTTCCTGGCCAACCCACGCATGCAGGATTACATCTCCTACATGCTGGGTGGAAGCGACACCTCAGGTTATGTTCCTCACGCACCTTTCAACGACCACTCTGAAAGCTGGCGTGAATTGGAAGAAATTCTGATCAAGCGTTTCAGCAAGTTCTAGGGGTGCTTCGGGTCTTAACCGGCTCGGGACTCGGGGCTCTGCTTGGGGCTCGGGACCAAACACAGATGCCCAGTAAATCGATTTTTGAAGATGTTGGGTCTCCTGGTTTGGTGTATCGCGCTGAATACCAAACCAGGAGACCCAGCATCCGGATTTTTGCAGATTCTGGGTTTCCTGGTTTGGTCGGGTGTTCTTTTTAGCGCTAACCCCAAAAGTCATACCTCCCCAAAAGCGCGTCTAAGAGGTTTTGAAGACCTTCTGCACACAAATAGTTGTTCGAAAAACTCGAGGCCTTAAACAAGCCATAAACGCCTCGCGATTCAGATGCCCATCTAAACTCATTGCAGAAACCAAACTGTAAACCAAACTGGCGTGACAAAGATTCGCCAAATCCCAAAATTTTGGCACATATGTTTGATTTACGTCTCTTCAAACCGGACTCACGTGCCAAGGTTTCCAGAAATTCGAAATCCTTGGCACGTGTGTCTGGTTTTAATTTGCCTCATGCTCAGCACACCTGCCCCTGTATCCCCTAGCCAAAGACACGCCTTAAACAAGGTGATGCCTACCGTCGCGGAGTTGGAAAGGTATTATTTCCAACCCATGAGGACAACACTTCGGTACGGACTTACTGCACTTTTGACATCGTGGGCTCTGCTTTTACCCGCCACGTCAGTAGCACAAGAGCCAATCGAAGAACTCCCAGAGGTCACTGCCGGTAACGCAGAGTCACTACAAGACATCATCGAAGAAGCAGAAGAAGCCGCGGAAGCTTCCGGCGAGGCAACACCTACCACCCGAACTGAAGCTCCCAACACAGACCTTTGCCCTTATAAAGAATCACCTTCACCGGCGCAAAGTACTTCAGAGGTTGTAGCCCCTGGTGCCACCACCCCGGAGCCTGTGGCAGTGCCTGCTGTTCCAGCTGGTGGTGACAAGCTAGCAACTTGTGGTGTGATTACACCTGATGGTTTTGAACTTCCAGATGATCTGACTGCTTCTGCCTGGATGGTGTTTGATATTGATTCCGGCGAGATCATGGCTGCGAAAGATCCTCATGGCCGCTACCGCCCGGCGTCCATCATCAAGGTTTTACTCAGTCTTGTTGCCATTGATGAGTTAGACCCTGCAACGGTGGTTACTGGCTCTGACGAGGCCGCCAATATCGAAGGATCTCGCGTTGGAGTTGGTGAAGGTGGCCAATACACTGTCGATCAACTTCTGCACGGTTTGTTGTTAGCCAGTGGCAACGACGCTGCGTATCTGTTGGCTCAAGAGCTCGGCGGTGATCAGGTCGCGCTGGAAAAGGTCAACGCATTGGCCAAGCAGTTAGGCACCCAAGATACATTCGCGGCTACGTATTCCGGATTGGACGCGCCGGGAATGTCAACATCTACTTACGATATGTCCCTGATCTATCAATATGCGTGGCAAAACCCTACTTTTGAAGCCATTATTTCTACCGACCACATTGATTTTCCTGGTTGGGGCGAAAACGAAGGATTCCAGGTCTGGAATGACAACGCGCTGTTCATGAACGATCCCGACGGCATCGGCGGCAAGACTGGTTTCACCGATGATGCCAACCACACCTTCGTCGGCGGCCTCAACCGAGAGGGTCGCCGCCTCGCCGCTGTCCTGTTGGACGCCACGGTCAGCGATATTCGCCCATGGGAACAAGCAAGATTGCTTATCGACGCCTCCCTCCCCATCACCCCGGGCTCCGGCGTGGGCCAGCTGGGCGTGCACGACGCTCAAGAAGCGATCTCAGCAACCCCCGAAATGCCAGAATCCACTGAAACCCCTACCCAGGATTCCAGTGGATCTGTAAGCGATCTGCTGAAACTCGCAGTACCCATCGCGGTTATTGTGCTGCTGTTGATCGCGGCCCTCGCATGGACTTTCCGAGCTTCAAAGAGGCGGCGTTAAGAATTTTTCTTTACCACTTCTGCGTTTGCCAATCGGTCGTGTGATCCTCGCATTTGGTTGTTTTCATTAATGGACGATCCGTAAATCGCAGCCATGACAAGTGATACCACGAAGCCTATTCCGGTAAAGCCGATCAGCTTCCACCAGTTGCGTTTGACTGACGCTCCAGCAGAAAGCTTGGACTGGGTATCCACGTCGCGGGTTTCATATCCCATGATCTTTTTCGCTGGGGTGGAACCAAAGACAGTTTCACTTCCCACGATGTAGACAATCGTGAACAGGAACATGATGATGCCGAACAAGGTTTCTGAGCCGAAGCTGAAAATACCGGCAACAATCGAACCTGCGACGCTGGCGAAAAACATATCCAGCACTGCCATCCATAAACGAGTGCTTGATGGTGGTCTGTTAAACACCTGATTGCTGTTGTACATGTGGGCAGGTGCGCTGGCGAAAGGTTGCTGCCCGTACATCGAAGAATTCACTTGGTGCTGCATCGGATCGTAGTTTTGCTGCGGTTGATAATCCATTGTTGGATCACCAAACGCGTAGGTCTGTCCGCTATTCCACTGCTGTGAAGGCTGGGGCTGCGGTTGCTGAGGCGGCGCTGAATTAGACAGAGTGCCGAAATTTCCCAAGTGTTGAATCTGCGCCCAGGTAAGGGGTGTGCCTGCATCTATTTGTGCATCGTAGGTTGCTCGTTTTGCAGGATCTGCAAGTACAGCAAAAGCTTGAACGGTTTGGGTACGTCGTGGGTCTTCCTGTGAGATGCCCATTTGCTCTAACCGGAGGTCACGAGCTGAAAGTGAGATACCTAATGCTTCAGAAGATTCGCTTCGGTCAAGCCCGAAAGCGTCATATAAGTTGGGTAGGTTTGTGTTCATATCTCCACCATAAACAAAGTGGCATTCCCTGGGAATCGGGGAATGCCCTTAAAAATTTTTTACGTTATTTTCTTCGCAGTAATGCAACGGCTCCTGCTGTTGCTGCTCCAACTGCCACGCCAATGCCTACCTTTCGGGCAGATTGGGATACGTCTCCACCAGGATCGATTTCGTTGCGGACCCTAATAACGGCGGGTTCTGGTGCTGGGACAACTGCCATGCGTAGTGCTTCTTCGCTCGTAGCTGCCCAGGCAGAGCAGTACATCAGGATTCGCCAAATCAGATACAGCACCACCATGATTCCGATGATCGGACCAAACGCTGCACCTGCCGGGTTACTTAATGCATTAGATGCCAGAAGGGATCCCACCTGCTTGACAACCTCAAATCCGATTGCTCCTAAAAGTGCTGCTTGGAGACCAGGTTTCATAGGAACTTTGGTGCGAGGAAGTGAGAATATCAACCAGACAAAGACAAGGAAGTTGGCTAAAACACCAATCAGGACGGCAACAAACCACGTGATGTAGCTGATACCAGGGATATCCCCTAGTCCCACCAGCTCAAGAAGGTTACTGGTTAATCCAGAAGCACCAATCGCGGTGACACCGAACGCAACGATCAGGGCAAGAATCAACACGATCAAAGCTACTAAGTCAGTGAGCTTCTTTTTAATAAAGCTGCCATCTGTTGGATCCAGAGCCCACATGCGCGATACTCCGAAACGCAAATTAGCCATCCAGCCTAAACCTGACCACAAAGCGGTTAAACCACCAATGCCCAATACGGTTCCGCGTTGGGCGATTGCAGAATCAATGATGCCGTTGATGGTTTCGCCGATCTCGCCATCCAGTGAACCATTGATCTCATCTTGGATCCTGGTCAGCATTTCTGGGTTTCCAGCTAAGACGACACCTGCGATACCGAAGATCAACATGGCGATCGGGAAGATCGACAGCACGGAAAAATACGTAATACCGGCAGAGAGCTGATTGCCACCTTTGGAGCCAAACCGCTCATTCATGCGCATAATGTGATCGAACCAGGTGTATTTATCCCGAAGTTTATCTACCAATCCGGGTTCATCCTGGTTGATACGTTCAATACCGTACTCATCGGTGTTACGGTCTTGCGGCGTTGTTCTAGTAGACATACGGAAATCCTCCGACCTTTAAAGAAGCATTAATACTTACCAGGATAGAAAAATCCGGCTACAAACGCTTGGGTAGTAGCCGGATTGTAATAATTAAAGTGATTTTGTAACTAGCGGCGAGGCGCTAAGAAACCAATCTTGTCGTAGACATCAGCAAGGGTTTCATTAGCGATTTCGGTTGCGCGCTCCGCACCGATCGCCAGAACTCGCTCAAGTTCAGCACGATCATTCATGTAGTCGTCGTACTTTGCCTTCAATGGTGTGGTAAATGCCTCGAGCGCTTCGGCGGTATCGCCCTTAAGTGCACCGTAACCCGCGCCTTGGTAGGCGTCGACAAGCGAATCGATGGATTTTCCGGTCAGCGCAGACTGAATGACCAGCAAGTTGGACACGCCTGGCTTGTTTTCAGGGTCATAAGCGATCACACCGTCGTTATCGGTAACTGCAGACTTGATGCGCTTGGAGGAAACCCTTGGATCATCAAGGAGGTTGATGATGCCCTTAGGATTCTCCCCTGACTTAGACATCTTTGCAGTTGGGTTTTGCAGATCGTAAATCTTGGATGCACCTTCTGGGATGAAACCTTCTGGGACCTCAAAAACCTTGCCGAAACGGTTGTTGAAACGCTCGGCGAGGGTGCGGGTGAGCTCAAGGTGCTGGCGCTGATCCTCACCAACTGGAACAAGGTGTGGGCGGTACAGCAAAATATCTGCAGCCATCAGCATCGGATAAGTAAAGAGGCCAGCAGAGGTACGATCCGCACCACGCTTGGATGACTTGTCCTTGAACTGAGTCATGCGGGAGGCCTCGCCAAAACCAGTCAAGCAAGTAAGCACCCACGACAGCTCTGCGTGAGCTGGGACATGGGACTGAACAAACAAGGTGGAACGCTCTGGATCAATGCCCAATGCTAAAAGCTGCGCTGCACCAGAAATAGTGCGCTGGCGGAGTTCCTCAGGGTCTTGATCAACGGTAATCGCATGCAAATCCGGGATGAAGTAGAAGGCATCGTAGGAATTTTGCAGGTCAATCCACTGCTTGACTGCTCCCAAATAATTGCCCAGGTGATAGGAATCGGCGGTGGGCTGAATTCCAGAAAGGACTCTGGAAGCGGTTTGTGCGGTGAGATCTTTATCCTGCGTCGTCATGGTTAGTCAGTCTAGTCATCTAGTGCGGAGGTTTTCTGCTTAGGCGAGGGTTAAAAGTGCGGGTAGAGAAACTATCGCGAGCACCATCACCCGAAAGTTTAGGGTTTTAGTCAATCTGTTGATTAGTATTGCTGGAGTAAACAAGTCATAACAATTTTCATTAAGGGTCGTTTTGTCGCGCACAGGTGTACAGAAAAAACCAAAGCTCACCACTCCTGTTGTCATCATCGGCACCCTCATATTGTTGATTGTCGCTTTCACCGCCTCCCTCATGATGGGTCCGGTCACAATCCCTTTGAATGAGCTGACCACAAATCCTGTTGTCACCGATATTCGCGCTCCCCGAATTATTATTGCTGCATTAGTCGGTGCAGCGCTGGCTGTCTCTGGTGCGATCATGCAAACGGTGTTTCATAATCCTTTGGCAGATCCAGGCATCGTGGGTGTCTCTTCTGGCGCTGCGGTAGCTGCAGTGTTAGCAATTGTTACCGGTGCTAGCTTCCTTGGCCACTGGACTGTTCCTTTTGCAGCTTTTGTCGGTGCATTAGTAACGGTTGCCGTGGTTTACCTGATCGCTAGTTCTCGTGCGATGGATGGTCGCGGGGCTGATCCTGCCACGCTCGTCCTCGTCGGCATGGCAATTACCGCGTTTTTAGGTGCCGTTATTGCCAGCGCGACTGCGAATGCGCCACAGGATTCAGAACTTCGATCGGTAACTTTTTGGCTCAACGGCGATCTGGTGTCTCGAACCTGGGAGCACGTAGGTGTTGCTCTCATCCCGATTATCCTGGGATTAATTCTGGCAATCGGCGGCTCGCGTGATCTGAACTTGTTGTTGCTCGGAGAATCCACCGCGCAAACGTCAGGGCTCAATGTCAATCGAGCGCGCATCGTGTTGTTAGCTTTAGCAGCCCTTCTTACCGCCACTGCCGTTGCTGTGTCTGGAACGATCACTTTTGTTGGACTAGTTGTCCCCCACTTGGTTCGAATTGTGTTGGGAGCAGATCACCGCGCGCTACTTCCGGCAGCAGCAATTTTGGGTGCAACTTTTGTCATCGTCTCAGACACGGTAGCTCGCATGATCTTCTCCCCCATCGTGCTGCAAACAGGTGTGGTTGTAGCCTTCATTGGCTCACCCATCTTTTTGTATCTTCTGCTCAGCATGCGCAAACGACGCGGATTGGGGTTGTAAAAAATGCCTCAATTAGTTGACGTTAAAAACCTCAATGTTGAGTTTCCTACCCGACATGCAGTGAAAAATGTTTCTTTTAGTGCACCTGCCGGAAAAGTTACTGCTCTAATTGGCCCCAATGGTGCGGGGAAAAGCACTGCACTATCGGCTATTGCAGGATTGGTAAATTCCACCGGGGAGGTCATGGTTGGTGGGAGGGGGGTTGCGTCGACAAGCGCAAAAGCCCGTGCGCGCCTGCTCTCACTCGTCCCGCAAAACACCGAGTTGCGCATCGGTTTTAGTGCCCGCGACGTCGTCGCGATGGGCAGATACCCGCACCGCGGCCGCTTTGCTGTGGAAACTGACGCTGATCGACGCGCCACCAACGCCGCTCTGCGCGCCATCAACGCGGAAGATATCGCCGCGCAGCCAGTCAACGAACTTTCGGGCGGCCAGCAGCAACTCATCCACATCGGCCGCGCACTAGCCCAAGACACCGCCGTAGTGCTTCTCGACGAACCCGTCTCCGCCCTCGACCTTCGCCACCAAGTAGAAGTCCTTCAGCTACTTCGTAACCGCGCCGATGCCGGCACCACGGTCATCGTTGTGCTGCACGATCTCAACCACGTAGCCCGCTGGTGCGATCACGCCGTACTCATGTCCAACGGCGAAGTGGTCTCACAAGGAAGCATCGCTGAAGTACTAGAACCCACCACGTTGACCCGCGTCTACGGTCTGCCGATTGCTGTGCGCGATGACCCCGAAACCAGCTCACTTCGAGTCATCCCCCAGCCAGATTTTACTTAGAGTTTTACCTAGAGAAAGATCACCCATGAAAAAAGTATTCATCGCCATTGTTGTTTGTGCTCTTGTGTTGAGTGGTTGCTCCACAGAGTCAAATGAGATTGAGACCAGCGTTACCTCGGAAAATAGCGCCTTCCCGCGCACCGTTGACCTCGACGATTCCTCCATCACCCTCGAATCCAAACCAGAACGCATCGCTGTCCTCACCCCCGAAGCAGCATCACTTGTGCTCCCCATTGCAGGCGCAGACCGCGTGGTCATGACCGCAGAAATGGACACCGCCGACACCGACACCGCAGCACTAGCCTCTCAAGTGGAATACCAAGTAAAAAACGGTGGCAGCTTAGACCCTGAACAAGTCGTTGCAGCCGACCCCGACTTGGTAATCATGAGCGCACGCTTCGACACCGAACAAGGCACCATTGACATTTTGGAAGGCCTCAACGTTCCAGTGGTTAACTTTGACGCCGATGCTTGGAGCGATATCGATGCCATCACCAAACACCTGGAGATTGTTGGCGAATTAGTAGGCGAAGAAGAAAAAGCCGCCGAAGCAATCAAAGAAATCGACACCAACCGAGTAGAAATCACCAAACCCAAAACCTCACCACGCGTGTTGACCTTGATGCAGCGCGGACCACGACAAATGATCATGCCCGAATCCGCCATGATCAACGGATTGATCCGCGAAGCCGGCGGCACCCCAGTTGTAGATTCCCTCGGCGCAGTAGGCACCATCACCGCCGACCCTGAACAAGTTGTCGCCATGGCACCAGAGATCATCATCATCCAGGACTTCCAAGGTAAAGGCCGAGAAGACTTCGCCGATTTCCTCGCAAACCCAGCCCTAGCCAGTGTCCCTGCAATTGCAAACAACAAAGTGTTCTACGCCGACACAGTCACCACCGGTGTCACCGCAGGTACTGACATCACCACTGGTTTGCAACAAGTCGCTGAGATGCTGAGTTAAGGGCTGCGGACGATTTGTGACGTGGGACACCGACTTCACGTGGTGCGACCTCTCATGGTGCGACTTTGCTCTGGTTTCCTGGATTTCCCTACTGAAGTCGCCTGTTGAGAAGTTGAGTACGCAAAGTCGCCAGCGTGAAGTCGCCCGATAGCACTTATGCAGCCCCGGGGTGGTGTGGCCAGCCTTTGAGTCCCTTAAGTTCGATATCGCACTTTCGATATCACGACGCCGAGATCACGACTCCGATACCGCAAACTCAATTTCTCACTACCGATACCAGTCGGCTTTGGACGAAAAACCGACTGAAATTGAGCTTAAGAAATTGAGCGCAAGGTATCGAAAGTGCGATCTCGAACTTAAGAAATCGCACTTTAACCACAACGCCCTCACAGCGTTTTTAAGGCGTCGAAAATCCGCGAGGAACATTTGTATGAGCCAGTCCGCGATAAGCCCTTAGAGGCGATTCTGGAGCCTTTAATTTTTTTTGGTCAGGAACCTAAATTCCCGCCACGCAGATGAGACCAAACATACGTGACAAGAATCCCGAAAAATCCGAAACCTTGTCACGTATGTTTGGTGCGCGACGTGACGCGACGTGACGCGGCGTGACGCGGGGTGACTCGGCGTGACGCGGGGTGACTCGGCGTAACAAAGCACTCGACTGACAAATCTAACCAAGCGCTCAATTCCAAAAACCAAGCCCCGTGGTTTGGCCTCCACCTCACCCACGGCAAAAGGCGCACGTGTTACTCCAAAAGTCAGAGTAAAACGCGCGCCTTGAAAACAAATACCTTAAATAAAGGCCTTTAAATCTTGTGCGAGGTTGGTGAGTGCACATCAGCGGCGACTGCGAGTCCCCAGGTGATGATGCCACCTCCGGCAGCCATGATCAGTGCGGCAACAATGGCCATCACTGAGTGCCCAACCTCGATTGTGTACCAAACACCAGCAGCCAAGATGATGGCGCCAAGAACAAGAAGGGCGAATGACTTACCCATATGCAATCCTTACGTTTCGCACCAACTTTAAGCAGTTGGTAGTTCCTCATTAAAGTTTCCGGTTTGACCTTACCCGCAATTTGGGGAAGTTCCCCAATTAGGGGTTAGAAGAAGCTCTCCCGAAGCGGATTTCCCTAAATTATTTGCGGAACATTCGCCACAGTCGTTGCTTTGGGTCGCGTTTGTATTCGCGTTCTTGGTAGTCAAACACGGGTAGGCTCCAGCCTCGCCAGATGGACAGAAGGCGCACGATGAAGGCAACTAGAACGGAGACGATGACGGTGACGTTTTCAGACGCTCCGAAATACATCATGGCAAAGTAGACGCAGGTGGCTAGGAATGCGATGGATGCGTAGAGCTCTTTTTGGAAAACAAGGGGGATGCGGTCGCACAAAAGGTCGCGCATGACACCACCGAAGACACCTGTGAGTACGGATGCCACGACTGCGATGATAAATCCGTAGCCCATTTCCAAGGCAATTTGTGTACCGATCACTGCGAAAGCTGATAAGCCCACTGCGTCTAGCACGAGGAATAGTACGCGGAAGTGTTGCATGAGGAAGGATATCGATACCGTCAAAATCGCAGCGCCGATAATCAGCAGCAGATATAACGGCTTTTCAACCCATACCAGTGGGTAGTGTCCTAGCAGCATATCGCGGATTGATCCGCCGCCAATTGCGGTGACGCATGCGATTACTGAGACTCCGAATAGGTCCATTTTTTGTCGGCCCGCGGCCAGCGCGCCGGTCATGCCTTCGGCGGTAATACCGATGGCCCATAGTACTGTCAGCAGCATTTTATGCGTAGACCACGTTGAGCGGTGAGTGATCGGACCAGCGCAGGTCGTAGGCTGCGGCTTTGTCTACCCAGGAGCGCTCGGCGCGTTCTAGCATCGCGGCGGTTGCTGCTTGGTAGTCGATGCGCCATCCGGCGTTGGTGTCAAAGGCTTGGCCGCGGTAGGTCCACCAGGTGTAGGGACCGTCGCCTTCAGGTTGTAGGCGACGTGCCACGTCGAACCACGCAGGGTCCGTAGCTGCTTCTCGACGCCCCCCTGTACCTTCATAATCCACCGCCCCCATAAAGTCACCGGCGCCAGCTACCTGGGTGACATCATCGGGGAATGTGCCAAACACTGCGTCCATGAAGGCGCGCTCGTCGGGTAAGAATCCGGATTTCTTTTGGTTGGATTTCCAGTTCTTTAGGTCTTCACGGCGGTGGCAAATGTTCCAGTCGCCACCGATGACCATGTGGGAGCGTTCTTTGGCTCGGGAGTCTAGGAACTCTTCGAATTCGTCGAGGAAGTGGTATTTCTCATCTTGTTTTGCAGTATCTGCTGATCCGGATGGCAGGTAGAGAGAAGCCACGGTAACTGGAACACCCAGTGTCGTTTCTTTAATGGTGGCTTCGATGTAGCGACCTGCATCAAGGAAGGATCCAAAACCAATGTTCACATCGTCTAGTTCATGTCGGGATAGGATTCCCACTCCTGCGCGACCTTTCGCGGCTGCTGGAGCCCCCACATAATGCCAGCCGTTGTCTAAGGCAGGCTGCAGTGCTGTGGCAGTGTCTTTTTCGCTGGCGCGAACTTCTTGAAGGAGAACAACGTCCGGGCGAGTTTCTTCAAGCCATGGAAGGAAACCTAGATTTGTTTCGCTCCGCTGTTTGACCGCTGCCCTGATGCCGTTGACATTGACGGAAGTGATGTGAAAACTCATGCCTGTCAGACTAGTTGGTTACTTATTAAAACCCCTACTTACGTTTGCGCAATGCCACCATGGGGAACCACACCAAGATGGCAAGCAGAGCTAGGCCGGCTCCTGCTAGTGCGGGGGTGCTGTAGGAGTATCCAGCGCCGATGACAACACCGCCGAGTGCCGCACCGAGGGCATTACCTGTGTTGAGTGCGGAGTGGTTCAGTGAGGCAGCAAGGGTTTGTGCGCGTCCAGCGACATCCATGAGTCGGATTTGAAGCGATGGGATCAGTGTAGAAGCAAAGAATCCCACGAGGCCAAAGTTGATGGTGCCCAGAATCGCATTGTTGGAGGAGAAATAGAAGCTGGTCAAAGCAATCACGATGCAGATTAAGGCCAGTAGGATTCCTCTATCAACATTCCAATCGGCCATACGGCCACCCACGTAGTTTCCGCAGATCATGCCCAGACCGTAGGCCATCAACACAATCCAAATCAGGGAACTTGGCATCCCGGCTTGGTCGGTCATTGTCCAGGAGATATAGGTATAAACAGCAAACATGCCACCAAATCCAATGGCACCAATTCCAAGCGTTAACCACACTTGGCTGTTTTTCAGTGCGCTTAATTCTGTTAGTGGACTGGTTGGGGGCATCTCTGACATGTGTGGCATGAGGAACCACAGGGCAGCCAAGGTGAGTATGCCAAGGACGGTGACAAGGACATAAGCCATGGACCACCCAAAGGCATCGCCTAGTGCTTGGGCTGCTGGCACACCGGCAACGGTGCCTACTGACAGTCCCATTCCCACAAAAGCGATCGCCCGACCACGTTGTCCTTCAGGTGCCATGGATGCTGCGGCTAATCCAGCGACAGAGAAATACGCTCCGTGTGGAAGGCCTGCAATAAACCTGGCCAGCAGGAGCACTTCATAGGAGGCATTGAGTGTGGATAGTGCATTTCCAACCACGAAGAACGCCATCAAGATAAGCAGCAGTCTTCTGCGTGGAAGTTTTCCTGTAAATGCCGTGATCAGTGGTGCACCCAGCACAACGCCAAGTGCATAGACGGTGATGATGTGGCCGGCTTGATCTTCAGAGATCGCAAAGTCGGAGGCAATTGCACTGAGCAAGCCCATGGAGACAAATTCTGTGACTCCGATGGCGAAGCCACCAAGTGCAAGGGCTGTCATGACGATATATCGACGAATCTCGGAAATTTCCGTTTGGCGTGGAATCGGACGACGTTTCATATGTCCGCTCTTGCCTTGCGGTGTCTGGGTGTTGACAACCTTTACGGGATTTTTTCCAGATTCGTGCATGTATGCACACAGTATCGGAGAACGCTTCCACCGGCACAATTGCAGGCAACAAATGTGCGTACGTAGCCACCATACAAAAGTTTGTGACTTGCGACATTTTATCTACGCCTAAAGCAGTGCTAATCTGTCGGACAGCCTAACCTAACCATGTTCGAGAAAGTGATACTCATTATGCGATCTACTCGCGTTTTAGCTGGCATCCTTGCCGCCACCCTCACTGTGTCCCTAGCTGCGTGTTCTCAGGATTCTACAAGTTCGCAGACGTCACAGAGCTCCGAAGCTGGATCTGATGTATCCAATGAGGCCTTCCCTGTCACCATCGAGCATGCATTCGGTGAGACCACCATCGAAGCAAAGCCAGAGCGCATCGCCACCATTGGTTGGTCGAACCATGAAGTTCCGCTTGCCTTGGGTCAAGTTCCGGTTGGTTTTGAAAAGGTCACGTGGGGCGATGATGACGACAACGGCATGCTGCCTTGGGTCGAGGATGCCTTGAATGAGCTTGGTGGAGAAGAGCCAGTGCTTTTCGACGCCACCGACTCCATTCCGTTTGAGGAAGTCGCCAACACTGCACCAGATGTCATTTTGGCGTCCTATTCTGGCATCACCCAGGAAGACTACGACCAGCTTTCTCAGATCGCTCCTGTGGTTGCCTACCCCGAGCTTGCATGGGGCACGTCTTTGGATGACATGATTGAAATGAACTCCAAGGCCATGGGTCTGGAGCAAGAAGGCAAAGACCTCATTGCTGATCTAGATGAACAGGTCGCTGCTGCCATGGATGCAAACCCAGAGTTGAAGGACGCAAAGCCAGTCTTTGCATTCTTTGATGAAAGCGATTTCTCCCAGATCGGTGTGTACACCAGCGTTGACCCTCGCATGGGATTCCTGCTTGATGCAGGTGTGCAAGAAGCTGAGGTGCTGAAGCAATTCAGCGGATCGGACAGCTTCTACGAGCAGGTCTCAGCTGAAAACCCTGAAACTTTCGACGACGTCGATGTCATTGTCACCTATGGCACCGAGGACGAGGCAGCCAACGCTGAGCTGTTGTCCAAGATGCAGGCTGATCCATTGCTGTCTCGTATTCCAGCGATTGCAGATGGCAAGGTTGTGTTCTTAGGCGCAAATCCTTTGGCTGCATCTGCTAATCAGTCCCCATTGTCCATTTCTTGGGGTATTGATGAATACCTCGCAAAAATCGCTGAACCACTGAAGTAAGTTTTGATGCCGACAACTAAAAAACTTTTATTTCTCGGCGCCGCACTGATCCTTCTCGTAGTTGCTTGCGTGTGTTCTGTGAAATTCGGCGTTCGTTCCATCAGCACTGATGATGCAATTCAGGCGTTGCTTGGACGTTCGGACACTACAGAGCAGGCAGCTGCCTTGAAAAGAATTCCCCGCACCGTACTTGGCATCGTCATTGGCGCTGCGTTGGCGGTTGCGGGGACATCCATGCAGGCAGTGACTAGAAACCCTCTTGCTGATCCGGGTATCTTCGGTGTGCTTTCCGGTGCGTCTTTGGCAGTAGTCATCGGCATTTCTTTTTTTGATATGTCGGGGGCTGTTTTAACCATGATCGTTGCGGTTATTGGTTCTGCGGCGGCTGCTGTGTTTGTCTACACCGTCGGTTCTTTAGGCCGCGGAGGTGCAACACCGCTCAAACTGGCTCTTGCCGGTGCGGCAACTACTGCTGCGTTGACGTCTTTGGTCAGTGCTGTACTTCTGCCTCGTGTCGATGTCATGGATAAGTTCCGTTTTTGGCAGATCGGTGGCGTTGGTGGCGCGGAATGGGATCGGATGGCGTTAGCTGCACCATTTTTAACCGTTGGATTTTTAATCTGTTTGCTTACTTCCACCGGGCTTAATGCGTTGGCGTTGGGAGATGATGTGGCCACCAGTTTGGGTGAAAATGTGCTGAGAACACGGATCGTATCGTCGATAGGCGCAGTTATTTTGTGCGGCGTGGCTACGGCGTTGGCCGGCCCGATCGCGTTTGTGGGGCTCGTGGTTCCGCATATTACCCGCCTGATTGTGGGCACAGATCACCGCTGGTTGGTGCCGTGTTCGGCCCTGGCTGGTGCGGTATTGATTGTTGCTGCAGATACGTTCGGTCGTGTTGTGACTCGCCCGAGTGAAATTGCGGTGGGCATCATCATGCCGATTATTGGAGCGCCACTATTTATTTGGATTATTCGTCGTCAGAAAGTCAAGGAGCTATGAGTCTTAGCCATCAACTCAAGCGCCAGCGCGCATCGCGCAACTCCCGCAGGTGGCTGATTATTGCGGCATTGGGCGTCGTAACGCTTGGTGTTTTTGCTTTTTCTTTGATGTGGGGTGAAGTGTTTTATGGCCCTGCTCAGGTGATTCAGGTGTTGTCTGGGCAGCAGGTTCCCGGCGCGAGTTATTCCGTGGGTGTGTTGCGTTTGCCGCGGGCTGTGATGGGGCTGACGGCCGGCTTGGCTTTCGGCGCAGCGGGTGTGATTTTTCAGACGTTGCTGCGTAATCAATTGGCGTCGCCAGATATTATCGGTATTTCTTCTGGCGCTTCGGCTGCTGGTGTGATTTGCATTGTGTTTTTCGGCATGTCGCAGTCGGCGGTTTCAGCGGTTGCGCTGGTTGCTGCGTTGTCTGTGGCATTGGTGATTTATTTAGTGGCCTACCGTGGTGGTTTTTCCGCTACCCGCTTGATTTTAACGGGTATTGGTATTGCTGCGATGCTGAATTCTTTGGTGTCCTATTCGCTGTCTAAGGCTGATTCTTGGGATTTGCCAACTGCGACTCGCTGGTTGACTGGTTCGCTGAATGGTGCCACGTGGGATCGTGCCATGCCGTTGATTATCACCGCGGCTGTGTTGATTCCGCTGCTGATTGCCAATGCGCGCAACATGGATTTAATGCGTTTGGGTAATGATTCAGCCGTCAGCTTAGGTGTGGCAACAAATCGCACGCGCATCATTGCCATTATCGCGGCAGTCGCGCTGATTGCTGTGGCCACGGCTGCGTGCGGCCCGATTTCTTTTGTGGCGTTTGTGTCCGGCCCCATTGCAGCCCGGATTTTAGGTTCTGGCGGATCCCTTATCATCCCATCCGCTCTAATCGGCGGGTTGATTGTGCTGATCGCAGACCTTATTGGCCAATACTTCCTGGGCACCCGCTACCCCGTCGGCGTTGTCACCGGCGCGTTCGGCGCACCATTTTTGATCTATTTGCTTGTTCGTTCCAATCGCGCGGGAGTAACCCTGTGACCACCAACCATCAGCTTTCCACCGACAGCATTTCGCTGTCCTACGGCGATCGCACCATCATTGATTCGCTCAGCCTCGACATTGTTCCCGGCAAAATCACCTCCATCGTGGGCCCCAACGGATGCGGCAAGTCGACGTTGCTGCGCGCCCTTGCGCGCCTCCTTAAACCCAGCGCCGGGCAAGCGCTTATCGACGCCACCCCCCTTCACTCACTGCCCGGCAAAGAACTAGCCCGCATGTTGGGCCTGTTGCCACAATCCCCAACTGCACCTGAAGGCATCGTTGTCGCCGACCTGGTCGGTCGTGGACGCCACCCCCACCAAGGACTAATGGGCCGGTGGTCTGCACGCGACTATGAAGTAGTTGCACAATCTTTGGAAAGAACAAACACCACCGAGCTTGCAGAACGCTCCATCGATGAACTTTCCGGCGGCCAACGCCAACGCGTGTGGATCGCCATGGCGCTTGCCCAAGAAACAGATATTTTGCTTCTCGACGAACCCACCACCTACCTCGACATCGCCAACCAACTCGAGGTTTTGGATCTTTTAACCGATCTCAACCGCAACCACGGCACCACCATCGTCATGGTGCTGCACGAACTAGGTCTAGCCGCCCGCTATTCCGACCATCTCGTGGCCATGAATGGCGGAGAAATCTATTCCCAGGGCAACCCCGCAGAAGTTATTACAGAAACCATGATGAGCGACGTGTTCCACACCAAAGCACGCATCATCCCCGACCCCGTCTCTGGCGCACCTTTGGTCATGCCCATGGGACGACACCACATAACCACACCTTAACTAGGAGAAACGCTATGCCCGCACCAGTAACCGCCATCGTTGAATCTGCTACACAGATCAGCCCCAACTTCATCCGAGTTGTATTCACCGGCCCAGAAATGAAGGTCGTGGGCAGCAATTCTCCTCTTTATGATCAGCGCATCAAACTAATCTTCCCCAACCCAGGCCAACCACTCCCCACATTTCCTGAAAACGGAGTGTGGTACGAAGAATGGGCCAAACTCCCTGAAGATTCCCGCGGCGTCATGCGCACCTACTCCATTAGATCCCTAGAGCGCACCGAAGAAGCTACCCGCATGACAGTTGACTTCGTCCTTCACATCGCGCCGGGTCTCACCGGGCCAGCCTCAACGTGGGCAGCTCAGGCTCAAGCCGGCGATGAAATCCTCATTGTGGCACCGCGTCTAGATGCTGAGTTCATGGGTGGCATCGAGTTTGATCCAGGTGCCGCCACCAAAGTCATTCTTGCTGGTGATGAAACCGCAGCTCCAGCCATCGCACGCATCCTAGAAGATCTAGTCGATTCTGATATTCCAGGCACTGCGATGATTGAAATCCCCACCGATGAAGATGCCTTGGATATTTTTGGCCCCTCCTCCATCGAGGTCAAATGGCTTCCCCGCAACGGCCGGAAACACGGTGAGGCGCTAATGGAAGCCATGGCACTGCACCACGAAGAAACTGAAGCAGCAGCTGCCACCGAAGATGACTTGGTGTGGGAGACCCCTGTGTACTCTGCCACCGGCGAAAAAATCACAGAATCTAACCCGCGCTCAGGTGATTACTACTGGATTGCTGGTGAAAGTGGCGTTGTCACAAGCATCCGTCGCTCATTGGTCAAGGAGAAGGGCCTTGATCGTTCCCAGGTGGCATTCATGGGGTATTGGAAACATGGTGTTGCCATGCGGGGCTGAAACTGCCACCGAAGGCACCAGCAATTGCTATAACACTGTATTCTAGGTAGCTGAACAAAAGAGCCCATCAACCAAGGAGACTCATGGCTAAGATCATCTGGACCCGCACCGACGAAGCACCGCTGCTCGCGACCTACTCGCTGAAGCCGGTCGTCGAGGCATTTGCTGCTACCGCGGGCATTGAGGTCGAGACCCGGGACATTTCACTCGCTGGACGCATCCTCGCCCAGTTCCCGGAGCGCCTCACCGACGAGCAGAAGGTAGGAGATGCACTCGCAGAACTCGGCGAGCTAGCTAAGACTCCTGAAGCAAATATCATTAAGCTTCCAAACATTTCTGCTTCCGTTCCACAGCTGAAGGCTGCTATTAAGGAACTGCAGGATCAGGGCTACGACATCCCAGACCTGCCTGACACTGCCACCACCGACGAGGAAAAAGACATCCTCGCTCGTTACAACGCTGTTAAGGGTTCCGCTGTGAACCCAGTGCTGCGTGAAGGCAACTCTGACCGCCGCGCACCAATTGCAGTGAAGAACTTTGTGAAGAAGTTCCCTCACCGCATGGGCGAGTGGTCTGCAGATTCCAAGACCAACGTTGCCACCATGGGTGCAAATGACTTCCGTCACAACGAGAAGTCAATCATTTTAGATGCAGCCGATGAAGTGCAGATCAAGCACATCGCAGCTGACGGCACCGAAACCATCCTGAAGGACAGCCTCAAGCTGCAGCAGGGTGAAGTTCTTGACGCCACCGTCATGTCTGCAAAGGCACTGGACGCATTCCTTCTTGAGCAGGTTGCTCGCGCAAAGGAAGAAGGCATCCTCTTCTCCGCTCACCTGAAGGCCACCATGATGAAGGTCTCCGACCCCATCATCTTCGGCCACGTTGTGCGCGCTTACTTTGCTGATGTATTTGCACAGTACGGCGATCAGCTTCTAGCTGCTGGCCTCAACGGCGAAAACGGCCTGGCTGCCATCCTCTCTGGCCTGGAGTCCCTGGACAACGGCGAAGAAATCAAGGCTGCATTTGAAAAGGGTCTGGAAGACGGCCCAGATCTGGCCATGGTTAACTCCGCTCGCGGAATCACCAACCTGCACGTTCCTTCCGACGTCATCGTTGACGCTTCTATGCCAGCCATGATCCGCACCTCTGGCCACATGTGGAACAAGGACGACCAGGAGCAGGACACCCTGGCTATCATCCCGGACTCCTCCTACGCTGGCGTCTACCAGACTGTTATCGATGACTGCCGTAAGAACGGCGCATTCGACCCAACCACCATGGGTACCGTTCCAAACGTTGGTTTGATGGCTCAGAAGGCTGAAGAGTACGGCTCCCACGACAAGACCTTCCGCATCGAAGCAGACGGCAAGGTTCAGGTTGTTGCCTCCAACGGTGACGTTCTGATCGAGCACGACGTTGAGGCAAACGACATCTGGCGTGCATGCCAGGTCAAGGATGCCCCAATCCAGGACTGGGTCAAGCTTGCTGTTACCCGCTCCCGTCTCTCCGGTATGCCTGCAGTGTTCTGGTTGGATCCAGAGCGCGCACACGACCGCAACCTGATCACCCTGGTTGAAAAGTACCTGGACGACCACGACACCGAAGGCCTGGACATCCAGATCCTCTCCCCTGTTGAGGCAACCCAGCTTTCCGTCGACCGCATCCGTCGCGGTGAGGACACCATTTCCGTTACCGGTAACGTGCTGCGTGACTACAACACCGACCTCTTCCCAATCCTTGAGCTCGGCACTTCTGCAAAGATGCTCTCCGTTGTTCCTTTGATGGCTGGCGGCGGACTCTTCGAGACCGGTGCTGGTGGATCTGCTCCTAAGCACGTCCAGCAGGTTCAGGAAGAAAACCACCTGCGTTGGGATTCCCTCGGTGAGTTCCTCGCACTGGCTGAGTCCTTCCGCCACGAGCTCAACAACAACGGCAACGCAAAGGCCGGCGTTCTGGCTGACGCTCTGGACAAGGCAACTGAGAAGCTGCTGAACGAAGAGAAGTCCCCATCCCGCAAGGTTGGTGAGATCGACAACCGTGGATCCCACTTCTGGCTGACCAAGTTCTGGGCAGATGAGCTTGCTGCACAGACCGAGGACGCAGACCTGGCTGCTACCTTCGCACCAGTTGCAGAAGCACTAAACGCAAACGCTGCAGACATCGACGCTGCACTCATCGCAGTTCAGGGCAACCCAACTGATCTTGGTGGATACTACTCCCCTAACGATGAGAAGACCTCTGCAATCATGCGCCCAGTTGCACAGTTCAACGACATCGTTGACGCTTTGAAGAAGTAGCATCTTCACAATTAGCGCTGTGCTTCCTCACATGGAAGCACAGCGCTTTTGTTATTTTCCTTGCCATAATAGGCACATGCGCTATTCTCGAGTCCTCCCCGCACTTTTCATCACTGCTGCTTTAAGTATTCCTACTGCTTCAGCCGCCACACTAAGTGCTGATACCGAAAGGGAGATGTGCGTTGCCAACAACACCGAAAACTCCGCCGTGGTTTCATTTTGGAATTCCCTCGAAGACACGGTGCGCGAACAACGACTCGACGAACTAGACACCCTAGACCCTGGCCTCAAGGCAGCAATTGAGAGCTACATCGCCCAAGACGCTGATGCGCCAACAGCGGCTGAGCTACAAGTACGCCTGGACAACATCGGGTCCGGCGAAGGCCTAGCCATGTTGCTTCCTAATGATCCAACCCTGGCTGATCCCAACGCGGAACAAAGCTTCAAAACTGAATACACTTACGACGAAGCAGTCGACATAATCAACGGATTTTCCGACGATCCAGCAAGTGGCGTGCTCACCCAACTGCAACAAGCAGCCACCACCGGCACCCGCACCGCAGAAATCCGAGCCGAAGTGTTCGCCGATCGCGCCCCAGATTACAACGAATCGCAAACCGCTCTAAAAGAGGATTTCCAAAACTGCGTCGATGCCATCGATGACGCCCGCCCCATCCCCCTGCAATACATTCTGCTCGGGGGCGCCATCGCCTTGGCAGTAATTGTCCTTGCGATCAGGGCGTGGAGTAACTCAAGGAAAACATCTAAGCACAGCCAGTAGCCACTTTCCGCCTCGGCCTAGGCCCGGACTTTAAGGCTCAAGCAAGACAAGCAAAGATTGCTTATCGACGCCCCTTCCCGTGCCTCGACACCCTGCACACAGTATCCCCAAGTGACTAAATATCGGTGTACTAAAGTGTGGGCATGGTTCAAAAAGATGTTCCGGCCTCCCCTGCTACAAGAAAAGCCGATCAGGTATACACACAGATTCGCAGTGAAATCGAAGATGGAAGCCTGAAGCCGGGTCAGCGCATGTCAGAAGTTTGGCTGGTTGAACACACTGGAGCGTCAAGAACGCCTGTTAGGGATGCTCTCCGCAGGTTAGCTGCTGATGAGTTGATCATTTTGGAACCTCGACAAGCGCCCATGGTGTCGCCATTGTCGCTTCGCGATATTAAGGATCTGTTTGAGTTTCGTCGAATCGTTGAGGTCGCAGCGCTTGAAGAGATCGCGATTCAGGCAGGAAAATCATCCCGCATCTTTGGCTATTTTTCGACGTTGGCTGAAGATTTTCGGGACATCGAGAACGCTTTAGAAGATACCGAGTTCTTGGCCAAATTTAGAGCGTTAACCAGTAAATTTGATGAACTTGTTGCCACTTATACGCACAATCAGTTTCTAAAGCGCAGCCTCTTAGGTCTTAAACCGCACACCACGAGGCTTCGGATCATTGCTCATTCCGATCATGTGCGTCTGCACCAATCGGTTCAAGAGCATATTGATATGTGTGAGGCGATAACCTCGGGAGATTTAAGGTCGGCGGGTACTGCATGCAGGCAGCATCTTATTCATGTGGAAAAAAGCATTTTGAATGCGCTGGTTAATGCAGATTCTGCCAGCACACAAAATATAGACTTCAGGCCTTAAGGCAAATGAAGTAGCCGCATCTTGCACTCACACCTAGGATTGGTATACATTTCGGTATACCAAGAATGAATTGAGGAATTGATGCCTGACAATCACACAGTCACGATCGACGCGCAACAACTAATCGAACTCTGCACAAAGATTCTCACCGAAGTTGACGTTCCAGCAGCAGACGCCTTGCTTGTTGCAGATAGTTTGGTACAGGCAGATTTGTGGGGACACCCCTCCCATGGAGTACTTCGGCTTCCTTGGTATGTGCGCAGGCTCCAAAGTGGTGCAATGACCACTCATTCACATGTGGAGGTTCTTAACAATTTGGGTGCTGTACTGGTCTTAGATGGACACGACGGTATCGGACAAGTGCTTGCTGATCATGCTCGTAAAGAAGCAGTAACCAGAGCAATGATGTTCGGTATCGGTGCGGTGTCAGTACGAAATTCCAATCATTTCGGAACTGCAATGTATTACACCCGCAAAGCTGCAGAACAAGGCTGTGTTTCAATCCTCACCACCAATGCCTCTCCTGCGCTAGCTCCATGGGGTGGTAAAGAAAAACGCATTGGTACTAATCCGTGGTCCATTGCGGCACCTTTTGGTGATTCTGCGGCGGTGGTCGATATAGCTAATACAGCTGTTGCTCGTGGAAAGATCTATCAGGCACGTCAGCAGAATATGCCGATCCCCGAAACGTGGGCAATTACAAGTGAGGGTGCTGCCACCACTGATCCTTCAGAGGCAATCAATGGTGTCATCCTTCCCATGGCGGGTCATAAAGGTTATGCGATCAGCTTCATGATGGATGTGTTGTCTGGAGTTCTCACCGGTTCACAGCACAGCACAAAGGTTCATGGACCTTATGAGCCCACTCCCCCTGGTGGCGTTGGCCACTTATTCATTGCTTTGGATGTTGCAGCGTTTCGTGATCCAGGTGATTTCGATGAAGCACTAAGCGCATTGGTTAGGCAAGTAAAAACCACTCCAAAAGCACACAACACCGAGGAGATTTTTTACCCCGGTGAATTAGAAGACCGTGCGCATCGTAAAAACTCTGCGCACGGTATCTCACTGCCTAGAAAAACCTGGGTGGAACTTCAAGAGCTAGCTATCGAAACGGGTGGGTCGGGGCGTCGAAAAGCAAAAATCTTTTAACGCTTTTCAATCGGCGCCACTTGGCGCTGCTCCTCGCCGTTGTACTCGGACAGCGGGCGGATAAGCGAGTTGTTTTCAAACTGTTCCACGATGTGCGCGGTCCAACCAGCGACGCGGGCGATGACGAACAGCGGGGTAAAGAAATCGACCGGGAAACCAAGCAGGTGGTAGGCAGGGCCTGCTGGGAAATCGAGGTTTGGCTTAATGCCGGTGCGCGCATCCATGGCGTCGCGCATGTTTTCATACATGGCAACCCACTTCTCGCCGTCGTGGCGAGCAGCTAGTTCTCGGAAAGATTTCTCCATGGATGGCACGCGGGAATCGCCGCGCTTGTACACGCGGTGGCCAAAGCCCATGACCACGTTCTTGTTGTCTAAGGCATTGTTGATCCAGTCGGCGGCCTTATCTGGGTCGTCGATTTCCAGCATGGTGTGCATGACGAACTCGTTCGCGCCACCGTGCAGCGGACCCTTGAGCGCACCGATCGCGCCGGTGATGGCGGAATACACATCCGATTTGGTGGAGGTGATCACGCGGGAGGTAAAGGTGGAAGCATTGAAGGAGTGCTCGGCGTAGAGGATCAGAGATTTCTCGAAGTCGCGCACATCCTCTGGGTTGGATGCAGGTGAGTCCGGGCCGGTACCAAACACCATGGACAACAGGTTTTCGGCGACCGATTTACTCGAATCAGGTGCGATGATATCAAGGCCTTTGCGGCGACGAATGTCCATGGCCAGGACCATCGGCAGCTGCGCCAACAGGTTGTGTCCTACCCTGCGGATATGATCAGCATCGGTGGTGAAGTACTCAGAATCCTTAGTACCCATGTAGGAAACGGCGGTGCGCATGACATCCATGGGGTGCGCTTCTTTAGGCAAGGAGTGAATAAGTGAGATCAATCCGGCATCCAAGCTGCGGTAGGATCGGCCGCGCTCGTTGAATTCTGCAAGCTGCTCTGCAGTGGGAAGCTCACCGTTCCACAGCAGGTAGAAGACTTCCTCGAAGCTGCAGTTTTCCACCAGATCTTCCACCGCGTAGCCACGGTAGGTTAATGAATTGGTTTCTGGCATGACCTTGGATACGGCAGTGTAATCGGCGATGACACCGTAGAGTCCTTTGCGAACTTCTACGTTTTGGGTGTGTGACATGGTAATTCACTCCTTAAAAATGGTGTGGGCTAGAAGGTGGGTTTGTAGTTGTCGGCGGAATAGGTGAATACTTCCTGGTCAAAGGCGTTGTATTCGTTGTAGCGCAGCAGCTCATACAGGCGGGAGCGGTGTTGCATTCGGTCTACCCAGTCAGTTTGGGTTCCAGTGTTTGCGATATCGGACAGTGCTTGTTCCACTTGGCCCATCGCAATCCGCAGCAAAGTCACGGGATAGATCACTGCGTTGTAGCCAATATCTTCTAGAAGCTGTGCTGGTAAAAGTTCGGTTTTGCCAAACTCTGTCATATTGGCCAGCAGTGGGATGTCTACTGCTGCGCGGAATTTTTCAAAATCTGCCGGGGTGTAGAGCGCTTCGGTGAAAATCATGTCGGCGCCCGCATCCGCATAGGCTTTGGCGCGCTCGATGGCGGAGTCAATGCCTTCCACTCCCGCGGCGTCGGTGCGCGCGCAGATGACAAACTGCTCATCGCGGCGTTCATTGACGGCTGCGGTGATACGCCGGATCATGATGTCGGTGCTCACCACTTCTTTGCCGTCCAAATGCCCGCAGCGTTTCGGGTTGACTTGGTCTTCAAGGTGGCATCCGGCAACGCCTGCGTCTTCGAGTTCTGCGACGGTGCGCGCGGCGGACATGGGTTCGCCGAAGCCGGTGTCGGCGTCGACAAGCACAGGCAAGTCCGTGACCCGCGCAATTTGCTTGGATCGGCCGGCCACTTCGGTCAATGTGGTCAGCCCGATATCGGGTAGCGCCAGGTCAGCGGCTACGACGGCGCCGGAGACGTACACGCCTTCAAATCCAGCTTCCTGGATTGCGCGGGCAGCGAGCGGGGAAAACGCACCAGGCATGCGGGCAATTTCAGGTGCAGCAAGTGCCGCCCTTAAAGCTTTTCGACGCTCCGTTGGTGCAACAGCAGAGGAAAACAATCCCGCCATCAGAACAGTCCTTCCGAAATCTTAGGAGCCTTTGCCAAAACATCAGCATCGATTTCAATGTTGAGCTCTGAAAGATCCTCAAGCTCATGTGTGCGTTGTACTGCATCCAAGAAACGCTCCTGCTCCTTGTCAGAAACAACACCTTCGGCGAGAGTGCGGAATTTTTCGATGTACTGCTCCCGCGCAAAAGGCCGTGCTCCAAGTGGATGTGCATCAGCAACAGCAAGCTCATCTTCCACCACGGTTCCATCCTTGAACGTGATCACTGCACGCGCTCCAAATGCCTTTTCTGCAGGATCAGTAGAGTGATAGCGCCTAGTCCACTCAGGATCCTCCACCGTGGAAATCTTGTTCCACAACTCGATGGTCTGTGGGCGGTGGGCACGCTCTGGAGCATAAGAACGCTCGTGATGCCACGCACGATCTTCCAGGGCGACGGCGAAAATGTACATGATGGAGTGATCGAGTGTTTCACGCGTTGCGTCTGGATCGAACTTCTCCGGATCGTTCGATCCCGTACCAATGACATAGTGAGTGTGGTGGGAGGTGTGCAGCACAATGGATTCAACATCGCGCAGATCCAGACCTTGTTCTGCCAGCTTCTCCCCCATGCTGCGCGCCAAATCAATCGGTGCCTGTGACTGGTATTCCGCAGAGTGTTCCTTTGTATAGGTATCCAAAATTCCGCGCTTGGCCTCACCCTCCTCGGGCAGAGGAACCGAGTAGATGTGATCAGGTCCAGACAGCAGCCATGCGATCACGCCGTCTTCACCTTCCCAGATTGGTGCCGGTGCCCCCTCACCACGCATTGCGCGATCAACCGCCTCAATGGCCATCTTTCCAGCAAAGGCAGGAGCAAAAGCCTTCCATGAAGAAATCGCACCTTTTCGCGACTGCCTCGTAGCCGTCGTGGTGTGCAAAGCCTGACCAATTGCCTGGTAGATGGTATCCACATCGAGATTAAGCAACGTTCCAATACCAGCAGCTGCCGATGGTCCAAGATGAGCCACGTGGTCGATCTTGTGCTCATGCAAACAAATACCACGCACCAAATTCACCTGAATCTCATATCCAGTAGCGATACCCCGGATCAGATCCTTTCCACCTTTTCCAGCCTGCTGTGCTGCCGCCAAAATCGGAGGAATATTATCACCCGGGTGGGAGTAATCCGCAGCTAAAAACGTATCGTGGAAATCTAGCTCACGCACAGCCGTACCATTGGCCAACGCTGCCCACTCAGCTGCGTAACGTCCTGGCAAACCAAATACCGAAGCACCTCGACCGTCAGTCACTGGTCTAACCTGCGCCATGGAACGGGCAGATGTTACTGGACCACGCAGCACAGATGCTGCCTGAACTGACGCATTATCGATGATCCGGTTGATGATCATTTCCTGGGTTTCATCGGAAACTTCCACTGGATCAACCGCAACGCGAGCAATCTTGTAAGCCAAGTGCTCCTCATATGGGAACGGTTCTGCAGAACGACGAGTGCGAACTTCATGGGTAATCATGTTGGAATGTGACTCCTTCTCGGAAGCTTGTACAAGGGCCATGCAAGGACTATGCATTACTTATGCTTCACATCACGCTACGCCCAAAAAAGAGATCGCGGTCACTGTAGATATTGTGTATTGTTGTGGCTATTTCTTACTATTTTAGTAAATTGTGTGAAATCCGCAGGCCAGAGGTCATTTTTTGGTGGAGTGGTTGCGGTCCCTTTAGCGCGCGGGGGCAATTTTCCAGGTGCAATGAGCATCATCCAAGGCCGGGAATCCACAAGACGAGCGTCACGGTTTTGGTGGACCGCCCGTGGAGCGTCCACAAAATGTGTTTGTGATTCTCCGTCTGTACATAAGACCACAAGATATCGGCAAAATGGTGACCAAAATCAGGAAATCTTGTTGTCTTATGTACGCACAGCTGCTTAATCCGTTGCCCCCTTAATAACAAAGGCACGTTGATTCAATAAAGAATCAACGTGCCTTTGTCATTTAACTTTAGTTAGCAGCAGCGAGCGCCAGGATTGGCATCCTGTTCCGCATAGCGCGCCCGCCAATATTCCCGTTCAGTAGGAATCGGAGCATCTGGATGGTGATGCTTCAGGTGCACCACATACTTTGAGTATGCGGTGTCCCCCATCAGCTCAGTGAGATACCACCACACTGCACGCGGGATTTTCCATAGGCTACGAACAAGAGTTGTCATGATTTAATGCGATCCTGATGAAATAGGTGTACCTCCAGGGTAACGCTCATCCCACATTGCTTGCACTTCTTTATCCCTAGAGGAGGCCATAAATCCGGTTGGGGCGAAGAACTCAGAATCGGTGTCAGGCTCTTCAGTCAGCGCAAGCGGCGTTCCAGCCGAGCGAGCACGAACCGCCTGGATACACACAGCTACTGCAGCACCGACAACAACCAGAACAAGGACGGCAAACAGAATGGATAGAATGCCCTGGATCAGGGTGTTTCGGATAACTGCATCAATTGCCTCAGGTGATTTAGCTGCACCGAACTCGGAAAGTCCCTGGGCCTTAGCATCACGGAAGTTGGCGTTTTGAGCCCAGTAGCCAATAGCAGGATCCGAATGGAAAATCTTTTGCCACGAAGCGGTCATGGTGACAATAAGGTCCCACACCAAAGGAACACCTGGGATCCATGCCCACTTGTATAGCCCCTTCTTCACCACAACCACTAAGACAAGAGCCAGTGCGATGGCGGCAAGCAGCTGGTTTGCGATACCAAACAGTGGGAACAACACGTTGATGCCACCGAGTGGATCTGTAACACCCATGAGCAAAATGGCACCCCACAAAGCACACACAAACACAGTTGAAATCCAGTTGCCGAGGGTCCATGTTGGGTCCTTGAAGCGGCGCAGACCTGGAACGTTTCCAAGGGTGTCTGTCATCATGAAACGTGCAACTCGGGTGCCCGCATCAACGGTGGTCAAGATGAACAGTGCTTCAAACATGATGGCGAAGTGGTACCAAAACGCCTTCATGCCAGCACCACCGATGAAGCCAGACAGAATCTCTGACATACCGAAGGCCAAGGTTGGCGCGCCACCAGTACGGGAAATAACAGTGGATTCTCCAACGCCTTCTGCAGCAGAAGCTAATTGATCAGCAGTGATATCTGCACCAGGAAGACCAATGGAATTTACCCATTCAGCTGCAGTTGCCGGATCTCCACCAGTTAGTGCCAACGGTGCGTTCATGGAGAAGTACAGGTGACGATCCAAAATAACAGCGGTAATCAGCGCCATAATCGCCACGAATGATTCCATCAGCATGCCACCGTAGCCGAGCATGCGCATTTGGGATTCCTTTTCCACCAGCTTTGGCGTAGTGCCGGAGGAAATCAGAGCATGGAATCCAGAAAGTGCACCACAGGCGATGGTGATGAAGAGGAACGGGAACAGGCTTCCAGAGAACACCGGCCCGTTTCCTTCAAGCGCGAAGGTAGTAACGGAAGGCATCTGCACTTCTGGGCGAGCAACCAAAATACCTACTGCCAAAAGTGCGATGACGCCGATCTTCATGAAGGTAGACAGGTAATCACGTGGAGCAAGCAGCAGCCATACTGGCAGGATTGCTGCCATGATGCCGTAACCAATCAAAGCCAGAGCCAGGGTGGTCTTGGACCAGGTGAACCATTCAACACCCCATGAGGTATCTGCAACCCAACCACCGGCAACAATTGCCAACAGCAGCAGGGCGACACCAATAATCGACACCTCAGTGACCCGACCCGGACGCAAGAAGCGCAGGTAAACACCCATGAATAGCGCAATTGGGATGGTCATGGTGATGGAGAAAACTCCCCAAGGGGAATCCGCCAGGGCATTAACCACAATCAGTGCCAACACGGCAATGATGATGATCATGATGGAGATGGTGGCCAAGATGCCAGCAAAACCACCAACGGTGCCCATTTCATCGCGAACCATCTGACCTAGGGAACGTCCACGCCTGCGGGTTGATACCCACAGCACCAGGTAATCCTGTACGGCACCGGCAAAGATCACACCGAGGATAATCCACAGCGTGCCTGGAAGGTAACCCATCTGAGCTGCCATGACAGGGCCAACTAGTGGTCCGGCACCTGCGATAGCTGCAAAGTGGTGGCCAAAAAGCACGCGCCGATCAGTTGGAACGAAATCTTTTCCGTCATTGACATATTCAGCAGGTGTCGCGCGTTGATCCTTGGGCTTGACAACCTTGTACTCAATTAGGCGGGCGTAGAAGCTAAAAGCAATGATGTAAGAACCCACTGCAGCTAGAACTAGCCATACCGAGTTGATTGATTCACCGCGGGAAAATGCGATGGCACCCCAACCTAATGCGGCAAGAACACCGAATACTAGGAGCCCAACGCGGGCGGTCGGCGACATTTTCGGGGACTTTTTTACACCTACCGGCAAATCGGTGGCGTCGCTATACACCAAGTCATCTCTGGTGTTATCAGTCTGTTTTATGGTCACGATCTTTATAACTTTCTCTTTGGGCAGAAAAAGGAAAAGCTCGGCCAGATGGGTGTATCTGCATGCCGAATAGTGGATCTTTAACCGCTGGGTGTGCGACAAATCCCCGGAAATTATTATTTCCTTATCAGTGGAAACGTAACATCAGATCATGATTTACACCACCTAAACACCTCAGGAGCGGGGTTAATCACACCCCCGTCCACATAAGCTGCACGGAATCGTTTTCATCGCACAATTCCAGAGAATAAATTTAAACCACTCTGTCTATTGAAATAGACCAAGTTGTTCAGTAGGGTGCTTGGAAGAACAATTTTCCACTTGAAGAAAGTTAAGGATTTTTCCAATGCCTAAGTATGACAATTCAAATGCAGACCAGTGGGGCTTTGAAACCCGTTCCATCCACGCAGGCCAATCAGTAGATGAACAAACCAGCGCCCGCAACCTCCCTATTTACCAGTCCACGGCATTCGTCTTCGATTCCGCAGAGCACGCCAAGCAGCGCTTTGCGCTAGAGGACTTAGGTCCGGTTTATTCTCGCCTCACCAACCCAACAGTTGAGGCACTGGAAAACCGTATTGCTTCCCTAGAAGGTGGCGTCCACGCGGTCGCGTTCTCCTCCGGCCAGGCTGCAACCACCAACGCAATTCTGAACTTGGCAAGTGCCGGTGATCACATCGTCACCTCCCCTCGCCTGTACGGCGGCACCGAAACCCTGTTTCTGATTACCCTCAACCGCCTGGGCATTGAGGTCGGTTTCGTGGAAAACCCAGACGATCCTGAGTCCTGGCAGGCCGCAGTCAAGCCCAACACCAAGGCGTTTTTCGGCGAGACCTTCGCCAACCCTCAAGCTGACGTGCTGGATATCCCAGCAATCGCTGAGGTTGCACACCGCAACAGCGTTCCGCTGATTATCGATAACACCATCGCTACCGCAGCGCTCGTGCGCCCGCTTGAGCTCGGCGCAGACATCGTGGTTGCTTCCCTGACCAAGTTCTACACGGGCAACGGCTCAGGACTTGGCGGCGTGCTTATCGACGGAGGAAAGTTTGATTGGACTGTCGAGCGGGATGGAAAGCCAGTATTTCCCTACTTCGTCACCCCAGATGCTGCTTACCACGGCTTAAAGTACGCCGATCTTGGTGCACCAGCATTCGGCCTAAAAGCACGCGTGGGTCTTTTGCGTGACACCGGTTCCACCCTGTCCGCATTCAACGCATGGGCAGCAGTTCAAGGAATCGACACTCTGTCGTTGCGCCTGGAACGCCACAATGAAAACGCCGTTAAGGTTGCAGAATTCCTCAACAACCACGACAAGGTTGAAAAGGTTAACTTCGCAGGCCTGAAGGATTCCCCATGGTACGCAACCAAGGAGAAGCTCGGCCTGAAATACACCGGATCGGTCCTGACCTTTGAGATCAAGGGCGGCAAGGATGAAGCATGGGCGTTTATCGACGCCCTTAAACTCCACTCCAACCTGGCCAATATCGGTGACGTCCGCTCCCTGGTTGTTCACCCTGCCACCACCACCCACTCACAGTCTGATGAAGCAGGCCTTGCACGAGCAGGTGTCACCCAGTCCACGATACGCCTATCCGTAGGCATCGAGACCATTGATGACATCATCGCCGACCTTGAAGCCGGATTCGCTGCAATCTAGTTTGACAACGCTCACCCCAGTGCTTATGCACTGGGGTTTTTCATTTTCATCATCTCGGGAATCCAAACTAGACTAGACAGAGCTGTCCAGATACACTGGACGAAGTTTTAGTCTTGTCCACCCAGAACAGGCGGTTTTACATGCCCACCCTCGCGCCTACAGGTCAACTTGCAATCCAACCAATCGGTGATGTCGCAACCGAAGCCGGAGCAACCATCACCAATGCTGAAATCGCCTACCACCGCTGGGGAGAATACCGCGTTAATGAAGATGGACGCAGCAACGTTGTGCTCATCGAGCATGCACTAACCGGCGATTCTAACGCCGCCGAATGGTGGGCTGACCTTGTCGGGCCCGGAAAAGCAATCAACACAGATGTCTATTGCGTAATTTGCACCAATGTTATCGGCGGATGCAACGGTTCCACAGGCCCTGGTTCCAAACATCTGGATGGAAATTTCTGGGGAAATCGCTTCCCTGCAACATCCATCCGCGACCAAGTAAACGCTGAAAAACAATTCCTCGACTCCCTGGGAATTACCACCATAACCGCCGTACTCGGTGGATCCATGGGCGGTGCCCGCACCCTCGAATGGGCAGCAATGTATCCAGACGTCGTTGGAGCAGCAGCAGTCCTTGCAGTATCTGCACGCGCCAGCGCATGGCAGATTGGCATTCAATCTGCCCAAATTAAAGCCATCGAGAATGATCACCACTGGCACGAAGGCAATTACTACGAATCCGGTTGCAACCCTTCCACCGGATTAAGTGCTGCTCGGCGCATCGCGCACCTTACTTACCGTGGCGAATTAGAGATCGACGAACGCTTCGGCACCAAAGCTCAAAAAAATGAAAACCCGCTTGGCCCCTACCGCAGGCCCGATCAGCGCTTCGCCGTGGAATCCTACCTGGACTACCAGGCAGACAAACTAGTAAAGCGTTTCGACGCCGGCTCCTACGTTTTGCTCACCGACGCTCTCAACCGCCACGACATTGGCCGCGACCGAGGTGGGTTAAACAAAGCACTTGAAGCTATCAAAATTCCAGTCTTTGTCGCAGGCGTAGACACCGACATTTTGTACCCCTACCACCAGCAAGAACACCTTTCCAGGAACCTAGGCAACCTTCTTGCGATGGCTAAGATCGTATCGCCTGTTGGCCACGACGCCTTCCTCACCGAAAGCCGCCAAATGGATCGCATCATCAGAAACTTCTTTAGCCTAATCTCCCCTGATGAAGACAACCCTTCGACCTACATTGAATTCTTCATCTAATAGGAATAACCGACATATAGCTAAAGATCTCTAAAGAACTCACAGGCAATCTACCGGATAAACCAAAAAACTGTATCTACATTGTTCAGTGTGACTTTGTTGAATTCTCGTCGAGCCGCCGGTGCCTTTGCCACCACACTGGTGGCAAGCACACTTGGTTTAGGCGGATGCTCCTCCGTTACCTCCAGTGCCACGAGCTCCTCTGAACCGCCTGCGAGAGTTGCGGCGGCGATGCAAACAACGAATGGGGAGACGTCGATAAGCAATGAGCCCTCGTTTAACGCCGCACGTGAAACCTCGCTGACGGCGCTGGGGTTTATGGACTATCTCGATGAAGAGCAACGCGCCGCGTTGCTCGGAGATGGCCTCGATATCAGCACGCTATCTTGGGCCAACCAGCTCACCGCACTGCGAGTGTTGGAATCACTCTTCAACGAAAATGCATATCAGCTGGTATCTGCTGTCATTCAGCACGTCGCGCAAGAACCTGGCGATGACCCGCACCATTTCCTTAAATTCTCAACTGAGCCTTCTACCGAGAATTCTTGGGAAATGACTTTGGATGGCCCAACCGTTGGCCTGCGCGTGAGTTTTGATCCCAGTGGTCAAATCTCTTTCAAAGATGCCCATTTGGGTCTAAGTCCTGCTGAGGTTGTCAGCATTTCAGAGGCGCTAGATACTGATTATTCGCGGTCGCCAATCAAACAAACTGCAGAACAACTGATCGGCAGCTTGAACGATACGCAGCAAGCAGCACTTGAAGGTTCCGGACTGCGCGGATCGCAGCTGAGTGAACTGCAGAAAAACATGTTCATGAAAATGACATCCAATTGGATTGCGCCAGCTAATGGTGATTCCGGCTCCGTGCAACAAGAAGAAATCGCCGATACCATCGACGATACTTACATCATTTGGGATGAAGAAGACGATGGCTCTGCATACTTCGAGGTCAAAGGCCCGGAAGTGGAATTTAGCTACAAAGAAAGCCTGAATGAAGGTGAGGAACTTTCGGCACAGGGAGTTCCAAATATTCAATCAACGTTTCAAGCGCCTTAAGCCTAAAAATGTTGTGACGATAGTAACAGTGACATAAACAGGGGCACCCTTTTTATAAACTGCGGGTGATTTATAAATGGATAGTAGTAGTTTGGGTGGGGCAAAGAGTGTTGCTCTTGCATTTTAATCGACCGCCCAAACCAGCCCAGTCCATATATAAAACCAACAGTCATAGAAAGCAAGTGACAAAATGACAGGAATTGCCATTGTCGTCGCCGTTGCAGTATTACTAGCTATCTTGGCCATTGTCGCAGGAATCTTCTTCCTAGTCTCCAGGGCATGGATCAAGGTTGCAGCAGCTGATGAAGCACTCATCGTCTCAGCCAAGAAAAAGGGCGAATCCCAAGTTATTGTCCACGGCAAAGCTGTGGTCATGCCTATTACGCAAACGCACCAAAAGATCTCTTTGCGCTCCCGCCAGGTAAATATGCAGGTCACTGCGCAAAGCGATGACAACGTTACCCTAAATGTTGAAGCTGTAGCCTTAGTAAAAATTGGCTCTGATGCTGAGTTCATTCGACGTGCAGCCCAGCGATTTGCATCTAGCGATAAAGAAATCGTTCGCTTCACCCAAGACCAACTCGAAGGTGTCCTCCGTGGCGTTGTCGCGCAGCAAACCGTAACCTCGTTAATGCGCGAACGTAAGAAATTCTCCGAACAAATCGCAGAAACCGTTATCCCTGAACTGGAAAAACAGGGTTTGATCCTCGATTCCTTCCAAATCCGTGGCATCACTGACGATGTGGGATATATTAAGTCCCTCGGCGCGCCAGAAATTCAGGCAAAGAAGCAAGCTGCTGAGATCGCTGAGACGGAAGCAGCCCGTGCTATTGCTAAGTCACGCATCGCCACTCAAGAAGCTGATCTGGTTGAGCAAACCCAACTGGATTCCAACAAAGCTGCTGCCGATGCCCGAGTCGGTGAAGCTCGCGCTCAGGCACTGCAGGCAGAACGCCTAGCCGACGAAAAGGCTCGACTGGAAGTTCTACGCCAGCAAGCAGAAAACAAACAAATTGAGCTGGAAGCAGAAGTTAATAAAGTTGCTGACGCCGAACGCTACCGCCGTAAACAACAAGTTGAAGCAGACACCTTCGAACAAACTAGGCGCGCACAGGCACAAGTAGAAATCGCCGAAGCAGAAGCCACCGCTGCCAAAGTTCGTGCCATGGCAGAAGCTGAAGCTGTGAGGTTAAAGGGTCAAGCAGAGGCAGACGCCATCAAAGCAAAAGCGGAAGCCTACCGAGAAAACCAAGAAGCACTTCTGGCTCAGCAAGCAATGGAAATCCTGCCAGAGCTCATGAGTAACTTTGCTGCAGGATACGCAAATATTGGCTCGATGACTGTGCTGTCTGGTGGCGATGGAACTGCTGATTCTATGGGTTCACGTTTTGCTGGTGAACAAGCACTGAGCTTGAAATCAATTATTGAATCCGTCAAACAGACCACCGGCATTGATCTAGCCGAAATCATTCAAGGCCGAGCAACTGGTTCTGCACTAGGTGAAGCATTAGGTGAAAAGCTAGGTGGACCTGTAGAAACCGAAAGAGAAACTGAAAACTAGCACTCGAGGCTTGTTGAAATTTTTAGCTACCTAGTGCATCTACTGAGATAGCTAAAAATGTCATCAGCCCACCTAAAATAGCAGTGTAAGTGGCATCAAAGCGTCTTGATCTTACTGACAAAACACCCAACACCTTTGAATCACAACTAAGGCGCAACAGCGACAAAAATAGCAACGATGCGCCGAGGGTAAATGTAGCCCGGCGCCAATGTTCTGTCAGCGCGAACACAGAGGCCGCGCCCACTGCAAAAATAAACACCACAATCCCGGCTCTTTGCACGGCATGAGGCAACTTCGATGGAGCTAATCCCCCATCATGAGGATTAGCCAGAAGTTGCTCTTCATTAAAACGCCGTTTGCCGGGATTAGTCATGTGTTTTACAGTCCAGCCAGCTTTTCTGCTCGCTCAACAACATTGTGCACCAAGAATGCACGAGTCAAAGGACCCACTCCACCAGGATTTGGAGACACCGCGCCGGCTACCTCCCATACGTCGGGGTGGACGTCGCCAAGCAACTTCCCGTCCTTGCGGGAGACGCCGACGTCGAGCACCGCTGCACCTGGTTTGACCATGTCCGCAGTGAGCATATGTGGCTGGCCTGCTGCTGCAATGATCACATCCGCCGCGCGAGTTTCTGCAGCCAAATCCTTGGTTCCGGTGTGGCACAAAGTGACAGTTGAGTTCTCAGAACGACGCGTTAGCATCAGACCAATGGGGCGACCAACTGTCACACCACGGCCAATGACCACGACCTTCGCACCATTTAGCTCAACGCCGAAACGACGTAACAAGCTGATCGAACCATTAGGAGTACATGGCAAAGGAGCTGGCTCATTGAGCACCAATTTGCCTAAGTTCACAGGGTGCAGGCCATCGGCGTCTTTTGCAGGATCAATGCGCTCAAGCACCGCATTTTCATCCAAATGCTTAGGCAAAGGAAGCTGCACAATGTAGCCAGTGCAAGCATCATCGTTGTTCAGTTCATCAATAACAGCGAAAAGCTCTTCCTGCGTGACATCAGCAGGAAGATCTTTACGAATCGAATTCACACCGATCTGCTCACAGTCACGGTGCTTCATCTTCACATACGAATGGCTCGCCGGATCATCACCAACCAACACAGTGGCAAGCCCCGGCACAATCCCTTTCTCCTTCAGCGCAGCAACACGCTGCTCAAGGTCTGCGAAGATTTCCCCGCGGTACAAGTTTCCATCAAGTTTGATTGCAGTCACGACCGCCATTATTCCACCCTTTTCCAAGGCCTTACAATCAAACACATGCCGGAACACCCACTTCATGTTATCTTTGACAACCCTGTCATCCCGCCCAACACTGGAAACGCCATCCGAATGTGCGCAGGAACAGGCGCTCACCTGCACCTTGTTGAACCTTTAGGGTTTGAACTAACTGAAAAACACCTTCGCCGAGCAGGCCTTGATTATCATGACTTAGCCGATGTCACAGTGCACCCCACCTTCGATGAAGCAATGAACGCAGTACCTGGAAGAGTGTTTGCCTTTACTACTTCCGCAACGACCCGGTTTACTGACATCAGCTTCGAATATGGCGATGCTCTACTTTTTGGCACGGAACCAACCGGGCTCCCCCAAGAACACGTGGAGCATCCCCGTATCACCACCGTGCTTCGGATCCCCATGCTTGCTGGCCGACGCTCTATGAATCTTTCCAATTCTGCTGCAGTTGCTACCTATGAAGCCTGGCGCCAACTTGGGTTTATTGGTGGGGTGTAGGTTTTTACCGATAGTTGAAATAACAGTTGTTGCAAGCGCCTTAAGTCGGATATGCAACAACAGCACTCCACAAATGGTCGGTGGAGTGCTGTTGTTTGCGCGCGGATTGCGGATTTAGTTCAACTGTTTTTGACTCAGCGCCTCAGCAAAACGTGGGACCAGATGATCTAGTGCGAAGGGAACAGAGAGCACGGAGTTGTAGGTAATCGCACCGCGTTCTTCAATCGTGGCTACGATGACCGCATCATTTTGAACAACATTTAGTGTTTCAAAAAGTGGGTTTTCTGCTGTTATATCGAGATTTTCATCATTGGAAAGAACTAGCAAAAGGTCGCCCTCTACGTCCGCAACGCTTTCAGCTGGTACATCGACGAAGAAGCTGTCTCCTGTGTCTCGTGAAAGAATTGCCTCTGGCAGGGTGATGCCTAATGATTCTAGGAATTGACCCCTGGCATCACCTGGTAGGTATGCACCGTATTTTCCTTGGTAAGGCAAAATAACGGTTCCTGTTTTGCCTGCAAATGAGGGATTTTCTTCACGTGCAGCTTCGATCAGGGCATTGGTTTCTTCGTTGAGCTCGCGACCTTTTTCTGCTTGTCCCATCGCTGTGGCGACAATATTTGTGGCTTCTTCCCTATCCACTGCATAGGCAGCTGTTCCGGAAGGGCGAGCAACCACTGGCGCAATATCTGATAATTGTTCATAGACTACGTCGTCAAAACCTGCACTCACACCAATGATTAGGTCTGGTTCTAGAGCCGCTACCTGCTCAAGGTCCGGGGTGGAGTCAGAATCAATGAGGGTTAATTCTTGGTCGCCAACTAGATCATCAGTCCAGGGGCCTAGTCCGTTTTCAAAGAAAGTGTATCCCGTGTTCCCCACTGGGACGGTTCCTAGTGCAAGAACAATATCTGCGTCTGTAACACCAAGTGTGACAACTCTCTCAGGTGCACTTTCTATAGTGGTTGTTCCAAATTCATGTTCAATCGAGACAGGGAACGCTGCGTTTTCGGCGGATGTTGAATTTGTATCAGCTTCATCAGCAGTACTGGTGCATCCAGCTAGAAGGGCTACGACTGCAACACCGATGATGCTGGGGCGCAGAAATCTGGACAAGCGAGAGTGCATTGTGCATCTCCATTCCTAGAACTGGTCAGGTTAACCTAACCTATTATCCATATTTTCAGCTGTTTTTAAAGATCTGATTAAGCTTTCAAAGAATTAGCTTTCAGACTCTCCTAAATAGAACCATCTGTGCAGCTCATATAGCACTTCTTCGAATTTAGGGGCAGGACCTTCCACGGTGATATTGGGGCTAATTTCTTCAGCAGAAAGAGGATTCAGTGGTCCATTTGTGGCACCCCACTGGGCATACCAGTTCGATACTTGATCTCCGGTGGTAGCGCAGTAAATTTTGCCTAAGCCTGCCCAAGCATGAGCACCCGCACACATTGCGCAGTGTTCCGTTGAGGTGTACACGGTGCACGCCGCTCGTTCTTCCTCGCTGTAGTTTTCAATCGCATATTTGGCAATAGCAAACTCAGGGTGTTTAGTAAGATCCCCATCTGCGTCTCGGTTGTGGTCTTCAAAAACAACCGCACCATGGGGATCGACAAGCAAGGATCCATAAGGGCTGTTTCCTTGCTTCAATGCTTGCGTGGCAAGTTCTACTGTACGATGCAGCAGGTCTAAATCATCTTCAGTCATTTATGCACTCAGGCCTCGCATCAGTGCTGGCAACGCTCGGGCTGCTGTGGACATCCAGGTGAAATCAGCGATTCGGCTTAGTTCTGTGCGTTGTGGCGAGATTTCTACGATGGGCACGCCACGTTGTTGGGCAAGTTGTGGGAGTGCTGCTGCTGGATGCACGATGCCGGAGGTGCCCACGATGATCATCAGGTCAGCTTCCGCGATGCGTTGTTCTGCGATATCCCACTCGTCCATCGGTAAGTTTTCACCGAACCACACTACTCCTGGCCGGATCAGCCCACCGCACTCCTTGCATTGTGGCGGGGCAAGACGCTCGATTGGCTCTACTGGATAGTTTTTGTCATCTTCCCACGGTGTTGCACAGTCGGTGCACCGGTATTCAAAAAGGCTGCCATGAAGATGCGTGACATCACTAGAGCCGGCACGCTCATGTAAATTGTCAATATTTTGAGTGGTCACGTGAACATGATCAACGGTGTCACTTCCCTCCCAATAGGCAATAGCGCGGTGCCCTGCATTGGGTTCCGCCCGTGTCGCTACCCCGGCGCGCCACCTGTACCAAGCCCACATGGGCTCTGGATCTTTCAACCAGGCATCAATGCTGGCCATGGCTTGCGGATCAACTTTGCTCCACACCCCGGTTTTGTCATCGCGATACGTTTCTAATCCAGAATCGGCGCTCATTCCAGCGCCGGTAAATACTTCTATGTTCCGGGCTTCGCGGGCTAATTCGACTGCATGCTCAATGGACTTTTCCAGCTGACGTTCGCTCATAGTTCAAAACTAGCCCGATTTGAGGTGAAATGGCAGGATTTCGCTCAAGTTGTGTAAATCAAGCACCCGTTCGAATAAATGTCCACCCTTTAGTTTATTCTTAAGGCCACTCTTATTTTGTTTTCTTGTTTGTGAAAGTAGTTGATGCACAAGTGGTTATGGGGCCAACCCACGCTATGAGCGGCGCAGCCGTTGGGCTCGCTGTTGCTCAAATTCTCCCCGAGGAGTGGGGTGGGGTTAACACCGCCACGGAGGCCTTCCTTTATGCGGGGCTAGCTGCGGGTGCCGCGTTGCTTCCAGATTTGGATTCCCCTTCGGCTACGGTTTCTCGTTCCTTCGGCCCTATTACGCAGGTGATTTCTCGTTTTACAGAAAACACGTGTCAGATGTTTGTCAACGTCACTCGGGGTCGTAAAGATAAGCACTGCAATAATGGGCACCGCACGTTGACTCATACTGTGTGGAGTGCGGTTGCTACAGGTGCTGGTGCGGCGGCATTAATTGGTGCATACGGAAAACCTGCCGTGATTGGGTTGCTGTTTTTCTTCCTTGGTCTTGCTATCCGTGGTCTTATGCCGGAGTGGTCTAAGAAAGCTGATTGGCTTTTGGTTACTGGAGCTTCTGCTGCGTTGGCTGTGGGAGTTTGGAATTATGCTCCCGAAAGTTCATTCGGCATTGTCTTAGGATCTGCCATTACCGTTGGGTGTCTTACGCATTTGGCTGGCGATATGGCCACTAAGGCAGGTATTCCAGCGTTTGCCCCAGTGATACCGCTGAAGGGGAAACGCTGGTGGAACCTTAAATTGCCTAAGTTTTTAAGTATTCGCGCCAATGGTCCTGCAGATAAATTTTTGTTGTTCGCTTTCTCAGTGGCGGTGATTATTCAAATTGGGTTGGTGTCTTCGGGAAATATGAGCACCATCATGATGGATCTGCTTAGTCCTGCACTGTAATTAATGGCAATTGTGTTTCTGCAAGTGGGAAGCTGGTGTTGGTCTCTTCCACAACGATGTGCACCATGCCAGCTAGAGGGCCAGAATTCACAGTAATGCGAGATCCCGGCGCGACATTGTATTGGGCTAAGTATCGCAACAGTTCAGGATCGATGTCTTGCACTCGGGAGATTGTCACCGTCTCTCCTGCTTTAATTGCTGCGAGTGTGGTTCGAGGGACTTCTTCGATCACACCTTCGGCGTTTGGAATCGGGTCACCGTGCGGGTCTTTGCGGGGTCTGCCTAGGTGCGCATCGATGCGTTCGATGAGTTTGTCTGAAGCTGCATGTTCTAAAAGATCCGCATCGGCGTGCACTTCATCCCAGGTGTAGCCCAAAACATCGTGGAGGAACGTTTCCAGCAAGCGGTGGCGTCGCACCATATCGATGGCCAGGGTTTTGCCTTTTTCTGTAAGCGTGACGCCAGCATATTTTTCGTGGTTAACCAGTCCGCGTGCCGCTAGTTTTTTGATTGCTTCAGAGGCAGTGGGAGTTTTCTGGTTCATCTTTTCGGCGATGTCGCCGAGTGCTGCTGGTTTATCATCAAGAAGTTCGGTGATGTCCCAGATTGTCTTCAGGTAGTCCTGGGACCTATCGGGAAGATCTGAGATGTGCATGCCTACACCTTAGTCGAGGCTGATTTGTCCCAGCGGGGTGGATTCTAATGCTGGTAATTGTCGACGGCGCAAAATATCTAAGAGCTCTTTGCCATCCTCGGCTCGAAGGTCAGATGCGGACATGGATACCGGCCCTTGCACCAAGTTGAATACCACGGTTGATAGTCCCATCAGTCGTTGGAGTGGCCCGTGACTTAAGGTGAGTTCTTGGATGTGTGAGGTTTCAATAACTGACATGCGTGGGATGAACCGGCCTTCATGAACAATCACTGCATGTGGTTGTTCACCGATAAGTGTCACTCCCTGCCGGGTGAGATCGATTGGTGTCAACATCCGCGCAGAAGCTGGTGGTGTGTATTGAGGTCTGCTTATATGCGCCGGATCTGCAGATTCTGCAATGTCCGTGCTATCTAGTGGACCTACTGCTTCTAGAACTTTAAGCGCTAGTTCTTTGGACCCTACCGGCAATATTTTTGAAGTTCCGCCTCCAGTGGTGGCACCGTAGCCAACAACTGTGACAGTTACCGTCCACCAGCCAACAAAACGCCACAGCAAGGGTTGTTCGAGGTGTACTGCATGGATTCGTTCCAAAGGAATTGATTGCTTTCGACGATTAGCCAGCCCATAACTGACGTCTAAAATATCGCCACGAAGGTGGGCGTTAAACTGCCACGATCGATCAATAAGGCGCCACAAAGCTGGAACCATACCGGCTAAAAATGGCACGGCAACACTTACTCCAAAAGGAATGAAGAATAATAAGATCACGCCGATGATGGTGATGATGCTGGTCAATGTCAGCGCTGTGCTGGCAAGGGTTCGCTTAATAGGAATGGTTGGAACAAGTACCTCGCCAGAAACCCCAAGCACCTCGTCAGAAACCCCCGCATCTTCTTCAGCCTCCCTGGAGGCGTCTCGTGGTGAGTGGTGGGAGGCGTCGATAAGCTCCTTTTTTAAGGCCTCGGCCTCGCTTTTTCTTAAAAACCCAATGTTGATGGCGGAGTTGCTGCCACCGGCGGTTTCCACGCGCACTTCGGCAAGGCGGAAGACTCGCGCGATGAATGATTCCACCAGGTCAACGGCTTGAATGCGATCAAAACGTGCGGTACGAAGGTCTTTGCTGATCACACCGCGTTTTAATTGCACTTCTTCATCGGTGATGCGAAAACCGACTGCTTTCCACCAAATTCCGGTGATTCCCCAGATCAAAGCCACAACTACCACCGTGCCGACGAGGGTAAGCAGGATCGGGATTAGCGCGTATCCGTATTCGCCTGTGGCTGCACCCCAGATAAATGTGAACACTGAGGCGCCGGAATTAAACGCAAAAGCTGCGATCATGGCAACCAGTAATGTCCAAATGCGTAAAAATGGTGTGGCGCGGTGGACTCGGCGGAATTCTTCTGAAGTTTTCACAGCCCGCTCATCCTCTCACGCGCCTTTTCCGCCAGTCGCCCGCGCAAGGCATCAGCTTCAGCAGCAGGTAGACCTGCAATCGTGGAATCCGAGGTGGCAGAGGCGGTATGCAGATGCACCTTTTTCATGCCGAAATAACGATCAAGCGGGCCTGCGGTGACATCAACAAATTGGATGCGCCCATAAGGCACCACGGTGAACGTATGCCACAGCTTTCCCTTGGTTATCAGCAGCTCATCGGTGGTTTCTAGCCACCCGAGACGTTTAACTTGTTGCGGAATAAGCCACAATTGCCAAATTAAAATAGCGACAAACACGGCCGTTCCGATATACAACCACGAAAACACAAAAAATCCGAGCACACCAAACACAATCGCGAACACCAGCAGCCAGGGAATTCGGGTGAGATACCTGGACATGGTCAGTTTTGGCGAGACAGGATTCATGCCCTCATGTGGTTCTGGGGTTAGGCCGTGCTTATATGTCATGGGCTCCACTTTGCCAAACTATCGAAAATCACGGGAACCTCGGCTGAGAAACTCCCCCATATCCAAAGGTTCTAGGCGGTCAGCAACAATCGTGACTACCCCTTGGGCGTTTTGCACAATCCCTCTAATAATCAACGCTTTAGCATTTCTGGCGAGGACTCGCTGCCGCTCCCACAAACCCACCGACACCATCACATTCATCAATCCGGTCTCATCTTCCATCCCTAAAAACGTCAGTCCTGAAGCAGTTTGCGGACGCTGACGGTGCGTGACAATCCCCGCGACCCGCAGCCTGGTGCCGTCTTCTACCTCACGCAACTGCTCCGCAGTGACAATTCCTAACGCATCCATCCGTTGCCGGATCAACGCCATCGGCTGATAATCCGCGGTCACACCCGTGGCGGAAATATTGGTCGCCATCAGCTCAAACGCACTCATCCCCGGCAACGCCGGTGATTCGATCGCCGATAGCCCAGGTAGCATGCCACGCTTCTCCGTCGCCGCTACCCCGGCCTGCCATAATGCTTCTCGACGCCCGACCCCCAAACAATCCAACGCCCCAGCTCGGGCCAAGGCCTCAACCTGCGTCACATTCAGATCTGCCCTACGGGATAAATCTGGAATCGATTCAAAGGGAGCGTTATCTTCTATTCGTTGAGCTGCATCTTTGCCTAGACCTTTGACAAGATTAAGCCCCAACCGAATAGCGCCGTGTGGGGCGTCAGCTTCCACACCGGAATCATTCACGGTAATCGGCAGGATTTTTACCCCATGTCTTCTGGCATCACTGATGAGAGATTGCGGAGAGTAGAACCCCATCGGTTGCGCTCTTAACAACCCCACGCAAAATTCTGCTGGGTAATGATATTTAAACCACGCGGAAAAATACACCAAGGAGGCAAAAGACTGAGAATGCGATTCAGGGAACCCATAGGCAGCAAAGGCAACAATTTTGTTCCACAGTTTTTCTGCAGTGTCACCAACAATCCCATTGGTATCTTTTAAGCCTTGGAAAAACCTTGACCGCAATGCTGCCATGCGTTCTGGTGAGCGCTTGGACCCCATGGCTCTGCGTAAAGAATCCGCTTCCCCACCGCTGAAACCTGCGGCATCAACAGCGATCTGCATGAGCTGTTCCTGAAACAACGGAATGCCTAAAGTTTTGCCTAAAGATTTCTCCAACACCGGATGGTCATACGTTACTTTTTCCTCACCCGAGCGTCGCCGCAAATACGGGTGCACTGATCCACCTTGAATAGGCCCCGGACGAATCAAAGCTACTTCTACCACCAGATCAAAAAAGGTCCGCGGTTTTAATCTCGGCAGTGTGGAAAGCTGCGCGCGTGATTCCACCTGAAACACGCCCACGGCATCCGCTTTGCAAAGCATGTCATAGACTTCTGGTTCCGCCAGGTCCAATTCCCATAAATTCACCTTTTTATGGCTGTGTTGTTCCACCAAATCCATCATGTGGTGAATGGCTTCCAACATGCCCAAACCTAGAAGATCAAATTTAACGAGCCCCGCTGTAGCGCAATCATCTTTATCCCATTGCACCACTGAGCGATTATCCATTCTCGCCCATTCCATTGGCACGACATCAGCGATGGGACGATCACAAATCACCATGCCACCTGAGTGAATGCCCAAGTGTCGGGGTTGTCCTTTGAATTGTGCGGCCAATTCCAGCACGTCATCAGGGGGTTCAGAAGTTCCTTTTACCCAGGCATCGGCAGCACCTTGCGGGTAGCCCAATGCACGAGCAGCATCACGCATAGCCCCTTTAGTCCGGTAGGTAATAACATTGGCTACTTGAGCAGCATTATCCCTGCCATATTTTTGATAGACGTATTGGATTACTTCCTCTCTCCGCCCGGATTCAATATCAATGTCAATATCTGGCGGGCCATCTCTATCTGGCGATAGGAACCTTTCAAACAGCAATCCAGCTGAAATGGGCTCGGCGTTAGTTATACCCAACACGAAACACACTGCTGAGTTCGCGGCCGATCCTCTGCCCTGGCACAAAATATTAGATCGGCGACAAAATTCCACCAGATCGAAAACAATGAGGAAATAGCCTGGGAAACCCAGTTGCTCAATAACTCCTAATTCATAGTCAATTTGTTGGGAGGCCTTTGCTTTGATCGTGTCCGAGCGCCCGGTGTATCTCTGGTTTGTTCGCGTGGCTACCAAATGGGCAAGCCAGGACATCTCAGTGTGCCCTTCTGGGGTATCCCACTTAGGCAAATTGGGTGCAACAAGATCTAAAGTAAAAGCACATTCTGCAGCTAAATCAACAGTTGTCTCTATCAAATCAGCGTATTCCGGGTGTGCTTTTAATAACGTCTCACCGCTGCGCAGCCAGGATGCTCCCATGGGATGCAATTCACTTTCAGCGTCCGCTAAAGACATTTTCCGCGCTAACGCATGCTTGGCTCCGGCAAGACGTGCACCATCCCGAGCAGCTGATGCTGGGTTGGTACTCAAGATTCCTCGAAGTTGGTATTTTGCTTGTATTCTTCTGAGATATTCATTGCGATCTGCATCTTCCGGCATCATGGTGGAGCCAAATTCCAGCACGATATTTTCCCGTTTAAAGCATTCGATCAAATAATCGATTTGATCCATCCATGCAAAACCTGCAAGCACCACCCAATCCCCAGCAGCATGTGCAGCAACCATGGGCAGCGCAGGATAACGCACCTCCCCCTTTTCCCCTGTTACCATTTTCGCATCACTAATTAAATGGCTGAGTTTTTTATAACCTTCGGGGTTTTTACACAGCACGGTTAATACACCTTCTTGCAGGCTCAGCTCCGCACCATAAACAGTATGCATGCCTATTTCTGCGGCAGCCTCAGCAAATCTGACTGCACCATAAAAACCATCTCTATCCATGAGAGATAGCGCAACATGACCTAGCTTTTTTGCGCGTGAAACCACATCACGCGGATCCGAAGCGCCGTGCAAAAAGCTATAACTACTGGCTACATGAAGCTCGGCAAACAAAACACCTGAGCCCGCACCTTCCGCGCCTGCTTGAACGCCCAGATCCGGCTCATGCAACACCGGACGAAGCGGTTCCACCTTTTGACCCGAGAGAATTCTTTCCAATTTCGACCACGACAATGGCTTCCCATTGAAGCTGCCCCCACCATTCCATTCCATAGTGATAGAATACAGTTTTAGAACAAGTTTTCCAATAGATTTTAACCGTTTTTCATTGGCGCAAATAGACCAAGCTGTACAGAAGTCGGTCTAGGGTGCTAACCTCCTAAATACTTAAGTGAAAATTCACGCACCAGCTCGAACAAGGACGTATCTAAAGATGAAACTTCATCGCATCACTACCACTGCCATCGCCGGCCTCTTCGCGGCAACAGCACTTGTTGCCTGTGGCTCTGACTCTGACGGAAGCAGCACCACCGTTGCCGATGGCACCGACGGCGTCACCATTCGCATCGGCACCACCGACGCAGCGAAGGAAGCCTGGACCGTATTTGAAGAAAAGGCAGCAGATGAGGGCATCACCCTGGACATCGTTCCTTTCTCCGACTACTCCACCCCAAATGAAGCTCTTGCTCAGGACCAGCTAGACGTTAACCTCTTCCAGCACCTGAAGTTCCTGGCTGAGTACAACGTTGGTTCCGGTGCAGAACTCACCCCAGTTGGCTCCAGTGAAATCGTGCCTTTGGCACTGTTCTGGAAGGACCATGACTCCATCGACGGCATCGAAGGCGAATCCGTTGCGATCCCTAACGATCCTTCCAACCAGGGCCGCGCCATCAACGTGCTTGTCCAGGCAGGTCTTGTCACCCTGAAGACCCCAGGCATGGTCACCCCAGCTCCAGTTGATATCGATGAGGCAAACTCCAAGGTTTCTGTCATCCCAGTTGACGCTGCTCAGGCCCCAACCGCATACCAAGAAGGCCGCCCTGCCATCATCAACAACTCCTTCCTTGACCGCGCAGGTATTGATCCAAACCTCGCAGTATTCGAAGATGACCCAGAGTCTGAAGAAGCAGAGCCATACATCAACGTCTTCGTCACCAAGGCTGAAGATAAGGACGACGCAAACATCGCTCGCCTCGTAGAGCTATGGCACGACCCAGAGGTTCTAGCTGCAGTAGACCGCGATTCTGAGGGCACCTCCGTCGCAGTTGATCGTCCAGCAGCTGAGCTCCAGGAGATCCTTGACCGCCTCGAGGCAGACCAGGCAAACTCTTAAATCTTGACGCTCACCCGCTTTTTACCCATCACAGTTTAGATCTGCTGTGAACTTAACGCCCCGTTTGGAATCCTTTGACGAACACCACGTCGCGCGTATTTCCTCGGGGCGTTAAAATATTTGTCTTCCAGCTTTTGTCCCCCGACTTTTGTACGAATCGAGGACACCGTCGTGTCACACACCGCGTCCACACCGACGCCAGAAGGAAATCCCGCGCACCATCCCAGCACCCAGGGCACTCGCGTGGAGTTCCGCGGCATAACCAAAGTCTTTAGCAACAACAAGTCTGCTAAAACCACCGCATTAGATAATGTCACCCTCACCGTAGAACCTGGTGAAGTCATTGGCATCATCGGTTATTCTGGCGCCGGAAAATCCACTCTTGTCCGCCTCATCAACGGGCTTGACTCCCCTACCAGCGGATCGCTGCTGCTCAACGGCACCGATATCGTTGGCATGTCGGAGTCTAAGCTGCGTAAACTGCGCAGTAATATCGGCATGATTTTCCAGCAGTTCAACCTTTTCCAATCGCGCACCGCCGCTGGAAACGTGGAATACCCGCTGGAAGTTGCCAAGATGGATAAGGCAGCCCGCAAGGCGCGCGTGCAGGAAATGCTCGAGTTCGTCGGCCTGGGCGACAAAGGCAAAAATTACCCCGAGCAGCTCTCGGGCGGCCAGAAGCAGCGAGTCGGCATCGCCCGTGCACTGGCCACCAATCCAACGCTTTTGCTTGCCGACGAAGCCACCTCCGCTTTGGATCCCGAAACCACGCATGAAGTTTTGGAATTGCTGCGCAAAGTAAACCGTGAACTTGGCATCACCATCGTTGTGATCACCCACGAAATGGAAGTCGTTCGTTCCATCGCAGACAAAGTCGCAGTGATGGAATCCGGCAAAGTTGTGGAATTCGGCAGCGTCTATGAGGTGTTCTCTAACCCACAGACACAAGTTGCACAGCGATTTGTTGCAACCGCACTGCGCAACACCCCAGACCAGGTGGAATCAGAAGACCTGCTCAGCCATGAGGGACGACTTTTTACCATCGACCTCACGGAGACCTCCGGCTTCTTCGCAGCTACTGCACGCGCTGCCGAGAAGGGGGCATTTGTCAATATTGTCCACGGTGGCGTTACCACCTTGCAGCGTCAATCATTCGGCAAGATGACCGTCCGCCTCACCGGTGACCCGCTAGCAATTGAAGAGTTCTTCCACTCACTGTCCCTGACCACCACCATCAAGGAGATCACCCGATGAACGAGATGATTCTCGCCGCTGACTGGGATCGCCTCGGCCCAACATTCCAAACGGCAATCATTGACACCCTCTTAATGGTTGCCATCACCATGGTGGTGTCAGGCTTACTGGGTCTGATTGTCGGTTTGTTGCTCTACACCACCCGCTCCGGTGGCATTTTGAAAAACAAGCCGATCTACACCATTTTGAATGTGCTGGTGAACTTTGTTCGCCCCATCCCCTTCATCATTTTGATCGCAGCGATCAAACCTCTCACGGTCTCAGTGATGGGCACATCCATTGGTCGCGATGCCGGTATCTTTGTCATGGTCGTTGCAGCAACATTTTCTGTAGCCCGCATCGTGGAACAAAACTTAGTCTCCATTGATCCAGGAGTTATCGAAGCTGCCCGCTCAATGGGTGCATCCCCCATGAGGATCATCCGCACAGTGATCATTCCAGAAGCGCTTGGCCCATTAGTCCTTGGCTACACCTTCCTGTTCATCGCAATCGTTGATATGTCTGCGATGGTCGGTTACATCGGCGGTGGTGGTCTTGGTGACTTCGCTATCGTCTACGGTTACCGCGCCTTCGACAATGAAGTTATGTACGTTGCCGTTCTGGTTATCGTCATCATCGTCCAAGCCGCCCAGCTCCTGGGTAACTGGCTATCCAAGAAGATCATGCGCCGCTAAATTCGCAGGCCTAAAACCCGCAGTGTCTACTGGGATGTAGACACTGCGGGTTTTCAGGTTAAGGGACATTTTGTGTGTTTCCCCACCGACACCCGGCTGCACAAGCAACAACTATTTTTCCCTGCGTACATAAGACCACAAGATATTGGCAAAAGGTGGCCAAAATCAAGAAATCTTGTGGTCTTATGTACATCGGTCCTCAAAGTCGACCTCAACTTGAACCCACACACTGCTGCGCACATATAGTGTGGACTCGTTAGTTCCCACACAGATAAGCCAAAAGGAATGCTCTTGACCGCTGCCACAGATAATGCCCCACCAGTGCTCTTAGCTCAGGATCTAACAATGATCTACGGGAAAGGCTCAACAGAAGTTCGGGCTCTTGATGGCATTTCTTTGCAGGTTTCATCTGGTAAATGGACGTCTATCATGGGCCAATCGGGCTCTGGTAAAACAACCTTGTTGCAGTGCTTGTCTGGTTTGGCGCAGCCAACGTCTGGAACGGTGACGCTTAGTAAAGACAACATCACGTTGAGTTCGCTTTCTGAAAATAAACGCGCAAAGCTGCGTCGCACGCACATCAGCATGGTGTTTCAGGATTTCAACTTGGTGCCCATTTTGTCGGTGAAGGACAATATTTTGTTGCCGCTGCGGCTTGCGCATAACAAGGTGGATAAGCAGTGGTTTGAACACATCACCAGCGTTTTGAAGATTGATAATCGTTTGCGTCATTTACCTGGTGAGTTATCGGGTGGTCAACAACAGCGGGCAGCGATCGCTAGAGCGTTGATTTCACGGCCGGATATTGTCATTGCGGATGAGCCGACGGGAAGTTTGGATTCTGTCACCAGTAACGCGGTGTTGGATTTGTTTCGCAGCATTGTTGATGATTTCGGACAGTCGCTTGTGTTTGTCACTCACGATAAAGATGCAGCGCATCGTGGTGATGTGTTGGTGACGATGCGTGATGGCAAGATCATCGGACATGAGGATTTGCGGGTGAATCGTTAATGTTCAGGCTTGCTTTTGCTCAACTTCGACGTCGGGGTGGGCGCTATTTTTCGTTGTTTTTTGCAATTTTCGCTTCGGTTGCGTTGACGGTTAGTGCCACTGCGTTGACAAATTCTTTGGTGTCTAGTGTCAATGATCTTTTTGCTAAGCCATATGAAAACGCTGATCTTGTAGTTACAGTATCGGCAAAAAATGAAGACGTCTTTGCTGACTTTGAACAACAACTAGCTGCGACACCAGGCGTTGAAGCCCTTGCTTTTGACCAGAACTTTGCAGCTTCGGTAAAGCAATCTGATGGAATTTATGCCAGCACTTCGGTGCAGTCGATTTCAGAAGGTCCCTTGCAGTGGCGGCCGATCATTGAAGGTCGATTGCCTCAAGGGCCTGGTGAAATTGCGGTTACCACTGCACCTGATGCACCAGAAGTTGGTGAGCATGTGGCTGTTCGACTTTCACAAAACACTGAAGATACTGATGTCGTGGTTGTTGGTGTGGTCGAACCCGCCGCACAGGAAACTTTAGGTGGTGCGCCTGTTATTGTCGCCTCCCCTGATGCGCTTGCGCAATGGAATTCTGCTAGCGTGCGCGGTGAATTCCGCGTAGCCACAACTAACCCAACTGCTCTGGAAACAGCAAGCTTTACCGACGCTACGGTGGTGGTTGATTCGGCGGAGGGGCACGTCGATAAGCTTGCTGATTCTTATTTGGGTCAGCGGGATCGCTATTTTTTGCTGCTTGCAGCGTTTGTGGTGGTAGCTGCTGCGGTGGCGTTTTTGGTGGTGTTTTCTGCGTATTCGGTGCTCACGGGTGAGCGAGTCAGGGAGTTTGGACTGATTCGTTCAGTGGGTGCGTCGACGCCACAGATTTTGGGGTCGGTGATTTTTGAGGCTGGCCTATTAGGTGTTGTTGCTGCTGGTTTCGGTGCGCCTGCTGGATTGTTGGCGGCACGGATGTTGGCGGATAATGCGTCGCGTTTTGGGATTCGCGTGCCCATTGAGGTGATCGATCTACCCTCGACCACGATGTGGCTGATCGCCGGTGTCGGAGTGCTGATGTCTGTTGCTGCCGCGCTTCCTGCGGTGTTGAGTGTGTGTCGGAAATCGGCGGTGGCATCGCTGAGCACGCCGGCTATTTCGCGGACTTCACCGTGGATCAGCGCGCTGTGGTTGCTGCTTGGAGGCATAATCGGCGCCGCCGGGGTGTGGGCGTATGGCGCGACCGCTGATTACCGAGGTATGCGCGCGGTTGCTTTATCCATCTCCGCTTCAGGAGCTTTGGTCTGCGCATTATTGATCGCCACGGCCGTGATTGTGCCCTGGCTGTTGCAGGTTTTCTCCAGGATTTTAGGCGGCACCATCCCCACGATCCAGCTGGGATTAGCGTTTGCGGCGAAGCAGAAATCTCGCTCGGCAGCGCTGATCGCCGTGATCCTTGCCGGTTCCGCATTAAGTTCTGCGGTATTGCACGGCCAAGCGCATATCGGTTCGCATCTAGTTTCCGTGGCTAAGGGCATGGGCGGTACCGACATGATGGTCACCGCGCTTGACGGGGAAATTCCAGACGGGATGTTGGAAGAAATTTCCTCAATAGATGGCGTGCACACCGCTCTCGCACCCGCCACCACAGCAATCGAATTGGATGACTCCGGCAGCTTATCCGTGCTCATGGTTTCCGAGGAAGACGGCGCTTCCGTCATGCGTGCAGGCGATACCGGCGCACCAACCGGCGGCCTCGTATTGGGCAGAAACGCCCCTGAGAAGGACGCTTACCCCACTGGCGAGGTCTCAGACATCACCGTCGCCAACACTCCAACGCAGGCACAAATCTTCCACAGCGACAACTATTTCTCCATGATCGACCCCGCACTCGCCGCCGAGCTCGGCCCCAGCACCACGCGCAACCTGCTCATACTTCTCGACGGCCCCGCCAACCAAGCCCCCGACAACGCCACAGCGCAGGCAGTACGCAAGACCATTTCGCTTTTCGACGGACGATACTCCATCACCGAGGGCTTCTCCGCCCGCCAAAACACTTTCGAACTAGTTTCGCGTATCACCACGATGTCCACACTGCTCGCCATTGTTGCCTTAGCGATCGCCGCCGTAGGACTAATCAACACCGTGGCGCTAACCATTGCCGAACGTGCCCGCGACCGCTACCTGCTACGCACCATCGGCCTGACTTCACCTGGTCAAATCCTTGTGATGGCAATTGAAATGATCGCACTCTCCTTACCCGCCGCTATTGTTGGTGCAGTTTCGGGAGGGTTCTTAGGCAGATTCGTTGCCAGTTCCGCCACTAGTAGCACCTCTACGTCGAGCCCACTTCAAGAGGAAATTCTCGGAGGAACGATACTCGCGGTGGTGGTTGGATCCGTGCTGTGCGCGCTCATCGTAATGGCTAAAACCTGGCGTCGGGTGGTCTAATCAGAAAAGTAAAAAATCATATTCTCACTGAGACACTTTCGAAAAATCAGGACCAATTTCTTCTAGATTTCAATCGCTGCTGAACTGGTTCTCTTTCCCAAGCAGTTTTAATAGTATAAAATCCCCGCACCAATCGAATAAAAGACTGTCGAACCCCCATCAAGGCACGAGGATGCATAGAAACTTTTAAACTTTTCTGAAACCAGACAGTCTCATGCGGGCGAACAAAGAAAGAAAAATACATATCTTCATGAACAAAAGTTTTTGATAACGTTATTCTTTCTTTTACATCCTCCCACCATTGCCGACTAATAACGGAATTGGAACCAAAAATCGGATAGTGTCCTAGTGCTTGTTTCGTAGACCATCGATAGGCACCCAGATAGAGTGCAGCTAGCCACTCACCTCTACGACCAGGAATATCGAAATTGCCGGCGCCTGTTAAAGCGACTACAGTGCGACCGGGCGTCTTTTCACTGCGATTCCAAATGCAGATAACGTGGCTAAGATAATCAGGTGGAATTACACAATCTGCGTCAAAACGAACGATGAGGTCACCTCGTGCAGAATTGTATCCAGCGGCGCTGGCCCAAGTGATGCCCTTGAGTGGTTCATGAACTACTCTAGCCCCCATACGATTTGCTACTTCGACTGAGTTATCAGTGCTACCGTTATCGACGACAATCACTTCTTCAGGCTGAACAGTTTGAGCACTAATTGAGCTTAAACATTGTTCCAGAAGTACCGCATCGTTTAGACAAGGAATCACGATACTGATACTGCGGTGGATTTCGATTGTCATTGATCTGACTTTCTCCAGGTTAGATAAGTGCAAACGCCAGGGTATTTATTTTAAGCTAGTTAGCTATGCATGATCGACAAAACTCTCCCACCCTTCTATGGTTCCGCGATGACCTCCGATTAAGTGATAATGTCGCCTTAAAATGGGCCGCTGATCACGGTCCCGTAATTGGACTTTTCATTGACGAAACCAGTTATCGTAGTATTGGAGCCGCAGCGCGGTGGTGGCGGGAGCAGAGCCTAAAAGCCTTAGCTCAAGATCTTTCTTCCTATGGAGTGCCTTTGCTACGATGCGCGGGTAATCCACTTGAAATAGTGCCAGAGATAGTATCCGAGATGAAAATTAAAGCTGTCACGTGGAATCGACGCTATCATCAACCACTATGCGAAGTAGATGCCACTCTCAAAAAAAATCTCCGCAATATGGGACTCGAAGTTCATAGCCACCCAGGATTTTTACTCACTGAACCTTGGGAAGTTAGTACAGCTGCCGGAACTCCCTACAAAGTCTATACACCTTTTTCCAAGGCAGCATGGGATGTAGCTGAAATAAACGTCTCTAAAATAGCTACAACTAGTGAGCCTGTCCCCTCAAACTTAACAGGACCCGCGAATGTAGAGATGCCAAGCATCCTAGAAATAAAACAGCCTTTTTGGGCCAAGAAGTTAGCCAAGAACTGTGCTCCGGGTGAAAAAAATGCTTCGAAAAAACTTTTTGATTTTTTGGAAAATCTACAGGACTACCCGCAAGCTCGCGACAGCTTAGCCCGATCCGCTACGAGTAAATTATCTGCTCATTTAAGGTTTGGTGAGATCAGCATCCACCGCGTGTGGGCAGAAACTGCAGCAGCAGACAGTCAAGGAACTAATTTGTTTCTCAAAGAACTTCTTTGGAGAGATTTTGCGTGGCATCGACTTTATGCCCTGCCACACATGGACACGCAAAACGTTCGTACGCAATTTAATTGTTTCGGATGGTCTTGGGACCCGAGTGAAAAAGATAAACTTAACTCTCCATCCACCCCTCTTACCCCCACCAAAGCTGACCAATTCCATGAGGATTTAGCAGCATGGCGTGCAGGGAAAACCGGAATCCCGCTCGTCGACGCTGGCATGCGAGAATTGTGGGCCACTGGGTCGATGCACAATCGCGCCAGAATGGTAGTAGCTAGTTTCTTAACCAAAAATCTCCAGATCCATTGGCGTCATGGTGAAGAATGGTTTTGGGAAACTCTCGTAGATGCTGATCCCGCTTCTAATGCTTTCAACTGGCAATGGGCTGCAGGAAGCGGAGATGACGCTTCGCCTTATTTCCGTATTTTTAATCCAGTCACCCAAGCGAAAAAATTTGATCCAGATGATACTTATATTCGTCGCTGGGTACCCGAATATGGAACACCATCCTATCCGGATCCCATCGTCGATCTGAAAGAATCCCGTCAAATCGCTTTAGACGCCTACTCTGCGATTAAGTGAGTTTACGAGCAGCTTTTAAAATATTGGAACGCATATAAGGAAAAATAATCGCGTGGAATGGTGAAACAACCCACCAATAGAGATAACCGGGCAAACCCTTGGGCTCAAATATTGCGCGCTGGGTATAAGTAGATCCGCCATTTTCCTTGTCCTCGACTTCCAGGATTAGCCAAGCGCCACCATCTACTTTCATCTCTGCGGTGAGCACTAATCTATGTGGTGGATCGATCTCAGTAACCCGCCACCAATCGATGCGATCCCCAAGTTTCAAATGACGGGGATCCCGCCGTCCGCCCAAACCTGGACCGCCGATGAGTTTGTCAGCGATACCCCGCAATCGCCATAGCAGTGGTGCAGAATACCAGCCGTTTACGCCACCCAAACCTTCAATGATCGGCCAGACCTGCGCTGCTCGGAGATCAGTATCTTCTGTGCGGACGTCTTCATAAACAGCTTTGCCCGCCCACTCTGGATCAGTAGGCTGGCTAGCCCACGGTTGTTGTACGGTCCAGCTTCGATCCCATGACGTAGGAACTCCACGATCAACTTCTGCAGCTAATGCCAGCTCCACCGCTTCCCGATATTCGATAAAACCATCTGGTGGATCTGAAATGATATCTCTAATGCTGTGCTCTTCAGTGACGGCATCCTCAGCCATTGATTGAGCTAAAGGGAAGGACAATTGAAATGGAACAGGTGTAACTAGACTAATCCAGAGCCCGGATAGCCTGTCCATGGGCAAGTTGAGGGGAACGGAATTTACATGACGCTTCAATCCCCGAACATCTGCATAGATACGCAATAGATCCGCAAATTCATATGACTTTCCACACCCAATATCGCAGGAGCGGTTAACTGGAACCATTAAATCAGCCGCCGAGATTAAGTAATGCAAAACATCCCGTATTGCTAAAGGCTCAATCTGATTAGTAATCCACTGCGGCGCTATCATTCTAGGCAAACGCTCCGTGAGATGACGGATTATTTCAAACGATGCAGAGCCGGAACCGATAATTGTGGCCGCCCTTAAAATTAAAGCTGGCGTCTGGCCAGCCAGCAAAATCTGGGCGACCTTTTCCCGTGAGCGCATGTGCTTAGATAACTCTTCTATTTCTCGATCACGCGGGTGTAAGCCAGAAAGGTAGACGATCTGTTTTATCCCGGCTTGATCAGAAGCTTGGATCACATTTTCAGCAGTGAGCTGCTCCTGCTCCTCAAAATCAACATCCTTGCCGCCCATGGAATGCACTAGGTAGTAAACAACGTCTACATCCTTAAATAACGTATCTAACTCAGCCACGTCAGTCAGATCCGCTTCCACTGCCTCGACGTCCTCGTACCAGTCAAAGCGCTGAAGACTTGTTTTTTTCCTGGAGGTGGCCCGAACTTGGAAACCGGCAGCGAGTAATTCAGTAATCAACCTGCCGCCAATGTAGCCTGTCGCACCGGTGACCAGTACGCGCCGATGCGGGTTTTGAGCTTGATAATGCAAAGTGGGAGGAAGTTGATTATCCATGAGCGCAAGTATATATAAATCGCGTGATTTCACTCCCGCAGATCTGAGAAATCATTTATGATTTCAATGAAACTGTTCACCCAGCCACAACTATCTACTATGCTTTTAACAATATTAACCATTTGGTTAATATCGACAGAAATAAAGGAATAGCTTTATGCGAATTTTAAGCAAGTTTGCCGCTGCGGTTCTACTCTCAGTGGTTTCACTTTCAGCAACAGCGACAGCACAAGCCCAAGACATTTTTGACGGCGGACGACTTACAGGTGGCTCCTCGCAGGTATCTAACCTAAGTTCGGTTCCTGAAAACCTAGCGCTGCCCGAAGTTGAAAATAGCATTGACCTAGAACGCTACAAAGGCACGTGGTATCAAGTCGCAGCAATTCCCCAACCATTCTCTTTACAGTGCTCACATGACGTTACCGCTGATTACGGCGTGATCGATTCGGACACAATCTCTGTAACAAATAAGTGTGGCACTTTCTTTGGGCCTTCAGTTATTGAAGGCAGCGCTAAAGTAGTTTCCAATGCTTCACTAAAGGTTAACTTCCCAGGTGTTCCATTTCAGAGTGAAGACAATCAAGCAAACTACCGCGTGACCTATATCGAAGATGATTATTCACTAGCAATCGTCGGCAGCCCCAGCCGTTCCTCAGGATTTATACTATCCCGCACGCCACAACTCAGTAGTGACCAATGGTCTCACGTTCGGACCATTACAGAGGACCGTGGGTGGTGGCCATGCGCATTCATTACAGTCCCAGCGACAGGTGGCTTAAACACCGCCACTCCGCTCTGCACACTTTAATTCACGTAGATGGTCATCTACTCCGTGTTAAGCCATGGTGCATTACTAAGGGATAACTCCTGCGTCATATCCTGAAGGAATCGGATAACCACTTCACGCTCTTGTGGAGTTAATCGTTTAGCGGCATCAAAACGACGCGCCTGATGCTTACCAAGCGTCCGCATCGCCTCTCCACGAGTGGCATCAGTGACCGTGAGGGCGAAAGCCCTGCGGTCGACGGGGTGCACCTTACGAACAATATGTCCACCTTTTTCTAGCCTATTGAGCGTCTTTGTTACAGATGCCGGGGAAAGCTTAAGGTGAGCTCCAAGCATTCCTGGAGTCACCACTTCGCCCGCATTGCCTGCCACAATCAAATAGTGCAAAGCTCGCATATCAGGGGCACTTAGCTCCATATAACGTGCCGAGGCTTCACCAATACTACGTTCCACATCGCGAAGATTTGCCAGCGACTTCATTAGCCGCCCGATTTGCGCAATGTCTTCTTCCGACATGCCAGAACGATCAACTAATTCACTTTTGGGATCACTAGTTTTCACGTCATAAATATTAGGAAGTGGAGATTCTGCCGGATGGATTTTATCTGGTTCCTGCATATTCAGCATTTTAATCACCTCTTTTTACAAAGTCAGATAAAGTTTATTTTTAAAAATATTAACTCATCGGATAGTATAAATTTCTTGTAGGCACATTATTTTTATGAACCTGATTTCACACTTTCCGTACTTCATTAAAATAATGCGCCATTTACAACGATTGGGAATTTTTGCGACATAACTGGCCGTGCGATATTCGAATGGACAATGGCATGACAATCACCACAGAGCATTCAACTCATCCTGATCTTGATTTCAATGATGAGATTTATCGGGAACTAAATCGCATCTGCGCTTCGCTATCCCAACAGTGCAGCACATATCCACCAGAATTCCGTACATGCCTGGATGCTGCTTTCCAAGCTTTGCGTGGTGGCAAGTTGATCCGTCCTCGGATGCTATTAGGGCTATACGACGCGCTTGTGGACGATGATATTGAGGTCAAACTCAACACCGCTTTACAGGTGGCAGTAGCTTTAGAACTACTACATTTTTCCCTTTTGGTCCATGACGATGTTATTGACGGAGACCTCTATCGTCGAGGCAAACTTAATTTTATTGGGCAGATTCTCATTCATCGCACACCTGAAAGTTTTGCACAAACCCAGCGCGATCCAGAGCACCTAGATTGGGCACAATCTAATGGGCTACTTATGGGAAATCTTTTTCTTGCTGCCACCCATCAAATCTTCGCGCGCCTTGACCTTCCACATCCCCAACGGGTTCGGCTGTTAGATTTACTCAACCACACGATGAATGACACCATTGTGGGTGAGTTTCTTGATGTGGGATTAAGCAGCAAAGCAATCAGCCCGAATATGGACATTGCTCTAGAAATGAGTCGGCTAAAAACAGCCACATACACTTTTGAACTTCCAATGAGAGCAGCGGCAATTCTCGCGGAACTACCTCACGAGATTGAAACAAAGATAGGTGAGATAGGCACAAACTTGGGCATCGCTTACCAATTACAGGACGATTACTTATCTACTTTCGGTGACGCAGCCGAACACGGCAAAGATGCCTTTTCTGACCTTCGAGAAGGAAAAGAAACGACAATCATCGCCTATGCTCGAAATACTGCTAAATGGAATGATATTCAAGACAACTTCGGTTCCGCAGATCTGAGCACCTCTCAGGCAGAGCGAATTCAACATCTTCTCATACAGTGCGGAGCAAAGAATCACTCCTTGAATGCCATCTCCGAGCACTTAAATATGTGCCGTTCGATGATCAAAACACTAAGCACCCAGGTATATCCCAAGGCTCAAAAGTTATTACTCAAACAAGTTGAGCAACTAGCCAGCCGCAAATCTTAGATCTAGCTTTTACGCCTTTAACGGAAGTGAATTTGATGTCTACTAGCATCACAACAGAGCGCAAGAAGAAATCTGGTTCTACTCGCTTGATGAGAATCTTTCTACCCGCCTTGCTAATTTTAGTTTGGCTGGTAGGAGCTGGAATCGGCGGGCCTTATTTCGGCAAGGTTAGTGAGGTCTCCTCCAACAGCCAGACCACATATCTGCCAGAATCTGCCGATGCCACTCAGGTACAGGAACAGTTGGGAGATTTTACTGATTCTGAATCCATCCCAGCCATTGTCGTCATGGTCAGCGATGACCCCTTAACGCAACAAGATATCGCACAACTCAATGAAGTTGTAGCTGGGCTCCCAGAATTAGATATAGTTTCCGATGAAGTCTCCCCTGCTATTCCATCTGAGGATGGCAGAGCTGTACAAGTTTTTGTCCCTCTCAGTCCGTCTGCCGAGCTGGCGGAAAGCGTCGAAAAGCTTTCTGAAACCCTAACCCAGCAAACGCCGGACTACGTGTCTACCTATATAACCGGGCCGGCTGGTTTTACCGCCGATCTCAGTGCCGCTTTTGCCGGTATCGACGGGTTACTCCTAGCAGTCGCCTTAGCGGCCGTACTTATCATCCTCGTCATCGTCTATCGCTCTTTCATTCTGCCAATTGCAGTGCTTGCTACCAGCTTGTTTGCGCTGACTGTAGCTCTATTGGTGGTGTGGTGGCTGGCAAAATGGGAGATCCTGCTGCTTTCGGGTCAGACTCAAGGCATCCTCTTCATTCTGGTCATTGGTGCCGCCACCGATTACTCATTGCTATACGTTGCTCGTTTCCGTGAAGAGTTACGCGTTCAGCAAGATAAAGGGATAGCCACAGGGAAAGCCATCCGGGCATCGGTGGAACCCATTCTTGCCTCGGGCAGCACTGTTATTGCAGGCCTCCTTTGTTTGCTATTTAGTGATTTGAAATCTAACTCCACGCTAGGTCCAGTAGCTTCGGTGGGCATTATTTTTGCAATGCTTTCTGCTCTTACTCTCCTACCAGCCCTGCTATTTGTATTCGGCCGGGTGGCCTTTTGGCCCAAGCGACCAAAATACGAACCTGAAAAAGCCCGTGCCAAAAACGACATCCCCGCCAGCGGGATCTGGTCAAAAGTGGCTCATTTGGTGGAGCAGCATCCTCGTACAATCTGGGTATCTACACTTATTGTGCTTCTCTTGGGTGCGGCTTTCGTTCCCACGCTAAAAGCGGATGGTGTGTCCCAATCCGACTTAGTTCTGGGTTCCTCGGAAGCACGTGATGGCCAGCAGGCTTTAGGTGAACACTTCCCCGGTGGATCCGGCAGTCCTGCTTATATTATTGTTGATGAAGCACAGGCAGCACAGGTTGCTGACGTAGTCCTTAACAATGACAATTTCGAGACAGTAACTGTCACTAGTGCTGACTCCCCCTCTGGCTCAGCCCCCATCACTGCTGACGGTATTGTGCCGTTAGGTGCTGGTACAGCTCCAGCCCCGGTAGTTGTAGAAGGGCAAGTCCTTTTACAAGCAACACTTGTCGAAGCACCAGATTCCGAAGAAGCTCAAAAAACTATTCGCAGTATCCGCCAAACTTTTGCAGATGAAAATATATCAGCGGTAGTAGGCGGTGTCACTGCAACTTCCGTAGACACTATCGATGCCTCCATTCACGACCGCAACCTGATCATCCCAATTGTATTGCTGGTCATTTTGGCTATTCTCATGCTGTTGCTGCGGTCTATTGTCGCACCACTCCTGCTAGTCGTCACCACCGTGGTGTCTTTTGCTACTGCTTTAGGCGTGGCTGCTTTACTTTTCAATCACGTTTTCAGTTTCCCCGGAGCAGACCCCGCAGTACCTCTCTACGGGTTTGTATTTTTGGTAGCCTTGGGCATCGATTACAACATTTTCTTAGTCACCCGTATCCGTGAAGAAACCAAAACCCACGGCACAAGACTTGGAATTCTTCGAGGTCTGACAGTAACCGGCGGAGTAATTACCTCAGCTGGAGTAGTTCTCGCTGCAACGTTCGCAGCACTCTATGTCATCCCAATTCTCTTCCTGGCACAAATTGCTTTCATTGTCGCTTTTGGAGTTCTTATTGATACCTTGATCGTTCGCGCCTTCTTGGTGCCTGCTTTGTTCTACGACATCGGACCGAAAATCTGGTGGCCTTCAAAATTGTCCAATCAGAAATACCAGAAGCAGCCTCAGCTATGACACACCAAAATTCGCCTCTCTTTCTTAAAAGCGCACTGAGACTTTACAATCGGGCCTCATTCAAGGCTTCACATAAAGTGATCGAAGAATATTCAACGAGCTTCAGTCTGTCTACGTGGTTGCTATCCCCACGTATACGAAATGACATACGAAATCTCTATGCAGTAGTTCGTATCGCCGATGAAATTGTCGACGGCACTGCACATGCCGCTGGTTGCTCAACTGCCAAAATCGAAGAGATTCTCGATGCCTATGAAATTGCGGTTCTTGCAGCACCACAACAACGCTTCAACACAGATCTTGTTCTACAAGCTTATGGTGAAACTGCCCGACGCTGTGATTTCGAACAAGAGCATGTAATAGCCTTCTTTGCATCAATGCGTAAGGACCTCAAAGCTAATACACACGACCCAGATAGCTTCACAACGTATGTCTATGGCTCCGCGGAAGTTATAGGCCTACTTTGTCTCAGCGTTTTCAACCAAGGTCGAACGATTAGCAAAAAACGGCTAGAGATTATGCAAAACGGAGCCCGCTCATTGGGAGCGGCATTCCAGAAAATTAACTTTCTCCGTGACTTGGCAGAAGATCAGCAAAATTTGGGCCGTTTTTATTTCCCCGAAACCAGCCAAGGAACTCTTACTAAAGAACAAAAAGAAAATCTCATCGCTGATATTCGTCAAGACCTAGCAATTGCCCACGATGCATTTCCAGAAATACCAGTGCAGGCTCGCATCGGAGTGATCTCTGCCTATTTGCTCTTTCAAAAACTCACTGACCGAATTGAGGCTACTCCTACCTCCGATTTATTGCGGGAGCGAATCAGGGTTCCACTTCATATCAAACTTTCTATACTCGCTAGCGCCACGATGAAAGGTCTATCTATGAGCATCTACAGAAAGAATTTGCGATGAAGACATCAACTACAACTCCACGTTCCTCAGGTACCGCCGTAGTCATAGGCGCAGGTGTTGCTGGTTTAGCCACTTCTGCACTTTTAGCACGTGATGGCTGGCAAGTGACTGTTTTGGAAAAAAACACTGATGTCGGTGGCCGAGCTGGATCGCTGGAAATATCAGGCTTTCCTGGCTTTCGATGGGATACCGGACCTTCTTGGTACCTCATGCCCGAGGCCTTTGACCATTTCTTCGCACTTTTTGGTGCACGTACTTCTGATTATCTCGACTTGGTAGAATTAATGCCTGGTTATCGAGTTTTTTCCGGCACACATGACGCTGTCGATGTCCCCACTGGGCGTGAAGAAGCAATTACGCTATTCGAATCCATCGAACCCGGCGCGGGTGCAAAACTAGGAATTTATCTTGATAGCGCGGCAGACGCCTATGACATTGCCATTGATAGATTCCTTTATAATAATTTCTCAACGTTAGGCCCGCTGCTTCACCGGGATGTACTGACCCGAGCTGGCCGGCTGTTTTCTCTACTGACCCGTTCTTTACAAAAGTACGTAAATAGTCAATTCAGCAGCCCGGTATTGCGCCAGATCCTAACCTATCCAGCAGTCTTCCTGTCTTCCCGACCCACTACTACCCCATCGATGTATCACTTGATGAGTCATACCGATTTGGTGCAGGGAGTGAAATACCCTATAGGTGGTTTTACTGCAGTGGTTAACGCTCTGCATCAGTTAGCGCTGGAAAACGGGGTTGAGTTTCAACTCGATTCTGAGGTCATTTCCATCAACACTGCTTCATCTAGGGGCAACACAAGCGCCACAGGTGTGAGCTTCCTTCACAACAGGAAAGTGCAAAATCTAGATGCGGATCTTGTGGTTTCAGCAGGCGACCTACACCATACAGAAAATAATCTGCTTCCCCGGGAACTTCGAACCTATCCCGAACGATATTGGTCCAATCGCAATCCTGGAATTGGAGCAGTATTAATCCTCCTGGGCGTAAAAGGAGAGTTACCCCAGCTCGACCATCACAACCTTTTCTTCAGTGAAGATTGGACAGATGATTTTGCTGTAGTTTTCGACGGGCCTCAACTTACCCGCCCCCACAATGCATCAAATTCCATTTATGTCTCCAAGCCTTCAACGTCCGAAGACGGCGTTGCACCTGCTGGATACGAAAACCTTTTTGTTTTAATTCCAACCAAGGCCTCTAGCAGCATCGGCCACGGCGATGCGTATACACAGTCAGCTTCAGCATCCGTGGAAACAATCGCGTCACATGCAATCAATCAAATTGCTACACAAGCCGGCATCCCTGACCTCACTGACCGAATTGTGGTCAAACGCACCATTGGCCCTGCGGATTTTGAACACCGCTACCATTCATGGGTAGGCAGTGCACTGGGTCCAGCACATACTCTCAGACAGTCCGCTTTCTTAAGAGGGCGCAATAGCTCCCGCAAGGTCGAGAACCTCTTCTATGCCGGTGCCACCACCGTCCCGGGCGTAGGAATACCCATGTGTTTAATTTCTGCCGAGAATATTATTAAGCGTTTACATGGCGATGCCAGTGCAGGACCACTGCCCGAACCCTTGCCACCTAAAACGACACCATCTCAAAAGACCTCGTACGATCATTAAATTTTGACCCCTATCATCGATATTTCCCACAATGAGCAAGATAGCGATATTTTTATGGCCTTTATTTATCTAGGGACTCTCCTAGTTCTCATTGGGTGCATGGCTTTGTGCGACCACCGTTGGAAGCTAGCATTCTTCCGCCATCCGTTACGAGCAATGGTTTCGGTAGGTGCTGCATATATTGGATTTCTTTTATGGGATATATTTGGCATTGCTACTGGCACTTTTTATCGCGGAGACTCAGCGTTTATGTCCGGTATTAACCTTGCACCCCATATGCCCATTGAAGAACTTTTTTTCCTATTCTTCCTTTGCTACATCACCCTCAACCTTACTTCGGCAGCAGCATTATGGCTTAAAGCGTCACTGCCTAAGAAACCCGGTAAAAAGTCTCCCCTCACTCCACAGCGCGATACTTTCCAACCAACTACCACTCCCGAGGTTGAACCATGACTTATGTTTTTATAAGCATTCCTTTTTTAGCAATAGCCATAGTCCTATTTGCTTTAAAGCTGAAGTCTGGAACACCTAAACTTCTACCAATCACCGCTGTCAGTGCCCTTACCCTATGTTCCCTAACTATCATATTTGATAACCTCATGGTTTGGGCTGATCTCTTTGGATATGGCGATACCCAGCATCTTGGCATTTGGCTCGGCTTAATCCCCCTAGAGGATCTTTTCTATCCGCTCTTCGCAGCACTTCTGATTCCTGCCCTATGGTTGCCTGGAAATATGTTTAAACGCAGGAAAAAACCTCCACACCGTTCCTTACCCAACCGAAGCATCAGTCCTAGATCCGCCACCACGCAATCTGAGCCAGAAAAGCCGTAGTCATGATGGAAAAAATAAGACTAATTCTTTTGTCATCTCGCCCCATTAGCTGGGTCAATACTGCCTACCCTTTTGGCCTGGCGTACCTTTTAAATGCAGGAGAGATTGACTGGCTGTTTTGGCTAGGCATCGTGTTTTTTCTTATCCCGTATAACATCGCCATGTATGGCATCAACGATGTTTTTGATTACGAATCTGATATACGTAATCCCCGCAAAGGCGGCGTCGAGGGGGCCGTACTACCGAAAAGTTCCCACAGCACACTGTTATGGGCCTCGGCTATTTCAACAATTCCTTTCCTAGTTATTCTTTTCATATTTGGCACCTGGATGTCGTCTCTATGGCTGACAATTTCAGTGCTAGCAGTGATTGCTTATTCAGCACCGAAATTGCGTTTTAAAGAACGCCCCTTTCTCGATGCTCTAACATCTTCTACTCACTTCACGTCACCTGCATTAATCGGTGCAACGATCACTGGAACCTCTCCTTCAGCAGCGATGTGGATAGCACTGGGATCCTTTTTCTTGTGGGGCATGGCCAGTCAGATCCTTGGCGCAGTGCAGGATGTTAATGCAGACCGGGAAGCTAATCTGAACTCAATTGCCACTGTAATTGGGGCTCGCGGAGCCATTCGGCTTTCAGTAGTACTTTATTTACTAGCTGCTGTTTTAGTCACTACTTTGCCTAATCCGGCATGGATCATCGGGATTGCGGTTTTAACTTACGTATTTAATGCCGCACGATTTTGGAACATTACAGATGCCAGTTGTGAACAGGCCAATCGCAGCTGGAAAGTTTTCCTCTGGTTAAATTACTTGGTCGGTGCCGTTATAACGATACTGCTAATGGCCGTTCATCAGATTTAATTCTGCTTTTAACCGCTATTTTCCATAACTTGCTTAACTACCCAAGCTTTTCCGACTTTTGGTTGATCACCGCATGATGACACTAGGCCTTCAACCTCAATGCGCTCGAGTTCTACCACCCACGAGCGCCCATCCACATGGGTGACCAGTACAGAATTTTCTTCAACCTCAGTCTGCAAACTAGCAGGGGCTACCGCATCTCCAAAAGCCTCCGCTACTGCAATTTCTGCGACTTGTCCGCGCTCATCGTAGATTCCACGACCACGGTTTCCTGGCAAAAAGAGTTTATTATCCATTGCCCCCTGGAAAAGCTGCACAGTTTCTTCCTCATCAAGTTGTCCATAGGAGTAATTCCATGGCATGAGCAGCATTGATGGCGCGAAGCGGTGGCCCTTGGTGTGCGAAGCCTCCCACACATGCAGTGGCCCAAATTGCGGTTCCACAGCAGCAGCCAGGGGGCGTCCCTTGATCGCGCAGCACGCATCGCGCTTAGAGTGCGTGCAGATCAGCAACATCGGATCATCCATGCGTTGCGCATTATTTTTGCCCGGGCCACTTAAATCAAGGTCCAAAATACCGGCCGGGGCGTCAAGCTCGAGGTGCTCGATGATTGCGGCCTCAGAAAAAACGAGAAAAAGATTATGCTTTTCGACGTTTCTTCCCTCCCTCCCCGGCTTCCTTATTAATTGCAAACCCATGCGCGAAGCTTTCAAATGCTTCTTTAACTGGGCGGTTAGATCTGGATCAAAGGTTCCACCGTCTAAAACATCGCGGCTCCACGGCCCAGCATGCTCGAGGAGAACAAACCCGGATCCTGTTTTTGCGGTACCGGGTAGGGGTTCAACTTTGACATCAGAACAGCGAACAGTCATATCTTCTACCCTAGTATTGTTGCCGTCGTGGCAATCCCCGACCGTGTTGTTTTTCTGTGAATCCTGGTGTTTTTGAGACGAATTACAACAATTCGTTCACGATTACGCTAAATTGGCCTTCTTGCTTAGGTTTCGGGGGTGAACCAGGGTTAGGGTGTGTGCATGATTGTGCAGCCGAGTTCTCTATTCAAGACATTAGCCATCGTGGGCGCCAGTGCTTTAGCACTTGTGGGTTGTGGAACATCCAACTCCACCACCAACGATGCTTCTTCTGTTACCCAAACCATGTCCGCAACTGCGGATGGCGCACAATTGTCCAATGAAGCTTCCACCGGCCCAACTGCTTTGGGTGAAGCCGATGTTGCTATGAAAACTCTTCGACCTGAGGCCCCTGCACAGCTCATGGTCACTGGTGTTCGGATTGGTTCCCACAATGGTTTTGACCGCGTGGTGTTTGATCTCACCGGTGAAGGCAGCCCTGGTTGGTTTATTGATTACACTTCCAACCCCACCCAGCAGGGCAGCGGAAACACCATCAACTTCACGGGCGATACTGCACTGAACGTGAATATCGACGGCACTGTTTATCCTTTCGATTTGGGCCTTGAGGATCCAGAGATCGGCACCGTGGATGGTTCCGGCAGCATTGTCACCCAGGTTGTCAGCGCCGGTACTTTTGAGGGCCGCTCCCAGTTTGTCATCGGCCTAAACGGCAAGCACCCCTACTCCATCACGGAGCTGCAGGATCCTCACCGCCTCGTTGTGGATGTTCTAGCGCAGTAGTTTTCTAATATGTGGCCTCAATTCGCCACTTATTTTCTTTCCACATCAGCAACCACGCGCTCAACTGCCTTTCTTCAGATACAGCCCGCCCCACCACTTGGAGGCGGGCATATTTTGTGCCTGTTTTCTCCCACCACCTATCATCCACCGGCCACGGTCCAGCCCACGCGGTGATCAAATAACGGGTTGGCCCCCACGACAAGGCATACGGCGACGAACTCAACAATGCCTCTGCGGTGACATAAATCCGCTGACCTTCCGTATCAATCATGCTTACTTGTGAGGCCGGGTGATTGATTCCACCACCCAACCGAGCAGGCAGCGGACCTGGTATTTTCCCTGGCCACGAACCTGTGGGGTTTCGGATAGCATCGCGTTTTTCACCATAGGGAACAAAATGAATACGCTCTTCAACACCCCGGCCACCAGCTGGAACAGGCTGCAACACTGCATCCACACCCAAGCTTGATTGCACACGTTCAATGACTTGTTTGGCCACATGTTGCTGGCTGTGCCCTGTATCCCACAACCCACCGCTGGCCATATCCGGTGGCACGCATTCCAAAGGAATCAGCCACAGCGCAACAATCCCATCCTGTTCATTCACATCATCGGCATGCGCACCGCGCGCAGTCAACCAACCGTCCAATTGCCAACGCACGCGATCAGCGGTTGCTTGTTCCGTTAAAGGTTCACCAGTACGCCAAATTCTGCTCACCGTATCGCCCGTACTGAAATCTGCTGTGACCTTGAGTAATTGGCACACCACACCACCTTTGCTCAGCAGTTGGTGAAGGCGCGCGGCAAGCTTTCGCGCAACGAAGGAGGCGGCGTCGATACGCAAAATAGGCTCCTCCGGCACATGCGACACCTCCCAATCCGCGTGCGTGATCGGCGGCGCGACGTTGCGCGCGTGCCTGGCGCGAGCAATGTTGTGGCACCGCAAACCGGCGTTGCCAAAACGCGTCGCCACCGCTTCCACCGGTAGTTCCGCCAGCTCACCGAGCGTGCGCATACCCAGATCTGCCAGCGCACGCACCACCTCCGCATCACAACCCAGCGCTTCCTCGGCCACCAGCACGCCCAGGGGTTGCTGTTGTAAGAAGCTTTTCGACGCCTCCCTCTTCACCACCGTCCCACCATTCGCTCTCGCCGCGATGACGGCTGTCGTGATGTCATCGGCAACTCCGGCGAAAACGTCGATGCCTTGGCGAAGGGCGGCGTCGATAAGCATGCGTGCCGCAATATCCTCTGAACCGTGGTAGCGCGCGGCGGCTCCCGCATCGATGACCACGAGGCCTGGGCGAAGCACCTCGACGCTGGAGGCGACCTCACCAAGCGATGCGACGATGCCTTCGAACATCCGCGCATCACGATCAGCATCCGCATCAACAACATCCAGCTCAGGGCATAAAGCCTGCGCTTGCCGAATCTTCATCCCACGACGCACCCCACGCTTACGCGCAGCCACGCCACACACCTGGATGCGATAATGCGCAGCAACCGCCACAGGTTTGTTGTGTGCAGGGACATCATCGTCCAAATGCACCGCCTGCACAGGCCAATCCGGAAACCACAATGCCATCACCCGCGTCATGGAACCGCCCGCAGTGTTGTCGGCTGTTCAGGTTCAAGCAATGCCGCATCTTGAGGTCTGCTGATCATCACCTTTCTGCTGCGCGCACCGTGAGTTTTCGACACAGTCCGCACCTGCATCTCAACCCCACGAATACGCCCACGACCTGCACCAATTCCAACATAATTAATGATCTCCGCATCCACCGATACCGCCGGCGATGCTACCTTCGTGCCCACCATCACCAACGCGGCAGTCCCCTGCCTTAACTTTCCCAGCAGTGGCCTAGCCCTGGTTGGTGACAGTGAAATCTCTGGGCCTTTATACACGACGATGTCTAGCCCTTCGCACAGCACCGCTGCCACATTCAGCGGCTCTGTACCAGGATCTGGAATGGCAATGATGTTCTCGCACACACCTCCGGAATCAATCACCCCAGCATAAGCCAAATCCTTCCACCCAATCACCGCAGCGTGTCCACCATGGGCAGTAATATGAGCCAGGAACTCAACCACCACGAGTGGCTGTTCAACCAATTGAGTAACCGCACGACGCGGCAAACCACCTCCAGGGAAAAGATCAGAAAAAGTGGAAGGAACTGCAACGATGCCCTGCTTATCAGCCAGGAAGTCCTGCTTTTGTGAAAGACTTTCCTCCACCGAGGACTCAAACTTTGGCACCGCAGCACCCATGGTGGACATGCGTGAACGCAACGCATCAATGCGCTCCGCTCTGCTTAAATCCGAAAGGTCAGGGAGCGACACTGGAGCGCCATCTCCCCACATCTTTCGAACACCTGTTCCACTCATGAGTTCTAGTAAACACTCATCTTCAGCGGTTCGCAACAGCCCTGTTCGAGAGGGGCAGATGTGAGAAAAGGGGCGGTTGTTAAGTATGCACAACCGCCCCCAAATCAAGCCTTACCCCCTTATCTACTTTTCAAAAACCATTTCAACTTCTATGGAAGCGAAACCTGTTAGATTGAATTTTTACTTGAACGAAATCAAATAAAGGCTGAGGAAAAAGTCGAATCATGTTTAAGCACTCCCGTACCTTCGCCACGGCACTAATCGCCTTGGGTCTAGGCTTATCTGCGTGCTCCTCTACGGTAGACACTGATGTACCGGAAACTACAGTGTCGAGTGCTACACCAGAAACAACCTCATCTCTACCTCAAATGAATTCCGCAGTATCAGCAGACGGTGTGACGATCACTATCAATTCCGCCTTCACAACAAACTCTGTAGAGATGGAATCTCTAGACAGACCTTCTGGCGATATCCAACCCGAGATGTCTAGAGAAGACGGAATCTTCGTCGTAATCGAAACCACCTTAAAAAACGAGAGTGGGGCAGATATGGACATCACTTGTGCTCACACAGGTTCAACTGTCCACGCAGAAATCTCCACTAATCAAGAGGCTGTATACCAACCCATCAGGGATTTATTCCTAATCCCTGGCAATCCAGAATGTAACCATAATTTGGGATCAGGTTTCGACGCACCAATGACCTGGGTATTCCAAATCCCTAAAGATGCTACTGCGGAGCAATTTGGATTCACTCATAGTGAACTTGGCGAAGGAAAACTAACTTGGATTGAACTCAATGATTTAAACAATTCAGAACCGACCTCTGGAACAACTACCCCACAAGAAGAAGCACCAATCGATCCGAGCACCCCTCAACAAGCTCCAGTACAGGAAACTGCAATCTCACAGAACACCATTGATACTGCTATAGCGCCAGCTCCCGCAGCACCTGCTTATGGCGCATCTTGCCCTGCCTCAATGCTCCAGCAGCCAAGCCAAGCAGCAGATGGTTCAACTTTGGTCTGCATTTATGCTGGTACTCCCAACCCTATCTGGGTCTATGGTCCAGAACCACTCGGAATAGGAACTGCTTCGCCAGGTGGAGTATGCGAAGGATACGAAGCTGGTGGACAAGATGCATCGGGAAACATGATGATGTGTTCAGGTGGCCAATGGGTCTACGGACCATAAGCCGATATTGCAAAGAATGCACTCCTACAGCATATGAGATTTCAGAAGGCGATACTCTAGAACTTATGGATCCGATGAGCAGCTACAACGATATGAAGTCCCACGTCACCCCAATCCCAACGCCAATGAGCGTGAGGTTAAGTAGTTCTGTTTTAGTAGGTGCTGCCATCGCTTCTTTGACCACTGATCTGGCCCCAGCAGTGAAATTTTCCATCACCGGCGGTGGCCTGGCGCTCGCACTGCTTATCGCTTTCGCGCATCCTTACCGCGGAGAGATGAGAATGTACCGCTTCCAAAATAATATTTCACCCGTCCCCACTATTGGCCAGGTCATTCCACTATTTTTCACATGGCTAGCGCTAATGATTGCCCCGATTATTTCAGGCGCTCCACTGTGGGCAACCATCCTCGTTTTCTTAGCTGCGACCGGCTGGATGTATTTAACCTTCCCCCATGTCGATGGCAGCAGGAAGCTAGCTTTCGCTGAAGGTCCCCGCCACAACACCTAAGCAAAACCCAAGATAAAGAAACTCTAAAATCCTCTTTTCTTTTTCTGCCTTTCCTGCTCTTCCAGAACTTGTTTGTTCCGGCGCCCCATTTGGATCAGCTTGAGGTTCGCCCAGTTGTAGAAACTGTGGCCGAGGATGAAGATCGCCCAGATGAAGAACCACATGGGGATCGCGTACCAAAGGGAAAAGCCGGATTGCCACATCACCAAAACGGTGAAAATGATGCTGAACAGTAGTGTTCTGGTGGGTTGGAAGGTAAATTTCGCTTGGCTTTGATCAATCTGCTTATCGGCCCCGGCGCGAGAACCCCCGCGAGCCCCACCACGCGCCCCAGCCCGAGAACCCGACCCAACACCCTTCTTCTTATCAGCCATTAGTCAAGATCCCTCGAGTGAGCCCAACGCGTGAGTGCGTGGCGGTTGGATTGTTGGGTTTTCCGCAGAATATTTGAGGCATGGGTTTCTACAGTTTTCACGGAGATGAACAACTCTTTGCCGATTTCTTTGTAGGTGTATCCGCGGGCTAGCAAGCGAAGGACTTCGAGTTCGCGGCGGGTAAGGGCGTCGACAACTGGGTCATCGAGGATTTTTCCGGATTCAACGGCGGCGTCTTTTTCGGGTGCGTCAACAATACCGGCGCCTGCGGCGGAGTCGGGGGCGGCGAAGGCGTCGAGAACAAAGCCTGCCAGTCGGGGTGAGAAGAATGCGTCGCCGGAGTTCACACGATTGATGGCTTCAACGAGTTCTTCACCGGAGATCGATTTGGTCACATATCCCCTGGCACCGCCGCGAATAATGGCGATGACATCTTCAGCAGCATCAGAGACACTTAGTGCCAAAAAGATGGTGTCTACATCGGAATCGTTGATTTGCTGGAGGACTGCGAGGCCGCCGCCGTCGGGCATGTGGACGTCGAGAAGCACGACCTCCGGCTTGGTTTCCTTGATGCCGGCTACGGCATCAGCCACCGTGCCAGCTTCGCCGACTACGGTGACGGCATCGCCTAATTCTGCTTTGACGCCGGAGCGAAACACGGAGTGGTCATCCACCAAAAACACATCAACCATGTCTTTCAGGTTACAGTGACACAGCCAACCGCGTACCAACAGCTACACATCCATGGTGATTGCCACTTCTGTACCTTCACCGACGTCAGATTTAATGCGTACTTTTCCTCCCGCTCGTTCCACGCGTCCGTGCACAGATTCAGCCAGGCCGTGGTGTCCGTCGGGGATGTTGTCGGGGTCGAATCCTTTGCCACGGTCGCGGACGAAGATGCTTAGCTCACCGAGCATAATTTCGGCGTACACATCGGCGGTTTCTACACCTGCATGCTTGGCCACATTCACCAGCGCTTCCCGCGCTGCCATCACCGCTGCCTGCGTTTTCTCAGTCAACGGCTCATCAGTTCCCACCGTCACGGGCACGATGCGCAGGGCGTAAATATCTTCAACTTCACCGCAGGCGCGTTCCAACGCAGTAAATACAGTGCCGGTTGTTTGGGGTGTTTTATCTTGGGAATCAAACAGCCATTGACGCAGCTCGCGTTCCTGCCCGCGGGCTAGGCGGGCGACTTCGGCGGGGTCGTCGGCACGCTTTTGAATCAGCGCCAAGGTCTGCAGCACCGAATCATGCAGGCGGGAAGCAATGTCCGCGCGCTCAGCAGCTGCGGCCTTTTCCGCGCGCTCCTCGCCCAGCTGATCCCACATCCGTACCCACAACGGCACGCCGAGTGCTGCGACACCAACCAGCGTGAGCACCACGGCAACCAGCGCCAGCACGAAGCCGTCTTGGGTGCTCCAATTCATGACAATCAGCACGATTGCCGCCAGCATCAGCACACCGCCGGTGGCAATGATCAGCAGATTCGGGCCGGATTCCACCCCGCGGTCATACGCCAGCCACACCATCAACAGGCCCACACCGACCACGCCGATGGGCACCAGCGTGCCCACCGCGAAGCCGGTGCTCAGCATCACCGACGCCGCAGCACCACCGATAGCGAGCAGCACCAGGCACCACGACACCCAGCGCTTGCTTGTCGACGCCTCCCCACTCCCCTTTTTCTCAATGCGCGTAAAAATCCAAATCAAGGCATACGCAAAAAGACCCGCGCCACTTAACAACGCCGCGAAAATCAGCAGCGCACGAACCCAAAACACCGACACATTAAGGTGCTTAGCCAACCCCGATGCGACACCCGCAACAACCCGACCATCTCTGGACCGGGTAAACGTGGGATATAAAGGCACCGCTTGCCCCGCAGGCTGCGGGGTATAGGGCGCAGGTGTGTTACTCATATCTTCGATCATGTCATGCCCCTGCGACACGTATCCATCAGGGAACACCCTGAACGCCACCTTTTCAGGGCTTTCCCCCATTCACTTATCAGCCACAACACTCCACAATAGAGTCTATGAGTACTTTTCAGGAGCCCCACCACAACCAGGGATTCATCCCTTTTGCCCAACCTGGTTATGAAGCTCCAACACCACACCTAGCAACTGGCACTTTTCAGCAAATGTGGCAGACCCGCCCCGCACGCATTCCTGCCAAGCAGGGTGGTCACGCTAAAGTAGCCGGTGTTTGTGAAGGCATTGGTGTGCGTTATCAAATTGACCCGGTGCTCATTCGTCTATTTTTCGTGGTCACTGGTGTTTTCGGTGCCGGTGTCGCAGCCTATCTCATCGCGTGGCTGTGCATGCCCCGCTACTCCGTTCCAGTCTCCCCAATCGAAGCCCTCTGGACCCCGGGCCACCCCAAAGACCGCAACCACGGCTGGTGGCTGGTCATCGCGTTCTTTATGTTCTCAGGTGTTTTAACCTCCGGCGCTGGAGGCATATTCGGCCCAGCAGCAGCCATTACTTACCTTTGCCTTTTAGCCATGTGGTGGGCGTTGCATAAGAAACACCCCCTTCCACCCCGCGGACTTTTAACCACCGAATTCACTGTCACTGAGGATCCCACCATGAAAAACGAAGATCTCTACCCACAACCCCAACCAGATCTCAGCACCATCACCCCAGTTGAGGGCTACTACGCACCCTTCGCGCAACAAACCCCCGAAGCACCTCAATGGGATCCGCTCGCCCAAAACCAATACAACACCTGGGATGTCCAAGTCCCTCCGCAAAAACCTCAGAAGAAGCGCCACGTTTGGCCGTGGGTTATCGGCGGTGCGGTTGGTACCGGAGCCGTCATAAGCGTCCTCGGCGGTCTGTTTATTGCAAGCATCGATCCTATCCACTTCGAAGACGACGCTGCAATCGGCGATGTCTACCTCTCCCCCACCAACGATGAACTCCTCAGCAGCTACACCTCAGGCGTGGGTGAAATGAACCTTGATTTCAGTCACCTCACCCAATTGGATCAGGAACAAAACATCCAAATCACCTCAGGTATCGGAGAAGTCATCGTGACCCTGCCCGATGATGTGCCAGTGAGCCTAACGTGTACCGCTGGTGTGGGCACCGCGCGCTGTGATGTCGGAGATCTCGCCGCCCACAATGCTGAATTGGAAGGTCCGATGCTGAATCTCACGGTGAACTCTGGAATTGGCGATGTGAAGGTGGAGTTCGCTGATCAGACTTCCTAAATAGCACCAACTCCTTTAACTGTAGGAGCCGATTTAAGGAGTCAATGTTCCCCAAACGACTCCCCCTATCGGCGGTACCTTTTCAGGCTCTTAAAAACGATTCTAGAAGGTGTTCATTTTGAGGCTCGTGGGGCAAATGTGATTCCTGAAAATTTACTGATCAACTACTCACCACAAACAGGCTCCAGGAACCCAAATCGGTCAAAAATTTGCATCTCCACCCCTTCAAACGGGGAATATCCACCACAAACCACTAAAATCCAGCGTCTCGTGGTGAATATTCGCATATTTGTTCCCTGAGTAGCCTAGAGTCCCCCGAGACTTCAGCCGAAGCAGTCTAGATGCAAAATTTAGTCCAGCTGTCCGCGTAGTTGTTCGCTAAGGTCAGCGAGCTCTGAAAGCTCATCCTCATCGAAGCGCTCTGCCGCTGCGTGATCCTCTGGGGAGAGCGCAAAGTACTTCAAAGCGGTGTTGATTTGGGTGTTTTCCTTGGATTCAACATGCAGCCGGATAGTTTTATCAGATCCCCCAAGCTCGCCCAGATTCACACCACCTGAGGCTTTGTTTTCTGCCATCAGCACAGAAAGTGCTGCTACCACTAAGAATGCGTCACCGTAGCCGTTGATGTCAGTGTCGGTGTAGTTTCCAGAGAGTCCATCTAGTCCTAAGTCCCCGAAAAGGGTATGCACCTCAATAGTGTCCCCGGAAGCTTGAGCAAGGTAAGAAACAAGTGCTGTGGCTTCTTCGGTTTTTCCAAAGTGGGGTGCCCAATAGGTTTCTAGGATTTCGCTCATCGGATCTCTCCTGCTTTCTGACTTGGCAATAATAGAATCATTCCCAGCATACTCCCAAAAAGTCACATAAAACCCGGAGAAATGACTAAACGGCAACCACCGGAGAGGTGATTGCCGCTTAATCAAAGTCTTATTCCCATTCGATGGTTCCTGGTGGCTTGGAGGTTACGTCCAAAACCACGCGGTTTACGTCTGGAACTTCGTTGGTGATGCGGGTGGAAATCTTCTCAAGGACTTCGTATGGAAGTCGAGTCCAGTCGGCAGTCATGGCGTCTTCAGAAGAGACTGGGCGCAGCACGATTGGGTGTCCGTAGGTGCGGCCGTCACCTTGGACGCCAACAGAGCGGACATCTGCCAAGAGGACGACTGGGCACTGCCAGATCACGCCATCGAGTCCGGCTTCGGTGAGCTCGGTGCGGGCGATCAGATCAGCGTGGCGGAGGGTTTCCAGGCGCTCTTCGGTAACTTCACCGATGATGCGGATACCAAGTCCTGGTCCTGGGAATGGCTGGCGGCCAACGATTTCCTCAGGCAGGCCAAGTTCACGGCCAACGGCACGGACTTCGTCTTTGAAGAGGTCACGCAGTGGCTCAACGAGCTTGAATTCCACATCGTCTGGCAGTCCGCCGACGTTGTGGTGGCTCTTGATGTTTGCGGTACCAGATCCACCACCGGATTCCACGACGTCTGGGTACAGGGTGCCTTGAACCAGGAAGTCTACGGTGGAACCTTCTGGTGCATCTTCCAGCACACCGGCAACTGCGCGTTCGAAGGAACGGATGAATTCGGCGCCAATGGCTTTGCGCTTTGCTTCTGGTTCGGTAACGCCTGCCAGCTTGGAAAGGAATGCTTGGCGCTCATCAACGGTAACAAGCTTGGCACCGGTTGCTGCGACGAAGTCTTTTTCCACCTGCTCGCGCTCACCTGCGCGCAGCAGACCGTGGTCAACAAAAACACAGGTCAAACGGTCACCAATTGCACGCTGCACCAAAGCACCTGCAACAGCGGAATCCACACCACCGGAAAGGCCACAAATAGCGCGGCCATCTTCGCCGATTTGCTCACGGACCTTTTCGATGAGTTCTTCAGCGATGTTTGCTGCGGTCCAGTTTTGCTCTAGACCTGCGATCTCAGTGAGGAAGCGGGTCAGAACTGCCTGGCCGTGTGGTGAGTGCAGCACCTCAGGGTGGTACTGCACGCCAGCCATTTTGCGTTCCTTGTTTTCGAAAGCTGCGACAGGCGCACCTTCGGAGGACGCGGTGACTACGAAACCTTCTGGTGCTTCAGAGACGGCGTCGCCGTGGCTCATCCACACCTTGTGGCAGGCTTCGAGGCCTTCGTGGAGAACACCTCCGGCAACGTTGATGTCGGTGCGACCGTATTCACGCTTTCCGGTGTTGGCCACGGTGCCGCCAAGCGCGTGGGTCATGGCTTGGAAACCGTAGCAAATGCCAAATACTGGCAATCCAAGATCTAGGATCTCAGCGTCTAGGGATGGTGCTCCCTCGGCGTACACGGAAGATGGGCCGCCGGAAAGGACGAGGGCTGCTGCGTTTTTAGCGCGCACATCGTCTGCGGTGGCGGTGTGCGGGATGACTTCGGAGTAGATGCCGGCTTCACGCACACGACGTGCGATCAGCTGCGCGTACTGTGCGCCGAAGTCAACGACGAGTACTGGGCGATGATTAGTCTGAAGGCTCACAAGAACTCACTCTACTAGACGGGCTTCCAAATAAGATTCTTTGGCCACGTGCGAGAGGGCTCGTCGAAAAGCTTTAATGGCCGGATGCCCCTGACGGCCTTCCCTGACCGCGGTGTAGAGCGTGCGCGTGGGGTTTCCGGGCAGCGGCTGGATGTGCACGCCCTCAAGCATCGGGGTGAGTAGTGTTGGCGAAAAAGTCACGGCCAAACCGCTGCGCACGAGGTGTGCTTGGAGCATCGGATCGATGGTTTCATAGGTCACGCGGGGTTCAAACCCGGCGCGGCGGCACAGCCTGTGGACCCATTCACCGGCGGGCAGGTTGGGTGGATCGATCGCGATGGGGATATCGCGAAGTTCTGATAATTTAAGGCCAGAGTATGGGCCGTTTGCTGGGGTAACCAGCAGCATGGGGTCTTCGAAAAGGATTTCGCGGTGAATGCTGGGATCAACTAAGGGGACATCCACGGGGTATTCCTCACCGAGTGCCACATCAACGCGGCGAGCGCGCAGTTCTTCTAGCGCGGAGTTGATTTCCAGCTGGGAGATTTCCACCTGTAGGTGTGGGTACTCTTCGTTCAGGCGCGCAATAGCGGTCGGCGCGAGGGTAAACAGCAGGGATTGAAACGAGGCGACTTTTAACGTTCCGGAAACTTCCGACAGTGAATCCAGCACGGCGGCGCGTGCGTGATCAACTGCCGCCACGATGGCGTGTGTTTCTTTGGCTAGCACTTCCCCCTGTTCGGTGAAGTACAGGTTCCTGCCGCTTTTTTCAAAAAGTTTCACGCCCATTTCTTTTTCCAGCAAGCTCATTTGTTGGGAAATGGCGGAGCGGCTGTAGTTCATGGATTCTGCAACTGCCGTGATGGTTCCCAATCGGTGGAATTCTTGCAGGATGTGTAAGCGGTTGAGATTGAGCATGTCACCTCCAAGCCTCTAAAGCGTCGAGCAATTGTTCACTATTACTTAACCATAGTTGGCTGTTTTTCGAGCTAGTCCTTAAATGTTTCTTTGGCAATAATCAAAGGCATGAATAAACAGTCCTCAGCAGTGTTGATGGTGATGGGTTCTGCCCTGTCCCTGCAATTTGGTGCTGCCATTGGAACGCAGCTTTTCCCCCACATCGGCCCGTGGGCTGTCACCTCGTTAAGGCTTTTCATCGCAGGCTCGATCATGTGCCTGATTATCCGCCCACGTCTGCGGTCCTGGACTAAAAAACAATGGATTGCCGTGGTGTTATTGGGATTATCCCTGGGAGGCATGAACAGCCTGTTTTATGCATCCATCGAATTAATTCCGCTGGGTACCGCCGTGACCATTGAGTTTCTAGGCCCGCTAATCTTCTCCGCTGTGCTGGCTCGCACTCTAAAAAACGGCATCTGCGTAGCTTTAGCATTTCTGGGCATGGCGCTATTAGGCATTGATTCACTTCAAGGACAAGCACTACATCCACTCGGCGTTATTTTCGCGGCCACCGCGGGTATTTTTTGGGTGTGCTACATCCTGGCGTCAAAGAAAATCGGCCAACTCATCCCCGGTACAAGTGGCCTCGCCGTCGCGCTGATCATCGGCGCAGCAGCAGTGTTCCCGCTGGGTGCAACGCGCATGGGCCCCATCATGGAAACCCCCACCCTGCTTATCCTGGCACTTGGCACAGCACTTCTGGGCTCGCTTATCCCCTATTCGCTCGAGCTCTCGGCACTACGCCGACTCCCCGCCCCCATCTTCAGCATCCTGCTCAGCCTCGAACCAGCCTTCGCCGCAGCGGTCGGCTGGATCCTGCTAAACCAAATCCCCACCGCGCTGAAATGGGCTGCGATCATCCTTGTCATCGCAGCCAGCATCGGGGTGACCTGGGAGCCCAAAAAGATGCTTATCGACGCGCCCCTCCACTCAAAACACAAAGCAAAGGGGCGAGTACACACACCTAATTAACGTGCAGGCTTACCTTTTGGAAGCTCTTCAAATCGGTGTAGCCACACTTGGCCAGCGCACGCTTTAATCCACCTTCGAAGTTTTCCACACCCCACGGCATCGTGGACGGACCATGCAGAATCTGCTCCAAGCTTGGTGCTTGTTCATCCAATTCCACAGATTCGGTGACCACACCGCGTGGGAAACGAGGGTGTGCCGCCACTGCTGGCCAGAAGTAGCCCTTTCCAGCAGCTTCTTTAGCGCGAGCCAACGGTGAACCCAGCACCACAGCATCTGCGCCACAGGCAATAGCCTTGACTACATCACCGGAGTTTTCGATGCTTCCATCTGCAATGATGTGCACATAACGACCACCGGTTTCATCCAAGTAATCACGACGCGCCGCTGCCACATCGGCGATCGCAGTGGCCATGGATACCTCCATGCCCAAAGCAAGGCTGTTGGTGTTGTCACCGCCACCAACGATGATGCCCACCGCACCGGTGCGCATCATGTGCAGCGCAGTGGTGTAATCGTTTACGCCACCTGCAATAACTGGGACATCCAAAGAACCAATGAATTCCTTCAGGTTCAGCGCTTCGCCATCAGTGTTGACGTGTTCCGCAGAAATCAAGGTGCCCTGGATAACCAGCAGATCAGCGCCTGCCTTGATCACAATCGGTGCGATCTCACGAACATTTTGTGGAGACACACGCACAGCAACGATCTCACCAGATTCACGAACCTGCGCGATGCGCTCACTGAGCAGATCAGCATCTAGTGGCGCTGCGTGCAGTTCCTGCAACGTGCGAGTGGCTGCAGCCTGATCGCCTTCCTCATATGCCGCAATCACCTTTGCGATAGCTGCCTCAAGATCAGCGTGACGGCCCCACAGACCTTCCGCATTGATCACGCCAAGGCCACCCTGCTTGCCCATTTCAATGACAAACTCAGGGCTTGCCAGAGCATCACTTGGGTGATTTAAAAACGGCAAATCAAACTTGTAGGCATCAATATGCCACGTGGTGTCAACGTCTTTGGATGAACGGGTACGGCGGCTGGAAACGACAGAAATATCGTCCAAGCTGTAGGTGCGTCGTGCCTCACGGCCGATGCCAATTTCAACATGGTCACGCATTGTGACGGGCCTCCCTTAAATGGTCGTATACGACGAAGACTTTACCTGAGTCATGCGACACAACCAGAAATAGCCTGATTTCCGTGAAGAAATCAGGCTATTTACGTCGAGCAAAAAATCTAGTGGTAGTTAGGTGCTTCCACAGTCTGCTGGATGTGGTGCGGGTGGGATTCCTTCAGACCCGCACTGGTGATCTGCACAAAGCGAGCCTTGTGCAGCTCTTCAATCGTGGCGGAACCGGTGTAGCCCATTGCTGCACGAAGTCCACCGACTTGCTGGTGAAGGATGTCTCCGATAGCACCACGGAAAGGTACGCGGCCTTCGATTCCTTCTGGAACCAGCTTGTCTTCGCTCTTAACATCAGCCTGGAAGTAGCGATCCTTAGAGTAGGAACGCTTCTCACCGCTAAGTCCACGGCCTTGCATAGCTCCCATGGAACCCATACCGCGGTAACGCTTGTACTGCTTGCCGTTGATGGTGATAGTCTCACCAGGGGCTTCAGCAGTACCAGCAAGCATGGAGCCCAACATCACTGAGTTAGCGCCAGCTGCAAGAGCCTTCGCGATATCACCGGAGAACTGCATACCACCATCGGCGATAATTGGGATGCCCGCCTTGTGCGCAGGAACAGCAGCTTCCATGATCGCAGTGATCTGAGGTGCACCCACACCAGCAACGACACGGGTGGTGCAAATAGAACCTGGGCCAATACCGACCTTGATAGCATCTGCACCGGCCTCAATCATGGCCTGGGCAGCTTCACGGGTAGCCAAGTTACCGCCAACGACATCCACGTTAGGGAAGGCCTTCTTTACGCGAGACACCATGTCCAACACGCCACGGCTATGGGCGTGTGCAGAGTCTACAACCAAAATGTCAACGCCGGCGTCGGCAAGCGCTCCAGCTCGCTGGAATGACTCCTCGCCCGTGCCGATACCAGCCGCAACCAGCAGACGACCCGATGCATCCTTAGACGCATTTGGGTGCTGCTCAGTTTTAACAAAGTCCTTCACGGTGATCAGACCGACAAGCTTGCCGTCTTTTGCCACAATAGGAAGCTTTTCCACCTTGTTCGCGGAAAGCAGTGCAAGCGCCTGCTCCTTGGTCACGCCCTCTTCAGCAACAACCAAAGGCATAGGCGTCATAACCTCAGCGACACGACGATTCATGTCCTGCTCAAAACGCATATCACGGTTGGTGCAAATACCAACAAGCTTTCCGGATTCATCAACAACCGGCAAACCTGAAATGCGGAAACGCGCACACAGATCATCTACTTCCTGGATACTCATATCAGGGCTACAAGTAACAGGATCAGTAACCATTCCAGACTCGGAACGCTTTACCAACTCAACGTTTTCAGCCTGCTCCTGAACAGACAAGTTGCGGTGCAAAACACCAATGCCGCCATGGCGCGCCATCCCAATAGCCATTCGGGCTTCAGTGACGGTATCCATTGCGGCAGAAAGAATAGGAGTGTTAAGACGGATATTACGTGTTAACTGCGTCGAGGTATCAACCTCTGAAGGAACAATATCCGACGCATCTGGAAGCAAAAGTACGTCATCGAAGGTTAATCCAACGAGGGCAACCTTGTTAGGGTCGTCTCCTCCGGTAGAAACACGGGCTTGGTTGGTCATGTGCGACAGTTCCTCCTCATTTTGTGTCCACAATTATCTAAACTTTAGTAGCTTGTCCTTAAATCGGATAACCGATGCAGCTCACACGGTATTCCACACCAATATTTTGGGCGCGGTGTTGGGTTTATAGTTGGGTTTATAGTTGGGTTTTACTTCCCTTAGCAATAGGGTGGGTGATGTGAACTTTGATGCGATGATGCCCCGCGACCCGTTTGCCGATGATCCAAATGACCCGGCATCGTTTATCACCGACGATGACCCCTTTGAACACCCACCTATTACCGAAGAAGAACGCATCCATGTGCGCCAAGATCTTCGGCTAGTGCTGGAATTTAAAAAGGTCCTCGGCCCACGTGGCATCGAAGGTGTCTTTTTTATGTGTGAGGACTGCGAAGAATTCCACTACTACGACTGGGACATCATGGCAGCCAACATGCGCGCCACCCTAAGCGGTGAGCTCAGCCCTGTGCATGAACCAAGTGCAAAACCAAACGTTGATGCCTATGTGCCATGGGACTATTGCATTGGCTATCTTGACGGTTTAGAAGCCAAATAAAAAAACTGCTAGCAACCTTCTTACAGGTGCTAGCAGTTTTTAAAATTTTTACCTAGTTTCCAGGTGTCTGAGGTGGCACAAGTCCAGAATCACCATCATTGCCGCCTTCTTGACCATCACCCGGTAACGGTGTGGTGGTCGTAGCTGTTGGCTCAGGGTTAGGTGTCCAAACCGGCGGAGCAACTGCAGTGGTAGTTACTGTTTGAACCTGCGTGGAGGTAACAGTCTGAGTTTCCGTGACCGGTGGTTCCGGGCTTGCGGTTTCAGTCACCGTTGCAGTCAATGTCTCTGGAGCTGGTGCAGGTTGGGTCACTGGGACTTCTTCTGCTGGTGCCCGTCGATTATCCATGCTGTCAAGCATTGCTCGTGCCTGCTCTAGAAGAGCACGCGCCCCTTCGACATCGCCACTAGCCGTTCGGCTATCAACTTCTTCCAAAGTAGATGCAAGCTCTACCACACTTGGAGAATCTTGATTGCCGAAGAACTGCTGATTCATGCCATACAGCGGGGAGCTTTCATCAGCGTTGTACACTGCTGCTCCACCACCAGCGATAACAAGAGTTGCAGCTGCTGCGCCCACCAAACCGTGAAGGAATGGGTGAGACCTACGCTGAGACGTTGAAGAATCAAGCGTATGAGCACTCTTTGTCCCCCTCTTAGCACGCTTTTCACGGCGCGCGGCAAGTGGAACAACAGTGCCAGAATCAGCTTCGTTAGTTGCGTTGTCTGGGGTATCAGAAATAGAAACAGGTGCGAATTCTTGGGTTGCAGGGCTAGAAGCCTGCATAACCGTGGTGTCCGAAGTGGATTCCACTGGCGAATCCTGATCCTGATCCAAAACACCAGGAAGCAACGTGGACCAATCAGGCATTGCTGCAGGTGGTTCCTGTGCTTCCTTAGTTAAATCGAGGAGGAGGCCAGCAAGGGCATCAGAGCCCTCTGAGGGATCAACGCCGCGGGACAGGTCAGTCAAAAACGCGTCATCATCGAACAGCTGCTTCAGCTGTCCTTTGACGTGGTCTTGGCCATCCTGGTCACCACCATTTAGACGTCGAGTCATTACTTGTTCTCCTGCTGCTCAAGTGTGCTTCGAAGTGTCGTGAGCGCTCTGTGTTGAGCAACTCGCACAGCACCCGGGGTGCTGCCCACCATCTCTGCAGTTTCTTCTGCGGAAAGACCAACGATTACTCTCAAGATAAGAATGTCGCGTGCCTTTTCACTCAGTAGATCGAGAAGTTCCCTCACTCTGTTACTTCCATCGCTCACCAGGGCAAACTCTTCGGGGGTAAAAGTATCTGGTGAGCTTTCAGGAACTTCCTCAATTGGAGTCGATTTATCCCTCGACATCGCCCTGTGAGCATCAGCTACCTTGTTGGACGCAATGCCATACACAAACGCCATGAAGGGACGACCCTGGTCAACGAAATTTTTAATCGACGTGGCTACAGCAAGGCAGATTTCTTGAGCAACATCTTCTGCCGTTGGCTGCCTACCCCCTCCGATACGAGCGCGGGCGTAACGCAAAACAATCGGGTGGATGATCTCCATGATTCTTTGCAATGCCCGACGATCGCCCGCCGTTGCCTGCGGCACCAGGTCAGCGAGCTCGCGCTCAGTGTCAGCCAAGATCTCGCACCTTCCTGCATCAATAAAAAATAAACAATTTATAAAGCCCTCATGCGAAAATGCAGGGGTGTTTCACCCAAAGGCGTTTTGGCCCATGAGTTTTCACCATCTTAGCAACTAGAACTCCCAATCCCTTGATTTCCTCACATACTGACAGATAATACGTACCCATTTAGCCCTGCCCTGACCTGCAAAAACAAGCGAATAATAAGAATTCACCGGAGATTCATCTGGGCCTATAACCGCAGGTCAGAATGCGCGTACTGGCTTAAGTTCGTCTATAGATGGCCAACTAGTCAGCTTTGCGTCACTAATTAGTCACAATTTGTTCATCATTGCGGTCAACACTGTGTTCTCGGGCGAACACCCACGAAGAAGACGATTTAAAAGATGATTCACAGCTACAACAAGTAGCTAAGAATAGGGAGTATTTGAAGATGACATTGCCTCACCAGCTTCCAGGACCAAATGCCGACTTCTGGGACTGGCAGTTGCATGGCTCATGCCGTGGCGAAACCTCCGATGTGTTCTACCACCCTGACGGCGAGCGCGGTCGTGCTCGTCAGCGTCGAGAGCTTCGCGCAAAAGCTATTTGTGCGTCCTGCCCAGTTCTAGAATCATGCCGCAAGCATGCCCTAGCAGTAGCAGAACCTTATGGAGTATGGGGCGGGCTATCAGAGTCCGAACGGCTGGTTATCCTCCGTAACAACGAGCGGAAACAACCAATCGCAGTGTAAAACGCAGACCCGGTCACCATGACCGGGTCTTAAAGTTTTAAGTACCGACTTCGGAAAATCTCACTAGAGGAAGATCATATTGCATCTCTGACCAGTGCAGATTTTGGCATAGGAGACAATTTTCGGCACTAATGTGGCCCGACTCGGCAAACCCGACCAACGCAACTTTACCTGGAACCCGAAAAGCAGATGGCGTGAAAAAGCGCGTTAGCGTTTATCGCCTGTTTAAGGCCTCGGGTTTTTCACATGACCTTTTATATGAAGCAGCCCCTGAAAACGTCTTAGACGCGCTTCTGGGGAGGTATGACTTTTCAGGTGTCGCACCAAAATGTGAGAGCGACCAAACCGGGAGACCCAGAATCTTCAAAAACTTAAATGTTGGGTCTCTGTGTTTGGTATTCAGCTCGATACACCAAACCAGGAGACCCACAAACGTCGAAAACGTGATTTCTGGGTCTCCTGGTTTGGTCTTAAGCCGGTCTTAAGCCGGTCTTATGCCGCCAAGCACACGAACACCTAAATCCACACGGGTCAAACAATTATTTCGGCACTAATTTGACCCAAGTCGGGTTTTAAATGCATTTTTCTGAGCATCCAAAAACACCGTGAAACTTCATTGAAGTTCCACGGTGTTAGTTAAAGAACAATCACCTAAAAATTAGTGGTGATGGTGTCCTGCATGTGCATCAGCTGCTTCTTCTGCTGGCTTTTCTACAACAGAAGCTTCAGTGGTAAGAACCATGCGTGCAACAGAGGTTGCATTGACAACGGCGGAGTGGGTGACCTTCACAGGATCGATGACACCGTCGTTGATCAGGTTGCCGTATTCCAAGGTTGCGGCGTTGAAGCCTTCACCATTTGGAAGTTCAGCGGTGCGGGCGACAACAACTGAGCCGTCGAGACCTGCGTTGGATGCAATCCAGAATGCTGGCTTGCCCAGTGCGGTTGCAAGTGCGCGAACGCCTACCTTCTGATCGCCTTCAAACTCCGCAGCGTAAGTCTTTAGGGTTTCAGCGATCTGCACAAGTGCGGAACCGCCACCGGCGATAACGCCTTCTTGTGCAGCTGCACGAGCAGCGTTGATGGCGTCTTCGACACGTAGCTTGCGGTCGTTGACTTCGGTTTCGGTTGCTGCACCAACACGGATGACAGCGATACCACCGGAGAGCTTAGCCAAACGCTCTTCTGCCTTCTCACGATCCCAGGTGGAATCGGTGTTGGCGATTTCGCGGCGGATCTGCTCACGACGGGTCTCAACGTCTTCTGCGGAACCTGCACCATCAACAATGATGGTTTCGTCCTTGGAGACGGTGATGCGACGTGCGGTACCGAAAACTTCTTCGCCAGCCTCATTGAGGTTGATGCCCACTTCTGGATCCACAACAGTTGCGTTGGTAACAACTGCCAGGTCATCCATGAACGCCTTGCGGCGATCACCGAAGTATGGGGACTTCACGGCAACGACCTTGATGGTCTTACGGATGGAGTTCACAACCAGGGTCTGCAAAGGCTCGCCCTCGACGTCTTCTGCGATGATCAGCAAAGGACGGTTGGACTCCACAACTTTCTCCAGCAGCGGGAGGAAGTCAGGAAGGGAAGAAATCTTGTTGCGAACAAGCAGCACTGCAGGGTTGTCTAGGACAGCCTGCTGGGTGTCGTTGTCGTTGATGAAGTATGGCGACAGGTAGCCCTTGTCAAAGGAGATACCTTCGGTGACTTCGAGTGCAGTCTCAATGGACTGGGACTCCTCAACGGTGACGACACCGTCTTTGCCGACCTTCTCCATCGCCGCTGCAACGATTTCGCCGACAACTTCATCACGGGATGAAACAGTGGCTACGTTTGCGATTTCCTGAGTGTCAGACACCTCAGTTGCGCGAGCCTTAAGCTCTTCGAGGGTCTTTTCTGCAGCTGCAGCAATACCCTTGTTGAGTTCCATTGGGTTTGCACCAGCAGCAACGTTGCGTAGGCCTTCAGCAATAAGTGCCTGTGCCAGCAGGGTTGCGGTGGTGGTGCCGTCACCAGCGATGTCGTTGGTTTTAACGGCTACGGATTTCACCAGCTGCGCACCGAGGTTCTCAAAAGGATCCTCAATGTCAATGTCGCGGGCAATGGTGACACCGTCGTTGGTGACCAGTGGTCCGCCGAATGCCTTATCAAGAACCACGTTGCGGCCGCGTGGGCCGAGGGTGACCTTGACAGCGTTTGCCAGAGCGTCAACGCCCCGGAGAATGCCTTCGCGGGCGTCCTGGTCAAAAGCAATGAGCTTTGCCATGAACTTATCCCCTACTTCTCGACGATTGCGAGGATGTCACGTGCGGAGAGAAGCAAGTACTCTACGCCACCGAACTTGATCTCGGTGCCACCGTAACGGGAGAAGATAACAACGTCATCTTCCTTGACGTCTAGTGGAATGCGGTTGCCCTTGTCATCGAAACGGCCTGGGCCGACTGCGATAACGGTTGCCTCTTGTGGCTTTTCCTTTGCGGAATCTGGAATGACCAGGCCGGAAGCGGTGGTGGTTTCTGCCTCGTTGATCTGAACGAGGATCTTGTCCTCTAGCGGCTTGATGTTGACGTTTGCCACGGTGAATCCCTCCATGAGAAAAATTTTGTGTGTGCCGGTTGTGGGTTTCCAGCACAGCCGTCGTCGCGGGTGAACAACTGTGTGTCAAACAACCTATTTGGCACTCTACCCCTGAGAGTGCCAGCACTCAACTGTTGAGGGTGCTAAAAATTCACACAGGAGGCAAACATCAAGCTGTGCGCAGGTTATACACCGCGTTCCGCCACAGTTGGAACTCTTCTGGATAATCGTCACGATAGTTACGCGCAGCACGGATGCCGTCTTTAACGCGTTCGATTTCATCCAACGTAATGTCCTGGCCTTCAGCACCAACAAAAATCACTGAACCGCAAATGGCGGTGGAGGGATCAGAGAAGAATGAACCGTCGCCGGTTGCTGCTGCGTTTCGGCCCAGTGATGCCACTGGGTTAGCTGCCGCACCTTCATTTTTTGCTTCCGCGCTGTAAAGCGCAGCATATAAGGTGCCATCTTCTTGGAAAGCAACAGCAACGCGGCCGTCGTCAGCGCCACCGAGGAACTTCGCTGCATTTTCCAAATCAAAATCAATTGCGCGATGGGTAAGGTCTGGGTTCACAAGAAATCCATGGGTCATGCCTCTCAATAAACCGTGCGTTACCCATCCCGGCCACTTGAAGCTCAAGAATTCATTTCAAATTCATGTGCTGCTAAAGAATTCGTTTGAAATCAACCTTCGCGGTGGCAGCAGGGATGGCTTCTGCGATCAAGCCAGCAGATGTGGGGGCTGGGCCAAATTCGGTCTGCGCAGACAAAGCAGCAGCGACAGAATGAATGGTCACCGCAGGGGCAACTTGGGTATAAATCGCGGAATCAGACAACACGACATCAGGGAAAAATTCTGGCAGCCGATTCAGCTCCGCATAGCTTTGTGCCAAATGCGCACCAATGAGTCCCGATAACACGTCTCCGGAACCTGGTGTTGCCAACCACGAATGTCCTGCGTTGACCACATGCACAAAGTCATGCGCTGCAACAACTGTGAATTTTCCCTTCAGCAAAACACAACAATCAAACTCTTTGGCTAATGCTTGCGCTGCACCGATCGGATCAGTTTGCGCGTTGGGGATCGAAACCCCTTCCGAACGCAACTCCTTAGCAATACGCTCAAACTCACCTTTGTGAGGAGTTAGCACTGTGGGTGCTGTGCGCTTAGTCAGTGCTAGCCGCAGCTCCGCTGAGAGTTGGAGTAATGTGAGGCCGTCGGCGTCGATAAGCAATGGCTCCGGCCGGTTGAGCAACTGCCCAAGCTCGGCGGATTGCTCCGCGTCCAGCCCACGTCCGGGTCCATGTACCCAGGCTTGCACGCGGCCCGTGGACTCCACAGAACGCGTTGCGACGACCTCCGGCAGCACCTGTAAAACGAAATTCACCGCCGGCCCGGCGTAGCGCACCATCGAACTTGTTGCACGCACCGCTGCTTTAACCGCCAATACAGCTGCCCCAGGATACGTATCACTACCAGCAACGATACCGACAATTCCGCCGCTATATTTGTCATGATCTGGGCCAGGTTCCATATTCAAGACCGTGAAATGCTGGCCAATCTGCTGAAGGTGCGGAGCCGTCACTTTGAGATTCGCCTGTTCATAAAGGGAATCAGGTTTGTTCCACGCGGTTGAGGCAAACATCTGAGGTGTGGCATCTGACGTCTGGACGTGGGCTAATTCAGCAGACAACGACTTACCGCCACCACCGGCAATGGTGATATCGGCCAGCAAGACCTCACCGCACGCAGGACTGACCGCGTGTGCTCGGCGCAAACCACCGAAGGTGATGGTGACGTCTGCGTTGATGTGGGTGGCCACTTTTTGCCGCGCCATGGGGGCGTCATCATCAAAACCCTCAACGGTCACTATCACCCCGGGCGGCAGCTCGCCGGTATCAGCATGAACGCCAGACGGGGTATCGATAGCCAAAATCGAAATACCAGAGGAGGAAAAGGACTCCACCAACACCGCCAACTCCGGCGACAGCCCTCCCCTACCGCCAATGCCATACAGCCCATCAATGACGAGGCGATAGAGGTTATGTGGCGGGAAATCCTCAATGATATGCCCACCCAGCGACTCATAATACGCCAACGCAGATTGGTGAACTTTCCCGTTTCCCAGCAGCAGTGCATCCACGTGATGCCCCTCTTCGGCAAGGAAAGCGCCTGCATATAACGCATCTCCGCCGTTGCCACCGGGACCTACCAACAACAGCACAGATTCCTCTTCGGATGTGGCAGGTGCAGGCCCGTCGAGCATCGCCAAAGCTACATCTGCCACCGCGGATGCAGCTGAAATCATCAACTCATCCGGGTCTGCTTGGAGCCCAAGAAGTGTGTTTTCTGCACGTCGGATTTGGTCCACGGAGAAGACTGGTTTCATGGGTTTAATAGTAAATGTTTAAAACACCTGTGGGGTCTCAACGGACAAAGAAGGATCAGTTCCTACCGAAATTGGTGATTCTTTGGCACCTTCATGGATCCTTTGCGCCGCCAACGCCGCTATCATCACACCATTATCGGTGCATAAATTGAAACGAGGCACCCGCAATTCGATCCCAGCCTTAGCGCAACGCTCCTCCGCGAGCTCACGCAAACGCGAATTGGCTGCCACGCCACCACCGAGCAACAACACCTTCGCGCCCACATCACGACACGCGCGCACAGCCTTAAACGTCAACACATCACACACGGCTTCCTGGAAAGAAGCACACACATCTTCCACGGAAATAACTTCACCGTTTCGCTCTGCTGCTTCCACAAAACGGGCAACGGCAGTTTTTAACCCAGAGAAGCTGAAATCATGACGCGAATCGGACTTTTTCATCAATCCTCGAGGAAACGCAATGGCCTCTGGATTTCCCCGGCGCGCCAATTTATCAATCACTGGCCCACCCGGGTAGCCCAAGCCCAGCAGACGAGAGACCTTGTCATAGGCCTCACCTGCGGCATCATCCAACGTCGAGCCCAATTCCTTCATGGGCAAGCCCACCGCTTCTACCTCAAGGAGCTGAGTGTGTCCGCCAGAAACCAACAACGCCACCGAATGTGGCAAAGTTTCACCTTCCAAATTGGCCACAGCTACGTGTCCGCCCAGGTGGTTGACTGCATAAAACGGCACATCCCACGCGGCCGCATACGCTTTCGCAGCGCTCGCCCCCACCAGCAGTGCGCCCGCCAAACCAGGCCCCACGGTTGCGGCTACTGCATCTGGCTTATCGACGCCCGCCTCCCTCAACGCTTCACGCATCACGGGGACCATAGATTCCAGGTGGGCCCGGGATGCTATTTCTGGCACAACACCACCGAAACGTGCATGCTCCTGCATAGAGGATGCCACTGCATCAGCAAGGATTTCTAGGTTTCCTTGGCTATCCAGCTGGACTACTCCCACGCCTGTTTCATCGCAGGAGCTTTCAATTCCTAAAACAATCATGTTGCTTCCTTGATTTTATTGCGATTGCTTGTTGCGGTCGCTAAGACGTGGACGTTGCATGGTGTAGGCATCTGCACCTGAGGGGCGGTAGTAGTTTTTTCTTACCGCAAGAGTGTTGAAACCAAAGGATTCATACATAGAAATTGCTGGCACATTGTCAGTTCGAACTTCTAAAAACACCGGGCCATCGTGGCTGTCTGCTGCGTGCATCATTTGATCCATGAGTACCCGCCCCAGACCTTTTCGTTGATAATCAGGGTCTACGCCGATGGTGTGGATTTCAAACTCTGGATCATCGATTGGCCCCATCATGGCAAGCCCTGCATAGGCAACTAAGAAATCATCATCAAATGCACCGATGTAGAAATTGGTGGGATGAGAAAACTCGACAGCAAATACATCACGTGGCCAGGGATTATCCCCAGGAAACAGGATTTGTTCTAAATCTGCACACCGCTGGGCATCTTCCCTGCGAAGCTCTCGCAATTCAAACTGTTCACTCATGAAAGATCAACCTCAGGGATGGCTGCGGATTTGGGTTTAGGTTTGGGTTCTTTAGCATCTGGCCTGCGCAGATACAGCGGAACCAAAGGCTTGGGTGTGGCGGTTAAATCAGCAACCGCCACCAAACTTGCCGGGGCAGGTTTGCCTGGAAGCAGAGTTTTTTCCTGGAGATCCACGCTTAGCTTTTCCACCAAATGGGATGGAATGGAAATGGCATTAACATCTCCTCCAATATCCAAGTCAGCTGGAGCCACCACATCAGGGCCTTGTTCGCGCTGACCTGCACGGTAGGTTGCCCAATAAATTTCACGACGACGCGCATCAGTTGCAACCAAAGCATGGGCGATATCTTGGGCACCAATATTATGAGCAATCGCATCCAGGGAACAGACACCAAAAACAGGGATTTCTAGGGCATCACCAAAAGCTGCACCAGAAACCATGCCGACTCGAAGACCAGTAAACGGTCCCGGGCCGCAACCCACGACAACCGCGTCGAGGTCTGAAAAGCTTAGGGTGGCGTCGAGAAGCGTCTTTTTAACGGTGGGCGTGAGCTGCTCGTTGTGCGCGCGAGTGTCCTCGATGATGGTTTGGGCAAGCGTTGTCCCCGTGGCGGAATCGACAATACCAACGATGAGATCAGGGGTTGAGGTGTCTAGGGCTAGTACTAACACGAAGAATCAGCGTACCTCTCGGCCGTGGGCAAGGTCGAAAAGGTGCTTTAAAACTGTGCCTTGGCTGGCGCGAAGCCCATTGTGCTCATGCTGACTGGTGACAAAAAGCTCCACGCCAGGCAAGTGCTGAGCGGTTTCTAAAGAGAAATCCAACGGCACAAACACATCATTGGCATACACTGCTGCAGCTCCGGTGGCGTTTGAATTTTCTAGTGCCTTGGCATCATAAAGTTTGGGCCATTCTTGCTGAGCCAATGCTAAGGCCACGTCTTTCCAAGGTTTAAGTGATGGCACGGTATCAGCCCATTCCTTAAACACGTGCTCACCCGTTAGCAGCGTGGGATCCTCACGGAAATCTTGCGGCAACACGCGCTCAGCAGCCCAATTGGTTACCACCCCATCGGCATAAGAGGACTCATGGAGCACATAATAAATTGGGTTTCGATTGCCAAAAGGCAGTAACCCTGCCAAATCATGAACAAAAGCATTAGACATTGGATCTAATTCCAGCAGGTTATACAGATCAAACCAGCCGTCATTGCTACCCAACAAATGCCCTAAAGAACGCAACCGGGATTCCGAAACCACCTCACCAGTTGGAAGAACAATCTCCCCGGCGCGCGCACGATCAACCAACCCGCGGAAAGTCTCCCGCAACTCAGGGAAACGACGATAAAACACCTCCGAGTTTCTCCGCATCCGGTTATAGCAATTGGCATAGACATCTTCAGCCGGGCGATCAATAGCACTCAAACCACCAGTGATAAACACCTTGTCCAAAGAATCCGCATGACAGGACAGATAATGCAACGTGGTAAACCCACCAAAGGATTGGCCTAAAAGATTGAACTGCTTCACACCCAAATGCTCCCGCAACGCTTCTGCATCACGCACAATGCCATCAGCACGCAAATGGGTTAAATACTCCACCACATTTTCAGTAGGCTGCTGCAAAATATCATTACCCACTGGAGTGGAACGCCCCGTACCACGCTGATCCAGCATAACCACCCGATATTCCTCTAAGGCCACACCCAACCAGCTGGGATTTAAAGGATTAAGACTCGGACGAGGTGATTCATTACCTGGACCACCCTGCAAAAACACCAAATACGGAAGGTCTTCCCCACCACGACGAGTAGCAATCCGCGCGAAGACATCAATCGTGCGCTGATCGTCAGGATCCTGCGTCAACGGCAAGGTTAATGTGATTTCTTCTAAGTTCAGCGAGCCAAGAGTTTTCATCATGTACCCAAGGTTACGCGCAGAGGCGGACACCACCCATTACTGGAGCAGCAAGAATCAGAGCTGTGTCGAAATTCAGTGCTCATACATCAAGCACTATTTGAAAATCTCTATCTCTATCTGGATTTCTCTATCTGGATTTCGCCACTTAAGCACCGCAATATGACTAGTTCTCGAGCTATCTGGCCGGGTTAACCTCCAGTCATCGTCAAATTTGACCAAATCCATAGGTGAAACAAGGAGATCTTGGTCGCTAGATCAAATTTGCTGGTCCGATAACCGTTGCATGTGACCAAGACCGGCCTTCCCGATGGCTGCTTTGGTCACCAGATGAAATGCGGTGAAAACTACCCAAAGGGCCTAGAAAAAGTGACCCCACAGAATCTCCCCTCCCGGCCTTTGGGAACCCTGTTGATACAAACACTTATGTGAAAAATTAGAGGCCTTAAACGGGCTGTAAATGCCTTGGTTTCTTAAGTTCGATTTCACGGTGTCGAGACCTTAACTGCGATTTCTCGGTTTCGATTTTTCGTTAGCAATTTCGCGTACTCAATTTCTTACTTTCGATACCAGTCGGTTTTGGGTGACTTTCCTAGCGGTCTCGAAGATAAGAAATTGAGTACGAGCTCTCGAAGGTGTGATCTCGAAGTTAAAGCAGCCAAGGTGCAGCTTCAGAAATTCTACAGGGTGACTTCACGGTAGCGACTTCACGTGCTCAACTTCTTAACAGGCGACATCGCTACGAAATCGGCCCATCGCCCAGCGAAGTCGCACCACGTGAAGTTGAGTACGTGAAGTCGCCCGTTAAGAAGTCGCCTATTACAAAACCTCGAGGCCTTCTCCAACGCACAGCCACAAACATCACTAGAGCAGCAAGAACAACAACTGCGCGCCTAGGATTTTTCCAATCATGGCTGTGGGGTACACCGTTGCGTATCCCCTGTTGGCAAGATCTGTTCCTGTTTGGCCATTGAGATAGGAAATAATCGCGGGGTTGGTTGTTGTTCCCGCGGCAACTCCCATGGCTTCATCCCACTTCAGCTTGAGTACCCACACGCCAACCACTGCGCACAACAGTGCTGATGCCAAGGTGATAAGAAGACCAACACCCATGTAGATCAGTGAGGATGAATCAGTAAGCGCTGCTCTAAAACCTGCACCCGCGGAGGTTCCTACGCCGGCAAGGAAGAGGGCCAAACCCAAGGTTGAGATCGTTCGATTAGCGTGGAAAGGCATCTGCCACGTTAACGGTCCGGTGTGTTTGAGTGCGCCTAAAATTAGACCCACGATGATGGGGCCACCACCAAAACCAAGGGACATGGTGGTACCGCCTGGAAGAGGGATTGGAATGGCGCCAAGCAACAGGCCGAGAGAAAGGCCGATGGCGAAGGGAAGTAAGTTGACATCGGCGAGTGATTTTTCAGAATCGCCAAGGAATTTCCGTACCTCAGCCACACGGCCTGGAGCCACCACCACACGAACGCGATCGGAGTAATTGACCACCGTGTCAGGGCGTGGAACAACTTCTGAATCGCCTTGGCGGATACGTGCGATCATGAATCCGTGGGCAACGGTATCAAGTTCTGCAACAGTTCTACCTGCAACATCCGGGTTGGATACTGTGACGCGTTTGTAGATTAATTCTGTATCTTCAATCTTTGTTTCGCGTTCTTCGCCTAATGCTTTGATTGCGTTGTTGACGGCTTCTTCGGTGCCGTTGATCAGCAATTCCATGCCTTCGGTGATGGGCAGGTCGGGGTCAGCAAGTCGGTGTGAATGCGGGTCGTCCACAATACGGGTAGCAATGATACTTTCCCCTGCAAGGCGTGGAAGATCACCTACCCGGCCTGTGATTCCTGGTTTAAGCTGCACTCCTTTCCATACCAATGGTGCAGTAATCAGTCCTTCTTTTCGAGCGTCTTCCCGGTGATTAACTTTCAGCAGCTTCGCACCAACTGCTGCCACCAAAATGGAACCAAGCACAGCACCCGGATATGCCAAGGAATAACCAATAACTGGATCACTGGCAATGCTTGGATCGATACCTTCAATCAGTTCAACCACTGCTGCCATACCTGGTGTGGAGGTCAAGGCGCCAGTGAACATGCCTGTACCAATTGCCGTATTAAGGTTCAGGGTTTTGATCAGCACCCACGCAAATCCAATGAGTGCTACCAGCAGCAAGATCATGAAAATAGTAAGTTTCCAGCCCTTTTTGGCGAACTCACTGAAAAATGCTGGTCCGGCGGACAAACCGATGACATAGACGAACATCGCCAAACCTAGCTGATACACGATCACTGGAATCACAATGTCAATGTTTGCAGTGGAAAAAGCAAGCGCTACAAACAACACTGCAGCTGCACCAAGCGAAAGCCCAAAGACTCTGATCTGTCCTATCGCTAAGCCGATTGCCAAAATGACAATTAGGGCAATCAGCGGGTTCGCAGCTAGGAAATCAAGCATGCACAATCACATCCCTTGTGTGTTAAGGAAGTTTCTTGCCCACAGAGCAATCCCCAGAGAGTAATCCCACGAAACAGTCCAGCGATAGGGCTTACTTCAAGAAGGCAGAGAAAACTAGAGAACTAATATTCACTTTTCACTACTTTCTATAATCCCGCAGATCCAAAACTAAAACAACAGAAACGGAAAGAATCACACTATTTCGTTGCAGGAAAGTTTCTCAGCGCCCTTCGCGCCACTCCCAAGTGAAAATTCGCGCTTCAGAATCAGGATCTTCCTGCACAGCGGTCTCACGATCGATGGTGACCAACAAATAGGAATCAGCGATCTGCTCCACCAAGCCACCACCCCATTCGGCGACAACCACAGCCAAATCCAAATCAGTGTCCAAGTCTAAGGAGTCCAGCGCACCGATCGGATCGGCATCTTCAGTGTCTTCGCCCAGCAATCGGTATGCATCCATGTGGATGAGATCGGGCCCACCAATTTCTGAACGGTGCTCCCTCGCGATCACAAACGTCGGCGATGTGACCCGCCCCTTAACTTGTAATCCGCGCGCAATACCTTGGGTGAATGTCGTTTTTCCAGCACCTAGCGGGCCATCCAAAATCACCACATCGCCAGCTTCTAAATGGCGTCCCAATTCCTCACCAAAACTTTGGGTATCGGCGGCGGTCTCAAAACGCCTAGTACCGGACCCCGGAAACTCAGATTTCATTGACGCTCCTTTAAATGTATTCACGAACAGTTCGGCCAGTCGGGCGACACACCACTTCATAGTTGATGGTGCCCAAACGATCTGCAAAATCAGTGGCATCATGCCCATTTTCACCAAAGATCACAGCCTGCGCACCTGCTTGGACACCATGCGGATTCTCACCCAAAGAAATCACAAACTGATCCATGCACACACGCCCAACCTGCGGATAATCAACACCATTAATCGTGACGGAGAACCTCCCCTGCGCATGCCTCGGCATGCCATCGGCATAACCTGCAGGTATTACTGCCACAAAACCGCGATCCTCAGCGCGCCAGGTCAGGCCATAGGACGTGCCCTGCCCGGGTTCAATTTGCTTTACGACGCTCACCTTCGCCTCCCATGTCATCGCCGGCCTTAAACCATGGTCCAGTCCCACCACAGGTTCCAATCCATAAAAAGCCAAACCTGGTCGGACCATCTCCATATGAAGATCAGAACGTGTTAAAAATGCGGGAGAGTTGCATACGTGGTTGACCGGGCACTCAAGCCCGTGCTTACGGGCGAGCGCAAGGGCGCGTCGAAAAGCAATTATTTGCTCATCTGTTTCTGGATTCTCAGGCTCATCTGCGCACGCCAAGTGCGTAAACAGCCCCGTGACCTCGATGTGTGGCGCTGCAGCCAATGCATCGAACACGGCTTCCCACTCAGATTCATCCACACCTGAACGGTGCAGGCCAGTCTCAACTTTGATGGACACCCGAATCGGCTGATCATCAGAATCAATCAAAGCCTGCGCATGTGCGGGGGAAATAACAGCCAAATCAATATTTCGCTCAAGTGCGGCTTTAAAATCCTGTTCCGGAGTCCAAATCCAACACAAAATTTCCTGAGCTATACCGATCTCACGCAGCTGCAACGCCTCCGCCAATGTGGCCACACCAAAAGCATCTGCACCATGAGCTGCAATAACCGGCGCTACTTTTTCCACCCCATGGTTATAGGCATTCGCTTTGACCACTGCCATTAACTTCGCTGAACCCGCCATCTTTTTAAGCACCCTCGTGTTATGTGCAATGGCATCCAGATCAATTTTGGTGGTCAACAAGTTCATGTTGAACTATTGTGCCACCACCACTGCCAAAAAATGTGATTGGTATCAGGGTTAGTGCCAGTATTGGCCGAAGCTTTCAACTATCCTTGAACACGTGGCTGACAATCTGAACAAACACCTATCCAAACTGTCCAAGCGTGGACCGCACCGCGTGCTGGTGGGCGATATGAACTACGCCGGCATTCCGGGAAAAATCTACACCCCCGCAGAAGGAAATGGCATTCCAGGTGTAGCGTTCGGCCACGACTGGATGAAACCCATCAAGTACTATCACCAAACGTTAAGGCACTTAGCATCGTGGGGCATCGCCGTAGCCGCCCCCAACACTGAAACTGGGTTCATCCCCGACCATAAAGGCTTCGCCTCTGATCTTGAATCCGCCATCCAGATTCTCGGTGGAGTGAAACTTGGATCCGGCGCAGTTACCGTCAGCCCTGGCCGCCTCGGTATCGTGGGCCACGGAATGGGTGGCGGATCTGCAGTATTAGCCTCAGCAAACCGTGACTTAGTGCGCGCCGTTGGAGCCATCTATCCAGCGAAAACTTCACCATCAGCAATCGACGCAGCATTCGCAGCGAAAGCTCCCGGCCTAATCATTGGATCCTCCAGCCTTGGGCTATTCGAATCCGGTGAACCTGCAAAACTAGCTGCAAACTGGGCTGGTGATATCTGCTACCGCGAATCCGAAAAAGGCAACCAACAAGGCTTCTCAGAAGACACCATGTTCAAACTTGCCGTAGGAATCGGTCGACCACAAACGGGAGCACAAGAAACCGTCCGTGGTCTTCTCACAGGATTCCTGCTCCACCAGCTTGCCGACGAGAAAAAGTACAAAGCCTTCTCCGAACCAGACGCCGAAGCTAAAAACGTTACCTCCTACTTCGGCGAGGAACTCCAAGAGCACGCCTTCCCAAAGGACACCTCTCCATTCGCGTTCCTCAACGAGAAGTAGTTTCGCTGGCGTAGGGGCCTTGGGGTGTTCTGGCTGTGGCTGGCGTGTCAGATGTGAATCCTGAGGTCTACCGGTTGGCTCTTCTTCCCCTATGCGAGCCGTGATCGTGCGGTCTCTTTTTCAAAACCAGACAGGCGTGCCAAGATTTCTGATTTTCAAGATTCTTGTCATGTATGTTTGGGCTCTCTTCTCCCGCGAAAAATCTGACCACCTGCCGCTGGAAAAGTGCCCTTCTAGAATCGCTTCTAAGCGCCTTTTGGGGTCCGAGTAATACAAATACTCATTGTAGAAATCGCGTCGCTTAAACGACTCAATACTAAAATCTCAATCGGAACTCCACTTTAAGCTTCTCTTAACACCGATTTCACTGGTCCCCGGCCTCTTGATGATCGCCGTGCCACCCGAACTGGCTTCTCCAAAGGCTCCACCTCAATCGGCTGTTTTTTCTTTTCTACATCTTCCGCTACGTCATCAAGCTTTCGTTGAGTCGAGGCAATCGCCTTTTCAAACTCCTCCATCCGCTTTGCTGTGCGCTCCCGAAACTGTTGAAGAAATTCTGCGTATTCCACAACTACCACCCGCCAGCTTTGTGAACGTTAACAACTGGAGCAGGGTGTTCCTCAACCTCAGGTGCTGCTGGCGCGATTGGGGAAGCAGGAGCAGGTGCGGAATAGTTGGTGGCTGCAGCTGCGGTGTAATTAGCTTGTGGAATTGGCTTTGGTGCAGGTTCAGCCACCTTATCTAAGTCAGCCTCTAGTGGTTTTACAGAAATTGGTTCTGGAATCGGCTCAGGTTCTGGTGCAGGCGGTTCTTCAATCATGGGTATGCTCTGCTCCAGGAAGTTCACCAGCAATCCCACACCTACAACAACAATTCCAATACCTATAGCACCCTTGATCAGTTTCCCAATCAGATCAGATTCTTCAGAAACATCCTCGGGCTCTGGTTCAGGTTCACACTCTTCCAGCTCAGGTTCCGGCGCGCATTCCTCGGGCTCTGGCTCAGGGGCGGGTGTCGGCTCACACTCGACTGGTTCAGGTTTCGGTTTGTCTTCACACTCATGCTTTTCAGCAGGCTTTCCGGCAGGCTTCTCAACCTGCTTTTCGACCAGTTTCTCCGCAGATGCAGGTGCAGTTTTGTCTTTCTCACCATTGGTTGAAGTGGAAGTGTCCGTAGAACTATCAAAGCCACCAGCACTACTAGCAGACGAAGCCGACGAAACCGCTGCTCCAGAAGCTCCAGAAGCTCCAGAAGTCGCAGAAGCTGCACTGCACAATGGCTTCTGCTCAGTTTCACAAACCTGTTTTCCATGTTCCGTCAACGCGGAGAAGCACTGTGAGATTGCATCGTCTCGGTCAGCGCACACGCCTTCGAGCATGTCCCCTGCTTGATCGATAAGATCAGATCCTGTTTGCACGCAGTCTCTGAACTCTTGTGGAAATTTTCCTCGATCAATACTGCCTAAAACCTTCACCAAGGTCGATACGATATCCAGTAGTTGCTGGATGATATGAATCATGCCTTGGTCGGATTCAGAAACGGTAGTGTCAATGGCATCTGCGGCTTTACCTGCAGCGTCGCTTACTTCTTCTACATCGTTGCGGTTTTTAAACCAGTCAATTGCCCGCTCAGCTATCTCGGAGGCGATCATTCCTCCGCCGACTGTTCCGAAGAATTTCACCAGCGGGCCTAGCCATCCTTGGATTCTGGCTTCGTTTGTTCCACCTGCTGCTACTTGGGCGGCTTCTCTTAACGAGCCAGTGTTTAGTCCTTCAATGGATTGGTATATTCCGCGCAGGTAGCTTTCGGATTTCGAGGGCCCGAGGTACAGTCCTGCACTTGCGTTTTGTAGCGTGGAAACTGCTGCTCCGTAGCCGGTTAAAGGATCATTCACTTCGGTTCAATCCCATCAAATCCAGCGCCAAACACGCGGTCGGCATCGCCAAATCGTTTAACTTCTTCTGCGGCGGCTTGGGTTGTGTGGGTGAAAGCGTCGATACGCTTTTCGACGCCACGGTGCAGCCCCTCAAACATTTCCGCCAAGGCCCGGCCCTGCGCGCTAAAACCTCGGCCAGAGGCCGATGGTGAAAAGTGCGGGACTTGTTGCCGATGTTTACTGTGCTGTTGCGCGGTTTCCCCCAAAAGTCCGCGCAGCGTAGCTAAGGTTTCTTCTATTTTTAGTTCGAATCCAGACACCTAAAATTCCCCCTTTTTTTAACAATGTGTCAACCAATATCAGCTTCGTGGCAGTGATTTTGCCCTTCACTATGGTTTGACTGTTTTAAAGGCGTTTAGGTTCCCTATTCGCAGAAAATTTTTCTTAAAAGTTGTACTAGCTTCCCCCGAGGTGCATTCATTGACCAGCGAATGGGGGCCATACAATCACTTTTGGTGAGTTTTATATAGCCCACGAGAGGTGAACTAAACTTCTGCAACCACAGCAGCAAGACGTCCTGCGATGCGGCGTGCCTGTTCCTTATCGCCAGCCTCAACCATGACGCGGAAAAGTTCCTCAGTGCCCGAAGCGCGAAGAAGCACTCGACCGGTAGAACCCAACTCCGCTTCTGCTTCAGCGATTGCTGCAACGACGCTTGGGTGGGAAACGATGGTGGATTTGTCAGAAACTGGCACATTGATCAGAACCTGTGGCAGTACCGTCATTGCTTGCGCCAACTCGCTTAGGGATTTTCCGGTTTCAGCCATGCGCGCCATGATGGATAAACCTGTCAAGGTTCCATCACCTGTGGTGCCATGATCTGGGAGAACAATGTGGCCAGACTGTTCTCCACCAAGGCTGAATCCACCTGCGTTGAGGTCTTCCAGCACGTAGCGGTCACCCACTTTGGTGGTTCGCAGAGTAATACCCGCTTCATCCATCGCGATCTTTAGACCAAGGTTGCTCATGACGGTGCCCACCAGGGTGTTCTTGCGAAGTTCGCCGTTTTCTTTCATAGCGATGGCCAAAAGAGCCATGATCTGATCGCCATCAACAATATTGCCGTCTTTGTCTACCGCTAAGCATCGGTCAGCATCGCCATCGTGTGCCAAACCAAGATCAGCACCATGCTTCAAAACTGCGGCCTGAACCTGATCGATATGGGTTGAACCACAATCCATGTTGATGTTGTAGGAGTCTGGCTTATTGTGAATGGCAATGACTGTTGCCCCTGCAGCCTCATATGCCTTAGGAGCCACGACACTGGCTGCTCCGTTAGCAGCATCTACAACCACTTTGATGCCTTCAAGAGACGTTGGGACCGCATCTTTAAGGTGGTCTAGGTAGCGATCTTGAGCATCTGGCGCTTCCTCGATCACACGACCAATTCCGTGCCCCGTTGGCCCCTCAGCAGGCAAGCTGTCCATAACGCGCTCAATTTCATCTTCAATATCATCAGGGAGTTTGTGTCCACCTGCCGAAAAGAACTTGATGCCATTATCAGGCATTGGGTTGTGCGACGCAGAAATCATCACGCCCATATCCGCACCATAATCATCGGTGAGGAATGCAACGGCGGGGGTTGGGATAACACCGACGCGAATGACATCAACACCCTGGCTGGCCATACCTGCTGAAAGCGCTGCTGCGAGCATCTCTCCAGAAACTCGAGGGTCTCGACCAACAATCGCAACCGGGCGACGCCCATCCACGCGCTTTTCTGCAGTGAGTACGTGGGCTGCTGCTGCACCGAGTTTCAAAGCCAAAGGTGCGGTGAGTACTTCATTGGCTAGTCCGCGGACGCCATCAGTTCCAAAAAGTCGAGTCATGCGATTAATTATGCACTGCTTAGCGCAAATCGACCTGTTCTAAAACTCTGTTGAACAATATTTCTTCAGTTAAGCTGTGTAAACGTAACGCACAGAACACTAACTGTTTGTCATTAACAAAATAACGACGCTGATACGAAACAACTGATTCCCCAAAACCAAGTCAGCGTAATCCAGATTAGGCTGTGAAATTGACCGTCACTGACATACCTGTATCAGGTTTAGGTCAGGCGACACCCCCAGCTAAGACAGGATCTGAAGGCAGAGACGGTGAAAAAGACTGGTCAATGACCACGAGACGGTCCTCGTGGTCATTGACCAGGTGTCAGGTGCTTAGAAATACATGGTTAGAGGTGTGCAGGATCTTCTCGAAGAAGAAATCGTGTGCTTACGTTTGATTCACACGCTACTTGCGACAATGAAGAAATTCACTCTCATCAATAATTCGTGAGCTTTCAAGGTTCCCTACATAGATTTGATCTGAACTCAAACCCTGAATATCCCTGATATAAGCTGACACCTGTGAGGTTTGAGTACTCTCACCCTCGACATTCGCATTAACAATAATTAGCGCATCAGGATCTGTCGGCAGCCCTTCACCTGCTACAACCGTCCAACTAGACTCTAAGTTCCTGGGATCAACTATAAAAGGATCGGTACGACCGTCGGGATCACTTAATTCGAGATACAGAGGGTTTGCCTGGGGTGGTAGATCCTGCGGCATTGGGCCCGCCATGTCGACCGTATCAATCGGTAGACCACACGGCTGTACACGAACAATAAGGTCGCCAGATTCAGATACCGAAAAACCAGCGCGCCCTTTAACGTTGATATCTCCCAAATAATTGCCACATCCGGAAACACCCACACTACAGATCATCAAGACTGTCAGAGTCATCATGCTTCATCTCGTCATTGAAACTCCATCTTCCTTGCACCTAGCGGTAAGGGAAAAGGACGTATTTGCCTGACCCTATTCTCTTATAGTAAGGCTAAGTTCCCGGTCAGAAGTACTTTTGGCCTTATTTATGATTGATCATTTCGTCGCTCGTAGTTACATACTTGAAAAAGCTATAGATGAGGAATTCTCACTTTTCGTAGTAGATCACCATAGACTCTTGCATAAAAAAATCCATTAGCAGTCATTACTGTTCCCAGTGCGATATCAATACTCGCCCAGACCTATACCGTTCTAATCTCACAGCACAAAACCCCAAGAATGCGGAAAACCCGCCCCACCGAGAAATTCGGCGAAACGGGTTTGCGCAAACGTTGAGTAAATATCAACGCTTGGAGTACTGAGGTGCACGACGTGCCTTGTGCAGACCAGCCTTCTTACGCTCAACTGCACGAGCGTCACGGGTGAGGAAGCCAGCCTTCTTCAGCTGTCCACGCTCTGCTGGGTTGTATGCGTTCAGTGCACGTGCAATTGCGAGGCGGAATGCGCCAGCCTGTCCGGTTGGGCCACCACCCTTCAGGGTTGCAACGATGTCGAACTGGTTCTCGCGGTCCAGGAGGACCAGAGGAGCCTTGATCAGCTGCTGGTGCAGCTTGTTAGGGAAGTACTCTTCCAGGGTGCGGCCGTTGCACTTGAACTCGCCGGAGCCAGCTACAAGGCGGACGCGAACGATGGCGCGCTTACGGCGACCGACGGTCTGGATTGGGCCGTCGAGAACTACTGGTGCAGCTTCGATGGTCTCTTCCTCGGAGGAGGTTGCGATTGCGTCACCGATGGTGTTGGTGAACTCCTCGGTTGCAGCGGTTGCTGCTGCGATGTCAGCAGCGTCTGCGACGTTGCTCTCTACGTTCTCGTTCTGGATAGGCTCGGACATTACTGGGCCACCTTCTTGATCTCGTAGGTCTCAGGCTTCTGAGCAGCGTATGGGTGCTCGGAACCTGCGAAGACGTGCAGCTTCTTTGCGGAAGCAGCGCTGAGCTTGTTGTGCGGCATCATGCCGACGATGGAATCCTCAACGGTACGCTCTGGGTGCAGATCCAGGGAACGACCCAGGGTCATGGACTTCAGTCCACCAGGGTAACCGGAGTGGCGGTAACGCATTTCGCGCTCGCGCTTGTTGGAGGTAACTGCAACCTTGTCAGCGTTGATCACGATTACGTGGTCGCCGCAGTCAACGTTAGGTGCGAACAAAGGCTTGCCCTTGCCGCGAAGTAGGTCAGCGGCGTGAGTTGCCAGGCGACCCAGGACCACGTCAGTGGCGTCGATGACGTACCACTTACGGGTGATGTCACCGCTCTTCGGGTGGTAAGTAGACACTATGACTCCTTGAATTAGTCTGTCTAGAACTGCCAGCCAGGTATATGTTGAGGAAGGATCAAGTTCGGCGGCCGGTGGTGACCCGAATTTGCCCTGCTGTGCAAACGCTTCCCTTTAATAAGAGGAGGTTTGACTCCACACACAAAGATAAAAGTGTACTATCTCGGCTATCAAAATACCAAAAAGAAAGTGACCAGCTATAAAGCTGATGACCTTCTTTCTTCAGCGGGCGGGGTGAGAGAAGAATTTAGAAAAACTGGGGTGTGTTTTCGCCTCTACAATCTTTCAACAAAACCCCCGCGATAGTTTTTTAGTCCTTATGCACCCCAGCTTGCTGCTGCGCGGCGGTTAACGTCAGACATACGCTCAGCGCCTTGGGCAACGGTGTTGGAGATGGTGGCAAGGATGGTGTTTAGCTCTGCTGCTGCGCGGTCCCACTTGAGCTGCGCTTCGTTGTACGCTTCGCTGGATTCACCTTCCCAGCTCGCCACCATGGGCTGGAGTTGGGATTTTAGGCCATCAAGAAGTGAGTTGATGCGGCCTGAGGTGGAGTTGATGTCGGTTGCGGCACCTTGGATGGCACCGAATTCATAGCGGATCATATCCATGTTCTTGGTTCCTTAATTCTTCTTTGAGAGTTTTACAGTGGTAGTCCAGCGCTGTCACCGGCGCCTGCACCGACAGCGTTGAATGCCTGGGAGTTATCAGCTTCAGTGTTTTCAAAGCTGCGGGCATTGTGTCGGATGTTGTCGGAGATTGATGCCAGTGCTTCTTGGAGCTGGCGTGCGGATGCATTCCAGCGGTTCATCAGCGCATCGAAGCTGACTTGTGCTTGTCCAGCCCAGCTTCCGCGTACGGAATCAACAACTCCACGCAGTCGGCTGAGTTCGCTTTGGACTTGGTCGTTTGTATCGTCTACCTGGCCTGCGGTGGCCAGCATGACATCGGATTCTGTCCTAAAAAGATTCGACATTGGTTCGCCCCTCCTCGAACGAAATGGTTTTTAAGTTCACCAGGTTTTTCTGGTGTTCCCCCGGAAAAGTCTTTTTGCCTTTCCTATCTATGTTGGACTGTAAAAATCGCGTTTTGGTTCCCTATTTTTCAAAACTTTTTTATTTTGCCCTTATTGCAGGAGTTATTTCAGCGTCAGGTGTTCAATCACGCTGCGGCATTGTGCCTTGTGAACAAGGGTTTCTGCGGCTTTGCTGTGGCATCCAACGTTGAATTGTCGGTCGGCTCCAAACCAGGTCACCCACAACACATTGGAGCCATCGCCGGGGGTTTCGCGGTAGTCGATGGTGGTTTTCTCACCCCACTGCCCTGCCGGAATTTCTTCTAGCACAGGGTCGTCCGCGATAAGTCTGCGCAGTTCCTCTGCGACCAGCTCGGCGTCTGCGCCGTGCAGTGGGTCGACACCGATGTGGATGCGCAGGTTCGGATCAGGGCCTTCCAGGTAGCGCGACTGCCCGTCGCTTCGCAGTTCAAAGCCAAAAGGTGCCTCAATAAGCAAGTCCTCGGTCACCAGCACGGTCGGCTGTGGCTGGGGTTGATTGCTTATCGACGCCTCCTCCGTTTCAATTTCCACCACCTTATCCACTGGCGGTGAATCCACTGGCCCCATAAATCCTGAAATCAACCACACCCCTGCTATTGATCCAACAAGCACACTCACCAACACCAGATGAAGCGGTTTGATGCCGTAGAAGTGGCGGACCTGCTTTCCACTGGTGGGGCGGTCAATTTTGGGTGCTTGTTCAACAGGAGGTTTTTCCACCTCAATCTCAACCCCACTGCATTTCACCCCCTTGGAAGAAAACATCGTTGTTAGGGCTTCAACCACAGCATCTGTGGCATCGACCACCACGTCTACTGATGGCCAATTATCTGCAGCGATTTGTTGTGTTTGATCCAACACGGCAGGCAATGCCCATCCATCCAGAATGCCTTCTGCGGTGAGGTCATAACGGTAAATGGTTTCAGGGCCATCAAAGATCGTGACGGTTTCTAAAACTGTGATGGCGATAGTTTCAATACTCATGATTCATCACCCATTCGTGCCATCTGTGCAACACCAATATTTTCACCTCGGATGGACATTGTGGCGCGTCCAGGTGGTTGGGCCGAGGGCTTAATGCCTAGGATGGCACCTTCGTCGCGGTCGGCGTCGAAAAGCACTACCTGCGGTGATTGGTCCTTGATCTCAGCGAGCACCGGATCATATAGCGCGCGTGATGCGCCGCCTGCTTTGCGGGCAAGCACGATGTGCAGGCCGACGTCACGGGCATGCGGGATGATCTCGCGCAGTGGATGCAGCGTACCTGCGGGAAGCAGATCATAATCATCAATGACAAGGTAAATATCAGGGCCTTGCCACCAGGACCGATCGCGGAGTTCTTGGGCAGTGACACCCGGGCCGGGAAGCCTGGCAGATAGCGTGGTCACCATATCTTTGACCGTGTTGTGCACTGCCGTTGATGTCGCACAATAAGCAGCCAGCATATCGGCTGGCACGAGATCAAGGTGGGTGCGGCGAAGATCAAAAAACACTAGGCGGGCTTTGTCACGCCCAACAATGGTCAGCCCTGTAACAATCGTGCGGATTAGTGAAGATTTACCGCAACCTTGGGAACCAAAAGCTAAAAGGTGGCGGCTTGTTTCTGGATCCCAGGTCAAAGTAGAAAGCTCTGCTCCGCCTCGTGCAATCGGGATTCCCGGCGCGGTAGTGGATTGAAGTTCATGCAAGAGGATCTGTGCTGGGAGCACATGCAGTTGTGGAACTGGTTGCCAGCCTTGCTCTTTCGCCATGAGGCTTACTTGGGCGACGTCTTGGGTTGAAGTTTGAGCAATCAAGATGTGTTCTTTATCAAGGTTGAGACCTCTGCCAGGTTTTGCGGGAACGCGCAGTTGTGCTTTTCTGTCGATGACAGAATCCATTGCTTCGCCCAGCTTCAATTCGATCCTGCCGGTTATCAGGTCTCGAACGGCGGGTCTGATTAAGCTCCAGCGTTGGGTGCTTAACACTAGATGGACTCGAGCGGCTAAGCCGTTGGCGGCGATGCTGACAAAGGCGTCAAAAAGTTCTTCAAATTCTTGGGTGATGGTGTGCCAGCCATCAACAATGAGGAAGGTGTGGCGTTGTTCTGGGTGGTTGATCAGTCCTTGTACTTCATCGACAACGCGGCGGACTCGTTCTGGATCTTTACGTCCTGCCACTCCGGCAACGTGGGGTAATCGGGAGAGGTTTTCCAGCGAGGTTCCGGATAAATCAAGCACGTAGAATCTAATGTGCTCTGTGCTGTGGGTAGCTGCCATGGACACAACGATGCTGCGCAATGCTGTTGATTTTCCGGTTTGTGGCCCACCGCAAATAGCCCAGTGTCCACTACCACCACTAAGTGAGAAATTGATTTCTAATGGGTCTTGGCGTTGCTGGTATGGCCTGTCGATCATCCCAATAACGGCACGTAATTCACCGATATCTTCAGCCAACGCACCGATGGATACTTCTGCGGGAAGTGGTGGCAACCAAATGCGATGAGCGCTTAAGCCCCGCTTATTAGCTGCGGTGATTGCGCGGGTGACCACGGCGTCGATAAGCGATTCTTTTCCTGTTTCAACAACGATGTCTTCTTCCGCCTCTTCCCACCCAGCAAAAAGCCGCACCCGAGATTGTGTTGGCGCAAGGCGGTGGCGACGCACAATGGGGCCGGAAACGTAACTTGCCTGGAATCGGGTGACGGTATCAACATCGGATTTTAAAAAACCTGCACCGGGTTGACTGGGTAATTGATATGCGTCGGTAATACCTAAAACCTGGCGAGATTCAGAAGCGGAGAAAGTTTTCAGGCCAATGCGGTAGGACAGGTGAGAATCCAAGCCACGAAGCCGTCCCTCCTCCAAGCGCTGGCTGGCGAGCAACAAATGAATATGAAGGGAACGCCCCAACCGGCCGACTGCAACAAAAAGATCAGCAAAATCAGGGTGCTGGCCTAGAAGTTCAGAAAATTCATCAATGACAATGAGCAGCGCTGGCATCGGGGTAACACCCTCTAGCTGGTTGTATTCATCCACGTTGGCGCAACTTCCGGCCTGGCGAAGTACTTCTTGCCTGCGGTTCATTTCACCGGAAATCGCATCGTGCATGCGTTCAACCAGCACTGATTCTTCCTCCAGGTTGGTGATCACCGCAGACGTATGTGGCAATTGCTCAAAGCCTAAAAAGGTGGCACCACCCTTGAAATCAACCAGCACCAGGTTTAGTTCTTCAGGCGAATGAGTGATAGACAACCCTAGAACAAGCGTTCTAAGCAATTCGGATTTTCCGCTGCCTGTTGCACCGATGCACAACCCATGCGGCCCCATTCCACCGTGGGCGGATTCCTTCAAATCCAACACCATCGGCTGTCCCGAGGCGTTGAGTCCCAACGGCACCGCCAGACGCGTGCGCGGTTGAGTCCGCTTGGTCGCCCATAAAGTTTCCGGAGTTAAATGCTCCACATCTTCGATTCCCAACAAGGACAACAATTCCCCGGAAATGGCGGCGTGTGCTGTGGGGGTGCGTCGAAAAGCAGTCATCCGGCGGCCAAAGGCAGCCGCAAGCTCCAAGCTCACCGCATCCGGTGTACCCAGCTCCTCCACGCCGTGGGCGGTGGTTACCTGCAAACGCTTATCGACGTGCAGCAGCAGCCCCTCATCCTCCGCCAGCTGGCCCAACGCGGTGCTCGCCTGGGCGCCGACATTAATGATCGTGGTCCATTTGGGATCATCAATGTAGCTTTCAGTGCCGTTGGTCAACACGGAATCCACCAACAAAATCCGGAAGGCTGCTTTGTCCAGATCACGCGTATGCGGCACCCATTTCAGCCACTCCCAATTAGACTCCCCGATCGCTTTAATGCCCACTACTTCTGGGCCGTGGTGATACAACAACTGCAACACCAACGCACGCGCCAAATCATGCGCGCCCGCCCCATTAAGCCCAATGAAACGAAAGGCCTGCAGCTGTACTGACACCGGCATGCTTTGCACCGAGCCCACATCCCTAATGGTGTGACGCAACGACACCGCACACACCGGATCGAGATCTTCCGGCGCACCGGAATCACTGACGGTGATCGCTGGATCAAGCCTGGTCACACCCAAACCAAAACGGATTTCTAAACAATCTTGATCATCTTTAGCGCGCTCCCACATCCGCCTACTGCCCAGCATTGACCACAATGTGGAAGGATCCGGATGCCTGTGCCATTCATGTCTGCGCTGCATCGCTGCATGTTCAGTGGCTTTTGCCCGCAATGCCCCCAAGTGGCGTAAATAAGTACGCCGGATCTCATCAGTATCATCACCTTCAGGTGGGGCGAACATCATCAACACGCTCATTCCCATCATCAAAGGAAAAATTAAAACCATGGGGTTGAGCTGGCCGCTGGTGAGGATCATTAGACCGACCATCGCTAAAACCATAGCCACCATGATCACTGGCATGAGTACTTTGAGCAGCGGTTTCGGTTTTGGTCGTACCGCTTGCGGCACGGTTTCTGCAATCAGTGGTTCCGTTGGCAGTGGCGGTGCCGGATCACGTTCTGGCCATGTTAAAGGCTCTACAACATGTTCAGATACCTGTTGTGATTCCATCGATGTTGTCATGAATTGTTCAACTCCCCCGAGTTTCCCTGTTGCTTCTGCGGCGTTAGGTCCTTTTTTAAAAAAGGGCTATCAATAGGGTTTGACTGCAAAATCAGCCAAAAGGTTCCCTACTTTTCAAAATTGGGGGAATTCTCACCAACACTGCTACGCAGGCATGTTTGCTGGCATACTCAACTACACATCATTGGGGGATTTTTTAATTTGGGGGTTTGAAAAATTTTGGCGATCTCTAATGCCTTAAGAGTAAGCATCCGAATCGACCTTGCGGTTGGTGATACACCAGCCGCCGTAGCAGATATGTCACTACCAGCAGGTTCAAGCATTGCTGACATCTTGGACGAAGTCTTAGAACTCACCCAAGCTCCTCGCATTTCCAGGCCATGGGTTGCCCACACCGCAGCGGGAAGTCCCATTGATTGCGGCATTCCGCTCTCCCAAACTCAAGTAGAGCAAGGAAGCGTAGTGGTGCTATCACCCGAACGAGATTTGGAAGCGCCCGTTGTCCGCGATGTGGCAGAAGCTTTGGTGGAGTTATCTTCCGAACACCGCAACGGTTATCTAGTTGAATTGATGACCTTCGCTGGGTTATGTGGAAGCGCGGTTTTATTATCCAGCCCGGCGGCCTCTGGCATCGCTCTTCCTGGGCGCATCGGGATTTTCGCTGCTCTGTGTGCACTTTTGTTGTTGTTCCTCCCGGGGTCACGCACACCTCTTCTCAGAAATATCCTGCCGATTTTGATCATTGTTGGCGCAGGAGTGGCGGTGGCGTTGCTGGTTGCAGGCAGTGGTGATGCAGGTTCGTGGTCGTGGACCTGGATACTTCTTTCATCTTCCTGCGCCGTTTTAGTAGCATGCTTAGTCGTTCACGTGGTCTACCACCCACCACTTCTGCTTATCGCCACATTGGCCACTGCAGGAATATGCCTTTTCACACTGGGCTCAATCACCGCGCTTTGGGACAAAAACGCAACCGAAGATTTCAGCGGACCAGCAGCAACCACGGTCACTTTAGCCACGATCGGGATCTGCTTTGCCCCGAAAATTGCAGCATCACTCGCAGGCCTTCGCGTACCCACCCTGCCCACCGCCGGCGAAGATCTCTCCGTCAGCGACCTCACCATGACCAATCCGGATATAAAAATCCACAAAACCAAGACGCTTTTCGACGCCCAGATCCTAGGCATCACGGTTATCAGCGGGCCTTTAATATTGCTGGTCACCACCCCAGCAACGTGGACCAGCACCATCTTTTGCCTGTGTATCGCTGTGGCAACCCTGCTTCACGCCAACCGACACCAAGCCGCCGTTCCCACGTGGTCATTGATGACGCTCTCTGCCTTAAGCTTTATAGCTCTAACATGTTCAGTTGCCCGCTCACACTCCATCGTCACTTTAATTGGCGCGGTTGTCATCATGGCAGTGCTGATCACCGTTGCTTTGTGGATTTCTACAATCCCCACGCTAGAACCCACCACCATTGTGTGGCTAGAACGACTGGAATCTCTCTGCCTTGCCGTTAGCCTGCCACTCGCACTGCATTTACTTGATGTGTTTGGGATGCTGCGTGCACTTGATATTGGATTCGGTGGATAAATGTGCCGGAAACTTTCCATCAGCTTGGTGGCAGCCTTGATGTTATCTACCACTCCCATCTCAACGGCCCAAGAAGTTGAAGCCCTACCCTGCCCCGAAGTTGCAATCACAGATCCATCATCAGCCGCACTCGATGAACATTTAGCCCAATCACTTTCACAAGCCCACGAGCTAGCAACTGGGGCAGGCGTGATGGTTGCAGTTATCGACACCGGAGTATCCCCTCATCCCCGCCTACCCCATTTGGTTCCCGGCGGTGACTTTGTCAATGCCCACCAAAGCCCAGATCTTCCAGGAGAACTCATTGACTGCGACGGCCACGGCACCATCGTCGCAGGGGTTATAGCTTCTAAAGGAAACCCCGGCACAGGCTGGCCCTATGACGGCAGCTCCGACCCTTATATTGGTGTAGCCCCAGACGCCGGGATCATTTCAATCAAACAAACCAGTTCCTATGTACGCACCCGCGAAGATTCCTCCGTGGGAACACTTAGCACTCTGGCCGAATCAATCCACCGCGCACTTGATGCCGACGCGCACATCATCAACATTTCTGTGGTGTCTTGTTTATCAGATATCCCCGAAGGTATCGATGCCTTCCAACCTCTCACCGATGCCCTCAACCGCGCAGAACACCAAGGTGTCATCGTCGTATCTGCCGCCGGAAACCTCGGCCAAGATTGCCCCATCGGTTCTATTGTTTATCCAGCACATTCAGACACAGTACTTTCAGTGTCCGCACGCTTTGACTCACACACCCTCGCAGAATATTCCATGCCAGGAAACCAACAAGTCCTCTCTGCCCCAAGCCATATCCCCGCCGGTCTATCACCACGCGGCGACGGGTTTGCCAGCCACATGATCACCACCGCAGGTGAAAGCCCCTTCGAAGGAACAAGTTTTGCAGCTCCCGTTGTCAGCGCTACCGCAGCACTGCTTCGGCAACATTTTCCTTTTGCCACACCTGAAGAAATTCGCACACGGATCTTCAACAGCATCGACCCTGCCAGAGGAGCAATCGACCCCTACCTTGCTTTAACCCAAGAGATGTATCCCACGACTCCCCTAGTTCGTGAGATCGCCTTAAGTGTTCCTGCACCGCCGGATGATTCACCACGGCAGCGAAGTCTCATAGTAATGGCAGTTATCGTTGGGATTCTCACGGTGTTGGCTGTGGTGTTTGGGCTACAACGAAACAGTAGCGTGAATTAACTTCTACTCACCCCTTCAAAATTTGGTACCAAAATAGTACTATTGAGGAATGGCTATGAATCTCCGTTTAACACCTCAGGAATCCCAACAACTTTCTGAGCTCGCGGCTTTTGAAGGAAAATCTAAGCAACAAGTGATCACTTCTCTCATCAAGCAAGAATGGGAGCAAGTCCAAGCGCGCGCAACCACATCAAATGCGCTAGATGAAATTTTCTCAAGACGAAGCGCATTAATGGAAAGACTTAAAGACGCATGAACGATCCACGTGAATTCTTCCAATTAGAGTCTCTACGTCCGTGGTTGGAGGAACATGGTTTCTATTCCCGTGATTGGGGATTACTATCCGCTGCAGTTGAGCGCCCTTGGGCTACATTTGAAGGTCAGGATTTATACCCCGACATATGGCACAAAACTGCTGCACTTCTGAGCAGTATCGAAGCAAACCACCCATTGATTGATGGAAACAAACGACTAGGTGCCCTGCTTAGTGCTTTGATGCTTCAAGTTCATGGGATACACGATTCGGCAATTTCTGACGATGACTTTTTCGCCCTCATTACTGATGTCGCTACATATCATCCTGATGTAGAAGAGATTGCGTCGCGACTACAGAAAATCACCAATCTACCACCAAGATAGTTCATTTGCTATGCCACTCAATCAGTTTTTCTTCAGCTATCTCCAAATTAATTTTTATTAAGATTCGCCAACTCTTGTCTAATTCCCGCTCCTGGAAAACTAGCGGCTCAACCCCAACCAGGTGAAAAACTCATCAGCCCACGGAATGGTGCCAGCGTGCCACATCAACCAAAATGTCACGATAAACACCACCCAAATCAGCAGGATCATCAATGCCAACATGGCCATGCGGAAACGGAATGATTTTTTGCCGTACCAGGTGAAGAAGCGGTCATATTGATGCACTCCCCACCCCAGTAGGTTCTTCGCCCATTTTTGCTCAAGCGATAAAATACCCACACCGATGAAGGTTGTTAACCAGCCTTGACCTGGCAATGGGATGGTGATCAGCCCGATGATCGTGACCAACCAACCCAAAATGAGGGTGCCTGGACGAACTAAGAAGCCGAACTTCTTCTGCTTTGAACGCGCATGCGCTTCTTGTAGCCGGTCAATGCGGTCACTGACCATTTCTCGCATCGTGCCCATGGGTTAATTGAATATCCCCGTGCTCAAAAAGGAAACCTCACTAAACATCAATGGTGACATGGGCATAAGTAAAGATGCATCCTGAAATATGTTGTATGGCTGCAAAAGCACGCGGGAAAAGGACAGTCGCTAATTGCTAATCGAGTTTACCCACAATTAGCACCTGTCCCTAGCAGATTTTCAAACAAAGATTGTTTGTTTAGACAGTCCACCACATTCTTTCAGGAACTTCTCCGCGACTTCCCTGCTCATGGAGTTTCACTCCCAGCACTTGGTGGAGCTGAACAATATTGTGGGCAAATCCCCATTCTGAACCTGCCATGTATAAACCAAAAAGACGGGCGGTGGGTTCACCAGCAAGAGCTACTGCTTCATCCCAGTTTTCTTTGAGGTTTTCGCACCATGCACTAAGCGTGCGTTGGTAATCAAAACGTAAGTTTTCTTCATGCAGTACCTCAAATCCGTTGTCCTGCATGTGTTTGATGACGGTGCCAGAGCCGGTGAGTTCACCGTCTGGGAAAATATAGCGATCGATAAACGCACCAGCCTGGCGGCGTCGGTTGTCTGGGTAGGTGATTCCGTGATTGAGCATCAACCCACCTGGTTTGAGTTTGCTGCTGAGTTTCTCAAAGTAGGAAGGATAATTGTTCACACCAACATGCTCGATGACACCGATGGCTGAGATCGCATCAAAATCAGATTCGGGTACATCGCGGTAATCCATGAAGCGAACTTCTGCCAGGTCTTCTAGTCCTTGACGTTTAATTTCTTCCTGGCCCCACAAATATTGCTGTTCAGATAAGGTGACACCGATTGCTTTCACACCGTGTTTGGCGGCGTAGCGCACCATTCCACCCCAGCCGCATCCCACATCAAGGAGGCGATCTCCTTCTTTGAGGCGCAGCTTTTCAAAGATAAGGCGGTATTTGTTTTCTTGGGCCTCTTCCAGGGTTGCTTCTGGTGTTGGGTAATACGCGCAGGTATAAGTCATGGACTCATCTAAAAACAGTGAGTAGAACTCGTTGCCCACATCGTAGTGGTAGCTAATGGCTTTTTTGTCTCTAGATTTTGAATGCCTGGAGGCAAGCCCATTGATCAGTGCTTTGCGCCATGCGGGTGCTTGTTCCATTGGTGGGATTTCTTGGAACTTTAGGGCGTTCATCTTGCGCAACGTCCGCATGATCATCAACGTGGTGGATGCGTCTGGGCGTTTAAAGCAGTGGTAGAACTCTTGCAGAGCATCGAAAATGCCGTAAGGATGCGCGGGGTGTTCACCTTTAACGATCAGATCACCCATGAGGTAGGCGCGTGCTAATCCCAGGTCACCTGGGGCGGTTGCGATATAAGATACTGCATCGGTGTTAGCAACATGCAGCTGGTAGGGAGCATCTTCAGGACCAGTTGAGCTTCCATCAAAAGCAGTGATGTGGAATGGAAGGGGTGCAGTGGTCGTGGCCTCGACGATGTCGGCGATGGTCATGAGGTCCTGCGCTACGGCGTTACTCATAATTCTGTGCTTTCTCTTTGTGTAATTATCGGCATATTTTTGTGGCCACCAGTAGTGACCACGAGCCTCTACCTACAGTGAGCGATCTTAGGCTCCTTTTACGGTCTTTTCATATAAACCAGGGAATCGGCTGTCAGGATCCCAACGTTTCTTCAACAGTGTGGGGATCTTTCCGCCATAGAGCTGTTCAAAGTCTTCCCTGGTGTAAAACGCCTCGGAGTACAGCGATTTATGTCCGCCTAGCTCTGCCATGACGCGTTCAATCTCTCTGTTAAATGCTCCCTCTCGTGCATCGGAGCCCATCAGATCAACAGGAACTGATGACCAAAATCCGATATTGACCCACAGCACGTCCTTTTTAAGGGGATACAGCGGCCACGGGTGTTCATCAGCACCGGCATCAAGGGCATCTTGGGAATTTAAAATTTCCCCAGATTCAACGGCTACCTCGGAAGTGTCCCGTAGTTTGATTGGGCACAGCCACACGGGTTCGATCTCACAGGAGGCAAAAAACCACTCAAGGAATTCGGGAAGTTTATCCACTGTGACTTCTACGTCTTGCACAACACGTTCCCGGGCAGGCCGGCCTTTGCGGGCTTCCAAGCGGTCTGCGATGGAATATTTCCTATCCCAACCAATGATTTTCCAATAGAAGCTTGACCGCAGAAGATCTCTAGGCCAGAATTTGCGCACCACTGGGTTTTGGGTGCCAAAGGCTCGGGAGCACCAGAACCAATCGGTGTCCCAACGCCAGATGTAATCGCGGATGGTGAGGCGATCGTATAAAACACCTTCTGGGTGCTGCAGGGAACGGTAGTAGCTTGTGTCCCTGGTGTAATCGCTGGTAGGCCCAGGTTGAGAGGTTTGGGTACCTAAAACCAAGTAGGCTTCGGTGGGTGAAAATACCACGCCGTCTAAATAATCAACTGGCTGGTCATCAAATTCCTTTGAAGTTGAAACCTCTTCAAGAGTTGTGGTCAACGACTCCAGATCGTTAAAGCGAACATGGCGCAGCTGCACATAATCTTGGACCGGTTCAAGTTCAATTTTTAGCCGGACTGCATAGCCAAGTGAACCATATGAGTTGGGAAAGCCTCGGTAAAGATCCACGTTCTGGGTTGGCGAGCACGTCACGATCTCCCCAGTGCCAGTAAAAATGTCCATCTCCAACACGGATTCGTGTGGCAGTCCGTTGCGGAAAGAGGTGGATTCCACACCCATTCCAGTCACCGCACCACCTAAGGTGATGGTTTTTAGTTGGGGCACGACCAAAGGCATCAGCCCATAACTTAACGTGGCATCGACTAGATCTTCATACGTGCACATGCCTTGCACATCAGCAGTGGCGTTGATGGGGTCAATGGCAATAACCCCGGCAAGGCCCGATACATCTAAGCCGACACCTGAATCAGATCGTCCTCGGAAAAGGTTGGAAGTTTTCTTGGCTAACCGCACCCGCTGGCCATCGGGAATCCCGGAAAAGCTTTTTTTCAGTTTCCTCACGGCTTCCCAATGGGCGTTCCAACCTTTGGGGATTACTTCTTTTTGATCCACCCCTCGACCAATGGACAAGCTGTTGCTCAGTTTTCCGATGGTCTTTAAAAAAGTACTGTCCGGGTCAACTAATGCACTCATGTAAGGCCACCATACTCTTTAATATGCAGGCGCGAGTGCAGTTTTCCGGCTCAGTTCACTCCCCTGCGGCAGCAACCTCAATACGCTCCACGGCACGACATCAACATCCATTAACCCCAATGCCACCATTTCTTCACCACTAGAAACAGCATGCGTTAGCCCAACATCAGAGACCACGTAGTAGCCGAATCCGCTGTCCACGCCCACGGCCCCACCAGTGTGCGTGCTAAAGCTTTTTGCGCGGGAATCCCCCGATAGCTCCACACCAGATTCTAAAGTTTCCAAAAATCCCATCTGGCCTTCGCCGTCCGCGCAGGCAAAACCACCGGATAAATCTTGCCACGCAACTGTGTCAGCGGGCAGCTGTAATGAAGCATCGATATCTGGATGCAGGCCCAAGACTGCGGTGGGGTCGGAGAAAACACTGGAGCCGGCGTCGATAAGCACAGCACGCTGCAGTAGCGTGATCTCCGCGAGCGCCCCGTCGGCGCGTAACCAGCTGCGGGGGAAGGCGTCGACAAGCTCAGGTAGCGGGTTTGGGAAGGCGATGGCGCTGCGCTCCGGGATCGCGTTGAGTAGTTCGGTGGTGAGGTAAATGCGCGGGGTATGATCGGAAATCCCCAGGTAGCGGCGCATAATACGCCCGTGCGGGCTGTCCCACGCTGGCAATTCGCGGCGTCCGTCTGCGGTGATCAGGTGCCAGCTCACCTCACCGTTTTCGCTTTTCGACGCCCCCAGCCACCCATTTCCTTCCGCAATTAGGGTAGGCCCTAGCCCATCCCTAGTGACCACAACGTGCAGGTCCCCCGTGCCAACGTCCTGGCACACAAACCAATCGCGCTCCGGCTCCTCATCTGTTGGAGTGCTAAAAATCCCCGGTGCATCCGGCAACCCCATCGGCACCCCGCGTGGCATCTCAGTAATGATCACATCGCTGGCATTGACCGGCTCGACAGGTTCCCCCAAAATCAACCGCGCTGACGCCATATTGGCAACCGGATGCACCACCCCATCAAGCTGAACAAAAAGCGCCCCAGATTCCGAACGAATCAACGGCGCATCTGCCGGATCCATGGCCGGGCGAAAAATAGCCAACGCCAACGATCCCACCGCCAGCATCACACACGCCACTGCACCAAAAATCAACGCCCGGCGACGCCTACTCAACGGATCATGAATCATGCGCACATCGCCCATCACCAGCCCGTGCTCAATGCGCCGAACTAGAAATTTATGCCCCGACACCTGCGCCGATGTCGTGGGCATCAACATACCTTCAGCCATGTATTCCCCCAGCGTTAAAAATCCCCTTGAGCTGGAACCTTAGTGCTAATCCAGGTTACGGGGCTAGTCGAAGTGGGAAAGTTCTCAAAATGGCCTTTCAGGGAACCAAATGGCGGATTTTGCAGTCTAACAATGGGTAGGTTTTTTAAAGTCATGCGCTATTTTCGCGATACTGCTTAATCCCCTGCGGTTGGCCAACCATCATTTTTAACGAATGCCTCTAACAAGCCATTTAAGCCACTGAAAATTCCACATGAGTGTTTGTATCACCCAGGGCCTGTAAGAGCCTTAGAAGTGAATCTGTGGAATCACTTTTTCTGGGCTCAATCTCAGTTTTTCCACCCCACTTCACTTAGAGACCAAGCGAGCTCTTCCAAGAGCAAGTTTTGGTCAAATACGACCGTTTCCGGGCCTGCACATTTGATCTGGCGACCAAGAATTTTGTGAGCTCCTATGGATTTGGTCGTGTGTGCTGTTTATCGGATGGTTATAGGACCCAAACCAACTACAGTTGCAATCTGGCCACCGCTATTAGCCCCCGTCCCCCCAATGGCTGCTGATTTGTGCGTTACTTTTCAGGGCTCCTGCTTTACTTTGTATAGCGACCAAAAAGGGTTGGGGAATTGAAGTTCTTGGTCGCCTACGCTGGTTTCAAGATCTTAAAACCAGCACTGGTGACCAAGGAAGCATCCAGCAAACACATTTTTGGTCGAATATGGCGGTGCCTAGGTTTGTTTGGCACCAGCTCTTCATCTCCTGAGCCACAGGTCATGCGGCGCATCATAGAATGAAGCTCCATGAACGATCTACTTCAATTACAACGCGCATTAGAAAACAACCTGGCGAAACATTCCTGCCATCTGCACCGACATCTTGATGGAGCAACAATCACGCAGACCAATGATCTCCTCATTGCAGATAGTGGTCTTGATGATGACACCTTCAACATCATTGCAGGCGCTAGTTTTACCTCAAACACAGCAGTCAACCGCATTGCTGAAACCACCACTTACGTTAAAAACACACAACGTCCGTTTTCCTGGTGGGTCGGACCAGCATCAACTCCTGAAAACCTCGGCGAACTCCTGGAAAAAGCCCAGTGGAGCGCATCTGAAACCGAAGGCGGCATGTGGAAAGATCTAACCCAGCCGCTGCCTGAAGCAACTGCTGAAGGTTTAGAAATCCGAATCGTGACAACTGTTAAAGAGTTAGAAGATTATGCTGCGGTTCTTTCCGCGAATTGGAATCCACCGGCTGAAACTGTGAGGCGTTTCTATTCCGAAGCTGCAAAATTTGCTTTAGCTAAGGATTCACCAGCGATCTATCTAGTCGGCTATGTTCAAGGCCGCGCAGTGTGTTCGGCGGAAGCTTTCCTGCATTCAGGGGTGGCCGGGATTTACAATATCTCCACGCTTGAAAGTGAGCGTCGACAAGGCTTCGGCGGAGCCATCACCTTGGCAACGCTGCATGCTGCACGCGATTTAGGTTATGGCACCGCCGTGTTGCAAGCCTCGGAAGATGGTGAGCCTGTTTATCGAAAACTAGGTTTCACCAACTGTGGGTATTTTACTGAATACTCCTTGTAATCAGTTAGGTACCGTGTGAGGTTTGGTGGGATCTGGTGCGTACAGAACCTCATCTGTCGTTGACTCAGGGATTTCGCCAGCTGGGACCGTTGGACGATGGTAATAGGTCTGATCCCATTCATCTTCATTTTCTGCCAAACCAAGCTCACCCAAAGTAGGGAGCTCTGGCAGTGGCTCTGGGGAATTTCCAGGAGCACGCATTTGATCAAGTTCAGCGTCGGTGAACATATCGTTGACTGCGAAGATCACTGAGTCGCCCTTCTTGTACACCGGTGTCACACCTGGGGTTTCCCATAGCAGATCAATCTGGCGGAAGTTCGGGATCTGGAAGTCCCAGAACGTCCACGGGCTGATCATGAAGTAACCAACGTTGAGGTCACGAGCAGCTTGATCTACATCATTGACTTGGTCTGGGTTTTCTTCAGTACCCACGCCAAGTAGTTGTGGCCACCAGAACAACATTGCTGTTGCAGATCCTTCTCCTGCTGCTGGCCATGCGTAGTGTCTAGCCACTGAGTGCAAGCCGTTGTAGGCGTACATCCAGCCATTGCCATCTGCTGGATCACCCATGATGTTCATGTCTGCACCGCCTGGCTGCTTAATCAACCAATCCCATGCAGCTAGGTCATTGTTGCTGACCATGCGTTCATCATTGTGTGGTGCAAGAATCGTGGTTTCTGATCCTTGCTCCACAAAGTCCTTTGCCCATGACTGCAATGGCACTGAAACAACTAGTGCCATCACTACAGAAACCACACCGGACACAGCGGCGAACTTCTTGATGGGACCTAGGCAGATCAACCGAATCAATGCAGCCATGCCGATGCCCGCAGCAGCAAAAGTAAATAGGGCTACTGGCATGATCAAACGGTGTCCAGTGGAGTAATGCAATCCACCAACAATATTGAGCCAATCACCCCACGGCTGGTCAAAAGGCTTCAAAGAGTTCGCTGTTAGCGCGACGCTGGCAAAGTAGAACAGCGGTGCCCACAGGTTGCCACGCCAAATCAGTGCAATCACACCACCGATTGCAGCGAAGACTAGTACTGGGGTGATATCAATATCACCAAAGAAATCAACGTGACGTGTTTCCATGAAGATCGACATCAGCCATGATTCACCGCGGGTGACTTGTTCCTCTGCGGAATAAGACAGCACATCTTCTGTTTGCTCGGAACCGGAAATCACCTGAGGCAGCATCAAAATCACACCAATGATGCCCGTGATTGCTAGAACTGAAACATCCTTTAATCGGATGCCAATCCCTGCTTTCCAGCCCTTTACTTTGCGGCTTGGAATTACCAGAAGGTTAAATACCCACCACAGCAGCAAGGCCATGATCACAATTGTTGCCGGAGCTGGGTGCAGCTGGAACATTCCCATGAACGCCAGCGCAGCTGCAAAAATCCTGATCGGGACCGCAGGTGTAGACATAAACAGCGCAAGCACAACGCCGGATGCACCAATTGCTGCAACATATGGCCAAGCTCCCACGTAGTTGCCAACCCAGAACAACACCGGGGATGCCATGGTGATTAATCCTGCAAGACCTGCACCGATCTGAGCTGTTAACCCACGGTTGTTGATCATCCGCCAGGCAATCAACGTTATGGCCAACGGCAGCAGTAAACCGGACAGCACAATACCGGTTAGGTTGGTGGCTTCAACGATGGTCAAGTTGCCCACATCAGAAAGCACCCAGGCACCTGCGTGCCATGCGCTGGGATAGAACAAGTCTTGCTGCGTTTCAATGTTGCGCAGCTGCCCCATCATGGTTGATGATGCGATACCGGTCTCGTCAATGAAACGCACCGTTGAGGCATGCCAGTGCACGTCCCAGCCTTGGACAATATCGCCCAAACCATGTTCGGTGCTCAAAAGCAGGTCCACTGCTCGGTCAATAATCAGCCATGCGCCAGCAATCGAACCTGCTGCAGGGAGCAACCACCGGTGGTCTAAAATGCCACCGGTGCGCATGTAATCAAAGAGAAAACGCCAAAAACCACGGCGTTGCGGGGTTTCTGGTTCTTCTGCCGAAACATCCAAATCTTCAGCAGGCTCTTCCTCTACAAGTGCTTGCCTACGGATCCGTGCTTTACGCCTGCGCCACAACCAACCGCCAGCAAACAACAGCCGCCATACTAAAGCAACTGCGGCGAACACCAAGGTGGATATAACTACCGAGTGGAGATCAAAACGCATCTCCCACATGCCTAGCAACCACGCGGAAAGACCATAAATACCAAAGGTGGCGGGGATGGACGCTGCGATAGCCCACGGCACTTTTAATCCAGAAACCCACGAGACGACCAATCCTGGAACGGTAAAAACCAACACCGCAATCCATAGTGTCGTCAGCATCTAGGTTTCCACTTCACTTTCTTGTGATTGTGCCAATTTCGTGGCGCGCGTCTTCTAAACAGCCGTGATGACTGAAAGATACGAAAAACGAGTTTAGTCCCTTTTATTGATCTTCTAGTTTTAGGCTCGCGGACACGTCAGGAAACTCCCGGACAGCCCGGGTTTCCTGAGCTCTTTCCTGTAACTTATCAGCGCTTGGATAATCAACGCCAACCAGGCTTAAACCTTTCGCAGGTGCTACAGGAACCATCGGGCTGCGCTCACTTGCATCTAGCAATTCTGCAGTAAAACCGGATGATCGTCGCCCCTCTCCCACTGCCATGCACGATCCAACAAGCGAGCGCACCATTGACCAGCAAAAGGCATCTGCCACCACATGGGCTTCATATACCTGTGGCTCGATATCAGTGGATACATCGCGCCATTCAAATTTTTGTAATTCACGCACCGTTGTCGCGTGGGGCTTTGCTTTACAAAACGCCACGAAGTCATGCAGGCCCAGCAACGCATCGGCAGCTAATTGCATGCGCTCGACGTCCACGGGTTTTGGCCACTGCGCCGTGTCATACCGGCGGGTTGGGAGTGCGCCGGCAGGGTGCGTCGTAATGCGATACACGTAGTGCCTGCGCAATGCGGAAAACCGGGCGTCAAACCCGGGCTCGGCAAAACGTACGCCGTGCACGCGAATATCATCAGGCAGCAACCTGCCCAGGCGCCTAACCAATTTGGTGGGATCGCCATCAATGCTGCGCTGCTCTAAAGCCTGCACCGGAACATCAAAATGCGCCACCTGGCCAGCTGCATGCACACCCGCATCCGTTCGCCCGGCCACGGTCAATTCAACAGGTTCACGCAACACCATGCTCAAATTGTCTTCCAACACTTTTTGCACCGTGCGTAGTTCGCTGGTCCCCTGCTTCGCCCAGCCATGAAAATCCGTGCCGTCATACGCCAGATCCAGCCGGATGCGCACCGTTGAATTGTCCATGTCTGCCCTTCTATTTTTGCTTTTCGACGCCACGCCCCACCTTTACAGCTGCTTGCTGCAGCCGGGCGGGGAAAAGATATATAAAAAATGCCCGCAGTAAACGTTGTTCACTACGAGCATTTAATGCGGAGTTAGAGAAAATTTACTTCTCTTCTGCAGCCTCTTCGGTTGCGGTCTCCTCAGCTGGAGCCTCTGCTACCTCTTCGGTCTCAGCCTCTTCAGCCTGAGCCTCTTCAGCAGCCTTCTTGGAAGCAGCTGCGCGGGTTGCGCGGGATGCTTCTGCGGAGACAGTCTCCTCCAAAACGAGGGAGATCTGGGACATAGGAGCGTTGTCGCCCTTACGGTTCTCCAGCTTGATGATGCGGGTGTAACCACCTGCACGGTTCTCGAACTTAGGTGCAAGCTCGTTGAACAGGTATGCAACAACTTCCTTGTTAGGAACCAGTGCAAGAACGTTACGGCGATCCGCAACGGTACCGGACTTAGCCTTGGTGATCAGCTTCTCAGCGTATGGACGCAGAGCCTTAGCCTTGGCATCGGTGGTCTTGATTGCGCCGTGCTCGAACAGAGATGCAGCCAGGTTAGAGAGGATCTTCTTCTGGTGGCTTGCGGATCCGCCGAGGCGGGCGCCCTTCTTAGGGGTAGGCATTAGATGTACTCCTTGTACGTTGATTTAGCGCGGCCCAAAGATTGGACCATGCGACTTACTCGGAATCTTCCGCCTCGACATCGATGTAGCCACCAGTTTCGGCGTCATAACCTTCAAGAGTTGAAGGATCGAAGTCTTCAGGAGCATCCTTCAGGGTTAGACCCAGGCCAGCAAGCTTGATCTTTACCTCGTTGATCGACTTCTGTCCGAAGTTGCGGATATCCAGCAAATCGGACTCAGCGCGCTCTGCGAGTTCACCCACGGTGTGGATGTCTTCGCGCTTGAGGCAGTTGTAGGAACGGACGGAGAAGTCCAGATCCTCGATTGGCATGCTGTAAGCAGCGATGTACTCGGTCTCCTGAGGAGATGGTCCGATCTCGATGCCTTCGGCTGCGATGTTCAGCTCGCGTGCGAGACCGAACAGCTCAACCAGGGTCTTGCCTGCCGACGCCAGAGCGTCACGTGCAGTAATGGAGTTCTTGGTCTCAACGTCGATGATCAGCTTGTCAAAGTCGGTGCGCTGCTCAACACGAGTAGCTTCCACCTTGTAGCTGACCTTCAGTACTGGGGAGTAGATCTGATCAACCGGAATGCGGCCGATCTCTCCACCGGTTGCAGTAACCGTTGCTGGGACGTAGCCACGTCCACGCTCGACGATGAGCTCAATCTCAATCTTGGCGGTCTCGTTCAGGGTTGCGATGTGCAGATCCGGGTTGTGGATCTCCACGCCTGCTGGTGGCTGAATGTCGCCGGCAGTAACAACTCCTGGGCCTTCCTTGACCAGCTGCATAACAACTGGCTCATCGGAATCAGAAGACAAAACCAATCCCTTGATGTTCAAGATGATGTCAGAAACATCTTCCTTAACACCGCTGATGGTGGTGAACTCGTGGAGTACACCGTCGATCTTGACGCTGGTTACTGCAGCTCCTGGGATGGAAGACAGCAGGGTACGGCGCAGGGAGTTACCAAGCGTGTAGCCAAAGCCTGGCTCCAGTGGCTCGATAACAAACCGAGAACGTGCGTTATCAACAAATTCTTCGGTGATGGTTGGGCGCTGTGAAATGAGCATTGAACTCTCCTTGAGTGACGACCGCTATTTGACGTCGGTAAAGGCTTTTAAGCCATGAAGGATGTTTTTAAAAAATTCGGAAGATTCCTGTGCACCCGGGGCAGCCGGGTAAGCAGAAACTACTTCGAGTAAAGCTCGACGATGAGCTGCTCTTGTAGTGGGATGTCAATCTGTGCGCGCTCTGGGAGCTGGTGCACAAGAATGCGCAGGTTCTCAGGAACGACCTGGAGCCAAGCTGGTACGACTGCGTCGACCAAGTTGTCCTGAGCCTCTTCGAACCAGTTCATCTTCTGGGACTTCTCACGAACATTGATGATGTCGTACTGAGAAACGCGGAATGATGGAACGTCGATAGCCTTGCCGTTCACGGTGAAGTGACCGTGGGAAACAAGCTGACGAGCCTGACGACGGGTGCGTGCCAGACCTGCGCGGTAAACGACGTTGTCGAGGCGGGACTCAAGCAAGATAACCAGGTTGTCACCGGTCTTGCCTGGGCGACGGTTAGCCTCGGCGTAGTAACGACGGAACTGCTTTTCCATGACGCCGTAGATGAAACGAGCCTTCTGCTTCTCCTGGAGCTGCAGCAGGTACTCGGACTCCTTGATGCGTGCACGGCCAGCCTGTCCCGGAGGGTACGGACGGCGCTCGAACGCCATGTCTCCACCGATGAGGTCGACGCGCAGACGACGGGATTTACGGGTTGCTGGGCCGGTATAACGAGCCATTTTGTATTACCTTTCCTTCCCTATTAAACGCGACGACGCTTTGGTGGACGGCAGCCGTTGTGTGGCTGTGGGGTCACGTCGGAGATCGAACCGATCTCCAGGCCTGCAGCCTGGAGGGAACGGATAGCGGTCTCGCGGCCTGATCCTGGGCCCTTGACGAAAACGTCAACCTTCTTCATGCCGTGATCCATTGCCTTGCGGGCAGCGTTCTCTGCAGCCATCTGAGCAGCGAACGGAGTGGACTTACGGGAGCCCTTGAATCCGACGTGGCCAGAGGAAGCCCAAGAGATGACAGCACCGTTGGTATCAGTGATCGAAACGATGGTGTTGTTAAAGGTGGACTTGATGTAAGCGTTGCCGTTAGCAACGTTCTTTTTTACAACGCGACGGCCTGTGCGGCGCGCGTTAGTGCGTGCTTTTGGAGGCATTTTTTACTTCTTCTTTCCGGCGATCGTCTTCTTAGGACCCTTACGAGTACGCGCATTGGTCTTGGTACGCTGACCACGAACGGGCAGGCCACGACGGTGGCGGATGCCCTGGTAGCAACCGATTTCGATCTTGCGACGGATGTCAGCCTGTACCTGGCGGCGGAGGTCACCCTCGACCTTCCAGGTGCCTTCAATTACGTCACGAAGAGCAGAAAGCTGCTCATCGCTGAGGTTGTCGGTGCGCAGATCTGGGGAGATTCCAGTCTCCTCGAGAAGCTGCTTGGAACGGGCTGGGCCGATTCCGTAGATGTAGGTGAGAGCGACTTCCATACGCTTGTTGCGTGGGAGGTCAACACCAGCTAGACGTGCCATGTGGCAGTTACCTTTCCGGTTGTTGCGATGGTTTTCCCCATAATCGCCCCTGCCAAGCAATGCTTTCCCCGGACGGAAACCGGGAGGTGGATTGTGATTCGCAGGGCTTCAGCCATCGATGCCTGAAGGTGAGTCAGCCAGCCGGGATATCCCCGACCAGCCCTGATTTATGGAGGCTTTAAGCTTTTTACTTGTAGCGGTAAACGATGCGTCCACGAGTCAGATCGTAGGGCGACAGCTCTACAACGACGCGGTCCTCAGGAAGGATACGGATGTAGTGCTGGCGCATCTTTCCACTGATGTGGGCGAGTACCTTGTGTCCGTTGTCGAGCTCGACGCGGAACATTGCATTCGGTAGAGGCTCGACAATGCGACCCTCAACTTCAATAGCGCCTTCCTTAGCCATATCCTCCGCTTTTCCAGAACACTCCCAAACGGGATGTCTTAAGTTTTTCCACTTCAAAAATGGGGCAGTACATGAGATGTACACACACCATCGATATAGGCTACACGGTTTCCTCGCTCATATCAAACATGAAATAAATCACGCGAACCGGGGACCCAAAACACAATGAAATCGGGCCCTACCACCGATTCTTAATTCAGTGACAGCGCCCGCTTAAACGGCATCAGATTTTAGTAGATGTACACCATGTCGCCGATATCAACATTGTTGAAGTAGTAAATGGCATCCTGAGCGTTTAGTCGAACACAACCTGCAGAGGTTGTTGCCACATTACCCTGGTGGAATGCATGTCCATTGTTGGTGAAGTACATGGCATAAGGCATAGGCGCATTGTTGAACTCGTATGAGATCTCATCTTTAATTTTGCGGTTGATGTAGAAAGTACCGCGAGGGGTTTCCTGACCAATACCGCCAGAAGATACCGGAACCGCACCATAAGTGACCTGGCCATTATCCTGCAACCAGCTGCGTCCACCATCAATGTCAACACACACATCAGCGCTTGCAGGGCAAGAGCCACGATCAAAACGAGCTGCCTCTTCTGCTGCTGCGCGAGCTTGCTCAGCTTCACGTGCAGCAGCTGCTTCGTTTTCAGCCTGGATGCGTGCAGCCTCCTGCTCGGCTGCCATCTTCTCATCAACAAGGCCAGGGAACATACCGTTAATGGCATTATCAACAGCTGCTCGCACTGGAAGCGCTGCTGGGCCAACAGTAGCCAACTGATCCTGGATGCTGTTACGGGTTGCCCATGCACCTTCGCGGGCATCGTTTTGAATTTGGGAGCTAGTTGTTGCGAGATCCTGCGCCGAAGCAGTTGCTGGCACAGCGATCAGCGCGACAGAAGTTGCAGCTGCTGTAAGGATTGCAGCCGCGCCACGTTTAATGGACGCGCTGTATCGGATTCGAGAATTCTTCGCCATAACCAGAAGTATATAAGGCTGTTTTATGATTTTGATACTCGAAACGCAAAAGTTCTTTTCTCCGACTCCCCTGTTAACAGCCCACGCGTGGTTGCAAACCTTTGCTCAACTGGGCAACTTTTAGCCCCGCTGACATGGGAATCCGTGGCCAAAAGTTGTTTTTTATTTAGCTCCTCCAGTTTTACATCGACAACAGGGTGTATTGATGGGCTGGAAGCTGGGACTAAACGGCGACTTCTTAACAGGCGACTTCACGTAGTGCGATTTCCCTCGGCGCTACGCTGATTTCGGAGCGGTGTCGTCCGTTAAGAAGTTGAGTACGCGAAGTCGTTACCGTGAAGTCGCCCTATTGAACATCTGAAGCCTGTCGCCTTTAAGTTCGAGATCGCACATTCAATATCGCAAGCTCAATTTCTTACCTTCGAGACCGCTAGGAAAATCACTAAAAACCGCGGGAAATTGAGCTTAAGAAATTGAGTTCAAGGAATTGAGCACGAGAACTCGAAACCGTGAAATCGAACTTAAGAAATACCGGCGCTTATCACTTGTTTAAGGCCTCGAAGCTTTCCAATGATTGTTTGTATTACTCGGGTGTTTAAAGGCCTTGAGAGGCGATTTTAGAGGGGTACTTTTTCTGTCCCTTTTGAGCAGTTTTTCACCACACTTCACCTGGCGACCAAAAACTCTTATGCCCAGCAGGGTCTTGGTCACATATAACGGTTTGCAGGCCTTCAAACCAGCACTGGTGACCAAGGATCGTTAATCGACCTTTGGATTTGGTCAAATACGCTGGCTTCCAAACGTGCCCACAACCAAACCCCTAAAAACCGTCTAGATCGGCCACTAGTTGCACACAGAGGCCATGCTTTTAATAACGTGGGGTAAGGATTCGCGGGCCGCCCTTGGTTGCCGCAACGGTGTGCTCCCAGTGTGATGCCCAAGAACCATCAAGGGTGACAACAGTCCAATCATCTTCCAAAACCGCGGAATCCTCAGTGCCAAGGGTAAGCATCGGCTCGATGGCCAGTACGGAGCCTTCTTGGATCAACGGTCCTTTTCCTGCTTTTCCTTCATTAGCCAGGTACGGATCTTCATGCATGGTGCGGCCAATGCCATGTCCGCCATAACCATCCACAATGCCAAGTGCCACACCAAACTTGGACTCCGCCTTGCGCGTTGCCACTTCAAGTGCATGAGAAACGTCAGTCAAACGGTTTCCAGGAACCATGGCTTTCAGCCCCTCCATAAGAACCCATTCGGTAGCTAGATTTAGACCCTGTACATCTTCATCAAGTTCACCGATGCCAAAACTCCACGCGGAATCACCAACCCAACCATCAAAAGTGGCTCCGCAGTCAATCGACACGAGATCACCCTCCTCCAAAATTACTTCCTTGGAAGGGATACCGTGGACGATCACCTCATTGACTGATGCACACACCGAGGCTGGAAAACCTTGGTATCCCAAGAATGTCGGCACTGCACCTGCATCACGAATAACCTGCTCCGCGATCTGGTCGAGATCCCACGTGCTCATGCCAGCTTTAGCCTCAGCACGCACAGCTTGCAAAGCCTTGCCGACGATTTCCCCCGCCGCCTGCATCGCATCTAGCTCTGCAGGGGTCTTTGCCGCAATAACCTTCTTCTTTGAACGAAAACCCATACTCGTATTTCACTTTCTTAAATGCTAAAAAACAAAGGTGGCCGGTACTGCATTAAGCATGCAGTACCGGCCACCAAAAAGATACGTACTTCAAGCCACTGCTTGCTATCTACTCTTCATCGTAGATACCGCAGCAGCTGCGAAGAAATCTTTACTTACCCAATGCCTTAAGCGTACGAGCGTTGATTTCTTCGACTTCGCCTTCAGCCTCAATGTTGATGATCTTGTCACCGTAGTGATCAATCAGAGGTGCAGTCTCATCGCGGTAAACGCCAAGACGAGTGCGGATGGTCTCCTCGTTGTCATCAGCGCGGCCACGAGCCAACATGCGTTCAACAACAACATCTTCAGCAACCTGGTAGTTAACCACACCATCAAGGGTCTGTCCTGCTTCAGAAAGCAGGTTAGCCAAGATATCCGCCTGCTCAACAGTGCGTGGGAAACCATCCAAAAGGAAGCCCTGTGCAGCATCAGACTCAGCCAAGCGGGAAGCAACCATGCGTGCAGTCACGTCAGTTGGAACCAGCTTGCCGGCATCGATGTACTGCTTAGCCTCAACACCCAAAGGGGTGCCTTCGCCAATGTTGGCGCGGAAGAGGTCACCAGTAGAAATGTGAGGGATACCCAGCTTCTCAGAAAGAATAGCCGCTTGGGTGCCTTTACCAGCACCGGGAGGTCCGAGGAGTACGAGTCGCATTATTTTAGAAGTCCTTCGTAGTTACTTTGCAGAAGCTGGCTCTCAATCTGCTTCACTGTGGTCAGTGCAACAGAAACCAGAATCAAGATTGCGGTGCCACCGAATGGGGTTGCTCCGGCTGAACCGGCATCAACGCCTAGATCCAGCATAATGTTTGGCAACACAGCGATGACAGCCAGGTACAAGGAACCGACAAACAACAGACGGTTCATGACAAATCCAAGATACTGAGCAGTCGGGCGGCCTGGGCGAATACCCGGGATAAATCCACCGTACTTCTTCATGTTTTCGGCCTGCTCAGCTGGATCGTACTGAACAGAAACGTAGAAGTAAGAGAAGAAAATGGTCAGTGCAAAGTACAAAACAATGTACTGCCATGAAGAAGGAGTCTGCAGGTGTGCAATCACATTGCGCTGCCACCAGTTGTCAGACACTTCCAAGGAGCCAGAGTTAACGATCTGAGTGATCAGCACCGGCATGTAGATCAATGAGGATGCGAAGATAACTGGGATAACACCAGCCTGGTTGACCTTCAGCGGCAAATAGGTGGAGGAGCCACCGTACTGACGACGACCAACCATGCGCTTGGCGTACTGCACAGGAATACGACGCTGTCCCTGCTCCACGAACACAACACCGACCACGAGGACCAGCACGGAAACCAGTACCACTGCGAAGACAACGCCACCGGAGTTGCCCAGAATGTTCATACCATCGGTTGGAAGACGGGTAGCAATACCTGCGAAAATCAGCAGAGACATACCGTTGCCCACACCCTTTTCAGTGATGAGCTCACCCAGCCACATCACCAACACTGCACCAGCAGTCATGGTGAGAACCAAGATGATCAAATCAAAGAAGTTACGGTCAGCTGACAGCACACGAATACCTGCACCAAGAAGCTGCTCACGGTCCGCCAACGCGACGATGCCCGCAGACTGCAGCAACGCCAATGCCACCGTAAGGTACCTGGTGTACTGCATCATCTTGGCTTGGCCGGACTGACCTTCCTTCTTCAGCTGCTCAAAGTGTGGAATAACCACGGTGAGCAACTGCACGATGATCGAAGCCGTAATGTACGGCATGATGCCGATAGCAAAAATGGACAGCTGCAAAAGCGCTCCACCGGAAAACAGGTTAATCAGCGAATACACGCTTGACTGATCCTGAGTTAAGTCACGCAGACGACCGCTAATCGTTGCATAGTCAACTCCCGGGGAAGGGATCTGCGCACCGATGCGGTATAGAACGATCATTGCGATAGTGAAGAAAATCTTCTTACGCAGATCTGCGTCCTTAAATGCCTGAATAATGGCGGACACTTATCCTCCTGGCCTCCTCAGCACTTTCACCCGACAACTTTTACATAGTCGGGGCTGAAAGGTACCGGGAGATGTGTTCTTTAGATCCTGGTCCGATTACAAATCGGACACGATTGACTTGTCTACCCTACCAGCCTTTCCTACAGAACTGCACGCCAACTATCTTTTGTAATCTGTTTCATAGTCAAAATCAGCTACTTCCCTCCTCTCACTTACCTGGAGCTCACCAGAGTCTGTGAAACCTGCATTAGAAAGCACATTCCCTCGATACGCCGTGGAATTTACGGCCACAGGATCCAGCAATATAAGGTTATGCTGGCCAATTAGATAGTGCCCTAACTTTTTACACTCATGTATTTAAACCTCAAAAAGGTTTTCTAAGGAGCGCAGACAGATGGCAGGTGGAAATCGTGAACCCGGGCGGACAGTTACCTCCAAAGTAATCGCCGTTTTGGGGGCATTCGAGCACACCATGCGCCCACTTGGCGTTACCGAAATTGCCGAAATTGCGGATCTACCACCCAGCACCACCCACCGATTAGTTTCCGAACTAACCGAAGGCGGGCTGCTGTCCAAGAAATCAGATGGTCGATACCAATTGGGGTTACGCATCTGGGAACTTGCCCAAAATACCGGACGGCAGTTGCGTGACACAGCACGTCCATTTATTCAGGAGCTCTACTCCCTCACTTCGGAGACTGCACAACTCGTGGTCCGGGATAAAGATGAGGCACTTTTGATCGACCGTGCGTATGGAACAAAGAAGATTCCACGCTCCGCTCGAGTTGGTGGTCGCCTGCCTTTAAATTCCACTGCAGTCGGAAAAATTCTCCTCGCATTTGATGAACCATGGGTCAGACACTCTTACCTCAAGCTGCCGCTCAACGCTTCCACACCTAAGACAATTGTGGATCCAGAGATTCTGGCATTACAACTGAAACACATTCATTCGCAGGGTTTTGCCATTACCCATGACGAACAAAGAATTGGCGGCGCATCGATCGCAGTACCGGTGTGGCATACCGGCAAACTAGGAGCAGCGATTGGACTGGTGGTTCCTACCGCGCAGGCAGCAAACCTTGAACGCTACCTCCCGATCCTCCAGGCCACCAGCCAGAGAATCACAAAAGCTACAGCACTCATTCCTTTGGACACGCTTTTAGCTTCACACAAAAATACTGGACGGAAAGGCGATACCTGAAGCCGCCCTCCACCTGCATAAACCTAAATTGATTCCACTCAGTGGAATCAGAATTCGTATCAACGTCTCATCTTGACGACACTTTGAATCACACCTAAAAGTGACTGCCATCACGAATCATTAAGAAACGTGATTCAAGTTTCACAATGTTTGGCTTCGGCCACACAACAGTGACAGGAGATGAGATGACTTCCCAACAAACCAGCCCCACCAGTGGTTGCCCCTTCGGGCACACATCCGAAGCTCCAAGCCATCACGGCTACGAGCCTTTCGATATGCACAACCCATTTCCTGCGTATCAAGAACTTCGCAAAGAAGAGCCAGTGATGTTTGATGAACGGATCGGCTATTGGGTGGTAACCAAGTACGACGATATTAAAGCCACCTTTGATGACTGGGAAACCTTCTCCTCTGAAAACGCCCAAGCTCCCGTTCGAAAGCGCGGACCTCAGGCAACCAAAATCATGAACGATGGTGGTTTCACCGCCTACTCCGGACTATCGGCGAGAATTCCACCCGAGCACACCCGCATCCGTGCCATCGCCCAGAAGGCATTCACACCACGTCGCTACAAAGCACTCGAGCCTGACATCCGAGCCATGGTGGTTGATCGTGTGGAAAAAATGTTGGCACATGACCAACCGGTAGGCGATATGGTGTCAGATCTTGCCTACGATATTCCAACCATCACGATTCTCACCCTCATTGGCGCAGATATTTCCATGGTTGACACCTACAAGCGTTGGTCAGATTCTCGTGCAGCAATGACATGGGGTGATCTCAGTGATGAGGAACAGATCCCCCACGCGCACAATTTGGTTGAGTACTGGCAGGAATGCCAACGCATGGTGGCTGATGCCCATGCACATGGTGGCGACAACCTCACTGCTGATCTGGTGCGTGCACAGCAAGAAGGCCAAGAAATTACCGATCATGAGATTGCGTCATTGCTGTATTCGCTGTTGTTTGCAGGGCATGAAACAACTACAACTCTGATTTCTAATTGCTTTCGAGTCCTACTTGATCATCCAGCGCAGTGGGAAGCCATTCTTGAAAATCCAAAGCTGATTCCTGCAGCAGTTGATGAGGTCTTGCGTTACTCCGGGTCGATCGTGGGGTGGCGTCGAAAAGCATTAAAAGACACCGAGATCGGCGGCGTTGCCATTAAGGAAGGCGATGGTGTGCTTCTGCTTATGGGTTCCGCGAACCGCGATGAAGCGCGCTTTGAAAACGGCGAAGAATTCGACATCAGTCGCGCTAATGCCCGCGAGCACCTGTCTTTTGGTTTCGGCATCCACTATTGCCTGGGCAATATGCTGGCCAAACTTCAAGCAAAAATCTGCCTCGAGGAAGTCACCAGACTTGTGCCTTCTTTGCAATTGACGGCGGAGACACCAATTAGTTTCCGGGAAAACCTCTCCTTCCGCGTCCCCACTTCAGTGCCCGTGACCTGGAATGCCTAACACCTTTATTCAATAAGGAAAGACCATGACCAACAGTTTGAATATTCCCTTTGTCCAACGCTTTGATGAAGGTCTGGATCCCGTTCTAGAAGTACTCGGCGGTAAAGGTGCATCACTAGTTTCGATGACTGATGCTGGAATGCCTGTCCCACCTGGATTTGTGGTTACCACCGCAAGCTTCGATGAATTCATCCGTGAAGCTGGCGTTGCGGAGCACATCGAGAAGTTTCTCACCGATCTAGATGCCGAAGATATCAAGGAAGTTGATCGAGTATCCGCGATCATCCGCGATGAACTGTGCAGCCTTGAAGTTCCAGAAAATGCTCGCCGTGCAGTACACCAGGCATATCGCGAACTCATGGAACGCTGCGGCGGCGATGTCCCAGTCGCTGTCAGATCTTCTGCTACTGCTGAAGATTTGCCTGATGCGTCCTTCGCTGGGCAACAAGACACCTACTTGTGGCAGGTTGGCTTAAATGCTGTGACAGAACACATCCGCAAATGCTGGGCATCGCTGTTTACCTCCCGAGCCATTATTTACCGCCTGAAAAACAACATCCCCAATGAAGGGCTCTCCATGGCGGTGGTGGTGCAAAAGATGGTTAATTCCCGTGTTGCTGGCGTAGCCATCACCATGAATCCTTCCAACGGAGATCGCTCAAAAATCACCATCGATTCCTCATGGGGTGTTGGTGAAATGGTGGTTTCTGGTGAAGTAACTCCGGACAATATTTTGCTGGACAAGATCACGCTGCAGGTTGTTTCTGAACACATCGGAAGCAAGCATGCTGAACTCATCCCCGATGCCACCAGTGGAAGCCTTGTAGAAAAGCCCGTTGAGCAAGAACGCGCAGATCGCCGCAGTCTGACAGATGAAGAAATGCTCGCAGTAGCACAGATGGCCAAGCGTGCAGAAAAACACTACAAGTGCCCGCAAGACATCGAATGGGCATTGGATGCCGATCTTCCAGATGGAGAAAATCTTCTGCTTTTGCAATCTCGCCCAGAGACCATCCATTCCAACGGTGTGAAAAAGGAAACCCCTACTCCGCAGGCTGCCAACACTACAGGCAGTTTCGATTTCAGCTCAATCACCGCCGCAATGACCGGCACAAAGTAAAACCACCGCATCTTTTCGTCGAAAAGCATTTTTTAAAGGAGTTTGACCATGGCTAATAAATCTTTCCCCAAACCGTCTGATCTTCCCGTGCCTCAAGGCGCGGAAGGTTGGGAAGATCTCTACCCCTACTACCTCGTTTTCCAAGACAAACTCATGGATAAGGAAAATGAGAAATTCTGGTTCTGCGATTCACAGCACTGGCCAACAGTATTTAAGCCTTTTGAGACCATCGGTGGTGAATTCGCCGTGAAGTGTCTTGGACAATACAACGCGAGGCATTTGATGATTCCGAATGCCAACGGCATCGAGTTCCGCGTGCACCTGGGATACCTCTATATGTCCCCCATCCCCGTGCCTGAAGACCAGATTGCGGAACGTGTCCCGATGTTCCAGGAACGCATCACGCACTACTTCCAAAACTGGGAACCTATGCTGGAAAATTGGAAGCAGCGAGTACTGGGCACCATTAATGAGCTGGAGTCTTTGGAATTTAAGCCACTGCCGGAGTACGTGCCCATCGACGATATCATTTCCGGCAAAGCTAAAGATGGCACTGAAGTGCTCATGGAGAACTTTGATCGGCTCATCCAACTTGCCTACCAAAACTGGCAATACCACTTTGAGTTCCTCAACCTGGGCTACATCGCATACTTGGATTTCTTTAATTACTGCAAAGAAGTCTTCCCAGACATCCCTGATCAATCCATTTCCATGATGGTCCAGGGCGTGGATATGGAACTATTCCGCCCTGATGATGAGCTAAAAACTTTGGCGCAACTAGCCGTCGATCTTGGTCTTCAAACTCACTTTGCCAATCCGGATGATCCGCAAGCTACTTTGAAATCCATCGCTGAGGCAGAAGGTGGTGCAACGTGGATCGCGCGTTGGGAAGAAGCACAAGACCCATGGTTCAACTTCACGGTAGGAAATGGATTCTACGGGCACGATAAATACTGGATCGAGCACCTTGAGCTTCCTTTGGGCTACATCGCTGACTACATCCGTCGCCTTGATGAAGGCCAGACTATTGCCCGGCCAAAAGAAGAACTCATCGCAGAAAAGCAGCGAGTGGTCGAAGAATACCGCGACCTTTTAGATGGTGAACAACTCGCACAATTTGATGCCAAATGCGGGCTGGCTGCTACCGCATACCCCTATGTGGAAAACCACAACTTCTACATCGAGCATTGGACCATGTCAGTATTTTGGCGCAAGGTCCGTGAGCTCTCTCGTACTCTCCAAGGCTACGGCTTTTGGGAAGAAGAAGATGACATGCTGTACCTAAACCGCACTGAAGTCCGCGATGTCCTCTTCGACCTGGCTACTGCATGGGGTGTGGGCGCACCAGAAGGCCCAATTGGCACGATTATTTGGCCAGAAGAAATCGAGCGCAGAAAAGCCATTGTCACTGCGTTGAAAACTGCCAGGCCAGCCCCAGCTTTAAACACTCCACCGGAGTCCATCACCGAACCTTTCACCCGCATGCTGTGGGGAATTACTACCGAACAGGTGCAATCCTGGTTGGGTAATGATGAGGATGCCGAAGAAGGAACGCTCAAAGGCATGGCTGCTTCCCCTGGTGTGGTGGAAGGCTACGCACGAGTGATCCTCAGCGCCGATGATCTTTCAGACATTCAGCAAGATGAAATCCTGGTAGCCCCTGTCACCGCACCGTCCTGGGGTCCGATCTTTGGAAAAATCAAAGCAACCGTCACCGATATCGGTGGCATGATGAGCCACGCTGCAATCGTGTGCCGCGAATATGGCTTGCCAGCTGTGACAGGAACCGGTGCTGCGTCCACCACCATCAAAACTGGCGATTACCTCAAGGTCGACGGAACCAAGGGCAAGGTTGTCATTGTCAACCAAGATGCGGATACTCGACGCATCGCAGGACCCGGCGCGCATAGCCATTCCCATCAGCACGGGGCGCACACACACGGGGTGCACACACACGGGGTGGACGCCCATGCATAGCCCACGCACTGTTCTTATCACTGGTGCCGCAGGTGGTTTGGGTCGAGCTTTTGCTGAAGGTTTCGCCGCGAAAGGTGACCGGATCGCGGTGGCGGATATCAATCTGGATGGGGCGCAGGAAACCGTCGACAAGCTTAAAGCTCAAGGCGCAGACGCCGCAGCCTTTGAAGTAGACGTCACGTCTTTGGAATCCACCGAAGCACTAGCCGCGGGTGCCGCTGAGTTTGGCGGTGGCCAGATCGATGTCCTTGTGAATAATGCAGCGGTGTATGCGACGGTGACTCGTTCACCTTTCGAAGATATTGATCCCGCTGAGTGGGATTTGGTCATGGGCGTCAATCTCAAAGGCCCGTGGTTGGTTACTCGTTGCTTAAGCCCGTTTTTGTCTGATAATGCCCGCGTGGTCAATCTTTCCAGCGCGACTGTGTTTTCAGGATCTGCGCATTGGGCGCACTATGTGGCCTCTAAAGGTGGGGTTATTGCCTTGACCAGGGTGTTGGCTAAAGAGCTAGGCGGTCGTGGCATCACGGTCAATGCGGTTGCACCTGGGTTTACGTTGACCGAAGCCAGTTTGGGGCTGATGGATAACGCGGAAACCTATGGCGTTGACCGCGGGTCAATCAAGCGTGCAAGTAAGCCGCAAGACATCGTCGGTGCCACCTTGTTCCTTGCATCCCCAGAGGCTGAATACATCACTGGGCAAACGCTCATCGTTGATGGCGGCCGACAGTTTATCTAAATACTGAGAAATTTTTTTAGGAGAAGATCATGTCCACTATTCATTTCATTGATCATTCAGGTGACACTCGCACCATTGACGCAACTGTTGGTGATTCAGTGATGGAAACTGCTGTCCGCAACGGCGTTCCTGGCATTGTTGCTGAATGCGGTGGCTCTTTGTCGTGTGCAACCTGCCATGTGTTTGTTGACCCCGAACAATACGATGCTCTTCCTCCGATGGAGGAGATGGAAGATGAGATGCTGTGGGGTGCAGCCGTTGACCGCGAGGAGTGCTCTCGCCTGTCCTGCCAGATCAAGGTCACAGAAGACATGGATCTTTCAGTGACCACACCAGAAACACAAGTGTGAGGTTACGCCATGAATACTTCCACTGAAACTGGGATTTTGATCATCGGCGCGAATCAAGCCGGTGTGCAGCTGGCGATTTCCCTGCGTGCCATGGGTTTTACCGAGTCGATCACTTTGTTGGGTGAGGAAGACCACCGCCCTTACCAGCGCCCCGCGTTGTCCAAGGAGTTTCTCCAGGGCACGATCGACAAAGAGCGCCTGATTTTCCGCTCCAACGAATACTGGGAAGAAAACAATATTCAGCTGGTCAAGGGCGTGCGCATCGAGCACATTGAAAAGAACAAGGACGGTTCAGGGGTCGCCTACGGCGCCGGAAAAGAGTTTGCTTTTCGACGCCTCGCCCTAGCGGTTGGTGCCCGCCCTCGCCGCCTCGACCTCCCGGGCGCCGACTTGGAGGGTGTCACCTACCTGCGTAATGCAGACGACGCCCTAGCACTTAAGGCAATGATTGGTTCTGTCACCGATGCCGTTGTAATCGGTGGTGGCTTCATCGGATTGGAAGCTGCCTGTTCACTTCATGACCTCGGCAAAAACGTCACAGTTTTGGAATATGGTCCACGGCTGATTGGGCGTGCCGTAGGTGAAGAAACCGCGTCATTCTTCCTCGAGCAACACCGTTCCCGTGGCGTAAATATTGTGCTTAATGCCCGGATGAAACAATTTGTGAGCGATGATGGAAAGCTCAGCGGCGTTGAGCTAGAGGATGGCACAGTCATTCCAGCTCAGCTAGTAATCGTAGGCATTGGTGTCATTCCAAACACAGAGCTCGCTTCAGATCTGGGACTGGAAATCAACAACGGCATCGTGGTGGATAAACATGCCATCGCTTCAGATGGCACCACCATCGCAATTGGTGATGTCGCGAACATTCCCAACCCAATCCCTGGATCCCCCGCTGATGAACGCATCCGCCTCGAAAGCGTCAACAACGCCATCGAGCATGCAAAGATTGCTGCATATTCACTAGTTGGCCAACCAGAAGCCTACGCCGGAATCCCCTGGTTTTGGTCCAATCAAGGAGATCTGAAACTACAAATCGCCGGACTCACCGTGGGTTATGACACCACAGTAATCCGCCAAGATCTAGAGAAGAAGAAATTCTCGGTTCTCTATTACAGAGACGGCCAAATCATTGCCGCCGATTGTGTCAACGCCCCACTCGATTTCATGGCAGTACGCAGTGCACTTTCCAAAAACCAAAACATCCCCGCCGAGCTTGCTGCCGATATCTCGCAGCCGTTGAAGAAACTCGCTGTTGACCTGGAGGTAACCCAATGACTCGAAGTAATCTTCCCGCTTGGGAGCAAGCGGACCCCAGTGTCCACGCCTCTGATCCACGCGCCGTTGCTTTTGCTGAAGATTTTGGTATCCGCCCTATTCCCTCTACAGGTCCGATTGATACCTCCACTATTTGTGCATCACCTTCAGCAGGGTTTGAACAATTATGGAAAGCAATAGAGCCTGAAACCCGCACCCGTGCAAACGACGTACATCTTCCCATCGTCGCCGCCTACGCTGAGCGTTTATGCGATGCCTATCCTTTAGCAAACAGAGAATTAGTTCTCGTAGCCGCAATCCTCCACGACACTGGCTGGGCTCATGTTGACGAAAGCCGAATCATCTCCGAAGGCTTCTCCGGAAACTGGCGCAAAGCCGCAATCCGATTCGAACACGAATCAGAAGGCTGCATCGTTGCCCGCAGAGTACTCCCCTCACTCGGATACTCCTCCGAATTTATTGAACAAGTCTGCGACATCATCGACGGACACGACACCCGCCAAGTCGCCTATTCCCTAGAAGACGCCCTCGTGCGCGATTGCGACCGCCTCTGGCGATTCGATCGCGCCGGGATTATGGCTTCTAGCTCCTGGTTCGGGATGCCAGTATCCGACTATGTCGACCGCCTTCACAGGGAAATCCTCCCAGAATTAATCACCGAAGCTGCGTACCGCATGGCCACAGCAGATCTAAACCGTGCGAAGGCTTTATTAAGAACGGACGCAATCCGATGAATGCTTTAACTAAACGTGCTGCCCTCCGCCTCCCCTACACCCATGTTGATGATTTCTACATCAACGGCACCTGGGTGAAAGCAGAAGGAACCAAACGCAACGTTGTTGTAGATCCAGCAGTTGGACAAGAATGGGGATCTGTTCCAGAAGCAACCGAAGCTGAATTGGACACAGCGGTTAATGCTGCGCGAACAGCCCTTCAATCTTGGGGTGCACTTACAGGTGCGCAACGAGCTGAGTATCTCCTTAAAATCGCAACGGAAATTGAATCCCGCTCCGAAGCCCTAGCACTGACCAATACTCGTGAAAACGGCTCGCCCAGCTCCGAGACCCGCGGTGCTGCATCCAATGCCGCAGGAATCTTCCGATACTTTGCCACACTCGCACCTTGGCTAGATGGCGAAGACATCCGTCCATTCCCCGCCGGTGGTGCCGAATCCATTGTGGACAAAGATCCCATCGGTGTCTGCGCATTAATTGCCCCATGGAATTTCCCAATCAACCTCGTTGTCATCAAACTGGCACCAGCACTTCTTGCAGGCTGTACCACCATTATCAAACCAGCTTCCCCCACTCCGCTATCGATCCGTTTCATCATCGAAGCCATCGAAGCCGCCGGAGTTCCAGCAGGTGTCGTCAATCTACTCACTGGTTCGGGACGCTTCGGCGATGCCCTTGTTCGTCACCCTGGCATAGACAAAGTAGCCTTCACAGGATCCACACCCGTTGGAAAGAAGATCGCCGCTGCCTGTGGAGAACTCCTCCGACCAGTGACGTTAGAACTCGGCGGAAAATCCTCCGCAATAATCCTCCCCGACGCCGATATGTCAGTACTTTCTGCTCGTTTGATTCGATCCTGCATGCGCAATACTGGCCAAACCTGCTATATCAGCACCCGCATCATTGCGCCCAGCTCACGCTACGAAGAAGTCGTGCACACGGTAGCAAGCACCATCGCTGCAGGTACACAAGGTGATCCTTATGATGAAGCAACGGTTTTCGGTCCAGTTGCCAGCGCTTCCCAATACTCAACCGTCATGTCCTATATCGAATCTGCACGACAAGAAGGCGCAAGAGTTGTTACAGGCGGAGCACGATCAACCGAACTTTCAGAAGGGTTAGAGTCAGGCGAATTTATCCAACCAACCGTGTTTGCCGATGTCACCCCAGACATGCGAATTTCACGCGAAGAAATCTTCGGCCCCGTAATTTCCATCCTGAAATACGACGACACAGAAGGTGTTTCAGAAGCAATCGAATTAGCCAACAATACTGAATTTGGACTCGGCGGCCTAGTGTTTGGTGCAGATGAGAACCAAGCACTTAAAGTCGCCCGACAAATTGATTCCGGTTCCGTAGGCATCAACTTCTTCGGATCCAACCACTCCGCACCTTTTGGAGGACGCCACGAATCCGGCATGGGAGTGGAATACGGCATCGAAGGACTCAGTGCCTACCTGACGTACAAGAGTATTCACCGAACCATCTAGCTTTGTGGAAAAACACCCGCCACGCTCGCCACGTTGAAATGTGGCGGGTGTTTTTGGCTTTAAGAGACGCGGTTATCGCGCCCCTTAAAGCCCCAAAAAGTTAACCTTGGATGTACTCGCTTATTAAAAGACTCAAGACACTTCGGGCCTATATATCAAGCTTCGCTGCTGTTAAGGACTTGCTCAGACAGTGCGCAACCTCGAGGTTATTTTTGCTAGCACTGTTCGCGTGACCAGCATATTCAAATAAACCGCTATCATGAAACCCAATTCACTTCCTGCGTATCAAAAGGAAAACATGAAAAGGCGCTGTTGCTCCAGCAATGGCTTAGTATAGCTATCCCAGCATTGGACCTACGGTTATGACCTACAGAGCAGATTATGAACTTGACTTAGAAAAAGTAGTTTTGCGTATGTCACAGATGTTTGAAGATCTAATACCGTCGGAAAATGCCTTTGACTACCACGACAAAACAACATGGCCTACCTTGACTATGGCGGCTACATGGGTGCAGGAGGATTGTCTCCTAGTTGTATTTAGGGTTGAAGAAAGCAGAGGGGAAACATTCGTGGGCTATTTTTCTCAGATCTCCCCTACCTATATTCCTGACAACATCGAATTTGGTTCAGTACAACTGATGTGGTCTGACTGGATTGCAGGTGATTGGTTTATAGAGAAGATCGATCTAAATGCTCCACAAAAGATACATTGGAGAAATGCATTCGATGAGCTTAGGACACCGGAGGATGTAACCGAATTATTGGATTACGCCGCCGAGATCCCAATGTGGTTGAACCCCGACATTAAAAGGTGGATGTAGTCAGCTGCCAGTTTGATAACATTCCAAAAGTTCCACTAGAAGTCCCCTACAAACAAGTTTGACCCCCAAGGTTTCCCTTGGGGGTCAAACTAATTTTTAAGTTCTAAGAGAACTTATGCCACGGTGACGGAGCCGCCAGCGGCTTCGATCTTTTCCTTGGCAGAGCCGGAGAACTTGTTAGCGGTGACGTTCAGCTTGACGCTGATGTCGCCGTTGCCAAGAACCTTAACCAGTTCGTTCTTGCGGACAAGTCCTGCTGCAACGATGTCAGCTACAGTGACGTCGCCGCCCTGTGGGAACTTCTCTGCAAGATCTGCAACGTTAACTACCTGGTAGTCAACCTTGTTAGGGTTCTTGAAGCCCTTCAACTTAGGAAGACGCATCTGCAGTGGCATCTGGCCACCTTCGAATGCTGCAGAGACCTGCTTGCGTGCCTTGGTACCCTTGGTACCGCGACCTGCAGTCTTACCCTTGGATGCTTCGCCTCGACCAACGCGGGTCTTAGCCTTGTTTGAGCCCGGTGCTGGGCGCAAATCGTGGAGCTTAATTGGTTCGCTCATTTGTTACCTACTCCCCCGCCACTTCTTCGACGACGATCAGGTGGCGAACAGCCTGGACCATGCCACGAACCTCTGGGGTGTCGGGACGGACCACGGACTGGCGGATTCGCTTTAGACCGAGGGAACGAAGATTGTCGCGATGCTTGGGCTTGGTGCCCACAGTGCCTTTGATCTGAGTAATCTTCAGCGCCATTTCTTACGCCTCCTGACCTGCGCGTGCACGCAGAATACGTGCTGGGGCGACCTCTTCGATGGTCTTGCCACGGCGGGCTGCAACCTCTTCAGGGCGGACCAGCTGCTTCAGGCCATCCACAGTTGCGTGGACGACGTTGATAGCGTTGTCAGAACCAAGGGACTTGGACAGGATGTCCTGGATACCAGCGCACTCAAGCACTGGACGAGCTGCGCCACCAGCGATAACGCCGGTACCTGGAGCAGCTGGCTTCAGCATAACGATGCCGGCTGCCTTCTCGCCCTGAACTGGGTGGGTGATGGTGCCGTTGACCATTGGGACGCGGAAGAAGTTCTTGCGAGCCTCTTCTGCACCCTTTTGGATAGCGGCAGGGACTTCCTTGGCCTTGCCGTAACCGACACCGACCATTCCCTTGCCGTCGCCAACGATGACAAGTGCGGTGAAGCTGAAGCGACGACCACCCTTGACTACCTTGGAAACGCGGTTGATGGTGACTACGCGCTCGATGTACTGTGAGCGCTCGTCCTGCTGCTGATTGCGACGGTCATCGCGGCGGCCTCCGCCACGACGCTCGTTGCGATCGTTTTGCTTGTTGTCGTCGGCGGAGCGTCCGCCGTCACGCCGTTCACGTCCCGGCATTACGCAATCCTTCCGTTGATGTTCTTGGAAATGGTCATCATTAGAATTTCAGACCACCTTCACGAGCGGCGTCAGCAAGAGCTGCAACGCGGCCGTGGTACTTGTAACCAGCGCGGTCGAAGACGACCTGCTCGATACCAGCTGCCTTAGCGCGCTCGGCGATCAGCTGACCGACCTTTGCGCCCTTAGCCTTCTTGTCGCCTTCGGTTGCGCGAACTTCAGCTTCGATGGAAGATGCAGCTGCCAGGGTGTGGCCTGCGATGTCATCGATGATCTGAACGTGCATGTGGCGAGAAGAGCGGTGGACAACCAAACGTGGAGCCTCTGGGGTGCCACGCAGGTTCTTGCGGATGCGGAAGTGGCGGCGTGCACGGGCAACGCGACGACGAGTCGCGATGTCCTTGCCAACGGAAACGCGCTTCTGCTTGTTTTCAGTGTTGCTCATTGCTTACTTACCCGTCTTTCCGACCTTGCGGCGGATCTGCTCACCCTCGTAGCGGATGCCCTTACCCTTGTAAGGATCGTCCTTACGCAGGCGGCGGATCACTGCTGCGACCTGTCCAACCTTCTGCTTGTCGATGCCAGAAACTGAAAGCTTGGTGTTGCCATCAACTGCGAAAGTGATGCCTTCAGAAGCTTCAATCAGAACTGGGTGTGAGTAGCCGAGGGAGAACTCGAGGTCCTTGCCCTTCAGCGCTACACGGTAACCGACACCGAAGATTTCCATCTTGATGGTGTAGCCCTCGGTGACGCCAACTACCAGGTTGTTAACCAGGGAGCGGGACAGTCCGTGGAGGGAACGGCTCGTGCGGTGATCATCCGGGCGGGTGACAACAATCTGTCCGTCTTCGACTGCAACGGAGATTGGCTCAGGAACGTTAACGTTCAGGGTTCCCTTAGGGCCCTTGACCTCAACGAACTGTCCATCGATCTTGGTTTCGACACCGGATGGGATGGTGATCGGTTCTTTTCCGATACGTGACATATTTAGTCAATCCTCCCTATTACCAGACGTAGGCGAGGACTTCTCCGCCTACGCCCTTCTCGGTAGCCTGACGGTCGGTCAGGAGGCCCTGTGACGTGGAGATGATAGCCACGCCCAGGCCGCCCAGAACCTGTGGCAGATTGGTGGACTTAGCGTATACACGCAGACCTGGCTTGGAAACGCGGCGCAGACCAGCGATGGAGCGCTCACGGGTGTTGCTGTACTTCAGCTCGAGGGTCAGGGTCTTTCCAACCTTGGAGTCCTCGACGGTGTAGTTAGCAATGTAGCCTTCTTGCTTCAAGATCTCGGCGATGTTTGCCTTGATCTTTGAAGATGGCATGGACACGGTGTCATGGTGCGCATTGCTAGCATTGCGCACGCGCGACAGCATGTCGGCGATTGGATCAGTCATTGTCATTAGAGACGACCTGATGCCTTTCTCGTTGGGGTTCCCTTCCCACCTTGGACGTTAACCGTGTGTTTTCTGGCCACTCAACGCTCCCCGAACTCAATAGTCGGTTTGCTCGCTGCCATTTCCCACACGGATCGCCATTCATGGCGGGGGGCCTACAACAAAGTAGGTGTTTACGTTTACATGGATCTTTAAAACACCGTTGTGCTCTATAGAGTTTTCTGGTGCAAAGTCCAAACGGACAGAGTACAGCACTACACCGCAAAACACAATCCCTTAGCGCAGGCCCAGGTTAGCGTTGCTAACCTGGGCTGATGTACAAACTAACCGCGCCTATTAACTCTGGTTATCACATGTGGAAAGCCACCTTGGAAGAATTCGGCGATGGCCCCATTGACGGTTCGGGTTATTTTGAAAACCACCCACCTATTGACCTTTCCCAAGATGGATTTCTTCACTACTTAAACGATCGCGCTGCGGCAGCCGACCCAGCTGTTCCACCACCAGAAAACTTCGTGCACTGTACTTATTATTGGATCCTTAATGATGACGATGTTCTGGTCGGCTTTTTAGCATTGCGGCACACCCTTAACCAACATCTCCTCGAAGTGGGCGGACATATTGGTTACAGCGTTCGACCATCGGCACGCCAAAAAGGTGCTGCCACTGCAGCGTTGAAACTTGGAGTCCAAGAAGCACGAGCCATGGGTATAGACAAGGTTTTGGTGTGCGTTAAAGAAGATAACGTGGCATCCAGAACAGTCATCGAGCGTTGCGGCGGCATCTTCGAATCAACAATCCGAGGATTACGTCGCTATTGGATTAACACCATTCACGCCTGACCGACACAACCGTCACATAAGACCCAATACATAGGGCGATCAAAGATCCTTGGTCGCCAGGTCAAATAATGAAGCCTGGAAAACATCGCAGAAGACCAAACCCAGGTCCACCAGAAGCTTCCTTGGTCGTCAGATGAAGTGCGGTGAGAAACTGCTCAAAGGGCCCAGAAAAAGTGAGCCTCTAAAATCGCCTCTCACGGTCTTTAAGCCCTCAAGTGATACAAACACCCATCGGAAAAATTCAACGTCTTAAACAAACGATAAACGCCTTGGTGTCTTAAGTTCGATTTCACGGTACCGAGTTCGCAACAGCAATATCACAAGCTCAATTTCGTGCCGTTTTTGGTGATTTTCCTAGCGGTATCGAACTTAAGAAATTGGAGGTGCGGTCTCGAACTTAAAGCGGGCCACTTCAACCAGCGGCTGCAAAAATACTACAGTACGACTTCTCGGTGACGACTTCACGTGCTCAACTTCTTAACAGGCGACATCGCTACGAAATCCGCCCGTACCCGAGCGAAGTCGACCACGTGAAGTCGCCCGTTAAGATGTCGCCTCCTAAAGGAAATTTAAGCGAGGTTACTATTTCGTCTCACTTCACCTGGAGGTCAAGCTCCCTCTGAGCTCCTAGCAGTTATTCATTTATGCCGGTTTTGGAAACTGCCCCAATCAGGTTCCGTTGTTGGACCACACTCAATTCTTAGAAACTAATTGCAAGATACTACGTTTTAGCTGACACTCTTGGCGGGGCTCGCATTTGACCTGCGCAGATAGTGATTTTATGGTGTAGGAATCCATATGTCCTTTTTCAGGGTAATTTCGGTGAGAATCCGATGCTGACCCGCAACCGTATTTTGCATATCCCTTTAACCGGCAGTGCATTAAGTCGGATTACCTGAAGAAGTGACAATTGGCTCCAAACCGTCGAGGATTACGGTTCTGAAGCCCCGTTTGATGAAGTGCAGCCACGCTTGCCTTAGAAATGGGGATCAGAACATTTCCGCATTTCATTGTTAAGGACATGTTTTCATGGCTCATCTCTGTGAGAAGAAAACCATTAACTGGTCTGCTGCAACAGTTGCGCTAGCTGCCGGTGTTTCTCTGTTAGCTCCTCAGATTGCAACAGCACAAGACACTGCTTCTGAAGCCAATAATCAATTAGCTGCTGCGTTTATTGAAAAAGAATTCTCAGCTGGCAATGGCATTATTCCTGGGCCCATTGGCACTCCAGATATCAGCCTTTCTCAAGATCTTCTGCTTTCATTGAATGCGCTTGATCCTAATTCTTCCGAAATTGATTCTGCGTTTGACGCTATTAACTCAAGCCTCGAAAGCTACATTTACTTCGGCGATACATTAAAAACGGATCGTCTTGCTAAATCTATTGTCTTTCAGGATACTTTCGGTGAGCGTAATCCTGAATACATCGACTTGCTGGTTAACTCTGTGCAAGACAATGGCCAGCTAAAAAATCTCGCTAATGGTGAAGCAACCTCTGCAATCAACAACTTCAGTCAAGCCTGGGGTGTTCTTGCATTGCACCGCGTTGGTGAATCTGAGGCTGCTGCCCGAGCAACTGATTTTCTAGAAACACAGGTCTGCCCAGACGGTGGTGTCCCACTAGCTTCAGTCGTAGCGCCATCATGCAACTCCACTGATACCGATGCCACAGGAATGGTTGCTCAAGCATTGGTTCTGGCTAATGGTGCTCAAGACCCGACTACCCAGGCAACTCTTGATTATCTTGCTTCCAAAATGGATGAAACAGGCGGAGTCCTCAATCCTTGGACTGGTGTGAACTCGAATTCCACTGGACTTGCAGGTTCTGCATTTGCACTTGCTGGAGATAAGGAAAACTATCTCAAAGCCTATGAATACTTGGAATCAGTCCAGTTTGGTCAGGACGCAGACCCATCACTCCAGGGTGGATTTGCTATGAATGTTGCCGGCAAACAAAACAACCCTGTTTTAAATGATCAGGTTCGTCGTGCAACTGGACAGGCTGCGTTGGCTTTTGCTGGAGGCAACTATGCCAACTCTGATATTTTCACCATTGATGAGCCTGTAGATCCAATCCCCGAACCAACTCCAAATCCAACACCTAATGATCCTGAAGGTTCATCAAGTGGTTTCGGTAGCGCTGGGATCATCGTTGCTATCTTGGCTGTCCTCGCTGCTATCGCAGGTGTCATGGGGCCAATGCTGGCTAACTTGCCAACGCAATTCTAAAACTTGAGAGAAGCTCAACAATGTCTTTCCCCTCAACTTTGCACCTGCCGCTAAAGGCTCTTGTACTCGCCACGGCCATGTGGGTTGTTCTCGCGCTGACCCCTTGGGTGCCATCTGCTCATGCTCTGACCACCCCCTGTGACGATGACCAGGTGACGGTGATGGTTGAGGGTTTTACCGTCGGCTGCGCTGAACCTGGCGGAAATGGTTACCAAACACTTCTTGATGCCGGATTCGATGTTGAAACCACCATGGAGTTCCCCGATTATCTGTGTCGGATCAACAACTATCCCGGACCTGATGTAGATGAATGCATGACCACATCACCGGCAGAGGCTTACTGGGCTTATTGGCATGCACCGCTTGGCGGTGATGAATGGGAGTACAGCAATCTTGGTGCTTTTTCTTACTACCCTGAGGCTGGCACCGTTGAGGCGTGGTATTGGGGTGATACCGATCGCCCCGGCGCAATCCCAGTGAGTAAAACTCAAGCTGAGCTGGGCTTAGACTCACAGGATCCAAGTTACAATTATGACGGTTTTGATCCATCAGATTTTAAAACAACAACTCCCACTACTTCTGCTCCGATGGCTGATTCTGGAACTGATGACAGTAACGAGCCAAGCGAAGCCGTCATTGCAGGCTCTGGTGTCGGTCCAGCAGGTGGACAAGGAACAGCTGCTACAGCAGAAATAAATCCAGAAAACCCTAATGAGGTGTTGGTGTATCAGGATTCAGATGGTAATTCGATCACCAAGGATGATTACGAAAAGCTGGTGGCTGCGGCAGCGGCGCCACAAACTACCAGTGCAGTCCAGGCCCCTGCTGGATCCGGTCCTGCAGGCGAAACAGCCATAGCTACTGAAGAAGATCCCATGTCGACTCAGGTGCTTGTAGCTCCAGCTGGAACCGATGCCACAAATGGAACGGCTGAGTCCACTCCGCAAATTTATGCCACCAGCGCTGAGGAATCTTCGACGCAAGGGTGGATCATTGGACTGACTTTGGCTGTTATTTCTTTGGTGTCAGCGTCGGCAGTTGCTGCGTGGGCTATTCGTCGTTCAGAGATTCAGGGTTAAAACGCTTGTGAGATGGTTTAAGCGCTATGTGTTGTCACGGCGGGCTGTGCATCCTTGGGCATGGTGGGTGTGGGCTTTGGGCATTGCTGGTTCTGCCAGCATGACCAACAATCCTTATATTTTAGCTCTTACTTTTGCCACTTTGTGTTTCGTGGTGTTTAACCGCCGTGGAGCTTCGCCGTGGGCTCGCGCATTTCCTATCTATTTGATGATCGCCGGTTGGTTGGTGGTGTACCGCTTGGTCATGCATATTGTGGTGGGTGCGAAAATCGGCACGATAGAACTGTTTCGTATTCCACCCCTCCAGCTGCCGGCGTGGGCTGCTGGAATCAATGTTTTTGGCACGGTGTATCTAGAGGGGTTGATCATCGCCACTACTCAAGGGTTGACGCTTGGAACGATGATCGTGGCGGTGGGTGCAGCAAACTCTTTGGCAGATCCTAAGAAATTGCTTAAATCACTTCCTGGAGCGTTGGGGGAATTAGCGACGGCGGTGATTATTGGTATTTCGATTGCACCTCAGATGGCGGCGTCGGCGATTCGTATTAATCGTGCACGCACTTTGCGTGGTGATGAGGCAAAAGGTGTGCGGGGTTTTGCTCGTATTTTGATGCCTGTTTTTCAGGACACGTTGGATCGATCGTTGGATTTGGCCAATTCGATGGACGCTCGCGGATATGGCAGGCAGGCCCACGCCTCCAAGCTGGAAAAACGCATCACGTCTGTGTTTGCCAGCTTGGGGATCATTGGTGTGACGGTTGGATTATTTGTGGTGTTGGATGCGTCGTCGCCGATGTTTGTTGCCGTTCCGGTGTTTATCACTGGCGTGGGGTTTTTGAATATTTCTTTAGTGATTGCTTCTCGACGAAAAACCTCGACAACGTTTGATCAATTGCCGTGGGGTGCTGCGGAGTGGTTGGTCTGTATTACGGGAATTTTACCGCTGTTGATGGCAGCGCTAACTCGCAAAATTGATCCCACATCCATGATCACCACGTGGGTTCCACTGCACATGCCAGACACTGTTCCCCTGCTTGTGCTGTCGGGTCTTGTTGTGGCGACTGTTCCAGGATTCTTAACTCCTCGCTTGCCGAAGAACAAAGTGAGGGTCAAGCGTCGAAAAGCAAAAACACGCCAGGCGCAAGGCGCCGGCCCGGAAAGATTGGCAGTTTCATGAGTCTTCCTTTTAGCGCGCGCACAGCGTGGTCGACCGAGCCGGTGCTGGAGCTGGAAAACGTCGCCGCGTCGTATTATGACGATGAGCGCACGCTTGCCACCCCACAAATTAGTGACGTGAATCTGACGCTCAATGAAGGCGAAATCCTGCTGGTTATTGGGCGTACTGGCGCAGGCAAATCGACGCTGCTGAAAGCGATGTCGGGTGCGATGCCACATGCAACCGGAGGCAGGCTTGATGGACACGTGCGTGTGGTGGGGCGCGACACGCGAGATTTTCCGCCCCGCATGCTCTCAGATGTAGTCGGAGTGGTCGGGCAAGATCCTGCGGCAAGTTTTATCACCAGCACGGTGGAAGAAGAACTTGCTTACAGCATGGAACAACTAGGGCTACCACCTGCGGTAATGCGCAAACGCGTGGAAGAAACACTTGATCTTTTAGGCATCGCCGAACTGCGATATGTGCCATTGGCGGAACTATCTGGCGGTGAGCAGCAACGCGTAGCAATCGGCGCCGTGCTGACCACCCGCCCTGCACTGATTATTTTGGATGAACCAACCAGCGCTTTGGACCCCAACGGTGCGGAAGACGTGCTGGCAACCGTAACCAAGCTTGCGCACGACCTTGCGATGACTGTCGTTTTGGCCGAACACCGCATTGAACGCGTGCTGCAATACGTCGACCGCGTGGCACATGTGGGTGCTGATGGGCACGTGACCGTGGGGATGCCTGAAGAAATCATGGCCGAGGCAGATGTGGCACCACCGATTGTGGAATTAGGGCGCTGGGCAAGCTGGACTCCCCTACCGCTATCGATCCGTGATGCTCGCACTCACTCTGCTGAGATGCGCCAACGGCTCTACCAACGTGGATTAGTTGTGAGCAAAAATTTGCAGCATGATCCACAGCCACTGCTGATCGCGGAAGATATTGTCGTTGATTTTCCAGAAATTCGCGCTGTTGACGGCGTGAACCTCAACCTGCATGCCGGTGAAATCACCGTGCTGATGGGCCGAAACGGTTGCGGTAAATCTTCCCTGCTGTGGGCGCTGCAAGGTTCTGGCACAAGGAATCAAGGTGTGGTGAAGGTTTTAAAAGAAGGTTCGGAGGCCTGGTCGGATCCCAAATCCTGGTCGGACCTGAAATCCTGGTCGGATCCCAAATCCTGGTCGGACCCCAAGGCTTTAAAGCCTGCCAAGCGCCGCAACCTGGTCTCCATGGTTCCGCAAACCCCTACCGATATTTTGTATGAGTCAACAGTCCGCGCAGAACTTGCACGCTCTGACAAAGACGCATCCGTACCTGCGGGCACCACGCGAGAGATCCTCAATTCTTTAGTCCCCAATATTCCAGATCACCTGCATCCTCGTGATCTTTCAGAAGGCCAGAAACTTTCGCTCGCGCTGTCCATCCAGCTTGCTGCAAAACCACGCGTGGTGCTTTTCGACGAACCCACCCGAGGCCTAGATTACGACGGCAAGAAATCCCTAGCTCGCTCTTTCCAACAACTCGCAGACTCCGGTCACTCCGTATTAGTGGTCACCCACGATGTGGAATTCTCCGCACTGTGCGCCGACCGTGTGTTGTTCATGGCTTCTGGAAAAATCCTCGCCGATGGACCAGCTGTTGATATTCTGGCCGCTTCACCGGCCTATGCCCCGCAGGTTGCCAAAATCACCGCAGGTATCCAGCAAGAATCCCATTGGCTGACTGTCCCGGCAGTCAAGGCAGCGTTAAGCCATGGGGAGATCTCATGATCAGCACTGTCTCTAATGCCATTTCCCTTAAGCCGAAAACCTTTTTCACCTTAAGTTTTCTTGCGGTTTTAAGCATCGTGATCTTTTTCTGGCCACTTGTGGTGAATCCAGAGTCATTTCTCTCCGATAAAGCCCAAGCACCGCTTTACATCGCCATTGTCATCCCACTCGTGCTTGCCGCAGTGATCGCAGAAATCAGCGAAAACGGTTTCGACGTCAAAGCCGTAGCCATGCTCGGTGTTCTAACAGCAATAGTCGCCGTGGTACGTCCTTTTGGTGCAGGTGCCGCAGGTTTTGAAGCAGTATTTTTTGTCCTCATCCTCGGCGGACGAGCCTTCGGCCCGGGCTTCGGATTCATCCTCGGCAACACTGGCCTGTTCGCATCTGCCCTACTCACCGCAGGAATCGGCCCCTGGCTCCCCTACCAAATGCTCGCCGCCGCCTGGGTCAGCTTCGGTGCCGGACTCCTCCCCCAAATTCGAGGTAAAAAAGAAATACTCATCCTCGTCGTCTACGCCACCATCGCGTCGCTCGGCTACGGCACCATGATGAACATGAGCTTTTGGCCCTACGCCATCGGCGTATCCACCGGCCTGTCCTTTACCCCCGGCGCGCCCATTCTGGAAAACTTGCACACCTTCGTGCTGTTCTGCCTGACCACTTCAATGGGGTGGGATCTAGGGCGCGCGTTTTTCACCTCAGTATTGTTGCTGCTCACAGCAAAACCCGTTTTAGGGGCTTTACGACGAGCCAGCCGCCGCGCCGCTTTCGGCATCGAGCGCGACTTCGGCGCCTAGTGGCTTGGGGTTTCTAGGTCTTAGGCTTTGGGTTTTAGGCTTTCGCCATGGGGTGATCCGCTTAGAACTGTGGCAACACCAGACCAGGAATAGTGATTAGACCCTGGAATAGCGCAGCGATTCCACCACCAATAAGTGCAAGAAGTCCCGCAATGGCAGCGATCCATCCACCATTTTCAGAAGAACCAGGAGCTGGGGTTTCTGGAAGTACTTCGAGCGCTGGGGTTTCTGCTCCGGTACCAACAACCCACGCCTCAACCGTGCCAGGCTCAGGGTGTGCATCAGAGGCACCATCTGAGTTGTATTCATAAGTGACGCTGTAGTCGTCTGCTACCTCACCGGTGGAGTACACCCAGTAGGTTTCAGTTTCTTCCCACACTGGAACAACGCCGTTGATGCCGGTCATCATCTTGCCAAATGGGAATTCTTCCCACGTAAGTACAAACCCTGCGGATTCTAGTGCGACAACTCCATCAGTGAACTCGGTGGCACATGCGCCCTCGGGTTCTTTGTCAACATCTGCGCCGTACTCAACATAAACCCAAACATTTCCTGCATCGACGCACTCACGAGCATCAAGAGGCTTTTCAAAAGTGCCATAATCAGAAGACTGCGCATTCGCAGCGGTGCTCAGGGACAAAGTGGTTGCAGCAACTGCCAATGAGGTTAGCGCAACCCGGCTAAAAGTGGTGGTCAAGGCTATAGAACCTTTCATGTTCAATTCTTTAAACGCTGTAATGTGCATTAGAGCGCCGATGGACAGACGTCGTCTTAGAACACTTGGCGTGTAGAAAATGAAAGTGCAAGCTTTTCGTAGTCCACGACGAAAAGGTTCTAAGTCAAAGCCAATTTTCCAAGTAATCCGGCTCGTCATCTTCGCTTGAAATCTTCAAGTGAAGTTGATCTACGGTTGCGGGTCAGCGCCGGATTGTTAACCGGCTTCCCTTGAAAAACTAACGGTTCGATTCGATACTTTGCCATATCTAACGACTAGCTAGATTTTATCCGATGCACTGGGGGTTCTCCTGATTTTTGTTTTTCCAAATACCCCCATGCAGATAGAAAGATTCTTTTTTCGGCATGCATGTAATTGAGGGGTCTAGACTGTGATCTATGACAACCCCTCCAACTGAGATTTCTAACGTGAATCCCACCGCGAATGAATTTGATGATCCGGATGTGGGAAGAAGAATAACCTCCGCTGCCGGAGTACCAGGCGTATTACATGCTCTCCAGCACGCTATTCCCCATCGTGCATTGTTGCCACTAATCACCATGAACAAACCTGGTGGCATCGATTGTCCTGGATGCGCATGGCCGGAACCGTCTACTGCCAATCTTGGTGTTGTGGAGTTCTGTGAAAACGGCGCAAAAGCAGTCGCGGAAGAAACAACCCCTGACCGAGCTGGCCGTGAATTTTGGGCACAGCACTCTATTTATGATCTGCGCGAAAAAACAGATCATTGGCTCGGTAAACGCGGACGCATCACAGAGCCTATGTTTTACGATCGTTCCTCTGGCGATGATCACTATCGCCCTATTTCATGGGAACGTGCCTTTGAGATTATTGCGTCAAAGCTTCGTGAGATCGAGCCAGATGAAGCCGTATTCTATACCTCAGGTCGAGCACCAAATGAGCCTGCTTATATGCTGCAGCTTTTAGCTAGGCGACTAGGCACTAATAACCTTCCAGATTGCGGAAACATGTGCCATGAGTCCACCGGTACTGCGTTGGGGGAAACATTAGGTCTGGGTAAAGGCTCAGTGGTGATGGAAGATTTCTACAACACTGATTTGCTAATTTCCGTGGGCCAGAACCCTGGCACCAACCATCCACGTGCGCTGACTGCCTTCAAAGAGTTAAAGGAAAACGGTGGCAAAATTCTAGCGCTAAATCCCATGCCTGAAACTGGTTTGATGAAGTTCCGCGAACCTCAATCAGTTAAGGGTGCCTTAAGCATTTCAGACAAGCTTGCTGATGAATACTTGCAGATCCGACTTGATGGTGACCGTGCTTTCTTCCAAGCATTAAACAAAGAACTCATCCGTAGAGATGCTTTGGATCATGCGTTTTTGGATAAGTTCTGTTCTGGTGTGGATGAAACCATCGCGCATCTCAACTCACTTGATGATGACGTTCTGCTCAAAGGCTGTGGCCTTAGTGCTGCTCAGATTCAAAAGGCCGCTGACATGGTGGAAAAGTCCGATACCGTGGTGGTGTCGTGGACTCTCGGTGTCACCCAGCACAAGAACGCCGTATACACCATCAGGGAAATGGTGAACTTCCTACTGCTGACTGGAAATATCGGCAAACCTGGTGCAGGTACTGCTCCGCTGCGTGGGCATTCCAATGTTCAAGGTGATCGCACCATGGGCATTTGGGAGAAAATGCCAGAATCTTTCCTTGCTGCACTTGAAAAAGAATTTGGTTTTGATGTTCCCCGCAAGCACGGGTACGACACGGTGGATTCTCTTCGTGCCATGCGTGAAGGAAAAACCAAGTTCTTCCTCTCCCTCGGAGGCAACTTGGTGCGCGTATCTTCGGACACCTCAGTCGTGGAAAAGGGAATGGAATCAAATGAGCTGACAGTTCACTTGTCCACCAAACCGAATGGTTCGCAAGCCTGGCCTGGTGAACAATCCCTCATTCTCCCGGTCATTGCTCGTACTGACAAAGATATCCAAAAGTCCGGTGTTCAGCGTGTCACTGTAGAAGATTCCGCCGGAGCTGTTCACGCTTCTACTGGAAAGCGGACTGCCAACAAGGATCTAAGTTTGAAGTCCGAGTGCGACATCATTGGAACCATCGGTAAAAAGACATTTGGTGATGACTTCTGGCAGCCCATGATTGATAACTACGATGTGATCCGCGATCATATCGAAGCAACCATCCCAGGCTTCCATGATTTCAACCGTCGCATCGATAACCCTGGTGGTTTCCTCCTCCCCAACGGTCCTCGTGAGCGCATTTTCAATACGTCCAACGGTAAAGCACAACTGACAGTCAATGAAACGAATGTGATTGAGTTGCCAAAGGACTATTTGCTCATGAACACGGTGCGGTCGCATGACCAGTACAACTCCACTATTTACGGACTTGATGATCGTTACCGTGGAGTACGCAATGGTCGTCGCGTTGTGTTCGTTAATCCACAAGACTGCAAGCAACGCGGACTCAAAGACGGAGACATCGTAGATATTGTCTCTGTGTTTGATGATGGCGAACGCCGAGCACCAAACTTCCGTGTGGTGGAATATGACACCGCAAGGGACTGCGTCACCACGTATTTCCCCGAAGCTAACGTGTTGGTCCCTCTAGATTCTGTTGCTGAGCGATCTAATACTCCAGTGTCCAAGTCAGTTGTGGTTCGTCTTGAAGCAACAGGACGTACAGCCTCCTAAAAATTTTCCTTAAACCTGCCAGTCGACTCTTCAGGGAATTTTCCACGCCCGCTTCCTTGTTTGAATAAACGAGGAAGCGGGCCTATTTATAGTTGCAGCCATCATCAGAAATGAGTGTGAAATTGAGTAAGGCCACGAGCACTAACCCCCGTGATGAAGCCGAAAAAATGCAGAAGATGTACCAGTGGCTCAACACCGTGTGCGCAGAGCTGAATATTGATGCAGACATTCTTACAGAGGTTGTACCCCACCTGCTTAATCTCACTCGTGATGTTGCACATGGACCGTCCCGCCCAGCTGCACCGATGACGTCTTTCCTCCTTGGTCTTGCCGCCGGCCGTTCTGGAGAAAGTTCTGATGATTGGGCGGAATCCACGTTGGTTAACGCTCTGCGGCTTCAAGAAATCATCGCTAAAAATTACCCGGAGGACAATTAATAATGGGTCGGATCACCCAGAACTTGCAGGTTCCACGCGTTGTATCTACTGATACGGAAGTGTTTGTGAACACTCGCCCCGATACTGTGGCAGTTGAGGAGCCTCTAGAAATTCGGGTTAATGGCACGGCACTTACTACAACCATGCGCACGCCAGGACATGATATCGAGTTAGTCCATGGTCTTTTACTATCGGAAGGCCTTATCACGGATGCTTCTGAGGTTTATACTGCTCGGTACTGTGCGGGAGCAGTAGGGCCGGATAATCAAAATACCTACAATGTTTTGGAACTTGATGTCATCCCTAAAGAAAACCCTAAAGATAACCCGCTAAACAAATCCCATGACCAACCCCGCAGCCCGCTCTCCGGAACAACAAGGGAACTAAACCTGGTGGCAGTCCAACGCAATGTAGTAACTACATCTGCATGTGGTGTTTGTGGCACCACGTCTATTGAGCAGTTGATGAACAAAAAGGGCTGGCCGATTACGCCGATTGCTCCGGATCCTAAGATGATTGTGTCTTTGCCAGATAAGTTGAAATCACAGCAGAAGCTTTTTGATAAAACTGGCGGGGTTCATGCCGCAGGGTTAGCCACGCTTGATGGTGAGATGTTGATTGTTCGTGAGGATGTCGGTCGGCATAATGCAGCTGACAAGGTCATTGGAAACATGCTTATGGCTGGGAAGCTCCCCTTGGAGAACACAATTTTGGTGATGAGTTCCAGGGCTTCTTTTGAGCTCGTCCAAAAGGCTGCGATGGCTGGTATTTCTGGAGTAATCGCTGTTGGTGCTGCGACATCATTAGCTATTGAAGCTGCACAAGATGCCGGAATTTTCCTGGCTGGTTTTGTTCGGGGTAACAAGTTCAACCACTATGCCGGTGAGCTTGGCTAGTGTCAAAACATGCAGAAAGGGCCCGCGAAGAGCTGGCGAGAATTTTCCCACAATGGCTTATCTCTGCTGCAGAAAACAGGGATTTTTCCATGGGTCAGGCGATGAAATTCTCACCGAAACGTTGGCTTTTCCCTGATTTCAGTTTCACGTATGACGACCAGGATTTTGTTGTACCACTGATCGTTGATTTTGATGCTTTGATCAATGATCTTCTCTCCCACGCCCCGGGCGCTTTTCATTACCCCGGGGCGACCTTATCGTTTCCAAAGGGGTGGGACTCCCTCTCTCAAAAACAAATCCAAGACTGTCTGTGGAATGCCCTTGAAGGCTGGTTTTTCTATATTGACTACTACATCGGGTGGGCAGTGGAATGGCGGCAAAGAGACCGTGGCCAAGTGTCTGGAGATTTTCGCATCGGTTGCCTTTTTGAATCATTTTCCAACCCAAAACCCAATCTTCAGTTCCTCACCGATCCTCTTCGCTGAAGTTTCGCTAACCTGGCGGGCATGACTCTTACACTTCCGCCGATTGGTTTTGGCACTGTTCATCTTGATGGCGCACCTGGCGTTGAGGCCATCACGTCTGCCATTGATGCTGGTTACCGCCTTATTGACACCGCGTATAACTATGAAAATGAAGGCACTGTGGGCAAGGCTATCCGCGAGTCTGGGGTTGCCCGCGAAGATCTCATTGTTACCAGTAAACTGCCCGGTCGCTTCCACGCTCGTGATTTAGGGCGAGTTCGCATTGAGGAGAGCCTGTATCGTCTCAACTTGGATTACATAGATCTTCTGTTGATTCATTGGCCTAACCCCAGCAAGGATCTTTATGTAGAAGCCTGGGAGACCCTGATTGAGGTCCGCGATGCTGGCCTGGTCAAGCACATCGGAGTCAGCAATTTCCTTCCGAATCACATTGATCGTCTGCGCCGTGAGACTGGTGAGCTACCTGCTGTTAATCAGATTGAGCTGCACCCATATTTCCCACAGGTGGAACAGGTCGCCTTCCACGATGAGCTCGGCATCATCACCGAAGCGTGGAGCCCGCTCAGCAATGGCCGCGGACTCGTTGAAGAGCCTGTGCTCAAGGAAATCGGCGAGCGCTACGGGGTCGGGGCGGGCGAAGTCGCCCTTGCCTGGCATCATGCCAGGGGAATCGTTCCGATTCCACGTTCCACCAATCCGGCCAGGCAGCGCAGCAACTTGGAGGCGGTAAAGATTTCGCTTATCGACGAAGACGTCCAGGCGATTACCGCTTTGGCGAGAGAAAACGGTCGGATTAAAGATCAAGATCCAGCTGTATATGAAGAGTTCTAGATAGTTACATCAAGGTTCCAAGGAGAGCCGCAGTCACTTCATCTCCTTTGGGAGATGGATGCCAGGTGCCTCCAACTGCGTTTACCCGCATGTCCAACACTCCGTTAACCCACGGCTCAGCAGAGCAGCTGTTGTGGCCTGCTGTGGCTTCACGAAGGTTGGCGTGCTGTACCTCAAGAATCTTAGAGGCATCATAAATAGCTGTTTCAAGGTTGTTCATGTAGGACACCAGGTTGGTGGCATCTGGCTTCTTCAGTTCTATGTTTCCCACACGAACACAGATCTCACCTCCATTTCGTGGGGTGTATTCCTGGTATCCGAGTAATGTGATCTGCGCATTTGGTGCGTAATACTTAAGGTAGTCGATAACAGGCTTTATCCGCTGAGCATAGTTTTCACCGGTGACAGCAGATGGGTCTTGCATGGTTCCAGCTGCTACAGCTTTCTCACCACATCCGTTGATCATGTCAAAAAGGCAGTTGATCACAGAATAGCGCAAATTGATTGGTGAGTGTCCCCACTGATCATTCTTGCCAAATTGGATGAAAATATTCTCGGTCTTTGGGCCAATGGCACCTAAGCTCTCTGCATGGCGAACTTCATCGGAAAAATGGAAACCCGTCGAGTTAATGGAGGCACCATTGCAGGAAAGGTCAATGAGCTCGCCTGTCTGCAATCCTTGTTGTGCTTGTAATTGATCAGGCCAGGATAGATTTCCTTTAAGGCAGCCACGTTCATCAACCTTGAATGGAGTGTTGGTTCCTGATGCGTGTGAATCTCCAAAAACCACGACTTTTGCACCACCTTCTGGTGCCGTGTCGTCTGGTACACCAGCAGATGAGGTTAATCCCCGAAGAACTTCAGTTTTTTGTGATGCGCTGATGCCGCTGCTTTGGGCCTGTGCTGTTGATGTTCCCAGCGTTAGTATCCCAATCATGAAAACCCCTACTATTGCCAGCAGTTTGCGTTGCACGTTCATGGAAGTTCCTTTATTTAAATTAGGGGGTACCCCCATTGCATAGACATGAAAAAAGCACCTACCGGTTAAGGTAAGTGCTTTTAACTGTACAAATTACTGCTGGCGGTTGCCGTCTTCACCCTTGAATGGGAAGCCGAGTGCCTTAAGCAGTGAACGACCTTCATCATCTGTCACAGCGGTGGTGACAACGGTGATGTCCATACCACGAGGACGGTCGATCTTGTCGACGTCGATTTCGTAGAACATGGTCTGCTCGGTGAGGCCGAAGGTGTAGTTACCGTGGCCGTCGAACTGCTGGTCGGAAAGTCCACGGAAGTCGCGGATACGTGGCAGAGCCACGGTCAGCAGACGATCCAGGAACTCCCACATGCGGTCGCCGCGCAGGGTAACCTTTGCGCCGATTGGCATGCCTTCACGGAGCTTGAAGTTAGCGATGGACTTCTTCGCACGGCGAAGCTGTGGCTTCTGACCGGTGATTGCGGTGAGGTCCTCGATAGCACCGTTGATGAGCTTGGAGTCACGAGCTGCGTCGCCGACACCCATGTTGACGACAATCTTGGTGACGCCAGGGATCTGCATAACGTTCTCGAAGCCGAACTCGTCCTGCAGCTTGGTGCGGATTTCGTCCTGGTAGCGGGACTTCAGACGAGGGGTGTAATTCTCAGTCATTAGATGTCCTTCCCATTGCGACGAGAAACGCGAACCTTCTTGCCGTTTTCATCGAAACGGTAGCCAACGCGAGTTGGGTTTCCGTCGGAGTCGATGACCATGACGTTGGAGACGTGGATCGGAGCTTCCTGGGTCACGATTCCGCCGGACTCTGCGCCACGCTCTGGTGCGGAGTTAGCTACGTGCTTCTTGATGCGGTTAACGCCTTCGACGAGAACCTTGTCGGTCTGAGGGAAAGCCGCGATGACCTGTCCCTTAGCACCTTTATCTGGACCTGAGATGACCAGAACCATATCGCCCTTGTGGACCTTCATTCTTAAATCACCTCCGGTGCGAGAGAAACGATCTTCATGAACTTCTTCTCACGAAGCTCACGAGCAACTGGTCCGAAGATACGGGTACCGCGTGGCTCGTTGTCGTTCTTGATGATGACGGCAGCGTTCTCATCAAAGGAGATGTAAGAACCGTCTGCACGACGGGTTTCCTTCTTGGTGCGAACGATGACGGCCTTGACGATCTCGCCAGCCTTCACGTTGCCGCCTGGGGTTGCTTCCTTGACAGTGGCGACGATGACGTCACCAATGCCAGCAAAACGTCGGGTGGATCCACCGAGAACGCGGATGCACAGGATTTCACGTGCACCAGTGTTGTCGGCGATCTTCAGACGCGATTCCTGCTGAATCACTACTGGTCTCCTGACCTGGATTAATGCATGCTGGATTTCCGTCCCAAACACGCGTGGTCTTTGTCCTACAGATGTCTACGCACTCCACAAAAGTGGGCAACGAACAAAAGCTACAAGGCTTTCGTCGAGGGGTCTCGGAAACATGATTCGGAAAAGCATCACGAGTCCGACCTACACAGACAACCCGTATATCTAACCACATCCATGGCACTGATTTCAAATCCGTCGACTCGGCGCTAAGCAACAAATTGGGTCTAATTTCCGATACACCCACTAGTCGCCCAATTCGGTTCATTTAAACACAGATGGTCGCCTAGTTTAGGAGGAACTTATCATGTCTTTTGCCCGGGTATTTACTCTAGGAAGTGGTGCTGCACTTCTCACGGCTGGGCTAGTCGGATGTGTTGCAGTTGAAGAGCGCTCTACAGATACATCCATGTCCATCTCCGATTCCACCACTGCCGCTGCGCCTGCCACTGTCACATCCACAGTTACCGCAGCCCCGGCTCCAAGCACTCAGAGCCAAACGACCCATACTCCTATAAATCCGGTGCAGTGCAATCTCGATCCGCGCACTTCTGATTTCGGCCCTTTTCTTGCACAATCTAGAACCCCGCTTGGTGAGCTTGCCGAAACACCAGATTCTGTCGTTCAAGTTCCTGACTGGTTTTATCACTTCCAAGTTGGGGAAAACGGATATGACTCATGTACAGAACTAAGCTACGTCGTCCTCAACGGATCCAATGGTGATGCTGAACGATCCGCAGGAACCGGTGCATCAATCGCCGATGTGGTCGTTTTATTCATCAATGGCCAAACGGTTGCATCCCCTGCACCATTCGAAATGAAGACGGTGGAATCAGTAACCAGGGTCTCAGATTCTGAAATAGAGGTCGTGTACGGACATGCAGGTGGTGCAACAGCTGAAGGTGTCACGGAGTTTTACACCTTCACATTCTTTGTCGACAACGGGATACTCTCCGGTCGTGGAGATCTACCCGATGGCGTCGATACGCACATGCGCCTGTTTCTCTTCTAGCACTGCCTAAAATTATTAATCAATGGAAATCTATTTATTCTGTGTTAGCCTGATGGCGTAAAGAAAGCACTCTCCCCAATCGCTTTATACACAAGCAGTCAGGTGCCCTTATGACTTCTACCGAGACGATCAAAAGCTCTCATTCAAAATTTGCGTGGATTGCCGTTGTCCTTGTTGCACTAGCCGGGTTTTTACTGTGGCTGGTACCTATTTCTCTCTACTCCGCCAGAGAATGGGTCTATCCTCTTATCGCTGCTCCACTGATCGGTTATGCACTTTTCGTCGCAGTAAAAGCTCGGAACTGGTGGCTTTTCGCTGCTGCAATTCTTGCGCTACTTTCCCCAGCAATTTCGTTGCTTATTGGCTTTGCTGTGTTTGGGTTTTAACAGCTAGACAAAAACACCCCTGGCAGAAATTCCACAATGGAATTCTCGCCAGGGGTGTTTTATATGTCATCTTTTATGATGACGCCCAGACTACTTAGCCTTTTCGACGATCTCGATCAGACGGTAGTTCTTGTCCTTGGACAATGGGCGGGTCTCCTCGATGCGAACCAAGTCACCGATTCCGGCGATCTGCTCCTCATCGTGGGCCTTGACCTTCTTAGAAGAACGAAGGATCTTGCCGTAGAGAGCGTGCTGCTTGCGGTCTTCGACCTCGACAACGATGGTCTTCTGCATCTTGTCAGAAACCACGTAGCCGGTGCGAACCTTGCGGGTGCTCTTTTCCTGGTTGTTCACGTTTGCCTCACTCATGATTAAGCCTCAGCTCCCGGAACCACAGACAAGCCCAGCTCACGCTCGCGAATAACGGTGTAGATGCGGGCGATGTCGCGCTTGACGGTGCGCAGGCGGCGGTTGTTGGTCAGCTGGCCGGTGGCAAGCTGGAAGCGAAGGTTGAACAGTTCTTCCTTAGCCTCGTTGAGGCGGGTAACCAGTTCTTCCTCGTTGAGCTCACGGAACTCGTGTGCTGGGGTACCGATAGCCATTAGAGCTGATCCTCCCTCTTGACGATACGGACCTTGCATGGAAGCTTCTGGCCAGCGCGGCGCAGAGCCTCGAGAGCAGTTGCTTCGTCCGGGTAGCTCATCTCGAAGAGGATACGGCCCGGCTTGATGTTTGCAACCCACTTCTCCACAGGGCCCTTACCGGAACCCATACGAACACCGAGTGGCTTCTGGGTCAGTGGGCGGTCTGGGAAGATGTTGATCCAAACCTTGCCACCACGCTTGACGTGGCGGTTGATTGCAATACGTGCAGATTCAATCTGACGGTTGGTGATGTAGGCAGGCTCAAGAGCCTGGATGCCGTACTCACCGAAAGTGACGCGGTTGCCGCCCTTGGAGATACCGCTACGGGTTGGGCGGTGCTGGCGACGGTACTTAACGCGCTTAGGGATAAGCATGTTTAGCCCTCCTGCTTCTGCTCAGCACGCTGACGACGCTGGCCACCACGACGCGGACGTGCGTTGCGGTCGCCGCGGCCGCGACGCTCTGCGGGTGCATTGATCTCGCTCTCGCGACGTCCACCAACGACGTCACCCTTGTAGATCCACACCTTGACGCCAATGCGGCCGAAGGTGGTGTGAGCCTCGTAGGTTCCGTAATCGATTTCTGCGCGAAGGGTGTGCAGTGGAACGCGACCCTCGTGGTAGCGCTCGGTGCGGGACATCTCGGCACCGCCAAGACGACCGGAGCACACGACCTTGATGCCCTTAACCTGTGGCTGACGCATTGCAGACTGGATAGCCTTGCGCATTGCGCGACGGAATGCCACGCGGTTGGTCAGCTGCTCTGCGATGGACTGTGCCACCAGCTGAGCGTTAGCATCGACGTTCTTGACCTCGAGGATGTTGAGGGCAACCTGCTTGCCGGTGAGCTTCTCGAGCTCACGGCGGATGCGGTCAGCCTCAGCGCCACGACGACCAATGACGATGCCTGGGCGAGCGGTGTGGATGTCAACGCGAACACGGTCGCGGGTGCGCTCAACAACTACATCGGCGATGCCGGCGCGGTCGAGGCCCTTGGACAGGAATTCGCGAATCTTGATGTCTTCTGCGACGTAGTCAGCGTAAGACTTGTCGGCGTACCAATGGGACTTCCAGTCGGAAGTGATGCCCAATCGGAGGCCGTGTGGATGGATCTTCTGGCCCACTAGTTGGCTCCTTCCTTCTGGCTCTCAACGACCACGGTGATGTGGCTGCTGCGCTTACGGATCTGGAAAGCACGTCCCTGAGCACGTGGCTGGAAACGCTTCATGGTTGGACCTTCGTTGGCGTATGCCTCGGAGATAACCAGGGTGCGTGGGTCCAGGCCGAAGTTGTTCTCAGCGTTAGCTGCTGCAGATGCAACAACCTTTGCTACAGGCTCAGATGCTGCCTGTGGCGCGTACTTCAGGATAGACAGTGCCTCGACGACGGTCTTGCCGCGAACGAGGTCAATGACGCGACGAGCCTTCATTGGGCTGACGCGGACGAAACGAGCGGTCGCGCGTGCGGAGGTGATGTTGTCACTCATCGCTTATCGACGTCCCTTCTTGTCGTCCTTGACGTGACCCTTGAAGGTCTTGGTAGGGGCGAATTCGCCCAGCTTGTGGCCAACCATGGCATCATCCACGAAAACTGGCACGTGCTTGCGTCCATCGTGGACAGCAAAGGTGTGACCGATGAAATCGGGGAGAATGGTGGAACGGCGGGACCAGGTCTTGATGACCTGCTTGGTACCCTTTTCGTTTTGAGCGTCTACCTTGTTGAGGAGGTGCTCATCGACGAACGGGCCCTTCTTAAGGCTGCGTGGCATTCTTCGTTACCTCCTCTTAGCGCTTCTTGTTCTTGTTAGCACGACGGCGACGAACAATCATGTCATCGCTGTAACGCTTAGGCTTGCGGGTGCGGCCTTCCTTCTGTCCCCATGGGGAGACTGGGTGGCGACCACCAGAAGTCTTGCCTTCACCACCACCGTGTGGGTGGTCGACCGGGTTCATTACGACACCACGGACGGTTGGGCGCCAGCCCTTCCAACGCATACGACCAGCTTTACCCCAACGAATGTTGATCTGATCGGCGTTGCCGACCTCACCAACAGTCGCGCGGCAGCGGATGTCGACGCGGCGGATCTCGGAGGATGGCATACGCAGAACTGCGTAGGAGCCTTCCTTACCAAGAAGCTGGATGGATGCGCCAGCGGAACGTGCCAGCTTTGCACCTGCGCCTGGCTTCAACTCCACGTTGTGGATGGTGGTACCAGTTGGGATGTTGCGCAGTGGCAGGTTGTTACCAACCTTGATGTCGGCTGCAGCGCCGGACTCGATAACGGTGCCCTGGGTCAGGCCCTTCGGTGCGAGGATGTAACGCTTCTCGCCATCGAAGTAGTGAAGCAGTGCAATGTTAGCGGTGCGGTTTGGGTCGTACTCGATGTGAGCGACCTTTGCCAAGATGCCATCCTTGTCATTACGACGGAAGTCGATGACGCGGTAGCGGCGCTTGTGTCCACCACCGCGGTGACGGGTGGTGATGTGGCCGTGAGAGTTACGTCCGCCGGTCTTGCTCAGTGGGCGAAGAAGTGACTTCTCAGGGGTCGAACGGGTGATCTCCGAGAACATGGAAACGGAGCTTGCGCGGCGACCCGGGGTTGTCGGCTTGTACTTACGAATAGCCATAATGTGTCCTTTTCTATCGACGTCTTAAGCGACGGAGCCGTTGAAGATGTCGATGGAGTCGCTGCCTTCGCGAAGAGTCACATAAGCGCGCTTGGTAGCCTTGCGAGTACCGAAGCCGGTGCGGGAGCGCTTGCGCTTACCTGCACGGTTAACGGTGTTCACAGATGCAACCTTGACGCCGAAGATCTCTTCGATGGCAATCTTGATCTGAGTCTTGTTGGCGTCGGTGGAGACGAAGAACGTGTAAACGTTCTGCTCCATCAGGCCGTAGGACTTCTCAGAAACGACCGGTGCGATGATGATGTCGCGTGGGTTGGCGATAGTAGCCATTAGTTCTGCTCCTCCTGTGCCGCACCGGAAGCGCGGTTGATGAAGGTGTGGAGAGCCTCAACGGAGAACACAACGTCATCAGACTTGAGAACGTCGTAGGTGTTCAGCTGATCAGCGGCCAAGATGTGGACGCCAGGCAGGTTGTTGGCACTCTTCTGGGCGTTGATATCCTCGCGGCTCACTACGAGCAGCACGGACTTACGCTCGGTCAGACGCTCGATGAAAGCCTTTGCAGACTTGGTCGAAGGGGTCTGGCCAGGCACCAATTCGGAGATGACGTGGATACGTGCATTGCGTGCACGATCAGACAGTGCACCGTAAAGTGCAGCCTTGATCATCTTCTTAGGGGTGCGCTGAGAGTAGTCGCGTGGCTTAGGGCCGTGGGAGATGCCACCACCGGTGAAGTGAGGTGCGCGGATCGAGCCCTGACGAGCGCGACCGGTTCCCTTCTGACGGAATGGCTTACGGCCACCGCCACGTACTTCGCCACGGGTCTTGGTGGAGTGGGTGCCCTGTCGAGCTGCTGCAAGCTGTGCGTTGACAACCTGGTGCAGCAGTGCGACGGAGACCTCACGGTCAAAAATCTCTGCAGGGAGGTCTACAGATCCGTTGGTGTTTCCATCAGCGGTCTGAACATCCAGCTTCAGATTCGTCATGCGTGTGCACCGCCCTTCACTGCGGTCTTAACGGTAACGATGCCACCACGGTTACCAGGGATTGCGCCCTTGATAAGGATGATGTTGGCATCAGCGTCAATCTTCTGAACCTTGAGGTTCTGGGTGGTGACGCGGTCATTACCCATGCGGCCAGCCATACGCTTGCCCTTGAAGATGCGACCTGGGGTAGCAGCTGCACCAATGCCACCTACGCGGCGGTGTGCAGCCTGGTTACCGTGGCCGGCACCCTGGCCAGCGAAGCCATGGCGCTTCATAGCGCCGGCGTAGCCCTTACCCTTGGTGGTACCGGTGACGTCAACGAACTTGATGTCGTTGAAGATTTCAACGGTAACGTCCTGTCCAACCTCGTAACCGGAGACATCGTCCATGCGAATCTCGGTGACGTGGCGGCGGGGGGTAACGCCTGCTTTCTTGAAGTGACCAGCGGTTGGCTGGTTCACCTTGCGTGGGTCGATTTCGCCGTAGGCGATCTGGATGGCGTTGTAGCCATCGGTCTCAACGGTGCGAATCTGGGAAACTACGCATGGACCCGCTTCAACGACGGTAACCGGAATAACGCGGTTTTCCTCGTCGAAGATCTGAGTCATGCCGAGCTTGGTGCCCAGAATGCCCTTGATCTCGTTTTCACTCATTATTTATTCTCCGCTGCCAAAAATTCCGTCGATCACTGAATGTTCACGTCGACGCTGGCCGGAAGGTCGATGCGCATGAGGGCATCAACAGTCTTCGGCGTCGGGTCGAGGATGTCGATCAGGCGCTTGTGAGTGCGCATCTCGAAGTGCTCGCGAGAGTCCTTGTACTTATGGGGAGAACGAATAACGGCGTATACGTTCTTTTCGGTAGGCAAAGGCACCGGTCCAACGACTCGGGCACCCGTACGGGTGACCGTCTCAACGATCTTGCGTGCAGACGCATCAATCGCTTCGTGGTCGTAGGCCTTGAGCCTAATGCGGATCTTTTGTCCCGCCACGCTTATCCTCTTCCTCGCTCGTCCCACATCTTCCATTTTGGAAAAGCGGTGGGAATTCGCTTCATTCTTTCTCTATAACGTTGTCCGGGCTAGGGGCTCGGGCGCAACGCCAGTGTTTAACCTGACCTGTCAAATGCTTCTGACATTGGATCACGGGCGCTGTGCAAATAAAACGCGCCACGATGAACCCAACAATAAAGTCAGGAAAATCGGAAGGGACCACAATGCGTGAGCTAGGCCCTAACGTAACTGCCGCTGTTTATTTGCCATGCCCCTTCTCCGGTTCCGCCTTCACCAGTTACCCGGCTTCAGTGGATACCTCCTGAAGTTGAAGAACACTTTCGCGTACCTCGACCTCAATTGAAGGTGTCATGTTTGCCCCACCAACTGGCGTGTTTAAATCACGCCGTGTTAAGGCAACCCAAGTAGTTAACCACAAAGAATTTGGAAAAACAACCCACTTGTGTAAGAAAGTTGCGTTTTTATTTTCACGGCCTTGCCGTGAAATATCTCACCCACCTTCACCGCCGGCAACCAGGCCGGCGGTGAAGGTGGGTAGGCTCGTCGAAAAGCGTTATTTTTGCATGGTTCCAGCCGCGTTTAAGCGATTGTGGAAATCAAAAGCAGTGGTCAGATCATGCGGGGTGTGTTGGAAGGAATCCGCATTGTTTAGCGCACGATCAAAGTATTCCTCTAGCAGTGGGCGATAATCCGGGTGAGCAATGGCGATCATCTTAGGCACGCGCTGTTTAGGGGCGAGCCCGCGCAGGTCAGCGTAACCGTATTCAGTAATGACAACCATCGCGTCATGTTCCGTGTGATCGATGTGGGAAGCAAAAGGCACAATCGCGGAAATCGCACCACCCTTGGCAGCTGAGGGAGAAATGAACGTGGAGGCAAAAGCATTTCGGGTGAAATCGCCTGAACCGCCGATGCCGTTCATCACGCGCGTGCCAGCAACATGCGTGGAGTTGATATTTCCATAAATATCTGCCTCGATCATGCCGTTGGAGGAGATTAGCCCCATGCGTCGAATCACTTCCGGGCTGTTGGAAATTTGCAGTGGTCGTAGCACCAGATACTTCCGATACTTTTCCGCCTCGCGGTTCATTTTCTCCGCGTATTCCGGCGAGAGCGCAAAGGAAGTCGCAGATGCCACCGCCATCTTCCCCGCATCGATCAAATCGAGCATTCCATCCTGCACGACTTCGGTATAAGCCTGAATATTTTCAAACTTTGAATCGAGCAGGCCCGCCATCACAGCATTCGGCACATTTCCGACACCAGATTGCATGATGTAGTGGTCATAGGCCAGTCGCCCAGCAGCAACTTCCCCTTCCAAGAAGTCCAGGTAGTTGCCTGCGATTTGCTCCGATACTTCATCGAAAGGTTTAAATGGGCTATTTCGATCAGGTGCATCGGTTTCTACAACCGCCACAACCTTGGTTGTATCAATTTCTATATACGTTGTGCCCACGCGATCACCAACATTAATAATCGGGATCGGCGTGCGGTTAGGCAGATATGGAACCCGGTAAATATCAGCCATGCCCTCGAGGTTTAGCGATTGCCATTCATTAACCTCAAGAATGATCTGCTTTGCCGCTTCAAGGTACTCAACGTTATTTCCCACACCCGAGGAAGGGATCAGATGGCCTTCTTCTGTAATCCGGGTGACCTCAACGATCGCAACATCAATGGCGCCGAAAAACCCTTGCTCCACCTGCAGGCCAGAGTGCGAAAGGTGAACGTCTTGGTAATTCAACTGCCCATCGTTGATTTTTCCGCGCATCACGGGATCTGATTGATAAGGCATTCGGAAGCTCAACGCATCAGCCTCGGCAAGCACACCATCACAATCAGGTGCCGTGGATGCTCCGGTAAGCAATCTGATGCCATATTCTCGGCCCGCATCATGCTCTTGTTTTGCGCGATTGGCGATAGCCGTAGGCAAAGCCTTGGGATAAGCCGCCCCGGTAAAACCTGACATTCCTACCGTGGCGCCGTGATTAACAAACTGAGCAGCCTCGTCCGCCGACATAATCTTTGCTTTAAGCTCACGGTTTTGCACTCTTTCCGACATTTCCAACCCTTTCCCGAATATGAATTACATCACTATCCAGTGTGATACATGACGTAGGCTGAAGCCATGTCCATTCGGCCAGATAACCCGCAGATCAAGACATCGCACATTCGCACCATCGGCTTCCTCATCTACGACGGCGTCTCACCCCTCGACTTCACCGGCCCCGCCGAAGCATTCACCCGCTCCACAGGCTACGAACTGATCTACCTCTCCCCCGCCGGCGGTGCCGTCCACACCGCATCCGGCATCACCATCGCAGGCACCCTCCCCGCCCATTCCATCGATCCATCAACACTGGACACCTTGATCATCACAGGCTCCGACACGCTGCCCTTAAAACCTTTAAAAACTTCGCTTCTCGACGCCGCCCACCACCTAACACACGGACCCCGCCGCGTCGCCACCGTATGCACCGGGGCTTTCATCCTCGCAGAGCTCGGATTATTAAACGGAAAGGAAGCCACCACCCACTGGAAAAATGCTCGAGACCTGGCACGGCGATATCCCCAGATCCGCGTACGCCCCGACATCCTCCACGTTCACGATGGTCGCTTTGTCACCTCAGCAGGCATCACCGCCGGCATTGACCTGGCGTTAAGTTTGATCGAAGAAGACCAAGGAGCACACATCGCCCGAAACACCGCCAGAGACATGGTGGTTTATATGCACCGCCCCGGCGGACAATCACAATTTGCCACCACCACCGAAGCCCCTTCCGTAAGCCACCCCAGCCTCCAAAAAGCCATTGACCACGTTTTTAGCTCCCCAGCAGCACCACACAGCGCGGCCAGTCTTGCCGATTACGTCTCCGTAAGCCAACGCCACTTAACCAGGATTTTCCGTTCCGAACTTGGACTTAGCCCCGCACAATGGTTGGAACAATTTCGCTTAAACACGGCACAACAATTGATCCTCAACGGCGAATCAATAAGCACCACCGCAGGACTTTCCGGATTTGGCAGTGAAGACAGCCTTCGACGTGCCTTCAGTAAATGGTTACACATCACCCCGTCCGAATATCGAGCCAGATTCCGCTCAACTTTTCCGGTGGATCCTTAGTTCACACTCCAGAGCAATGCTGCACAAGAGCTACAGTTCAATTTCATGGTAGCGACTTCACTAGGAAATTAGCCCAAGGCCGAGGGAAGTCGACCATAAGCAATGACGGGAAACGCGGGGGTTTTCATCACCTTTTACCTACGCGCCGTTTAAGCGCCTCAATTTCCAGAATGAGTATTTACATTACCGATGCCGTAAAAGGCCCTTAAAAGCGATTCTGGGAGGGCACTTTTTTCAGGCTCCAGTGCAGAATTTCAACCACCGCGACAGGAACCAGTCAGGCGTGCCAAGAAATCCAAAAACCCGAAAGTTTGGCACGTATATTCGGTTTCGAGGTTTCGAGGAAGCCAAACCAAACACACGTGACAAAGATTCTTAAAAATTGAGATTCTTGGCACGTGTGTTTGGTCTGGTCGAACTCCTGGCTCACATTCGCCCATTCCGGTCTTGGGAGAGAGACGTAACATTTTAATTTAGAGCAGGCTCACCTAAGATGTTCTAAGCATTTTAGTATCGGCTAGCTTTAAGGACTTTCGATGTCTCATAATCCATTTTTTCCTGCGATCTTATGGAGACACACAATATGACGGCGGTGACGTTAAAGAAGGAGCAGGGGACGTCGATAAGCAAACACCTTGGCCAGCGCCGCGCGCTGGGCATACTTGGATTCTTGGTGGCACTTGGTATTCTCATTGCGCTGAGCATCGCTGTTGGTGCGAACCCTTTGTCGTTTAGCACGGTGTGGCAGGGTTTTACTGCGCACGATAATTCTGAAGCGTCGATCATTGTGTGGTCGATGCGAATTCCGCGCACCGTGGTGGGCATTGTGACCGGCGCTGCGTTCGGTGTGGCGGGTGCGTTGATTCAGGCGCTGACTCGTAACCCGCTTGCGGATCCTGGCATTTTGGGCGTGAACGCGGGTGCCGGTTTTGCTGTGACCGTTGGTGTGGGAATTTTCGGACTCAGCAGCGTTACTGGCTACATTTGGTTCGCCTTTATCGGTGCAGCTGTGGCAACGTTGCTGGTTTATTTCATTGGTGCAAGCACCAGCGGCAGCGTGAATCCGGTGGCTTTGGTGCTCGCGGGTGTGGCGCTTGCGGCGGTGCTTGGTGGAATCACAAGCTTTTTAACGCTGATTGATCCTGAGACTTTTGAAAGCATCCGCAATTGGAACCTTGGTTCTGTAGCTCGCACAAGCTTGAGCGACACCGTGACTGTTTTGCCGTTTCTTGCCGTTGGTCTGGCGATTGCGCTGGGGCTGTCTGGTGCGCTTAATTCGATTGCATTGGGTGATGATCTCGCAGCTTCCCTGGGTACCAAAGTGATGCGTACTCGCGTGCTGGGCATTATTTCAGTCACGTTACTTGCCGGTGGTGCGACTGCTCTGACCGGTGGTATTGGCTTTGTCGGACTTATGGTCCCTCACGTTGTGCGCTGGGTTGTTGGCCCTGATCAACGATGGATCATCACATTCAGTGCGCTGTGTGCCCCTGTGTTGGTACTTGGCGCTGACATTTTGGGACGTATCATCGCACGACCTGGCGAAATTGAAGTGGGAATTGTTACCGCCATCATCGGTGCGCCTGTGCTGATTGCGCTTGTTCGACGGAGGAAAGCCAGTGGTCTTTAAAATCAAATCTCAAAATGGTGCGGACGTAGCTGTTGGCGGCACCCCCGATGCTGCATCCCCGAAGTTGGACCCAGGCAAACTGGACCCAGGCAAGTTGGACCCGGGCAAATTGGACCCAGGTTACCAATCTGTCACGGTGCAAAACTCACGGTTTTCTTTCCGGTTTCCCGTCCGTCTTGCTGTTGTAAGCGCGATCCTTTTTACCGTCGCATTATGCAGTGCCACCTGGGCTATCACCATGGGAGATTACCCATTGTCGTTGGGACAGGTCATCAACGCTTTGGCGGGTACCGGTGAGAAATTCCAACTCCTAGTGGTCAGGGAATGGCGTTTGCCAGTTGCTATTGCAGCTGTAGTTTTTGGTGCCCTCTTGGGCATTGGTGGCGCAATTTTCCAGTCGATTACCCGCAACCCGTTGGGCTCACCCGATGTTATTGGTTTTGATGCCGGTTCTTACACCGCGGTGGTTTTAATTATTTTGGTGGCTGGAAATTCGCATTATTGGGGCATCGCGTTTGCTGCCATCGTCGGAGGTATCCTCACGGCTTTCGCTGTCTACATTTTGGCGTGGCGTAAAGGTGTTCAAGGTTTCCGATTGATCATTGTCGGTATTGGTGTTTCAGCCATGCTGAGCTCGATCAACGCTTATTTGATCACTCGCGCAAATGTGGAAGATGCCATGGTTGTTGGTTTCTGGAGCGCTGGTTCCATCAACCGAGTGACCTGGCAATCGCTTATTCCTTCACTGATCATCGCAGTGATCATCATCGTTGCTGCCATCGCACTTGCTAGGTCTTTGCGTTTTATGGAAATGGGCGATGATGTAGCCACCACCTTAGGAATTAGAACCAACTCCACACGTTTAGCACTGATCGTGGTGGGTGTTGCTACTTCCGCATTGGTCACCGCTGCTGCAGGACCTATTTCATTCATCGCATTGGTTGCACCACAGTTGGCACGTCGCCTGACCCGCACCGCCGGAGTCAGCCTCGTCGCTGCTGCCGCCATGGGTGCTGCTCTTTTGAGTTGCGCGCACCTGCTATCGCTTATCATCAGCTCTTTCTACCGCAGCATCCCTGTTGGTTTGCTTACCGTTTCCATCGGTGGTTGCTACATGATCTGGCTTCTACTCCGCGAAACCCGCCGCCAATACCGAACCGGCACCATCCGATAAGTTTTCTCAAAGGAATACTCCATGAATAATCGCTTAACCATGGAAGACGTCACCATGGCTTATGACAACCGCGTCATCGCCGAAAAGCTCAACGTCACCATCCCCGACAACACCTTCACCGCCATCATCGGCCCCAACGGATGCGGCAAATCCACCCTGCTTCGCGGTTTCTCCCGCGTGCTCAATCCGCAACACGGCAAAGTGCTTCTCGACGGCCGGCAGCTCGATTCCTTCAAACCCAAGGAGATCGCCCGAGAACTAGGCCTGCTGCCACAGACCTCCATCGCACCAGAAGGCATTCGGGTTTATGATCTCATCTCCCGCGGCCGCGCTCCCTACCAAGGCTTGATCCAACAATGGCGCGCCTCCGATGAAGATGCAGTGGCCAAAGCACTTGCCTCCACAAACCTCACCGAACTTGCAGCTCGCCTCGTCGATGAGCTCTCCGGTGGTCAGCGCCAACGAGTGTGGGTGGCCATGTTGCTCGCCCAGCAAACACCGATCATGCTTCTCGACGAACCCACCACCTTCCTCGACATCGCCCACCAATACGAACTTCTTGAACTGCTGCGCGCATTCAACGAAGCCGGCAAAACAGTGGTCACCGTGCTTCACGATCTCAACCAAGCCGCCCGCTACGCCGACCACCTCATTGTGATGAAACAAGGACAAATCATCACCACCGGCGCCCCTCAAGATGTGATTACAACCGAACTAGTAAAAGAAGCTTTCGGTCTTGACTGCATCATCGCACCAGATCCAGTAACCGGAACTCCCACCGTAGTGCCGCTGCGTCCTGAACGCGTAGAAATTTAACCTCTGCCTGCTGCGAATTATTCGTGGCAGGCTTTTTAATTGGGGAAGTGTCTCAAAACTGTCCTTTATAGCCGAATCCAAAAGGGCTGCAACCAGAATCCATTCCCGATGACGGCTTAAAACACCGGATTGCTTCGCGGAGCCCTGGCAGACCAAACACAGAGACCCAATTTCCGGGTTTTGGGGGATCCTGGGTCTCCTGGTTTGGTTTATCGCGCTAGGTACCAAACACAGAGACCCAACATCCCGGTTTTTGACGATTCTGGGTCTCCTAGTTTGGTCCGGCTTGAATTTTGCCCCTCACCCCCAAAGGTCATACCTCCCCAGAATCGTTTCTAAGAGGTTTTCACGGCATCGTCCATACAAATACTCATTCGAAATACTCGAGGACTTAAACAAGCGATAAACGCCTCAAGTCGGTTTTGGCGTTCGCTGCTATACCCCCAGTGTGTGACTTGATTCTAAAAACCAGACAGGCATGCCAAGATTTCTGATTTTTGACAATTCTTGTCATGCCAGTCCGGCTCAGGGAAGCGTAAACCAAACACACGTGCCAAAGATTCTCAAATTTGGGAATCTTGGCACGCCTGTATGTCCACACCGATCCGAGGCTGACATCTGAAGCGCCATTGAAGCTCCAAGTGATACAAATTCAAGACACTTAAACCGAATCTGTCGGAATCTGTATAAAAGATGTCTCATAAAGGCCACTTATTTAGGCACTCCTTACTTAGGATGTGTCCAGCTTTCCCTATGTCCATCAACCTGATTTATCCACGTTAAGGAAACCATGAGCATCAACCTCCGACCTCTGAGCATTTTCCCCATCACGACACGCTTCCTACAGGTACTTCGCACAGACGATGTCACCCCAGGAATGCGTAGGGTCACGCTCGGTGGTGAGCAACTTAAGGCACACACTGCTGCAAATGGATTTCCTGTCGCTGAGTTCCGCTCAGACGGATTTGATGATGAGTTTAAGATCTTGCTGCGTCACCCAGATGCAGAGGAAGCAATTGGCCCCACGCAGGCAGATGGCGTACTTGATTGGCCGCGTGGCAATGATCATTTGGTAATGCGCACGTACACCGTTCGTCGATGGGATGCAGAGAAAGGTGAATTAGACGTTGACTTTGTAGTCCACGGCCTAGGCCCTGCAACCACATGGGCGCGTACCGTCCAAGTCGGCGCAACCATTCAAATCGCCGGTCCTAAATCTTCTGCCACTCACCCCGAGGGCGCCGATTGGGTGTTGGTAGCTGGTGATGAAACAGCGCTTCCAGCAATCGGGCGTTGGTTAGAAGAATGGCCTAAGAATGCTCGTGGCCAAGTATTTATCGAGGTCGCCCACGATGAACACCGACAACTCGATCTCCCCACGCCCGAAGGAGTAGAGGTTCACTGGCTGGTAAATAACGGTGCCGAAGCCGGCACAACAACATTGCTTTTCGACGCCATCCTCTCCGCCCCATGGTGGGAAGGCACCGCCTTTGCGTGGGTTGCGGGAGAAGCAAACACACTCAAACCAATTCGCCGTTGGCTTAAAAATGAAAAAGGTCTATCCAAAGAGCAGATCGAGGTCACGGGCTATTGGAAGCGTCAAGAAGTGGTGGTCTCTGAAGAACACGACGGTATTCAAGACCTTTCAGCTACTAAAAATATCCGAGAAGAGTTCCACGAGCTCACTGACCTCACCGCTGGCTTCGCATTAAGAGTGGCTGCCACCATTGGTCTGGGCCAGGCTTTTGGAGGTCATGTACGAACTATTGGTGATCTTGTTGCTGCAACAGGATCCAACCGAATCGGATTGAGCAAATTACTCCACTATCTTCGTTCCATCGACATTGTTGAAGAAGTTGAGGGTGGGTATCAGCTGACTGACCTTGGCCGCGAGCTTGATGATGACCGCGTGTCCGACTCCTTGTCCATGGTTCGCTCACATGCTCATAGGGAACTAGCTGGTCTTCTTGGATTGCTTGAAGCCGTGCAAACAGGCGAGCCTTCTGGCTATGAAGAAAGTGATGAGCTTCGCGCCACACGCCTCGATGATGAATCAAGTTTGGCAGGTTATTACGCGGCTGCTTTGGCACCACTTCCGGTGTTTGAAGAAGTGTCCTCCATGGCAGTAATTGGTAGAGCCCCCGAAGTATTCGGCACTGTTATTGCAGAAAAGCACCCTAATGTGACCCTGTCCTATGAGCTTAACGAAAACGTCGATCTTGTTTTGCTTATAGATCCTCTATCGACTCTCTCTGATGAAGATGCCGCCACTTTACTACGCCACGCAGCAGCCTGCGGACGCGTAATACTGTTCACCGATGTACTTGACCACGCCACCGCGCATGACCACGACTACGAACACGACCTGGAACACTTCTCCCTCACCGGAGGAGGGCTGCGCACCAATGAAGAATACGAAGCACTCTTTAACGCAGCCGGGATCCCTCAGCCGCAACGTTCCACCGTGGGTTGGGGGAAGACAGTTTTCGATTTTTCTAAAGAGATCAATTCACCGGAATAATTTTTGAGATAATTCCAAGTTCATGAATCCCAGAGGGAGTTGACACCTGCAATGACTCACCTGGACGCGCCTGGATGACGCGGTCCCACAGCATGCGATGATAATCAACTGCGCGCCTGTTCTTGTGGAACTGAGTCATCCGGTGGTCGAGTAAAACGAGGGTGTCGTCGTCGAAAAGCAATGCAAAGACTTGCTCAGCCATGCCCTCGCGCCGGAACCCACTGAGGTCCTCGATCTCTGGCCGAGGGCCTGAATCGGCCAATGTGATGCGCTTGACCAAGCCCAGGTGGTGTTCACTGCCTTCTTGATCACTCACGACCAAGTCAGTTCCCACTCTGCACTGCACTTTGCTATAGCCCCAAATACCTGGTTGCCGAATGTCACCATCTGTAGATTGCGGTCGCACGACAACCCGGTACGGGTCAACGGTGACGTGATTATCAGCAGTCTCCACCACGTAGCGTGCATCAATCTGAAAAATGGGGCCGCTAATTTCTGCGGGATGCAAGGTGCGCATGTGGGCCAGTGCTTCCATCAGCGTTTCATCATCTGTGCCCCACCCAATGCCCTGATTGCTCAAAATCCCAAACAACGTTGCTAGGGAAAGCTCCGGCTGCCCCTCCCAGGCCAAACGTAATTGCTCAAGCACCACGGGGATTCTCACATGATCGTTCACCCCACCCACCTTATTAGCGTGCGATGCGGTTACAAGGAATTACCTCCGACTTCCCACTGTCCATGCGTTCCACAAGATGGCGTACTCTCCCCCGCTTCCAAGCAGTTCTTCATGCGTTCCATTTTCAACGATCCTGCCACGTTTCATCATGATGATCCGATCAGCTCGAGATGCCTGAGAAAGTCGATGAGCAATGATCAACGCAGCACCAGAGCCAATTGCGTTAAGTGAAGCTTGATCTAACAACTCCGCATCAGCACTATCTGCCTCAGCAGTGGCCTCATCCAAAATTGCTAATTGAGGTTGCAACAACACAACTCTTGCCAAAGCCAAATGCTGGGCGTGCGCCGGATCGAGCTGCATATGGCCATGTCCTACTTCAGTGTCTAAACCATCCGGCAAGCCCGCTACCCATTGATCAGCACCAACAACCCGCAGGGCATTAAGCACTTGTTCCTCAGTGGCCGTCGGGTCAGCCAACAGGAGATTCGAGCGAACGGTACCAATAAACACGTGGCTTTCTTGCGAAAGGAAAGCAATCTCAGACGTTGGTATTGCCCTACCGATGCTCCCCTTATGGGGATGATAGATCCCAGCGATTAAAGAGGCCAAGGTTGATTTCCCAGATCCAGTGGCACCTACCACCGCAACCTTTTCTCCCTTGTCAATCACCAAATCAACGTCTTCTAACACGTTGGCTTCAGGTGAGTAGCCAAAGCCCACGCCCTCTAAGTTCACTACAGATCCATTGCCCGGCCCCTGAGCGCTTTCTGTTTTGTCTTCTACATCCCGGTGTTCAATGACTCCAACCAGGCGAGACAGTGATGATATTGCGGCTTGCAATTCATCCATCACGATCATCATCTGCTGAATCGGAAGAATAACTCGTTGAAACAACAACGCTGCAGAAGTAACCATTCCTGCGGTTGCTTGCCCCTTCGACGCCAACCACACCCCAACGACTAATACAGTGATGAGTCCTACGGCTTGGGCAAAATTGAGCCGTCCAAACATGCGATTCTGCACGATTCTGGTACGCATTGCCCACCGCACTTTATCCCATGAAGAACCCGCAATGAGATTTAACTGCTGGTCTCCAAGACGATGAGCAGCAACCGTGTCTAAATTTTCAATAGTTCCTAAAATATGCTGACCGCGTACTGATTCGACTGCGCGCTGCTGCCGATATACCTGCGGTGCTGTGCGCCTATACCAACGAATAGTAATGACATAAAAAGGGACAATAATTAAGAATGCTAAAAAGAATCGCCAGTCCAAAACTGTCATCGTCGCAGAAATCAAAATCAACGTAAACACTGACACAAACAGTTTTGGCAACACTTCCGGCAGAATATCCGATACTTCTGAAATATCATCAGAAGCGCGGGTAATCACATCTCCCGCTCCCGCCCCTTCCAATGTGGATCTGCGCAACTTCAGCGCAGCTGCGACAAAGTCTTCGCGTAATTCTGCAATGAGGGTTTCCGCCACCCACGCCAAACTCACCCCACCAAGCCAAGTACAAAGCCCCGCTCCGGCAGCAGCTATGACAAGCAAGACAATCTTTAAAGTTAATGTCCCTGAAGCAGCACCTGTTTGCTGAGCTACTAAATCATCAACGATGCGGCCAATGACCAAAGGCACAATCAAGGAAGTCATCGATTCCAGGAGGAAAAGCAGAAATACCCCAACCCATGCCCAACGTCGACCTTTCGACATTGCCCAAAGACACGCTGTCACTTGCTTAGCGTCTGCGACCGGCAACAAAGCTTTCGAACTCATGAACGGCTCACCTTTTCAGATGCAATAACACGGTCCGCAACAGCATGAAAAACAGGAGATGATGTGATCACCACGGTCAGAAATCCTTTTCGGTGAGAGTAGAGATTGGTGGCGATCTGCGATTCAGTAACCGCGTCTACAGACGTTGTGGGTTCAACCAACACCAAAATGGGTGGACTGGCTACGATTCCTCGCGCTAGTGCAATACGTTGACGTTGCCCACCAGATAGCTCCCAGGCTCCATCAGAAATTTCAGTGGAGTTGCCTCCTAGCAGTTCAGACTCCGACAAAGCAACAATCTCCAAAGCACGCTGAGCCTGTTCTTCTGAAAAAACTTCAGGACCTGCACGGCGGATATTATCCAGCACTGTGCCGGCAAACATCCCGGGGCGATGTGGCACCACTAAGAGATGTCGTCTAAGAACCTCTGGATGGATGCTACCCAGTGGCAAATCTGCGATTGTCACCTCACCTTGTTCTGGTATTCGCTGCAGACTTAACACCTCTGCTAGCTGCGTTCCGGCGTGCTGAGGTAGATCTAAAACCACAAACTCACCAAAGGAAAATTCACCATCAATGTTCACGCCGTCAACATGAACATTTTTGATTGTCAGCGTAGGAGTTTCGTCTAATACTTCTAATTGCCCTGCCGTGGCAGGATGCGGTGCGCTTTTAAGCAAATCCAAGACTCTTTGTGATGAAGCCTGCGATACCGCCCGCACAGCCCCCAAAGTGCCAACCAGCTCATTTACTGGAACAATCATGACGATTGCAACACCACTCGCCGTAATAAGTTCACCTGCTGAGATCAATCCGTTGAAAGCCAAGATGGTAGCTGCCAATGTCACGAACACTGCGAATAACTGCGCGCCGGTTGTCGTTACTCCGTTAAACGCCGCATATGCCATCCTCGCTGAAAGTGTCTTGCGCAAAGCGCGGCGGCTAACTCCTCGATAGATGCCAGAAGCTGTGTCTTCAGCATGAAGCCCGTTGAGAACACGAGCCCCTGCGACCAGATCTGCCGCATTTCCTGTGGCTTCTGCCAGGCTTTGTTGCTCACCTAAACTTCGCTTCCTCAGTAGACGAGCAGCCATGTGCATGATGAAAAGCAACACCGGCAAACCTAGCATCACACCGATTCCTAGCCACAGATTGATTAATGACAGGGTGACAACAGCAACGACTAATGCCGCTATCTGCCCTGGTGGGTACACCGTGATATATAAAACCTGACAAGCACGTTGAGTATCACCAGTCGCCACTGACAATAACTGCCCTGGTGCCAGCCGAGGACCATCGAAGCCTTTGGGTGAGAGCACTCTATTGAGAACAGTTTGGGACAACTCAAACTGACTGCGCTGAACCCCAAGCCAACTTATCCGACTTCCAAAACGAAAACCCACATTAATGGCTAAATAAATTAGCGCTAACGCTAGAAGCTAAAGCATTAACGGCTTGAGAAGCTGATCAAAATCAACACCCGAATAAGCTGGTGCAGCAACCTCATCTACCAGCCGTCCTATGGCAGAGGGAAGCAGCATGTTGGCCATTCCAAAAACAATCAACAAGGAAGCCGAAACACCCATTCGAAGACCGTTTGCTTTGATCACTGCTTTGCTGAGCTGTAGAGAAGACCACTGCGGATCAATATCAATGTGGAAATCAGGATCCGGCTTTTTGGACGCTTCACCGAATCCCCACCATTGTTGCGTGTCTGCCTCGTGCAAATTGGGCTCCGTGTTCTTCATCGACAGCTTTAAACAAGAATGAATGTGACCCGTAAGCGTCTCGCCTCGGATGTCACGTCAAGAAAGCACACACGAAAGACTCAAAGCCACTACGCCTAGGAAGATCCAGGGTCGAAAAAGTAGCATAGGACAGGCTAAGCTTTCTTGGTAAACATTTTGCGCCAACAAAGCTTCTAAAGTCGACTATTCGACGAAACCCGAATTTCCCTCGAGCTGATTGTGTCCAGTAGGAGATCCGCAATGACGATGACAATGACCTCTAAAACTGTCCAAGCCCCAGCATTTCCAATTACTGAGCCAATAGTGGTCACTGATCGACTCCACCCCGAAAGCCACATTCTGTTTTGGCAGTATCGAGGAACTTCTACTATCTCCCTGAATGACGATCCAAAGGTTCTTCGAGCCGATGAAGCCTTGTGGGTACCAGCCGGTTTTAGACACAGCCTTTATGTAAATTCCAACTCGTTACTCCTGCGAATCTTCTTCCCTAAATCCCACGTCAATATCAACGCAGAGCTAACGAGTTCACACATTCTGCACGTCAATGCCGAACTATCTGATCTACTCATGAGCATGGTGCAAAGCGATTCGTCTCTCATTCATGATCGGGGCGCACTTGACCAATATGTCGTTGACCGCATAGTTGAACACATGAATAGCCCGATGTGGCCACAAAGCGCTGCTTCTCGGCAGATTGCAGAATTCCTTAACGAGAACCCTGGCGATTTACGCACCCTTGAACAGTTGGCACGTTTCGTTCATACATCGCCCCGGACGATCGAGCGAGAATTCTGCAACGAAACCGGATTAACCTTCCAGGAATGGCGGATGCATTGCCGGATCAGTGAGGCAAAGCGATTGATCAAACTCGGACTCCCAGTTGATTCTGTGGCTTTTCGCGTCGGATACTCTACCGCCAGTTCCTTTGGCAGGGCGTTTAAAAGGCAAACTGGAGTAACTCCTAGTTCTTATGCAGAGCAGTTTTAGCTAGAACCCCGATGTGAATTCGACACCAAGATTTCCTAAGTTTGGCCCCTTTTTGCCAGAATTTTGGTGCCGAATGTACACACAACAAAGCAGCGACCCCAGAGGATAATTCCTCTGGGGCCGCTGCTTTGTTTGTTAAAGCCTAAAAGGCTTCAACAGGTAGAGCATCAAATTACTTGATGATCTTGGTGACACGACCAGCGCCAACGGTGCGGGAGCCTTCGCGGATAGCGAAACGCAGGCCCTCGTCCATAGCGACAGGCTGGATCAGGGTGACGGACATGTCGACGTTGTCGCCAGGCATGACCATCTCGGTGCCCTCTGGAAGCTTCACAACACCGGTAACGTCGGTGGTGCGGAAGTAGAACTGAGGACGGTAGTTGTCGAAGAATGGGGTGTGGCGGCCACCTTCATCCTTGGACAGAACGTAGACAGAGCCCTCGAACTCGGTGTGAGGGGTGTAAGCGCCTGGCTTAACGATAACCTGGCCACGCTCAACATCTTCGCGCTTGATACCACGGAGAAGCAGACCACAGTTGTCGCCAGCCTCAGCGGAGTCAAGAAGCTTACGGAACATCTCGATACCGGTAACGGTGGTGGAGGTGGACTTCTCCTTGATGCCGATGATGTCAACATCATCGTTCACGTTCAGGGTACCGCGCTCAACACGACCGGTAACAACGGTGCCACGACCGGTGATGGTGAAGATGTCCTCGATAGGCATGAGGAATGGCTTGTCGGTCTCACGAACTGGGTCTGGGATGTTGTCATCGCAAGCCTGCATGAGCTCAAGGATCTGCTTGCCCCACTTCTCGTCGCCCTCAAGAGCCTTCAGAGCGGAGATGTGAACAATTGGAGCCTCTTCGTCGTAGTCCTGCTCAGCAAGAAGTTCACGAACTTCCATCTCGACGAGCTCGATGATTTCCTCATCCTCAACCATGTCGCACTTGTTAAGAGCAACGAGGATGTAAGGAACGCCAACCTGGCGAGCAAGAAGAACGTGCTCACGGGTCTGAGGCATTGGGCCGTCGGTAGCAGCAACAACGAGGATTGCGCCGTCCATCTGAGCAGCGCCGGTAATCATGTTCTTGATGTAGTCGGCGTGGCCTGGAGCGTCAACGTGTGCGTAGTGGCGCTTTTCGGTCTGGTACTCAACGTGGGAGATGTTGATCGTGATGCCACGCTCCTTCTCCTCAGGAGCCTTATCGATGGAGTCGAAGGCGAAAGCCTCGTTGAGCTCAGGGTAAGCGTCAGCCAGAACCTTGGTGATAGCCGCGGTGGTGGTGGTCTTACCGTGGTCAACGTGACCGATGGTGCCGATGTTTACGTGGGGCTTGGTACGCTCGAACTTCGCCTTTGCCACTGTATGTCCTCCTGGACTTCGTGGTGGCTACGACTTTCGCAGCCACGAATTGGTTTTGCTTTCACTGTGATCAGCAGCCTGGAAGACTGGGCACACAGATCTAGCGCATTACAAAATGTGCCAGTTACTGAATCCTAAGGGCAACGGCGTTGATTTTCAAACTACCAGCTACCCTGTGGACATTCGCAGGGTAACGGCCAGCTAAATACATCGAAATCAATGCTGTTGAAGGCCGATTTCAAGATATCTAACAAGCCGCTACCCCACTTACCCTACGCTTCTACTGACACGTTGAGAAGCGTGGGGTGGGGCGTCGAAAAGCAAAATGCTTTTCGACGTTTTCCTACGGACCTTAAAGGTTCTTAGGAAGCGGTGCCGTTGCGCTCAGCAATAACATCTGCTGCAACGTTGGCTGGGACCTCTGCGTAGGAATCGAAGATCATGGAGTAGTTTGCACGACCCTGGGTCTTGGAACGCAGGTCACCGACGTAACCGAACATCTGTGACAGTGGAACCTTAGCCTTGACCAGCTTGGCGCCTGCACGGTCATCCATGGAAGCGATCTGGCCACGACGGGAGTTCACGTCACCGATGACTTCACCCATGTACTCCTCAGGAGTGGTGATTTCGACGGACATGATTGGCTCAAGAAGAACTGGCTTTGCCTTTGCAACAGCTTCCTTGAACGCCTGGGAACCGGCGAGCTTGAAGGCCATTTCAGAGGAGTCAACGTCGTGGTAAGCGCCGTCTTCAAGGGTTGCCTTGACGTTCACCAGTGGGTAACCAGCGAGATAACCGTACTGCATTGCGTCCTGGATACCAGCGTCAACGGATGGGATGTATTCCTTAGGAACACGACCACCGGTAACAGCGTTCTCAAACTTGTAGATTGCGGACTCGCCCTCTTCCAGTTCTTCTGCTGCAGGTGCGTAAGGCTCAATGGAGATGATGACCTTAGCGAACTGACCGGAACCACCAGTCTGCTTCTTGTGGGTGTAGCTGAGGGACTCAACCGACTTACGGATGGTCTCACGGTATGCAACCTGTGGGTCACCGATGTTTGCCTCAACCTTGAACTCGCGCTTCATGCGGTCAACAAGAACGTCGAGGTGGAGCTCACCCATGCCGCCGATGACGGTCTGGCCAGACTCTTCGTCCAGCTGAACGGTGAAGGTTGGATCCTCTTCAGCAAGCTTCTGGATAGCTACGCCGAGCTTCTCCTGGTCAGACTTGGTCTTAGGCTCAATAGCAACCTTGATAACTGGATCCGGGAAGTCCATGGACTCAAGAATGATTGGGTTTGCTGCATCACAAAGGGTGTCACCAGTGGTGGTGTCCTTCAGACCGATGAACGCGTAGATGTTACCAGCGTGTGCAACCTCAACAGGGTTTTCCTTGTTGGCGTGCATCTGGAACAGCTTACCGATGCGTTCCTTCTTGTTCTTGGTGGAGTTAAGAACCTGCTCGCCTGGCTCAACCTTGCCGGAGTACAGACGAACGAAGGTCAGCTTACCGAAGAATGGGTGAGCAGCAATCTTGAATGCAAGTGCAGACAGTGGCTCATCATCGGAAGGCTTACGGGTCAGAACCTTCTCAGGATCCTTAACGTCAGTGCCCTTGGTCTCGCCGAGGTCCAGTGGAGATGGCAGGTAATCAACAACAGCGTCGAGCAGTGGCTGGATGCCCTTGTTCTTGTAGGCGGTGCCACAGTAAACAGGGTAGATCTCAGAGTTAACAACCATCTTGCGGATAGCTGCCTTGATCTCTGGGATGGTCAGCTCTTCGCCGCCGAAGTACTTCTCCATGAGCTCTTCATCGGACTCTGCAACGGTCTCGAGAAGCTTCTCACGGTACTCAGCTGCACGGTCTGCGAGGTCTGCTGGGATTTCCTCAACGGTAGCTTCGGTACCAATTGGGGTAACTCCACGCCAGGTCAAAGCCTTCATTTCAAGAAGGTCGATGACGCCGTCGAAGTTGTCCTCAGCACCGATTGGAAGCTGCATAACCAATGGCTTTGCACCCAGGCGGTCCTCGATGGTGCCAACGGTGAAGTAGAAATCAGCACCGAGCTTGTCCATCTTGTTCACGAAGCAGATACGTGGAACGTCGTACTTGGTAGCCTGACGCCAGACCTGCTCGGACTGTGGCTCAACGCCTTCCTTGCCGTCGAACACAGCAACTGCGCCGTCAAGCACGCGGAGGGAACGCTCAACCTCAACGGTGAAGTCAACGTGACCAGGGGTGTCAATGATGTTGACCTGGTTGTTGTCCCAGAAACAGGTAACCGCAGCGGAGGTAATGGTGATGCCGCGTTCCTTCTCCTGCTCCATCCAGTCGGTGGTTGCGCCACCGTCGTGGGTCTCGCCGACCTTACGGTTAATGCCGGTGTAGAAGAGGATGCGTTCGGTGGTCGTGGTCTTACCAGCATCGATGTGCGCCATGATGCCGATGTTGCGGACCTTGTTTAGATCCTTAAGCACTTCTTGTGCCACAGTGGTACCCCAACTTGTTGTTTACGGTAATTCACCTATCAATACCTGGGCATCTATTACAGATGCCCGGGTGTTTGAAAGGCTTGTCACCTACGGATAATTCTCTTGTTACATTTTGCCACTAACTTGCGTTTAAGGCAGTAGCTCAAGGCAAGATAAGTAGATTTTTTAGTAACACGTTGCCTAAACAACGATTCAATTTTTCAAGTGCACTGCTGTGAACTGCACTAATGAGACTAAAAGCCCAGTCACCAAGAAAAACGCGGGCTGCCAGTTTATTCAAGTATGAAGTGCGCCGGCAGGCGTAAATCTTAAAGGTGATTGGGCATTCATGTCGTGTTGTACTACCAGCGGTAGTGAGCGAAGGCGCGGTTAGCCTCAGCCATCTTGTGAGTGTCCTCACGACGCTTCACGGAAGCACCAAGGCCGTTAGCTGCATCCAGAATCTCGTTTGCGAGACGCTCGATCATCGTGTTCTCACGACGCTGACGGGTGAAGGTTACCAACCAACGCAGTGCCAGGGTGTTCGCACGGTCTGGGCGAACATCGACTGGAACCTGGTAGGTTGCGCCACCAACACGGCGGGAACGAACCTCAAGGTCAGGGCGAACGTTGCCCAGAGCCTTCTCGAGGGTTCCAACTGGCTCGGTGCCGGTCTTCTCACGGCAGATCTCGAGTGCACCGTAGACGATGCGCTCTGCGGTGGACTTCTTGCCACCGATGAGGATCTTGTTTACGAGCTGAGTAACAAGCTCAGACTTGTATACGGGATCCTGAACTACTGGACGCTTAGGAGCTGCTGATTTACGCATTTTTAATTATCCCCTCTTCGCGCCGTAGCGGGAACGAGCCTGCTTGCGGTCCTTAACACCCTGGGTATCCAGTGCGCCACGGACGATCTTGTAACGGACACCTGGGAGGTCCTTAACACGACCACCGCGAACGAGCACCATGGAGTGCTCCTGCAGGTTGTGGCCCTCACCAGGGATGTAAGCGGAAACCTCGATGCCGGAGGTAAGGCGCACACGGGCAACCTTACGAAGAGCAGAGTTAGGCTTCTTAGGAGTGGTGGTGTACACACGGGTGCATACGCCACGACGCTGAGGGGAACCCTTCAGTGCCGCGGTAGCCACCTTAGCGGTCTTATCGTGGCGGCCCTTGCGGACCAGCTGCTGAATAGTTGGCATGAACCATCCTTATTTCGGAGTTGTTCTTTTTGCTGACGTGACGCCCGGGGACGAACACGAAGGCTAAAGCTTTGTCGATGGCGAAAGATTTGAAAAGATGTCCAGACACGCAAAAAAGGGGGCTCTTTTTGGGGCCCGACCAAACATGTCACGAACAACCTAATCAAATGCAAACAAGCGCCACCGCGTCCCGGAAAACCAGGGGCGATACCGCGCATGAGTGCGAGGTGCCGTCAGTTCCCAACTACAAGAGTGGGACTCAGCCGTTCACACTATCAGGCGGCAGCTAAAAACACCAAATTGATATTGGCGGGGATGTCTACAATGGGACACATGACTGAGCCAACCGGAAACGAACCAATCAGAAAGCTCGCGACAGACATCAATAGAAATCAGGTTGTCGATGAACTTTCTGCAGCCGTTTCCCGAGGTCAACTCACCTTACAGGAATTTGAAGACCGCTCAGCAAAAGCCTGGAATGCCCGCCATTTAGACAGTTTGATTGCACTGATCTCAGATGTCAATGACAACCCCCACAGTCTGCTCGGGCAACAGTTCCCCGGTGCCTCTTACGTCCCTGCGCCCTACCAATCCACCACTCCAGCTACGCCCAATGCTTCCGACCCAGTCAATTATGTGCGCAGTCGCATCACGGGAAATCCCGGCGGTTCCAAAGCTTCAGTTTCTTTTCTGGGCGCATCCGTGCGCAAAGGTGAATGGCACGTACCTAATGAGCACACATCTGTAGCATTCATGGGAGGCAATCAAATCGATCTACGAGACGCCTTCTTCGAAAGCGACCACATTCAAATCAACGCATACACGATGATGGGCGGCATCGAGATCCTGGTCCCAGAAGGCGTCATTGTGGTCTGCGATGGCATCGGCATCCTCGGCGGATTTGAGCAATCAGTAGATAAATCCGGTGCGCTCAATCCCGCGCGCCTACCCAAAAACGCGCCCACCCTTCGCGTCAAGGGCGTGGCCTTCATGGGCGGGGTCACTGTAGTCACCAAGAAGCGCGATTAAAACGCTTTTCGACGCTCCCCTCCCCACCTTTCCCTTACCGACTAAACATATGTGCCAAAATTTTACGAAAACTCGAGATCTTGGCACGCATGTTTGGTCTCATTTGCGTGGCACGATTTTTAGTGCCTACCCCTAAAAATCATGAGGCTCCAGAATCGCTTCTAAGCCCCTTTAGTAGTCGTAGCCATACCAATGCTCGTCGCGGATTTTCGACGCTTTAAAAAGCCTCTGAGCGTGCCGGTCACTAAAGTGCGATTCCTTAAGTCCGATACCGCATTACCGATACCTCAAGCTCAATTTCTTAACACCGATTTCAGTCGGATTTGAACTAAAACCCAACTGGTATCGAATATGCGAAATTGTAGTTAAGATCTCGAAGTTAAAGTATGCAATCGGTTTCCGCCGACCAGCTTGGATTCTAAAAGTAGATGCTCAACACATATCCCGGTGAGCTGTTGAGATTAAACGTTTCATAATTGTAGGAACGCTCCCCCATCGTTGGATGCTTAAAACGTTTGATTCCTGAGCCGAAGGACGTAACATCAGCAGACGCCCAGTTCTCGCGGAAGACGGGACTTTTGTGGTGGAGTTCGTCGATAAGCTCTTTTAAACCTGGCGCGCTGGGGCGCCTAGCGTACTCGAGGCGTAGTTTGGCCGCGAACTCAGCGCTGAACTGGTCACGATCGACCCAGAAATCTGTGGCGCTAGCGCCGATGAAACAATGCCTGGCGGTGTTGGGGCGATCCGGCAAGTCATGAAAAATTGGGGTGTAGAGTTCCGCGCACAGCTGGTTGGTGGCCACGATGTCCATATGCTCATTGCGGATCCACGCAGGATTGTGGGTGATCGCATCAACGATCTCCTGCAGGGGTGCCTTGGGGTGCTCGAGCTCCTGCAGGTTACGAGGATGATCGGCGCGATATGCCAGGTTAATCAAGTGTTCTTGCTCAATCGGGCTCAACTGGAGGGCTTTAGCCAATGACTGCAGAATCTGAGTTGATGCGCCTTTAAGGTTTCCGCGCTCAAACCGGATGTAGTACTCCAAAGAAATCCCAGCCAAACGCGCTACTTCTTCCCGCCGAAGTCCTGGGACACGACGATCACTCCACGGCTGTGTTTCTAGCCCAGCAGCCGCCGGAGTAATTCGCGCACGGCGCGTGGTGAGGAAATCTTTAACTTCCTGCTTGAGCTGATCTTCCATACATCTTGATCTTAAAGTGGGCTTTTTATATTTCCCACCGCTGCCCACCAAACAACCCAAAACCACACAGCAAACGACGCGAACGTTCCGACCCACCCTGTGATTGAAATTGCTGGGTTTTCAAAGTGGATACCCCACAGTCCAAGCCCGAACAATAGTGCACCAATTGCGATTCCGATAGATAACTTCCACATACCTATAAAACTAGGCCTGAACTGCAGTTCCACCTAAGATTCTGGGGGTTAAGGAATTTATTCCCCACGACTGTGTATAAGAAAGAAAAGAGACCCTGCCACTACTTGTAATAAGTAGCAGCAGGGTCTCAACTTTTCAGCGACCAATTAATGCTGTGCTGGAATAAGCTTCCTTGCTCTAGAAAGCCTCATCCAATGGGACGGATGCGCCGGTGAATTCACCGAATCCATCATCACCGTAAATCGACTCACCATAAGTTGGGATCGAGTATGCGGCGTTGCGTGCAGCCTCGGTTGGCTTGATGGAGATGTTGCGGTAACGGGAAATGCCGGTACCAGCTGGGATCAGCTTACCGATGATCACGTTCTCCTTCAGACCAATGAGCTTATCGGAGCGCTTGTTGATAGCAGCATCAGTCAGGACACGAGTGGTCTCCTGGAAGGACGCTGCAGACAGCCAAGACTCAGTTGCGAGAGAGGCCTTGGTGATACCCATGATCTCAGAACGCAGCTCTGCAGGCTGACCGCCCGCACCGATTGCCTCAGAGTTAGCCAGCTTCGCCTCAGAGAGGTCAACCAAAGAACCTGGAAGGAACTCGGTGGAACCGGACTCAATGACGGTACCGCGACGCAGCATCTGTCGAATGATGATCTCGATGTGCTTGTCGTGGATGGCCACACCCTGTGCACGGTAAACAGCCTGAACCTCATCAATGAGGTGCTGCTCCACACCACGACGGCCGAGGATCTCAAGCACATCATGTGGATCCGCTGCACCACGAAGCAGACGCTGACCAACGGTGACACGGTCACCTTCGGTCAAGGTGCGCTCGATGAATGCACCAGCGTTGGACTCCATAGCCACGCGAGTGGATGCAAGACCCTGTCGCTTGGACAGCTTCTCGTAGACAACGTTGTCCGAGCCATCGTCAGGAACGATGGTCAAGGTGTAGAAGTTGCCTTCATCCTCAAGGTGGATAACACCATCGACAGAAGCAATTGGTGCACAGTTCTTAGGAACACGTGCCTCGAACAGCTCCTGAACACGAGGCAGACCGCCGGTAATATCGCCACCGACACCACCCTGGTGGAAGGTACGCATGGTCAGCTGGGTACCAGGCTCACCAATGGACTGTGCAGCAACAATACCGACAGCCTCTCCGATATCAACCTGCTGGCCAGATGCCATGGACTTGCCGTAGCACTTAGCGCAAACACCAGTTGGGGTCTGGCAGGTAAGCACGGAGCGAACCTTAACGTGCTGGATACCAGCCTCAACAAGAAGGTCAATGTTGAGCTCGGTCAGGTCAGTACCAGCGGCAAGGATGACCTCGCCTGCAGCGTTGGTTGCATCGCCTGCCAGAACACGACCGGAAACAGAAGTCTCGATCAGGTCATGGCGGGTGTAGCCGGTGACAGCACCGGTTGCATCCAAAACTTCAGCAGCGACAGGAACGCGAACACCCTGGCGGGTGCCACAGTCCTCAACACGAACGATGACATCCTGAGCGACGTCAACAAGACGACGGGTCAGGTAACCGGAGTCTGCAGTACGCAGCGCGGTATCGGCCAGGCCCTTACGGGAACCGTGGGAGTTGTTGAAGTACTCAAGAACTGTCAAGCCTTCACGGAAGGAAGTCTTGATAGGACGGGTGATGTAATCACCCTTTGAGTTCACAACCATGCCCTTCATACCTGCAAGGGTCCAGATCTGACGCATGTTACCGGCAGCACCGGACTTCACGATCATTGGAATTGGGTTGTCGTCTGGGTACAGATCCTCGACAGCCTGTCCAACCTCGTCGGTTGCGTCCTTCCACAGCTCGACCAGACGGTCGTAGCGCTCACGGCTGGTGAGCTTACCGCGGTTGTACTTAACTTCGATCTGGCGTGCAGAGTCCTCGTAGCGGTCCAGCATTTCTTCCTTGTTAGGAAGAACCAAAACGTCAGACATAGCGATGGTGACACCGGAACGGGTTGCCCAGTAGAAACCAGCGTCCTTCATCTTGTCCATGGTCTGAGCCACGGTGATCATTGGGTACTTAGCAGCGAGGTCGTTGACCACATCACCAAGCATGATCTTGTCGGAGCCGCCACCCTTACGGACCATAACGCCCTCAAGGTATGGGTAGTTCCAAGGCAGGATCTCATTGAACATCACACGACCCAAGGTGGTGTGAGCAAGCCAAGTTTCACCCTGGTTCCATCCATCTGGGAACTGCTCTGCTTCCACCTCTGCAGGTGGGCGCAGGTGATCCAAACGGATACGTACAGGAGCCTGCAGGCCGAGTACGCCACGGTCATAAGCCATGATGCCTTCTGCCAGTGAGGAGTACACGCCCTTTTCAGGACCGTTTTCATCTGCTGGCTGGTAAGCGCCCTGTCCACCGAATTCCTCTGCGGACTTCTCCAGAGTCAGGTAGTACAGACCGGTCACCATGTCCAGACGTGGCATAGCCAAAGGCTTACCGGATGCTGGGGACAAAATGTTGTTGGATGCAAGCATCAGCACGCGAGCTTCAGCCTGAGCCTCGGCGGACAGTGGCAGGTGAACTGCCATCTGGTCACCGTCGAAGTCAGCGTTGAAAGCTTCACAAGCAAGTGGGTGCAGCTGAATAGCCTTACCCTCAACAAGCACAGGCTCGAAAGCCTGAATACCCAAGCGGTGCAGGGTTGGTGCACGGTTCAGCATCACTGGGTGCTCAGAGATGGCCTCTTCGAGGACGTCCCACACCTCAGGGCGCTGACGTTCAACCATGCGCTTTGCAGACTTGATGTTCTGTGCGTACTCGTTTTCCACCAGGCGCTTCATCACGAAAGGCTTGAAGAGCTCAAGTGCCATCAGCTTAGGCAGACCGCATTCGTGGAGACGCAGCTGAGGACCAACGATAATTACGGAACGACCAGAGTAGTCAACACGCTTACCCAGAAGGTTCTGACGGAAACGACCCTGCTTGCCCTTCAGCAAGTCAGAAAGAGACTTCAAAGGACGGTTACCAGGTCCGGTAACTGGACGACCACGACGACCGTTGTCGAATAGTGCATCCACAGATTCCTGCAGCATGCGCTTTTCGTTGTTCACGATGATCTCAGGTGCACCGAGCTCAATCATGCGCTTGAGGCGGTTGTTGCGGTTGATCACACGACGGTAGAGGTCGTTCAAGTCGGAGGTTGCAAAGCGTCCACCGTCAAGCTGAACCATTGGGCGAAGCTCTGGTGGGATCACTGGGATCGCGTTGAGAACCATGCCGGCTGGATCATTACCGGAGCGCTGGAAGGCTGCAACAACCTTGAGGCGCTTCAAGGCACGCATCTTCTTCTGGCCCTTGCCATTGTTGATGATGTCGCGCAGTTCTTCAGCCTCAGCGTCGAGGTCGAAGTTGTTGATCAAAGCCTCGATGGACTCTGCACCCATTCCGCCGGTGAAGTAATCCTCGTAGCGGTCGATCAGTTCATCGTAGAGCTTCTCATCGCGGATCATCTGCTTTGGAGCAAGCTTGATGAAGGTCTGCCAGACCTCATCGAGACGATCGATTTCGCGCTGTGCACGCTCACGGATGTGCTGCATTTCCTTATCGGCTGCAGCCTGAACCTTGCGGCGAGCATCGGCCTTAGCGCCAGCCGCCTCGAGTTCAGCAAGATCCTCTTCGAGCTTTTCAGCACGCTCAGCGATCTCTGACTCTGCATCTGCCTCAACGTCCTTCTTCTCCAGAAGCATTTCTGCTTCCAAAGTGGTCTGGTCGCTGTGGCGTGCCTCTTCATCAACACTGGTGATGATGTTGGCACCGAAGTAGATGATCAGGTCAAGGTCCTTTGGAGCAAGGTCCAAAAGGTAGCCGAGGCGTGATGGAACACCCTTGAAGTACCAAATGTGGGTTACTGGTGCAGCGAGCTCAATGTGTCCCATGCGCTCACGGCGCACCTTGGACTTGGTGACCTCAACGCCACAGCGTTCACAGATGATGCCCTTGTAGCGGACACGCTTGTACTTGCCGCAGGCGCACTCCCAGTCGCGAGTTGGACCGAAGATACGCTCGCAGAACAGACCGTCCTTCTCAGGCTTGAGGGTTCGGTAGTTGATGGTCTCCGGTTTCTTGACCTCACCTTTAGACCAACGGCGGATGTCGTCGGCGGTGGCCAGGCCGATGCGGAGCTCATCGAAGACGTTTACGTCGAGCACGTAAAACTCCCTTTCCCCCCAGAACATTTGTTGATGTCCGGGGGATGTATGGCTTGATTTCTAGCGGTTGTTTTCTGATCTGCTATGCGGTGTCGGCGTCGGAACGCTCGTCACGGGACAGGTTGATGCCAAGTGAGGCGCCTGCCTGATCGAAGTCGTCGTCGTCACCCGCGAGCTCCATTGGTGTGCCGTCTGCGGAGAGAACCTCCACGTTCAGGCACAAGGACTGGAGCTCCTTGAGGAGAACCTTGAAGGACTCAGGAATACCTGGATCCGGGATGTTCTCGCCCTTCACAATTGCTTCATAGACCTTGACACGGCCAACCACGTCATCGGACTTGATGGTCAACAGCTCCTGAAGTGTGTAGGCAGCGCCGTATGCCTGCATTGCCCACACCTCCATTTCGCCGAAACGCTGTCCACCGAACTGTGCCTTACCACCCAGTGGCTGCTGGGTAATCATGGAGTAAGGGCCGGTGGAACGGGCGTGGATCTTCTCGTCGACAAGGTGGTGCAGCTTCAGCATGTACATGTAGCCGATGGAGACCGGGTACGGGTAAGGCTCACCGGAGCGGCCGTCGATAAGCGTTGCTTTTCCGTCCTCGTTGACCATGACGTCGCCGTCGCGGTTCGGACGTGAATTGGCAAGCAGGCCTGCGAGCTCTTCGTTTGACGCACCGTCGAACACAGGGGTTGCTGTGAGAGATCCAGCAGGAACCTCAAGAAGGTCCTTAGGCAGGGTCTTCACCAGCTCTGCGTTCTTTGGATCCTCAGGATCCACGGACCAACCAGCAGATGCCAGCCAGCCAAGGTGGGTCTCAAGAACCTGACCGATGTTCATACGACGTGGCACACCGTGGGTGTTCAAGATGATGTCGATTGGAGTGCCGTCTGGAAGGAATGGCATATCTTCCTGAGGCAGGATCTTACCGACAACACCCTTGTTACCGTGGCGACCAGCGAGCTTATCGCCGTCCTGGATCTTACGCTTCTGAGCAACGTAGATGCGGATCATCTCGTTGACGCCAGGAGCGAGATCGTCATCATCCTCGCGGGAGAAGTGACGCACGCCAATGACCTTGCCGGTCTCGCCGTGAGGAACCTTCATGGAGGTATCGCGAACTTCGCGGGCCTTCTCACCGAAGATTGCGCGCAGCAAGCGCTCCTCTGGAGTCAGCTCGGTCTCGCCCTTAGGGGTGACCTTACCGACCAGAATATCGCCGTCACGAACATCAGCACCGATGCGAACAATACCGCGCTCGTCGAGGTCCTTGAGGACTTCTTCAGAAACGTTAGGGATGTCGCGGGTGATTTCCTCGGCACCAAGCTTGGTGTCGCGGGCATCGATCTCGTGCTCCTCGATGTGGATCGAGGTCAAAATGTCCTGCTCCACAATGTTTTGGTTGAGGATGATCGCATCCTCGTAGTTGTGGCCTTCCCATGGCATGAACGCAACCAGCAGGTTACGGCCAAGGGACATTTCACCGTTGAAGGTACCTGGACCATCAGCAATAACCTGGCCAGCTTCAACGCGGTCACCCAAGTTAACCAAAGGCTTCTGGTTGTAGCTGGTGCCCTGGTTGGTGCGCTGGAACTTACGCAACAGGTAGGTTTCGCGCTTGCCGTCATCAGCCATGATGGTGATGAAGTCAGCGGAAACGTTTTCTACCACACCTGCAACTGGGGTGATTACCAGGTCGCCGGCGTCGTATGCTGCGCGCTGTTCCATACCGGTGCCCACGAAAGGAGCCTCGGCACGAACCAGTGGCACAGCCTGCTTCTGCATGTTCGCGCCCATCAGTGCACGGTTAGCATCATCGTGCTCCAGGAATGGAATCATCGCGGTACCAACAGAAACCATCTGACGTGGGGAAACGTCCATGTAATCAACCGCGGTGCGGTTAACCATGGCGATATCGCCATCCTTCAGACGAACAGTGACGGTCTCATCGGTGATGTTGCCCTCTTCGTCGTAGTGCGTGTTTGCCTGCGCAACAACGAAGCGGTCTTCCTCATCAGCGGTGAGGTAGTCGATCTGGTCGGTCAGCTTGCCATCGATGATGCGACGGTAAGGGGTCTCAATGAAACCGAATGGGTTCACTCGCGCGTAAGAAGCCAAGGAACCGATCAGGCCAATGTTTGGACCTTCCGGAGTCTCAATTGGGCACATGCGGCCGTAGTGAGATGGGTGAACGTCTCGAACCTCGATGCCGGCGCGCTCACGGGACAGACCACCCGGGCCGAGAGCCGACAAACGACGCTTGTGAGTCAAACCAGACAAAGAGTTGTTCTGGTCCATGAACTGAGACAGCTGGGAAGTTCCGAAGAACTCACGGATCGCTGCAGAGACAGGACGAACGTTGATCAAGGAAGTAGGAGTAATAGACTCCGCATCCTGGGTGGTCATACGCTCACGAACAACGCGCTCCATGCGGGACAGACCAACACGGACCTGGTTCTGGATCAGTTCGCCTACGGTACGCAAACGACGGTTACCAAAGTGGTCGATGTCATCGGTCTCGACTGGGATTTCTTCACCATTTGGAGAAGTCATGACGCGCTCACCTGCGTGCAGACGCACCAGGTACTCGATGGTGGTTGCGATGTCCTCTTCAGTCAGAGTCATCAAACCATCGTGGTCGCCACCAAGGCCGAGCTTGCGGTTGATCTTGTAACGACCAACGCGAGCCAGATCATAACGCTTTGCACGGAAGAAGCTGTTGTCCAGGAGGGACTGCGCAAGGTCGCGGGTAGGCTGCTCGCCTGGACGCTGCTTGCGGTAGATCTCCAGCAATGCCTCATCGGTGTTTGCTACACCATCGGACTCGAGGGTGGACATCATGATTTCAGAGAAACCGAAACGCTCGGTGATCTGCTCAGTGGTCCAACCAAGAGCCTTCAGCAGCACGGTGACTGGCTGACGACGCTTGCGGTCAATACGAACACCGACCGAATCGCGCTTATCGACGTCAAACTCCAACCATGCACCACGGGAAGGAATAACCTTCACTGCGTGCAATGGGCGCTCAGTTGACTTATCGATGGTCTGGTCAAAATACACGCCCGGGGAACGGACGAGCTGGCTGACCACAACACGTTCGGTTCCGTTGATGATGAACGTTCCCTTGTCCGTCATCATTGGGAAATCGCCGATGAAGACAGTCTGAGACTTGATTTCACCGGTGGTGTTGTTGACGAACTCCGCGGTCACATACAGTGGTGCCGCGTAGTTGATGTCCTTCTCTTTGGCCTCGTCAATAGTGTTTTTGACGTCTTCGAAGCGTGGCTCCGAAAGGCTCAAGGACATGTTTCCAGAGTAATCCTGGATTGGGGAGAGCTCCTCGAGAATGTTCTCAAGGCCGCTGGTTACGCGGGCTCCCTCACCGAATTCTTCCTTCTGACGAGCACGCCACTCAGGCGTACCAATCAGCCAGGAGTAGGAATCCAGTTGAAGATCTAGTAGCCCGGGCACCTCAATGGGTGCGGACACCTTCGCGAAAGAATAACGCTGCGGTGCACCGGGAATATCGACGACTGACTTGGTCTGGCGGGAGACTGCCAAGATGGGTCCTTCCAGCACCTCACGCGGGCAATTTGCACCAGGCTGGTCAAGGCCTTTAAGTGCGAATCAACACCGCTGGTATTTTTGAGCAATTGGTCTGCTGAGGAACCCGCTCCCCCCTAAACGACTCCAGATAGCACTGAATGACCTTGTCAAATCGGTTTTTTCAACCACCTTGATCAAGGTCTTGGCGCTTCTGGAACGAAAAAGAGTCACGAATTCCAACGCAACGACTCAGAGTATACCAATCGCGCGCGAAAGTAAAGGGGAGATTTTCCATCTGGTGCTCCACGTGATATTAGAACATCCCACACGGGCGCGTTTCCCAGAAATCTGCGTGATCCCTTCTACACGGCACCCTAGCAAACAACCCCGGGGTTTCTGCAATTCGAAACAGGAAAAATCTACTTGAACAGCAGATTAAGCTTGTCGACGCCTCTTCCCAAACGCCCCAAAACACCCGGCCAGGCCCACAAGAGCCAATACCGCACCGATCACAATACCCACGGTATTTGCGACTTTACTCACATCCCCATCTGGGATGCTTTCGGCCTGTGCCACCAGCGCGGACACTGCGGCATCGTCGAGGGAGGCGTCGAAAAGCAATTTCTGTTGGTACTTCTCGCCATTGCGGTCGCCGTAGAAATCATCCACATTCTCAGCCAAATCAACAACCAAACCAGTGCGCTGATCCACCCAAAAATCACGAGTCACATTGTGATAGAAATACCCCGTCGTGGTGCCGCCATCCTCTTTAGTCAAGGTGGTGGTGTTGTTAGCATCCGCGAAATACTCCGCCACATTCGCATTATCAATCACCTGGCGGTAATGCAGCACTTCACGGCCATCAATCTCCGTGGACTCCACAAAATCCGCCGGCACCGCCGACCTCAGCACCGGATCCACCACGTTATACGTAGTCTCCTGCGCATCCGTTGGGAACTTCAACCAAATGCCATCCACCGAATACTGCACCGTGGGGCTTGCCAACTGATTAGTCAGCGCAATATCAGACAAAACCTCACCAGAGGTGCGATCAATGCGGAAACTCGACACCGACGCCGACAACAAACGTTCCTGCTCAAAACCCTGAGTATCCGGATTACCCCGCAACATTGAATCACCAATCCGAATCGTGGCCTCATCAGCACTCGCCGGATCCATCACCTCAAAATGCAACTGACGAGTCACCGGCGTAGTCACCACACCAGCCAACGGATCAGAATTAATCGTGGTCTGAGCATCAGCATCATGAAGAACATACGTCGTCGCCTCCAAATCAAGAGGCAAACGGCCATCAGCGTGCACAAAGCGCGGAGCCACCAGACCCCAGACCACAAGTGCCACACCAATTCCGAGCAAGATTGCGGAGAAAATCCTGGATTTAGGCAGCATGCGGACGATGTTACCGGAGCACCCGCCACCAATTGGTATCGGCGGTGCGCTACATCTTCCTCACGGAGGCATTCAGGACTGTTTGAGGAGTGTCTGGGGTTGGGTTTCCTTTAACTGAGGGTTCTCGGTGTCGACTTCTTAACGGGCGACTTCGCGTTGGGCGACTTCCCTCGGCCTTGGGCGGATTTCGTAGTGAAGTCGCCCGTTAAGAAGTTGAGCACGAGAAGTCGCTACCGTGAAGTCGCCCTATAGCACTTCTACAACTCTCGGTCAGGAGGGTTTCCACCTTCTTAACTTCGAGATCACACATTCAATTTCTCGTACTCAATTTCTTAAGTTCGAAACCGCTAGGAAAGTCACCCAAATCCGCGGGAAATTGAGCTTGAGAAATTGAGTTCAAGGTATTGCGCACGAGAACTCGAAATCGTGAAATCGAACTTAAAGCCCCAAAGCCACCCAAAAGAGCCCCAAACAGCACAAAACCCCACCCCTGGATCGAGTCCAGGGTGTGGGGTTTTGAAAAGGTGTAAGAAAGTTCTTACTTAAGGGTGACCTTTGCGCCAGCCTCTTCGAGCTTAGCCTTTGCAGCCTCAGCGTCGTCCTTGTTTGCGCCTTCGAGGATAGCCTTAGGTGCGCCCTCAACGAGCTCCTTTGCTTCCTTCAGGCCCAGGCCGGAGACGAGCTCGCGGACAGCCTTGATGACGCCGATCTTCTTTGCGCCTGCGTCTTCGAGAACGACGTCGAACTCGTCCTTCTCTTCTGCAGCAGCAGCTTCGCCGCCTGCAGCGCCTGCAGCAGCAACAGCAACTGGAGCAGCTGCGGTTACGTCGAAGACCTCTTCGAATTCCTTAACGAACTCGGAGAGCTCGATGAGGGTCATTTCCTTGAAAGCCTCGATGAGCTCGTCTTTGGTGAGCTTAGCCATGGTGGCATCCTTCCTGTTGTTGAGCGTTTAGCACGCTCGAAAAAGTTTGGGGTAAAACGGTGCGCCTGGTGGCGACTTATGCGTCCTTCTTGTCCTGGAGCGCAACGGCGAGGCGTGCGACCTGGGAAGCAGGAGCGTTGAACAGGCCTGCGGCCTTTGCCAAGCTGCCCTTCATGGCGCCGGCAAGCTTCGCAAGAGTGGTCTCGCGGTTGTCCAGCTCGGCAATTGCGTTGACCTGTTCAGCGGTCAGCGCGTTGCCATCCATGTAGCCACCCTTGACTACGAATGCCTTGTTTTCTTCGCCGAATTTCTTCAGCACCTTTGCGGCGTCAACTGCCTCGCCCTTGATGAAGGCAACAGCGGTTGGACCGGTCAGGAGATCATCAAGGCCCTCGACGCCAGCTTCGTTAGCGGCGATCTTAACAAGGGTGTTCTTGGCGACGGAGTACTGGACATCGAAGCCCAGTGCCTTACGCAGTTCGGTGGTCTGAGCCACGGACAGGCCGCGGTACTCGGTGAGAACGACGGTGTCGGTCTCAGCGAAACGTGCCTTAAGCTCTGCCAGAGCTGCTTCGTTCTTTGGGTTTGCCATTACTTCGCCTCCTTCCTCTTATGTGTAATCTACTGATCCGCGGAGCTTTCACACGGTCAATAAACCAATGAGAAAAGCCCCGTGCAAGAGCACAGGGCGCTATACATTCCACAAAAGGAATCTAAGGCGTTCAAGTGTCTCCTGCGTGGGCCGTTCCTAAGGGTAGGAAGCCTTCGATCCGTCATGCGGATGACCTACGGTCTTCGGTGAACCTTGAGCTCGATCAGCGGCAAGGCTGATCGTTCAAACTTCGATCTGTTACTTTAGAGCAGGTTCGCGCCAAATACCAAATCGCACTTTATTCTGCAACGAATTCAAAGGTCACGGTGATTTTTTCGGTGACTTCTACATCCGAGGGTGCAAGTTTAAGCTCGAGTGTGCGCGGTGGTTGGGCGGATCTGGCTGCCATCATTTCAACACGCACCGGCGCGGGTGTTGCGCTGTGAGTTTCAGTGGTTGCGTTGAGTAGTTTCCCTAAATTTCCGCCCAATGATTCCGCGATGGTGACTGCGGTGTTCTTTGCGGTTTCAGCTGCGCCTTCGAGTGCTCTCGCAGAAGCCTCTAAGGCCGCAGAGTCACTCAAAGACCATGTCGGTCCATCAACTTGGACATCCGGTACTGCTGCGAGCCTAGAGATAATCTCACGCGCGATCTCCACATCAGTACCGGTGACCTCTCCATTCCATTCGGCATTAATCTGGCCGTCGTATGCTGTGGATTCATTAAGGCGTTCGCCGAAGAGGGGGACGTCGATAAGCACACTGCTTATAGTGGCAATTGCCTCAGCCCGGCGCGCATACGCGTCGTTGGGATGCGCGTGGGCCGAGGCGCTAAGGCGGATGCGCCAGGTGTCGGCGGTGGCGTGGATAGTGTGGCGCGCGCTTGCTTGAACGGTGGGCTCCATGGCGGCAATTCTAGCTGTGATCTGCCAAAACAGCTCGCGCCGCCCACCAGCCGGGCATGCCGTGGACTCCCCCGCCGGGAGCATTGGACGCTGAGGCCATGTAAGTTTTCTCGCCGATTTTTGCCGGCATTCGGCGAATCAATGCCGACCCGGCCGTGATATCTCCGCCCACCAGATTGCGATTCCACGCTTCCAAGTCCTGCGCATTAGTCTCCACCGAATGCACAATCCGGTCCCGAAATCCCGGCGCGAAGCGTTCAATCTGGTCAGTGATTAATAAAGAAGCACGCTTATCGACGAACCCCTCCGGCACATGCGCGTACGCCCACACAACGTGGTGCCCCTCCCGAGCGCGCGTAGGATCCGCCACTTGTTGCTGGCACAAAATAACAAACGGCCGTTGGGGCATACGACCCGCTGCGACTTCAGATTCCGCGAAAGCTACTTCATCTGAATTTCCGCATACATGCACGGTGGTGGCTTGACCAACCTCAGGATTCGTCCATGGGATGGGGCCATCAAGCAGGTAATCCACTTTGAAGGAACTTGGGCCGTGCTTCCACGTTTTCATCCGCCTGGCAGTGCGCGCATACAGGTCAGCACCTTTGAGCTTTAACACCTGCGATGGAGTCTGGTTCAAAATTACGGCATCGGCTGCTTGAAAATCTTGCAGAGAATCAACTGGCGCATTGCAATGGATCTGCCCGCCGTGGCTTTCAATAACTTTCACCAAAGCATTCGCAATGCTACCGCTTCCGCCAACTGCTACTGGCCATCCCCTCGACATCCCCAATGCACCAAACAGTATTCCAAACGCAGCCGTCATTGGTTTATCAGGAGGTGCCACCGAATGCGCTGCTGATCCCACAAACAACGATCGTGCTTCCTCAGTTTCAAATGCAGCATTCACCAGGGTTTTCGCTGGAAAAAGTGCTGGTAGGCCAAACTGCGCCAAGCGGAAAGGATGTTTTGGCCACTTCAACACAGGACCTAAAACATTGGCCAGATGCTGATCAATATGGTTGGTGAACGTTTGGTGCAGCATTTTCCAATGCCGAGCATCCGCTTTTAGTCTCTCACTTGTTGCCGCAACAGAATTTTCCAGCAGCCCTGCCCGACCTCCGTCTAGGGGGTGTGCCATCGCAAAGCGAGAATACGCCCACTCCAAGCCATAATCTTCAAGGCCCAAATAATGAAACGCGGGGCTTGCGACTCCGAATGGATGCCCAGCAGCACCCAAATCAGTAATCGTCCCCTCCCCCAGCACATCTGTTGAACGCGCTGCCCCTCCTGGATGTGCTCCGGCTTCATAAACATCCACCCGCCATCCAGCTTTTGCCAACACTGCAGCTGCAGTCAATCCATTCGGCCCCGAGCCTACAACTACTGCGTGTCGATCCTTTTGTGTGTTTGTGGCCTGTGTGTTTGCTTCCCCGAAGTTCACACCATTTACGCTACAGGGTTTTCTACAATGCGTTTCAACTCGGGGCACCTGTATTTATTGGGCCCTCCGGGGCTTTCGGCTCCCACAGGCGTTTTAAGCGACTGAATTTTAAGAATGAGTATTTATATCACTTGAGGTCTGTCAGGGCTTTAGAGGCGATTTTGTGGGGTCACTTTTTAAGGTCCGTCATGGCAGTTTTTGTGCCTCATTTCATCTGGAGACCAAGGAATGGGTTGGGAAAAGGTTTTTGGTCAGCAGAGCAAATTTTCAAACCAGCAAAATTGATCTGGAGACCAAGAGACTTCCGGACAACCTATGGATTTGGTCAAATACGATGATGTACAGAGATTGCGCCAATCAAATCACTAAACGCCGGGTGATGATTTGAGTATTCGAGTACCGCCTCGAGCAGAGAACACGAACCAAACCAGGAGACCCAGAAATCACTTTGCCGAAGTTTTTGGGTCTCCTGGTTTGGTGTATCACGCTGAATACCAAACACAGAGACCCAACATCCGGATTTTTGCAGATTCTGGGTCTCCCAGTTTGGTCGAGCTCAAATTTTGGCCCCCAACCCCAAAGGTAACACCTCCCCAGAAGCGCTTCTAACAGATTTTCAAGCTCAAGCGCATGCATAAGTTCATGTGAAAAACTCGGGGCTTTAAACACGCTCTAAATGCTTTGAGCACAATTGGCGCCTTCGAGGACCTCTGGTTATGCCCAGCCCGCGGGCACCAAACCAACGATCGCAAGCACCGAATACACAAAGGCCAGGGAGTACACCACGATTAGTGCGATCTGGAAAATGGGATGTGCCTGCCAGGTTGCTTTCCACACTGGTTCTTGGTCGCCATTTTTCCGAGAGTTTCGCAACAACATCACTGGGATGATGGACATGATCGCTCCGGCGAATCCACCTGCGTAACTTAGTGCTGCTACGAATCCACCGAGTCCGGCCAGGGAAATTGCTAGTGGTGGAAGCACTGTTAAACCAACAGCGACGGATCGCTGCCACCCGTATTCAGGCCAGTGACCGATATCTAGAACATTACGCATTGCAGTAAAACCGATGGCAATAAATGAGGTGAACATTGCCAGCAGCGCGAATGCATTGGCCATGTAGTACGCCACGGGTCCTAGTGCTTCGCCCCAGGAAATGGTGACAACTTCACTCACGCTGGTACCCAAGAGTCCTAGTGCCGCGAATGGTACAGCTGCTAATGTCACTCCGGTTGCCACCATGCCAATGATGATCGCGCGCGGTACTGCTTTTGGAGTGGCTGGGTTGACGCCTCGGGCGATTTCAGGGACGACATACTGTGCCAAGAAGGTAAACACAGCCAAGTTCATGATTGGGACGATGAAAAATGGGTGGAACACAATGAGGTTTTCGGCTGAAATACCAGGGCCGAAAGCAGTCCACGCGCACAGTACCAAGATGATGGTGGCCATGCCTGTGGTGATTAAGGCTTCAACAAAACTTGCTGTGTGTAGACCTTTCCACATGATCAGCGTTCCTAGGATAAAAAATCCCAAAGTGCCGATGATGGGTGGGAGTCCAGTGAGGTTAGCAATCAAGGTTCCAGAACCTGATGCATAGGCAATCAACGCTCCCACGCTGTTGACCACAATGGCAACAAAGACGAGCCATCGTCCTGTTTGTCCTAGGTATTTTTCTGCCAAACCTGATAGCTGAAGTGGCTTTTTGGTGCGCAGTGATACTTCAGCGATGTAGAGCATGGAGATGGTGGTGAGGGTTCCTGCGATAAGCAAGGCCACCACTAAGGCAAGGAATCCTCCGTTGCGTGCAGCGTATGGGAGGCTGAGTACTCCGGCACCGATGTTGGTTCCGTAGATAAGGGCAACGCCTTGGGCAACGCTAAGGTACTTCTTCCCAGTCTTAGGCTCAGAACCAGCCGTGCTTGCCACGTTCTGGGCTGCTATTGATTCAGTAGTCATGTTTTTCCTTCGAAGGTTTTTACCGGGAATTTTTTAAGTCACGGTAAGTCACGGTAAGGCGAGGTAACGCACTGAGAGGTACTCTTCGATTCCTTCGGTTCCGCCTTCTCTGCCGAAGCCGGATTGTCCGATGCCACCGAATGGTGCTGCTGGATCAGAGATGGCACCGCGGTTGATGCCGATCATTCCTGCTTCCAGGTTTTCAGCCATGTACTGGGCTGCTTTCACATTGTTGCTGAATCCGTAGGCTGCGAGGCCGAATTCGGTGGAGTTTGCTTGAGCAACACCGTCAGCAAGGTCAGTGAAGGTGGTAATCGTTGCTACAGGTCCAAAGATTTCTTCGTGGAGGATCCGGGAGTGTGCTGGGACGTTAGCAAGCACTGTTGCTGGGTAGAAGAATCCTGGGCCTGCGGGGACTTCCCCACCGGTGATTAGGCGGGCACCGTCTGTGATGGCTTCATCAACAAGGGTTGCGATGCGGTCTCGTTGTTTAGCAGAAATTACTGGGCCGATTGCGGTGTTGTTCATGGCGGTGGAAAGCTTCGAGGTGAACTCATCAGCTATTGATTCATGAACGAGGAATCGGTTAGCCGCGATGCATACTTGGCCTGCGTTGCGTAGTTTTGCAGCGATCGCGCCGGCAACGGCTTCGTCAAGGTCGGCTGCTTCATCGATAACAAATGCTGCGTTTCCGCCAAGTTCCATGGAGGTGCGCAGCAGTCGCTCGGAAGACTGGCGGACCAGGATGCGGCCAACATTGGTGGAACCGGTGAAGGTGACTTTGGCTAGGCGTGGGTCTGCCATGAGTTCGGATGATAATTCGGCATCGCGCGTGGTGGTGATGATGGACATAAGCCCTGGCGGGATATCAAACTTTTCAAAAACTTCCGCGATGAGCTCGCCGACTTTGACCATGGTTAGTGGGGTTTCCGATGCCGGTTTCACAATAACTGGGCATCCGGCTGCAAGAGCTGGCGCAATTTTGCGGGTTGCCATTGCGATGGGGAAATTCCAGGGAGTAATCGCAAGTACCGGTCCAACAGGAGCTCGGGTAACCGCGATATGTCCAGCCCCGCTTGGTGATTGGCCAAAACGTCCGGGAAGCCGCACTGCTTCTTCTGCAAACCAGCGGAAATACTCTGCGCCGTACGCTACTTCACCGAGTGCTTCCGCAACCGATTTGCCAGCTTCAAGGTGGATGATTTCCGCGATTTCCTGGGCGTGTTCAGTAAGTATTTCAAAGATCGCGGTGAGCACCACAGATCGTTCGCGGGGAGTTTTTGCAGCCCATGAAGGTCCTGCATCAACCGCATCAGTGAGCGCGGACATCCACTGTGTCGAATCGTGGTTTTCTAGCTCGGTGATGGTGGAGCCGTCACTGGGATTAATTACTGGGAAGGTTAAAGACACTTTAGCCCACCTTCTGGTGCGCGGTTTCACGCTCTAGTGCAGCGACCAACACTTTAAGGCCATCACGCAGGGTGTCTTCTGAGATCACAAGTGGTGGGAGAAGTCGGATAACGTTGCCGTCGGTTCCGCAGGTCAGGATCAGCACACCTTCGGATTTTGCGCGCGCAGCCACTGCGGCGGTGAGCGGGGCGTTGGGGTGGCCGGTGGCGTCGATAAGCTCAATGGCCATCATGGCTCCCCGGCCGCGGATTTCTGCGACCTCTGGGAAGCTGCTGAGCTCCTCAAACTCTTCGCGGATGATGGCTTCAATGTCGCGGGCTCGGGTTTTTAATGAGGCCTGTTCCATGACGTCGATGGCGGCGAGTGCCGCTGCGCAGGCCACGGGGTTTCCGCCATATGTGCCGCCGAGGGCACCGGGGCCGGGGGCGTCCATGATTTCTGCGCGGCCAGTAACTGCGGATAGCGGCATTCCGCCGGCGATGCCTTTGGCGGTGGTGATGAGGTCTGGCACAACGCCTTCTGCTTCGCTGGCAAACCAGTCGCCGGTGCGCAGGAAGCCGGATTGGATTTCATCGGCGATAAAGACCACGTCGTTGTCGCGGCACCAGGTGGAAATTGCGGTGAGGAAACCTGGGGCTGGGACGATGAATCCGCCTTCGCCTTGGATTGGTTCGATAACGACGCAGGCGAGGTTTTCGGCGCCGACCTGGGATTCAATAACCCCGATTGCACGTTCAGCGGCTTCTGGGCCAGTTAGTCCATCGCGCAGCGGATAGGACATCGGCGCACGGTACACATCTGGGGCCAGCGGTCCGAAACCGGATTTGTAGGGGCGGTTCTTTGCGGTCATGGCCATGGTCAAGTTGGTCCGTCCGTGGTACGCGTTGTCAAAAACCACGACCGCACCCTTGCCTGTGTAGGCGCGGGCAACTTTGACGGCGTTTTCTACGGCTTCGGCGCCGGAGTTAAACAGTGCGCTCTTTTTGTCGTGTTCGCCTGGGGTGAGCTCGTTGAGCTTTTCAGCCATAGCCACGTAGGACTCATATGGTGAGACCATGAAACAGGTGTGGGTGAAGCGAGCTGCGGCCTCACCGACTGCCCTCGCAACCTCAGCATTGGAGGCTCCGACGGTGGTCACCGCGATTCCGGATGCCAGGTCGATGAAGCGGTTTCCGTCTGCATCTGCGAGCACGCCGCCGTCTGCGTCCACCACGTATCCAGGCAGGCCCGGGGCGAGTGCACGCGCTACAGATGCTTGTCGACGCTCATCCAGTGCTTTCGACTTCGGCCCTGGCACGTGCTCAGCAAAGGTGCGCGACTGCGGGATGCGGTATGAGAGATCTTCCACGGTGTTCTCCTGTGAGGTGGGATACAAAGATTTTCCTTGGTGATGAGTATTCCTTTCCGCCCCACCGCGTTAATATATCCATCATGGCGAACTTACCTGAAATATTTCGCCAGTTGGGATAATTGACAGGAGTTAAAAGGGCCATGGACACACAAACAGCAAGCCTTGATTTGAGATGGCTGTACAGCCAAGGCCAGCTCAAACTCCGCGAAATCCTCCCCACCGCCGCACCATTTGACGTCATCCAAATCAGCGAGCTCGTAGACCCCACCGACTTCATCAGCCCCAACAGCGTGGTCTTATCCGTTGGTATCGCATTCGCCGACACACCCGAAAACCTGCGTGCATGGGCGCACAGACTCGCCGCCGCAGGGGTCATCGCCATCGGGTTCGGCTCAGGCCTCACCTTCCCACAGGTTCCTCAAACGCTTATCGACGCCTCCCACCACCTTGGCCTCGGCCTCTTTGAAGTCCCCCGCGAAATCCCGTTCATCTCCATCACCTCAGCCGTGCGTGATGAACAAACCCGGCGTGCAGGACGCCTCCAACAAGAACTCCTTATAGAACAAGAACGCCTCAACTCTATTGCCATTTCTGGAGGAATCGACGCGCTCTGCCGATACACCGCAGAATTTCTCAACGGAGCCGTGGCTATCGTAGACAGCGATGGCCGTGTGGCAAGTTCCACCACCACCGATTCCTTGGATGCAGTCCCCCAAACACACAATCGCATCCTAGGATCCAGCAAGGCTTTTACAGAAAACAACACCTATGGACTAATCCACCGCATGACCAGATATGGCGATCGACACCACGTGTTGTCTGTGCAAATGTCCACCCGCCCCACCGATCAACACCGCGCCCTCATCCGACACTGCGCAGGTCTTGCCGATATCTTGCTCCAACGCCCCGAAGCCATGCGCCACCGAGAAATAGAAGTGAAATCACTAGCCATCTCTCTCCTTCTTGGACGCACCGACGACCCAGCCACCATTCACCGGGTATTCGCTGACATCACCGACGCATCAGGCAATATCCGCCCGATCATAATCACCGGCAACACCCCACAGCCGGTGAAAAAAGCCCTTTCCCAAGTCGCAGCAGCACTTTATAAACAAGAACGCGCGCTAGCTCATCTCAAACTTGATGATTCCACCGAACTCCTTTTCCTCCGCGGCAGCCGGAGTGTAGAAAACATCGTGCAACTTTTTGGGGCTGCCACCACCGGAATTCGACTTTGTATTGGTCTACCCACCCAAGTGGAAAAAATTGATAAAAAACTCATCCGCGAACTCACCACCACAGCCAAAAGCCTCCCCCTTGGCACTCATGCCGAACCCCGCGACGCCAGCTTGCTGTGGCTCAATAATCCAGAACTCCGCCGCATCCTCAAAAGCCGATCCCGCGACACCTACGACCGACTTCTAGACCACGATCACACCAACCACACAGAGCTCGCCCCCACCCTTGTTGCTTTCACCCAACACGGTGGACATATTGGTGAAACCGCTAAAGAACTGGGAATTCACCGGCACACCGTGCGCACCCGGATGACCCGCATCGAAGAGATCTGTGAAATAAACCTCCACGACCCACTGACCAGAGCCGAGTTGCTGTTGGTTATTGCAACGAAGGAGGTTGGCGTCGACAAGCAATGAAAAAGACCCCATGCAAAGCATGGGGCCCTAAACGCGGGAAGAAGCTTTAAGCTTCTGCTGCGTAGTTCTTGGTTACGTGAGTGTCAACCTCAACACCAGGACCGGTGGTGGAAGACAGGGTAACGCGCTTGATGTAGATGCCCTTGGAGGAAGAAGGCTTGATGCGGATGATCTCATCCAGCAGTGCGCCGTAGTTCTCAGCCAATGCCTTAGCATCGAAAGAAGCCTTGCCGATTGCAGCGTGCAGGTTGGAAGCCTTGTCAACGCGGAAGGAAATCTTGCCGCCCTTAACCTCTTCGATTGCCTTAGCAACATCGTTGGTTACGGTGCCGGTCTTAGGGTTAGGCATCAAACCACGTGGGCCCAAGACACGAGCGATACGGCCGATCTTAGCCATCTGATCTGGGGTTGCAATAGCAACGTCGAAGTCGGTCCAGCCGCCCTGGATCTTCTCAACGAGCTCATCGGTGCCAACGAAGTCAGCGCCAGCAGCCTCAGCCTCGGTAGCCTTCTCGCCCTGTGCGAACACAGCAACGCGAACGGTCTTACCAGTGCCGTGTGGCAGGGAGACGGTGCCGCGAACAAGCTGATCAGCCTTACGTGGGTCAACACCCAGGCGGATAGCAACGTCGACGGAAGCGTCGTAGTTCTTGGAGGAGGTCTCCTTGACCAGGTTTGCAGCCTCGAGTGGGGAGTAGATGCGACCAGCGTCGATCTTCTCAGCGGCCTCGCGGTAAGCCTTTGACTTCTTGCTCATTAGAAATTCCCTTTCATGGAATTTTGTGGTTTAACGGGCCGGAGCTGGCCCTGCCACATAAAAATTTAGTGAAAATAGTTGGTGGCTATTCGTTGAGGTTTAGCCACCGACTTTGGCTTAAAAGCCTTTAGTCCTCGACGGTGATGCCCATGGAACGAGCAGTACCAGCGATGATCTTCGCAGCAGCGTCGATGTCGCGTGCGTTGAGGTCTTCCTTCTTGGTCTCAGCGATCTCACGAACCTGAGCCATGGAAACCTTACCGACCTTCTGGGTGTGAGGAACGCCGGAGCCCTTCTGCAGGCCAGCAGCCTTCAGCAGAAGCTTTGCAGCTGGAGGAGTCTTCAGCTTGAAGTCGAATGAACGGTCTTCATAAACGGTGATCTCAACAGGAACAACGTTGCCGCGCTGGTTTTCAGTCGCAGCGTTGTAAGCCTTGCAGAATTCCATGATGTTGACACCGTGAGCACCAAGTGCTGGGCCAACTGGAGGAGCAGGGTTTGCCTGTCCCGCCTGGATCTGAAGCTTGATGAGGCCAGTGACCTTCTTCTTTTTAGGAGCCATCGTTTAACCTGCTTCCTTGTTACCGACTACCACTGGGACGATGAAACCCCACCAATAGCCGTCCGGATGCTCGGTCCCGCTACAACTTGTGTTGATCATTTAGTTTGATCTTTTAGGTTGATCGCTGCGTAACCGGGCCACCGGGGATGAATGATTGTGAGCATGTTTAATACGTTTAGAAAACACGCGATTGTCTACTGTACACGCAAAACCCCGCACTTTCCAAAGCCAAGGAAAGCGCGGGGTTTAATTGTGTGGGTCGAGCTATTAGCTAACCTTCTCCACCTGGTCGAAGCTGAGATCAACTGGGGTTTCACGACCGAAGATGGACACCAAAACTTCCAGCTTCTGCAACTCAGGATCGATAGAAGAAATCGTGGCAGAAACTGAAGCGAAAGCACCCGTCAAAATGGTCACTGCTTCACCAACCTGGAAATCAACAGCAACCTGTGGCTTCTTAGCATCAGTAGGCATTGCCACAACCTGCTCGCCTTCATTAGCAGCAGCAGCGGCCTCGCCGGTTACAACAGCCTGCTCCTGAGGCATCAAGAACTTAGCCACATCACGGTGCTTCACCGGAGTTGCATTGCCCTCATTACCCACGAAGCTGGTCACACCAGGAGTATCGCGAACAACAGACCACACGCGGTCATTCATATCCATGCGGACCAAAACATAACCTGGCAGCAACTTACGCTTAACCAGCTTGCGCTTACCGTCACGGATTTCAGTGACCTGCTCAATAGGAACAACAACCTCAAAAATGTCATCCTCAACCTCAAGGGTCTGAGCACGCATATCAAGGTTAGCCTTCACCTTGTTCTCATAGCCGGAGTAGCACTGAATGATGTACCAAACACCAGGCTGCTTCTTCAGCTCACGGGTGAACTTACGCAAACGAGCCTTGTACTCTGCATCCGCATCCTGCTCATCGGTATCACCAAGTGCAGCAGCTGCCTGAGCGAGGCTATCTGCATCAGCTTCTTCTTCTGCAGGGGTTGCCTCTGCAGCGTTGTCTTCGGTTTCTACTTCGGTACTTGCCTCAGTGTCTACTTCGGTACTTGCCTCAGCGTTTTCCTCGAGGCCTTCAGTGGTGAGCTCCTGCTCTGCCTCTGCAAACTCATCACTAAAGCTCGCACCAAAATCAAACTCGTTGTTGTTCTCATCGCTCATAATGCGTGTTCTCCAAACCTATCTATCGACCATCAACCCAGCAAAACCAGCCAAAGCAGGGGATGCAACATGCCACCTAAAAGCTTTTCGTCCCATGCTACTGCGACAAACAACCAATTACATCCACTGCCCCAAACCAACCACCGGGGCAACAAATTATCCCGCCGGCTCCTTCACGGAACCAGCGGGACTTTTCAAAAAAGATGTTACACATCCTACCTACGGAGTCAGAATCTTCTCAACTCCAAGACCAGCCAGGAAATCCACACCCGAAACCAACGCGGTCAAAACAATCAAGAAACCCAATACAACAAGCGTATAAACAACCATCTGACGCGCAGTAGGCCAAATAACCTTACGGACCTCCCCCACTACCTCAGGCAAGAAGGAGACAACACCGCCACCTGGCTTGGAATCAGAATCAGACTTCTTCGGCGCAGAAACCTGCTTAGCCTCATAAGAGGAAGTCGAAATAGTGGAAGCACCCGACAGCTGGCGTTTACCCGTTGGGCGAGACGTTCCGCCTACGCCAGAATTCTGCTCGTCGCTCACAGCACTCCTCAAAATCACTTCTCATCCAGGGGCGATAACAATTTTTCGTGCAGACATTTGATCCAGCACAATCGCAGCCCTGTGTTCAACCTTTGAGAGTACATTAATCCCGCGAAGCCGTGCAATATAAGTTGACTATTGAGTGGGGCACATTCAGGCCTCTTCACCCCAATTGTGGGAATCAAGTGGGAGATTCACCGGAAACAGCAAAACACCCTTGACCTGGTTTTAGTGTTCAACCAGATCAAGGGTGAAAATATTGCAGGGGCGACAGGAATCGAACCTGCAACCTACGGTTTTGGAGACCGTTGCTCTGCCAATTGAGCTACGCCCCTATGGAGCACAGGCAATGTTACCATCAGCCCGTCAATTTGCGAAAACACCGCTTCCAACCTCAAAAAATTTGCAGTTAGAAGCGGCCTCATCCGCGGTAGCGATGGCGAGAATTGAACTCGCGACACAGCGATTATGAGTCGCTTGCTCTACCACTGAGCTACACCGCCACATTGCTAAACATCTCTTTCAAGATTAAAGCAACAGAGCCCCCTAACAGAATCGAACTGTTGACCTTTTCCTTACCATGGAAACGCTCTGCCGACTGAGCTAAGGGGGCGTCAACCTCTTAGGAAACACAACCTGTAGAAAACTACCGCTGCGCTCCGTTGAAGCCTTAAGAACTTTAACCCGAACTGATACTGCAACACAAATCTGCAGGAAGCCACAGGTTTTCTTAGAAGGTTTTGCATGTTGGTACCGGTTTCGGCTTTTCACCGGCAACACCCTGATCTTAGAGCGGCTGTAAAAAATACCCAGAAATGCAAAAAGAGCCCCCTAACAGAATCGAACTGTTGACCTTTTCCTTACCATGGAAACGCTCTGCCGACTGAGCTAAGGGGGCGTCTGCTTCTTCAAAAACAGCAAGCTGTGTTTCGCTGAAGTCCTATGTAGATTAGCCTGAAGTTTTAAAAACACAAAATCACAGGTCAAAGGCCATGTTTTGAACACTTCAAATCACTTTATACGCACCGAGGTTAGTTCCCAGCAAACGTGGTGCTAAAAAACGTGTTCTTATGGGCGACTTCGCTGGGTGGTGGGCCGATTTCGTAGCGATGTCGTCCGATAAGAAGTTGAGCGCGTGAAGTCGTCACCGTGAAGTCGCCCTGTAGACCCTCTGAAGCTACACCCTGGCTGCTTTAACTTCGAGATCACACATTCAATATCTCGTACTCAATTTCTTACCTTCGAGACCGCTAGGAAAGTCACCCAAAACCGAGGGAAATCGAATTTATGAAATTGAGCTCAGGCGCTGTCATTGGGTGGTTGCGACAGTTAATACTTCATTCATTTTCTCATACGGCGTCATCGCGCCTAACACCAACCTCGGTGTGTCGTTTAATTCATCTTGAACCCACGCGACATGCTCCGGGGTTACCTCACGGAAATCAGTGCCCTTTGGATAAAACCTCCGCCGGATCTCACCATTTGTATTCTCATTGGTCGGACGCTGCCACGGTGAATGAGGATCACAAAAATAAATCCCACATTCTGCAGGATCAATAACTTTACGAGCACTAGCCATTTCCGATCCCTGATCCCAAGTAATCGTGGAAAACTTCCCCGGCATCGACGCAATCATTTCCTGTAATGCACCAACAACCGTGGACGAGGCATGATCATCAGGTAAATGCTTTAACAACGTAAACCGACTTGATCGCTCCACCAGTGTCAACAACGCTGATTGACCCCCTGCACCGATCACTAAATCACCTTCCCAATGCCCTGGAACCCGACGATCATCAGCCTCAGGTGGGCGCGTGGTGATTTCTGCACCGACAACCCAACCACGCCTATTGCGTAACCCAGCGATCTTGGACCGGGGTCGACGGGTTTTCCCACCACGGATTAACACCTTGTTGGTATTCATTCCGCGTTGGCGTAGTTCTTCTTCAATGATCTCACGCAAGCTACCACGTCCTTGGACATACAAACTTTGATAGATCGCCTCGTGGGAAATATGCATGCTCTTATCATCGGGATAGTCCAGAAGAAGGCGTTGTTCAACACGCTTCGGGGAAAAATATCGCAATAAATACTCCACCACCACATCCCGTAACCGGCCCGGGCGATCAAGTTTCCTTTCCTTTGGTCGTCGTGCTTGTTGCTGGGCGTGGTAGTGAGCGGTTTGTGGGTTATACACCAACTGCTTGATCTCTTGGGTGTCTGGATCTAGGTAGGTGGTGGATCCACGGTTGATTTCTCGTGCGATCACACTATGGTGACGGCCGAGTTTTGTCCCGATCTGCCGGGTGGATAACCCCTCTTTAATCCCTTGGGCGATCACCAGCCGATCGGTACTGCTTAATCGCACCCCGCGGCCTGTTTTTACTCGTGTATCAGGAACCAGACTGAAATCAGCAACAACGTGATCAGCAGTACGCGACGACACAGAATCATTAGAACAACATGATGAATCAGGCACTTCTGTCGTTGTACACCGTGATTGCGTTGTCGTGGTGGTAGGTGCGGGTGTGTCGCTGCATCTGTGATTACCTTCTCCTTTCTTACCCGGTGGTGTGGGGGTATCGGTTACTTCTTTGCGGCGTTTGATCGCGGTGTAGATCGTTGACGGGTGAAGCCCAAGTTCCTTGGCCACAGCAACCACTCGTTCACCACGGTTGACCCGAGTAACGGCTTCTGTCGTGGCAGGGCGTTCCGTGGTGTTAGGGATATGCCGATTGGTTTGTGGGTTCAGGACGCGGTGGGGTGCGTTTTTCCCGACCGGTAGGTTGTGGCGCTTAAGCGCTAGGTAGATCGTGGATGGGTGGATTCCTAGTTCTTTCGCTACGTTTTTGACTCGTTCACCGCGTTTGACCCTCGCGACTGCTTCTGTGGTTGTGGGGTGTTCGGTGTTTTTCGGGATGTGCCGATTGGTTTGTGGGTTCAGGACGCGGTGGGGTGCGGTCTTGTCCACGGGCAGGCCGTGGCGCTTGAGCGCTAGGTAGATCGTGGATGGGTGGATCCCAAGATCTACTGCTACGTCTTTTACTCGCTGCCCGTCGGCTACTCGGCGGACCGCCTCCTGGGTTGTGGGTTGTTCTCTGCTGGTCATTGGTGGACACTCCTTTAGGAAGAGGGTGTCGCAACCACCACCTGATATCGCCTCAAGGAATTGAAAATGAGAAATCGAAACCGTGAAATCGAACTTAAGACTCCGACCCCGAGAATCCCCCACGAACCTGCGCATGCAAAAACCCGCTGCACTTTCTTGAAGAAAGTACAGCGGGTGTTTGTGCCAGATGTAGGATTCGAACCTACGTAGGCGCAAGCCGACGGATTTACAGTCCGCTCCCATTGGCCGCTCGGGCAATCTGGCGGGCACCTCATTTGGTGCGCCTCATACTTTACTATGAGACCCCACCTTGAATGCAAATCGGCAGGTTAACGGGCAAAACTCAACGCTATCCGACGCGTTTGACGGTGAATGTTGCAAGTTCGCGAAGAGCCTCTTTGACGGTGCTGTCGGGGAGGCGGTCTAGTTCCGCGTTGGCGATGTCCATGTAGCGGTAGACCTCGTTGAGGGCTGATTGGCGTCCTGTGGATTGGGAGAGCAGTTCTAGGACGTGTTCGACGGTTGCGTCGTCGTCGATGGGGCCGGTGAGTATGTCTCTAAGCTCGGAGCCAACGGGGGTGTCTTCGCGCAGTGCGTAGAGCACTGGGAGGGTGAATACGCCTTCTCGAAGGTCGGTGCCGGGTGTTTTTCCGGATTCGTGGGTTTCGGAGAAGATGTCGATGATGTCGTCGACGATTTGAAAGATCATGCCGATGGCAGCACCGAAGTTTTTTAGAGCATCGACGTATTCAGGTTTTGCGTCGGCATGCATGGAGCCAAGGAATCCTGCAGAAGCAATGAGCACGCCGGTTTTTTCACGGATGACGTTGTTGTAGTGCTCAATTGGATCGGTGTCTCGGGGACCTACGGTTTCGCGCATTTGTCCGGTGACGAGCTCTCCGAAGGTTTCGGCGAAGTGCGCAACAGTTTCGGTGCCGAGTTGGCTCATGATGCGGGATGCATGGGCAAGCAGGATGTCACCGGCAAGGATCGCAACCGAGTTGTCCCATCGTGCGTTGGCGCTTGGGACGCCTCGGCGCATGGTGGCTTCATCCATGACATCGTCGTGGTAGAGGGTGGCCAGGTGGGTGATCTCAACGACGACGGCTGCTTTGATGACGTTTTCACTAAGCGGTTTGTCGCCGAATTCGGAGGCTAATAGTGCAAACATCGGGCGGAATCGTTTGCCACCAGCTCGTGTGAGGTGCATGACTTTGTCCACCAGGAAGTCTTCCCCGGAGGATAGTTCTTTGTGCAGAAGGTTTTCCACCTGCACCATTGCGTCGTTGATCCTGGCCGTTAGCTCGGGATCACCAAACTCGACCTGAGATGCTCCTTTGGTGGATACACCTTCTTTTCCGAGCCCGTGGGAACGGGTTGGAACGGTTCGGCCGCTACTCATTCATCGCTACCTTTGGTGATCGACTGTGGATTCAATTTCGATGAATCCAGTGAAATGGACAAAAAGCTTTTCGTTTAACCGTAGTCGACGGAAGGCCTTTGAAGCACCTTGGGTTAGTCTTCTGGCTCTTACGCCTGAAACAATGGAGTGCGTGTCTACAACTTTTGATGTGTTGATTATCGGGGCAGGCCCATCAGGCGCCAGTGCCGCCGTCCATGCGGCCAGGGCTGGGCTTCAAACATTGCTTATCGACGCCTCCTCCTTCCCGCGCGATAAAACTTGCGGCGATGGTCTAACCCCTCGTGCCATTCACCAGCTAGAACTCTTAGGTGTTGCAGATCAAGTCACCGGCGATTACTTCAACAAAGGCCTAAAACTTCATGGTTTTGGCGGCTCGGTGGAAGCACCGTGGCCGGAGACTTATTTCACTAATAAGGGCTCCGCGATGTCGCGGATGGAGTTTGATAATTTGCTGTTCCAGTTGGCTAAGTCGCAGCGGGAAGTAACCACGTGGGAAAATGCTACTGCCGAAGACCCCATTTTGAGGGGGAATTTCTTGGAAGGCGTGGTGATTAATCACGCAGGTGAAGAAAAAACCGTGAAAGCCAAGCATGTGATTATTGCCGATGGTGTGCGCTCACCTTTCGGTAAAAAGCTGGGCAGGCAGTGGCACCGGGATGAGGTGTATGGCATCGCTGCCCGTGCTTATTGTGAGACTCCCCTATCTGATGAACCGTGGATCCATTCCCATCTGGAACTTCGTGATGAAGATGGTGTGGTCCAACCGGGATATGGCTGGATTTTCCCGCTTGGCAACGGCAAGGTGAATCTCGGGTGTGGTGCGTTATCCACAGATGCTCGACCAGCGAAGATTAATACAAAGAAATTGTTGAGTTTCTATGCGGGTCAGCGTCGTAAAGCATGGCAACTAGGGCCAGAGCTCGACGTTGCCTCTGCCCTGCTGCCTATGGGTGGCGCGGTGTCGAATGTGGCAGGCGCGAACTGGATGCTGATTGGTGATTCCGCTGCATGCGTGAATCCGCTGAACGGTGAAGGCATTGACTATGGCCTGGAAACGGCGGCGATGGCCGTCGAAACGCTTGTTGCTACCCCCAAGCGCGATCTGACGCTGCTGTGGCCGGATCTGCTGCGGCAGGCTTATGGTGAGACGTTTATGCTGGCGCGTACCGCTGCCCGGCTGCTGACCTACCCGCAATTTTTGCCATTTGCAGGCCCGTTGGCTTTTCGGGGTCCGTTGCAAAAAGCAATCATGCCGGCGGCAGCACGGTTGATGGGAAACCTGATTACAGAGGAGGACAAAGACTTACTTGCCCGGGGTTGGCAGGCGTCTGGATCCTTAGTCAGTTGGGCGCGCAAAGGCTCCCCGCTGTGGGATTCCACCCTTTAGGGTTTAATCGCGGAGTGCAAAGCCACAATGCCGAAGGTAAGGTTTTGCCATCCGCAATCCTGCCAACCGTTTTGGTTGATTTCGCGGGCAAGTTCAGCCTGGCTAGGCCATGCGCGAATAGAATCCGCTAGGTAGATATACGCCTCCGGATTTGAAGACACTGCGCGGGCTACCTGCGGTAGCAAACGCATCAAGTATTCCTTGTACACGGTGCCGAACACCGGGATCACCGGGGTAGAAAACTCCGCGACTGTTAGACGCCCACCTGGTTTGGTCACACGTGCCATTTCCCGTAGCCCGGCGCGGAAATCATGGATATTGCGCAACCCATAAGAGATGGTCACGGCATCGAAGCTGTTATCAGCAAACGGCAACCGCATGCCATCGCCAACAACTTTGGACACGTCTCTGTCTTTACCAGCTGCAAGCATGCCCTGGGAGAAATCACACGCCACACAAAATGCGCCGGACTTAGCTAGCTCAACTGTGGAAACAGCTGTTCCTGCAGCAAGATCAAGTACCTTCTCCCCGGGTTTTAAATCCAGGCGCTGGCGGGTACGTTTGCGCCACACCCGATCCTGACCAAAGGAAAGCACCGTGTTGGTGAGATCATAATTTTTTCCGACGGCATCAAACATTGATGCCACATCGAAGGGGTCCTTGTCTAAATCTGCCTTAGCCACGCCACCGAGTCTAACTCAGGTACGTGGCTAAGCCAGCTAGCGGGATGTTATTTGGCTGCGGCGCTGTGCACCCTTGGCGCCACCAATGGCAAACCAACCAATACCTAAAATCACAAACCACACAGGCGTTGCAATCAACGCTGCGCGTGTGTCTGCTTCCAGAGACAGCACCACCAACATGGCTGCGAAAAAGACCAGGACCACAACAGCCATGACCACACCGCCGGGCATTTTAAACACTGATTGTTCATGAAGTTCAGGTTGGGTGCGTCGGTAGACGATGTAGGCGACCAAAATATAGGACCACACCACCATAAACAACACTGACGATACGGTGGTGATCAGCGTAAATGCCTCAATGACTGTGCCGCCTGCGTACAACAAACCAACTGCCGGAATCAAACAAATTACAGAAAATGTTAAACCGCGAGCGGGAACCAAACTCTTCGATAGCTTGCTCCACCGCTTTGGGGCAGCACCTTCCAAAGACAAGCCATACAGCATGCGTGAGGTGGAGAAAATACCACTATTGGCAGATGATGCCGCTGAAGTGATCACCACAAAGTTAATGATTCCCGCCGCAGCCGGAATACCCGCCAAAGCGAACATCTGCACAAAGGGACTGTTGTCAGCACTGACCTGGTTCCACGGTGTAACCATCATGATCACAGCCAACGCCAAAACATAAAACACCACGATGCGGATTGGAATTGAGTTAATAGCTCTAGGCAAAGTTTTCGTTGGGTTTTCAGTTTCCGCAGCAGCCGTGCCTGCTAATTCCACACCAACGAAAGCAAAGATAGCGATCTGAAAACCAGCTAAAAATCCAGTAATGCCGTTGGGGAAGAATCCACCATGTTCAATCAGATTACTAAACTGCGCAGTACTGCCCGATGGTGATTCAAAAGCTGTGATCACCATAAACAAGCCCACGGCAATCAAGGCCACGATAGCCACAATCTTGATGATGGCAAACCAAAACTCCATCTCACCAAAAAGTCGCACCGCAGCTAAATTCAGAGCAAAGAGCAACGCAATGGTGAGCACTCCGGGAAGCCACAATGGGATTTCAGGCCACCAATATTGGGTGTATCCGGTGATCGCAACGATATCTGCCATGCCTGTGGCAATCCAGCAAAACCAATATGTCCAGCCGGTGACAAAACCTGCACCAGGACCCAAAATATCTGAGACAGCATCGCGCAAAGATTTGTAATTTAGATTGGCCAGCAGCAGCTCCCCCATGGCGCGCATGACAAAAAAAGAGCATAAAACCAATAATCGCGTAGACCAACACCACGGATGGTCCTGCCACGGAGATGGTTTTGCCGGATCCCATGAACAGACCCGTTCCGATAGCTCCGCCGATGGCGATGAGTTGAAGGTGGCGGTTGCTCAAGCCACGTTTTAAGTGTGGCTCGTCATGCTCCTGCACTGTTGAATCAGAAATGGTCTTGCTCCTTAGGGATTGTAAGGACATGTAGCGTTAATGGGCGCTAATCCTACTCCCCTGGCAAGACGATGTTGAAGTTAAGCCTTGATGCCAGCGCTGGTGCTGGATCCGGTGCTGGATCCGGTGCGTACTCCTAAAGCACGTGCCATCCACAGTGGAAGTTTTGCTACTTCTGCACTTGGGCCAAAAAAGGTCAATGGGATGCGCTTAGACAAAGAAATAACATCGGCATAGTGCTGCAAAAGCTGCTCACATAGGGCTTCCCATGTTTTATCTTTCACGCCTTCCCACGCAGCGGCACACATGCTGGCGTGGCGGGATTCATCCAAGATCCATTCCGCAGCAGCTGGAAGGGTTTCTTTGAAATCAACAACATCCAACAGTAGGCCGTTAACGCCCTCATTGATCAAATCAATGGGGCCACCAGCGCGCGGACCAATTGTTGGCACACCGGATGCTTGGGCTTCTTGGATGGCTTGGCAGAACGTTTCAAACTCACCTGGGTGCACGAAAAGATCAAGTGATGCATAGGTGCGTGCTAGTTCTTCCCCGCCGAGTGCTCCAGTGAAGATTGCGTCCGGCATCATGTGCTGTAGGTACTTGGCTTCTGGGCCATCGCCGACGATAACCAGCTGAATATCTTTACGTCCAGATAACCCAGCTAGACGTTCCACGCCCTTTTCGGAGGCAAGTCGCCCGACAAAACCCACAACTTTCTTTTTACCTGTGGGGTCCCAGGAACGGCGAAGAGCTGCAGAACGCTTGGAAGGGTGAAAACGTGCAGAGTCCACTCCCCTGGCCCAGTGGAAAATATCATTAATGCCGTGGTCCCGGAGTTCATCAATGCTCATTGATGATGGGGCAAGGGTACGTTGGCACATGTTGTGAATCGTTTTGATCCACTCCCAACTAGCGGTAGCTAGCGGTGCTAAATGGTAGCGCTGAGAGAACCCGGCAACATCTGTTTGGTAAATAGCAATCGCTGGGATCCGCAGTTGCCGTGCCGCAAATGCTGCTGCCCCACCAAGCACAAAGGGTGAAGCCAGGTGGATGATATCTGGGTTGTAGTCCCGTAACACTGTGGTGACTGACGGTAATGGCACGCCGATGGGCAAAGAATCAATCAACGGCACCCTGACAGTGGGCACACGCACGATTTCAAAGCCCAAGTAGTGACCGATTTCTTCTTCAAAATCTCGGGCACCCGGCGCGATAACAAGCGCTTCATGGCCATTGGCTTTCAAATGCTCTAAAACACGGAGCACCGAGTTGGTGACTCCGTTGACGTTTGGAAGGAACGACTCTGCAACAATTGCTACCCGCATGGGCTTAATTATCTCCACATCATGCCTACATCGCAGTTAACCGAACATGGCTTTATTGAGAACTTTATTGAAGTATTGAGATCTTTCCGGTTACATCCAGGTGAATGCCTCCCGGGGCGATCTTTACTATTGGGAGTTTTCAGACCGTCTTCCGATTCTCCCAACTCCCAGCCATAATACTGCCCATACTCCAGTTGCGACAGCTCCAACACTTAATGCCGGGATTATAGATAGTGTCCATTCACGGCCTTCTACCTTCACCAAATCTGGGTCTGATTTGGCGTAATTAACCCACACACGCTGGCCTTGTCCAAGACCGGTGGGATACAGCAAACCAGTTGCTGGGGAGTGGTAAATGCCGTTTTCATCCTGGAAATCGACCGTGGTGCGGAAACTGCCCACGTTAGTGACCTGGGCAAGAGCCCGACCGGAGTTGCTTTCAATGGTGCGATCGTTAAGAAAAGGCCCAATGACCATGGAGCAGGCACCCAGCATGGAAGCTACATAGAGAACAATCAGCAGCTGTTGCAAGCGGCGTCTGACTTGGAATAGCTCCATTTAGCGCACCTTTGCATTTAATGCTTGTTGTTGTGCGCGGCGGGTATCACGCCTGGTGGTTGCTTCGATGACATAAAAACCGGATACCTCGGTGGTGTCTACGAGTGCCAGGATGAGGTCTTGAAGGTTATCTACTTCGCGGTGCGCTACTCCGTAGCCTGCACACAGATCACCGATGGACGCATCATGTGGGGTGCCAAAAGCGCGTTCGAAGTTGGTTCGAAGTCCTTCTGCGCCGGTTTCCAGCAGCTCAAAGATGCCGCCACCATTGTCGTTGGAGACCACGATGGTGAGGTTTTCTGGCCGGGGTTCATCAGGGCCGATGAGGAGACCACCGACATCGTGAAGGAAGGCGAGATCGCCCAGCAGTGCTACGGTGCGCGGTGCGCGGATTTCATCAGGGTGGCGTGATTGCACCGCAAGGGCGGTGCCGATGGCTTGGGATACTGAGCCGTCAATACCTGCGGTTCCTCGTGGGGAGAAAGTATCAACGCCATCAAAAGGCATACCGACAAATGATAAATCTCGGATTGGGTTGGATGCGGCAGCAAACAGTGTGTCCCCTGTGCCTAAGGTATCTGCCACGGCAGCAGCAACATGCAGGCCAGTAAAGCCGAATTCTTCTTGCTCCAGCACATCACGGACACCTTCTGCAGCCAATTCTGATGCAGCAGAACAAATTTTTAGCCACTGTTTATCTTGGGTGCCGCTTACTTTTACCGAACTTCCCACGGCGGTGGCATGGCGTGCAGGATCAGTGATGGTTGACGTGCGAGACAGCACAGTCAACTTAATTCCTGGATCGCTCAGCAACTTGATCACACCACGGTGCAAGGTTGGATGCCCCACCACAATGACATGATCTGGACGAGTATTAACCACGTAACCTTCTGCGGAAACCTGTTCCTTCAACAAGATCTCAGCAGCTAGCGGGTGCACCGGGTTGTACGGTTTTGGTGCCGTAGGCTCAGCAATGGTGGGAACATCTTCTAAGCCCTCTACCTCCCAGGCCTCATCACCGGCGATAACGAGCGTGTTTTCACCCAGGTCTACTTCTACTTCACCGTGATTAATCCAGCGGTGGGTCCACTTTGCGCCTAAGCTATCGCCGTGAATTTCAGGTAATTCCGCTGACACGAGAGGAACATCGAGCGCAATGTTGAAATGACGAGGTCGCTGAGAAGCCCCCTCACCCAACTCGTGCTCAATAAGCGATACGTGTTCAAGTTCAGAGACACTAACGGTTGGAGCATTTCCGCCAAAGATGCCATCCTGCGTGATCGTTTGGCTCGCACCCGTTCCCACCAAATGAGCTGGTCGATCTGCCGATAACACAATCAGCGGGATATGCGCATGAGCTGCTTCTTCAACAGCAGGAAGACAATTAGCAACCGCTGTGCCAGACGTCATCACCACCGCCACCGGGCGAGCCTGAGCACGCGCTAGAGACAACGCCAAAAATGAGGCGCTGCGCTCGTCGATACGCACATGGACGCGTATGTCCCTACGCGCCAGCACCTCAAGCGACAACGGTGAGTTTCTTGAACCTGGGCATAACACCACATCAGTAACGTGCGGTGCAAGCGAATTGAGGACGGCGCGGGCAAGATCTTGAGCTGGCGTGCTGGACATGCCCAATAGTCTAGATTGTTCCTAAGTAACCATACGATTCACGCACACGCTTAAACCACCAATCACGCCTATCTGCGCTGGCAGCAAGAGTTTCCAGGCGATCAATTTCTGGGTCAATCACGCGAGTTTCCATAAACCCATCAACAATTGCATGCGGGGTCGCCACATCCTCAACAAACAACTGCGAAGTAGCAAGCCCTGCCGCTGCAGGTGGTACATCAATCAAGTCATCATCATCAAGCTTGGGCAATGCAGCTACCGCGGCTAACCCAGCATTCATCCCCACAACCGTGTCCAACGCACTTGCTACGGTGATATCCATGGTGCGCGCCCGCAAATGCGCAGCCACCTCAAGCACCCTTTTCACCCCACCCAAAGGAGCCACCTTCACCACAGCAACATCAGCCGCACGCAACTTGGCAACCCGATAAGGATCATCAGATTTCCTGATCGACTCATCAGCTGCGACGCGCACAAAAAGTCCGCGCCGCTGCAACGTCATGCGCACCTGCGCCAATTCCTCCACCGTTTTACACGGCTGCTCTACATAATCCAACGGAGCCAACGCTTGCGCTGCCTCCACAGCCTGCTCAACACTCCACCCACAATTAGCATCAACACGAATGATCGCGCCGGGTCGTGCTTCACGAACTGCATTGACACGCGCGATATCATCAGCCAAGTTTTGGCCTGGTTCTGCAACTTTTACTTTGATGGTGCGACAGCCCGGGAAACGCTCAAGCACCTCGGCGACCTGGTTTGCTGGCACTGCCGGAATGGTGGCATTGACTTCCACGCGATCACGCAACGGCGCAGGAAAACCTTCCCACGCTGCTTCAATGCCTGATTTCAACCAACTAGCTGATTCCTGGGGGCCATATTCTAAAAAAGGCGCAAATTCACCCCACCCTTGTGGACCTTGAATCAACAGTGCTTCCCTCGTGGTTACCCCACGAAATTTCACACGCATCGGCAGCGACACCACGTGCGCGCGGTCAAGAATCTCATCAACAGTTGGGGTGATCATGGAATCTAATCTTAAATAGTTCCTTAAATAAGGTGTGTGCCGTGGTCGTCGATAAGCAGCGCTTGTCCGTCTTTAAGCAGCACGAGCGGGAAGTCAGCGCCGTAGGTGCGCACGGTTTCGGCGAACACATCGATGGGAAACTGTGGGATCGTGCCACCGGCGTGGGGGATGACGACGTGGTCGCAGAGGGCTAAGCCTGAGAAATCGCTTAATTCAGGCGCGACATCGGGGCTATCCAAAAGACTGACTGGCTCAATGGATGGCCCTGCAATCACTGTGCCTGCACTGGTACCGATATACGGCAGACCAGCACGAACATGCTTAATCAGCACCTCATCATTGCCCGTGGAACGCAGCAGCCACAGCAGATCAAAAGTTTCCCCACCAGCCACATAAACCCCATCAACCGCGCTGAGCACGCGGTCGACTTCCTCCGGAGTTGACGTCGCGATCGACAGCTCACGAATATTTAAGCCATATTCGCGCAACATATTTCGCTCCGTTTCCACGAAGGGAGCAAACTCGGGGCTATCGGCAAAAAGCCTGGTCGCATCAGGAATATACGCAACCGTGCCCTGCACGAAATCCCGCACATGATCATGGCCAAACGAAGTCAGTAGCAAGCGCATGCTTGCCAAGTTTAAGGCAAGATGGGGCCATGAATTCGCTTTTCGACGTCTCCCCACACTGGTCCTCTGAAAACGCAAAGCTCACTGCGCATTTCAACACCGAAAACTTCGCCACCGGCTTAAAATTTGTCAACCTCATCGGCGCCTCTGCTGAAGAAGCCAACCACCACCCCGATATCCTCCTCACCTATGGTTTCGTAGAAATCACCCTCACCAGCCACGACGTTGGTGAAATAACCGACCGTGATGTTTCACTTGCCAACATCATTGACGCCCACGCTAAAGCTTTAGAGATTTCAGCCAAGGCTTAAGGTTGAACACTATGAGCAACTACAGCACCGACAACCCCTTTGACCCCACCCAATGGGCCATCGTCCCTGGTTTTGAAGAATTCACCGACATCACCTACCACCGCCACGTGGGCACCACCCGCGCTGACGGCATCGTACGCATCGCCTTCGACCGCCCAGAAGTACGCAACGCCTTTAGACCACACACCGTCGACGAGCTCTACCAAGCACTCGATCATGCTCGACGCACCCCAGACGTGGGAACCATCCTGCTCACCGGCAACGGCCCCAGCAAAAAAGATGGTGGCTGGGCATTTTGCTCGGGTGGCGACCAACGCATCCGCGGCCGTTCCGGTTACCAATACGCCACCGAGCACGCACACGACGACGCCACCGCCGATGTATCCACCGTGGATACCGCACGCACCAAAGTCGAAGGCGGCCGCCTCCACATCCTGGAAGTCCAGCGACTAATCCGCACCATGCCCAAAGTTGTCATCGCAGTTGTCAACGGCTGGGCTGCCGGCGGTGGACACTCCCTGCACGTGGTGTGCGACCTCACCATCGCATCCCGCCAAGAAGCACGCTTCAAACAAACTGACGCTGATGTCGGCTCCTTCGACGCTGGCTACGGCTCCGCCTACCTTGCCAAAATGGTCGGACAGAAAAACGCCCGCGAAATCTTCTTCTTAGGACGCACCTACGATGCGAAGCGCATGCAGGAAATGGGTGCCGTCAACATCGTTGCCGATCACGCCGATCTGGAAAAAGAAGCCATCCAAGCAGCACGCGAAATCAACACCAAATCCCCCACCGCACAACGCATGCTGAAATTCGCATTCAACCTCACCGACGACGGCCTGATGGGGCAACAAGTCTTTGCCGGTGAAGCCACCCGCCTGGCTTATATGACAGATGAGGCTGTGGAAGGTCGCGACTCTTTCCTAGAAAAGCGTGAACCCAACTGGAATGAATTCCCTTACTACTACTAAGGGCTTTTGCTAACCCCCCTTGCTACTGGGGGTTAGAGTGGGCCTGGAATTTTCGCAATAGCAGGCGATTTAAGGGGCCAGAGTCTTGCAAATGAGTGTTTGTATGGATTGAGCTCATTTGGGCGCTTAGGGGCAGTTCTAGGGAGTGCCCACTTTGGGAACCAATGGGACGAATGTGACAGTTGTGAAAGCTGCAAGTTTACTGATCAAATTTTCGTCACCACCGGCAGGCGCCCCATTAGAATCGAACGAATTTTTGCATCAATTAGCACGCTTCGTGCAAAAATTCGTTCCGGAATGCTGTTTTGCCTGCATTCCGGGACAAATTTTCGCATATTCTTTCGATAAAGCAGTTCAGCCACGTGACCCGAGGGTAAAGCGGACTTACAGGCAATGCAATCACCCATTCACGCAGATAAAACCGTATCCAATAAGGCTGGACAACTTTAGGACTTTACGCATGCTGGGCGCACTAGAAAATCAGCCGATTTTGGACCATTGTGACCTACGATAAAAAGAATTCACCAAGAGTTCATCTTGTTGGTTCCTTTATTTAAGGTTTTTACTTTCCAGATAAGTTTTGTCATTTCAACCGGCCAATCGCTATAAAACCGCACGTTGCTTGTTGGTCGAAACCAACGATCGAATTAGACCCAGTACAGCAACTCCCCCCAATTTCGGGGGCAGAAAACCAAAACCCGACAATTAGCGCTACCGAAAAACAAAATCGGCGTTTGGTTTAGCCACGTTATAGGGCATACTTCCAAGTCGTGACCGAGCTGATTATTTTATTGATTGTTATCGTGACGGCCTTGGCCTTCGATTTCACAAACGGATTCCATGACACCGGCAACGCAATGGCAACATCAATTGCCACTGGCGCACTAAAACCAAAGATTGCGGTGGCGCTTTCTGCCTTACTCAACCTTGTGGGTGCTTTCCTTTCTGTTGAGGTTGCAAGTACCGTGGCCAAGGGCATTGTGGATCTTGACCAGTTCGATTTGAGCAACGCATGGGATTCCCACCAACTTCTGCTCGTTGTCTTTGCCGGTCTTATCGGTGCCATCGTTTGGAACCTTCTCACCTGGCTTCTTGGTATTCCTTCTAGTTCTTCCCACGCACTGTTCGGCGGCCTCATCGGCGCGGCAATCGCCTCACTCGGTTTCGGTGGCGTTGTCTGGGAAGGCGTGTTGTCCAAGATGATCCTGCCAGCACTAGCCGCTCCAGTTGTCGCAGGTCTCGTTGCAGCAATCGGTACTTTCGCGGTGTACGGCATCACTAAAGCCGTGGCGGATGAGGAAAAGAACCGGTATTTCCGTTGGGGCCAGATCGGTTCCGCCTCTTTGGTTTCGCTAGCTCACGGAACCAACGATGCTCAAAAAACTATGGGTGTCATCTTCCTTTCTTTGGTTGCTACTGGTCACCTCGGCGCGGCAGCAGATATCCCGTTCTGGGTTAAAGCCACCTGTGCTTTAGCAATTGCCATTGGTACTTACATGGGTGGATGGCGCGTTATCCGTACCCTTGGAAAAGGTTTGGTGGAAATTGATTCCCCTCAGGGCATGGCAGCTGAGACGTCTTCTGCAGCTATCATCTTGACCTCATCCCACTTTGGTATGGCACTGTCCACTACACACGTTGCTACTGGTTCCATCATGGGAACCGGAATTGGCCGTAAGGGCGCATCTGTGCGCTGGTCGGTAGCTGGCCGCATGGCGATGGCTTGGTTAATCACCCTTCCAGCTTCAGCAATTGTGGGCATTTTCTGCTGGTGGGTAGCACACGGCATTGGTCTTATCAGCTCTGATCTTCTCGGTGTGCTTGTTGCTTTCGCAATTCTTCTTTCCCTATCTGGCTACATTTTCGCTCGTTCCCGCAGGGCTCCTGTAGATCCAAGCAATGTGAATGCTGATTGGGATGATGAAACAAATGGTGTGGAGCCTGCTGCCGCCCCAAAAACTGATCTTCAAAGCAATGAGAATGAGGTAACCAAATAATGAACTTCGCTACGCTTTTCGGAAGCCTTGTTGATGTCACCCTCGTCGGCATTTTGCTTGGAGCGGGTCTTCCAGCATTGTTCGCGCTAGGGATTCGTTTTGCCCACGGCACCTCATCTGAGGGCACTAATGTCTTTGGAAAATTCGCTTCCACCATTTGCTTCGCCGTCATTGTGATTGCCATTGTTGCCGGTATCCTCTGGATCACCAAGGGCACCATTTACCAGTATGCCGGCCTAGATATTTTCGGCACTGAAGGGTAATTAACGTTCAGCACGGTTCATGAAAGCCAGGTTTTCACAAAGAAAGCCTGGCTTTTGTCATTTCTGAGGTGTTTCCAAAATTTCTTTTCCAGATCCTCAATACTTTACAGACCTGTAAGTTAATATGATCGTCATGTACTCGACAAGCGGAGAAAAACTCCTCACTGTAGCCACACGATTGTTTTACTCAGAAGGAATCGGCGCGATCGGAGTCGACCGGGTTGTGGCAGAATCCGGAGTGTCAAAACCGACGCTGTACGCCCAGTTCGGCACTAAAGCTGGCCTGGTCGCCGCAGTTTTGCAACGCCGCAGCGACACCAGAAAACGGGAGATCACGGAATACCTCAACAACGTGCCAGCCGATACAGATAGTCGTGTGCTCGCGCTGTTTGATCGTTTTATCGCCGGGCATGCAAAGCCAGGTTTCCGCGGTTGCCCGTTCACCAACGCTGCAGCAGAACTCCCCGACCCTGAGCATCCCGCCCGCGTGGTTATCGCAGACTACAAAACATGGATTCGCCAAAAGCTCATCGAGCTTGCCGCTCAAGATGGTCTGGAAAGCCCCACAGAGTGCGGCTCCTTCTTTTCATTGCTTATCGACGGCGCGAACGTGCGAGTTATCACCACCGGCGAGATCACCGGAATTGTGGATGCAAAACAAGCTGCGAGCGAACTAATTAACCTTCGACGAATTACTCCAGGAGACAAATCATGAAAGACACACTAACTACCGGTCTAACCCACCAGATGACCTACACGGTGCCTGCAAACCGTACGGTTCCCAATCTCCTACCAGAGGCATCTGACTTTGAATCGATGCCAGATGTATTGGCGACTGGATACATGGTCGGCATCATTGAGTGGGCATGCATGGAACTTCTGCGCCCACATTTAGACGACGACGAAATCTCACTGGGCACCCATGTGAACTTCTCCCACGCCTCACCAACCGTGCCAGGATCCACAGTCACCATCGATGTTGAGGTCGCTGAAATCAACCGTCGTGCCGTTACTTTCAACATCACTGCAGCTGACGAGTTTGCCACCATCAGCACCGGAACACACCAGCGTGGCGTAGTAAACCGCGAGAAATTTGTGTCCCGACTTCCACAATCCCCAAAGGACAACTAAACCATACCGAAGCTTTTTGATACCCACTTCCACATCATCGATCCAAACCACCCGGTTATTGAAAACAATGGGTTTCTCCCGGATCCTTTCACCGTTGACGATTACACACAGCGCGTTGAAGGACTCAATGTTGCTGGTGGAGCTGTAGTTTCTGGATCTTTCCAAGCTTTTGACCAAGGCTACCTCAAAGATGCCTTAGCAGCTCTAGGCCCTGGATATGTTGGTGTTACCCAAATCCCCGCAGATACAACAGATCAGGACATTCTTGATCTTGATTCCGCGGGAATTAGGGCCGTGCGTTTCAATCTAAAGCGTGGCGGTTCCGCAGGTCTTGATGATCTGGAATCTTTAGCACGTAGAGTCCATGATTTAGCTGGGTGGCATACCGAACTCTATGTCGATGCTCGCGAATTAGACGAGTTGGAATCAACGCTTATTTCACTTCCTGCAGTAAGCATTGATCACCTAGGTATGCACCGCGATGGACTTCCTGCTTTACTCCGCCTGGTGGAAAACGGAATCAAAGTTAAAGCAACAGGATTCGGCCGAGTTGAGCTCGATCCTGCTGAGACTATGAAAGCAATCATGGCTGTGGATCCCACAGCATTAATGATCGGCACTGACCTTCCATCCACCCGAGCTAAGCGCCCCTTTGAGGATGCAGATCTTGACCTCATTGCCGAGACCGTCGGTGAAGAACACGTGGACAATGTGTTTTGGAACAATGCTGCTGCGTTTTATCTCAACGAACAGTAACCACTAGACCGCAGGTGCCCCTTTCAAATAATCCGGAAAAGGGCATTTCAATGATTTTCATTTCCGATCAGCCTAAAATTATTTCCATGCCCAAAAATGACAGCCCAAACTTTGCCCAGCGAGCACTCAACTGGCTCCGCCAGGGTTATCCATCCGGGGTGCCACGCCACGATACTTTTGCCTTGTTCTATGTTTTGGAACGAGAGCTTACGGAAGAAGATCTCAATGAACTGGCTGATCTTCTCATCGAAGAAGGCGAAAACAATGGGCTCCATGACAAGCCGATTACCCGTGAAAAGATCGGCAAGCTGATCACCCATGTGCATAGCCAGCCACCGGAGACAGAAGATATTGATCGCATCCAAAAGAAACTTAAAGCTGAGGGCTTCCCAACTCACGACTAATTACTTGGAGTCTTCTTGTTCACTCTAGAGCAGCTGCGCTGTTTCGTAGCCGTGGCTAATCACCTACATTTCGGCAAAGCAGCTGCCGAGTTATCGATGACTCAGCCGCCACTTAGCCGTCAGATCCAAAAACTGGAAAAGATTGTTGGTGCAACGCTGCTGGATCGCGATAACCGCAAAGTGGAACTCACAACTGCGGGTCTGGCATTTTTGAAAGATGCTCGCCTGATTTTAAATTCCACAGAAAAAGCGGCAGAACGTGCACGGTTGGCAAGTTCTGGCATGTGGGGACAACTCAACATCGGATATACCGCTGCTGCTGGCTTTTCTATCCTTGGCCCAACGTTGAATCGGCTACATGAAAAGATGCCGGGTGTCAGTGTCGATCTGTTTGAGATGGTATCCACCGAACAGGTTGCGGCTTTAGAGTCAGGACTTTTGGATTTAGGTATTGGGCGCCTTAGTTCCCCAGTTGATGGTCTTAAAACTCGGCGTTTGCAAGCAGACTCTTTAGTTCTTGCAGCTCCCAAGGGTCATCCATTATTGAGTGAGGATCGTCCGCTGTTGCGTAAACATCTCACTGGGGTGCCGTTGTTGCAGCATTCCCCTACGAAGGCAAAGTACCTCTATGACATTGTCATTAGAAACTTCACGATTCATGATGCACAAGTGCAACATACGCTCAGCCAGATCACCACAATGGTGAGTTTGGTGGCATCAGGATTAGGTGTTGCGCTTGTTCCCGAATCTGCGAAAAAGCTCAATTATCACGGTGTAGAGTTCCGAAGTTTTTATGATTTACCTGCAGGTTTAGCAGAACTTCAGGTTATTTATTCCATCACAAATGATAATCCTGCAGTGAGGAAGTTTATCCAAAATATCGACGATACCTTTTAAGTATTTCAACATGCCAAACTAATCTTGGACAGGTATCACGGGCGCGTCTTAGACTCCAAAGTGTCTTATAGATCACTCACCTAAGGAGCCCCCATGGCACGCTTTTCTCCCCAAGATTTGGCAGATCATCTTAAAGATGGACTACTCTCATTCCCCGCCACCGCTTTCCGCGATGACCTTGAAGTGGATGATTCTGCCTACGCCGAACACATCGAATGGCAGTCCAGTTATCCTGTTGCTGGGCTTTTCGCAGCCGGCGGCACCGGTGAAGGTTTCAGTCTCACCGTTGAAGAAAACCACCGCGTCACCCAATTGGCAGTCCAAGCCTCGCACCCGGACGTACCTGTCCTAGGATCAGCTACGGGATCCACCAAAACTGCCATTGCGAATGCACAAGGTGCAGAAGCAGCCGGAGCGGAAGGGCTTTTACTGCTTCCGCCTTACCTGACCGAATGCGATGCCGAAGGCCTCTACAACCATGCTGCAGCAGTATGTGAATCCACTTCCTTGGGCGTGATTGTGTACAACCGTGCCAATGCCATCTACTCCCCTGAAGTTATCGCCCGACTATCTGAGCGCTACCCCAACTTCATTGGTTTCAAAGACGGCACTGGAAACATTGAACACCTAGCAAAAATCACCACCCTGTGTGGAGATCGCCTCTTCTACCTCGGCGGTTTGCCAACAGCAGAGACGTTTGCCCTGCCCCTTCTTCAAATGGGTATGAGCACCTACTCCTCTGCCATGTTCAACTTCATTCCAGATTTCGCCCTTGCTTTTTATGCCGATGTCCGAGCCCAAGACAGTGCTGCAGTAAAGAAGAAGCTCAGCGATTTCGTGCTGCCCTACCTAGATATCCGCGACCGTGCTCAAGGCTTTGGAGTGTCCATCGTCAAGGGTGGACTCAAGGCAGTCGGGCGAAATGTCGGCAGTGTTCGACCACCACTACGCAATTTGTCTGATCAAGACATTGCTGATTTGACTGAGCTTCTAGAAACATCAGGCGCGGGTTCTTACCGACTACCAGTAGAGGTGAAAGCATGATCACCGCAACAGCATTGCATGGATGTTCGCTTATCGACGGCACCTGGATCCCAGGAACAAATGGAGAAATTACTGGTTTTGATCCCCGGACAAACGCCCGCTTAGAGCCTTCCTATTCCTTGGCCAGCAGTGCACAATTACGAAAAGCCACAACTGCTGCCAAAAGAGCTTTTCAAAGCTACCGTCTTACATCACCTGAGCTTAGGGCTGATTTCCTTAACTCCATCGCAGATAATATCGATGCTCTAACTGAGGAGATTGTGCAACGCGCAAGCCTGGAAACAGGTCTAACGCCAGCTCGGTTGACTGGTGAAGTCGCGCGAACCAGCAATCAACTCAGGCTTTTTGCCACCACGGTGAAAAGTGGAGAATTCCACCGAGTCCGTATCGAACGTGGACCCCGCGTTGACCTTAGACAACGCCACATTCCGTTGGGCCCTGTTGCTGTATTCGGCGCGAGCAACTTTCCCCTCGCATTTTCTACCGCAGGTGGAGATACTGCATCTGCGTTGGCAGCGGGTTGCCCTGTGGTTTTCAAAGCACATAATGCGCACCCTGGAACCGCTGAGCTCGTAGGGCAAGCGGTGCTCGGCGCCGTCGAAAAGCATGGGCTTGATGCTGGTGTGTTTAATCTTGTCTACGGGCGTGGGGTGGAAATTGGTCAAGAATTGGCGGCCGATCCGGCAATTCAGGCGATCGGTTTTACAGGATCGCGGCAGGGTGGCCTGGCGTTGATGCACACGGCGTTCAACAGGCCGGTGCCCGTGCCGGTTTTTGCGGAAATGAGTGCCACAAATCCTGTGTTTGTTTTTCCCGGCGCGCTTGCAGATTTGGAATCTTCGACATCTTTAGCTGCAGCTTTTACTGCATCGATCACTGGCAGTTCGGGGCAATTGTGCACAAAGCCTGGTTTGGTGTTTGTCCCCCGAGGAGTTGCAGGTGATGCCTTTGTGCAGCTCGTAGCCTCCGAGTTTGCTGGCACAACGGGGCAAACCATGCTCACCAAGGGCATTGCCGAGGCCTGGCAGCGCGGAGTGGACAACCTAGAAAAGCAACCCGGTGTTGGCATTCGTGCCCACGGTAAACCTGGGGCTGGTGAAAATGCGCCAGGGCCGGTGGTGTTTGAAAGCGACATTCAAACCTTGCTGAATAATGCTGTGTTGCAGGAGGAAATTTTCGGTGCTGCATCACTGATTGTTCGCTATGACTCCCCGGAACAACTGCACGAAGCAGCATTGGTTCTCGAAGGACAACTAACCGCCACGATCCATTCATCCCAGGATGATTTTGGGGAAGTGACCCAACTTATCCCCCTTTTGGAAGACCTTGCGGGCCGCATTCTTTTCGGAGGCTGGCCAACTGGAGTGGAAGTTGGGCATGCGGTTATCCACGGAGGTCCATTCCCTGCTACGTCCAATGCGCAATCTACAAGTGTTGGAACCCTGGCAATCGAGAGATTTATGCGCCCGATTTCTTATCAATCTTTCCCCGCCGAGCTTCTTCCAGATCCCGTTTCCGATCCGAATAAATGGGCTGTACCTCGGGAAATAGATCGTTAATAGCTGGCCTTTATATTTGCCAGAAACTTCCGACCCAATCCCAATAGTTGACACGGAAACTAATTCCATCTAGCTTTAGTGCCCATGTCAACAATCAAAGAAATTTCCTTCCTCCTCGCCCGCATCCTCCTCGGCGTCATCTTGATCGCCCACGGCTGGGACAAATTTGCTATCACAGGACTCGAAGGAGTCACCGGCTTCTTCGGATCCCTTGGTATCCCTGCTGCAGGTTTCGCAGCCATCCTTGCTGCCCTGATTGAACTTGTCGGCGGAATCCTGATTATCCTAGGAGCGTTTACTCGCATCGTGGGCGCTATCGTGGCACTTGACATGCTTCTTGCAGCACTATTTGCACACGTATCCTCCGGCATCTTTGTCAGCAACAATGGCTGGGAGCTCGTTGGTGCAATCGGTGCAGGTGCACTTCTGCTTATCGCAGCCGGTGCAGGCGCATGGAGCATCGACGCTGCTCTGGCAAAGCGCAAAGCATAGAACATCAAAACCCGGGCTCGACTCTTTAGACTGATCAAAAGCCCACTAGAATCACAAACTATGAATACCCGCGTCCTCGAAGCATTACCTGTAGATCTTGCACATCCCACAACGATTTTGAAAGATCTCGAGGACGCTATCGCAGGAAAGAAAACTTTCCTCCCTATTCCATCCCAGGATAAAAACCGGGCACAGTTATTGCGCGATTCCCAACATGTTGGCCACACCATCGATCCTTCGATCGCTTTGGTGATGGCCACTTCTGGTTCTACTGGCACTCCAAAAGGTGCACAATTAACTCCACTGAATCTGGTGAGCTCCGCCGATGCCACACACCAATTCCTAGGTGGTGAAGGCCAGTGGTTGCTTGCCATGCCAGCGCACCACATTGCCGGAATGCAGGTGTTAATCCGCAGCCTGATCGCAGGTGTCGAGCCATTGGCAATCGATTTAAGCACAGGCTTTCATATCGACGATTTCGCCACAGCTGCCGCAGAATTAAAAAACACCGGTGACCGAATCTACACCTCTTTAACCCCCATGCAGCTGCTCAAGGCCATGAATTCCCTGCCTGGTATTGAGGCTTTAAAGCTGTTCGACGCCATCCTCGTCGGCGGCGCAGCCCTGTCCAAGCAAGCTCTAACCTCAGCGAAAAAACTGGGAATCAGCATTGTTACCACTTACGGTTCCTCAGAAACGTCTGGCGGCTGCATCTATGGCGGAAAACCGATTCCTAGTGCAAAAGTCCGGCTCCGAAACGATCGCATTGAACTCGGTGGCCCCATGATCGCCCAGGGGTATCGAAACGCCCCCAATCATCCCGATTTTGCCAACGAAGGCTGGTTCACCACTTCCGATGCCGGCGAGCTACGAGATGGCATTTTGTCTGTTACTGGCCGAGTTGATGCGATCATCGATTCCGGTGGATTAAAGCTTCACCCAGAAGTACTCGAGCGAGCCATTGCAGATATCAAAGGAGTAACTGCGGCTTGTGTGGTGGGCATTCCAGATCCCCGCCTAGGACAAGCAATTGTGGCTGTGTATTCCGGCTCAATTTCGCCGTCAGAAGTAATCGAGGGCCTCGATGATCTCCCCCGTTGGCAACTGCCCAAGCGCTTAAAACACCTCGAGACTCTTCCAAGCATTGGTCCTGGAAAAGCAGATAGACGCGCTATTCAAAAGCTGTTTTAGTCTTCCCTCTTGCTGGCTTCTACAAGTTTTGCCACATCTTCGTCTGTATAAACTTTGGCGATCTGCTCATCATTTCCGCCCATGAGTGTGTTGCCTACAACTAGGGCACCAACCTGGGTGGTGGGAACGACAGCGAAGTGGCGGGGTTGTGCATAGACCTGGCGAATTGGGTGATCTGAACGAAGTGCACAGGCATGGAGCCACACATCGTCGGCACGTTTGCAGGTTTGCAGGAAAACATCGCCTTGGGACACCACATAATCGATAAACGTCACCGGATATAACACACCAGAGACACCAGTGGCGAAGTGCAAAAATGATGCTTTAGAAGTGTCTGCGGGGCTCCATTTAACGTAAGGGAGCAGGTGCTCGTCGCGAAGCTCAATTCTGTGCGCCCGGTAGGCGACAACCGCATCCATGCGCAGATCGCCGATAAATAGCAGACGCTGCAGGAACCACTCGGGGTAGATCATGTCATCATCTACCGTGGCGACGCGCACTCCGGTTCCGTGGACTTCGCGGAATTGGTTCCAATATTTAGTGTGCGGCCCATAGGATCCGTCGCTGCACCGTACTTGGAGGCCGCGATCAACAAGGCGGTTCATCGTCGCAGGCCACGTACTGTCAAAATCTTGCTTGTCCAGCCACAGCACAATTGGTGCTTTGATATGTCCGCGCGCTATGGATTCAATGGTGAAGTGAACGTGGTTGATTCTTTTCCCATGGGTGGTCAGTGAAATCACTACGTCGCCGGTTTTCGGGATTTGACCCCTGGATACTCGATTTCGTACTGCCAATGGCAGCATCCGCAAAAGAGTAAGGAAAACGCTGGCGATCTGCCGAACCGCATAACCAACCCACATAAACTACTGCGACTCCTCCTCGATTGACTATGAAACTTATCCGCTTATTTCACAATAGCGTTTCATTCCATGACACCGTCTGCCCGACTGACTCTGAAAAGACAGACCCTTTTGCAAAACCCCTCCACAAAAGCCACTGATTGCACAATCACATGGTTGATGGGGAAAGATAGATACTATGTCTCACACCGAACCTCAACCAACTTCTGCAACTTTTTCTGATTGGATTCAAGGCGCTCGCCCACATACCTGGGCTAATGCTTTTGCTCCGGTTATTGCTGGTTCTGGCGTTGCAGCGTTTCATGGTGGTTTTGTGTGGTGGAAGGCCCTGCTGGCGTTGATAGTGGCGTGGGCTTTGATCATCGGTGTGAATTACGCCAACGATTATTCAGATGGTATTCGTGGCACTGATGAGGATCGCACCGGCCCGCTGCGCCTTACTGGTTCTGGCTTGGCTGCACCGAAGAAGGTGAAGGCTGCTGCATTTATCTCTTTTGGTGTGGCAGGGATTGCCGGCACCGCACTGAGCCTTTTGAGCGCATGGTGGCTGATCATCATCGGAATCATCTGTGTGCTGGGTGCGTGGTTTTACACCGGTGGTAAGAATCCTTATGGGTACCGCGGGTTGGGTGAGGTCGCGGTGTTTGTTTTCTTTGGTTTGGTTGCGGTGTTGGGTACGCAATTCACCCAGGCGGGTTTTGTGAGTTGGGTTGGTGTGGCAGCTGCAGTCGGTGTGGGTTCCATGTCTGCTGGGGTGAATTTGGCTAACAATATCCGTGATATCCCAACGGATCGTGAGTCTGGAAAGATCACTCTCGCTGTCCGCTTGGGGGATGCTGGTGCACGCAGGCTGTTTCTTGCGTTGATTTCCACGCCGTTTATCATGTCGATTTGCTTGGCGTTTGTTGCCTGGCCGGCGCTCATCGCGATCATTGTTTTCCCGCTGGCTTTAAAAGCTGCGAAGCCGATCCGTGCTCATGCCACGGGCAAGGATCTGATTCCCGTTATCGGCGCTACGGGGCGCTCCATGGCGTTGTGGGCCGTGCTGACCGGCCTGGCCTTGGCGTTGAGCTAATTCGCTTTTCGACGCCAAAACCTAAAGCAATCCCCTTAACGATCCGCCAATTCGTTTCGGACCCATTCCTTATGAGCCTTGCGTTGAGCATCCCACTGAGATACCGCCAAGGTGGCATTGCTGCGCTGTTTGCTAAAGATCAGCATGGACAGCGGGAAAGCCACAATGAGGGCTAGCATCGCGGACATCACGAGCGGCACTGGTGCGCTAATAAGTAGAGCTAAGCCGTGAATAATCAAGGTGAGCACTCCGAAAAGCAGCAGTCGCGCAAGACCATAAATGAGGACATTTTTGCGGGCTGCTTTTTGTAGTTCTGGATCTAATTCTGGCGCTTGGTGTGCCTGGGGGTTGGGGCTATTGGACTCACTCACATATTCAACCCTACTCAATACCTCCCGATACCCAAGAATGCTGCAAAGTTGCCGTATTGTGGGAGGTTGAAGGAAATATTTAAGGAGAGTTGAAGTGGGTAGGCTTTTGCTGATTATTTTGGTTATCGTCGCAATTGTCTTGCTGTGGAAGGCGTTCAAACCATCCACATGGAGGCGCAATGCGGGAGTTAATCAGGGCCAGGCACCTCGTCAGGTAAAAGGCCCAGACGATGATGAAGAGTTCTTGTGGAATATTGAGAAGAACCGGTTTAAGCGTCGTCGTGCAGAAGAAGCAGCCTTGCAAGAAGAGGAAGAGCGTCTCAAACGTGCCAGGGAACGCTACGCCACACCGGAGGAGCCAAAGGAAGGCCCTGACGAAAAACCCACAGAGGATTCTTAAGCGCCCAAAACTACCCCTTTAATTGGGTGTGATGCATACAATCCACCGAATCAATTCACTTAGGCTTGCCATACCTATATATTGAGTGAATGACCTCCGTTATCCCCTCTCGCGCAGACAGCGTTTCCGAGCCACGTTTTGCGCCCCTAAAATCCGTACCCCGCAGGATCACGGACATCGCCGAAAACGCCAGCGATTTTTATAAGGCGTTGGGCGATACCACTCGCTTGGAAATTTTGTATCTGATTTACACCACTAAAAATGCGCGGGTGAGCGCAAATGCGCTGGCACGGACGTTAAAGATCTCGGCACCTACGGTAACCCACCACATGAAAAAGCTCATTTCGGCCAATTTGGTTACCCGTGAGCAATGTGGAAAGTGGGCATATTTCAGCATCCATGCCGCACATGTGGACACGGTTGCTGAAATTTTCGCCCGCTAGGTTTTTAACTACTTAATAGCCACCACGGCGTCTAGTTCCACTAATGCTCCTTGGGGAAGAGTGTGCGTGGGCAACGCAGTTCGTGCGTGTTTGCCGGCTTCACCGAATACTTTTTCTAAAAGTTGTGATGCGCCATCGGCAACTAGTGGTTGTTGAATAAACTCATCCGTGCTGTTGACCCACACGTTGAGCTTGAGTATTTGAGCAACGTTGTCCAGCCCGATGGCTTGTTGGATCCGCGCTAAAAGGTTGATGGTGGCAACTTCGGCGGCATAAATGCCATCTTCGATGGAGGCGTCTTCACCAACTCGCCCCTCCAAGATATCTCCCGCTGCATTTCTGGAAATTTGCCCCGAAAGATACAACGTGTCACCGTGGCGGCTAAATGGCACATACGAGTATGCAGGCGCAGGCAGATCAGGTAATTCAATGCCTAAGCTGTGAAGGTGCGTGGCAAAATCTGTCATGAGGGCTCCTTAGCGTTGGCTTAGAATGTAGGTTTTGTCTTTGCCGATGTACCAAAGATCTTCCGTGCCGATGGCCACGCCGTTGTATCGCCACGGGATTTCTGCCGCACCATATGATCCGTGGTGGAGAATGTGTTTATAACCTGGTCGAAGCTCGTTGGCAAAGGATTCTTGTTTGCCCATGAGGTGTCCAACATTGCGTTTGCGGTAAATGGTGTTGAAGTCGGTATCCGCACCCAGCATTCCAATATCGATCATCCGGGGCAGTTGTGGTGCTAGATAATCAAGTGTGGCTTCATGGACATCGGCGCAAATTACGCCTGGTCGAAGCTGTCCGATGATTCCTTCACGGACAACTTTAAAGAAGTAATCGTAGGCTTCTTGGCCTGCGGCTGTACGTGGCAAAGACCGCGCCATATCGGAGGTTCCCAGCACCACCCCATCCTTTTTCACTGCCACACCGGCATCAAGCTGAATGCACCTGGTTTCTGCGTTGATGGGGAAATCTACAGGAGGACCGGGGAAAAGCATTCTGTTGGATGAGTGCAGGTTAGTAAAATACGGCTCAACATCGAAGGTAAATTGCAGCGCGTAGTCTTCCAATTCTTCAAGGTAGTGGGCATAAATATCCAGCTCAGTGAACTCTTCACCGCGTTCAAGCCGTTTGTTTGTCCAGGTCAACGTGTTTTCCATGGTTGTCACGCTGGTGCGCGCTGCAATTATTTGGAATGGCAGATCTTCGTGATCACGGACGTCACGCCAGTGCCCAAGTTCTTGTTGGATTGGAACGATTTCACCTTCTGTCAGGCTCAGCGCAAGGGCGGTGCCAATGAATTCCTCTTCCACTCCGACTGCTTTGTCTTCGCCGATCAGCACCGCGACAGCTTCACTGACAGAGCCGAATGAGCCAACGGGTTGTGATCCTTCAGGGGCGGTCGTGCCTTGGGGTAGGAACAAGAAAACTGATTGGGTATCTGCACTCCACAGGACAGAAGCCCCGTCGGCGGCTGCCAGTCCTGTAATTTCCGAGAAATTCGGCGGGGAGGCCACATAGATCGCATCCAACCCATGCTGCGTTGCAATTTCCTGCAGCAACTCGAATCGGCTATCCGCGCCGACCTGGTCTAATTCCGCCTCCAGGCCCTCTAGATGAGCGATGCCGCGAATAAGCTTTTTGGCTTCCTCCACGCCGGCGCGCCGCCAGCTTTCAAAACGCTTTTCGACGCTCCCCTTCTCCACTTCCACCACATCGATCGCTTTCGGGGCAAGTGATTCCACAGCGATTTGCACGTGGTCTTGCGCTGCAAGATAGTGTGCATACGCGATGTCGGGTGAGAAACAGACGGGGGTGGCGTCGGCAAGCTCTTTAATCAGTTCCGGCAAGGAACTTGCCGCCTCAATGCCTTCGAGCGGCGCGTCATCGATGGTGACCCATGGCGCGTAGAAGCGGATCTTGTCGCGTGGTACCCCGCTGGAGAAAATATTGCCCTGCTCCTGTTGGCGAACCAACAAAATCGGATCCTGATCTTTTATTGTGGCGATAATCGGTGCCACAAGCGGATGCGAATCAAGACGAATCGCGGAAAACAGCAAACTCTTTTGTGCATCGAGGCCAAAGAGTTCTTTCAACTGTGCTGGGTTGGAACTAAGGTGCATGAAACTGTGCCTTTCAAATAAAGTAATTGTGGTTTAGCTAATGCCTGCGGTCACGCCGATGAAGGATTCGATCTCTGCAACGTAATCTGAAAACACATCAGAGAATCGATGCTCCTTGGCGCGAGGGCGTGGAATATCGATCTTGATATCAGCAACAATGTGCCCTGGACGATCACCGACGATGATCACGCGATCCCCAAGCCACACCGCTTCAGAAATGCTGTGCGTGACAAAAAGGACGCTGCACTTTTCACGCATCCAAATCTTCTGCAACTCAAAGTTCATAGAATCCCTGGTCATCGCATCGAGAGCACCGAAAGGTTCATCCATCAGCAACAACTTTGGGTTCGACACAAGTGCTCGACAAATAGCTACTCGCTGCTGCATACCGCCACTCAACTCATAGGAGTAGCGAGTTTCTTTACCTTTTAGACCCGCCATCTCCAGTAGCTGATACGCGCGATCCATCGATTCCTTCGTCCGCGATCCCCTAAACTCCAGCGGCAACAACACGTTGTTCAAATTATTGCGCCACGGCAACAGCACCGGCGCTTGGAAAACCATTGCGATATCTTCCACCTGCTCCGCGATGGGTTTTCCATTGACCAACACCTCACCCGCGGTTGCTTGCTGCAAGCCAGAAATTGTTTTCAGCAGCGTGGTTTTTCCACTTCCCGACTGCCCCACGATGGAGACAAACTCTCCCGGCGCAACATCGAAGTCCACGCCTTCCAGCACTTTGTTTTCGGCTCCGTCTCTGGAATGAAACGTAACTCCAACATTTTTGACTGAAATTGCACTTGTAGTAGACATATTGGTCCTATTTCTCTTGGGTTGGCGCTGCAATGACAGTGCCTTGTGTAATTGGGGTGATGAAATCATTGGTATAAACCTGATCCGGCGTAATACTCACCGACGGATCCATTCCGAGGTATTCCTGCGCAATATCGATCATTTGCTGCACACCCTCATCACTCATGGCCCCAAAAGGCTCAGTGGTGGTTTCGCTTTGCCAATTCAGTGCGCACTGTTCTTCCAACGCAAGGAGGATGGTTGATTCCTCATACCCTTGAACTTCAGCATTGAAATCCTTATATGTTTGCTCTGGGTTTTCACACGCCCACAAAAATCCCTTTTGCAAAGCTCGGTTGAAACGCTCCAGCTTCTCTGGCTCATTTTCAATAGTCTCGTTGGACACCACCATCCCGTTGCCATACAGGGAAATTCCGATATCCGCCCAGTTCAGCACCACAGGCTCAATCCCCAATGCTGCTAGAGCTGGAGCATCAGAGACCGCCAGTGCAAGGTTGGCATCCCATTGATGAGCCAAAAGTCCAGGAATTTTAGATTCACTCGATGCGTGCACAACATTGATATCGCTTTCGGAATATCCCAACTGATTCAATGCATAGGGCCACATAGACACCATTGCCCCAGCACCTTCGGTGGCGACCGTTTTACCTTTGAGATCTTCCCAACTTTCAATGCCGCTGGCTTTATCAGCAACCGCTGCATACGCGGATCTTGCCTGAAGGAGATTTACTTGGCGAACCTCTGCTCCCCTACCCTGGTTCATCACTGTCACACCGAAATCGGCGAATCCAGCAAATACCCTTCCCGTTTCCACAGAAGTCACCGTGTTATTGGAACCAGATCCCGGCATGAGCGATACATCAAGGTCTTCTTCATCAAAAAAACCTTGTGCCACCGCTGCGAAAAACGGCGCATGCTTGGGCAGATATCCCACATCCATCATGATGTCCACGGAATCTCCACTAGAGCCAGAAGAACAGGAACTCACCAGAGGAATTGTCACCGCAAGTGCCGCAGTAAAAGCAGCAATCTTTTTCTTGTTCATTACTTTTCCTTGTGTCGTAAATCAAGTGAGGTGATTATTTTGCGTAGGTTTTCCACGGCACAAGGCGTTTAGCAGCCAGATCCACCACATAAAACAGTGTGAGAGAAATTGCGGCTAGCACGATAAATGCAGCGAACATGCTGGCCAAATCAACCTGGCTGTTGGCCAACAAAATCACATAACCAAGACCCTTTGATCCTGAAATGAACTCACCAACCACAGCACCTCCGACAGCCAGGGAAATAGAGATCTTCATGCCGGAGAATATCGACGGCACGGCATAAATGAATTCGATCTTGGTCAATCGCTGCCACGTGGTCGCCTTGTTGATTCGAGCCAGCTCTTTCAGCTCATGAGGCACGGACGATAATCCATCAAAAGTATTGATAACTAGCGGGAAGAACGCGATCGCCATTGCCACAAAGACCTTGGACTCAAATCCGAATCCAAACCACACGATAAACAGTGGTGCTAGCGCGACCTTTGGGATCGTATCGATCGCCACTAACGCTGGGTAAAGAAAAGTACGAACCGCTGGGAAATAGTGAAGCGCAGCTCCGCACAACACTCCAAGTGCAGTACCGAGCACGAAACCAGCGAGTGCTTCCTGCAAAGTCACCCACGCATTGGATGCGAAATAGCCGGGCCTGTTAAATAACTCTGCAAACGCGGCGCTTGGTCCGACAAGCAGGAATCGAGGTGGGTTGGTGATTAATACGATTAATTCCCACGCAACAAATAAACCCGTGATTCCGATAATTGCTTTGATTGCTATGACAAGCGAACTGCGGGGAATCAGTGGCTTTTTTACAACTGCTTCAGTGGCAGCGCTTGTCATTGTTTGTCTCCTTAGTTCAGCTGGGGGCTGAAGTTCCGATGTGGTCATGATGCAGATCTCCTCGGTGCAAGTGATGTGATGGGTAGCGCTCTCGATTGCGATATGGATCACGTTACAGAGTGCTTTCAATGCACGTCCAACACCTTTTCCGCATGCTTTAATACCCAATGGGCATTATTCTAATTTCTGCTGGTTAATAGGTATTAACAGTTGCATCCAACTATTCCAATGTGCCCAACCCCACATCGACGAACATGCGGCCCCACACTAAAAACCAAACTGGTGTGCCAAGATTTTCAATTTTTCGCAAATTTTGTCATCTGAGTTTGGTTTAGCTCAGAACAAACCAAGAACAAACCAAACAGGTGTGCCAAGATTTCCTAATTTTAAGAATCTTTGTCACGTATGTTTGGTGTCTGGTGGTGGTACTCAAAATTTCACGTTGGAGCCCGAAAAAAGCACCCTCCTAGAATCGCTTTTAAGCGCCTTTCAGCACTCATTTGATACGAACACCCATTCCAAGAAATCGAGCGCTTAAACAGCCTGCAAATAACTCGACCGAAAAACCTTGGCCAGAATCGCAGTAGAAACCTCCCCGTAATCCCCAACTGATTTATCGCCCGTTTAAAGCCCCGAATTTTTCGCATGAGTAATTGCATGCCGAAGTGTCTAAAAACCTCTTAAAAACGCTTCTAGGGAGGTATGACCTTTAGAGTTAGAGACCAAAAGACCAACCCGACCAAACCAGGAGACCCACTTTCCCCTCAAACCCGAAAGTTGGGTCTCCCAGTTTGGCGTACAGCGCGATTCACCAAACCAGGAGACCCAGAATCTGAGTTTTGGGGGATCCTGGGTCTCCCAGTTTGGTCACCGAGGCCCTCCCGGGCCCTCCCGGGATACACCGCACTCGAAGCATGCAAAAACCCGGCCGTACTCAATCAAAGAGCACAGCCGGGTCTAAAACCTCAATGGATTAGTTCAGTCCAGCGTAGGAGTGCAGGCCAGAGACCACCATGTTGATGAAGAAAAGATTGAAAATCATTGTCGCTAACGCGAGGATATTGATCCATGCTGCGTTGGTATTTCGCCAACCAGCAGTAGCACGTGCGTGCAGGTAGCCGGCGTAAAGAACCCAGGTAATGAAGGAAACTGTCTCTTTAGGATCCCAACCCCAGAAGCGACCCCATGCTGCTTCGGCCCAGATAGCTCCCAGGATGATGCCGAGTCCGAAGATTGGAACTGTCCAGATGGCGGTTTTGTATGCCAGGTTATCCAGGGTTTTTCCGGATGGAAGTGGTTTTGCCACCGCACCGAAGAAGCCGTGCTCTTTACCCTTTGGCTGCCACATGCGCAGCAGGTATAGCAAGGAGGCAATGCCGGAGACGATACCGATGGACGCACCGATGGATACTGAGGAAACGTGGATCGGGAACCAGAAGGACTGCAGAGCTGGGACAACAGGTGCTGCATCGGAATAGAGCTGGGTTCCACCGTAGAAAAGCAGTGCCAGCATCGGGGTGAGGATCCATGGCCAGATGACGCGGAATTGTGGTCGCTGCAGGATTAGTACAGCACCAATCATGGCGAATAGTGTGACCACGAGGATGTATTCGTACAGGTTGCCAAAGGGGAATCGGCTGGCAGAAAGTGCGCGCATCACTACAGACACTAGGTGGACCATGACGCCAAGCCACATGAGGGATTGGGTCATGTTGGCTAGTTTGCGGGCGCTTTCTTCGCGTTGGGTGAGGTCGTCGTCGGCAAGCACGCCGTCGGCGATATCATCGGGAAGGTCCGCGCTGCCGCCCGTGCCCACGAGTTCGCTCACGCGTTTTTGCTCGCGGTGGGCGTCGATAATGCCTTGTTGTTTAACGTAGTAGACAAGGGAAAGGATTAGCGCCAGAACGTAGATGATATACGCCGATACGAAGGCAGTGTCGGAGAACTGCGCATACGTTTGGTTGACGGGCATCATGATTTTTCCAACCTTATTCTGTGTAAGAACTGCTCTTAGTGTTGTTTTTGTAGGTTTTTAGTCGCTGTGGTCGAAGTATTCTTCGTCTTCATCGTCCTCCTTCAGACCCAACAGATCGCGGTGGAACTTGTCGTATTCACTACCCCAGCCTGCGCGGTCGGTGCGGGCTAGTCCGCCGGTTTCCACTCGGGTGGTGCCGTTTTCTTGTGGATAGAGTCGTACCCAAATGCGACGGCGTCGAACCATCAGGGATCCAACCAGGGAGACCAGTGAAATCACGGTGGTCACCAGCACCCAGTTTTGTGTTGGGTCGCGGCTGATTTGGTAGTTGGCGAATTCGGAGGCGCCGTCGAAGGAGACGGTGGTGCCATCGTCAAGCGTGACGGTGTCGCCGACTTGGAGGTTGACGCGCTCGATTTTTTGCAGCACGCCGCTGTGCATGAGGCTGGAGTCCAGGCTGAACAGGGATTGTCCGATGCCGGTGTCGAGGCCGTTGTCGCCGCGGTAGATATCAATCGCAACTGCTGGGTCGCGCATCGCAGGATAAGACGAGGTCAACAGTTCATTGTTTTCACCTTCCCATTGCGCGGTTGGTGCGAAAAGTCCCTGGATGGCCAGCTGGTTTTGGCGGCGTTCGTAAAGATCCGGGTACATGCCAGCTGGTGGATCGAAACGCACCACGCCAGAGGAGAGGAAGTAAGTCGGATCGTCTGGTCGCCACTGCACGGTCTGGGTGCGGGTTTCGCCATTTGGCCAGGTCACGGTAAACGTTGGGGCGAAACCGTGGCCTTGGAGGTAGACGCGGTCGCCTTCAATGCGGAGTGGGTGGTTGACGCGGAGTTCGTAATCTTCCCAGGTCTCTGGGTCGTTTTGAATGTCGTCGCCTACCGCATAGGAAATATTGGAGCGGAACATTTCTGCCTGGCCGTTGGCAAGGTAATCTGCGGAGAAATCATGCGCCTCGAAGCAGAACGTGGTCAGCCCGGTGCCGTCGAAGTTAGCGCCGGCGCGGAAGGAATCGTAGTTGGCGGTGGCGGTGTTGCAGAACACGGAGTTCTGCTGGTTTTGATCGCCGTCGGTCACCACAATGACATGGCCCTCGTAGTAAAACAGTCGCCCCAAACCGGCGGTCACGATCATGCCGACGATGCCTAAGTGGAAGACCAGGTTGAAAAATTCGCGGATATAACCTTTTTCCGCAGAAATCGAACGCACTCCCGCGCGGTCTTCCTCGGCGGAATATTCTGTAATTTTCCAGCCTTTAAGAAGTTTACGGACGTCTTTTTCAACGTCTTCTTCACGCTTTTCGACGACCCCCTCGCCGCTGTGCGCCAAGCGTGCGAGGTTCCTCGGCGCCCGCACCACGGGTGCGCGCATTGCTTTGTAGTGCTCCCAGCTTCGAGGGAGAATACAGCCGACCAAGGAGATCAGCAAAAGCATGTAGATGGCGGTAAACCAGGTGGAGGAAAAGACGTCGAAAAGCTGAATCTTGTCGTAGAACTCAGCTAATTTGCCGTTGTTCTCGATGTATTCGATGACATTTGATTCATTAAGCGAACGCTGCGGGAGCAGTGCTCCGGGGATCGCTGCGATCGCCAAAAGAAACAGCAACGCCAGTGCTGTGCGCATGCTGGTGAGCCAGTTCCACGCTTTCCGTGCATACAGCTTGACTGTTTTGAGCATTGTCGTGCCGATTCTCTTCCTACTATGTCTTGTTTAAAGCAGTGTTGCGCCGTATTCAACGGTCCATTGGCGCACCCAGTTGATAAAAATTGCCCATGAGCCAGAGAGCAACGCTACTCCGACCAAGATCAAAAGCACACCGCCGATGATCTGCAAAGTACGCGAGTGTTTGCGCAGCCAGTTCACACCGGTGAGCGCCTTGCTAGAACCTAAGGCGATCAGCAGGAACGGCAAGCCCAACCCAAGGCAGTAGCCCACGATCAAGATCACGCCACGGGCAGCAGTCATGCCTTCGGTACCTGCAGAAATGGAGATAATGGCAGCCAAGGTGGGCCCCAGGCACGGTGTCCATCCCAGTGCGAACACGCCACCTAGAAGCGGTGCACCCAACCAGGTGGTCCATCGTTTTGGTGCCATGCGGGTATCTTTTTGCAGCCCTGGGATAAAGCCCATGAACACGATGCCCATGATGATGGTGACCACACCACCAATACGCATGAGAGTATCGGCGTTAAGTGTGAGCACGCTGATTGCACCAAAGACACTGACGGTGGCCAAGACGAACACCACGGTAAATCCCAGGATGAACATCAAGGCTGCGCCACCGACTGCGAAACGTTTAGTTTTCACTTTGGTGCCCTGCGCACTGTATTCCACTTCCCCACCGACAACACCGGCGAGGTAAGAGATATATCCCGGTACCAACGGCACCACACAAGGGCTGGCAAATGACACTAATCCGGCTAGAGCTGCAGCCAGGATGCCCAGTAATAGTGGCCCGGAAGCTGCGACATCAGCAAATTGCTGGCCGATGCTTTGGGCAACCACAATCTCAGACATTTAGGCCTCATCTACCAATGGCAATGCAACATCCAAGATGTCTTGGGAGGTGACTTCGCGGAGGAACACTGCTGCTGGGCGGTGTTGTTTATCCAGCACGATGGTGGTTGGAATAACCGAGGCTGGCACACCGCCGAGCTGTGCTGCGGTCATAAAAGGTGGATCGTAAATGCTGGGGTAGTCAAGGCCGTTGTCATTGACAAAGTCTTGGGCAATCTCACGTGAATAATCACGAACATTGATACCCAGCACGGTGCCACCTGGGGTGTCGCCATTACCTGCTGCTTGGAGTTCTTCGTGGATGATTTGTAGATCATCAGACTCCGAACGGCACGGTGCGCACCACTGACCCCAGGCGTTGAGTACTACCACTTGGTTTTCAAAATCAGAAAGATTAATTTCCGTGCCCTCATCCATGAGGGAATCCCCACCGATATCGGGGAGTTGTTGACGATCTGCCTCGTCGTAGAAGATTTCCATCTTTCCATCGGGGGAATGGAATTGGAAAGTTCCACCGACAGCAACAGCATCAGTACCGGCGGTATTGTCGCTGCTGCAGGCTACTAGCGCTAATCCGCTGAGCGTTACGCAGCCGATTGTTGCTGCTAGTTTGGTCAAACGCACGGTTGATCAAATCTCCTGAGCTGGTTCGTTGTAGTGGACTTGGGCAATCTGATCATCTTGGAACACCAAAGAAGTCACCGAAGCGAGATCGCATTGCCTGGTTGCTGGGTTGTGGGACAAGCTTTGTCCGCGAGCATGGCGCTGTACACACACAATCGGTAATTGGTGAGTCACCAGGATTGCTTCATGCCCTTTCGCTGCCACCCGAGCACGTTCCACAGCCGCCATCATTCTTTCTAGAATGTCGGTGTAGTGCTCACCCCAGCTAGGCAGCGTGGGGTTTATCATCAGTGGCCAACGCACAGGGTTCCACAGTTGGGAACGCCATCCTTTGGTGCGCAGACCCTCAAAGCGGTTGCCGGCTTCTAGAAGATCATCATCAGTAATTAGCTCAAGGCCAGTTACTTTGACAAAAGGTTCAGAAGTTTCCTGGACCCGCTGCAAAGGAGATGCAGCCAAGTAGGTGACATCGTGGCCTTCAAATGATGCTGCGGTGCGAGCTGCTTGGCTGCGTCCTCTGGATGAAAGGTGGTAGCCAGGCATGCGCCCGTACAGGATTTTTTCTGGGTTATACACCTCGCCGTGGCGGACGAGGTGAACGATGGTTTGTGTCATGATGCCTTCGCTTCTGCTGCTGCGCGTGCTGCAGGTTTAAGTGCTTGCTCGATCTTGGAGAAATCATCGTCGCTTAACGCTGAAGATACAAACCAGGTCTCAAACACACTCGGTGGAGCGTAGACACCGTTGTCTAGAAGTGTGTGGAAAAACGGAGCAAAACGGAAGGTATCGGCTGCCTTCATATCAGTGAAGTTATGGCCTTCGCCTTCTGCGAAACGGATAGACAGCATATTTGAGGCACGCTGAATGTGGTGGGCTACGCCTTCTTTACTTAATGCATCAGAAATCAACCCGTGGAGACGATCCGCGTTGGCGTTGATCGTTGAGTAGAGGGATTCGTCGGCAAGCTTTAACGACGCCCGACCAGCTGCAACCGCAACCGGGTTGCCGGACAGTGTGCCTGCTTGGTAGACGGGGCCCTGAGGGGCCAGCATATTCATGATCTCTGCCTTGCCGCCGAATGCTGCGGCAGGCAGGCCTCCGGAAACAACTTTGCCGAAAGTGACCAGGTCAGCGGCAACTTTATCCACGCCGAACCAGCCGCGGTAGGAGGTGCGGAAACCGGTCATGACCTCATCGAGGATCAACAGCGCGCCGTCTGCGTGGGCGATCGCCAGCAGTTTGTCATTGAAGTTATCTTGTGGGGCAACAGTGCCCATGTTTCCGCCAGCGGCTTCCGCGATGATGCAGGCGATTTGTCCTGGGTACTCGGCAAAAGCATTGCGCACGGCCTCAATATCGTTGTAGGGAACAACGATAGTATCTGCCGTCTGAGCACCAGTAATGCCAGGGGAATCAGGCAACGCGAAAGTGGCCACACCAGAACCGGCTGACGCTAACAACGCATCGACGTGTCCGTGGTAGCAGCCTTCAAACTTCAAAATTTTCGAACGCTGGGTGTACCCGCGCGCCAGACGGACTGCAGACATCGTGGCCTCAGTGCCGGAGTTAACCAGGCGGACTTCCTCCACAGACGTACGCTTGACAATCTCTTCAGCTAATTCCACTTCACCGATGGTGGGCGCGCCGAACGACAGGCCATCAACCACAGCTTTTTGAACAGCCTCGACAACCTCTGGGTGTGCATGCCCCATGAGCATCGGCCCCCAAGAACAGACCAGGTCAACGTAACTATTGCCGTCCACATCGATCAGTGTGGAGCCGTGGGCTTTGTCAATGAATCGAGTTTGTCCACCGACTGAACCGAAAGCGCGAACCGGAGAATTAACACCACCAGGTGTCAACTTCAAAGCCTTTTCAAACCACTTAGCGGATTGAGCCGTATTGGACGATGTCATGTGCGTCATTGTATTAATTCAATCTGTGAAGCCAATCCAGCCCGTTGACAGTCGAACTTTACAAACTCTCAACGGCGATTGGGGTGGTCAATAAACTTATTTGGTGGCTACTTGATGAGCCTATGCACTGCTGCCTGGGCATCTGCAATAACTGCCGGAACGCCCACTCCCCCAGCCCAAGCGCCGATCGCTTCAATTCCAGGCACGTGTGCGATCTCTGCACGAGCGGCCGCGACGGTAGCAATGTGATCAACTCCATACGCTGGGAGCCCGCCAAACCAACGCTGCACAAAAATTTCACTCAATCCTGCAGCTCGACCATCGAATCCGGTGATGGTGAGGAGATCGTCGAGGGCGGCGTCGACAAGCAAATCCTCGTCCATGCGTGCCGACGCCTCATCGCCTAGCCTGCCGAACGACGCGCGGACCAGCGCGCCCCCGCGACTTTCGAGGTGAGGCCACTTCTTCGACGAAAACGTGAAGGCCTTTGCCGTAATGCCTGGCTCATTAACAGCAACCAGCACGCCCGAGTTATCAGGCAGGCCGTCGCTGGAATCAAAACGCATGCCGACGATCGCTGAAGACGCCAACTTAATTGCGCGCAAATGTGGCGCTGCATCCGGTGCGACATCACGCAGCAACACCGCTGCAGTTGGAGCCGGAACAGCCAAGATCACCTTGTCATAAGTGCCTTCGCCGCCGCCCTTAATGGTGAAGCCTTCGGCGTTTTTCGTGATGGCGGAAACGAAACTATCTAGGTGGATATCAGCACCGCACTGCTCTGCCAAGGCCTCATACAATTCCGCGTAGCCGCCCTTGAAGGTTTGGAAAACGGGGCGGGTTTCGGAGGTTCCGGAGGTTTCGGAGGTACCTTTCGTGGCTTCGCGTTGGGCTTGCACCGTCTTAACCGCAGCGGACAGAGTTACTTGCTCACCAGCCTCAGCCAACTGATCAAGCGCTGCAGCAAGGGCGGGTACGGAGGCACGCACACCCAAATCATCAGCCGTGGAGGAATACACCCCGCCAAGCAGCGAAGAGACAACAGTATCCACAATCTCATCGCCGTATTGGCGGCGTACCAACTCCCCTACGGAAATATCTTGGCCGGGGGTCCAGTCGAAGGGGTGGTCTGTGTCTGCTGGGGCTTCTGGGGCTTCTGTTGGGGCCTCGGCTGGGATGCCCATGACGCCGCCTGCTGGGAACTCGTGCAGCTTGCCACCCGCGTAATACTGGGACTTTGCCTCCGACGGGCTGACCAAAGAATCAGCCAAGCCCAGTTCAGTGAAAAACTCCACGGCATCACTGCGTGCAGCTAAGAATGCCTCGGCACCAATATCTGTTGGGCCTGAGGCAAACGGCACAGTAAAAAGTTTGCCGCCAATGCGCTCGCCTGCCTCCAACACATCGATTACGGCAGATGGGTCAGCTTTGTGGATCTCATAAGCAGCAGTTAGCCCCGCAAGGCCTGCACCGATGATGGCAAAACGCATGAAACTCCTCTTAATTTAAGAATGAATAATGGCGACGGCTTCAGTAATATCCTCCGCCACCGTATTAGGCAGCACACCATGACCAAGGTTAAAGATATGCCCTGTTGCATGACCTGCATCAATTGCGGTTTGAGCTTCCGCCTTGATGCGCTCAATTTCCTTAGTCAAAGGTGCACGACCTGCAAACAACAACGCAGGATCGAGGTTACCTTGCAATACCTTCGGACCCGACACCGCAGCAATGCGCTGTGCTGCCTTATCCAGCGGCACTCGCCAATCCACACCCATGACCTCTGAGCCAGCTTTACTCATCGCGCCCAAGATCTCGCCGGTTCCGACACCGAAATGAATGCGTGGTAATTGATACTGTGCGATCTCGTTCAAAATTGCAGTGGAATATGGCAAGACGAATTCGGTGTAATCACGCTCGGTGAGGAAACCTGCCCAGGAATCAAAAAGCTGCATCGCATCAATACCGGCATCGATCTGTGACTTCAAAGAGTTCACAATGGTTGGCACCAAACGCGCCATCAATGCATGCCAGGTTTCTGGATCACCATGCATCATGGCTTTAGTTTTCTCGTGGTTTTTAGAAGGACCGCCCTCAACCAAATAACTAGCCAACGTAAACGGTGCACCAGCAAAACCAATCAAGGCTTGGGAATCAGAAAGTTCTTCCAAGATAATGCCAATGCCCTGCTCGACCTCAGGGATGCCGCCTTCCAGGATGGGCAAATTGGCTACATCTTCACGGCTGCGAACTGGTGCTTCCAAAACAGGTCCACGACCCGCCACGATTTCCACACCAACACCTGCGGCACGCAAGGGCACCACAATGTCAGAGAACAAAATCGCAGCATCAACATCGTGACGGCGCACCGGCTGCAAAGTGATCTCAGCTAACAGCTCTGGCATGAAACAGGAATCCAACATGCTGATTCCCTCGCGGACTTTTTTGTATTCAGGCAAAGATCTACCTGCTTGGCGCATAAACCACACCGGGGTACGAGTCGGAGTTTTGCCAAGTGTGGCATCAAGAATAGGCGCGTTGATAAGCGTGCGACGCGCTGCTGGAACAGTAAGTGCGGACATGAGCTCAATCTTGCCCCATTCACCCCAATTTAGGAAAAGAAGCCACACCTAAATACGGAGCTGGAATCAATAAAAGGGATGATACTTGGTTGGGGCTTGGTTGGGGCTTGGTTGGGGCTTGGCTAAAATCGTCGCGCCCTGCCCGAGCGCCATTCAATCAGCAGTGACGATGCCAGCATGGCTACTGTCGCTGCCATGGGATGCAGTAGACCCGATACGGCAAAAACCATGGCTATACCGTTATAAATCCAGGCCAGGGCAATGTTTCCATTGACTAATTTGGCGTATCGGCGTGCTAATTTAAACAGCGTTGGCACGCTCATAACTTCTTCCCGCATGACCACCACATCAGCTGCAGGGTCATCGGAATCATCACGCAGTTCAGAGGGACGATCCACACCCATCAGTACGCCGACGTCCGCGACTTTCAAAGAATCCAAGACAGAGCCATCACCAATCATGGCAACGGTGGATCCGCGGGTGTGTACTGCGCGGACGACCTGGGGCTTTTTACCCGGCGCGATGCCGGCCAAGACGTGGGTAATACCTAAGCTGTCCGCATATCGACGCGCCACTGGATATGTATCTCGTGACAGCATCATGGTTTCAATACCTTGTTCTTCAATGGCAACAATCGCATCGGAGGCATCTGCACGAACGTGATCATTTAAGGTAATCACGCCACGGTCTTTGCCTTTCCATCTCACGATCAACGGCGCACCGCCTGAGGTTGCTGCTGCCACCAATCGGGGGCTTAAATGTTCGCGGACTTCTGTCATTGATCTAGGGCGCCACAGCATTGCTTCCACCGAGCGCATAACTTTCTCCCCTGAGGGTTTGAAAATTGGAAGCTCGATGGTGGCAAGGAAGGCACCTTCTTCGGTGATTTCCACGTTGCCTACTTCAATCCAGTGTGGGACGTCTTCACCACCGGCACCCGTATCGCGTGCTTCACGGGAGGCTTTGACCAGTGCTTTAGAAATCGCATGGTGGGATTCCATGGCTAGGGCACCAGCGACACGCAGTACTAGTTCTGGGTCTTCGCCCTTGTCCGCAGTGACGGTTTCCACTGTCATTTCCCCATCGGTAAGGGTTCCTAGGCGGTTAAACACTGCGGTATCTACGTCATCTAGCACTCGGAAAATTTCACCAGAGCGCACCAAAATTCCGTGCCTAGCGGCAGCTTCAATGGAGTTCCTCGTTGCCAGGGGAGCTGAAAGTGCTAGCGCTACCGGCGCCACGCACGCTAGAACAGCCAAGGTGGTGGTAAATGCTGCGTTGATATTCCCAGAGATCAACGCCCACAGGCAAAAGTCCACCACGGCCAATGTGAATGTGATGGGCACTAGGTTTCCAGCAGAACGGATAGCGGCTCTGTTGTGCCGGTTTTCTCGCAAGGTGGCTTCTTTAACCCAACGGTGCAACGCGGCAATGCGGGTGCGGTGACCGGTTCTTATTACACGGACTTTAATTTCAGATTCAATATTGAAACTACCGGCATAGACTTTGTCATTTACTTTTACATCACGCTGGTCTTGGCCCATGATGATGCTGGCTGCGATCCTTGTACCACCGCCGATCACTGTGCCATCAACCGGGATGGTGGTACTGGCTGGCACTTTGACATCGTCATTAACGCGGACTTCTTGGACAGGAATGTTAAGCTCCTGCACAACGCGCTTTAATCGGTGTTTACGCACCACAGTTACTATGCGCTGCGGATCAATCTGCAGGCGCCCCAACTCTGCAAGCAGGCTTGATTCGCTGCGCCTTCGTGTAAGCAACCTACCGGCAAGCAACAGCACGGTGATTCCGCAGGCCACATCAAAGTAGATCTCGTTTTTGGTTAAGGTGCCGTGATCAAAAGCAAACCAGGCAGGATGGGAGCGCCACTCCTTATGGCCTGGGGTTTCAAACAGCAACATAGCAATTGACCACAAATATGCGCTGACAATCGCCACCGAGCTTGTAGCATCAAGCGCGGAAATACCTCGACGAATACCTCCTGCTGCGGCACGGTGAAATGGCCAAGCACCCCACACCACTACCGGTATCGATAACACCGCCGACAACCACTGCCAATAATCAAACTGCCACGTTGGGTTGAGTGACAACGTCACCACAATCAGTGCAAAAGGCAACGACACCCACAACCGCATCGGGGTGATTAGTGCTCGTGCGGTAAACAGCACATCTCCGCTTAACGGATCTTCTGGTTGGGAAGGCATATGACGTTTGCGGTTAAACCAACCGCTTTCCCGGGCACGCACTGCATGCATCATTTCTTCACGGTTATGCCTACGCACCCTGGGTGAGGTCCTTTTCGACGCCATCCGGGAACGATAACGATCAATGCGCGCTTCCCTATTTACCTCTGCGCTTAATTGTTGGTGCCTGCGCAGCAGGGAGGAATTGGAAAGATGAGCTTTGATGCCAAACTGTGCGAAGACATCAACCAAGGTGTCGGGATGAACGCGATCTGTTGCTGTAATCCACGCAGTTTGTGAAGGGTAAATCAGATCAGCAGAAACACCTGGAATATGTTCCAAAGCTTTTTCCACAGCCATTAGCGATGGTGCGTTGCTGAGACCTTCTAGTTCAAAAGCAAGTGAGATTTTAATCCCTGAATCAAAATCTTCCTCTTCTTCTGAAGTCTCGGGTCGGTTCAACCCGACGCCCGCTTTTAACGCCGCTGTTTTGGCATCGGTAATAGCGGTGTCTACTGCTTTATCCACCGAGGAAGAATCCGGTGTACTCACGTTAAACCTTCTTGGGTTGAAAGAGTCTCTTTTAATGTCCCCACAGTATAAGGCTCACAGCGGCTAAAAATGCTACGACTTACGGCCCATCACGCGCGCCATGTGGTTGCGTTCAATGTGCGCATTAATCGATGGTCGGAACATCAACAGTGCTTCCAGGGCCAACAAAACTGCGATAACGGCCAACGCAAAACCGCCAGCACGGGTGGCAAAGGATAATAGATCAGTTAGCACCACTAATAGAACGATTCCCAGCAGAATGCGGCGTGGGTTCTTACCACCCCGAGGTAGCTGCGAGGTTAAAGCCGCGATCACGATACCGGCAAAAGCGTTGATGCCACCGATGAATTTCTGGTTGTTAACCACAACATCTTTGTAGCTTTCTTCTACATCTTCCGGCCCGGTATAGCCTGCGGTGTACATCACCAAGCCACTAAAGATCATGAAGGCTGCTGTGGCAAATAGCATCCAGAACACCACTTTCAACACGGTGGGAATAGTGTGTTCATCCGCCTGGGGTTCATTAAGTGGGCGGCGGTTGATGTCATCTCCGCCGGTTGCGGGTGATGGAAACATGCTGGGCATTGAGGTGAAATCTCCGTCGTTTGTAGAAAAGTTATTTAACGCTTTGCATCATCAGGGGCGTACTCGCTGAGCATTTTCACCGGCTGCTCCGTGCGGGAAAGTGCATAGGCCACACCAGCGCTAACGCCAACAAGAATTTGTACACAGCCATCAATTGCAAATAGTGCCATTGGAACGTCTGTCCCACCAGGCGAGGAGAAAAACAGCATGAGCACTCTTAAGATGAAGAAAATGCTGAAGATCGTGAGCAGCAAGAATGCTGTGGGAAGACGTTTAGAGCGGTTTTTCACCATGACGATCATCCAGGACAAAATGGCAACCACGATGAGGTTGAAAAATCCCATGACCAAGATGGCCACCACGACTGTGGCATTAACTATCGAGTCGGAAAGTCCTTGGGATTCTGCTTGTTCTTTGGCTACCGCCCGCAAGGAAGTTGGATCTAGAAAGCTCATCACCACATTAAGGATTTGGTGTACTAGCTCCAAACCGATCATGAGGGCCCACATTTGCAGAAGCAGCTTGACGGTGTCTTCCTTTTTATTTGCGTTACCTCCTTGTGAAGACGCAGAAGGTGCGGGGGAAGATTTCTTAGGAGAAAGATTGGGGAGCATGCTCATGGGAGTCCTACTATTGTCAGATTGTTCTTTTTACGCGTTGCGTAACGCGCGGGCGGCGTCGACAGCAAAATACGTCAGGATTTGGTCAGCACCAGCGCGTTTGATGGAGGTTAGCGATTCCATCATCACAGCATCTAAATCGACCCAGCCGTTTCGGCCAGCTGCCTGAATCATCGCGTACTCACCTGAAACTTGGTAGGCAGCAACTGGCACTGGTGAGGTATCGGCGATGCGGGTTAATACATCGAGGTATGGCAATGCAGGTTTAACCATGATGAAGTCCGCGCCTTCTGCAATATCCAGCTCTGCCTCGAGTAGAGATTCCCGCAGGTTGGCTGGGTCTTGCTGGTAAGTGCGTCGATCGCCCTGAAGTGATGAGCCCACGGCTTCGCGGAAAGGCCCGAAAAAGGCTGAGGCATATTTTGCCGAGTACGCCATAATGGCGACATCTTGGAAGCCTTCCTCATCTAGTGCAGCACGGATGGCAGCGATTTGGCCGTCCATCATGCCAGAAGGGCTCACGATATGTGCACCGGCGCGAGCCTGGGCAACAGCCATCTGTTGATATAAAGGCAGCGTTGCATCATTATCCACAACAGCATTTCCGCGGCGATCTTTCGTAACTACGCCGCAGTGCCCATGATCAGTGAACTCATCAAGGCAGGTATCAGCCATAATCAGCAGGTCATCGCCGAATTCCTTGCGTAGCAAAGCAAGGGCACGGTTCAATACACCTGTTTCAGACCATGCTTGGGAACCATTGAAATCCTTATCAGCATCTACTGGAACACCAAAAAGGTCGATGCAACGCACACCTGCATCTAACGCCTCATGGGCAGCCCGCAGCAACGAATCTTGCGTGTGCTGATATACACCCGGCATCGAAGAAATCTCACGTGCTTCGGTGATTCCGTCTGCAAAAAACATGGGCAGAATAAGATCCGCTGGGCGCAGTGCGGTTTCTGCGACTAATTCCCGCATGGCAGGGTTGCTGCGTAAACGGCGTGGCCGGCGGATCAGGGCATGGGAGTATTCAGAAGAAGTGCTCATGGTTATAGCCTTTGCTCGATGATATTTTGTAGTCCTTGTTCAATCATAGAGCCCACGGTGGACACGACCACTTCCGCTTTATTTCCCTTGCAGTTGGGCAAGTGACGTAGCCATAAATTGATTGCAGAAAAACTCTAATTGGCCGGGCTCATATTCAGGTGAAAAGCGCTTGCCCACCACAATAATCGGGCAGGAATACACATGGTTTCCGTTGGGTGCTGTGGCTAAAATCGCCAGGTCTGTGCCGTAATCATCGGTGATAATCACCCAGTCCATGCCCATTTTTTCCCGCAGGTACTCGCCGACCACGATGCCCCACATTTGTTGAATATCAGTGACATCAATATTGGGGTCTTCTGCAGCTGCTTGTTTGTATTGCTCCACCATGGTCTCAAAATCTTCATAAAGTTTGGGTGGCTCAAAATGAAAACCAGCCTCCTGTGCTGTGCGCAGGAGGCTGTCTTTCCATGCTGTTGTTTCGGCGTCTAGCTGCTGGATGTCCATGGACAACACCCTAGTGAAAAACCTTTTAAGACGCTTTTCGACGCCTGCGTTTCTTCCTCGGCGGCGGCAGCTCGCCTTTAGCGCGCAGATCCGCCACATGTTCCGCCAACGCATCGATCAGTTCAGGTACTTCGGCTATCTCTGGCATCACATCAACGCGAAGTCCCAGTTCTTCAGCAGTTGCTGCCGTCATGGGTCCAATGCATGCGACGATGGTGCGCTGGTGTGGTTTACCGGCAATGCCCACCAAGTTCTTCACGGTTGATGATGAGGTGAAAGCTACTGCATCAAAACCGCCCGTTTTGATCATGTCGCGGATATCGGCACTTGGAGGTGCTGCACGAACAGTGCGGTATGCCACCACATCTTCAACTTCCCAACCAAGGTTGGTGAGGCCATCAACAAGCACGTCGGTGGCGATATCTGCGCGCGGCAAGAGGACTCGTCCAACGGGGTCGAGTTCTTCGAAATATTCGGGGAAGACGTCGACAAGCCCTTGTGCATTTTGCCTGGTTCGTGCAGGCAGAAGCTCCGGCGTGATGCCGAGCGCGCGGATCTCAGCGGCCGTTTTTTCGCCGACTGCGGCGATGCGCACGCCAGCAAAGGAACGGGAATCGAGCCCGAATTCGGTGATTTTCTCCCACACTGCTTTGACAGCGTTCACGCTGGTGAGCACGACCCACTGGTAGCGCCCCTCCACGATGCCTTTGATGGCGCGTTCCATTTGCGCCGGGTTGCGTGGCGGTTCAACGGAGATCGTGGGTACTTCCTGCGGGATCGCGCCGTGGCTACTTAGGCGCTCGGACATGGATGCTGCCTGCTCTTTTGCGCGAGGCACAAGCACACGCCAGCCGTACAGCGCGCGGTTTTCCCACCAGGAATACTTGGAGCGATCGTCAACGCCCTTACCCAAGGTGACCACCAACGGTCCATTAAGTTCTGCATCAAGCTTGTGCAGCAAACCAAGAGTGGTGTCATAGGTGCGCTGCAGACGCGTGGTGCCATTGGCTGTGACAGATACTGGAGTATCAGCAGGCATGTTTCGCGCCTTAAGCTCCTCAGCAATGCGGGAAAGATCCTGCATGCGAGCCTGCAGCACCAATGGCTGAGGTGCACTTGCTAGCTGATCCCAATCCAAATCCTGGCCATTGACATCGGTTTCGGTGTACGTCGAACCCAATGCGATGCCCGCAAAAGCAGGAACCGTAGCTGGCAAGGACATACCTGGCACAACCTGGAACTCCATACCTGCTTCAGACACCGCAGAGATCTCCGCCAAGGTGGTATCGCTGCTTAAAGGGTTACCGGTAACAAGACGAATAACATCGCCGCCGTGTGCGAGAGCTTCCTGGACAAGTTCCACGATTTGGGCGGGAGTTGCATCAGCAACCTCAGTAATTTCTGCAGCCGTTGGTGGTGCTGGGCGTGCAGGCTTACGACGAGCACCGTTTTCTTTAGCCTCAATGCAGATGCGCTCATACTCATCTTCCGCAGCCTGAAGCTTATCCTCCGGCACAGGAATTTCAGTTGCCACAAAAGCACGAACGCCTTCTAAAACCTGCTCATCAGTAATCGTACGAACCGTATTGCCCAAGACTTCACGGGCACGCACAGTAAGAAGATCAGGGTTACCGGGCCCGGCCCCAACAAAAATGACTTTACCCGGAAGTAACTCTTCCGTTTGTCCCTCAGTTGATGAAACAGAACGTAAGTTTCCGTGCGTGAGTGATTCAACCCCGATGGTTTCGGAAACCTGGTTGGTCTCGATCCCGGTAGTTTCAGCCGTCTCTGGCTTATGGGCGATAGTCATCAATATCTTTTCTAGTACTTGTCTCGAAAACGACCAACGTGCTCCATCAAAAACCATGAAAAAAGCCGAATCAGAGTCGATCCGGAATTATCCACGTCGTTTCAAATGCAGCACACTGACCGCTGTCGGATGAGGACATAACTGGTCGGCGCACAATATTCACACCTTTAATATTGGAAGGTTGTTCAAACCAGGCGCGCTTTTGGGAAAGCTTCCGGAAAAAACTGTGGTGGCATAAAACCGACCACCCTCTCAACAGGTGTTTACCGTGTGGTATATACACGATAATTGAGGCACACCCTTTTTGAAAAACCGCTTGTGTTCCCGCTTTTACCAAACAGCATTTTTCACCTAGTAATTAGGTCCCCTTTTATTGACCTGAGCAATCCTCTTCGTGCACCATATGGGCGGTTCGGCAAGATTCAATGATGCCACTTTTTCACGTTCCACAAGTGGCACAAAAAGTAATTTTTCCTACCCACATATCTCACCCCTTAATTGGGCAATTCTCTCACGGCTCATTGATCAGTTTTCCTCGACTGTGGAGTCCTGTGGAGTTCTGCCCAACTTGCCGCCCAGCACGGTGCCCCCACGGTGCCCCGAAACCAAGACCTATTTCATAAGTCCTGCGAAATGTCGTTCCACGTGTAAAAATGAAGTTTCTTACCTCTGACTTCCTAGAAGGGCTTGATCGTTCATGTCTTTAAAGCAGACTTTAAAGCGCACTGCCACCACTGTTTTAGCTCTCGGCGCTTCTGCAGCTTTACTCGTGGCTTGTTCTGAACCCTCAGCAGACACCTCAGCAGATGCGACTGGGAATGCTTCGGCGGATTCAACTGGGGATGCAACAGGGGATGCAATCACCATCACGGCGTACACCTCTGAGCCGGAGGAAAAAGTCGATGAGATCAATCGGGCCTTCATGATGGCAAACCCGGATATCAAGGTCGAGGTGTACCGGGCAGGTACTGGTGATCTAACTGCTCGTATTGAGGCCGAAAAGGCTTCTGGTTCTGTGGAAGCTGATGTGCTGTGGGCTGCTGATGCCGCAACGTTTGAGTCTTATGCAGCACAAGGTGATCTTGCAGAACTCAGTGATGTGGATACTTCAAGCGTCATCGACGAGGCATTGGATGCGGAGAACTTTTATGTAGGTACGCGCATTATTCCTACCGTGATTGCATATAACACGGAAGCTATCGATCAGGCGGAGCTGCCGACCTCGTGGGCTGATCTGACTGATCCTAAATATGCCGGCCAGTTGGTCATGCCGGATCCTGCAGTGTCTGGCGCTGCTGCGTTTAATGCTTCTGTGTGGAAGAACGATCCTGCGTTGGGTGAAGATTGGATCACAGCACTAGGTGAAAACCAACCCATGATCGCTCAATCCAATGGCCCTGCTTCCCAGGAAATTGCCGGCGGCGGACACCCAGTGGGCATTGTGGTGGATTATTTGGTGCGAGATCTGGCAGCTGCGGGCTCCCCGATCGACACCATCTACGCCTCTGAAGGTTCTCCTTATATCACTGAGCCTGCAGGCGTGTTTGCTGATTCAGATAAGAAGGAAGCAGCACAGCGCTACATCAACTTCCTCCTGTCTGCCGAGGGCCAGGAAATCGCTATTGAGCAGGCTTATCTACCAGTTCGAGAAGATGTTGGAACTCCAGAAGGCACCCCTGAATTGGCAGATATTGAGTTAATGACCCCTGATCTTGAGGTTGTTACCGCTGATAAGGCGGCTGCTGTTGAGTTCTTCCAAAATGCAATGAACTAGTTTTCTCATGCAGTTAACTCAGCCAGCTTTATCATTGATGCGCCTTGGAGTGTGGCTGATTGTCGCGGGTGTGTTTATCACCCCGTTGGCATTAGTGGTGGGCTTGGCATTAGGTGGTAATCAACTTCCCACGCTTTTAGATTCCGGCTTGGGCCAAGCTTTGTGGAATTCCACCTACACCACATTTCTTTCTGCGTTGGGTGCCACCGTCGTTGGCACTTTAATGGCCCTTACTTTGGATCGCACGAATGTTTTTGGCCGCACTGCTCTGCGGTTGTTTCTGCTGTCTCCGCTGCTGATTCCACCTTTTATTGGGGCAATTGCATGGCTGCAGTTATTTGGAAGAAATCAAGGAATCAACCGTTTCTTTGGCACGGACGTGTGGGATATTTACGGCGCTGATGGCGTGACATTTTTGTTGATCGTGCATTCCTACCCCACGGTGTACATCATTGTCTCTGCAGCATTAAGGCAACTTCCGGGAGATTTGGAACAAGCAGCCCGGATCTCTGGGGCACACACTTTCACCGTGTTACGCACCATTACTGTGCCGCTGCTCAAACCAGCGTTGTTATCAGCCTTTACCCTCACTGCAGTGGCCAATTTGGCCGATTTCGGTATTCCTGCGTTGCTTGGGTCCCCGGCACGTTTTGAAACCCTAGCCACCATGATTTATCGATTCATGGAATCAGGCACGGTCAGTAACCCTTTGCAGGTGGTCTCCACCATTGGCATCGTGTTGTTGTTTTTAGGCATCGCGGCTGTCACGGCAGACTATGTGGTGTCTTTGTATGCCTCTTCAAAACTGCAGGATGCTGGGCAATCGTATCGCTTTGAACTTAAACAATCCCGCATTCCAGTCAGCGCGCTCACCTGGATCATCGCGCTTGTGATCACCGCTGCCCCGCTGTTAGGACTCGCTTACCGGGCACTCCTCCCCGCCCCCGGCGTGCCTTTTACTCTAAACACCATCACGCTGAACAACTTTGCAGCCGCATTGAACAATCCTCGAGTCATTGAAGGTTTCAGCAACTCACTCATGCTCTCTCTCGGCGCAGCCCTTATCTGCGGCGTGCTGGGCTGGCTAATTGGCGTGTTGATCACCAGAACCACCCACTTTGCCAACGTACCTTTAACCCTTCTGGTGCTTCTCCCCACTGCATTGCCTGGAATGATCATCGGCGTGGGGTGGCTCATTTTGGGCAGGTACACCGATCTCTACAACACACCCTGGGTGATTTTGGGTGCTTATGTATGTGCATTTACCGCCCTTGTTGTCCAAGCAGTGCGCGGCCCCCTCAGTCAAGCCCCAGAAGCAATCGAGGAAGCAGCACGAATCAGTGGTGCAGGCAGGCTCAAATCAATCATGGACACCACCGCAGCAATGGCCATACCCGCAGCTTTCGCAGGCGCAGTGCTCGTCGCTGTCACTGCAGTCCGCGAATTAACCGTGTCCATCTTGCTGATCGCGCCGGGTACCACCACTTTGGGTGTGCAGGTGTTTAATCTGCAGCAGGCGGGCAATTACAACCAGGCGTCAGCGTTGTCGTTGATGTTTGCGATTCTAGGTATCGTCGCGCTCACGCTGACGGTACGCAGCCAGAAGGAGTTTTAAGTGTCTTCGATTAATTTGCGTGATCTCAGCGTGCGTTTTCGCGACGGATCTTTTGGGCTGCGAGACATTAATTTAGAGATCAATCCGGAGGAGTTTGTGGTGCTCATCGGCCCATCAGGGTCTGGTAAAACCACGATGTTGCGCACTCTAGCTGGGTTTGTGCAGCCAAGTAGCGGAAATGTGTATATTGGTGGCCAAAACATGACTCATGTGCCACCTGAACGCCGCGGGATGGGGATGGTTTTCCAGCAGCATGCAGTGTGGCCACATATGTCGGTGGCTAAGAATGTGGGATATCCGCTGGCACGAAAGGGAGAGAAGGGGGCGTCGATAAGCAAGCGCGTTGAACGCACGCTTGCCCTAGTTGGGCTTGAGGGGTTCGGCAGGCGCAAACCTGCCAGCCTTTCCGGCGGGCAAAGGCAGCGTGTGGCGCTTGCGCGCGCGATTATCGCGGACCCTACAGTGCTGCTTCTCGACGAGGCCCTCTCCGCCCTCGACGAGCCTTTGCGCGATGCTTTACGACGCGAACTTGTCAGTTTGACCCGGCGCGAAGGCCTCACCACAGTGCATGTGACTCACGATCGCGCTGAAGCCATCTCCATCGCAGACCGAATCGTTATGCTTGGCGACGGCAGAATCCATCAGGTAGCCACCCCCGCCGAGCTGCTTTCTGCTCCCGCAACCGCCGATGTTGCCCGATTCATCGCAGACGCAACCGTCCTCAGCGGCACGATCAAAGGCGGAAAAGTGGTGTGCGCGGAGCTGGATTTATCGTGGGATCTAAGCGCGGTGCAAGCGATCGATGAGGTGGCGGAAGGTGACGGCGTTGATATTGCGATCCCGCCACAATCGTTGAGCATCGGTGGTAGCTCGGTGCACGCAGAAATCACGTCGGTGCTCTTCCAGGTGACGTCCTATTCTGTCACTGCAACGACTCAAAGTGGGCACAATTTCCGACTATCCATTTCCGGCCAGGTGCCAAAAATTGGGGAAACAATCCAGCTGATGGTGCGTAATCCGTTGGTGTACCGAGCGTTTTAGGGGTCCGGGGCCGGAGGTGGGGAAACTCGTTTGCAGCCCGTTTAAGGGGTCGAGCTTTTCGAATGAGTATTTGTATGGGCAAGCCTCCAAAACCCTCTTAAAAGCGCTCCTGGGGAGGTATGATCTTTGCAGTTCAAGACCAATTTTCAAGCCCGACCAAACCAGGCGACCCAAAATTCTCAAAAACCTGAAAGTTGGGTCTCCTGGTTTGGTATTTAGCGCGACAACCAAACCAGGCGACCCAAAAAGCACGTAAAACCGATTTTTGGGTCTCCTGGTTTGGTTTTCCAGTGGTCGGCCATCCGACGGCATTGAATCACCACGACCATAAGCAGAGCACAACTCCCAAGCGTCACATCCGCCTCACTAGCCACATTTTTAACGCGACCCAGGCCGCAAGCTCTAACCGGCACTATTGTGGGGGCCATGTTTGGCAGAAAAGACGTAAACTTAAGTGCCCTGGAAGCCCGCGTTGCTGCCCTTGAACGCAGACTAGCTGAGCAAGATCAGATCATTGCTCAGCTAGGGGGTGATTCTTCGACTCCACTTTCGCTGCAAAGACCACAATCAGGGTTGCATCCTGAAGTTGTGGCGCTCCTGCAGCAGGGTAAGAAGATCGCGGCGATCAAACGTCACCGTGAACTTACCGGGGCAGGGTTGAAGGAAGCGAAGGAAACGGTCGAAGCGTCGAAATATTACTAGTTCCTTAGAGGGACAGGAATGTCTCTCGCATGCGCTCTACGTTTGGCTCAAGGCCGGTGAAGAGCCGGAAGGCGTCGACAGCCTGGTGGATTGCCATGCGGGTGCCGTCCAAGGTTTCGCAGCCCAGGGCGCGTGCGGCCTTGAGAAGTTCGGTTTCGATAGGCATATACACGACATCGCCAACCCAGTGGTCCTTGGTTAGGCAACTAACGTCAAAGGCGGTGCCTGGGTGAGCTGTCATTCCCATCGGGGTTGCGTTAACAACACCGTCGGCTGCGGCGATGACGTCTTCGATTCCGCGGGCATCTACACCTACGACTGCTTCGCGGCCGACAGCGTCGTTGATAACGTCAGCAAGTGCTTGTGCTCGGGAAGTATCCAAGTCAGCGACCTGTAGTTTTTGCACACCGTGGGTGACCAGGGCATATGCTACCGCGTTGCCCACTCCGCCTGCACCAACCTGCACAACAGAATCCAACTTTGCGTTGGAAAGTCCTTCTTCCATGCCACGGCCAAAACCAGAAACATCGGTGTTGTGACCAGTGGTACGGCCTTCGGCATCAATGACCACAGTGTTGACTGCGCCCAATTGAGTTGCCTGCTCAGAGACTTCATCAAGCAGTGGGAGCACTGCTTGTTTGTACGGGTGGGTGATGTTGAGGCCGTTGAAGCCAAGAGAGATGGCGGCGTCGAGAAGCGTCTTTAAATCACGCCCGGAAGCGCGCACCCCGAGCGTATCGATGCGCCTGTACACCGTCGCACGCCCCTGCGCGAGACCCTCCGCCTCGTGCATTGCGGGGGTGCGGGAGAGATCGAGGCCCTCTCCGATCAGGCCAAGAAGAATAGTGTTGTGCATATTTTAAGACTTTCTAGTTTTTAAAGATTTGCCAGGATATCCACCGCATAGCGGTAGCCCTGGATGCCTGCGCCAGCGATCACGGAAACCGCAGCTAGGGAAATGAAGGAATGATGGCGGAACTCTTCACGCGCATGCGGATTGGAAATGTGCACCTCAACGGTAGGAAGCTCAGAAGCCTTCACCGCATCGAGCAATGCCACCGAGGTGTGAGTCAGCCCCGCAGGGTTGAGCACACAACCAATGTGGGTGCCGCGGGCTTTGTGCAGCGCATCAATGAGCTCACCTTCGTGGTTGCTTTGCAGCGCCTCCACCTCAAGTCCGTGCTTTGCGGCTTCTGCAGTAACAAGCGCGACGACGTCTTCCAACGTGTCGTGTCCATAAATTTCAGGCTCGCGCTTGCCCAACATGTTGAGGTTGGGGCCGTTGAGAAGGAGAATTTTTCCAGACATCTTAAGGTTCCTTTAAGTGTTGCGTGGGTTGGATTCGGGAGCTCGGGTTCAGCTCGGGGTTTAGCTTGGGATGCCCCGCTCGAGGTCCCGCACTTCACGATACTGCGCTGCCAACCGCACCGGCGCGTTAGTTTCGCCCCAGCCCGCGAAACCGCCGCGGCGCTCAACCACCTCGAAGAACAATGTGCCCAGCGTGCGGGTATAAAAGTGGAGGAATTCGCCGTGCTCATCGCGGTCATACAGCAGGTTGTTTTCCTTGAGCGTGTCCAAGAATTCCTCCGGAAGATCGAATCGTGCCTGCACATCGTCATAGTAATTCTCAGGCACAGGCAGGAAATCCAATCCGCGTTTGCGTGCTCGCTGAGCTACCGCGACGATGTCATCGGTTGCCAACGCAATGTGCTCTGGGTAGGCCGCGTTGAGGAAATCGCCCTGCTCACCGTCTTCTGGGGCGACGCTGAGCAGTAAGCGCACAGCATCATTCGGCGAACGCATCACCTGGTTACGCACCAAACCAATGGGGCTCGGGAACTCATCCTCGCGCACAGTTTCCAACGCCATCAGCGCGGTGTAAAACAGCACGGCTTCGTCGAAATGCTGCCACGGTTGTGCGAAATTGACGTGGTCAATCCCGTTTATCAAACCAGTTTCTTGCTTATCGACGCCGAACTCCGGCAGCCACTCGGGGAATCCATCGGGGCTCGGGCCTGCGAAAAAGAGCTCTACGCCATCCGGCGCATAGACCCCCTTGAGATCCACCTCGCCATCAATGTGAGGGCGATCAATGGTCTTTGCACGTAGTAATTCAGCTCGTGCGTGAGCAGCCTCCGGGTCAGGGGTATCAAAGCCCATTGCGGAAATCGTGGTTGGTGCACCCGTGGCTCCACGGTCACACACCACAATGCGAACATCACCTTGAGTCCACACTTGGTAGTCCTGCTTGCTGCAGTGATGTCCACCAAGGCGGAATCCCAACTGGTGGAGAACTCGAATGGTTTCACCCAAGCGTCCAGTGGCGATCTCTAAGAAATCCACCCCTGCTGGTTCTGCGACTTCTGGAAGTGCCTGTAATTCCAGGGCACTGGGGCGATCCTCTGGGTTTAGTGCGTGCCAGGTTTGATCTTCCAACCAGCGCAGTGAACGCAGCCCATCAATGGCAGTGCGTCCTACCTCTGCCTTGCGGAAAGAATCGTTGAAGATTTCCAGGGAAATTGGGCCATCATAACCAGTCTTGGCTAGGTGAACCATGAATTTCACCAGGTCAAAGTCGCCTTCGCCAGGGAATACTCGGTGGTGACGCGACCAGGACAAAATATCCATGGCCAGCTTTGGTGCATCAGCAAGCTGCACAAAGAAGATTTTTTCTGCCGGAATATTTTCCACAGCATCGGTTGCCCAACCGCGTGAAAGAATATGGAACGTATCCAAGCAGGTGCCCACGCAATCATGGTTAACTTTTTCCACGATGGCATGTGCGTGCTCAAAATCGTTGACGAACTTTCCCCACGCCAACGCTTCATAAGCAATCTTGACGTTGTACTTGGCAGCTAAGTCACCTGCACGGCGAAGCTGCTCGACAAAAAGGTCATCATCATTAATGGTTGCTGTGCCCACATTGGAGCACAACAAAATCATCTCGATGCCCAGCCTGTTCATCAGTTGGAATTTTGCTTCCAAGCGGTGCAGGTTCTTTTGGAACTCTTCTTCTTCAACACCTTCGAAATCACGAAACGGTTGGAAAAGATCCAGGGTTAATCCCAAATCCTGCGCACGCTGACGAATCTGCTCTGCTGAATGAGGCGAAACCACCAAGTCTTGCTCGAAGATTTCTACGCCATCAAATCCAGCATCTGCTGCAGCACGAAGCTTTTCAGCTAACGTTCCAGACAAACAAACTGTGGCAACGGATGTACGCATTAGTGCAAAGCTTCCTTTTCTTTCTGTACGGTCTGAGCGGTGGTGGCTGCTGCACCAGCAGCCAAGTCAGCGGCTTCACTGCGGGCGGTGTGCAAAGCATCGATCTCATCCAAGGTCAGTGACTTGGTTTCCTTCGCGGTCATTGCCACCAGCGCGGAGATCACACAAGTAACGCCAACGAAGATTGCGACCTTAACCCACTGATCACCCTGCTCACCTGCAAGCGCAGATGCGATAACTGGGACGAAACCACCAGATACTGCGAAACCAATCTGGGTTCCAAGTGCCAGTCCGGTAACGCGAACAGAAGTTGGGAACATCTCTGCGTAGAACGATGGCCACACTGCGTTACCCATGGAGTACAGCAGACCGGACATCAAGACACCCATGAAGAAGATCATGGTCCAGTTACCGGCGTAAATAGCACCAAGGTAACCATTCATTGCCAAACCAGCACCAACGGCACCGATAATAAACACTGGGCGACGACCAATGCGGTCAGCCAACATGCCAGACAGAGGAATCGCAATCAGGGCAACCAAGTTAGCCACAACTGGAACCAACAGCACTGTTGAACGATCCAGACCAACAATGTTGGTAGCAAAAGACAAAGCCCACACGGTGAACACAACGTTGACAGAGTTGATCATCGCAGCAACAGCAACGCGAGCAACCGCAGCCTTGTGGTAGCGCAAGGTCATAGCCAGTGGAGATGGTCCACCTGCAACAGCTTCCTTGTTCTCACGGAAAGCTGGTGGCTCCTGAAGTCCACGACGAATAAGGAAAGCAACCAAAACAACCACAGCGGACAGCCAGAATGGTACGCGCCAACCCCATGACATCAGCGCATCTTCGCTGAGGAACAAGGTAAATGGAATGAAGACTGCGGTAGCAAGCAACGTACCAAACTGAGTTCCATGCAGAGTCCAGCTGGCAGTCAGCGCGCGTCGGTGCTCATCAGCGTGCTCAAGAGACACGGAGATCGCACTGGACTGCTCACCTGAAGCAGAAAGTCCCTGAATCACACGGCACAGCACCAAAAGTGCAGGCGCCAGGTAACCGGCCTGTTCGAAGGTAGGCAAAGAACCCACTGCGAAAGTGGAAGCACCGATGAGGAAAAGGCACAGCATGAGGACAAATTTACGTCCGTATCGGTCACCCAAAGGACCCATGATCAGTGCACCAAGTGGGCGCACCACATAAGCAACACCCACGGTACCCATTGCCGCCAAGATGGCGATACCTGGTGAAGTGTCTGCTGGGAAGAAGAGGTGGTTGAGCACCAACGCCGCCGCCGTTCCATAAACGGCGAAATCGTAGTATTCAAGAGCAGAGCCAATCCAGCTGGACAGTGCTGCTCGCTTAGGCGTCTTGCCCGGAGTCGTCTCGGAGTGCGTTACACCCTGAAGTTGTTCGCTCATCGTAGATCCTGTTCATTGAAGATACTGGCTGCTCGTTGTCTGCAACATGTGCTGCCAGCTAGGGGCTGGTAATTAAACCGTTTTAATTTTTCTGAATTTGTTTGAAGTCTTAAATTCTGCCGATTGTGTCGGCGTCCCTACTTTGAACTTCCCAGAAGGGGTGGTTGTATGACCCTTTCCGAGAACTCTAAGCTTCTGTGACCTATAGTACAAATGCATAAAAGTTAATCGTGATATCCACTTCACGTATACCACCAGGAGGAGTTGACCCACATGCATCTCAACCAGCTCGAATTCTTCATCGCCGTAGCCCAACACGGCCAAATCAACCGCGCTGCTGAAGAATTATTAATTTCCCAACCCGCACTAAGTCGACAAATTTCCGCCTTAGAAAAATCAGTCGGAGCACCACTTTTCGAACGCCACTCCCGAGGCGTATCCCTCACCAAAGCCGGCGAAATCCTCCACGAAGAAGCACTACGCACTCTCAGCAGAATGCAATCGGTCGTCGATGAAATCCAATCAGGCGAACACCTCATAACCAGCATCAAAATCGGCGTCCCACCCGGAATCCCCATCGATTGGCTACGCACACAACTAATTGATTTAGGCCCAGAAATTCGCATCTCACTGATCGAATCCCCCACCGACGATCAGCTAAAACTACTCAAACAACGAGAATTAGACATAGCCCTTTGCCGCCGCCAAAGCGAGGCTTTCGCCACCACCCTGGTACACAAACAAGAACTAGGCATCGTCATCAGATGCGATTCCGAACTTCACCAACAGCTCGTAGGCAGAGACAACGCAACACTCTTTGACCTCGAAGGACTACGCGTGCTGGCCCACTCCCGCGGCGAAGTCCGAATCCAAGAAGAAATTCTTAAAAACGCCATGCTCGCCGCCGGAGTCAACGCCACCTGGATCTTCCGGAAATTTGGCCAATACAGCTCACTTATCGCAGACCTCGTCAAAGCAGATGTTGCCCTCACAACAGAAGAATCCGCCCGCACAAACTTCCCCAGCTGGCGGTGGGTCCCCCTCGAAGCCGAAGACGCCTCCGGAAATGACCTTATTGTTCGAACTTGGATCACATGGAACCCCCAACCCTCCCCAGCAGTCAGAGATTTAATCCAAAAATTCATCGACGCAATCTAATATGCGATCAAATCATTTGTAAGCCTTTTAAGCGATCAGATTTTCGGAATGAGCATTTACACCATCCAAGCACCGAAAGGGGCTTAAAAGCGATTTTAGAGAGGCACTTTTCTAGGGCCTTTTAGGCAATTTTTAGCCCAGGCTGCGGAAGCCAGACTGGCGTGACAAAGAATCTTAAAAATCGAAATCTTGGCACACCTGTCTGGTTTTTAAAATCAAGCCAACACTAGGGGTTTATGGCAGCGAATGACCAAAATCAATTTGAGGCATTTATCGCCCGTTTAAGACCTCGAGTTTTTCACATAAGCATTTGTATAGACGATGCCATGAAAACCCCTCAGAAGCGCTCCTGGGGAGGTATTACCAATCGAAGCGAAGGGCAAAAATCAAGCCCGACCAAACCAGGAGACCCACTTTCCCCTCAAATCCTGATTCTGGGTCTCCTGGTTTGGCATTCAGCGTGATCCACCAAACCAGGAGACCCGAAATCTTCAAATATCCTGATCCTGGGTCTCCTGGTTTGGTCTGCCAGTGATTCGTAGGACAACCAAGCGCTTTAGGTCAACATCGTGTCGCCAATTCAGATGCGCCCTTCCAAAAGGGCGACTTCTCACACCCCGACTTCACTAGGAAAACGCGAAGTCGACCACGTGAAATCACCCTTTCACGATCACCCTCAAACTAGGAACCTAAGCAACAACCATTAGTTCATCGGCATAACGGTGGGCGTGAGGTGTGGAGATAACGATGCGATTGATGCTGATATTTTCCAACTCGATGACCAAGCCCGGCGCGTTTTTGCGGCACATGCTGAATTCAGTTTCATTGACATGCGCGTGGGTACCGGCCACAAATACGCCGGGGATACGCAATCTACCAGCACGTTTGATGGGGTGATCGACGGAGTCGATGATGTTGTCTACAACTTCGATTTTGCGGATAGCTTTCCGAGGAATCCTCACGTGACTGCGCCGGGCGCTCAATTTCTCCCACCATGACAAATGTACGGTCACGACGCGATTATTGATTTTTAACTCAGCCACAACTATCAAGCTCTTTTCTGCCGACACTTCGGCGGTTAATCGATCTCATCAATTGTGGCATGTAACGCCTGCAAATACCTGCAAGACAGTTAAGTATTCCCAATTAATTCACCGACACCCCACTAACATGCCTTGTTAGCTGCGCTCGCCGAGCAGATCTGGGGCGCCGGCGTCGATAAGCTGTTGGGCAACGAGTTCGCCGAGCTCTTCTGGCCTGGCGCCGTCGCCTTCTGCGGTGAAGACGAGTTGGTCGGAGCCGTCGAGGGCGAAGACACCTGCGGTAAGGGTCATGGTGTCGCCGGAGTATCCGCCTAAGGTGGCGTGAGCTGCAACAGGTGCGGTGCAGCCTGCTTCGAGTCGGTTGAGTACGGTGCGTTCTGCGACTGCGGAGACAAATGTGTCGGCGTGCATGAGCATGTTGAGTGCGCGGACGGTTTCGGTGTCATCGGCGCGGCATTCGATGGCGAGGGCACCTTGGGCGGGGGCGGGCATGATGACGTCTGCGTCGAAAACTTCGGTTGCGCGGTCCTGCATGCCCACGCGGGTCAGGCCTGCGTAGGCGAGCATGACGGCGTCTAGTTCGCCGGAGGTGACTTTGCCCATGCGGGTGTCGATATTTCCGCGCAGTGGCAAAATCTCCAGGTCAGGGCGGATTGCCTTGAGTTGAGAAATGCGTCGCGGCGCGGATGTGCCCACTTTGGCACCTTCTGGCAGTTGCGCCAAGGTCAGGCCGTCGCGGGCGATGAGTGCTTCACGGGAATCTGCGCGGGTTGGCACGACCAGGTGGAATCGAGGGTCTGCGGCGGTCGGCAGGTCTTTCATGGAATGCACAGCCACATCGCATTCACCCGCGTGGAGGACGTCGCGCAGCGCTTGGGTAAAAACGCCGACACCGATGCGCTCAACTGGTGACATATTCACATCACCAGGAGTGGTCACGATGTGCAGCTCCGCATCGCGCCCAAAGTATTTCAGCTGATCACGGATGGTGCCAGCTTGTGTGGTGGCTAGCTTTGATCCTCGAGTACCAATTTTTAAGGTCATGTTATTCCCTCGTTTGTGTGGCAGAAGGTGCATTCACAACAGCGACGATACCCGCATCCGGCAATTCTGACGCGTTGACCGCCGTTGTCGCAGGCGCCGCGGTGCTCGCAGGCGCATCCAACCCGAACAGCTCTTGCAGAGCTGATTCATATGAGATGCTGCCGGACCGGGCAGCCAGTTCCTTCACGCGCACAGTGGGTTCATGAAGAAGCTTATCGACGACTCGTCTCACTGTTTTCTCCACCTCCACCCACTCTGTATCCGAGATTCCAGGAGTGCGCATGCGGAGTCTATCTAATTCATCGCTGCCCACAGATGCTGCTTGTTTCCGAAGTGCTGACACCGCCGGAACAATATCTCTGATGCGTTGCTCGGAGGTAAAAGAATCTAATTCTTCTCGAACAATCTTTAGGGCTTCTTGCTCGCTTGGAGTTACCCCTGCCCCACCTTCACGTGAGACTTTGTGGAGACGTTCGATGTTGACCAAATCAACACCGGGCAGATCTGCGCAGGCGTCATCAATATCACGAGGCATGGAGAGATCGATCAGCATCAGTTCAGATCCTGCCGGAATATCAGCTGGTTTTACGGTAAATTCCCCGGCACCAGTAGCAGAGATAATCACATCAACGTCGCCGTAGACAGAAGCTCGCTGGTCATAGTCCACAACGTGGGCTGGAACCCCTGCTTCCATTGAATGCTGCGCCAAGCGTTCGGCGCGTTCCAAGGTTCGATTAGCCATGATCAAAGAAGAAATCCCCGCACGACCAAGATGGGTAGCAGCCAAAGAGCTCATCGCACCTGCCCCCAACACCAATGCAGTTTTGCCAGCTAGTGGTGCTTCTGCTTCTGGATCCAATCCCATCTGCACTAATGCGCGATCAACAGCAAAAGACACCATCGATGCACCTGCATCATCAATGGCAGTTTCCGTATGCACACGCTTTCCAGTGTGCAACGCCGTTTGAGTCAAAGAATGCAACGCTGGCCCCACCGAACCGCATTCATTAGCCACCTGATACGCCGTACGAACCTGGCCGATGATCTGCTGCTCCCCCAAAACCATCGAATCCAAACCTGAGGTAACCACCAACATATGTTCTGCAGCTGCGTCGGCATAACGAACATAAAGATATCCGCGCAGCGTTTCAATATCTACGCCACTAACCTCATGCAGAACCTCCACCACATCATTGACACCAGTGTGAAAACTACTGGTGACGGTGTAAACCTCTAGACGGTTACACGTAGAGACAATGAGAGCTTCGCTTAACGATGCCCTTCCTAAAAGCGCTTGAGTTGTTTCACCACGTACCGAATCATCCATGCTCAGACGTTCAAGAAGCGCTACAGGAGCAGACCTGTGCGACATCCCTACGATGAGTACACTCACCATTCCACCCGACTTTCAACGGAGCCTTTGATCCACCGAAAGGATGAATCCTAGTTGATTAAAATACGGTAGCTTTCATTCGCGGACATCACAACAAAGCATTGGCTAACTCGTCGTTGTCCACTTCCCAGCACGCGAACTCTTCATCGTCCACCAAAATCACTGGCACACGATCACCAAATTCCAGCTTCAAGCTTGCATCTTGATCAACATTGCGTTCGGTAAGTTTGATTCCCGCAGCCTCCACAACAGGCAAAATCTGAGCCTTCACACGTGTGCAAGAACCACAATTATCACGGACAATAATCTCCACAGAATGGCCCACGGGCACACTCACTTCCTCACGTTCAAAGACATTCTAAAGACATTCAAAGACCCCTCCCGAGCGCTAATGCCCCGAAGGCTTTACCATGGATACGATACTCAATGGAGGTATCCATTATTGGTTTGGCGTCTCTTGCGCTCATGGACCAGGAAGGTTTTTGTTATTCTCATGAGCCCTCAAGGAAAAAATCCGGACTGGGATTACGCCGCGATCGGTACCCCAGAGGATTTCCTCGCGAGTTGGAGTGCATCTAGAGGAAACCTGCGTCGATTTTTCGAAGACCACGCAGCCGCCCCCATCAACGATGCAGCACAACGCCAAGCAGGTGAAGCCGCCGCCACACAAGCCGTAGCCGCCATCTATGGCATGGAACTCAACGAATTCAACGCAGGTATTGATGCCGTCACCGGAGCTATCGAATCCGCCGGAGCCATCCACGTCAGCACACCCGACCCAGATGTCCCCCAAGATATCGGAGCAGCTGCATTTTTCGACGTCGACAACACGCTCATCCAAGGCTCCTCCCTCATCGTGTTCGCCCAAGGGCTGTTCCGAAAGAAATTCTTCACCATCAAAGAAATCCTCCCCGTGGCGTGGAAACAACTAAAGTTCAAACTCACCGGATCAGAAAACGCCGACGACGTCTCTAGAGGTCGCGAACAAGCCCTAGAATTCATCAAAGGCCGCCCCGTCCAAGAACTCATCGATCTCTGCGAAGAAATCGTCGACCAACGCATGGTGGATAAAATGTGGCCCGGCACCAAACAACTCGCCGACATGCACATCGCCGCAGGCCACCAAGTCTGGCTTGTCTCTGCCACCCCGGTACAACTCGCCCAAATCTTAGCCCAACGACTCGGATTCACCGGCGCTATCGGCACCGTCGCGGAAGCCAAAGACGGCGTATTTACCGGCCGGCTTGTTGGCGACATCCTCCACGGCCCCGGCAAACGACACGCCGTCGCAGCGCTTGCCTCCATCGAAAAACTCGACCTCACCCGCTGCACCGCCTACTCCGACTCCATCAACGACCTTCCCATGCTCTCCATGGTGGGCACCGCCGTCGCAGTCAACCCCGACTCCAAACTCCGCAAAGAAGCCGAAACCCGCGGATGGGACGTACGAGATTTCCGAAGCATCCGCAAAGCCACCCGCGCATACGGCATCCCCGCCCTAGTGACGGCAGCTTTCAGCGTGACCGGCTGGAGATTACGCCGAAGGTGGAGAAAACACTAAGCTCACTCCTCTAGACGCGCCTTTGGGGACTTTAACTTCGATTTCACGGTTTCGATACCTTAAGAGCGATTTCACGTGGCGATATCAGGTGGTGGTTGCGACACCCTCTTCCTAAAGGAGTGTCCACCAATGACCAGCAGAGAACAACCCACAACCCAGGAGGCGGTCCGCCGAATAGCCGACGGGCAGCGAGTAAAAGACGTAGCACTAGATCTTGGAATCCACCCATCCACGATCTACCTAGCGCTCAAGCGCCACGGCCTGCCCGTGGACAAGACCGCACCCCACCGCGTCCTGAACCCACAAACCAATCGGCACATCCCGAAAAACACCGAACACCCCACAACCACAGAAGCAGTCGCGAGGGTCAAACGCGGTGAACGAGTCAAAAACGTAGCGAAAGAACTAGGAATCCACCCATCCACGATCTACCTAGCGCTTAAACGCCACAACCTACCGGTCGGTAAAAACGCACCCCACCGCGTCCTGAACCCACAAACCAATCGGCATATCCCTAACACCACGGAACGCCCTGCCACGACAGAAGCCGTTACTCGGGTCAACCGTGGTGAACGAGTGGTTACTGTGGCCAAGGAACTTGGGCTTCACCCGTCAACGATCTACACCGCGATCAAACGCCGCGAAGAAGCAACCGATACCCCCACACCACCAGGTAAGAAAGGAGAAGGTAATCACAGATGCAGCGACACACCCGCACCTACCACCACGACAACGCAATCACGGTGTACAACGACAGAAGTGCCTGACTTATCATGTTGTTCTAATGATTCTGTGTCGTCGCGTACTGCTGATCACGTTGTTGCTGATTTCAGTCTGGTTCCTGATACACGAGTAAAAACAGGCCGCGGGGTGCGGTTAAGCAGTACCGATCGGCTGGTGATCGCCCAAGGGATTAAAGAGAGGTTATCCACCCGGCAGATCGGGACAAAACTCGGCCGTCACCATAGTGTGATCGCACGAGAAATCAACCGTGGATCCACCACCTACCTAGATCCAGACACCCAAGAGATCAAGCAGTTGGTGTATAACCCACAAACCGCTCACTACCACGCCCAGCAACAAGCACGACGACCAAAGGAAAGGAAACTTGATCGCCCGGGCCGGTTACGGGATGTGGTGGTGGAGTATTTATTGCGATATTTTTCCCCGAAGCGTGTTGAACAACGCCTTCTTCTGGACTATCCCGATGATAAGAGCATGCATATTTCCCACGAGGCGATCTATCAAAGTTTGTATGTCCAAGGACGTGGTAGCTTGCGTGAGATCATTGAAGAAGAACTACGCCAACGCGAAATGAATACCAACAAGGTGTTAATCCGTGGTGGGAAAACCCGTCGCCCCCGGTCCAAGATCGCTGGGTTACGCAATAGGCGTGGCTGGGTTGTCGGTGCAGAAATCACCACGCGCCCACCTGAGGCTGATGATCGTCGGGTTCCAGGGCATTGGGAAGGTGATTTAGTGATCGGTGCAGGGGGTCAATCAGCGTTGTTGACACTGGTGGAGCGATCAAGTCGGTTTACGTTGTTAAAGCATTTACCTGATGATCATGCCTCGTCCACGGTTGTTGGTGCATTACAGGAAATGATTGCGTCGATGCCGGGGAAGTTTTCCACGATTACTTGGGATCAGGGATCGGAAATGGCCAGTGCTCGTAAAGTTATTGATCCTGCAGAATGTGGGATTTATTTTTGTGATCCTCATTCACCGTGGCAGCGTCCGACCAATGAGAATACAAATGGTGAGATCCGGCGGAGGTTTTATCCAAAGGGCACTGATTTCCGTGAGGTAACCCCGGAGCATGTCGCGTGGGTTCAAGATGAACTCAACGACACACCGAGGTTGGTGTTAGGCGCGATGACGCCGTATGAGAAAATGAATGAAGTATTAACTGTCGCAACCACCCAATGACAGCGCCCGTGCTCAATTTCTTGCGCTCAATTTAGCAACTTCGATACCACCCGGTTATTGGTGGAAATCGGACTGAAATCGAGCATGTGAAATTGAGTTTGCGGTCTCGGTAATAAGGTCTCGGTAACAAGGTCTCGAAGTCGCGGTATCGAACTTAAGAGACCCGACCACAACACACCAACAGACAAAAAACACCGCCCCGAAAGGCGGTGTTTTTGAGAAGGCTTACTTGCCCAATTTTCTACGCTGGACACGTGTACGGCGCAGCATCTTGCGGTGCTTCTTCTTGGACATGCGCTTGCGACGCTTCTTAATGACAGAACCCATTACGGTTTCCCTCGCTTAAAATCGATGTTGTACGTACAAAACCTGCCAGCACTTTTTGCCGAAGTGCACTTTCGGATCGCGAGCAAAAATTTAACCCGCGTGCTACACCATCGGAAAAGTATCCGTGATGGCATTTCCAAGGGTGTGCGCTGGCACGATTTTTCTATCTTACCTTTAACACGATTGAGCACCAAAAACACCTGGGCTTTGATGAATGTTTCATACAACATCCGGGTTAGCGTGGCAAAAAGAAAACCTCTCTACGTTACTCGCGGAAAATTATTCCGACAGTGACGTAGAGAGGTTTTTGCTGTTTCGGAGTTTAGCCAGCCTCGTAGAAGGAGGAGTCCAAGTACTCGTTGACAGCTTTCTCGTGGACACGAAATGATCGTCCCACTCGAACTGCCGGAAGTTCTCCGGAGTGAACCAATCGGTAGACAGTCATTTTGGATACGCGCATGATTTCCGCGACCTCTGCGACTGTCAGGAAGGTTCCGTTATCTTCTCTTGCCATATTTATCATTACCCTTCAGCAATTCGCGCGCTGCAGGCTTCCCCTCCCGCAGTACGATCACGCATTTGCCTGGTTCAGCTTAGCGTGATTTATGTGAATAGTGCGACAATTGTTGTTTAAACACGCGGGTGATTCCCCCGTTATCGGAAGTTTCTAAAGTGAAACCGCAGGTCATGGAAGTGGGAAAATAAAAACGATTTCATCAAATTCACCCCAAACAACAGGCCGATAACGGGCAAATAACGTTTTTTAATGTTTCCCAAGTTCCTTGGATCGGTCGGCGCAGGCTTGGGCTGCTCGGTAGAAAGCACCTCGAATTCCGCTTTCTTCGAGTTCTCTAATTGCCGCGACGGTGGTGCCTGCGGGGGAGGAAACGCCTGCGCGCAATTCTGAGGGCTCTTTGCCGGTTTCTTTCATCATGGTTGCAGCGCCTTCAAATGAGGCCACAGCGAGCTGTTTAGCGGTCGCTCGGGGTAGGCCTAGGTTCACTCCTGCATCAATGAGCGCTTCTGTCACAAGGAAGAGGTATGCGGGTGAGGAACCTGACATCGCCGTCACGGCATCGATGTCTGATTCTGCGACCTCTAGGACGTCTCCCACTGTGCCTAGAAGTTCTTTAACCAGCTTCAGTTGTTCATCATCAACGTGGCGCCCACCGGTTACCGTGGACATTCCTTTACCAACCAGCATTGGGGTATTAGGCATAACGCGCACAACGGGAAGTCCTGCAGATGCGCTTTCTTCCATGGTGGTGATGCTGATTCCTGCGGCCATGCTGACCACCACGCTGTGTGCCGAGTTATTGTCCAGGGTGCCGGTGATTTCCGAGAGCACCTCCACGATAAACTTCGGCTTCACGCACAAAAAGACCACGTCGGCTTCGTCGACAGCTTGTGCGTTGTCAGTTAGGTTGACGATCCCGTAGCGCTCACGAAGCTCTTGCCCGCGCTCTTCTGTGCGGTTGGTAACTCGAATGTTTTGTGGATTCATGTCGGCCGCGACCAAACCAGAGACCAATGCCTCGCCGATTTGTCCGCCACCGATTACTGCGATTGTTGTCATAGTTCCCACACTGCCACTAACCACCCCAGTTGTGCAGCAGCGCGGGGCTACAAATGACAAATTACATGACGATTGCCAGCGGTCCGAAGGTCATCACAAGACCCACAATTCCTGCCAGCACCATGCTAAAACCATCTCGTGAGGTGCGCAAAGCATGAATAATGCCCACCATTCCCAGGGTCACACCGACCGCAAGAACAGCCACGAGCCATTTGTTTAGACGCTCCCACAGCATTTCAAAGCCGAGGAACACCACAACGCCTAGCACGATGCCGACAATAGCCATCACGATGATGGAGAACACCGACATTTTGTTCTCTGATTCATCTTCAACCTCAGCCTCAAAGGTTGTGGTTTCGGTGTTTTCCTCAGGCTCGTCGTCCGCAAAATCAGCCTGCGCCGCGGTTTCCGCATCGGCATCCTTGTCGGCACGCACAACTGGCGCCGGCTTCGCGGCCACTGCCGGCACCACAGGGAAAGCACCCGTGGTCAACGTGATGGGGTCTTTTTCATCCACGATGCTCAGCACCATGGTTTCATCGTTGCTCGGCGCAGGACGCGCGGGGGCTTCTTCTTGCTTTTCGACGCCCTCCTCTGCCTCCGGGGTCTCCGGGGTCTCCGGGGTCTCCGGAGCCTCAACTACTTCGGCGACCTCCTGTGGTTCCTCTTCAGGTTCCACAGGCTGCGCTGGTGCATCGATTGGCACACTCGAGTGCCGGGATTCTGCGGGCTTTTCCTTAACGGCAGGAATGGAGCCGGTCAGCTCAGCAACGGATACGCCACCGTCTTCGATACTGCGGCGCCTGCGTCGTCGGGGAGCATCAGTGGAGCGTCCCTCTTTAGCGGCACGCGCCATCAGCTCAGCGACTGTGAGTTTCTCTTCACTCATTTTCGCCAACTCCTTTCCGGGTAAATGTTACTCGAGTCCTTTGTCGATTCTGGTAAGAATCACACCTTCACGAAGCGCCCATGGACAAATTTCTACCTTGTCAATATCCAACGCACGCATCGCAGCTTCCGCAACTAAGGCACCCGCAACGATTTGGTGTGAACGATCAGAGCTGATGCCTTCGAGTTCTGCGCGGTCGGCGGCTGTCATTCGTGAGATAAATGCAATCAATTGGCGCAGACCGGGCGCGGTGAGGGTTCGGGTGACGTGTGGTCCAGCTGAAGATGGTGCAGCACCGGTGAGCCTTGCCAGGGTGCGGAAGGTTTTCGATGTTCCCACAGCCAAACGTGCGGGTCCAAGGGTGCGCATTTGGCGGGCGGGTTCTGCAAGTTCTGCGTCGATATAATCGCGCAGCAGGTTGATTTTCTTACGTGCTGGTGGGTCGGTGTCGAACCAGTTGTGGGTCAAGCGTCCTGCACCTAGGTCAAGCGAGAACGCCAGATCTGGGGATTCATCTGTTCCAGATGACAGCTCGAGTGATCCACCACCGATATCGAGGTTGGTGATGCGCCCTGCGGACCATCCGTACCAGCGGCGCACAGCAAGGAAGGTTTGTCGTGCTTCTTCTTCACCGGAAAGGATGGTGAGGCGGACGCCGGTTTCCTTTTCCACGTGGTCAAGCACGGACTCGCTGTTGGTGGCGGAGCGGACTGCCGATGTAGCAAATGGCATGAGCTCTGCGCAGCCGAGCGTTTTGGCTAGGTCTGCGGCTTCCTCGACGGCAGAGGTGAGCTTGTTGATGCCTTTTTCGGAGATCGCTCCGGAATCATCAAGAAGCTCAACGAGGCGTAGCGGGGTACGCCAATTGCTCATCGGGGTGGGGTGTCCACCGGGACGCGCGTCTACTGCAACTAGGTGGACAGTATTGCTGCCCACATCTAATACACCTAATCTCACACTTAAAGGTTAGACGGTCTAGGGTGTCAAAGTGTGAATCGGTCAAATTCTTCTTCAGTTTTTTTAGGGTTCCCCGAGTCTTCACCGGCGGCGGCGTCGATTCGTGCGGGGGAGGAACTGTCCCCTGATTTCCCACGTGAATGGTATGAATTCACCGATCCGACTGATGTCGAGCATGTATTTAGCATCGATTTAACATGGCTTGAGTCTAATTGGAATTGCACCTTTGGTACCCCCGATTGTTTGGGTATTGATGCCGACAACTCCGACGTAGGGTGTTGCGGGCATGGCGCTTTTCTTGCCGATGAAACAGATCGGGATCAGTTATATAACGCGGTGTCAAAGATGCCGGCTAAGTATTGGCAGTTGCGTCCAGCGTCCACGGATTCATTTTTAGCCTCCGATGATGGCACCGATATTGAGCCGTGGCTTTCTTGGGATGAGCTTGATGATGAGGATGGAAATCCAGAGCCAGCGTTGAAAACTTCAGTGATTAACGGCGCGTGTATTTTTGCCAATCGTGAAGGTTGGGAAACAGGCGCGGGGTGTGCGTTGCACCAGTGGGGCGTGGCCGAAAATGAGGATCTAACCGTCGTCAAGCCTGAGGTTTGTTGGCAGCTTCCCCTGCGCCGCCTGGAGGCCTGGGAGGAACGCGCGGACGGGCGTGAAATTTTGCGCACCACCATCACCGAATACAATCGGCGCGGCTGGGGTGAGGGCGGCGAGGATTTCGATTGGTATTGCACCACCGCGCCCCGTTGCCATACCAATGCCGATCCGATGTGGAAAACGCAGGAAGCTGAGCTGCGTGCTTTGATGGGTAAGGAATCCTATGAGGCGCTATGCGAGTATTTGGAGGCGCGATCTGCCATCCCATCGCACCTGCGTGCGCGGCATCCGGCGTCGGTGCGTAACAATGATGTCGCACCCCGCAGTTAAACTTTTAAGGAGTTGATCAAGGAGGACATTATTACCGGCTTCAAAGCGGCCAGAGCATTTCTCAATTCGCCGCTGCGCACCATCACGTGGCGCAGTGTTGTGGCGAACAAATTGCGCATGGCATTAACAGTGCTATCTGTTGTGCTTGGCACCGCTTTTTTGTGTGGCTCCCTCCTTCTGACAAATTCTTTGGAGCGCACATTTTCCTCCATCGTTGATGCCGGTGTCGAGGGCGTGGATGTGGGCGTGATCGCGCAGCAAAACAACCCCGACGGCGTCCCGTTTGATGTCATCGCGGAAATCGAGCAGTATCCGGAAGTCCGCGCGGTCAACGTCATCGGCGACGGCCCCGGCATGCCATCCGGCACCACCATGACCGGCCAATCCGCGCTCATCCTCACCGATTCCACCGGCAACCCACTCCAAGCAGGCAGCTCCGGCACACACCCGCTTGCCATCTACCCACAAGGCGCGTGGGTCTCACCCGAGCCAACGCTTATCGACGGCCACTTCCCCACCACCGACGACGAGGTGGTTGTTAACGCTTCGGCAGCCAAACGGGCAGGGCTATCCATTGGTGATGACATCACGATTGTCACCCCCACCGAACGTCTTAATGCCACCTTAAGTGGAGTTTTTGAATCCAACACCGATGTGGCTGGATGGGTCGGAGTTGGATTTACCCCATCGCGCTATTTGGAATTATTCACCAACGGCACCCACGCCAGCCAAATCACCATCGCAGTCCACGATGGCGCTGATCCCATGGCTGTGCGCAACCGAATCGGCAAAACACACCGCGACCTCATGCCGCTTCTGCCCGAGCAAATTGTCGATCAAACCACCGGCGACACCGCCCGCCAACTGGAATTCATGACCTATGTGCTCCTTGCTTTCGCAGCGATTGCACTGATCGTGGGCAGTTTCATCATCGCTAATACTTTCGCCATGATCGTTGCCCAACGCACCGGAGAATTCGCATTGCTGCGCTCCATTGGTGTGTCCACCTTCCAGATCGGTTTCTCCGTGATCATGGAAGCGGTCTTTATCGGTTTAATCGGCGGTTTCCTTGGCATCGCAGTAGGTTTCGGCGTGGTCAACGCGCTGGTCCAGGTACTCAACCAGCTTGGCGACGCCCTTTCCTCCATCGACATCAGCTACAACCCCGGATCCTTCATCTTCCCCGTCCTCTTCGCCGTCACCGCCACTGTCTTAAGCGCGATTTCACCAGCGCACCGTGCCGGAAACCTCCCGCCGATCCAAGCATTCGAATCCTCTGATGCACGCAGCAACTCTTTAGATCGAGCCAGGTTCCTCATCGCCGCTGTCCTGTGCACTTTAGGAATCAGTCTGACCATTGCCGGCGCTTTGGTGTCTGCAGTCAACGGCGATGAATTCAAAACAGAACCCCGACTAGGCTTTATCGGCGCAGGATTACTGTTGGTGTTTTTCGCACTCGCACTGTCAGGTCCGGCGCTGATTATCGCAACCTCGAAAACTCTTGGCGTGGCGATAATGTTGCCGTTTCGATCCGTCGGCAAGCTAGCTCAGCGCAACACGCTACGTAACCCCAGACGCTCGGCAACCACCGCACTCGCCGTCACCCTAAGCGTAGGACTGGTCGCCTGCGTAGGCGTCATCGGCGCCACCACCCGCGCCAGCGTATTCGGATCCATGGAATCCACCATCAAATCCCCCTACGTCCTAGACAGCATCGGCGGCACCATGGTCCCCGGCCAACCCTCCGGCGGATCCAGATCACTTTCCATGTCGGCCGCCGTTGCCCCCGAAGTACAAAAAACCCAAGGAGTCGGCGAAGTCGGAACACTTATGACCGGAAGTGTGCAAGTCAACGGCTGGGACAACGAAACAACCACCATCTTCGACGGCAACCTCTCCAACTTCCTAGACCTCGCAGTACGCTCCGGCAACGCATTCACCAGCGACACCCCCGGCGTGATGATCTCCACCACCTACGCCGACCAATCCGACCTCGAAGTCGGCGACACCGTCACCGTCAACCCATACGCCTCCGAAGACGGCATCCGCGTCCCCATCACCGGAATCTACGCAGAAACCAGCCTCGTCGGACACCTCATGGTCAACGCAGCAGCCACCAACCGAGTACTCACCTCCGCCGACAGCTACCACCGCTCCCAAATTTTCATCAACGGCGACGGCTCCACCAACAACGATCAACTCCGCGACAACCTCGTCAGCGCCGTTTCCCCATTCCTCATCGTCCAAGTAAAATCCAAAGACGAATTCCGCGGCAGCCTCGGCACCCAAATCAACCAACTACTAGGCATCATCTACGGCCTTCTTGCGTTGGCGGTCATCATCGCGATCCTGGGCATTGTCAACACACTATTCCTCTCAATCAGCGAACGCACCCGAGAAATCGGCATCCTCCGCGCCACCGGCATCCAACGACACCAAATCCGCCGCATGATCTCCCTAGAATCCGTGATCCTCTCCATCCACGGCGCAATCCATGGACTACTTCTTGGCACATTCATCGGCTGGGCAATTGTCAGCAGCCTACGAACCAGAGGCATGGCACCAGTAGAAATCCCGTGGACACAAATCGGACTCATGCTGATATCCGCCATCATCATCGGAGGAATCGCAGCACTCATCCCCGCAGCCCGAGCCTCACGAATATCACCACTCGAAGCAATCAGCTAACCGTCTGCATCGGCAACCTCCGGCGGCGTTGTTCATACTTCCGATGAATCACCGCCGTGACCTGCTGAAAGAAGAAATCCCACTCCGACTTACTATGCAAAGTCTTTGACGTCACCTCAAAAACATCCCACCCCGCATTCTTCAACGCATTCTTCCGAAACGAATCCTTCCCCCTCTGCTCCGCCGTGTAATGCCACCCGCCGTTATATTCCAACGCCACAAATAACACCGGATCCGCCAAATCCAAATAAAAGTACTGACCTTCCAAATCCACACGAATCTGCGGAATAAAGTTTCTATACCCCGCTTGGTGCCACCTCACCCTCAACCACGACTCCGGTGGCGATTCCGCGAACTCATTGGCAACCTGTGCATGTTTAGCCAGCTCAGGAACATTGTGGATCTCCTGCTTCAAATCAGGACGCTGCCTAATAAGGTGATCGATCAACGCCACTTGACGCTCAAAATTGTGGAGTTCATGCAGATTAAACACATCAAGGAGAGCTTGGGAATCGCTGACAAGCTTAATTTCTCCGCTGTGGCGAAGATCTTTAGGTGGCACGCGCCGGATGAATTTCCCTCTTGATGTCGATTTTTTCGAGCGATGTTCATCCGAAATGCTAATGATCGGCATCCAGGGATCATCAAGGAGTTTGTACCCTCGTTGCTTCAGGGCTGCATATCCGCGAAGTACTCCTTCAGGGCACCTTTTGAGCAGCGCTTGCGTGACTAAAGCGGGGTCATCGACGAGCTCGTTCCTCAAATACACCGAACCGGAAATCTTGGTGAACTCTTTGTAGAACTTCCACTTCGAATACTCATGGGAAACATCGTCGTAGGTTACTGGCCGAAGGTATGAGTTATTGTTGTCCATACTCTAGTTAGACTCCGAAAACGTCCAAAAGGTTCCGAAGCCTCTAGAAGCCGTTTTAAGGGGTCGAGTTTTTCAAACGTACATTCCCCTGGGCTCATGTCTGAAAGTGCGTTAACCGACCATACAGCGAGTCGGATTTTTTGGGGCCAGGGATGATTTTTCGACCCGACCAAACCAGGAGACCCAAAAACCTCCAAAACCCGAAAGTTGGGTCTCCACGTTTGGCATTCAGCGCGATACACCAAACCAGGAGACCCAAAAACTTCAAAAACATGATTTCTGGGTCTCCTGGTTTGGTCGCAGGGCCACTTGTGCAGCCAACCGTTCGATGCAAAAGCTTCGAGGCTCTAAACGCCCATTTAAAGGGCCGAGTTTTTCAAACGTACATTCCCCTGGGCTCGTGTCTGAAAGTGCGTTAAACGGCCATACAGCGAGTCGGATTTTTTGGGGCCAGGGATGATTTTTCGACCCGACCAAACCAGGAGACCCAAAAACCTCCAAAACCCGAAAGTTGGGTCTCCACGTTTGGTATTCAGCGCGATACACCAAACCAGGAGACCCAAAAACTTCAAAAACATGATTTCTGGGTCTCCTGGTTTGGTCGCAGGGCCTACAACTCGAATTTGTAGCCCAGTCCGCGCACTGTCACGAGGTAACGAGGGCGAGATGGCTCTTCTTCGATCTTGGAACGCAACCTTTTGACGTGGACATCGAGGGTTTTGGTGTCGCCGACGTAATCGGCGCCCCAGATTCGGTCGATGAGTTGACCTCGGGTGAGGACTCGGCCGGCGTTGCGCAGGAGGTATTCCAAAAGGTCGAATTCTTTGAGAGGCATGCTCACGGGTTCGCCGTCGACGGTCACGGTGTGGGAATCGACGTCCATGCGGACGCGCCCGCCTTCGAGGATTTGGTCGTCGAGTGGGTCGTCTTCGGTTTCGGTTTCGGAAACTCCACGGCGGCGCAGGACTGCGCGAATGCGGGCGATGAGTTCGCGGGAGGAATATGGTTTGGTGACATAGTCGTCGGCGCCTAGTTCCAGGCCAACGACTTTGTCGATCTCAGAGTCGCGGGCTGTGACCATGATGACGGGGACGCTGGAGACGGTGCGTAGTTCTTTGCAGACGTCGGTGCCGGACATTCCTGGAAGCATGAGGTCAAGGAGGACGATGTCGACTTCGTTTCGACTGAACTCCACAAGTGCGGTTGGGCCATCACCGGCGATGATGGTGTTGAAACCTTCTTTGCGAAGAAGAAAGGCCAAAGGATCTGCTAACGATTCCTCATCTTCAACGATCAGGATTGTCGTCATTATTTTTCCTTTCGGCGCCCAGCTATTTTGGACGCAGTCGTGCGAATGGGTGAATCCAAACTAGGTCCCTGCTTAGATTCTGCCGGTTCCTCGGACTCTGGGTGATATACGGGGAGCTCAAGTGTGAATGTGGAGCCTGTTCCAGGACGTGACCACAAACTAATACTACCGCCATGGTTGGCCATGACATGTTTAACTATCGCAAGGCCAAGGCCGGTTCCACCTGTTTGGCGGGAGCGGGCTTTGTCGACGCGGAAGAACCTTTCGAAAACTCGGGCTTGGTCTTCTGGTGCGATGCCGATGCCGCGGTCGGTGACTCGGATCATCACAACATCGTTGCGGATGCTTTGGGATACAGAGACTGGAACGGCCTTTGGTGAGTAGTTGATTGCGTTGCTGATCAGGTTCGCGAGTGCTGTGACCAGCAGGGATCGATCGGCTTCTACCCATACGCCGGTGCGGTCGCCGCGGATGATTTCGATGTTGGCGTTGTCGGCGGCAAGTTGGGTGCGTTCGATGGCTTCGTCGATGATGTCGTCGGCTTTGACTGGTTCCATGTCGGGGAGTCTTTCGGCGCCCTGAAGTTTGGACAGTGAGATCAGTTCGTTGATCATGTCGGCCATGCGGTGGGCTTCGCGGTGCAGTCGGGAGCCAAAGTATTCGACTTGTTCGGGGTCGTCGGAGGATTCCATGAGGGCTTCGGCAAGAAGTGCCATGCCACCGACTGGGGTTTTAAGTTCGTGGGAGACGTTTGCGACGAAGTCTCGGCGTGCCGATTCCATGCGCACGTTTTCGGATTCGTCGGAGGCGTAGATGATCACGAAGCGATCGTCGATAAGCGTTAAAGGCTTAACCACCGCCTGCACTGCAGTGATGCGACTACCCGGGCGCCGTGGATTGCGGTCTGGGTGGACGTCTAAGGAGTGGGTTTCTTGGTCGTGGAAGGCTTCCTGGGCAACGCGCCAGACATTGCTGTCGACGGACCTTTCGTGGACAATGCCCAGTTCGTGGGCGCGGCCGTTGGATAAGATGACGTCGCCGGTGCGATCAACAACCGTGATACCCGTTGGGGAACCTTGAATGGCCAGGTGTAAGACTTGGCCGACGGTGGTGACCTGATTTTCAGATAAGGTCACCGCCGATTTGTGGCGACGCATTCTTTCTTTAATTTTCGTATACACAGGTAGGGCGAGGCCCATGAGGACCACGCCCAAAACGAAAGCAAGAAGAGTGCTCACCTACAAATAACTACTTATTACCCTGGTTTGCTACTGCTGCTGCACCTGCTGCGGCTGCCTCTGGATCGAGGTAGGTGCCACCTGGGTTAACCACAGAACCATCTTCTGCGATTTCATACACCAGTGGAATACCGGTTGGGATATTCAGCTCGGCGATATCGGCGTCGGAAATGCCATCAAGGTGCTTGACCAATGCGCGCAGGGAGTTGCCGTGAGCTGCGATAAGAACAGTTTCGCCCTTCTTGGCGCGTGGCAGGATTTCTTCCTCGAAGTAAGGAACGAAACGAACCACAACGTCCTTGAGGCACTCGGTGCGTGGAACTACATCAAGGTCCGCGTAACGAGGGTCATTAGCCTGGGAGTACTCTGCGTCATCTGCAAGCTCTGGTGGTGGGGTGTCATAAGAACGACGCCATTCCATGAACTGGTCATCGCCGTACTTTTCCTTGGTCTCAGCCTTGTCCAAGCCCTGCAGAGCACCGTAGTGGCGCTCGTTCAAACGCCAATCGCGGATGACTGGGATCCAGTGGCGGTCCGCTGCATCAAGTGAAATATTTGCGGTGCGGATCGCGCGACGCAGCAGTGAGGTGTAAACAACGCTGGGGAGGACGCCGGCCTCTACGAGAAGTTCGCCACCACGCTTGGCCTCGGCCTCACCCTGTGCGGTCAGATTGACGTCGACCCATCCAGTGAACTGGTTGGATGCGTTCCATTCGCTCTGACCGTGACGAAGAAGAATCAGTTTTCCGTTAGTCATAGATACTAGTTTGCCATTTTATGTTCCAGGACGCGCGTTTACTTGCCCGTGATGGGTTTCACCATCCACATTTTCGTTGGCAATTGCCTCGTTGTACAGCGACGATAGCTGCGCCGCGGTAGCTGCCCAGGAGAAAGTTCGTGCGTGTTCTACGGCGTCTTCGCCCATTCTGATGCGCGTTTCATCATCATCCAACAGGGTTGCCAGCGCGTCGGCCCAGGTGTGCGGGGAGTGGCCGTCGACAAGCAATCCCGTCTCGCCCTCCGCGACCGCTATAGGCAGCCCGCCAACCCGGGCCGCTATGACGGGCGTGCCGCTGGCTTGAGCCTCCATGGCGACAAGGCCGAAAGATTCATTAAAACTTGGCACGGCCACGATGTCTGCCGCGCGATAAATGGTCACTAGCTCGCTCGGGGGGCGCGGGTCTAAAAAGCGAATACGCTTTTCGACGCCCAGTTCCTGCGCCAAATTCCTATACGTATCCGGTGAAGCATTCGGACCAGAAGGGCCACCACAAATCAACACCCTCAAATTTCTTTCCGGATCGCGCTCAAACAACTCCGCAACCGCCTTGATCAGCACCTGCGGGCCCTTAAACGGCTGCAGCCTTCCCACAAACGCCACCACTTTGGCATGCAGCGGAATGCCCAACTCACGGCGCGATCGCTCCGTCGCGCGATCATTTCCAGGGCTGTACAGCTCAATATCCGCCCCAGGAGACACCACCGAAATCCGATCTGGCTCCGCATCATAGTGATGCATCAAATCCTGCATCTCTTCCTGCGTATTCACCGCCAACACATCGGCATTATCCACCAACTGCTGCTCACAAATACGCCGCGCCTCCGACTCCGGAGTATCAGCATCATCGCGATAAGAATTCTTCACAGCCGCCAACGTGTGCGCCGTATGAATAAGCGGGATCCGCCACAAATCCCGCATCAACCACCCCACCTGGCCAGAAAGCCAATAATGGGAATGAATCAAATCATAAGAAACCTTCTCCCGGCGCGTAAACGACAACATTCCACCCGCAAACGCCGCCAACTGCGTAGGTAATTCCTCTTTAGACAACCCCTCATACGGGCCGGCAGCGATATTAATAACTTGCAAATTATCAGCCACCTGCACGATCTCCCCCTGCGACGGCCTGGTGGCACGAGTATAAATATCTACCTCTACCCCCTGTTTTGCCAGCTCAGTTGCAGTGGAAAGAATATAAACATTCATTCCGCCCGAATCACCAATCCCCGGCTGCTGCAACGGAGAGGTATGCATGGAAATCATTGCTACGCGCATATCCACATTCTAGATCGCACATAGACGTGGGCGGCGTGGTGTCTCTATATACTAAAAGGCACTAAAGTAAACGCAGTTGAAGGGACACCATGTCAGCATACGAAACCAAAGCTTGGCTCCAGCATTACCCAGAATGGACGCCACATACATTGGAATACGGCGACACCACCTTGCTAGACGTTTATGACAACAACCTAGCTATCAACGCTGATAAACCAGCCACCTACTTTTTTGGGCGCACCCAAACCTACGCAGAGCTGGACAAAGAAGTCCGCAAAACTGCCGCAGGTTTACGCGCCCTAGGTGTCCGCCCCGGCGATCACGTAGCCATCATTCTTCCCAACTGCCCCCAACACATCGCGGCGTTTTATGCAGTACTCAAACTCGGTGCTGTGGTTATTGAACACAACCCGCTCTACACCGCCCACGAACTGCTTGAACCATTCAAAGATCACGGCGCGCGTGTAGCCATCGTGTGGGACAAAGCATCTCCAACCGTGGAAAAACTCCGTGGACAAACCCAGTTGGAAACCATCGTGTCCGTCAACATGATCAACGCGATGCCACCCATCCAGCGCCTTGCGTTGAAACTTCCCATCCCGGCACTGCGCAAAAGCCGCGAAGCACTCTCCGGAGCTGCACCAAACACCGTCCCCTTTGAAACACTCACCAGCGCAGCAATGGGAGGCGAAGGCGAAGATGTTGTTTCAGAACCAACCGTCACCAAAGAGTCTGTTGCACTGATTCTCTACACCTCCGGAACCACCGGTCGCCCCAAAGGTGCACAACTAACCCACGGCAACCTCTTTTCCAACCTTCTGCAAGGAAAAAACTGGGTGCCAGGTTTAGGTGACAAGCCAGAACGCATGCTGGCAGCACTTCCCATGTTCCACGCATACGGACTAACCATGGTGGGTACTCTTTCTGTGTTCATCGGCGGAGAAATGGTGCTGCTGCCAACCCCACGCATCGACCTCATCATGAACGTGATGAAAAAACACACCCCCACCTGGCTTCCGGGTGTGCCCACGTTGTATGAAAAAATCGTCGACGCCTCCGAATCCGAAGGTATTCCCATCAAGGGAGTTCGCAACGCTTTTTCTGGCGCATCCACTCTTTCACAGCGCACCGTTGAACGCTGGGAAAAGCACACCGGTGGCCGCCTCGTTGAAGGGTACGGACTTACCGAAACCTCCCCGATTATCGTCGGCAACCCAATGAGCGATCACCGCCGCCAAGGCTACGTTGGAATCCCATTCCCCGACACCATTGTGCGCATCGCCAACCCAGAAAACCTCGACGAAACCATGCCAGACGGCACTGAGGGCGAAGTCCTCATTAAAGGCCCACAGGTGTTCAAGGGCTACCTCAACCAGGAAGAAGCCACCAAGAACAGTTTCCACGGCGAGTGGTACCGCACAGGTGACGTCGGAGTAATGGAAGAAGATGGCTTCATCCGCCTCGTTGCCCGCATCAAGGAAGTCATCATCACCGGTGGTTTCAACGTGTACCCCGCAGAAGTTGAAGAAGTCCTGGCGGAGCACCCCGATATTGAAGATTCCGCAGTCGTTGGCATCCCCCGCGAAGACGGTTCTGAAAATGTCGTAGCTGCCATCACCTTAAAAGAAGGCGCTGCGTTAGATCCTGATGGTTTAAAGGAATTCGCCCGCGAAAACCTCACCCGATACAAAGTTCCGCGCACTTTCTACCACTTTGAGGAGATGCCAAGGGATCAGATGGGCAAGATTAGGCGCCGGGAAGTGCAGGCGGAGTTGTTAAAGAAGCTTGGCAAGTAAATTCTTTGTGAGCGCCCATTTAAGAGGTTGAATCCTTTAAATAGGTACTTGCTTGGCTGAACGTTAGTTAGCCCCTTAGAAGCGATTCTGAGGGGTTTTCTTTTTGGGGCCAGTGGGACTGGTGTGAATTCAGACAGGACCTATGGTTAGGATTCACCATTTTTGTAGGGGAAGCACTGGAAAATGTTGAATTGGCACACTTTTAGGCCTCAAAATCGTGCGGATTCACCATTTCTGGAGAGTAAGTGCTGAAAAATGGTGAATTGGCACGCCCTTTAAGGGGTTAGATTTTGCCCAGCCCATGACTCGGCGATCATGGCCTCCAAAACCTCCAGATCGATGTCCTCCGGCTTATTGATGTACACACATCCCTTACCTTCGGTGTACTTTCCAAGTTTCTGCAACAATTCCTCACCACCCGGAGTGTCTTTCAGGCCATACAGGGAAATTTTCGCTTTCGCGGGACTGAAACCGCACTGGAACCAATCCCCTTCCCTACCTGTGTGGGAAACATAGTGGACTTCGCCGTATCCAATCATGGAAGGTCCCCACATTTTAGGTTCCGCGCCGGTAACTCTGCCGAAAATCGACAACAGCAAATGCCCATGAGCAACCCGCCTGCCCTCTAACCCATCCACATAGGCCACAGGGTCAACATCCGTGATGTGAGTTTTGATATCCGAGGCCACTTTTCCAGTGTGACCTGCGGTGATGGTAGCTCCTTTGGTTTCTTCCCCTAATGAAAGGCCACGAGATTCCAAAGCTACCTGGATTCTGCCAAGCCCAGTTTTTCCCACACCATGTAACGCGATAAGGGTTTTGTAAGGGACGCCGTTGAGGGATTCCAAGTCCGGGTAGCCAGCGCCTTCCAATGCTCTGTGCAAAGGGGTTGCGGTGCCGGGAATTTCGGAGAATTTAGTCATCGATGCTCAGTCCAATCCACACGGGTTCGGGAACAAGGGTTACCCCAAAGGCTTTGAAGACGCCGTCGCGGATTCCTTTGGCTAATGCAACGAGGTCGGCGGCGGTGGCGTCGCCTCTGTTGGTCAGCGCGAGGGTGTGCTTGGTGCTCAAAGAGGCTTTTGCTCCATTACCTGGGTGGCCTTTTTTGAAACCTGCGCGTTCGATGAGCCAGGCTGCGGAGAGTTTCTCTTTGCCGTTGTCTGCGGGGAAACGGGGCATGGTGGGTTCGCCGACGGTGTCGAAAACCGCGTCTGCCACGGCTGGGTCGACGATCGGGTTGGTGAAAAACGAGCCGGCGGACCAGGTGTCGTGGTCGGTGTGCTCGATGACCATGCCTTTTGTGCGGCGCAGCTCAAGCACGGTGTCGCGGACGATGCGGACGGGTCGTCGTGGGTGGGGCTCGTCCTTGGAAATTGCTAATCGACGCCCCAACTCACCAAACCGCAGCGGCGCGGACAATCCATCGGTGAGTAATTGGAGTTCGATCGCCAATACGACTGCACGGTTGGTGAATTTGAGATTTGAATAGCGGTAGGACAGCTCAAGTTCAGAGGCATCAACCCAGGAGGTTTGGTGGGTGGTGCGATCGAGAAGCTGGACGCGGGTGAGCACATCGGACACTTCCGTTCCGTAGGCGCCGACGTTTTGGACGGGGGTGGCACCGGCGGAGCCTGGGATTCCGGAGAGGCATTCAATTCCACCAAGGCCAGCATCCACCGAAAGTTGGACAACATCGTCCCAAACAGCGCCTGCATCGGCGGTAAGTAAGCCGGTGGAAAGGTTTAAGGAGACGTCATCGGTTTCGATAATCACGGCAATGACATCGAGTTCGCCATCAGCAACCACAAGGTTAGACCCACCGCCGACGATGAGGAGGGGGAGGGAGGCGTCGTCAAGCAATTTTATGGCGCTGACCAGCGCCTGCGTGGTCTGGCAACGTACGGCCGCGCGGGGTTTTCCGCCGATGCGTAGGGTCGTCAGATCGGCGAAAGTGACATCTGAATCGAGTTCGACGCCGTCGATCGCGGCGATTTCCTGGGCTAGCGATGAATCCAACACCCTACTAACGGTAGTCTTATCCTCATGGCAACGCGTACAGAAAACACCATTACGATCAATCAGCCCGTGGGCAAGGTGCACGAAGCACTCACCACCGAAGCTTATTGGGCATACATCGCAGCAAACCTCTCCCCCGAAGCGGGCGAAGTCAACGAGTTCACCGCAGCTGACGGCGGCGCAACCGCAACCCTTTTTGAAGTCCTCCCACTCGAGGTCCTCCCAGAGGCAGTGCGCGCAATGATCAGCCAGGCACTCAAAGTCAAGCGAGTACTCAACGTTCCTGCGCTCACCAACAACGCAGCAACCGTCGAATACAACGCAGACGTCAAGGGCACCCCTGTTGATTTCAAGGGCACCATCGCAATCAACGGCGACGACGCTTCCACCACCTTCGACTACAGCAACGAAGTTTCCGTGAACATCCCATTCATGGGCCCTGCAATCGAGCCAAAGGTTGCGGATGCACTTGGCGAGCTCTTCGCAAACGAAGGCGCTCTCACCGAAAAGTGGATCTCCGAGAACCTCTAAATGGCTGATCACGCCCACAATCTGCGCGCCTCTTTCCGCCTAAACGCAAACGGAAAGCAGAAGCCAATCGGCGTGATCACCCGCGGCACCACCGGTGTAAATCGCCTCAGGCGCTTCGATCGGTGGTGCTTTCACCACCCCAAAATAAAAACGCTTCTCGACGCCTCCTCCCTCGCCTTAGACGTCGGCTACGGCGCCAGCCACACCACCACCGTCGAATGGGGACGATGGCTCCACCGCCTAGCACCCGACATACGCGTCATCGGCCTAGAAATCAACCCCGAACGAGTCCTCAAACCCCAACAAGGCGTGTCCTTTGAACTCGGCGGATTTGAACTAGCCGGATACCAACCCCAACTCGTGCGAGCCTTCAACGTGCTCCGCCAATACGACGTCGACCAAGTTGAAGCAGCCTGGGACACCGTCACCTCCCGATTAGCTCCTGGTGGCCTGTTTTTCGAAGGCACCTGCGATGAAATCGGCAAACGATGCACCTGGATCACCCTTAATTCCGACGGCCCACAAGAACTCACCCTCGCCTGGGACCCCTGGGGAATTTCCACACCATCTGATGTGGCAGAACGACTCCCAAAAATCCTTATCCACCGCAACGTGCCCGGTGAAAAAATCCACTCTTTATTGTCCGCCGCAGACCTTGCCTGGGACCACTGCGCCGGATGGGAACCCTACGGACCACGCGTACGCTGGGAAAAAGCGCGCGCCATGCTCATCGACCAAGGTTGGCCCATCACAGTATCAAGGCGACGTGTGGGCGATAGTTTACTGACAGTGCCGTGGGAGATCGTGGCGCCTTAGGTTTTGGGGGTTAGGGATTTCTACAAACCGGACTGACATGACAAAATTTTGGCTTTTCAGGAATCTTTGGCACGTGTGTTTGGTTTCTTTCGGCATTGCGTGAAATCTCACTTGGTACTTTGAAAAAGTGCCCTTCCAGAATCGCTTCTAAGAGCCTTTTCCACACCGGGTGGTACAAATGTATGGCTGAGAAATTCGATCGCTTAAACGGCGCATAAGGAGGTTTCCTTTTTAGCTCCCTTTTTAGCTCTCAGGAAGCTTTTAGGTGTTTTTGCCGGTTTGCAACTTTCCAACACCACAGCAATGAGGGACACTGGTTTACGTGGCTAAATCAAAAAAATCTGCGTTACCCAAAGTCCTACTCACCATCGTGGTGATTCTGCTACTTCTCGTACTGGTGGCAGAGTTTGGGCTGCGTTATATGATCGGCAAGCAACTGAAGGATGAATTCCAAGCGCAAGCTTCCAACCAAGGAATCTCCGCGACGGAAGAACCTTCCATCAGCTTCGGCGCTTCCCCATTGCTCTTGGGCATTGTTCAAGGCAACATCAGTGAAGTCACAATCAACACCCCAGACACCTTAAACATCACCAACCAAGGCGATGTCCCCACCATCGACGGCACCCCCGAAGCAACCGTGCAGTTACAGGACTTAGATATCAGTGACCGCAACAATCCCGTTGCCGATCACCTCACTCTGACAACCTTCGCCCCTGATGATTTCATCCTGGCAACTGTCCAGCAACAAATGTCCCAAGCTGCTGCTGGAAACGGCGAATCTGCAGGTCTGGCATCTCAACTGATCCAGGAACTAGTGAAGATCACCGATGTCACCTCCAACGCTGAAAACCAATCAGTTGATGTGGAATTCACCGACGGCGCAGCACGTGCCTCACTTCGCCCCATCATCCTCAACGGCCAGCTCGCCTTTGAGGTGATAGATTCCCAACTGTTCGGATTCGGGCTTCCGGATGAAGTAAGCCAAATGCTTACCGACGCTGTGCAGTCTTCCATCCAAGAAGTAGCCGGCGGCCTACAGATCCAAACCATCGACGTTGCAGACGGTGGCATCAACGTCACTTTGACTGGTGAGAAGATTAACGTCCAGACGTTGGAATCAGTCCAGTAGGTTAAGCTGCCCCCCTAAATAGAATGTCGTTGCCTTCCAATCACTTGGAGGGCAACGACATTATTATTTGATCAGTGAGTTAACGAACTCTATCAACCATCATTTTTAAACGAAGCTTTGAATGAAGTAGTTGATGATGGTGCCTATCAAGCCCACCATTCCGATCATGGAACCAATGGAGAGCACCTGAGTGAGAAGATCAGTAAAGTTACTGCTGCTTACATCAGTAGATGATCCTGCAGGGTCCGGCTCGATGGGGTTGCCTGGTTCTTCTGGCTCTTCTGGATCTGGAGTGGTTCCACATCCATCTAGTGCAGTCAGATTCAGTGTCAAAGGAGCCAACTGCTCCCCTGAACCATAGAAGCCACCGAAAACACTGACACCCGCAGCAGTCAACGACACATCACCTGTGACGTTAACGGAACTTAAGGTGAAATCAGGGGCTTTGGCAAAGGAAATAGTGCCCAGCTCAGCTTGTTCACCCGATTGGAAATCACCAAGAGTCTTAGTGTCGATGTATTCCCTGGAGACGTAATCCACCAACAATCGACCCGAAGTGCCATCGACTTCGACCGTCACGTTGGAGAAGTCTAGATCCAAAGTGAAGTTGTCTGGTACCTGAGTGACATCGTCGCCGTTGTACAGGTTGTGCCCAGTCCAGTGCACCCCACCTGTGGTAGAGACCTCTGTTGGGGTCACTGAATCAACAGGCCAGCTTAAGCTCGGGGTGCGGGCATGTCCGTCAGTTTGGACGCCGTCCCGAACATCCAGTCCGCCCTTATGCTTGTAGGCACTGCCATTAGCGATATTTCCCAAAAGGTAGCTGTTGAAGGAATCACGGACGTTCCAATCTACCTGACCAGTGTAGGAACATACAGCATCTTCTGCTGCAGTCGCGGTTGCTGCTGGAATGGCCAAAGCAGCCCCCGCGACAGAGGCTGCTAATAAGGCGTTAGAAAAGCGATTCATTTACTTGAACGCTGCAATAACTCCGGTGGAGACCAGGTAGTTGTACACAACTGCGCCAACGCCACCCAGTGCTGCAAGGATTCCCAGGATTCCGAGGATGCCACCGTTGCTGCTGCCGTTGCTTGGCTCGCCTGGCTCTTCAGGATCGGTTGGCTCTTCAGGATCAGTTGGCTCTTCTGGCTCTTCAGGTGCGTCACAAACAACCTCATTGGTGAGGTTCAAGGTGATTGGAGCAAGTGCTTCACCTTCTGGGTAGAAGGTACCCATGACATCGACACCAGTTTCAGTCAGCGCGGTCTGACCGGTGACGGTGACACTTTCCTGAGTTAGGTCGATTGGCGCATCGAAGGTGATGGTTGCCAGCTCTGCCTGAGTTCCGGTGAGGAAGTCAGCGACGGTCTTGGTATCAATGAACTCACGGGACTTGTAGTCCACCAGCAAGGTTCCCTGGTTGCCATCGAACTTGACGGTTGGGTTGGAGAAGTCAAGGTCCAGGATGAAGTTGTCCGCAGCCTGGGACTCGTCATCGCCGTTGTAGTGGTTGTGACCGGTCCAGTGCACGCCGCCACCGAGGTTAACTTCGCCCTCTTCGCTGCCAAGTACTGGCCAAGTGAACTCGCGAGCTGACTTCGTGCCGGTGGTTTCTACACCGTCACGGACCTCGATGCCACCGTGGTACTTGTAGGCAGGACCGTTAGCGATTGGGCCTTCAAGGTAGTTGTTGAAAGATTCACGCACTGACCAGTCAGCGGTACCGGTGGTGACAACGCGGCACTCGCCGGTTTCCTCAGCGGCGTTTGCGGATACAACGGTCAGGCCAGTCATGGCAATTGCAGATCCCGACAAAGCAACGAGTGCACGGGTGGCAAACTTGTTCATTTTCTTTGCTCTCCAGTTCGATAGCACAACAAAACGTAGATTAGCTTATCCTAAGCTGGAAAAAATGGAAGAACCCTACCCCCATGAGGGTAGGGTTCCCTTATTTTTCCCTGTGCTTAAGTTGCAGAAATTGCACTTTTAACACGAAGAGCAGGCGAAATCTCTACGGTCGAGCGATCCGGCTCCACTCGAACATATTTTCCACTATGATCGACCCTGATCGGCCAACCATAAACACGGGACAAAGTTTCCGTGGAGTACACCTCATCAACGGAACCGGAGGCAATTACTCGACCCTGACTTAGACACACAATGCTGTCGCAATAGGCGGCAGCTGCATTGAGATCATGCAAAACCACAATCACTGCTGCCCCAGCGGCTGCTAGCGCTCGTGCGGTACCTAGAGTTTGTTCTTGGTGGCTAATGTCCATCGCTGCTGTTGGTTCGTCCAGCAGCACAATGGGGGTTTGCTGAGCAAGGACACGGGATAGGGCCACACGTGCTCGCTCACCGCCGGACAGTGTGGTGATTTCACGTTCGGCAAGGTGCGATACCGAGGTTGCAGCGAGGGCCGCTTCGATGATTTCGTGGTCTTGTTCAGGCGTGGACATCTTTTGCCATGGTCGCCTACCCATTTCCACGACATCCCACACGAGGAAGGAGAACGCCACGTTAACGTCTTGAAGCATGACGGCTCGCACTCTAGCCATGTCGGATGACGCCGCTGTTGCGGGGTCTAATCCGCCAACGTTTACGACACCGGAATCAGGAATCCGATCACCTGAGAGCACGCTTAATAAAGTGGATTTTCCGGCACCGTTGGGCCCGATGAGTCCTAGGACCTCGCCGGGATAAGCGTTGAGGGAGACGGCGTCGAGAAGCTTTTTGCCTTCGATCGCGACAGTGACGTTGTCTAATGAAACGATTGGCATTTAGTGCACACCCTTTTTCATCATTCGGCGCAACAGGATAAAGAATGTTGGGCCGCCGACCACCGCTGTGAAAATACCGATGGGCAGATCAGCGTATGGGATAAGCGTTCTGGCGAGGATGTCAGAGACGCTGATCAAGGCTGCGCCGCCAAGGGCTGACGCTGGCACGAGGATTTTATTGGCGGGTCCTGTGACGGTGCGAAGCAGGTGCGGGATGATCAAGCCAACGAAGCTGATCAATCCTGCGTATGCCACGGCACCGGCGGTAAGAAGTGTGGATACTGCGATCGCGATGATGCGGAGCCTTTTCACATTGAGGCCAACGTGTCCGGCTGCGCTTTCGCCAAGTGCTAGGACGTCAAGCTGTTTACCCAGCCCAAAAGCTGCGATCAGGCCGATGGCAACGATCACGAACACCACATTCACGTGCGCCCATTGCGAGCCGTTGAGGGAGCCCATCTGCCAGAAAATAATTTCTTCACGGGAGCTCGTTGGCGCAATGTAAATGAAAAACGAGGTCAGCGCGCCGGACACCGCGTTGATGGCGATACCGGTGAGAATCAGGTTGATCACCTGCACGCGTCCGCGGCTTCTGGCTAGCTGATACACCAACACGGTCGTGATCACGGCGGTAATAAATGCGCCGACAGCGACGGTTGAGGTGCCCAGGAATGTCAGGTTGAACACGATAACCGCAGACGCACCGACGCCGGCACCAGCTGTCACACCGATGATGGATGGTTCCGCCAGCGGGTTGGAAAATACTGCCTGCAGCAGCGCACCCGCGACACCTAACGCGCCGCCGACGAGCAGTCCCAGCACGATGCGCGGCACACGAATTTGCCACACAACTTGCTCTTCCATCGACTGTGCGCCGACGGGTCCGGCGGTCAAAATCGAAGGTAGATCACGAATCGGGATGGTGTATTGGCCGACCAGAATCGACCACACGGACGCCACGACCACGATGATGCCCAGCGCAATAAACAACGCGATGCGCACGGTCCGACGCTTAGCGATCGCCCCAGGCACGACGGTGGTTTTTTGCTTTTCGACGTCTACTTCCCTCACAACCATTTACTCGCCGTCCTGCACATACAATGCGCGGGATGCGCGAAGCAACAACTCACCTGTTTGGGCACCGAAAGCCAATGATTGACCATCGGGGAGGGCAAGAACACGTTGTTTTTGTCCCGCTGTTGTTTGTGCAATTCCGGGTCGTTCCATCAGTCCTTCAATACCACCTGTAGATACCAGGCCTTCGGACATCATCACGAACACATCAGGGTTGAGCTCAGCAAGTGCTTCTGCGTTTGCAGGGGCTAGATCCATGATGCCCTTTTCAGCTGCCATGTCGACGCCGCCGAGGCCTTCGATTAGATCGCGTCCACCGTAAGCATCACCCAGGATGAAGAACACGCCACCGGTTCCACGGGCGTAGAGGAAGACCATCTTCAGTGGATCTTCTGGGGTGAGTTCATCGACAACCGTACGGGCTTCTTCAACTTCTGCAACAGAGCGCTCCGCAAGCTTCTCCCCTTCTTCAGGAAGGCCAACCACGGATGCGATATCGCGGATGTCATCACCAATTGATGCGATGGAACGCTGTGGTGACATGATCACGGTTGGTACACCGGCCGCACGGATTTGTTCGATGACTTCGCGTGGGCCGATGGAGTGGTCGATGATCACCAAGGTGGGATGCAGGTTGAGGATTGCCTCGGCGTTTAGGGTGTGTCCACCGGTGGTGACAACTTCAGCATTAGCCAAGGCAGGTTCGGTGGAACTAACAGTTCGGCCAACAATATTGTCCACCAAGCCAAGGCCTGCGATGGTCTTGGAGTAAGTACCGTACAGATCCAACGGCAAAATGCGGGAAACATCTTCTACCACCACATCGTGGCCATCAGCATCAGTCAAAGACACTGGCAGCGCAGGTGATGGATTATCGGTGACAGGGACAACGTCGCCGATGTCTTCCACCAGGCTAAGGCCGGTAAAGGTGTGTGGATCTGTCGAAGTGGAACTGGATTGAATTTCATCGATCAGATCACTGTTGGATGATGCCGTAGGGGAATCCCAGCTGGCGCAGGCCGTTAAGGCCATGCTGGCAGCAAGGACTGCGGCGGTGAGGGTGCGTCGAAAAGCGAATTTCATGTGAAACCTTATTTTCCAGTCGGGTTACCGACGGTGAAGCGAGTCATGGAGCCACCTGCGACAACGAAAGCCGCGAGGATGAGCAAAAATGTGGTGGTGGTATCAAGGCCAGTGGATTCTGCGCCGGCCTGGCGGATCTGGAACTGGCTGTTTTGATTAGCAGGGGTGGTGCTTTCTTCACCAGCTGCAGCGTCGGTGGTGCCAGTGGCTGCGTTGCTGGTGGACGCTGGACCAGTGCCAGTGGATCCGGAGCCCGTGTCACAGCTGGCGTCTCCACCGAGGGTGGCGCTGAAGCTGATTGGATCCAGCTGGGTGCCTGGGGTGTAGAAATCAGCGAACGCCTGGGAACCGGACTGGGACAGGGAAACGGACGCTGCGCCGGAAGCCTCGGTTGCGGAAACGTTGAGGCTAGAGAAGTTCAAGGTACCCACCACGGTGCGGCCGTAGTTGGTGGAATTGCCTTCCATGTCAGAGGAAACGACATCGGCAATCAGTTCGCCAGTGTTTCCGCTGAAGCTGATCTCAATGTTAGCGATCTGCATATCTAAAATTCCGCCGTGACCGGTGAAGTGGATGGAACCTGGGAAGTTGATGCTTCCAGACTGGTTCTCCGCATCAACAGCACCTGAGTTTCCCGAGAATTGGAACTGCTGATTATCAAATCCAACACCGTTAAGAGTCCAAGAACCTTTAGCGATTGATCCGCGAATGTAGTTCTGGAAGGACGCCTTCACGCCCCACTGCGCTGCAGCCTGGGTAACACCCAAAGAACCGGAAGCGGTGCACACGCTGTTATCGCTAGGTGCATTGGTGACAGCCTGAGCAGCAGATGCGGTGTTAGCAGTGCCTGCGGTTCCAGAAGTTCCGGTGGTGCCGGAAGGTGTTGCAGCGGTTCCTGCAGTGGTAGTTCCAGAAGTGGTGGTTGCAGTAGTTGCAGTGGTTCCGGAAGTTCCAGAAGTAGTTCCGGTGGTCTGGCTTGCGGTTTCTGCAGGAGCGAAACGTTCCTTTAGGGTATCCACGTTGCAGAACATGCGCTCGGTGTTAACCAGCAGGTTGTTCCAGATCGCAAACGTGTTGTTTACTTCCTGGATTGTGCCGAGCATGCCATCATTGGTGCCGGTGGTAACAACTCCAAGGGCGCCGGAGGAACAGTCAGCGGTGCCGCTGCCACCAGAAGTTGATGCAGATCCAGAACCTGAACCAGAGCTAGGTGCCGTGGTGGTGCTGGTGATGGTCAAACTACCGCCGGTTGGGTCCAGGGTTTCACCGGTGTCGTAGAAACCGCCGAAGGCCTCAGCGCCTGCTGCGGTCAAGGAGGTGGTACCAGTCAGGTCAATGGTGTCTTGGGAGAAATCAGCTGGGGAGCTTAAGGAAACATCGGCTAGAACAATGTCATCAGAGACAATGTAATCACCGATTTCTTCATAAGTGGTGCCCTTGAATTCACGGGCAACCAAATCCACCTTCAACTGCGCGGAAGAACCATTGATCACCAGCTTGATATCAGACATGGTGGTGTCCAAAATCCACTGATCATTAGCTTGGTGTCCAAGGAAGTGCACGGAACCGTTGAACTCCACGGTACCTTCAGAATCACTGGTTACGGTTGTGCCATTTTCACGTGGGGAAAAGGCAAAGTTTCCGCCGTTATCCTGCGCGCCATCGCCAAGCGAGATCGACCCCTTGGCCACGCCGGTTTGGATATAGTTTCGGAAAGACTGTTTGAACCCCCAATTGAGGGAGCCTCCGGAGGCGGTTCGGTACTCAGTTTGAGCCTGAGCAATTGGTACCGAACCAAACCCTATAACCAATGCCAGTGAAGCGAGGGCCGCGACAGTCTTGTGGCCCCTCATCCGCGTACGAGGTGCAAGTTCCATGAACAGCAGTGTCCTTTTCCACAATTCTCTTGAGTTGAACATCTCTTCAAGGCCCCATGACATAAAGAAAACGATGCCTTGGCTCTAAGACCCGCCTTAGATCAAGCCATCATCTCTTTGTATCGAGTTTGCCCACTTCAAGAAATTCAACGCATAAATGAAGTTAAGGCTATGCTAACTTAAACCTTGTTAATTTTAGAACCCGCCAAAAGATTGATTCCCCTCCCCCAATAGCCCCGGCCTATTTCCGATTGACCTAGACCTCGAGATACCACCATGACTTTTCACAATGTAGCTTTTCCAAATCTGTACCCAGACGTTGATCCATCAACCCCCATTCCAGTCACTGTTGGCGAACGCCTCGCGGCATGTGTTGCTGCAGGTACGCTAGCTTTTGGCGCGGCTTCTGGTGACTTAATTATCACAGGTGTGGGGCTCGTTTTGGTCCTGTTTGCTACGGTCGTGCCGGCATCGAAAACGGCGCGGAGGATTCGTCGAGAAGCGCGCGCACGGTTCCCTCAAGAGGAGTGGATTGAGGAAGAAATCACACAAAGTAGTCGAACATCACTTTTTGTACCGTTGATTTGGGTGATCATTGCCGTGGTGAGCTTAGTGATGTTGCGCTTTGTCGACGCAGCCTGGGGACCTATCGTGGCGGCGATAATTGCGGTGGTCTTGACCTGGTTTACACCTGGAATGTTTGCGCGAAAGGTTAAGGAAGAAGAGCTTGAGTAATACCCCCTAGGGGTATAAGGTGGGCTGTGTACACAGTCCACCGAAGGAGCGATCCACAATGGCTCAACCATCCGCACTGAATCTCGTTGACATTGACCTCGGCGTCACCGGCATGACCTGCACCTCCTGCTCCGCCCGCGTCGAGCGCAAACTCAACAAACTCGACGGCGTTGAAGCAACCGTCAACTACGCAACCGAATCCGCGCAGATCAGCTACGACCCAGCAAAAGTTGATACTGAAAAGCTGATTCAAACTGTCGAAGGTGCAGGTTATGGGGCTTTTACGATGGCTTTGGATTCGGGGGAGGATACGCAGGAAGATTCCGGCGGAGATGCAGGCCAATCCCGCATCGACACCGCCCGCGACCTCGAGGCCGCCGACCTTAAACACCGCGTGATCGTCTCAGGATTGTTGTCAGTCCCGATCGTGTTGCTCAGCATGATTCCGGCGCTGCAATTTAACAATTGGCAGTGGGCTGTACTTACTTTGGTCACCCCCGTTTTCTTCTGGGGAGGCGCACCATTCCACAAAGCAACGTGGACAAATCTCAAACACGGATCCTTCACCATGGACACCTTGGTTTCACTTGGAACCTCGGCTGCATATTTATGGTCACTGTGGGCGCTATTTTTAGGAAACGCAGGGCACCCGGGCATGAAAATGGAAATGCACCTGCTGCCGTCCAACTCCACGATGGATGAAATTTATCTCGAAACCGTCGCGGTCGTGATCACATTCCTACTGCTTGGACGCTGGTTTGAAACCAAAGCAAAAGGCCAATCCTCCGAAGCGTTGCGCAAACTTTTGGACATGGGAGCCAAGGATGCCGTGGTTCTCCGGGATAATGCGGAAGTTCGCGTTCCTGTGAGTCAGCTTAAATTAGGAGACGTTTTTATCACCCGCCCCGGCGAGAAAATCGCCACCGACGGCGAAGTCATTGAGGGCTCTTCTGCCGTCGACGAGTCCATGCTCACCGGCGAATCCATCCCCGTCGAAGTCACAAAAGGCTCCAAAGTTACCGGCGCAACGCTGAACACATCCGGCCGAATCATGGTGAAAGTAACCCGAATCGGCGCCGATACAACGCTTGCACAAATGGCTAAATTGGTCACGGATGCGCAATCGAAAAAAGCTCCTGTCCAGCGGTTAGTTGATCGAATCTCACAGGTATTCGTTCCCGTTGTCATCGTCGTTGCAGTACTAACTTTGATCGCGCATGTCGTGTTCACCGACGCCGGACTCGCCCCCGCATTCACTGCCGCGGTCGCCGTCCTCATCATCGCCTGCCCCTGCGCGCTCGGCCTCGCCACCCCAACCGCGCTACTAGTCGGAACCGGTCGTGGCGCACAACTAGGCCTGCTCATCAAAGGCCCCGAAATCTTAGAATCCACTAAGAAAGTGGACACGATCGTACTTGATAAAACCGGCACCGTCACCACCGGCGTCATGTCCGTCACCGACGTCACCGCCATCAACTACACCGAAACCGAAATCCTGAAATTCGCCGCCGCCGTCGAATCCGCCTCCGAACACCCCATCGCCCAAGCAATCGCCAATTCAACCGACCACGAAGCGGTCACAAACTTTAAAAATACCGCCGGGCAGGGCGTCACTGGCGTGGTCAGCGGACACGAGGTGCGCGTCGGCAAGCCTTCAAGCACGCTTATCGACGCCCTCCTCCACCCCTATCAACACGCCCAAGCAATCGGCGGCACCCCAGTGGTCGTCACGGTGGATGGCGTAGATTCCGGAATCATCACCGTCCGCGACACCGTCAAAGACACCTCCGCCGAAGCCATTCGTGGCCTGACAGGATTAGGCCTCACCCCAATCCTGCTCACCGGAGACAACGAAGGCGCAGCTAAAGCCGTGGCGGCAGAAGTGGGAATTGACACCGTCATCGCCAACGTCCTCCCCGATGAAAAAGTCCACAACATCGAAAAACTCCAAGCCGAGGGCAAAAACGTAGCGATGGTCGGCGACGGCGTCAACGATGCCGCAGCCCTAGCCCAAGCCGACCTTGGCCTAGCAATGGGAGCCGGCACCGACGTAGCCATCGAAGCCTCCGACATCACCCTAATGAACAACGACCTCCGCTCCGCCGTCGACGCCATCCGCCTCTCCCGCAAAACCCTTGGCACCATCAAAGGCAACCTCTTCTGGGCCTTCGCCTACAATGTTGCACTAATCCCAGTAGCTGCCGTAGGCCTCCTCAACCCCATGCTCGCCGGCATCGCCATGGCCTTCAGCTCAGTATTTGTCGTCACAAACTCCTTGCGACTGCGAGGATTCACAACTTCCTAGGAGCACAAAATGTCTCACGGCTACATCGATGAAAAGCAACGCTACCTGGCCCGACTCAAAAGAATCGAAGGCCAAACCCGAGGCATCCACCGCATGATCGACGAGGAACAATACTGCATCGACATCCTCACCCAAATCTCCGCAGTGAATTCTGCCCTAAAAAACGTCGCCTTCGGACTCCTCGATGACCACCTGGCACACTGTGTCAAAGAAGCAGCAGAACTCGGCGGCGAGGAACTAGACGCCAAACTCAAAGAAGTTTCCGACGCCATCGCCCGCTTCACAAAGGCCTAAACGGAAGTCGTGAGTTTCTAAGTTTCTCAGCCTCACGAACTAACATCTTTACCTTCTCTACCAAGTGCAACCACCTGGCGTGATCTTTAAGATCCCGCCAGGTCACTTCTATTAAGACCCATCCAACTGATCTCAAATCATTCTGGCGATCACTATCCTGAGCTCTCTTCTCTGCTGAATCAAAATGAACTGCGCCTAAATACTCCAGCCCTATCTGTAGTTCGGCGTTTCCAAGGTCAACAAATCGCATCTGCCCTCCCACTGAAACACCAATTTGCGGTTCAAACCCCACAATCCCTGCCTGCCGAATCCGTACCCTCATAATGGATTCTGGTCTGGACTCCGAAAAGTGGCTGACCCATTCCAGTGTGCCTTTGAATTCGTTCGATTCTTCCAAAATTGGATACAGCTTTGGGGTTTGCCTCACCAGATGGTCGAGTAACGCAATTTGTTGCTCAAATTCCAACTTGACCAGGACATCTTTAACAGCTTGGACGGCATCGACTGTCCTCCTTTCCTTAATCAAATACGCATCTGGAGTTTTCCGCCTTACAGTTTTCCCAATAACCGTTGCTACATTGCTGCTTTCTAGAGGAATCGAAATTTCAGGCACCCAACCTTCGTCTAAGAGTTTGAAACCCATCAAATGTAAGCTCGCAAATCCTCTAATAACTCCATTGGGAAATCGCTTCAATAAGGCATCTACCACGGCTATTGGGTCATCAACATAATTTTTATCAATGTAAATGGAACCCACAACTCTTGTATATTTCTTGTGAAACTGTCGCCTGGTCATTTCGTTGGATACTTCAGAATAAGTTACTGGCTTCATATTCTGGTTAGACTGCCTTTTCCCGCAAAAGGTTCCCTAGGTATCAAACATCATCCGTTCGTCCCTTAAAACGGCACACAGAGCCTCAAGTTTTTTGACTTCCCAGAGCAGGAATTGCGTGGCGCGTTAGGATTCACCATTTTCCGACGCACCCTCTAAAAAATGGTGAATCCTAACGTTTCTAGCCTCAAAAAACGTGCCAATTCACCATTTTCCCGTCCCCACCCCTGAAAAATGGTGAATCGGCACACCTCGGCACGCCTCAACTCCAATCCCCTGCCATTATCTTTACCGCACCAACATTCGCCCCAACTTTAATACAGCACCGTGAAAGTCACTGGCTTCATATTCTGGTTAGACTGCCTTTTCCCGCAAAAGGTTCCCTAGGTATCAAACATCGTGAGATCGCCCCTTAAAACGGCACACAGAGTCCCATCTTTTTCAGCACCCTGGAGCAAGAATTACGCGTCGCGTTAGGATTCACCATTTTCCGACCTCACTCTCTAAAAGATGGTAAATCCTCACGTTTCTAGCCCCAAAAAACGTGCCAATTCACCATTTTCCCATCCCCACCCCCGAAAAATGGTGAATCGGCACACCTCGGCACACCTCGGCACACCTCTACTCCAAACCACCCTCCAAAATCCCAGCCGCGTTAGAAGTTCCAATCCGAGTAGCCCCTGCCTCCACAAAAGCTACTGCATCTTCCCAAGTTTTCACCCCACCGGCAGCTTTAATCCCAATCCTTCCCTGGGCAGCTCCCGCCATAACCTTCACTGCCTCCACAGTCGCTCCCCCGGCGGGATGGAATCCCGTGGATGTTTTAGCAAAGTCCGCCCCCGCGGCAATAAGTGCGTTAACTGCCGTCACAATAGCCTCATCACTAACAACGGCTGTTTCCAAAATGAATTTCAACACCACTGGGTGCGGAACAGCTTCCCTAATGGCCACAATTTCTTGCAGTAACCGGTTGGCGTCTCCTTCTTTCACTGCTGCGATATCTAAAACAACATCTACTTCAGAGGCTCCGGATTGAACTGCAAGGCGAGCTTCGGCAGCTTTTACTAATGCGGGTGTTTTTCCGTGTGGGAATCCAGCAACGGTGGCTACTGTTATTCCGGCTTCTTGGGCTTTTGTTGTTTGGTTGACCATGCTGTTGGGTACGCAGATTGTGCCTACTCCCAGTTCGATGGCGGAGTCGATGAACTCTGCGAGCTGTGTATTGGTTACCTCTGGGCCGAGGAGGGTGTAGTCAAGGATTTTGGCCATCTCTGAACGGGAAATCGCGTGGGAATCTGCATGGGAATTTGTCATACCCATACCCTACTTAGACATTGTTTTTTTCCAAGGTAGAATTCGTGAAATGACTCCGAGTTCTCCTGAAGTTCGTAATCGTCCGAGCACAGCGCCTGAAGAGCGTCAGTTTGTGCTTACTTTTGGTTGTCCTGACTCCACTGGAATTGTGGCGAAGTTGTCGTCGTTCCTTGCGGAGCGTGGGGGTTGGATTACTGAGGCGGGGTATTTCACGGATCCTGATTCGAATTGGTTTTTCACTCGTCAGGCGATTCGCGCGGAGTCGATTGATGCTTCCATTGAGCAGTTGAGGGAGGAGTTCGCTCCGGTTGCGGAGGAGTTCGGTCCGAGGGCTAAGTGGAAGTTTACGGATACTGCGCAGGTGAAGAAGGCTGTGTTGTTGGTGTCTAAGGAGGGGCACTGCCTGCATGATCTTCTTGGTCGTGTGGCGGAGAATGATTATCCGATGGAAGTTGTTGCGGTTGTGGGTAACCATGAGAACTTGCGTTATATTGCGGAGAATCATAATGTTCCGTTTTTCCATGTGCCGTTTCCTAAGGATGCGGTTGGTAAGCGGAAGGCGTTTGATCAGGTCGCGGAGATTGTGAATGGTTATGAGCCGGATGCGATTGTGTTGGCTCGTTTTATGCAGATTTTGCCGCCGGATTTGTGTGAGATGTGGGCTGGTCGTGTGTTGAATATTCATCACAGTTTCTTGCCGTCGTTTATGGGTGCGCGTCCGTATCATCAGGCGTATAGCCGTGGTGTGAAGTTGATTGGTGCGACGTGTCATTATGCGACGCCGGATTTGGATGATGGTCCAATTATTGAGCAGGATGTTATTCGTGTGACGCATAAGGATACGCCGACGGAGATGCAGCGGCTGGGTCGTGATGCGGAGAAGCAGGTGTTGGCGCGTGGTTTGCGTTTCCACTTGGAGGATCGGGTGTTGGTTTACGGTAATCGCACGGTGGTTTTTGATTAAAGGCTTTTTGCTTTTCGACGCCTCCCTACACGAAACGCGACCTCCCTTTCGGGAGGTCGCGTTTCGTGTAGGGAGGTTTTTTAGTCTGTTGTGGTTTCGCGTAGTTTTTCGTGTTTCACAAACAGTAGGAGGAGCAGTGCGATGCCGATCAGTGGCATCATTACGTAGAACACTGGGATGAGTGCGTCGTTGTATGCTCCGGCAAAGGCGTCGTGAAGCGGGGTTGGTAGTTGGTTCACGATGGCCGGGGTGAGTTCGTTGGAGTCTAGTCCGCCCTGTGTTGCCATTGCGGCTTGTTCTTCTGCCGTTAGTTGTGCCATGGCTGCGGGCATTCTTTCGCCCATCAAGGTACCAAGGTTACCAACGAACATGCCACCTACCAGCGCGGATCCAAGTGAGGAACCAATCTGGCGGAAGAAGTTGTTTACTGCGGTTGCAGATCCAACAACTGCCGTGGGCAGGGTGTTTTGCACGATCAGAACCAGTACCTGCATGGCCAAACCAAGGCCGACACCAAGTACGAACAGGTAGATGCCGATCTGCCACAAGGTGGTGGAGACGTTCATTTGGGCGAAGAAGATCAATGCCACAAAAGTGACAACCATGCCGATTGGTGGGAAGAGCTTGTACCGTCCGGTCTTGGTGATGCGCATACCAGTCCAAATGGAGGTTCCCATCATGCCGACCATCATTGGGATCAGCATGTAGCCGGCTTCGGTAGCACTAATGCCGTGAACCATTTGGAGGTAGGTCGGAAGGTAGCCAATGATTCCGAACATTGCCACACCCAAGATAAGTCCTGCGATGGTGGTGACAGTGAAGTTGCGGTTTTTAAAGAACTCCATCGGTACCAGTGGATCTTTGGCACGAAGTTCGACAACAACAAGCAATGCTGCGGCAACGACGGTGGCAACAATCAGGCCGATGATGATCGGATCAGACCATTCGTATTGTGATCCGCCCCAGGTGGTGAACAGGATCAGGCAGGTGGCGGCAACGATCATGAAGAAGGTGCCCAGGTAGTCCCAGTGGAATTTCACGCTCTTCTTTGGAATGTCCAGGAAGTAGATGGCCACACCGATCGCAATAATGCCCAGTGGGATGTTCATCCAGAATGCCCAGCGCCAGCCTGGTCCTTCGGTGAACCAGCCACCGAGTAGTGGCCCAAGAACTGCAGACAGTCCGAACACGCCACCCATGACACCCATGTAGCGGCCACGTTCACGTGCTGGAACAACATCGGCGATGATCGCTTGGGACAAAATCATCAGTCCACCGCCACCGATACCTTGTACGGCGCGGCCGATAATCAGCCAGGTCATGTTGGCTGCAAGGCCACCGATGATCGAGCCGATCAGGAAGATAAACAGCGCTCCGATGAACAGGCCTTTACGTCCAACCAGGTCACCGAGTTTTCCGTAGATCGGCAGCATGATGGTTTCAGCCAGAAGGTAGGCGGTGATCACCCACATCATGTGGTCGACGCCGCCGAGTTCACCAACGATCGTTGGCAGCGCGGTACCGAAGATCATCTGGTCGAGTGACGCCATCATCATGGCGACCATCAGCGCGCTGAGGACCCACCAGACTTTCTTTTGCTGTTCAGGCGTCATTGATGAAGGAGTTTTTTCCTTCTTTCCGCGTCGTTTTCGCGGCTTCGTTTCCTCTACGGAAGTTGGATTGGTCATTATTCGTGTGTTTCCTTGAGGTGATCTTCACGGATGAAGAAGAGGAGGATTGCTGCAACTACGGCGATTGGGGTGAGTGCCAAGAAAATTGGCGTCAGTGCATCGTTGTAGGACAGTTGAATTGCTTCGCGGATTGCTTGTGGCAGTGATTCCACCAAGTGTGGGGTGAGGTTGGAGGCACCGGAGAAGTCGGACATTGCGGCTGTATATTGTGCGCCTTCTTCACCCATGGAAGCCACTGCTGCGGGGACGTTTTCGGTGAATCGGTCGGACAGGTTGGAGATAAACAGCCCACCGATGAGTGCGGAACCTACTGCTCCACCGATTTGGCGGAAGAAGTTATTGGAACCTGTTGCGGTGCCAACCATAGTGATTGGGAAGGAGTTCTGCACGATGAGAACCAGAATCTGCATTGCGCAACCGAGGCCGAATCCGAAGATGAAGAAGTACAGCCCAATGCGACCTAAGCTTGCCGAAGGGGTGAGCGTCGACAGCAGTACTAGGGCCAGGATCATGATGAGCATGCCTGCAAACGGGAACCACTTGTATTTGCCGGTCCGGGACACAATGTTGCCCACCACGGTGGAGGTTCCGATCAGGCCGATCATCATTGGGATCAGCATCAGGCCCGCCTGAGTTGGGTTCAGCCCATGCACCATCTGCAGGTAGGTAGGCATATAGGCGATGGTGCCCATCATGAACAGGCCTACGCCGATACCGGCGACGGCAGTGAGCACGAAATTGCGGTTGGAGAAAAGGCCCATGGGGACCAGTGGGTCAACAGCTCGCTTTTCGACGAGCACGAACACTATCGCAGCAATTATTGTGGTGACGATCAAACTGATAATTATTGGCGATCCCCACTCGTATTCATTGCCTCCCCATGTCACGGTGAGCACAAAAGCGGTGGTGGCGATAGCCATGAAGATGCTACCCAACCAGTCGATGGTGACTTTGCCACGCTCATGAACAGGAAGTTTCAGCAGCGCTGCAATAGCAATCAACGCAACGATACCGATTGGTACGTTCAGCCACAGACCCCAGCGCCAACCTGGGCCGTCGGTGAACCAACCACCGAGCAATGGTCCAAGGATGGAGGACAGTCCGAAGACAGAACCCATGATGCCCATGTACTTTGCACGTTCACGAGCTGTGGTGACATCAGCGGTGATGGCCTGGGACAGGATCATCAAACCGCCACCTGCAACACCTTGCAGTGCACGAGCCACAATCAAGGTAGTCATATTTTGTGCCAGCGCGCCGATAATGGAACCTACCACGAACAGCACGATGGCAAACATGAACAGATATTTGCGACCAAACTGGTCACCCAACTTGCCAAAGATCGGCAAGGAAATGGTCTGGCCCAACAGGAAGGCCGTAATCACCCAGGTCATGTGGTTAACGCCGCCGAGCTCACCAACAATCGTTGGCAGGGCGGAACCGAAAATGGTCTGACCCAAGGAGCTCAGAAGCATCGCCAGCATGAGGGCTGCGATGATTAAACCAACGCGACCTTTGGTTTTTTCCTCAACAGCTTCTACTGTTGCCGCTGCACCATAGGGGGCTGAGGTGTGGGCAGAAGGTGCTCCACTTTTTGAAATTGTTGTTACCGGACGTTCGTCGTCCGGTTTAAACTCTGATGTCATTCTGAAAATCCACCTCTAAGAAGAAAAGTATTTTTAATTGCTTTGCGGCAGCAAGCTTCAAAATCAGCTTGCGAGCCTTGTGGCATGTCATGCCATTCACGAGAACCTTGAAGCATGACCGAGATCAGCAGGCCAACGATGGCGATTGCTTCTCGATCTGCAGACTCATCTAGATGTTGGGAGCCTGGCCATTTTTCGAAGTACTCAACAATTAGGTGTTCTAGCCCTTCGCGTGCTTGGTGGAACCTGGCGAAATGTTGCACTGCCAGTTCTGGATGCTGCACCCGGATCTCTTTGCGGCGACGCATAATGTCACCTGCAACTCCAGACTTGGAATTGTCGTGGTTGCCAAAGAGGTTGATTACCAGGTCAAACACCGTATCGATAATATTTTCATGTCGCTTTGCCAGGAATGCTTCACGTTCTTCATCCGTTGGGAGCTTTGCTGTGTGCCCGATGGCCACAGACTCTTTGGACTCCACGTAGTTGAAGAATGTGCGCTTGGATATCCCTGCCTCTGCGCAGATGTCTTCGATTGTGACATTGTCGAAGCCACGCTCCAGAATGAGCCGGGTCGCGTTATCTTCTATCGCTTCCAGGGTCATTTGGCGCTTGATTTCTCTTAACGAGGGCTGCTCTTCAATATCCACTGAAGTAAACCTAGTGCAAACTTACACCGAGTGCAATATTGCACCGAGTGAAATTATGAGCGTTAGATGACATCAATGAGTTAGCTCACAAAGCACTTTTAGGCATGAAAAAATCCCCCACTTTAACAGTGAGGGAGAATTTATTTACCAGCCGCCGGCACCTTCAAGGATGCTCTTGATTTGCGGGCGAACATCAAACCAATAAAGGCCGATCATGATGATGGCAACCCATGGGAGGATCGGAATCGTTGGGCCTAGCACGGTGAGGACAAATCCGGATGCGATAAGGATTGCTACCCACACCATTTTCTTTTGGCGATCAGCAACCTCAAATGCATCTTCTCTGGTGGTGGCTGCCAAGAAAGCGCCAATGAAGCCGCAGATGCCGATGATGCCGAAAATTGCCCAAATGGTGTAGGTGGTCAATATGTTGAGCAGGGAGATGTCCATGGGGTGAAACCGACTTCCTTAATTCTGCGGAGGAATTACTTCTCCATCGATGATATCGTCATCGCCTGGTTCTGGGGAATCCTTCTTTGCTTTGCGCTTATCTAGGGTGTCATCAAATTTATCGCGGGAAGCTTCCACGGCGTCGCCGAAGGCGGATTTCACGTCGTCTTTATCGGAATCGCTGACGGCACCTTTTACTGTGTTGGCCACATCTTTGAGGATGGACCCGGCATCACGAGCGAATTCTTTACCTGCATCAACGTAGGATCCGGACTTTGCTTGGTCGACAGCTTCGGTGGCTTCGGTTTTAAGCTTGCTGAAGGTTTCCTTCTCGGAGAGTTCTTCACGGACCTTCTTGGCTACTCCACTGACGGCATCGCCGAGTTCGGAGGCTGCGTTGCTCCACTTGGACAGGATGGAATCGTCTTTTGCATCGGACATGATGGTTACTCCTAGTTAGGCTCCGAAGAGTATATGGGAAATAGTGTAAATGGCCAGTCCTGCTAATGCACCTACAATTGTGCCATTAAGGCGGATGTATTGGAGGTCTTTGCCCACCATGAGTTCGATTTTCTCCGAAGCTTCTTCTGCGTCCCAGCGTTCAATGGTTTCGGAGATGATGCCGGTGACTTCGGGGGCATAATTGTCGGCGAGGAAAGCGGCGGCGCCGGTAATCCGGGTATCGAGTGATTGCCGGAGGGAGTCGTCGACAAGCAATCTTTGACCCCAGCTGGTAGCTGCTTCGGCGATTTTGCGGCGCAGAATTGATGACTCGTCGGTGGCCGATTCGATGAGCGACTCGGAGGCGGATGCCCAGATGGTCGGCGCGGCTTGCGCGATGGCGCCGGAGCCCATGATGTCGCGTTTGATTTCCTCGACTTTGACGATCATGTCTGGGTCATGCTGCAGGTCTTGCGCCAATTTGTTGAGGAATCGGCGCAGCGATTTGCGGGCTTCGTGGTTGGGATCGGCAGCGACGGCTTCGGTGAATTTGATGACCTCATCATAGACTTTGCCACTGACCAGCTGCGCGGTGAACTTCGGCGCCCAAATCGGACGGCGTTCGTTGAGCAGGCGATCAATCAGAGGCTCGGAACCCAGCGCCTTTTTGTGCAGCCACTGCGCGAGTTCCTGGACAACCGGTTCGGCCTTGCCTTCTGCCAGCAGCTGCTCCAGCAAACGCCCAGCTGGCGGACCCCAGGTGGGTTCCGCAAGCTTATCGATCACCGCGGATTTGATCACCGCTTCAGCATCTGCCGGATCGATGGCGCGCACAATATTGGCGGTCAATTTGCCGACTTCGCGCGAAACTTTCTCACCATTTTCCGGCTGCGCAAGCCACTCCCCGGCGCGCTCTGGGATCTGCGCCTGCGATACTTTTTCCGTAATAAGCTGGGCGTTTAGGAAGTTATCCCCCACGAACCCGCTAAGTGCCTCACCTAGTTGGTCTTTTTTGCGCGGGATAATCGCGGTGTGCGGGATGGGCAGCCACAACGGATGGCGGAATAATGCAGTGACCGCGAACCAGTCCGCCAAACCACCGATCATTCCGGCCTCTGCCGCAGCACGCACAAAACCTACCCACGCTGCGGTTTCGCCCGGACGAGTCTCCACAAAACGGCACAGAAAATACACAGCGGCAGCAAAAATCAACAGGCCAGTGGCAATGGCCTTGTGCTTGCGTAACTCTTTACGCCGCTGCGCTTCCATTTCCGGCGAAGGACCCGGAACCGTCTGCTGAGCAACCTCATGTTTTCCCATGCGTCCTATTATGTACGCAGGGGTGGACACGGGGGCAGGAGACGGGGGAAGATCAGGGTATTTTAGGGGTTATGCCTGCACTTTCTCTAGAACGCGTCCGCGCCCTACGCCTCATTTCGCAGCTGCTTGCCCCGTCTGTGGCGTTGAATTTTAAGCCCGAGGGCAATGCCGTCGACGTGGCAAAACACATGCTCGCCAGCCAGGCCCAACAACGCGGTTCGGCACTCGTCGCGTTAGACACCCGCGCGGAAAACGCCGACGCCGCCACGGCATTAGAAAAATCACTGCTCATCCGCAGCTGGACACAACGCGGCACCCACCAAATTCTCGCCGCCGAAGATGTCCGCTGGATGACGCTGCTGTGTTCCCCACGCATCCTGGCCGCTTCAGCAAAGCGCCGATCCAGCCTTTCGCTTGATAGCGCCGCAGTCCACCGCGCCCGCACCGCCCTAGCAACTGCGGCTGAAAAATCCCCCGTATCGCGCACACAGGCCTATGAAATTTTCCGCTCCGTGGACGTTGACCCCGGTGAACACAGAGGCCAACATCTCCTTCGACATTTCGGTGGCGAGGGTGACATCGTGCAAGGCCCACCCATCGGTACGGAAGATTCCTTTGTGCTTCTCGATTCCATCTGCCCCCTTTCACTAGCCCTTAGCGGCGATGAAGCACTTACAGAAATGACCCGCCGCTACTTCCACTCCCGCGGCGCTGCCACTGTAAAAGATCTGGTGTGGTGGACCGGACTGACGGTACGTGATGTAAAGAAAGGTATCGCTGCGGTGGCTGCGGATGGGTTGATTCACTCAGTTGAAGGCCCGAACGGTGAAGAAATGTGGATGCCTACCTGGGCAGATGATGTCACAGACGCAGAGGTTGCAGATGCACTAGCGTTGGAACTAACCCTCCCCGCCTTCGACGAATACCTACTTTCCTACACCGACCGCAGCCACGTTATGGATCCAGAGCACCTTTTCAGCATCGGCCCCGGCAAAAACGGTGTGTTCAAACCATTCAAAGTGGTTCAGGGTGAGGCGCTGCCGGTTTAGTTCTTTAAAAGCTTCACTTGTATCACTCTGAGTGATACAAGTGAAGCAAATTGCTCTGCTCTCGATCAGAAATCTAAGACTTGAATTAGTGATTTCATGTCATCTTTCTGTTGACATCAAACGAATCAGCGTCAAATGGGAGCGTCATTGAAGTTACGTCAGCGGTTATTCCCGGAAATCAGCATTCAGGACTATTTGGTTCAGGGAAAGCGAACCATTCTGTCTACTATTTTTCCTTAACGGCAGTCAATTAACTACTTTCCCGCCGAGATTCCCGCCAATTACCAGGCAAGGAGAGGTACTCTGCGCCCAAAATCTAAACCACAAAAATAAAAAAAACCATGCCTGAAGTGGGAATATTCAGAGTAGATGAAACTGTTGTGGACAGACCGTTCTATTCATAGGCTGTTATCCGTGAATTCAACAGAAAGAATCATCTATGGCAGCAAATAGTAATCTCAAATCAAAGACCGATAGCATCGAGCTCCTTGTAACCGAATTGGTGACAGAGTTCCCTGAGCTTAAGATTGCACCACCTTCAGTAGACACCAGTGAATACAGCTATGACACTGGAACCACCCCAAAAATAAAGTCTCAGACATCCGGACCCGCTGTAGTGTGGCCAACCTCTGTACCACAGGTTCAAGAAATTATTAGGGCAGCTGCAAGATACGACGTCAAAATCATTCCCCGCGGTGAAGGAAGTGGCCTATCCGGTGGTGCGGCCGCAACGTCAGATCAACTTGTCCTCTCCACGCAACTCCTCAATAGCATCGTCGAGATTAACGTTGACGATGAACTAGCGGTAGTTGAAGCCGGAGTGATTAATTCCGAGCTCAACGAAAGGGTTCAACCACACGGTCTTTTTTATGCGCCAGATCCAGCAAGCTGGACGATTTCCAGCATCGGCGGAAATGTCGCTACAAATGCCGGAGGACTTCGCTGCGTGAAGTACGGCGTGACCAGAGAATCGGTCCTCAGCTTAGATCTCGTACTAGCTGATGGTGAGCTAATTACTGTCGGTCAGCGGACGCTTAAAGGAGTCACCGGTTTAGATTTACGTTCCCTAGTCATTGGCTCCGAAGGAATCCTTGGCATCGTTGTACGCGCCACTGTTCGCCTTCGCCCTATCCCTGCAGCGCGAAAGACGGTCTCAGTATGGTTCCCCGATACCCTTTCAGGGGCAGCTGGACTATCCGCAATCTCGCGAACTCCGGTTCGTCCTAGCATCATTGAGTTCATTGATGGGCCTACTCTTAGCAACATTGATGCTGCGAGTGGTACACAGTTGCGCGAACGTGGCGGTTCATTGATTCTTATTGAACTCGATGGCTACGGCCTGAATGAGCAGTTTCGGGATTTGAGTGATGCACTCAGCAAAGCCGGCGGATCTGTTGTTGAAGAAACAGCAATTGCAGGCGAGGCTCTTTGGGAACTACGTCGCTCTGGGCGCGGTGGCCCAGACCCACGTAAATGGTCACTAAGCAGTGACATTGCCGTGCCACGCTCAAAATTCAAAGAGATCTATGCGTATTTTCCAACTCTGGAACAGAAATACCGCGTCGAAGTTAGTGCTCTTGGCCATGCCGGTGACGGAAACCTCCATCCCTTGATTACCAAGGAAATTCCAGTGGGAGCCGACCCTTCAATCCCAGATCCTGCGCTAACTGCCGCCAACCTTGATCTGATCAAATTCGCTCTTTCCCTTGGAGGAACCGTCACTGCGGAACATGGGCTCGGTTCAGCCAAACGTCATCTTGCAGAACTGGAGTTGTCCTCTCGAAGCTTAGAAATCCAGCGTGCAATCAAACTCGCTTTTGATCCCCTATCCCGCCTCAATCCTGGCAAAGCCATTTAGTAGAAACGAACACCTAGAACACTAAAATGACGCACTCATATTCTCATCGAATTATCTCCCGCAGCTGGCTTCGAAAGACGGCGGCTCTTATAACCGCAGCTACGCTTGTGCTGGGCACAGCAGCATGTGGCACATCCGCCTCAGAGACTTCCGCAGCAAACGGAGAGCCACACAATGGTGGCGATCTTATTTTCCAGATTGACTCCCTGGGAGACAACTGGGTTCCTAACAGCAGTTCAATTTCTAGCTTTCAAGGCAATATTTGGGGCGAGATCACCGATAAGTTGGTGTATGTAGATGAAAAGGGTGAGATTTCGCCTTGGATCGCAGAAAGCTGGGAAGAGTCAGAAGATGCGACTACTTTTACTCTGCATCTGAAAGACGGCGTGACTTTTTCTGACGGCTCTGCTCTCGATGCCGAAGCAGTGGTAGCCAACATAGATATCTGGGCAAAGGGTGCCCCGGATGAAGGTATTTCTCGCATCGGACTTTTCCCATCATCAAACTATGTGAAATCAACCGCGATCGATTCAACTACCGTTGAGGTAGAGTTCTCTGCGCCCACCTTGGGGTTCATTCCAACTTTGGGTTACCACGGCTCAATTCTTATCTCCCCAGATTCATTGTCCAACTCTATAGAAGAGCAGGGCGATTTGAGTAACAATATTGGCTCCGGACCGTTTGTGGTGGAATCTTGGGCAAATGCTGATTTCGTGACTTTGAAGAAGCGGGAGGACTATAGCTGGGGGCCAGAAGCACGCGGTCACACAGGTCCTGCCTATCTAGATAGCATCACATATAAGCAAATCCCGGAAACCTCCTTGCGCGCTGGATCACTCCAGTCCAATCAAGCTGATGTTGTATATAACCTGACACCGCAGGAGCTCAGTGGTCTAAAAAATGCAGGTTACAACGTTGCTACTCCTAAGTATCTCGGTTTCGTGCAAGGGTATGCTCTCAATACTCAAGTTGCTCCTTTCGACGATGTCCGAGTACGTCAAGCATTCCAACGCGGAATTGACCGAGATCAGATCTTAGAAACTGTGTACACCGAAGACTGGTCATCAGCGCAGTCTTTCATTCAAAGCAACGTCCCTGAATCAACCGACAACACTGATGTGTTTTCTTACGACCCTGATCTCGCAAAATCATTACTGGATGAAGCAGGCTGGGTTGAAGGCACGAATGGTATTCGAGTCAAAGACGGCAAGACGCTTTCAGTAACGTTATTTCCGAATCCATATGTTTCAACTTCTCAAGCAGCCGATGAACTAGCTGCTCAGCAACTTGGTGATTTAGGTTTCGATGTAAACATTCAGGTCTACGATGTGCCCACCTACACCGAACGAGTAAATAGCAACAAAGAAGTTCAGGCTAAGCCAATTTCCCGTAGCTTCGTGGATGCGGGCACTGTTGCTGGAGTAATCGTTGGCGCAAAAGAGGGCGACGAAGACTGGTTTAAGGTGGGAACGACTGATGAAACTCTAAACAGGCTAGCCACAAATGTACTTGGGTCAGCGGATCGAGAGAACCGCGCTGAAGACCTCGACGAACTTCAAAAGTACATCCTTGAGCAAGGGCTATATATCCCACTTGTGGATATTGTCCAGCGAATCTACGTCACCTCTCCAGATCTTCACGATGTTACGTATAACGGCTTAGCTTATGCCAGCTTCGCCACTGCGTGGCTAGAGCGATAGAAGTTAGTGGAGCCATGAGAAATCAATACCTAAAATTCGCAGGACGAAGAATCGCACAAGCCATTCTTGTCGTGGTGTTGGCTTACATCGCCACGTTTCTTATCATCACTATTTTGCCCGGAGACCCTATAACAACCCGCTTACAAAGTCCGGAAAGCGGGCTGTCGGATCAAGAGATTGCTGTTCTAGTTTCCTACTACGGCTTGGATCAACCCATTGTCGTGCAATTGTGGGAGTCTTTCTCTCGCTTCATTGTCGGCGATTTTGGAATCTCTTTGTCCAGCTCGCTACCCGTGTCGGGGATAATCAAGGAAGCGATCCTGTCCACCCTGTCTTTGGCTGGAGTAGCTCTCGTAGTCGCGATAACTCTAGCCTTCTTGATCGCGATTGGCTCTCAGTTAGTTCCTAAGCGTTATGGCCAGGGACTAATCCGTGCTTTTCCTTCGCTCTTTCTTTCTGTGCCGAACTTTATTATCGGTTTGCTTCTGATCAACATCTTCGCCTTTAGTTTGGGTTGGTTCAGAATCATTAACCCAGAAACTCCATTTGCGACATTTTTAGCGGCCCTCGCACTTGGAATTCCGGTATCTGCTCAATTAGCAGAAGTTCTGATTACAAACTTGGACCAACAAGCGAACCAAGAATATGCATCTGTGGTGAAATCTCGAGGCGCGAACAAACTGAGTTTAGTTTTCCGACATCTGCTCAAGCCTGCTTCGTTACCAGCAATAACAGTGTTAGCACTCACTGTCGGAGAACTGCTTGGTGGCTCAGTAATTACAGAAATGGTTTTTGGACGCCAAGGAATTGGCGCAGTTATTGAACGCTCGGTCGCTAGCCAAGACTTCCCTGTACTTCAAGCTGTAGTTTCACTTTCTGCAGTTATCTTTGTGCTAGCCAATTTACTTGCAGATCTTATGTATCCACTACTCGACCCTCGCGTAAAGCTACGCCAGGAAACCAAGAAAAAACCTAAAATTACCGAACTCGAGGTGGCGGTCTCATGACGCTCGTTTCGTTTACCCAAGCGGATCTTAAATCGACTGGCGTTTCAAAGATTCGACAGATACCTCCAACGGTGACGATATCAATCATCGTCTTGAGCATTATCGGTCTTTGGTCGCTTGCCCCATCATTATTTACTTCATATTCCCCGGACTATGGCAGCCCCAGCGAGAGTTTGCAGGGGCCAAGCGCTCAGCACTGGTTTGGCACAGATCACATTGGGCGCGATATGTTCGCCCGTGTGGTCTATGGCGCTAGCTCTTCAGTAAGCAGTGCTTTAGTCGCAGTAATAATTGGCTTACTGGTTGGAAGTGCAATTGGTTTAGTAGCTGGCTTCTTTGGACAATGGGTAGACAGCGCCTTGTCTAGGCTAATTGACGTCCTTCTCGCTATTCCTAGTTTTTTGCTGGCTGTGGTCATTGTTAGCTCTCTTGGTTTTGAAACTATCAACGCTGCAATCGCTACTGGGGTGTCTGCTGTAGCAGTTTTTGCCAGGGTAATGCGAGCTGAAGTGATTTCCGCGCGACAATCAGTATTTGTTGAGGCTTCTCGGATTCTCGGCGGTACGCGGCTGCAGTCCATGATCTGGCATGTTGTTCCAAATGCATCGCGATCTGTGCTTTCACTTGCTGTGTTGCAATTTGGAATGTCCATTCTCATCATCGCGGGGCTAGCTTTCCTTGGCTACGGTGACCCACCTCCAGCATCAGACTGGGGTCTGTTGGTATCAGCAGGCAAAGAATACACAATTGCTCCCTGGCTGGTGTACTTTCCCGCCTTAATCATTATGGTCACTGTACTTTCCATTAACCGCATCAGTCGTTGGCTGCGTAACACAGCCTAATCAGGAGGACACCAATGAACTCTGTACTAGAGGTCAGGAATTTGTCCGTCACTTATGGGTCTGCAACTGTCGTTAAAAACCTCAGTTTCAGCCTCGAAGCTGGCGAAAGTTTGGCAATTATCGGAGAATCAGGCTCTGGAAAATCTACAACTGCTCGCGCTCTTCTTCGCTTGCTGACAACAAATGCAGTTGTTGAGGGAGAAGTTTTTGATGCCACTGGCCGAGATCTATTAGGAGTGACAGAGCGCCAGTTTCGGTCGCTGCGCGGTCGCACCATTGGGTTTATCCCTCAAGACCCTGGAAACGCTTTTAATCCTGTACGAACAATAGGCTCACAAGCACACGAGGCTGCTGCCTTGTTGCCACACCTGACTAAGGAAGAACAGAAAGAGAAAATTCTCTCTACGTTTTCTGATGTCGGATTACCAGACCCTCTTCGGGTTTATAACTCATATCCACATGAACTTTCTGGCGGTATGCTGCAGCGCGCACTAATTGGCATCACTATTCTCCCCAAACCCGAAGTAATCATTGCGGACGAACCAACCAGTGCATTAGATGTCACAGTCTCCCGCCGGATCCTTGATCTACTCAGCGAAATGCAAAGTAGGACGCACATCGCTTTGATTCTCATCACTCACGATCTTGCGATTGCTGCAGAGAGAACTGACTCAGTTGTCGTACTCAAAGATGGTCAGATTCAAGAGACGGGACGCACATCTGAAATCTTTGCCAACCCGGCTTCTGCTTACACTAGAAAACTACAGGAAAGCGTACCTACGCTTAATCCAGATCGTTATAAAGCAGACCGAGAAATCCGCAACTCCGTAATTACCAAAGCTATTGAACCTGCTGTCTCGATAGAGAATATTTCTAAGTCTTTCAATGTTGGTGGAAAGTCATTTCAGGCGGTCCAAGATGTCAGTATAAAAGTGGCACGTGGTACCACTCATGCAATTGTCGGAGAATCTGGTTCCGGTAAAACCACAGTGATTCGTACCTTGTTGAAGCTAGAAGAGGCCGATATAGGAGAAATCTACCTTGAGGGTGTGCGTATCGATTCGCTTGATCACCGCAAATTGAAGAATATTTACCGTGACCTTCAACTCGTTTATCAAAATCCATTTACTTCTTTGGATCCAACGTGGTCGGTGGAGAGAATTATACGAGAACCTCTGGATAGGTTTGCAATCGTTCCACGTTCCCAACGACGTGAGGTTGTTAATGAAGCTCTGGAATCAGTGGGTTTGTCGGCTGAGTTACTCGCTCGCAAACCGAACCAACTATCTGGTGGTCAGCGGCAGCGGGTGGCAATTGCACGGGCATTAGTATTGCATCCGAAGATACTAGTTCTTGATGAGCCCACTTCCGCACTAGATGTTTCAATCCAAGCTGAGATCTTTGATGTGCTCTTCGCTTTACAGAGAAAACTAGGCCTGACCTACATTTTTGTTTCGCATGATCTCAGTTTGGTGCGACAAGTTGCAGATACTGTCACTGTCATGCAGCGAGGCCGCGTCGTCGAAGAAGGACTGGTCCATGAGGTATTTGAAAATCCTCAGGATAAATATACTGCGGCATTAATCGATGCGATTCCGCTTGGCCAACGATTTACAGAAGAAAAATCCCCTGTCTTTAGTCACTGATCTATATAACTAAACTTCAACACTGAAGGATATAAATGACCAGCATCATCAATTTCCGACGACCACTACTCATCCAAGGTCTCTCAGCACCAAAAGGTTTTGGAGACTCAACCCTCCGAGACCCCCGCCCCGATGCTATCGAACTACTCGGTGGAATCCCTGACCCGCTACTCCTACCAACTGATGAGTTAGCTGAAGCTACCGCCCGAATCCTGAAGCAACCTGGAGCTCCGTCACTTCAATATGGACGCACTGAAGGTTTAACCTTGCTGAGGGAATGGATTGCAGACCGGGAACAGGTTCCAGTCGAAGAAATCCTCATCACAAACGGAGGTTTCCATGGGCTTTCCCTTGCGCTTTCACTCGTGGTGGAGCGTGGCGATCTGGTTGCTGTTGATAATCCTGTCTTCCCATTATTCCTGCGTGGATTGGAACTCAACGCGGGTCAAATTCTGCCAATTAATGTTGATAACCAAGGTTTAGTTGTCGATGAACTAGAAGCCCAACTCTTGTCAGGCCTTCGAATCAGCGCCTTGTATACTGTGCCAGATTTCCATAACCCAACCCAAGCTACTTTGTCTGATGAGCGGCGCCGGAAATTAGTTGAGTTAGCTGAACGTTTTGGTTTTATCGTGATCGCCGACAACCCTTATCGAGAGCTCCGCTTCGGGCCCGAAAGCGCCGATGTAACTCTGTTTAATACATCAAATCAGGTTATCCACGTCAATACCTTCACAAAGACTCTTGGACCTGGGTTGCGGTTGGGTTGGGTTCGTTTACCCAAGCATCTAATCAAGGATGGAGTCGCTCTCCGCAGTAGACAAGATTCCCATACTTCGTTGCTTGTGCAATCAGTAGTTGCCGACTACCTAACTTCTTCGCCTGGCGTTTTTGATGATTTGCTGGATACTGCTCGCAGTGTATATCGCTCCCGAGCATTGACACTTGCTACGGCGCTTGAAAAAGAAGCCCCCGGTTCTTTTAGCATTCCGGTACCTGAGGGTGGATTCTTCCTATGGCCTAAGCTGACCAACCCAGATATAGATTCAGATAAGCTTGCTGAAGCTGCGAGTGCACATGGTGTTGAGTATCAGCGTGGTGCATTCTTTAGTTCTGGTTCTGGTACAGATGCAGATCGACGCCTGCGACTGGCCTACAGCAATGTCAATGAAAGCCAGATTGCAGAAGCTGCGCGTCGATTAGCAAACGCGCTTCAATCACTTGGTTAACAAACGGTTCTAGCGGCCGCACACGTGTGTTGCGCGCTTCTGCTATCCTCTATCCTTCCTAGCAGCAACCAAAGCCGAGCAAAGATTTTTGCTTGTCGACGCCAACCTCCGGCGAAACCCTTTAATTTCGGATTCAAGATCCGAAATTTAAAAACCAAAGTGCTCTATTACTTCTTGTAATTCAACACGAATGCCATCAACGCTAAGCGCTCGGGAGGAATCAAGGCTACATCCATCAGGTGGCCTTGTTCCTCCTGAAGTCGGTATGCTGGCTCTCCCCTCGTTCCGCTGCCTTGATGTGTTCAGCAGGACCATTCGATTCTGCTCCATACTCGTATTCCAAGCTTTTATGTAAGGACTCAATCCAGAAGGCGTTTTAAGAGATCGAAAAAGTGGGATAAGCATTGATATGGAAAGGGTGCTTTGAGGCGCTTAGAGGCAATTCTGAGAGGCCACTTTTTTCGGTCACTGTTCCACATTTTGTGGCGCTCACCGGCGGATCGTCATATTAAACCAAAACCCTCAATGGCCTGGCCGTCCTTGGCCTAAAAATCACATAATCATGGCTGATAAACGCCGATCAAGACCAAGACCCTGCAGATCAATTGCCCCTTTGGTTTAATTCGACAGTGTGGAGAAACCACCTGGCTAAACACAGCCTAGCGGCATCATGGACTGCGTATTTTTCCCAGAAATTGCAGGGTTTCGACACCCCACCTAAGCAGCGAAGCAGGCCTCGAGGTCAGAGGTTACAATCTCAGCTGCTGCTGGTCCGGTGAGGATCCACGGGGTGAGGTTTTCGCTGGTGCATAGTTGGCCATTTTTGACTGCGGGGAGTTGGCTCCACAGTGGGTTGGCTTGGGCGTTTTGGAGGGCTTGGGGGCTGTCGATGAAGGCGATGATGCGGTCGGCGTCGAGAAGCCCGATGTTTTCTGGTGGGATGACTGACCATTGGCCGTTTTCGGAGGGGACGGCGGATTCGACGAGGTTGATGTTTTGGAGGCGTTGGGGGACCCCGGCGCCGACGAAGCTGTCGGGGAGGTATTGGCGGACTTGTTCTTCGCGGATGCGAAGCAGCATGGTGCTTTGTCCGCTCGAGGTGATTTTAGAATCCAAAGCCGCTACGGATTCATCGGCGGCTGCGATGACGGAGGCTGCTTTTTCTTGTGTGCCGGTGAGTTCTGCGAGTGCGTTGAGTTGGTCGCGCCAGCTGTTGGATCCGTTGTCGTCGCGGGAGTTGATGGTGGCAACGGGTGCGATGGCTTCGAATTTTTCGAGGTTGGGTTCGAGTTCTTCGTCGCCGATGATGAGGTCGGGTTGGAGTTTGGCGATGGCTTCGAAGTTGGGTTCGTCGTCGTTTCCTACGACTTCCATTGTGGATGGTACGGAGTCTTGCAAATATTCCTGGATTCCACCGGCACCTCCCCAGTAGGTGGATCCGACTGGTTCGAGGTCGAGGGCGAGGGCAAGGTCAAGGAAGTTGGCTTGGGCAATCACAATCCTCTGCGGATCCGCCACAGGCCCACTAGCCTCCTCAGCCGCCGTCGAACATCCTGCCAACGCCACCGCGACAACAGCTCCCATTACATACTTCTTCATAACGCCTTCCAAATTCGATCAAACATTCAACATATTAGGACAGGCTAAACTATACAAACCAAACACAGGTAAACAAAAAACACCCTCTCCCCCACCGAAGTGGAAGAAAGGGTGTTTTAAGGAGATGCCACTTAAACTTTAATGCTCGCGACCAGTTTCTTTGACATAACGGTGATATGGAGCACGGCCAATTTTAATTAAAACTGTACCGATCACCAGGAAAAGCACCGCAAATACTGCTCCGATAATGGCGTAAAGAACCCAGTGTTCCTGCTGCTGGCCAACGCTGTTTGCGCCGACCGCGAAGAGGATTGCGCCTACGCCTGCTAGTGCGGTGAGGAGGAATCCCATGCCCAACCAAGTTGCGCTGCGCTCGAGGGATGAGTGTGGAGAGTTATACGCCACGGGGATGTAGCCATCGATGTAGTGCATACGCTCCGGTGCGGGTTTCTTTTTCGCGGAGGACATGGTGTTCACTCGTCTTTCTGGTTTAACTGTCTGAACCGTTAGTTGCTTAGATTAAAGACTAGTCGTCTTTGCCACGGAAAGCTGCACGTGCACGTTCCTTGGTGACAGCCGCCACGGCGGTCAGTGGGATGCCTGCTGGGCAGACATCTGCACATTCACCGTAGAGGGAGCAGTGTCCGAAGTTGGTTTCCATTTCATCAACCATCTTACGTGCTCGCAATCCGCGCTCTTCTTTACCCAGTGGGAGTAGGGAGAGGTGGACTAGCTTTGCGCCGGTGAACAGGTGAGCTGCGCCGTTAGGGCAGGCTGCAACACAGGCGCCGCAGCCGATGCAGGCTGCGTGGTCGAGTGCGAGTTCAGCGGTTTCGTGGTTGACGTGGAGGGTATCAGCGTCAGGTGCGGTACCTGCGTTGATGGTCACGTAGCCACCTTGTTCCATGACGCGGTCCAGTGCGGAGCGGTCAACGACCATGTCCTTGATCACTGGGTATGCGGCGGAGCGCAGTGGTTCGATCTTTAAGGTGTCGCCTTCGTTGTAGCTGACCAGGCGCTGCGCGCAGGCAGGCTTGTTCTGGTCGGCGCCGTGAGGGCGGCCGTTCACGAGGAGGCCACAAGTACCGCAGATACCTTCGCGGCAGTCAGACGCGAACGCGAATGGTTCTTTGCCTTCTTCGATGAACTTGTTGTTTACGTGGTCAAGCAGTTCCAGGATGGACATCTGCGCGACGGCGTCGTCAACCTGGACGGTTTCGAACTTGCCTTCCGCAGTTGGGCCTGCTTGACGCCAGATCTCAAGTGTAAGTTTCATTACTTGTAGTTCCTTGTCTGCAGTGGGACGGATTCGAAGAACAGTGGTTCTGCGTGGCGGACGAAGGTTCCGTTCTCGCCTGGTTCCCATGCGGAGACGAAGCACCAGTTTTCGTCGTCACGTTCTGCTTCGCCATCTTCGGAGAGGTGGTCGTCGCGGAAGTGAGCGCCACAGGACTCGTCACGGTCGAGGGCGTCGACGCACATGAGTTCGCCGAGGTCGATGTAGTCGGCTACGCGTGCTGCGTATTCGAGGACCTGGTTCATCTCATCTGGGGTTCCGGTGATGCGCATGTTCTTCCAGAAGTCCTCGCGGAGTGCACGGATCTTGTTGATGCCGTCTTGGAGGTCTTCTACGTTACGTGCAACGCCACAGGAGAAGTACAAGATGTCGCCGAGCTGGCGGTGGTAGTACTCAGGGCCGTGTGGGTTGTCGCCACGGATGTTCATGAGCTTGTCGATGCGTGCCTTGGCGCGGTCGATTGCTGCAAGTGCTTCTGGTGCATCCTCTGGCAGACGCTCGGTGCCAAGCAATGGGCCGAGGTAGTTAGGGATGGTGAATGGCAGGGTGAACCAGCCATCAACGGAAGCGGACAGCAGGGAGTTTGCGCCCAGACGGTTTGCACCGTGGTAGGTCCAGGATGCTTCACCTGCGCAGAACAGACCTGGGATGGACGTCATTTCGTTGAAGTCAGTCCAGAGGCCACCCATGGTGAAGTGGCAGGTCGGTGCAATACGCATTGGGGTGGAGTATGGGTCCTCACCAATAGCCTCTTCGTACATGGTGAAGAGGTTGGAGTAACGCTCGCGGATGGTGTCTTGACCGAGGCGCTCGGTGGCGTCGCGGAAGTCCAGGTATGCAGCGTTGTTCAGAGGTCCAACACCGAGACCAGCGTTGATCTGCTGGGAGATCGCACGGGAAGCAACGTCACGTGGGACGAGGTTACCGAATGCTGGGTAGCGGCGCTCTAGGAAGTAGTCGCGCTCATCCTCAGGGATGGTGTTTGGATCGCGGTTATCGTTCGGCTCCTTAGGGGACCAGATGCGGCCGTCGTTACGCAACGATTCGGACATCAAAATGGTCTTGGACTGCCAGGTTGAGTTCACTGGTAGGCCGGTTGGGTGGAACTGAATGAAGGATGGGGACGCGAAGTATGCGCCGGCTTCGTATGCACGCATGATGGCCGAGGCGTTGGAGTTCTTCGCCAGGGTGGACATGTGGTAGACGTTGCCGTAGCCACCGGTTGCCAGGATGACGGCGTGGCCGGTGTGGGCGGTGAGTTCACCGGTGATCAGGTTGCGCATGATCAGGCCTTCGCAGCGCTTCTGTCCATCACGCTCGGTGACGATGACGTCAACCATTTCGTTGTGGGTGAAGATCTCTACGGAGCCCAGGTGGATCTGGCGCTGCAACGCTGATGCGGTGGACAGCTGTAGCTGCTGTCCGGTTTGTCCACGGGTGTAGTAGGTACGGGAGACCTGCACACCACCGAAGGAACGGGTTGCCAGGGTGCCGCCGTACTCGCGGGCGAATGGTGCACCGATGGCGTTCATGTGGTCGATCACGCGGACGGATTCGACGGCTAGACGCCAGCAGTCGGACTCGCGGCCACGGTAGTCGCCGCCCTTGACGGTGTCTTTGACGTGGCGGTATGCGCCGTCGTTGTCTACCTTCTTGCCGCGGGCGGAGTTAACGCCACCCTGTGCAGCAATGGAGTGCGCACGGCGTGGTGCGTCGTGGTAGGTGAACGCCTTGACGTCGTATCCGAGCTCGCCGAGTGCTGCGGCTGCAGCGCCACCGGACAGGCCGGTTCCGACGACGAGGACGCGGAACTTACGACGGTTAAGTGGGGAAACCAGGTTCATGTGGTCTTTTTGATAATCCCACATGTCTTTGGTGGGAACGCCTGCTGGCTCAGCAGCATCAAGGACCGTGCCAGCCTTAACCTCTGGGAGGACGGAGACTGGGTGGATGAACTCTGGGCGGGTGGTTTCAGAGTGAGTGCTCATTAATTCTTCCTACCTTTACCTTTACGCAATCCAGCCGATGGCGATGGCGAACGGAATGGTGATGTTGCCGATCAGAACCAGTGCAGGAACGATGTATGCGACGGCGAGCAGGATTGCCCTCCAGCGGCGTCCGGTAATGCCCAGGTCGGAAACTGCAAGCCAGATGCCGTGAGACAGGTGAACGAACAGAACCAGGTTGGCAATGATGTACCAGATCGCTACAGGCCAGCGGCTAAAGGATGCCACCATGTTTGCGTACACAGCTCCGTGCTCGAATGAGGTGGATGCTGCTGGTGCAACACCTACGGTCAGGTCGAGGATGTGGAAGATGATGAACGCAAGCAGGACGATTCCGGTAACCAGCATGGAGCGGGTTGCGAAAGAGTTGTAGCCACCAATGAGGTTGGTGCGACGGAACTTTCCGCGGGACTGGTGGGAACGTCCGGTCAGGGCGAATGCACAGTAGATGTGCAGAACCAATGCGACCAGCAGGATAATACGTAGGATCCAGAGGACCGAGCCGTGCGGGAAGATCGGGGATCCGATTTCGCGCAGGAACTCGCCGTAGACGTCTACTTGTGCTTCACCCGGATGCGCAGAATCGGCTGCGTAGTCCGGCATGAAGATTTTCAGGTTTCCGATCATGTGGACCAAAACGAAGCCACCGAAGATAAGGCCAGTGATGGCCATGGTGAGCTTCATTGCCCAGGTCGGGTATTTGGGGCGCTCACGCAGCGCCTCCAATGTAATTTTTCCGTGACGGATTGCCTCACGGTCGGGATTTCTAACAGTCATGGCACCTCCAGTGTCGTGATTACTGTACGTCCCGGATCGAGGCATTAACCAGTCGCAGTGTGCTTGCTCACCACCCTAAACAGGGTCTAAACACCCCCTAAAGGTCGCTTCTTAGGGTAGCCTTGCTTCATTGTCGTTTGACGCTTGTTAAATCGAGGGTGATCTACCTGCGAAAACGTGAGGCTTTTTCAACAATCCAAATCCAAGGTGAGGTTGCTCACAAGCCCCGCCCGCGACCCCAGACTAACCCCGTTTGGTATCAACCAAAAAGTTTAGACACTCCCCTCCCCCGCTTTCCACAGGAAGCGCAAACCTGTGGCCAGACCACGCCGGGCGTGGGACGACAGGGGGTGGCGTCGAAAAGCAAAAATCAACAACTTTGCAACACCTCATTGCCAAGAGTGGTTAAGGTGATGGCGATCACGCTATAGTTGCGCCATGGGAAAGACATATGTTGGGTCCAGGCTGCGCCAACTGCGCCGCGAAAGAGACCTGAGCCAGGCGTCGTTGGCAGCGACGCTCGGCTTATCTGCAAGTTATGTAAATCAGATCGAACACGACGTGCGCCCGCTCACCGTCCCGGTGTTGCTCCGGATCACCGAGGCGTTCGGCGTGGACGCAACATTTTTCTCCCGCGACGATGACTCCCGCCTGCTAGCCGAAGTCCAAGACGTCATGCTGGACCGGGAGATCAATCCTGCGAATGTGGAGCTGCAAGAGCTTTCGGAGATGGTGTACAACCACCCCCAACTAGCGCGCGCCATGGTGGAGATGCACCAGCGCTACCGAAACGTGCGCGACAAACTGTCCATCGCGGTGGACAATCGCACCAATACCCCTGAGGAACGCCGCCCGATTGCGGAGGCGGTGAGCATGCCACACGAAGAGGTGCGCGATTTTATCTACGCCCGCCAGAACTACTTCGATGCCCTTGACCGCCGCGCCGAAGCCATCGCCGCGCAACTTGGCTGGCAGCCCTATGACTCGCGCGCCATGGAAGATTCCATCGCCAGGCGCCTACAGATCGACCACGATGTCACCATCACTTCCTCCAAAGAGGAATCCGGCACGCTGCACCACTTCGACCCCGAAACCCGCCTGCTCACCATCCACGCGCGCCTCAACCCCGGGCAACGCGCCTTCCGCATGGCCACCGAACTCGGCTACCTAGAAGCCAACGACCTCATCGAAGGCATCGTCGACGACGGCATCTGGTCCACCCCCGAAGCCCGCACCCTAGCCATCCGCGGCGTGGCCTCCTACTTCGCCGCCGCCGTTATGCTGCCCTACAAAATCTTCCACGCCGAAGCCGAGAAATCCGGCTACGACATCGAATACCTCGGCCAACTCTTCGGCGTGGGGTATGAAACCACCGCCCACCGTCTTTCCACCCTGCAACGACCCAACCTGCGCGGCATCCCGTTTACCTTCGTGCGTGTCGACCGCGCCGGCAACATGTCCAAACGCCAATCCGCCACCGGCTTCCACTTCACCCACTACGGCGGCACCTGCCCCCTGTGGAACGTGTTTGAAACCTTCACCAACCCCGGCCAAGTGCTCCGCCAATTCGCGCAAATGCCCGACGGACGCAACTACCTGTGGATCTCACGCACCGTACGACACCACGAAGCCCGGTTCGGCGAAGTGGACAAAATGTTCGCCATCGGCCTAGGCTGCGAAGCCCGCCACGCCGACCGCACCGTCTACTCCCGCGGCTTCAACCTCCAGGACCTTTCCACCGCCACCCCCATCGGGTCCGGCTGCCGAGTGTGCACCCGCGAGAACTGCGCGCAGCGCGCCTTCCCATCCGTGCATGGGCGCATCAACATCGACGCCCACGAATCGACGATTGCGCCTTACTAAGAAAAGGAGCTTGCTTTACGACGCACCCCTGCGGGGGTGGGTTTTATCTTTTATGAATGATCAGCAATATCCGCGTAAACCCCATCGGTAGCCAGAAGAACATCATCCGGGGCGATAATCAGCGACCAGCCTCGGCGTCCTGCACTGACGTAGATTCGTTCCTGGAGAATTGCAGACTCATCCAAAAACACGCGATGTTTGTTCTTCTGCCCTATCGGTGAAATTCCACCCGGAACATACCCGGTGACTACCTGTGCACGGCTGCGATCCATCATGTTCGCATGCTTGCCTTTTCCTGCTTTAGCCAACTGCTTGAGATTCAACGTGCTGCTGGCTGGAACAATCGCGACCACATGTTCACCATCAATATCTGCCATAAGCGTTTTAAACACCACTTCCGGCTCCACACCCATTACTTCAGAGGCATCCAATGCAAAGCCCTTTGATGATTTTGGATCTACATCATGAACGTCCAACTCAAAAGGAATCTGCCTCTCCGTAAGAAGGGCTAGAGCGGGGGTAGCGTTCGAGGTGTCTACTTTCTTAGCCATGGGGTAAGATTCTAATCGCATGAGAAAACCGCCTCCCACAATGTGGAAGGCGGTTTCCTTTTTAAGATTCAAACTCAGCGATTATTTCCTTCACCGCACGGTGAATCTTGGAACCGTACTCTGCATGACGAAGCCCGAAGTACACAACAGCGGGAATGTACCCAGCTGGATTTCCGAGATCATGGCGCTTTCCTTCATGAACCACGATGTGTACCGGATGGCCTTCTTCAATCAATAAAGCAATGGCATCTGTTAGCTGCAGTTCCCCACCAGCACCAGGCTCAATTCGACGCAGTGCATCAAAAATAGCTCGATCAAGTAGATAACGGCCCGTTGCAGCAAACCTTGATGGGGCATCCTCAGGCGCAGGCTTTTCAACCATTCCTACAACACGCCTAATGCCTTCGTTTTCAGACTCTGCATCGAGTTCGCCTAGCTCAAATACTCCGTAACTAGAGACTTCATCTTCAGCCACCTCAATTGCCGCAAGAACAGATCCGCCAAATTTAGCGCGGACTTCAGCCATTCTTTCAGTCACACCAAACGGCAGCACCAGATCATCTGGCAACATGACAGCTACAACATCTTCGTCATCATCGAGCACAGACTCAGCGAGGCCAACAGCGTGACCAAGCCCCAATGGCTTTTCTTGAACCACTGGAACTGTTGCAATCAATTCCCTAGCAGCGCGAACCTTATTCAGCTGATCAGTCTTACCACGGGCCTCAAGAGTTGCCTCTAGCTCAGGGAAAGCCTCAAAATGCTTGAGAATCCCGTCCTTGTTTGGCGCAGTGATAATTGCCAATTGAGATGCACCAAGATCCGCAGCTTCTTTAGCAACGAGCTCAATACCTGGAGTATCAACTACGGGGAGGAGCTCCTTTGGAATTGTCTTGGTTGCAGGAAGGAACCGTGTACCCATTCCAGCGGCAGGAACAACGACAGTTTTTACAGCATTTTGATGCTGAGCTATTGGCAAACTCATGGCTGATGACGTTACCTACTTTTGGGAATAATTCTCCATGACGGCTAAAGAGGTTATGTGAAGATGAGCACTTATTAAAAGGTTGTTTTGTATTTTCGTGATACAAAAACTTTTGGCCCTGATTGCGATTGCAATCAGGGCCATTCGAACGGTCAAATTAGAAGTTGATCATGTGTCCAGAAATACCGTGAGCGGCTTCCTTGACAGCCTCAGACAGCGTTGGGTGAATGTGAACGCTGCGAGAGATCTCTTCAGTGGTGAGATCCCAGTTCTGCGCCAGAACCAGTTCGTTGATGAGTTCAGAAGCGTTTGCACCTACCAGGTGTCCACCGAGCAGTTCACCGAATTCTGCATCAGCAACGATCTTTGCAAAACCATCGGTTTCCGCCAGACCAACTGCCTTACCGTTTGCAGAGAATGGGAATGAAGCAACCTTGATCTCACGATCAGGCCACTTCTGCTTTGCCTGCTCCTCGGTGTAACCGAAGGAAGCTACCTGTGGGTTACAGAATGTTGCGCGAGGCATCATCATGTAATCGCCAAGGGTCTGGGTTTCTGCGCCAGCGATGGTCTCTGCAGCAACGATGCCCTGTGCTTCTGCAACGTGAGCAAGCTGAAGCTTCGCGGTGACGTCACCGATAGCGTAGATTCCTGGAACGTTGGTACGCATGTAATCATCAATGTCGATTGCGCCACGCTCGGTGAGCTTGACGCCAGTGTTTTCAAGACCAAAGCCTTCAACACGTGGGCGGAAGCCGACGGAAACCATGACGCGATCAACAGTGAGGGTCTCTGTCTTGTCAGAGCCCTTCTTCTGGTAATCAACCTCAACCGAGTCACCGTTGTCACGAACAGCAGTGGTTGCATGGCCTGGAAGAAGCTTAACGCCCATCTTCTTGTATGCCTTTGCAATAACCTTAGATACTTCAGCGTCTTCGTTTGGAAGCACACGATCCATGAACTCGATGACAGTTACATCGACACCATAGTTGCCAAGAACGTACGCGAATTCCATGCCGATTGCACCGGCACCAACGATAACCATCTTTTTTGGAGCAACCGGATTAAGGATCTGCTCTTCATATGAAACCACGTTCTCAGAGAATTCAACCCCACGCAGAGTGTTGACAACCGAGCCGGTTGCGATGATGCAGTCATCAAAAGTGATGGTCTTGCCAGCATCCTTGCCTTCAGTAACCTCGAGTGTCTTAGCATCCTTGAAGTTTCCAAGACCGTGAATTTCGGTGATCTTGTTCTTCTTCATCAGGTAGTGAACGCCACCGACGATCTTGTCAGAAACGCCACGAGAACGCTTGTGCGCGTCCTCGTAGTTGAAGGTGACTTCGCCGTTGATGCCGAAGGTCTTCTTCTCGTGGGTAAAGGTATGGGCAACCTCAGCGTTTTTGATCAGAGACTTGGAAGGGATGCAGCCAACGTTAAGGCAGACACCGCCCCAGTACTGCTTCTCAATTACAGCTACCTTCTTGCCAAGCTGGGCTGCGCGGATGGCGGAGACATAGCCACCGGGGCCTGCTCCGAGTACTACTACGTCATAATGTTCAGTCACGCATTCAAGGATACGTGTTCATATCATTGTTGTCGTCCACGTGGGTGGCTAGCAATCACGCAATCCACCTATATGCGGGCAATAATGCACTAACCCCGCTGTTTGATCACAAAAGCTTCCAAACAGCGGGGTTAATTACCTTTGACTTTAGAACAAGCCAATTGAATGGGACAGGTTGCTTGACGCTGAGGAACCAGCGTGCAGCCCGTAGCCCAAAATGGTGTTGATAAAGAAAATTACTTGCTCAAAAACCTGGTACATTGATGTCCATCCTTAAGTGTTTCTTAATGAGAGGCCGACACAGTAGACAGCCCACTCCTTTAGGGTCTAGAGATATTAGCGCTGAAACTCATAGGAATGTTAACAGGTGAATGGAATCTAGGATTTGGGTAATGACTCCGTATCTGTAATTTGCTCAATAGTGAGGAATCCCGATTCTGAAAACTTCGCAGCAAAATTAGACACACCGGGAAATTATTCAATAGTCTTTATTGAAAACAGAATAGTTCGAAACAATTCTTACCAGGATAATTTCACAACGAAGCTACGTAGCAGAAGAAATTTCAGCTCTAGACATCTAAAAATAAGAAAATGAATTACTATCCTTCTTGATAGGTTTGCAAGTTTTAAACTTGATTATGGATTCTCAGAATTGAGAACGACATTTAGTCAACATTGGCGCTTCGCTTCTTTCGGAGAGCGCTTTAAATTGAAACCTTGAGCAATAAAATTAACGGAAGGAATGTATTGGACCAGTACAAAGGTAAAGCAATCGTAATAGGCCAGGGATACGTCGGGCTACCAGTAGCAGTTTCCGCCGCAGAAGCCGGCTGGAATGTAGTGGGCATCGATCTGGACACCTCAAAGGTTGAAATGATAAACAACTACGTTTCACCTGTTGAGGACATCTCAGATGAACAGATACGAAAGCTCTCTGAGGCCGGATCATACAGAGCCAGTTCTGACTACACTGATGCGGAAGGCTTTGACGTCGCCGTAATTTCCGTCCCAACGCCTTTACGCGAAACAAAGCCTGACTTGAGTTATATTGAACTTTCTGGTGCCGCATTGGCCCCCTACATAAGAAAAAATTCAACTGTAATTCTAGAATCAACGACCTACCCTGGAACAACTGAAGAACTCCTAGCTCCGATTCTCGAAGAAAAATCTGGGCTCAAAGCAGGAATTGATTTCTACCTAGGCTACTCTCCTGAGCGTATTGATCCAGGAAATCCAAAATACGGTCTAAAAGAAACACCAAAGGTCGTTTCAGGAATGAATAAGGAGTCGCTACAAAAAGTTAAGGACTTCTTCGATGGTTTTATTATTGAGACTGTTCCAACCTCAGGAACACGAGAGGCAGAACTAGCAAAACTGTTGGAAAACACTTTCCGTCATGTCAATATTGCTCTAATCAACGAGCTCGCTCAGTTCGCGGGGCAATTGAACATTAATATTTGGGAAGCTATCGACGCCGCATCTTCGAAACCATTTGGCTTTATGAAATTCACACCCGGACCTGGCGTCGGAGGACATTGCCTCCCCATCGATCCTTCATACTTATCCTGGCAAGTGCAAACCGCACTCGGAATGCCTTTTAGGTTTGTAGACCTAGCCAACGATATCAACAATCATATGCCGGATTACGTCGTTCAACGAGTCACTGACATATTGAACGATGAATCGTTATCGGTAAAAGGTGCCAATATCCTTCTAGCAGGCATTTCATATAAGCCAAACACCGGTGATACTCGCGAAGCACCAGCACTCCGCATCATTAATTTGCTGCAGGCTAGAGGAGCGCAGATATCAGGTGCCGACCCCTTTGTGTCGGAAAAGAACTGGCCTTCAGGTGTAATGAGAGTTGAATATTCTGCCAAATCAATCGACGATGCTGACCTAGTTTTGCTGATTAATCAACACGACGGATTTGATCTGGATCTCCTGTCTAACAGTTCCACAAGAGTATTTGACACTCGCAATGTAGTTCCTGACTCATCAGGTGTGGATCGTCTATGAGTCGCCAAATTGTTGTAGATAAAGCGGGCGCAACAAAAGGTGGCGCCCGTCGTTTTCTTCTCGAACTAGAGGACTACTTAGAAAACCATCCTCGACCAGAGGTGTCACTTATTGGAGGCGAAAGGCTCAGCTCCAAATGGCTCATAAAGCGAGAGTTATGCGCTTTAAAATCTGAGCGAATTGCATTAAACAATGCATCATTCGCGCTACCTGGAAGACATAAAACTGTCCTCCTGCGTAATGCATTACATTTCGCAAGTGATTCTGAGTTCAAAGAACTCAATTATACCCCAAGCGAACATATGAAGCGTCAAATTCCAGTTATTAGGTTTCTTGCTAAGAAAGCAGATTCCATAATTGTTCCGTGTTCAGCGATGGCAGAACGGGTTTCGTACCACGAGCCGACTCTAGAAAACAGAATTAAAGTTATGTTTCACCCCGTGTCTCCACGCGGATGGGCATCAGTCGAGCCAGATCAGAACCAGAAAATAATCTTAGTTCCGGTTATTCCCCAATCATATAAACGACTCGACTTCCACATTCCCCGAATTCTAAAAGCTGCAGAAGGAACTGGAGTAAAAATTGCGGTAACCTCCTCACCTGGGGAAATTCCGGCAGCCGATGGACATCCTCAGTATCTTCCGATAGGGAAAATGCCTGCAGAACAGCTAGCCTCATGGTGGGGAAAATCCGCCGCCATCTATTTCCCGCCTTCCCTCGAGTCTTTTGGATATGCTTTAGCTGAAGCTCGATGCGGTGGGCGGCCAGTGATCGCACCTAACACTGGGCAAAATAGGGAAATTGCCGGATCTGCACTGTTCAGTTATAAGACAGATCTAGAGCTTCGAGAAGCCGTGATTAAAAGTGTCGAAGTTTCGATCGAGCCTGATCCGCTCGCTTTTTCCCCGAATAGATACTTTGCCGACTTGTTTTCAGAAAATTATTAATATTTATCGTATTAATAATCAATCAAGCTCAGCCTGTTGCAATAGATTTAAACCAAGGGAGCCGTCATAGTTCCATCGGCTTAAATCATCAGTTGGTGCTAGGTTGTTCCGAGCGGGTTTTTAGGTAGGGGTGTTCCTATCTAGGAACTTCCCCGCTCTTTAGCAATGATAAGCGGCTCTTCCCGATTTAGGGCGCATTGATCCTATGTGCCAGCTGGCCTGAGCGAATAAGATACCACGAAATGTTGTGGTTGAGATTACGGAAACCTAGAGCAATCCCACGCAGATGTTCTAGGCGTCCGTTGATGGCCCCAACATCTGGAAAGAATACACAGGTGTCGGACCCGGGCCAACGTCAGAATTTATCATTAATAGTCAGCCCTCCTAACAAATTCAAGGAAGCTACTTTATTTCTATCGATCGAGAACTAAGTAAGTAGAAGCTCCACCACCATACCACTGTATTAATTATGGCTATGGCAGCCATGCCCCATGCAGCCCCGATCGGCCCCCAGATAGCCGCCGATGAAAGAACAAGGGTAGGGCGAAGAATTCCGGTTGTAGTTCGAATAGCCAAGATCCTTTTCCCTGCTAGCTCTACTCGATGCCCAGACATCGCTGTACCCGCTATAAGCGAAAAAATAGAATCCACACTCATCGGCAAAATAACAATTGATGCGAGAATCCAAGTCTCTCCGAGGATTTGGTATCCTAACCAATCAGGCAAAAACTGTATCATCACAAGTATCGGCAATACAGTGATCACTTGGAATAATGTGACTGAAACTGCTGCTCGAAATTGCTTGCTTGAATTTTCCTTCTCCCTTGCTAAGTAGGGTAAAACCAGTGGTCGCGCCGTTGAAGAAATTAAATTAAGCGGGCCGAGCAATGTACCGGAACCACGAATTGCACCTAGAATTCGAGAATTATCAAGTATTCCTAACAGCCCAGTCGTAATGAGCGCGCCACCTTGGCCAACTAAAAAATCAACTCCAAATACAAAATTAGTTCGAGTTTCCTCTCTATTTTTCGGCCAAATTGGACGAATTGACAGGCCTTCATGGATTGCCAACATATATCCACTCAACGCTCCAGAAATTGCCCAAACTAGAAATACGACAATAGGCTCAATCGAAATAAAGAATGAAACCAATACCACTACCACAGTTGGTACAGAAGACAAGAGCGTGTAGCTCACTGCAAAGATTTGGTTACCGCTTGCAGAGTTTACTGTTCGTTGAAATTTAGAAAGCAGAATGCCATGAATAAAAACGCCAAGAGAAAGAATATAAAAGTTGGATGAAGCAAATCCCCAAATAATGAGAACTACCCCACTCATAATTCCAACAAGCGAAGATCTCTTTAGATTTTCAGAATACGAACTTTCGTGTGGTCGCTTGACTAATGTAGCGCTCACAAGTGAATCATTTATGAGTCCCGATGCAAACAAATGGGCCACAATCGCAAGGGAAAAAGCACCAAACTCTTCAATTGTAGAAGCTCTAGCGACCCCCATTGCTAGCATAAAGCTAGCTACACTAACAGATCCGTTACCTGCGAGTGCTAAAAAAATTCGCTTACTTCTCAATATTTTAAGAAATATCCCGTTCACCCACTAGCTCACCTTCATTGTAGTTCAACAAACAGAGTTTAAATTTGATTAGCGTTGCCATTTCAATCTATTACTTCCTTGAGAATTTAGAAGTAGATGAAATTGATACAGTTAATTTCAGTTTTCTAATTCAATTAAGCCAAAAAGATTTCTCACACTCAGGCACAGAATCTAAATCCACAACGACGCCTCGTTTGCCTCTTGCACTGCTAATATGCGCATCGATAAACGTTACTGATACTGAATGAAACTTAAAGCTTGGGAATGATCGCTTCAATGAAGAAGCCATACCATTAACAATGAGTTGGGGCTCAGCATCAGGCGCGACAATGAGCGCCCGAACTTCTGACTCATTAATTTGGGCAAGCTGAACCGACTGCATCGCGGCCGAATTTCGAATACAGTTCACCAAGCTACGAGCCGAAAAAGAGACGATTTCTCCATTTTTAGACGGAAGCTTCAGTGTATCTCGTGTACGACCTTCGACATTTTGTATCTCCAGGACAGAGCCTTGAGATGATACTTTACCAACTTCAATAACATCGCCTAAAGAGTAATTCACAAGCGGGAAAACCCTCGGGCTGAGGCTAGTCACCAATGCTTCATTATTGTCCCCACTCCGAATCAAATTGTGCCACCACAGAGTTCGTAAAGGCCAGGCTTCTCCTGAGCCAGGTGTACCTGCTAATACCCCAGTTTCGATCGATCCGTATTCGATTGAAACTCGACTTTGTAAACCATCTTCGATGATTTCAATGTCCTCTGAAAAAATACTTTCACTGGTCAGAATAATTCTCTCGATAACTGGCAAATCAACACCGAGTTGCTTCGCTCGCAACGCAATTTGTAGTATTCCGGACGGGTACCCAATGATGTACTTTGGTTTAAATTGTTGAATCTTTCTAATGGCTTTATCCGCTTTTTCAGATGAAGCTATAAAACCATCAACTCGACGTGAGTTTACAAGTAGATCTTTAGCAGATCGAATCAGTTTCGCCGTTACTCGTTGATTCCAATTCTGAGAGCTGCCGGCGTGCAGGTTTGTGACGATTAGGGACGCATCAAAAGCAGAAAGTCCTTGGTCAATCCGATAGGACCACATTGCTGCGTAAGAGTTGTCTTGATCAACCACTCCTTTCGGAAAATGAAATGGTTGCCCTGTAGAACCGCTGGTCGAATAGTACCCTGAAATTGAGGGAGTATTAGACACCAAATCAAGATTTTGACGTAATTTATCTTTAGTTAACAGTGGCCAATCATCGAGTTCAGTTAAAGTTCCAATTTTATTTGGAAGGGAGTGAACTGAGCGCCAGTGCTCATAAAATGGCAGTTTTATTGCCTCTTTCCACATCTGGTTAAAAAGGATCCGCTGTTGTTCATCTATCTCAGATTCCAAACAATTGTTAGAAAATAGTTCGTGATCTCTTTTTGCTAGTTTACGTCTACTGGACCCGATAGAAATTTCTACAAGTCTCTTTGGAAAAATGGCAAACATTCAGTTCCTTTTTGTAGCTTAAGAGTTCTAGTGTGACAGACCTCTGATGTGGTATTAGTCTCTTAAATAGAATTTTCAATTGAAGGCTGTCGCCCCGTTGACTGCTCTCTCGATACTCGTGATTTTGGAATAATCACACCAATGATAAGAAGTAATGCTACTGGAAATAAGAGGCGAGTGGTCGTGGTAAATAAACCACCCCAAATAACGTTGATAAAACCCGCAATTACTACAACAAAGAATATCGATTGCACTATGTTATCAATCGCATTAGTTTTAAAAGCTTGCTTACCTACCAGTTTGTCAAATTTTACGAGCATGAAAGAAAAAAGAACAAGTAGTAAAACTGCACCTCCGATACCAAAATTCCAAACAGCTTCACCGATAAACGTACCGGCATCGCTATACCCCTTGCTTGAAATCAAATAGGGCTGCGTAACCTCAACTATCTCTCGACCAAATCCAATTGGTTTATCTGGCCAAAATCGTCTAGGTACCCAAACCATTGCGGCTGCAAAAAAAGTTGCCCCCCAGTCCAAGCCGATTTGTCCCTGAAGAAGCGCATTGACAATTGTTCCAGCACTATGAAATGGGCCAACTACTGATCCAATACCTTCAGAATCATCTACTGAAACTCCTCTTGAGCTTTCCAAGAAGGCGACACGCTGTTCTACTAAAAACATTAACGCAGGACCAGTCAGAATAACTGTGACTGCCTTGATCCACCATTTGCGAATTCCAAAAGAAGCTACAGTGGCTACAGAAATCGCCAAGACCGCAAGGTTTAGACGACCAAATCCTCCAAGATCCGCTCCGAACTCCATCGCAAATACGACAATCATCAATGCCACAGCGAATAGTTGTCTCAACTTACCCTGTTCAAGAAAAAGAACAGCAGACGCAAACAGTATTGATAGCCAGGAAAAACCAGCAGCACCAATAGAAAAGCCTAATACTTGCGCAGCAAATGTACCGAGGAGCATAGCTGTTGCAATAGTTAAAGCCCCACTTATTTTCGACTTTTCTGTCAATTTGGATTTTGTAATGTTGCTTTCTCGAGGTGCTGTACTCGAAAGCACTAAGATGAAAAGCTGTAAAACAAATGCAAGTATGACGACAATCAGTAAACTCCACGGCGTATAATTTTTCCCGGATTCATAGAACCCAAATCCACCGTAAATAGCAGGAAAACCTATAAATACCAAAATCGCATAACTGGTAACACTCGAGGCATTTATCTGTTTCTGTCCACAAGCAAAGAATGAAACGAGACTCAGTAATGCAAGTACAACACCTGGGTACACAATCCCATCCACGTCGATAAATGGGCTACCAGGTATCAACGAAATAAGAAAAGCGAACACGACGCAGATTAAAAAAAGGTCTCGCAGTGGAGTCTTCAAAACTGGTTCTGCAAAGTCGGATTTAGCTGAACGCATTACCTTCTCAAACCTAGTCGAGCATGATGTGAATGCGCAGTTGATCGAATAAAGGACAGGACCCTCTTAGATGTATCTTCTACCGCATAATCATGTGGTATAGTGTTGGATTTCCGATCATCAAAAAGGGACAATGCGATTTCTACTGAGTTCAATACGTCTTCCCAATTCAACCCGGTCGTAATTATTGAACCAGTATCCTGGGCTTCGGGACGTTCAATAAAGTCTCTTATTGTAACTGCAGGAAAGTTTAGAAGCGTTGATTCCTCGCTAATGGTTCCACTATCCGAAACTACTAGTTTCGCATTTTGCTGCAAGTAGATATAGTCATGGAATCCAAAAGGAGCATGGAAAATCAAATTCGAGGAACTTTGAATTGATGCTTTTTCCAGCTGTTTCTTAGTTCTAGGATGCGTGGAGACTAAGACTGGAAGGTTATACGTTTCACTAATCTTTTCTAAGGACTGAATAGCTGCTTTAAGCCGAGAGTCATTGTCAACATTTTCTTGTCGATGCAAACTTACAAGAAAATACCCCTGAGGAACCAAATCCTGTTCCTCGAGAATCTTAGACTTACTTATTTGATCCTTGTTTTGTGTAAGGACTTCATTCATTGGAGAACCAGTCAGCAAGATCCTTGACGCATGAATACCTTCAGACAACAGATTTCGACGAGCATGCTCCGTATAAACCAGATTGTAATCAGAGATGTGGTCCACAAGTCGACGATTGGTTTCTTCGGGAACATTCTCATCATATGACCGATTACCAGCTTCCATGTGAAATACTGGGACACCCATTCTTTTGGCCATAACCGCGGAGATACAACTATTAGTGTCACCTAAAACTAAGAAAGCATCCGGGCGCTCTTTTGCAATAACCGATTCAATCTCAGAAAGGATACTTCCCAATGCGCTTCCTAAAGTACTGGTATCTGCGTTGAGAAAATGGCGAGGCTGCTTCAACCCCAAATCTTCAAAGAACACTTGATTCAATTCATAATCATAGTTCTGACCAGTATGAACCAATACGTGGTCGGTATGATCATCAAGCAACTTGATAGTTGAAGATAGCCGGATAATTTCTGGACGGGTACCAACTACAGTTAGCACTTTGAGCTTACGAGACATTCTTACACTTCCTCTACAATCGTATCTGGGTTTGCGGGGTCAAAAAGATCATCGGTCCAAAAATGGGTCAACAATAACTCGTCACCGGTATTCTTAATAGAATGCGCCCACATGGTAGGCATATCAATAGCCAGTGGGCTATCTCCATCTACATCAAAGTGAATCACTTGGTCTGTAAAGACTCTCCTAACGGAAATTCGTGCTTTACCCGAAAGCACTACGAACCTTTCGACTTTCCGTCGATGGAAGTGTCCACCCCTTAAAATCCCAGGTTCAGTTGTAGAGAAAGAGGATTGACCTGAACCTCCATGAACGCGAATCAATTCTGTGAAAGAGCCCCTTGGATCGGAGTGTTTTATAAGATTAAAACCAATGCTCTTTTCTGCTGCATAGGATCTGTAGGTGTTAAAAAGATCCCGCTCAAATTTCGTGGAGATATTTGGTATCTGTCCCACCGCATATGTTTGGTGCATTGATCTAATTCGACCAAGCAATCCAGAAACGGACTCGTGCTGCTCTACTGACTCCTGAAATTCAATTCCTAAATTTCCAACCAAAAGATCTGCAGCATCTTGAGCATGCATCAAAGTCAGCGTTTTGTCGCTTTCTACCTCAGGTTCTCCCCCATCCACCAAAATCTTACAAAATGTAGAGGTCACTGCATTGTAAAATGGACGGCCATGTTCACCGAACAAGTTTGGAAGTTCAATACTGACAAAACTAGCTCCAATAGATGCAGCTGCTTGCTCTAATATTTCCGAGCTTCGCTTCTTTGCCTCTCCGTAAAGAGTACCATTATTAGCTTGAGTGGAATTCGCAAACACAACCATTTGAGGAGGGGAACTCAATTTTGTCAAGGCTTGAGCCATTTGGGTGGCAAACAGGATATTTCCATTGAGAATCTCTTCATCGCTGGCACGGTTAACCCCGGCTAGATGAATTAACTTACTAGACCCCTCTAGTGCACTAACTGCAGCCGCTTCGCTAAAGTTATTTCCAACACGAAGCGTTGAAACTTCAGATCCAAGCTCTTTCAACGCAATTCGAGTGTGCCAACCTAAGAAGCCACCTCCACCGGTGACAACTACTTTCAAGTTCGTTTCAACGTTGGACATCTACTCTCCCAGCAATTTCTGAATCTCAGGAAGCTTCATTAAGAGCTCCTTTGTTTCCTCAATGGTCAATTGTTTTGTGTTTTCCGAAGTATAATCTTCTTCTCGAGATATTTTGGTTTCACCTTCGTCGAAATAGAGCTCGTATTGAAGCGATCTAGCATCAAGCGGCACCCTAAAATAATCTCCCTCATCCGAGGCCTTTGCGATTTCTTCTCGACTTAGCAGCGCTTCATGTAGTTTTTCTCCATGCCGCGCACCGATTACTCGAATTTCCGGGTCGGATTCACCCATTAGATCGGCAACCGCACGAGCGAGAACTTCTACACTTGAACCTGGTGCTTTTTTTACGAAAGTATCTCCTGGTTGCGCATGAGTAAATGCATGTTCAACAAGATCAACCGAATCATCAAGCGACATCAAGAAACGTGTCATCGTTGGATCCGTCAGAGTCAAAGGAGCTTTATCAGCTAGCTGCTTCGCGAAGAGAGGAATAACAGAACCCCTGGAATACATTACATTTCCATATCGAGTGATTGAAATAGTCAACCCAGTATCACTAAAGTTCCTTGCAAATGCCTGTGCTGTCTTTTCCATTAGAGCTTTGGACATTCCCATTGCGTTAACTGGGTACACTGCTTTATCCGTACTCAAACATACAAGCGAGCGAACCCCCGCCTTTTGAGCTTCCTTAATTACATTGTCGCTTCCAACAACATTTGTAAGCACGGCCTGTTGAGGAAAAAACTCACAACTGGGGACTTGCTTCAATGCCGCAGCGTGAAACACAAAATCAGAATTACGCATCGCCGGCGCTAGGCTATCCGCATTCCGCACATCTCCCAAGAAAAAGCGAAGCCTTTCGTCCGAAAACCTTCTACGCATCTCATCTTGTTTAGCTTCATCTCTGCTCAGAATATTAACCTGTTTAGCGCCGCGATTAAGAAGGTGCCGCGCCATGGTGGTACCAAACGAGCCGGTTCCGCCAGTAATGGTCACAATCGAGTTAGAAATAGTAGTCATTTTTAACCTTTCAAGAATTAATTAACTAAGCAACTGTGTACTTATCCACGATTTTTACTTGTCAACGCATTGATAATCTTCAATGCTGCAGAACTTGCCGATAAATGCTCTTCATAAAATTTACGTCCAGCATCCCCCATTTCCTTCCTTTCCCATGGCTCAAGGTCTGCCAAATATTCCAACTGTTCGGCAAACTCAACAGGGTTTCCTGGCTCGACAACTATTGCAGCCCCAGAGCGCTCCAACAAGCTCGCCCCATCGCCTTCCAGTTGTGCAAGTACTGGCACACCTGAAGCAAGCAGCGTAGGAATCTTGCTCGGTGTTGTGTAAGAAAGGAACTTATTTGAAGCCAAACTTACAATTTGTATATCTGCGCGATCAATTAGTTTTGGAACTTCATGTTGAGGAACGCGACCTGTAAATGTGATATTTGAAACTCCGAGTTCTCGAGCCTCTTGCTCGAGGGACTGTTTTCTTATGCCATCACCAACAATCGTAAATCTAATATCTGTACGATGCTTTAACAGCGCCGCAGCTTGCACTAAAGTCGTCAAGCCTTGAACTTCGCCAATCGCTCCGGCGTACATTACTTCAAGGACTGAATTTTCGTTACTAGATTCACTCTCAAAATCTTGAGTATTAGGCTTGAATAGCTCTTCATTTGTAGGATTTGGTACATATACGATTTTGCTTGAATCAACATTCGGATTCCTCTGCAAAATGATACTCTCAACGCTCTCTGAAATAACTCCGATCACAGAAGACTTACGTTCCATCAACCTAACTAGAGCTTTTACCATAGAGCTTATTATTCTGTTTATCTTCCCCTCAGAAATCATTCCACTTTCAAGAAGTGAGTCGGGCCAAAGATCCTGAACATGCAAAAATACTGGCTTCTTGCCGAATTTACTATGCCACAGCATCGGCAGCATTACAGTAATCGGAGAATTATAAACCCAGATGGCATCGACATCCTTCAAAAATCTTCCACCAAAAACTGAAGCAGAAAAGCCAAATGACAGATAATTCAGTGCTCGGCCAAGAGCTGAAGAATTGTGACTTGGATACAACGCCACCCGTCTAATTTCAAGCGGACTCCCGCCTTCATCAGCCCTTGGTTTTATCGAATAGCCTGAATACAGTTCTCCATCAGGATAGTTTGGGAACCCAGTGAGGACTCGCACGGTATGCCCTTGTTTTACAAATTCTCGAGCATACACACCTGGAAGTGATGCCGGACCGGGTTCTGGGTCGAACCACTGAGTGATCATTCCAATCTTCATAAGTTTTTCAACTCTCCTGCAATATTTGTCTAATTAGTGTTGGATTAGATGAAAATGGCACTCGAACGCCAAAAGATTCTTGATGCTGACCAAACCATGTAACTTCAGCACGACGAACTGGCCCTGCGATTCTTGGAAACATGGCTCCTATCCATTTGCCACCCCATACCAGCGACTTACAAACACGGTTTGGAAGGATCAGCGGTCTTTTTCCACCAGCTAGCTCTAATACCTGAAGGGTAGTCAGGCCCTCCCAGGGTTGTAATTGTATTGGAGACATTGCTCCAGAAAATGTTCCAACCATCCGCACGAAACAGCTCAACGAAGTCACGCTACTCACTACTGTTGGTTGATCAGCTGGAAAAGCAACACTTGCCAAACAGGATTTCGAAAACTTTTTTAAAGACTCTGTAGTTTGCCTTCCTATTCCCTGTACAGATGTGGCTCGAACTATCAATACTCTACAAGCTAAATTTGAGTGAATTAATTCAATGAGTGAAAGCTCTCCCAAAGCTTTTGAAAATGAATACGGTGAAAAGGGTGCAACCTCCGCTGTATCATCCAAAGTTTCTTTCTCTCCTTGAACTGCCGCAGAGCTCAATTGAATAAGCCTTCCAACTCCAGCTTCAGCCGATGCCATTGCAAGCACAGTTGGAAGCAATGCATTAGCGCCGAGCAATGCATTGAAATCACCAGAGTCAGGCTTAGCTAAACCCGCAGCATTTACAATCACATCCACGCCTTTGACTTTCATTGCTAAGTCGTGAACCACCGAGCTTGTCTGTGCAGCTTCAATAACAGATTGAGTTGTGGGTTGCTCGTTCAAGAGACTCATCCTCGGAGCTGAAATTGCCACAACCTCAATCCCAGCTTGCGTCAGTTCGCGGACTATGTTCTTACCGACAAATCCGCTAGCACCAAATACTGCCCACTTTTTAGGTTTCCAATCAGTTAGCTCTGAATAAACTGGTGGTTCAGCCACTTTTTTAATATAATATTTCATTTAATTCCTCTACGAAGGATCGTCGGCAGGAGGAGATAGAGAGCTGCAATTACAAACAAAAGAAGAGCTCCAACTACTTGATCAAGCTTTGAAGTGGCAACTGCGAATGCGACAACTCCACATCCTGCCGTAAATAGGGTGACGATTACCGCAACTTTTATATGAGAGAGCTTTCTGTCAGTGAGCTGTTGGTAGACATGAGTCCGATGCGCCTCAAATACTGGCTTACCTGCTACAAATCTCCGAGCTAGCGTAAACCCAGTATCGGCCCAATAAATAAATAATGGCGCAATTGCAACAATCCAACTAACTCCGTCAGCCCATGCCAACATTGATGTTGAAATGATCATCGAACCTAACAAATAACTTCCAACATCTCCGAGGAACATTCCAGGCGATATCAAATTCCATGGCAAAAACGCCACAAAAATCAAAGACAGCACCAACCCGCTCAAGACCAGCCATTGCAATGAATATATCCACCCCGAAATAGCGAAGATTAAACCAACAACGAAGCCTTGAAGTGCCGATATTCCATTAATTCCGTCCATAAAATTGGCCGCATTGATGTTATATGCAAACACGAAAACTGCTATTCCACATGCAGCTATTCCCACATTTTCACCAAGTAGTAGAAAGGTAGATAAACCAACTCCTCCAAGTAGCTGGAGAGATGCTCTGACTTTCATTGGTAGACCTTTTAAGTCTTCCACCAATCCCACTAACGCAATAGCAATCGAAACTAATGCGACAAATTTGAAATTAAACAGCTCAATATCATCAATCACTAAAAATGAATATATCGATGCTGCAACTAGCGCGATCATGGGGGCAATTCCGCCACCACGTAGAGTTGGCTTGGTGTGTGATGACCGACTATTTGGGACATCAAAGACGTTGAGCTTACCTAAAACTGCTCGAACTAGTAACGGTGCGAACGCGCTTATTAATCCAGCGATCAATATTGCAGCCGATAATGAATAGCTCATTAATCCAACCATTTCATCTTTAATTCAAACTTCCGCATTAATACTGTAGAAACTAATTTTACGACTAGCGTTGAGACATCCTTGTCCTGCTCTTATACCAAAGAGCCTAGTGAGCTCGCTTTCCTGCTCGTTCCATAAAACGATCCCTATCTAGGTTTTTGGGAGCCAAACTCTCCGCATGTGCATGAGAGATCTTTGAGTGGAATGGACGGTCTTCCGTCTCGCCTTCTCCAACCAGCTCTTCGTGCATCTTTTCACCTTCACGAAGTCCAGTGAACACGATGTCAATATCTTTACCTGACATCGCGATCATGCGCTGAGCAATCTCAAGGATGCTTACAGGTTCACCCATGTCAAGAATCAGAACCTCACCGGAACGTCCAATTCCACCAGCTTGCAGAACCAACTGACATGCCTCTGGAATTGTCATGAAGAACCTAGTGACATCTGGATGTGTCACTGTCAGAGGTTTATCCTCCATGATCAATCGTGTGAAGGTTGGCAGCATAGAACCGCGGCTACCAATGACATTTCCGAAACGAACGGAGAGGTACTTACTGGAGGAATTTTTGCCGTACCAAGCAGTCAGTTTTTCGGCTACTCGCTTTGAGTGTCCCAAGACGCTGGTGGGGTTGGCCGCTTTATCGGTGGAGATATTGACAAAGGTTTCGACGTTAACGGCTTCAGCGGCAGCAAGAACATTTAGAGTTCCCAAGACGTTAGTCTTCCAGCCTTCATCTGGATACTGTTCAAGCATTGGCAAGTGCTTGAGAGCTGCGGCGTGAAAAACAACTTCTGGGCGTCGCTTCAAGAATAGCTCTTTCAAAGCATCCGCTTCACGAATATCAGCAAGTACCACTGCATCTGTATCAAGAAGACCGTTGCCAGCAACGTTGATCAGAACTTGCTGCAAACCGGTCTCATCACGGTCCAGCATGATCAACTCAGATGGTCCATATTTAGCAATTTCCGTGCACAGCTGCGCACCGATCGAACCGCCAGCACCGGTAACGAGAACACGCTTGCCAGTGAGGTAGCCAGTGATCTCTGAAACGTTGGTTTCAACTGGTTGGCGACCAAGCAAATCTTCAATAGAGAGATCACGAAGATCATTGCCACGAACGCCCTTTGACACCACGCGGTCAATTGCTGGCATAACTTTGACTGAAAGGCCGTTCTTATTTGCTACATCCTGGACCCGCCTCAACAACGCGGAGTTGGCATCACCGATAGCAACAATCAACAGCTCCGCACGGGTATCGGAAGCAACGCTCGCGATATCATCAAAAGTTCCAAGAACTGGGACCCCACGAACTCGTTGCCAGGCTAATTCAGGATTGTCATCAATGACACCAACTGGGCGGAAAGGCGATTTCGGATCCGACATCATCCATTGAATTAGGTTTGTACCAATGTATCCACCGCCAAGAATCAATGCAGGTGTCGAATTGGCCGCTGGACGGCGCAGACGCTCAACGCGCATACGAGCAAGGTAACGAATGCTCAAAACCATGACGAGTGCCAAGGGAATAACAAGCAGCATTACTCCCCGTGAGATTCCTAAACGCTCCCCCAAGAACATCGATGCCATCCAGAGGACAACACCAACAACGATGACGGAAATGGAAACGTTAAGCGTGTCTTCAAAGCTTCCGAAAGGATAACGCAGACCTTTTCGATACAGGTGAAGGACGAGGCCAAGTACAAACTGCAACACAACTGCAGCAATGGCAAACCCAACATAAGCTGCCCAATTGATGGAATCGATGTTGAATTCATACCTCAAGATGACACCGATAAACAACGCAGCAACCCAAGCTAATGCGTCATTTAAGAAAAGTACCTTTCCTACAGGAACTGAACCCCTAAGGTCTTGACCAGCCTTGCCAGCTATTATTGCCATGATTGTCCACCATCTTCAGAAATAAACTGGGTCTGACCAACCCAGGCCAAAATTGATTCTCCAAATCGGGTTGCTGCGATTTGACCAGCATCCTCACCAAGGAGCTCAGTTTCCAGACACGTACTGTTATCTGAGTCCTGCGTACCCGCACTGAACTGAATGCCGCGACACACACCGGGCTGTTGTGCCATCAAGACTTGGTCACCATTTGAATGCCCTACGTTCAGAGCACCATCAATATGAATCGGATCCGACCACGTTGTGCCACCGTCAGTTGTGGAAATGATCTGGCCGTCTGTACACAGCACATCTACATTGCTGTCGGTTCTCGCAGAGATCGAGAGTGCCTCACACCCAATCGTTTTTGTTCCACCAGGTGCTGTCAACTGAGTAGGAGTTAAAGGATTCAAATACCAGGTACCTACTGCGGAAACTGGCTCCTGCCAGTTTTGGCCTTGATTAGTAGTTCCGTAAATCCTCGGCTCACAGTCTGCATTGAGTGCCACAACAAAAATGTCTGAGGTACTTACTGGAATGAGTCGGAGTACCTGAGTCGCGCTGGTTTTAGTAAAGGATTCTGAAGAGACCCACGTTTCTCCACCATTGGTGGAAACCTCTAGCATGCCGGGGTCCGTACAAGTACCAACCTCTGCCCGCACCGCTGTATTTTCATATTGAGCAATTTGTCGCTGCGGTGCTACTAGCGGCACTACTTCTGCCCCTGCCGCGTCACTTTCCACAATTGAAGCCTCTTCAACTACTTCAGCAGGAGCTTCAGTGTTTGCCTGCTCTACGAAAGCATCTTTAGTCGTCGAAAAGCCTTCGTTTTTATCGCTTTCTTTTACGCTTTTAAGGGCAAAAACCGAAAGCGCTCCAGCCCCAACCAAAAGCACGACAATAACAAGAATGCTTAACCATATAGGCCAAGCACGTTGGCGTTGACCCACCCGATACTTCCTCGCCATTAGGCAGACTCCAGTGCTTTGTTCAAATAAGAAGCAATCAAACGAATAGCTGGAATTAGCTGACTCGCCGATGCCTCATAAACCGATTGACTCTTTCCGTACGGGTCAACAATATCTTCATCTGCGGGGTTATCCAGAGGATTCAATTCACTGCGGCTAAGACGAGCAGCCTCGACTGTCGCATGAAGCCTCTCGATCGCAGAATCCCCTGCCAGATTGAGCTCTTCCTGCAGATCAGCATCAGTTGTTACCTCAATTAACCTGGCAAGATCAACAACAGTAAAAACCTTACGGGTTGCACGCGGACTTAGCTGGACAATTGATTTTCGATGCCCCCGATCCAGCGCAAGAATGAGATCAGATTGGTTTATGAGCTTCTCAGTAATCTGCTTAGCTCGGTGCCCCTCAGGGTTATCTATGCCCTGTTGACGTGCGATTTCCAAAGACTGCTCCGGCATAGGCGAATCAACCATCGCCTGAACACCGGCAGAATCAACGCGGATTATATCTGCCCCCGGAAGCTCAAGCTCAAGTAGCTGCTTAGCTAACGGGGAGCGGCAAATGTTTCCAGTACAGACAGTGAGAATAGTGAAGCTATTGCTCATTGTCAGCCTTGGTGGTGTCGGTGTTGGTGGTGTCGGTGTTTTCGGGCTTTGGGGCGTTGATTTTGGAGGTGTCGCCGTAGCCGTAATTTCCGTAGCCATAACCAGCCACAGACTTTGGAGGAAGCATCGTAGCGACAACGCCAACAACATTGGCATCGGCATTGTCAAGCGTGGACAGGGTAGCTTCCAGCTCAGGTTTCTTCGTGGAACCTGCGGAGACGGCAATCAGGATGCCAGCCTTGCCATGACCAATAACCGCAGCATCGGTAACCGCCAACGCTGGAGGGGCATCGATGATCACGTAATCAAAGCTTTCCTCAAGCTCCGCGATGACCTTGTCCATCTCAGCAGAACCAAGCAACTCGCTCGGGTTCGGCGGAATGCGACCGGCCGGGAGATAGTACATTTGAGTCCTACCCCAACGCTGCAACACATCATTAACCTCAGCCTTGCCAATGAGAATGTCAGTCAGACCTGCGTTGCCCTCAACTCCGAGGTACTTGCTTACGCGAGGAAGTCTCAGGTCAGCTTCAATCAGTGCCACACGGGAGCCGGCCTCCGCAAGCGCCAAAGCAAGGTTTACAGAAGTGGTCGACTTACCTTCACCCGGATTAGCGGAGGAGAAAACAAATACCGAAGATGAGCCGCCGACATTAAGGAACTGCAGGTTAGTACGCAAAGTACGGAAAGACTCAGCAATAGCACTATGTGGCTTGTGCTTAATGATCAACGGGTGCTTCTCAACCTCAGAATCCGCAACGATTCCACCCAGAAGTGGCTTATCAGTAACTTCTTCAATATCGCGCAAGGAATGAATACGAGTATCCAAAGCCGCACGAAGCACTGCAATACCAACACCGACTGCAAGACCAACGAGAAGTCCCAGAAGGATATTCATCAAGACGTTAGGGCTGACCGGAGAACTAGGCTCCAAGGCTTCCTGGGTGGTAGTCAGGTTAACGGGGCTCATGCCCGTGCCGGTATCCGGTTCCAATTCAGACTGCACAACGTTTTTGAAGCTCTCCCCCACTGCATTGGCGATCTCAGCCGCCTGCTGAGGAGAGGGACTAGACGCAGTGATGTTAATCAACGCAGTATCAGCAGGAGAAGCCGCAGTGATATGAGAACTCAGCTGATTAGCCGTCAGCTCCAGACCCAGCTCATCAACAACCGGCTCTAAGACAACACCCGTCTTAATGACATCAACATAACTATTCACAATCTGACGCGAAAAGTTAGCACCCTGAACCATGTCAGAAGTCGTTCCAGCCCCCGAACGCACCGAAACATACAACTGAGTACGAGACTGATACTCCGGAGTAGCCAAAAGCGAAAAACCTGCGCCTGCAGCAACACCAAGAATGGCTGCAATAACAATAAGCACCCAATTCTTTATGAGGATCGTCGCGTATTCCCGTAATTCCATATTTTGCAGTCCTCTTGCAGATCATTTTTTAACCAATAGAACGTTTGCAACTCACTGACTGCCAAGAAAATGCCAGAAATAATCCAGCGCTGAATAGGTCAGAAGCTCAGTTTCCTTAATTTAGCTTGAAATTGATTTTAGTTCAGCGCAATTTCCAAATTTGTGGGGCAGGACATGAAATTTAAGATACATAGCAGGCGTTACTCTTATGCAGGATTTAAGTTATTTTCGGATTGACCTTAGTATTTCTTAGACGCTTTCGATTCGTGATCTCAATTTGAGGGGGTACTTCTAGGGGAGTGAACGACGGGAAGTATTTGAATTTAAAGGCATTAATTGAGTGGGATCTATTCGGCTTTGTTTATCGGATTCTTAACAGGATGATTCCGAAAAGCTGAGATGCCTGTTAACGTTGTTGCTTGAGTTCTCGATGTAAATGAAAGGTGCGCCACATTCTATTCCAAGATGCAGTGCACAACGGGCTGCTAGCCCAGCTTTGGTTTATATTATCGATAAGTGGGTTTACGCCCTGCAGCCCCTAACTGGTCATGTAATGGCGAGGGTCAGGGCTACCAACCACAAGTTCACGAGGGAAAGACGTATGAAGCTTCTTCGCCGTATCGCTGCACCAGCCATTGCGCTGGGAATCGCGATGTCCACAATTGCCACGCCATCTATTGCAGGCGCTGCTGAGCTAACCCCGGCAGACGTTGCAGGCGACACTGCACAATCCACCATCACCGATGGCGTTCCTGAGAATGAGCAGTCCGTTCCTCGCTGGCGCGCATACGTCAACGCAGCAGACGAGCGCGTCAAAGAAATGTGGGCATACTCCCCTTCCATGGACCGCAATGTGCCACTGGTAGTTATCACTGCCGATGAGTCCGCAGGTCCTCGTCCTGTGATTTACCTTCTTAACGGTGGCGACGGTGGCGAAGGCGCAGCTAACTGGGTTATGCAGACTGACGTTCTGGATTTCTACCTGGAGAAGAACGTCAACGTGGTTATCCCAATGGAAGGCAAGTTCTCGTACTACACCGACTGGGTAGAAGAAAACGCCAACCTCGGTGGTAAGCAAATGTGGGAAACCTTCCTAGTCAAGGAACTTCCAGGACCATTGGAAGAAAAGCTCAACACTGACGGCCAGCGCGCAATCGCCGGCATGTCCATGTCGGCAACCACTTCCCTACTCTTCCCTCAGCACTACCCAGGCTTCTACGATGCAGCAGCATCCTTCTCCGGATGCGCAGCAACCTCCAGCCTGCTCCCATGGGAATACCTCAAACTCACCCTCGACCGCGGCAACGCAACCCCAGAACAGATGTGGGGAGCACGCGGTGGCGAATACAACATCTACAACGACGCACTGATCAACTCCGACAAACTACGCGGAACTGAACTTTACGTCTCCAACGCTTCTGGCCTAGCTGGCGAATGGGAATCTGTAGATAGCCCACGCTTTGAAGGACTCAACCAGCAGGTACAGTCCGTTGCAATGGCAGAAACCGTAGTAACCGGCGGCATCATCGAAGCTGCAACCAACAAGTGCACCCACGACCTCAAAGCAAAGCTTGATTCCGCAGGAATCCCAGCCGACTGGAACCTCCGCCCAACTGGCACCCATTCATGGGGCTGGTGGCAAGATGACCTCCGCGGATCTTGGACCACCTTCGCCCGCGCATTTGAGCTAGAGGCCTAGAAACAGATTTAACATTAAAACCGGCTGCCTTTTAAGTCTAAAAGGCAGCCGGTTTTGCCATCTTTATTGCCTCGCCATACTAGGCTCGCCCTTTTCGACGGGAACTCGGATAGGCTTCTGTAAAACCATCCCCGTCGAAGAGAGACTCGTGGCTGAAATAACCACCTCATTAGTAGAAAAAATTCGCTCACCCGCAGTCCAATCAGATGCACTGCAGGTTTTTAAATCAGCACTTGCTGCGACAGTCACGTGGTGGATTTCGGTTAACCTCCTCCACTCCCAACTGCCCTTTTTAGCTCCCTGGGTAGCATTAATGACGATGCAATTCACCGTCTACCACACCTTTATCAGTGGAATTCAAACTGCAATTGCTTCTGTCATCGGAGTTGGACTTTCCTTTGTCATAGGCACTTACTTAGACGTCAATGTGTGGACTTTTGGCCTTGCAATGGTCATAGGATTAATAGGTGCACGAGTACCAAAGCTCCGCGCGGAAGGAATAGGGATTGCTACTACATCCATTTTTCTTCTTGCCTCCGGGTTTGATGATCAACAACCCCTTTTATACGACCGTATTTTAGAGATCCTGCTCGGCGTGGCTGTTGCCATAGCCATCAACCTCATCATCTTTCCTCCCTTACGCGACCAGGAGGCAAACATGGTGGTAGGAAGCTTAGATCGGAGGATGGGTGAGGTTTTGCAAAAAATGGCCGATGAGCTTGCAGAAAAGTGGAATATCGACAATGCAGATGAGTGGCTGGAAGAAATTAATTCTATTAACAATGACTTAGAAAAAGCGTGGCACTCCGTGCGGTTCGCTCGAGAAAGCCGCCGGATTAATCCTCGTAAAATCCGCATCCGAGGGGGCCGCCCGCAGCCTACGGAAACCAGCTATGAATCAAACCTCACCCGCATTGATGAAGGGATCGCTCATTTACGCCACCTTGCCCGGACTCTTCGTGATACCCCGAATATAGATTCCGATTGGGATCCAGTATTCCAACAACAGTGGGTATCGCTTATGCGCGATGCCGGAGCTCTGCTCGCAGATCCGAATCAGGAAATTGATCCTATCCGCGACCGACTTTCTAAACTTTCAAGTGAAATGAGTGAGGATCAACAATTAACTTCAAAGAAGTGGCCTATCTATGGTTCTCTCCTCACCAGTTTGTTTCACCTTTCTTCGCTTGTCGATGATGCTGTGACCACTAGAAAAGCGGAAGATAAAGAGCATAATAGTTAAATTCCCCGTAATCATCTACAGCACTCACGGGCTATGTGTGAAAGTGGCATTACACAACTCTCTTTTAGCCCAGAAGCCTCAGAGCAAGAGTGTTTAGTAACCGATCAGCCACGTCACAGTTGCTGGGGTCTGACACTATCCCCGCCAGGCGTAAACACTCCGATTCAACTTCATCCTAAGATTTTCAAATCAATTCCATCTTGCATAGATAACGAACAGACCGTGGCATGTGTGTAAAGCGTTTACATCCAACCCAACCCAACTTCGATTCCCCGCGGGGTAAATATAACGCGGGTGGTATCTCATTGAAGTTGCATTGGGGCTGGGTGGATTGTGGCCGAGGGGGCGTCGATAAGCAAAAAGCTTGCACCGGGCATGTAGCTTAACGGGGTGCCTGCGCGCTAGATACCTGGAAAATAGCACCTCCTATACACCCAAAAAAGGGGAGCACTGACAGAAAATAGTAATAATTTCGACAGCTAGTGCCAAGATGATTGGCATGCGTAAAACCATCATCACCATGCTCGCGACCACCGCGATCGCCTTTTCCACCATCTCGCCAGTGCAGGCGCAAACCGTGGACACAGACACTGACACCTCCGTGTCATCTGAACTAAGCAGTGGCACAAGCTCAGGAAGTTCAGAGGATTCCGAAGATTCTGACCTCTCCAACCGGGACATCATCTTCGGTATCGCAGCTATCGCCGCAGTCGGCGGACTTATCGCAGGTGGTGTGCACTGGGCAGTACAACAGCGCATGATCCCAAATCCCCTCCCAGGAATCATTCCAAATCCCCCAGCATTGGCACCTCAGGCGCCTGCTCCCGCCCCTGCCCCTGCACCTCAGGCCGTCGCTCCTCAGGCCGTCGCACCCCAGGTTGTCGCTCCTGCGCCTGCTCCAGCCCCAGTACAGACCAACCGCACCTACAAAAACTGCACCGAAGTATGGAACGTCCTGGGAAGGTCCATCCGCCAAAGCGATCCAGGCTACGGCACACACCTCGACCGCGACCGCGACGGCATCGGCTGCGAATCACGCCCTCGGTAGTTTGGGTTTTAAGTTCTGGAAGATTGGGAGCTGTGGAGACTACGGAAGTTATTGAGCCTCCTGAGACTTCGGAGATCTCTCCCGTACTTCTATCCCATTCGGTGTTGCAGTTGGAAAAGACTCTGAGTCCTACTACGTGACTCTTGCCCTAATTGTGGGTTAATCACGACTGATCAAATTCCAATTGGTCTTTTACTAGGCCTAAAAGGCGTCACAAACTAACATTTTGTGGCGCCTTTTATTCCCTCGACATTCTGAGAGCCAAACACTTCAAAGCAGCAAGTAGAGCGCAAACATCTCATATACTGTGGAAACTCGGGATTGTAGACCCGACCCCACCTTCTCGTCTCTTGCACCCACGTTTAACCCGCCAGAAGAAAGAAAATGCGGGCAGCACGGTGCAAAAACATTCCCGCACCGATTCGACAGGACTGTGCGACTGTTGCACAACGCAATCAGTAAGTGAGTCTCATCGTGGCACCCGGCAGATCCGGCGATTTTCCGGGTGCCACGATATCAACATTTGCCTCCTACCGCTCCCAGACGCGGTGAGAGGCAAGAAGCTCCGTCACCGGGCCCGCAGCCTGGGAAGGAGAGTCGACGGCGACGATACCGGGCTGGTCGACTGCGACGCGAGCAGCACCCAGTGCGACGTCGGCATCCGGCCCGGCGAGGATGATTGCCTTCTTGTGACGCTCAAATTCACCCAACATTGTGTCCACCTCCGGGATCGCAGGAGGGTTGACCACCACGACAGCATCAAACTCGATGGAGCGCGCGGTGAGGTAGGTGCGCGACACGGAGACCTCTGCGCCGTCTGTAGTAACGGTGCCGCCCTTATCCGAGACGATCAGCGGGGTCACGCCGTCGTCGAAGAGGGTATCCAGAAGCGTACCCACACCACGGAGGTCTGCTCCGGAGTTGATTAGAACCGCGACCTGACGGCCGTCGACGGGCCAGGTGCCGCCCACCTGGGACAGAGCAGGCGACGGTTGCACATCGGCGACGTCTTGAGGCTCCGGGTAGGGCAGACCTAGGTTGTCCGCGACGGCTTCTGCCAGGCCTTGGTCCACGTGGGCCAGAACGTCAAGGTATCGGAGCTTGACGTTCTCCTCGTAGCACTTGCCCAGCTCGAATGAGAATGCGTCGGTCAGGTGCTGCTTCTCCACGTCCGACAGGGACAAGTAGAACATGCGCGGCTGCGAGAAGTGGTCCTCGAAGGTGGCCGGGTTCTCACGGGTGATGTGGCCCTCAACGGGTTGCGGGACATCGATAAGTGCACCCTCGTTCACGCTCGCCTCGGTTGGGTTTCCCCCGTCCAGGCTGTTCGGCTTGTAGGGTGCGACGCCCGTATGCGCGCCCTGCTGGTACATGCCGTCGCGGAGGTTGTCGTTGACGGGCGCGTGCGGGCGGTTGATCGGCAGCTGGGAGAAATTCGGCCCGCCCAGCCTGCTGATCTGGGTGTCCAGGTAGGAAAACAGGCGTGCCTGTAGCAACGGGTCGTTGGTCACGTCAATACCGGGAACCAGGTGGCCCGGGTGGAAGGCGACCTGTTCGGTCTCCTCAAAGTAGTTGCCTGGGTTCCTGTTCAAGGTCAGGGTGCCGATGATCTCCACCGGGGCGAGCTCCTCCGGGACGATCTTCGTCGGGTCGAGTAGATCAATGCCCTCGAACATCTGCTCCTTGGTGTCCGGGAAGACCTGAACACCCAGGTCCCACTCAGGGTAGGAGCCGGCCTCGATGGCGTCGGCGAGATCGCGACGGTGGAAGTCCGGATCCACGCCACCGGTGATCTGCGCTTCCTCCCACACTTGGGAGTGGACGCCGAGACGTGGCTTGAAGTGGAACTTGACCAGGGTGGTCTCACCGGCGTCGTTGATCATGCGGAAGGTGTGGATGCCGAAGCCTTCCATGGTGCGGAAGGAACGGGGGATTCCACGGTCCGACATGTTCCAGAAGGTGTGGTGAGTGGCCTCCGTATGAAGGCCCGCGAAGTCCCAGAACGTGTCATGCGCACTTTGCGCCTGGGGGATCTCCCGGTCCGGGTGCGGTTTGGCAGCGTGAACGACGTCCGGGAACTTGATGCCATCCTGGATGAAGAAAACCGGGATGTTGTTGCCCACCAGGTCCCAGGTGCCCTCATCGGTGTAGAACTTCACGCCCCAGCCGCGAGTGTCGCGCACGCTGTCAGCGGAGCCACGCGAACCCAGCACAGTGGAAAAGCGCACGAATACGGGGGTTTCCTTATCCTTGGTAAACACACCCGCCTTGGAAATCTTAGAGGCTGCACCATTGGCTTTGAACACGCCGTGTGCGCCTGCGCCGCGCGCGTGGACCACGCGCTCAGGGATGCGCTCGTGGTCGAAGTGGGTGATCTTTTCGCGGAAATGGTGGTCCTGCATGAGCAAGGGGCCACGGGTGCCGGCGCGCAGCGAGTGGCTGGTCTCGCTCAAGCGTGCCCCCTGAGCTGTGGTCAGGTACTCACCCTGCTGGGCGCGGGGATCGGACTCGCCGGCGCCGATGTGGAACGGGCAGCCAGTCGGGGAAACAGCCGACGGCGGCTGCTGGTCCGCTTTACGTTCGGGAGGCGTGGTCGGAATAGTGGGCTCGTTCTTGTCTGGGGTGGCATTGCCTGGGGTGCCGGGGGCCTTATCGCCCTGCGGGGAGGCTGCGGGGTTGGACTTCGGGGCCATCTTCTCTCCTCCTACAAATCGGTTATTGGGTACATACGCGAGGATAGAGAAAACCAGCCTGACGAGTCAGCCCCCACGCTCTCACCTGGGGACTGTCGAATCCCGATGGGTGTTTTGGTGGTTTCCCGGGTCCGTAAGCGTGACGACGCCCACATGTCCAAGTGCCGACTCCGCCTCTGACGGTGCGGGGTGAAGCCGATTGTGCAACGCAAAGGGGTTCTCCTGGTCGTGCAGACGCCTCCTACAGGAGGTAGCATCCACTTTCATCACACCCTTTCCACGCGCAAAGGATGACTGTCGTGACTGGAAAGAGCAGAAAAAGTTTCTTAAAGAAAAGCAAGGAACCTCCCGCCATGAGCTGTTGGTAAAATTTCAACCCGCTTGGCGAAAGACCAAAAGCCAAGCAAATCGATTCCGCGTCAGCGCAGAGGGGATCAGGGATGTGCTTATGGTCGCTCCCCGAACCGGCTGGAAAAGCACTTCCACATAAAGGCGTCGAACCAGGATAATAATCGGGTCCGCCCTACCGATCCATACCCGAAAAATGCAACGACCCCTAATCTAAGGCTAGGGGTCGTGGGGTGAGGTGAGTCAAACGACATTAACGCTCGCAACGATACGGATAGCATCAAAGATGAACTAGACGCCATGCTCGGAGCAGCCCGCTTCGAAAACGACCCTCTGCCAGGCGGACCACACGGTCCTTGGCTTCCTGGTCAAACTTCTTTGGCACGTACCAGATTTTCCCATCTACTCAGACGGAACAAAACCTGGGACACTTCAGAGTTCACAGCAGAAACTATCCCGCTTGTCGTTCCTTCCGGGGTGTGTCAGACGTGGTGTCCCGGCAACAAGATCACCCAACTTGATAGGAGTGGCCGGGGATGTATGGGCAAATTAGTAATAAGGGGCTGTCGCCGGGGAATACTTTGTCCGCATACCTCCAACAACATGGATGAGCAGCGTGAAAGAACAACTCAATCAAACTGGCTCAAAAACTAACGAGCACAAATGAAAAAACTCGGCAGCGCTACACTGCCGAGTTTTTCGATGGGGCATTTAGTGAAAAAGTAGTGATGGATAGAAAAATACGCCACCAGAACCCTACAAGTGCCGGATCAGGGCCTTTGCATTTCCCTTATCCACAACACAACCTTTAGGCGCGGGTAAAACACCTATAAGGTAACTGGCCTGCGCCTGTTCCTCACAGTAGAAGCTATTAGTTTCCGGTGATTTTATTAAATCCCTCAGCCACCTTGTCTTTGGCCTTCTCGGCAGCGTCCTTAGCACTGGACTTAACCTGGTCGGCCTTGCCCTCAGCTTCCAAAGTGTCATCTCCGCTGGCTTTTCCTGCTGCTTCTTTCGCCTTACCTCCGAAATCTTCAGCCTTGTTTTTAAGCTTGTCGTCTATACCCATGAAAAACACCTTTCAAAGAGAATGAGCTTACAAGGCCGATCCTAGCGAACCTCTAACGCTAATTTCTATCTTCTCAGCATAATGTTTCTTAAAGACCGCACAGATGAATCCAAGGGCGGCAGGTAAGAAAGGCACGCTAACAGCATCTCCTCTGCCTTCCCGGCGCGAGCTGAGAATAAGAATCACGGCCTTCACTAACGCAATAACCCTGAAGTTTTTGCAGCAGAAATAGGTCGTCTCTTAATCCCCGGGCTATGCCACCAGTACGTTTCATCAAAAGAATGATCAACTTTTCTAAATCGTTCTCGTCAGTCTGACCCACGGTGATCAGTTCCAGGAAATTACACCCATGCCTATCAAGTTTTCAACAGGCACATGCGCCAACGAGATAGCATTTTCATTGTTTTAAGCCACTACCCCGTGGCGCTAAGAGCCACCAGGTCAAATCCGGCGATGCGGTAGTAGAAATACGGAGAACCAGGTCTTACACAGGGGACTTTCACATGTGTTACAAATAGTAAAAGCGCTGAAGTGCTTCCACCCCAGCGCTTTTACTCCCACTTGCCAATACAAAATCTAGAACTATAAAACCGCATAAACTCCCGCAGAGATCACAAACCCTGCTAGTGAGAACACAGTGGACAAAACCGTCCAAGTTTTCAAGCCCTGTTTCACTGATAACCCTTGGTATTTCGTGACAATCCAGAAGCCCGAGTCATTAACGTGGGACAGTCCCAATGCTCCGAATCCAATGGCCAGTGCTATCAATGCTGTCTCGGCTCCGCCAAGTCCTGCTTCTGCAATTGAGGTCGCAAGCAAACCGCCGGTGGTCAGCATGGATACCGTTGCGGATCCTTGGGCTGCTCGTAGTGCAAGTGCCATCACATAAGCCATCAAAATGAGTGGCATATTGGTTGCAACAAGCATGTCGGAAAGAACTTGTCCGATGCCGGACTCCACCAGTACGTTGGCAAAGCCGCCGCCTGCGCCGGTAACAAAGATGATGATCGCTACGGCCGGGAGTGCGGAGTCAATAACTGATGATCCATGCGTAAGCGACCATTTTTGCTGGCGCCCTAAAACAAACCAGGCCACAACCACTGCGACAATCAAAGCAACTGGTGCTGCACCAACGAAGGAAATAATAGAGTGCGCTGTGCTGCCTTCTTCAGTAATTAACGCGCCACCGGTTCCGATCAGGATCTGCAAGATAGGCAGCAGGATTAATCCAATCACTGTCCATGCTGATGGCGGGTTGGTTACGGCTTCTGGCTGTTCCATGGCTGGTGAATCGCCAAGTTCATATTCCCCAAGTTTGAATAGCTTTGCTGCAAAGTAGCCGATCACAGTGGTTAATGCGGAGATTGGGAGACCAATGGCAAGCATCGTTCCAATATCTGCACCCACAATTTCAGCTGCCGCCACGGGTCCTGGGTGTGGTGGAAGTGCCACGTGGACTGTGAGCAGTGCACCGGCAACTGGCATACCAATTTTGAGTGGGTGGATACCTGCTGCGCGGGCGAAACCGAAGATGATCGGTGCCAGGATGATGAATCCGACGTCGAAGAATACCGGGATGCCCAGAATGAAGGCTGCAGAAACAATCGCTGCGATAACGCGGGTGGGTTTGAGCATGTTGGTGAAGTACCGGGCTAGTGCATCAGCACCTCCGGATACTTCGATCATTCGTCCCAGCATCGCACCGAGACCAACCACCACAATGACAGACCCCAGCGTGTTACCAATACCCTTGGTCACCACGCCTACTGATTCAGCAAGTGGGATTCCTGATAACACTGCCGTGGCAATGGAAACAATCAGGAGGGCTAGGAATGCTGGGACTCTAGCCCAGATAACTAACACCAGCAGAACTGCAATGGCAGCAAGGCCTAGCCCGAGGAGTGCAATACCGGTCATCCTTCGATCCTTTCAGGTGCAACAACACGAATGATGGAGGAATCGTCTTCAGCGCCCATGCCTCGGACAAGTCCCGCGAGGTATTCTTGCTCCGCTGCAGCGGCTAGCGGGACACCAAGTCCTGCTTTGCGTGCTGCATCGGTGACAATGCCCATGTCTTTTACAAAGATATCTAGGCGACTTTTCACTTCTACTGGCTCTTCGCCGTAAGCCTCAAGCATGCGGGCACCACGATCACCCAGCATGAATGAAGAGGCCGCGCCACCCATGAGTGCGTCCAATGCCACCTTTTCATCAAGTCCCAAACGGTTCGCAAGCGCTAGGGCTTCGCCAGCAGCTGCGATGTGAATACCGCACAGCAATTGGTTAACAGTTTTCATTGCCTGCCCCTTGCCAGCTGCATCTCCCACGCGAACCAAGGTGGAGGACATCGCTTCCAAAACAGGCAGTACCTTGTCGTATGCTTCATCGTCCGCGCCGACGGTGACCAGCAGGTCGCCTTCCCCGGCGCGGACGGGGCCGCCGGAGACGGGGGCGTCGACAAGCAAAATCTTTTGCTCTTTAAGTCGTGGGGCAACTACGTCGATGGCTTCGATGCCCACGGTGGATGTGACGATGATGGCTGCGCCTGGGGTGAGGACGGAGGCGATTCCGGTGTCGCCGAAGAGTGCTTGTTCGAGCTGCGCCTGGTTGCGTACTGCGAGGAGAACAGCGTCGGCGCCGGTGGCGGCTTCTTGGACGTTGGTGTAGACATCAATCCCGGCGCCTTTGCCGAGCGCGAGGCGTTCCTCAGAGATATCAACGCCGCGGACGGTGAAGTCTGTGGCCAGGTTGGTGGCCATGGGAAGTCCCATTGCGCCGAGGCCAACGATGGTGATGGTGAAATTAGACATGAAAGTGAAAACTCCTTTTAAGCGTGTGAAAGTACGTGGGCAACGTGGACGAGTGATTGGTCATCGCCGACATTTCCGGCGAAAACGATGTAGGGGACGCCTGCTGCGGGGCCGTCACCTAATTGCCAGAGAGAAATGATGCCGGGCTGCATGGGGCCGATCACCGTGGCGCGGGTCATTTCCAGGCCGCGGCTAGCCACGTCGGATGAAGTGATTCCCCCCTTTGCGATGACAAACTTCGGCTTTACCGCATGCGCCGTCGCGTTGACCACCGCGATGAGAGCTCCGGACACATCACGCGCGATCGCCAGGGATTCATCCGCGGTTGCGCCGGTGACCAGCTCGCGGGAGGTATGCAACACAACATTGCCCTGGCTAAGTTGCTCAATGACCTTTGCAGACGTGGCCTCGAGGTAAGCGTCGCGATTGTCAGAAAGCACGGTACGCACATCCAGCTCCACGACCTGTGCACTGTCTTCTGCCAGCAATGCCTGAAGCTGGCGCGTGGTTGTCGGCACATGCGACCCAACCACAATCAACCCGCCCTGAACATCTGTGCTGGCAGTACGCGCCTGAGCTACCGCCTGCTCATCCAACGGCGCGGGCACATCCTGGCCAATCCTCGCGCGCATAAAAGGAGGTCCAACGCGATAAATAAAGTGGGCACCCTGCGCTTCAGCCGCGATGATAGCCAAAGAAAGCTGACGTAAATCCTGCTCAGTGACAATATCTGCGATAATCGGCTGGCGGTTTTTTGCCTCCAACAGCTTGGTTGTCACCTGCGCAAGATCTGCACGCAGTACATCGAGTGGAATCCGGATCACCTGCTCCGCGCTGGTCGCCCCGTCGGTTTTTTCTTCAATCCATTCCGCCAGGTCACTGTGCTGATAACCAAACGTGGCATCCTGAGCAAACTCCGACTCCCCGACCGGAATGAACCCATCGCGCGCGCTGCCCGCATAATGCACACCGCCCACCGTAATCCGCCCGGCATCGCCAAACGCAGGCACCACAATCACGCCATCAACCTGGCCATTTTGCTTTTCGACGCTCTCCGCCAGCACCTCAGGCTCCAGCGGAAAGTGCCCACGCAGCGTGGAATCGCTGCGCGATACAAAAGAAACCTTAATGCCCTGCTCAGCGGCGACTTGCAGTGCAGCCTCGGCGACTTCCTTGTTGATCTGTCTAGCATCTTCCGCTGACAGTGACCGTGAATTAGTCATCACATAAATGCCAGGCGCTTTTTGTTCAAAAGCCCATTGCAAATCTTCCTTTTCCCAGCGGGTGAGCACAGGAAGGTTGGCTACCGACTGGGTTCCGGTTGGATCGTCATCTAAAACGATGAAGATCGGTTCGGTTTTGGTGCCGTTTGCGGCATCCCGAACTTGCTGCGCTGTGACATCAACGGTTTCCGGCACCGTGGTTTGGTGCTGCTGCTCAAAAGCTTGGATGAGCTCCCGCAGGGATTTCTTAATGACTTGTTCAGATATCGGTTCAGACATTCCATCTCCTAGAGTCCTTAGACCTCTGAGGTCTTAGGACTACACAATAGGCATGATGGAACACCATTCAAAACATATGTGACTTAATTCACTAAATTAGTCCAGGAACTTATCGATATCCCCGCTTGTTTGATCCATATGCGCCCGCATCGCATTCTTTGCACCCTCCTGGTCACCCGCCTCAATCGCCGCCAAAATCTGACGATGATGCCACGCCGCACGCTCCCTCACCTCGGGAATCGAACTAGTAAGTTCCCTCGACGCCGACAACGCCGCATTTAACGGCTGAATAATCGCAGTCAAAAAGGGATTCTTTGTGCTTAAAAAAATCTGCTGATGAAACGCCATATCCGCATCCCTACATTCAGCAGCAAGCCCAGCCTCCGACGCAGCTTCATACCGCTCCACCTGACGACGCATCTCCACAACATCCCCCTCGGTTGCCCGCGCCGCCGCATGCCCACACGACCCCACCTCAATCATCCGACGAATCTCCACCAGATGATCCCCCACCTCCCGCTCCCCCATATTCCGCGAAACCATGCCGATCAAAGTCTCCACACTCCGCCACTGCGACTGCGGAACCAGATATGTCCCCCGACCGTGCTTCACCTCAACAATTCCGCGGTCGGCCAAAATGCGAATCACCTCACGCATCGTTGGCCGAGACACTTCCAAATACGCCGCCAAATCAGCTTCAGCCGGAAGCGCTTGCCCCACTACGAAATCACCATCCGCAATTCCATCAAGCATGCGATCGATACCCCGAGTAACCAGATCTTTGCGCATTTCAAAACTCCTTGATGGACTAAATCGCCGTGCAAGATAACACGGATTAGAACCATCCCCGCGCGTGCGAGGAAGGTCACTACCAGCGAAAACTTAAAAAATAATACAGCTTCTTTCACAGTACATCTTAATGAGGCGATTTATTAAGAAGCATGTTTGGACATTACTTTTCATTTTTTAAAGCAGCCCCCAGCCCTGAACGACAAGAATATAGCACCCATGCTATAGGGTAGTACTTATATAAGCTCTGTAATGTACATCACATCACCGCAGGAATCCCGTAATGTTTAGGTATGCAAAACATCACACGCAAGATCGCAGCTGCAGTTTTCGCAACCCCCTTGATCCAGTACGCAGAATCTTCGCATACTGGATCTTTCACCGGGACGAGGCTTTTGTCCCCGCATTAATCCGACACGTTCGCACTATCAGAAAATTTAAAGGCCTAAGATTTTTGCACAACACCTCCAAATTAGGGTAAGCACATAGCCGTTTTACAGTAACAGCAATTTATTAGATGTGGCACAGATAACATTTAGGTATGCAAAACATCACTCGGAAATTCGCAGCTGCAACACTTGCAGCATCCCTTTTCATCCCAACCACCATCACCGTCGCCAATGCTCAATCAAGTTTCGTGTCCGGCTCTTCTGAAATTGGATCTTCCAAGGTAGAGCTATCAAAAGCTGAAAGATTCCATCGCGGATACGCAGCCTACGGCGAAGCACTCGGGCACACCGCCAACCCATCACTCAAGCCATACGCACAAGATGTCCTCACGCGAGCACTTGATGGAGAATTCCCCCTCAAATACGGAGACTATTACTGGTACGACGCAGAAACAGGCATCAACTACACCATTGAAGTATGGACTGACGCTGAGATCGATTACTTCCTGTTCAAGCTGGACGAATGGCTCCTCGAAGCTGAAATCTACCCAGACAAGATCCCAACACAGTTCGCATTGGAAGTTGGCACCTCGGGCGCGGAGTACATCAGCGTCATTGCGCAGCAATATCCAATATGACAACGCTTCACCCCAATAAATCCCAACATGGTTTCAATGTTGGGATTTTCTATTGCCCGCCCCCCAAAAAACGAAAGTGGAATCTGAATGCACGTGAGCAACCTCATGAACACTTATCCATATTCCTAGGCAAAACTAATGTATAACTTATGCTATGCACACATTTAAGCGCGCCACCACAGTTGCAGCCCTAGCCTTTGCAAGTCTTCTCACTCTTGGATCTGGCATCAGCAATGCTCAATCTAGTTTTGTTTCAGGTTCCAGCTCTTTCGGTAACATCGGAGGCAATTTCGGTGGCACAGACAGTGCAACGGAAACCAAAGATCCCAAAGCTGTAAGTTTTAAAAACGAACTAGAAAAGTTTCACACCACCACAGGTCTTGTTAAAAGTTCAGAAGCTGAAGAAGTAGCAGCAGATTACTACCATCGTGCATTAAACAATGAACTCCCACTCCTTGAAGATCGATTCTTTACCGACTACTTTGATTCCACCTACGTGGTACTCGCAGTGATTCCTTCAGAAGAAATTGATCGAGAAATCCAGATCACGCAGCAGATGACAGCTGGCCTGGATCCAGAGAACCCGACTGAGTCTGGCGAAGTGGGAGTGTTGGTGGAAAAGAGTGATGGGCAGTACTACATGGTCACCGTATATCTCGGCTAGTCGCTAGCAGGCCGTCTAAGCGACTGACTTTTCCAAACATATATTTGTATGGTCGTGCCCCTGAAAACCGCTTAGAAGCGCTTCTGGGGAGGTTTGACTTTTCCAGTTCAAGGCCAATTTTTAGACCCGACCAAACAGGCGTGACAAGAATATTGAAAATCCCGAATCTTTGGCACGTGTGTTTGGTTTAAGCTTCTTCAAACCGGACTGGCGTGACAAAAAATCGGGAAAATCAGAAATCTTGGCACGCCTGTTTGTTTTTAGCAGTTGCCCGCCCCGCTCCGAGTGGTTTGTGGTGAAAACTCACTCGAACAAGCAAAAACGCGCACGGTAAAAGATCACTAGTCTGATCTTCATGACTGATTACACGTTCCTCGAAGATATTGACACCCCGGAAGCGCTCGCGTGGGCGGAAAAGTGGTCGGGGGAAAGCGTCGAAAAGCTAAAAAGCCCTGTTAAGGACGCCCTCGAAGCTAGGCTGCTGGCCGCGTTAGACACCGATGACCGCATTGCGTACGTGAGCAGGCGCGGGGAGAAGTTGTATAACTTTTGGCGGGACGCGCAGCATCCGCGTGGGGTGTGGCGCACGACCACGTTGGAGTCGTATCAAAGTGAAAAGCCTGAGTGGGACGTGTTGATTGATGTGGATGCGTTGGCAGAAGCTGAGGGCGAAAACTGGGTGTGGAAGGGCGCGGTTGTGCGTTCGCCGGAGCGGGATTTAGCGCTGGTTAAGCTCTCGCGCGGTGGTGCGGATGCCACGGTGATTAGGGAGTTTGACCTGGTTACGCGCACTTTTGTGGAAGCACAGCCGTTTGAATTGCCTGAGGCGAAATCGAGCGTGACGTGGATCGATGCGGACACGTTGTTGGTGGGCACCGATACCGGCGAAGGCTCGCTGACGGACTCGGGCTACCCGGCGCGCGCGGTGAAGTGGAAGCGTGGCACCCCGATTGAGCAGGCGGAACTTTTCTTTGAGGGTTCAACCCAGGATGTTGCGACTCATGCGTGGCGCGATTCTACGCCTGGGTTTGAGCGGATTTTTGCCTCGCGGTCTGTGGATTTTTATAACTCGCAGACGTATTTGGAGACGGCAGATGGGTTGGTGCTGTTGGATGTGCCGACTGATTGCGATGTGATCGTGAAGAATCAGTGGATTTTTATTAATCCGCGCACTGATTATGCAGGTATTCCGGCGGGTGGTTTGGGTGTGCTGGAATTGGATGCGTTCCTGGGAGGTTCCCGGGATTTTAAGGCAGTGTTTGAGCCTTCTGAGTCCACATCTTTGCAGGGGCTTGCTAGCACGAAGAATTTTTTGGTGCTTACCTTATTAAATAATGTGTCCACGGAAATCGTCACGGTGCCGTTGAGTGATCCGGTGGCAGAGCCAACTCGAATGGAGTTGCCGGAGCATGCGACTGCGCATGTGGTTGCTACGTCGCCGTTGGATGGTGATGAGGTGTGGGTGCACACGGCAAGTTTCACGCAGGCACCGACGTTGATGCGGGCGGTGCTTCCTGGTGAGCTTGAGGAAGTAAAGCATGCACCGTTGCAGTTTGAAAATGCTGGGCAGGAGACTCGCCAGCATTGGGCGACCTCGGCGGATGGGACGAAGATTCCGTATTTCATTACCGGCGAATTCTCAAGAGACAAGCCACGGAAAACGTTGGTCCACGCCTACGGTGGATTTGAGGTTTCGCTTACCCCTAGCCACTCCCCAACCCGCGGTATTGCCTGGTTGGAAAAGGGCTACTTCTTTGTGGAGGCCAACTTGCGTGGTGGTGGCGAATTCGGTCCGAAGTGGCATTCGCAGGCAACCAAACTTAATCGCATGAAGGTGTGGGAGGATCACCGCGCGGTGCTGGAAGACCTGGTGGAACGGGGCTACGCTACGCCGAAACAGATTGCGATTCGCGGTGGATCCAACGGAGGGTTGCTCACTAGCGGTGCGTTGACTCAGTACCCGGAGGCTTTTGGCGCAGCGGTGGTGCAGGTGCCGTTGGCTGATATGTTGCGCTATCACACCTGGTCAGCGGGCGCTTCCTGGATGGCGGAGTATGGCAATCCAGATGTTCCAGAGGAACGGGAGGTTATTGAAAAGTATTCGCCGGTGCAGAAGGTGGTGGGCGTCGATAAGCAATTTTATCCACCTGCATTGGTGACAACCTCAACCCGAGACGACCGCGTCCACCCCGCGCACGCGCGTCTTTTTGCGCAAGCTTTGCGCGATGCTGGGCAGGCCGTGGATTATTACGAAAACACCGAGGGTGGGCACGCGGGCGCGGCTGATAATAAGCAGACGGCGTTCGTGGAATCGCTGATCTACACCTGGATCGAGAAGACTTTGGACCAGCAGAGTAACATTTGATACCTATGATTATGCGACGGCTGCGCTCCACCCCGGTCCCAGGCACCCGCGATTCCTACACTGGAATCGACTTCAACCTGGGCTTCCACATCAGGCGCTATGAATTAGACCTCACCTACCGCGTGGCGCCGAACCTGCTCATGGGTACCGCGACGCTGCACATGGATAATTACCGTGCGCTCGACGCGCTGACCTTGGACCTCGGCGGCAGCTTGCGGGTGGAAAAAGTCACCGCCGCAGGCACTGCCGGCACCCACATCCAAGTCGCGCGTTTCCGCCATGCCGGCCGCAAACTGCGCATCACCTTCCGCAACCAAATCCCGGTTGACCAGGAATTTTCGCTCACCATCCGCTACCGCGGCAACCCGCGCCCACTGCGCAGCGAATGGGGCATGATCGGCTGGGAAGAGCTCGACAACGGCGCCCTCGTCGCCGCCCAGCCCTGCGGCGCCCCAAGCTGGTTCCCCTGCGACGACACGCCCGACGAGAAGGCGCTTTTCGACGTCCACTTCCACACCGACAACGGATACGCCGCCATCATCACCGGTGATTTCATCTCCAAAAACGTCAGTGGCAGCATGACCACCTGGCACTACCAATCCCGTGAACCCATGGCCACCTACCTCGCGGCCGTGCACGTCGGAGATTACGATCGCGTGCCTTTGGGTGTTTCAGCATCTGGAGTCGCGGTAGATGCGTATGTGCCTGTTGGTCAGGCAGATTTGCGAGGGCGGATTTTGCAAGATTTTTCCAAACAAGTCGACATGTTGGATGCCTACGAAAAACTCTTCGGCCCCTACCCATTCCGCAATTACCGCGTAGTGATCACCGAAGACGAACTCGAAATCCCACTCGAAGCCCACGGGCTCTCCAGCTTCGGCGCCAACCACGCCACCGGCAAAGGCGACTGGGAACGACTCATCGCCCACGAACTCTCCCACCAATGGTTCGGCAACTCCCTAGGCCTTGCCCAATGGAACGACATCTGGCTCAACGAAGGTTTCGCCTGCTACGCGGAATGGTTGTGGTTTGAGGCGGCTGGGGTTAAGCCTGCTGCAGAGAGTGCGTGGGAGTTTTATCGAGCTTTGGAGGCGTTGCCTCAGGATATTTTGCTTGGGGATCCCGGCGCGCGCGATATGTTCGATGATCGTGTCTACAAACGAGGTGCGCTGACTGTACATGCATTGCGAGTGCTGCTTGGCGATAATGCATTCTTCAAAGCAGTACGTGCCTATGTGGCCGAAGGCCGACATGGACTCGTAGAACCCCGCGACTTGAAGAGACACCTCTACGCTGTTTCCACCGATCATGCTGCCTTGGATGCGGTATGGCACTCATGGCTGCGCGATTTGGAATTGCCGGAGTTTCCTTCTGGTGGTCTGGTCTAGTGCGCTATCTGACGCTGGCAACCATCATCGCCGGGCTCTCCGGCTTCGTCGTCATCATCATCGCCGCCTGGGCACTTGGTGATTCCAGCCAACTTTCCGAAGAATTCACCGCCTACTGGGGACTCTTCTTCGCTGGCACTGGAGTGCTGACTGGGTTGACGCAGGAGACGACGAGGGCGGTGACGGCTGGGCAGGCTCGTGCTGGGGCTTCTGGGGTTGCTGGGGTTTCTGTTGGTTTTCGGCCGTTTTTGTTTAGCTTCGTGGTTGCGGCGATTGTTTTAGTGGTGCTTGGCGCTTCGGCGCCGCTGTGGATCGGCCAGCTGTTGAGTAGTTTGCAAGGTGTTGGCGTGGGACTTCTTGCTGTAGGCCTTGCCAGCTACGCGATCCAAGCGACAATCTCCGGCATTCTGTCCGGTTGTCAGTTATGGAAAGAATACGCTCTGCTGATTTCCCTGGACACAGGCGTGCGCATGGTTTTAGCTGTTGCCGCTTGGTTGCTGGGATACCAATTGTTGGCGTTCTTGATCATCACGGTTGTGGGATCAATATCCTGGCTGGTCATCGTGCTGTGCTTTGGATCGGTGCGTTCTGTTTTAGGATCGGTTGCGGATGTTTCACGGGGCATTTTCATCCGGCAGGCTTTGCTAGCGATGGCCGCATCCGGTGCCACGGCAGTACTGATTACGGGATTTCCCACCTTGCTGAAATTCACGAGCCCTTCCGCGGTTGCAGGAGGGGTTTCGATGGCCGCTGTTTCCTACGCCGTCATTCTGACCCGCGCTCCCCTGCTGGTTCCGCTGCAACAATTCCAATCGGCGATCATCGTTCGTTTTGTCAAAGGCGCCTCAGGCCCATTGAAAACCCTGGCGGGACCTTTGGCGATTGTATGGGCTGTCGGCATCGTTGGTGCTGGCCTTGCCTGGTTGGTGGGTCCTTGGATCCTCGACGTTGTACTCCAAAAGGAACTCTTCGCAGTCCCCGGCTGGCTACTCGCCATGCTCACTTTAGGCGCCACCACCACCGCTTCCTTGATGGTGTCCGGCTGCGCAGCGATCGCCTTTGAACGCCACGGAATCTACCTCGCCGGATGGGTGATTGCCACAATCGTTGCCGTCGGATTCCTACTCGGACCATTTGATCTAGGCGTTGCCGCAGGACTAGCGCTTATTGTTGGACCACTCTGCGGGTTGCTGGTGCACATGGGTGCGTTTGTTGGTGGAGATCGGAAGAAACGGGTTTTGGCTGCGGGGTAGTTTGGGGTGTTTGGGGCGGTCCCCTAACTAATTCAAAGCACGAGACCTCATTGAAATTTCTTCTTCTGGTTGATTACAGAAATATTCCCAAAAGTTAGCCTGATCGCGGATACTAATTCGTGCAGGTGACTCCATACTGTAAGCGCCCAGACGAACAACCTCTTGGTTCAAGATCTCAAAAGCTATCGGCCCGAGTTTTTCCACGACCAGGTCAATACTCTCCTGATGACTTGGAGAAATCTCTTTTTCATATTCATAGCCCACCAGCAGAGTGAACTCCTCTAAAGACGTAGGTCTTGTGATGTTCACATCAAGCTTAAAAAGAAATACGGTTTCAGATACGGAATAGACAGCATCTATCTCGACCTGAGAGTTTTTCTTCAGTGCTTCGTCATCTTTTACAAACCTTTTAAAACTAACCTTGTCCCACTGACAGACAAACTCTTTAGCTTCTTTTTGAAGCTCATCTGGAGAGTGTAAACCCATTGTTTCCCTGCTTTTCTGTATTGCTAGTTTCAATCCACCGTATTCTGGTATCTCGGGTAGCGACAAGAGAATTCGAATAGACCGCACTGTTGTGACTCATAATATCTGTGACCTGGTAGACGGTCTTGGCATCACTCCGCTTTGTTGATTGCGTAATCAGAGCGCGGGTGTGTTCCTCCAATTCCTGTTGCAACCGCTGATAAGAATCACCAGCTTCTGCATCTATCACTACATGTCCTACATATGCACCAATTGCTCGCGCATATTTTTCTAAGAGTCTTGTTTGGACATTTCTCTCACCACTATTTTGATTTTCCAACCTGCTAATCGTCGATTGATCAACATCGATTTTCTTAGCTACATCTGCTTGAGAAAGCCCCTTTTGTTTCCGCAAACACACCAGCTGAGAAATCCACATGACGTGAGATTTCCCGAGATCTATCCCCAATCGAAGTGAACTTTTTTTAACCATACTCCAACTCCCTTATGCATGTGACGCATATTTATTCTTCATCCTATAGCCTTTACACTTGAGTTGAAAGCAAAAAATTTTACCCTGATAAGTCACCGCAACCACATAGTTCGCAGGACACAGTGATGCTCACGCTGATGTTTCATGGCCAAGGTAATCGCACGATCAATATCTGCTGATTGGGCTTCAAACTTCAAGTTCTTTTGCGGATACTCGCGGAAAAGCAATCCGATCATTGGAAAAAATACTCCATCATGGCCGTCCAATACATCCGTAAAGTAAATCCGATAGCACCCACCACGGCGTTTAAATGAATCCACCTTCCATTCCCCAATCCAGGGAACTTCGTCGAAACTCCATTTTCTGCTGTAGTTCTTATTCAACGGAAAATTAATTCGAGTTTGATCCGGATTTAAAATTCCTAAACAAGCCGATTCAATTAACACAGAAAACTCAATAAACGCATCTTCATCAGCTTCCTCGAGTTCCAGGAAACGCTGTTCTTCCAGAACAGTCATCCATCCCCACCGAATCTCACACTGATCCCCATCAAGATGGGCAACAGACTTTTTCCAATTAGCCATCTCATGTGAATCCCCAAGTCCCACTACCCACCCCACATATCCCCATTGATGCAAGCTCAAATGCCAATTTAACCCACCCCAGTCAAGTTTGCTACAGGTAAATCAGATCACTTTCAAATAGCTTTGCGGCCATCATTGTGAGTCAGGTCGGCTTTTAATGGGGTTTCCAGAGTTGGCGTGCACACGGAGCCTGACTAGTCCTTAACCAAATGAAACACGAAGTATTTGTGGCTTTGAAACCGATCACTAGCCTCAAAAATTTCACACGCAATTCAGCAGCGCCAAAATGAAACCCCTTGTCATCGGCACTCCCCTAATACGTAGAGGGGCAACAACAAGGGGCACATCAGTTCCGAAAAGAAGCTAGCTCAAAGTCTCTTCCAGATCATCCAAGATTTCATTGGCACCTAAAACACCAATGCCGACCATCCAGGTTTCATCCTCAAACTCGTAAGTTTTACCTTGCTGAACTGCTGGCGAATCTACCCATAGCTCTGACACCTGCGGATAAGTAGTTGCTTCAGGAGATCCTGGGATGGTGTAGAAAATAAGGTCACCATCGATCTGCCCAAAGTTTTCCGGCGAGAGCTCCATCATCGAGTACTCATTCCAATCACGTTCCCCCAGTTCAAAGCCAACTTGCTCCAGGACTGATCCGGAGAATGTCTCAGGACCATAGAGCCTGAAATTATCGGGACGGAATCGAACCATCGATGCAGTCTGTCCTTCCGCCCCGATCTCTTCCCCGAGATCCTTCGCGCGGGTGTCCAAATCTGCGATTAGTTTGTCCATCTCATCAGATTTGTTTACGGCCGCCGCAGTAATTTCAGCCTGTTCATTCCAGTTTGTGCCGGAACCTTCGGACATCACGGTTGGCGCGATGTCTGAAAGTTGATCATAAATAGCCTCGTGCCGGACTTTGGCACCGATGATCAAATCTGGATCTAGAGCTGCGATCTTTTCCAAATTTGGCTCAGATGTCAGCCCAACAGATTCAGTGTCTTTTAGCTCGTCAGCCAAGTAGGCAGGGAAACCATTTTCAGATCCCGATTCCGTGGCTCCCACCGGGGTAATCCCCAACGCCAAAAGTGCGTCGAGGTGTGGGGAATCAATGACGACCACACGCGTTGGGGTTTCAGGGATTTCGGCGGTGCCCATTGCGTGCTCCACTGAATATCCAGTGCTGGCAACTTCAGGTTGGATTGATTCATCGGAAGATGTTGAAGAGCAGGAGCTTAGAAGGAGTGCGGCGCCGAGGAGTGGGACCACAACTTTGGCAGGTCTGGCCAGAGGCAGGAGACAAAAATGCATTCCCTTAAATTACTGCAATCCAAATAATTAAGGCAAGGTTACCCTTAATAACGCCCCATGACATACCCCCGGTATGAGTCACGCCTTGTAATCCCCCTGAGCCTGTTAGGATTCACCATTTTTTGAAGGTTGGGCGCAGAATATGTTGAATTGGCACACTTTCGAGGGGTTAAAAGCGTGCCGATTCACCATTTTTTCGAGGTGGCATCCTAAAAATGGTGAATCCTAACCATCGCCATCCGACAGGCACCACAATCCCCTTACCCATTGAGTCATCCATGTCCCGCTCGACACGTGACTGCCTGAAGTTGCGAAAATCCGTCCCCAGCCAGAGGGAAAAGGCCATTTTTAATCGAAAATTTGCGCTAATCACGAGGTATTATGCGAAAACTCGTCCCCGTTTGAGGGAGCGAGGCCCCGTCGGAACGAGAAGTTGATCAGCAAGCCCACAGCAACCCAGCAGAAATCAAAATAGCCCCAATCGTCACAAATTCGACCCCCTCTAAAACCGCTTCTAAGCGCCCAAATCGCCAAAACTAGGACAATAGGTCACCGCAGACAGTCGACCGCTTAAAACGCCACACAGCACCCCACTTCACATAACCCCAAGTCGGAAACAAAAGCCCCCAACCTGCACAGATGTCAACTATTTCAACCAGCCTGAAACTATCTCCAAAAGCTAATAAAACCCTTGCACTGACAAATAAGGCGACCTACCATGACTCTGTTTCCAACACATAAAAAGGATAAAAATGTCACTTTCAGTCGTCGAGGCGATTACCAACCGCCGCGCCACCCGCAAATACACCGATGAAGCCCCTACACCTGAGCTGATCGACAAAATCGTTAACCTTGCCCTCGAGGCACCCAGTGCGTTCAATGCGCAGCAGCGTGAAATTGTTGTAATTACTGATCCGGCACAGAAGCAGAAGCTTTACGAGGCCTCCCATCAGAAACAATTCCTCACCGCGCCCGTAACTTTCATTGCGGTTGCCCGCGTGGAAAATGAACCTGAGGATTTGGAAGAGATTCTTGGTGCGGAAAGGGCTGAACGTGTCGCGGGATTCATCAATGGCCGCAGCATTCAGCAGGCACGCGAAGCAACATTAAGGGATGCCAGCCTCGCTGCGGCTTTTCTAATTCTGGCCGCCCAGGCGGAGGGTTTGAGCACCAGCCCGACCACTGGTTGGGATGAGGAAAAGGTGAAGGAAGCAATCGGTATCGGTGGTCGTGAGGATCGTGCAATTGCCCTGGTTATTGCAGCTGGTTTCCCTAATGAACAGCCGGAGCACCCTGGTCGTTTGCAGAATAGGCGCATCGACAACAGCTACTAACTCTGCCAGCTCGCCCGGACGAACTAAGGTAGACGGCATGACTTCTTTGCTTGTGACCGGAGGTGCTGGATTCATCGGCGCCAATTTCGTCCGCCAAACCGTAGAGCAGCACCCTGAATACACCCACATCACCGTGCTGGACAAACTCACCTACGCCGGAAACGCCGACAACCTCAAAGGCCTCCCCGACAGCAAAGTAACCCTCGTACAAGGCGATATCTGCGATGCCGAACTAGTAGACACCCTGGTCAAAGACCACGACATCACCGTCCACTTCGCCGCAGAATCCCACAACGACAACTCCCTCAACGACCCCTCCCCGTTTGTACACACCAACCTCATCGGCACATATACCCTGCTAGAAGCAGTACGCAAACACAACAAACGCTTCCACCACATCTCCACCGATGAAGTATTCGGCGACCTAGAACTCGATGATCCAAACCGCTTCACCGAAACCACCGCCTACAAACCATCCTCGCCATATTCAGCAACCAAAGCAGGCTCTGATCACCTCGTCCACGCCTGGATTCGTTCCTTCGGAATCCAGGCAACCATGTCTAATTGCTCCAACAATTACGGCCCCTACCAGCACATCGAGAAGTTCATCCCCCGCCAAATCACCAACATCCTGGCAGGACTGACACCAAAACTCTATGGCACCGGCGAACAGGTCCGCGACTGGATCCACGTCGATGACCACAACGACGCCGTCCACCTCATCTTAAAAAAGGGCAAAATCGGCGAAACCTACATCATCGGCGCCGACAATGACCACGTCAACAACAAACAGGTCATCGAACTCATCTGTGAACTCATGGGCCTTGGTAAAGACGCCTACGAACACGTCGCTGACCGCCCCGGCCACGACATGCGCTACGCCATGGATTCCACCAAACTACGCACAGAACTGGGCTGGGAACCCAAATACACCGACGTTAATTCCGGCATGCGCCAAGGCCTGGAGCAAACCATCAATTGGTACCGCGAAAACGAAGCCTGGTGGCGTAGCGCGAAAGACACCGTCGAAGCAACCTACGCGAAGCAGGGACAGTAAACGATGTTTAACAAAGAACTCACCATGCGCGAAACCGACATCGACGGCCTGCTGATTTTCGATTTCCCCGTCCACGGCGACAACCGCGGCTGGTTCAAAGAAAACTGGCAACGCACCAAAATGACCACCATCGGTCTGCCTGATTTCGGCCCCGTCCAAAACAACATGAGCTTCAACGCCACCGCCGGAACCACCCGCGGCATGCACGCCGAACCCTGGGACAAATTCGTCTCCGTCGCGGTCGGCGCGGTCTTCGGCGCATGGGTAGACTTGCGGGAAGGGTCTGAGACATACGGAAACGTCGTAAAGCAAAAAATTACCCCTGACGTCGGTGTTTATGTCCCGCGCGGCGTGGCAAACGGATTCCAGGCGCTCGAGGACGGCACGCTGTACACCTACCTCGTCAATGATCATTGGTCGCCCGACGCCGAGTACGCCAACGTCAACCTCAACATGATCGACTGGCCACTGCCGATCACTGAAATTTCGGACAAAGACAAAAAACATCCCACGCTTATCGACGCCACCCCCCTCCCAGCCCGCAAGGTCCTCGTGGTAGGTGCAGGCGGTCAACTGGGAACCGCGCTACGCGCGCAGTTCCCCGACGCAGAATTTGTCACCCGCGCAGAACTCGATATCACCGCAGACCTCACCGATGCGCGCGCGTGGAAGCAATACTCCACCATCATCAACGCCGCCGCCTACACCGCCGTTGACCAGTCAGAAGAAGACCGCGCCACCGCATGGTCCATCAACGCCACCGCCGTGGGAAACCTAGCTGCCATCGCACGCGAAAATAACCTCACGCTGGTGCACGTGTCTTCAGATTATGTCTTTGACGGCACTGCCGAATCCTACGATGAAACTGCACCACTATCCCCGCTTGGTGTGTACGGCCAAACAAAAGCAGCAGGAGATATCGCAGCCGCCACTGCGCCACGCCATTATATTGTGCGCACTAGCTGGGTCATCGGCGATGGCAACAATTTTGTGCGCACCATGAAATCCCTCGATGAACGTGGCATCGCACCATCGGTAGTTGATGATCAAATCGGCAGACTGTCGTTTACTCAAGACATCGCAGCAGGCATCGCGCACCTGTTGAAATCTGGCGCAGAGTACGGCACCTACAACCTCACCAACTCAGGGCAGCCTGCGAGCTGGGCCGATATCGCCCGCGCGGTATTTACCGACCCCTCCCGCGTCACCGGGGTGAGCACCGCGGAGTACTTCGCGGATAAAAACGCCGCACCACGCCCACTAAATTCCGTGCTCGAACTTAACAAAATCGAAGCCACTGGATTTAGCGCACCAACCTGGCAGACCCGCCTCAACGACTACCTCAAGGAGCTCTCAAAGTGAAAGGCATAATCCTCGCAGGTGGCTCCGGTACCCGGCTCTACCCAATCACCAAAGGCATCTCCAAGCAACTGATGCCGATCTATGACAAACCCATGGTCTACTACCCCTTGACCACGCTCATCCAAGCCGGCATCAATGATGTTTTGATTATCACCACTCCTGAGGACAGTGACTCTTTTAAACGCTTGCTTGGCGACGGCTCCTCCTGGGGAATTTCCTTAAGCTACGCCGTCCAGCCCTCACCCGACGGACTAGCCCAGGCGTTTATCATCGGCGAAGAATTCATCGGCGACGACGACGTAGCACTCGTGCTTGGCGACAACATCTTCGACGGCGCCCAGCTTGGCCGCGCTCTCAAACAATGCGCCAACCCCGACGGTGGCATCGTCTTTGCTTATGAGGTGTCCGATCCTGAGCGTTATGGCGTGGTGGAATTTGATGCTGCTAATAAGGCGGTATCTATTGAAGAAAAGCCCACCGCACCAAAATCCAACTTCGCCGTAGTAGGCCTCTACTTCTACGACAACCGCGTAGTAGAAATCGCGAAAAACATCGAACCTTCTGAGCGCGGCGAACTAGAAATCACCAGCATCAACGACGCCTACCTACAACAAGGCGCACTGACCGTCCAACGCCTCGACCGCGGTGACGTCTGGCTCGATACCGGCACGATCGATTCCATGTCCGAAGCTTCCTCTTATGTAGAGGTGCTGCAAAAACGAACCGGCAATATCATCGGATCCCCAGAAGTAGCAGCCTACCGCGAAGGATTTATCACCAGTTCTGAATTAGCAGCACTCGGCGAGGAATTAAAGAAATCCGGATACGGCAACTACCTACTGCGGGCCTTGTAGCCTGCCCGGGTTGGGCCGGGCTGGCGGAGGGGGCGTCGAAAAGCGTGCTTTTTCGGTAGAATCGCGTGAGTGAGTATTTCAGTCAAAGCACTACAAAAGTCCGGTCCAGAAGCACCTTTCGAGGTCAAAACCATTGAACGACGCGACCCACGCGCTGACGACGTAGTAATCGATATCAAAGCTGCCGGCATCTGCCACAGCGATATCCACACCATCCGCAACGAATGGGGCGAAGCCCACTTCCCGCTCACCGTCGGTCACGAAATCGCAGGTGTCGTGTCTGCCGTTGGATCCGATGTCACCAAATGGAAAGTCGGCGACCGCGTTGGCGTCGGCTGCCTAGTTAACTCCTGTGGCGAATGCGAACAGTGCGTCGCAGGGTTTGAAAACAACTGCCTGCGCGGAAACGTCGGAACCTACAACTCCACCGACGTCGACGGCACCATCACCCAAGGTGGCTACGCCGAAAAGGTAGTAGTCAACGAACGATTCCTGTGCAGCATCCCAGAAGAACTCGACTTCGATGTCGCGGCGCCGCTGCTGTGTGCAGGCATCACCACCTACTCCCCGATCGCCCGCTGGAACGTCAAAGAAGGCGACAAAGTAGCAGTCATGGGCCTCGGCGGACTTGGCCACATGGGTGTCCAGATCGCTGCAGCCAAGGGCGCTGAGGTCACCGTGCTGTCCCGTTCACTGCGCAAGGCTGAACTTGCCAAGGAGCTCGGCGCTGCTCGCACGCTAGCGACTTCCGACGAAGATTTCTTCAAAGAACACGCCGGAGAATTCGACTTCATCCTCAACACCATTAGCGCATCGATCCCAGTGGATAAATACCTGGGACTCCTCAAACCACAAGGTGTCATGGCCGTTGTTGGGCTGCCACCAGAGAAGCAAGATTTAAGCTTTGGTGCACTAATCGGCGGCGGAAAAGTCCTGACCGGATCCAACATTGGTGGCATCCCTGAAACTCAGGAAATGCTCGACTTCTGCGCGAAGCACGGCCTCGGTGCGATGATTGAAACCGTTGGTGTTGATGAGGTAGATGCGGCATACGACCGCGTTGTTGCCGGCGACGTGCAGTTCCGTGTTGTTATCGATACTGCTTCGTTTGCTGGGGCTGAGGCTGTTTAGGGAACTGGCTTTCTGAGTTTCTGTTTTAGTTGAAGTGGCGCTAGGTTTTCTTCGTTTGAGGTTGAGTAGTGCCGCCTTGTTACATCAAGTTATTGCCGGATGATGTTGGGGGCTTTGTTTCCTTTCATCGCGTCTACGGTTCCTTGAGCTGGATCCTCAAATGAGTTGAGTGAAGTGATGTAAAATAGCACTCGGATCCAACATTTCAGCTGGTTAATTAGTATTCTCCCCGCACACGCGGGGATGGTCCGTCGTTGGGGTCGTAGATTCGTCTGTGCCAGTCATTCTCCCCGCACACGTGGGGATGGTCCCTCTGGGACGGCGCCGACCGCAAAGTTGCGGGCGTTTTCCCCGCACACGCGGGGATAGTTCGGCAACAAGATTTATTTCTATCAGTTTCAAACTCAGCTAGGAAAGCTGTCTGAGACCACTATTTACACCGACCTGCTAAAAGATGGAAGCCTAAGAATGGTTCTCCTTGGCGATATGGAGCCTACCAGCTACTTTACGTGTTGGGGGTAGGGTAAAAATATGGACGAAAAAGAAGTCTTGAGCAGGCTCAGTAAAGACACTGGGTGGTCATTTAAACAGGCCACATTGTTAGATAACGGTGTCTGGGTTGGGTGGCCAAATAATGACATGACTGGTAGTGCCCCCGCATTGCTTCACCTTGACGGCACAGTTGAGGCACTATCTTCATCACCATTGGATTGGCCGGACTACCTTTTGGAGCACGTGGAAAACTTGGAGGACTGACCGCCACCCCACCTAGGTGATCAGTTTTCCTCACACACGCGGGTCAGGGATGGTCCTAGCATAGGAAGTTTTTGTACCTTTATGACTTCGTGCTCGCTTTTTCCATTACGGAGCAGGCTGTTGCAGACTATTTTTGGCCTTCAACCTAACCACTGCCGCGCATACTATTGTTTTTTCCACCAGCGGAGATGTTCGCCGCCCGAGTCTTGACACTGTCTTTTACGTTAATTTTCAGATATATGTGGCACGAGAGATTCTTGAACAGACACCATTAGAGAGGCGATTGGTGCATACCACGTTGAGTCCTGCAGTGCATCCATTGTCCTAGCAGATACCCCACGTTTTTTGGTGCTTTCAACAACAATCACCCCAATTGGACCAGATTCCGCATTTAGCCTTGTTGCAAGCATGCTGAGTGACTGCATTACGATACTAGATGCTTCATCTGGCAAGAACCCATAATTTTCGACCAGCTCTAGCTCCCATATTGCCCTGTCTTCTGGCAGTGAAGTGAGTACAACACCGCCAGTTTTCCAACCTCGGCTTATCGCACCTTGAGAATCTGGATACTCAGATCTTCCAAATTTTTCTAAAGTCGGATCACCTGCAATTCGTGCTATTGGAATAAACGTATTGCGCTTGGGGTGATGGCAATAAAGAGTAATTCTTAACTCAAAATGTAACGATCTTGAGCTTCCAACGTCTCGTGACAAGCCAATATCAAAAGCTAGTTGCTGGAGCGCAAACTTTAATGCTGATTGAACATCTGATTGATAACTTTTAGCGAGACTCCGTGCTTGATGAAGATCCTTTTCAAGTTCTTTGCACCTCTGTTGTGCAGCGTGCAGGCTCTGGGTCCGAAAGTACATTCCGACACCTCCGCAAATGGCGAAGACAAACGTTAATCCTGTGAGCGCGTATGGAATAGAAATGTCCCAATTGAAAAACTTAAAGTTTGCATCTGGAAAGATCGTCACAAACAGACTGATGATCGGAATTGATCCCAATAGAATATGAGGCCAGAAATCCAATAGTTTGATTGAGCCCTGCTTGATCGGCTCAGCTTTTTCTTCGAGAGTTTTCGGCCCCTTATTCATTGGTTGAGCTACGCAGAAGCTAACAGTTCACTTCCGCGGTGAACAGAACCGCCAGAGTTATACCCAGTGCCAGCGATAAGTGAGTCTATAAACCTATCAATCATTGATTCTGCATCCGAGTAATTTTTCGCCTCAACACCAATGTTCAAAATCACCTGGTCTTGGCCTGCAGGCATCGGCGACACTGACATTGCATTGGGGGCCTCGTTAATAAGTAGCCACTCCCGGATGCTTTCGATGAAAGAATCACGGTGTGTTGCAGGGGAAACATAAAAGAAGCACCGAGCTTCAAAGCGGGAAGAGTTTGATTCCTTCATGATGCCCTTTCATTTTCACGTGAATTACAATTTCAGTGCAACTAAGTATAGAAGTAAATTGTAGAATCCCTAAGATCTTTAAGACCGGGAAGTACTCGTGCAACGTAATCTATGGTAAAGATTTTCTCTACTGATTTAGCGCTTTACTCTGAGTATATAGCTGTATATAGCTTTTCCAACCTCTTATTTTCTTCTGTGCTAACGTTTCTGAGTGGGTTGTAGGATTGGTGTCCTATTCCCTGGTGGTTGACCTGTTGGTTAACTTGAAGCCCCCGTGATGTGGTGTCGCGGGGGTTTCGCTTCGTTTCCAACGCACGTCCCAAGAAGGACGCATCCTCGAACAGAAGTAAATCGCTTTTCGACGCCCCTCCCCGGTCACCACTCCCATGGGCAAGTGCCGGTTGGGCGGAGATTCCAGTCAGCTGGGATACCAGCGGATTTAAAGGAGTCCACGAGAATTAGAAAACCGACCCCTTACTTGACTGTTAGGTCGGGTTCAGAGGGGGCCGGTGACTTAGGTCTACTACTCTACCCCAGATTATTACCAATAAGTGTCTATCAAGGTGCCTCTGGAATTGATGAATAAATCGATTTGGAAAACATCCTAGCGCTGCCAGGGATTTCAGAACCTCGAAACTGATTAATGTAGGTTCGGTCTCGATAACTGAATTCCCTGCGGTTTCCAAATATTTCCCCCGCCCAGGCGGGGATGGCTTGAAAGGTTAAGAAAACAACTGTCCTTTGTCAGATGCTTGTCGGCTCGACCATCCGTTTAATAAAAAGTAACAAAGGGACTGTTCTCTAATAGTTTTAACCTGTTAGCTTCGTATGGGTAAGGGCGCATGTGCTCAGCGCGAGCCCACCTTATGAGTAGGTACAACGTTAGATTCTGAATCATCCACCCTCATGTGAACACCCACTTTGATCCCAATGTTCACGAGCGCATCTAGGGAAAACTTGGAGATTTTTCCATTCATCAGATCAGATACCCGGGGCTGGGTTAGATCAAGATTTTCACCTGAAACTTTCTGGGACCAGCCGAATTCATCGAGTCGTTCATTAATACGGGACAATAGTTGTGAGCGAAGTCGAAGATTTTCAGCTTCACCAGGAGTGTCCGAAAGAAAATCCCATACATTTCCCGCACGATCATTAATGCTTATCTTGCTGCTCCTTGCTTATTTCTTCCTGGATTGAGTTCAATCGCTTTTAGCAATATCGATGATTCGCTTCGGCGTCTTTTAAGTTTTCTTCACAAAAGCGCACAAGCAAACCACATATTTAGGATTTTTTCCAACGTAAACATAGATGCTTCGAGCAATCCCATCGGAGGTAGTCAGCCGTATTTCACGACATCCAGGACCTACATCGGACATGGGTTTCCAATTAGTGGGACCATGTCCCCATTGAACTCGTTGAAGCTGGTATCCGGTATCTTGCTGAGCTTCTTTTGGCAGACTTCGCAGCTCACGTAGAACACCATCGGAAGCGAATAGAAGAGGAATTTCTTCGGGTGCAACCACACCCTCATTATGTTGATTCCGATATAACCTGTCGAGGCTTTAAGGTTTTCAAACTTATAAGGCGCGCTAATCCCCTGACTCTCGACTTCACCAACCTCACAGAAGCTCCTGATCAACACACGAAAATCGGGTCCTTCCCAAGAACCAATTCCTTGGGAAGGACCCGATTTACTTGCTACAAGTTTTTACATGAACTGAGCAAGCATTGCTTGAAGCTGAGTCAGAAACGGTGCGCCTTGTGCGCTGTTCAAGAAGAACGCCAACAGGCCGCCAAGTGCACCAAGCACACCGAGTACTGCTACGAGGGAACCCGCGTCAGAGGATCCGGAGGGTTGCGGCTCGTTGTCATCGTCATTGTTACCTTCACCGTTAACGGATACCGGCAATTCAAAGGTCGTGCCATTGTCCGTAGCGAGTTTGATGGAGGTAGCTCCTGCAGGAACAGTCAAGGTGACAGACGCTGTACCGGTTAGATCAAGCTGATCGATGATGGTGTTATCGACTTCCGCAGTCTGCTTTTCAGAGCCAACAGCCACTTCAACGGTCGATGGCTTTTCTTCAGGTCCAGTGTAGGACAGTGAAGAAAGATCAACGGTCAACTCTTCGCCAGCTACCAGGGTTCCATCTTCAGCAACTCCAGGACCGGAAAGGGTAATCCCTAATGAGCTCTGGTTTGCGCGAACTTCGACATCCGGGTGGGCTGCGATGTAGCGGTTGAATAAGTCGATATCCACCATGCCGGATTCAGCGATTGGGCCACCTTCAGCAAAAGCGGTAAAAGAGTCGCCACCTGCAATTAGGAAAGATGAACCAGTGATTCGGTAGGTCGCATCCAGATCAATTGGTTCTCCATTGATGGTGATGTGGGTGATGCGGTCACCGTACGCACGCTCAGGGTCGTAGGAGTACTGGACGTTGTTGGACAGTCCCAGAGCTAGACGTGGGCGGTCGCCGGTTTCCTTCCACTGCTGCTCCAGTGCCTTCTTGAACTGCGCGCCCGTCAGATCGCGTGCTCCGTAGGTGTTAGAGAAATTTTGGGTTGCGTATGCATCGGCAAAGGTAACTTCGCCTGCCTCTAGGTCCGCACGGACGCCACCAGCGTTCATGATTCCGATGTCAGCATTAAGACTGGTTGCGTCATTGACTGCCCACAGGCCAGCTTCGGCAATGAGGTTACTCAGTGAAGATTCAACGCCACGGTTTGAGCCAGTGGCCTGACCAGCGTTTGCTCCACGGTAGAAGCCGTTTTCGATTGTGGTGACAACCTTTGCGCCTTCAACCTCAGCAGCTCCAACGGCAGCTGCGACAATTCCATCAACTTCTGCATTAGGGGTTGTGCAGTTTTCCACTACTTCAGCTGCAGGAACGTTGCGTGCTTCAATGTTGTTAATCTTGCGAGCTTCGAGGTCGTAGGAGATCTCAACATCGGAGATGACCTTGCCGTATTCGTGGCCCTGGATGACAACTAGTGGCTGCTTGTCGCTGCGTGCTTCGCCTTCTGCAACGTAATCGAAGTGGGTGTGGCCGGAGAATACAACGTCGACGTTGTTGGAGAACGGATCGGTTGGAGCAGCTTCAGCGTGAAGAAGTGCGATAACGATGTCTGCTTCGCCTTCATTGATCACGCGGTCTGCTTCTGCGTTGATGGCGTCGATGTCGCCGGTGAAGGTGATGCCTTCGATGCCTGCTGGGGAGACCAAGGTTGCGGTCTCTTCGGTTACTGCACCGACGTAGGCGATCTTGACGCCGTCCATCTCGATGATTTCAGACTTTGCTGGAGCTGGGGTGCCACCTTCAACGTTTGCGCCGAGGTATGGGAACTTTGCGCTGCCGGAGCCGTCGAGGGAAACGCGGTTCACCAGGTCTGAGTAGCCCTGGTCGAATTCGTGATTGCCCAGTGCGGATGCGTCAACACCGATGGCGTTGAGAGCTTGAAGGGTTGGCTCGTCCTTCAGGATGGAGGACACGAATGGGGATCCACCAATGTTGTCACCAACGGTGATGAAGCTGGTGTTTGGGTTGGCCTTACGTTCAGCGTCGACGTAGCAGGCAACGCCACTAGCGCCCATTTCACCGTCGCCAAGATTCTGCTGGATGTGGCCGTGGAAGTCGGTGACACCGAGAATATTGAGCTCAACATTATTTGCCTCAACTGCGGAAGCTGGTACTGCGAGTGCACTAAAGCTCACTGCGGTGGTGGCGACCACTGCGAGCGCCGCGCGGGAAAGCCTTTTCATTAAATTCTCCTGGGAAAGAGCCTGGTTTTAATCAACGAAGCAATTAAAGCGGATGGAGAATTCTTTGAGCTGGGACTTTCCATTAGAGAAAGGTGATATTTATGTATTGTTCACCCGGATCGCACCTGAACTTAAATCATCACCCTCTCGAAGGGGTGTTAAGCAACCAGCTTCAGCACACTCAAACACAGTTTGTAATAAGTCTTGTACACAGTAGCCACGACTTTGTTCTTACCAATGCTTCCCAGATATGGGTTGTCTAGTCGCCATTCCATTTTTGCCAGGTACTGCGAAGGGGTGAGTTCGGCAAGTTTTTGGGTACGGCTGCGGAGTTTGAAAATTGCTGGTAGATCGCGGATCAGCAAACGGAGGGATTTCACTTTCAGCCCCAGCCTATTCTCCCGCGCAGCAATCGCCCAGAGCCCTAAGTTCACACCAAGAATCTGCGGAGTCAGTGCAAGCAACAGTGGCAGTGGCAGCACGCTGAGCAGGAGCACGTGACGGTTGCGTTCAATGTAGATCCACTTGTAGTCACCTTTGGCATAGTCGTAGTGGTGGGTGACGTATGCGGAGTGCACCAGCCCAATTCGACCACCTGCCAATAACAATCTTGCGGAGAAGTCGGTGTCTTCGTGGTACATGAAGTACATCTCTTCCATGCCGCCGAGGCGTTTCCACCAGTCGACACGCACGGCCAGGCAGGCGCCAGATGCGATGGAAATATCGGTAACTTCGGATGAACCCTCGGCTGGCTTTTCATCCATTCCCGTTACCCACGACAGCCCGGAGATGTGCAGGGCGTTGCCTGCGGAGTTGATGGTGCCGTCGGGAAGCAGCAGGTAGGGCATGAAGGCGGCCCATTGTTCATCGACGCTGCGCAGGGTGTTAAACAGCGTTGGATCGTCGATTACTGTGTCGGGGTTGAGGAAAAACAGCAGGTCAACATCATCCACGATGCGTGCAGCGCCGACGTTGCAGCCCGCTGCGAAACCACCGTTGTCGTGGTCGATGATCTCCACACCGTGCTTTTCCAGGCGCTCCCCCACGGCTTCTTTGAGCACCCAGGGTTTGCGGTTGTCCACCACGACTACGCGGTCGCCAGTTTTTAGCTGGTCGGCAAATGTGTCAACCAGGTTGGCAACGTCTTGTTCGTGTCCGTAGGAAACGATCACTACACCGATGCGTTTGTTGCTCATTTATTCTTCCTCATACTTTTGGCGGCTCCCGCCTACCTTACTCGGCCTTGCGTAAAGCCTTTTCAATTCCTTTGAGCAATGTGGGGTGTGCGGATTTTTGCTCGAATATAACGGCGCGCATGCCCATGTATGCGATTTGGTCGGCGGCTTGATTCAACGGGTCGCCGGCGTGCCCTAATACGCGGGATAGTTCCACGACGCATTCGTCGATAAGCGAATCCCAGGCGTCTTTGAACCGGTTGCGGGCGCGTGCGGTGATGCCGCGCCACCTGCCCCGGCGCGGTCGGGTGTTTAAGATGAAGTCGATGGCTTCGAGGGCTGCTTTGCTGTCGGATTCGATTTTCGCGTGGGTTGCGCCGATTGTTTTCAGGTAGATTAGTGCGTGAGTGATGCTTTCGAGTTCTAGTTCGTCGGAGCTTGCGGTGGTGTCGGAGGTTTCTAAAAGGTAGTCGCCGTTTGAGGCTACGAAGCACATGGCTCCGCGGAAGACCCCATCGGTGGAGGCGTCCGTCGCTAAGCGTAAAACGCCTGCGTGCCCTTCCGTGCGTGATAACCGTGGCCACCAATGTGCCTCTTGCCGTTCTTTCACGCGCGGGGCGCGTTCGGCGAATTCGCCGATCTTTTTCGCCTTGTAGAGCGCGGACTGCTCGGCGCGGCGCGAGATCGCTGACGCCTTCGCGCCAGCCCTATTCTGCTCGGCGAAACTTCCGGTGACCAGGTAGTTTTCGCGCACCAATGCCGCACGCAAAGCTGCTTGTCGACGCCCCGTCACAATCCACGCCTTCCCGCGCACCCCTCTCAACGCTGATTTCAACATAGAAATCGTCTTCTTGATGGCATCACCATTTTTGGTCTGGCCGCTGCGCACAAACCGCCCGCGCGACGAATCCACCGCAATGACCCAACCTTCAATTTTGCCAGAATTCGCCGATTCCCACGGCACCTCCCACAACGCGATCGCTACATGGACCGGCCGGGCAACCATCTCTTCGGTGATCTTTCGCGATTGATACGTGCGCGATTGCGTGCCCGCAAGCTGCTCAAGATCAATGGATTTCATGTCAATCAAGTTATCATCACTACGCTCGGTGGCACCTAACGGGAAAATCGACGAAGATGCACTAGGCTCTATTTCTATCATGGATGCATCAAAAAACAGCGACTTCAGCGACACCTGGTTGGTCGTTCCTTGTTATAACGAAGGAACTGTCATCAGGGAAGTACTTGAAAACGCGCGCAAGACATTTCCCAATATTGTTGCGGTCAACGATGGCTCCCCGGACAACTCCGCGGAAGAAATCCATGCCGCCGGCGCCCACTTAGTAAACCACCCCGTCAACCTGGGACAAGGCGCTGCGATCCAAACCGGCATTGAATACGCCCGCGCACAACCCGGCGCAAAGTACTTTGTCACTTTCGACGCCGACGGCCAACACCAGGTCAAAGACGTAGTCAAGATGATCGAACGTCTCCGCGCCGAGGATGTGGACATTATTGTGGGCACTCGTTTTGGTCGCCCCCGCCAAGCCGATGACCAGGTGCCGCTGATTAAACGCATCGTGCTACGCACCGTGGTGATGCTTTCACCACAAACCCGCAAACTAGGACTTACCGACGCTCACAACGGACTTCGGGTGTTCAACCAAAAAGTGGCGCAAGAAATCAACATCCGTATGAACGGCATGTCGCATGCTTCGGAAATCGTCGATCAAATCGCCGAACTCGGCTGGCGCATTTCCGAAGAGCCCGTAGATATCCTCTACACCGAATACTCCATGAGCAAAGGACAATCCCTACTCAACGGTGTCAACATCCTAGCCGACGGCTTCCTTGCAAGGAGACTTCCATGACACAGACCACCACCCAAATCATCATCCAAGTACTGCTTCTGTTAGCCACCGCTGCTCTTGCACTGTACTTTCTAAAAAACCGCCGCAAAGCCCGCGCCAAAGCATGGGTGAAAATCGGCTTCGTAGTATTCATTTTCGCCGCAGTATGGGCAGTGATCCGCCCCGATGACCTCACCCAACTAGCCAACTTTGTGGGCGTGGACCGCGGCACCGACCTCATGCTGTATGCCCTGGTTGTGGCGTTTATGTTCACCACGCTGTCCAGTTATGTGCGTTTCCGTGAACAAGAACTGCGCTATTCCAAGCTAGCCCGTGCGGTGGCGTTGCAAAATGCTGTGCTGCCGGAGGAGTCCGCTGACTAAGGCCTTTGACTGTAAGGCGATTTAACGGGTCGAAGTATGTCGAATGAGTGTTTGTATGGATTGGGATTGTTTAGGCGCTTAGAGAGGCTTCTAGGAAGGGTTACTTTTGAGGCTAATGAGGCTGATGTGATTCCTGTCAGTTTCCTGATCAAATTCCCACCACATCCGTGAGGCTAGACCTCAAAATCGAACGAATTTTTGCACTAATCCGGGGGCCTGGTGCAAAAATCCACCACAAACATGTGGTCATACCACACGAATCGAACAAATTTTTGCATCCAGCTATAGCCTCGTGCCGATTCACCATTTCCCACCCTCATTACCTAAAAAATGGTGAATCCTAACGCGTTTGAGCCCCCGAAAGCGTACCAATCCACCAGTTTCCAAACCCACGAGCTAAAAAATGGTGAATTGGCACGCTTGCAGATCCCACCCTCTCAGAGTCATCACGCCTCAAGCAAGCACAGAAAGCCTTAGTGCGTCCGGAAGTACTCCACCGTATTAGCAACGCCCTGCTTAATATCTACTTCCGGCTCCCAACCAAGCACTTCCTTTGCCTTGGCAAAACTCAACGCACTGCGTGGGACATCACCAAGACGAGCTGGTGCATATTCTGGATCATCTTTGGAACCCGCAGCCTCAGCTACCAAAGTGTGCAGCTGGCGATCTGAGGTTTCCACTGAGGTTCCAATATTGAAACGCTCTCCCCCACCGATTTCTCCAGAGGCAAGGTAGAAGGCGCGGACAACATCGCCAACATAGACGTAGTCTCGGGTGTTTCCGCCGTCTCCGAAGACTTTGGTGTCCTGTCCGTTGAGTAGGCGCTGCGCAAAAATTGCCACTACTCCAGCTTCGCCGTGTGGATCTTGGCGAGGTCCATACACGTTAGCTGGTGCGATGTGTGAGCAGTCGAGTCCGTAGAGGTGGCGGAAGGTGTTGAGGTAAATTTCTCCAGACACCTTGGATGCCGCATATGGGGAATGTGGGTCTACTGGAACGGTTTCAGATACTGGGAATTCTGAAGGTTCACCGTAGATGGATCCACCGGAGGAAGTGAACACAACTTTGCGGACTCCGTGTTGGCGGGCTGCGTCGGCGATGCGGATGGTGGATAAAATATTTGTTTCGGCATCGTGGAGTGGATCAACAACTGAGTAGCGGACGTCAATTTGTGCTGCCAGGTGGAAGATAACTTCTGGTTTGTGCTGGCCTAGGAAGTCGTTGAAATCAATATCTAATAGGTCTGCTTCAACGAAGGTGAGTTTTCCGGTGGTTTCTGCATCAGTCAGATTCTCAAGGCGACCTCGGGAGAGGTTATCAATGACAACTACTTCGTGGCCTTCCTTGATTAGAAGGTCAACGAGATGGGATCCGATGAAGCCGGCACCGCCGGTAACTACTGTACGCATGGGTGCAACTTTAGTTGTTTCTTAGACTCTGCGTGCACTTATACTCACGATCACTAGGCACACTGTGGCCATGACCGCACCGAATCCCAACATCACGGGGTAGCTCAGCCATTGGTTAAGCCAGGTCATCAGGGCTGGGAATACCATTCCGACATACGTGAGGCAGTAGAAAATTCCGGTGAGTCCTGCCATGTCCACTGGGGGTGCAATATTTTGTGTTTCAGCTAGTCCCATGAACATGCATAGGCCATAGGAAAGACCAAGGAGCACGCAGACAAGCAGTGCCCACCATGGGTGTGGGTTCATCACCACGATGACTGATCCAACCATGCCAATGACTGTGACAATCATGGCTAGGATCGGTCCGCGGGTTTTAGATGTGCCCATAATTTGGGGTCCGAATTGTTGGATGCCAAATCCGGATCCCAATGTAACCAGGGCAATTAACGCCGAGTAAGCAATTGGAGCCCCCACCATGTCACGGAGTTGAGAAGGCAGCACTGCATAGGCGGTGAATGCAGCACCGAAAACCCACGGCCCAATGGGGGCAACAACGAGCAAAAATCGCTTGTCTAATGCAGATGGCACGAGCAGATCTGCCCAGAACGATCCCTTAGTTTTCAGGTGCGCGGATTGACGTGTTTCTGGTGCTGTGAACAGCAGAGGCAACACCACAAGGGTGAGAATAATGTGCAAAACATACGCCAATTGTCCAGGTAGTGGCAGCCATTGTGCCATCACACCGGCTAGCGCTGGGCCAAGGGCAAAACCTCCTGTTAAAGACATCGATGCTCGTTTTGCACCAGCACTAGCTTTAACACCTGATTCAAATCGTGATGACGAAAGCTCTTTAATCCACGAGCCACCGGCTGTCATCACCATGCCCACTGAGATGCCCGAAAGTACTCGACCAATACCAATTAGCGTGGCTGTTTCCTCACCTGAGGCGATCAGCGCAGATCCCAACATGGCAATCAACGGTGCTGGAAGCATGACTGCGCGACGGCCATAACGGTCAGATAGGGGGCCTGCGGCAAGCAAGCCAACTGCTACTCCGATGGCATAAAACACCAGGAGGAGATCGATAAAGAGATTGCTAAAGAATGCTTCACCGCGGTAGAACACCAGCAACGGGGTGAATTCATTGCCACCCCATGCGACAGTGAAGACGGATAGTGCCACCGCCAGCCAGACTTTGCGCTGTGCCCGTTTGTTCGCAACCATGTCAGACATGTTAAACGGGTACACCCCAATGCGAAGCAAATGGCCCGACCAATCTTGAATAGTACGGCCGTTATGCCCTCACACGGGGGTGCCTGTTCAAGGAGCGCCCCACGTTTTAAGGGAGGATAACGCCCTTCGCCTTATGTCCCACCGAGATGATTTCACCTGAAATCGACGCCGTTCGCGGGGAGAGCAAAAACGCAATAGCCTCTGCTACTTCCGCCACGGTGGTGTCACCGTTTTCCCGATTAGCCTCTGCGTCGGTCTCAAGCACATTACCCGGGCTAATCGCATTTACCGTGATTCCGGTTCCCGCATGACGATCGGCTAGGTTCTTCACGGCAACATTCATCACAGCGTTTCGCCCAGACGCCACCGTGCTCAGAGTTACGTAAGAGTTCATTCCGGAAATCGCAACGATGCGCCCGTATCCCTGCTCACGCATTTTCTCCAGCGCAATGCCAGCGGCCCGAAGGAACGTGATGGCCTTGCCATTAATTGCCTCCAGCACTGCATCGGCATCATCAGCAACGTCAGAACTCAATGTCTGCGCAGCCGGCGCGGATGTCACAACCAGCCCGTCCAGGCGACCGTGTTCGGCGATCACCTGGTCGATGCCGGCGCGGATTGACGCTTCATCCGAAGCGTCAATAGATAAGGGCGTGCTTCTCGACGCCGCTACCGCGGTTGCCCCCTCTTCCTTTAAGAGTTTTACAACTTCGGAGCCGATGAAACCTGCCCCACCGAGAACGAGTATTACCTGGCCTTTGAGTTTTAGATCCATGGCCGAAATACTACATTTCTCGCCACCTTTAGTGCCCGCGTTTAATCCATTCCTCCAGGTGTGGAGCCTCAGCACCCACGCTGGTGTGGTCGCCATGTCCGGTGCGCACTGTCGTCTCAGCAGGGAGATCCAAAATTGATGTCTTTAAAGACTCAATGATGGTGTCAAAGGAGCTGTACTTACGACCAGTCGCTCCTGGCCCACCCTGGAACAAGGTGTCGCCAGAGAAGAGTTCATTTGCTTCTGGAATGTAGAAACAGCTTGATCCAGGTGAGTGTCCAGGGGTGTTCAGCACGATCAGCTCAGTTCCAGCGATCTGGAATTTCTGGTGATTAGCTAGGTCCTCGTGGGCCAGGTCGCCGTGAGTTTCCTCCCACAGCATTTGATCACCTGGGTGCACGAAGATTGGTGCATCAAATTCCTTGGATAGCTCTGGCGCGACAGTGATGTGGTCATTGTGCGCGTGGGTGCACAAGATTCCCTTCACGGTGCGTCCACCAACAGCATCGATGATTGGTGCGGCGGTGTGAGCTGCATCGATGATAAATACTTCTTCATCGTTACCAACCAGCCAGATGTTGTTATCTACTTCCCATTCGCCACCGTCGAGGGCAAAAATACCTGAGGTGACGATGTTTTCTACACGCAATCCATCATGCGCCATTGATACTCCTTAAATCTCCACTACAGAACGAAGCACATCGCCGGCCTTCATGGTGGCAAATGCTTGTTCAACATCATCAAGACCAATACGCTCAGACACGAACTTATCCAGCGGGAAACGACCCTGCAGGTGCAGATCCACATAGGTTGGGAAATCACGCTCTGGCAGGCAGTCGCCGTACCATGCAGGGCGTACGGATCCACCGCGTCCATAGAAATCAATCGCAGGAACATCCACGCGTGAGGTCAAGTTTGGCACGCCGACCATCACCATGCGACCTGCGTGATCACGGGAGTAAAACGCCTGCTGCCAGGTTGGCATGATACCCACTGCATCGATGGTGACGTCGGTGCCGAAACCGTCAGTGAGCTCGCGGATTTTAGCAACAACCTCGGAAGCATCGCCTTCGCCGCCAAGCCCAGAGGAATCAATGGTGTGAGTGGCTCCGAAGTCCTTTGCCCATTCCAGCTTCCGTGCATCAATATCAACGGCAATAATCTTGGAAGCACCCGCAAGTTTTGCACCTGCGATTGCTGCCATTCCTACTCCACCCAGGCCGAAAACTGCGACGGATTCACCGCGCTTAATATCACCGGTGTTGACCGCTGCGCCAAGACCTGCCATGATGCCGCAACCTAGAAGTCCCGCTGCTGCTGGATCCTCGTCTGGGTTAACTTTGGTGCACTGGCCTTCGTGGACCAGGGTCTTTTCCAAGAATGCACCAATGCCCAATGCTGGGGAGAGTTCAGTGCCATCTTCCAGGGTCATCTTCTTGGATGCGTTGTGGGTGTTAAAGCAGTACTTTGGCTCGCCCTTCTTACATGCGCGGCACTCACCGCACACTGCACGCCAGTTAAGAACTACGAAATCGCCGACCTCAACGTGGGTAACAGACTCGCCTACGACCTCGACAATGCCTGCTGCTTCGTGTCCGAGAAGGTAAGGGAATTCATCTGAAATGTCACCGTCGCGATAAGCCAAGTCAGTGTGGCAGACACCGCAAGCTTGGATTTTGACGATGACATCATTAGCACCTGGATCAGGGACAACAACGTTTACTTTTTCTACCGGTGCCCCCTTGGACAGGGCGACAATTCCAGGCACGATAGTGCTCATGGACACTCCTTTTCAATAAGATTTCAGTTGTGCCCACGAGACTACCTACAAACTAGAAACTAAGTCCGTGTCCGTAGTTATAGGTCACCCCTGTGGAGTCCACATAGGCATAGGAATCATCGAGGAACTTACCTGGAACATCGCGAGGAGATTCCGCAATAGCTTCGGTAGATGCTGGCACAGTGAGTGGCAGCTTGCCCTTTGGTCCACCGTCCTGGCCGGTCAAAGCCTTGAGGAGGAACTCTGGTTTGATCTCAAAGGTGCCCACCACTGCGGCAGCACCCGGTTCAATTTCAGACAGCACCCATGGGTTGGTGAAGTTGATGGCCAAGATGGTTGGAACTGCAGCTTCTACTTCCTGAACGCGATCCACATCAACACCATTGGCACGTGGATCAACGGAGAGGGAAACTCCTTCAAGGTCATCTTCAAACAGCGCGATTTCTGGGCGTGCCCACACGATAGCAAGATCTGCTTCCGTCTCGGAGGACACCAAGGTGGCACCTGGAAGCTCTGCGCGGATTGCTTCTTCTAGCTGCTCTTGAACCTGATCAATCTTGGTGCGGCCAGTAACAAGCGCGTAGATCATGACTGGCTTATCTGCAGCTAGTGGCAACACATCGGGGTTGTTGCGCAGCAAGGTAACTGAATCAAGCTGTGCCTTATTACCCAGGGCAGCTACCTCTGGGGCACCGATGATCTTTTCTGCCTCATCTTCTGAAACATAAGGGTTTTCAAAAAGACCCAGCTGGAAGATTTCTTCCAGCAAACGCTGGACCGGCTGATTCAGCTCAGATTCTTCAAGGTGGCCTTCGCGGACTGCCTCAAGTAGGCGGCGTGGGTTAGCCATATCGGAGAAGATGTCGGTACCTGCACGGACAGCGGCGGCGAAGCGTTCTGCTTCGGTGAGGTCCTCCACGCCCCACATCATGGCGTCGATGACTCCGGAGTCGGAGTTGACGTACCCGCGGTGGCCCATGGCGTCGCGAAGCAAATCCTGGATGAAGGTGCGGTTGTAGGCGAAGGCGACCTCTTCGAACTGAGTGGTCGGGTTTTGCCAAAGCTGCTGCTCAAGCTGGTTAGCCGAGTTGTTCATTGGCCGAGCATAGTAAGGCATGATCGAGGCGCAGCCGGCGTCGATAGCCGCTTGGAAAGGTGGCAGGTGATATTTACCCAGCGCGCCTTCGGTGGGGTACTCGTTGGTCTGGCCCCAGTGGAAGTGCGGATCATGGCCGTCAAGGCGCACGCCGCCACCCGGGAAGTGTTTGATGGTGGTCGCCACGGAATTCTTGGACAGCTCAGGGCCCTGCAAACCGCGTACAACTGCACCGATGTAATCGGAAATCAGCTCTGGATCTTCACCAAAAGTGCCATTGAAACGTGACCAGCGAGGCTCCGACGCCAGGTCAGCCATGTAGCCATAAAGCTTGTGCACGCCACCTGCGCGCCACTCCTTGGCAGCCTCAGTGCCGAAAGTTTCCATCAATTCTGGATCGCGCAACGCAGCAAGGCCCAACTCGCCTGGCCACTCAGAAAACACACCTGCGGACTCATTGACACCAAATTGCGCAACAAGGGCAACGTGGTTGCGAGGGTTGGACGCGAATACCGCTGGAATACCCAGGCGCGAACTTTCAGCCACTTCCTGCACTGCGTTTGTCCAGGTCGCGAGTTCGCGCGCCGGCAAGTTATCACGCACCACCAAGTAGCGCTGATTACGCAGGTTGATGGCATTTTCAGTCGATGATGTCACCAGCACAGGCTCCGTAAACGGCACACCTGTGATGGGGTTTTCTTCACGCCACACATCTTCAGGGTTGAGCAAAGGCTCGCACTTTTCAGCGTCTTTGCCTTCGCGTTCAGGCAGCATCGGCGAATAGCCAGGATAGTGTGAACCAATGACCATGAGGCCTGCTTTTTCCTCAACAGTCATGCGTTCTACGAGGTCAGCGGCACGTTCTGCGGCAGATAGGCGCCAATCTTTATACGGTGCAAGCTGTCCGTCACCGTTGAGATCGCGGAACTGCAGTCCGTCTTGTTCAATAATTCGATTCAGGCGGGTGCCAATTTCAGGTTGCGCTTGAGACATAATGGTAATCCCTTTCCTTCTTTTCTTACCATCGTAGTCAATTTTCCCGCCCAAAAACATGCACTACGCCACCATTTCCCAACTTTTGGGGCTAAATAGTTTCAGCATCAAGCAATAGGGCCATGCGCGTGCCGGAAATTAGGGTGCACAAATAGCTCTTTCAGCTCTCCAAACCTAGCTAAATCCCCCACGTATCTGGAACCGGAGCGACAAATTTTTGCAGCCTCCCAGCCCCTCGCGGCACCGCTAGTTCCGCCGCATGCAAATGCATCATCGAAGCCTGCTTCATACGCCCACCATATTTCCGATCACCCACAATCGGATGTCCTGCATACTGCGCATGCACCCGAATCTGATGTTTGCGACCCGTCGCCAACTGCGCCTTCACCAACGTCGCCCCAGACAAACGCTTCACAACCTCAAAATACGTCCGCGCACGCAATCCGTCCGGATGAGGCACAACAGTTGTTTCCGTGCGCTTCAACGGAACATCAATTTGCCGCAAACCGTCAGGCCAAGCCCCCTCAACCTTGAGCAAATACCCCCGATAAATCTCCTCTTCGCGATCCCGCAAAATTTCCTGCAACTCCCGCAACACCGACGTCGATTTAGACACCAACAACAATCCGGACGTATCCCGATCCAAACGGTGCACCAATTCCAAATCACGTTCCTGCGGATACTTCACCCGCAACGCCTCAATCACCCCAGCGCCGTGCCCCGACCCACCGTGCACAGGAATTCCCGCAGGCTTATTGACCACCAGCAACTCGGCGTCCTCAAAAAGCACGCTGTCTACGACAGCTTTAAAAATACGCTTTTCGACGACCGGAGGCGGCAAATCCGCCGGCAGATCCATCTGCCACAACCGAATCCGATCCCCTTCTTGCAACCGATAATTCGGATCAACTTTCCGACCATTCACCCGAATATCGCCTTTGCGCATCTGCCGGAAAATCACCGAAGCGGGCACACCCTTAAGCTGTGCCCGCAAAAACTTATCTATCCGCCGATCCGCATGTCCCGCCGAGACCTCTATAAAACTTTCTGCCATGGATATGGCACCATATCAGAGTTTCACACTTTCCCCATAAGCCTTCAACCAGCGCTTTGTCTCTTTCGGGTTACTCAGACGCACTACTGTCAACGGCGCAAACCGTCCCTCAAAGGTTGGCGTGACCTGCTTTAACGAGTTTCTCGTCCGCCAACCCCACCGCAAAATATGATCCGGTTCCTTAAAAATCGTCCACAACGGTGGTTCCACGTTGTTGTTCCACAGCTTTGTTTTCAACACACTTCTTGGCACCGTGCGCTTAATCAGCCGAAACATCTGCCTCGGTGTTGAATAATCCAACCACAGCACCGTATCGGCTCGCTCCACAATCAACGGGCGAACCTTGCGATACTGCAATTCCATCACCCACTTCGGCCCCTTGATGAAATCCTTAACCTCTTCAACAAAACTTTCCCGCGGAACCCAATTCTCCCCATGATAAAGGCTGTCCAACTCCACTCGCGGGAATCCTGAAAGTGCAGCGATTTGCTTGCACAACGTCGTTTTTCCCACACCACTCACGCCAGAAACAGCGATGCGCTGCGGATTCCAGTCGATCGGATCAGAAGCAGTTTTCATAGTGTGAGGCCTTTTGTTAGTGGTGGAAATACGGATTTCTGTTCGGCCACACTATAAAGGTCAAACCAGCTCAAAGTTTATGTTGCCAAAGCTTAAAACCGCTGACTCTCCCCTAACACCTTCAGACTCCATTCCACTATCAATTCGCCACTTTTTACGAGGTAAAAGCGCTTGATACACATGGCCGATAAGACTTTGCCCATGTACATCATCCGAGCTGATGAAATCCCCCATTAACTCAACACTTGAGTCAGAGGCAATAAGCGCATGGATGCTCTCATCTCGTCGTATCACGACTAGGACCTGTGCTTGTGGGATTTTACATGCTGCACGCGCACGTTTAATCATTGCCAGGACTTCTTGTACAGGAGTCTCCCATTCAGAAACAACGGTGGGAGACTCTAGCGGGAAGTCGGATTTTCTAAGCTCGTCACGAACCTTTGCGTCCGCCAAGTATCTCATTGCCAGCTTCCCTGACTTCAGCCGTTCTTTATTGATAGCGTCCATCCGTTTCCCACCTCCTGTAGTTCGTTATCCAATCATTGGTCATTTGATCAAAACACTCGTCATACGCAGTGTCAACAACATCCCAAGACGTAGCTTGATCATCTATCGGAGCTATGATCGTGCGTTCTTCTTTGCTGTCGTTTTGAAAGTGTTTTCCACTCTTATAATACTGATGCTTATGCACTTCGCTATGACAACAATCATAGCGAGCAACGTGATCTTCTCCATTTCGGGGATCTTCTACATAATCAGCAGTTTGGGTCAACGCGAAAGTAACAATTTTCCCTCGATAACTCCAAGCAGTCACATAGAGGTGACAAGTACCTTCAGGAGTTAATACTAAAGGCCCATCCATGACCTTTTCAGCATTGGAAGGCGGGCTATATTCGAACTTTGGAGGGTGAATAGTTTTATCGACAGCTCCCCGTGACCTGCCAACTTTGCCAGCTTTCTGCATTTGACTATGTTATCACCGGTTTCGTACAAGTTCAGGACAAAATCTACAGTGATCATAAATGAGTACACACCGTAATTCGCTGTAGACTTTGCCTTAAATCGGTAGCTGAGATATTGAATCAGCTTCATTATGAAGTTAATAACCCAAAAATATGGTCAGAATGTAGTCAAAACACTCATCTTGGGGGATGCGACCTAAAACAAAAAAACATTCCCCCAACCTTATATTGCAAGGTTGGGGGATATTTATTCAGTGGAGCCGCTTGCGAGAATCGAACTCGCGACCTTCTCATTACGAGTGAGACGCTCTACCGACTGAGCTAAAGCGGCACGGAAATACTGTAGAAATTTAACTTCACTATTTACCGATTGGCTACTTTACCCGATGTGTTCTTGAGTTCAATAATTTGGGGTGTTTAGGACACTTTGTAGGCTTTGCGTAGGCGTCCTACCAGGGCATCCATTGCCACGATGGGGCGCACGTTGAAGCCGAAAGATTCGCGGCATTTGGAAATCGCGTCGAGGCATGCCAGGAGTCCTTCTTGGCTTACTTTCGTTGCGAGCTCTTGGGAGAGACCTTCCATGTCTGGATGGGTGAGGCCTACTTGGGCTTGGGATGAAATGATAAGTGCGTCGCGGTAAATGCCGGAGAGATCAACAAGTGCTAGATCGAGGCTGTCGCGAAGGAATCTGGTGCGGCGAAGTTTTTGTTGATCTTCAAGAGCTTTGAAGTCTCCGGAGCCTCCTCGTACTGCCTTTTGAACACCTTTTCCTTTGGCTCCCATGCCGAGGGAAATTCTTAGTGCTTCAAGTTCAGTTTCTTCTTTTTCTTTGTGGCTGTCTTTAGCTTCAGTTTCCACCATCTTCACCAAGGTGTTTACTGAACGGAATGCGATGTCGCCGTGGAAGATTAATTCAGCCAAGTTGAGGATGGTTGCCCGCCTGCGTTGTGCGGCATTGTTGTGCGCTAAATACCTAGCTCTACCAATGTGTCCCCCGGACGCAGCGGCCGCCAGTTCTGCGTCTGCTTGGCTGACGTTGCCTTCGGAAACCAAGATTCGTGCAACCTCTGCAATGGAGGGCGTGGGAATGTAGAGGTGTCTGCAGCGGGAGCGGAGAGTGATCGCGATGTCACGGGGATCTGTGGTGGGTGCGCACAGAATCATCACGGTGCTTTCTGTCGGTTCCTCCACGGTTTTCAGCAACGCATTGGCAGCTTGCATGGTGAGTCGATCGGCGTTTTCAAAGATTACGACACGCCAGTTTCCAGCAACCGGGCTGACTGCTGCAGCTTTAATTACCTCTCTAGCAGCATCGACACCAATGGAAAGCTGCTGCGGGATGATGTGTTCAATATCGGGATGGCTTCCTCCCATGGCTGCGCGGCAATCTTCACATTGACCACAACCAACTACGTCGGGGTTTGAACATACAAGCGTGGCGGCGAAAACCTTGGCAGCTACAGAACGACCCGATCCAGGAGGGCCTGTAAACAGCCATGACTGGGCGAAGCCGGAGTCGTGGATCATCGCGGGGCTTTGGTGTTCTACCCGGGCGCGGGCACGTTCGGTGGTTCGGGCGCGGACAAGGGCGCGGGCGCTGGAGGCCGCGTCGAAAAGCGTCTTGGACACTGTTTTGGAGCCCGTGAGACTGTCAAACACACTCGAATTAGTCACGATCTCTACACTACTTCCTTAGTACTTCCTCGCGATGTCCCACTGGCACGTTAGAGTATTGATCATGAGTCGATTGCTGAGGGCACTGAAATGGCTATGGGGTACCTCGTGGCCACTGTATGCTGCGACGGTGCTCGGCACGAATGTGTTTGGCGCGCTGGCGATTATGCTGTTTGTGCGCTTTCTCATTCCGCAGCCGGATGCTTCAAATTTCAACGCGGAAATCTCGTATTTGCCAGCGGTGGGTTTCGCGTACCTGGCGTTCGCCATTGTCGCCGGTATGTTGGTGACATTTTTGATGTTCCGGCCGGTGCTTGATTGGCAGCGTAGCCCTGATGATCATGATCCCAATATGGTGCGCAATCTGGTCATGCGTATCCCCATCTACCAGGCGATTTTATGCGCGGTGGTGTGGCTGATTGGTATTGCGATTGCCACGTTAATTTCGGCGAGTGTGTCGACAAGTTTGGCGCTGGTGGTAGCTTTTTCCACGTTGATGGCTGCGGCGATCGTCGTGCTGCTTACCTACCTGGAGGCTGAGCGCCTGGTGCGCCCGGTTGCGGCCTCTGCGCTGGCACGTCGATTTGAAGATTCCACACTGGAGCCTCCCGTCAGCCAACGCCTGCGCATGACGTGGCTGCTAACGTTGGGCATCCCAGTTTTTGGTATTTTGCTGCTGATTTTCGGCTATTCACGAGGCATTTTCGGGTCAGATGCTTCTGGGATTATGCCCGCTATCGCCGCTCTTGCGTTGGCTTCCCTGGTCACTGGATACCTAGGAAACAGGCTCGTGGTTTCTTCTGTTGTTGATCCAATTCAAGAGCTCCAAGAGGCAATTAACAGGGTTCGTCGTGGCGAGAACGATGTCCAGGTTGATATCTACGATGGCTCTGAAATCGGTGTCCTCCAGGCCGGCTTCAATGAAATGATGCGTGGCCTGCGTGAACGTCAGCGCGTGCGTGACCTCTTCGGCCGCTATGTGGGCACAGAAGTGGCACGACGCGCATTGGAAGAACGACCCACACTAGGCGGCGAGGACCGCAAGGTTGCCGTGTTGTTTGTCGATGTGATTGGCTCCACTACCTTTGCCGTCAACCACACCCCAGAAGAAGTCGTCGAAGCACTCAACGAGTTCTTCGAGCACGTCGTCGAAGTGGTCCACCGCAACAAGGGTGTGATTAATAAATTCCAGGGCGACGCAGCCTTGGCAATTTTCGGCGCCCCACTACCGCTTTCCGACGCCACCGGCCACGCCCTCGCCGCCGCCCGCGAGCTGCGCGCAGAGCTTAAAGATCTCCAACTTAAGGCAGGAATCGGTGTGGCAACCGGTCACGTCGTGGCTGGCCATATCGGTGGACATGCCAGGTTTGAATACACCGTGATTGGCGACGCCGTAAACCAAGCTGCACGCTTAACGGAAATTGCTAAAACCACGCCAGGCCGCACCGTCACCAACGCTTCTACACTGCGTGAAGCCAACGAAGCAGAACAAGCTCGCTGGACGCTTATGAAGTCCGTTGAACTGCGAGGACGCGGCAAGATGACGCAGATTGCGCGGCCTATTCGGCCAACGTTGGCAGATAGGTCTTAAACCTGCCCCTTTAAGCTTTCATAAATCCCCGAGCTCCTCGAATGCGCTCGGGGATTTTGTGTTGTGAGCGTTTTCATGGGTTCGACCGCCCCTTAGAATCGCTCTCCCCAATGCCATGCACGTAGTTCACGGAGAGTGCGTCTAGCTCCCCGACATGGAGGATACTCAGTTTTCCCGGACACCGTCTCCTATTGACTGTTTAAGGGGTTAGATTAAGGGGCTAGACTTTTAATCCGTTTTTAGCGACGGTACTTTTCTGGGGCCTTTTATCGGTTTCTCCACCTCACTTCACCTGGCAACCAGGGGGAATGTGCAAGCAAAAGTTTTGGTCAAATGCGACGTTATCCAGGTCTGCACACTTCATCTGGCGACCGAGCTCCCTCGGATCCACCTATGTATTTGGTCAAATGCGACGGTTCACGGGGACTCCCCAACCACAGCATTGAAGGCCTGAGATCAAATGAAGATGCCGTTTCAGCCATCCATAGTTACACGAGAAAATACAGAAAGGCGTTCCCTCCTGATATGTATCAAGAGAAAACGCCTAGGTTGCAGCACTAGCTAAAGCTTAAGTGTTTAACCTTCTGCCGAAACTGAAGACAACACATCGGTGATGCCGGTTCCGCTCAGTGCGTCGTAAAGCAACACTGCCAAACTAATGAGTCCGTCAACAGCAGCTGATCCGATGAAATCGAGATCTTCTACGACGATGGGGATTGGTAGAAAAATCATGTCATACCTTCCTTTCTTATTAGTTAGGACTGATTCTTACGGCCGCGAAGAACGAGACCTGCGCCGATTAGGAGAAGTAGAACTGCTCCACCTGCAAGCCACGCTACGTTAGCACCGGTGCTTGCAAGACCCTTACTTTGAACCTGCTCTGCAGGCTTGGACGGAGCTGGCTTTTCTGGAGTTAGGCCCGCTACCTGCTCTTCTGGAGCATCAGGAGTTGGGGTTTGCCCCGCAACTACCTCATCAGGGGTTGGCTGATCAGAAGAGCCACCAAAATCAATTCCAGGAATTGGGATTGGAATAATGATCAGGCCGGTTGAGGAGGTCTTGTTCTCCAAGTTGACCACGTTATCTGCGTCTGGGTCGGTGATGATCAGGGTTCCGCCAGCGGAGCTGCCGTTCTCATCAGTAACACCGGTTCCGGACCAGATGATGTCGCCCCACTTGATGTTGCCAACACCGGTTTGTGCACCAATTTCGGTGAGCTTGATTTCGGTGTTCAGAGGCATGTTCTCAAGGGTGAATGGGACACCTGGCTTGATGGTGAAGGTACGTGTCTGGGTTACTCCCATTTGGTCTACCCACTCAGCGCGGATCTGGAATTCAGCTTCTGAATCAGCGGTGATCTCGCCACCCTTTGGTCCAGTAACTTCCTTGATGAAGACAACGGTGGTTGGAGGCTGTACTTCGAAGGTCTGATCCTCATCGTTCGGGTTGCGGTGATCCGCAACCTTCACGCCGAGGCGGAAAAGATCTTCGAAGACTACAAGCTTTTCACCTGCGTATGCTTCGGCCTGTGCGCCAGAGATGGTGAAGGTTACTTCAACGGTGCCAGAGACGTAGTTTTCACCAGCTGCCGCAACAGGGGTAGTGAAGGTGGTCTCTCCGGTGATGCCGGTTGCAGTAACAACGCCTGCAGCGTCAACGTGCATGAGTTCGCCAGTAACGGTGTACTCAGTGTTTGGACGCAGGTCAGTGTAGGAGACAGTATCAACGACGGTACCGCCGGTTAGTGCCAGGACCTTGTCTGGGTTACCAGTGACAAGAACCTTGGTACCAATTTCTGGTACACGCTCAACCCAGAAGGTCTGATCTACATCAGCTGCATCGCGGTGCTCGGCGATCTTGGTGCCGGCAAGGAACAGATCCTCAAACACTACGAGCTTCTCACCAACGTACTGCTCTGCCTGTGCACCAGAAATGGTGAAGGCTACTTCAGCAGTACCGGAAACGTAGCTCTCACCTGCTGCAGCAGCAGGGGTGGTGAAAGTAGCGGTGCCCTCGATACCGGTTGCAGTAACAGCACCTGCAGCGTCAACATGCATGATCTCACCGTTGAGAACATACTCAGTGCTTGGACGCAGATCGGTGTAGGAAACAGTATCAACAACTTCTCCACCGGTCAGCGGAAGAATATTGTCAGCGTGTCCGGTAACAAGAGCCTTGGTGCCGATTTCTGGAGTGCGCTCGACCCAGAAAGTCTGATCTTCATCAGTTGCATCGCGGTGCTCGGCGATCTTGGTGCCGGCAAGGAACAGATCCTCAAACACTACGAGCTTCTCACCAACGTACTGCTCTGCCTGTGCACCAGAAATGGTGAAGGCTACTTCAGCAGTACCGGAAACGTAGCTCTCACCTGCTGCAGCAGCAGGGGTGGTGAAAGTAGCGGTGCCCTCGATACCGGTTGCAGTAACAGCACCTGCAGCGTCAACGTGCATGATCTCACCGTTGAGAACATACTCAGTGTTTGGACGCAGATCGGTGTAGGAAACAGTATCAACAACCTCACCGCCGGTCAGCGGAAGAATGTTATCTGGGTGTCCAGTAACAACAGCCTTGGTACCGATTTCTGGAGTACGGTCCACGGTGAAGGTCTGGCCTGCGTCATTGACGTCCTTGTGCTCAGCTACCACAGTGTTGAGGTCAGTTGCGAGGTACAGCGTTTCGTATACAACCAGGTTTTGACCAGCGTATTGTTCGGCCTGTGCACCAGTGATGGTGAAGGTGACATCAACGGTTCCGTCAACATACGATTGCCCCGGTGCCGCTGCTGGAGTGGTAAACGTGGTGCTGTCAACAATGCCGGTGAGGTTTCCGGTGCTGTCAACGATTTCACCGTCTAGCACGTATTCCGTGTTTGGCAGAAGGTTCTTATATGCAACGGTATCAACAACCTCACCGCCAGTTAGTGGCAGAACATTGTCCTGGCTACCGGTGACCTGAGCAGTGGTCCCGATTTCCGGAGTTGGGCTCTCTGCCTTGTTGGTCAGCTGAATAGCAACGTTGGTTTGCAGGTTGGTTGCAAAGGCACCCCATGGGTTACCGTTCGCATCGATACCAGAGGAATCAACACCGGTGAAGGTTGCATCGCCCCAGATGTAATCTGGAATGCTTGGATTCTGATCACGAAGCTCGGTCAAGCGGATGGTCCAGCCTGCTGGTCGAGCGTTCTGACCAGATACCACGGTGCCGTCAGAGTTGACGGTGACGTTGTAGGTAGCTTCAACTGGTCCATCTGGGAAGTTTCCTGGTGCAAATTCTTCGACCTGAATAACGAAGTCGATGTTATCGGTGCCTGGAACTACTGGATCGATGATCTTTTGCAGGTTGAAGGAACCGAAAGGAACACCAGTTGCGGTACCGGAGGTTTGCATATCCTGATAAACGATGGCATCGACTTCAAGCCCAGAAGAATTTGGCATAACGTCATCAGCGATAGTATTTACATACTCTTCACCAACTGCGTCCATACCACCAGATGCAGTACATAGGGTGAACTGAATCGAAACGGCGTCGCCTCGGTTGAATCCATTTGCTGGGCGTGGGATACGAACTTCCATGGTGTTGTTACCCAGATCGGTAACAGTTGCACCAGTGTAAGGGAAGGAAGCCACGTTAGTTACTGCTGGATCTGCACAAAAAGCCATGTTGGGGCTGTATGTATCAGTCAAAACAATGTCATCAGTCAAGGTGGATAGCTGAGTATTAGAGTAACCAACAGTCCAAAGGATACCCAGACCAACAGTCTCTGGGCCGTCCAGGTTCATCTCGCCAGTCTTACTCAGGTTGATATCTCCACCACGAGCCTGAATACCCAAGCTGGCATCTTCACGAATAGCAGTGGCAGAGCCTTGCCACTCACCGGATCCGCCGAATTGACCCGCTGGCTTATCAGTAATGACACAGTTGTACTGGTTTCCAACTGGAGTACAGGTACCCCAAGTATGTCCCGCAGAATCAACTAAGGGGAAAGCCAGAGGAATAATCTGCAAGGAATCTGGAATTTCAATGACAAAGGTGTCACCGGTGTTAACATCAATGCCTGGTTGCGCGCCCCAGGTACCGTAAACATTTACGCGGTCACCCACGTAGATATTGTCGCCTACTTGGCCGCCTGGAATTACAATGCCCTCAACGGTGACATCGAATTCATTTGGCGCCGCCATTGGTCCAATGTTGAAGACGCTAAGAACCTGATCTAGCAGGCTTGGTTCGCCCGCCTCTTCAGCACCTTCTTCTACTTCAGTAATTGAAGGATCAACGGAAGGGCCCTCAGTAGGAGTTTCCTCGGTGTCTTCTACTGGGGTTTCGTTAGCTTCATCGGCTACATCATTGGAGGTAATGTCCTCTGAGTCTTCATCTGCGTAGTAAACGAATGGTTCGTCAGCCAACGAGACGTCCAACGAAACTGTGCCATCGGAGACCGGAGTCGTTTCCACAACTGTTTCAACTGCAGCTGAGCCTTCATCTGCACGCGCAGCTGTTGCCGTGACCGGCAACAGCGCCAGTATCAGACCCATCACTGCCAGCATCACAGTAATTGGAATCCAGAGAGCCACCCCCCTCCGAGAATTGTCAAAAATATTTAGCCTGCTCATTATGTCCCTTTCTCAGAAACAGCATCTCCCGTTGCCGGGCTTTTTAAGGATGTCTATTCATTGAGCTGACACTGCTATCTTTTCAACCTCACCCAAGTGTTTTTCCATTAAAAATCCAGAAAATTTTGCACTTGGAATAGCTCGACTTAAAAGAAGCCCACGTCACACTCCGGGCTAACTATAGGCGAATGACCATCAAATCTGCAGCAGATAATAAGAGGCTTAAACTGCGGAAATTCATTGTTATTAAATATGATAACTATCCACACATTGGCTATATGTAGAACTTATGCAACACTCAGTATTGCTTAGTTTTTAGATGGAAAATTTTAATCAAAAGATTGCAGACTCGTTACAATCGCCTGAATATATTCACCCAGAACAGCAGAAACTTAAAGACACCCCATAGAGGTTTGCACATTTCTGCCAAAATCCTGCTTTTGCTGTAAAAAGTCTGTCACTCAATATTGCTAAGGGGTAACAAACTACCCCCTTTTTAATAGAACATTCAATATTGAGAATCTTCCCGGTCAGAAATCGCCAAAACCACAATGCACTTCGGCGTCGACAAGCAAAAACCGCAGGCAAAACCACAAACCTGCTCAGCAGGGCCCAATCCCCCTAAGACCTGCTGAGCCACAAACGCCGCAAACGCCGCAAACTAGGACTTTTTGCGTGTCCCAGCCTTCACCACGTTTTTAGTGGTTTTCGGCGGAGCCTTCTTAGTCGTCTTCTTCGCTGCAGTCTTCTTCGCCGCAGTTTTCTTGGCAGCAGTTTTCTTAGCGGCCTTCTTCGCCGTCTTCTTGGCCGGCGCTCCACCATCTGCTGCTTCCTTAGCGCGCCGCTCAGAAAGCAACTCGTTGGCACGAGCATCAGTCAAGGACTCCGGAACGTCGCCCTTACGCAGGGATGCGTTGGTGGTGCCGTCGGTGACATAGGGGCCAAAGCGGCCGTCTTTAACTGTCATCGGCTTGCCGGAGACATCGTTGTCACCCAACTGCTTGAGTGGTGGCTGCGCTGCGGCACGGCCACGTCGCTTTGGCTCAGCGTAGATGCGGCGGGCCTCATCCAAGGTGATGGTGAAGATCTGCGCTTCGCTAGAAAGCGAACGAGAGTCGCTACCCTTCTTCAGGTAGGGACCATAGCGACCGTTTTGCGCGGTGATTACCTCATTATCGGAAGGATCAACACCAACTTCGCGTGGCAAGGACAGCAGCTTGAGCGCTTCCTCCAGGGTCACTGTTGCAGGTTCCATGCCACTGAACAGTGACGCGGTTGCGGGTTTGAGGTTTTCCTCGACAAGCTGGTTGATGCGCTTTTCTTTTTGGTTGGCAGCGGTTTTGGTTTCCCAGTTTTTAGGGCGCATGCCATCGGCAGCACGTTGCTCATCTTCGGCTTTGCGTTCAGCAGCCACAACTTCTTCAGCTTGGGCTTCCGCACCAGCGCGTTCAGACTCGGTGACCTGCTCGATCACGTATGGGCCAAAGCGGCCTTCCTTAGCAACCACCATGCGACCGTTATTCGGGTTAATACCAAGTTCGCGGCCTCCTTGAGGAGTGGCAAAGAGTTTCTCTGCAACCTCAAGTGTGAGCTCATCAGGGGTGGTTTCTTCAGGCAGGTTGGCGCGCTGGAACTCTGGCTCACCTTCTTCCGTTTTGCCAACAATGCGCTCGATGTACGGGCCGTAACGTCCGACTCGTACGTTGACGGCGCGGCCTTCGGCGTCGTCGAAAAGCTTGAGGGAGTTTACAGAGCGGGCGTCGATGTGCTCGAGGTTGGCGTCGACAAGCGCCTTTAGACCACCCTGGCGCGCGACGGACTCCGCCATGGAATCATCCGCTTCGGCATCGCCGAAGTAAAAACCGTTGAGCCATTCCGTGCGACCTTCGCGCCCGGCTGCAATATTATCCAGCTCATCTTCCATCGAAGAGGTGAAATCATAGTCCACCAAGGAGGTGAAGTTTGCCTCCAGCAATCCGACCACAGCGAACGCAACCCACGATGGCACCAACGCATTGCCACGCGAATATACATAACCGCGATCTTGAATGGTTTTAATAATCGACGCATAGGTAGACGGGCGACCAATTCCTAGGTCTTCCATCTTCTTCACCAAAGACGCCTCGGTGTAACGCGCAGGCGGGTTGGTGTTGTGCCCATCAGCCTCAATGCCCAAAACCTTGAGCAAATCACCCTCGGACAGCAACGGCAGGCGCTTTTCAGCATTGTCCGCCACATCACGGCCATCAGCAGTGCGCGTAGTTTCTACATACGCACGCAAGAAACCAGGAAAGGTAATGGTTCGGCCAGTGGCATTGAACTCGGTTTTCTCACCAGTTTTCGCCGTGCCACCAATGGTGACCTTCATCGACGTGCCCTTGGCATCAGCCATTTGCGACGCTACGGTGCGCTGCCAAATCAACTCATAGAGTTTAAATTCTTCCGCATCCAACTGCCCATGCAACTGGCCCGGGGTCGCAAAAGTCTCACCAGCAGGACGAATAGCCTCGTGAGCCTCCTGCGAGTTCTTCACCTTGCGGTCATAGGTACGCGGGCTCGGTGAAACATACTCAGAACCATAAAGCTCCAGCGCCTGATCACGCGCAGCCTTCAAACCCTGCGCCGACAACGACGTCGAATCCGTACGCATATAGGTAATATGACCATTTTCATACAGGCGCTGCGCAATACGCATCGTGCGCTCAGACGTGAAATGCAGCTTGCGGCCCGACTCCTGCTGCAACGTAGAGGTCATAAACGGTGCATAAGGGCGGCGCGTATAAGGCTTTTCCTCCACGCCAACCACGGCCATTTCCTGGCCTTCCAACGCCTCGGCTAACGCCTCAGCACGCTGCTTATCGACGACCACCGCCTCCGACGTCAACTCACCCCGATCATTAAAATCGCGGCCCTGAGCAACCCGGTTGCCATCAATCGTGGACAAACGCGCAGTAAACGCAGTTGGATTGTCAGTGTCTGCGTCGGTTGCAGAATCGGTGCTGAATTCCGCCGACAAATCCCAATAATCCGCCGAAATAAACGCCATACGCTCGCGCTCACGCTCAACGATCACACGAGTAGCCACCGACTGCACACGGCCAGCCGACAACCTCGGCATAACCTTCTTCCACAGCACCGGTGAGACTTCATAACCATACAAACGGTCCAAAATACGACGAGTTTCCTGCGCATCCACCAGATTTTCATCCAGCTCACGAGTATTCTCCGCCGCAGCCAAAATCGCAGGTTTCGTGATCTCATTGAACACCATGCGACGCACCGGCACCTTCGGCTTCAACACCTCAAGCAAATGCCACGCAATGGCCTCACCCTCACGGTCGGGGTCTGTTGCCAGCAACAACTCATCAACCTGTTTGAGCTTCGCCTTAAGGTCCGCAACCTTCTTCTTTTTATCCGGGCTCACAACATACAGCGGAGCAAAACCACTATCGGTATCCACACCAAGACGAGCCCAAGGCTCCTTCTTGTACTTCGCAGGAATATCGGCAGCACCACGAGGCAAGTCACGAATATGACCAACGGAAGCCTCAACAATGTAATCATTGCCAAGGTAAGGCTGAATCTTTTTAGCCTTGGTCGCCGACTCGACGATCACCAAGTACTTCTTCGATCCTGCTGTGCCTGCGGTATCTGCCACGGGAATGCATCCCTCTCGTTAACTGCCTTGGCCCAGGGAATTTTCACAAACACCCAAAAGCCACTGTTTTCTATTGCGTTTTCTTATGTCTTCTTATGCGTGCACTGCCCACTATGTCGAATATTTTCGAACAAGTAAACGTTCACTCTTGGAAAGCATAACCATAAGTGAGTTGCTTTCACCGAATCCGGTGCTCTTCACGGGGGAAGAACTTCACTTCACGTAACCGTTGTACACGACAGTATTACATGATGCGTTTCACTAACACGGTACACAGTATTAATAGGGGCTCCTGCACACACTAGGCTAAATTCACTAGTTTTCGTGGTTTGTGCAATATTTTCGAGCGATTTTCTGGTTTCTCTGACCGCACCGCATACTTCAGGCAAGGGGTCGGTGGACAATGGAATAAATATTCTAAAATACACCACAAATCGGCGGAAAGTTCAGTTTTGTGATGGGGATTTGCATTTCGAGGCCGGTGAAATGCAAATTTTTGATCGATTCCACCCTCCTTGGGCCCGTTTGTGGTGAATCCTTGATCAGTATTCTTTCAGAATTCACATGCGCCCCATTAGTCCCAAAATGGATAGCTTCTAAAATCGCCCCTAAGCACCCAATTCACCCTCCCCCATACAAAGACTCAATTAGGAAACTTCGAGCCCTTAAATCGCCTCCTACAGTTAAGTGGCCATTAGACAATCTGCACACTTTTCACTTAATTCCTTAAGTTCGATTTCACGGTTTCGATTTCCCACACTCAATTTCTTGCGCTCAATTTCGCAAGTTCGATACCACTAGGTTTTCACCCATTTTCCGACTGGTATCGGTGTTAAGAAATTGAGGATGCGAAATTGCTAACAAAAAATCGAAAGCGTGAAATTGCAGGTAAGGTCTCGAAATCATGAAATCGAACTTAAGAGGGCCAAACTCAGACCCACCCATTTTGGAAATTGAAAAAACCGGCAACAATCGTTACCGGTTTTAAAAGTTCAGCTGCAATTAGATTGCGCGAACAGCCTGAGCCTGAAGGCCCTTAGCGCCTTCGCCGATTTCGAACTCGACGAGCTGGTTCTCCTCGAGGGTACGGAAGCCGTTGCCCTGGATCTCGGAGTAGTGGACGAAAACGTCAGCGGATCCGTCGGAAGGAGCGATGAAGCCAAAGCCCTTCTCTGGGTTGAACCACTTAACAGTGCCCTGTGCCATTTGTCTTACCTTTACTGATTGGAATTACTACCGGGTTCGATGTCCCACTCTTGCGTGAGCTTGAACAGCACATCTGGCCGTTTTTTAAACGAACGCCGACGGTATGAATGCCGAACGCTCACGTCTATCCTTGCGAGCGTTGAACACTGCGCACTGAAACTGCGACCTGGCAACAAGTGTCTCATGTTTAAGGCCCGAGCGATAGTCTATTAAGATTAGTTTTAAGTTTTGGCAGGTCAATCCCATTTATCCAGCCCAGCGAAAGGGGGTAATTTCTTGACTACCCCCGATTTTGAGAGTGAAAAGACTCAGGCTATGAGACCAAGCTTCGGTGAAGATCTAGCTGCGGTTATTTCACAACGTTACTCCGAGTCAAAGTTAACCCACCTGGTCACGCTGCCAGCGTCGAAGGCTCAGTTTGTCGGTTGGCCAGAGTGGGTGCCCGCAGGTTTGGTGGATGCTCTGAAAGTGCGTGGTGTGGAGAAGTTATTTTCCCACCAGGCTAAGACTGCGAATCTGGCGTGGAACGGCCAGCATGTGGTGGTGGCAACGGGTACGTCGTCGGGAAAATCTTTGGGATACCAGCTGCCTATTTTGTCTTCCTTGAGCTCGGACCCTACCGCGTGTGCGTTGTATTTAACTCCCACTAAGGCACTTGGTTCGGATCAGTTGACGTTTACTTCTGCGCTGCTTAAGGACATTCCAGAATTTCATCCCATAAATCCAGCTCCTTATGATGGCGATACCCCTTCTGAAGCACGCGCCGGGATTCGTGATCTCAGCCGTTTCGTATTCACCAATCCGGATATGGTTCATGCGTCTTTGTTGGCTAATCATGCTCGTTGGGCCAGGTTGTTGCGCCATTTGAAGTTCATCGTGATTGATGAATGCCATGCGTATCGTGGTGTTTTTGGGGCAAACGTGTCGATGGTGATTCGTCGTTTGTTGCGGATCGCTGCGTTTTATGGATCTTTTCCAACGGTCATTTTGGCGTCTGCAACTAGCTCCAATCCAGCAACCCATGCGTCTCGTTTGATTGGCGCTCCGGTTGAAGCGGTCACACAAGATGGCGCTCCGACTGGTGAGCGCACGGTGATGCTGTGGGAGCCTGGTTTCATCGAAGGCGCAGAGGGTGAAAACGGCGCTCCTGTGCGCCGTGCGGCCAGCACCGAGGCGGCGAATATTATGGCTACGTTGATTGCCGAGGGTGCGCGCACCCTAACGTTTGTGAGGTCTCGTCGACAAGCAGAAATCGTTGCCCTCCGCGCGCAGGAAGAGCTCAGCACACTCGGGCGCCCGGATTTCGCCCGGCGCGTGGCGTCCTACCGGGCGGGGTACTTGGCGGAGGACCGCCGCAGGTTGGAGAGATTGCTTGACGACGGCACCCTCCTCGGTGTTTCCTCCACCAATGCTTTAGAACTGGGCATTGATGTTGGCGGATTGGATGCTGTTGTAACGGCGGGTTTTCCTGGAACGGTGGCTTCTTTTTGGCAGCAGGCTGGTAGAGCTGGGCGCCGGGGTCAGGGTTCATTGGTGGTGTTGGTTGCTCGTGATGAACCGATGGATACGTATTTGGTGCATCATCCGGCTGCTTTGTTGGATAAACCGGTTGAGGCTGCGGTGTTTGATCCGACTAATCCGCATGTGATTCGTGGTCATATTTATTGCGCTGCGGTGGAAAAACCGTTGACGGAAGCAGAGGTTTCGGCTTTTGGTGCGCAAAAAGTCGTGGAGAAGCTGGAGGTTGAGGGGTTTTTGCGTCGTCGGCCGCGGGGATGGTTTGCGGTGGAGAAGCCTCATTCAGATGATCCGGATGAGCTTAGTCCTGATAGTGCTCATCAGCAGGTGAGTTTGCGTGGTGGTTCTGGCTCGGAATTTATGATTGTTGATATCAGCGATGGTCGTCTTTTGGGCACCATTGATTCAGCCAAAGCGATGTCTCAGACGCATCCCGGTGCGGTGTATTTGCACCAGGGGGAATCTTTTGTCATCGATGAGCTGGATTTGGACGAGCATTTGGCCTTGGCCAGGCCAGAGCTGCCTGATTACACCACCTATGCCAGAAGTGACACTGATATCCGGATTACATCTGCTCCTTTGGACGATGAGGTGTTTGATGCCGGTGGCGGTTTGTGGGTTGCCAACGTAGATGTTCAGGTCACTGACCGGGTCACAGGCTATGTCACCAAGCTTGCTGATGGCACCACTTTGGATGCCACTCCGTTGTATCTTCCTCCTCAAATTCTGCATACTCGGGCGGTTGCGTACACGATCGATCCGTTAGCTTTAGAGGCCATGGGTATTCCTGCTGCTGATATCCCTGGTGCTCTTCATGCGGCAGAACACGCAGCTATTGGCATGTTGCCGCTGCTTGCTACCTGTGATCGTTGGGACATCGGTGGCGTATCCACAGCCCTTCATGCGGATACTGGTTACCCCACTGTGTTTGTGTATGACGGCATGGACGGTGGGGCTGGTTTTGCTGATTCTGGTTTTAAACGTTTTGCGGAGTGGATTGAGGCCACATTTGAAGTTGTCCGCAGTTGTGGCTGTGAATCTGGGTGCCCCAGTTGCGTTCAATCTCCAAAATGTGGCAATGGAAATAACCCTTTGGATAAGGCAGGTGCCATCAAGTTGTTGGGTGCGATGGTGACCTTGTTGGGCACGTCATAACGGCCCTGCTTTTGCTTGAGCTTGTTGGCCTCGAACGTTAATGGTTAGCGTGAGATCTTCTCCTTCTATGGTGCAGTTTTCTACTTCTGCATCATTAGCTAGCGCAGTTTCTTGAGCAACACTGCATGCGGCGGCAGCCAGTTCGCCGCGGGCTAGAACGTAGGCACCAGCAACGGCTGACACATCCGCTGCTACCTGTGCTTGTTCACGAGCCACGAGGTTTCCCGCCTGCCAGGCAAGGACAATCAAAAGGCTGATCATGATTGCTGCGCATCCAGCACTTGCAACTGTTATGTAACCGTCATCGTTAGTTTTCCACCGGGAAAACTGCATTGGCACTCACCTGCCCAAACGGTGCTGGTATGTGTGCCGTTGCTGTCATCATGCCGGCAGATTCTTGCATGTTCACCTCTCCCCTGGTTGGCGTGAAATCTTCACCAATGGCATGTGCTCTGGCTGCAGCCCCAGCAACATCAACTGCTGCAAGATATGCCGCCAATGTGGCCATGGCTGCGATGATCAAGCCGCACACGATCACCAATGAGGACAGTGCAAGTGCTGCCTCAATGCTGACGGAGCCGTCATCGTCGCCGAGTCGTAGCTGTTTAAGGTCTTGCACTTAAGGCGTCTTCGATGATGGATTCAAACGCTGAAGACACGGCATCGCTGTTGACCACCATGTATAACACTGCTGCTAGGGCTGCTGCAGCCAGTGTTCCCAGGGCATATTCAACAGTGGTTAGTCCATCATCTTGGCGTAAAACTGCATGAGTGCGTTGACGAAGAAGGTGTAGATACATAGACATTGTTTTCTCTCCTTGAAAAGTTAGAAATTAATTAGTTGCGTACCCAAGCTGAGCACCACGGGTGCCAGCCCGACGATCATGAATGCAGGTAGGAAACACAGTGCGAGAGGCAACGCAATGAACACCCCGGCACGTTCTGCGGCAGCGGTGCGTTTATCACCTGCAGTTGCACGTAATGAGGTTGCGATGTTTTTGCAGCCCTCGCTGAGTGCACTGCCTGAGCGATAGGACACGGTGGCTAGATTGGCCAGTTCATCTAACCCATCTATGGCTGCCATGAGAGAAAATGCCTGTGGGGCACTGACTCCAATCGAGAGCAAAGCCACCACCTGTGACCAGGTTTCTCGGTGAGATTGTGCGGCTACGTGGGCTACCACCTGGGCTGCATCGCGTGTGCTTAAACCTGCATCCAAGCATGCTGAAAACAGTTCGATATCTGCGGAGACATCTACTGGATCAGCACTGCGAAGCTTCTTCGGCCCTGCTCGGATACGCAGGCTTTTGCCTCGTTTCCCAGTGCAAAGGCCACCACGCGCAAGAGGCTTTGGGGCGCTAATCAGGAGTGCACATGCTGCAATCAAAAGTGCTGTGATGATCATTGTGGGCTCGCACTCTGGAGGATTTTGTGGGTGATCACAAAACCTGCCGCATCTAATCCGACACCAATGACTAGCAACAGGCCACCTATTCCACCGCCGGTGAGAACGCCCAGAGGATGTGCACCCATGGCTGTTCCCATCAGCACTCCAGCAAGCGGAAGTACGGTGAGGATCACTGCGGTTGCTTGTGGTCCTTGAAGTGCTGCTCGAGTGGATTCTGCGTGACGTTGTTTGGCGGTAATCCTTAAGCGCATTTGATCAATGAGTGCAACGAGCGGAATGCCATGGCGACTGGAAGTGTCCCATAAATAGCCGAGGCGTTGAAGGTCGGGGGAGGTGGCGTCGATAAGCACTTTCGGACCGCTTCCACCTGACCGCGCCTGCCTGGCTGCGGTCTGCAGTGCCACGCTGATGGTTTTATCTGTTGGGCTGTTGGCCAGTGCGTACTCCATGGCATCGACCATGGCCACCCCGGCGCGTAGGTTTCCAGCACAAAGGCTTAGAAAACTGGCCAAGACTTCGGATTGTTTTACATGCTGTGCGATGTCATGGCGACTGCGCAGATACCACAACAACACTGCCGCAATGATGATCCCAGCAATCATGGTGTAGGCGTCAACCACGATAAATAACAGTGTGGCCAGGAAGAATAAGGTTACTAAAGCCGGGATAAGAAAGCTTGGTTTTGCTGTGGATGAGTGTGTTCGTCTGCGTGGCCCTGGTGGTGCAGAAACCACAATGGCTGCGCTTAAAAGAGCTAGTGCGTAAACCATGGTTCGGCCTCAAAACCTTCGTGGATCCCGTGGTCAATATCCCATGCCACCTGCGCTTTTACTGGGTTTCCGGTCAATACTCCCAGCTGAGCAAGCCTGCGTCCCTGGGAGGTGTGTTTCATCACCAGCACAATGTCCACTGCAGCAGCTAATTGGGAGTGCAAAGCCAAGCGGTCTAATCCACCAGTTGCGGCCAATGCCTCCATGCGTGCAGGTACCTCAGTAATCGAGTTTGCGTGGATTGTGCCGGCACCTCCGTCATGGCCGGTGTTCATCGCAGCTAATAAATCCACGACCTCTGCCCCACGGATCTCTCCGACAACAATGCGGTCCGGGCGCATACGCAGTGATTGTTTCAACAGATCAGCCATGCTCACTGCGCCTGCGCCTTCAACATTTGCTTGGCGAGACACCAAATTAACCATGCTTGGGTGTGAGGGGTGAAGCTCAGCTGTATCTTCAATGCACACTATGCGCTGATCAGGTGGAACTTCTGTGAGCATGGCAGACAGCAAGGTGGTTTTACCTGTTCCGGTGCCACCCACGACAAGAAACGAACGTCGCTGGGCGATGATATTCCGAAGCACTGGAGCGATATCACCTGGTACAGTGCCGTTTCCAATTAGATCTTCAAGGTTTAAATGAGCTTGCCTAAGCACTCTCAAACTAATGCATGTTCCCGATTCAGCCAACGGAGCTAACACCGCATGAATGCGCAGCACGCTGCCGTCGTCTCTGGAAATTCTGCCATCAGCAAAAGGTTGCGCATCATCAAGTCTTCTTCCACAGCTCAGCGCAAGCCGGGTGGCAAGACGGCGCACTGCATCTTCAGATCCAAGATCTATATCAACCTGTTCAACTCCTTGACCCCTATCAATCCACACGCTGCCATGACCATTAACCAGCACATCAGTCACACCAGGTGTGGCCAGCAGTGGCTCCAAAGGGCCAACACCTACAGAATCACTGCGCAGACGCCGCAAAATGATCACAATATCTTCATTGCTGATCACCCCTGCTTGTTCGCGGACAATGCCGGCAATCTCTGCCGAGCTCAGCGATTCTGATGAGGTGGCAATAATCCTTTGCACGCTTTCAACCACTTGATCAATATCAGTCATGCCGCCACCTCCGCCAGCTCTCCCAGCACGGCAACACACGCGGAGCTTAAAACCCGTGGCAGTGAACCAGTCAGACCATGCATTTCCACCGATTTAGCAAGCCTGTGAATCGAACCGACCTCCGCCACGATATCGGTCCCTAGAATCTCTTCTACTTCTGCCACATCTAATCCAGACCACCCGCGATGCCTTAAAACACAAGTGATCGACATATGAAATTGTTGTAATTCCAGATACAGTGCCCGTGCCGCTGCCACCGCACGAACCTCAGCTGGAACAACCAAAACTAAGTGGGTCAACTGTTCTAGAATCGTGGGATCAAGCCCTGCGGTTGGCAGATCAACAATGACGTCAATGGACTGTTCGGCATTTAAGAAACAAGCAATCGCGGCAGCGATATCAGCGGCACACAGCTCAAACGGATCAAGAATATTCGAACGCGCAGTAGATAACACCGCCACAGCATCCGCCGTGCGAGGTAACGCTTTTAACACATCAGCTGCATGCACAGTCCCGCGACGCAGTCCCACATCAGGCCACCGCGCGCCGGGTACATCTTCGATGCCCAAGAGGAGGTCAATCCCTCCTGAAGCCGGAACGGCATCAATGAGCACGGTGGTTGCTGATTCCCCACGTTTTCTAGCTAGCGCAGCGGCAAGCGTGCTTGTTCCAGTTCCACCCACAGCGCCCACCACGCCGATTACGTGACCTGACGTTGTGGCACGTTTGGTGTCTTCTCTGCCTAAAGCACTAAGCAACTCGCTAGCTTGAGCCGGTAAAAGTATGGCTTGCTCCGCATGGATCGCCATCGCTGTTTTCCAATCAGACGGCCCTGGATCAGAATCAAGCAAAAACACTCGGTCGCGGCGCTTGTTGTTGCTAAGTTTTGAAGCCATCGCAACATCCACAAGAACTGCCGATGCGCGATGAAAGTGCCTGGTGATATCCCCAATATTTGTAGTTTCAATAACTGGGCGACCGGTGGCCGCAGCCACGTGCATGGCTTCTGGATGAAGGACGGGGTCTTCGACGGCGATAAGAATTGCAGAGTGTGTGGTATTCATGTCCCCAACTCTGACGCGTTGATCATTCCCTTTCAACGACCTGCCAAAAAGCCTGTGGATAACTCTCCCCACAGCATCAAAATACTCCGACAACTGTGGATAGTTTTAGCAATATTCCACGCACGCTAGAAAATTCTGCTATATCAACTTGTTTTGGAAATAGGGACGGCCCGCGCCTCGGGGGGGGTGTGCGCGGGCCGTCAGTAACCCGGCAACGGGGGGGGATTGTGCCGGGGCAGGCCACACTGTATATCGGGGCCTTGCACCTGAAATTATGGCATATTAAACGCCACATGACAACATCTAACCCGATTATTTATTCGAATAACTGGAATCTGGACAGGTGTGGCAAATGACACCTCCGGCACGTGCTCCAAGGGCTATATCCACAATCCCTGCAAGCAACTTCAGTCACATCAGCAACTTTAGTTTCGCCACAGGTCTTGGATTACTGGCAAAAAGCGCTAAACTGTGCTGTGTGAATCAGCCAGATCCAGCCCAAAATCTTCAGGGCACCCATGCGACTACCCCCACAAAGGTGGCTGCATTTTTTGATCTGGACAAGACAATTATCGCCATGAGTTCCACCTACGCGTATGGTCGCGAATTCATGAACAGTGGCCTTATTTCCCCCTCTGTGGCTCTGCAATTAAGCCTCGCGCAAGCAACCTACATGTTCGCCGGGCACACCAGTGAACAGATGGATAACACTCGTGATCAACTCACCGCCATGATCCGTGGATGGGAAGTTCAACAGGTACGTTCCATCGCCGAGGAGACCATGCACACCGTGGTCACACCGACTATTTACGCTGAAGCCCGGGAACTAATTGAGCATCACCAAGAACTTGGACATGACGTCATCATCATTTCCGCGTCGGTTAAAGAGCTTGTAGAACCCATCGCCAAAGAGCTTGGTGTGAGCAAAACAGTCACCACCATTTTGGAAGCTCAAGACGGCATGTACACAGGTGAAGTGCTGTTTTATTGCAAAGGTGAGGCCAAAGCTCAATCGATGGTTGATCTAGCAAAATCCAATGGTTATGACCTCTCACAAAGCTTCGCCTACTCGGATTCTTTTACTGATCTTCCCATGCTGGAGATGGTCGGCAACCCAACCGCAGTAAATCCAGATCGCGCGTTGAAGAAGATCGCGCTGGAACGCGGATGGAAAATTTTGAGCTTCAAAAACCCTGAGCCGCTGTTTCAAATGCCCAGCACACGCGAGGTAAGTATCGGAACCGGAGTGGTTGCAGGCATCGCCGCGGTTGCTGCGGGTAGTATTTGGTGGGTAAAACGCGCTCGGCGCGGATCGGCCTGAGCCTCACCTGACAGGCTTAAGTGGCATGGTGGGTGGGTGCGTCGACAAGCATCGTTTAATATGTATTTCACACGCTAAACTTCACCCAAGATGAGATTTCGTGGCACGATTGGGAATAACGAACGCTAATTTTAGACACGGAGGAGCTTCCACGTGAGCAACAAAGACGGACTTTTTACTGACGGTAGCAGCGCGTTTGCACCAAAAGTTGATTCAATTCCCCTCAGCGATGTGGACACCAGCGTGAGCGGTGAGGCGTCCATCGGCACGCTGATCTCCAACGCAACATCCCAAATGTCCAGCCTTTTCCGTGCTGAAGTTGAGCTGGCAAAGACGGAACTCGCAGGCGAAGCCAAGAAAGCAGCCGTGGGCGGTGGCGCATTCAGCGTCGCTGGAGTTATCGCGCTATACAGCTCTTTCTTCTTTTTCTTCTTCGTTGCAGCCCTGCTGAGCGAATGGATCAAGCCATGGGCTGCTTTCCTCATCGTTTTCCTATTCATGCTGGTTCTCGCCGCAGCTCTAGCCCTCTTCGGCTGGCGCAAGGTCAAGAAGATGGGTGCGCCAAAGAACACCATCCAGTCGGTCAATGAGCTGAAAAACCTCGTCCCTGGCCAGGCAACGGAAAAACTCGAGCGCTCCAACAAGCGTGGACTGTACACCTCTGCGTCCTTCCACAGCCCTGGCGCTGTCACCGGCAAGAACTAAAAAAGAGGAGACTTCGATGGCCTTTTTTAGCTTTTCGACGTCTCCCCTCACCCGCCTCATCACCGGCAGCCGCGCCAAAACCGCCAGCTCCAAACGGGGCCTGGCCAGCACCATCGCATCAATTGAACGCTCCCCCGGCATCATTGCCCTAGACGGCCCGTTCACCCACGACCACGTCTCCGTGCGCGGCATCCGCCTCCATTTAGCAGAAGCAGGCTCCCCCACCGACCCCTTGATCCTTTTGATCCATGGGGCTTTTGGTGGTTGGTACGACTACCGCGATGTCATCGACCCACTTGCCCAAGCAGGCTACCACGTCGCCGCCATTGACCTGCGCGGATACGGAATGTCCGACAAACCACCAACAGGCTACGATCTCCGCCACGCCGCCGGTGAAATCAACAGCGTGATCGCAGCCCTCGGCCACGACGACGCCCTCCTCGTCGGCTCCGACACCGGCGCCAGCATCGCCTGGGCCACCGCCTCAATGTACCCCCAACGCACCCGTGGACTTGTCTCCCTCGGTGCCATTCACCCTGCAGACATGCGCCGCGCTATTCGACGAAAACCCTACCTCCACCTCACCGACATCAGCCGGCTTACGTCATTCCTCCACCCACTTTTCCAAATCAAAGTCACCCGCGCCGCTCGGCGGGAAATCGTCAGCAATACCTCCCCCTCGTACCAACGCAGCAATGCCTTTATAGAAACTGTGCTGCTTCGGAAAAAAGCACTATCCATCGATCGCACCACCACGCCGATCATCCGCACCAACCGCTACCTCGTCGGCTCGGTACCTAACAAAACAGTCTCGGCACCCGTGTGGCTTTTAAAAACAAACACCAGACGCTGGGAACATTTAGCCAACATCGCTCGATCTCGAGCAACGGGAGCATTCACCGCCATTGCAATCCCCGGCGGATTTGAGTTGCCCTATCTTGAGCACCCCGGTGAATTCGCAAAGACCATCGCTGAATTTGCGCGCTCTGCTTTTAAGCCTCAGTAGTGCGGACATCGAGTCAGAAGACCAGACAGGCGTGACAAAAACTGAGGAAATAGAAAATCTTGTCCTCTGTGTCTGGTCTGAACTGGTCTGAGCGTCCTGTCTGCGCGAAGACCATGCGCAGACCAAACCAGGAGACCCAGAAATCACGTTTTCGAAGTTTGTGGGTCTCCTGGTTTGGTGAATCGCCCTCAATGCCAAACACAGAGACCCAACATTCCACTTTTTAAAGATTCTGGGTCTCCTGGTTTGGTCTGGCTCAAATTCAGCCTCCAAACCCTAAAGGTGATACCTCCCCAGGAGCGCTTCTAAGACGATTTCAAGCCCCTACCCATACAAACACTCATGCGAAAAACTCGAGCCCTTAAACGAGCGATAAACGCCTAACCACAAAAATGCACCCAATCAGATTAGGAAACAGCACACTGCATGGTATCGACCGGCTGGGTGAGCATCGAGATATCTCCAATGCGGTTTTGGACTTCTTCTGCAGTAAGGACGTATCCGGTATCTGATCCATCAATTGCTGCACCAAAAACAACGCCGACTACTTCGCCAGCTTCGTTGGTCATCGGGCCGCCGGAATTTCCGGACTGAATGGATCCGCGCACTGAGTAGGCTTCGCGTTCATGTTGGCCGTTGGCGTAAATGTTGCTGCCAGTGATCATGATTCTTTCGCGCACCCTGGCGGCTGAAGCATTGAATGGTCCGGACTGTGGGAATCCCATGACGATTGCTTCGTCGCCTGTATCTAGTGGCGTAGATGCCCACGTGAGTGGATCTAGGCCAAGTCCTGGGCTGTAGAGCACTGCGATATCAAGGTCTGGGTCGTAGAACACTACTTCGGCTGAGCGGGTGCCGATCATTGTATCCAAGCTAACCATGGATGTTCCGGCAACCACGTGAGCGTTGGTCACCACGTAATCAGGTGCTGCTACAAATCCTGACCCCATGAGGCGTCGGCTGCATTCTTGGGCATCGCCCATCACGTGGATCACCGATGGTCGCATTGCCTCTACCAATTCCACATCCGCAACGTTGATTTCTGGAGCGTCTACTTCTACTGATGATCCACCGGTGAAGGGGGAAATCAGTGGTGGTAGGCCCGATTCGCTGAGCATGGCTGCAATTTTGGACGGGAGTGTATCCAGGCCTTGGGGTGTGTGTCCGTCTACGAAATGCAGGATTCGAGAATCTCTGATGCCACTTGCAACTGTTCCCGGCAGGCCTGTGGCCAGGGGAATCGCAACGAGCCACACTACGATGAGCGTCGCCAGTACTTGGAAAATCGCGCCGAGTCCGGAATCTAGTGTTCGGGAGCTGCGGAATTTGATGTTGTCTCGAATTGCAGCGCCGAGATGTGCACCAATGAGATTGCCGAGTCCCACCAAGAGCACCACGGTGCCAATGGCAAGGAGGAAGCGAAGGGCCGTGGAGTCGGTTAGGCTCATCACGAATGGAGCTGCTGCTGCACCAACCACCAGGCCAGAGACGACACCGACGGTGGATAGCAGTGAGGTGAAGGCTCCTTGACGCCAACCGCCCCACAAGGCGAATGCCATGACGAGGACGATGATGGCATCGACGACCAGGCTGGGGCTCAACAATTGTTTGGTGTTCTACGCTTTCGAAAATTGATTAAATGTACTGCTTAATTTTTAGACCGTTTCGATTTTAGGCCACCAATGCGTGGCAACCTAACGCATCCGCTCATTATTTCTCGATGTTGCCAAAGTATTTTCCAGGTCGTAGATGCGGTTGGTGTCCCATTCTGCTGCCCAACCCGCAGTATCTAAGATCGCGGAAAGCAGCCCACCGGTGAATCCCCAGATGATGTAGTCGTTGATTCTAAATGCTGGTCCGTGCCATTGGCGCCAGCCAACCATGAGCCGGTTTTTAGGGTCGATGAGATCGTATAACGGGGCATCAAAGACTTCGTCTGTTTCGTGGGGGCTGGCGACTGCCACAGGTGAGGGTGTGTGCCAGTGTCCAAGGATTGGGTAGACCGGGTAGCCGGTTGCACGAATATGGACTTCGTTGAGCTGGGCTAATGGGGTTGCGGTCCGGCGATCCAGGCCGGTTTCTTCCCACGCTTCACGGAATGCACAGTCCACTGCGTTGGCGTCGGTGGGATCAATTCTGCCACCGGGAAAAGCAATCTGACCTGCATGTGAGCGCATCGTGGGAGTGCGGTGCGTCAGCAGCACGGAAGCATCATTGGGTAGATCAAAGGAGGTTTCCGACCCGGAAAACAGCATGAGCACCGCGGCTCTTTTCTCCGCATCGGTAGTACCTATAGGCTCTGATCCTTCCAAGGGGTCGGCCATGCGCCCGGTTTGAATTCGGTGGATGAGCCGATGCATCCACACGGGCGCTTTATCTGGGGCTAGCTCTGTGTTTTGCCCGGGAAAATCGTGGGGCAAATCGGGAAAAGTGTGCACTTATAGCACCCCTGCCACAGCGTTTTCCAGATCCTCGATTGATTCGAAAGGCTGCGGGAACGTGCCCACGACCTCTCCTTCCGGGGAGACAACAATCGTGATCGGTACAACGCCGGGTAGCCCTAGGGTGCCTGCGAAAAGATTCGAATCATCCTGGTAGCTGGATAGATTAACGCCCAAATCGTTCAGCAGTGCAGCCCCATTGGCAGCATTTTGGTCCGCATGCACACCCACGACGTTGAGCTCTGGGTGGGCTTGTTCAAACTCATCAAAAATCGGTAGCTCCGCGCGGCATGGCTCGCACCACCACGCCCACAGATTCACCACGGTCGGCAGCTCATTACCCGCGCCATTTTCACCGCCCAGGCAGGGCAGCTCCACACCCGCCGCACCGGAGGCAACGCAGTCCGGGCGCTTTGCAATATTGCTTATCGACGCCTCCCCCCGATCTTCTTCAGCATTATTCCCACCCACAAGCTGCGGGATTAACACCACCAACACTGCCAGGATGATGACAACACCAACGATGGACCACTTTGCACTGCTTGTCATTTGTTTTCTACATTCCTGCCATTTTCAGCAGGTGCTCCCTATCATCACTTTTAATAAGTTTTTGCGCCTCAAATGGATCCGCTGGCCCTTCCAAACCAAAGGAGGGGCAATCAGCTGCAAGCATGCAGGCTCCACAGGCGGCGCGTCGACTATGACATATCCTACGTCCGTGGAAGATGAGTCGATGTGAAAACATGGTCCACTCAGGCTTTTCGATCAATTCGTTCATCACCTTTTCCACCTTCACAGGGTCTTCCTCATCAGTGAGTTTTAACCGTCGGACCAACCTGCCAAAGTGTGTATCCACCGTTATTCCCGGCACACCAAAAGCATTACCCAGCACTACGTTGGCAGTTTTACGCCCGACTCCCGGCAGCTCAACCAGCTGCGCTAAGGTGCTGGGGACCTGGCCGTCGTAAAGCGAATCAAGGGCTTCCCCCAGACCGATTAACGCGGTCGCCTTGTTGCGATAAAACCCCGTCGGCCGAATCAGCTCTTCCAACTCGGCGCGATCAGCGTTGGCGTAATCAGCAGCCGTGGGATAACGACGAAACAACGCAGGTGTTACCTGATTAACCCGGACATCGGTGCACTGTGCAGACAAAATCGTGGCCACAGTCAGCTCCAAAGGATTAGTAAAATCCAATTCACAATGCGCGTCGGGATATGCAACCGTTAACGTGCGATTAATGCGCCGAGCACGACGTTTACGCCCAATATCAGTCTCTTGGCCCTTGTTGGCAATGTGCGAACCCACACGAGGCCTTTTCTGCGGAGTAATCGAACCCATACCCTTAAGTTAGCGCGGAATTGATTCAGCACTAGAATGACACCTATGACAGGTTTGCTTGTGGTGATCATCCCGCTCTTATTAATGCTTTTTGCATTTGCTATGGAGCGAATCGAGTCCTCTTTCCTGCACTCCGACGCACCGAAGAACACTGAGGTAAAGTTAGCGAAGGATACTGTCAGTGCGGATGGGATAGAAGAGTATGAAGTGCAGGAAGCATCAGCAGCTTAAACTTAAAGTTTTTCGCAGAATAAACTTTGGCTGCTAGCAATCTGTGAATATTGAAAACATAGTTTTTAAACTGTGACATTTTAGCCAAATGCACTAATATGGTGACCAATTGCATAGTAGAGTGGTCTTTGCCACATTAATAGATACCTCCAGTTAGGTGTCATCCGGATTTTATCTCAAACCCTAACACCCCAGGTGTTGCCACTCATCCGGACTCAAACAAGATGTGTGCAGATGAAGGAGAAAAGCAGTGGAAGGTGTACAGGAAATCCTGTCGCGCGCCGGAATTTTTCAAGGCGTTGACCCAACGGCAGTCAATAACCTCATCCATGACATGGAAACTGTCCGTTTCCCACGCGGAGCAACCATCTTTGATGAGGGTGAACCAGGTGATCGCCTTTACATCATCACCTCCGGCAAAGTGAAGCTAGCACGCCACGCACCGGATGGCCGCGAAAACCTGCTGACCATCATGGGTCCTTCCGATATGTTCGGCGAGCTCTCCATCTTCGATCCAGGCCCACGTACCTCCTCTGCAGTGTGTGTCACCGAAGTTCACGCAGCAACCATGAACTCTGACATGCTGCGCAACTGGGTGGCTGATCACCCAGCTATCGCAGAGCAGCTTCTGCGCGTGTTGGCTCGTCGTCTACGTCGTACCAATGCATCCCTAGCTGACCTCATCTTCACTGATGTTCCAGGCCGTGTCGCCAAGACTCTCCTGCAGCTAGCCAACCGCTTCGGCACCCAAGAAGCTGGCGCACTGCGCGTGAACCACGACCTCACCCAGGAAGAAATCGCACAGCTTGTTGGCGCTTCCCGCGAGACCGTGAACAAAGCTTTGGCCACCTTCGCACACCGTGGCTGGATCCGCCTCGAGGGCAAGTCTGTCCTCATCGTGGATACCGAGCACCTGGCACGTCGCGCACGTTAAGTAAAGTCGCACCCAAAACCGGACGGGCGTCCCAAGATTTCTTGGGATGCGCGTCCGGTTTTCTTTGTTGGGTTAAGGGAAAAATGTGTGCTTTCCTTTAAGCATCCAGTTGTGGTTAGCCGATTTTGCCAGCAGGCCATTCAAAGGGTTCAAATTCCTCGCATGACTCAAAGTATGGATCAGGGCTTTTGAAGCGCTTAAAAGCGATGCTAGGAGTGGTTAATTTTGAGGCTCGTGGGGTAAATGTGAAACCTGAAAGTCTGCTGATCAAGAATTCGATCATCTATCAAAAGTGAAGCTCTAAATCGAAAGAATTTTTGCACCGGCGGCAGTCATTCGTGCAAATATTCGATCAGTTTCGTGGGTTCGCAGTCGATTCGAGACGAATATTCGCACATTCTTTCTATCGTCAAGCGGCTTGACGAAATAAGTCCACCAAACCACATTGCCCCAACACCTCTTACTGGAGGTGTTGGGGGCAATGTGGTTTTGTTTTAAGTTTGTTTAGTTTGATGCAGCAGCTTCCTGAGCCTGCAGATAACGAATCGCTACGTGAGTGGACTGCTCTGCAGCGCCACGCAGAACTGGATCAACATCGTCATAGATGGCGTCGATTAGATCCTTCATAGAAACATCACGGCCGCGGGTTTCCCAGATCTCGCGGATCTGAGCCAAACGCAACTCACGACGCTCAATGTATTTACGGGCAAACGATGAGACATCCTCACCATCTGGGCCATGTCCAGGAAGCAACGGAATGTTCTTACCGCGCTCCTCCAAAATAGCCAAGGAATTCAGGTACTCGCCCAAGTCACCGTCGGTTTCTGAAATCATCGTGGTGTGGCGGCCAGCGATAGTATCACCGGAAACAATTCCTTCCAAAGTGGACTCATGGGGAACTCCACTCCAAATGAAATAAGACACAGAATCACGAGTGTGGCCAGGGGTTGCCACTACCTCAATCTGTGGGGTAACACCATCAATCGTGATGATCTCACCGTCATGGACTTCACCTGCACCAGCGCAGTAAGTAGGGTCCATTGCACGCACAGGTGCACCGGTGAGCTGACGGAAACGCTGCGCTCCGTCAGCATGATCATGATGACGGTGAGTCAAAAGAACAAGACCCACCTCATCTGCCTTAGAGTTCAAAACATTCAGGTGGCCCTCATCTTCAGGACCTGGATCGATGACAATGCTCCGGGGGTCTTCTGGTGCCCGGATAACCCAAGAATTAGTGCCTTCCAGCGAGCTATAACCGGGATTAGGGCACAAAACAACAGATGCGGACGGGGTAACCGGCCGCAATTGGCTGTAAGCAGGATGCTCCATGGGCTCAAGCTTAGTCACAATAAGCCATTTCGTAGAACTGGGGAGAAAAGTCGCTGCGCATCCCATAAATTAATGGGATGCGCCGGATGGGTTTTTGCGTCGAAAAGCGAATTCTTAGGCGTAGAAGCGGGTGAGGAAGGTAGCTACGACGGCTGGGCGCTCCTGCCCCTCAATCTCAATGGTGCCATCAGCAACCAGGTGCAGGCCGTTGCCCTTGACCTCGGTGATCTCGCGGACGACGGCACCCATGCGGATGCGGGAACCAACCTTAACTGGTGAGGTAAAACGTACCTTGTCCAGGCCATAGTTGACCTTGGTGGTCACGCCGGTGACATCGAGCAGCTCGCCCCAGAACGGAATGATCATGGACAAGGTGAGGAAACCGTGAGCAATCGGGGCGCCAAAAGGACCATCCTTTGCTCGTTCCGGATCGGTGTGGATCCACTGCTGATCATCGGTGGCGTCGGCGAAAGTATTCACCATCTCCTGAGTAACTGTGCGCCACTCGGAGAATCCGAGGTCTTGTCCGGTAAGGCCTGGAGCGTCCTCTAAAGAAACGATGGTGTTTGGGGTGGTGGAAGTAGTCACGGTGTTCTCCTTAATGTGTTTTAGATGAAAGCGCTGACGCCCGTGATGGCGCGGCCAACGATTAGTGCATTGATTTCATGAGTGCCCTCATATGAATAGACAGCTTCAGCATCGGCGTGGAACCTGGCGACATCGTTGTCCAAAATGATGCCATTGCCGCCACAGATTTCCCGCGCCCAACCAGCAGTCTCCCGAAGCTTGAGCGAGGTAAACATTTTGGCAAGTGCCGAATTTTCTTCTTTGAAAATTCCTGCCTGTTGCTGCTCGGTGAGTTTCACCATCATGCCCAGCGAAGCCGTGAGGTTACCCAACATGAGAGCTAGCTTTTCCTGGATGAGCTGGAAACCTGCGATCGGACGACCAAACTGTTCCCTGCTGCGCACATACTTCACTGCTGCTTCATACGCTCCTGCTTGAGCTCCGACTGCCATCCAGGCAACATCAGAACGCATGCGGCGCAGACATTCAGAGACATCCTTGAAAGAATTGATGTTCTGCAACCGAGCATCCTCAGCAACCCGGACATTGTTATAAGTAATGTGCGCGTTTTGCATGATGCGCAGGGAGGCTTTTCGGTCAATGATTTCCATGGATACGCCGTCAGCGTGAGGTGAAACCAGGAAGCATTTCACCTGATTATCAGCCGTATCCCTGGCAAATGTAGCGATCAGATCAGATGTTGCTGCACCACCAATCCACCGCTTTTCTCCATTGATGATCCATTCACCGGTGGCCGAATCTTGGGTGGCACTAGTAGCTAAACCTCCAGCCACATCAGATCCATGGTCAGGTTCAGTGAGTGCGAAGACACCCTTCACCTCGCCTGATTTAATCTGGGCATCTAACCGAGCTGCTTGTTCTGGAGACCCTCCAACCACACAAGCTGTGCGGAACAACCCTGCTGACGCATTGAAATAGGTACCAACATTGATATCACAGCGCGCGAGCTCGAAATTGCGGAAGCCGGTAAAGATTTCTCGTACAGACTCCCCCGCCTCCCGTAATGTCGGTGGGTCAAGCAGTTGAAGATCCTGCAAGGGCTGCACAATTTCTTCAGGAAATACTGCCCTATCCCATGCCTCATTAATATGTGGCTTGACCTTTTCTTCAAGAACCTTGCGGGTATCAAACAGCACTGCACGCTCAGCATCTGTTAGGACTTCGGCGAAACCAAAAAGATCAGAAGGAATGACCGTGCCTTGGATGGGATCACGCATGTTGAGCTGCCTTGTTTTGCTCCGGAGCGGCTTTGCTTGGCTCTTGAGCAGCGGGAGCAGCGGGAGCGGCGGGAGCAGCCGGAGCATCTAGACCCAGAACCTTTACTGCGTTGTCTTTTAAAATTCCCGGCCGTACTTGATCTTTAAGAGGCAATTCAGCAAACGCTGCCAACCACTTCTCGGGAGTAATCAATGGGAAGTCTGTGCCAAACAGCACTTTCTTGGACAACACGTTGTTGGACTGCTTAACCAAGGACTCAGGGAAATACTTTGGTGACCAACCAGAAAGATCAATGAACACATTGGCTTTGTGTGTGGCGATCGAATTGGCTTCATCCTGCCAGGGCACAGACGGGTGAGCCATGATGATGGGAAGATTCGGGAAATCAGCGGCCACATCATCAAGCAACAGTGGATTGGAAAACCGCAGTTTAATTCCACGTCCACCGGGAAGGCCCGCACCCATGCCATTTTGACCAGTGTGGAATACGCATGGCAGTCCGAAGCTTTCCAGCAGTGACCACAGTGGATAGAACTCCTGGGCAGATGGATCGAAACCTTGAACCGAAGGGTGGAACTTGAATCCTCGAACTCCGAGTTCTTCAACCTGGCGGCGAGCTTCCACCAGTGCGTCTTCACCTGTGCGAGGATCCACGCTGCCGAAAGGAATCAGCACATCATTGTTGCGGGCGCAGCTTTCTACCAAATCATCAATCGAGTTGGGCAGATGCCCCATCTGCGTGCGCGCATCAATGGTAAATACCACGGCAGCCATGTTGAGCTTGCGATAAATATCGGCAATGGCATCGGCCGAAGGTGTTCGTTCCTCTGCTTTGAAATACTTCGACGAAGCTTCCATGATATCTGCCGGCATTGATTCATGCCCACAACTATCCACCTCTAAGTGCACGTGCATGTCTACAGCAACAATCTGATCGACATCAACTGCGCACTCATATTTCACTGCGTGATTCCCCATAATTTCTCCTTAAGTAGTGGTTAGTGTGCAGTTTTTCTAAGCCTTGACTGGGATTTGTGGCTGCAGCTCAGCTGGCAGTTCAGGGAAAACAACACCAACGGACTGCAGGTTGTCTTCAATAATGTTCTTGCCGCGTTCTTGCAGCGCCTCGTAGGTCCAACCACCTGGGTTGAATTCGGTAACAGCTGGTTCAGGGTGATGCCAGACCTGCATGCGATCGCCGCCCGCACCGATAGCCTGTCCTGAAATCCCTGCTGCTTCATCGGATGAAAGGAAAGCCACGAGCCCGGCAACGTCTTGTGGTGTGCCAAAACCTAAAGTCTCACGGAAGAACGCTGGCATTGCCTCGCCGCGCTCATCGGCTTCAACAGCTTTTTGGAAGTACGGAACAGTCTTTGTCATATCGGTGGCAGCTTCCGGAATGATGGCGTTAATGGTTACCCCAGCTCGCTTCATCTCCAAAGCCCAGGTACGAACCATGCCCACGATGCCGGCCTTTGCCGCAGCGTAATTGGACTGTCCGAAGTTTCCACGCTGACCAGTTGGGGAACCAATGGTGACGATTCGTCCAGCGATGCCATTTTCTTTGAAGTAACCAAATGCCTCACGAACACATGTGAAAGTACCTTTAAGGTGGACGTTTATCACTGCGTCGAAATCATCATCTGTCATCTTGAGCAGCGACTTATCGCGGAGAATTCCCGCGTTTGTGACAAGAATGTCCAAAGAACCAAACTTATCGACGGCCCCCTGCACCAGCAATTTAGCGCTTTCAGAGGACCCAACGGGGGCGATAACAGCGGCGGCTTTGCCGCCGGATTCTTCAATCGCTGCGACTGTGGCATCCGCAGCTTCCTGGTTTACATCATTGACGATGACGGAAGCGCCTTGACGAGCAAGTTCCTGAGCGAAAGCGCGACCCAGACCTGCGCCGGATCCGGTAACGATGGCAACTTTTCCATTGAGAGACATATCAAACTCCTTTTAGTATTTGTGATCCCAGACACTTCATCTGGGCGTGACTTCAATGAAAACGTATAACGTTGAAAATGTCAACTATTAATTTTTGAAATCTTACAAGAGGTGCTTGACGTGCAGAATATGTGCATGTTCAAATGATTGAAGATCGAAACTATTTTTCAGCCAGTCCACATGGAGCAATCATGACCGCCAGCAACCCCACCGCCGAGATCATTGGCGGACCAGAACGATTCCTTGAGGCCGAATTGTCCCAGCAGATCCAATTCCTCACCGCCCGCGCCCGAGCCAAAGGTTCCGCCAAAGGCAACGAAGCACTGGTCGACCTCGGACTTAAAGTTCGTCAATATTCCACCCTGTCCATAGCGGCCAGCGGACTGAAACCAACCCAGCGAGAACTGGGAGCCTTCCTCGACCTAGACCCCAGCCAGATTGTTGCTCTCGTCGACTTTCTAGAAAAACGTGGCCTGGTAGTACGGGAGGCCGACCCCCGAGATCGACGCTCAAAGATCATCGTCGCAACAGAAGAAGGTTTGGCTATTCACGATGAAGCCACCAAGCGCCTCCTTGTCGCCGAAAGTGAGTCATTAAAAAATCTCACCGCCGACGAGCAAGAACAGTTAAGACAATTACTGCTCAAGATCGCTTTTTAGCAACACTTACCGCACAAGCCGACCATGCACACATGGTCGGTTTTTTGTTTTCGCCAGCCGGACACACCAGCACCTGAAGACCACCCCCCTAACGGGCCCCCACAAAGCTAAGCAGCCCCGCACAACTGTGAAGATCGGGGGCAAACAAATTGCAACGATTAACAAAATACCTGGTAGTCGCCATAGCAGCCACCCCCATACACCCATTAAGTGATGAATTTTTCTATAGAACGTTTTTTAAACCATTGACTTTTTAAACGTTTACGCTTTTAATGACTTCAAACGTGATCCAAAACACAAAGGAGATTGAAAGTGAACCTCGGAATAGGAAGCTACCCACGCCGCAGGGCAACTGTTCGTCCGGAATCCCCTGCCATTGAATTCGAAGGCACAAGTGTCACATACGGAGAATTCAGCAAACGAGTTAATCGGCTAGGACATGCCCTTCTAGACCTCGGCGTTAAACACCAAGATCGAGTCGCTTATGTCGGTTTTAATCACCCAGCGCTACTCGAAGTGTTCTTTGCGGCCAACCTCATTGGCGCAACACCAGTACTGGTTAATCCACGTTTATCAGCGGGCGAAATCGACTACATCATCCAAGACAGTGGTGCGAGTGTCGTCTTTTATGGAATTGACCTCATTGAGCACGCAAACTACCTGCATGAACTTCACCCAGAAATCATCATGGTGGGCGTTGAAAACACTGAGGGTCCGGGGTTGCGTCGAGAAGCAATTATGCGCGTAGCCGCCGACGCCGATATTCACTTAGACGTCAGCGATGATGACATCGCGCTACTCATGTACACATCTGGAACCACTGGCCGCCCCAAAGGTGCGATGCTGTCCCACCGAAATCTCTTTTTCAATTACTTCAACGCCCTGCTTGGCCAGGAAATCGAACAAGGCGCGGTATTGCTATCCGTTGCACCGTTATTCCACATCGCGGGACTCAACATGACCACCATTCCTGTGATGATGAAAGGTGGAAAAGTAATTATTCACCGAGACTTCCGCCCCGCCCATGTGCTTGAAGAAATTGAACGATCCAAAGTGTCTGAATCTTTCATGGTGCCAGCGATGATTGATATGCTCTCCAACGATCCTTCCTTTGCCGATCGCGATTTATCTTCACTGCGCGCCATCATGGTTGGTGGCTCCCCCTTAAGCGAACGCTCGCTGCTGACATGGCAGGCACGCGACGTAAAAATCGTCCAAGGATTCGGCATGACAGAAACCGCACCGGGTGCCTGTCTACTCGAGGCATCCGACACAAGCACCCACCTTGGAACTGCAGGTCGAGCCCACTTTTTCACCGACATCAAACTAGTAGACCCCAAAACTGGCGAGGAAGTCCCCACAGGAACGCCCGGTGAAGTCCTCATCCGAGGCCCACACGTTATGGCCGGATACTGGAACCGCCCCGAAGACACCGCAAACGCTTTGCAAGACGGCTGGTACCACTCAGGAGACATCGCCATCAAAGACAAAGACGGCTACTACACCATCAAAGACCGCATCAAAGACATGTACATCTCCGGCGGTGAAAACATCTACCCCGCTGAAGTCGAACATGCATTGCAAGAACTCGAACCTGTCCTTGATGCAGCTGTCATTGGAGTCCCCGATGAACGCTGGGGAGAAACAGGCATCGCTTTTGTCTCCATCAAAGAAACCCCCCTGTCTACCCCACCCACAGGACCTGAACTACGAGAACTTCTAGGCAAAGTACTAGCCAGGTACAAGCTGCCACGGGAAATCCACATCATTGAAGAACTCCCTCGAAATGCCACAGGAAAAATCCAAAAGAACATCCTGCGTGACCTCACCATCCCCGTTTCATAAAGCCACACCACCACCTTGACCACACTTGGAGCATCCCATGACCACATCCTCGACGGTTTCTCCGTCCCCAGAACTGCTAAAACTTAATCCTGAACAGCGCAAAAAGGAATCCCGGCGCGCAATCGTTTCTAGTTATCTCGGTTCAACCATCGAATTTTATGACTTCCTGCTTTATGCTGCGGCCTCTGCGACAGTATTCCCAGCGGTATTTTTCACCAACCTGGATCCACTGGCAGGAACCATCGCAGCATATGGCACCTTCGCCGCAGGTTATTTAGCACGCCCTCTCGGTGGCGCAATTTTTGGGCACTTTGGTGACCGTCTTGGACGTAAAAAGATGCTGGTGCTATCCATGCTCATCATGGGTGTGGCTTCAACCTGTATTGGTTTGGTACCAAGTGCAGCAATGATCGGCAGCATGGGTGCGGTTATTCTTATTTTCCTCCGCATTTGCCAAGGTATTGCTGTCGGTGGTGAATGGGGTGGCGCTGCCTTGATGGCACTCGAGCATTCGGATGCTAAAAAGCGAGGCTTTGCTGCATCCTTTACAAATGCTGGTGCACCCACCGGTGCAGCACTTGGTACTTTTGCACTCGGTACTGCCTCAGCGGTGCTTACTCAAGAGCAATTCCTCTCATGGGGCTGGCGCATTCCATTCCTGATCTCTTTTGTCTTGCTGATCGTCGGTTTGATCATCAGAGCAAAAGTTAGTGAATCCCCCTTGTTTGCAGCTGCCGTGGCTGCAGAAAAAGACCAACCAACCGAACGCAAAGTCCCTCTTTTCCAGGTACTGCGTCGACCAAAGGCACTCTTGCTGACCATGCTTGGTGGTGCATCAGGATTCGGACTGCAAGTTTTGCTTTCGACGTTCTCCATCAGCTACGCCACCCAATCAGGTATTGCACGATCAAGCGTCTTGTATGCCTTTGCAGTCGCCTCTGTTTTCTCTGTATTCTTTGTGGTTCTTTTTGGCAGAGTATCCGATCTTTTTGGACGACGCCCCGTCATGATCATCGCCCTCGTGCTGTTCGTGGCATTCCTACCGGCATTCTTCCGCATGCTCACTTCAGATAACTGGTTCATTTTGCTCTCTGCATTTACCATCGCGCTAGCTCTTCACGCCATGCTTTATGGCCCACTAGCAGCATTTATCTCAGAGCAATTTGGTACATCATCCCGCTACACTGGAGCATCGCTGGGCTACCAATTAGCCACACTGATCGGTGCAGGATTCACCCCAACTATCCTGGCCAGCCTCTATGCAGGACCAGGCGGTGGAATCTCAGTCACCCCAGTCATTATTTTCCTCGCCACAATGTCGCTGGTCTCGATCATCGCGATCGCAATCACCAGGGAATCAAAGGACCATGACTTGGCTACCTACGAGCACTAAATAAATACTGAACTTTAAAAGGGCCACCCTCGCACGAAGTGTGAGGGTGGCCCTTGGCGTCGAAAAGCAAAAGTATTAAGCGATTTCGACGATAACCTCAACCTCGACTGGCGCGTTGAGCGGCAACTCCGCAACGCCCACGGCAGAACGCGCATGTGCGCCTGCCTCGCCGAAGACCTCGCCCATCAAGTTGGAAGCACCGTTGATCACGCCAGGCTGACCGCTGAAATCCTCAGCAGACGCAACGAAACCAACAATCTTTAAAACGCGGGTGACTCGATCAATGCCAACGAGAGCATCAATGGCAGCCAACGCATTCAACGCAGCTGCGCGAGCATACTTTTCCGCATCCTCCGCAGATACCTCTGCGCCAACTTTTCCAGTGGCAGGCAGCTGGCCATCAACAAAAGGCAGCTGACCGGAAGTCCACACCTGATTTCCCGTTTGAATTGCTGGCACATATGCGGCCACAGGTGCTGCAACGGTAGGTAAAGAAATGCCCAATTCTGCGAGGCGCTCGGAGTTAGAAGCCATAAGTATTAAGCCACCTCACGCTTCATGTAAGCAACGAGGTTTTCTGGATTCATTCCAGGAAGCACTGAGACCAATTCCCAGCCATCCTCACCCCAGGTATCAAGGATCTGCTTAGTAGCATGCGTAATCAGTGGCACAGTTGCGTATTCCCATTTAGTCATGCTGATCATCCTACCGGGGAACGAACGAATAGGTTTCCTCCATACTTGAGTAGTACCCGGGTAATGCTAGTGCCGTGTCACTACCGTTTTCGTCCGGCGGGTAGTCACGCTGCCTTGGCCCCTCACCCAGATGTACATAAGACAACAAGATTTCCTGATTTTGGCCACCTTTTTGCCAATATCTTGTTGTCTAATGTACGCACGGGAGAATAACTGCGCACTTTTGCCAAACGGGTTAGGGAAAAATAAAAGGCCAACCATGCAAATAGTCAGCCTCTCAAAATTTTTATACCGAGTGTTTATACTCCGGAAATCTCTCCGCCTTGGGCTAAATACTCAGCCCAATTAGTAATATGTGGATTCTTGCGAAGTAGTGCGCGTCGCTGGCGCTCGGTGAGGCCTCCCCACACTCCAAATTCCACCTTGTTATCTAAAGCATCAGCACAACATTGCATTGCTACTGGGCAGTGGCGGCAAATCGCTGCTGCTCGACGTTGCGCTGCACCGCGAACAAACAATGCATCCGGATCGCCATTTCTACACTTTGCCTGGGTCACCCATTCGCCGCGCTCTGCATGGTCAGAGGAAGCAGGTGTTGCGCTGTCCCTGTAAAAGGGGTTGTTGCGCTGTTCTGGAATCACAGACGTCATCACAATCTCCTTAGAATGCGCTACATATGCACGGCCTAATACCTAATACACTCGTAAGTGTAGTCACACAGTTAAATCAGTGTCGAATGCATCACAGAAACGGGGGCAATTGCCGTGCAACATCTATGCAAATTTTGCGAGCGGCTGACTTTACAATTGTCCAGGATTCCCCCAATAACCTGGTCATACCACAATTTTGTTAATCAGCCACGTTGTTTAAGCAAGGAATTTGCACTAACCCCGAAACTGACCCAATACACTCCCCACGCACTCCCCTGTGCACCGCCTATTTCAATCCAAAAAACAGCACAAAAGTCACTTCGTAATGCTCAGGGCGGGCTTCAAATATGCTCCCTTACATGGTTTGGTATTCCCAATGCGCTTGTAAAGCCCTAAGCTACGATCACCGGACGCACTGCTACTCCGCACTTTAAAAATTCAGCAAATTATTAAAGAAAAGCTGCCATTATTAACCTCTCGGGTTCACGATTCACGGGGATATCGCTAGGCTGTTGGGGTGTCCACCACCAATTCTCTGACAAAGCTCGTTGCATCGACAGTCGCCGCAGGCGTCCTTGGTGCGCTCGCATTAGTGCCTTTCGCCAGCCTGTCTGGTGTTGCAGTTGCGCGTACCAATGACACGATGCAAACCAACCTTTCAGATCTCACAGATGGTCGCGGTCCCGGTGTCACGACGATCACGGATTCAACGGATCAGCCGATTGCTTATATTTATGGGCAACGGCGCTTCGAGGTTGGTGGTGATGAAATCTCTAAGGCAATGAAGGATGCCATTGTCTCCATTGAGGATCGTCGCTTCTATGAGCATGACGGAGTAGACCTTCAGGGTTTTGGTCGCGCAATGTTGACCAACTTGGTGGCTGGTGGTGTTGAGCAGGGTGCTTCAACCATCAATCAGCAGTATGTGAAGAACTTCCTGCTGTTGGTGGAAGCTGATGATGAGGCAGAACAAGCAGCAGCGGTGGAAACCTCTATTCCTCGTAAGCTCCGTGAGATGAAGATGGCGTCTGATTTGGAAAAGACGTTATCTAAGGATGAGATTCTTACTCGTTATCTCAACATTGTTCCTTTCGGAAATGGCGCTTATGGCGTAGAAGCTGCCGCTCGGACGTATTTTGATTCTTCAGCAGCCGAGCTCACCATTCCGCAGTCCGCAATGCTTGCAGGTATTGTGCAGTCTTCTTCTTATCTCAATCCTTATACCAATCATGATGCTGTGTTTGAGCGTCGGAATACGGTGTTAGGAGCAATGGCTGATGCTGGCGCAATTTCACCTGAGGAAGCCGCCGCCTTCCAGCAGGAACCATTGGGAGTTTTGGAAACTCCTCAAGGCTTAGCCAATGGTTGCATTGGTGCCGGGGATCGTGGTTTCTTCTGTGATTACGCACTGCAGTATCTCTCTGAACAGGGCATTACCCAAGAGATGCTGGCTAAAGATTCCTACACCATCAAGCTCACTTTAGATCCTGATGTGCAAGATGCAGCTCGAAATGCCGTTGCTTCCCATGTTGACCCCACAACTCCTGGCGTTGCCGAAGTAGTCAATGTGATTGAGCCGGGTGAAAATTCCCGTGACATTTTGGCTATTGCATCTTCACGCAATTACGGCCTCGACCTTGATGCTGGGGAAACGATGCTCCCTCAAGCAACATCACGCGTTGGTAATGGTGCAGGTTCTATTTTCAAGATCTTTACCGCAGCTGCCGCAATCCAGGAAGGTGCAGGCCTTGACACCATGCTGGATGTTCCTGCCCGATATGAGGTGAAAGGGATGGGCTCTGGCGGTGCTGCAAACTGCCCAGCTAATACTTACTGTGTGGAAAACGCTGGAACTTATGCACCACGTATGACATTGCAGGACGCACTTGCACAGTCACCCAACACCGCGTTTGTGGAGATGATTGAGCAAGTTGGTGTGGAAAAGGTCGTTGATCTTTCCGTGAAATTGGGACTGCGCAGTTACACCGACGAAGGTTCCTTTGATGGTGAAAGCTCCATTGCGGATTACATGAAGGACCACAATCTAGGCTCTTATACTTTGGGACCTACTGCGGTAAACCCACTTGAGCTATCCAATGTTGCTGCAACAATTGCTTCTGGCGGCATGTGGTGCGAGCCAAATCCAATCGTTAGCGTTCATGACCGCGAAGGCAATGAAGTCTACATTGATCGACCAACTTGTGAACGCGCCGTAGAAACTGAAACTGCTGAAGCTTTAGCTGTCGGCATGAGCAAGGACATCGTCAACGGTACTGCAGCATCAGCTGCCAACATGTACGGCTGGTCTCAACCGACTGCAGCTAAGACAGGTACCACCGAGTCCAACCAATCTTCATCATTCATGGGCTTTAACAGCAACTTCGCGGCTGTCCCATATATCTACAACGATGGAACCACAACCACCCCACTATGCAGTGGACCTGTTCGCCAGTGCAGCAGCGGCAACCTCTTCGGCGGTAATGAACCAGCTCAAACATGGTTTAACATGGCCAGCAACGTGCCCGCGGCAGCCCAAGGTTCACTGCCAGATAGCAGCGACGCCTTCCGCATCGGCGCTTCAGGCGAGCTGCTGAGCAAGGTAATCGGACAAAGCGAAGCCTCCGCACGTCGCACACTCGAGGCAGAGGGCTACAAGGTAACCACGCGCTCGGTATCCGGCTCCGGCAGTGCGCGCGGCACGGTTGTCAGTGCAAACCCGCAGGGTGCAGTGCTTATCGACGGATCGACCGTCATTCTTGAAATTTCCGACGGCTCAAGCCCAGCTCCGGCAACAAACAACGATGACGATGATGCTGGAGACTCCCCTGCTCCATCAACAAACAACCGTGGAACAACGATTGAAGACGCCATCAATGACGCCATCAGTCAATTCTTCCGCTAAGTAGCTGGAACCTGGTTACTGGCTTAGACGGCTCTTCACTGCGGTGGAGAGTCGTTTTCCATCTGCACGACCAGCAGCTTTCGCAGTAGCAGCCTTCATGATCTGGCCCATCTTCTTCATATCTGCCTCACCACCAACTTCAGCGATAGCTTCATCGATCAATGCGTTTAGCTGATCATCATCAAGCTGCTCAGGCTGGTAGTTTTCCAAAATGGAAGCCTCTTTAAGCTCCACATCTGCCAATTCCTGACGACCATTTTCGGTGTACACCTCAGCTGACTCGCGACGCTTCTTAATTTCGCGAGCAATCACCTTCAGCACTTCTTCATCATTAAGCTCGTGCTTAGCTCCGGTGGTTTCTTCCTGGGTCAATGCAAAAAGCAGCATGCGCAAGGTACCGGTGGTGTCCTTATCGCGAGCCTTCATAGCGGTAGTTAGATCTGCGCGGATTTTATCTTTTAGTTCACTCATGTTTGCCCAGAGTACTCCCCGGGTAGGGTGAATAAGGTGTCAACTACGATTAAAACACTCACTTTTTCAGCCGCAGCACTGCTCGGAACCGGTATCGCCACCGCAGCATGGGGATATTCAGAGCTAGAAAAATTTGAACTCAAGACAATTGAGCTTCCGATTTTAAAGCCCGGAACCCTGCGTGGAGAAAAAGAGTTTCGTCTTCTTCACATCTCTGACCTCCACATGATCCCAGGTCAAGAAACCAAAAAGGCATGGGTATCCGCGCTGGATTCATTAAGCCCTGATTTAGTAATCAACACCGGCGACAACCTTAGCGATGAAAAAGCAGTACCCGATGTCCTCCGCGCACTTGGGCCTTTGATGAAACGCCCCGGCGCGTTTGTATTTGGCACCAATGATTATTGGGCACCCCGCCCCGTCAATCCTTTTGATTACCTTATTGGCAAAAAACGCGAAGTCAGCCACATCGATTTACCATGGCGAGCCATGCGAGCTGCATTCATCGAACACGGCTGGCAAGATGCCAACCAAAAACGCCTTGAATTCCAAGTCGGTTCTGTACGCCTAGCTATTTCTGGTGTCGATGATCCCCACCACAACCTCGACGACTATTCAGAAATCGCTGGTGCACCAAACGTGGACGCTGATCTCGCCATAGCATTGCTTCATGCTCCCGAGCCACGAGTGCTCGCACAATTTGAAGCCGATGGCTACCAGCTTTCCCTATCTGGCCACACCCACGGCGGTCAGCTTTGTCTGCCAGGCAGCAAACCGATCGTCACCAACTGTGGAATCGATAGGAAACGAGCAACCGGCCTCAACAAATTTGGGGCTATGTGGATGCACGTATCCAACGGTCTCGGCACCTCCAAATATGTGCCATTCCGCATCTTCTGCCGACCAAGCGCCACCTTAATCAAGATCACTGAACAGGCACTTTGACCTGAAAAACCCACAGGACTACAGTGATTTCCCGTACTGATTCCAGTCATTCGGGATATGGCGCAGCTTGGTAGCGCGTGCCGTTCGGGACGGTAAGGTCGCAGGTTCGAATCCTGTTATCCCGACTAGTTAAGCCAGGTCAGATAGTGTTTTGCTATCTGGCCTGTTTGTGTTCTGGCGACGATTTTCCCACACTTTGTTAAGCCACTGTAAAAAGAACCCGAAGAAAATTCCCAAGGTGGCTCCAACCACTAAACCAATCAGTGGTTGATCCTGGAAAAGCCATCCACCCACATATCCCAACAAGGTTGCTTGGGTCGCCCAAATCAACGCACCAATGGAATCCCAGATAAGAAACCTCGTCCAGGAATATCCCACGGATCCTAAAATGATGGTGACAAACCACCTCGCCCACGGAATGAAACGAGCGATGATAATCGTCGAGACATCCCGTTCATTGAGATTTTCCCGCGCCCACCCCAGCGCTTTCCCACGTTTGGAATTTCCGGGAACTCGATTCACCACTTTGATTAACCGAGTGCCAAAGAAATAACACAGGTTATCGCCAACAATCGCAGCTACTGTGGCCACCACAATAACCAACCACAGGTTCGGTGTTCCTCGTGCACCTGACCAAGCTCCCGCTAAAGCAAGAACAGTTTCGCTAGGAATAAGCGGCAAAATACAGTCGAAGAGTACAACTACTGACAGCACCGGATAAAACACTGCAGCAGCCATGAGCGTTTCCACCCAGCTCACCAACTGATCATTCAAAATGCTTCCTTCTTAAAGCGTGCGATCAACACTACCCAACACTGTCCTTGAACAGGATCGATCGTATTGAGTATTCCTGGCAATTCCGTGCAGAACCCTTGGCGATCCCAATAGACAAAGTTCTCATGTTCATTTCATTTTAGTATCCGACAATGGAGTGGAAGATGATTTGGATAGAGGAAGACAGCCCATGAAAACACTCCCCCGTTACGCTCCACTAATTACGATTCTGGCTTTGCTTGTTCTGGTTGCCATCGGTGGATCTGCACTGGCAAATAACAGATCTACTCCCAACGTAGAAAGTGAACCAGCCACCATCACCCACACTCCTATTTCAACAACATCTGTTGAAGAACAGCCGAATACTGCACCTGCAGAAACTCCCCCAACCACCCAGGAAGTGCATGAAACCCCAGTACAAACACCAGTTTCTCCTCCTGTTCAGGTGCAACAACCCCCGCAGGTGCCGCTGAACTATCAGTACTATGACGATGATGATTACGACGACTGGGATGACGACCTCGACGACCACAACGACTTCGATGATGACGACGACTGGGATGACGACCTCGACGACTTCGACGACGATTAACCCATCCCAGAACCAACCTTGAGGCATCTCTTATTTCATGGCCAAATCAACCCCGCTGAACACAACGATGAAGACAACACTAAAGGCATCATTACGCTGGCGAATCGTTTTGTGGATGACAGCGGTTGTTTTCTTAACTCTGGCAAGCGTGGTGATCATTACCCGTTCCGTGTTGCTTTCAGACGTGACAAATACAGCAAATTCTGCCGTTGAGCAGGAGATTGAGGAGTTTCGTCGATTTGCAACGGAAGGTGTGGATCCAACAACTGCGCAGCCTTTTGCTTCAGGGCATCGTTTGATGGAGGTCTATTTATCTAGGCAGATTCCGGATGAAAATGAAGCCATCGTGGGTATTTTTCCAGGTGAGCTGATTCAGGTTGATTATTCTCAGCTCAGTGGTGCCCATCCTGCTCCCCTAGAACACTCTGACCCGTTAGTTTCTGAAATCCGACAGTCCACTTTAAATTCTGGAATTTTCAACGATCCTGACCGCGGAGCGGCTCATTGGGGCAAGGTGAATTTTGAGACAGCATCCGGCGAGGCCGATGGTGAGTTCGTTGTCGCTTTCTTCGCCGATAATCTTAAAAGTCAGGTCAATAGCCAGATTCAGATCCTTATATTGATCGGCACCGGAGGGCTAATTGCTTCAATTCTGATTGCGTGGTTGATCGCTGGGCAGATCATCGCGCCGATCCGAAAATTGAGTTCTGTGTCTGCGAAAATTAATAATTCCGATCTCACCCGTCGTGTTCCGGTGGAGGGCCGTGATGAGATCGCGCAGCTAGCCAGCACGTTTAATGCCATGTTGGATCGCATCGAGCTGGCGTATAACGATCAACGTCAGTTCGTCGATGATGCCGGACATGAGCTACGCACGCCGATCACTGTGGTGCGTGGCCAGTTGGAGCTTCTCACCACCACCCCACCGGAGGAACAAGCACGATCGATTGAGTTGGCCACTACTGAGCTGGACCGGATGTCGCGAATGGTCAATGATCTGCTCACCCTCGCAGTCGCTGATTCCGGCACCTTCATCCATAAACTCCCCACGGATGTCACAGACTTGACCATTGATATTGAGGACAAGGCCCGCACCATCAGCGACCGAATTTTGCTTGTCGACGCCGCCGAGGGCCTCGTCAACCTCGACGAGCAGCGGGTCACCGAGGCAGTGCTGGAATTGTTTAGCAATGCGTTGCGCTATAGCGACGATGTGGTGGAGTTGGGTTCAGATTTCCGACATTCAGGACCCGACCGCATTTTCCGCATTTGGGTTCGAGACAAAGGCAAAGGCATCGACCTCGATGAACAAGAAACCCTGTTCGACCGTTTCTCCAGAGGCTCCCAAAAAAATTCACGGCGTCCCGGTGGCGCCGGCCTAGGCTTATCTATTGTCAAAGCAATCGGCGAGGCTCATGGCGGTCGAGCTTTCGTTAATTCCACACCAGGTTTAGGTTCTATTTTCGGACTAGAAATTCCCGCACCACAACAATCAAAGGAATACACCCATGAGCAAGATCCTGCTCGCTGAAGATGACGCTGGCATTGCTGATTTCATCGTTCGCGGCCTCATCCGCGAGGGTTTTGACTGCGAAGTCACAGAATCTGGCGCCGAAGCATTTGCCCGCGCACATTCTGGTGATTTCGATCTGATGGTTTTAGACCTAGGTCTTCCACACATGGACGGCACAGATGTTCTTGAGCAATTAAGAAATCTGCAGGTCACACTACCTATCATCGTGCTCACGGCACGCACCAACATTGAGGATCGTCTCCGCACGCTTGAGGGAGGCGCTGATGATTATATGCCCAAGCCGTTTCAATTCGCTGAGCTTTTAGCGCGTATCAAACTTCGTCTTGCTAAACATACTGCTCAAGAATCGCCGACCGATGCGCGTGTGCTGCGCAACGGCGATGTTGAGCTTGATCTTCGTACCCAGCGCGTGCTTATCGACGGCTCCTGGCACGATCTTTCCCGGCGCGAAGTAGATCTCTTAGAAACTCTCATGCGTCACCCAGGACAGATTCTCTCCCGCGCGCAGCTTCTCCGGTTGGTGTGGGATATGGATTGGGATCCTGGGTCAAATGTCGTCGATGTATATGTGCGTGCATTACGGAAGAAAATTGGGGCTCACCGAATTGAAACTGTTCGCGGTTCTGGTTACAGGTTGAGATAGCATTTTAGATCAATGCGTTTTCGCATGAATGATTACTAATTGGACGTAGTCGATAGATCACTATCCCCATAATCTGTGAGCATGACCACTTCAACTATTCAAGCTCCAACCCTTTGGGATACTGACAGACGAAACAAAGCAGAACGCATTGATGCGGTCTCTTCTTTGGTAAATGGAAAATTCATTCCGACCGAAAAAATAACTGAGGCTCTCGAACTACTCATCCAACCAGGTGATCGCGTAGCTCTCGAAGGCAACAATCAAAAACAGGCAGATTTCCTCTCTCGATCTTTGGCCAAGGTCAATCCGGAACGCATTCATGACCTGCACATGCTGTTCCCGTCGATTTCACGGCCAGAGCATTTAGATCTTTTTGAAGATGGTATTGCTTCAAAAGTAGATTTCGCTTTTTCTGGTCAGCAATCTGCACGCACTGCGCAGCTTGTTGAAGATGGCACGATGCAGGTTGGCGCTATCCACACTTACCTCGAGTTGTACTCGCGGATGTTTTTGGATCTTGCCCCTCGTGTTTCTTTGGTCGCAGCTGTTTCTGCGGATAAAGATGGAAACCTGTTCACCGGCCCCAACACTGAAGATACTCCAACGATTTCTGAGGCAACTGCCTACCGTTCCGGAATTGTCATTGCTCAGGTAAATGAAATTGTCGATTCTTTGCCCCGCGTCGATATCCCTGGAAGCTGGGTAGATTTTGTTGTTGAGGCAGATAAGCCTTTTGAAGTCGAAGCACTTTTCACCCGTGATCCCCGGCAGCTCACTGATGTTCATGTGCTTCTTGCAATGTTGACCATTCGTGGTGTTTATGAAAAGCACCAGGTCACTTCTCTCAACCACGGAGTTGGGTTGGATACAGCCGCAATTGAGTTGTTGCTTCCTACCTATGCGGAGCGTTATGGGCTGAAAGGAAAAATCTGTACGCACTGGGCTCTAAACCCACACCCAAATCTGATTCCAGCCATTGAAACTGGTTGGGTGCAGCGCATTTCTGCATTCGGCGGTGAAGTGGGAATGAGTAATTATGTTGCGGCAAGGCCGGATATTTTTACCACAGGGCCTGATGGAAGTTTGCGTTCCAATCGCATGGCTGCTCAATCTGCTGGTTTGTATGCCACTGATATGTTTGTTGGTTCCACCCTGCAAATTGATCCATATGGAAACTCTTCCACCGTCACAGCGGGACGTCTTGCAGGTTTTGGTGGCGCACCAAACCTTGGTTCTGATCCCCGTGGTCGTAGGCATTCCAGCCCAGCATGGTTGGATATGGCTCAAGGCGAAGGACAGCTCGGCATTCAGCGAGGTCAAAAGCTTGTTGTTCAGATTGCAGAAACTTTCAACGCAGGATCAGATCCAAAGTTTGTGGAGCAATTGGACGCGGTAGCAGTGGGCAAGAAAGCCGGCATGGAGATCGCACCGGTGATGATTTATGGCGATGATGTCACCCACTTGGTCTCTGAAGAAGGCGTTGCTTATCTGTATAAAGCACAGTCTTTGGAAGAACGACGGATGGCAGTGTCAGCGATTTCAGGTGTGTCGCCGCTCGGCGGGATTGCCAATGCTGATGATATTGCAGAGCTTCGTCGAAATGGTTTGGTGGGATTCCCAGAAGATATCGGTGTCAATCCTTCAGAGGCAAGTCGCACATTGCTTGCTGCGCATTCCATGGAATCACTTGTCGAATGGTCCGGCGGATTGTATGAGCCACCAGCCAAGTTCAAGAGTAGGTAAAAACGATGCACAACATTGTAAAAGTTCAACAAGCATCAATTGGCCGTTTAGCTACACAGGCTTTATTGGCTGAGGTTAATCTTCCTCATAAACCAGGTTTGGTTGGCCCTGACGGTTCTCGCGGACACCAGGACATGGATATCGAGCTGATGCGGAAATCAGCGAAGGTGTTGGAGCCAACGTTTTCAGAGCTTGCAGAAGCCGGCAAAACAATTGAGCTTGGTCAAGAGTTGCGGAATGAGATCGGCAAGATTGGTCGGCGTGGTGAAGCCACAATGATGGATGCAACTGGCGGGGTAAATACTCACCGCGGGGCGATCTGGAATGTGGGGCTTTTGGTCACTGCTGCCTCAGGTTTGATGACACGGGAAGATCAGCCATTCACCGCTTTTTCCATTGCGCAGCGTGCAGGCTCTCTGGCATCCATTCCCGATTCTTTTATTGATAGTTCCCCTCGACCAGGAGCAACTGCGAGGAAGAAGTACAAAGTGGGAGGTGCCGTATCGGAAGCGGCCTCAGGTTTTCCTCATGTCATCGCCATCTTGCAGGCCATGGGCTTTTATGCGGGCGATTTCACTCCGTCTTACGAGCTGCAAATCAAAGGATTAATAACGTGTATGAGCAGCCTTGATGACACGTGTATTTTGCACCGAGGCGGCGCGGAAGCTCTAGCTTTTGTGCATAAGAGCGCCACTGATTTATTGGTGGAAAGCCCACCGAATGAGGGGTTGGACGTCGAAAAGCTATCTGCTTTTGATCAACACCTGACCAACCGCAACCTTTCCCCGGGCGGCAGTGCTGACCTGCTTGCTGGCGCCTTATTTTTAACCTCGATTTTTGGAGAATCTCATGCAAATCATTAATGAAACTTTCCCTGCAACTATCCCTTTTCAACACGATATTCACGTTGGCGTCGTGGGCTCGGGCGATATGGAAATTCTGATTTCTGCGCCCCGCAATGCTGGAAAAACCACGGTTAAAGTTGCCACCTCCGTTGATGGTTTTGATACCGTGTGGCGCAATGTGCTCAAGCGGTTCTTCGGCAGAAATCCTTTGGAAGCAGACATCACGATCAATGATTTCGGCGCCACCCCAGGCATGGCGATGCTGCGTCTGACCCAGGCATTTGAGCAGGCAACGTCACCGCAAACAATTGAAATTTCAGATTCTTCACCGTTTACTGAGCTCAGCGCCCGGCAGCGTGTGCAATCACTTTTGGATCCGGGGACGTTCCGCGAACTGCTTGATCCCTTTCAAGAAATCCAATCTCCACACCTTGAGCCGCAGGGCATCGTCCCGCAGCTCGATGATGGCGCGGTGCTGGGTCGCGGCACCATCAACGGCGACTCCGCAATCGTTGTCGGCCTCGAAGGCAAATTCCAGGGAGGCGGCATCGGCGAGGTCTCAGGCGCGAAAATCGCCGCAGCGCTTGAAAGAGCGCTTGTCGACGCTAAAGCCGGACACAACATTCGCGTTGTCCTCCTGCTAGAAACCGGTGGCATTCGTCTTCAAGAAGCCAATTTGGGATTGCTTGCCATCGCAGAAATCCATTCCGCCATTGTGGAACTGCAGAGGTACACCCCGGTGGTTTGCGTTGTTGCCGGCATGGTTGGTTGCTTCGGCGGAATGGGAATCGCCGCCGGATTGTGCGATCACATCATCATGACCAGGGAGGGACGTCTTGCTCTTAATGGCCCGGAAGTTATTGAAACTGAAGCCGGAGTCCAAGAACTCAACGCCTCTGATCGTCCTGCCATCTGGAAAATGATCGGTGGTGAGCAACGTGTTGCCACTGGTCGTGCAGATGTTCTTTCCGATGACACAGTTGAATCTATCCGCGCCGCAGTTGTTGCCGCACCAGTTACGGCATACACCCACCACCGCGCCAACAACCTCGCTAGTTTCAATGCCCAACTTGAACGCCTCAACCCCAGCGCCCGCCCCACCGCCGAAGAACTTCGCACTGTTTCTGCATAGGAGTACACCATGACCACCACGCTTAATTCCACTGAACTTGGTACAACTTGGTTCAACACGCTATCCACCCAGATCACCTCAAGTGAAGGATCACTACGAACCGGAACCATGCCGCTGAATGGCCAAACTGCTGCGGTTGCCGCGATTGTTCCTGACCCAGACAGTCCTTTCCCCAGAGCTCGTCATGGAGAAGTAGGAATCAAAGAGTCCCTGGAACTTGCCGCATGGCTTAAAACTCTTGAAGATCCTAAACAGCCCATCATTTTGATCATTGATGTTCCCAGCCAGGCATATGGTTACTTTGAGGAGCTCTTTGGTATTAACTTTGCGCTGGCAACCTCGGTGAATGCGCTTGCCGAAGCCCGACTAGATGGCCACCCACTAGTCAGCCTCATTGTGGGAAACGCAATTTCGGGCGCATTTTTGGCCACTGGTTTGCAATCAAATCGAATCCTCATGCTGGACAGTGATGCAGTACAGGTGCAGGTGATGAGTAAAAAAGCAGCTGCCCGCATCACCCAACGTTCCATTGAGGAACTAGACAAGGCAGCGGAATCCATTCCAGCAATGGCCTTTGATGGGCGATCCTTTGTCACCCTTGGTGCAATCCATGAAGTAATTACTGATGACAGCACCACAGGGGTAATCCGAGCACTTGAACGTGCATTGTCTGATATTTCAGATAAGAAGATTGTTTCTCGGTTGCAGTCTGCGGAAGCACAAAAAACTCGTGCCCAATCCATCCTGATTCGTTCGGCAGTAAATGACCAATGGTAAAAACTCCTCGCGTCCACGACCTTGTCCGCTTGCACCCTGACGCCATCCCTCAGGTGGTGTACCAAGCACGCATAGAAAACAATGCGTGGCTGGAAAATTCGGGTGATAAAGCATCATGGGCTGTGGTTCGACGAGCACGCCCCACCACATCAGGACATGTTGCGGTGGGCTTTCGGGGATCGTCTAGAAATCAGCGTTGGGGTACTGAAATCCCAGCAGAATACATCACAGCTGTCGCTGCGCCGTATGAAATTTCTTCAAAGGTTCTCCCCGACGGCGCTGCCTTTCAAGCTTTTAACGCATTCGATGAAATGCCCTACAAGTTTGGTCCCGGGGGCAGCGTTGGGTTTGAGCTAGCGTCAGGAATACAGTCAACTCACCCAGACAGCGATCTTGATTTAGTGATCTACGCCGATTCCCCGCTATCGGTTCACGATATCCGCACTATTCGTCATTTTCACCAACGCGCTGCTGTTTTTGCAACCGTGGATATCCTCATCGAAACTCCACTAGGAGGTGTGGCATTTAGTGAGCTTGAGCGCGCTATGTCGTATTCACCAATGCCTTCGATGATGCTTCGCACACATCAAGGCCCGGAACTCAGCAACATCATTTGGAGGTAGTCATGGTTCTCACACTGCTTTTTGGTGGCCAAGGTAGCCAAAAAATTGGCATGCTGCATCATTGGCTAGCACTGGAAAAAGTCAAGGAATGCGTCACCATTGCAAGTGATGTGTTGGGCGAGGATGCGCTTTTACTTGATCGGGAAGAGTCACTTGCCAACACCCGTGGGGTGCAACTTTCTTTATTAATCCTGCAATCTGGCATGGCTTTGGAACTTCAACAACGTGGGCTGGTGCCACAATTTGGAGCGGGGCATTCTTTGGGGGCATGGAGTGCAGCTGTTGCGGCTGGTTCACTAAACTTCGAGGATGCTGTCCGGTTGGTTGATATCCGTGCTCGCACGATGCACAATGCTGCCCCGGGTGATTACGGTATGTCAGCGGTGATCGGGCTTAACCGAGTGGCGTTGTCTAAAGCGGTGGATTCCTTGCGTGCAGAAGGCGAAGAGATCTGGCTTTCCAATCTTAATTCAGCAGAGCAATCCACGGTCTCTGGTTCGCATGCAGCGTTAGAGAAGATGGAAGCACTTGGTGCAAGCCTCGGAGCACGGAAAATAAAGAGGCTTAAAGTTGCAGTCCCCGCTCATAGCGCGTTGATGTCGCCTGCGAGGATCGCAGTGGCAAAAGCAATGGAGCATACAACCGTAGAATCACCCCGGTATCCGCTGCTTGCTAACTCTTCCAGCCGAATGATCCGCACTGGACCACAGGTTAAAAATGACCTAATAGAAGTAATCGATCAACCAGTGAAGTGGGGACCTGGTATCGCTTCACTTGCAGAACGCGGAGTGACTGACTGGATACAGGTCTCCCCCGGCAACACTTTGATTGGACTGCTTCGGGGGTTGGATACCGACTACACCGGATGGTGCGTAGATAATGTCGGCGTGGAGGAAACTATGGTGAAGGTGGGCGTCGAAAAGCATTAATGGGGCGTGCAAGCAGCATGCGCAAGGTCGCGTTGACCTGCGTCGGCAGCGGGCGCCCTGCCATCTTAACCAGACCGATCTCCCTGGTGGCTAGCTCCCCGTTGGGGCGCCTAACCTGCACCGTTGCAATATTAGGATCTAAATCGGCCATAATTTCCGGCAAAATGCACAAACCCAATCCAGAAGCCACGTAGGTGCGCAACGTGTAGGAAGAATCTGATTCCACCGAAATCGTTGGGGAGATTCCGGCCTCCGCACACAGCTGATCGGCAAGATCCCGCGTGGTGTATTTATTAGTCATGGCGACAAAGTGTTCGCCTTCCACTTCTTTCAATTCAACCGCATCATGTCGGGCAAGCCTGTGATCTTTAGGCACCACCAACACAATCTCCTGATTGCGGATAAATTGCCACGTGAATCGGGCATCTGTTGGCTTCGGCCCAATTATTGCCGCATCGATCTCCCCACGTTCAATCAGCCACAGCAAATCATCCGATGAACCTTCTGTGATGCTGACATTGGCAGGCAAACTACTTCTGCCAATTAATGGACCAAGCTCACCTGCGATGGAACGAAGCGTGCCAAGCCGCACAGGCCTTAAATTCCTGTCTCCCAAAAGATCTTCTAATGCAGGTTGAAACACTGATAGCGCTTCAATTGCTGCATCGGCTAAAGCTGCGCCTTCAGCAGTTAGTTCTATTCCCCGACCCCGGCGTTCAACCAAACGCACTGACAGTTCAGACTCCCACCGTGAAATGGTGCGCGACAACGCAGGCTGGGACATGCCTAAACGTGTTGCTGTTTGCGTGATGGTTTCTCCCCTGCGTAGCTCCCGAAGGACAGGAAGAATACCTACAAGCTGGGATAAGTAGTGATCAATGGGTAGGTTCACAGACTTTGTTTCGACTCCAATCAAGCGATTGATCCGCAATCTATATTCCATGCGTTTTTGCATGAATCTTTCGGATTTCATATTAGTGTGAGCCCACTCACCTTGGCAATATTGTGGGCAAGCTCACTTAAGATGCTTCACACTGTTGTAGAGCACACTATTTTTCAAACTGTGAGTATCCAAATGTCCATCAATACATCTCGCCTTTAATAAGGCACGAGACTTAGGAACAACAATGATTCTTTATGGCACAGCCGCCCTGGCAATATGCATGCTGATTGGGCAAATCCTTGGCACTTTCCTCGGCAACCTCATGGGAGTAGACGCAGATATCGGAGGCGTCGGATTCGCAATGGTGATGCTGATTTTTGTCACTGGTTGGCTCCGCAAAAAGGGACTTATGCCAGAACCCACCAAACAAGGAATCCTGTTCTGGTCCTCAATGTATATCCCCATCGTCGTGGGAATGTCATCAATTCAAAACGTCGCCGGCGCTGTTGACGGCGGAGTAATGGCACTTGTCGCAGGAGTAGTCACCGTGGTGTGCTGCGCCGGCATGGTTCCAATTCTTTCAAAGATCGGCAAGCCTTCTGAACCACTCCCACCGCTGCATGAAGAAGCTACGGAATTAGAAGTAGAAAAACCGCTTGTGTCTAACTCGGCAGAGAAAAGCTAGGAGATCACCATGGATATCGTGAATGAGATCATTCAAAAAAATGGTTTGGTTTTTGCCTTCGCGTGCGTCGGCGCATTGATGCTGGTGTCAAACTTTATCTCCCGAAAAGCTACCAAGGGACGGCTTCACGGATCAGCTATCGCCATCACATTGGCCTTGGTTCTAGCCTTCTTTGCCGGAAATTACACGGGTGGCACAAAAGGTATCAGTGATATTGCAGCGTTTAGCGGAATGGCAATCCTCGGCGGATCAATGTTGCGAGATTTCGCCATCATCTCCACCGCGTATGGTGTGGATGTTCGAGAAATCAAAAGAGCTGGCGCTGCGGGTGCGATTGCACTATTTATCGGAATTTTCGGTTCGTTTGCCATCGGCGCGATCATTGCGTTTGCTTTTGGCTACCGTGACCCTGAATCCCTAGCCACGGTCGGTGCAGGTGCTGCCACCTATATCGTTGGACCTGTCACAGGCACAGCAATTGGTGCAAGTTCAGAAATCATCGCACTGTCAGTAGCTATTGGTCTGGTGAAATCCGTTTTAGTCATGGTTGGCACCCCGCTTGCCGCAAAGTACATCGGATTGAATAATCCAAAATCTGCCATGGCTTTCGGCGGACTCATGGGCACTACCTCAGGAGTGGCCGGAGGTCTTGCTGCGACAGATCAGCGACTTGTACCTTATGGCGCGATGACCGCAACGTTTTACACCGGACTTGGTTGCCTGTTGGCACCATCAGTCTTCTACTTCATCATGCGACTCTTCTTCGGCTGATACTGCTGCAGCAGCTTTAGGCTTCCGAAGCATCACAGCCCCAATCACACCCATTGCTAACAACACAGCAACAGACATCCAGATCGCTGCAGCTGATCCACCATTACCAATGGAGGTCACTGCAAATGTGGGGTAATGCAGTGGCATCATGCCAGCAACTACCCGCCACACAAGGGCAATATCGGATACTGCGGTAACACTCCATACATGGCCAATTACTGCAGCTTGGGCTACCCATCCCAGCACAGAAACCACAATGGCGCCGGTAGTTCCCATCATGTCAAGAAGTACGCGGGAGAGAATTCCGGCAACAACGGTGGCAAGAAGCAAAATGCCTAGAGCTCCGAAGAGTGCCGCTACCGACATACCTAGAGCTACGGTGAACAAGATGATGCCACCGATTGCAGTGACACCAATGACAGCAAAGGCCAGCAGCCAGTAGTTTTTCAGCGTTGCCCATCCAAGTGCAGCACCAGCAAGCATGACCAGTGCAGAGATCAAGAAGGCGTACATCGGTGCTAGTGCGCTGGTTCGTTCTTCATCTGCTGCGGCTTCAATCGCACCGGCTGGAACTTGGGGTACTGGGAGAGCGCGTTGGACGGCGGAGGTTTTCTCTTCATTGAGTGCAGCCATGGATTCTAGTCGGTTTGCGCCCTCATCGAGTGCGGTAAAACCTTCAACCGCTGTTCCAACGCCTGCTTCTAGTTCTTTCAAACCTGCAGATAGTTCCGCTGCTCCGTTGGTGGCGCTGTAAATACCGTCGTGGAATCCATAACCAGGTACAGCTAATTGGTTGGCCAGGTCGCGGGTACCGGTGCGCAGTTGATCAAGTTGGTCGGTCATCTCTACGGAGATACCTAAGTTTTCTAGTTGGCTGCGAACATCGGAAATCTGCTTGCGTAGGTTTTGCGCTTCGGGAACTTTGCTTGCCGCGAGTTGTTTGTCTGCTTCATCAAGAGCGGCCCCGAGTTGCTGCTGCACAATCACAAGGCCGCCGATTTGTTCAACGGCATTTTGGACACCATCGGCGATCTCGGTTGCGCCGGTGCCCATTTGTCCAGTACCAGCTTGGAGTTGCACAAGACCATCGTGGAGTTGTGCTGCACCGTCAGCCGCGGCAGTAACGCTTTCGGCTAGCGGGGCGGCGCCGTCGATAAGCTGTTGTGTTCCTGCGGTTAATTCCTCAGTGCCTGAGGCGAGGAAGCCAGCTTGAACACCGGCTTCACCGGCGGCGCGGCGGGCGTCGATAAGCTCCTCATTGTTGGTGGCTACGGATGCTGCAGGCGCGCCGGTGACCTCGTCTGCTGATGACCACGCGCGTGAGACATCCAGATTGATGGCGGCGGCATAAATGGTGCCCGCGATGAGCGGGATTAAGAGCAGGAGGGCAGTCAAGATTTTTCTTGATCGTGTAGCAGCAGACATAGTGTGCAATTTAGTTATTGTTTAGAGGTTTATCAGGGAGGCGCACCGAAATGTGCTCTTGCTAACCGACTGAAGTAGTTTTGTAGTTGATCAAATTTTAAGGTAAATACCCTCCTGCATCACAGCGAAAGCCTTCGTTATAGGTCGGGTTCAATGGGTAATTAGGGATATTGCATGAGTTTGCTATTTGTTGTGGCGCTTGCTGTGATCTCAGTGATTTTTGCGCCAATTTCGGTCAAGGTGATTGATCGAAAAGCTGGATGGCCTCTGGCTGCGATCTTTGCAGTCGCCGCATATTTTTTGGTGCGTGAAGCCGGGCCGATCCTGGATGGTCAAGCACTGACCTGGGATGTCACGTGGGTTCGTGATGTTTTGGGCACTGGCATAGACGTTAATTTTGCGTTGCGCGCGGATGCTTTGAGTCTGTTTTTTGCACTTCTAGCGCTGGTTATCGGCGCCGTGGTGTTTATTTATTCTGCAGAATATTTGCCTCGGAAAAAGGGCAATATTAGTTTTTACACCATCATGACGGCTTTTACCGCCGCCATTTTGCTGCTTGTTCTTGCCGATGACGTCTTTGTTCTCTTCGTTGCGTGGGAGCTGGTTTCACTCGCCTCGTTCATGCTGATTGCGCGCTCTGGTTCTTCCGGTGAATCAGGATCAATCCGCACATTGATTTTGACGTTCTTCGGTGGACTGACTTTGCTCACTGCGGTGGCTATCGCTGCGGTGCAGGCGGAAACCACCAGTTTAGATGGCATTTTGCACTCTACTTTCTGGGCGGACAAGCCAGTTGTAACTGCGGTGATTGCGGTATTGATTGCTATCTCCGCATTCACTAAATCTGCACAATTCCCCTTCCACTTCTGGCTGCCTGAGGCGATGGCTGCAGCAACTCCAGTTTCTGCTTTCCTACACGCTGCTGCTGTGGTCAAGGCCGGTATTTATCTACTTCTGCGTTTCAGCATTGTGTTCCACGATGTTGCAGTGTGGAATTGGCTGCTCATCATCATTGGTATGGGCACTGCGATTATGTCGGCGTATTTCGCGGTGCAGAAAACTGATCTGAAAAAACTCACCGCGTATTCCACGGTGTCGCATTTGGGTTGGATCGTGGCGACCATCGGCGTGGGCACGCCTTTCGCCCTCGGCGCTGCCATTGTGCACACGTTAAGCCATGCGCTGTTTAAGTCTTCTTTGTTCATGCTCATTGGCGTGATTGACCATCAAACCGGCACGCGCGATATTCGCCGCCTGGGATTCTTAGTGAAAAAGATGCCGTTCACGTTCGTCTCGGTATTAATCGGCGCACTATCCATGGCTGCGGTCCCGCCTTTGCTGGGATTTGTGTCCAAAGAAGGCATGCTCACCGCGTTCCTAGACGCCCCAATCGGCAACTCTTATGTGGTATTACTGCTGGTCGGAGCGGCAATCGGCGCAGTTTTAACCTTCACATATTCAGCTAAATTGGTCCTCGGCGCCTTCGTCGACGGCCCACGCAACATGTCACATGTCAAAGAAGCCCCGGTTTCCCTGTGGCTTCCAGCAGCGCTGCCTGGGCTCATGTCGTTGCCTTTAGTGCTTGTCCTTTCGCTTTTCGACGCCCCCCTCTCCGCCGCCGCCACCTCCGCTGCCGGGGAGTCAGCGCACCTGCACCTTGCGCTTTGGCATGGTGTGAACACCCCGCTGCTGATTTCTTTAGGTGTGCTGGCAGCTGGTGTTCTAGGAGTTATCTTCCGAAAAGAACTGTGGAAGATCGCAGAAACCAGCCCATTTCCCATCGCAACCGGCAACGACACCTTATCTATGCTGGTCTACCGCGCGAACCTTTTGGGCAAAACTTTTGGCCGCATGGCCGATTCCATGAGCCCCCGTAGGCACCTAGTTAGCCTCATCGTGCTGCTGTGGGCGCTGGCAGCGTTTGCCACCCTCCACCCTTCTATCCAGCTTGCACCGAAACAGCCAGGCATTGATCACTGGGTGGATCTGATTCCACTGGCAATCATCGGTTTGTCTGTCTTCGGCCTGGTGACCACCCGTAACCGCTTGAGTGCAGCTGTTCTAGTAGGAACCGTTGGTGTGGGTGTGTCCTTCCAAATGTTGCTGCTTGGCGCGCCCGATGTTGCGCTGACCCAGTTCTTGGTAGAAGGCCTCGTAGTGGTGATCATCATGATGGTCATCCGCCACCAACCCAACAAATTCAAGCGCATCAAACACAGCCGCAGACGCAGCACCGTTTTGGTCTCCGTATTGGCTGCTTTCGCAGCATTCATGGCCGTGTGGGGTCTGCTTGGAAGACACGAACGCTCCGAACTAGCCATGTGGTACCTCAACGAAGGACCAGAGATCACCTCCGGTGCCAACGTAGTGAACACCATTTTGGTGGAATTCCGTGCACTTGATACTTTGGGCGAGCTTTCCGTACTGGGCATGGCTGCTGTGGTTATCGGCGCTGTCGTGGCATCAATGCCTCGCCATCCTTTTGCCAAGGGCACCCACCCTCGCCCATTTGGTCAATCCCAGCTCAACTCCATTCCGTTGCGCATGCTGGTTAAAGTGCTTGTTCCCGCACTGTGCTTCTTAAGCTTCATTGTGTTCATGCGTGGACACAACGATCCAGGCGGTGGATTCATCGCAGCACTGATTGCTGGCGCAGCGCTGATGTACCTGTACCTATCTAAAGCCCGCGATGGTCGCATATTCAACCAAAACGTCCCATTCATCCTCACCGGAATCGGCATCTTGATGGCCGTGTTCTCCGGCGTTTTGGGTCTGACCCACGGTTCCTTCCTCTACGCCATCCACTTCAACTTCGCAGGCCAGCACTGGACCACCTCGATGATCTTCGACCTCGGCGTTTACCTCGCCGTGCTCGGCATGGTGTCCATGGCTATCAACGGCCTCGGCGGTTACCTGCGCCCAGGCTCTGACATCAAGGATCTGGATTACGCCCGCCAAAGCGGACCACTTCCGGCAACCCCAGCTGTGGAACCTGAACCAGATGGCGATGAAGACTGGCCGGAGCCAATGAACCCAGCAAGTGGAAACTCTAAGGAGGTAACCCGATGATTCTCGCATTCACCGTGGCAATCCTATTCGGCGGAGGTGTCTACCTCATCCAGCAGCGCGGCATGGTGCGCATCGTTTTCGGCATGTCATTAATCGGCCACGCCGCCAACCTCACCATTTTGTACTCCGGCGTTCCAGCGTGGCGTGGCGAAGCATTCCCAGACCGCACCGCGCTTGCCGACGCCGCCGATCCCCTCCCCCAGGCGTTCGTGCTGACTGCGATCGTGATCGCCATGGCGACCACCACCATCATGTTGGCGTTGGCAGCTTTGGGACGTGGCGATGACACCCGCTCAATCGAACCGGATGATGATCAATCCCCTTTGACCACTTCAGCTCGCTCCGTGATCAACCCAACTGACCAGGAGGATAAAGCTTAAATGGCCATGGATGTTCTCCTTCCTATTTTCGTTGCAGTTCCCCTTGCTGCCTCTGCCATTGCGGTGCTTCTGCCGTGGCGTCTCATCCGCGATATTTTGCACATCATCGTGCCTTTCGCGGGTATTTTTGCTGGCATCTGGCTGTTTGCACACACCGCTGAACACGGCCCGATTGCTCACAACGTGGGCCTTTATGTTGGTGGCGTGGCAATCCCCTTTGCTGCCGATACGTTCAGCGCCATCATGTTGATCACCACCTCCATCGTGGCTGTCACCGCCAACTGGTTTGCCACCATCGTTGGTGAAACCCGCGCACGTTTCTACCCAGCGCTCACATTGATGCTGATCACGGGCGTTAACGGTGCTCTTCTGACCGCCGATCTGTTCAACTTCTTCGTGTTCATCGAAGTCATGCTGCTGCCGTCCTACGGTTTGATCGCCATGACTGGTACTTGGGCACGCCTGGCGTCTGGCCGAATTTTCGTGCTGGTTAACCTGTCCGCGTCGACCCTGCTGGTTGCAGGTGTGGCGATTGTCTACGGCGTTGTCGGTTCTGTAAATATCGCAGCGCTTCAAGATGTCGTAGAGGGCAACCCACTGGCTGCCACCGCCATGGGCATCGTGGTTATCGCCATCGCCGTTAAGGCCGGAGTTTTCCCCGTCCACACCTGGCTGCCCCGCACCTACCCCGGTACCTCTGCTGCCGTGATGGGCTTGTTCTCTGGTTTGCACACCAAAGTCGCGGTCTACATGCTCTACCGCATTTGGGTGCACATCTTTGACATCGATCCCACCTGGAACTGGCTGATCGTGGCCTTCATGGTGGTATCCATGCTGGTCGGTGGCTTCGCAGGCCTTGGTGAAAACTCCATCCGCCGCGTCCTTGCCTACCAAATGGTCAACGGCATGCCATTCATTCTCATCATGATGGCGTTTACCTCCGACGATCCACAGCGCGCACTCGCCGCTGGTTTGTTGTACACCTTGCACCACATGATCACCATCGGCGCGCTGGTCCTGACCTCCGGCGCGATCGAAGAAACCTACGGCACCGGCATGCTGTCCAAACTGTCCGGCCTTGCGCGCCGCGAGCCCGTCGTCGCAGCAGTGTTCGCCGCAGGTGCCTTCTCTGTTGTCGGTTTCCCACCGTTTTCGGGTATGTGGGGCAAAGCGCTGATCCTGCTGGAAATCGCCCGCGTCGGCAATGTCGCAGCATGGATCGCTATCGCCGCAATCATCATCGCCAGCATCGGTGCGCTGTTCTCCATGATCCGCGTGTGGCGCGAAGTCTTTTGGGGTGGCTCGATGCAGCAGCGCGGCGTTTCGCCGCAGCTGCGCATCAGCGCCGCAAAAATCGCCCCAGCACTCAGCCTTGTCATTTTATCGGTAGGCATGTTCATCTTCGCGGGCCCGCTTATCGACGCGACCCTCACCGCCACCGACGGCCTCTTGAACACCGATGCATATCAGCAGGCCGTGCTCGGTGAAAATGCCATTGGTGTGCCAAGCCCTAGCTACCAGGGAGGAAACTAATGCTTAACGCCCTGAAATTCATTCCGTGGCTGATCGGCCAGATTTTCCTCTCTGGCTTCAGCGTAATCACCGCCGCGGTGAAAAAAGACACTGGCTTCAACCCCGTTGTTATCCGCTACCCACTTCGAGTGACCACGGACTTCCAAATCGCCGCCCTGTCCACCTGCATCACCGCGACACCTTCCACCCTGTCCCTCGGACTGCGCGAACCCCGCAATCCCGGCGACCCCACTATTTTGCTGATCCAGGCAGTGTTTGGTTCCGATCCCGTGGAAGTTTTTGAATCCATCGCTGACATGGAACAGCGCCTCGTCCCGTCGGTCGCTTCAATTGACCATGGAGTCCCAGGCCAAGGCCCTTACAAGGAGATCCGCCCAGGCGATGCCGAATGGCCAAGCCGCGAGATCGCTGACACCGCCCAAAACACCGTCAGCAAAGACAAGAGGGAGTTTTAAAAACAACATGACTGCTTTTGAAATTGTCACCACAGTTGGCATCTGCATGTTTGCGCTCTCCCTTTTATCTGCCCTGGTTCTTATTCTGCGCACCAAAGATTTCCTCACCCGCGCTGTGCTTTCCGACATGGTTTTCTACTCCATGATCGCGATCTACCTCATCTGGGTACTCAACAACCCAACCTCGATCGCCTTTGAGATTGCACTTCTTGCCGCAGTCTTAGGTGGCGTACTCCCAACCCTGTCCATGGCTCGCATCATTTCGAAGGGACGCAGGTAAATGACCATTCCAGAGATCATCGTCTCCATCCTCGTGATCCTCGCAGGTCTGTTTTCTCTAGGTACTGCAATCGCTTTGTGGCGAGCACCGGATCCGCTCACCCGAGCCAATCTGCTTGGCCCCACCGTGGGTGTTTCCATTCCGCTGCTCATCATTGCGCTGCTGATTCACAGCTGGTCCGTTGATGGATTTAACCCCAACAACTTCATCCGTGCGATCATCGCCATCATCGGCGTGTGGGTCATCGGTTCCGTTGGTTCCTACTACATGGGACGCTCTATCTATGGTGTGACCGTGGTGGATAATAGACGATCCAAATAAACTGCTTTTAAAAAAGGGGCGTGCCAACAAGTTATTGCTGGCACGCCCCTTTTTATTGCTCTTATTCAGCTAGCAAAGCTTGGACTCGATTATCGATCTGATCCCGCACAATACGCATGCGTTCCATTCCTTGAGCATCCGGCTCCACAATTGACCAACGCTCAAGTGTGCCTGTTGCGGCTTCAGGCATATCTATCTGCGCATCATCGCCCAAAATGATCACGCGATCGACAGTGCTCAGCAGCTCCGGATCAATCCCTTTGGGAATTCCTTGCGACATATCAGCACCCACCTCAGCGATGGATTCCACAGACAATTGGTTTAGCCCCTGGGCAGGCTTGGTTCCGGCAGAATGGATCTCTACTGAATCTGACGCATACTTCTGTGCCAGCGCCGCCGCCATCTGTGATTTTCCGCCATTTCCGACGCACACAAACAAAACTGATTTCATGATCCTGCATTCTCCTTTTTAAAGATTTTTGGTCCAAGCCACAACATGACATAAACCAATCCAACTAATACTGGGACTTCAATCAAAGGGCCGATCGTTCCGGCTAACGCCTGCGGTGATGTCGCACCAAATGTGCCAATCGATACTGCAATCGCTAGTTCGAAGTTGTTTCCTGCTGCAGTAAAAGACACGGAAGCAGCACGCTCATAAGTTAACCCGGATAGTTTGGATACCACCAGGGAAATGAAAAACATACCCACAAAATAAATCAACAATGGCAGTGCTAGCCGAGCCACCGTCCATGGCTGCGCTGTAATTTCATCCCCCTGCAAAGAAAACAGCACAACAATTGTGTACAGCAAACCTATCAGCGCCAAGGGTGAAATCTTGGGCAGGAACGTGTCTTCGTACCAGCGTCGTCCCTTTGCTTTTTCACCAATGACGCGGGATAAAACACCAGCTACAAGTGGTACGCCCAAGAACACGAGAACGGATGTCACGATTGATATCACAGAGAAAGTCACCGACGTGGTGTCAAGCCCCAGCCACGAGGGAAGAATCTGCAAGTAAAACCAACCAAGCACACCGAACATGAGGATCTGGAACACCGAGTTAATGGCTACCAGCACAGCAGTTGCTTCCCGGTCGCCACAGGCAAGATCACTCCATACCAAAACCATCGCGATACAGCGCGCAAGGCCGACAATAATTAGCCCAGTGCGAAGCTCTGGTTGATCGGGAAGAAACAGCCACGCCAGGATAAACATGAGTGCTGGTCCAACGATCCAGTTCAACACAATCGACACCACCATGAGAGTGCGGTCTGTGGTGATTTCTTTAGTTTTGTCGTAGCGCACCTTGGCCAAAGGTGGATACATCATGACGATCAGGCCAATGGCAATTGGAATGGAAATTCCACTGATTTCCACCGCACTCAAAAGCGTCCCAATTCCTGGAAAAACCTTGCCGATCATCAATCCGGCCGCCATCGCCAAGAAGATCCAAGCGGCTAACCAGCGGTCGAGGAACGACATCGAGCTTGTCGGATGCTCTTTAGTAAGGGTCATGAGCCAACTTTCAATCATATTGATGTTTGTCGATATAAAAATACCTTCAATATCGATGCACGTCAATATATAATGACGAACATGACCACACCCATCGACCTACCGCTCATTAACCCTGCAGAATGCTGCTCACTAGCGGCAGAACCTCTCAGTGAGGACGATGCCGAACGTTACGCCGAGATTTTCAAAGCGCTCGGGGAGCCAGTTCGTTTGAGAATCCTGTCCCACCTTGCAGCAGAAGGTTGCGCCCCCACTACGGTCAACGAACTCACCGAGATCATGGGACTTAGTCAACCCACCATCTCCCACCACCTGAAAAAGATGACTGACGCTGGTCTATTGGTAAGAATCCCTGAAGGTCGTACCGTCTTCCACCAAGTTCAACCGGAGACGTTCGCCAGCCTGCGCACAATCCTTCAAATCGGCTAAAAATAATTAGATGTAGAACACATGCCAATGCAGAGAACTATCAAATCTCATACATTAGCCTCGTAGGGGCAAGCTCATTTTCCATGCAGTATTTTTTAAGGAGTCCCTATGCGTTTCAAGTCAGTTGCAGCTATCGTACTTTCCACCGCAGTAATTATGGGCGCAACCGCAAGTGTTGCTAATGCTCAGCAGGTTAGCCCTAGTTCCATGATTGAGATCCCTCAAGAATTCGTCCAGACCGTGCAGAACTTCGTGCCAGGAATCTCCTACGCCGATGCTGAATCTGCAATCCAGAGCACCGCAGGTTCGGTTGCACTAAACAGCACCGCTAGCATCATCCTTCCAATCGTTCTCCCATTCCTCGGTTTGGGAGCCATCGGTTCTGCAGCTCTGTCTGCTTAAGACCTCTCGAATTAAACAAAAATCCGCATCCCTTTCAGGTTGAGGGCACGCGGATTTTTGTTATTTATACAGTTTTAGAACAGGTTCACCAGTCCAACAAAAACGATGGTGCCAGCGCCAACGCTGAGCAGCGTGCGCCGACCACCAAGAAGATGCGCCACCACCGTAATCACAACAGCAATGAGGCCAAGAGTTAGAGTCTTTAGATCTATCGTGTTGCCGCGAAATGTAGAGGCGGTCAAAATTGCAAGGATTCCTGCAGGCATCCACATCGCCATTTTGCCCACAAATTGTGATTCACGCAGAGGTTTGAGGATTAAGAACGGAACCGCCCGGAGCGCAAAAGTAATGACTGCACACACCGCGACAACAAGGAGAATATAGGAGAAATCAGTTGTCATTTAGCAGCCTTTCCCAAGAAGAAGTACCGGATAGTCAACAGCCCTAAGAAGATCAGCAGCGCTGCAAATAGGGCCTGGCCTGGAATTACCACAAGAGCGATGGTGAAGCTCAAAGCTGCGAGCAGCAAAGAAGGGATCTGTTTCTTCGTTCGACAGGAATCCAAAGTCAGCGTGACAAAGAGAGCACAAAGAGCGAATTCGAGGCCCTTAATTTCAAAAGGGATTAACTCTGCGATCGCCACTCCGGTGAGACCGCCGAATACCCAGTAGGAGTGAAACGCTATTTGCATCGAGATAAGTCGCCACGCTGACCAGCCTGCGGGCCTGGCCGCAGTGACTGCGTAGGCTTCGTCGATAAGCGCAAAAACCGAATAGAAGCGAGCAATGGGGTTTTTGACCACATGCAGCGGGAATGAAAACGCATAGAATACGTGGCGGAAGTTCACCAGCAATGTGGTGAGCGCGATGGCGCCCAAGGGAGCTGCACCGACAACAAGGGCGATGACCAACATTTCCGTGGAACCTGCGAAGATGAGTCCGGAAAATAGTGGAGCCGCCCACCATTCGTATCCGTATTGAATAACCAAGAGACCAAACGCAATACCAATCGGATACATACCCAAACCTGCAGCAAGGGAGGTTTTTAGACCTTGCGCGATTTCGTAGCGCCGATAACCTTTATCCCCTGGTTCCAGGGCCGCCTTGGACGCTGAAACCTCCAGGCTTGAATGAATCTCTTGCGTTTTTTGCACATTACAATCATCACACAAATACCGGGTAGTTTTGTTGCCAGTTTGCGCACCTCAAATAGGCTATTGTGCAATATATGAAGCTTGATTCCATTGATCGCGCAATTATTGCTGAGCTTAGCGCGAATGCACGTATCTCAAATCTCGCACTAGCTGACAAAGTGCGTCTCACCCCGGGACCTTGCTTGAGGAGGGTGCAGCGTTTGGAGGCCGAGGGAATCATTTTGGGCTACAGTGCAGACATTCACCCCGCGGTGATGAATCGTGGATTTGAGGTGACCGTGGATGTTACACTCAGCAACTTTGACCGCTCCACAGTAGATAACTTTGAAAGCTCCGTTGCGCAGCACGATGAAGTGTTGGAGCTACATAGGCTTTTTGGTTCGCCCGATTATTTTGTCCGCATTGGTGTTGCCGATTTGGAAGCGTATGAACAATTTCTGTCTAACCACATCCAAACCGTGCCAGGAATTGCAAAGATCTCATCACGTTTTGCCATGAAAGTGGTCAAACCAGCGCGTCCCCAAGTGTGAAACATGTAGTTTGGAACATGAATCTTTTTTATCTAGTGAAGGACTGATCCCATGCGCATGAAATCTATCGCAGCAATTGCAATCACTACCGCAGCCCTGGCTGGAGGCACTGGAGTCGCTAGCGCGCAGGAAGCTGGCTCGACCACTGGTTCCTCCAACCTCAGCTCTGGGATCCAGCTTCCACAAGAAGTCACTGATCTGTTAAGCTTCCTGCCTGCCGCTCAAGCTGCACAGGTTGAAGGTGCAATTCAGAGCACCGCTGGCTTCTTTGCCGTTGGACTCGGCTCCACCGCCATCGGTTCCACCGCAGTAACCTTGGGAATTGCGGATCTGCTGTCTAGCTAATTTTTCTCAACTAGCTTCAAAGACAAATGAGGGCCTATCCACCATTGGCGGATAGGCCCTCATTTTAGGTCAGAAGGACTTACGCCTTCTTCTGGAGGTAAAGCTCCTTGACGCGTGCGCCGAGGTTCTCATCAACCTTGTTCCAGTAGTCGTAGACACGTGGCTCGGTTTCCTCAGAGATACCCTGCATTGCGTTGGAGATGTTGTCTGCCAAACGCTCCTTCTCGCCCTCATCCAGAACCTCGCGGTAAAGGATGCCTGGCTGGATGAAGTCATCATCATCCTGGTGCTTAACGTATGCAGCGCGAACCAGATCGGTGCCGTGTGGATCTGGGTTGACGTAGATATCGTCAGCCTGGCCGTAGGAGGTGTGGTTGGAGGAAGAGTCCTGACCATTGTCCAAGTAGCCTGCACCCTTGTCGTAGCGGTTAGGGCTGTAGGATGGCTCGCCTTCAGCATCGAAGATGTACTGCATGGAACCTTCGCGGCTGTAGGTGTTGACCTCGTTGATTGGACGGTTTACTGGCAGATCGCGGTAGTTAGGTCCAATGCGGTAACGCTGCTGATCAGCATATGCGAAGACACGGGCCTGAAGCATGCGGTCTGGGGACAGTCCAACACCTGGAACGATGTTGCCTGGATCCAGTGCAATCTGCTCGATCTGTGCGAAGAAGTTGCGTGGGTTGCGGTTCAGAATGAAGTAACCAACTGGGATCAGTGGGTAATCCTTCTGAGACCAGGTCTTGGTCAGATCGAATGGGTTCCAACGGTAGTTCTCTGCATCCTCGAAAGGCATGATCTGAACCTTGACGTCCCAGATTGGGAAGTCGCCGTTTTCGATTGCGTTGTAAAGGTCCTCGCGCTGGTAATCAGCGTTCTGGCCAGCAACCTCTGCTGCCTCAGCGTCGGTGAAGCAATCCCAGCCCTGGCGGGTCTTGAAGTGGTACTTAACCCATACTGGCTTGCCTTCAGCGTTGATCCACTGGAAGGTGTGGGAGCCGAAACCATCCTGGTGGCGGGAGGTCTTAGGGGTACCGCGGTCACCCATCAGATAGGTCACCTGGTGTGCTGATTCAGGGGTGCGGGTCCAGAAATCCCACTGCATGTCTGCATCGCGCAGACCGTTCTTGTTGAGGCGCTTCTGGGAGTGGATGAAGTCAGGGAACTTCATGCCGTCACGAAGGAAGAAGGTTGGGGTGTTGTTACCCACGATGTCGTAGTTGCCCTCTTCAGTGTAGAAGCGAAGAGCGAAACCGTGAACGTCACGCCAGGTATCTGGGGAGCCCTGCTCACCAGCAACGGTGGAGAAACGAATAGCCAGTGGGGTGACCTTGCCGGGCTGGAAAAGGTCTGCCTTGGTGTACTGGGAAACGTCTTCAGTAATGTGCAGTTCACCGAAAGCGCCGTGGCCCTTTGCGTGAGGAATACGCTCTGGAACGTTCTCACGGTTAAAGTGTGCCAGCTTCTCAATGAGGTGGATGTCATTGAGAACGTTAGGCCCCTGTGGGCCTGCGGTTGTGGAGATGTTCTCAGATGGAACTGGCGCTCCGTTGTGGCGGGTGGTGTTTCCAGAAAGCTTTGGACGCATTCCGCGATCCACGATCTGGTCTACTGCTGACTGCTCAGACATTAGCCTTACCTTCCTTTTATGCGGGTTACCTATGGATTGAGTCTGATTGATAGTCTACCCGAGAATGTCACTTAGTGCCACCGCCCAAGTAAGTCTTTTACAAACTGCCAGCAAAAAGACAAAAGTATGATTCTTTTTGCCTATATTGACACCCCCTCCGGAGCTTTATGATGACCCCTCCCTGAGCTGGTATTCTGAGCCATTGTGAAGTCAAAAGAGCGCAACGACGCCCACGTCACCGAGCTGGCCCTTGCCGCCGGCCGTGGCGATCGCGCAGCACTCACCGATTTCATTCGAGAAACTCAAGATGATGTTTGGCGCCTTTTAGCTCACCTCGGCGGCCACGAAATCGCCGATGACCTCACCCAAGAAACCTACCTACGCGTCATGGGAGCCCTCCCCCGCTTCGCCGCGCGTTCCTCAGCACGCACCTGGTTGCTATCACTAGCCCGACGCGTCTGGGTCGACAACATCCGCCATGACATGGCACGCCCCCGCAAATCCATCGTCGAATACGAAAACACAGGTGCCACCGACGCTAGCAATGCGGGCATCTGGTCCGAGTGGATCGACGTCCGCACGCTTATCGACGCCCTCCCCCCAGAACGCCGCGAAGCCCTAATCCTCACCCAAGTATTGGGCTATACCTATGAAGAAGCAGCAAAAATTGCCGACGTGCGAGTAGGAACAATCCGTTCCCGCGTAGCGAGGGCACGAGCTGACCTTATCTCTGCCACAGCTGCCGGTGATTCATCTGAAGAAGATGGTAAATCCGCTCAAGGTTAGTGGATGGGTTCCATTTGTCAGACCTATTTAGCTACGCGATCAAAACGACTCTTACCCACCCTAGAATCCTTTGACCGCATTAATACTTTGTGTTTATCTAAAACTGAATCTTTAATTTTTACGCTCGCAGATGATTTTCCTCCGGCAATAGAAGTAATAACCCCGCCCCGAACGACAGCTCTTCGAGGTGCGCTTCCTTTAATCTTTCCCATATTTATCCTTAAGGTTCTTACTCATTTAAAAGTAATGATGCATCGCCCATGACGTCTACAACCTGGGATTTCTAACTCATCTTTCCACAAACTCTACATCAGTTCTTAGTACTAGGGCGCAGGTGCAACCTCTCAAAAAGCTTTCCTAGGAGTGGACCTAATGCTAGTGCACTAACAACTAGCACTGAAAACCCAGCCCCAAATGACCACAGAAGAATAAGTAGTGGTCGCTCCAGTCCACCCACAAGGCTTCCTGCCATCGTAAAGAGCAGTAGCGCACATACTCCTACAACGATACGAAGTGGATTAAGCATAGAAGATACAAAAATATGTTCTTTAGGAAAGATGAGAAAACTTACAAATACTGCTGGTGCCGCAAGCATTAGGGCCGCTGCATTTCCACCGACGCTACGCAGAGCATCAGTTGCATTGGGTAATAACAAAGCAAGTATAAAAATTCCGGCAGTTAATGTATTCGATAAAAGTGCAGTAACCCAAATTCCCCTTTTGGGAACCTCCAATTTTACCTTTGCATTTGCGGTCATGATCTCGGAAAAATTCGAGTGCACATGGGCAATGGGCGTCCTATTAGAGTCAGTTGGATAGCCGACCTGATGACCTTGATTGATGGGCTCAACTGGAAGCGATAACTCCTGAATATCTAACTCAGGCGGTGTATGAAATTCAAGATGGTATGATTTCGCCTCTGTCGGCATATGTGTTGGTAATTCAATTTCCATTGGAGCTGCTCGAAATGCGACACATACGCTACCCCACAATGACCTAAGAAGCCCTCTATCAGGTAATTCAACCACCCAGTGATATGAAAATTTTAAAACTTGCCTGACTCCAGAAGTTTCTGTGGGCAACAAACCCATCAACAAAAAATCAGTAGATAGATTCAAAAGCAAGTCTTTTGTTCCCACATCAAACCTCACTGCAGGATCATTACTATCCCATAATGTTTTACCCTCCCACATCCCACTTTCAATTAAGTTCGTTGCTTTTGCTAGGTTTCCTTTTTCTCTAGATGCCACAAGGGCACGCATCGCATCTTCAAGTTCGGATGTTCGCTCGATGCCATTTTTCTTCAAAAACAGCATGAGGACAGCCACCATTAGTTCACTAGTTTCTTCCGAACCAAGGATAGGAATGCTCGTCCCATCATTTCTCCAGACATCAAGATGACGCATCGGGCCTTTTTCAATGAACGCTAGCGGGACCGTTAGTTGTCCCTTTACGTCATTAATATCGTTATAACGGCGTTCAACTTCGTTGTACGCAAGCCGTGGGTCCGGTGGAGCTTCGCAATCCATGGAGTGTCTGAGTCTCCCTCGAGCTCCTTCGGATGGATGCACACTATCAACGCGTCGGTAGACCCAGTTTTTCCACTGAAAAATGACATCCGCTAAAGCTTCGGCCGCTAGCTCCGTTGCATTTTCATGTTCTTTATCGCTAGTACTATCAGCAGTGTTTTCCCTGCTAGAGAAACTAAAAAATTCTGGAAAATTCCACTTCACAAGCTCGCCCCCACCCCGTCGCCCCTCACACATTAAAACCCCGCTTGAAGTGTAGCACTCAAGCGGGGTTTTTAGCGGCAGGTTTTTACTTAACCAGCAGCTCAGCAATCTGAATGGTGTTTAGCGCAGCACCCTTGCGGAGGTTGTCGCCAGAGACGACGAGAACGAGGCCTCGGTTGTCGTCGACGGTGGAATCCTGGCGGATTCGACCGACGAGGGATTCATCGATGCCGGCTGCGGCAAGTGGGGTTGGGACGTCGACAAGCTTAACGCCTGAAGCGGCACCCAAGATTTCCTGCGCCTGCTCAACGGTGATTGGCTGCTCGAATTCGGCGTGAATGGTCAGCGTGTGGCCGGTGAAGACCGGCACGCGGACGCAGGTGCCTGAAACTTTAAGGTCTGGAAGGCCTAAGATCTTGCGGGATTCGTTGCGCAGCTTCTGCTCTTCGTCGGTTTCAAAGGTACCGTCGTCAACGAGGTTGCCAGCAAAGGGCAGGACGTTGTAGGCGATTGGTGAAACATAAGGTCCAAAATCGCCTGTGTCAGCTGCTTGTCCGTCATGAACGAATTCAACGTTGTGATCGCCAACTGCAGAGACCTGCTTTGCCAAGGTCTCCACGCCAGCTAGGCCGGAACCTGATACAGCCTGGTAAGAGGACACGTGCAGTTTTACTAGACCAGCGACGTCATGCAGTGGCTTGAGCACTGGCATCGCAGCCATGGTAGTGCAGTTCGGGTTGGCAATAATGCCCTTGGCCAGGGAATCCTTCTCAGAAGGGTTAACCTCAGAGACAATCAGAGGAACCTCATCGTCCTTGCGCCATGCTGAAGAGTTGTCCACGACTGTTGCTCCTGCAGCTGCAAACAGTGGAGCGTACTGCTTAGATGCAGTACCGCCTGCAGAAAACAGTGCAACATCAATGCCCTTGAGGGATTCTTCAGTTGCCTGGGTAACGTCTTCTACCTCGATTTCGGCGCCACGAAATTCAATCGTGCGGCCAGCAGAGCGTGGTGAAGCAAAGAAACGAACAGCATCTGCTGGGAAATCGCGCTCCTCTAACAGGTTGCGCATAACCTGGCCGACCTGGCCGGTTGCACCAACAACTGCGATGGTGGTCATGAAAAACTACTCCTTAAAAAACTTTAACGTCCGGTGCCTGCGTAAACGACGGCTTCTTCTTCGCCACCAAGCTGGAACTTCTCGTGCAGTGCACGTGCAGCAGCATCCAGATCGTCTTCGCGGATCAGCACGGAAATGCGGATCTCAGAGGTGGAAATCAATTCGATGTTCACGTTGACATCGCGCAGTGCTTCCATGAATTCTGCGGTGACACCTGGGTGGGACTTCATGCCAGCTCCCACGAGGGAGACTTTGCCTACCTGGTCGTCGTAAAGCACGTTGCTCCAGTTGCCCTGCACCTGAAGCTTCTTCAGAATCTCCATTGCATGGCGTCCATCGGAACGTGGGCAGGTAAAGGTGATGTCGGTGGTGCCGTCTTCAACAGAGGACACATTCTGCAAGACCATATCAATGTTGATCTCTGCATCAGCTAGCGCGCGGAACACCTTGGCTGCTTCGCCTGGCTTATCGGAAATACCCAAAACGGTAACTTTGGCTTCGGACTTGTCGGTTGCGACACCGGTAAGGACTGCTTCTTCCACAGGAATATCCTCCATCGAGCCGGCAATTAGGGTGCCGGGATCATTGCTATATGACGAGCGTACGCGCAGTGGCACATTAAATGCACGGGCGTATTCAACACTGCGCAGGACCAAGATCTTTGAGCCAACTGCAGCAAGTTCCAGCATTTCCTCAAAGCTGAGCTTTTCCAGCTTCTGTGCATTGGGGACAATGCGTGGGTCGGCGGTGTATACACCGTCCACATCTGAGTAAATCTCACACACATCGGCGTTTAGTGCGGCTGCCAAAGCAACTGCAGTGGTGTCTGATCCACCACGACCCAAAGTGGTGACATCGCGGGTTTCTTTATTTACACCCTGGAAACCAGCGACGATGCAGATTTTTCCTTCATCGAGTGCTTCGCGCACACGACCAGGCGTGACATCCACAATGCGAGCATTTCCGTGGCGCTCAGTGGTGAGCACTCCGGCCTGGGAGCCAGTAAAGGACTGAGCCTCTGCACCCAGGGATTCAATAGCCATGGCGACGAGCGCGTTGGAGATACGCTCACCAGCAGTTAGGAGCATATCCATTTCACGCGCTGGCGGAACGGGGTTCACTGCGGCCGCAAGATCTAGAAGTTCATCTGTGGTGTCTCCCATTGCGGAGCAGACAACCACAACATCATTTCCAGCCTTCTTGGTGGCAACGATCCGTTCAGCAACGTTCCTGATGCGTTCCGCACTCTCGAGCGAGGAACCGCCATATTTCTGTACGACCAGGGCCACCTTTGTGCACCTTTCGATCAACGTGCTGACAGTTACTCGAACAACTCTACCTTTATAAACTGCGTCGACCTAGCCGGAGGAGTGTTTTCTTTCGGTTTTTCATCCCTGAGACTTCACTTGGGAGTTTAACGAGCACGTCTCAGCCCATGGGATAGACCTTGCCCCATGGCCCGCATCTTGATACTCGAGAGTAGTTTTTGCACCAAAAGGTACCTGAGCAACTTCGCACGCACTGTACTAGTCCATTACCCTGTATCAAGTGCAAAGCAATCTGCTCGCCGTGCTTTTCGCCTTAGCATCGGCTTTAACAATCGCGTGGGGTACCGTCGTTCGGCACCGGATCGCACTCCGCACCCCAAAAGATGGCTCACTTCGAAGCTCACCTTTGCTCAATGCACTCATGACTCCAATGTGGTGGGCTGGCATGAGTACCGCGATGTTGGCTTATTTCTTACAGACTGTTGCTTTGGGTTTTGGCACACTGCTCGTGGTGCAGCCGGTGCTTGTTTTGTCCCTCATGTTCACTTTGCCGCTTTCGGCGCGTTTCAACGGATATCGCTTACGCAAAACTGAAATTTCTTGGGCAACACTTCTTACTATTGCCGTTGGAATCATGATTGTGTTGGGCAGACCTTTGCCTGGAAACCCTCACCCGCCACTTGATCGGTGGATTCCTGCCCTTCTCACTGGGGTTGCAGTCATGGGTGGCATGTGGCTTGTTGCGCAATACATCTTAAAAAAAGACAGAGCACTGATTTTAGGGCTGATTACCGGTGCACTGTTTGGCTATGTCGCGGTGATGTCTAAGGCAGCCGTAGATATTTTTGTGCACCAGGGCATTTCCGGATTAATTTTCAACTGGGAAGGTTACGGCCTTATTCTCACTGCATTGCTGGGCACCATCGTGCAGCAATACTCTTTCAATGCCGGCGAACTCCAAAAATCTCTACCTGCGATGACAATTGCTGAACCAATCGTTGCCTTTAGTTTGGGCTATTTGGTTCTGGGGGAAAAATTCCAAGTAGTGGACTGGGAGTGGATCGCAATGGGCATTGCTTTATTAGTAATGATTATTTCCACCATTGCACTGTCGCGCACCAGAACAATGCCGGCGACAGCTAAAAAATAACAGCAACTAAACGCTACCCCCGGCTGCTGTATGCAGGTGAAACGGGGCGTCGAAAAGCATTTTTTAATGCTTTTCTCCCCCTAATTGCTACCCACGCCACAATCTTGATGTATGCTTCACCACATGACTTCGCGTGCGAATCTACTTCTTCTTCGCCGCGGCGGGTCCCAGAGGTCTTAACACGGCCGGCATCCCGTCGCGGAGTTTAGTGTTGCCGGTCGTGGACCCACACAAAACTTTTTAAGAAGGTTGAACACCATGTCCCCTAATGACGCATTCATCTCCGCACCTGCCAAGATCGAAACCCCAGTTGGGCCTCGCAATGAAGGCCAGCCAGCATGGAATAAACAGCGTGGCTCCTCCATGCCAGTTAAGCGCTACATGCCTTTTGAGGTTGAGGTAGAAGACATCTCCCTGCCTGACCGCACCTGGCCAGATAAGAAAATCACCGTCGCACCTCAGTGGTGCGCCGTGGACCTGCGCGATGGCAACCAGGCCCTGATTGATCCGATGTCACCTGAACGCAAGCGCCGCATGTTTGAGCTGCTGGTTCAGATGGGCTTTAAGGAAATTGAGGTCGGTTTCCCGTCCGCTTCGCAGACTGACTTTGATTTCGTGCGTGAGATCATTGAAAAGGATATGATTCCTGACGATGTCACCATTCAGGTCCTGGTTCAGGCTCGTGAGCACCTGATTCGCCGTACCTTTGAGGCATGTGAAGGCGCCAAGAACGTTATTGTGCACTTCTACAACTCCACGTCCATCCTGCAGCGCAACGTTGTGTTCCGCATGGACAAGGATCAGGTAAAGAAGCTGGCCACCGATGCCGCTGAACTGATCAAGACCATCGCGCAGGACTACCCAGACACCAACTGGCGTTGGCAGTACTCCCCTGAGTCCTACACCGGCACCGAGGTTGCATACGCCAAGGAAGTTGTCGACGCCGTGGTAGACGTCATGGATCCAACTCCTGAAAACCCCATCATCATCAACCTGCCTTCCACCGTTGAGATGATCACCCCCAACGTTTATGCAGACTCCATCGAATGGATGCACCGCAACCTGAACCGTCGCGATTCCATCATCCTGTCCCTGCACCCACACAACGACCGCGGCACCGGCGTTGCTGCAGCTGAACTGGGCTACATGGCAGGCGCAGACCGCATCGAAGGCTGCCTGTTCGGCAACGGTGAACGCACCGGTAACGTCTGCCTGGTCACCCTGGCGCTGAACATGCTGACCCAGGGCGTTGATCCTCAGCTGGACTTCACCGACATCCGCCAAATCCGCAGCACCGTGGAATACTGCAACCAGCTGCGCGTTCCTGAGCGCCACCCATACGGCGGCGACCTGGTCTTCACCGCGTTCTCCGGCTCTCACCAAGACGCAGTAAACAAGGGTCTGGACGCCATGGCCGCCAAGGTCCAGCCAGGAGCAAACTCCACCGACGTTTCTTGGGAACAGCTGCGCGACACCGAATGGGAGGTTCCATACCTGCCCATCGATCCAAAGGATGTCGGTCGCGACTACGAAGCCGTGATCCGCGTAAACTCCCAGTCCGGCAAGGGTGGCGTTGCCTACATCATGAAGACCGACCACGGTCTGCAGATCCCTCGCTCCATGCAGGTTGAGTTCTCCGCAGTTGTACAAAACGTCACCGACGCTGAAGGCGGCGAAGTCAACTCCAAGGCAATGTGGGATATCTTCGCCACCGAATACCTGGATCGCACCGCCCCAGTCGAGCAGATTGCGCTGCGTGTGGAAAACGCTCAAACCGAAAACGAAGATGCCTCCATCACCGCTGAGCTGATCCACAACGGCCAAGACATCACCGTCGACGGCCACGGAAATGGCCCTCTGGCTGCCTACGCTAACGCGCTGGAGAAGCTGAACATCGACGTGGAAATCCAGGAATACAGCCAGCACGCCCGCACCTCCGGCGACGATGCAGAAGCAGCAGCTTATGTCCTGGCTGAGGTCAATGGCCGCAAGGTTTGGGGTGTCGGCATCGCAGGGTCGATCACCTACGCTTCCCTGAAAGCCGTAACCTCCGCCGTTAACCGCGCACTGGATGTCAACCACGAAACTGTCCTGGCTGGCGGCGTCTAAAAAGATTTTGCTTTTCGACGCCTCCCCCTAAGGCAACCACACCGGCGGCAAGAATTTTTCAAGTTGTTGAAAACTCTTGCCGCCGGCTTCGTGCAGGAAACGCATTTAAAGCCCGTTTCAGGCCTCGAGTTTTTCAGATGAGTGTTTGTATGCACGAGGCCCTCAAGACCCGTTAGAAGTGCTGCTGGGGAGGTGTGACCTTTGCAGGTCAGGGGCAATTTTTGAACCCGACCAAACCAGGAGACCCAAAATCCTCAAAAATCCGAAAGTTGGGTCTCCACGTTTGGTATTCAGCGCGATACACCAAACCAGGAGACCCAAAAACTTCAAAAACGTGATTTCTGGGTCTCCTGGTTTGGTCTCGGCGTCTTCCACTCATGAAATTACGCAAACAGGGCACGCAGCCATCAGTTTTCTAAACCTTTCTTCACCAGGTGACCGAAAATGCTCGGGGCCTCCTATGGATTTGGTCATCTACAACCATCAACTACCATTTGCATGCCTAGAAATGCTGTGAAAACTCACCAAACAACTAGAGTGATAAAAATGAGCACTACTCAGGAGTCGCAAGATCACGCCGCAAAAATCGAAGCTGAACGCCAACAAGCTATCGAGGCGGCTCCTTATGTTTCCGTAACCATCCAATCAAGTGGCATTCATCCGTCCACTTCACGCATGATCACCATTGATCTGGTGACATTGTCTCCTCGTTTGGAGCCGGTGGAAACATTCCATGCGGTATTGGATTCCAAAACTGATCCCGGTCCTTTCCATCTTCATGGTGTGACCGAGGAAGAGTTCGCTGGCGCCAAAAGGTTTGGGCAGATCTTGAAAAGCTTGGATCGCCTCATCGATGGGCGCACCCTCCTTATTCATAATGCTGCACGGAGCTGGGGTTTTATTGTCTCCGAAGCCAAGCGCGCTATGAATGATGCTGCGCGGGCCAATCGTAATAACAATCGTGGGAATCGCCGTGGGGGTCGCGGACGCCGCAGGCAGCGCGTGGGGCACATCCCGAAGCCGCTGGTGATCGTCGATACGCTTGCATCGGCGCGTCGACAAGCAATTGTTTTAGACGACGTCCGAACCCGGGGCGTGGCAGCCACCTTGGGCATTGAGGCGCCTGCAGCACAAGCCTCGGTGGCCCGCGCGCAGGTACCGCACCGTGAACTGTGCCGTGAAGAAACGTTGCTGGTGGCACGGCTTTATGGAGCCCTGAAGGAGACGGGGCCGCTGGCGGAAATCGATCCGCAATCCTTGCGTGCCGACAAGTTCGGTTTACAGCGCTCGATCATCCGGGTGCAGGCGCAGGAAGCTACGCCAACGCTGGTCAACCCTGGTCCGTATGAGCCGGGCAAAACGCTGATCGCTGGGATGGAAGTGGTGGTCGCGCCGGAAATTGAGATGGATCCGGACATCATTATCCAAGCGTGCGTCGATGCGGATTTGTCCTATTCTGAGAAGCTGACTCGGCAAACCTCAGTGGTGGTGTGCAATCAAACCCGCGACATCGACGGCAAAGCCATGCACGCCCAACGCAAAGGAATTCCGCTGCTTTCAGATGTTGCCTTCTTAGCAGCTGTTAAAAGGGTAAAAGAAGGAAAGAAAGTGGACGTCGAAAAGCGTTAGAGGCGACTGTTTCACTAGACTCATTCTTCATGAAGCTTTCACTGCCTGCACCCCTACGCCGTTTACGCAGCGCTGCCGCCATCGTCTCAGCAAAAGTTGCGACATCCGCATCCAAAGCCACAGGTCGTGGCTCCGGCGGAATGATCGGCGGCCTAGTGGCCAGCAAGGTAGATCCGGACATCATGTCCAACCTCATCAACAACCGCCCAACAGTGCTCGTTACCGGCACCAACGGCAAATCCACCACCACCCGCATGTTGGCCGCCGCGATGCGCAGCACTTACACCGTTGCCACCAATGAAGGCGGCGACAACATGGACGCCGGCATCATCTCAGCTCTTCTTGCCGGCCGAAACGCCTCGCACGTGGTCCTCGAGGTCGATGAGCTGCACGTTCCCGCCGCCATTGAGCGCCTCAAACCCGACGCGCTTGTCCTGCTCAACCTGTCGCGCGACCAGCTTGACCGCGTGGGCGAAATCAACAAAATCGAACGCGTCCTACGCGATGCCGTGCGCTCGCGGCCTGAGATGACCGTCATCGCCAACTGCGACGATGTCCTTGTCACCTCCGTGGCTTTCGACGCCGAAAACGTCATCTGGGTCGGCGCCGGCACCGGCTGGCAAGGTGAATCCGTCACCTGCCCACGCACCGAATCCCGCATCCTCCACGACGGACGCCACTGGAGCGCCCAAAAGACGCTTCTCGACGGCCGGACCTTCGCCCGCCCCACCCCCTCCTGGGAAGTCGACGGAGATACCATCCACTCCCCATCCGGCGACCTCGCTTTAGACCTCAACCTCCCAGGTCAAGCCAACCGCGGCAACGCAGCCCAAGCCATCGCCGCAGCCACCGTATTCAACGTGCCCGTCTCCTCCGCGCTACCGGCCGTCAACTCCGTCAACAACGTTGCTGGCCGCTACTCCACCATCAACATCGGAGACCACAAAGTACACCTCCTTCTCGCCAAAAACCCCGCAGGCTGGCAAGAAGCACTGTCCATGGTTGACCGCACCGCCGACGGCCTCGTGATCGCAGTCAATGGTCAAGTCGCCGACGGTGAAGACCTCTCCTGGCTCTGGGACGTTCGTTTCGAAGACTTCGAACACCTCTCTGTCAAAGCCTCCGGTGAACGCGGCACCGACCTAGCCGTCCGACTCACCTACGCAGAAATCGACCACGAACTCATCTCCAACCCCGTCGACGCCATCGCCGCCTGCCCTTCCGGCCGCATCGAAGTCCTAGCCAACTACACCGCATTCCGCGACCTGAAAAAAGCCCTGGAGAAAGGGACCGAAAACTAATGACCACCCTAAATATCGGCCTCGTCCTCCCCGACGTTCTTGGCACATACGGCGACGACGGCAACGCCCTAGTCCTTCGCCAACGCGCCCGCATGCGCGGCATCTCCGCTGAAATTGAACGCATCACCCTCGACGACGCTGTCCCCTCCAACCTCGACATCTACTGCCTCGGCGGCGGCGAAGACACCGCACAAATCCTTGCCACCGAGCATCTCACCAAACACAACGGACTCCAAACCGCCGCCGCAGCCGGTCGCCCCATCTTCGCAGTCTGCGCAGGTCTCCAGGTACTCGGCGATTCCTTCCGCGCCGCCGGCCGAATCGTCGACGGTCTCGGGCTTCTCGACGCCACCACCGTCTCCTTACAAAAACGCGCCATCGGTGAAGTCGAAACCACACCCACCCGCGCCGGTTTCACCTCCGAACTCACCGAACGACTCACCGGCTTCGAAAACCACATGGGCGCCACCCTCCTTGGCCCCGACGCCGAACCCCTCGGCCGAGTAGTCCGCGGCGAAGGCAACACCGACATCTGGGCAGCTTCCGAAAACTCCGACGACGAACGCCAACAATTCGCCGAAGGCGCAGTCCAAGGAAGCCTCATTGCCACCTACATGCACGGACCTGCCCTTGCCCGAAACCCACAACTCGCCGACCTTCTCCTCGCCAAAGCTATGGGCATGGCATTAAAGGAATTGGCACCTTTGGACATCGACGTCATCGACCGCCTCCGCGCCGAACGACTGGCCTAACCCCTTCTAGACCGGGTCTTTTCATTTTGAGAAGGCCCGGTTTTTCACCTGCGCACCAAACGAGGCGACCTTCCCCACCGAATGGACCGTTTCGAGGTGAAGCTGGACTACTTGTGGTCGCCCCGCCGTGTGCGAAACAAGGCAAGTTAGCTCTTCAAACTGTCCGTTCAGAGCTCTAGTTCGCCCTGTTGTGTTCACCGCCCTTTGTGCGAAACAGGGCAAACTTCCCGACCGAAGAGACCATTCCAGCCTCAAACCCGCCCACTTACGTACACCGCGTACCAAACAAGGCAGACTTCCCCGCCGAACTGACGATTCAGATCAGCAATCTGCCCTGTTGTGTTCACCTGCGTACCAAACAAGGCGAACTCCATTGCGGAACAGACCATTTCAGAGTGAAGATCGCCTACTTGTGTTCACCGTGTGCGAAACAAGGCAAGTTAACTCTTCAAACGGACGATTCAGAGCAGCAATCTGCCCTGTTGCGTTCACCGTGTGCAAAACAAGGCAAGCTTCTTTGCAGAACTGACCACTCCAGCCTCAAACCCGCCCACTTACGTACACCACGTACCAAACAAGGCAGACTTCCCCGCCGAACTGACGATTCAGATCAGCAATCTGCCCTGTTGTGTTCACCTGCGTACCAAACAAGGCGAACTCCATTGCGGAACAGACCATTTCAGAGTGAAGATCGCCCACTTACGTTCACCCGTGTGCGAAACAAGGCAAGTTAACTCTTCAAACGGACGATTCAGAGCAGCAATCTGCCCTGTTGCGTTCACCGCGTGCAAAACAAGGCAAGCTTCTTTGCAGAACTGACCACTCCAGCCTCAAACCCGCCCACTTACGTACACCACGTACCAAACAAGGCAGACCTCCCGCACCGAACGGGCCGCTTCAACCAAAAGCCGGCCCGCAAAAGGAGGGGTTAGATCTGCAGGCGGCCGCTCAATGCTCGGGAGAGGGTGAGTTCGTCGACGAATTCGAGGTCGCCGCCCAAAGGCATTCCGGAGGCTAGTCGGGAAACTACCAAGTTCGGGAAATCTTTGAGGAGGCGGGCTAAGTAGGAGGCGGTAGCTTCGCCTTCGGTGTTGGGGTCGGTGGCGAGGATGACCTCGTGGACGTTGGGGGTGGCGTCGAAAAGCTTATTTTCGGGCGTCGAGTCTGCGAGCTCGCGGTCGGGCAGGACGCCGCCGATGCGCTGCAGGAGGGTGGAAATGTTGAGTTCGCGGGGGCCGATGTTGGCCAGCGGGTCAAGGGCGCCGCCGAGGACGTGGTAGCGGCCGGAGAATTCGCCGGTGCGCTCGATGACTTGGATATCTTTGGGTTCTTCGACGACGCAGATGGTTCCGCCGTCGCGGCCGGAGTCGGAGCAGATGCGGCAGACTTCTTCGCGGGAAATGTTGCAGCAAATGCGGCAGAATTGAACGCCATCGCGGACGCTTCCGAGTGCTTCCTGGAGGCGGGTGATGTCCATGGGATCTACATTGAGCAGGTGAAATGCGATGCGTTGCGCGCTTTTGGGGCCGACGCCTGGGAGACGAGAAAGTTCGTCGATGAGATCCTGGAGTGGGCCTTCAAACACGTCTTACACAACCTATCTGGACGAAAAAATGGACAAAGAACAGTATCGCATACATGACAAAAGCCGGGCTCATCAGAACCCGGCGCTGCATTTTAGGAGTATTTAGAACAGGCCACCCATGCCCTGGGATAGTGGGCCCATCTTCTCTTCTGCCACGTTAGCGACCTTAGTGTGAGCGTCTTTGAACGCGCCGAGGAGAAGGTCCTGGAGGGTTTCTACATCATCAGGGTCAACAACCTTTGGGTCGACGGTGACTGCAGAAACTTCACCATTGCCGGCCATGGTGACGGTAACTAGGCCGTTACCAGCGTTTCCGACGACGGTGGTTGCCAGGATTTCCTGCTGAGCTGCCTGAAGCTGTGCCTGCATCTGCTGTGCTTGCGCGAGGATCTGGGACATATCTGGCTGTGACATGAATGTGGCTCCTAAATAAAGTTTGTTGGTTTCTTGTGCCCGATCCTACCGACGTCGAAGCGAACCTGTCTTGTTACTTTTGGCAGGTTCGCTCTCGGCTTACAAACGGCGCTTACAAACGGCGCTTACAAAGGTTTCGCGCCGAGCTCTTGGGCGAGAAGTTCCATCGCGATGGTTTTTGCATCACGCCGATCCATCTGGCCTGGTTCTTCATCTGCTTCCCGAATCAGTTGTTCTTCTTCAGACAGTGGCTCAGGCTCTGGCTGCTGTACAACGGGCTGCGCAACAGGCTGCACAGGCGCGGACTCCACGACGGGCGCAGGTGCCGGTTCCGACTGCACAGACGACGGCTCAGGCGGCTGTTGGTATCCCTGGTTTTCTGGGATGCCTTCATCTGGCGCGTAGCCATAAGGATCTGGTGGCAGGTCAGGTTCCGGTGGCAAAGGTACGCCGCGCTCGAAGGGCTCTGAGCTTCCCTGTCGAGCTTGTCGTTGCTGAGCCGCATTCGCTGCTGCTTGCTGGGCGCGTTCCTTCCAGGAGGGCTTCTCCGTTGGGGTCGGTGGCACGACCGGAGCAGCCGGAGCAACTGGGGCAACCGGAGCAACAGGTTCAGGTGCCGGGCCCCCAATTTTTACTGGTTGGCCCCATCCTCTGGCAGATTCAGTCGGACTCTCAGGCTCCTCTGGCTCGACGGGCGCAGATTCAGGCTTTTGCTGTTGGGCAGGCGCGGGCGAAGCAGGTGCAGCCGGCGCAGTCGAGGCAGGCTTGGACGTGTGATTAGGATTCCAGGTGTTTTTCTGCACAGGTGGTTGCGCAGTGAATCCCGCATCGGTCGGGTTGGTGCCCACGATGCATTCGACTTTTAGTTGCTGGCCGGTTTCTTCGGCGAGCACTTTGACCAAAATGCCGTTGTGATCAGCGGCGTTGAGGCGCGCAGCCAACGCACCAGTGCTGTGTCCGAGAACAAGCGTATCGCCACGAAGCCCCAGCACACGTGCCTCAGTCAGCATGATTTCTGTACGCACACTTTGCTTACCCACAGCACTGCGCAGCTGCGACCAGCGGTTTCGAATTGTCTCTAGGACATCACCGCTTTCAGGCTGCTTTTCGACGCTTTCCTCCCGCACCTCCGCAACCGGCTCCGGGGTAGGTGCTGGTGTCGGTGCAGGTTCGGGTGCCGGTGTCGGCGGAGTTTCCACGACTGGTTCCGGCGCAGGTTCAGGAGCTGGTTCCGGCGCAGGTTCAGGAGCTGGTTTCTTTTGCCCGTATCCGCGAGCTTTCGCGCGTGCAGCTGCAGCGCCTGTGAGTCCACCGGCTGCAGCTGGAGCGGCTTCGGATTGCTGCGGTACAACGACAGTATTGCCGGCGAGCAGCAAACGAGCGCAGAGGATTTCTAAGAGTAGGCGTGGTGAGGTGGCGCCGCGCATATCGTCAAGGCCGGAGTTCACCATGGAGGCAAGGTTGGCTAGTTCATTGCCTTTGAACAGGGTGGATTGTTGAAGGAGGGCTTCGGCGCGGTCGGTGGGGGCGTCGACAAGACCTAAGTTGATGGCTTCCGGGACTGCTTGAAGAACCATGAGATCACGGAGACGATCAAGAAGGTCGATGGTGAATCGGCGAGGTTCCAGGCCTTCTTCAATGACGTTATCGATGGTCGTGAACATGCTGGCGTTGTCTTTGGCGGCGAGGGCGTGGATGGAATCGTCAATAAGCGTGAAGCTTGTGACACCGAGCAGCGGCAAGGCGCGCTCGTACGTTAAGCCCTCTGGGCCTGAGCCTGCAATCAGCTGGTCCAGGATGGACAGGCTGTCGCGGGGACTGCCGCCACCCGCGCGGATGACCAAGGGGTAGACGGAATCATCAACGTGAACGCCTTCGCCGTCGACTGCGTTTTTGAGCACTTTACGCATGTCACCCGGGGTGAGCAGACGGAAAGGATAATTGTGGGTGCGTGATCGGATGGTGCCGATCATTTTGTCCGGCTCAGTGGTGGCGAAGATGAAAATCAGGTGGGCTGGTGGCTCTTCAACAATTTTCAGCAACGCGTTGAAGCCCTGATTGGAAATCATGTGGGCTTCGTCGATGATAAATACGCGATAGCGAGATTCCGCTGGAGCATAGTTGGCGCGTTCACGCAGTTCACGCATGTCATCGACACCGTTGTTACTCGCGGCATCAAGCTCTGTGACATCGAGGGTTCCAGGCCCCCCAGGAGCTAACGCCACACAAGAATTACACACCCCACACGGCGTGGAGGTAGGCCCTTCCACGCAGTTCAGTGAACGAGCAAGAATACGTGCCGACGATGTCTTGCCACAACCACGCGGCCCTGAAAATAGGTAGGCGTGATTGATGCGTCCGCTATCCAGAGCCGCGGACAAAGGATCAGTAACTTGCGACTGCCCTACTAGCTCACCAAAACTTGCCGGTCGATACTTGCTATACAAAGCCACGGAATTGAGCCTACCGTTTTAACGTTTCAGATCCAGAAGATCAACATTTTGCTCCGCCATATGCTGGAACAACACATCACTGCCGTTGCTCATTGCATAGGCGAACTCTTCCTCAGTCAGCAAAATAAGCTGCAGGGGCAACGTCAATCTGGCAAGGTCTCCAGCTTCATCGGGAGCTTCCACATTGACCTGCCCTGCTTCTTCGCGGACATAGGGAATCTCAGGTCCCCAAATGCGGGGATCCGCCAAAATTCCGTGAACTACTGAATAGCCCTGCTGGGGAAGATTCGCCATGATGCCCACACCAGGAAGGATCTGCCCTGGTTGGGCATGCATGGGAGTGACACTGGAATCGGGGGCGGATTTGAAGGAGAGGGAGGCGTCGAGAAGCATTGTTGCAGCAGCGCCGACGGCGCGCCCCGGCACTGACACCTCTGCCCTAGCCAGGCACAAAATCTCGCTGCGCACATCGACCGTTTCCGCGCCTCCCTCTGTGACCAGCCCAGTGTTGACGCGCCCGAAATCGACAGAACACGCAATTGATTCATCCTCAAGCGTGTAACCTGCCACTTTAAACGCGCCAACCTGGTGGAATTCCGGTGTCCCGGGAAGCAGACGGTTAATCCAATGTGCTGTCTCCGCTGTATTCACTTTTAGTTAGCGTAATGCTCCGCTGCCGCCAACAATACACAGGTAGCCACGCCGTCCATCGCCACCTCGAGTTCTTCAACTGGAGGCAGTGACGGTGCCAAACGTAGATTCTTGTTCTCTGGATCCTGGCGTAGTGGGAAAGACGAACCCGCACCGGTCAGCGCGATGCCGGCTTCCTTAGCCAACTCCGCCACGCGAGACGCCGTACCAGGAACCACATCCAAGGAAATGAAGTAACCGCCAGCAGGAACAGTCCACTGCGCCACACCAAACTCAGAAAGACGGGTATCGAGGATCTCCAACACCTTATTGAACTTCGGAGCCAACGACGCAGCATGCTTACGCATCACCGCACGCACACCTTCTGCATCACCGAAGTAACGTGCATGCGCCAACTGATTAACCTTGTTTGGGCCAATTCCACGGATACCCGCATGGCCGGTGTACCACTTGCGGTTCTCCGCCGAGGTAAGGAAGAACGACACACCCGCACCAGCAAAAGTGATCTTAGAAGTAGAGGTAAACGCCCAGAAACGGTTCGGGTTACCAGCGGCCTCACCAAGCCCGACGATATCGATAACCTCAGGGAATTCCTCGGTCAGCGTATGAACGGCGTAGGCATTGTCCCACACAACGCGGAAGTCCGGAGCTGCGGTTTCCATTGCGCTTAGACGCTTTGCGACGTCTTCTGTCACCGTGAAACCAGTCGGGTTAGAAAACACCGGCACAACCCACATGCCCTTAACCTGCGGATCCTTCACCAATTCCTCAACAGCATCCATATCAGGGCCGTCTTCGTTCATAGGCACAGAAATCATCTCAAAGCCGAAACGCTCCGTGATGGAGAAGTGACGATCATAGCCAGGAACAGGGCAAATCCACTTAACGGTTTCTTCCTTCAACCAAGGCTGAACCGAATCATTGTTACCGAAAATGTACGACCAACTGATCACATCAAACATGATGTTCAAACTCGACGCATCACCAGCCAACACCTGATCCACAGGAACACCCAGCAAATCCGCCCAAATCTGGCGAATATCAACGATGCCATCCAGACCGCCATAGTTGCGGACATCCGTACCATCCGCAGCCTTGAAATCATCCTTACCAGGCAACGCCAACAACTCATCAGCGAAATCCAACTGCTCCGACGAAGGCTTACCGCGAGTAAGATCCAGCTTCAGATTTTTTGACTTGAGCTCATCAAACTTGCGCTTGATGTCCTCGTGGAACAAACCAATTCGCTCTGCATCAAAATCCTGCAGCGAAACTGAACTCATAACTGCGTACCTCCGCATGTGGTGGCAAAATAGACGGACCAAAAAAGGGCACAAAAAAAGAGCAGTGACCTCAAGCCACTACTCTAGACGTTTTAGGGGATCCCGCGCACCCGTCAGAGCTCGCTGACCCTTGCTGCATTCCTGCCCTGGGGGAGTTCACAAGATAAACGCCGCACGGGATCCTGCGCATAACTCTAGCGGAACACCCACAGAAAACGCCAACTGCGAGCGGATTTGAATTTCTAAACGACTTTTGTGTAATCTAATTCCCAGAACAAAGCAGCCATGCGTTGCAGCCGTTCTAGCTGGAGGATTCGACTAGCGGCCTATGTCGCTCGCCTGGAACGCGGGTTGGGAGCAATCCCTCAGGGGTTCAAATCCCCTATCCTCCGCAAACTAAACCAGCTTCTCACTTCGGTGGGAAGCTGGTTTTTTCACGTCTTGGGTTGAGGGCTTAGGACTGTGCGTTCTTGAACGTCTTCCACTGTGACAGATGTGGCTAATGTGAAACCGGCAGGCTTGCTCGGGGTTTCACGCTCCGGTTTTACCCACACCTTGGGCCCGACCGTGCGGTGGACTTTTAAAAATCAGACACACATGACAAGATTTTCGATTTTCCAGAATCTTTGGCACGCCTGTCCGGTTTAAGATCACGCAAACCAAACATACGTGTCAAAAAATTTGGATTTTTGAAGATTCTTGTCACGTATGTTTGGCCTCTCTGGCGCCGCGCAAAATCTCACCACGAACCGTCGGAAAAGTGCCCTTCCAGAATCGCCTGTAAGAGCTCTTTAGACCGACAGTGACATAAACACCCATCCCAAATTTCCGACCCCTTAAATAGCCCACAAACGGCACCAGCCGACAACAGCACAATCCCAAAAGCCCCCTACCTAAATGACAGCTCACGCACCTTTCTCACAGAGGCTCCCAAAATCCCATTCAGCCAAGAGGTCAATTGGCGAAAATCTAGAGAAATCAATACAGCAAGCATTCAGGGACCATTCAGACAACAGGCTTAGCATGTTCCTATCAGCGTAAACATCCGAACTTGAAAGGCTAGAAAAGTCATGGCTGAGCAGTTGCGTCAATTTGAAGGCAGGGTACTTCCCAACCAGTCCGAGGATCTGGAAGATCAGGGATTGGGATTTGATCTAGGGACCGTTTTCTCCCGGAGGAAGGTTTTGGGATTCATCGGTGTCGGTGGTGCTGGTGTGGCACTTGCTGCTTGTGCGCCTTCTGGTTCCTCATCCGCATCCAGCACGTCGAGTGCAACCTCAGCAACTTCGGCTGCAGCAGAGACCTTGACTGAGATGAACTCCGAGACTGCTGGCCCATACCCTGGCGATGGTTCCAATGGTCCGGATGTGTTGGAAATTTCGGGGGTGGAACGCCAGGACATCACCAAGTCGATCGATTCTGACACCGTGGCCGAGGGTGTGCCATTGACGTTGACCATGACCCTTTTGGACATGAGCAACAACAATCAGCCAATGGAGGGTGCTGCGGTATACGTGTGGCACTGTGACGCGCCGGGTCGATATTCAATGTACGACTCTGAGCTGGAAGATGAGACCTATTTACGTGGTGTGCAGATTGCCGATAAGTATGGTCAGGTCACTTTCGATACCATTTTCCCTGGTTGTTATGCGGGCCGGTGGGTACATATTCATTTCGAGGTGTTCCCTGATCGAGACAGCATCACGGATTCCACAAACAACATTTTGACGTCGCAGATTGCTTTGGATGAAGCATCAGCAGCATCGGTGTATGCACTTGATGTGTATGGAAATTCCTTGACCAACTTGAATGACATTTCTCTGGATACTGACAATGTCTTTTCTGATGGCTGGGATCAGCAGATGGCTAACCTCACCGGCGATGCAACCAGCGGTTTTATCGCCTCGATTGATGTGCCGATTGATCCAACGACGGAGCAGAATCAGTCCATGAACATGCCAAGTGGAGGCCAAGGAGGTCCCGGTGGTCAGGGAGGTCCCGGCGGCATGACTCCTCCAGATGGCATGGCTCCACCTCAGAATGCTCAGTAAATAAATGGCTCCCGGCTTAGGGTTGTGGGATCGAAAATTTCCAACAATTGGGGTGCAGAATTTACCCCCTCGTAGCCGAGCGATGATGCGAGGCGAGAGAAAATGGTGTGGAGGGGGGCGTCGATAAGCATTTCTTTAAGCGTGACCGCCCCGTCGCGTTTAGCGAGGCGCTGGCCGTGGGCGTTGAGCACGAGCGGCACGTGGATGTATTCGGGGGCAGCCACACCCAGCAGCGAGCCGAGGTAGGCTTGGCGCGCGGCGGAATCAAGCAGGTCATCGCCACGAACTACCTGGTCAACTCCTTGAAAGGCATCATCGACCACGACTGCTAAGTTGTACGCCCAGCCGGGTTCTTGGCCACCGCGAAGCAAAATAAAATCATCCACAGGCCCGGTTTGTGGCCCGCGAAGTCGGTCATAAAAATCAAAAGACGACACCTGCGCGCGCAGGCGGATGGCAGGGTGGCGGTTTTGAGCAGCCAAGCTTGCCCGCTTTTCGACGCGCTCCTCCTCCCCAAAATCCCTACACGTTCCCGGATACACCCCCGGAGCTACATGCGGAGCCCGCGAGGCTTCTTGGATGTCCCGGCGCGAGCAATAACACTCGTAGGTGTCGAGTTTTTCTAATGCTGCGCGGTAGGCGTCGTAGCGTGTGGATTGGTAGAGCACCTCGCCGTCCCACTCAAGTCCCAGCGCTGACAGGTCCGCGAGTTGACTTTCGGCGGATTCGCGTGATGAGCGTTGTTCATCGATGTCTTCAACCCGCATGAGGAATTTTTTGCCTTCGGACCTGGCAAACAACCAGGCCAGCAGTGCTGTGCGGAGGTTGCCGAAGTGAAGGTCGCCGCTTGGTGATGGTGCGTATCGTCCTGCCATGTTTCTAGATTAGATGTTCACTTGCCGCCATGTTTTGGATGGGTTCTCCTGAACGGTGGAGATGATCACTCCTGGATAGTTGTGGAGATTTTCAGGGGTGATGCCTTCGATTACCAAAAGCGGTGGGGTTCGAAGGGTGGCGCTGGCGATTTTCAGTTTGTTGATCTGCGAAGTACTCCAGGGTTGTCCGCCGTTTTTCAAGCGTTGTTTCCCGGTGTTGTTCAGACCAACTTGTTCCAGTGCTTGCTCAATTTCTTCCTCAGTGGCATCCGGTACCCGCAAACCAACCAGGCGCGATACTGAACCACGGCTTAAGTGGTGATGTGCTGAAGCAATTCCGATGAGGGCGCGTCGTTGTTTCAAAGGAAGCTGCGAGAGCCTTTGACCGTTGACTATTGCATCTGCGCCTTCCTCCATTGCAGATAATGAGGCAACCCATTTTCTCGTCGCATCTGCAGAGCCGTGGAGGTAGATTCGTTCTCCAGGAAGTGCAGAAATACCTTTGACATAGACACCGGGAATTCCTTCTGTTGCTTGCAATCCGGGCAGTTTTTGTTGGGAGTGTTTAAATTCTGAGCCTTTTTGCAAAAGTGGAATCAGGATGCGAGTTGCCGCTTTGTAGTTTTGGCGATATTCCACCACGCGTCCAAGTTCTGCAACTGGAGTGGCAAGAACGCCAAGAAGCATCATTATTCCCGCAACCTCACTTACTTCCAGGTGACCAGAAATCACAATGCTGACAGTGCCAAGCGAGGCTGCCATTGCCATCAATGCGCGGCTAAAACCGGTGGCCCAGGAACGTCTTACAGCAGCTATCACCACTCGGTCGGACTCTCGGGTGACGGCATTGAGCTCACGGTCTATCGCTCCTGTTGCATGCAGTAATTCTCCTGCCATGACAGAATCTGCAATCCGCGCAGCCATGCGTCCACGCTTTTTGCGCAGTTCACGTGCTCTTATCAAAGTCCACCGCGCCACCACCGGCAGCACGGATACACACATGAGAAGTGGTACAGCCACCGCGATTCCCGTGCGAAAATCGTGAACAAACAATGCTGCCAGCACAGTCGCGATCAACGGCACACCGGTGGCAATCGAAACGATTCCCAACGTCACCCAATTGCGCACCGCAGTAAGATCATTGCTTGCCCTGGTTACAGTCACCCCCAGAGAAGTAGCATTCCCCGGCACCAGCGCAGCACCCACCAATTCACGACGCACCTCATGCACATAATGCTGGCCTAGATCTTCTGCCACTACTTTTTGAATCCACTGCGCCACCCCCAATCCCAACGTGGTGGCAAGCAGCAATCCAACAAGTGCTCGGTTTCCCTCTAATGTGGTGGCTACGCTCAACGACACCATGATCGCCAGCAGCGCCTGCAGCACACCAAGGACACCTAGGGCAGTGAGCAAAAGCCTGCAGCGAGCACGCCATAACCTAGGCATGATCCGTTAGCACCGCTGTGACAATCTTCGGGTTGGTGAGATCAAAAGTAGGCACAACCTGCACATCAAGGACAGCGGCAGCCTCAGCAGTAGCCAGTGGTGATGCCGTCATGATTCCCGATGCAGCCACCACATCAAGCCCCGCGGACTGCAGCTCCTCCACACCGGCCTTGGCTCCCAGGGCATCAACAGCAGAAAAAACCACATGATCCACGGCTTCCTGAAACACCTGATCCCGAAGCAATCGCGATGTTTCGCCCTGATAAATACCGTCCGCGATTTCCACGATCACGGTATCGGCACCAGTATCAGCCAACACATTGATCATGTTGACACTCAGCGCCCGAATTTCCGCGAAATTCAGCTTAAAGGTAGTGGGATAGCCGAAGTCAGTGAAATCAATAACGCTGTGCGCACCGGCATCGTGATAAATCATGCGGTCATTTCCAGCACCGGTACCAGTGATTTTTCCAGCCGCCACCTTGCGCCCAGCAGCAGTCAAACCATTGACCAAACACGCAAGCGTGGTAGATTTTCCAGAGTTCATCGACGTCCCCAACACCGCAATCACCTGCGCATTCTTGGTTGACGATTCCACTTTCAACGGATTGTCAAAAGCAGCAAAATCACGCACGTTCACTGTACCGTTGGCATTAGTGAGCAACCCGAGTGGCTCAATTTCTGTCGGTTCATCCATCTGGTCATGCAGCGCAGTAACCATCCCGGCGATACCACCCGCAGCCACCAAATGGCATGGCCCCAAATCCCCCGGCACATGCGCCAAAAATTGATCCGCCGCATACCGATGCCCATACGCCAACATCACCAACGCCCCCTCAAACAAAATGGCCTTGCGCGACTCCGGCGTCTCCACCCGCTTGTGATTATTAATCTTTGTCACCCGCGCAATCACCACATCGCCCGCCTGCGGCGTGCTGGCAGTTTCCAACCAAAAATCACCACGACGCTTTTCGACGCCCACCGCCACCAACCTCGTCGTATAGCTCGCCTGAAAACGAGCAGGCAACGAGATCGCAGTGGAGCTTAGAGCTGGGTATTCAAGAGCAATGGTCATGAGAATGAACCTTTCCTAGATGAAGTGCCTGTTGGCTAACAACCTCTAGTTAAATTCCGCCTTATGAAACCACAATGAGATCAATATGAGAGTTTTTTCATCTGCTTTCTGGGGATGAACGCAGACAGTGCCGGATACCGTCATATTCGACCAAATCCATAGGTTATCTGGAATGCTCTTGGTCGCCAGAGCAACTTTATAGGCCCAGATCCCGGCACATACGACCAAGAACGTGCTCTCCAGCCGCGGTTTTGGTCACCAGGTGAAGTGAGGTGAATTGAGATATAAAACTTAATAAAGCAGGCCGAAAAAGTGACCGCACGGACTCCTCTCCCACGCTCTTTTGAACCCCAAGTGATACTAATAAAACGGAGTATTTTAAAACCTTGAGTTGGCACACGAAAGCCACGCCAGAGTTTTTTCAATAACGTTTTCTGGCTATGGTTGTGGACGTGCAAAATCAACCGCAGACCTCAAAAACCCAGCCCCAACCTGGGCAGGGCGCAACCGAACAAACCTCCGTTGCGTCCGGAAAAACCACCTTCATTCACATCCAGCCAAGCCTGTACCCTATTTTGTTGGCGCTGTTTGTTGCAGTCTTTTTAATTTCAAATATCACCGCCACCAAGGGTGTGGAAATCGGCCCGCTGGTCACAGACGGCGCTTTCTTCCTCTTCCCCATCTCTTATGTTTTAGGCGATGTATTAGCCGAATGTTACGGCTATAAATCCACACGACGTGCCATCTTGACTGGTTTTGGCATCACCATTCTTGCGGCACTGTCATTTTATATTTCAATCTGGCTTCCAGGTGCGAGTTTCTGGGAGGGCCAGGAAGCTTTCGAAGCAACGCTAGGTCTCGTTCCTCAAATTGTTGTGGCTTCCCTTGCTGGCTACATTGTGGGCCAATTGCTTAATGCGAAAGTTTTGGTGGCTATCAAAAAGCGCACCGGTGAAAAATCCTTGTGGGCAAGGCTCATCGGATCCACTGTTGTTGGTGAATTCGCCGATACGCTGCTCTTTTGTGCCATCGCAGCACCTGTCATCGGTATTGCCACCACCCCAGATTTCATCAACTACGTTGTGGTGGGCTTTATCTGGAAAACCGTGTTGGAAGTCATCCTGATGCCCATCACGTACGCAGTCATTGGCTGGGTGAAACGCCGCGAAGGTTACTTAGCCTTTGAAGCGTAGTACCGGCCTAAGAATTCTTCCTTGAATTCGTAGTACGTGCCATCATCGATGCTGGCGCGAATCTTATCCACCAAGGTGATCATGAAGTACAAGTTGTGCATGGTGCACAACGTGCCTGCCAAAAATTCCTTGGCTTTGAGCAGGTGGTGGATGTACGCGCGGGAGTAGTTTTCGCTGGCGTATCCACCGACTTCCTCATCGATGCCTTTGAAATCACGTTTGAATTTGGCACCGGTGAGATTCATCCGACCATCAAGGGTGTACACACCACCACGTCGGCCAAGGCGGGTTGGCGCAACGCAATCAAAGGTATCGGCACCTGCCTCAATCGCCACAAACAAATCATCTGGCTCGGAAATACCCAGCAGGTGGCGTGGCTTTTCATCTGGCAATTCATCGCACACCCATCCCACGATGGTGCCCAAGTTTTCTTTCTCCAGCGCGCCACCGATGCCGAAGCCGCCGAAGCCCCGACGGCCTTCATCGGCAGCCTGGCGATCCAGGTCCAACAGGCCCTGAACTGCTTGTCGACGCAAATCTTCAAACTGCGCCCCCTGCACCACTCCCCATAGGGATTGCAGTGGCTTTCCCACACGTTCCTTGGTCAAACGTTCATGTTCCAAGAGACAGCGCTGTGCCCACCTGCGGGTGCGTTCTACTGATTCCACCTGGTAGTCGTAGGTATCCACCAGGGTGGTCAGCTCATCAAAAGCGAAAATGATGTCTGCGCCCAATTGGTGTTGGATCTGCATGGAAACTTCTGGGGTGAATCGGTGCTTTGAGCCATCGATAACAGATTTGAAATCCACGCCGTCTTCGTCGACAAGCGCCATGCGCTCTTTTTTAGCCGCTTTAATGTCATTGCGCGTCAAGTTGGTGGTGTCCATAGCCAGTACTTTTTTAAAGCCGGAGCCCAAGCTCATGACCTGGAATCCACCCGAATCCGTATACGTTGGGCCGTGCCAGTTTTCAAACTTGGACACGCCACCGGCCTCATCCACAATGTCTGGGCCTGGCTGCAGATACAGGTGGTACGCATTAGACAAAATTGCCTGCGCGCCGGTCTGACGAATCTGCTCCGGAGTTAAAGTTTTCACCGTGGCTTTGGTAGCCACCGGAATAAAAGCAGGGGTTGCAATATCACCATGAGGTGTGTGAATAACACCCGTACGACCATGCTTGCCGGGGGCGTCGTCGGCAAGCTTGTTGTTGAGGGTGAATGAAAGATCTGACATAAGTGCCAAGTCTAACGCGCTGCGTGCTTCTCCTCCCATTCCTTCTCCAAGGCGGTGCCCTCAATATCCAAGGGCGGAAGCAGACGGTCCAACCATTTAGGCATCCACCACGTAGCGCGACCCATGAGGAACATCGATGCAGGCACAAGACCCATGCGGATAAAGAACGCATCAAAGAACACGCCAGCACCCAATGCGAAACCAAAAATCTTAATAAACGGCAACGGCTGATCAATAAACGCCACGAACACCGCAATCATGATCAATGCAGCTGCAGTAACCACGCGGGAACCCTGTGTGAAACCTTCAATTACGGATTGTTCCACAGGGGTGTACTTGGAACCAGGCTGTCCCTTGCCGCCGTGGTGGGTGTAGTGCTCGCGCATACGCGTCACCAGGAACACCTGGTAATCCATCGCCAAACCGAAAGTCACACCGATGAGGAAGATTGGCATGAAGGAAATCAGCGGACCAGGGGTATTGACAAATCCACCGAAGCCCTCCTGCCAGAACAACACCGTGGCACCGAAAGCAGCGCCCACAGAAAGCAAGAAGCCAAGGCCCGCGACCAGTGGAACAAGCAGGGAACGGAACACCAGAATAAGGAGGAAAATAGCCAAGCCCACAACCACCGCAAGATAAATCGGCATTGCATCTTCAAGCTGCTCAGTAATGTCCAACTGCACGGCTGTGAAACCAGTAGTACCCAGCTCCGTTCCGGTGACATCCTCAATCTGGGCTTCTTGAGCACGCAGCACATGCATCAACTCAGGGGTTTCCGCATCCGCAGGCCCTGTGTACGGTGTGACCAAAATCTGAGCTGCAGTGAAATCATCATTGACGCTGATGATCTGCGCATTTTTCACATCGATATTGGAGTTGTACGTCTGAGTAACATACATATAGGTGGCAAAACGAGCCGCCTGCTCCCGATCAAATTCACCCTCTTCAGGTTCCTGCGCCTCGATCAGTGGCTGCAACGCAGTGGAATCAGCATTGACGTTGTGTGTATCAACAATGACCAGGAACGGCGCATTCACGCCCGCCCCAAATCCTTCAGCCATCAAATCAGCTGACTGACGTTGGGTGGTATCAATATTGGACGTGGAATCAGAAGGCAAAGACAACTGAAGGTTCATCGCCGGAACCGTCAACGCACCAAGCCCCAACACCACAATCGCCACCACAAGACCTGGTGCTTTTTGCACAAGTTTTACCCACGTACGGCCCTTTGACCGGCGGTTAAGTGCCTGCTCCCACGTCTGCTTCGGTGTTGGATTACCACCAATTCCTGTGATTTTTCCTTTGAATGCCCGACCGCCAAGAACACCCAACAGCGCAGGAATAAACGTCAACGCAATGAGCACAGACACGAACACCGTGAAGGCGGCAGAAATACCCATCGCGGTAAGGAATCCAATATCCGCAATGACGAGTGCAACCAACGCGATGATCACCGTTGCACCAGCAAACACCACCGCACTACCAGCCGTACCCACTGCCATTCCGGCTGCTTCTGCACGAGGCATGCGCTTATATTCCGCACGGTACCTAGACAAAATAAACAGCGCATAGTCAATGCCCACTGCCAGGCCAATCATCACGGCCAGCACTGGAGTCACATTGTTCAGATCAGTAAAAGCCGTGGCCAACACGATTGCCAATGCGCCGATGCCCACACCAATTACCGCAGTAATCAGTGGCAAGCCAGCTGCAATCAAAGAACCAAAAGTGAAAATCAAAACAATAAAAGCAATGCCAAGGCCGATGATCTCACTGGTTGTTTCAATCTGGATCGGATCACCAAAAGCAGGTCCACCGGCTTCCACCCGAACACCTAAGTCCTCGCCGATCTCCATTGCCTCATTGATCACATCGCGGTGCTTTTGCTCCACATATTCCGCAGCCTCAACGTTGATGTTGAACGACGTGTAGCCGATGGTTTTATCTTCACTTAAGACCGCCAGATTGGCAGCATCTTTTATGGCGGTTTCCTCTGGAAGTCCCATGCTGGTCATCTGCTCGATAACCATCTCTTCCAAAGCAGGAGACACCTCAACCGGGTTGCCGAAACGCTCTCCCCCACCAAAGTCAGGCAAGTTTTCTTCGATGTAGTCCACGACAGCATCCATCGCTGTCACCATCTGCGGATCTTCAAGCGTCATACCTTCCGGCGCTTGGAAAACCACATTGACTCCAGCAGCCGTCACCGGGTTCGTGTCATTTGGGAAGTTCTCAACCAAAGAAACCGTGGCATCAATCGAAGGGGTGTCTTCAATAGTGAAGGAGTTACTAAACCCCTTCTGCATCGTCAGAGCGAGACCACCAACAATGGCCAAAATCAGCAGCCATGCCGAAATCACAATCCACTTGCGATTATAGGACCATCGCCCCAACCTAAACAGCAGCTTTGCCACGGGGTTGCTTCTCCTCTTAAATGGGCTATTTTTTAATGCCCCACTAACTTACCTGCGGTTGCTGTGAATCCTAGAAAATTACCCTAGATCCTTACAGCCGGCGCTTCTTCCACGCAATCACAGAACCAATTAAGCCCACAATTAAAGTGACAATATAAGTGACTAACGAAATTGTGGAGGAATTAAAGAGATCGAAAAAATCTGGCTGGAACTCGCTTGAGTAAATGGACGGCTCATACATTGTCCATCCAAAATCGAAAGAAGTCCGTGACTCAGGCTTCACGAAAATTCCGGAAATCGACATGAGCGTCAACGGAAAGAACACCCAAAACCACGGAAATACCCGCTCCTCTGTGGCTTGCTTCCGCAGCAAAGAAACACCGACCAAAGCGGTCACAGCAATTGCAAAGAAAAGCGCAAGGTTCATAGCCACAGAATATAGCAACTCAGCGGTAATTATTGGCCAAGTATTTAACCCGACCTACACGCTGTTGATTACGGCTCAATTTGCCCGGAAGCTGAACACTGATGGCATGAAAATTAGCGATAGGCGTTTATCGCTTGTTTAAGGCCTCGAGTTTTCTTAGATGAGCTTATGTATGCACTCGACCTTGAAAACCCCTTAAACGGGCTTCTGGGGAGGTATGACTTTTCAAGGTAACGTCCTAAATTTGAGGGCGACCAAACCAGGAGACCCAGAATCTTCAAAAACTTCAATGTTGGGTCTCTGTGTTTGGTATTGAGAGCGATACACCAAACCAGGAGACCCACAAACGTCAAAAACGTAATTTCTGGGTCTCCTGGTTTGGTCTTGTGCTGCCAAGCACGATCCACACGGGGCAAACAGCTATTTAGACACTAATTTGACCCAAGTCGAGAGCAGTAATTATTGGCCAAGTATTTAAGATTATGTTGACAACACAAAAGAACCGACCCTTCAGTAGCTACAAACTACTTAAGAACCGGTTCTTAATGGCGGTGGCGGGGGGATTTGAACCCCCGGTTGGGGATTACCCAACATTCGCTTTCGAGGCGAACACCTTCGGCCGCTCGGACACGCCACCGCGGATCAGTGTATCGGAATGGTTGTACACCAAACAAATCCTTAATTCGGCCATAACAAACCAACGGGCAGTCGAGTTTCCCTATTGCCGTTTAAGCCACTCGATTTCCAGAATGGGTATTTGTATCACTAGGGCTTCAAAAGGCTCTTAAAAGCGATTTTAGAAGGGGTACTTTTTTAAAGACCCAAGGTCAGATTTTCCCGAGCGACCGCTGGGGCCAAACACCAGTGACAAAAATCCTTAAAAATACAAATCTTTGGCACGCCTGTTTGGTTCGCAACTCTCCAAACCAGACAGGCGTGTCAAGATTTCGCAAAAATCGAAAATCTTGACACGCCTGTTTGGTTTCTAAAAGTCCACAGCATAATCAAGGCCAAGTTGGCCATTAACTTAAAATGCTAGTGGTTAATCGTCCTACTTGAACGCGCCCAAAACCTTATTGGCTGCGTCCTTTACCTTTTCACCGGCGTTTTCAACAGCATCCTTGATGTCTGCCTTCGCCTGGTCTGCACGACCCTCATCTGCTAGGGACTCGTTATCAGTTGCCTCGCCGAAACCTTCTTTGGCCTTACCTGCGAGGTCCTCTGCCTTGTTGGAAAAATCGCTCATTTGGTGCTCATCTCCTACTTCTTCTTGAGGTATTTGTGACCCCCACCATAGGAGCGTGCATCGCTAAAAGCTTGCTGCGCGATAAATTGATATAAATCCGTTACCTGTGAAGTTCGAAAAATTCGGTCATCAAGGCAGCACACTCGGGTTCAAGGATTCCACCACTAACCTCCACTTTGTGTAGCACGGCAGGGTCTCTGACCACGTCAAATACGGATCCGCAGGCGCCGGTTCGGGGTTCGAAAGCGCCGAATACGATCCTTCCGATGCGGGCACCTACCAAAGCGCCGGCGCACATGCTGCAGGGTTCTAGGGTGACAACCGCGGTGCAGTCGCTCAGCCGCCAGCCGTCGGAAAAACGGCGGGCGGCTCGTCGTAAAGCAATAATTTCGGCGTGGGCTGTGGGGTCGCGGTCTGCTTCTCGACGATTCGTTGCGCTCGCCAGAATCTCGCCTGTGGGCGCGTAAATTACGGCCCCAACGGGGACGTCACCGTCGGGGGTTTGGCGGGCAATGTCCAGGGCGTGGCGCATCCGGCGCTCATCGTCTTTGGTGCGCGCCTGCTGAGGTAAAACGCCCACTAGTCCAGCCCCACCACCTTGGCTAAGTCATTATCAAAACCAAGTTCTTCTGCAATACGAAGCAATTGTTCCGATGGATCCAAATCGAAATCATCGCAAATGACAGAAAGAACCTCTTCAGAAAGGCCCATATCCGCGAGAATATCGAAATCACCCTCCGGCCACGGATCCGTGTCATCTAAATCATCCGGATCAATATCTGGAATATCCGCGTCCAACTCATCCATTACGGCGGCAGCGAAATCATCATCGACCGCCATGGGGGCATCCGACAAGAAGACAAATACCCTACTTGGGGTAGGGCGCACCACCACAAAATATTCATCGTCGACGCACAACAGCGCAAACGCCGGACCTTCGCTACGCAACGAGCGAACTGCATTAATAGAGGTAGAGAGCTTGGAAAACTCATCCTTAAACTCTCGTACCTGCCATTTACCTTCAACTAAGGTAGCCGTGACTGCAAAGCTCAGGCCATCCTCTTCAGTGTTCATAGAGATAACCGTAGTAGGTATGTGCCACACTTGTCAGGTGACTACCAAAGACATTTCTCGCCCAGTATGCATCCTGGGCCTCGGCCTCATCGGCGGATCCCTCCTCCGCGACCTCCATGCAGCCAACCACCCCGTCTTCGGCTACAACCGCTCACGCTCCGGCGCTAAATCAGCTGTCGATGAAGGATTCGACGTCTCCGCCGACCTTGAAGCAACCCTCCAGCGTGCAGCCAGCGAAGACGCACTCATCGTCCTAGCGGTGCCCATGACGGCCATAGATTCGCTTCTCGACGCCATCCTCACCCACGCCCCCAACAACGGCTTCACCGACGTCGTCTCCGTAAAAACCGCCGTCTACGACGCCGTAAAAGCCCGCAACATGCAACACCGCTACGTGGGATCCCACCCCATGGCTGGCACCGCCAACTCCGGCTGGGGCGCATCCATGGACGGACTGTTCAAACGAGCTGTATGGGTGGTCACCTTCGACCAGCTTTTCGACGGCACCGACATCAACTCCACCTGGATCAGCATCTGGAAAGACGTCGTCCAAATGGCACTCGCCGTGGGCGCTGAAGTTGTTCCATCCCGCGTCGGCCCACACGATGCAGCAGCAGCACGCGTGTCTCATTTAACACACATCCTGGCTGAAACACTCGCCATCGTCGGCGACAACGGCGGCGCGCTCTCCCTCTCCTTAGCAGCTGGTAGCTACCGCGACTCCACCCGCGTTGCAGGCACCGACCCAGCACTCGTGCGCGCCATGTGCGAAAGCAACGCCGATGCGCTCGTCAAAGCCCTCGACGAGGCCCTAACAATCCTCCACGAGGCCCGCGACAGTCTTGCAGCTGAAGAACCAAACATCGAACAGCTGGCAGACAACGGCTACCGATCCCGCATCCGCTACGAAGCCCGCTCCGGTCAACGACGCGCCAAAGAATCAGTCAGCCCCACTATCACCTCATCCAGGCCAGTGCTCCGCCTCCACCCGGGCACACCAAATTGGGAGAAGCAGCTTATCCACGCTGAAACCCTCGGTGCACGGATTGAAGTGTTCTAAGCCACCGGGTGCGCATGGATCCTGTGCATTAGACAACAAGATTTCTTCAATTTAGCCACTATTTTGCCGAAATCTTGTTGCCTAATGCACGTCCGGATGGCTCTCTGGGCACACGCCAAAACCCCAGGCTGATTTTTTAATCAGCCTGGGGTTTTACTTGTGCGCCCGGAGGGATTCGAACCCCCAACCTTCTGATCCGTAGTCAGATGCTCTATCCGTTGAGCTACGGGCGCAGTGCAGATTGTTTACCGTGTGGCGTTCTCTGCAACGACGATTACTTTACACAGCTTCAGAAAGAACAACAAACCCGCAGTTCAACGCCGTTTACGTTCACTGCGGGCCCGTTAACTTTTAAAGCACTTAAAGCATGATGCCGAAGAGTGGGATCGCTACGAAGTAGGTGAAGATCGTAATGAGAATGACTGCGATGATGTTCAACCACAGACCACCCTTGACCATTTCTCCGATTTTGATGTAGCCGGAGCCGAATGCGATCGCGTTTGGAGGGGTTGCCACTGGAAGCATGAAGGCACAAGTTGCAGACAGTGCAACAGGGATTGTCAGGAGAAGAACGTTTTGTTCGCCACCTGCGGTTAGTCCAATACCTACTGCAACGCCACCCATGATTGGGAGGAATGTTGCGGCAGTTGCGGTGTTGGAGGTGAACTCGGTCAGGAACAACACCAGGGCAGCAATAGCGAAGATGAGAATGAAGATTGGAAGGGCATCGAGTCCCTTAGCTAGTTCACCGATCCATAGGGAAAGTCCCGTGCTGGTAAACATCGCAGAAAGTGAAAGTCCGCCACCAAAAAGCAAGAGAACATCCCATGGAAGTTCGCCTGCAGTACGCCAATCAAGAATGCGTTCGCCGGTTTTAAAGTTAGCGGGAACGATAAACATCAGCAGGCCGGCAGCGATGCCAATGAGGGAGTCATTGATAGAGAGCTGGGAACCGGTCCAATCTAGAGTTAATGGAATGAAGACCCAAGCCAGTGCAGCTGCCGCAAAAATAACACCCACTGTGACCTGAGGTGCAGTCCAGGGACCCATCTCAGCGATTTCGCGTTTGATCAGTTCACGACCACCTGGAATTTCTTTCATTTCTGGCTTGAATACGGTGGTCAACACAAGCCATGCGAGGATCGTGAAGATAACAGCAATCGGCACACCGAGGATCATCCATTGACCGAAACCAATGTGGATATCGTGTGATTCTGACATGTATGCAGCCAGCAGTGCATTTGGTGGCGTGCCAATCAGGGTGCCCAGCGAACCGATCGAAGCAGCATAGGCGATCGCCAGCATGAGTCCGGTGGCGAATTTCTTTTGGTTCTTCATTCCCCCGACTGTCTCAGCGGTCAGCGACAGCACGGACATACCGATCGGCAGCATAACCACGGCAGTTGCGGTGTTAGACACCCACATAGAAAGGAAGCCGGTTGCCACCATAAAGCCCAAGACCAATTGCTTTGGTTTGGTACCAACAGCTAGCACGACAGCGAGCGCCATGCGGCGGTGCAGATTCCATTTCTGCAGGCCAAGCGCCATAAGGAAGCCACCCAAGAAGAGGAAGATAGTGGGGTTCGCGTAAGGCGCTGCCGCAACCCCGAAGTCCACAATCTGGAAAGCGGGGAATGCCACCAATGGAATCAGTGCGGTTGCAGCTAGTGGGATTGCTTCTGTCATCCACCACGCTGCCATCAAAACGGTGACCGCAGCGGTAAGGCGCATTGCATTGTGACTGTATTCAGCATCCGGGTCGACGCCAGTGGATTGCATGACGGTTTCCACGGAGTTCGAAGGGAAGAGGAGGTAGACCAGTGTGGCTAGGACGAGGCCGGTGATAATGCCGGTTGCTTGTCGACGCCACTCCCTTGAGTTTCCAACTACTTTTGTTTCATTCATTTCAGATGTGCTCATTAACTGAACAATCCTTTTCTTCTGCCGACTCCCTTGGGACAGCCCGAGGCTCAAGAAAGCTTTCGAGGGGAATATTAACGTTCGGTGTGCGAATTCGCAGAAACATCAGACCTATCCCCTCCCCCATTAATAATCATACTTTTTAGAGAAGTGGCCTGACCACTACTTTTTAAACGCTTGGTAAATATTGCAAAGTTTTGCAATACACCCGCACTACCCCACTATGCAATGGTTAGGCAAGAAAAAGTTTTTTGAATAATGCTCCAAATTTGGTGATCCAGCTGGAGCTACAACCTTTGGAATCCCATCGAAGAAACACAGTAGCGAACAGGCTTGCCTAAACTGTTAAGAACTGAAACTGGGCGTCGAAAAGCAAAATGCTTTTAGATTCCAAGTACCGCCTTGGCAATTGCGAAATAAATGATAAGTCCGGTTGCATCACAAAAAGTGGAAATAAAAGGATTGGAGAACACGGCAGGATCCGCACCAATCGCTTTGGCAATAATGGGCATGACTCCACCAACCGATGCCGCCATGGTGCACACCGCAAGCAACGTCAACCCGATGACAATCCCCACCGGCATGCCATACACAAGAGAAGCGATCACAAAACCAACGGCGCCCAACAAAGCCCCGAGCATAAGACCAACCCGGATTTCTCTACCAAGCACTCTAAAAACATCAGATTTTCGAATATCACCCAATGCCAACGCACGAGTTACCGTTGTCGCGGCCTGATTTCCTGTATTTCCACCCGTACCGGTAAGCAGCGGAATAAACAGGGCCAACACCACTGCCTCCGCCAATGTTGCTTCAAAAACATCCAAAACCTGAACAGTCAAAATCGCAGAAACCGCCAGAACCAACAACCACACAATGCGCGATTTCACCAGCTTACGAATCGGCGTGGAAAGATACGGCTGCTGCAGAGGTTCCGAACCACCACTACGCGCAGAGTCTTCCGAGTCTGCTTGCTCCACAATATCTTGCGCATCATCGAAGGTCAGAACACCAACAAGCATGTCCGATTCATCCACCACGGGCATCGCCACGAGGTCTAGCTGCAAGAACCAACGGGCTGTTTCCTCCGCATCAGCCGAAGCTAAAACGGACACTGGGCGGACCATAACCTCTGAAACTTTCAATGTGGGATCCGCGATAAACAGCTTTCGCAACGACACCACGCCCACAACCTGCCGAGCACGGTTCACAATAGGTAAGGCATAAATCGTTTCAGCCTCAGCAGCATGATTGCGCACAAAATCTAAGACTTCGGCGACGGACATGTCGTCGAAAAGCAATAAAACCTGGGGCGACATCCAGCGCCCAACCGACCGCTTTGCGTAACCCAAGACCAGCTCCGTGACCTGCTTAGCCTTCGGGTCAAGGCTGCGCAGCAGCTCATCGGCTATCGACGCCGGCAGCTCATCCAACAGCGAAACGCGGTCATCCGGGTCCAAGTCCGCGAAATAATCCAACACTTCCGCATCCTGGAACGCACCAATCAAATCAGCCTGGAGGCGCGGATTAAGGGCATCGAAAACCAACAACGATCGATCCTTGCTCAAAAGACGCAGCAACACCGCACCTTTAGTAATCGGAGTTCGCTCTACCTGATCAATGACCTCCTGGATCGGCATGGCCTCCAACGTTGCAGCAACGTCACGAGCCTCACCCAACTCCAATTCCTTCATCGCACACACCTTCTTTCTCACCAGGCCTGATTTTTATGCGCACCTGAGCTTATCAAGAGAAATACGAGACTATGGAAAATCAAATTTTGGCTCGTCCTTGAGGTTTAAATCCATGAAAAACAACCTATGATTAACGAGACGGTCAACAAATAATCTGAGGTGATGAGCATTACTAGCCAGCAAGAGCCCACAAACCAAGGAGAGGGCACAGAAAACGACGACTCTGCCCCCGAGTTGATGAACCGTTCCGTCCTCCGAGCCATGACAATACTTTCAGAGCTGGGCAACCATCCCAATGGCACCACCGCCGCAGAAATGGCATCCATCACCGGGCTTGCCCGCCCCACAGTATTTCGCCTGCTCCAAAGCCTGGCACATGCCGGCATGGTTCTAAAAAATGACAAACGCTTCTCCCTCGGACTCGAAGTAGCCCGCCTCGGACGAATCGCCGACCCATACCGCACCCTTCAACCACGCGTCCAAGTTTTTGTCGACGGCCTCTCCGCAGAACTCGGCGAAGCAAGTGCATATTCAATAGTCGAAGGCCCCTCAGAAATTCACCTCATCGCTGAAGCGCCAGGGTCCTACATGCTGTCCACCGCCATGGGCTACATCGGAAAAGACATGCCACTCCACGCCAGTGCCATGGGCAAAATACTGCTGGCAGAACTCAGTGACGAACAAATCGCCTCGCTCCTGCCTGAAACACTCGAATCTTTTACATCGCACACCATCACCAAACGCGATGAGCTGCTTAAAGAAATTGCGGAAGTTCGGAAACAAGGATATTCAGTTCTAGACAATGAACTTGAAGAAGGACTATTTGCACTCGCGATACCCGTTCGAGATCGGTCCAACCACCTCATCGGAATTCTTTCAGTATCCGGATTAGATCAACGCATGAAAGCACTCGAGATTTCGGGCTACGTAAACCAACTACAAGATGCTGCGGGTCGGCTACTTGACACTGTGCTTGAGGCCTAGGGCTTGAGGCTGCGGATTTGAGGAGTTTGGGGTTCCAGTTAGAAAGTTCTAGCCTCAGGAAAATAGATTCCTGAGGCTAGAAAATCACATCTACGTCGGTTCTTGATCTTCCTTTTTATCGAAAGGCTTTCTCCTTTTCCACACCAATCAGTGGCATAGTGCTGGTATTAATATGCGGATTCGAATATTGTCCTGCGACAAGCGCTTCGGCGTCTGCCATAGATTCCACGACAGGCACAGATCCAAGAAGTGGACGTCGGGCAGATTCCTTCATCTTCCAAATGGCCACCAGTGCAATTGCTGAAAAGAACATAACGTAGAGAGCCGGGGAAAATGCATTCCCTGTTCCATTAAGCAACATCTGGCTAAAGAGTGGGGTTGTTCCACCAAACACGGAAATCGCAATGTTGTGTGTGAAACCTACTGAACCGTATCGGGATGCTGTTGGGAACAGTTCAGCCATTACTGCACCAGTGTTTGCAAGGAAGAGTGCACTTGGCACGGCAAGCATGAGTAAAGCTACATATGCAGACCAAGCAGTTCCAAGTTGGGCGATAGCAAAGGCTGGGATGAGCAGAATTAGGTTTCCGATTGCTCCCAGAAAATACACGGGGCGTCTGCCGATTTTATCGCTGAGGAGTCCAAAGAACGGAATGAGGATCGCTTGAATAATCAAGATAATTACGGCTGCCAATGCTGTCTGAGTTGCATGGACACCTGTCTCTACCTCGATGTATGTGGGTAGATAGCTGGTGAGCATGTAGGATGCTGAACCATCAGCTGCAATAAGTGCGATGCCGATGAGAATCATTGGCCAGTAGCGACGCAGAATTTCTTTCAGTCCGTGGCGCTCGAACATTGGGTGTAGTTCTTCTCGTTTGGCTTTTCCGCCAACTTGTTCAGAAAGCTCGAACGCAGGGGATTCGGGTGTCTTGCTGCGAAGTGCAATTGCTACGATGCCCAGAGGTAGTGCGATGAGGAAAGGTATGCGCCAAGCTCCGTCGACCATGGCGGTCTCGCCCCAGTTTGACGTTGCGATGGCCGAAGTCAAAGCAACCACACCTGCTCCAGCCGCAAATCCGAGCATGGAACCTGCATTCAGGAGCGCTGTCATGAATCCACGACGATTATCTGGCGAGAATTCCGAAATATAGGTCGAAGCACCAGAGTATTCACCACCAGTGGAGAACCCTTGGGCCATTTTCAGCAGGTAGAGCGGCACAATCACCCACAATCCAACTTGCTCAGCGGTGGGAAGGCAACCAATTGCGGTTGTTGCAGCAGCCATCAATGCAATGGTGAAAAAGAGGACCTTTCTACGGCCAATCCTATCTCCCAAAGGCCCCAAAACCATGCCGCCCAGTGGTCGAACAACAAATGAAACCGCGAAGCCTAGAAGTGTTACAACCAGGCCCATTGACTGGTCCATTCCGGCTGTAAACACCGCTGTCATGGTTACCGCAAGATAACCGTATACTCCAATGTCATACCACTCAATGAAGTTACCAACTCCGGCACCTACCTGTGCTTGTCTGAGAGCCTTTTTGTCTGCGACGATGACATCATCTATCTTTAAGTCTCTCTTGGGCGCTGTATTTATACGATTCCCGGACATATAGTCCTCCTGGTGTTTTGATACGGGATAGAAATACTGTTCAAGCAATGGATCTTTAGAAAATGCGATGTTGTCCCGGGTCTGTCTATATGCTCCGGCAACCACAAACCCAGATGCAGATTTCTGTTCTTAGACGCGGCACCTGTGTTCGTAATCGTCGGAGCTGGCAATAGCTTATTGGCCCAAAACAGGGCAACTTTTAAGCATGCTTATCGACGATGGGGTGCGCCGTTATGCGCAATGCTCGCAGGGAGCGGGGTTAAAGCCACAGGGAACAAGGTGTCCCTGTGTCATACATTTAGATGTCTTTAAGCGCGACCATCCACAAGGCGCTGAGATACCCGAGCATCTGGTTCATCTCGTAGTTCATCTCGTAGTTCATCGGGTAGGAATTGTTGTGGGAATCCCTGGAATGCGACTGGTCGAATAAACCTAGCTATAGCAGCAGTTCCAACTGAAGTGGAGCCGCTATGAGTGGATGCCGGGTATGGGCCTCCATGTTGCTGTGCATATGTGACAGAAACTCCGGTTGGCCACTGATTCCACAACACTCGGCCAGCTTTTGTCGCCAGTACATCAATCAGTTCAGCGAGGTGATCACTGTCTTCTGCTTGCAGTGAAGCTGTCAGTTGTCCCTCAAATACATTGGCCAAATCGACGAGGCTTTCTTCACCTTCATACTCAACAACCAAAGCTGCAGGACCAAAGCATTCCTCAAGAAGTACGTGTGCATTTTCAAGAACCTGTTTGGCAGTAGTCAAATGCAGAATTGGTGATGGATTTTCACCAAAAGGATCCGATCCTGAAAGCAGAGTTTCGACTCCTTCAGCAGATTTCAAATCCTGAATAGCGCCAACGTATCCCTCGCGGATTCGTTCATTGAGTAAGGCAGCTCCACTTGGCAAGTCAATCTCGCGGAGTGCTGCAAGAAATGCTGATCCTGCAGGAACAAAAATTGTTCCTGGCTTAGTACAAAATTGACCTGCGCCCATGGTGAAAGAGCCAACAAACTCTTCAGCAATCGCTGCACCACGAGCTTTATCCGCGGCTTCGGTAACAAAGACTGGGTTGTTGCTGCCAAGCTCTCCATAGAACGGGATCGGATCTGGACGTTGTTGAGCGATGTCAAAAAGTGCACGGCCGCCAGGAATGGATCCTGTAAATCCGACTGCCTTAATGCGAGGATCTGAAACTATGCTCCGTCCAGCATCGATGTCATAAACGATTCCAAAGGTACCCTCAGGTGCTCCCGCAGCACCAAGTGATTGGTTAACAACGCGTGCTGTTTCCTTCGATAGTTCAAGGTGACCACTGTGTGCCTTAACAACAACTGGGTTGCCACCTGCCAGCGCTGATGCCGTATCTCCACCCGCTACAGAGAATGCAAAGGGAAAGTTGCTAGCTGCAAAAACTGCAACCGGGCCGAGCGGAATGTGGGTGCGACGAAGGTCTGGACGTGGTGCTCCCATTGGCCAATCAGCGTCGGCGTGATCGATACGAACATCAAGATATCCACCATCTACAATGGTCTCGGCAAAAAGTCGAAGCTGAAAAGTTGTTCTTTTCAGTTCGCCTCGAAGACGCCCTTCAGGGAGGTTTGTTTCCCTTTGAGCTATAGGCACCAAAACGTCTCCAGCAGCATCAAGACCATCTGCTACAGCGTTAAGATACGAAGCTCGGGTTGATCGATCTGTTCTTCGAAGAACATCAGCTGCAGTAGTTGCCGCAGTCAAAATTCCTTCTAGTGCTGTATCTTCAGTAGTTTCAAGCTTAATCATTGATTCATCCTTCTTTAGATTTAGTTCGTTGCACTGTAGTCAAAGTTCACTTCGCCCCAGCCTTCAAAAACTCCAGAAACTTGAACGCCTGGCACCAGTTTTTCTGCTGCAAGACAACTTCCGGGAAGGACAAAGTCACCGGCATGAAGGCCGAGTCCATACTCCGAGATCTTTCGCACAAGCCATGCGATGGCGGACACCGGGTTTCCGTAGATGGCGGAGGTATTTCCAGATGCCACAACTTTGCCGTCGTAACGGATCTCCCCACGAAGATTGGATAGATTAAGTTCGCTGAGCAATCGAGGCTGTGCAGAGGTAATAACTCCACCTACGGAACCGCCATCAGCGATGGTATCGAGCAGACCAATCTTCCAGTCCGTGACTCGTGAATCGATAATCTCGATTGCTGGCAAAACATAGTCGGTTGCTGAAATCACCTCATGAGGGGTGACATTTGGACCGCTTAGATCTTTTTTGAGCACGAATGCGGGTTCAAGTTCGACGAATGGCTCAATAAACTCTGATGCAGAAATCTCTAGATTCTCAGAGTAAAACTGGCTGGCAAGCAATGGCCCATAGTCTGGCTCATCAACTCCGAATTTATCCTGCATTGCCTTAGCAATGTTTCCTAGTTTGAACCCAACCTGGCGATCTCCAGCTTGCACTCGGCGTCGCACTACTTCCTGAGCAACACGGAGGGCATCATGCTTCGAGTCTTCTGGGTTCCCCGATCCGATTAATACGTCCACCGGAGTCCGGGTACGGTGTGCTTCTTCAATTCGATCAGCAATCTGATTAATGTTGATGGTCATCGTGCTGTTTCCTTAGCCTTTCTTCGATGACGTGCCCAAGTGCACGATTTTCATCGAGGTCAGCAACTCTCGGGGATCCCATACTGCTGTCTCCTCAAGAATTTTGCCGTCGGCATGTTTAATAAATGCAGCACCACTGACCACTACTTTTCGCCCAGTGGGAGGTACACCCATGAACTCTCCGGTGTGCATGCCTCCGGCTTGCCAATGAATTGCAATGCTCTCGTCATCTTCAACAGAGTGCAGAATCTCAACATTGAAATCAGTGAACGCTCCGTGCGATGCCTCAATCTGTTTAATCACATCATCGAGGTTTTCATCGGCAGTTTTAGAGTGCCGTACATAGTTCGGTCCGACAATATCTTCAAAAGCTTTTGTTTCGCCGGCGCACCAAGCTCGCAACCATGCTTGGCCAACTTTTTCCAACATTGTGCTCATACCGTGGTCTCCTCTGCAATTGGTTTTGGTGATGGGGCGGGGTCTTCCCAAATCTGGACTTCGCCGAACTTTCCTCCTCTAAAGATGAGGGCATCACCGGTTCCAATTTCCATGCCATTGATAGTGGCAACGATGATGTAATGATCGCCTGCAACAACTTCATACAAGACTGTGCAATCCAACCAGGCTGTTGATCCTGGCAGACGAGGATTATCGTTTGGACCCTTTTCATATTCCAAGTCTTGGAATTTATCGACACCTCGACGAGACAATGCACGACATACTGGAAGCTGATCTGTTGACAAAATATTTGCTGTCAGTGTTTCCAGAGTACGAATTGTAGGCCATGTGCTTGACCCCTTATCAACAGAGAATGCGACAAGCGGAGGGTCCATGGACAATGACTGAAAGGTTCCGACTACAAACCCCACCGGTTTCCCTTCAGTCGAAGTACCAGTAATCGCTGTCACTCCTGTAGGCAATAGACCAAAGATTTTTCGGTAGTCCAAAGGATCAACTGAACCGTCTTCTGCAATTTGAATAACACTCATTAGCTCAGTACTCCTTCTTTAACTTTGCTCTTATCAGTGGACACACGGTAGGCAGCACCTGGGTGGTTATCTGCAAGTCGATTTTGTCCTGCTCCGAATAGGTTTTCGCGCAGTGTTTCACCAGTTGGCGCAGTCCTCATCACGCCACGTCGCTGTAGTTCGGGAGCAACAAACTGCGCAAAATCTGCAATGTCTTGGTACTTCACGGCGTGGGCGATATTGAATCCGTCAATGCCTGTTTCATTAATCCAAGACTCAAGCTCATCAGCACAGGTTTCAGGACCACCGACGATAACCGGGGAGGTTCCGCCGATACCGATGTACTCTGCGATATCGCGAGGGGTCCATTCCTTGTCAGGATCCATCTTGGTGAATACATCAATCATGGTTTGAGTACCCTCAACCTTCATATCCTTCAAAGGCACATCTGGCTCAAGGGTGCTTGTATCCATTCCGGTCCAGCCGCTGAAGCGAGCCATCGCGCCCTCGTAGGAGACATACGACAGGTACTCTTCATATTTCTTCTGTGCTTCTTCATCGGTTGCTGCACTGATGACAGTGATCATCTGAAGCACCGCAAGGCTATCTGCGTCTCGTCCTGCCTCAACTGTTGCAGCGCGAAGGTTGTCCACCCACTTCTTTAAACCAGACTTGGTGGTGGAGTTCATGAACACTGCTTCAGCGGTGGCTGCGGCCAGAGCAACACCACGACTCGATCCTCCTGCTTGGAAAATCACAGGAGTGCGCTGGCTTGAAGGCTCACAGAGGTGAATACCTGGGACGGTAAAACTATTGCCCTCGTGGTGGATTTCATGAACCTTGCTTGGTTCAGCGTAAACGCCAGCTTCAACGTCGTTGACTACAGCTCCGTCTTCCCAAGAACCTTCCCAAAGCTTGAGACAGACATCAACGAATTCTGCTGCACGATCATATCGATCAGCATGGGATCGCTGCTTGTCTGCACTGTGGTTTCGAGCAGCGCTGTCTGAATAGGAGTTGACCACATTCCAACCAATACGACCATTGGTCAAGTGATCAAGTGTGCTGAACTTTCGGGCAACCGTGTAGGGCTGTTCGTATGCGGTGGAGGTGGTGACGCCAAAGCCGAGGTTTGTGGTAGCAGCTGCCATGGCTGGGATGAGGTAAGCGGGGTCATTCGTCGGAATTTGTGCTGCATCGCGGAGCGCCGCATCAACTGAGCCTTCATAGATGTCGTGATAGCCGATGTTGTCTGCGAAGAAGATGCCATCAAAATTCGCCTCTTCAAGAAGCTTCGCATAGTCAACCCAAAACTGAATGTTTTTATATTCGCTTCCACGATCCTTTGGGTGTCGCCACAGACCTGCAGAGAGGTGGGCAGGGCCAGAGAAGTCGAAAGCAAAAATCTTCATCTTCTTCGCATTCACGTTCTTTGTCACTCCTTCATAAGTTCAACACTTTTTTAGTCACTAGCTGAACAAGTCGTTCAAACAGTGATCTTGACCATATGGCGAGAAGTGGCCCAAGTCAACAAATTTTGGAGATCCACATCACTTAAGCGGGAAAAAGTAACCCCTAACTCCCCCTAAAGTTCTTCACGGAATCACCCCTAGCAAAGCGAATTGGCAGAATCCAAAACCCCCGCTTTCACCGCTTTACCTCGTTAGTTTCATCACCCCAAGTACACATTGACACATTTGCAAAGTGTCGAATGTGAAAGCCTGCGGGGGTAATTCGTGGAATGTGGCCCAAACCTCAGCGTAGGATCACCGTACGACCAATGAACTACCAGATCACTGGTTGAACTTATTTGCTCAATGGGAAACTGATCTCCCCTCCACCAATGAAAAACCAGAAAGGACAATGCCTCTTGCCCGAATACACCACACCCCGATTCGGCGCGTGGATCACGCTGAATTCCACCGTTGCATCCGAGCAAATAGCTCGGCTTGGCTTTGATTTTGTCGTGGTCGATGGTCAACACGGTCTCATTGGATATACAGAGATGCGTGACAGCCTTATTGCATTGACGGCCGGTGGCTGCCCATTACCTATCGCAAGGGTGAGCACCAATGACCCTGGGGAGATCGGGCGAGTCTTAGACGCTGGCGCCCGCGGAGTTATCGTGCCGATGGTTAACACTGCACAAGAAGCGGCCGAACTTGCTAAGGCAGCACGTTATGCAACCTCCGGTGGCCAACGCTCCTACTCCCCTGTTCGGCACGGCATTCATTTTGGACTAACACCTGGTCAAACAGATGATGTGGTTCTCGTATTAGCGATGATCGAGACACGTGAAGGCCTGGAAAATGTTGAGGCCATCCTTGATACTCCGGGCATCGATGGAGTGTTCGTTGGCCCTTATGATCTCTCACTTGGACTGGGGGCAAGCATTCCTTTCGAAGAGGCTGTGCGACCAGAACTGGAAGAAGCATTAACCACAATCCGCAACGCCGCCGTTTCTCGCAGCAAAATCGCTGGAATCTATTGCGGAACTGGTGACGATGCCATTGTCAGAGCACAACAGGGATTCAACCTGATCAATACTTGCCACGATATGAGCGCATTGCGTGAAGTCATGGGCGCACAACTGTCAGTAGTTTCCGAAGCCGGCTTATGCACAGCGGGTCGTCTAGAAGAAGAACTCCGAGCTCACTAATTTCCCCCCTCACAGAAAGATTTTCCACAATGTCTGATTACGATGTCATCATTATTGGCGCTGGTCTCGCTGGAGTTACAGCAGCACGCGAGTTGAGCCACGCTGGGCGCAGTGTTTTAGTCCTCGAAGCCAACGATCGTCTCGGTGGGCGTGTGTACACCGCAGACCGGCTGGGTGTGCACCTTGAGCTGGGAGGCAACTGGATCCATTGGCTCCAACCTCACGTATGGGCAGAAGTAACTCGCTATGGCTTAGGTGTGGATCGTGGTCCAAAATCTGAAGAAACCTACTGGATTCAAAATGGAAAAGTTGTAAAGAATGATCTTGAAGGCTTTCTCAAATTCATTGATCCGGGCCAACGTAAACTCACCGAGCATGCAGCGCGTCTCATGCCTCGCCCCGATCTCATCGAAACCAGTAAGGCTTTCCAAGAAGCCGACAAACTCACCCTGCAAGAGGTCTTTGATTCTTTAGATCTCAGCGATGAAGAGCGTGATGCCAACGAATGCGCATGGGTCGGGCACTGCAATGGCCCGCTTGATGAGGTCGGCTACTCAGCAGCCTTGCGCTGGACCGCAGCCACCGCAGGCGAATGGACCACCATGCACACCGCAACCTCGGTCCTTCGCATTAAAGACGGCAATAATACGCTTGTCGACGCGATAGCCGCCGATGGGGCCGCCGAATACAGGCTAGGAACCCCAGTCGTGTCAGTGAGACACTCAGATGACAACGGCGAGGTTACTACTGCTGATGGAACGGTGATTACAGCGCGAAGAATCATCAGCACCTTGCCACTCAATATCCTGCATGAACTTGATATCCAACCTGCCCTTAACCTCATCAAACGCGCTGCGAGTGAAGAAGGCACGGCCTCCAAGGGACTTAAACTGTGGATCCGAGTCAAAGGACCGATCAAGCCATTTTTTGCTTACTCCACTCAGCACCACCCCCTGTCTGTCATTCGTACCGAGTTTGTCGGCGAGGAAGACGCAGTGCTGGTCGCATTCGGTGCTGATATCGACCGTTTCGATTTCGAAGACATCGAGCAGGTTTCTGAAGCATTAAAAGTATGGCGTGATGATCTAGAGGTTCTTGAAATCGCAGCACACCCTTGGGGTCGTGATCCTTATGCACGTGAAACATGGCTCATTCAGCGGGCGGGTGCCTACACACGCAGCCAGGAAGAACTGCGTCGTTCAGAAGGAGCACTTCACTTCGCTAGTGGAGACATCGCAAATCTGTGGGCTGGATTCTTCGATGGCGCAATTGAAAGTGGCTTGGAAACTGCACGAAATGTAAATAAGGAACTTGGTTAAATCCCGCACTAACCAAGCCCCATTACATTCCCCAGCACCAGCATGGAACACCAAAACCCCAGGCAAACATCACGTTTACCTGGGGTTTTATTTGTGCGCCCGGAGGGATTCGAACCCCCAACCTTCTGATCCGTAGTCAGATGCTCTATCCGTTGAGCTACGGGCGCAATCTAGCTTGATAAATCAAGCTAGAGCGGAGACGAGAGGATTTGAACCTCCGGTCCTCCGTTAAGAGGACAACTCATTAGCAGTGAGCCCCATTCGGCCGCTCTGGCACGTCTCCTTTTGGTTTTCTCGGACTGGCCGATAGAACCGATTAGTTACAGTACCCTCTTTTGCTAAATTTCAGCAAACTAGCAGGTCAAATGAGCATTCGGGTTCGTGTCCATAGGGACTAGTACGCTGTTAATCATGATTAGAGCAGATTTAGCCACCATCCCTTCTTATGTCCCAGGTCGTCGTCTTGAAGATGCCACGAAGTTATCTAGTAATGAGGTCAGTTTTTCACCCCTACCTGCAGCGATTGATGCGGTGACAAAGGCTGCGCAGGGGGCTAATCGTTATCCAGATATGGGTGCGGTTGAGCTTCGTGAGGCCCTGGCGGAGCATTTAGAGGTGGAGTTTGACCAGGTAACAGTGGGTTGCGGCTCGTCTGCTCTGTGCCAGCAGTTAGTCCAAGCAACGTGCGCTCAGGGCGATGAGGTTATTTTCCCGTGGCGTAGCTTTGAGGCGTATCCCATTTTCGCTCAGGTCGCAGGAGCAAAGCCCGTTGCCATTCCATTGACCGCGGATCAGAATCATGATCTTGATGCCATGGCTGCCGCGATTACGGATAAAACGCGTCTGATTTTCATTTGCAATCCCAATAACCCGTCGGGCACCACGATTACGCAGGCGCAGTTCGATGAGTTCATGGCCAAGGTGCCAGGAGATGTCGTGGTTGGTTTGGATGAGGCGTATTTCGAGTTCAATCGCGCTGAAGACACCCCGGTTGCCACGGAGGAAATCCACCGCCACAACAATGTGATTGGCCTGCGTACATTCTCTAAGGCTTATGGTTTAGCGGGGCTACGCGTGGGTTATGCCTTCGGCAACGCTGAGATAATTGCGGCGATGAACAAGGTGGCTATTCCATTTGCGGTGAGCTCGACGGCACAGGCAGCAGCGCTTGCGAGTTTGAATTCAGCCGATGAGTTGATGGAAAGGGTGGAGGAAACCGTCGAAAAGCGAAAGGCCGTGGCGCAGGCACTTGGGGCTGCGCCTACGCAGGCCAATTTCGTCTGGCTGCCGGGCGTGGATGCTGCGGATTTGGCCGGCAAATTTGCCGAGCACGGCGTGGTTATCCGCGCTTTTCCGGAGGGCGCGCGGATTTCGGTGACCAATGCGCAGGAAACTGAAGCATTGCTGCAGGCCTGGGAGGCCATCAATGCTGGGTAGTTTATGGCGTTTTGCGGTGCGCACCGCAGCAGGCGCGGTGGCGTTGTGGGTGGTTATTTCGCTTATCGACGGCATCTCCCTGAGTTTCCCCGCCACGCCGCTCTACCAGGACGGTCAGCACGATCAATTGCTGACATTCCTGGCGGTCGCAGCGATCATTGTGGTGCTAAATGCCACGGTGAAACCCGTGTTGAAGCTGCTTGGGTTGCCGCTGACGATTATTACGTTGGGGTTATTCTCACTCGTGATCAATGCTGTCATCATGCTGTTGGCGGAATACGTTTCCAATATCATGGGATTTGGTTTGCACATTGAAACCTTCGGTGCAGCTTTTATCGGCGCAATTGTGTTGGCGCTGGTCAACTGGATTCTTGGCCCCATCACCGGGCTGTTAGGCGCGAATAAGGATTAGTCATGGCGGATTTGCACATCGATCACGTATCACGGTTTTTTGGGGATGCTGCTGCGCTAAACGATGTCTGCCTCACCGTCCCATCGGGCTCCATCACCGCCATCATTGGCCCCTCAGGAAGTGGAAAAACCACCCTGTTGCGGCTGCTTGCTGGGCTGGATTCACCTGATGAAGGCACCGTGAGAATTGGAAATAAGGTCGCAAGGCTTGGTGATACTGCCCTGTGCTTCCAAGATTCACCGTTGTATCCGCACTTGAATGTGTGGGATAACGTGGCATTTCCACTAAAACTTAAAGCCACCAACACCGCAGATGATGTGCTAAAAAAGCGGGTCGGTGAAGTACTGGAAATGCTAGAAATTGATCACCTAGCCCAGCGGAAAATCACCGAGCTTTCCGGTGGGCAAAAACAACGCGTCGGCATTGCTCGTGCGTTGGTTCGTGATGTGGAGGTCTACCTTTTCGATGAACCCATGGCCCACCTTGATCAAGCTTTAGCCCGCGATATCGTGATTGACCTGCGTAAAATCCAACAATCATTGGGCCTGACCTTTGTGTATGTCACCCACAGCAAAGCAGAGGCATTTGCGCTTGCTGATCAAATTGTTGTGCTGGTCGATGGCCAAGTGGCGCAGGTTGGTGAGGCGGAGGAGCTCGTCGAAAAGCCAAAAACCTTAACTATCGCCGAGTTTTTATCCCCCACTGAGCTCAATGTGCGCCAGCGTGGGGACGCCGTGGAGGCGTGGCGGCCTGAAGACACCCAGCTCACCCGAGGTGGCAGCGCCATTGTGGAATCCGTGACGTATTTGGGCCGCGAATGGTTGGTGCGCACCACTGAAGGCCAGGCAGTGTCCGAGGAAAAATTCGAGGTCGGCGAAGCTGTGACGTTAACGCAAAAGAAGGTGTTTAGTTTCTAACCAAGTTTTTAACCACCCGCGAAAGGAGGAAGCACATCAACGCGTGACGCACCACTCAAGGACGCAGAAGAATCTGCGGAGCGGCCGTCGATGAGAAAAGTGCAACGATCAAACACCTGCGCCAGCGTCATGCCCGCAGCAGTGGTTTCAGTGTGCTTTTCTCCGAGATCTTTCAGCAGGTCATGGAGAGTTTTGTCACTTGATGCCACAGTTTCCTGTGCAACTCCACGAGCCGCCCTCGCTGCCGCAAAATAATGAATGTCCATTTACTGAAACTTCTCCACACCACAGTTATGCTGAATAAGTACTGAACTAATCGTAGGAAAGGCATTCAGATGAATCAAGGCATCCGCCGAGCGTTCTACAGTTTTGCGACTATTTCAGCGGGAATTTCACTTGCCGCATGTTCTTCCTCAGACACCGCAAGCAATTCCACCAGCTCCACTGCAGAAGCACCCGGATCAACCTCGTCATCTGATGCTACCGGTGTCTCCGGAACCGCGAGCGTTTTCGCTGCAGCATCGCTGACCAACGTCGCAGAAGATCTGGCCGCCGCATTCAACGAAGAAAACCCTGATGCACAGCTTGAGTTCAACTTCGCTGGATCTTCCGCTTTGGTCCGCCAGATCAGCGAGGGTGCGCCTTCCGATTTGTTCATCTCCGCCGATATCGCCAACATGGACGATGCCCTGGCACTTCCAGAATTCTCCGGCGCAACCTCCCAAGTGATCGCAACGAACAAGCTCGTCCTTGTCACCGCCGACGGCAACCCTGGTGAAATCTCAGAACTGTCTGATGTTTCCGACTCCCTCGTTGCCATTTGTGCCCCTGAAGTTCCCTGCGGAACCATCACCCACGAAGCACTCGACTACGCAAACATTGAACTGTCCACCAGCTCTGAAGAAGCCAACGTCGCCGATGTGGCAACCAAGATTTCCACCGGCGCTGTCGATGCAGGATTTGTCTACCAAACCGATGCACAGTCCCTAGCCAAGACTCAGGACAACACCGTCATTGAACTCGAAGGCATCGACGCCAACGAATACCCCATGGCACTGACGACCTCTGGTGAAGACAACGAAGTTGCCAAGGCATTCGCAGAGTTCCTCACCAGCGACCGCGCCAAGGAGATCCTTGCCAGCTATGGCTTTGGCACAAACTAAAGATCGCCACACTCAAAGGGCACGCAGGGCTGAGAATCACATTCTCCCAGGGTGGCTGCTCATCCCTGCCACCTTTGCGATGCTGCTGATCATCGGCCCCATCTTTGCCCTCCTTCTGCAAATCCCATGGGCTCGCTCCTGGGAGTTATTAACCTCTCCGGAGTCTTTGCAAACAGCCAGGCTGTCCATCGCCACTGCACTGTTTTCCACCGTGGTGTGCGCATTGGTGGGGTTCCCGTTGGCGTTGGCGCTGCATTTGTATGAGCGTTCATTCCCCAAAATGACCTCGGTTCTTACCGTGTTAGTGTATGCGCCACTGGTGTTATCGCCGGTTGTATCTGGTTTAGCGTTGACATTTTTATGGGGCAGGCGCGGCATCTTAGGGTCGTGGCTTGATCAAATTGGCTTGCCGATCGCATTTACCACCACCGCTGTGGTTTTTACCCAAGTGTTTGTGGCGTTGCCGTTTTTCATCTCCACGGTCACGACCGCTGTTCGGGGTATTCCGAAACAGTTCGAAGAAATCGCAGCCACTGAGGGCGCAACCAAGTGGGAAATTATGCACAAGATGATCATTCCGCTGGCCATGCCCGGTATTTTCACCGGCATGATCTTAGGTTTCGCCCGGGCTTTAGGTGAATACGGTGCCACACTTACTTTTGCCGGAAATATCGCAGGCGTTACCCGCACGATCCCACTACACATCGAACTTGGTTTGAGTTCCAATGACATGGACAAAGCCCTAGGAGCAGTGATCATGCTCTTGGCCGTTTACGTACTTATCATTGGTGCCATCGGAGCTTTACGCATGTATTCCAAGGTGAGAAAGGTTTAGCACATGTCGCGTTCGCCGGAGGAACACTTGGCAGAAATTAAGGCGCTACTGCCAACACCTGAACCAGAGCTGGTGAATCTGGAACAGGCACATGGGCGTCGCACTTTTTCGGCGATCACTGCGGCGTGGGATTCCCCACGTTTTGATAATTCACAAATGGACGGCTTCGCGCTTGCACCTAGTCACCTCAGCGGCGGCACATTCTCAGTCGGTCCCACCATCCCTGCAGGCCACGACCCAGATACGCTGTACCCACGCGGGCTGGGAAAAGATATCGCACCAATTATGACAGGTGCACGCCTGCCTAAAAATACAGCTGCAGTCATTGCTGTCGAGAAAACCAAACCAGGACATTTCGATGCCCAACAGGTAGAAATACCTGCCACCCCACAAAAACAATTCATGCGGTTGCAGGGCTCGGATATTGCAGCCGGTGAGGAAATCATCCCTGCGGGTACTGTTTTAAATTCTGTGCACCTGGGAGTTTTGGCAAGCCAGTCCAAGAAAAGCGTCGAGGTATATAAGAAACCGCGCGTGCTAATCGTTACCGGTGGATCGGAAATTTCCGAAAAACTTGGCGCCGCCACCATTCCCGATGCCAACGGCCCACTTCTTCGTGCACTGTGCAGGCGCAACAATATCGACGTCATCACAGGGCTTAAAACAAATGACGATCCCCAGCGCTTGCGATTCGACCTAGAACAAGCCATTGACCAGTATCAACCTGATGCGATCATTACGTCAGGAGGTATTAGCCACGGCAAGTTTGAGGTGTTTAGGCAAATTCTGGAAAACACTCCTGAGGCTTGGTTTGGGCACGTTGATCAACAACCTGGTGGGCCACAAGGTATCTCAGTATTTCAGGATGTTCCTGTCATTTCATTGCCCGGCAACCCGATCTCCACATTGGTGAGTTTCACGTTGTTTGTCGCCCCAGCGCTTAACCACCAACCGCTTTGCAGCTCTCACGCGCACATCACTGAAACCGTCCACGGTCTGAAGGATAACCGTGAGCAATTCCTGCGCGGAATCTTAAGCCACCAAAGCGGAAAGCTGATTGTCACTCCACTGTTAGGCACCAGCTCTCACCTGCTGGTTCAGGCAGCAACTGCTAATTGTCTGATCCGTATCCCGGCGCGGACTACGGTGGAGGAAAACTCTCTTGTGCAGATTTACCCATTTGATTAAAAGGAAGTACTAGAAAATGAGCGAGCTTACCCACGTTCGAGCAGACGGTTCGGCACATATGGTGGATGTGACGGGCAAAAATGAAACCTCGAGGACTGCTGTTGCGGAGGGGTTTGTGAGGATGAGGGGGGACGTCGTAAAGCAGCTTTTTAGCGCCGGCCTGCCTAAAGGCGACGCGCTGCCTGTAGCGCGGATTGCGGGTATCATGGGTGCGAAGAAGACGCCGGACATTATTCCTTTATGCCACCCGTTGCCGTTGGGCAAGATTACTGTTGATTTTTTTGAGCTTAAAGACGGTGTTCGGATTGAGGCTTCGGTGAAAACTCGTGGGGTTACGGGCGTGGAAATGGAGGCGTTAACGGCCGTGAGCACAGCGGCGCTGACGGTGTATGACATGATCAAGGCTGTTGACAAAATGGCTGTGATTGATGGCATTCGTGTGCTGTCGAAATCCGGCGGTAAATCTGGCGACTGGTCTGTGCAATGACGGCCCTGGTTATCGTTGCGTCCACGCGCGCGGCGGCCGGAGTGTATGAGGACCGCTCTGGGCCGATCCTGGTGAACTGGCTGCGTTCCAAGGGTTTTGATACGCCTGATGCTGTCATCGTGGCGGACGCCGACTTGCCTGCATACCTGGACACGCTGGAGTTTCCGCAGGTAGTGCTCATTTCTGGGGGCACTGGCCTCACACCTGACGACATCACCGTGGACACGTTGCTGCCGCGTTTAGACAAAGAAATCCCCGGCATTGCGCATGCTTTTTGGGCTCACAGTATGAATGCCGTGCCCACTGCCGTGCTATCGCGCACCGTCGCAGGCACCATCGGCCGCAGTTTTATCATGGCGCTGCCCGGTTCCACAGGTGCCGCGCGCGATGCCACCGCAGTCCTCGACCCCCTCATCAACCACATCACCCAAACTTTGCAAGGCCACCATGAACACTGATCCCGCCTACGTTGCCGCACAAACCGGCAAGCTCATCGACGCATTCATCACCTCCGACCCGCTAGAGCCGCTGCTTTCCGACGCCAAAACCGCCGTCCTCACCGACGCCATGGGCGCGCTTGTCACCTTCGAAGGCATCGTCCGCGACCACGACGGCGGCGCCCGCGTGTCCTCCCTCGATTACACCGCGCATCCCACCGCTGACCAGGTAATTAAAGACGTGGCTGCCGCTGTAGTTGCTAAACATCCACGCACCCGCCTGTGGACCGCACACCGCACCGGGGCCTTAAAAATCGGCGACGCAGCCTTCCTCGTGCTCGCCGCCTCCGCCCACCGCGGCGACGCTTTTGCCGCCTGCTCTGAACTCGCCGACATCGTCAAAGCCCAGGTCCCCATCTGGAAAGAACAAACACGCCTCGACGGCTCCACCGATTGGGTCGGCCTATGAAAAACCTCGACATCGCACGCTACCGCCGCCAAATCATGCTCGGCGAAATCGGCCAACAGAAACAACAATCGCTTTTCGACGCCACGGTCTCCGTCGTCGGCGCCGGCGGCCTCGGCTCACCCGCCCTACTTTACCTCGCTGGAGCTGGCGTCGGCCACATTCACATCATTGACGATGACCTCGTAGACCTCTCAAACCTCCACCGCCAAGTCATCCACACCACCGCTGGAGTCGGCACACCCAAGGCTGAGTCCGCCCGCGACGCCATGCTGGCGCTGAATCCTGACATTAAAGTAACAGTTTCGGTCACGCGTTTGACATGGGAAAACGCACTGTCTGAGCTGTCAGGATCCGACGTAATTTTGGACGGCTCCGACAACTTCGACACCCGACACCTCGCCTCCTGGGCCGCCGCCAAACTTGGTATCCCCCACGTGTGGGCCTCCATCTTAGGTTTCGACGCCCAACTCTCCGTCTTCCACGCCGGCCACGGCCCCATCTACGAAGACCTCTTCCCCACCCCACCTCCACCAGGATCTGTCCCCTCATGCTCCCAAGCAGGGGTTTTAGGGCCAGTCGTAGGTGTGCTGGGTTCCGCGATGGCTATGGAAGCACTGAAAATCATCACCGGTGTGGGCACGCCCTTGATCGGAAAACTTGGCTACTACTCTTCCCTCGACGGCACCTGGGAATACATCCCCGTCGTCGGCTCACCGGAGGTATTAGAACGGGTGCTTGGGTCTTCTGGGGTTTCTCCGGCTTCTTCTGAGGAACTCGATGTTCCTCGCGTTTCCTCTTTGGTTGACGGCGTAGAACTGATAGACGTCCGCGAACCATCCGAATTCTCCGCCTACTCCATCCCAGGCGCCCACAACGTTCCACTTTCTGCCATCCGCGAAGGCACAGTCCCCGACGCTGTTTCTGCAGGTAAAGAAGTAATTGTGTACTGCGCAGCCGGTGTCCGCTCCGCCCAAGCCATCGCCATTTTAGAATCCGCCGGCTACACCAACATGAGCAGCCTCGACGGTGGCATCGAAGGATGGCTGGACTCCTTAAGGTAAAACCAAGGCGTTGTGCCACTTAAACACCGGCCCAACACCTTGGGTTTTCACCCTCTTGCGCGGATGCTTCCGCTTAAACTCCGCGATCTGTTTCACCAGCTTAATGATCTCCCCCGGCGCATAATTTACACAATCATCCGTAAACCTCAACGGCACGTGGCCTTGTACCAGGGCTTCATTGCTCTTCCAGCGATCAATGATGAAATTCCGCCCATTCGCCTGGTGATACTTCCTGCTATCGACATCAATCAACGCCACCCCCACCACCTGAATATCCCACCGATAGCCTTCCACCATCACGTTTTGCCTGGTCTTAAACCCAGCATCCCGCAACTCATAGACCAACTTCTTCTCTAGACCACTATCCGTGCCATAAATGCACTCCTCCAAAAACTCCCTCAGCTGCTTCTTCCTCCGAGTTTTCAACGCCTTCAGATCATGCTTCATCTGGTTCACACCACTACCTGACTGATACCGCTGCTCCACTAACCTCCGCAGATCACCAAGGTCAGAGCTCTTTTCCTCCAAACACGTTGCGATAGCATCCACCAACGACACCACCCGAAACCCCCGATGAACCACCCCAGTTATTCGCTGTGACCTTCGGGCAACCACATTCGCAGATCCCCTCAACACATTCGACGTACTCACCCTCACCCGCAGCGGCAACGACAACGGCACACCTTGATAAACCTCCACCGCCGACTTCCCATCCAACAGAGCACCCGGCCTGACCAGCCGAATCGCCGACCACACCACCTCCCCTGATGGCGGATCCATCGAATACACACCCCTAAGCACGCGATACAACTTCCCCTCTTTCACCAGACTGTTGATCTTCCGACGCGAATACTTCATCCTGATCAACTCCTTCGCCGTCCGCATCCGCCGTTTTTCTCCCATACCTAGTTAGACCGCAAAACTTGGCTTCAGGTTCCCTGTTGACTCAAATCAAGGCGAATTTCTTTGGTGAGGGGGCGGTTTCGGTGGCAAGTTCGCCTTGTTGCGTGCACTCGTGTGCCAACCAAGGCGGATTAGGTCCTGGGATGTGCCCTTCCGGCTGTTAACCCGCCCACTTTGAACCACCGCCGCACACAACAGGGCAGACTTCCGCGCCAAAGCGACCGTCCGCGGCCGAAACTCGCCCTGTTTCGCACCACCCCAACCCGCCCCGCGCAAAACAGGGCAGACTTCCGCGCCGAGAGTGCTGTTTCGGAAGCAAGTTTGCCTAGATGTGTTCAGTTGCGTGCCAACCAAGGCGGATTAGGGGCTGGAATGTACCCCTCCGGTTGCTAACCCGCCCACTTTGCATCACCGCCGCACACAACAGGGCAGACTTCCGCGCCAAAGGGACCGTCCGCGGCTGAAACTCGCCCTGTTTCGCACCCCCAACCCGCCCCGCGCGAAACAAGGCGGACTTGGCACCGAAAGCAACCGTCTAGGAAGCTAATCCGCCCAGTTGTGTACCGGCTGGCTATAACAATCCAGTGTCAGTACTTCGGAGAGTGCAAGAAAATAGGTGTGTTCCGCGTAATATTTCTCGCATGGATTTATTGGAGACCTTCTTCACGGATGTGATTAATGACAATCTGTGGATGATCTTGCCCTTCTTGCTCGTAGCCGCTGGGCTCTACTTTGGTGGACGCACACTGCTGGTTCAGATTCGGATGATTCCGGAGATGTTCAAGGCGGTCGTCGAAAAGCCTGCCAAGGAGGGTGAGTTTGCCGACAAGCAGGACATTTCAGCGTTTAAGGCGTTTACGATTTCTGCGGCATCACGCGTCGGCACGGCAAATGTTGCTGGTGTTGCGTTGGCGATCACCCTTGGTGGACCGGGTGCGGTGTTCTGGATGTGGATCATTGCGCTGGTTGGTGGAGCAACGTCATTTATTGAGTCAACGCTTGCTCAGCTGTGGAAAGTAAAAGACGGTGATAGCTACCGTGGTGGACCTGCGTACTACATGACGCTTGGTTTGAATGCCCGATGGCTTGCGGTTATTTTCGGTGTCGCCATCACCTTGACCTTCGGTTTTGTGTACAACGCGCTGCAGTCCAATGCGGTCGTTGAGGCGATTACTGTGTCGCTTGGTACTCCGTCTACCACTGCTAAGGCCCTTGTTGGTTTGGGCATGGCGGGTCTGTCTGCATTGGTGATTTTCGGTGGTGTGCAGCGCATCGCGAATGTTACCCAGTGGATGGTTCCGTTCATGGCGGGTGCGTACATCATCGTTGGTGTGCTGGTTATTGTGATCAATATTCAGCAGGTTCCGACCATGATCAATGACATTATTGCTGGTGCTTTTGGTTTCCGTCCGGTGGCCACTGCATCTGTCTGGGGTGCGTTCTGGTTGGCGTTTATGAATGGCATGCGCCGCGGATTGTTCTCCAATGAGGCTGGTGAGGGATCTGTTCCGAATGCAGCTGCTACCGCGACGGTGTCTCACCCAGTAAAGCAGGGTTTGGTGCAGACGTTGGGCGTGTACTTCGATACGCTGCTGGTTTGCAGTATCACGGCCTTCATCATTTTGCTGTCTGGTGTCGATTACGCGACTGGTGATATTCAGTCTTCTTCGTTGACGCAGTCCGCGCTGGCTAATGTTGTTGGTGCGTGGGGCACTCACTTTATTACTGCCGTGATGTTCTTCCTGGCGTTTTCATCGGTGCTGGGTAACTACTACCTGGCGCAGGCAAATATTCAGTACTTCACCGATTCGAAGACGGTCTTGACCATTTTCCGTGTGTTTGTGCTTCTCAGTGTGTTCTCCGGTGCTGTGGCATCTGTGCCGCTGATCTGGGCTTTGGGAGATACCTTCGCGGGCATCATGGTGCTGATTAACCTGTCGGCAATTATTCCGCTGGGTGGTGTGGCCGTGAAGCTGTTGAAGAATTACACCAAACAAAAGAAGGCTGGTTTAGATCCGGTGTTCCACCGCGACATGCTGCCAGAAGTCCGCAATATTGCGTGTTGGAACGGTAAGGATGCAGCTACGGCGAATTACCAGGAAGCAATGGACGTGATTAAGAAGAATTAGTCATCGAAGGAACAGTGGTAAGGCCCGTCAGCATCGCGGATTGTCTGGCAGGCCAACACCTGGTGTTCTGTGACGATTTCGTAGGTGCTCAGAACTTCATTGTTGAGCATGTGCGAAGGCCCTCCAGTCAACGTACATTGGCAACTTCCGCAGTGGCCTTCCATGCATGAATAGCGGGCGGGGAGGTCGGCCTGGAGGAGGGCGTCGAGAAGCGTTTGCGTGGGTGACCACGAAAAAGCGTAGGTCTCGCCATCTATCTTGTGCGTGTGGAGGGCCATGGGCCCTAGCTTAGGACAAACCCCCGTTTACCTGTGTAAACGGGGGTTATTTGCGGAGACGGAGGGATTTGAACCCTCGGATGGTTTCCCATCGCTGGTTTTCAAGACCAGTACATTCGGCCGCTCTGTCACGTCTCCAGCGACTCAAACATCGATGATGATATTTGCGACAAGTTGCAATCATACCCGATAGGCTCGAACATACTAAATCACCTAATCAGGGGGAATTACATGGATGTGTTCAAGGTGGCTTTCATCGCTGCAATCATGATTGGTGTGCCGGTTTTAGTGGTGTTCCTCTTTGTCTTTGCGGTACACAGATTAGCTAAGGAAATGCCGAGGTCTGAACGCCGACCTGGCGCAGTTTTGGGGTTGTTGCTTGGTTTTGCTGCGGGGGTCATCGTGTGGTTGGTGTGGCTGAGTTGGGGTGGGTATTACGAGGATGATTTTGGGCAGATGCAAGGTCCGTATCGGCCGTGGCAGGTTGTTGCGTGTGGTGTCACGATGGTCGCAGTCACTGTGCTTTTGGGTTTGTGGACTAGGTGGACTGCGTCGGGACCGTTTTATGCGGCGTTGGGTGGTACGTCGGGGTTTAGTTTCGCGTGGGCTATGGATGCGCTGCCTCAGGATGAAACTGGATTGTCAGCGTTTGGGTTATTGATGGTGATTGTTGGAGTTGGCATGGGACTAAACGTCGTGGCGGCCATTACGTCAATCTGCGCGACGATGTGGCATAACCGGCTACCCTCGAACACATGACAAAGAATATGACTAAGACAATGAAAGCCATCGTGCAAACTGAGGAGAAGGTCACTGCTTCTCTGGAATTGCAAGAAATCCCAGTCCCCACGTTGAAGCCTGGTGAGGTTTTGGTAGAGGTGAAGGCTGCGGGCGTTAATCGTGCGGATTTATTGCAAACGCAGGGAAATTACCCTGTTCCACCGGGAGCTTCGGAGATCCTTGGGTTGGAGTGCGCAGGAGTGATCGTGGATGCTGGCGACACTGGGCAAACCGTTGGCCGAGAAGTTGCGTGCCTGCTCACTGGTGGCGGTTATGCGGAATACGTGGCGGTTCCAGAGGGGCAGTTGATGCCTATTCCAGCAGGTTATAGCTTTGTGGAGGCAGCTTCGATCGTGGAGGTTGCGTGCACGGTGTGGTCAAATATCGGGATGCTCGCGAACCTCGGAAGCAGGCAGAACCCAACCTTCCTCATCCACGGCGGAGCGGGCGGCATTGGCACGTTTGCGATTCAAATGGGTAAAGCGCTGGGAGCAACGGTGGCAGTCACGGCGGGTTCGGCGGAAAAGCTAGCAACCTGCAAGGAGCTGGGTGCGGACATACTCATCAACTATAAGGAAGAGGATTTCGCCGAGGTTTTGAAGAATAAGGCGGATGTCATCCTCGATATCATTGGTGCGAAGTATTTGTCACAGAACGTAAAAGCCATGGCCAAGGATGCACATATGGTGGTTATTGGCATGCAGGGTGGTGTGAAAGGTGAGCTGAATTTGGGTCACCTGTTGGCTAAGCGGGGCACGATTTCCGCCACTGCGCTGCGTGGTCGTGATGAGGCGGATAAAGCACGGATTGTGAGCAGCACGATCGAAAATATTTGGCCGTTGCTTGAGTCCAAGAAGATTTCTCATCACATTGACCACACGTTGCCATTGGCCGAAGCTGCCGATGCGTTGCAGAAAATCCAGGACGGCACCGTCACCGGCAAACTCGTCCTGACAGTTTAAAGACGGTTTAAGCCAGCGACGCCAGCACGCGGGTCAGCTGGTCCACTTCATAGTGGGTGCTAAATGGGCTTAGTCCGATCGTGATTGATCCACCGGCTTCGGTCACACCCATGGCGTCGAGGAGTGGATCGGCGGGACTGACGGTGGTGACCAGGCGGTTGTCTACTAATCGTCGGTACACCATCTCCGCTGGCACGCCCTCCACGGTGAAAGTCAGGCGGGGCACACGATCCAGGAATGCGGCGTCTTGGCCAGCGGCGTCGCCTGAAATTCCAACGATATGCACCGCGTGGAGTCCTTCGAGTGATTCCACAAGATGCTCAAACAGTCCTTTGTGAAAATCCGCCATCGACCCCATCGCCTCGGCCACAGACTCGGCCTCTTCATCCAGATTGCCCAGGTGACGCACCAAATTAGGCACACCGCCGAGCAGCCCATGAGGCAGGGAGCTTGCGGGAAGTTCCAGTGGCATGGTTTGGTCCATGCGCGGGAACATTGAGGTATCGCGGAAAATCAGGGCCGAAATTTGGGGGCCGCCCATCTCCCCGAGATCAAGCATGACGATGTCGGCCTGCCACTCGTCTAGGTCTAAGGGGCGGTAGGTGGCGTAGGTGGTGGCGTCGATAAGCACCCAGGCACGCGAACGCGCCCGCACTGTATCCACGATCTTGCCCACTGGGGCGACCGTGCCGAGCAGGGGGTGCGCGGCGCTGAGCACGACAAGGCGGGTGGAGCCGTCGACAAGCTCTTTGTACTGCCAATCCGGCAGCTGGCCGGTGCCTAAATCGGGCTCCGCCCAGCTAAAAGAGCCATCAAGTGCGCGAAACGGCGCCGTCAGCCAGCCGGCATCCGCGCGCGACAACACCACGCCCGCTTTTCGACGCACAAACCCACCCAAACCGCGCGCCACCGCATGGGCCAAAAACTGCCTCGTGGGACCCAACACAACACACGCCGGATCCGCACCGACCATCCCCGCAACCGCTTCGCGAGCAGCCTCCAACTGATCCACCGCAATCGGCTGCAACGTGGCCTCCGAAATCTGCGCATGCGTACGAAAAGCCGCCGCAACTCCCGACGCAACCCGCTCCGGAACCTGCGGAATTTGATGTGAATTAAGGTACGTCCAGCCATCGCCCAAAGAGGTATAAAGCCCCCGAACCCTGGCCACATCAAAACCCACGAAATGCACTCCCTTCAACCACCACAGCACTTCCTTGCACTCTCTCGGACAACATTACCCCACACTCGGGACACACAAACGCACACAAATTCAGCGGTCGTCGATACCCAAAAATCACTCCACCACCACTAGGGTGTCTTATGTGCAGGAACAATCTAAGCAGAAAGACCTCCAGGCAGACATCGCCAGAATCACTGCCGTGACATCGGACACAGCTCCGGATTCACAGTCAATGACCATCAAGGCTGCCTGGAACGATATCGTCCGCGGATTCAAACAACATGAACTCTGGCTGCAACTCGGCTGGCAAGACATTAAACAACGCTACCGACGCTCCGTTCTTGGCCCCCTGTGGATCACCATCGCAACAGGAGTCATGGCACTAGCCCTCGGCCTTTTGTACTCAGTGCTGTTCAAAATCCCCCTCGCGGAATTTCTGCCACACGTCACCGTCGGCCTTATCCTTTGGAACTTCATCTCCGGATGCATCAAAGAAGGCGCCGACATTTTCATCGACAACGAAGGCCTGATTAAACAGCTCCCCTCGGCGCTGTCAGTCCACGTCTACAGACTCGTGTGGAAACAAGCCCTCTTCCTCGCTCACAACTTAGTCATCTGGCTTCTGCTCATGCTGATCTTCCCCCGCCCCCTCGGCTGGGACGTCCTGTTGATCATCCCAGGCATGTTCCTCCTGGTCATCAACGGAGTGTGGGTAGTGATGTTCTTCGGTATCGTCGCAACCAGATACCGCGACGTCTCCCCACTTCTTGAAGCCGGCACCCAACTACTCTTCTATGTCACCCCCATCGTCTGGATGACCTCCACCCTCCAAGACCACAGCGCCGAAATGGGCAGCCGCGCACGACTTGCCGAACTCAACCCGCTGTACCACTACCTCGAAATCGTCCGCGCCCCCATGATTGGTGCCGACCTCCCCGCCTACCACTGGTGGGTTGTCATCGCCTTCACATTCGTCGGCTTAGGCCTTGCACTCCTCGCGATGAAGCAATGGCGATTCCGCGTCAGCTACTGGGTATAAGGAGAAAAACTCGCACATGGTATCCATCGATACATACAACGCCTGCGTCGACTTCCCCATCTTCGACGCCAAATCCCGCTCCATGAAAAAAGCCTTCCTCGGAGCAGCCGGCGGCGCAATCGGACGCAACCAAGACAACGTCGTAGTCGTCGAAGCCCTCAAGGACATCAACCTTCACCTGCGGGAAGGCGACCGCGTCGGACTCGTCGGCCACAACGGTGCCGGTAAATCCACCCTCCTGCGTTTACTGTCCGGAATCTACGAACCCACCCGCGGTTCCGCCGACATCCGCGGACGCGTCGCCCCCGTCTTCGACCTCGGCGTCGGCATGGATCCTGAAATCTCCGGCTACGAAAACATCATCATCCGCGGCCTCTTCCTCGGCCAAACCCGCAAACAGATGAAAGCCAAAATGGAAGAAATCGCCGACTTCACCGAACTCGGCGAATACCTCTCCATGCCACTACGCACCTACTCCACCGGCATGCGCATCCGCCTAGCCCTCGGCGTGGTCACCTCCATCGAGCCCGAAATTCTGCTTCTCGACGAAGGCATCGGCGCCGTCGACGCCGCCTTCATGGCCAAAGCCCGAAACCGCCTGCAGGCCCTTGTCGAACGTTCCGGCATCCTCGTCTTCGCCTCCCACTCCAACGATTTCCTCGCCCAACTCTGCAACACGGCCCTCTGGGTCGACCACGGACAAATCCGCGACGCCGGCCTCGTCCCCGACATCGTCGAAGCCTACGAAGGCAAAGGCGCTGGCGATCACGTCCGCCGACTCCTCACCCGCATGGAAGAAGAGGAAACGGAAGCGTAGCCTCTCCGTTTCGGGTGTTCGGGCTGTCGTTCACTGCCCCGTTCCCGTTCCCGTTCCAAACAAGGCGAACTCCCCGCCGAAACTGACCGTTCCGAAGCGAAGCCCGCCCACTTGTGCGCGCGGGCGGTCGAAACAAGGCGAGTTAACTGCCAGAACCGACCGTTCTGATCGAAAGTTCGCCCACTTGTGTTCGCAGGCGGTCGAAACAAGGCGAGTTAACTGCTCGAAGGGCCCCTTCTCGCTACAAGGTCGCCTACTTACGCACGGCGCCGCACCAAACAAGGCAGACTCCCCGCCGAAACTGCACAGTCCAGAACGAAACCCGCCCACTTGTGTTCACGGGCGTTTCAAACAAGGCGAGTTAGTTGCCAGAACCGACCGTTCTGATCGAAAGTTTGCCCACTTGTGTTCGCAGGCGGTCGAAACAAGGCGAGTTAACTGCTCGAAGGGCCCCTTCTCGCTACAAGGTCGCCTACTTACGCACGGCGCCGCACCAAACAAGGCAGACTCCCCGCCGAAACTGACCGTTCTGATCGAAAGTTCGCCCACTTTCGATCGGCGCTGCACCAAACAAGGCGAGTTAGCTGCTCGAGAGGACCGTTCTGACCACAAACCCGCCTACTTACGCACGGCACCGCACCAAACAAGGCGAACTCCCCACCGAAACCGACCATCCCAACACCAAACCCACCCACTTGTGCACGCACGCACCGCATAGGATGGCCGCATGGGAACTCACATTGATCACATTGTTATTGCAGCCCCGAACTTGGAGGACTTGGTGTCGCGGTTTGAGAAGTTGACGGGGGTTAAGGCGGTGGCGGGAGGTCGTCACGATACTGGGACGGCGAATGCGCTGGTGCCGCTAGCCGGCACAAAGTCGTATCTTGAGTTGATTGGCCCGGACCCGGAGGCCACCGCGGTAACGCGGGACAATTTCGCGATCGCGACAACGACGTCGACGGAGCCGAGGGTGGCGGCGTGGTGTGTGCGACCGGATGATTTGGAGGCTCTCGCAAAACAGCGCGGGACGCAGTCGCATCCGATGAGCAGGCACACTCCGGAGGGGACGACGCTGTCGTGGCGGTTGATTCTGCCGGAGCCGGGTGTGGATTTCGCGCCGGTGCCGTTTGCGATTGATTGGTTAGATTCGCCGCATCCGTCGAAGGTGACAGAGCTCCAGGTCAGCATCCATAGTTTCACAGTTTACGGCCCCACAAAGCCTGATGAGCTGCCAGAACCCGCGAAGTTTCAGCAGGGGGAGCCGTATCTGGAATTGGTGTTGGAGTCGCCGAAGGGTCGGGTTAATCTGAGTGATTTGTGATGGCGTGGCAAGATGTATGCCATGGCTAAAACCGGGACCCATCTTCAGCACGGCATTGATGTTGCGGCGGTGATTGTGACGCATAATCGCGTTGAGTTGCTGCGGCATTCTTTGGAGGTGGTGGTGTCGCAAAGCTATCCGGTGAAGCATATTGTGGTGGTGGATAATGGGGCGGATCCGGACGTCGAAAAGCTGGTTTTAGAGGTCGCGGGAGACCGCGCCGTTTACACGCCGTCGCGCACTAATTTGGGCGGCGGTGGCGGTTTTGCTTTTGGTTTTTTGACGGCGCTTGCGCTGGGGGCGGACGCTGTGTGGTGCGCCGACGATGACGGCCGGCCTGAGGGTCCGGAGGTGTTAAAGACGCTTATCGACGCCGCCTCTCGGCACAATCTTGAGGAGGTTTCCCCGGTGGTGTGCAATGCTGATGACCCGGAGCGGTTGGCATTTCCGCTGCGTCGGGGTTTGGAGTGGCGTCGGATGCGCAGTGAGTTGATTGATCCAGCCAAGCCGGAGGATGATTTGTTGCCGGGCATCGCCTCCCTTTTCAATGGCGCCCTGATCAGTGCTTATGCAATGGAGCGCATTGGTGTGCCGGATTATCGACTGTTTATTCGCGGCGATGAGGTGGAGTATCACCGCCGTTTGGTGCGTTCAGGTTTGCCGTTTGGCACGTGTTTGACCACTGCGTATCTGCACCCGGATGGTTCTGATGAGTTCAAGCCGATTTTGGGTGGGCGGATGCATACGCAGTATCCGGATAATGATTTCAAGAGGTTTTTCACCTACCGCAACCGTGGTTACTTGATGAGCCAGCCTGGAATGCGCAAGCTTCTCCCGCAGGAATATGCGCGTTTTGCGTGGTTCTTCCTGGTTCAGAAGCGCGATGTGAAGGGGTTCCGGGAGTGGCTGCGCTTGCACAAGTTGGGCCGCGACGAGAAGTTTAATAGGCCTTAGATCAGTTTCAGCAGTTCCTCGTGGTAGCGCGAAGGGAGGCAGTGTGCTGCAACGACCCGGCGCGCTAAGTCTTTGTTGCCCATTTTTGCGCGGAAAGCCATGGACATGGTGATGTCGTGGTCGGGGGCATCAAGTATGTCGATGCGGTCGCCGGGGTTGATGTGGCCTTCTTCGATGACGCGGAAGTAGCTGCCGGGTAGGCCTCGTTGGGTGAAGGTTTTTAACCAGCCTTTGATTTCTAACCATTGGGCGAATGTGCGGCAGGGCCTGCGGGGGATGGAGACTTCCAGCACCGTGGTGCCGATGCGTACCTGTTGGTTGATCAGGAGATCTTCTAGCACGATTCCGCTGGTGGTGAGGTTTTCGCCGAAGTATCCGTTGCGGTAGGTGGGGTTCCAGAAGTCAAGTTCTTCGCGGGAGAATGCGTATACCGCTTTGTGTGCGCCGCCGTGGTGGAGGGTGTCGCCGATAACGTCACCGACTACGCCGGATCCGTCGCCGTAGTTGGGGCCTGGGATGAAGACGTCGATGCCGGTGTCGACGGGGAGTTTGTTGATGCCGCTGATGCGGTCGTCGCCACCTGGGTCTTGTTGAATCTGGGCGATGTTTGTGGAAAGTACCAAACCAGACATCTTAGACCTTGCGGGCTGTGTAGAAGCGGCTAAATCCTGCGATCAAGCACATGATGATACCGATCGGCAGGAGGAAGAGCGCACCGATTGCTGCCACGCTGAGTAGGGTGTTCACCATGGTTGAGGGGTTGCCGTTAACAGCTAGGAGCACGAGGTTGCCCAGCAGAAGGCAGATTCCTGGGACTGCGATTAGTAATCCACCGACAAGGCCCGTCCAGGTTGCCCAGGTGGAGTTGTTGCGGTCGCGGAAGTTGTCCCACACTGCGATAAGGCCAACGATGGTGACGATTCCGAAGGCGATTTCGGCAGCTAGTTCCATGTCTTGGATAGAGAAGAACAAGGTGAGCAACACGAAGTAGAGTACGCCGATGAGTCCGGCAATCATGGTGGGATTGAAGGTCTTCATGAGGTGTACCTTACTTCACTCGGAAAATGATGGTTCTTTGGACAATGAAATTGATGACGGTGCCAGTACCTTGGGCGATCACGAAGGCACACACCATGGCAACGGCTTCGTTCCAACCCCAGCCTTCAAACAACGCAGAGCAGAGGGTTTGCAGACCAATGTTGATCCCGAACGTCACGGCGTACAGGGCGACAACGGCTAAGAACCTGGAGGTGGAGCTTTCTGCTTGGAAAGTCCAGCGGCGGTTGATCATGTAGGCGGTGGTGGTGCCGGCGATAAAGGAGATCGTGCGGGCAACGGGCACGGGTAGGCCGAACACCAGCTGCAGCAGTGACAGCAGGCCGAGGTCAACGACGGCGGAGATGCCACCGGTGATGATGAACCGGAATGCTTGGGTTTTCAGGCTCATTGGTCGAATGATCGTTACATCAAGATTTTCGGAAGCATTTTCGGGCACGAGGTTACACAATACCTAGAAACTTAAAAGCTCCCTATAGATATCAAGGCGATCAACGGGGGCAAGTTGGTTGGATCCGTAGCCGCCTAGTTCGGCAAGCACCTTCAATGATGCCTCGCAGGCGCTGGTGATCTCTGGTGCGCGCAGTGGCGAGCCGTCGTCGGCGACCCAGCCGAGGGTGCTCATTGTGGATTCGATCACCTCGGTGAAAAGTTCCTCGTTTCCAAGACACGATAGTGCGAGGACGCAGGACCAGAAAGCGTCGGAGGCTTCGGCGCTGTTTTCCACTGGGAGCGTGCGGCAGGTGTGGTGGCGGGTGGCGTCGATAAGCGGCTCTTTTTTAAGGTCGAGCGCTTGGAGCAGGGGGATGAAATCGAAGACGCCGGTGCGGTCGACAAGGTCAATGACTTCGGGGCGCACGCCGGAGAGGACGTCGCGGATGGTGTCGGTGCCGGTGAGTTCGGCGTTGATGGTGGCTTGGTCGAAATCGTCGCCGAAACCGCCGGAGCCGCCGATGCACAGTGCGCGCGGGGTGCCGTTGTCGCGCGGGTAAATTTCCACGCATTGCAGGTTGAATTGCCACAGGCCCCAAAAATAAAACAGGAAATCGCCGGATTCAGCCAGCAGCTCCCCCACCTGCATTTCGGTTGGGCAGGGGTTATGGAATTGGTTTTCAAAACGCCACGGTGACTGCTCGCCGCCCACACCGAAAACGATGTTGAGCACGTTGTGCAGCTCCTCCAGGGGCATTGCCGAATTCAACCCGATTTGCCGATACACCTCGTTGTCCGCTTGCACGTTGGTGGCGCGCAGAATGAGCGTTAATTCAGGCTTGAGCTCGGGCTTCCCGGAACGCTGCTCGCGGGCAGACGCCAAGGAAATGACGTTATCGCGTGCATAATTCGTGGGCATGCGCCCCAGGATAGACTCATTTTCTCTACTCGGTGTCAAGCGGCAACGCACGAACCTCCGCACCGAAGGCTTCAGCCAGCGCTTTTCTACCACGGCGTTTGGATTCAATTTCTAGCCAGCTACCTGCGATTTCAGCTAATTCCATTGCGGTGCGCCACGCGGCTTCCGCCTCCGGCTCGCCACGATATTGCGCCTCAACGTTGCGCGCGCTCAAGCTGGGCAGGCGGACTCCATGCTTGTTGTATTGCGCAATTTGCTTTTCGACGCCACCCCTTATCCCTTCCACGCTCGCCACGCGGGCATTTTCCGGGACGCTGCTTCCAGAGGTGAGTACAACAACTGTGCCTTTCAGCAGGTCAGTGAGTTGTTGTTCATCGGCAATCCATGCCCCAGTGGGCAGAGCTGCGGGAAAAGTTTGCACATGCCAGATGATGTTGTGCTCGCCGGAATTATCCAACACACTCAACACGGGATAGGTCATTTTTTGCGGACCTCCCACTCACACATGGCATAAACAATCGCGGCATACACCACGCCTGTGCAGGTATAAGGCTTGGAAGCGCCACGCTTTTCAAAGAACTTAGCGATCTTATTCATCACCGCCATATCCAGGCGGAAAGAAAGATAAGCAATTACTGCAAAAGAGATAATAAACACAGCAAGCAACAGCCACGTCACCAGCGGACCACGCTCACTGACCGCATCCACATCCGATTCTGGCCCAGGCGTAACACCCAAATCCCCGATTTCTTGACGGAGCTGATCAACCATCGTCGCGGAATCTTTAGCAATGATGGACTGCTCCCCCGACCCATCCTGTGCCACCGCTATCACTGAGGCACCAGACAACGCCAACGCACCATATCCAAGGGCTCGGCGAACTGGGCTGTCCACATAATCATTAACCGCAACACCTGCACCAACCAGCGCAGAACCTGCTGCTACCCGCAATCTCGTCCTGGTATCCATGCTGCCCAGACTACTCACTGATTAAAGTGGTGGGCATGTTTGAGAAATTCAAAAAGGCAAAGCAGCCAGAGGTCCACATCGCAGCAGAACGCACCAACCTGCCGCTTAATGATTTGATGACCCGCCTCTTCGCCCAGGAACTTCCACTGCTTGACAGCACCTCACGATCCGAGGTGTACCGCCTCCTCCGCGAATACGACGGCCCCACCATCACTTCCCAGGAAGAAATTCCAGCCGAAATCCGTGAGCTCATGGATCTTTAGGTATTTAATGTGAGATTGAACGATTTCACGCTTGTCTACAACACCTGAAAACTTTGCGGGGTAACCTTTAAAAGCGATGAACAGTTCTCACGGCACGTCCAGCTCCGGCGCTTCGGCCGGTGCCCACGGAGCCCTTCCCCTAGAAGCTAAGAAACTGAACGGTTGGGGCCGCACCGCTCCTACCACTGCTGAGGTACTTTCCACCCCAGATCTAGACATCATTGTGGATGCTGTCCGCCAGGTCGCTGAGCAAAACGACTCCAAGCCGGACTACCTCAAGCGTGGCGTTATTGCCCGTGGCATGGGACGCTCCTACGGTGATCCAGCCCAAAACGCCGGTGGCCTTGTCATTGACATGCAGCCACTGAACAAAATCCACTCCATTGATCCGGATTCCGCGATTGTTGATGTTGACGGTGGCGTCACCCTAGATCAGCTGATGAAGGCCGCGTTGCCTTATGGCCTGTGGGTTCCTGTCCTTCCTGGTACTCGCCAAGTCACCATCGGCGGTGCCATTGGCCCTGATATCCACGGCAAGAACCACCACTCTGCTGGTTCCTTCGGCGATCACGTTGTCTCCATGGAGCTGCTCGTCGCCGACGGCCGCATCCTCCACCTTGAACCCGAAGGCACCGCAGAAGATCCACAGGGAGACCTGTTCTGGGCAACCGTTGGTGGCATGGGGCTTACCGGCATCATCGTGCGCGCACGCATCCGCATGACCAAAACTGAGACCGCTTACTTCATTTCAGACACTGACCGCACCAACAACCTCGATGAAACAGTTGCGTTCCACTCCGATGGATCTGAGCACAACTACACCTATTCATCAGCATGGTTCGACGTGATCAGCTCCGAACCAAAACTTGGTCGCTCCACCATTTCCCGTGGTTCCCTAGCCACCCTTGCTCAGCTTGAAGAACTCGCACCAAAACTGGCTAAAGATCCACTGAAGTTCAATGCTCCACAGCTGATGAAGGTTCCAGATATCTTCCCATCCTGGACCATGAACAAGCTCTCCCTCATGGCAATCGGCGAAGCCTACTACGCCATGGGAGCACCAGCGAAAAACAAGGTGAAAAACCTCACCCAGTTCTACCAACCACTCGACCTCATTGGTGAGTGGAACCGTGGCTATGGATCTAAAGGTTTCTTGCAGTACCAATTTGTGGTTCCAATGGATGCCGTTGAGCCCTTCAAAGAGATCATCCGCGATATGCAAAAGTCCGGCCACTACTCTGCGTTGAACGTGTTCAAGCTGTTTGGTCCAGGCAACCGTGCACCACTTTCTTATCCAATGCCTGGTTGGAACGTCTGCGTGGACTTCCCCATCCGCCCAGGTCTAGGAGCTTTCCTAGATGATCTGGACAAGCGTGTCATGGAATTCGGTGGACGCCTCTACCTGGCTAAGGAATCTCGCACTTCTGCAGAAAACTTCCACACCATGTACCCAGGTATGGAAGGTTGGTTGAAGACCCGACACGAGATCGACCCAACCGGTGTCTTTGCCTCTGACATGTCCCGCCGACTCGAGCTTTCCTAAGAAAGGGCTTTAATAAAAATGCTTAATGCAGTGGGCAAGGCCCAAAACATTCTCCTCCTCGGTGGCACATCAGAAATTGGCATTTCCATTGTCTCTCGCTTCCTCAAGCAGGGTCCATCCCATGTGACATTGGCAGCGCGTAAAGATTCCCCTCGTGTTGATGCCGCAGTCAAAGAAATCGAAGCAGCCGGTGCCGCATCCGTTACCGTTATTGACTTCGATGCACTAGACACCGAATCGCACCCCGCAGCAATCGATGCAGCTTTTGAACAAGGCGACGTCGACGTAGCAATCGTGGCGTTTGGCATCCTCGGTGACAATGAAGCACAGTGGCGCGACCAGGCACTTGCAGTAGAAGCAACCACCGTGAACTACACCGCTGGTGTCTCCGTTGGTGTGTTGCTCGGCCAGAAATTTGAAGCCCAAGGCCACGGCACCATCGTTGCTTTGTCTTCTGTTGCAGGTCAACGAGTTCGCCGTTCCAACTTTGTCTACGGCTCCGCGAAGGCTGGTTTCGATGGTTTCTACACCCAACTTGGTGAAGCCCTACGTGGATCCGGCGCCAACGTGTTGGTTGTTCGTCCAGGTCAGGTGCGCACCAAGATGTCCGCAGACGGTGGCGAAGCCCCACTGACTGTCAACCGCGAAGACGTATCCGATGCTGTTTATGATGCAGTGGTGAACAAAAAGGACATCATCTTTGTCCACCCACTGTTCCAATACGTATCTTTTGCGTTCCAATTCATTCCGCGCGCAATCTTCCGCAAACTGCCGTTTTAAAAATTTTGCGGTAAAACTTTTTTACCCGCCGTCCTTCACACATGCTGGATGGCGGGTTTTGCGTATGCCGCGCCTTAATGCGGTTGAACACCACCAACGTATTATTTTGCTCCTCCAACTCAGGAATATCGGTTGAGTATGAAAGACTTTTATCATGATTAACACCTCTGAACATGAAGGTGACGTTGTGGCTCATCAGGATTTGAATCCTTATGGGCCTTCTCGTACACCTGAAGGCGAAGTGTATCGGCCTGACCGCTTAAGCAAAACAGCTACCCTTGGTGCGATTGTGGCAGCTGCTGTCCTCGCCTTCGCGTTTGCTTTGGTGTTGTGGCTGGCGTTGAAGCAAACAAATCTGCCAGCGTTTGGACCATCCAATGTCACAAGGGCGCTGTCGTCTGCCACGATTGCTGCGGTGCTGGTGGTTACTGGTGGATTAACGTGGCTGTGGGTACGTGACGAGCATCAAAATAATCCACGGTGGCAGTTAGAAAACGTGAAACCACGGCCGAAGTGGCGCACGGTACTGACATACTTGGTGTCTTATTTAAGCCCTGCTGCACTTGTGGTTGCGGTGCTGGCGATACCGTTGTCAGCAACTCGGTTGTATCTTGATGGCATCAGCGTTGACCAGGGCTTTAGGACACAGTTCCTCACCCGAATGGCCGATGAAGTCAGCTTGTCGGACATGAACTACATCGATATGCCCACCTACTATCCAGCAGGCTGGTTTTGGCTTGGTGGGCGTCTTGCCAACATGTTGGGGATTCCCGGTTGGGAAGCTTTCCAACCATGGGCGATTATTTCTATGGCGGTGGCTGCATCGGTGTTGGTTCCGGTATGGCAACGCATCATTGGTTCACTGCCAGTTGCAACAGGGATTGCACTGGTAACTACCTCAGTTATTTTGGCCATGAATGCCGAGGAACCGTATGCAGCAATCGTTGCCATGGGTATTCCTGCCATGTTGGTGCTTGCTTCACGGATTGCCACGGGTGATAAGTTCGCGCTTGCCGGAGGCATTATTTACCTGGGTGTTTCGGCTACTTTTTATACTTTGTTCACCGGAGCTATCGCGCTATCTGCGGTTGCGGTGTGTTTGTTAACTGCTGCGGTATTAAAGCGCTCGATTAAACCTGTGCTGTGGCTTGCCGTGCTGGGTGTGGGTTCCATCTTGATTGCGCTGGTGTCGTGGGGTCCGTTTCTTTTGGCGTCGTTAAATGGTGCGGAGCGTTCAGGTGATTCGGCAACGCATTATCTTCCCCTAGAAGGCACCCAATTCCCAGTGCCGTTTTTAGCACCTAGTGTGTTGGGTCTGTTGTGCCTGTTTGGCCTGGCCTATTTGGTGGTTCGTTTCCATGACAGTGATGTGCGTGCGCTGTGGGTAGGTCTCGCGGTGTTTTATGCCTGGATGGGAATGTCCATGGCGGTGACGTTGATTGGCAACACGTTGCTGGGATTCCGTTTGGATACGGTGTTGGTGCTTATTTTCGCTACTGCAGGTGTGCTGGGAATTGCTGATTATCGCCTAGTTAGTGTCTATCAGCTCTATCCCACCCAGATTAAGGAACGCACTGCAGCAAACCTCACCACCATCATTGTTATTGCCATGCTGCTTGGTGGTTTGCACTACGCGCAGGATCTGCCACAGAAGAATGCTCATCCGATCGATTTGGCGTACACCGATACTGATGGTTATGGCGAGCGGGCTGATCTTTATCCGGCAGGATCTGCACGTTATTACAACGAGATCAATACTCATTTGCTTGATCAGGGTTTTGAACCTTCAGAAACTGTCGTGCTCACAGATGAGCTGGATTTCTTGAGTTTTTACCCTTATCGCGGATTCCAGGCTTTTACGTCTCACTACGCTAACCCGCTTGGTGAGTTTGGTAATCGTAATGCGTTCATCGAGGAGCTTGCGGTAAGTAGCTGGGATGAGTTGGCTGATCCACAAAGCTTCAACGATGCGTTAAATGAATCACCGTGGACACCTCCTGAGGTCTTTATTTTCCGCGGTTCTGTGGATGATCCTGATGCGGGTTGGAAGTATGACATCGCTGAGGATCTTTATCCCAACAACCCGAATGTGCGTTTCCGTGGCGTGTTCTTCAACCCATCTTCCTTTGATCAAGCGTGGGAGGCCAAGCAAGTGGGACCTTTCGTGGTGGTGACGCACAATGAGTAATTCCTCACCAAACAGCCATAACCCGCAGCGCCAACTCGGTGCTAAACAGGGCCATCACGTAGACTCGATCAACGTGTCAGATGTAGTTGAGTCGAAAAAACTAAAAGGTTCAGGGGCCCAACCCCCGCAGGTTGCCCCGGGCTGGTTAAAGAAACTGGCTATTTCATCAGGTCTGCTAGGCCTTTTGATGTTTGTTTTGCTGCCATTTTTACCAGTCAACCAAGTGCAGTCTTCGCTGTCATGGCCACAGAATGGTGAGCTGTCCAGTGTTAATGCTCCACTGATTTCTTACGCACCTCAGTCGATGGATGCTTCCATCCCTGTGTCTGCGTTGGATAGCCTCAATGACAATCAGACGTTGGTGATGGGCACGCTGCCGCTCGACAGCACGGATGCCACCAACCGTGGTTTATTTGTGCGCACCATCGACGGCAATCTTGATGTGATTGTTCGCGGTGAGGTGCTCTTAGATCTTTCACCAACTGAGGTGGATCGCCTACCAAGCGATGCCATCCTAGAGATTTCCTCCACCGAGGAAACCACCACCGCGGAAATCTCCGGCACCTCATTTGCCGGTGAGACCGAAGGCGACGAGCGGCCCCAGGTCACCGGCGTTTACAGCGAGCTTATCGACGACCCCTCCACCGCTTCCGCCCTGGAGTCAGCGGGCCTTGGGGTTGATATTGAAATCAACTCCCGATTCACGTCCTCGCCAAGCTTTATCAAGTACGCCGCCATGTTCATCGGCCTGGCGTCTTTGGTGGTCTCCCTGTGGGCACTGCACCGCATGGATATTTTGGATGGCAGGAAAACCCACCGCTTCTTGCCTGCCAACTGGTACAAGTTCAAACCACTTGATGGTGTCGTTGTAGCCATTTTGGTGTTCTGGCACTTCATTGGCGCCAATACTTCTGATGATGGCTTCATCATGAACATGGCTAGGGTCTCCCACAATGCGGACTATATGGCCAACTACTACCGCTGGTTTGGTGTCCCTGAATCACCTTTCGGTGCTCCTTATTATGACTTGCTAGGTCTGATGGCCTACGTTTCTACATCATCAATTTGGCTTCGACTCCCTGCACTGCTGGCCGGCTTGATCATGTGGTTTGTGATCACCCGCGAAGTCATGCCACGGTTTGGTCCACTGGTTGATGGACGCCGCGTTGCGCACTGGTCTGCAGCAATGGTGTTCCTGGCATTCTGGTTGCCGTACAACAACGGCACCCGACCTGAACCGATCATCGCCATGGGTGCACTTCTAGCATGGGTTTCTTTCGAGCGTGCGATTGCAACCTCAAGGTTGTTGCCAGCTGCTGTTGGTGTCATCATCGCGACTATTTCACTAGCATCGGGCCCAACTGGCTTGATGGCAGTTGCAGCACTGCTAGTCAGTTTGTCGTCGTTGATTCGCATTCTTTATAGGCGCTTGCCGCTAGTGGGAGCGCCGAGGGGGGCGTCGACAAGCAAAATCTTTGGCGCAACGCTAGCCATGCTGTCACCATTCCTGGCGGCCGGAACCGCAATTCTCATCGCTGTTTTTGGCGATCAGACTCTATCAACCGTCCTGGAATCCATCAGCGTGCGCTCCGCGAAGGGCCCAGCGCTGACCTGGTACCACGAGTATGTGCGCTACCAAACTGTCATGGAGCAAACTGTTGATGGTTCCTTTACCCGCCGCTTTGCGGTGCTGATCCTCGGTGCCTGCCTGGCTATTGTGGTCACCGCGATCCTGCGCTACGGCCGCATCCCAGGCGCTGCCAAGGGACCGTCCCTGCGTTTGATGCTGGTTATTTTTGGCACGATCTTCTTCATGATGTTCACCCCAACCAAGTGGACCCACCACTTCGGTGTTTACGCAGGTCTTGCCGGCGCCCTTGCTGGTCTGGCCGCTGTTGGGCTGTCATACGTTGCGGTGAAATCACCACGCATGCGCACCTTCTCTATCGGCGCATTCCTCTTCCTGCTAGCGCTGGCACTCGCTGGCGTTAACGGATTCTGGTACACCTCCAGTTACGCCGTGCCATGGTGGGATAAAACCATCCAGCTCAAGGGCATTGAAGCATCCACCGTGGTGCTGGTGATCTCTGTGATTGTGCTGGTCATCGGCGTAATCCAATCGTTTGTCCGCGACGTAAAAACCGCACAAGCAGAAACACACCACTCCATGGGTGAACTTGCTGCCGAAGATGCTGCAAAGCGTGAACGCGCCTCCAAGTTCAAAGGCCTCCAAGCCTCCCCCATCGCTGTGGTATCCGCCCTGGTTGTCTTCATCACCTGCGCGTCAATGGGCAAAGCGTTTGTTGATCAATACCCTTCCTACTCAGTAGGGCTAGGCAACCTCCGCGCACTCAAGGGCGAAACCTGCGGTCTTGCCTCCGATGCGATGTTGGAAACTAACTCCAACGATTCCTTCCTCACCCCAGTCAACTCCAGCCTGGGCGAATCGCTCGAATCCGATGAAATCCGCGGATTCAGTGCCTCCGGAATCCCATCTTCCATCAGCCAGGACCAAGCAAACCTCTCTCAAGTCGGTGCAATCGCCAACACTGATGATTCCACCGAAACCGGCGGATCTGATGAATCTTCTGGACAATCCACCGGTAACACCGGCGGTGTCCGAGGCTCCGAAGGCATCAACGGCTCCAATGCCCGACTGCCATTCAACCTGGACTACACCCAAGTCCCAGTCGTAGGTTCCTGGTCAGCTGGCACACAAAACCCAGCACACCTGACCACCGACTGGTACGAAATCCCAGAAGCCACCGAAGAGGCACCCATCATCGTGGTATCGGCAGCTGGCCGCATCGAACACTACGACATCAACGGCGTCCACCAATCCGGACAATCCGTCATGCTCGAATACGGCCACCTCAACGAAGATGGCACAGTTGAAGAACTCGGCGAAGCCATGATGTACGACATCGGCCCCGAGCCTTCCTGGCGTAACCTCCGCTACCCACTCGACCAACTTCCAGAGGAAGCAAACACCGTGCGCATCGTCGCATCCGATGTCAACCTCGACGAAGACCAATGGGTAGCCATCACCCCACCACGAGTACCTAACCTCGATTCGCTCAACAACGTCATCGGATCCGAAGCCCCAGGTCTCCTCGACTGGGCAGTTGGCCTGCAATTCCCATGCCAACGCACCTTCGACCACTACGCCGGAGTCACCGAGATTCCTGAATACCGAATCTCCCCAGACCACGGCGGAAAATCCACCCTCTCCCCATTCCAAGACTGGGCAGGCGGCGGATCCATGGGCACTGCCGAAGCAGTAAACAACGCCTACGAAATCCCCTCCTACCTCCGCAACGACTGGGGCCGCGACTGGGGTTCCATCGAACGCTACTCCCTGCGCACCAACTCCAACGGCGATGCACCTAAGGTTGCTGACATCAACCTTGAAACCATCCAACGTTCCGGACTGTGGAATCCAGGGCATATGAAGGTAGACGACTAAGAGATTTTCTTGGTTTAGAAATCTTAGTTTGAAAGAATGCGGCTACTCCCTTTTAAGGGGTGGCCGCATTTTTGTGGTTTAAGGCAGTCTGCTGGGGCAGGTATTAAGCTCTCTGCGTACTGCTCTTGTCGAATTATAAAAACCCCGTCCCAGCTGGATATTTCTAAAGTCAGGTCACGTACTCAATTAGAAGCCCAGGTTTATCGCTTTGCGATTTCCTGACTAGTAACCACACCCAGCACCATCTTTTATGGTTTGCTCTAGTTATGGGCGAATCAGTAAGCACTGACAGATACACTCCGCAGCAACGCACGCGTTATCGCCAGTTGCTCACGGAAGACCTTGAGATTTTTGATCGGCATTTGCAGCATTCCGATTTTGAAGATCAAGGTTCTATTGGGCTGGAGTTGGAGCTCAACCTCGTCGATAAGCATATGCAGCCTGCTTTGGCAGGACACACTGTGCTTTCCCATTTGGACGATGAGTACCAGTCCGAGATCGGCAACTTTAATGTGGAGCTCAACCACCCGCCGCTCTCTGTTAAAGGCGATGCTTTACGACGCCTGGAGCAGGGCATCACATCGCGCCTAGGGCGCGTGCGTGCTGCGGCCACATCGGAGAACGTGAATGTGGCGATGATCGGAACGCTGCCCACCATCACCCCGGAATTTCTCGAAAATTCTACCTGGATGACCCAGGAAAACCGCTACCGTGCGCTGAGCAATGCGGTGATGGAATCGCGCGGCGAATTAGTGCACATCAACATTGCCGACCGTGAACAAATCATCCACGATTTCACCGATATCGCCCCCGAATCAACCTGCACATCCATTCAGCTTCACCTGCAATTAGCGCCCAATAAATTTGCGGCGGCCTGGAACGCGTCCCAAGCAATAGCTGGTGTTCAAGCAGCTCTTTCCGCCAACTCCCCGCTGTTTTTAGGCCGTCGAGTATGGCATGAAAGCCGCATTCCGGTCTTCCAACAAGCTATCGATACCCGCACCCCTGAACTTGTCAATCAAGGTGTCCGCCCCAGGGTATGGTTCGGTGAACGGTGGATCACCAGCGTTTTCGACCTTTTCGAAGAAAACGTCCGCTACTTCTCCCCTCTCATCGCTGAATCGCGAGCACTCTCCGGCACACCAATGATGAAGGGGAAATCCCCAGCCCTTCACTACCTCAACCTGCACAACGGAACGGTGTGGCGCTGGAATCGACCCATCTACGCTCCCGGTGAAGAACGCTCCCACCTCCGTTTGGAAAACCGCCTTCTACCTGCAGGTCCAACCCCCATCGACATCACGGCTGATGCCGCTTTCTACTACGGTTTGGTCAAATACTTGGCAGAGGAAAACCGGCCTGTGTGGTCACGTCTCCAGTTCAACGATGCGGAAAAGAACTTCCAATCCGGTGCTCGTTCAGGACTTTTTGCCCGCATGACCTGGCCGACACTTGGTCAAGTAAACGTCGCAGATTTAGTCCAAGAACATCTCATTCCACAGGCCCGCATTGGCCTTGAACGCCTCGATGTAAATAACGACCTCATCGACCAATACCTGGGTATCATCACCGAACGCGCAAAGTCCCGGCAAAACGGTGCGACGTGGCAACTGCGAACTCTCAACAAGTTGGAAGCACACGGAAGCATGCCAGGTTCCGATGCCCGAAAAGCCGGTCTTGCAGCAATGTTGCAAGAGTATTTGCGAAACCAAGAAACCGGCGAACCTGTCCACACATGGAGCATCGGCGGTTAATTAAAATTCAGCATTAGTACGCTTCAAAAATAACAAATATAGATAGTTTTGAAGCATGTCCTATTGATTTTGAATGCACAAAACCACTCCTCCTAGACAGCCAGCGGCACATCCTGTGGTGAAACCCGACTTGGGTAAAATTAGTGCCGAAATAACTGTTTGACCCGTGTGGATTTAGGTGTTCGTGCACTCGACGGCATAAGACCAAACCAGGAGACCCAGAAATCACTTTTTCGACGTTTGTGGGTCTCCTGGTTTGGTGTATCGCTCTCAATACCAAACACAGAGACCCAACATTTAAGTTTTTGAAGATTCTGGGTCTCCTGGTTTGGTCGCTCTCAAATTCAAGCCGTTACCTTGAAAAGTCATACCTCCCCAGAAGCCCGTTTAAGAGGTTTTCGAGGTCGAGCGCATACCAAAGCTCACCCAGAAAAACCCGAGGCTTTAAACAAGGCGATAAACGCTCACGCGTATTTTCATTTCATCAGTTATCGGGTTTGCCGAGTTGGGCCACATTAGTGCCGAAATTGTCCCCTATGCCAAAAATCTGCACTGGTCAGAGAATCAAAATGATCTTCTAGTGAGATTGGCCTAAGTTTGGTCGGCGGCTAATTGAAACTCGGCATTAGTACGCTTCAAAAATAACAAATATAGATAGTTTTGAAGTATTTCTTTAAATTCTGAATGTAAAAAACCACTCGAAACCGCAGTCTCGAGTGGTTTTTTAAGAGCACATCTGCTTAAACAGCCAGCGGAACATCCTGTGGTGAAACAGCTACTGGAAGTGCGGTTTCGCCCATGAGGTCGGCGTCGATAGCTGCGGCACATGCGCGACCTTCGGCGATTGCCCACACGATCAGGGACTGTCCACGTCCGTTGTCACCTGCGATGTAAACGCGGGAGTTGGTGGGGCTGCGGTATTCGGAGTCGCGGAGGATGCGGCCGCGGTCGTCGAAACCTACACCGAGTTCGTGTGCCAATCCGCCTTGTTCTGCACCAGTGAAACCAAGTGCGATGAGAACGAGGTCTGCTTCGAAGGGGAATTCGGTGCCTTCGATTGGTTCACGTTTGCCGTTGACAACGCGGATTTGGTTGCCGGTAAGTCCAGTGACGTGGCCGTTGGTGCCGTGGAATTCCACGGTGTTGACGGCAAATTTACGTTCACCAAGAGTGGAGCCTGCGGCACGTTCTGCAAGGCCTAGTGCTGCGATTTCATCGGCTGATTCATCACCGGTGATGATGTATTCACCTTCTTCGTGGGCCGTTGCGGTGCGGAAGAGGTTGGGGTACATCGGCCATGGGGTGGAATCGGCACGTTGGAAAGGTGCGCGGGGGCGGATATCAAATTGGGTGACTGATTCTGCTCCTTGGCGCAGTGCGGTGCCGAAGCAGTCGGTGCCGGTGTCGCCGCCGCCGATGATGACAACTTTCTTGCCTTTGGCGTTGATGGGAGAAACGTCACCGTCACCTTCGTTGATGCGGTTTTGGGCGGTGAGGTAATCCATTGCCGCATGGATGCCCTTGAGGTCGCTGCCTGGAACCGTGAGTTCGCGGGCAACGGGGGTGCCGGTGGCGAGGAGGATGGCGTCGAAAAGCGCTAGTTCAGCTGCACGCGGCGAGGTGCCTACCTGGAAAGTTGTGCCCTCTGCCTTCATTTGTTCGATGCGGCGGTCGATCCAGCGGTTTTCCATTTTGTATTCCGGCACGCCGTAGCGCATGAGGCCGCCGAGGCGGTCGTCGCGCTCGAAGACGGTGACGCTGTGGCCTGCGCGGGTGAGCTGCTGCGCGGCGGCAAGCCCGGCGGGGCCGGAACCGACGACGGCGACGGACAGGCCGGTGGACATGGATGGGATGACTGGTTGCACCCAGCCTTCGCGGAATGCCTTTTCGACGATTTCCAGCTCGACGTTTTTGATGGTGACAGCGTCATCGTTGATGCCGAGCACGCAGGCACCTTCGCAGGGTGCGGGGCACAAACGGCCGGTGAACTCGGGGAAGTTGTTGGTCGCGTGCAGGCGATCGTAGGCTTCCTTCCACCGACCTTGGCGCACCAAATCATTCCACTCGGGGATGATGTTTCCAAGTGGGCAGCCTTCGTGGCAGAACGGCACACCGCAATCCATGCAGCGGGCGGCTTGTTCCTCGATCTGACCTGCCGGTGCCTTTTCGTAGACCTCGGAATAGTCCATGAGGCGCAGCGGAACCGGGCGGTGTGCAGGCTCGCGTCGGGAGTATTTGATGAATCCTTGTGGGTCGGCCATTAGCTCACTGCCTCCATGATCTTGATTGCTGGGTCGTGGCCCTCAGCGTGGGCGGTTTCAATGATGTTGAGTACTTTTTGGAAATCGCGCGGCATGATTTTCACCAAATCTTGTGCGCGCAGTTTGGTGTCGGATCCGGTGAGTTCGCGGTGACGAGCAATGAGCTCATCAGCCCAGGTCAGATCGTCAGCACTCAGTGGAAGAACATCAACCAATTCGCCGTTGATCTTCTGGTTTAGATCCGGGGAATTAGCCAGGTACGCAATGCCACCAGACATACCAGCACCGAAGTTTTCACCGACCGGGCCCAACACCAGGACGCGGCCACCGGTCATGTATTCACATCCGTGATTTCCGATACCTTCGACAACTGCGGTGGCACCAGAGTTTCGGACGCAGAAACGTTCGCCGACCTGGCCTCGAATGAACAGTTCACCACTGGTTGCGCCGTAGCCAAGCACGTTTCCGGCAATGATATTTGGATTGTTCTTCAGCTGTTTTGGTGCCTGAGCGGAAGGCTTGATCACAATCTTTCCACCAGATAGTCCCTTGCCCACAAAGTCATTGGCATCGCCGGTGAGGTTGATGGAAATACCTCGTGGGATGAACGCACCGAAGGAGTTACCGGCGCAACCTTCCAGGTTCAAGGTGATGGTGCCATCTGGCAAACCTTGAGCACCAGCTACTCGGCTGACTGCGGAACCCAGCATGGTGCCAACTGAACGGTTGACGTTGCTGATGGGGCTATCAATGACAATGCTGGTTTCCACACCTGCTGCGGCCTTCGTGATCGTGTCTGAGGCCTTATCAATAAACGCATTATCCAGGGCTTTTTCCAGGCTATGTTCCTGGGTTTTGGTGCACCGCACATCCTGACTTGGGAAGTGTGGAGTAACTGGTCGGTGGAAAATTGGGCTCAGATCTAGATGTGCTGCACGGGAATCAGCTGGAATTCCGGAACGCTTACGCAGTACCTGGGCTTGTCCCACGGCCTCATCGATAGACCGGAAACCAAGCTGTGCCAAGTACTCGCGGACTTCTTGAGCAATGAAGGTAAAGAAGTTAACCACGTGTTCAGCCTTGCCGGTGAACTTGGAACGCAGATCTGGGTTTTGGGTAGCGATACCCACCGGGCAGGTATCCAGGTGGCACACGCGCATCATGATGCAGCCTTCCACCACCAACGGTGCGGTGGCAAAACCGAACTCTTCTGCACCGAGCAGAGCTGCGATAACCACATCTCGACCAGTTTTTAGCTGACCATCGCATTGCACTCGAATACGATCGCGCAGGCCGTTGAGCAGCAACGTTTGCTGGGTTTCAGCCAAGCCCAACTCCCATGGACCACCAGCATGCTTCAGAGACGTCAAAGGCGATGCACCCGTTCCGCCATCGTGGCCGGAAATTAACACCACATCAGCGTGTGCTTTGGACACACCTGCAGCAACGGTGCCCACACCTTGTTCTGCCACCAGCTTCACGTGGATTCGTGCGCGAGGGTTGGCATTTTTCAGATCGTGGATTAGCTGCGCTAGATCCTCAATGGAGTAAATATCGTGGTGTGGGGGAGGCGAAATCAAACCAACACCTGGGGTGGTGATACGAACTTCAGCAACCCATGGGTAAACCTTGTTTGGTGGCAACTGGCCACCTTCACCAGGCTTTGCACCCTGCGCCATTTTGATCTGGATATCGGTGCAGTTGTTTAGGTAATGGCTGGTCACACCGAAACGACCCGAGGCTACCTGCTTAATGGCAGAACGCTTCCAATCACCGTTGGGTTCCACATCAAAACGGCGGGCGTCCTCGCCACCTTCACCAGAGTTGGACATGCCACCCAGGCGGTTCATGGCAATGGCCAACACCTCATGGGCTTCAGCGGAAATCGAGCCATAAGACATCGCGCCAGTAGAGAAACGCTTCACGATCTCACTGACCGGCTCCACTTCAGACACTGGAATTGGCTTGCGATCCGTGCTGAATTCAAACAGACCACGAATGGTACCCAGGCGAGTGGATTGATCATCAACCTTGCGAGTGTAATCCTTGAAAATCTCATAGCTGCCAGAACGAGTAGCGTGCTGTAGCTTGAAGATGGTTTCTGGGTTGAACAGGTGGTATTCACCTTCACGACGCCACTTGTATTCACCACCCAAATCCAATTCGCGGTGAGCGTGCTCTTCAGGTCGTGGCAAAAAGGCGCTGCGGTGACGAGCTTCCACATCAGCTGCAACCTCATCCAGTCCGATGCCGGAAATTGGTGAAGCAATGCCTCCGAAATAGTTGTCCAGGAGATCTTGATGCAGACCAGTGACATCGGCAAGCTGCGCGCCACGGTACGAAGACACCGTCGCGATACCCATCTTGGACATCACCTTCAGCACACCAGTGGTGGCTGCCTTGATGTAGTTGCGGGATGCCTCATCCAGAGAAAGATCATCCAACTGACCCTTCATGCGCAGCTCATCGATGGTTTCAAACGCCATGTACGGGTTGATCGCATCTGCACCAAAACCAATGAGCATCGCCAGGTGATGAACCTCGCGGGCATCGCCAGATTCCACCACCAGGGAGCACTGGGTGCGGGTTCGTTGCTGCACCAAGTACTGATGCACAGCGGAAGTCAGCAGCAGCGCAGGGATAGGTGCCATGCGCTCATCGGATTCACGATCCGACAGCACAATCAACGTCTTGCCATTGCGGATTGCTTCAGAAACCTCACGGCGTACACGTGCAATCGCAGCTTTCATGCCAGCGCCGTGATGGGCTACTGGGTACAGGCCAGAAATCACAGCAGCACCGAAGGATTCCCATTCACCATGCGCATTGGCATTAATTAACGTGGCCAACTCATGGTTATCAATGATCGGTGATTCCAAACGGATGCGTCGCGCAGCATCAGGACCAGGATTCAACACATCAGACTGCGCGCCCAACAGCGTATACATGCTGGTCACTGGCTTTTCACGAATGGAGTCCAAAGGTGGGTTAGTCACTTGGGCAAAGCGCTGCGCGAAGAAATCATAAAGCATGCGCGGACGCTGAGACAGTGCCGCAATGGGAGTATCTGACCCCATGGAACCAATTGCTTCTGTGCCCTGACGAGCCATCGGCAGCAGCAACAAATCCACATCTTCTTCGGTGATTCCGAAAACTCGCTGGCGCAACACAGCACGCGAGTGAGGCATGTAGCTGTAGCGTGTCTGAGGCAGACGATCCAGGTGCACAAAATTATCACGAATCCATTCGCCATATGGCTGCGCTTCGCTTAATTTCTGCTTGATTTCTTCGTCTTCCACGATCCGGCCCTCGGCCGTATCAACAAGGAACATGCGTCCAGGCTGTACGCGAGTACGCTTTACGACGCTCTCCTCCTTCAAGTCCAACACACCCGATTCAGAAGCCATCACAACCAAACCCGAATCAGCTATGGTGATTCGACCAGGTCGCAGGCCATTACGGTCCAACACGGCACCCACGAAACGACCATCAGTAAACGCCAACGCAGCTGGACCATCCCATGGCTCCATCAAGCAGGAGTGGTATTCGTAGAAATCACGCAGCTTTGGGCTGAGCGTCTTGTTGTGTTCCCAAGCTTGCGGGATCATCATCGCAACAGCGTGCGGAAGTGAGTATCCGCCCAGGTGCAAAAGCTCCAAGGCCTCGTCGAAACGCGCAGTGTCCGAGCCCTCCGGGGTGCAGATAGGCAGCACGCTGCTCAAGCTACCCAGTTTGTTGCTTTTAATAAGCGCCTCGCGGGCGCGCATCCAGTTTTCATTACCGCGCACAGTATTGATCTCACCGTTGTGAGCGACAAAGCGATATGGGTGTGCCAACGGCCAGCTCGGGAAGGTGTTAGTGGAGAAACGTGAGTGCACGATCGCGATCGCTGATTCCAGACGCGCATCACCCAAATCTTCAAAAAAGCCTTCAAGCTGCAAAGTTGTCAGCATGCCTTTGTAAATGATTGTGCGTGACGACAGCGATGGAAAGTACACCGTATCTCGACCATTGGTGGTACCCAGTTCACGTTCGCAACGCTTGCGGATAAAAAACATCACACGGTCTAGATCTTCACCAGATTTTCCAGGCACAGTAAGGAAAATCTGCGCGAAACTAGGCATGGCTTCTTCAGCCATGGACCCCAAATCGCGAGAATCAAACGGAACCATGCGCCAACCAAGAACATCCGCACCTTCTTGCTTTGCGATGCGTTCAATCTCTTTTTGAGCATCCAACATAGCCATGCGACCACGAGGAAGGAAAGCAATACCCGTGGCATACTTCCCTGCCTCAGGTAGCTCAATGCCAGATACTTCACGGTAGAAGCTGTCCGGAATCTGCATGAGGATACCCGCACCATCGCCAGTGTTCTTCTCTGCACCGGCCGCACCTCGGTGATCAATATTGCGAAGCGCCTCTAGTGCGCGATCAACAATGCTGCGACTCGGGCGACCGTGGATATCCGCAATAAACGCCACACCGCAGGCGTCATGTTCATGCGCAGGGTTGTAGAGTCCTTGTGGTTTCATGCGGGATACCTCACTTAAATCCTGTTTCTATCAATCGTTCGATAATAAGAAAATCAGGCATACTACCTGCAGCGCAAGTGACAAAAGAGTTATTTTCGATCAACCAATAGGAAAACGGGAGGTCAGATAACGCTCCTGTGTTACACATCACAGGATATGGTGGAAGAAGCCCACTACTTTTCGCTATGAAAGAAGAGAAAAATGGTCGATTTTGACACCATCGCGAGCCGCCTTGTCACCGAAACAGAAGAAGCAATCATTTACGCCACCCGCGATGGCATCATCAGACTCTGGAATGGAGGATCCGAGAAACTTTTCGGATACGCAGCCGGCGAAGCCCTTGGAAAATCACTCGACATCATCATTCCCGAAAAACACCGCAAGGCACACTGGGACGGATGGGACCGCGTCATGGAATCCGGCGAAACCCGCTACGGCTCCGAACCACTTAACGTTCCAGGCATTCGTGCCGATGGTTCAAAAATGTCTTTGGAATTCTCCATCACCATCTTGAAAGATGATTCAGGAAAAATTGAAGGCGTTGCAGCTTTCCTTCGTGATGTCACCGCCAATTGGGATGAGAAAAAGTCCCTGCGGATCCGAATCAAGGAACTGGAACGCCAAATCGAGGGTCAGTAAGAGGATCTTTGGGTGCGCGGTGAGGCTTTTTTGATAGTAGCGGGGCACGCAGGTTTCCAAATGCAAAAAATAGTTCGATTCTTGTGGCATGACCACATGTTTGTGGTGGATTTTTATATCAAAGCGCCGGGTTGATGCAAAAATTCGTTCGATTTTGTGGCCAGGCCTCACGGTTGTGGTGAAAATTTGATCAGCAAACACCCAGGTTTCACATCCACCCCACTAACCCCAAAATGATGGCATCCCAGAACGCCGCCTGACGGCAGTTGGAACCCACTTTGACATAAGTAGTCAATCAGCGCCTTGAACCGCTTAAACGGGCGATTACCGCCCCCACACTCCGAATGCCCGCCCCTCGCACACTTTTTGTAATGACATTAGGATCTTTAGGCGGTGGATGAGGTGACAATGTCACCTAACAAAGGTGTCAAACAGCCCCAATCACTACCCCCTCCACCCCCGCACTCCCATCTAAGAACTCTCAAGCTCCAACATTTACAGAAGGGGCAGCTTCTGACATAAAACACAAAACTCCTGCATTAACCCGCAGCTAACAGCCACCCCAGCGCGGGAAATTCCAAATAGGCAAACATGTCCAAGCAGACACCCCCACCTCTAAGTATTACCAAATACTCAAAAACATTCAAAAAAAGTTTGTTATGTACGATTGACGGGACATATCGCGTCTGCCACGATTAAAGGCATTGGTGATGTGAATCACTGCCTACTACATCGTGTTTCGTGACCCTGCACCTCCAAGTAAGGGCACGACAAACTTAGGAGACAAGATGGCTAGTACCTTCATTCAGGCCGACAGCCCTGAAAAAAGTAAGAAGCTGCCCCCACTCACAGAAGGTCCGTATAGAAAGCGGCTATTCTACGTTGCACTAGTTGCGACGTTTGGTGGGCTGCTTTTCGGATATGACACCGGCGTAATCAACGGTGCACTCAACCCAATGACACGTGAGCTCGGACTAACCGCGTTCACTGAGGGTGTTGTAACTTCTTCCCTGCTGTTTGGTGCAGCAGCTGGTGCGATGTTTTTCGGTCGCATTTCCGACAACTGGGGTCGCCGGAAAACAATCATCTCACTTGCAGTAGCTTTCTTTGTCGGCACCATGATCTGCGTGTTTGCTCCATCTTTTGCAGTAATGGTTGTCGGACGTGTGCTTCTTGGACTCGCAGTTGGTGGCGCTTCCACTGTTGTCCCTGTCTACCTGGCTGAACTTGCTCCTTTTGAAATCCGTGGCTCACTGGCCGGCCGTAATGAGTTGATGATTGTTGTTGGTCAGCTGGCAGCTTTCGTTATCAATGCGATTATTGGAAATGTTTTTGGACACCATGAGGGTGTTTGGCGCTACATGTTAGCGATCGCCGCAATCCCAGCAATTTTCCTCTTCTTTGGAATGCTCCGAGTCCCAGAATCCCCACGCTGGCTTGTTGAGCGAGGACGCATTGATGAGGCTCGCGCAGTTCTTGAAACCATTCGCCCTCTAGAACGTGCCCACGCAGAAGTTGCTGATGTTGAGCACCTAGCAAAAGAAGAACATGCCATTTCCGAGAAGTCCATGGGCTTAAGGGAAATTTTGTCCAGCAAGTGGCTTGTGCGCATCCTCCTGGTAGGTATCGGATTGGGTGTCGCACAGCAGCTGACCGGCATTAACTCCATCATGTACTACGGCCAGGTTGTTCTCATTGAGGCTGGTTTCTCCGAGAATGCAGCTCTGATCGCCAACGTGGCACCTGGAGTTATCGCAGTTGTCGGTGCATTTATCGCACTGTGGATGATGGATCGCATCAACCGCCGTACCACCCTTATTACCGGTTATTCCCTTACCACCATTAGCCATGTGTTGATCGGTATCGCATCCGTAGCATTCCCAGTCGGCGATCCTCTTCGCCCTTACGTTATCTTGACTCTGGTTGTGATCTTCGTGGGCTCCATGCAGACCTTCCTCAACGTAGCTACCTGGGTCATGCTCTCTGAGCTCTTCCCGCTGGCAATGCGCGGTTTCGCGATCGGTATCTCAGTATTCTTCCTCTGGATCACAAACGCGTTCCTCGGATTGTTCTTCCCAACCATCATGGAAGCAGTTGGACTAACCGGAACCTTCTTCATGTTCGCCGGAATCGGTGTGGTTGCCTTGATCTTCATCTACACCCAGGTTCCTGAAACTCGTGGACGTACCTTGGAGGAGATTGATGAAGATGTTACTTCCGGTGTCATTTTCAACAAGGACATCCGAAAAGGAAAGGTGAGCTAAAGATACAGACATCGCACAGATAACACTCTCCAGATTTTTCTCAGCCGCTGCCCCTCCCCCGCTTCGCGCAGGTGGAGGGGCAGTGGCGTTTTCTTTAAATTTTGGATTCCAAACCACTACATTCGGGAGCGAAGCACACACATATCCAATAGGTAGTTCCACCACTTTCGGTGCCACACGTGCAACACTTTTGTTTAAATTCAACCGCTACCGTGAGTGTCTTTCCCAGGACCATCCACCCAATGCAGTGATTTCATTTTTTACCTGGGTTGCCAGCAGCTTTACAAATGTCTTTCTTGCCGACACTGTATTAGCATCTGTGGCGCTTCAAGCGGTTCTCCATTTGATTCGAGCCATGGTGTGATCACAGCCTCTTAATCACTAGGTTGCAATCGTCTCAATTCCACAAAATACGCAATAAGACGACGACTCAGAGATGAAAAGCCGGCTAATAGCATTCCAGGACCAGCAAACATCGCCACCAACCCGAGGACTGTCATTTCCTTCGGCCCCAGCAAAAAGTATGCCCAAAACGCTGCCCCGCCTACAAGGTAAACTGCATCCCACTTAAAATTGTTCGCTCTTGCGAATAGAAGTGGCCACCCAATAAACAGGGAAACGACCCCTCCGATTATTAGTGTCATCCCGATAAAATTAAGCTTTCCAAACTCATCGGCTGCAGTTTTAATAAGAAAGTAGCCTGTCGCAATACTTAAAAGTTCAATAAACGGAATGATGAAATATCCGAGGTCGTGGAGTCTTCTAAATTTTCGACTCATAGTAAAGTTACCTTCATCGTCATCAGAGTAGTAGTGGTGTTTGCAAGCTTTTGACAAGCCACTAAACCGTGCCACTGAAAACCCTTCGTGTTTAAATCCAGAAACTTTACGGAGTGAAAACAGTCCATTACTTAAGCATCAATCCACCACATTTTTACCCCAACGCATAGGCTTAACGGTGTGAATGTGAAGTTAACTGACGTCGCCCGTGAAGCTGGAGTAGGTTACGGTACTGCTTCTCGCGCCATTTCTGGACGAGGTTCCGTTGATGCAGCAACCCGTGACAAAGTACTCGCTGCCGCTGAAAAATTAGGCTACCGAACCAACGCCATGGCTCGTGCACTTCGAGAAAACAAAACCCGCACCGTTGGCCTGATCGTTCCCGACATTATCAATGAGTTCTACACCGAATCCGCCGCTGTCCTCCAAAATGAGTTAGACAAATCCGGATACCAGGTGGTTGTTTCCACAACGGGAAACGACGCAGACAAAGAACGTCGAGCAATTGAATCCATGCTCAACCGCCAGGTAGATGCAGTGGTGCATGTTCCAGTTAATCCCCAAGCCAAGTTCCCAAAAGGCTTCAAAGTGGTGGAGCTTAATCGCCGCAGCGACCTCGATCGTCCCACTGTAACTAGCGATGATGCCACTGGCTTGAAAGAGCTGGCGGTTCATATTTTGGATCAAGGTTATCGGGACATCGGCATCATCGTCGGACCTGCCGAGCTCAGCACCGCCCGCGACCGCAAATCAGGTTTCTTCAATGCTCTCGAATCCGAAGCCACACAGCGAGGAATTCGCGAAGAGCTGCGCTTCCGCGTTATTCACTCCCGTTATTCCCCCGCCGGTGGTTATGAAGCATTCACCGAATTCCGTAACGATCTCCCCGAAATCATCGTGCCCCTGAGTACGCAATTAACCCTAGGCGTCCTCAAAGCCACCCGAGAAAACAGCATTGAAATACCAAATGACCTGGCGCTTGCGTGTTATGGTGTCGCCGAATGGCTCGCCGTGTGGGGCCCTGGCATCACCGTTTTCGCGCCCGACCTCCCAGCCATGGGCGCGGCAGCTGCCACGCAGGTTTTAACGCTTCTCGACGCCTCCCCCCCTCCCCAACAACAACGTAAAGATTCCAGGGCAACTCATTGTCCGCGGGACAACCCCAAAGGTTTAAAGGGAGAGACGCACGATACATGAAAATTGAAATTTTCAGCCCTGCAGCTACGCGTTCTGCCGAGTTCGCTCACCTTCTATGGCTTGCTTCTGGATATTCTGCAGAAAAGCTCAAACACACCATTACGCATGAAATTTCCCAGATGGCCACCATCGGATTCCGTGATGGCACATTACCCATTGCTTTTGCGTCCTACATCCACGAACCCTCCCGCGCAGTGATTGAATACATTGCTGTAAAGGAAACCCACCAAGGTATGGGCTTGGGAAGTCAGCTTCTTAACGCAGTAGCAAAAACCCACCCGGAAATTTATTTAGAGACAGATGATGACGCGGTAGATTTTTATCGCAAACAGGGTTTCTCCATTGCACCGAAGGACCGAGATCCGCGCTGGCCAGATCGAGAACGCTACGCGTGCGTGTGGAGAAAGAACTAAACAGAGATTTCAGATCAACTGCACTTCATGCTCCCTGGACGGGCGAGGCACCTAGTTTTGTTTTTATATATATTTATCCAATCAAAATATGGTGTTAATCACTTCTGATTAATCCTGTTTAGCCACAATTAAAAGTCCCGCACCAATGGGAAGAACCAAGGATCGCAACCCCTGAGTTTGATCAATGATTTCCCTGAATTTGGCGACTTGATCCGCATGTGAAAGCACATTGTCAACAACCAATAAACCACCGCTGGCCAAAACTCGTTGCAGGTCAGACCACCAATTTACATAAAGGGATCGCTCTGCATCGAGAAAAATGAAATCCCATTGTTCATCGACGGAGTCTGCGAGTATTTCTGCTCCATCAGCAACAATCTGTACGACCTTATCTTCCACTCCAGCAGCACGAAGATTTTCTGCAGCATCCAAAGACCGCTCAGGATCATTGTCTACTGTTGTTAAATTCACGACATCTGCCATCCAAATAGTCGAGTAACCATTGGATGTGCCTAGTTCGAGTACTGACTTTGGACTAATTCCGTCGATGAGCGAGCGAAGTAGCGCAGCGCTTTCCGGTTCAAGGTTTCTCCTGCGATCAAGCCGATCCGATTGCTCTGCATCAAATTCCTGCCCCTCGGCATAAAGTTTGTCCAGAAAAGCTGCAAGATCAGGAGTCATAGAAGCTAAGAATACTCCTGGTTAAAGGGCAATTGTTGATATTTACAGGAAATCTCCGAAGCCTTCAGATACAAAGCTAGGTTGTTAAACCCCGTACCAACCGATCCAGCGCAGAAAGGTAACTTTGAAAAGCCTGCCGTCCATCGCGAGTTAAATTCAGATGAGTGATGGGTGTTCGTCCATCAAAAGCTTTGGTAATTTTCAAATAACCAGCTTGTTCAAGTATCGCAGCGTGTTTAGAAAGCAACGAGTAGCTTACGCCCAGCTCTTCACGAAGACTTTGGTAATCAGCGGAATCTACAGAATTTAACGCGGCCATCAACGCCAGACGAACAGGTGAATGAATGGTGTCATTCAAAGCGATTCGTGCTTCTTCGAGATTCACTTATTTCCTCTAACCACTAATTCCAAACCAACCAAAGCACCAGGAAGGCTTGCTCCCACTGCCACTGCTGTTGTAATTATCCACGATGTGTCATGAAATGTGGGAGCCGTCCAGAACCATCCACCAATCACTGCCACAACTACCGGTAAAATTCCTGCGCAGGTAAGACGCCATTTAAATCCCCGAGGATGAACCCGCCTAGTCTTCGCAAGCCCTCTGGATACCAAGATAATCAAGATAATAAATACGATTTGGGCGAGCATCCTTATGATCCCACCCCACTCCCACAAATGGGATTGAAAACTAACTGCAAGCAATACAGCAATTCCCATAGATTGAACTACAAGCAACCACCCCTCTGCTTGTGAAATATTCCTCGGATTTCCAGACTGCGCCAAGTGAGCAGTGTGCGTAAAACTTTCCATTCTTCCCGTCATAACATTAGTTCTAGATGCAATTTTACGAATTGTCAACAACTTAATGAATTGGAAAGAAAGACGAGTGAGCAATCTCGAGGAACACAATCCACCCATTAAAAAACCGCCCCATCCAAAAAGGACGAAGCGGAATTTTTAGCTAGCAGCTAGAGCTTAGAGAGCACGAACCTGCTGAGCCTGTGGGCCCTTGGCACCCTCGCCGACCTCAAATTCAACTGCCTGGTTTTCCTCAAGATTACGGAAACCGGAGCCCTGAATCTCAGAGTAGTGGACGAAGAGATCAGCGGAGCCATCGTTGGGAGCGATGAAACCAAATCCCTTTTCGCCGTTGAACCATTTCACAGTACCCTGTGCCATATTTGTACCTTTTCCTAATCAGGTGATGCTACGTTCGCCAGCATGATTCACCAGCGTCCGAGTCGTTGGAACTCCTCGTCAAACCATCTACCTTCACAGATGCTGCAGGGTAAAGGAAAACTAGGCGCTCACAGTTATATCTCTTATCAGCGCCTAAACACTGCGAATAGAAATCGCGACTAACGTCTAGTCTGCCATGAATCTGCGTTGATGGGAAACTTTCTTTTCAAAATTGGGGTGTAAAAGCAGACAATCCGGCACACTTCCTAACGCACTTATGTCGTTTTATCTCCCAGTATTGCAAGGTCAGCACACTTCACCACTCCTCACACACAATGTTTTTCCTGAGCCACAAGAAAATTGATGATCTGGTTGGGGCAATCTTCCAAAACCGGCATATACGACCAAATACATAGGATAATCAAAGATCCTTGGTCACCAGATCAAATATGTAGGCCCAAGAAACGTTATATATGACCAAAACTAAGTCCACTACAAGCGTCCTTGGTCTCCAAATAAAGAGCGACGAAAAACTGCTCAAAGGGCCCCGAAAAAGTGGCCTCTCAGAATCGCTTCTCACGGCCTTTAAGACGTCGAGTGATACAAGCACCCATTGGAAAAATTCAACGCCTTAAACAAGCGATAAACGCCATGGTTTCTTAAGTTCGAATTCACGATACCGAGTTCGCAACAGCAATACCGCAAGCTCAATTTCTCAACTCCAATTTCGTGCCGTTTTTGGCTGTTTCCCTAGCGGTATCGAAGGTGAGAAATCGAACTTCAGTGTGCAATCAATGCTCTGATCAGGTCGGAACTTGGGGACTAAGCAAAATGGTGAAAGTCAGGTTAGATTTAGTACCACTCCGAATTGCGATACAAGAAATCTTCAAGCCCAGGAGCTACCCACCCGACGGGGAGTGACCACATTTGAATCAGTTCAGGTACAAATTGTTTGCGCTCTTCGTCAAGTACAAGTGCAGCATAATCTTTTTCAAGTGTTGCTTCGATAAGGTTTTGGCCTGGGTAAACAAAGGAGAATTCGCCAGGTGTGGTTAGTGCGGTCAAAAATATCAGATGAACCAATTGCCCTTTGTGTATTGGTTCACGAGCGATAGTGGCCTTATCAATCTGATCCCACACTAGATGATGATTCTTCAACCTTCGTCCTTTGAGGAGCTTCTTGATATAAGCAAGCCCATCTGAACCATCTAATAGGCCGACGCAGCATTCATATTCTTCGCTATCTTCAGACACGGATAAGAGAAACAAATTGTTGGAATACATGCCTGAACCCCTGCCTTTTGTTAGATGCGCTCGATCGTATATGGAGTAGGAGGGGTGCGTCGATAAGCATCTTTTTAAAAGCGCAACCTGCCCCGCAAGCGTTGCGGGGCAGGCGTAGTTTTTTTAAGAAACCAGGGACTCTTCGAGTGCCTTGTTGGCCTCGATCAGCACCTTGGCGGCTTCGTTGACGCCTTCTTCGCGGCCGAGTGAAACATCCTCGTGTTCGATGTTGACCAGCATGTTTGGATCAACGCGGTGAAGTGCGCGGAGGAATTCGGTCCAGTAAGCAACGTCATGGCCGCGGCCCAGGGCGACGAAATCCCAAGCAGAGTTCTTTGGCCATTCATTCGCCCACTCATCACCGCCCAGGTTGGTGCGGTTTTCGGATGGGTCAAGGCGTCGGAAGCTGTTGTCCAATACGCCATTGAGCTGAGCCCATTCCTTATTAATACGGACATCTTTGGCGGCGGCGTGGAAAATGAGTTCGCCCAGGTGATCAATCACAGCGATTGGATCCATCTGCTGCCAGAACAGGTGTGATGCATCCAGTTCGACGCCCACGTGGGTGGCGCCGGTGAGTTCGATGAGCTTGTGCACGTCAGCGGAGTTGAACACGATGTTCTGCGGGTGCAGCTCAAGAGCCACTTTCACGCCGTGATCTGCGGCAAGGCGGTCAGTCTCGCGCCAGAAATCAGCTGCGATATCCCATTGGTAATCAAGAACATCCAAAGCTGCGGAGTTCCAAGCGTTGACAACCCAGTTGGTGTACTTCGCGCCGGGCTCGCCACCTGGCAGACCAGACATGGTGACCACACGGTTTTGGCCGAGGCGCTCTGCGAGGCGGATGGAACGTCGAATGTCTTCGGCATGCTTGTCCCCGATCGCCTTGTTGGGGTGAAGCGGGTTGCCGTTGCAGTTAAGGCCGTAGATGTCCACGCCGGTGCCTTCGAAAATCCCGAGGAATTCATCGCGGGCATCGTCGCTGACCAGGATGTCATCGATGGTCGGGATGTGGGTTGCAGGCAAAAATCCGCCGGTGTTCAGTTCAATTCCGGTGAGACCTGCAGCTTTGATGGCTGCGAGCGCTTCTGGCAGGGTGCGATCGTGGAAGATCGCGTTGTAGAGACCGAGTTTCATGGTGAGGCTTTCTTGTTAGTTTTGAACTGGTGCCAGGACTGGGACAGCAACGGTTGCGCCATCGGCTGCTGCGGACTGAGCTACGGCGTCAATGAGCTGCATGTTGTGCAGTCCTTCTTCCAGAGTTGCGCAGCGTGGCAGGCTTTCCTCTTCAGGAATTCCGGCGATTTCTTCGAGGAATGCACGTGCCTGGAAAACGAAGCCTTCGTTTTGGCCAATTCCCACGCCTGGTGCATCCATTGCAAGGCCGCCGCGCCAGTATGGGTGCTTTGGTCCGATGGTGATGGTGCGGTAGCCGGCTTCTTGGCTGATGTCACCGGAGGTTGCTGGGGTGAAGATTTTGAATTCGCCTGAGTTGCGGAAATCAAAGAGGACGGAGCCCTTTTCGCAGAACACTTCAAAACCTAGGGTGTTTGGGTGTCCCTGGGAAATGCGGCTGACCTGGAGGGTTGCGGTTCCGCCGCCGATGAAGGATCCGGAGAATGATGCAATGTCATCATTTTCCACTGCTTCGTATTCATCGGAAACTGCGCCGCCTTCGTGGCCGACAATCGCGCCGAGTGGCTTGGGGCGCTCGGTGATCACGGTGGACAACTGGCCACCACGAACGTCAGCGAAGTCAGATCCTGCAACGAATTCTGCCAGGTAGGTGAGGTGGCTTCCCACATCTGCCAGTGCGCCGGAGCCGTTTGGCCCCTTGTAACGCCAGCTGATTGGTGCCTGTGCATTGGATCCGTAGTCGGTCCAGTAGTGGCCGGTGACGTGTAGAACCTTGCCAAGCTCGCCGGACTGCACGAGATCACGGATGTGTGCCACGCCTGGGGAACGGCGGTAGGTCAGTCCGATGCGGGCGATGGTGCCATTTATTGCTGCACGGCCGGCTGCCTCAATCATGGCTTCTGCGTCTTCGATGTTGTCTGACAAAGGCTTCTCGCACAGCACATGCTTGCCGGATGCCAGGAGCGCTTCCACGATTTCGCGGTGCAGGAAGTTAGCCACCACGACGCTGACAACATCGATGTCATCGGCCTCAACGATCGCCTGCCAAGAGGTATCAAAGCGCTCAAAGCCAAAGCGTGCTGCGGTTTCTTCAGCTAGCTGCACGTTGGCATCCGCGATGGAAACCAGACGGATGTTGGGCAAAGTGGTGGAGTAGATGCTGGATGCGGTGCGGTAACCCGCTGCGTGTGCTTTACCTGCCATGCCTGCACCAATGACAGCTACGCGAAGTTCTTGCTGAGTCACTATGACCTCCTCGAGAAAAGATGATGTGTTGTTAGACCATGTGGATCCGGTACTGTGATCCACTACGCAATTGGAGCGCTCCAACTCAAGTTATATTTGTTTAAATGTCCTGTCAATAGTTCAAGAGAAAATCGCAGAAAATGAGCACATCCCGCCCCACAATTTATGACGTTGCCAAAGCCGCAGGCGTCTCCAAATCATTAGTTTCTCTCGTGCTTCGCGGCTCCACCAACGTGAGCAAAGAATCCGAAGCCGCGGTCAAGACCGCGATAAAAAAGCTCAACTACCAGCCAAATCGCGCCGCATCAGACCTTGCGGCCAAGCGCACGCAGCTCATTGCAGTGCTTATCGACGACTACTCCAACCCCTGGTTCATCGACCTGATTCAAAGCCTCAGCGACGTACTCACCCCCAAGGGGTACCGGCTTTCAGTCATCGACTCTTTAACCTCTCAAGCAGGCACCGATCCCCTCACCAGTGCGCTATCGATGCGCCCCGATGGAATCATCATCGCCCAAGACATTCCCGATTTCACTGTCCCCGATTCTCTACCCCCATTTGTCATCGCAGGCACCAGAATCACGCAAGCCAGCACCCATTATTCAGTGGCCAACGATGACTTCCTCGGCGCAGAATTAGCCACAAAACACCTCATCGATCTTGGACACACCCACATCGCACACCTGCGCGTGGGAAGTGGCGCTGGCTTACGACGCTTTGAAAGCTTCGAGGCAACCATGCGTGCACACGGCCTGGAACCATTGTCTAACGATTACCTTGGACCAGCTGTAGAGCACGCCGGGTACACCGAAACCCTCTCACTTCTTAAAGAACACCCCGAGGTCACCGCCATTTTCTCCTCAAACGACATCACTGCCATCGGAGCACTCGGCGCCGCCCGTGAACTAGGTTTACGCGTACCTGAAGATCTATCAATAATCGGATATGACAACACTCCCCTCGCCCAAACCCGATTAATCAACCTCACCACCATCGATGACAACAGCATCGGCGTCGGTTACAACGCCGCTTTATTGTTGCTGAGCATGCTTGATCCTCAGGCACCCCACCCGGAGATCATGCATACGTTGCAGCCCTCGCTGATTGAAAGGGGTACGTGTGCGCCACTTAGATAACTGGCTTTGACGTCGTCTTACGTGGCCTACAGCGGTGTCGTGCTTAGGGACGCGCCACCAGATGTGGCTCGCTGTACCACTCCAAATCAGTGTTACCCAATCCAGTGGCAACAGCTGCTGCCGTTTCTTTCCACGAGGCCAATTCAGCAAGAGCAAGGTGAGGTTGTTCAGTTGCAAACGACGCTCGTGCAGCATCAAGAATCTCACGGGCGCACGCCTCACGATCTGCCACTGACAGGGCCAGCATCCAAGGAAAAACCTTAGCCATACGCTCAGCTAATGTGCCGTGATCATCGGTGACCACAGAAATTAACTGCGCAGCCAACTCCAGCAGGTGGGATTGCCTGTCAGCTTCGCACTGGGACATCAATACCAGTGCTTCGCCGTCACGACGTGTCACAATAATGGGATGCTCTTCAGCCTCGGCAAAAACTTCAGCAGGGTGTTTACTCAACTCTGAGGAACTCCGGGTCCAATAGCGCAGATCAGCTGGCATGCTCATATCCCCCACCATATTTGGAACGTATTCGGAAGTACAGGATGGGATGGTACCTAGTTGTCGCCCATCACTTCGCAGCTCCACCCCTTAGCTCAATTCAATGGTGCGCTTTTCCGCAGCGCTCTGGGCTACAGCATCCAACACCTTGAGCACTGCAACACCTTCACGTGCAGGCACCGGTCCTGCACCACCATTTTCCACGGCCAAGGCAAAGGCATCGTAAAAGCGGGTGTAATCACCTTGTGCTGAAGGAATTACCTTTGAGCCTTCATCAGTAACCAAGGTGCCCCACCGCTCCTTCGATTCATATCCCCAGTGCTCACGGTCATTGATGGGTCGAAGTCCCTGCTTGATCGCCACGGTCTGCACGTCGGTGTAGTTGGACACATAGGAGCCGCGCTCGCCTACCAGGCGAATTTCCCAGGACTCCAAACGGTCAATCTTGCTGGCAGAAATGTTGGATACAGCACCGGATTCGTGCTCCAAAGAGATGCGGAACCTTGCGTTGGTTGGACCTTCTGGAAGATCAATGGATCCAAGGTGAGCGGTCACAGAGGTGGCCGGCCCCATGAGAACCAAAGCCTGATCCACCACGTGTGAACCCAGATCACGCAGCAATCCACCTTCAGGGCCTGCTTCCAAAGATTCTGGTTCAATCAGGTCCAGGCGTAGGTCCAGTCCACGCATCGCGCCGAGTTCTTCTTGGATCCCCAGTGCTGTGACGATGTGGGTGTCGTTGCGCCTGTTGTGGAAAACGTTGAGCAGTACTCCAGCCTTTTCGGCGGCTTCAACAAGTTCCATGGCGTCTGCAGCTGTGGGTGCAAAAGGTTTATCTGCCACCACTGCCACACCTGCGTTGATCGCTTCCAGCACTAGATCCCGGCGCGTGGCAGGTGGCGTGGAGATCACCACGGCATCTACACCGAGCTCGAGGAGTTCTGTCAGCGATCCCACTGTGACTACGTCTGGAAGATCTTCGGCAACGGCTGCTTTGGTGCTTTCGGAACGAGCAACTACACCTACCAGCTCGCAGTGTTCTGAGGCTTGGATGTAAGGGGTGTGAAAGAGCCTGCCACCAACACCGTAGCCAACGAGTCCGATTCGGATTGTCATGATTTTTGTACCTTTCAAAGGTGGATTTCTAAGAGGAGGAAAAGGCTCGGGCACCGCCGTCGCGAGGCAAAGATAGTGCGCCGATTAAAGGAATGAGGAACAACGCTGCTGCCAGGGGGAATGCCCAGTTGGCAGTGGGTGACAGGGACATCGCGATAACTGCCACGGCGATGCCTAAAGACATACCAAGTTGGTGCAGGGTTGCTGATAACACGTTGGCGTTGCTGGTTTGCTCGGGTGGGATATCAACAAATTGCAAGGTGTTGTAGGCGCTGAAACCTAGGGATCTTAATGCGCCTGAAACAAAGAGCAGCAGCGCAATGAGCACGAGTGAAGTATCTGCGCTGACAAACAAAAATGATGCCAATACCAGGCCACCAGCTGCGTTAGAAAAGACCAGCACTGGTTTGAAATTCCAGCGTTTAATGATCGGTGTGGTGAAAGGTTTGATCGCCACATTTCCTGCGAATAGTGCGACCACCATGGCACCCGCTAATGTTGCAGACCACCCAAGCGCCACCTGGAAGAGCAGAGTGAACATGAATGGTGCTGCTGTAATCACTAATCGGTAGACACTTCCGGAGGAATTACCCACCCGGAAGCCTGGGATGCGCATGATGCTGAGATCAAAAAGCCTGCCTGGGACTCGTAGCCAGCGCACCATAAAAACGCAGACCACGGCGGCACTTAAGACGAGGCATGCAGCGACAGTAAGCTCTGCCGAACTTCCCCTAGAAATTAACTCCGCAGCCACAGTCAGCGCCACCATCACCAGCATTGCGCCGAGGAAACCTGGGAGATCAAATCGTTTCACATTCACGGCAGTGTTCTTAGGCAGGATGAATAGTCCGGCAACGATCGCGATGATTCCCAAGGGAACGTTGAGGAGGAAGATCCATCGCCAACCAATGGTGTCTGCAAGAAGACCTCCCAGAAGTGGGGCGATCACTGGGGCAACCAGAGCTGGCCAGGTTAAAAACGCAATGGCATCAAGGAGATCTTTGGGGTCAGTTCCCCGGATTACTGCTAATCGGCCGACTGGGACAAGTAGTGCACCACCAAGACCTTGGATAACGCGAGCACCGGTAAGCACAGTCAGCCCCGGCGCGACCGCGCACACCAAAGAGGCGACAGTAAAAACAGTCAGAGCCAGCAACAACACTTTACGCACCCCGAATCGGTCCGCCAGCCACCCTGCTGCCGGAATACCAGCTGCTGCAGCTGCCAGGTAGGCAACCAGAGCAATGCTGACATCTACTGCATCAATGCCGAAGTCACGGGCAATGGCTGGGACGGCGGTGGTCAAGATGGTGCCGTCGAGAATTTCGAGGAATAGTGCTCCCGCGGCAAGCAGCGCAATGGGAACGCTAAAGGATCGATCATTGCGCATGGCTTCAATCTCCAATCACGATTAAAAGGGTGAAAGACGGTTTCTCATCCTTAAAATCTAAAGATAAGAAACCGTCTTTGTAGCTTCGAGATAACTCTATGCGTTGTCGATGAGTGAGCGGATTTTCTCCAGCTGGTAGCGGGATACTTCTTCTGCTGCTTCATCTTCTGCAAACACGTTGGAGACCAACAGTGCGTCTTCGCGGTCAAGGTAACCGGTGGAACGCAGCAGTGAGAAGATCTCTTCGAAGTTCACATCGCCATCACCGATTTTCAGGTGCTGGTGCACACGCACTGCATTGCCTGGAGGGTTGGTGATGTAGCGCAGGCCATGGGAGCGATGATGATCAAAAGTATCCGACAGGTAGACAGCACCGAGACGATCGCCTACTGCTGGCAGGATTGCCTCAGCCTGATCACCCATGTGGAATGAGTGGGGTGCCACGTAGACAAAGCCCACCTGTTTGGAGTTCAGTCCACGGATGACTCGCCATGCTTCAATTCCGTTTTCTACGAAATCATCAGGGTGTGGGTCGATATTGAACTTGATGCCCTCTTTTTCCAGGATGGGAAGTAGTTCCTCCATGGAGCGGTAGAAGGCGTCTTCAGAGTCCTCAGAGCGTTCTGGGCGTCCAGAAAACTCAGTGTTGAGGGTGTCTACTTCCAGATCAACAGCCAACTGGATGATGCGCTTGATGTTGCGTACTGCTGCAACACGTTGGGTTTCATCTGGCCAGGAAATACGCTGCACTGGCAACAGCGCAGGGATGGTGACTCCGGCATCTTTGGCGCGCTTTTTCAGTGCTGCCACAAGATCATCGTCTGCTTTGGGGTGGCGGAAGAAAGGACCGAAATCTACATGAGGGGTTAGCTGCATGTATTCATATCCCAATCGTGCGGTGACGTCGGGGAAATCCAACAGATCGTAATCATGGTGGAAAGGTGTTGGATCAAGGGCAATACGAACCACGTTCAAAACTCCTTAAGCGTAGAACTCTGGGCGAGGTGCTGCATCAACTGGGATAACGCCGCCCTCTAGGGCTTTCACACCGGCTTCACAAGACAGTGCAACCAGGTAACCATCCCATGCATTAGGGCCTGCTACCAGGGTGCCTTCGTGGACTGCGTCGACCCAGCTTTGGATCTGACGGTCATAAGCGGTGGCGAAACGGGTGGTGAAGTCCTCATGGTCCTTCACAAAGAACTCACCGTCGCGCCAGCGCTGCATTCCGGATGGCTGGCCGATGCGGGCAAGTCCCTTTTCAAAGACCGCTTCGGTTGCTACCTGGTATCCGAATTGAATGTTTACGTTCATCTCTACGTCGACAAGCACGCCGTTTTCCAGCTCCATGATCACCAGGATTGGTTCCTTGAGGCCGGAGTGCGCCAGTGAGGAGGTCTTTGGGTACTTCACTTCGACGGATACAACGCGGGAGCCTGCGAGCCATGGGATGACATCGAATTCGTGGACTACGGAGTCGGTGATCAGCATGGACTGGGTGTAGCTCTCACCAACACTTGGGTTGCGGTGCAGGCCGCGGAGCATGAGCAGTTCGCCAGCTTCGCCGGATTCCACCAGTTTGCGCAGGTTGTTGTACTCAGGGTCGAAGCGACGCATGAAACCAACCTGGATGTGTGGCTTATCCAGCTTCTGCTCCAGCTCGACGATGCGCAGTGAGGACTCAGAGTCTGGGGTCAGTGGCTTTTCACACAGGATGGGAAGGCCTGCTTCCAGTGCTGGAATAAGTACTGGCTCGTGGAACTGGCCTGGTACCGCGATGAGCACTGCGTCAACAGCATCAGCTGCGATGGCATCTTCAATGCGGGTGAAAGCCTGTGCACCTGGTGCGTTTTCTGCAGCTGCGGCGGCACGGGCTGCGTCTGGTTCGATGATGGCGGAGATGTGAGCACCAGAGGTGCGGTTGTTGATGCGATCGATGTGGTCAGCGCCCATGGCTCCTGCACCGACAACTCCAACGCGAAGGCTCTTGGTCATAATTTTTGTACTCCTTGAAGATAAGTGTGATTAGTTGACGCGTGCGAAGTGGGTGCAGCCGAAGATGTGCTTGCGGGTGCGCTCAGCGATTGGGAATGGGTAATCGATGTCGCAGCCGTACATGTCTTGTTCCACGATGGCGAAGATCTCGGAGTCGATCTTGGATACGGCTTCGATGATTGGGGCCAAGTCTGGGACACCGTGTGGTGGTTCGATCATGATGCCTTGGGCTACGGCTTCAGCAAATGGAGTGTCGTTCTTCAGTACGTCGAAAAGCAAAGTCGGATCGACCTGCTTGAGGTGCAGGTAGCCGATGCGCTCTGGGTGCTGTTCAATCAGCTTGACGTTGTCGCCGCCGTAGTAGGCAAAGTGACCGGTGTCGAGGCAGAGGTTGGTGTAGCGAGGATCGGTTTCTTCCAGGAAGCGCAGTACTTCGCGGGTGGTGCCGATGTGGCTGTCAGCGTGGGAGTGGAATTGCTGCTTCATGCCGAATTCTTCCAGCAGCGCCTTGCCCAGGCGGTCATGTCCTGCTGCAAGCTTTGCCCACTTCTCATCATCAAGGGTGCGGGCTTCTAGTACTTCGCTAGTGGCATCGGAACGCCACAGGTCAGGGATGACAACGAGGTGCTCAGCGCCCAGCTTGGAGGCAAGACCTGCAACGTCAAGAGCCTGATCCCAGGCGCGCTTCCACTGCTCTTCACCCTTGTGGAATCCGGTGAACACGGTGCCAGCGGACAGCTTCAGGCCGCGCTTGCCCAGTTCATCTTCAAGCTGGTTGGCATCGGTTGGCAGGTAGCCGTAGGGGCCAAGCTCAATCCAGGTGTAGCCGGCTTTGACAACCTCATCCAAGAAGCGGTCCCAAGGGATCTGCTTTGGGTCCTCTGGGAACCACACGCCCCAGGAGTCAGGGGCGGTGCCGATGCGCAGGCCTGGGTTTTCGCCGGCTACGGTTGCGGCTTTGCTTGATGCAGGTACAGAAGTGGTCATGGTGTTTCTCCTTAAATACGTTCAGGTTTAGCCAAGCAGCGGACGCTGGCGGGCTTGGTTTTTCAGGTAATCTTCACGAGCTTCGTTGGTGCTGTCCAAAGTGGAGGTCTCAGATACCGGCACATCCCACCAACCGGCACCATCTGGTGCGTAGATCAACGGATCGCTGTTGATGTGGATGAAGGTGGATTTCTCCGATGCCTTCGCCGTTGCCATCGCGGCTTTAAGATCCTCGATCGCGTTCGCGCTTGGTTCTACTTCAATGACATCCATGCCGTAGCTGCGTGCATTCATCGCCAGGTCAACAGGCAGAATCTGCTCGCCCTGGAAGTTTTTCGCCTCAGCGTCATATTCGCGGTACCAGGTACCAAAACGCTGCGATCCAACAGTTTCAGATAGGTGCCCGATGGAGGCATAACCATGGTTTTGGATGAGCACCACAATCACCTTGATGCCCTCTGCCACCGCGGTGACCAGCTCAGTGTTGAGCATGAGGTAGGAGCCATCACCAACCATGATCACCACGTCGCGGTCATCGCCTGCCGCATCAAGGCCACGCTTCGCGCCGATACCGCCCGCGATTTCATAGCCCATGCACGAGAACGCATATTCCACGTGGTAGCCCAGCGCATCGCGCACACGCCACAGCTTGTGCAGGTCACCAGGCAAGGATCCTGCCGCCTGCACAATGACGTCTTTTTCGCTTGTCGACGCCTGCACCGCGCCAATGATCTCCGGCTGCCCAGGCAGCTCAAGACCGGAGGGCGCAAAAGACTTATCTACTTCTGCATCCCACGCAGCCTTTTCCTTCGCAATGCGCTGCGCGTAATCCTCTGCCACGGTGAACCCCTGCAAAGCTTCAGCAAGCTCCACAATCGCCTCACGTGCATCTGCAATCACAGGCAACTGAGTGCCGTGCTTATAGGCATCAAAGGACGCGATATTGATGTTGATGAAGGTGACATCAGGGTTTTGGAATGCAGTACGAGACGCAGTGGTGAAATCGCTGTAACGAGTACCGATACCGATAATCACATCAGCATCACCAGCAATGCGGTTAGCAGCCAACGTTCCGGTCGCACCCACACCACCTAAGTTTTGTGCATGATCCCACGCCAACACGCCACCACCAGCTTGAGAGGTACCCACTGGAATGCCAGTCTGCTCCACCAACGCCTGCAGCTGAGTTTCCGCATCTGAGTACAACACTCCGCCACCAGCAATAATCATCGGGTTCTTGGCGTTTTTAATCACCTCAACAGCACGAGCCAACGCAGCACGCTCTGGGCGTGGACGCCTAATGTGCCACTCCCGATCCTGCAAGAACTCCACTGGTACATCCAGCATCTCAGCCTGCACATCTTCTGGAAGTGCAATGGTCACCGCACCGGTTTCCGCTGGATCAGTAAGCACACGCATCGCAGCCAACGCAATAGAGAACAACTGCTCAGGGCGCTGCACACGATCAAAGAACTTAGATACAGGGCGGAAAGCATCGTTTACAGTCAGCCCAATATCCCATGGCTGCTCCAACTGCTGCAGCACGGGATCTGCCACGCGGGTGGCAAAAGTATCACTGGGCAGCAACAATGCTGGCAAACGGTTGGTGGTGGCAAGTGCCGCACCGGTAATCAGGTTGGTCGCGCCGGGACCAACAGATGCGGCAGATGCGTAGGTGCCACGACGGCGGTGCATGCGTGCATATCCCACCGACTGGTGCACCATTGCCTGCTCATTACGAGCCTGGTAGTACGGCATGAGATCGGGCTCTTCAACGTTGTATTGCTTGAGTGCCTGACCAATGCCAGCAACGTTTCCGTGCCCAAAGATTCCGAACATGCCCGGAATGGTGCGCTCGCGGATATCGCCATCGACAGTCCACTGGTGACCAAGGAATTCAACCAGTGCCTGGCTAACTGTCATTCTCTTTGTTGCAGCCATAAATTCTTTATCCCTCCTTGCGTTCATATGGCAAGCGATCATCAAAAGCTTGCCCAGTCCATGTGTCTCGAACCCAGGCGTGTGCTGGGTCATCATTAATCAGCCAGATTCGTTCTGGATCAGGTCCTGCCATGACGTTGAGGTAGTACAAGTCATAGCCAGGTGCTGCCACAGCAGGGCCGTGATAGCCATAAGGAACTAACGCGATATCGCCGCTGTACACCATGGCGTTGATATCGATCTCCCCCGCTGGTGAGGAGTAGGTAGAAAACATTCCAAACGCACCGTCTGCTGCATCTTCTCTGCCACCAACTCGAGATGGTGCGCTTTCGAAGTAGTAGATCTCTTCCAGCTTGGACTCATGTCCTGGAATGTGCTCATCATGCTTGTGAGGTGGATAAGAGCTCCAGTTTTCACCTGGGGTGATTACTTCACACACAATAAGCCGTGCAGCATCGAGTGCTTCTGGGGTGCCAAAGTTGTGGACTTGTCGGCTTGAGCGGCCAGCTCCACGCAACTCCACAGGAGTTTCTGCCGGAGCGATGTACTTCCACTCCTTGGGTTCTTTTGTTGGAGCTTCCGCCACTGCGACTCGTCCCTGCCCGCTGATCGACGCTGTCGATCCAGTGGGAAGGTAGAGCACATCGGTTGGTCCATCAAAGACTGACTTTCTACCGTGAAGATGAGTCACATAGGTCTGATGAGTGATATCAAAACTTCCCTGAAGTGGGATGAAGATGCGTTCTACACCTGTTTCATTCAGCTCAAGTGTTTGACCATCTTCTAGCTCTGCGATGCGGATGCCGGTGTACTCCCACCCTGGGGTGGTTGCATCTACAACGCTTTGCCAACCATCTCTGGCCAGTTCGCCCTTCTTATGGAACCAACGCATAATCCTGTGCTCCTTTTAGTTGTTCTGTGGGAAACCGAGGTTAATGCCACCGTGGGTTGCTGGGTCGAGCCAACGGCTTGTAACAGCCTTTTCCCTGGTGAAGAAATCGAATCCGTGGGTGCCGTATGCCTTGGCGTCGCCGAAGAGGGAGTTTTTCCAACCACCGAAAGAGTGGTACGCAACCGGTACTGGGATGGGCACGTTGATGCCGATCATGCCGACTTCGATTTCGTTCTGGAAGCGGCGTGCCGCACCACCATCGTTGGTAAAGATTGCGGTTCCGTTGCCAAACTCACCGGAGTTGATCAGTTCAATTGCCTCATCGAAGGAGGAGACACGAACGACAGAGAGGACCGGGCCGAAGATTTCTTCGGTGTAGGCACGGGAGGTGAGGGGGATGTCGTCGATAAGCGTAGGGCCGAAGAAGAAGCCTTCCTCGTGCCCGTCTACGGAGCAGTTGCGCCCGTCTACGATGATTTTTGCACCGTCGGCCTCTGCGATGTCGACATAGGAAGCGACCTTGTCGCGGTGGACGTCGGTGATCAGTGGGCCCATGTGTGGCTCGCCCTGCTCGTCGCCGGCACCGTTGCCGATGCGCAGGGTATCGATGCGCTCCTTGACCTTCTCGATCAGCTCATCAGCCACAGAATCAATGGCCAGCACAACAGAAACCGCCATGCAACGCTCACCAGCAGCGCCGTAACCTGCGTTGATTGCCTGATCAGCAACCAGATCCAGGTCAGCATCTGGCAGCACCAGCATGTGGTTCTTCGCACCGCCCAAAGCCTGGACGCGCTTGCCGTTCTTCGCTGCGGTCTCGTAGATGTACTGTGCAATCGGGGTGGAGCCCACGAAAGAAATCGCGGAGACATCTGGGCTATTTAGCAAACCATCAACAGCGAGCTTGTCGCCCTGGAGCACGTTGAATACACCATCTGGAAGTCCAGCTTCCTTCCAAATCTGAGCCATCCACAACGCTGCAGAAGGATCCTTCTCAGAAGGCTTCAAAATAACTGCGTTACCTGCAGCGATTGCGATTGGGAAAAACCACATCGGCACCATCGCAGGGAAATTGAACGGGCTGATGATGCCGACAACGCCCAGTGGCTGCTTCAAGGAATACACATCAATTCCGGTGGAGACGTTCTCATTGAACGCGCCTTTAAGCAGGTGTGGGAAACCGGTTGCCAGCTCCACTACTTCCTGACCGCGCAGGATTTCACCCATCGCATCAGATAGCACCTTGCCGTGCTCGGAAGTGATGATTTCTGCCAGCTCACCCTTGCGAGCATTGAGCAGCTCACGGAAATTGAAGATAACAGCCTGACGCTTAGCGATTGAAAGATTCGCCCACGCCTTGGCAGCCTTGGTGGCAGAAGCGATGGTGGCATCAATTTCTTCCTGGCTTGCCAGCGCAACATTGGCGGTGACCTGGCCTGTTGCTGGGTTGTACACCGGAGCAGTCTTACCGGAAGAAGATGGGGAGATTGCGCCGTCGATCCAGTGCGAGATGATTTGTGGTTCAGACATGTGTGAAAAATTCCTTAAATGCTCTGCGAAGTGAATTGTTGAATATCTGTGTGAACAAGTCGCGCTGCAGTATCAACAGCAGCAGCAACATCACCGTCGTGCGGGTAAAGCAAGGTGCGGCCAACAGTTAGGCCACGAACACCCGGCAAGGTCAGTGCGTGCTCCCAAGAAGCGAAAGTGGCATCTGGATCATTTCCGCCATCGCCGCCCAACAAGAGGGTGGGCATGGTGGTGGATTCCATAACACGTTCCATCTCTTCCACCACGGGCAGCTTCATCCAGGTGTAGGAGGAATCATTTCCTAGACCAGCAGCAATGGCGACTGATTGGATAACCGCATCAGCAGAAAGATCGTTGACTACCTTGCCGTTTACCCAGTTGCTCATGAACGGCTCGAGCATGATGGGCAGCTGCGCTGCGGCGGCCTCATTAACTGCATGGGCGGTGGCTTCCAACGTTGGTGCCGTACCGGCATCACTTAAGTTGATGCGCACCAGGGTTTTTGCAAAGTCAACGCCACGATCCACCATGGATGCCACGTTGTATCCGGTGTAACGATCATCCATTTCAAACGTTGCGCCACGCAGTCCACCGCGGTTCATGGAGCCAACCACGATCTTGTCGTCGAGGAGTCCGAGCGCCGCCAGATCATCAATGATGTCTGGAGTTCCCAGCACACCATCCACACCGGGGTGGGACAAAGCGATAGCCATGCGCTCTAGCAGTTCATAGCGGTTAGCCATGGCGGTTTCATTATCGCCAACAGCTAGTGCACCACGTGCTGGGTGATCGGCGGCCACGATGAACAGCTTGCCGTCCTCGCCAAGCAGTTCACGCTTACGGCGCTGCTTGAAGCGTTCCGCAACCATGGTGGGTTCAGCCGCACGCATCCGTCTTAGGGCTTCAAAGCTCTCTGGGGAGATAATCGGAGGAGTCATATCAGACTTTCTGGTTGAGGGAGGCTTCCACCTCATCGGTAGTAGGCATTGCGGTAGAGCATTCAAGACGGGAGGCAACAAGCGCACCCGCGGTGTTGGCAAAACGGAGAACCTTTTCCAGCGGCCATTCAGACAGCAGACCGTGGCACAAAGCACCACCGAATGCATCGCCAGCACCAAGGCCATTGACTACGTCTACGAAAAACGGTGGAACTTCAACGGTTTCGTCCTTGGTCATCGCCAGCACACCCTTAGGTCCTTGCTTCACGATGGCCAACTCCACACCACGTTCCAGCAGTGCTCGACCAGCGCGCTCTGGCTCGGTCTCACCCACTGCGATTTCGCATTCTTCCTTGTTGCCAACCGCCACGGTGGAATGCTGCAACGCCCATTCCGCCTGCAAGGTCGCTTCTTCTGGGGTCTTCCAGAACATTGGCCTGTAGTCCAAATCAAAGATGGTGTGGCGACGGTTTGCACGAGTAGACAAAATTTCACGGTGCGTGCCACGGCTCGGCTCTTCGCTGAAACCAGTAAGTGTGAACCACAAAATATTGGCCTCACGCACATCATCGAGGCTGACGTCTGCGGATTCAATATTTAGATCTGGAGCCTTTGGCTCACGGTAGAAGTACAGTGGGAAATCATCTGGTGGGAAAATTTCACAAAATGTCACTGGAGTCTTAAATGTTGGATCAGTGGCAACGTACTGGTTATCCACACCCAGGCGATCCACTTCAGCCAAAAGGTACTCGCCGAATGGGTCATCTCCCACGCGAGACAACAGCGCAGAATTATGTCCGTGTCGGGCTGCAGCGACTGAAACGTTCGCAGCGCTTCCGCCCAAGTACTTGCCAAAAGATTGAACATCGGCCAGGCCTACTCCGCTTTGCAGCGGGTAAATATCTACGCCCAAGCGGCCGATAGCTAGGACTTCGTGAGTGCTCGTCAAGTTAGTCATGTGGCGATGCAACCCTTCACTCATTTTCGATGGAATGTGGCGACCCTCACGATCGCATGTAATGACAATAGCACATTGTCCTGACAAAGCAACGGTTTCATAAAAATTTCTCTTGACCGATTCACTAGATAGCGCAAAAGCCCAGCTTAAAGCCCCTAAAAAGCATTGCTTTTCGACGAAAACCCCCACCGCTTCGGCGCGACAATGACTGACAAAGCTAACAAAGTCACCCCATACTGCCTGCATTTTTTAAGATTCTGCAGGAATTTCACTACGCATTTCCCGAAGGAAGTGATAATGTCTGATCAATAAAAGCTCTGGATGACACAAAAGTCCTGCGTGAGCACGGACAGAACATGACCACAGCCCGCAATTCAGTTACATTGTTCAAATGTCCTAACACATTTACATGAGCTTGTAGGACGGGAAAGAAGGAGACACCATGACCACCGAAGCTCCCGTTTGGCCCGCCGAACTCTTCGAAGACCTAGACCGAAACGGACCAATCCCCCTCTACTTCCAAGTAGCCCAACGCCTAGAAGACGGCATTAGAAGCGGCGTACTACCCCCCGGGGCTCGTCTCGAAAACGAAATCGCCGTAGCGAAACACCTCAATGTATCCCGCCCCACCGTGCGACGCGCCATTCAAGAAGTAGTAGACAAAGGCCTCCTTGTCCGCCGCCGCGGAGTTGGAACCCAAGTCGTACAAAGCCACGTCACCAGGCCTGTCGAACTCACCAGTTTCTACAACGACCTCAAAAACGCCAACCTAGATCCCAAAACCAAAGTTCTAGAACACCGCCTACTCGCAGCAAGCTCCGCAATCGCAGAAAAACTAGGTGTGTCCGCAGGAGACGAAGTCCTCCTCATCCGCCGCCTCCGCTCCACCGGCGACATCCCCGTAGCAATCCTGGAAAACTACCTCCCACCAGCATTCAACGACGTTACCCTCGAGGAACTAGAGCAAGGCGGACTCTACGACGCCCTCCGCAACCGTGGCGTTGTACTAAAAATCGCAAACCAAAAAATCGGTGCCCGCCGAGCAGTTGGTGAAGAAAGCACCCTCCTAGACATCGAAGACGGTGGCCCCCTCCTTACCGTCGAACGCGTAGCACTTGATAACTCCGGCCAAGTAATCGAACTGGGCAGCCACTGCTACAGGCCAGACATGTACAACTTCGAAACCACCCTAGTGGCGCGCTAATCCGGGCCTCCTGGTTTGACGTTCTCGCCTCGGGACCAGACACAGATGCCCCACATTCGACTTTTTGAGGGTCTTGGACACCGTGGTCTGACTCGCACCAAACATACGTGCCAAGAATTCGGGTTTTCACGAATCCTTGGCATCACTATCCGATTTGGGGCGAGGTAAACCAAACATACGTGCCAAAATTTCGGGATTTCGAGATTCCTTGTCACCCATGTTTGGCCTGGCGTGGGTGGTCGAAATTTTGGTGGCTGACCTCAAAAATCTTAAGGCTCCAGAATCGCTTTTAAGGGCTTTTCAAGGCCCTACCCATACCAATGCTTATCACAGATTTTCGACGCCTTAAAACACCTTTGAGCGTGTCGGTCACTAAAGTGCGATTCCTTAAGTTCGATACCGCACCTCCGATACCTCAAGCTCAATTTCTTAACACCGATTTCAGTCGTATTTCCACCCAAACCGACTGGTATCGAATGTGCGAAATTGAGGATAAGGAATTGGAAACGCGAAATCGAAAGGGTGAAATCGCAGTTAAGGTCTCGAACTTAAACGCGCCACCAAACTTCTAAGAGGTTTCGCTCTTTTCCACCAGCTCAGGTTTGCGTGCAGGTGTTTCCACAAGCGCTAAGTCTTTTGTATTGGTGATAATCCCTGGAGCAAATGCATAGCTGGAATCATCGCGAGCTTCGGCCCAATTACTCCAGAATATGTAGATGGCCAGGCCATACATGATCACGCTGACCACCACGATGTTAATGATGGATGCGATGTCATCTTCCCACAGCAGGTTCCATGCAAAGTGCAGTGCGAAGGCGATGAGTGTCCATCCGATGGCTACTCCCCATCGCCAGGCAATTGTTTTACGCGCACGGAAAAATGCTAATGCGATGCCATATCCTGCAAATCCGGTGAGCAGTGTGTGGATGAAAGGGCCCAGAAGTGTGCGGTATTGCCACATCATGAGCACACCTTCGATGTCTGAGTTGGGATCCATCATCGCACCGGTGGCGCCGTAGAGGATGTTTTCGTTGACTTCAAAACCTAAGCCCACCAGGGTGCCGGTGATAAAACCATGCCAGGGGCGGTTGAGTTGGCGGAAGCTTAACAAGATGATGGCAACGCCTAGTGCTTTGGCGATTTCTTCTGGGTATGCGCCACCAAAGCTCATGGAAACGAAGTCCCAATTGAGTTTGTCGGTGATGGATAGGATTGGTCCGGCTAGCAGCATGATTAGCCCAAAGCTGACAAATGCACCCCACCATAGGGAGGCCACTGCCCATTTCAACCCGGCGCGTTTCGTGGCTCCTGGGGTTTTGAAGTTGGGCCATAGCGGAGTTCTGCTTAAGGCGAAAAGTACCACTGCCATGTAGATCACGGCGAAGACAAAGCTTAAGACACTGGAGAGTGGATCAACGAACACGAAAGTGGCAAAGCTGAAAATTACTGCGGGTATGGCAAGAAGGAGGGCAACCCACAAGGTGATGCTAAAGAGGCGACTCATAGGTTTTCTCCTTCAGGGTTGGGAAAGGCTGAGCCGGGGGTGAATAGTTCTGGGTATTGATCGAGGAAATCCTGTGGCAGCTCGAAGGGGAGATCTCCGTCTGGGGTGCCTGCCCATGGGTCTTCTTCTAACGTCAGGGGGAATTCCTGCTGGTAGGGCAAGCCGCGTTCGGTGGCCATGCTGGACCAAATATGGGTGCTGTAGTAGTCCAAAGAGTTGCCGTTAACAATTGCAATCGCTGTCATGCCTTCGTAGTCTCCGGTGCCTTGCACGCTTAAAGCCACGATGGGAAGCGTCCACCATTCGCCGGATTGTTGCGCCGGCACATAAAGAGCGTGGGCGCGGCCGTCTTCGCTGGATACAGCCTCGAGGTTTTCATCCACATCTGTAAACAGTGTTGCATCGATCATTCGGCGGAGGGTGTTCGAGGGGTCTTTGACTCCTTCCACCATCAAGGTGACCACGGTGGTATCGCCGTTGCAGCTCCAAAACTTTTGTGTGATTTCATCTGAGGTTTCTTCGCACAGCACCGCTGCGGATTCCTCCGTTGTAATTGGCACTGACCAATCCACACCCAGAAGGTCGATTTCTAGCTGTTTATAATCATTGCCTTTATCTGGAATCACCAGGTTGATCAGCGTTGGTAGCAGCAACAATACGGCAGCTACGCCGACAATTGACCACCACAGGCTGCCCCGTCCTTGGGGTTTCAGCTGGTACTTGCCCTCTATTCCACTCACACTGACAGGCTACCTGCTGGGGTGGGCATCCTTCCTACCCTGTTACCTGTCGCAACCCTAAAGGTGATAAATCCCCTAGAGTAGGCCACATGAAAGATCTTTATCGTTTTGTCAATGGTCCGTGGCTTGACACCCACATCATTCCGGATGATCGCGCAGTGGATGGCACGTTCCATAAGTTGCGTGATGATGCTGAAGAAGACGTCCATGCAATCGTGAAGGAGGATTCTGGGCGTGCCGGTATTCTTTATGCCTCATTCATGGATACGGATACCATCAATGCCGCAGGTGTTGCTCCACTTGATGCAGATTTAGACAGGCTATCTGTTGCTAATTCTTCACTGTTTGCAGCGGCACTCGGTGAGCTTGACCGCGAGGGTGTTGGCGCGCCGGTGGGATTCTGGGTGGAAAAGGATTCCTCCTCGAATGATGCTGTCGCCTACCTCATCCAGTCTGGTCTTGGACTTCCCGATGAGGCGTATTACCGCGAGGAAGCCCACGCTGAAACCTTGGCGGCGTACCAGGAACACGTTGAGCGCATGCTCGGTTTCCTTGATGGCAGTCGCCTTTTCGGGCTCGATGCTGCCACTGCTGCTGCACGCATCGTTGCGCTTGAAACTGATATCGCTGCAGGTCACTGGGATGTTGTAAAAACTCGCGACGCCGTGGCCACGTACAACCCCACCGAGCTGGGCACGCTTCCACCAAAGGTCCGCATCTTGGTGAGCTCTGCGGGCCTGCCGGATCAGCGCCTGGTCTCGATGATGCCGTCATACCTCGACCACCTCAACGGTTTGCTTGTCGACGACCGCCTCCCCGATTGGCAGCTCTGGGCAACGTGGCACGTCTTAAGGTCTAGGGCAGGACTGTTGACGGAGGAAATTAGCCAGGCCAACTTCGATTTCTATGGCACCAAACTATCTGGCGCAACTGAGCAAAAAGACCGCTGGAAGCGTGCTGTCGGTTTGGCAGAGCGCATGGTGGGCGAGGAAATCGGGCAACGATTCGTCGAAAAGCATTTTCCTGCAAGCTCAAAGGAGCACATGCTTGAGCTTGTCGATTACCTGGTTGCCGCCTACCGTGATCGCATCTCCAATTTGGAATGGATGACGCCGGCCACCCGCGAGCGCGCGCTGGAGAAGCTGGCCAAGTTTAATGCAAAAATTGGCTACCCAGACAAGTGGCGTTCCTATGAGGGCCTCGAGTTTGGCTCTGATTTGGTGGATAACGTGCGCAAGGGATCTGCGTTCCTGCACAATTATGAGTTGGGTAAAATCGGCAAACCTGCGGATCGCGACGAATGGGTAACCACCCCACAAACCGTCAACGCGTTCTACAACCCAGTGGTCAATGACATCACCTTCCCCGCTGCCATTTTGCGCGCGCCATTTTTCGATCCGGAGGCGGACGCTGCGGAAAACTTTGGTGCCATCGGTGCTGTGATCGGCCATGAAATTGGCCATGGTTTTGATGATCAAGGCAGCCAATATGACGGCGATGGCAACTTGAATTCCTGGTGGACCGATGAGGATCGCTCCGCATTCGAGCAGCTCACTTCACGCCTGGTCACCCAATTCAACGGCCTTGTTCCTTCTGTGTTGACTGCCGAAGGCATTGAAACTGACGGCGTCAACGGTGAGTTTACTTTGGGTGAAAACATCGGTGACCTGGGCGGACTGGGTATCGCTGTGGTGGCCTATGAAAAGTACCTTGCTGATAAGGGACTGACTTTCGCTACCTCACCAGTGCTGCCTTTTGAAGCCACCGACGCAGATCCAGCATTAGCTGAGCAGGAATACAACGGTTTGCAGCGCCTCTTCTTGGCATGGGCTCGTGTGTGGCGCACCGCCATCCGACCACAAATGGCCGTGCAGTACTTGGCGATTGACCCACACTCCCCCGCTGAATTCCGCTGCAATGTTATTGCTGGAAACGTCGCTGAATTCTACGAAGCCTTCGATGTTCCAGAAGACGCCCCGGTGTACATCAAGCCAGAAGAGCGCCTAGCTATCTGGTAAAAGTCCTGGTTGTGCCCCTGAGCGCTGTGATGAACGCTGTGTCCAAGCCTCCCACAATGTGGAATAGGCTTGGCCAGCTTCTATAAGTGATTCATGGGAACCAATCTCAATGATTTTTCCCTGATCTAGCAGCACCACAAGATCGGCATCACGAGCTTGGGTGAGCCGGTGTGCCACAATCACCGATGTTCTGCCCTTGACCACCACGGATACAGCCGAATCGAGATTGTGATCCGTGCCGGCATGGGCGGTGGCTTCATCCAAAATGACAACCGACGGGTTGGCAAGCAGCACGCGGGCTAAAGCAATTTGTTGAATGCGGGACTCATCTAAACGGTTGTCATTATCCAACCCGTAGTCATAAATCCACGAGGCCCCAACCGCATCCATTGCCTCCAACAATGTGTGGTCATCAGCACTCGGGGCTGCAAGGCGGAGATTATCTGCAATGCTGCCGGTGAACTGATGGATTTCTTGGGTCACCAACATTACTGAATCAACCGCCGACGCGTCTTTACCGCCAACGCAAACGCGGCCTTTGTCAGGATGAAGAAACCCTGCAATTAGCCGAGCCATTGTTGATTTTCCAGATCCCGATGCACCGACCAACACAACGCGACTACCAGCAGGAATGTTCAAGGAAACATCATCTACACCATGATGTACTCGCCCAGGGTAGGTGTGCGTGACGTTGATAAGTTTGATATCGGCACCCTCCACAGGTTGACGTTCCGGTGGAATATCAACTTGAAGAACACCAAATAACCTGGACAAACCCACTTCGGCGCGTTGAAGATCATCAATACTTGCAAGCAAGGTGGTGATCGGTGCAAAGAATCGGTGGAAGAACAACACACCTGCGGTTACCGCTCCGATTGTGAGTACGGCCGAGTCCACTCGCCAAAAACCCACTCCCAAAATTAGGGATATCCCTAAAAATTCTGCAAATGCCAAACCGCCGTTAAACACATTTCGTACTTTGGTGACTTTTCGGCCGATTTCCACAGACGCCAAACTGCGCTTAGCAATCAAATCCAAACGCTGTCGTTCACGACCATGAGCTCGGACAGTATCCGCGCCGGTGACTGTCTCAATCAAACTTTGCCCACGAGCAGTGTTCATGCGCTGTTGCCGGAAATACAACGGACGCGATCGACTCAGAAACCAGCGCCCAAAAATAATCTGCACAGGAACAACAAGAACCGCAGCTAACGCCAGCCAAGGATCCAACACTGCAAACCCGAATGCCGTCACGATCAGCGTAAAAACCGATTGCACAACCCTCGGTATCACTCCTGTCACCGAAGACGTCACCGATTCCACATCACCTGTCACACGCGTAACCACATCCGATGTACCAGAATTTTCCACCTGATCCGCCTCCAGCCGCACGGCCGTGGCAAAGACATCTTCACGCAACGTGGCCAGCGCTTCTTGCAGCGTGCGCACCAAAATCCGCCCACCCCACAACGTCAACAGCGCAGCCACCGTACCCGCGCCAGCAATGGCAACGACGGTTTCCAACAACTGATCTTGCTTATCGACGATGCGACCCAACAAAGCAGGCACCACCAAACCAGTCGCGGATCCAGCCGTAATCAGCACCGTCACAGCCACTAACGTGGCTGCCTGTGGCTGAAGTAGGACCTTTACCTCTTTCCAGGTTTGTTTCGCCCCGGCTTCTGGAAGCCTCATAGTTCCACCACCTCATCACACGCTTCTAGAAGTAAACGATCAGACGTAATCACAACCACTGCCTGATTCTTTGAATGCACCAGCTCAGATATCCCCGATGCCACATCCCTAGCAGTCACAGGATCTAGGGCTGTGGTGGGTTCATCGAGGACAAGTACCTGATCAGCATTTGTGTGCATCGCTCTGGCCAGCAGCACACGTTGACGCTGGCCACCAGATAACCGGTGGCCTCCCTCGCCGATTAGCTCCTCGACGCTGCCGAGGTGGTCAATGACATCATCAAGCGCGGTGGCGGCGGTGATTGCTGGGTGGAGGGTGGCGTCGATAAGCAAATTATCTTTAAGCGTTCCGGAAAATAAGGTGGCATCGTGCGGCGGGGCGATGACGTGCTGGCGCCAGAGCTGTGGGCCTAAAACGCGCGCGTCAATGCCGTTGAGGCTTAGTTCACCGGGTTGCGGAGCGACTGTGAACGCTAATTGTTGGCTGATTGTTCGCGCCATGGCGGCATCAGCGACGCGAATGCCTAAAAGTTTTCCCGGCGTTGCTTCAAGGGTGCGCCAGCGCAGGACTGGTGGGCTGGTTGAAGTGGTGGGAGAAGTGCCATCTGGCAGCAAAAAATCCTCAGAAAGAAAATCTCTCAGACGTTTTGCCGAGGCCCGCTTATATGACCAATTCGCCCCAAACGTGCCGATATGCGCCAACGCGTTTTTCAGATACTGCGCCAACCCAATCACGGTCACCAACTCACCTGCGCTTATATCTCCGCGCATGGTCAACCACCCAGCGGCAAACACCAACACCGCCAAATACAGCAAGGAAACGATCTCACTGACCGCATCATAAAGACGCAACGCCACCGCAGAATCCACCGCCGTATTCCTAGAATGCTCACTTGCCTTGCGATAACGCTTCGTGATCTCCCCCTCCGCACGCAACCCCTGAATGATGCGCAACCCCTCCATCGCATCAGTCGCAATATCACTAGCCGCAGCAACCGCCGCCTGTTCTGTACGACCACGCGAAAACATTGGACGCGACAACCACTGCATCACCACCAACACCACCACAGCCCCAACAAGCACACCAATGCCCAACGGAACTGAAATAAGCAGCAACGCCACCGACGCAGTAATCAACCCCGCAACCGTGGACAATTGCTGCACAATGCTCCACGCCACACCCGCGACCTGGTACGTATCATTCGTCGCAATGGACAACACCTCCCCCGTTGCGTGCCGTTTATGCAGCCTCGGATGCAGCACTCTTCCCACAGCTAACTGACGTAAATCATGTTCACCATGCCCATACACACGCACCATCCCCAACGAGGAACGCTGCTGCGCAATGGACTTTATGGCAAACACCACCGCGAGGATGCACAACCACTGCACCAATGCGCTTAAATCAAGAGGAATCAAAGCTCGGTCAATGATTTGGCCAGTAAGAATCGGAATGGCAGCCGCACCCATACTGCTGATAATCAGCCCAAATGTGCACGCCGCCAACCGCCAAGCCCGACCATCCCTGGTGAGCGCGATACGCAACATCTGCGAAGTAGTGACAATTTCTTGCATACCCACTAACGCTACGAAGTTCGAACGCTTGCAGGCAGACGACTATTTTCGTGCAACGGACAGTGTTTTGGGATGGTTGGGGTGGTTGAGCGCTTTGGGCGTAGGAGGCGATTTAAGGGGTCGAATTTTGTCGAATGAGGTTAAGTGTGGTCGAGGCTTTGTTGGGCGTTTAAAAGCGATTCTAGAAGGGGTCAGTTTTGGGACTATTGGGGCAGATGTGAAATCTGAAAGATTGCGTAAAGGTTCCAGGGCAAGGATTCACCATCTTGAAAGGGGTAAGGCTGAAAAATGGTGAATTGGCACGTTTTCCAGGGCCAAAAGCGTTAGGATTCACCATGATTTGTGGGGGTCCGCTAAAAAATGGTGAATCCTAACCACCCTCCCTAACCCGTGGTCAATGTCCCTACTTTCTAGGGCTTAGCGGCTTTGGTCCAGAAAACGGCTTCAGAAAGGGCACTTTAAGGGGTCGGGAGTCAGATTTTCGACAACACCGAAAGGCTAAGGCACGATCAAGTCCGAACTAGTCATAAAGCCAACGTGCAAGCGATACAATTTACGCTGCGCTATTCTGCCGGTTTCATATCTATCGCACTAGACACAAACTAGAAGTGTCTTAAGAATCAGTTTTGGAACGAGGATGCGCTTTTTAAGTAAAAGAAAGGTAAGCTAGATCCTACTGAGCAGGCATCACCTGCAAATCAAAAGAAATTCGGGTTCCGGTCTTCAGACCGGGGCCGTTTTTCATTTGTTGATGTACACAACCGTGCCCAGGCTGGTTATAGCATTACCGGTAGCACCTAAAGAAACTCCTCTAAAAGATATTCCTCCCAAAAATACTGGAGCCGTGCCCGTGAATTCTCCCGAGTCAGTTGCCATGAGTTTTGCCAATGCATGGAATAACGCAGATGCTGATGCATTGACTGCAGTGTTTAAAAACGACGCCGATTTTGTCAACGTGGTGGGTTTTTGGTGGCACGGACACCGCCAAATCCGTCACAACCACGCGATTGGTTTTCGGGATATGTTCCCCGATACAGAAATGGTGTTTGAGAAAACTAAAACCCGAATGCTCAGCAATGATCAAGTAGCTGTTGTCCACGCCCGGTGGAAGATGACTGGACAGATAACGCCAGATCAACAACAGCGTGGTGGAACCCGGCGCGGTGTGCTGACTTTTGTGTGCGAAAAACAGGCCGATGATTCGTGGTTGGCAGTTTCTGCACACAACACAGATATTATCGACGGCATGCAAACCCACCTCGCCAGTGAGGACGGTATAACCCCGGTGCATTACACACGTTAAATTTTTTGCTAAGGTTCCCCTTACTAATAGAAAAAGGGGAATCAGATGGATGACGCACAAGATACTCACCCTCACGTGTGTGACCAGGTAGTTCCCGATGATTACTTGCTCACCTGCACGGTCATGCGCTACACGTATGTTACCGACGAGCATCGCTGCGGCCCAGATCCGCACATTCATCCGGAACATCTTGTGGTCTGGCCGGAATATGGTTCTGGCAGTGTGGACATCGATGGCGAAATCTGGCGCGTCGCCCTTGGCCAGGGCATCTGGATTCCGGCGGGCACACCACACGCAATCACCCGCGATCCGGGCAATCCGCTGATCGCACTGCATATCCTGCCCTCGGCCTGGAATAAGCTTATCGACGCCCCCACCATGATGGTGGTCAACCGCGCGCTTCGGGAGATGCTGCTCTATCTCGCTTTTACGGGCATGCATAAAGAGCGGCGCCTGCGCGCCCAAGTCGTCTGCCTGGAGCTTCTTGCTGAAGACACCTACCCAGTGGTCAAGGTCCCAGTCCCCAGAGACCCGCGCATCACCGGCATCATGCAGGCAATTATCGACGACCCCGCCGACGATCGCACCATCGAAGAATGGGCATGGCTTACTTCTACCAGCACCCGAACCATTGCCCGTGCTTTCAAAACTGAAACCGGCATGACTTTTACTCAGTGGCGTACCAACGTCCGGATGGCCAGTGCCGTTGAACTTCTAGGCGCTGGCGTGACAGTAACTCAAGTAACCCGCAAAGTGGGATATTCAAATGTCAGCGCATTCAGCACAGCGTTTAAAAGAACAACTGGACGACATCCCACTGACTTCATTCAGACTCCCAAAGTGAACCATAAGATCCGCACATCCATCCTGATCTAAGGCGCAGCCTTCAAATTGTCCGTTTCACGAAAACTATTGGCAGTCCCAAAGCTGGTCGCACTCCTATCGTGATTAAGTAAGGCTCTCCTTAGGGGGAGCCTCTATCCATCATGAGATCACAGGAGCTACATCATGCACGCTGTCCGACGGCGATCGTTCGCGGCCGCCCTACTTGTCACCTTATTGTTCGTTGCCGGTTGTACCGGGGCGAACTCGGCTGCACCGGAAACCGACACATCTGAAAACTCTTCTGGAGCATTCCCACTGTCAGTGTCGCATGCATTCGGCAAGACAGACATTCCGCAAAAGCCCGAGAAAGTGGTGACGATTGGGTGGATCGCTCACGATATCACCGCTGCATTGGGGGTTACGCCAGTGGCGGTGAGTTCAACATCATCAGATGCTGGAAACGGCTATTCACCTTGGTTCGAAGATCAAGTTGAAAACGAGAACAACGATGAACTTCCACTTATTCTCACCCAAACTTCTGATGGTCCAGATTATGAAGAAATCTTAGCGCTTGAACCAGACCTCATCTTCGCTCCCCACTCCGGTGTCACCGAAGTGCAGTACGAGCGGCTCAGCGAGATCGCGCCCACCGTCCCTTATGAACAAGAGGCATGGCTTTCTGGCACCTGGCAGCATGTCACTGAATTTGCTGGCACCGTGCTTGGCGAGTCCGAGCGGGCCGAACAGCTGATCAAAGACACTGAGCAAACTATCGCTGATGCTGCAGCTGAACACCCCAGGCTACAGGGCACAACAATCGCTTTTGGCGTGAACTTGTTTGAAGGTTCCGACCAACTGTCCTTTTATACTTCACCGGAGGATCCTCGTGTAGCACTCATCCACGATTTCGGTTTGGTAGACGCACCGGGTCTGTCTGAACTAGAGGCAGACGGATTCACCTCCAGCATTAGCCTAGAAAATCTCAATGACATCGACGCTGAGGTCTTTGTGGCGTGGGGTAAACCAGAACAATCACAACGCACCCTCGACAACCCGGTTGCTCAACGGTGGGCACCCATCGCTGAGGGACGTTACTACTTCACTGAAGATTCAGACATGACCATGGCGATGAGCGCTCCAAACGTACTCAGCATTCCATGGCTCATTGAAGAAGGCTTCCTTGATGATGTGGAAGAAGCACTTGATGGCGGCGCAGTGATTCGGAGTGCACCATGAGCAACAACACCTACTACCCAGGCCTACCCGATGATTATGAGCCACGAGTTCATCGCGCCATTGTCACCTCGGTAAGAAAGCTTGGGCAAGGCATGATCCGTATTACCCTCGGTGGCCCGGACATGCATGACTACCCCACAACGGGAATCGGTGATGAATACGTGCGATTATTCTTCCCCGACCACCCCGATGAACCAGTTCGTTTGCCCTTTGTCACAGATCGTGGCTGGGACTACGCCGAAGGTGTCGAACCATCACAAATGCGCACCTACACTGTGCGCAAACACCGCAGCGGAGAAATCGACGTTGATTTTGTTGAGCACGAAGGCGGTATAGCTTCTGCGTGGGCGCTCCAAGCACAGGAAGGTCAAGAACTTGGAATCAACCCGCCGAAGGAGATTTATTTACGCCCTGTAGGGGCGCGTCGACAAGTGCTTTTCGCCGATGAACCCGCGCTACCTGCAGCTCTTCGCATCGCTGAGCTGACTGCTTCCGAGATAGACACGGAACTCATCATTGAAGTCAGAGGAGCTGGCTACCAATTACTTGCCGATATCCCCGGTGTCTCCTACACCTGGCTACGCCGAACGGGCAACGGCCTTGCACCCAGCGGATTGGTGTCTGCATTAGAACGCACCGACATCGACGATGACACCTACGTATGGGTCGCAGCGGAAACACGCGTCACGCGACAAGCTCGGAAATATCTCCGCCATGAGCGAAAACTCTCCAGCGAAATGTATAAAACCATGGGTTATTGGACGGACAACGCGGAAGAATGGCGAGCACGGTATGAAGAACTTGGTGAAGAATTCCACGCTAAGCTTCGTGAACTGTGGGCTGATCAAGACCGCGACCCGGAAGAAATCACCGATGAAACGCAGCGACTCTATGAATCAGTAGGGCTATGACCTACGCTTTAAGCACTAAAGCTCCACAAGCTCCAGGTATTGCGCGTAATAATTCATCTCGTTTGGTCGGCCTGATCATTGCGTTGGTCGTTCTTGTTGTCATCGCTTTGATCAGCATTGCTGTTGGTTCCCGAGATATTTCACTCATGACAATCTGGAATGCGTTGTGGTCTTTTGATATCAACAATGATGAACATGTGATGATCCGCGAGCTTCGTCTCCCCAGGACGTTGGTTGCCATCATTGTCGGCCCAGCACTGGGGTTGTGTGGTGCACTCATCCAAGCGTTTACACGCAATCCGCTGGCAGACCCCGGAATCCTCGGCGTTAACGCTGGCGCATCCTTTGCTGTCACCGTTGGAGTTGGTGTTTTCGGTATCGGGACGGCATTGGGTTATATCTGGTTCGCTCTCATTGGTGCAGCCTTGATAACAATTCTGGTGTACATGTTGGGTTCCATCGGAGCTGGTGCAGCATCACCGGTGAAACTAACTCTCGCGGGTGTAGCTATTGGGGCTCTGCTGGGAGGAATGACCAGTGCAATTACCTTAGCCAACCGTAGTACCTTTGATGACCTGCGTTTTTGGGGAGTAGGGTCCGTTGCTGGACGGCAGCTCGATGTTGTTGTTGCCTTCACCCCATTCATTGTTATCGGCATCGTTATTGCCTTTGCTGCATCGCGCCAACTTAATGCCTTAGCGCTTGGTGATGAACTAGCTACCTCACTTGGTGTAAAAATCAATCACATCCGAGTCTGGGTCATCATCGCAGTAACCCTCTTAGCTGGCACCGCAACCGCACTGGCAGGCCCCATTGGGTTTGTCGGACTGATGGTGCCCCACGTCGTGCGCTGGTTCACCGGCCCCGACCAGCGTTGGATCATGGCATACACCACCATAGTGTCCGCGATTTTGCTGGTGGTATCCGATGTCATTGGAAGGATCATCCTTCCTAATGGAGAATTGCGCGTTGGCCTTGTCACCGCAATCGTGGGCGCACCTGTATTGATTATCCTTGCACGCAGAAAGTCGGTGAGTGGGCTGTGAGCACTGTTGTTGCAGAATCTGTTGACCACGGTTACCGCACTGTAAAACTCCGAGCTGGTCGTTTTTCCAACTGGTTCAGCGTACGCAGCATGATTGTATGTGCCGTTTTGCTGGCAGCGATCCTTGTTCTCGGGGTTGTGTCACTGGGATTGGGCACTTATAAGTTATCGCCATCAGATGTTCTCGAAGCACTGATCTACATAGATGCAGATCCCAGAGCCAGACTCACGGTATTCCAGTGGAGACTTCCCCGAACACTTTTTGCGATTGCATGCGGTATTGCGCTTGCACTATCGGGCGCTATTTTCCAATCTTTAACCCGCAATCCTCTTGGTTCACCAGATATTATCGGATTTTCCACCGGCTCATATACCGGGGCGATCTTTGTCATGCTGTTTTTCGGATCAACCCGCTACTTGGATATCGCTGGCGGATCACTCATCGGCGGCTGCATCACCGCCGCAGTGGTATATCTCCTTGCTATTCGACGTGGCACCGTTGGATCCTTCCGGTTAATCATCATGGGTATCGGTGTCGGTGCTTTACTTGGTTCTTTAAATTCCATGCTCATGCTGTCTGTCAGCGTGGATGAAGCCATGATGGCATCAGTATGGGCAGCAGGATCCCTCAATGGACTCAGCCATGAACAACTCTGGCCCATGGTTGCTGTGCTCTTAATATTCCTAGTTTTTGTCGCCCTAATTGCACCAGGCGTTCGGCAATTGGAGCTTGGCGACGACGCCTCCCGCGGGCTCGGAGTAAAGGCCAATGTCACACGCGCTGCTGCTGTGATCGTCGGTGTTGCTCTTACCGCTCTGGTAACTGCAGCTGCAGGACCAATTTCATTTATCGCACTGGCTTCCCCACAAATCGCCCGCCGTTTAGTCGGCGGCACCGGGCTGATCCTCGTGCCATCCGCACTGGTCGGTGCATTCGTCTTATTAGCTTCCGACGTAATAGCCCAACTAGTAGGATTCCCCGTCGGTGTCCTCACAGTGATCGTCGGCGGAGCCTACCTGATATGGCTGCTCATCAATGAATACAGGAGAAAAGGATGACCAAAACACACTCGCAGAATAATCCTGATTCTTTACTGAAAACCACTGCACCCATCATCCAGGTCGACGGCATACAAGTAGGTTATGACCGGCATATTATCTCCGATAATTTAAGCCTCTCCATTCCCGAACATGGATACACCGCCATCATCGGACCCAACGCTTGTGGTAAATCCACCTTATTACGTGCCGTAGCGAGAATTCTGAAATACAAAAATGGACACATTTTGCTCGACGGTACAGAAATTTCGACCATCCCAACGAAACAGCTGGCCACAAAGTTAGGGCTTCTACCGCAGTCTTCGCTTTCACCCGAAGGCATCCGAGTTGCAGATCTCATCGCTCGAGGCAGGCATCCCCACCAAGGCATATTTGATCGGTGGTCTGAAAAAGACGAACAAATAGTCGCCGAGGCTATGGCAGCCACCGGGATTTCCAGCCTATCCGGCAGGCTTGTCGACGAACTCTCCGGCGGTCAGCGGCAACGCGTATGGGTAGCCATGGTCCTTGCCCAACAAACCCCAGTGCTCCTACTCGACGAACCCACCAGCTTCCTAGACATCACGCACCAATACGGTCTTTTGGAGCTATTTGAAAAACTCCGACAAGACCTCAACCGCACCATCGTTGTAGTACTCCACGACCTCAATCAAGCAGCCCGCTACGCAACGCATCTCATTGTGATGAAAGACGGAGAAATCGTCACAGCAGGCCCACCATCCTCCATCATCACAGCTGAACTGATTGAAAAAGTCTACGATCTCCCCTGCCGAATTGTCCCCGACCCAGAAACCGGAACACCGATGGTGATCCCCAAAGCTAAAATCCCCCACTAAATCATTCTTGTGCTGGAGAGAATTGCTAAAAGCCCCTCACATGTGAGGGGCTTTTAATCTTTGCCGAGGATTCTCGTGCTTACTCCATCCAGTTAAACTCTGCGACAAGCAACTCAGAATCCACCTTTTCAGGATGTGCTGCAACCAGGCGCAACTTTGTTGCCGTATGCCCAGCAGCAGTCTTCCTGTAAGTCTTCAACAACTGAGGCAGACGCAACGAAAACTGCTTCCGCTCACCATTGATAGTTACCGAACCAATCGCGCGCTGCCTTGTCACTTCAGTAAGTTTTACATCCTGTAAATCCACCGATTCAGCATCACCAGTTCCCCTAATATCAAGGTAGCCCTCCACCCCATCATCACGAGATGCGCCATCATCGCCCGTTAAAATTGTGCGAATAAACTCCCGCACTGCCACCGGATCACCCAACGCATTAGTAACCCAGCGAGTACCCAACACACCATGCTCTAGAGTGCTAAGTGTTTGCTCAGGGTTGATCTCTGCCGAACGATAACTAAACGGAATCTGGAGCAAACGGCCCTCCCGATCCTTGGAAATCAGCACCTCAACGCCGACTTCCCCATCCACGGTATCTACCAGGCGGTAACTTCCCTGAAGATCAACATCACCAGTCCAGGCCTGCGCGATTTCCTTCTTTGATGGAACAACAGTTGTGTCGTACATGATGGCGGTGCCACTCATAGAAAACCTTCTCCTCAAACGTATTCAGTTGGCCACCAGCGTACGCATCTCTACATTCTTAGGTGTGAGGGCACTGCCCCTGCTTGGGGTTGATTCAAAAAGATAGAAGTTTTTGGTCTTTTGGAAGTTACCCCGATAGGAGTACGTACTAGAGGGGAAGAGTTAAGGAGTTAAACGGAGATACTCCCTAGATTCAGCCCAAATCCTCTACTGATCTTGTCGATTACCCACAATTGTTCTTCGCACTGTCGCTACTACAAAAATGATCGCTGCCCCAATAACAACGTATCTTGAAGAATCAATCTCAGTCGTTGCATTGACTATAAGAGAAACCATGATTACAAACGCAGCGCTGAGAAATACGACGATTCCAGGGCCACCGAAATATCTTTTGACTCGCGAAGATTCTGATTTGCTGTTCTTATTGTTTGCAGATGGCATAAATTCTTCCCTTCCACGACGAAATTATTTTCCGACGGTAGATACTCCACAAAGATTTCATCTCCACAAATGCTTCAATAACAACCCAAGAGTTGAAGAAGCTCTCGTTCTTTCCAAAAATACCCCTTCAAAGGACAGTCCTCTATAAGAAAAGCATGCTGCTTTTTAGCCATACGAACATGACTCATAGCAGCAATCGCTTTAGCTGAAGCTAGCGATCTCCCAGATACGCCACTGCGGAGATCTCTAAAAGAAACTGCGGCCTAGCCAATGCCGCAACCCCAATCACGGTGTGGGTAGGTAGTACGTCTCCCGTGAAGTAACGTGCACGAGCGGCATTAACAACTGGAGCATCTGCAACATCGGCGAGGTAAGTAGTGGTCGAAACAATATCGTTCATTGTTCCTCCTGCTTCTTCAACTACTGCTTGCAAGTTTTTAAATACTTGCTCAGCCTGAGCCTCGATATCACCTTCACCAACGATATTGGCTTCAGAATCAAACGCCACCATGCCTGAAATGTGTAGTTGATCTCCAGCACGCACCCCATAGGAGTACACGGTGCGCTCAGCAGGTCCTGGAGGAAGCTGCGCGGGCATAACTGCTGACACCGAATTCGACCGAGTTTCACTCATGGATTTTCCTTACTCAATAATCAGTTCCTAGCAATTTTTGCTTGGCCCTTTGTGTCTATCATGGTTTGCAATTCCTCGGGCGCGTTTCCGACAAACCCCAAAACAAACCCCAAAACACTGTTGACATTTTCACTTTCAAACCAGCATCGAAGACACACGCACTAAGGTGGTGCCCATGGCTGAAAACAACAACCCGCAAGAAACTGAACAAGAGCAAGAAGCACGCTTCCGTGAGGAATTCGAGGTTGGCGGTAAGGATCGTCAGCTATCTGAAGAGGAGCAGCTGGAGCAGCTCGGGTCGTATTTTGATGCGCATTATCCGGTTCCAGATTTCACCCCTCCGTGGGCGGGTGGCTCAGGTGATCCGGATCCAGCAGATCGCTATATTGCGCACCTTCCTGATCGCACCACGCACACCGCGATGATCATGTTGGGTTCTGGGCTTGATCACTCAATGCCTGGCGTGGCGTTTATTGGTGATGTGCGCGTGGATAATGTGCCAGAGGTTGGCGCCGCAATTTTCCACCCGTCTAAACCGACTGGTCGTTGGGCTGTATCGTTCCACAGCGGTGGCTGGTGGCGCGGTTCCGGCGATGCGTTGGAGTTTCAGTGGCGCCCCGAGGTAGCCGCAGCTGCAGAATTATCTGGCACTACCATCCTTGACCTGGATTATCCGCTCGCACCAGGTCATACGCTGCACGATATGAATGAGGTCGTGGGCAAGGCGGTCGGCTACGCCCGCCACCACAATCCGGTTTCGATCACGGGTTGGGGTTATTCCTCGGGCGCGGCGTTAGCCGCGATTAATGCATCGCTTTTCGACGCCCTGGTCCTCACCTTTCCGGACCTGGGTAGCGTCGAAAAGCTCCCTGCCGAAATTCGTGGGGACGCTGTAGTGCCCGCGGCGGATGCGTGGCCGACGACGTTTGTGCAGATCGCAGCCCAAGACGAGATCGCGGCGCGTCCGGCCGAGCTTGGCGACGCGACCGTGAAGGAATATGTCTCTCGGCACCGAATTTCCACCCCGAAGGTAGCGCGGGAGAAAATCACTGACGTGGCGGAATTCCTCAAAACTGTCGGCTAAGGTGCCAACAGGTTGTACAAAAACGCAGGTATTGGGGCGGTGTTAGGTAGAAAGCTCAGAGCTTTTCCATACGTTGTGCCTTTGAGCTGCTCTTTTAGCTCCGCCCCGGTGTGCATCCCTGCCTGCACGGTGTCTGCGGCGCACTGATAAAACTGCTCCACTTGCTCCTCAATGGTGGCTGTCACCTCTTCTGGGTACAGCGAGGACACGGAATCTTGCACGTCTTCAGTCAGGGTCTCAGCATCGCCATAGGTGTTGGCGGCGATGACAAATCCGGGCCCAAAGCTCACCGATGCGTGCACATCCAAATCATCCGACCAGCCAAATTTCGTGCCGGTGACATCGGATAACGTGTAGGTGCCAAAATTTTGAGCATAGCCATCAGCGGCAAATTCGGCGGTATCTGCCATGGCGTCAAGCAGTGGTTGGGCGATGGGGTCGTCGATAAGCGTGTCCACGAAAGTGGCAATATCAACCACGCTGGTGGTGGCATTACCCCAATAACCAGCCCATTCGGTGTCTTCCAAATCAAAGGCATCAATAACTTCTGGGATAGCCTCAGGGTATTGGCTTTCCAAATAGTCCGCCGTGTAATCATCTGAGTAGCGGATCATATCGGGGACTAATTCAGCATCTTCTTCCGTGCCATTGCCCAATACGTAATAGCCTAAATACAGCTTGGCCAGCGATAACGCTGGGCGCGTTTCTTCAGCATTATCAGATTCTTGCACGCTGCCATCGGGATTAATAATGGCAATTTGGGTGCGATCGGGAACATTGTCGGATAATTCAGCAGCATCAGCGGCGGTCGCTAGAACCACCGTCGGTGCGAGAAGTCCAGTGACAGCCACCATCGCGCTGAGAGTCTTCAGCAGACGGGGAGTTTTCATGTATGTGACGTTACTGCCACACTATTGAAAACTTGCACTCCAAATCAGTGCCGTGGCCATACTGTGCGGAAATCTTTAGCAAACTACCAATTACGGATTGGTGCTAACCTGCCGAAATTCTTGAGCTATTTGTTCCAACTCACGTTCCGTTACACGATGATTTTTCATATCCACTTTTAGCACACTGAGCTTGGAAAACTTAATGTTTTCTTCTTCCCATTTAGCGCGTGCGGTCTGTGCTACTTTCAAGCTGCCATCAGCGCGAACCACCCGCCACCAACATGTGAATTGCCCAGCTTGAGCCATGATCCGACCAACCTGCCGTGGCCCCGTTCCCACAATTTTGGCAATGTCCCCGTAGGTTGCCACTTTTCCAGGCGGGATCAGATCGGTGCAATCCAACACCATGGAAGTCAGCTCATCAAACGCTAATTCCTCCATGGTGTCCTCCGTGGTGTGACAGTCCTCTTACTTACCTTGTTGGTTGCGGAATTGTTCTTCGAAGGCGCTTAAATCAATATCGAAAAGATCATCACCTTCTGCGCCTTCCTCGACGTATTCAGCAACTTCACACACGGTGAGGGTGGCACCAGTGGTATCAGCAATCAACGCCATACGGCCAAACTCTGAATCCCACGGCTCACGAATAACGTCACCACCAAACTCCTTGGCTTTTGCCACAGCTTCATCGGCATTCAACACACCAAGGTAGGACTGCCAGAAGCTTGGCACCTGTGGAGGGAAGTGACCTTTCGCATCAAAAATGCCAGCAAATGCAGCACCATCGACCAATGCGGTGGTGTATCGGAAACTATCGTCTCCTTCACTTGCCATTTCAGAGGTAGTCCACGTGAAAAGCTCACCATAAAACTCGATCGCTTCAGCATATTTAGCCACTGTGGTCAGTTCATGCCACACCGAGGTACCAGGTTCGCCTGCTGCGACGAATGATTCCTCACTGCCAGGCTCAATAACACCAAACAAAGCACCGGCAGTATCCACAGCCAACGCCATACGGCCTAAGTACACGTCAGTTGGCTCTGCCAATACGCGTCCACCCAGTTCGGTGATCTTTTTCGCCGTGGCATCCAGATCATAGGAGAGGAAATAGGTAATCCAGGTATCTGGGATGCTGGATTCACCGCGCTGATCGATCAATCCTGCAACTGGTAGTCCTTGGAGTCGCGCCATGCGGTAGCCATCATTGACTTCTTCGATCTCCCAGCCGAGAACATTTTCGTAGAAGTACGCAGATTTTGCGATGTCCGAGGTGGACAAGTCGATCCAGTACGGCATTCCTGGCATGGCCTCAAAGGCTGGCATTACATGTTCCTCCACTTTTCGGGGTCGAAGTCATCGTTTGCGGTGGCTTCGTCAAAATAATCATCATCGGCGTCATCACCAGTTAACACCTGCGCACATGCGTCGCCGATACACACCACATCACCATCGCGAAGTGTTTTACCCCTGCGGGTATCCACTTCACCATTGACGGTGACATCGCCATTAGCGATGGCATCTTTGGCCGCCCCTCCCGATTCGACAAGGTTGGCCAATTTGATGAACTGACCCAGCTTGATGGTCTCATCCTTGATGTGCACTTCTTCAGGTTGCATGGTGCCTAAGTCTAGTGACGTCCGGGAAGCAGGGCTAACCCACTACCCGGCCACCGATTCCTACAACCCCCTCGAAGATCATGAACATTCCCAAACTGATAAAGATCACCCCCGTTATGAGATCAATGATGGCCCCGTTGCGAGTGATACTGGCTGCCAGCTTGCGCACCAACACGGCGAATCCAATAAACCACAGCAGGCCAGTGACAATAAGCAGTGCACCGATAAACGCACTCCACCCAACACCCATATCGGGTCTGATGAATTGCGCGAAAACTGAACCGAAAAACAGCACAGCTTTAGGGTTAGACAGGTTGGTGGCAATACCTGATCTGATCGCTGGCCACACCCCCACTGACGGGTTGCTAGGGGCTTCTAGTGCGCTTTCCACAGCAGTGGAATCCGCCACCGATTGCTGCGTTGAGCGTTGCTTCCACCACGACCGCACCGCCCCAATACCCATCCAGGTGAGATAGCCGCCACCAACGATTTGCAAAACGTTCAAAATTGCTGGATAGGTGGATATCAATGCTGAAAGCCCAAGCAAACTCGCAATGATCCATATCGAGTTTCCCACCATGATGCCCACGGCAGTTAAGATGCCGTCCCGGCGGTTCTTGGCCCCCAACCTGATGATCTGAAAAAGATCGGGCCCTGGAGATGCAATGGCTGCTATCCACACCAAGAAAAGCGCTAAAAATTGTGCTGTCGTCATCGGCTCATATCTTAGGCTGCTTTAAGATCACCAACCCCAATTGCCTGCCGGAGAATGCTCAGCGACGTGGGCCCAATGTGGGTGAAACCTAACTGCTTTAACTCTTTAACAATGTCACCGGGATCCCTAACACTATCAGCGATGATTGTGTCCAAACTGCCCTTAGTTTCCGTGAGGGCTAAAAATGCCTTGGCATTGGTTATCGCAGCGGTTATCTTCCGTCTGTTTCTAAAAATGCGTGGATCTTCAAGCAGGCGTTCAATATCTCGTTCATCAAATGCCGCGACGGTTGCAACATCAAAATCTGCGAATGCTGCTTTGAGGCCTTCGCGTTTTACAAGGACTGCATGCCAGGTGACACCGACTTGGAAAACAACCAATATTAGGATCTCTAAAAGTGCATTGAGATCTGTTGGTGGTCTTCCCCATTCATGATCAAAATACTGCCAACACAAGTTGCTTCTTGATGCCCATCTAGGCCTTAACTTCTTGTCCGCACATACAACTAATTCGTTTGGGTTTGCTCTATTTGTAGTCATGCTCAGCACCATAAAACGACCATGGGACATTGCGGGGCTATTTTACCCCCGCAATAGCTTTTGACCTGCCTGTTTAAAGGTTTACTTGCCGGATGGTGATGTTGATTCGCCCCTCTGTTAATCCACATCCGACAGGAGCTGTATTAGCTTCGATTGCTGGCACACCGTGGAAAGCTCGCCTGTGAGCTCCGCCGAAAACGATGAGATCACCGCTTAAAAGCGGGATATCCACCCAGGGTTTATTCCGGTTTTCGGTGCCGCCGAGTCTGAAGATTCCGGTGTCACCGATCGATAAGGAAATCACGGGGGCTTCTGATTCTTCATTGGCATCTTGATGCATACCCATTGAGGAATCGGGAGCATAGTAATTCACCAATGCTGCCTCTGCTCGATAAGCCGGTACCCAAGCTCGAAGTGAATTACTCAAAGCCCCTGCAGCCTCTAGCGCTTTGCCTGCTAATTCCACAAAAGAACTTGGTAACGGTGGCACCGAAACGCCACCAACTGAATCAACATAGCGATAAGGATTAGACGCCCAATGCTTGCCCAAACTCAAAATATGCACGCTCATCTGGCCACTTTTTAGCGTGGGTCGAACCATCGCCAAAGGTGTTCTGGCAACTGAACGGGCAATCTCTCTAGCTTGGGAAACAAGTTCTTTTTGCTCGGCTATGCCGAGGAAATTAGGTAGGTGCACCACGCCGCTGGCCACCCGGCGCGGTGGTCTGGGAAGTTGGTGGAGGGGGTCGTCGAAAAGCGTAGGCACGTAAATTCTCCTGCACAATGGTGACTATGGATAAAGACTTTGAATCTATCGAAACAATGACGAGCGGGAAATGGTACGTGGCAACCGGTAAAGAACGCGAAGAAGCGGCACAGAAAACAGCTCTGCTTTTCCATGAATACAACCAGATCGGCCCCACTGATCCTGCTCGCACTGCCGAAATCCTTAACACTGTACTCAACCCTGCCAGTGGAGCTTGCACAATCAAAGCTCCGGCAATTATCGAATACGGATTCAACACAACCATCGGCGAACATGCATTTATCAATTTCGGAGTAACTATTTTAGATATTGCTCCAGTCAGCATTGGGGCGCGCAGCATGTTGGGGCCTAATTGCCAATTATTTACTGCAGGTCACCCCGTGGATGATTGGCAGATGCGATCCGGAGGCTGGGAAAATGGATCACCCATTTCGATTGGTGAAGACACCTGGCTGGGTGGAAATGTCACGGTTGTTGGTGGGGTCAGCATTGGTGATCGGTGCGTTATTGGAGCCGGTGCAGTGGTAACTAAAGATATTCCTGATGATTCTATTGCAGTGGGAAATCCGGCGAGAGTCGTGAGAAAACGCGATGATTCCCGTTTGGAACGACATGAGCTTCCAGAAGGTGTTCCGCTAGATGCACTCGGAATTCTGCCTGAGTAGCTGCTGGTTTGTCTTCTGAGTTGCTAAGGCAAGTCACCAAATACTGCCGGAAATAATCAAATAGGTGGGAACGAGAAAAAATCCAAAACCAAGGTTCAAACCGGTAAGTAGGGGGTTTCTAGCAGAAATTCCTGCCACCGCACCGATCAACCCTAGCCCAAGTGGGATTATTAACTTGCCGATAAAACCTGCTTGGGTGTCGTTGCCAAAAAGCAGCAACAGGACGAGTGCCGCAACAATGCAGATACAAGAAATCAACGAAGAATTCCCCCACCGTTGTCTCCGTTTTAGCTTCTGCTTAAAGAAACTAACTTTCTCGACTACCTTCACGAAAACTTCCTTACTTTCGCACCCATGGTGACATGTCACCTATCTGCGCCTACGACTACCAACGCACACCAGAACCTGTTCCCTCTCGGGGGAAGTACACTCAGTTAAAAAATGACCCGAGGGTTCCATTTTGTAAATAGAGCCCTTAAATATTCACCAAGGTCTATTGATGAATAACTTAGGAAAAACACCGTACTCCGCATTAACATGCCCTCATTCACCCAGCTCATAGAGTTTGAAGAACAAGTGATAAGTTCAGCAGATTCTTAATCTACAGGTTTTCAATGACTTCACGCATCAGTAATTTTCTTATAGATAACATTTCTCCGAATCTACCCGTAGAAATTCTTACACCTGACCTGCGAAAAATGCTTTCTGCGGGTCCTACGAACCTCGTAATTCAAGCTCCGCCCGGGACTGGAAAAACAACACTTTTACCCCCATTAGTGGCTAATGTGCTAAATGGTCAACGCCTCGAAAGTGGTTCTCCCACCAAGGTTCTAGTCACCGCTCCCCGCCGAGTAGCCGTCCGAGCCGCAGCACGTCGCCTCGCTTTTTTAGATAACAGCACCCTGGGTGACAAAGTTGGTTTTAGTGTGCGTGGCGAACATATTCCAGGATCCCTCGTGCAATTTATGACGCCGGGTGTGTTGATTCGGCAGCTACTCAACAACCCAGACCTTCCCGGAGTTGGCGCAGTAATTATCGATGAAGTCCACGAACGCCAACTCGATTCTGACCTTCTGATTGGAATGCTCACCGAACTAAGCCAACTACGCGATGACTTCTCACTCATCGCAATGTCAGCAACCTTAGATTCAGAAAAATTCGCAGAACTTTTAGATGCCCAGGTACTAAGCGCCGAAGCACCCATCCATCCCTTGGATATTACTTATGCCCCTTCGCGCAACCCACGTGTAGGCTCGCGCGGAGTGGACTGGGACTTCCTCGACCACATGGCACAGAAAACCCATGAAGCAGTACTACGTTCCCCGCATTCTGCACTGGTTTTTGTTCCTGGCGTGGCAGAAATCGATCGGGTCATAAACAAACTTGAAGCACTGGGACACAGCAATGTTTTCCCACTACACGGGCAACTTCATCCACAAGAACAAGACCGAGCCCTGACACGTTCTTCTACCCAACGCATCATTGTCTCAACTCCCGTTGCTGAAAGCTCTCTTACAGTGCCAGGCGTTCGAATCGTGGTGGACTCTGGTCTGTCACGCATGCCTAAAAGAGATAGTGCTCGCGGCATGACAGGGCTGGTCACCAGCAGCTGTGCACAATCTTCCGCAAATCAGCGCGCAGGTCGAGCTGGACGTGAAGGGCCAGGCGAGGTAATCAGATGCTACTCACAAGAAGACTTCTCCCACTTTCCACAATTTGTGGCACCCGAAATCAACTCCGCCGACCTCACCCAAGCTGCACTGTGGCTTTCCTCATGGGGCACACAACCTGAAGATTTGCCACTACTTGATCAACCTCCACACTCCACTTGGGCAGCCGCTAGGCAAACCTTGCACCACATCGGCGCACTTGAAAAGGAAACAATCACGGATCTGGGTCATCGTTTATCCACACTTCCGCTATCCCCACCTCTGGGAGCATCACTACTTCGCTTCGGAGAACAAGCCGCGAAAATCTTAGCGGTGGTGGCGGAGAACCCGCAGGGGGACGTCGAAAAGCAACAACCTAACAAGCGCGAAGTTGAACGCCTACGCCGATTGGCACCTGCCTCTTCTGAAAAAGCGAGCGCGGGTGAAATCGTGGGAGCGGCGTTTCCGCAGCTTATCGCACATAAAATCGACCACGGCGAATACCTACTAGCCAGCGGCACCCGAGCCCGCCTTTTAGATGACGACCTCAAAGATGCCCACTGGCTCGCCATTGCCGCAATCAACCGCTCGAACAATACCGCCATCATTCGGGCTGCTGCGCGCATTTCAGAAGCGGATGCGCTGGAGCTCATCGGCGTAACACAAGAAACCCGCGCGCACTTTGTGGACGGAAAAGTACAAGCCAGAAAAGTTAAAGCTGCTGGTGCAATCGAACTCAGCTCCACACCCACAAAACCCACCCCGGAAGAAGCCTTCGACGCGATCGCCACCGCTTTATCCGATGGAGGTGTGAAACTTTTCCACTTCTCCGACAAAACCTCCTCACTGCGAGACCGGTTGAAATTCATCCACGCCCATCGCGGTGCACCATGGCCAGACATTGAATCCACCGACCCTCACCTCTGGTTATCTGCAGAAATTAAAGCACTTAGCCACGGCACACCACTACACAAAATTGATATATACCCCGCACTACAACGTCTACTTCCCTGGCCTGAGGCAAACAACCTTAATGAATACGCACCCTCGCACCTAGAAGTTCCCAGTGGAAATCGGCACCGACTGGACTATTCTTCCGGCAGACCAATTGTGAAAGTAAAACTCCAAGAATGTTTCGGGCTGGCGCAATCCCCGACATTTTGTGGGATTCCAGTCCAGTTCCACCTACTATCTCCCGCAGGTAGGCCGCTGGCTGTTACTGATGATCTACAAAGTTTTTGGTCCGGCGCCTACAGCCAGGTTCGTGCAGAAATGCGAGGACGTTATCCTAAACACCCCTGGCCAGAAGATCCCTGGAGTGCCCCTGCAACGGCGCGGACGAAAAACCGAATGTAGTGGTGCTAAAAAGCGTGATCTGGGTGTTGTAAGTGGTTCTAAGTTAGGACACTCTTCAAGCATTTCCCAGTACCTGCATATTCGACCAAATCCATAAGACTCCCAAAAATCCTTGGTCGCTAGGTCAAATTTGTAGGCCCCGATAACGTCTTATTTAACCAAGGACTCCTTTTCCACGGGCAGTCTTGGTCGCCAGGTGTAGTGAGTTGAAGTGGGGTGTGGGATTTAAGAAAAGGGCCAGAAAAAATAACCGCAATAGAATCGCCTCTGAGACGCTTTTAGCGCGAAATTGATATAACCACTCATTCTCAAAACTCAGTCGCTTAAACAGCCTGTATCAGGCGAAAGGCTAAAAAACCGAGTTGACTCTCGGTGAAAGGTAGAAAGTTTTTGAAAATCTAGCGTAACAAACGCTAGAAGACCATATGCCTAAAAGGAAGCTTGTGCCAATTCACCATTTTTGAGCGATGGGTGCCGAAAAGTGGTGAATTGGCACGTTTTTTAGAGCTAGAAACGTTAGGATTCACCATTTTTCCGTGGCCAGTTCAAAAAATGGTGAATCCTAACATGGGGCAAGATCCTCACACCCGGGGACCACAAAGCGGAAAGCTCTATGCGCCGATTTAAAAGCCAGGTAACTCAATTGATACCCAGCACCAGATGCCCCGATTCTAAACCATTAGTCCAACCCTTAGCCCAACCGTTAGTCCAAATCAACAAAGCAAATCCCACCACAAATAGCTAATTCATGGTGGGTCAAAGGCCTAAAGCCCTTACGCGGACTTCAGTTTTGTTCCTAATTGTGCAACAGATTCAGCCGTTAAGTAGGTGTCATCGTCTGGGTGGAGATGAGTGCAGGTTTCGGCTTCGCAGAATTGGAACTTCTCTGGCAGGAGGTGCGCAATGTCAGCGGCGGCTACTGCAAGGGAAGGGAGGTGGACTGCGGGAGCAATGATGTGGAGCTCATCCAGTCCTAGGAGACGGGTGGATTCCGCTGCGCCGATAAGGAGTTCAGAGAAGTTATCGGCGGAGAAATCTTCGGCGACCACAACGGTGACTGTTGTGGATGCTGGTACAAGATTCAGTTCGGGGTAACTAAGCGGATCATCCGAGGTGCGCTCGGAGATGCTTTCTAGTTTTGTCTTCGTCATGGCTTCCATCCTAGGAATGTTTACTGGCACAAACCAGGATGATTTCTTAAAGTTTGCCTTTACTTATTTACATTCCTTGGAGCTGTTGCCAGGTGAGGTAGATGCTCATTACGACGACCAAGGTCAGTAGTGCGTATCTAATTAGCCTGGTACCGCCACCAAGTACCGTTCGGGCACCGAGTTGCGCTCCTGCGACATTGGCCACGGCGAGCACTAGCCCTAGAGTCCACCACATGTGTCCGCCGATGATGAATACAATTAGTGCACCCAGGTTCGTTGCGGTGTTTACTACCTTCGCCATGGCGGCCGATGAGAGGAAGTTTTGGGACAGCAATGCGGTGAATGCCATGATGAGGAACATTCCGGTGCCGGGGCCGAAGATGCCGTCATAGGCTGCGATTAATCCCACTGCAACAATAGCTGCCCAGCGCCGCCATCCGGTGGGTAGTGTTTTGCTTTCGCCGGTGCCAAAGTTGGGTTTGAACACCACGATGAGGCCCACGACCAGCATTAACACAATAATCATTGGGCGCATTACTTGTTTGTCTATCAAGCTGGCTGCCAAGGCGCCTGCGCCTGAGCATATTGCTGCGATGGGCACGTAGTAGAAAAACAGTTTTTTATCGGGTTTTACTCGTCGTACCAGAGTAAATGCTGCCGATGCTGTGCCTGTGACAGCTGCCAATTTATTGGAGGCCAGTGCTGTTACGGGTGCTAGTTGGGGCATGACCGCGAGGATGAGTGGAATCAGCACTAGTCCTCCCCCGCCGATCACGGCGTCGATCCATCCGGCTACTGCTGCGCCTGTAATAAGGATTGCCCACCCACTAGCTGCTAATTCCAACCCCATGTGGCGCGCTCCTATCACGTTCTGGCATCAGTCCAACATCGTTTTGATCATTGAAAGTATAAGCCTGTTGGTGGCCGTTTTTGCGGATTAGCATAGGAAATACCAGTTTTCTGGACGGTTAAGGATGATTCATATGCGTAATCACATTCTCGCTGCTCTTTCAGCGTTGGTCCTGCTCACCACGTGTACGCCCGCAGCAGCTTCTCCTGCAGAGCCAGGCCTTTATTCGATTGATTTAGGCGAGCAGCAAAAACTTACCTGCATGCTTTTCGACGAACCCTCCACCGAAGCACTCATCGTCGCCAGCTGCGCTGCGGGTTTCCCGGTGACCTGGAAGCTTCTCGACGGCGCTCACGAGCAAGCCGCCAAATTGGACATTTCCCGAACAGAAACTGGTGAGTTGAGTGTTGATGCAAGCAAGGAACCTCTGATAACCACGATGGTTGTTCCCACTGAGATCACCGAACCTACCGTGATTAACGGGCTTTATGTCGTACCTGGTGACAATGAGGTTCGCTTTTTTGCTACCGATCCTAAGGTTAATCCAGTGCTGATCACGCCTGACTCTTATGAAGTTGTCGAGGATTCTGCTGCTAAAGTGGGAGCGACATAAGTTATAAGATGTAGACCAAGGAGTCCGGTACCCAATTGAGTGATAAAGAACCTGATTCCCACGAAGAAGAACCACAGAAGCCATCCCGCAAGGTTATTGCTTTACGTTGGTGCATCGTAGCGCCTCTATCGCTAGCCGTGGGGTGGCTTTTTACCATGTGGGGTGTACCCGCTGCCTGGATTCTCGGGGCGATTCTTGTGGCTGGCATTTGTGCATTAACTACGGGAAATGATCTTCCACTAGCTAAAGGTGTGCACGTTTTCGGCCGGTCCATCGTGGCGATGTTAGCCGCAATGCCCCTCATTAGTTCCTCCGGGTCGGAACTCTTACGGTTCCTCATCCCAGGTCTTGTGATTTCTTTTTTCACCATCGCGGTGGGAATCGTCGGTGGATTGTTGTTAGCTAGGTCCAGACCAGAAATTCTGCCAGAAACAGGTGTGCTGTCCATGCTTGCGGGTGGTGCTTCGGTGATGCCCATTTTGGCTCGTGAGTTAGGGGCAGATTTCCGCTATGTCGCGTTAACCCAATACCTCAGGCTGTTGGTTGTTTCCATGACATTACCGCTGGTGACGCACTTTTTCGTCCCAGGTGGTGCAGATCTGGGATCGCCACCGGAGAGATGGTTGGACGTGTTGGGATTGGAAGAGTTCGGGGCGTCGATAAGCGTTTTATCTCTCGTGGTGCTCTTCGGCATTGTGCTGGCCGGTGAACCTTTAGGCCGGTTGCTGCGCTTGCCGGCGCCTGCGGTGATGGGTCCGCTGATTCTGACAGTGCTGGTTAGTTTTGTTTTGCCCGATGATCTCACCGTGCAGCCGCCGACCGTATTCAAGATTATTGCATTCATGGCGATCGGCTGGATGTGTGGTGGTGCTTTGAATATGACGGCACTGAAGCTTTTTTCCAAGCAGCTTCCAGCAACGTTCCTGTTCATTTTCGCACTGCTTGCCGTGTGTGCGGGTGCGGCGGGGCTGCTGACCTGGTGGCTTGATATCAGCTTCTTCGAGGCCTACCTGGCAACCAGTCCGGGTGCGCTGGAAACTGTTCTCGCGTTATCTTCGGAAGGTGCCGCAGGTCCCGTGGTGGTGACGATCCAGATCATTCGCCTCCTTGCGATCTTGACCATTGCCAGCTCAATCCCCGCGCTGCTGCGTTTTATTTTGCGCAGGGACCGCTAGCTTTGCCCAGTTTTAGCTACCGCCTTTTACAGCCCATTTAAGGGGTCAAAATTTTCAAATGAGCATTTGTATCGACCGGGGTCTGTGAGAGCTTTACACGCGAATCTGTGAGGTCACTTTTTCTGGCCTCTTGTGCCGGTTTTGCACAGGTTTTGCACCTCACTTCACCTGGCGACCAAAGAAGCTTACGAAGCCCAAGACTTTGGTCGGATATGGCGTTAACCCGGCCTGCAAATTTGATCTAGCGACCAAGAACCCCTGGAATGGTGATGGATTTGGTCGTATTTGCTGGTCTATAGGCGCTGCCCCGACTGACAACCGCGATTAGACCTCCGAAACCCACAGACAAAGGTGGCTCTGCGGTTATGAAACAAACTATGAAACCCGACTTGGGCCAAATTGCTGCCGAAATAACTGTTTGCCCCGTGCGGATCTAGGCGTTCGTGCACAAGACCGGCATAAGACCAAACACAGAGACCCAGAAATCACGTTTTCGACGTTTGTGGGTCTCCTGGTTTGGCGTATCGCGCTAGGTACCAAACACAGAGACCCAACATTTAAATTTTTGAAGATTCTGGGTCTCCTGGTTTGGCCGCCCTCAAATTTAAGCCTCTAACCCGAAAGATCACACCTCCCCAGCAGCGCTTCTCACGGGTTTTCAAGGTCAAGCGCATACATAAGCTCATCTAAGAAAACTCGAGGCATTAAACAAGCGATAAACGCCTTTCGCTCTTTTTATGCCATCAGTTTTCGGGCTTCCTGCTGCGAAACAAACTGTGAAACAAACAGGCGTGGCAAGATTCTCGGTTTTTGAGACTTCTTGTCACACCTGTCTAATTTGCTGCGAGATCTGCATTCACCTGACCTGGGGCTTTTAGTTCAGCACCTGGTCACGCAGAATGCCCATCGGAATGCTGCCGTAAGACAAAGCCTTGCTGTGGAATTCAGCCAATGTTTGTCCCTGGCCGATGGCTTCATCGCGCAAGTTCTTCCACAGGCGCTGACCAATGGCATAAGACGCTGCTTGTCCAGGCCAACCAAGGTATCGGTTGAGTTCGAAAGACAAAGCGGCTTCTGTCATAGAGGTGTTCTCACGGAGGAAGCTGCGGGCATAGGATGCATCCCATAGGCCGGTGCCTTCTGGGTTCTTCTTATTCAGGTGAATTCCGATATCGATTGCTACGCGCGCTGCACGGAGTCGCTGAGCGTCCAGGTATCCCATGAGGTTGCCTGGATCTTCGTGGTAGCCAAGCTCCTTCATCAAGGATTCTGCGTACAAGGCCCAGCCTTCACCGTGGCCGGAGTTCCAGCAGGCAACACGACGCCACAGGTTCAGATCATTTTCCACCAAGGTTTGGGAGATCTGCAGGTGGTGTCCTGGTACTCCTTCGTGGAAAACGGTGGTGAGTTCTTGCCAGGTGTGGAACACTTCCTGTTTTTTCGGTACAGACCACCACATGCGTCCTGGCCTGGAGAAGTCATCGCTTGGTGGGGTGTAGAAAATTCCACCGGTACCGGCTGGGTCGATCAGGCATTCAATTTCGCGGGCTGGCTCTGGAATGTTGAAGGAGATGCCATTGAGATCAGAGATTGCCTGGTCGGCGATTTTTTGCATCCACTCTTGTAAAGCATCGGTGCCTGTGATCAGGTAGCGCTCATCAGCGTTGAGCTTTTTCATCGCTTCACGGATGGTTGTGCCTGCGCCGTAAAGTTGTTGGGCTACCTGTAGCTGCTGTGCGTCGATGTCGCGTAGCTGCTCGAGTGACCATTTGTAGGCTTCATCAAGGTCCACAAATTCACCAACGTGGAGGTGGGAGAACATTTCGTAGCGGTCTCGACCCACGGCATCTTCATGTGGAGCATGTGGGGCTAGTTGTTCTGAGAGCCATCCTGCAACACGGGCGAAGGCTTCTTGGGCTTCTAGGACAGCTGGATCATCTTCATCAAGGCCCAGGTGTTGTAAGACAGAGTCTTCATCAGCGAGGTCTTCGCATTGCGAGGCTACTTCTTCAACCTGTCGGATGGCTGCCACATGGCCTTGGCTGGCGGCTTCGGCGAGTGATTCGCAGTAGCCGTGGAGGGCATCTGGGACACGGGAGAGGCGTTCGCGGAGGTTTTCCACATCATCGTCGGTGTCACGCGGCATGATGAGGAAGGTATCGCGGATGGTTTGAACTGGGGAATCAATATTGTTGAGATTCGCCAAAGTCTCGCCCTGGTGGTGGAGGGCTAGGTCAAGGCATACGCGGTCACGGAGTACGTCTGCGGTGACGCGGTCGACGTCGTCGAAGTCTTCTTCGTCGTCGTTGTCATCAGTGCCGTCGTCAAAAGCATCGACATCGGCAACCATATCGCGGTTGCGTTCGGCGATGGCATTCCAATAGTCAGGTGAAAAATCCTGAAGCTCACCTTCGAAGCCAGTAATGCCCCAAGCGGTTGCATCAGTAGGCGACAAAGCTGCCAAATCGTGGACAAAGACCTCGGAGGAGGCGTCTAATAGTGAAGGAGAACGTTTATCAGAACTCTGAAGAGTCATAAGTGGCTATCGTAGCGATTTATCCCGCATAATCCCACCTGGACCGGGGGTTGTTGCAGGATCGAAATATTCCTTTCCTTGTCGTCTCACGCTATGATTTTTTAAAACTTGCAGGATAACCCCCAATAAGGACACCATTTACATGCTGCGCACCATCCTCGGAAGCAAAATCCACCGAGCTACTGTCACCCAAGCTGATTTAGATTATGTGGGCTCTGTAACCATTGATGCAGATTTGGTTCATGCCGCTGGTTTAATTGAAGGCGAAAAGGTAGCCATCGTGGATATCACCAACGGCGCTCGCTTAGAAACCTATGTCATTGTCGGTGATGCGGGAACAGGCAATATTTGTATCAACGGTGCTGCTGCACACCTTATTAATCCTGGTGATCTTGTGATTATCATGAGTTACCTTCAAGCCACTGATGCTGAAGCCAAGGCGTATGAGCCAAAGATTGTGCACGTGGACGCTGATAACCGCATTGTTGCGCTCGGCAACGATCTTGCGGAGGCAATCCCAGGATCCGGGCTTTTGACGTCGAGAAGCATTTAGCGTTTTAGCTCGCCGATGTTCTCACCGGCCTCGTTGAATACGGTCATCGTGGAATCGGTCACGGTGGCGGCGTGGAGTTGAGTGAGCCAATCGTTGACGCCGTCACAGTACATTTCGGTCTGCACGATGCTGGAAAACGTAATGGTAGAGCCATCTTTATGCCAGCTGCCGGAGAACTGATTGCAGCCATCGGAGCCTGCCACCGAGCCATCATTGGAAAGCTCAATGTGGGCTCCGGCGGGCTCAGCAGCATTCCAGCTGCCTGCCACCGACGTGCTGCACGCCGCTAAAAACATGCCGGAAATCGCGAGAAGCACAATTCTCATGAAAGATCCTCTTTTCCCCGCTCTTTCCAGCCCTTCTTTTCGGCCTTGGACAACATCGAGCGCAATTGGCTGACCGTGAGATTAACCGGCGCGAAATCGGTATTGACTGGAATAACCCAACCGCACCAATACGCTAAAACAGCCAACGCAATGCCCAGCAGGGGTGAAATAATCATCCCTAAGATCACCTGATCAAAGCTGTGAAAAACAACCATTGAGGTGGCAGAAAGAGTCGCAGGCACGGCATACAAAGTTCCTCCGCCGAAAATCGATGGAGTTTGCCCGGTGACCACATCGCGCACCATGCCACCACCCACTGCGGTTAACACGCCCATAAAAATGCTAGGCAGCGGTGCTACGCCGAAATTCATCGCTTTCACTGATCCGGTGACAGCCCACACTCCCAGCACAATCGCGTCGCCGTGAACTTTAAACAGCTCCCACAGATGACCTTTAAAGTTCACCGCCACGGCAATTAACGCACCGGTAAAAGCAAGGGCGAGGTAAATCTGATTATCGATCGCCGCGACAGTCCCCCGCTGAATCAGCATGTCGCGGATCATTCCGCCACCCAGCGCAGAAAACAACGCCAGGAACAAAAAGCCAATGATGTCATAGCCTCGTTGCCTGGCGATAGTTCCTCCGATTATTCCGTTGAGCAGCACGCCAATGAGATCTAAGGAGTCATAGAGCCCGGAAACGGTGGAATCAACGTGAGCGAGTGCAAGATCCATGCCTTAAACATAATCCTGTTGCACTGGCCAGGTTCGGTTAGTGCGCGATCTCCCTGATCTCTGACTCATACATCCAATAAGATCCAGACATATGCGAAGCTAATGAAGGAAACAAGGAGCTGATAGTGGCAACAAATCGTACATCTTCCGCTGGAGTCATCACGTCTGTTCTCGCATCCGCTTTGTTCGGAGCGATCTTTTTCATCTCTGGGGCGATTGAGGCAAAGGCGGAAACACTTGTTGCTTGGCGTGTCCTTCTAACAGCGGCATGCTATTTGCTTGCCCTTCTGCACCCTGCTGGTCGGAAGGTGTTTAAGGAATTTTGGGACACGCTAAGGCCCCAACCTCGTCAAATTCTGTACTTCATCTTCCTTGTTGTACTTATTTCGCTTCAGCTGTGGCTGTTTTCTTGGTCGCCAAAGAGTCATGCTTTAGATGCCTCGCTTGGTTACCTATTACTGCCCATTTTCCTAGTAATTGTGGGGCGGTTTTTCTTCGCTGATTACATCACCAGGCTGCAGTGGATTGCGGTGGGTGTCGCGCTGATCGCAGTGACCTTGAAATTTGTCATTAGTGCGCAGCTTTCATGGGTAACTTTTGCCATCGCTGCGGGTTATGCACTGTATTTTGCGCTTCGTAAATACTCAGGGCTGAACAACGCTTTTGCTTACGGCGCAGAAGTTTTAGTGTTGAGTCCCCTGGCGTTTTTCATGCTCGCCACTGTCGAGGATCCGCTGTCTAACACCATGTTGTCGATGGTTATTCTGGCCGGCCTCGCTGGCGCTTTAGCTATGGCTTTGTATCTGGCTGCCTCAACGCTGCTCAGTATGCCAATGTTTGGCCTACTAAGTTACGGTGAACCAATCTTACTGTTCGTTGCAGCACTATTACTTGGTGAAACGTTGAATCTCAGCGACGCCATTGTCTACTCACTACTTGCGTGCGCCCTGGCATTACTGGGATTTGATGGAATGAGAAGGTCTCGCAAAAACCTCGAGTCCGATTAACTTCCGATTCGCTTCCGATCGACTTCCCACCAATTAAGACCGCTAAACCAATTCCATGATGCCTCGGAACAACACCACTGCTGCACCAGCTGCTGCCAGGAGCGTAGCGATGCGCTTGGCCATTGGGGTGGACACCTTAGCGTTGACGATTTCACCCAACCAAGCACCGACAAAGATCATCGCTACGGCACCGATCCAGAGCCATGCGGGTGCGCCACCGAAATCGAGTCCACCGATCAAGATAACCTTGAGTAGGAACGATACGGTGTTGGCCACGAGTAGAACTGGGTGCAAGGTGGCCACAAAGTCGCGGTAATCCCAGCGGCTCAGGCGTGCATAAACAGTCAGGGATGGTCCTGCAATGCCTGCAACAGTGGACATGAATCCACCAATCACACCGAAGATGACCATAGGCAGTTTAGCTTCTTGCTTGAGTGCGAATTTCTCTGTTGGGAACAGAGAAACACCCAACGCGAGCAGCACCATCGCACCAACGAAAATCAACAGCCATGGTCCATTAAGGAAATACACCACTGCAACAGCAGGGACAGAACCAAGTACCAGAGCGCCGGCAAGAATTCGGAATTTGGCCCAGTCAGTGCGTTTGCGCACCGACCACGCATTGTTCACCGCATTGATGATGGACAGACCATTCACCATAGTCACGCCTGCTAGCGGCCCTAACAAAGAAGTCAGGACTGGGCCGGTAACGAGACCGACACCCAATCCTGTCATGCGTTGGAGAAGAGCACCGATGAGGACTGACGCGAGAAGCACAATAGCGATGGTTAACACGATCAATCAGAATAGGCGCTCTACGCCCACCCCACCTAGTCGAGAGGTAAGCTTTTACCCCTCTACGGAGTGACCAGATCCTTCCCAGATAGTGATTTTTCAATTTCTTGGAGGATCACGCTTGCTAATTCCGGCGCGGGCAGATCAGCGTCGTTGGTGAAATCGACGATTTGAACAGAGTCCCATTCCGGGTGCGCCTTACCTACCTCGCTCCAGAATTGTTCCCAGTTGTTCAGTTTCCATAAGTCTCGATCAAGCCCTCTCGAGCGCAATCGCTGTTTTGTGACGTCTTCAGAACTGGACACTCGGACTACAAACGGAAAAACATGTGGAGACCATTGGTGCTCTGTCGCGATTGCACTGATGTAATCAGTTTGTTGAAAGTACGCTCCAAATGGTGCATCAAGAACAATCGGATTGCCAAGTCTCAAGTTTTCGCTACCGATAGCCAAAAGTGTGGAGTATTCCAACGGCCGAATTGTGCCCGTATAGAATTCACTGTCGTCTCGGGCAGCTGGGCTTTCACCGTTGGCTTCAAGCATCGCGCCAGTAAAAATGTTGGCGACGGTGTCTTTATCCAAGTAGGAAGCTCCCATTGCAGAAGCAATGCTCTTGGCCACAGTGCTTTTGCCCGACCCGGCTGTCCCGATAACAAAAACTGCAGGGATTGCGTCCTCTCCGAGTCCTAGACTCATGCTGTCACCTGCAAAGACGCTTCTCGACGGTCCTTTACAAGAACACCGTAACTGAAGGCACCAATGAGAAGGAGGAGACCGGCAAGAATGAACACCCAGTTAAAGGTTCCGGTTACTTCCAAAATGTAGCCTGTTGCGATTGGGGCAACGGCCGCACCGAGGAAGCCACCAAAGTTCTGGATTGCGCCCAATGATGCGACTTGGTGTGGTTCTGCAATATCGGACGCAAGTGTCCAAATACATGCAATTGGGATCTGAGCTGCAAAGTAGCCAATACACAGAAGCAAAATGTTGAGCGTGGTGTTTTCAATGTATGCGACAGGAGCAACTGCGATCGCGGCGAGGATTGCGCCACCAACGATAGGGATTTTGCGTGCTGTGATAGCTTTCATGCCGCCATCAATGAACTTCTTGGAAACAACGCCACCCAAAAGCACACCGGCAATACCGCACATAAATGGCAGCGCCGCGACCCAACCAGTTGTGGACAGGGAGAATCCACGAGACTCTTCCAAGTACCTAGGCAGCCAGGTGAGGTACACCCATACCGTGTAGAAAATTCCGAATGCACCAATGATCATGAACCAGGTATTGGGTGTAGCCAGCAAAGAGAACCAGGAAGCCTTCTCAGTTTCGTTCGCTGATTCGGTCACCAAATCGTCGCCGATTTCGTTGTGGATCAGGGCGTCTTCTTCGGGCTTTGGATCGCGGTAGCTGAACCACCACACTGCAGCGATAATCAGACCTGCAACACCAACGATTGCAAACATCCATCGCCAGCCGAAGCCCAAGAGCAGGAAGGTAAGCAGTGGTGGTGCAAGTGCGTTTCCGATTTGGGAACCGGTGTTCACAATTGAGACAGGCAAAGAGCGCTCACGCTTGGAGAACCACATTTGTGATGCCTTAAGACCTGCCGCGAAGAATGGGGATTCTGCAATACCCAGCAGTACTCGTGCGATGTATAGCGCCAAGAAAGTGTTGGCGAAGGCTGTTCCGACGGCGACGATCGACCAACCGACAGCAGCGACGAGGAACATCTTCTTCACGCCGAATTTGTCAATGAGGTAGCCAGCCGGAAGGTTTGCCAGCGCGTAAGGCCAAGAAAACGCAGAGAGCAAGAGGCCCATCTGAACGGTGGTGAGGCTTAGTTCTTCCGCGATGGTGGAGTTGCCGATCGACAGAGTCGAACGGTCGAGGTAGTTAATGACACCAGCGATCACGATCAGTGCAATGAAGAACCAGCGCATCTTCTTGATCGTTGTAAAATCCCAGGAAGACGATGCTTTCTGCGTTTGAGGGGTTGCTTGAGTACTCATGTTCAGCTCCTTACATCAGCAATTTTTTGGAGCAAGGACGCAGCGTTTGCCGTAATAGCTTCGGCACTGCCTGCCTTGCAGATATAACTTGAAACTCCAACAGAGAAGGCTCCTGCATCAAACCAATCTCCGACTGTGTCAAGATCAACGCCACCCGTTGGTGCAATTGGCGCGTGCTCGAGTGGGGTGCGAAGTGATTTGAGGTACTTCGGACCATGGAGCTCTGCAGGGAAAAGCTTGACCACATCTGCACCTTTTTCAAGGGCGGTTTGAATTTCAGTTGGGGTGAACGCTCCCGGCATGGAAACCACTTGGTATCGCTGTGCGATTTCCAAGACCCCGTCATTCACATTGGGGCTGACAAGCAATGAGGATCCTGCGTTGACCGCTGCATATGCGGATTGTGCATCTAGAACTGTTCCAGCTCCGACATATACGCCTTGATCTCCGTACTCTGTTGCAATTTTCTCAATTGCTTGAAGTGCCCCAGGGACTCCGAAAGGGATCTCCAAGCAGCGGATTCCACCTTCGATAGCAGCACGTGCGACCTGATAAGCGCTGTCTGCATCCGGTGTGCGAATGATCAGCAACGCTCCAGTGCTGTGAAGTGCATTAAGTGTGTGCAATTTGAATGACATGACTCACAAACTATCACACAAATTCACAAAAGCAACCATTTCACCCCAAATAATCACAAACTGCCACATGGCGGTCCCCTATCACCCCCAAACCCCCCGAACTCCTGTTAAAATTTGTGAATCTTTAACATTTGATAGTCTTGGTGAAAGGTTCCAATGTCTTCCTCCCCACTCATTCCGGAACAACGCCAACAAAAAATCACAGCAGCACTGCAACAAAGTGGGGCGTTAAGTATCCGAGCACTTTCTCAGCACCTCAATGTCTCCCAAATGACAGTTCGCCGAGATATTGCGGCTTTGGAAGAATCCGGCCAAGTTGTTTCCATCAAGGGTGGTGTCAAACTTTCTGAAGGCATTTCCACGCCGGTCCCCCTCGACCGTGCCAGCAGATTAGCCCTTGAACTGCACCGCAAAGAAGCTATTGCTAGGGAAGCCGCCGATCGAGTTACCGATGGCATGACAATTTTTCTAGATGCCGGAACAACGCTGCAGGCTCTAGTCCCCTATCTTGAGCCTCGACAGAATCTCACGGTCATGACCAATGACCTTTTCGTCGCCACCACGTTGTTCAACTACCCGCATATTCGCACCATTCAAACTGGTGGCGCTATTGATCCTGAGATTGGTGCATGCCAAGGACATTTAGCTGCACGCAGCGTGGAGATTTTCAACTTCGACATCGCCTTCATTTCATCCTCAGGTTGGTCACTGAACCGAGGTTTGACCGCTCCCGCGGAAGAGAAACGCCTTCTAAAAAGAAAGGTGATGGAAGTGTCAACCACATCAACTCTTCTGGCTGACACAACAAAGTACGGCGTGATCTCCATGGTGACGGTATGCCCGTTGGATGAAATTGACGCAATCATCACAGACTGGGGTTTAGATTCCCAAACGATCGAGCGCATTCATGAGCTGGGAGTTAATCTCACGGTCACTCAAGAAATCTAGCGCTTGTAGTCAACCTCTCCCAGTGGCAGCGGTTGTGGGTTTTGTGCGACCCATTTGGTGGCCAACCGTGGAAGGGTGTCGATCTCCTCCTCGGTGGGTTCACCTTTGCGCACTGATTTAACGGCCGCAGCCAGTTCTTCTAATTCTGGCTCACCCAAAGGAACGCCCTGCTCACAAATGTGGTTGAGAGATTTGGCCATGCGTTTGAAGTCTTTGTCCCAGTTGACGCCACCGTTGCCGTGAAATTCGTTGGATACTCGTCCGGCAATTCGGAGGGCTTCGCCTTGGAGGGATTTCGCTTTGCCCATTGCGGGAACAAGGAGATCGTAGCCTTCGATGAATTGTTCCTGCCAGGTGGTTCCGAGGAGGGTGATGGGGCTGATGCCGTCGTGGCGTTTGGGGGTGTTGGCTCGGAGTTCTTCGGGGATGTCGAAGTGGTCGTAGAGCCAGATCATGTCGCTGGAGGCTTGGTCGACGGCTTCTTCATTGTAGGAGTCGCGGATGTCTTCAAATTCTTCGCCGAGGCGGATGATGCGTTCTTGGGTTTCGCGAAGTTCTTCGTCGGTGAGGTCAGTGTCGTGGAGGAGGCGGGTGATGGTGGCGAGTTCGATGATGCTGCCGGGGTTGGCATTGCGGATGACGCGCATGAGTGGGGAGCTGCCGTCGTTGGCGCGGGCGTAGGGGTCGGCGCCAGCGTCGATGAGTGTTTCCAGGTTGTGGGGGAAGAAAGCTGCGCCGTAGGCGACGGATTCGCCATCGTTGTTTACGGCACAGACGTCGGCACCGCGGCGGAGGAGGAAGCCGGGGGTCAGGTTCCAGTCGTGGGAGTGGATGTGGAGTGGGGTGTCACCGGTTTCGTTGCGGACGTCAACGTCGAGGCCCTGGTCGAGGAGCCATTCTTTATATTCTTGGGGGACGTCGCGCATGTGGAGGGCGGTGTCGCCGTGGCGGTTTTTAGCGTCGAGGGCGCGCTCGGTGAAGACCTCTTTGAAAGCGTCAAAATCGCCCGATTCGACGATTTTGTCAAAACTTCGGGGAAGTTTGTCCTTCAGCTTGCGGGCCATGACTCTCCTGGATATGGAAAACAACTATGGAAAACAACAACGGTAGTTACAAAGAGTCTACGACTGTTCGGGTGTGGTGAGCACCCGATAGAGGCGCCAATCTGGTTGTCCTTGGCCTTGGTTGATGAATTCGATTTCCATCGTGGCGATCTGGCTGCCGGTTTCATACATGTCTGGGTAGCGCAGGTTGATCGGATCGGTGGCGCCGCGGCCTTCGCGTGGGAGGGCGAGGATGTACTTAACGCCCAGCTCAGCGGGTTCGTTGAGGGTGGTGATGAAGTCTTCGTCGGAGGGGATGATGAATTGCTTTTGGTTGTTTGATGCGGTGAGGACGGCGAAGCCATAGGTGGTGGAGAGAAGGACTTCGCCGTCTCCAAGGTTGAGGGAGTCGATGAAATCGGCGACATCCATTTCAGTGGAGAAGGTGCTCAGGGTGTGGATGGCGTCCTGCGATGGCGATTCCATGTTGAAAACTAGTTCTCGGATAGCGTATTCCTGGGGTGCCCAGTTAGCACTGCTCATGCCGTACAGGGTGATGCCGGTGCCACCGAAGATCGCAAGAACTAAGACACCGGTGATTGTTTTGGGCACGTACTTGCCGGTGACGCGATCGCGGTAGCACGCACCTGGTCGAAGTGAGGGGAATCGGTGGCGGGGCGGGATAATTTGGAACAGCAAGATAATGGTGAGCGGCAGGGCGGTGAGGAAAAAGCGCAGCAGACCGAAGGTGGATCCAAGTGAGTAGGTGATGATTTGGAAGAAGACCACGGAGCCGATGAGAGCTAAGGGGATGATGGGTTCGGGGTCGCGGCGTCGATAAGCAAAAAAGACTGCAACTACTGCGACGAGTAGGAGAGCTGGGGAGATGAGGAAGGTGCGGACGGAGGCGTCGAAAAGCGCTTGGGGTCCTGTGGCGCCGCCGCCGGATGCTGCGATGATCGCAGCGTTGCCGTCTGTGGAGGTGAATTGGGCAAAGAGTTCGCCGGTGGTGAGCCAGCTGGCGCCAGTCCAGGCGACGAAGGCGAAGCCGATCGGCCAGACGAGGAGCAGCATGTCGACAAGTGCGAATCCGATGCGGTCGCGGAAGCCACGGCGGTAGCGTGCGCGCCATGTCATAAATCCGACAGTCCACATGGCTACGAAGGCCATGATGAGGGCGTCATAGCGCGCTAAAAACGCCAATGCCAACGCAAAACCACAGGTAATGAGGTCGTGGACGTCGTCGGTAGAAGTCCAGCGAATCAGCCTGCGCACCGCCCAGAGAGTGGCGTAAATGAACGGAGCTTCGCTCATTCCCGTCGCGCCGTACAGGATGATCATTGGGTTAAGTGCATACAACAGAAGGCCTACCACCGCGAGCCAATACCGGATGTTGCGCTCGCTGGCAATCAACCACAATTGCCTCACTGAAGCCGCCATGAACACTGATGACACCAATGCGCCTGCCAACCCGGCACGCGTGAATTCCGGGACCCAGGGGCTTAGCGCCACCAATGGAATCTGCAACACGGTGGTCAGAGGGGTAAACACGTAACCGATCGCCGACAACGTGGGGTTGCGCGAGTACAGCGCGGATAGGGCGCCTTGGGTGCGCGAGAGCGCGTCGCCCCAGAAATACCCAACATCCAGCGCGATCCACAGCGCGGCGCACCAGTACAGGGCAAGGCTTGCAGCAAACCAGAAATTTGCTTGTCGACGCCACCCTCTACGGTGTTCAAACCCTTCGATCTGCGAACTCGCCAGGACGGGCGCGCGCCTGGGCAGGGCCGGCATTGGTTTGACGATGGGCACCGCTTACGCCTCCAATCCGTGGGCAGTTTTCTCCCAATAGGATGGTCGCGTGATCAATTGCCACGTGCCTTTCAACGCTGCAATGCTCATGAGCAGCCAATACAGCGGGAACGTGAGAACCGCGATGAGCAACAAGGGGTCGCGGCCTTCCCGGCAGCCAATGAGATTCATAAAGATGGTCGCAGTATTGCCCACCACCAAACACACCAACGCTGGGTAGTACACCGCAGGTGGGAACATCTGCTCAATGGTGCCGGGCTGGCCCAGAATCCACGCGAGCGACAAGTACCAAAACAGCAGATTGAGCACCGCAATGATCGGGGTGCCTGCCATGAGGAAGGTAAAACGCACAGCAGGAATGATGCCAAGCTCTTGGACCAACCACTTTGGCCTGCGCATATACACAAGCCATGTTTGCAGATAGCCCTTGTACCAGCGGGAACGCTGGCGCAACCAGTTGATGGTGTCGGAGTTTGCTTCCTCCCACGTCACCGAATCCAACACCGCGGTGGAATATCCCTTTGCCGCGATACGCACGCCGAGGTCCGCATCTTCTGTGACATTGAAAGGATCCCACGCGCCGAGATCTTTCAGAACACCCGTGAGCAGATGGTTTGAGGTACCGCCCAATGGGACAGGTGCGTTCATGCGCATGACGCCTGGCAGCAGGAAGTTAAACCACACGTCATATTCAATGGTGAACCACGCGGTTAGCAGATTCTGCCTGGCGTTTCGATACGACAACCTTGACTGGACGCACACCGTATTGGATGCCGAACGTTCAAATGCCACCACCACGCGACGCAGCTGGAGGGGATCTGGCATGTCTTCCGCGTCAAAGATCGTGACAATGTCCCCCGTGGCAAAGTGCAATCCATAGTTACAGGCCTTCGGCTTGGTGCGCGGCTGCGCTGGCGGCACCTTAATGATCGTCGCCACCTGATCCACTCCCGCTGCCTCTGCTGCGGCGATCGTGGGCAGATCATCTTCCTCCAACATGAGCAATACCTGCAGAAGATGCTTAGGGTAATCAAAAGCGCGCATAGACGCCAGCAGCTGCGCAATCACTTCAGGTTCGCCATAGGCGGGCACCAACACCGTGTAGGTTTTCAGCTTGTCCTCAGGGAAAGCCAGTGCATCTTCATCCGACACCTGGATGATGGATTCCGCGCGGATACCTCTGGAAAACATGATAAATCTGTCCAGCAATGTGATGAGGTACATGAACGTACACGTTGCTGCCAGTCCAATAAGTGCTGCTTGCCGAGCAAAAATGAGCATCAAGATAAAGCCCACCACCACAGCAATGAAGGCGACTTTCTGCCCTCTAGTAAATGCAATCGAGGCAGAGAGTAGCGGATCGCGCACCCTTAACCCTTCAATGGCATCAATCAGTGCAGCCTTTTTCTGCTCCTCACTCGCGTTGAGGGGAAGAATTTCACGGTAGCTGAGATCTTGTTCCATCATGACCTCCCCACCTGTTGTTCTGCCACGATCTGACGGCCAACTTGGCTGACCAGGTCAAGATCTTTCAATTGGGTATTGGTATCGATGGTCACGTCATTTCCACGGAACAAAATGGTAGCCACCTGGATAAACATTCTGGTAACCGATGGCGCAAGCTCCGGGAACTTCGCTTCTGTGCGGTGATCATCCACCGCGATGATGGAGATCTTCTCCACGGTGTTGTTGGTGGTCTGCCATTCAAAAACCAGCTTGGTATACGTCAAGAAGTCAGTTTCATCGAGCACCGTGTAGGCGCGTCCGACCACGCCGTATCCCAGGTCTACCTGGATGGTATCTGACTTTCGGCCTCTCAGCGTGGAATACAGCGTCTCATCACCAAAGGCACGCTGCTGGAACCGTTCCGCCGATTGGAGGGTATCCACCACAACAGTTCGGTTGAGTCCATCAGAATCCCACGCCTCGTTGTAATGATCTGCCGTCATCGTCTGCCTAAGCAGAGAGGAGCCAGGGCCAAAGTAGCGCGAAGCCCAGTTGTAATACTGCACATCGTCGATGTGCCAACCGATAGGTGCGATAACACCTGGGGCAGGCTTTGCCAGCATTTCAAGCCCGGGGAGGTTGTTGACGCGCTCCACGTAAGGAGTAGGAATCCACGCCAAGAATGCTGTCGCAACCACGACCGCGATAAGCGCGGGTCCGGCTTTTTCCACCGTGGGTTGCCTACGACGAATCTTCCACTGACCAAGCCTCCAACGCGAAGACACCAACACCACAGTGATGGTTGCCAGCACTGCTGGGACCAAGGTGAGGAACTTACTGCCATCGGTCAGCGCCCACACGATGATGGCAAAAATAACGCCAAACATCACCGTCATCAGTGCCAAATAGGTGCCCTGAACCAGGTCCCTGTTGGAGGACACCAACACCGCAAGAGACAGTCCAATGATGTTGGCCATCACCGGGCCCCAAAAGCCACCACCGAACATCACCGAAATGATCAGGTGTGTCGCCGCGTTGTAACCGAACAGCAAAATCCAGCCGGGCGCAAAAGAAAAGGTAGAGCGCATACCAAACACCAGGCCAGAAATACCAAACGCAAAGACTAACACTGCGAACATATCCAAGCGCAGCAGGGTTTCCCAGTCCACAAAACGTGGCAGAAGCTGGCTCTTAATTGTGATGGCTATCAGTACGGCAATGCCACCGATGATGTAGTCGACTTCGCGGTCGTGAATGTTCAATGCACGAGCACGCTTGCGGTCCAGTCCGATGAACAACACGATCGCCATGAGCACCACAAGTATTGAGTAGTTGGCCACGCCGATTCGGAGGTTTTGCCACAGCAGCACAAAGCTCTCATAAAAACCAATGATCAAACAGGCAATGGCAATGATTCCGCGAAAAACATATGTCCGTAAGCTGGGTACTTCCATCTGCGCATTGCCAGCTTGAGGTTCTGGATCAACGTCTGGAACTTCAATCTCAGTACCGTCAGAAAGCTCGATCGGTTCTAGAGGTTCTAGCGGTTCTAGCGACGGGTTACTCATGTGCCCAACCTCCTCCCCTGCGTTCTACTGGATAAAGAAGAAATCATTTGTATCCTTTTTGCGAACGCCTGGACACTGACACCACGGCTGCGACAATCAGGGCAATGACCACAAGGCTGACGCCGATCGCAATAAAGACTGTGGCCGATCGACCAGGCTGATCTGGGGCTTCCACGGTGGTCAATTGCACAGGTTCGCGGTCTCGGACTTTGACAATCAGGTCGCCGTTGAGATCACTCCAGCGTTCGCGGTCTTCTCCCATCCACGAAATCAAGGCATCCAAATCGGCGGGGTTGTCCTGGGAACTTGCCACAATCACCGTGCGCTTCTTATCGGCATCCCACACGGCCTGAATGGAACCGACAACAAGCGCAGCGTTGGTTTGCAGGGATCGGGTGAGTTGTTCGCCGTCCGCATTTTGGTCGTTCTTGCTGGTGATCTCTAGGGTTTGGCCTTGTTGGGCGAGGTAGCTTGGCACTTGATCAGTCTTTGCGCCCGCAGCATCAATGAAAATTGTTGGGCGCTCGCTGGCTACGGCTTCATCCCAGTTCACCAGGTGTGGGCGGATGCGCTGGGAGCTCATAGATTGAATTCCCAACACTACGCTGACAGCGCGGGAGAGTTCCTGCACGCTGGGATCAGCAAACGCCACGTCCACACGAGGTTGGAAGGACTGCGGTAGGGACCGGAAGCCGTTGAGTACAGGAACATCTGAATGTTGGGAGGTGACAAGGCTGTCGGAATCAATGTTGAGGCCTACGGGCTGGGTGACCCCACAATTAACATCACCGGTGCTGGTGAATTCCACGACGATCGCCGTGTAGCGGTTGACCAAGTCTCCAGGAACGTTGAACTCACGGTCAATGATGCCAGTGTCATCGGTGGTCAAGGAGTCCAACACGGTGTCACCAATGGAGAACGTGATCTGTCCTGCATTTTGGGGTGGCAATGGGGTGTAAGTTCCCGTTATGTGCAGGTCAATGGACTGCGAGTAGGTCCGCAGGCGGGAGCGTTCAATGCCCAAGGTGACGCTTGTGCGCGCAACTGATTCAGAGGTGAGCTGCGTGATACCCAGTTCTTGGAGGGTGGCCACATCTGTGGAAAGGTTGGGCACATCACCAAAACCTGAGGCCGTTACTTCGGTGTCTACGGCAAGTGGCAGGGTTGCGTCGGTAAGCAAGCGCGCTTGATCGTAAAGCTCGTCGGCGTTGCCGTTCAGGCGCAAGAATGCATTGCCTTGGCCGGGATTGACCAATTCGATTTTTTGCGTGTTACTTTCTGTTGCCTCGTCAACCAGCACAATCTGGCGTTCAAAATCTTGAGGACGTGTAGGAGGAGCATCGGTGCCGGTTGGAAGCGTTTCTACGTTGACATCCAGACCTGATCTTCGGTACACCGAATCCAGGGAGGTCGCAACCTCTAACGTGGCTTCTTGTACTGCCTCAGAGGGGTTTTCCGGGACGTAAATTGTCAACGCGCGCAGCACTGACGGGAAGTAATCAGCCACCACAGCTGGGTTAATCGTCGCCCCTTCAAAGGTGACCTTTCCGTCTAAGAAGCGGACTTCCTGCTCCTCGTAGCACCACTGGTTGTTTACAGGATCCAACATGGCGCGCAACCAAAAGTTGGCGCGGCCGTCTTCGACAGGAACGCTTTGCAGCGGAACCTCAATGTGTGCTCGGGAATCATTAACTTCTAGGCGCAGGGTGTGAAAGAGCCGGTCACCGTCATAAAACTCCACGACGCCGCCAGAAAACTCGGCAGGAATCTGCAGCGTTCCACTCAAGCTTTGGGGAACAGTGCCTGCTGGTACATCAAAAGCTAACGGTAATTCTTTAGCGAAGTTGGGTACGGCGATATCGTCCGAGGAGCTCAACGCAGAAAGAGGCAAACTGGGGTTGATCGTTGCTCCCAGCACGGGTGGGGTGATCCCGAGCAGTAAGGAAGCGCTTAAAGCGGTGCTCAAAAATACGGATTTAATTTTCACAGGAGCTTACCGATTCAACTTTCACATCAAAAAAAGGGGACAAATTTCTACATGAAATTCGACGAGATGAATGTTATTCATTCTTGTCTTCAGCCACATCTATTCGAAATGAAATCCTACTGAATCACCAGCTAGTCGGCCTAGGTAAAAAGGCGTAATTAACTTATTTATACATAAAAACACAATAAAAACCGCACACGCGGCGAAACTTCAATAAATCCCTAGACTACAAAAAATGGTTAGGCTAACCTTATTCCCAATGAATGTGAATCAACAGTTGGGAGCCCGCACCGCCATGAACCACCCTGAGACCGCAACCGTCCTTCGCTCCATCTCTGACATGGTTAGCACCGAAACCAATCCGCGCCGTAAAAGCCGCCTCGAGCAGCTCATTTACGCCACCGCCAGCGCCTGGCCCCACTACCCCATTGCCCACGCAGCCCAGGCCGCGGTGCAATTAGCCAGGCCAATGCGGGTTTTTGAGCTCCAGAGCTTTGAAGGCGTCAAGCACGCACTCCACCAAATCGATCTTCGCCCCGCCCTCGAATGGGACATCATAGGATTTCCCGAATCCCCCGACACGCTGCCCATTTTGCTCAGTGACCTGCGCGACCCCCTTACGCCACCACTGCTGTGCCACCTCAATCCACGCCACGCTCCGCTCACCGATCCACACATTGACGCTTCCAGGCGCCGCCGCGGTCCCTTCCACGCCACTCCCAGCTACGCAGGCTTTCACCCCTCATTTACCGACGACACCGCCCGCATGCTGGGCAACATAGCCAAAATTGGCGCGGTTGCCACCTGGGAAAAGATGCTTGTCGACGCCGCAAGCTGGGCCGAACTCCCCCACCCACCAGTCATCGTCGGGGATACCCCGCCCTCGACTGTCACGCCGGACAACGCCTGGTACCAGTTTCGCGTCGGCAAGCATCTTGGTCGCGATGCGTTCGCGGAAATCGTCATGTGCCTTGGCCACGTGTTTTGCCATCATGTCCCCCAGGTATGGTCGACAACCTGCGCATCTCAGGACGCTGATCCCACCACGATGCTCATTGAAGCCGAGGCCGCTGGGGCATTGGCCATCGCTCGCGTCGGCGGCCCGACCCGTCGAGGTGGTTCCTTCTTCGGCGATGCCCTTCTCAAAGAGGGGACGCCACTTCCTGCTGGTTTCCGACTAGATGTTGTTCTACACGCCGCCTCAGAAATTGAGGATCTGCTGCGCGGTGACACCACAGCCGTTGTCAGCGGCGCTTGGTCTGTGGAGGATCGCCGAGGTTACTAACAAATAGGCCCAACAAAGAGGTCTAAGCTCTACCTGGTGAGTTTCCGAGATATTTTCGCTGACACCAGACCGCTGAAAGAACCGGCCTTCAAACGACTGTGGTTAGGCAATGTTGCCACTGTCATTGGTGCCCAATTAACCGTTGTTGCCGTGCCGGTCCAGATCTACCAAATGACTGGCTCGTCAGGGTATGTAGGTTTAACTGGCCTGTTCGGGCTTGTCCCGTTGATTATTTTCGGGCTTTATGGCGGTTCGATTGCCGATGCTTTTGATAAGCGCATCGTGCTTATCTGCACCACGATCGGCATGTGTGTCACCACTGCTGGTTTTTGGGTTCTCACCATTTTAGGCAATGATAATATCTGGTTATTGTTGATTAACTTTGCTTTACAACAAGCCTTTTTCGCGGTGAACCAACCCACGCGTACTGCAATTTTGCGCAGCATTTTGCCGATTGATCAATTAGCGTCCGCAACGTCGTTGAACATGTTGCTGATGCAGACCGGTGCCATTGTGGGGCCGTTGATTGCAGGTGCACTGATTCCACTGATTGGCTTTGGCTGGCTGTACTTCCTTGATGTGGTCTCTATTATCCCGACCTTGTGGGCGGTATGGGCACTGCCATCGATCAAGCCTTCAGGCAAGGTGATGAAGGCCGGTTTTGCCAGCGTGGTGGATGGGCTTAAATACTTAGCTGGCCAACCCGTGTTGATGATGGTGATGGTTTTGGATCTAATTGCCATGATCTTCGGCATGCCACGAGCTCTTTATCCTGAAATTGCTGAAGTCAACTTCGGCGGTGGTGATGCCGGTGCAACGATGCTGGCCTTTATGTATTCATCAATGGCTGTCGGTGCAGTCTTGGGTGGTGTGTTATCTGGTTGGGTTTCCCGGATTAGCCGCCAAGGTGTTGCCGTGTACTGGTGCATCATTGCATGGGGTGCAGCCGTTGCGCTGGGAGGTGTGGCAATTGTTGTTAGCCCCGGCGCGGTTACTGCCTGGGCGTGGATGTTTATCATCATGATGGTAATTGGCGGCATGGCTGACATGTTCAGCTCCGCAGTACGCAATGCTATTTTGCAGCAGTCTGCGGCAGAGCATGTCCAGGGCAGAATCCAAGGCGTGTGGATCATTGTTGTCGTCGGCGGACCACGACTGGCTGATGTTTTACACGGCTGGGCAGCTGAGCCTCTAGGTGCTGGTTGGACGGTATTATGGGGCGGAGTAGCAGTAGTTGTATTGACTGCAATTTGCATGGTGTCGGTACCTAAGTTCTGGAAATATGAAAAACCAAAGGTGACCGCCATCTAGGTATTTATCCCTGCCCATTTACAGACTATGCGGTCTAGATCATAGAGCACTTATTAGACAGCGTTGTCTATGATTGGCTATGGTTTACCTATGCCCAATCAGGCCCATTTCTCTGCGTCCTTTGCCCGCCCATCTACTCCGGCTGCAAAGTGTATGCACCATATCCGCCTCGGCCAGCAACTCATTAGAAATGAGCTGGTCGAGGCCACAGGTCTGTCCCAACCCACTGTCACACGTGCAGTCACTGCATTAATGCAGGCAGGTTTGGTGCGTGAACGCCCTGATCTCACGCTCTCTTCAGGCCCTGGTCGTCCCAATATTCCACTTGAGCTCGCACCAAGTCCATGGATTCATGCAGGCGTAGCCATTGGTACGAAATCGTCCTATGTCGCATTGTTTGATACCAAGGGACGCACCCTTCGTGATGCCATGCTGGAAATTTCTGCAGCAGACCTTGATCCAGACACCTTCATCGAGCACCTTATCGCTGGAGTTAATCGCCTCACCACCGGCTTGGATCTGCCGTTGGTTGGCATTGGTGTGGCAACCTCCGGCAAAGTCACCAACGCTGGTGTTGTCACCGCCAACAACTTAGGTTGGGACAGCGTGGATATCGCTGGTCGGCTCAACTACCAATTCAGCGTTCCAGCAACTGTTGCCTCGGCTATCCCCGCAATTGCTGCTTCTGAACTACAGGCTTCCCCGCTTCCCCACCCTGAGCAGCCGACGCCAATCACCTTGACGTTCTACGCCGATGACTCTGTGGGAGCTGCCTACAGCAATGACTTAGGTGTACATGTCATTGGATCACTGGCTACTACCCAAGGATCTGGCCTGGATACTTTAGGTATGGCAGCTGAAGATGCACTAAGCACCCAAGGCTTCCTCAGCCGGGTATCTGATCAAGGTATTTTTGCCAATAGCCTTGGAGAGCTAGTCACCATCGCTAAAGATAATGACAAAGCACGCGCGTTTCTAGATGATCGCGCGACGCTACTTGCCCATACCGCCGCAGAAGCAGCCGAAACAATTAGCCCATCCACACTAGTGCTGTCGGGATCCGCGTTCTCGGAAGATCCTCAAGGACGATCGGTGTTTGCTTCACAGCTTAAGAAAGAATACGACGCAGACATCGAACTCCGGTTGATTCCCACACACCGGGAAAATGTCCGCGCAGCAGCACGAGCAGTCGCACTCGATCGACTACTCAACGAACCACTTACCCTCGTACCCTAACCTCATCTAAGCTCAGTGCTTCCGAGATGGAAGCCTGGGCTTTTGATGTTTCCACATAACGACCCGCGTGAGGGATAAAGGACTGGGACTGGGCGTCGTCAAGCAATCTGCGCACTTTGGCCGGAACCCCGGCTGCTAAAGCTTGCGCCGGGATTTCTTGTCCTTCCAACACGATCGCACCAGCAGCAATGAGCGCACCGGGGCCGATGATGCTGCCAGAAAGCAGCGCGGATTTCATGCCGACGAGTGTGCCGTTGCCCACCGTCGCGCCGTGGACGAGGGCCATGTGGCCGACCGTGACATCATCGCCGAGGGTGCACGGGGCATCGCCGTCGACATGGATCACGCAATTGTCCTGGACATTCGTGCGGGCACCGATGGTAATTTTGTTGACATCGCCACGCAGGACAACGCCATAAAAAATGGACGCATCCGGGCCAATTTCAACATCCCCGATAATCGTGGCATTCGGGGCGATCCATGCGCTTTCATGAATGCGCGGAACCTTATCGCCGAAAGGCAAAATAAGTGGTTGACGTGTCATTCCTGGATGCTTTCTTTTAAGGAATCTAAGCCAGTGAAGTGAATTGTGTTGAGACCTTCTTCGCGCGCTGCCTCAATGTTGCGCAGGCGATCATCAATAAAAGTCACATCCTCAGCCTTTTCACCAAGAGCCTCAAGGGCTACATGGAAAGACTTCGGCTCCGGCTTCGCCGCCCCAATATCGCACGACAAAACCACCGCATCCAGCCGATCAAGCCACGTTGAATTGTGCTCCTTCAACATCTTGGCCAACCCTTCTGGAATATTAGATAAAATTCCAATGCGGTGGCCTTTTGCCTTCAACGACAACACATAATCAACCATGTCCTGATCGCACTCATACAAACCCTTGTAATCAGCAGCGATGACCTCTTGGATATCCAAATACTCCAAACCCGCCAACAGCTTTACCTGATTCCAATAATTCACCTCGCTCACACGACCCGCATCAAGATCCAAGCGAAGCGACTCATAAGCCTCATGCAACTTATCGTTCTTGGACGGCTCACCCACCGCCCGAGCTACCCGCTCAAATTGTGCAGAACCATGTTCCTTGATGAGCACACCATAAAGATCAAAGAGAAAAGTACGAGTCTTTGCCATCGAAGGCTCCTTTCTAACCTGCACCTAAGCCTAGGTGGAATTGTGATTACGTGTCGTGTGGTTTTTCTTGTGGTTCTAGGATTACTGTTATGTTCCTTCATCCAGATGCCCAATTTTATATCGACACTTTGCCCACGCTCAGTGCGGAAGAGCAGGTAAATTTCGGTAAAGACGCTGTTGGCGCTGGGGTTAATGCAACTCATGTGGCAGTAGATCAAGATATCGCTGGGGTGCCGGTGAGGGTGTATAGGCCGCTGGAGGCTGGGGCCGGTGTTTTGCCGTGCTTGGTGTACTTTCACGGTGGAGGCTGGTCCGGCGGCAACTTGGACATGATCGATGCCACGGTTCGCTCATTAGTAGTCGGCTTGCCGATCATCGCCATCAGCGTGGACTACCGGCTTGCACCCGCTCACCCTTTTCCAGCAGCTATCGACGATGCGTTTGCGGTGGTCAACGCTGTGTTGGGTGGGGCGTCCGGACTAGAAATTGATACTTTCCGCGTGGCAATTGGTGGAGATAGCGCCGGCGGAAACATTGCGGCGGTAACTGCTCAACAACTGCGGAAACGTGTTGTGGATTCTGCTGTTTCGCTTGGGGTGGGGTCTATGTTGGGACCTGGGGTGGAGCCTGGGGTGGGGTCTATGTTGGGATCTGGGGTGGAGCCTGGGTTGGGGTTTGCATTGGCTCCTTCGTTGGCTCACCAGGTTCTTATCTATCCCGTGACTGATGTTTCCACAACAACGACACCCAGCTACCTCAAATTTGGCCAAGATTGCTACCTGACTAAAGAGGCGATGGAACGCTACATCAACCAATATGCAGGTGAACATGACCGCACCGACCCACGGCTTTCACCACTACTTGCTTCTGACCTGAACGACCTACCTCCAACCACCATTGTGTACGGGGAATGCGACGTCTTAGCCCATGAAGTGCAAGCCTACGGGCAAGCTCTACTAGAGGCTGGAAACTCCGTGACGATGGCCGAATTCAAAGGACAGATCCATGCTTTTATTAACCTCGGAGGAATAAACGCCGACGCCAGGGCTGCTCGACGGTTTATCCGCGCAGAATTGGAAGCTGCGCTTTGTTAAGTGGCCGAGTTCGGCTTGTCTGCTTTTTGGGATAGCAGCGGTTGACTAATCGTTCATGCGCACGCATTCGCGGCTTTGCACTTTGAGGCCCTTGATCACCGCAACCTAAGATCGGTGTCATGCCCATCGACTTCCTTCAATCTGCCGATATTGTTGCTCCACAGCTTCTAGGCTGCACACTCACCCATGCCGGTGTTGGTATCCGGATTACTGAAGTTGAAGCCTATTTAGGTTCGACCGACGAAGCTGCACATACTTACCGAGGTAAAACCCCAAGAAATGCAGCGATGTTTGGTCCCGGTGGACACATGTATGTCTATATCTCATACGGCATCCATCGGGCAGGAAATATTGTGTGCGGGCCAGAAGGAACAGGCCAAGGAGTACTGCTTCGCGCAGGAGAAGTAGTGTCCGGCATATCCATTGCTCAAAGTCGTCGAGGGGAAAACATTCCACATGCACGCCTTGCCCAAGGTCCGGGAAACTTGGGGCAAGCTTTAGGTTTAGAAATCAGTGATAATCATTCTTCAGTTTTTGGCCCTTCATTTCTTATCACTGACCGGTTAGAAGTACCTGAAGTTGTCCGAGGCCCTCGTATTGGAATTAGTAAAAACACCGAAGCTCTTCTACGGTTCTGGATTCCTAATGATCCAACAGTAAGCGGGCGCCGAGGTTATCCGAAAATGTAGTTTTGCAACTCTGCTTGAGACATCTAGAAGGAGTGGCAACAGAGCAAAAGCCCCACATGAAGTAGGGCTTTCACATCGCGGTGTAGCGAGTATTAATCACCGAGCGCTTGTTTCAAATTTTCCGAGAAAGTATCCGGAACCATAAGGTGCGCGAAGTGATCGGCCTCAGGAATTTCATAAAGTCGTGATCCTGGAACTGCATCAACAACTTCAGTTGCAGATTCAAAGAGCATCGGCGAGGTTGCCGTGCCACGGATGACAGAAACATTCGCGGTCTCAAGCACATTAAAACGAGAGAAATCATCACCTAAGGCGTCAATTTCTACTAGTTCACGAGTCCATGTTGGCGCCAGTTCGCACAGTCGTGGCCAAACAGGAGACTGTCGTAGACCAGCAATTTCAGCATCAGATACGCGCACGATCTCTTTCAGAGAGATCCCCAGCGCTGCATCCGGATCTCCTGATTCAATTGCATCTTTGTATTTTGGTAGTGCATCTCCGGCAACTGGACCATCCACTGGGAGGGGTGGCTCGAATAAAACCAATCTGCCGTTGCCAAGAGAATTTCGTAATGCATATTCCAAAGTGCACAAGGCACCGTAGGAGTGTCCCAAAAGATGCGCATCTGCGCCGGCGAGTTCCATCATGGTCTTGATGTCTGCGATCTCGGCGGACATTGAATATTCCGCAGTGTCGATGCTGCCACCGCGACCCCGCCGATCATAGACAAAGCAGGTGAAGTTATCAGCTAGGCGATCAATTACAGGAAACCAATCAGATTTATCTGCAATGCTGCCGTGGGTGATGACCAGAGCGGGGCCAGTACCCTTTCGGAAATAACTCAATTCGGTACCATCTGGCGAAATAACGGTGGCGTCATTCATGTAAAGCTCCTATCTTTACGATTCAGGTACCCCCGAATTTTAGGTAAATAACGGGAACGTTTCGATAAAAATTATTCAAGCAGGGGTAAGTAGAAACATTGGAGCAATTACAAATATTTGACTAGGAAAGAATTTCCTTAAGCGCGTTTAACTGCACTTATTTTGGTCTGTTCGACAAAATCGAGCCTTGAGTTAAGGCTTGATCCTTAAAAATGCAAAATTATACCCACCCCCTGAAACTCGGCGAATAAGAAGTTCTACATAACACACCAATGACTTTTCTTACTTTGGTTAATAAATATGGCGAGCACCACTGCAACTACTTGAGTTACTTCACAACGATCGCAATGGCAGCTTGAAGTATTCCGCAGCGGACGCATATGGAGTAGCCAGAAATATAGTTCGCTAGACGACTTGCAGTCTCGCTTGACGACACCAACCGCCAGCTTGGGTTCATTGCGATTGATGATGCAGTGATTGAATCTAGATCATCAAGTTTTGGTGCGAGTATAAATCAACAGCTCAGAATGAATCAGCACTATGTCCGTGCTAATGGAATAAGCCCGTAAAACTAGTGTGGCCTGTGGCGGTCTTTTCGCAGCTAGCAAGGAGGTGAAGCCTGCGTCAGCTAAATACCCACTCATTGTCACTAGTGAGCGGGATGGAACACAGCCGAGATTATTCGACTGAACGTAGGCGCTCACTCCCTCTCCTCAGTAAGGAGCCAGATTAAATCCAGTTGTGCAATTAAATTTTCTTTTCATCAGGGAGTAAGTCCACCTAATGCCACAGCTAGAATCAACGCCATAAAAAAGAGGCTAGATACCAGAAACCCTGCCCAAACTCCCCACCCCAGAGCACGGACAGCATAGTACCCACGACGAAAATGGTACAAAACGATAGCTGCGCCAACTACAACGCTCAACAAGATCATCTGGTTGATGAAAAATCCTAAAAGCCACAACATTTTCTGCTCAAGAACTGATTCGAGTGAGACCAGGCTATAGCGGAGAAAAAATCCGACCACTAATCCAAGAAGAAAAAGTAGGAAGATGACTGCTTTTCGCATCCGCTCGTTAGTTGAGGTCACTCTCAAAATTACCAAATCGGTTCCACCATCAGGCAGCTCATCTTGGGGCGAGTCCGTCACACGAGCCTTTTGGGGTATACCCCAAAAGGCAAGAGAAAGTGAGAAAGACTGGAACCCCTGCGCCCCTTCCCACTCCCTACTCAATAAAAGCTATTCCTCAAGCTTTCACGGGACCTGTACTATTGCCCATGCTGCAAGAATCACCTAGAGTGGCGTTATCACGACTAGCCGTTCTCTCCGTATGGAGAGGCGGCTAGCTTTATTTGTGGGTTAAGGGACAAAATGTGTGCTTTTACGGAGTGTCGACCATAAGGGACATTTTGTGTACTTTCCCCAGGTCGCCACGAATCCTCCCATAGTTGGCTAGTTGAAGCGCCCTACCCAGCCCTGTCTGATACCGATAGAATTAGTCGGTGTGGCATCGACCCCGGTGTCATACCTAGCCAGGCGCCCGTCTTCACGACCGGAGCTCGGATCCTCCTGGTTGCTCAAGACTTCAACTTTGGCGAGTCTGTCTTGACCCCAGTGTTGTTGCCTGGCGATCTCGACTGGATCGCCAGGCAATTGCGTATGCATCAATAACCACCAATCCACTGCTATGCGTTGGTGCTCATCAAACATTCCTCGGCGGTTTCTGGCTAAGGCTTTAATCTGGGCGTTGATCCCACCTTCTAAACAGGCCTGTTTAGAGGGGGTGTGGAAGTTCTGTGGGAGGCCGCAGATACGGGAGGAGCGTCATCGAGAGCATTCAACCAGACGGGAAGCCAGCTCAGGGTGGCTTATAGGAGTAGAACTCCTAAGCATCTCATAGGCAGGGTAATCTATCGTCGGAGTCCGCCGCAGACGGGGCTCCCGCTATAGCCAGTGCATCAAGCACATCGTCAATGGTCCTGGGCGGATTCTTAAACGCTGCCGCGGCATAGGTAACAGCCTGATGGACACGAGTACCGTACAGATCAATCTGATCGCATAAAAACTCATCAGCACCCTGGATCTCGATGCCGTATCGCTCCATCACGTCCTGAGGAAAATCCCGCGCATTTTCGGTGACAATCACCTGGGCGCCACATCTAATGGCAGCAGCAAGAACATGACGGTCCTCAGGATCAGGCAAAGACAATGACTGAATTAAATCTTCATACCCAGTCACCAGGCAGTCATCCACAGCCCGACACATCAACTCCCGGGTTCGGCGCAGCTTACTGGGGTCAAGATCTGGTCGGTTGGCCTGGAGGTTGCGAAAGACCTCATCCAAGATGTCCTCGGTCCACCGGGCTTGGTAAATGCCCGTACCTGCCAGTCGGATTAGGATGTCGCGTAACATATTGGGATACAAGACGTTGGCGTCGTAGATAACGGTAAAACCACTCACTCGTAAAGCCCAATCTCCTCGGTAAGGGCAGTGAGATCGTCTGCAGCTGTGCGGGTGTCAATATCTCGTTGGTGTTTGTAGGCCTGCACGTCAGCCGCATAGATGCGTCGATGAGTGCCAACCTTATGTCCAGGCAAGATGCCGTCATCCATCAATTTAATGACATGCGGACGAGAAACATTAAGCAGGTTAGCTGCTTGCTGAGTGGTCAGCTCGGCCCGCATGGGCATCACGCCTACTGATCTGCCGGCGGCTGAATTAACCAGGATCTCCCGGAGTACAGTGGCCACCTCCCGGGGTAGACGGATGACCTCATCAGAGTCCTCCACCGCGACCTTGACGTCTTTGTTGGTAGATGTATTTCTCAGGACGCGGTTGATTTTCTGTAAAGCCTCACGGGCTGTTGCCGCCGTGCTGGCGAGTTCATTGTCCTGTAAGTGTGACATGCCTTTACATTACCGAATAAATGAAATAAACGAAACGTACGCCACTTAAAGACAGCTGACAGCATAATTAGTTCTGTGAGAAATGTCTTTACGGTGATTTTAACTGAACCTCTTGATGTACATTTTGTACAAAATGTCCGGTGGGGATCATGAGTATCACCGCGACCACCAGCGAATTCCATAACTAACAAAGTCGATTCCTCGACGCCGCCCAACGCGAGCCCGTTACCATCCTTAGTCGCGGGACTCATCGTCGCGCGGTGGTTGTCTCCCCTGGCTTCTATGACCGTGCGATCCAAGCGATAGAAGATATGGAAGACATCCGCGCCGCAGCAACTGCTCGTCAAGAGGCTGAAGAAGTCTCCCATGAAGACCTAAAGGCTGAGCTCGGACTGAGCTGACCACCCACCGATATCAGAATCGCGCTATTCAATTACCTACAAACCTTCTTCGGTGGAGAAGATGTATACCGTTTGAGGATGGGCTCCTACCGAATAATCTACGACACTAGAGTCGGTGAGCTGGTTATCCTGGTCTTAAGTCTCGGACACCGCAACGATATCTACTGGAAACGCTCATTCACACTACAAAATCAATTCGCGCAGCAGTGCTCAAAATTCAAGATAGCTGAACATGACGTTAGCTTTCAGCTCCGCCTTGGACCTTGTCGATATTGCTACTATCCTTAACACCGTGAGCATCGATGTAGGTCGATGCGCCTTACCTCACAACCCCAAGCCTTGCGTTTGGGGTTGTTGCACTACTAGGCAAAACCACTACTAGTAAATGCAGGGCAGGGGTCCAAATCGACAGATTCAACAGAGGAAACCTGCCATAGAGCACCGGAAAATTCTTGCTGCAAAGGTATCCTCACAAAAACTGGCCAGAAACTAAGACCCGCTTATGAAGTACAAAACTCTCCAAAAGGAATTCCACTCCTCCTCTTCCTCAAGCAAAACCTATGCGGAGGATCTCTACCAACAACGGTTCAATTCAGAAGATGCGGTCCACTACCCTTTCGTACTTCACAACGATCCTCTGTTTTACATCCTTACGCCAGAGATCCGGGAACTAACTGCACAACTAAATACGCACAACTCTAAATTTCGAAACAGCTGGAATAAACTTCCCGATCAAACAACTGAAGAAATTCTGCAGAAACTTGTCATTCACGAGGTCATCGCAACAAATGAAATTGAAGGAATTACAACAACTCAAACAAGCATCACTGATTCATTAAAAGCCACCAATACTCATGGAATTTCCTACCACTACGGAAAACTCGCACACCACAACGCGATAATTCCTCAAACACCATCTGATCTGCGTACTTTCTATGACCTTTTCATGCACAACGAGTTGGCACCTGATCAAAAACTAGATGGTGAGCTTTTCCGAAAACACCCTGTTCAGATTGTGGATGGCAACCATAAAACTGTTCACTCTGGTTTCTTTCCCGAAGTCAAAATCATTGATGGTATCCACACAAGCCTTGATCTTTTAAACACCGGAAATCTCATCGATGCACTTGTTTCGCATTTCATGTTTGAGACAGTGCACCCTTTTTATGACGGCAACGGCAGGGTTGGTCGGTTCCTCCTCAGCATGCGCTTGTCCGAACTGCTCTCCCCTGCCGTTGCACTGACATTGTCGAGCTCCATAAATCGGAATGTCAGCAAGTACTACAAGGCGTTTCAAAATGTTGAGCATCCGCTCAACCGCAGTGATTGCACTCCTTTTGTCATTTTCTTGTTGGAAATTCTGCTCGCAGGACAACTCGCAGGACAACAAGAATTGGAGAACTTAATCAAGCACCACCCCTAAACAGTGAATCAAATCGGATTTTATTTATTCTGAGCTGGTTATCACATCTATACTCATGCCCATGTCAGGCATTGATGCAAAGAAAATCCGCACCCGTCATTTCCGTGAAGCTAAAGCAAACGGCCAGAAAGTTTCGGTTCTCACCAGCTATGATGCGCTGTCGGCGCGCATTTTTGATGAGGCTGGCGTCGATATGCTCCTTGTTGGTGATTCCGCCGCCAACGTTGTTTTGGGCCGCGACACCACGCTGTCGATCACGTTGGATGAGATGATTGTGCTGGCCAAGGCAGTAACGATCGCCGCTAAGCGTGCGTTTGTAGTGGTTGATCTGCCGTTTGGCACTTATGAGGTGAGCCCGAATCAGGCGGTGGAGTCCGCGATCCGCATCATGCGTGAAACCGGTGCGGCTGCAGTGAAAGTCGAGGGTGGCGTAGAGATCGCGCAGACGATTCGCCGCATTGTTGACGCAGGTATTCCGGTCGTCGGCCACATTGGTTACACCCCGCAGTCCGAGCATTCCCTGGGTGGGCATGTGGTTCAGGGTCGTGGCGCGAGCTCTGGAAAGCTCATCGCCGATGCCCGCGCCGTGGAGCAGGCGGGTGCGTTTGCGGTTGTGTTGGAGATGGTTCCGGCAGAGGCCGCGCGTGAAGTTACGCAGGATTTGTCCATCACCACTATCGGAATCGGTGCCGGCAATGGCACAGATGGGCAGGTTTTGGTGTGGCAGGATGCCTTCGGCCTCAACCGCGGCAAGAAGCCACGCTTCGTCCGCGAATACGCCACCTTGGGCGATTCCTTGCACGACGCCGCGCAGGCCTACATCGCCGATATCCACGCGGGCACCTTCCCAGGCGAGGCGGAGTCCTTTTAATGCAGGTAGCAACCACTAAAAAGGCGCTTATCGACGCCCTCCTCCACCACACATCCGTCGGGCTTGTGCCAACCATGGGTGCACTACACAGCGGACATGCCTCGTTGGTTAAAGCGGCTCGTGCTGAAAACGACACTGTTGTCGCCAGTATTTTTGTTAATCCTTTACAGTTTGAAGCGCTTGGCGATTGCGATGATTACCGCAACTATCCCCGCCAGCTCGATGCCGACCTAGCACTCCTTGAAGAGGCTGGTGTCGATATTGTGTTCGCACCAGATGTAGAAGAAATGTACCCCGGTGGCTTGCCTTTAGTGTGGGCGCGCACCGGGTCTATTGGATCGAAACTTGAAGGTGCCAGCAGGCCTGGGCATTTTGATGGTGTAGCGACAGTCGTAGCGAAGCTGTTTAATTTGGTGCGTCCTGATCGCGCATATTTTGGACAAAAGGATGCTCAACAAGTTGCGGTGATTCGTCGTTTGGTTGCAGACCTGGACATTCCCGTGGAGATCCGCCCCGTTCCGATTATTCGTGGTGCCGATGGCTTAGCTGAATCCAGCCGCAATCAACGTCTCTCCGCAGATGAGCGTGCTCAAGCCCTGGTGTTGCCGCGTGTGTTGAGTGAGTTGCAGCGTCGAAAAGCAGCTGGTGAAGCACTAGATATCCAAGGCGCGCGCGACACCTTGGCCAGTGCCGACGGCGTGCGGTTGGATCACCTCGAAATCGTCGACCCCGCAACCTTAGAACCATTAGAAGTCGAGGGACCGCTCACCAGGCCGGCGTTGGTGGTCGCGGCAATCTTCGTAGGGCCGGTACGGTTGATCGACAATATCGAGCTCTAGTACCCAAGCCGAGCATTTTCAAGAATGGGAATTGTCTGTTGAGCACGCTGAACAAGTTCAAGGTCAAGTTCAACGATCTCGAGAGACTCTTCCTTTCCTAGCTCAATTACTGCATGTCCGAATGGATCCGAAACTAAACTGTGCCCAATTCCGGTGGGAGAGCTTGCAGCTGCTTTCACTCCTGTCACGGCAGGATCAGCTTGCCCCAACGCAACAACAAAACTATTACTGTCTAATGCTCGGCTCCGGGCTAGGGTTTCCCATTGCTCAATTTTTCCCGGACCTGCTCCCCAAGATGTGGGAGCAACTATAACTTCTGCGCCGGATCTCGATAATTCCGCGAATAGTTTAGGAAAACGGATGTCGTAACAAATGGCCACGCCAACCTTAACCCCATCAACTTCTACCACTGTGGGAGTTGTACCAGGTTCTACTTCATCTGATTCTTTGTTGCCGAACGCATCAAAAAGATGAATCTTTGCATACTCGGATCGTGTTCCATCTGGGAAGTAGATACCTGCCAAATTTCGAACCCGGCCATCAGCGGCTTCTTCAAATTCTCCGATAACAATCGTGATGCCAAACTGCTTGGCAAGTGACGCCACAGATGCACGCCAACTAGAACCATAGTTTTTACAGGCGCTAACCAAATTAGTCCCCAAGGCGGTCATCGTTGCTTCTGGAAAAACAACCAACCTCGCGCCACTTATTGAGCTTCGCTCGACAAAGCCAGCGACTTTCTCCAGATTTTGTTCAACGTTATCGTCTGTATTTATTTGGGCAAGTGCAATTTTCAAAATAAACCTCTCCTTAACACGAGTTGTATACAATATGTTTATGAAACCCGCTCCTCGAGCCACCAGCCAGCGTCGCGCCTACGACTACTTATGCACCAAAGTTCTTGTTGATCCCTCCAGGCAAGGACAATTCCTTAATGAACAGGAACTCGCTGAAGAAATTGGTGTATCCAGAACTCCCATTCGGGAAGCACTACGAACGCTCGCTTCCGAAGGACTGGTCGAGCAAATAGCCAATCGAGGAACTTTTGTTCCTGTGATTACTAAAAAGCAAATCCTAGATGTGATGGAACTGCGAGACCTTCTCGAGCACCACGCAGCGTCAATGAGCATTTCCAAGGGCAAACCTCCCATTGATCAAATGAGAGCAACACTGCGCCAGCAAGAAGAAATACTCAAAGATCCTCAAGCCACCGACTCCATTGAATTCATCAGACTTGATCGAGAGTTTCACTTTCACCTCTTGAAAGCTTGTGACAACGATGAAATCATCCAAACTTATGACCGCCTCCGAGTTCGGCAAAGAGCCATGGGTGTTCAAGCACTTTATGCCGTATCTCGCTGGCGGGAAGTATGTGAAGAGCACGAGCAAATTGTGAATGCATTAGAGTCAGGAGATTTAGAACAAGTTAACCGAACAATCTCCAAACACTTGGAAATGACCACTGCTGTTCTGCTCGCAGATCTCCCCAACTAATGCGCTGCCTGAGGTAGATGTCATCACAGATGAACCCTCGCACCGTGCAGCTTGTCGATATAATCCAAGTCCTCTTGTGGCACTGAGTTTCTTCCGATAAAAAGTCCCACAAGAGTCAGAAGGCAAGCAACAGTAACGTAAATGGAAACTGGTAAGAAGTTAATTTCAGGACCTGCAACAACAGTGAACATTAGCGGTGCAATGGCACCACCAAAAACGCCGCCAATTGTGTAGGCGAGGGACGAACCTGTGTAGCGGAGTCTAGGTTCAAACTGTTCAATCACAAACGCTGCTTGAGGGCCAAACATAAATGAGTGACAAGTACCTGCAACCACCATTGAAAATGCAATTGTTCCAAAATTAGATGGATCCAAGAACGTAAACATTATGTAGGACCACGCTGCAGCAGCCACCGCACCGGCAGCGTACAGAACGCGACGATTAACAATGTCTGAAAGCCAACCTGCAAGTGGAATAGTGAATATCTGCGTAGCTGAACCGATAAGAACAGCGCTCAAGACAGTACTTCGATCTAAACCAAGCCTCTGCACTCCATAGGTGAGTATGAAAACCGTATAAAGAGCATAGAATACGTCAGGTCCCAAGCGTGAGAGGATTGCAGAAAGTAACTGACGTCGCTGAGTGGTAAATATTTCAGTAACAGGTTTTTCTGAGCGGTCACCGCTTTCCTGCAAAGCTTGAAATATAGGAGTATCTTCCAGTTTAAGTCGGATCCACAGACCAAAAGCAACGAGAATTAGCGAAACTAGAAACGCAATTCGCCAGCCCCAGCTCAAAAACTGTTCAGCAGACAATGTAAAAGTGAGCAGTGCAAGCATGCCATTAGCCATCAAGTTGCCCACCGGTGGTCCTACCTGAGCAGCAGATGCCCAAAAGCCTCGTTTGTGTGGGTCACCAAATTCACTTGATAAAAGAACCGCTCCACCCCATTCACCACCAACGCCGATGCCTTGGGCGAAACGTAGCGATACCAGCAAGATCGGGGCGATGATTCCGACATCTTGGTAGGTGGGCAACACTCCGATAATAAATGTTGCAATACCAATTAAAAGCAGTGTGTAAACAAGAACCTTCTTGCGGCCGACTTTATCCCCCAATCGGCCGAAGAAAACTCCTCCGATAGGGCGGGAAATATAGCCGACTGCATACGTAGAAAACGCGGCGATTGTAGCTGTGTAGGGATCTTCAGCAGGGAAAAAGAGCTGTCCCAATACAAGCGCAGAAGCTGCAGAATAAACCGCGAAGTCGTACCACTCTAGTGAAGTACCGGACAATGATGCTGCGAAAGCTTTATACAGATCTTTCTTAGTGACGGATTCCAATCCTGGCGCAGGCTTAGTGATATTAGACATCAATTCCTCCTTGGTGTGATTTGTTCTTGAAATTGAGTGAATGTGTCGTGAATCATGATTAGATTGTATACACTTTGCATACAGAGGGAACCCCCATTTGAAAAAAGCTTCAAATTTCCCCGTTCAGAAAGGTGGACTAATGTCCTCACACCCAGGCAACCCTGTACTCGAATTTGAATTGCCCGATGGCTCTACCACTACCGTTACGGTGAAACGCCTATTTAACGCTGGATACGCTGGCAAAGATCAAAAAGAAGTCCGGGCCCACATCGAAGAACTTGCAGAACTAGGCGTTCCTGCCCCCACCACTACCCCCGCACTCTATCCAGTATCCCCTTACCTAGCGCAACAAACTAACCACGTGCAGGTGCAACACAACGAAACTTCTGGCGAGGCAGAGTGGGCACTCATGATTGATGACCAAGGAAGAGAGCTGCTCACCGTTGCCTGCGATCACACCGACCGCAAACTAGAAACATTCGGAGTCGCATGGTCTAAAAATGCCTCGCCAGACGTTCTCGGGAAAAAGGCTTGGCCACTATCAGACATCGCTCACCGGCTGGACGAAGTAATCCTAAAAGCTTGGGTAGGGCAAGACAAAACCACCATCCAAGAAGCTCCAGTAAGTGCACTTCTCGAGCCAGAGTACTGGCTCGATGTTCTCGAACAACGCGGAGAACGTCTTCCTGGCACCGTACTTATGTCTGGAACAATCACCATGAAGCCAGGTGTTGATCAGTTCTCTGAAAACTGGGGAGTCTCACTCAACGATGTTCAACTGGGAACAATCAGTGCTGAATATCAAGTCAGCCTCATGCCTGCCCCAATTGGATAACTAACCAGTTGAAATTTTCGAAACCAAAAAATGCGCTGCATCTATTCATACTTGATACAGCGCATTTTTCACTTAAAGCACTTCCAGCTTGGAAGCTCGACGGTCCACTATTGAGTCCGGTCGAGGGAGTTTTGTTGCTAGTACCAATCCTCAGTAGCTGCACGCAGCTGTGCATAACGCGTGCTCAGCTCAGTGTTTTTCGGTGCACTGATGGGGCTTGATCCAGGTGTTGTCCACTGCGGAGGGGTAGGTTCGCCGGACAAGGCCCACGCGGCTTGACGAGCCGCACCTAATGCTACATATTCAGCAGGTTGTGGCACCACAATCTCGTGGCCAAAAATTTCAGGGGCGATTTCTCGGACTGCTTTCGAACGAGCACCGCCTCCGATGAGTTGGATGCGTTTTACTGGTACTCCCGTGGCATCTACCAAGGCAGTTACGGCGTCATCCAGCACCAACAGCAAACCTTCAACTGTCGCGCGTGCAAAATCTTCGCGGGTGGTTGTACTGTTTAGGCCTGCCAAAACGCCACGTGCTGTGGGGCGATTCGGGGTACGCTCGCCTTCCAGATAAGGCTGCAGAGTCACTCCACCAGCACCAGGTTGGGCAGCCAACGCGAGGGAGTCGAACTCCTCCCATTCCACCCCGAGGATGCGTCGGCCAAATTCCAACACTGGTGCACCGTTGAGCGTGCAGGCAAGTGGGAAATACGCGCCGGTAGCATCGGCGAAACCAGTGACAATGCCAGAAGGGTCATGCACACTATTTTGCGCAGTCATACCCGCAACGCCTGAGGTGCCGATCGATACGCTGACATCGCCTGGCTGTAGGTCAAGGCCAAGTGCAGCCGCGGCATTATCGCCAGTACCTGCAGCGACCTTCACGCCATTGGGAGTTGTACCTGCAATTTCATTGGGAGCCAAGATTTCAGGAAGCTCCACCTCATGGCCCAACGCCAAGGTCGCGAGATCATGGCGCCATGCGCGATCGCGAGTGCTGTAATAGCCAGTTCCTGAGGCATCACCATGATCAGTAACTTTGCGGCCCCTGCCCATCAAATGCCAGGTTAGAAAATCATGAGGCAACATCACAGAGGCTGTGCGCGCTGCGTTTTCTGGTTCATGATCACGCATCCACCGCATTTTTGTGGCGGTTAACGATGCCACATACACACTGCCTGTGGCATCGACTGCAGCTTGATCCCCACCGATTTCCTCGTTGAGATCCCGTGCAGCTTGAGCAGAGCGAGTGTCATTCCATAACAACGCTGGCCGCACAATCTCATCATGCTCATCCAACGCCACCATGCCGTGCTGTTGACCTGCAATAGCAACAGCATCCGCACGTTCTAGCAACCCCTCGGTAGCTTGATCCAGCGCAGCGATCCACGCACGTGGATCTACCTCCGACCCGCTTGGGTGACTCGCGCGCCCCTCGTCGATGATGTGGCCGCTGGCGGCGTCGACAAGCAAAGCTTTGCAAGATTGGGTGGAACTATCGATTCCAAGAACCAGAGCCATCTTAAAAATCCTCTTCCGTAGGGGCCTGCGAAATTTCAAAACCCTTTTGGTCTACCACATGAATATGCGCGCGTGAATTACGCAGAAGTTCCCGCTGCTCAGGGGTGCACTGCGAATCAATGATGATGTGGTCAAACTCATCGATCGGCGCAACCTTAAATACGCCAGCCGATCCAAATTTACTGGAATCTACCACCAGCACACGCACACTTCCGATCCCGATCAGCGCACGTTTTGTATCGGCGGCTTCCATATCCGGATGAAAAAGCGCAGGCACCTCACCCGTTGCGCGAATCGCGGTTGTCGACACAAAAGAAAAATCCGCCGACAACTCATTCAACTGCGCCGATGTTGCCTTACCCAAAAAAGAATCAGTCTCTGCAAAATACAGCCCCGCGCACGCGATCAAACGAATATCACTCATCCCGGCGCGGGTGCGATGATCCGCCATTGTCTTCAAAGAATGCGTAATCAATGCCGAAGGCGCACGCTCTGGCAATTGAGCTACGAGAGATTCCAACGTTGTGGAATCATCAATCGCGACCACGGCGCCTTCTGGAATTAAACGCGCTGCTGCCATACACAACGCATCTTTAACCGTGCGATGCAGGTGTCTACGCTGCCCCACCGCCAACTCGCTCATAGACGGCGAAACAGACCGTGCACCGCCACGGATACGCTCCACCAAACTGTCCCCAGCTAGCGCCTCCAAATCACGGTGGATGGTCATCGCGCTGACATCAAAAAGTTCCGCCAACGCCTCAACGCGAGCTGAGCCATGACGGGTAACAAAAGACACGATCCGCTCACGACGCTTTTCCTGTGAGCTGGCGGGGATAACTTGGGCCATGTGAGAAATCTACCACGGAAATGTGATTAGATCCAGCACTTTCTAACATTTTATTGTTAACTCTTGCTTTTTCCTAACATGATGGCGTTAGATTGTTGTTAGTTTCACGTGACTCACACCACGAACCAAACAAAACTGTGAGTTCAGCGCTGAAACTTGGCCACATTTTGTTAAATCCAACATGGACTTAACACTGGTGCTGGCTTCTGGTTTGGCACTGAACTTAAACTCATAAAACAAAGGTGAACACATGTCAGTACAACAGAGCGGGCTGCTCGATCGCCTCGGCATCCCCCGTCCCTTGATTTTCGGCTTCATCGGTTTGACCATCTTCATGATCGGCGATGGTGTTGAAACCAATATTTTGGAGCCTTTCCTAAGCTCTGAGCATGGCTTCAGCGTTTCCCTAGCTGGAACTTTGGTGACCATTTACGGCGTTGCCGTGGCCATCGCAGCGTTCTTCGCCGCTGCACTGTCTGATCTCTGGGGCCCTAGAAAAGTGATGATCCTCGGAGCGTCTATCTGGATTGTCTTCGAATTGATATTCCTGACCGTCGCACTCACCACCGATCACACCTGGCTAATCTTCCTAACCTACGGACTTCGTGGTTTTGGCTACCCATTCTTCGCCTATGGCTTCTTGGTGTGGATCACTGCAACCGCGTCACCTAAACAACTCGGCACCGGTGTCGGCTGGTTCTACGTAGCGTTTTCCGCAGGTCTACCGACCTTGGGCGCGCTGGTTGCCACCATTTCCATGCAATATGTGAACTTGACCTTCTACGAAACCTTGTGGGTGTCACTTGTACTTGTAATTATCGGCTCCCTCATTGCGTTGCTAGGTGTGAAAGAACGCCGTGGACGCCACCCACTGGTATCCAATCCCGAAGATGTCAAACAAACCCTGGGGCAAGGTTTCAAGCTTTTACGCACTGATCGCCGCGCACGTTTTGTCACCTACATCCGCACCATTAACTCCATCCCCACCTATGCAATGGCTGTTTTCTTCCCTTCATTTTTCACCGATGATTTGAAATGGCAGCTGAGCTGGTTCCTCATCCTCACCACAGTTATCTATGCGGTCAACCTGCCGTTCAACCCCTTCTTCGGTAGCTTCGGTGACCGCCATGGTTGGGCACGCACTGTGTTCTGGGGCGGATCAATCGGTGGTGCCATCACCCTTGCCTTGGTTTATTTCATCCCAATGTTCGGTGTTCAGGCTGGCATTCCAAACGGCATCGTCTTTGGCATTACTATCGCAGCCGGTGCGCTCTTTGGCGTATCCCTCGCTGGGTTCGTTCCGTTGTCTGCAATTGCAGTCTCATTGGATCCCAAGCACCCAGGTGCAGCGATGGCCACATACAACCTCGGCGTTGGTGGAGCCGTTGCCGTAGGCCCACTACTAGTTGCAGTGTTCCACCCACTCATCGGAGCGACCGGATTGATCCTGGTCATGATCGCTTTGTACCTGCTCTCTGGTTGGATGACTCTCCAACTCCGTGGCACCCAGCCCGGTTTTGACGGTGTGCCAGCACTTGCTGAAGGCGCACACATTGAAGACCTGGCAGTGGACTCTTTAGCGGACTCTTTAGGGGACTCTGCTGCCAATGCCACCGCTGACATCTCTTCTCGCTCTTAAAAACTTCTGAAAGGAAATATCCTATGAACAACCCACATGTCGCACTCAAGCTCAACGCTCAGAATCTGCAGGAAATCTCGCGGATGTCAAGCGTCGAGATCCCCGGATACAACCGCGCTGATGTAACCCCAGGCATCGTCCACTTCGGCGTTGGCGGATTCCATCGTGCCCACCAAGCCATGTACCTCGACGAATTGATGAACCTAGGAAGAGCACTGGATTGGGGCATCATTGGCATGGGTGTTATGCCTTCTGATGTACGCATGCGCGATGCACTTGCCAGCCAAGATTACCTCTACACCCTGACCGCCAAAACTCCTGATGGAACTCTTAATCAAATGATCATCGGCTCCATCATTGATTATGTCTTCGCCCCAGATAATCCAGCACACGCTGTGGAAACTCTCGCACAAGATTCAATCCGCATTGTTTCCCTCACGGTGACTGAAGGCGGCTACAACATCGATCCTGCAACTGAAGACTTCGACCACACCAACCCCCGCATCGTTGCCGACCGCGAAGCCCTGCAAGCTGGCGACACCTCTACCCTGCAGACGTTCTTCGGATTGATCACCGCAGCATTGATGGCCCGTAAAGAGTCTGGATCTGCGCCATTTACCATCATGAGCTGCGATAACATCCAAGGAAACGGCGATCTGGCCAAGCGTTTCTTCCTCGCTTTCGCACATTCAGTATCCCCTGAGCTTGGCCAATGGGTGGAAAACAATGTCTCCTTCCCCAACTCCATGGTGGACCGCATCACCCCAGAAACCACCGATGAAGACCGCGACGAGATCGAAGAACTCGGCTACATCGACGCATGGCCAGTGGTTTGTGAAGACTTCACCCAATGGGTCCTCGAGGATTCCTTCACCCAGGGCCGTCCCCCATACGAAGCAGCCGGCGTACAGTTAGTGTCCGATGTAGAACCCTACGAGTTGATGAAGCTGCGCCTTCTCAACGCCTCCCACCAGGGACTTTGCTACTTCGGCCACCTCGCAGGCCACCACATGGTCCACGATGTCATGGCAGATCCCCGCTTCCAAGATTTCCTCCTGGCCTACATGGAGCGCGAAGCCACCCCAACACTCAAGCCACTTCCAGGCGTGGATCTAGATGCTTATCGACGCAAACTCATCGCACGATTCGGCAACGCCGCAGTCAAAGACACCGTACCGCGCCTGTGTGCAGAATCCTCCGACCGCATCCCGAAGTGGCTGCTGCCAGTGGTACGTGAAAACCTTGCAGCTGACCGCGACGTCACGCTCTCTGCAGCCATCGTCGCATCGTGGGCACGCTATGCAGAAGGAATCGATGAGCAAGGAAATCCGATCAAGATCGTTGATCGTTTGAGTGAGCGTGTTCAAGAAAACGCAGCCGACAATCGCACCGATATTTTGTCATTCATCCGCGACCGCGGAATCTTCGGAGACTTAGTCGATGCGGAACCTTTCACAAAAGCGTATGCCGATACTTTGACGTCCCTGCACACTGTTGGTGCTGAGGCAACCATCGATGCACTTCTTGCTCAGGTGACTGTCTAAATCCATTGCTGAACTGGGATTGCGCACTAGGGTTGGGGTATGTCCTCCGCACATCGCCTCGTTATCCTTCGACACGCTAAATCTTCCTGGTCCACCGGTGAACCAGATCATAAACGCCCGCTTAATGACCGTGGGCTTCGCGATGGTGTGGCAGCTGGCCAATGGTTAGCTGCCCACATCGGCGAAATTGATCATGTCTTATGTTCTGATGTCACCCGCACCCAATTAACCTGGGAACGAGTCCAACTAGGTGGCGCGACTACAAAAGGTGCAAGTTTTCACAATGACATTTATGAAAACCGAGTCTCTGAATTTGAACACTTAATCACTGGGCTTCCAGATGAAGTTGGCACCGCACTGCTCATCGGGCATTGGCCAGGTGTAGAAGAACTAGCCCATTATTTTGGCATCCGCGATGAACACCCCGGCTGGGCTCAGATGGAAGAAAAATTTCCCACCAGTGCCATCGCGGTGTTGGAATTTAATACTCCTTGGTCAAAGCTTGTAAGAAACTCTGCTCGGTTGACAGATTTTGTCATTCCACGGGGTTAGTTCTGCTTCAAATGAACAATCTGAATTAGGTTTCCTACGGTGTCATCGAAAATGGCAATCACCGAAGGCCCCACATCGGTGGGCTCCATGATGAAGTCCACGCCTTTATCCTTGAGGCTGTCATATTCTTCCTGCACATCATCAACGTAAAATTGTGTAGCAGGAATACCGTCTCGTTTAATTCCAGCTTGGTAAGTCGCTGCATCTGGGTGCTGGTTTGGTTCCAACAAAAGCTGCACACCATCTGGGTTTTCTGGATCAACAACAGTCAACCATCGGTAGTCACCAGCAGTTACATCATGCTTGAGTTCAAACCCAAGTTTGGTGGTGTAGAAGTCGAGTGCTTTGGCCTGGTCATCAACAAATACGCTTGTGATTTCAATTCGCATGGACGCCAGAGTAGTTCCGAAAACAACATTGTGCAGAAAGGCCTAACGCATCTTCTGTACTTGGACGCATGGTGTCATTGACATCCAAAGCGACGTTTTCATCCCTCTACAAACTGCCCGGTTATCTTCAGGCCGGTGTGTTGAAACCATTCCCATCTTAGGGCCCACCGCTTATCTGACTGACTGGTAGCAACCGACTTCTCACGGGTATCTGTCCTGGCCGCCATCGACTTCTGAATGCCTTCTTGGTTGTTCATGGGCCACAGTGTAAATGATTACTCGATCATTGAAAATGATCATTTAAATCAGTCCACGAAGGGGCATCCCCCACTTGCCTCATGACTGCCTAATTGGAATAAAAAGACCTTTTAACCAGTATTTACCTGAAGTGTACGGGGTTGACATTCTTTAGGAAAAGGCGGATTCTGATCACATGGAGCGCGAACAACGACACAAAGTGATCATGCGAACGATCGACCGACCCGGGATCACACGCATTGATGCTCTCACCGAACTAACAGGGGTTTCCGCGGTGACTATTCGCCGGGATCTCGTCGAGCTAGAGCAAGCAGGTTTTCTCGCCCGCACCCACGGCGGTGCGAAACGAGTCCCCAAACGCGGTACTCCCCAACCGTTTGCTGTACGCCAGGCTGAGGACCGAGCGGCCAAGCACATCTTGGCTCAAGCTACCGCCCAACTAATCGCTGATGATGAAGCAGTAATTATCGACAACGGCACCACCTGCCAAGCAGTAGCCCGAGAATTGGCGGGGCGCCCCATCACGGCGTTGTGTTTATCTCTCCACTCAGCGGCCGCTCTGGGAAGCAGAGCCGGCACCAACGTTTTCATCCCCGGCGGTCCCGTGGAAAACGACTCCCTAGCTTTATCTGGCCCAGCAGTGATCACCGCCTTAAGAGATTTCTCCGCTGACGCCGTAATCCTCGGGTCCTGTTCCACATCGTTGGAACACGGGTTGGCCACCACCACCTACGACGATGCAGAAAACAAGCGCGCAGCCATCCACGCTGCTAATCGACGAATCCTCGTGGTAGCTGCCCGTAAACTCAACCACGTTTCCACTTTCCGTTTCGCAGATGTCACGGACCTGCACCAGCTGGTCACAACCTCCGATGCGCCACGGGAGATCCTCGCCGAAATCCGGGATCTAGGCGTTCAAGTCATTACCGTTCCCGCCCCCTGACCAACAATGGTCGCCGAGCAGTTTTAAGCAACCAAGCAAAGTACATCCCAGATTGGCGTACGCAGTGACTGAAGGAAGCCTTCCGTAGAAAATGGCATCATTGTTCTATGACATGGCTTCTAGTGCTCGCAGTCCTCATCGTCCTCACTGTCGCTGGGGCAGTCCTTCCCCGGCGGACCAAGCAACAAAGCTCCGGATTTCCATGGTTCTGGGTAGTATTTCCCATCACAGCCTTTGCCGCAGCACTCACCGTCTATTCATTTCTCCCGATTGCGCCCCTGGGCCTGAAATATGGATGGACTATGTATGCGCCCTTGTCTGACCCCTCTGATGATTACTTTAATTCATTGTTGTCAGGGCAGATCCTTTGGGCTATAACCGCTGTTGCGGGCACAGGCTTATCAGTATGGGCTTGGCGCCGTGGACGCGTATAAACCATCTGAATGACTATGAACAAGCATCCCAATTAACGGCAGCAAAAACCCCTCACCGGGTTTAGGTGTAACCCGGTGAGGGGTTTCTTCTGACTGGAGGACAATGGGCTCATTGCTCATCCAATACGCTAGCAAGAATCGCGACACCAACCAGAAGCCTTACCAACCCAATCCCTTGGGCGTTAGTTGCCATGGTCGCATCTCTATCGGGAAGAAGAAACCCCTCATAACAAAAGTTATAGACCTGTTACTACTTTGCAACACAAACGTATCAATCAATAAAAACGAATACGATTCCAACCACCCCGAAGATCAAAAGCGTCGCCGTTAAGGAAACAACCCCGATTATATTAGGCGGTAATTTATTATCCACAAGTCCAACCGCCTGGCGTTCATAACGAACCCTTTGGGTAAACAGGATAACAATCGCCATCGCACTGAGGAGAACCACAGGCAATAACGTGAACACCCCGTAAAAATTAGTCCACCTCAGTAAGATCGCCGAACACACCGCCATCGACACAGTGGTTCGATTCCACGCCAAGACAGTTCGCTCAGGTTGCAAACCAGGATCATCATGAAAACGCATCACTTATCCCACGCTTACTGAAGCACGATCAGCACAATAACCACCGCAGATGCCACTAAAGCTGCAATGGATAGAAAAGGAATAATCGCAGGTACCGGCAGGGGCTTCTTCTTCCTCATTGCCCGTTCCACGTTCATCCACCTCACCGCTGCACCAGCGGCAATGAACATGCCCACTGCAATAATAAAAACAGCGACCGCTGAACGCACCGTGTCCGATAAACCACTAATTTGAAAAGCCTCAAAAGCAATACCGCCTGCTAAAAACGCAAGAGAGGTTCTGGTCCATGCCAAAAATGTGCGCTCATTGGCCAGCGTGAAACGGGGATCTGGCTCTTCACCATCTGGGAAAACGCTGCGCGCGATCCTGCTTCGTTCATCCACAACAATGCTCCCCATCCTGAATAAAATCTAAAACAATTTCTAAGGATAGCCCGCAATTGCTAGTGCCACACTTTCTCTGCAGCTTTAAGCATTGCAGCCAAAGCAGGATTATCAAATTTCTTCTGCCAACGCCATCCGCAACTGCACTAGTTCATAGCGATCGGAAATTTCAACAAATCGGACGTGCTTATCCACAATATTTTCAGCAACAGAAGAGACAGGCAAAGACACTCCGACTTCAGCTCCAACCAATGCCATCGCGGTCCAGCTATCTGGCACTCGTTGAACAATATTGGGATTAAAACCGACTGCAGCAGTCAATTGCTTCAGCTGTTCGGTGGCAGGGCAATAAAAGCTTCATTCCGCAATTGTCGCATTGAAATCAACTTACGATTTGCAAGTTCATGGGAAACAGGAAGGGCGACTACCAAGCCTTCCTTTTGCACCACACTCGATTCCACAGCGTCAGGAAGGTTTTCCCAACGCCCAAGACTGATGTCGACCTCGCCTTCGATCACGCGACTTAGTGCTGGCTGAGCAAAGAGTTGATTTTCTAGAACCACTTCAATGCCAGAGAAAGTTCACTCAGGCAAGTAAGATTTCCAAGCGTAGATCTACGAGCCTTCTGCGCCTCGCTCATCGAGGCGATTTACTCTCGCGATCGCTTTCAAGGAGAATCAGTTCCGATTTCTAATGTCCGGTTCGTGTCGCAACCACATTCCCAATAATTATCGCGGGAGCTTAAGATAGCAAACAATAGCGATCCTATCTGTCACATTTTCATACCAATAGTGAACGTGCCCCCTCATCTTTTTCCAATAATCCTGTGTCAACGAGAAATACACCAATTGCCTAGTCATACCATGGGGCACCCCGTGTGGCGGGTAATCTCCGTCATATCAACTCTGGGTTATTGGGATCTTATAATTTCGGACAAATCGATCTAGTTCACCACCACAAGCCGGGCAACGCGACCTTCTTTGAGGCGTCGATAGCCTTCATTGATCTCTTCTAGAGAAATTGTGTCAGTGATGAGCTCATCAAGGTGCAACAATCCACGCGCCTCCAGCGAGGCAAAATAAGGAATATCCACCTTCAGATTGGCAGAGCCCATATATACAGACTCAATTCGGTTGCGGTTGCGCATAAAACTAAAAGCATTGAAGGTGATGGGAACCTCCGCACCACCAATACCCACCAGGTACAAAGCACCACCATAAGACAGCATCTCTAAACCCTGTTGAGCAATTGCGCTGGTGCCGACAAAATCAAAAACATGATCAATACCCAGAGGGAGAAGAGACCTCAACATTGACACCGGATCAACATCAGCAGAGTTAATCGTATGAGTCGCGCCAAAACTGCGAGCCTTGTCCAGCTTGGAATCGGAAATATCAATTGCCACAATTTCCGACGCTCCGCCGATTACTGCAGCGCTGATGGCATTAAGTCCCACTCCTCCAGCGCCAATCACAGCAACGCTGTCTCCCCGATCAATATTAGCTGTATTCAGCACTGCACCAGCACCAGTAATAACCCCACATCCCAATAATGCGGCATGTTCAAAGGGAATCCCCTCAGGGATGGTGGCCACTTGGTTTTCATGAATGAGTGCTTGTTCAGCAAAACCACCAAGCCCAAATGCTTGAGTAAGTGGCTGCTCTCCAAGTGTTAAACGCGGTGTATCTTCCGGCCTGCGCACAGTGCGGTCAACATTGCGGCAATAATAAGAATGCCCCGAAAGACAGCGCTCGCATTCTCCGCAATAACGAACCAGCGCAGCCACCACGGGGTCACCGACTTTCACCGTCCGAACCTCTGAGCCGATCTCCTTCACCACTCCAGCCACCTCATGCCCAAAAACCGCAGGAAAAGGAAAACCCAAATCAGCACTGGCCATGGTGTAATCAGAATGGCATAGCCCTACTGCCTTGATATCTATGAGCACTTCTTTGGCACGTGGTGCATCAATCTGAATATCTTCCATCACAAAGCCTGCACCAGGGGCGTGTACAACTGCCGCTTTCATAAGTACTTCTTTCTTTCTAGACGTCATTGGGTTGGAGCAGATACACGGATTTCAGTACCTGATAATGTGCCAAACCCTCGGCCCCCAGCTCGCGTCCAAGTCCACTGTCCTTGACACCACCAAAAGGCGAAGACGGGTCTGTCGCATAACCATTGATTCCGATGGTGCCTGTAAAAACTTGCTTTGCCACACCTACTGCGCGGCCGAAGTTGGCGCTCCACACGCTTCCCGCAAGACCATAATCAGAATCATTGGCTATCTCGATGGCATGCTCTTCATCGGTGTACTTGATGATGGAAAGCACGGGGCCAAAAAACTCTTTTTGCGCAGCAATACTCTTTGGATCAACATCAACAAGAATCGTCGGTTCCAAGAACCACCCCTTTTTAACTCCTTCGGGATGTTTGCCACCAATGAGGATGCGCGCGCCATCTTCAACTGACGCTTTGATCAGTGCTTCCACTCGTTCGCGGTGTCGTTTGCTCACCAGAGGTCCCACCTCTGTGTCAGGATCAAAAGGATCCCCGACTTTAAGACTGCTGATCTTTGCAGTAATTATGTCGAGCATTTCTTCAAAACGGGACTCCGGCAACAAAATGCGCGTAGACAACCAACACACCTGACCGTTGTTGGTCATGGATGCTCGATAAATATCATCAATGCTGCTGGATAGATCACAATCATCCAGCACAATCGCCGCGGATTTTCCACCAAGCTCTAGGGTGACGGGACGCAGCATGCGCCCACAAGTTTCCCCAATGAGGCGGCCAACTTCTGGAGATCCAGTAAAAGAAATCTTATCTACCAATGGGTGACTCACCAGATACGCACTAACTGAGCCACCTGCCGGGACTACATTGAGCACACCTGCGGGAAGGCCTGCAGCATGAGCAGCTTCAGCTACCAAAAAAGCATCCAAGACAGTTTCGGGGGAAGGTTTAAGCACCACGGTGCACCCCGCAGCAAGCGAAGGTGCCAATTTGAGGAAGGTGATGCTCTGCGGAACATTCCACGGAACAATCGCTCCGACCACACCAATCGGCGAGCGGGTGACCAGCACCTTCTTACCTTTTACTCCCTGCCGGATCTCTTCCTGTTGCCCACTCACCATGTCTGCATAAAAACGCAAAAGCTGAGCAGGATTGGTGGTCTCCCACTTTTGGGACAACGCTGTTGGCATGCCATTTTGGGCGGTGACACGACGAGCGATCTCTTCCCCACGCGATTCATATTCATCAGCAAAGCGCTTGAGCACTGTGACCCGTTCCGCACTTGTCCAGGTTGACCAACCTTTTTTATCATCAAAAGCGCGCCGAGCTGCTTCAACAGCATTATCAATATCGGCGTTCTTTGCCTCAGGCACACTACCTATATAGTCTTCGGTGGCCGTCGAGTACACCTTGATGCGATCTGCAGATGATGGATTCATCCATTGGCCGTCGATATAAAGTCCGTCATATTCAATAGTCACGTAGTTTTTCACTTTCTGATGGTGACGGGATCCATGGGATCCCCGGCGAAATAATTGCCCATAAAAAGAAATTGCCCATCGTTTGCAAGGTGGGTATCAAAAATGATGCTGTGTGCGTCTTCCGATTTTTTACTTAATGCTGCAATCACCAGGCGATAGGGCTGAGCGTTTTCTTCATCCACAACAGCCGACAACATCGCCGTATCTGCATTGTGGAATTCAATGATGGGATCAGCAATCTGCAAAGACAAAGCACCGTGGTGACCAGTCATTCGAATCTCTCCGTGAAACTGAAGGCACTGCGCATCAGCGCTTAGACCAGGGAACTGAAACCGGCCGTCGATAAGCATCTTTGAACCACCGCTGAGGGCATAGTTATGGTCCGGAAGGCGCTCAAAATATGCGCGAAAAGATTCTTTAACGCCCCATTCAAGAATGTGCATTGGCATTTACCCCGCTACCGAAAGCTGCGTTGGAAGCCATGTCACCAAATCCGGCACAAAGATTAGCAATAATGTCACGCCCAAAGCCACTGCAACAAAGGGCAAAACTCCGATGAAGGTGGTAGTCAAAGATATTTTCTTTCCTTGATTAACCTCTGGGTCTTGGGCAATGCGGTGAATCACGAAGGCAAGCACTCCTAAAGGTGGGGTCACCATGCCGATTTCCACCATGATCACCAGGAAGACACCAAACCAAATCATATCCACGCCAAGCTCCAACAGGGGTGCCGCCAAAATTGGCACGGTGAGCAAAATGATGGCCATGGTGTCCATGAACATTCCCAAGATCAAATACAAGATGATGAGAATGAGCATGAAAGAAATGGCATTGAGGCCAATGCTCAAAATCATGTCAGTGAGGCCATTGGCAAGTCGGCTCAATGTCACCACGCGGGTGAGAATATGCACGCCAATGAGCAAAAGGAAGATTCCTGCTGATGACACAACCGCAACCACCAACACGCCCTTGACATAGGCGAAGAGATCACGGAATCCACTAGAACCATCAGTTCGAGTAAACCAGCCAAGCACCAATGCCACGATGGAACCAATGGCCGCTGATTCCGTGGGTGTAAATATGCCTGAGGCAATACCACCGATAACCACAATGGCTACGAGCGCAAGCGGAATGACCTTCACCAAACCGGCCAGCTTTTCTTTCATTGAATAATGAATATTGGTGCGTGGCGCATCAGCAGGTTTCAAGACTCCCACGGCAAAGATGTACAAGCAAAAAGCAATAGCCAAGATAATGCCTGGAATAATACCTGCCATCAACTGACTTCCCACCGAAGTTTGTGCAGCCCCTGCATACACAACCAACAACACCGATGGTGGAATCAACTGACCCAAAGTACCCGCCATGGCAGTTGAACCAATGGCAAAACCAGGCTTATAACCAGCACGAAGCATTTCAGGGATAGATACCCTCCCCAAGGCATGGGTAAGAGCAATCGTTGATCCAGAAGATGCCGCAAGACCTGCACCAGAAATCGTGGTAGTGAGCGCCAAACCACCAGGAACATTGCCCAACCACATCTTGGCCGCATCAAAAGCCCTGGTTGTTAGACCCGATTTCCATAACGCAGTACCCATGAGGATGAAGGTAGGAATAACAGATAATTGCCACGTAGCGGTGGGATCAAAAGAGCCCTGTTCTAACGTAGATTGCAGCGCAGTGGTCCCGCCAAGAGAATAAAGGCCGAGCCCACCAGCTCCCACCATGGCAAAACCAATATGTACGCCACCCAACATGAGAATGAGCATCAGCGCCACAGTAAGCACACCGGTGATTTCACGTCCCGGATCCCCGAAAAGCAGCGTGGCAGCAATGAGCGCGCCACCACCGAAAAGGATGATCACCCACAGCCAAGAAAGTGGATTCTGCTTTGCTTGAGCCTTAATAGCAGGCTTTGGATTAGTGGAATTATCCTTCTCCCCTGGAATATTTAGTTCTTTTTGGACCGTCGGCGCGGAATATTCAGCTGTTTTAGACACGAGGATCACCCTCCATTTCAAGTTCAGACAAGCTTCCTGCTTCTGGATGCACTTCTTCCTTTGCATCAAAAACAATGTTTATTAGGGACGCACAGCACTGCACCGTCAGCCATACCCATCCCGCCACCACTGCGATCTTGATTGGCCACACCGAAAGAAGAGCGGTGCCCATGGGAACAGTTTCTTTAATATCGAAGGATTCAATGGCTAGCTGCAAAGAGCTCCACGCCATAACTGCAGAGATCAGCACTACCGTGAGTTGGCCGAGAATACGCAGCGTCTTTCGGGGCGCCCCTTTGATGGCATCCTCCACGATGGTCACGCGAATATGCTCATTTTTATGTTCCGCGTAGGCCAGGCCAAAAAGAATTGTGGCGGGCATGAGCCATTCCGACACATATTCAGACACACCATTCATGGCGGAACCGAAGAAATTTCTCAAGATGACGTCATATGTCACCAACAAAACTAAAAGTGCCAGTGCAAGACCAGAAAAGAACAACAAGATTGCACTGCCGCCGCGCGAGATTGTAGACACCGCGTTGATAACTGGACGTTTGACTGTGGTGGTTGGAATCATGAGTTTCCTTCCCTTTAAGGGTTCTCTCTTCGCCGCCTGTGAAACGTAAATCTGGGGAGTGTCTCTAGGGTGCGCTTCTGGTGCGTACTTCTGGAGTCAAGAGAATGGGAGAATTAAAAATCTGGAAACCAAGGGGCATTCAGAAAATGTCCCCTGGGGAAAATCTAGTTGTTGAAGGTTTCTGCAAGGCGTTCTTGCCATGCGGGGAAATCATCAATGCTCTCGGAGGCCACTTCACCAGGTGCAACAGGAGCAACATCTTCGGTGACAGTGTCAGCCCAAGATTCAATTGCCGCACTAAGGGCTTCACCGGTTGCCTCTGGATCAGTGACTCCTGGAGGAGCATGGTCAATCCATGATTCTCTCTGAGATTCCTGGAACTTCCCCAAGACCTCATCCATTTCACTCGCGTCGTGGGTGATAATACCCAGCTCATCGCGTCGATTCATGAACTTCATATGCGATTCAATATCCGCCTGGGTTCGAGCAGTCGCATAACTTTGCATGCTCGATTGAAGTAGTTCCTGGGTCTCTGGCGATAGGCTTTCCCAGCGATCCAAGTTCATCAAAAGCACCAAACCCATATTGGCCGAGAATCCAGCTGGGTAATAATGCTTTGCCACCTCATTGAGGCCATAGTCTTCGTACATGAATGGCGCACCAATCTGGCAATCAACAAGTCCGCGCTGCAACGCTTCATAGGCCTCACCCTGAGCCACATTGACCACCGTCATGCCCAGCGCTTCTGCTTCTGCTGCCCATACTGGACCAGGAGCTCGCACTCGCAATCCACTGAGATCAGTTTGATCCGATACTTCCTTGCTGCACAGAAGATCATATTTTCCGGCCACACTGGTGGAAGCTAGAAACTTCACTCCCTGAGATTCAAATTCCTTAATGGCGTCTTCGGTATTGAAGAGTTCATTCATCACTCCCACGGTTTGAAGCTGACTCTGCGGATAAGAATCCAAGGGCAAGGATCCCTGTTCATTCATCCAGTTGGTTACTGGCAAGGCTTGTGGCTGATAGGTAACCACGGTGTACGTGAAATCCGATACGCCTGATCCCGTACCCGATAGCGCATCGGCGCTGGTGAGCAAGGAGCTTGACCAATAGGGCTCAATGATCACATTGTCACCAGATTTTTCGGCGATCTCATCAATCCACCCCTGAACCGCGACACCGGCACCAGAGGTTGAGGAGGTCAAGTCACTGTAGGAAAGCGTGACTTCATCGAATCCACCGCCTTCTTCCCCACCTGAACTGGATGCGGAATCGCTTGATCCACTACAGGCTGCAAGCGCAAAAGTACTGGTAATAGCCATGGTGGCAATGACGTTTCTGAATGTTTTGCGGACTGGACGGCCAGTAGGAAGAGCATTCATGAGGTTTCTCATTTCTCGAAAATGTGGGTTGGTGTCTGGGTTATGAGTTTCTTGGAAACAGATTTCACGGATTACGCTTTCCCTGTTCCAAATTTTGAGGAACTGTGCCACAGTAGAACTGTGTTGTGTAATGTGAGACACTACACACACCTTGTTGGTCATTCAATAGCAGCCCGAAAGTTTTCTTGACACCTCACGCTCCCCACCCCCGAATGGGAGAACCGTATACCAAAAGATGATGAAATGTCCGAAACCTACATGACTACCCCCATAAAAATCCCCAATGTTTTGCGGATTCAGCCCGCTATACGCAACAACAATTCGAAGGAGGAGTGATGACAACCACTCAAACCCAGGTACCTCAAGATATTGCCAACCAAATCGTTCTCCCGACCGGACACCTCGACGAAGAAGCCCTGTTCAACGCATATAAATGGCTGCGTACCAATGCACCACTATCCCAAGTTGAAGTGGAAGGATATGATCGCCTGTGGTTAGTAACAAAGCACTCTGACATCTTAGATATTGAGCGCCAACCAGAGCTCTTCCCCAACGGCGGTGGTCCAGATAATCCCGGTACACACAACCCCATTCTCAACACAAAGGCGGGGGATCAATACACCCTCCAAACCCACGGAACGTTACGCCCCCTTGAATCCCTGCAGATGATGGACCCTCCTGAACACACCATGATCCGTGATATCGCCCAAGGCTGGTTCCGTCCGGTAGAGCTGAAAAAATGGAACGATCGCATCCGCGACTTAGCCGATAAGGTCATTGAGCGCCACCTTCACGAAGGCATCAATGAACTGGACTTCTCTAAAGATTTCGCCTGGTTCTACCCACTGCATGTGGTGATGACACTTTTCGGAGTGCCAGAAGAAGATGAGCCACACATCATGAAACTTGCCCATGAGCGCTTTGGTGTCAATGATCCTGAATCCCGGCGCGCAGGCATTGACAATGATTCCCCCACCGCCGCCGCCGAGCAAAACCTTGCAAATATCAAGGATTTCTTTGCTTATTACACCACCCTTGTAGAAAAATTGCGCAAGGAGCCCCAGGATAACCTGGCAAGCCTCATCGCCAATGCGCGAATGAGTAATGGGGAGTTCTACCCCATCAAAATGTGCATCGGTTATTACATCGCTATTTCTGGCGCAGGCCACGACACCACGTCCACCACATCAGCGGTAATTTTCGAACAATTAGCAAAGCACCCTGAGCAGCTCAAAGCTGTCCAAGAGGATCTTTCACTCATTCCAAACCTGATCAACGAAGGCCTCCGTTGGGCATCACCGGTGAAACATTTTGTGCATCAAGCTGCAGGCGACTATGAACTCCGTGGACAGCAAATCAAAAAGGGAGATCGCCTCATGCTGCTCTTCCAGTCCGCAAACCGTGATGAAGAAATGTTTAAGGATCCCACGGCATTCCGTCATGACCGCAAGCCAAACCCGCACATTGCTTTTGGCTCCGGCCCCCACTCCTGCTTGGGACAGCCTCTTGCTCGCCTTGAGCTGCGCATTTTGCTCGAACAATTGCTTCCTCGCGTGCGCAATATTGAGCTTCTCGACGGCCGAAAAGTGCTTCAAACCAACTTTGTTGGCGGCGTAAAATCTCTGCCTGTGAGATTTGAGTTGCTCAGCAACTAAACACACCCCAGTAGCCCTCAGCTCCTGTTGGCTGGGGGAACTACCCAAGCTTTTCGACGAAAAAACCGCCGTACTTCCTCTAGTAGGAGTACGACGGCGTGCGAGTGAGGGGTTGCGTCGAAAAGCGCTTTTATTTACCTGCTGACCATCCGATGGATTTAGTTTGGAGGTATTCCTCAATACCCCACTCACCATATTCGCGGCCGATACCTGAGGCTTTATAGCCACCAAATGGCATAGAAATATCAGGGAAGGCACCGCCGCCACCATTGATGATTACCGCACCAGTGCGCAAACGACGCGCAACCTTGTAGGCGCGAATGCTATCTGCAGAATTCACTGCACCGGAGAGACCATAAATGGAATCATTGGCCAGTTCAACGGCCTCATCTTCAGTGTCAAAGGGGATGATCACATTGACGGGGCCAAAGAATTCTTCTTGGGCAATGCGCATAGAGTTATCCACATTGGCAAACAGCGTGGGTTCAATATAAAAGCCTTCATCCAGACCTTCAGGACGTTGTCCACCGGTCACAAGTTCTGCACCCGCCTCCACACCGGAGGCAATGAGTTCCTCCACCTTTGCACGTTGAGCAGCAGAAATTAGTGGCCCCATCTGACTGTTGGGATCGGCTGGATTACCCACCGTGATCGCCTGAAGTCCGGCCGCCACTTTCTCCACCAATTCATCATGACGGGAACTGTGTACAAGGGTGCGCATCAGCAAGGAACACCCTTGACCAGCTTGAATAATGGTGTGAGTGACAACTTGCGCTGCTACCGCATCAATATCGGCATCCTCAAATACAATATTCGGACTCTTGCCACCGAGCTCAAGTACCACCTTCTTAATGGATCGTGCAGCCTGTTCATAAATCTGAGCTCCTACTGAATCCGACCCCGTAAAGCTGACCATGTCCACACCAGGATGCACGGTCAGCGCGGTGGTGGGAACCCGGCCACCGGTGATCACGTTGAGAACGCCTGCAGGAATCCCGGCTTGTTCACCAATCTCTGCAAGGATGAGCCCTTCAAGCGGAGTGGTTGAAGCAGGTTTAAGAACTACCGAGCATCCTGCAGCCAACGCTGGAGCAAGTTTGGTCATGTTTAGCCACAACGGAAAATTATAGGCACTGATCAATGCTGCAACCCCATAACTTTCGCGCACCACTTGCCCCTGACCAACACCATTGCCAAAGTGCACAGGGGAAGACTTTTCCCACTCAAAGCGATCCATTGCCTCAATTGTGGACCGCAAATGAGCAATTGCTCCGCCCACTTGGCCCGCATCGGCAAACCATCCCACCGAGCCACATTCTGCAATATCAATCTCCACGAGTTCTGCTTTGCGCTCATCCATGATGTCAGCAAATCGGATGAGTACCTGCTGGCGTTCTTTGGGACTAAGGGCCGACCACCGGCCATCATCATGAGCTGCACATGCAGCTTTAACAGCTTTATCAACATCATCTTCTGTAGCTTCCGCTACTCGCGCAATGATGTCTTCGGTTGCGGGATTATCCACATCAATGAGCGTTCGATTTCCAGGTTCGATCCACTCTCCATTGATGTATAGGCCGTACTCAGGTACGGAACTGCTGCCTGAAGATGGGGTTGGGTTAAAAAATGAACTCATGGGGTTGAGCCTTTCCGTCGTTAAATCCACTCATGTCGAACTGTGCTACAGAACTTTGTTAACAAGTGTCTACTAACGCTCGCTGTTTGGCAAGTGTGTCAACTCACATTTTTCAAAAAGATTGCCAGATCACACAGCAAACACCCTGCAGCCCGCACCCCAGGGGGAGGCGTCGAAAAGCATCCGCCCCCTAGCTTCGACCCCGCAAGCGATACAGCCACTCAGGGACAAGTTCAACAAGATGCTCCGCCACTTGCGCTTCCGAGGCTTGGATATTGCCCAACACCCATTCCGAAATCACCGTGGTCCATCCACCAGCAATAAATAGCGCTGCCATTTTCACGTTGACATGGGAAGGAACAACGGCATCAGTGCACATATGCTCCTCCAGCTCAATTGCCAAGGCCTCAACACGCTTTTTCGCAGCAGCTTGAGATATGGGAAGTGAAAATACCGCAGCATAAAAGCCCTGGTAGTGAGCATAATGCTCCACCACCCCAGCGAGAGCCTCAGCAATGCTTTCCTTACGCGAACGAATAGTCTCCGCTGGATCCAAATGCGCCTCAGTGCGTTCAAGGCCAGCTAGAAAATGGACAACTTCGGCCTGCATGGCCACAGCCAGTTCTTCGAGCCCAGAAAAATGGGTATAAAAAGTTCCTCGGCTAATTCCCGCTTCTCGCACCAGCGCACTCACGGTAATTTCTGAACCATTTTCAGCCAGGCGGTTCAATGCTGCAATGATGCCATCGCGCGTGCGCACTGCGCGCGCATCGGTAGAGCTTTTAAGAGCTTGTCGACGCCGTCCCAGCCCCACTTCCTGCGACTGCACCGGAATTTCGGAGCGTTTTTCCATGGGTTTCAGTCTATAGGCCGCGGTTTCACGAAAAATTATTGACAGCTGTTCACAAATGGAGAACACTATGGGGCAGGCTGTGACACAGTTCATCACAGTTCTTTGACTGGAAGGCACGACACATGAATCATCTCCCCCGACAATTCGATTACATCGTGGTGGGTGCAGGATCCGCAGGCGCCATCGTGGCGGCACGACTTTCCGAAGACTCCCGCAATCAGGTACTCCTCATTGAAGCCGGACCAGAGGATAAAAGCCTGTGGTCACGCATTCCCCTGGGTTTTGGCAAGATCATTTTTAACAAGAAATACACCTCATGGGATCACCAAACTGAACCCGAGGATGCCATCAATGGCCGTCAATACGCATTGCCCTATGGCCGCCTGGTCGGTGGATCCAGCGCCATCAATGGCCTTGTTCACGTTCGGGGCATCAAACGGGACTATCAAGAATGGGTTGATGCAGGCGCAGAAGGCTGGGGCTGGGAAGACAACCTCCCTTTCCACCGCAAATATGAATCAGACCACCGTGGCGATACTCCCCTGCACGGCGCCCATGGACCCATTGGCGTCGAACGAGCTCGCTGGCAAAACCCACTGGCAGAAGCTTTTATTGATACTGCCTCTCAGTATCTGGGCACTCCAAAGCACATTGATTTCAATTCTGGTGACGCCGAAGGCTCAGGCTATTGGGATCTAGCCACCCACAAAGGTATCCGTTCTTCCACCTCACAAACTTTCCTTAAGGAAGCACGCAAGCGCTCAAATCTGAGCGTGATCACCGATTCGGTAGTCCTCAAAATCAATTTCGACGGCAAGAAGGCGGTGGGCGTCACCTACAAACACAAGGATCAAGAGCTTAGCGTCACCGCAGCGCGCGAGGTAGTTCTCAGCTCGGGCGCATTGCTTACTCCCAAACTCTTACAGCTCTCTGGGGTTGGCCCCGCCGCATTGCTCAAAAAATACGGAATTGAGGTTATTCATGATCTCCCCGGCGTTGGTGAAAACCTCATGGACCACTTCCAAGTCGGTAGAAAATACACCACTACCAGCAAATATACTTTTAATAGTTTGATGCGAACTCCCCTTCAACAAGGTTTCCGCGGTGCCCGCTACCTGCTTGGTGACCGCAAAGGCCCACTCACCATCGGCGCTTCAATGGCCGGCTCCTATGTAAAAACCAGTGAGCATTCTGAGGATGTTGACCTGCAGCTCCACTTCCTCCCATTCATGCCCGGTGACCAGGGCTGGGATTTGGCCAATTTCTCCGGCTTCCGGTTGGGCATGTATCAAGGCCGACCACAAAGCCGCGGACATGCCCGCATCACCTCCGCAGATCCCTTTGCTAAACCCAGCTATACCTTCAACCACCTGTCCGTAGAAGAAGACCGACAGGTTTTGATGGCAGGTATGCGCTTGGCTGGAAAGATCGCTGCTGCCATGCCAGCGGAATTTAATGTGAAGGAGATTGATCCAGGTCCCGGCGCAGATAAGGAAGATGATGTTCTTCTTGATTACATCAAGAAGAACGGCGATACCGCATTCCACTATGCCGGTACCGCACGCATGGGCTCAGATCCTCTAGCCGTGGTAGACACACAACTCCGTGTCCATGGGGTTGAGGGCCTGCGCGTAGTAGATGCCTCCGTTATGCCGGGTGAGCTCACCGCAAATATCAACGCGGCCGTGCTCATGATTGGTGAACGCGGAGCAGACTTCATCAAACGCGCTCGATCTTAAAAACCACAACGTTTAGGTGCGGTGTTGATAGGGTGCTGAAATGTGTCAGCACCTTGCCATCATCTTGCCAGCACCCCGTCAGAACCGCACCTCAACCACGCATGTGGCCTATATCAAGACCACCGGGTCTAGTGGCTCGCCTGGCTGATAAACATTATTGAAGGTCTCTACCGCAGATTCGGCAAGAACCAGAGGAAATTCTGCATCGCCCGGTGCTTCCATAAGAGGAGAATGCCCAATTAGTTCTCGTTGAGAAGTATCGGGCCAATGCATCAAATCAACAACGCTGAGCTCTACACCGCGTTCGCTGATTTCAAGCCATGGATTCATCAAAATAACCAAGAGCATTCCGCCATGTGCTTTGATTCGAATATCACCGGAAAACTCTAGACGATACCCACCCTCATCAAGCTCTACCCTGCGGTGAAAAGGAAACTGAAAAAGTCCGGTATGAGGATCACGGGAGGCACCATCACTTTCCGCGAACACGCAGTCTGGAAGGCTTTCTAAATATCCAAGAAAGCTTTTTTTAATCCCCCATGCCAACATTGTGGTTCCTATTGTTGTCATTGCGATACCGCCGCCTTGAACTCTTCCGGTTTCACATCTGCGCGCGGAGCATTCCATGGGGCTGCCACGAAGTGCGTGCCGGCCACGCTTTCAGGATCAGCATTATCATCTTTAAGATCCTCCACGAGCTTTTCGTGGAACGCGATCCACCGCGCCACAGGAAGTTCCTGCAGCCACTCCAAAGACTGCATGCGGCACAGCCTAAATTCATCCATCATATCCGCAAAAGCCCTGCTCAAACGGGGACTCCCAGCAAGGTCTACCAATGATTGGTGAAGGTCACAATCAGCCTCAATGCGCTCAAACCATGGGGTTTCTTCTGTCATCACCTTCATACGAGCGATCACCGCATCCACTGCAGCATTTGGTTTTATACCCTTGTCCACGGCAACGCGATACGCGGTGGTTTCCAAAGATTCACGCAGCATCAGAATGTCTTCATATTCTTCTTGCCCAAATTGTGGCACAGACCATCCACGGTTCTCGCGGTACTCCAAGAGACCCACATTTTCCAAGCGGGAAAGCGCAGCTCGAAGGGTGTGGCGTGACACCTCTAGTTCTTTAGCTAGGGGAGATTCTTTGATCCTCTCCCCTGCCTCAATTTTCCCCTTGAAGATATCCATGCGGAGGTGCTCTTCAAGTGCGTCTACGACTGATACTGTTTGCAGCTTGCCAGCAACCATGGTGCCCCGCGTTTCCTTTTGCTTGTTTAATTCAGGTTATTTTTCTACATGCCACATTATCGGATCTACACAACATGGGAAAGCATTATTGTTCTACAGTCCAACAGAAATTGCTCCGAGGAGATGCTCCACAGTGAAATAGCCATCTAATTTACCTGGCCCAGTCGATGTTCCAGGCCCTGGAGAATCAAACGACGATCACTAATCGTGTTGAATATTTCTGCCCCCAAATCGCGCCAAAACTCCACTTCCTTCTTCACTTCTTCATCGCTCCGACCTCGATATAGTGTGGCAAAAAGTGGCACTCCTGCAGACTTTGACACCTCAACAATCCGCTTAATCTTCTCCACCACCTCAGGCGCAGAGTTATCCCCATAAAAGCCCATATCATGCGCTAAATCAAAGGTTCCAAGAAATACGGCATCAATACCCGGGACCTGCAAAATTTGATCTAATTCAGCAACACCCTCAGAGCTCTCGATGGCCACCGCAACAAAAATATTGTCATTTGACCAGGTTGAGAAAGATTTCCAATCCTCAGCCATGTGCTTAGCAGCGCGCACGCTCGGGCAAGCACCTCGCGCACCCACCTCAGCGGCAGCGCCGTCGGTGCCTCGATATCTGGCTGATCCTACTGCTCGAAGCGCCTGATCCTTTGTTGAAATATGTGGAACAACTACGCCCAAAGCGCCCGCATCCAATACCCTTTTGATCCATACTTCATCATTAGACGGCACCCGAATAATCGGTGTGACCTGTGCATATTGCGCTGCACGAATCATCGACACCACAGAATCCGTACCAAAAGAACCATGCTCCCAATCAATCATCACATGATCAAAACCAGCATGCCCAACCATCTCAACAATTTCCGGACCATTACTTTGAATATTCACACCACGAGAAATCTCACCGGCACGCAAACGTTGAAGAATCTTATTATCCATGAGTGTCCTTTTCTTTGTGATTAAGTGTCTGCGCCACAAGATGTCCAAAAACCGCACCCTTGCCCAAGGATGAACCAGTCATATACGCAGCTCCATGAAAGCCGCCTGTCACTTCACCGACGGCAAATAATCCATCAATAACCTCACCATCCACATCGGTCACCTCACCTCGAGGCGTGAAGGTTAAACCTGCATATGTGGTGGTCATCAAAGTTTTTGCAGGATAGGCATAAAAAGGCTTTTCGACGATTCCCTTCAACTCGCCGACGCCATTGCACAAATGCGTGCGTCCCAGCGCATCCCCCTCCCCGGCGTCTATTGATGCGTTATATTCTTCTACGGTTTTCAGCAATTGTTCCGCTGGTACCTCAATGAGCTCTGCGAGCTCCTCCAAAGAATTCCCACTGGGCAGGTGCCCAAAATCTTCCAAGGTATCCATATCTTTTAACGCAATACCCCGATGGGATTGGGCGCGAACACCTGCATCAAAAATCTGAAAAGCAATAGCGTCTTTTTGCGTGATCACAGCAGCACCAAGCGTTTTATAATCCAGAGACTCATCAATAAATCTCTGTCCGTCCTTATTAACGATAATCGCACCCATATAATAGGCAGTGAGTAATTCTTGCTGCTCATCCGTAGTTTCTGGATGTGACCCATAGGTACCGGAGACCGCGGACATATCTGCCATCCCAGCGCCCAACTTCCACCCCATCTTTAAACCATCACCGGTATTTCCTGCGCCTCCATAAGGCAGTGCAGCCAATTGTTCCGGAGCGAAAATTTTGAGCAACTCAGTTGATCGGGAAAACCCGCCGGAGGCAATCACTACGCCACGGCGTGCATAAAGATTTTCATCTCCATTGATAATCACGCCATCAACCCGGCCGCTGAAATCTTGCAATAATGCGGTCACCCGGGCATTGAGCCGAGTTTTACCGCCACGCTCTGAAAAATCAGCATGGAGAAGTGCTACCACTTCACGAATTTTTGTACTGTGCCCACGTGCCGCAGACTGGCCAGAGCTAATAGACACTTCGCCAAAATTTACACCCTTATTTTTCAACCAACGATAGGTTTCCAATTGATGCTCGAGGTAGGCATCCACGAGGTCAGGGTCATTTTGATGAGCTCCAACATTGAGCAAATCTTCACGAAAGAGATCAATGCTATCTTCTACCCCTTCTTCCTGTTGTTCATCCGTCCCCGTAAAGGCAAACCAACCTCCACTCATTACGGTAGAGCCTCCAATTGTGGGCATCTTTTCTAAAAGCACCACGTCAAGGCCCTGTTCCCTAGCTGCAGTGGCAGTGGAAATACCTGCAATACCTGCGCCAATGACAATGACATCGCATGTTGTTTTACTCATCATGCTCCCTTCCTCACGCTTTCCATCTTTTCCACCACTTCTATTTCTTTTAGGGGTTTATTCTTGGGCAATAGCCATGGGACAAGGCTTGCTACCGCTGCGATCACAACGATCACAGCGGATGAATGTTGATAGCTCCACGTATCCGCAACTACGCCGAAAAGCAAAGGTCCCGCAGCGAATCCTGCAAAAGTGCTCACCGAAATCACTCCGGAAATCAACCCGATTCGGTGGGCCGAGAAATTCTGCAAAATGACGGCGGACAACACCACCGGAACAAGAGCAAAGAAGGTGCCAATCAGCACCGAGCCCAGCCAAAATATCCACGCAACATCAAGCCACACAGACAGGCCAATGGCTAGCTCTCCAGCAAGGAGACCAGCACCAAGAGCCACCATCACCATCTTGATGTTGAAAGGTCTATCAGCAAATGCTCCCCACACCAATCGAGAGATAAATCCAACGGCACCAAGAACCACGACCACTGTGGATGCAGTAGAAACATTAAATCCAAGTTCCTCATATCCCATCAATGGCAATCCAAAAAGGTTTGACTGGAAGCACAGTGCTGTGACCAAGGCATACACCACCATGGCGCTTAACAGTCGAGTGTTGGTGGTACCGTTTTTAGAAGAAACAAGACGTTGTGGTTGCTCTACCTGCTGCTCAAAAGACTGCCTTGTACTAAAAACAATGATTATGAGGCCAATGGCAGCCACCAGAACACCCGCAGCCAAGCCAGCGCGCCACCCGAAGTACACTGCCACAGCAGGGAATAAAAAACCTGCAATGACTTGGGCAAATTGCACGCCCATCTGCTTGGTGGACAGCACACGTCCGCGCCGTCGAAAAGCAACAAACTGGCTCACCAACTTGTTGGTGACAGTTGCTGAAATGGCCAGGGAACAACCTCCTGCCAGCGCAGCCACCAACAACACCGCAAGATTTGGCGCAAGCGCCGCACCACTTAGGCCGAGAATAGCCAGGAAAAATGTCAGCGTAATTCCCCACAACGGTCTCAGATGATCTGCAAGCAGCCCCCACGGAATGGATGTCGCGGATGCGGTAATAAAAACGACCAATGAAAACAAACTGAGTTCCGAACGAGAAAGCATAAGGCCCTCCCGAACCGCAGGCCCAAGCGCACTGATTCCCGAAGTCAGCAAGGCAGAAACACCCATTGTTGCTGTAAGCGCTCCGGTTAATGCTGAACCTGATCTACTCATATCAGTGATTTCCGGTGCTATCCGAAGATTCCACCATTAACGTCCACCACGGAACCCGTGATGAAGCTGGAATCCTCCGACGCTAAAAAGGACACCGCAGCTGCCAACTCATCGGACCTACCCACGCGCCTGAGTGGAACTGATTTGGCAAATTCCTCATGAAGGTTTTGGCTCGATCCTAATCCGCTGACATCAGACAATGGCGTCTTGATCCGACCCGGTGCCACAGTATTTGCGGTGACTCCAAAGGGGCCGCAATCACCAGCAAGATAACGAGTAAAACTGATCACCGCTGCTTTACTGGCTGCATAGTGCGCACCACTGATCGGCATGTACATCCGGCCAGCACGGGAAGCAACGTTGACAATGCGTCCCCAACCTTTTTGAGTCATTGCTTTCATCGCCCACTGGGACAACAAGAATGTGGCAGTCATATTGACATCCATCACCAGATTCCATTGATCCAAAGTGATATCTTCAATGGGGAAATGGCCCCCATCAGGCTTCTTTGGATGAATACCCGCATTGTTGACCAGGATGTCAACACCACCGAATTCCTCATCAATTTCTGCAGTCACTCGAGCAATATCCTCTGCGCTGCTGAGATCTGCGATCTTTGCCACCACAGGAAGCTCAGGCGTTGACAACCGAGCAGCAACTTCATGCGCATCCATGGAGCGGTCAATGATGATCACACCGTGCCCATCAGCATGTAAACGTTCCACCGAAGCAAGGCCAATTCCACTCGCTCCTCCGGTAACAGCGGCAAGTTTTCCAGTGGGAGTACTGGTTGATGTCATTTGTGATTCTCCTTGAAGGGCGTGTATTTCATGTGCGGAAATTGTGGATTAATCTTGTAGAACAATTGCCTTCGCGGGGCAGGCGTGCACTGCTCGGCGAACATTGTCATGCTGATCTTCAGAGGGGTGCTCCTGCAGCAAAACAACAACGCCGTCTTCATCGCGCTGATCAAAAACTTCCATTGCTTCCATGACGCATGCTCCTGCAGCGATGCACCTATCGGTATCGACGATGACCTTCATGATTTCTTCTCCTTAGAATGTTGTTTTTTAAAGCGTTGCGGCATCTGCAGCCTGCGCAGCAAGTTTGAGTTCACGCCGGTACGGCATTAGTTGTTTCACAGCATTTTTTCCAATGACAGCCTCGAGTACCCCGTCCTTGCGTAGCACTGCAACCAGCTTGTTGGCTTCTTTGTCATCGTGGACAATTTCAATATCGGCTTTCCAATCGACATAGCCGTAGGCCTGCCACTTTTCCTTGTATTGATCAGTCCAAAAGAAAGGCAAATCAAGAGCCGGTGCATTGGTGCCTGTTAGTTGGGCTGCCACAATTTGTGCCTGCTCGCCTGCACTCAGGCGGTGTTCAATCCGTCGATTCTCACCAATCAGAGGATGGAACCAATTGGACACATCGCCCACCGCATAAATATCTTCCGCCGCAAGGCCCTGAGCATCACACATAATTCCGTTGGCTATTGGCAAGCCAGAATCTGCCAACCACCCGGTAGCGGGGATGGTGCCAATGCCCACCAAAGCGGCATCGGCTGTGATCGTGGTGCCATCAGATAATGTGACTGATTCCAGCACACCACCAGGAGCATTCCAGTGTTCAACGACCTGGCCGAAGTGGAAATTTACTCCCTTTTCTTCATGCGATTGACGAATGCGCTCAGAAAGTACATCCGGGAATTTTCCGTACAACACTCCAGGTGACGGTTCAACGACATGCACGGTGCATCCTTTAAGAATGGCGGTTGCAGCGACTTCCAGACCGATAAAGCCCGCCCCAACGATAAGGATGTTGCTGCCTTCTGTCATGAGCCCACGAAATTTCATCGAATCTTCGAAAGTTCTCAATGTCAGGGCTGCATCGATGTGTTGCGTGGCCGGCAGCTCTCTAGCATCCACTCCCGTTGCGATAATGAGTTTGTCAAAGCTCATGCGGGAACCATCATCAAAATTTACGAATTTGTGAGTGGAATCAAGCGAGGTAGCACTTTTCCCTTTCACCAAGGTGATGTTGTTGTCCTGAAGGTTTTCTTCAGAACACAGACTGACAAAGTCGAATTCCTGCTCGCCGGACAACAGCGCTTTGGACAACGGTGGGCGGTCATAGGGAACGTAGTTTTCTTGGCCTACAAGAGTAATCTCTCCTTCCCAGTCGCGTTCGGCGAGAGCTTCAGCAACTGCTAAGCCAGCAGCTCCTGCGCCAATAATGAGCGCGTTCATTAGTTTTCATCTCCTTCCAGGGTCCAGTTGACCTTGAGTTCTTTTGGCCCACGCATGAGCATTTCTCCACGCCAATTTTCGGATGGATTGACTGCTTCAAAGGTGGCAAAACGGTTCAATACGGCATCAAGAACTTCACGGATTTCCATACGTGCCAGCTGATTTCCCGGACATGCATGCGAACCGAAACCGAATCGGAGGTGAGTTTCTCCCTCTCTGGCGAAATTCAGCTCATCTGGGTTTTCAAAAACTGTTTCATCAAAGTTTGCAGGGTGCACCACAGGATGAATGCCATCGTCTTTTTTGACCACAACGCCACCGATTTCTACATCTTCAGTAGCAATGCGCACTCGGGTACCGGTTCCAGCCGGCACGACCCGAAGAAACTCCTCGATTGCTCGTGGCAGGACCTCGCGATTGTGCTTCAAGTAAGCAAAACGTTCTGGATCATGGGCAAGCCAAAAGAGAATGCCTCCGATGATGGATGCAGTGGAATCATGACCTGCAGTAAGAAGCACGAAACCTACGCCGCCGAGTTCCTCATCATCCCAAGTACCTCCGACGTCATTGAGCAAAGCACTGATGAGATCATCACCCGGCTCTTCATGTCGGCGAGCAACAAGGTGATCAAAATAGGCATTGACTTTGTTGATGTGTGCATTTGCCTGTTCTTCAGAGGTAATGCGGCCGTTCATGTGATCAAGTGCTGCTTCGAGGAAGATATCCGTTTCATCAGCTGGAACGCCCAGGAGATCAGAAATAACTGCGAGCGGTACATGCTCAACAAATTTCTTCATCATGTCCGCGCCCTGCCCATGCGCGATGAAGCCGTCTAAGAAATTTTCAATCTTGTTTCGGGTTTCTTCGCGCATTCCCATGACACGACGAGCAGACAGGTGCTTTGCCAGCACACGACGGCGAGCAATCTGCTCCGGTCCATCCATTTTGTCAAAAGCCATTCGGAAAGGCGGACGGTTGCCCTCATTAAACCGAAGACGGGGATAGTTATTTCCTCGGTGCTTCCACACCACGAAGCGTTCATCGCTCATTACTTGGCGAACTTCTTCATAGCCAATAGCAATCCAGCATTTTCCTTCGCCAAAAGGCATCAATGCTGGAACCACAGAGCCATAGTCATGACGAAGCGTTCCCAACTCTTCTTCTAGTTCCGCAGCAACGATGAGATCCTGCCGCGATTGCATTGGATACGGAACTTCAACGGGAGCCTTTACTGATTTTTCCTGAACATTCATGTGATGCCTTTCTAGTGAATGTGTACACTGTGCAACAGTTCACCATATGGAAGCGTTAGGTGCAACCCTTTTCCTCAAAAACTTTCACTTCAAAAGGAGAAAACAATGTCCACATTGCGCCAAGAATTAAAAAATGGAGGCGTCATTGCCCCGGGAGCACACGATGCCCTCACTGCTGTCCTCGCCCAAAAAGCCGGTTTTAGCTCGGTTTATGCATCAGGCTTCGCATTCGAAGCAACACAACTTGGTGCGCCAGACATGGGCTATGCCACCATGGTGGAATTGGCCAACCACATTGCTCGCATCACACACGCTGCCCCCGAACTCAACATCATTGTGGATGTTGATACTGGTTTTGGAGGTCCCAATAGCCTCTACCGAACCGTCAAAGAATTCAGCCGCGTAGGCGCTGCAGCCATCCAAATCGAAGATCAAGCCGATCCCAAACGCTGCCCCTTTTTAGGAAAACGCACAGTAGTCGATCAAGATACCGCCACTGCCCGCATCAAACTGGCAACCGAGGCCAGGGGAGAAGACGAGCTCCTCATCATTGCGCGCACTGACGCTGATGAACAGGGGATGGAAGAGATCATCACCCGCTGCAATCGCTTTGCTGAAGCTGGTGCAGATCTAGTACTTCCCATGGTCAACGCCATCGACGGAATGAGATTCTTAGATCGCGGCCCCGAAGAACGCATGGAAATCTACGCAACTCTTATCACTAGGATTGACGCCCCCGTGGTCACGCTTGATCCCCCACCTGGGTTCACTGCTCAGGATCTCTTTGATCTAGGCGCAAAAGTGGTAACCATGCCGCTGATCTCACTTCAAGCAGCAGCAAATGCCATGATCGAGTACTTTGATTCCCTCAAAGAGACGGGATCCTCCCAGCGCTATACCGCTGAACACCCTCCCATTCTTCCTGCGAACATAGAAATGATGAAGGTGCTTGGCCTTGATGCTTATGAGGACAGGCTCAATGCCATGCCAAAAGCTAGTCCAGCGAGAATAACTCCCTAACATCATCAACCGAAAGTCCGGAGGCTGCCGTAGAAGAACCGGTGGTTAAGGCGTCGAAAAGCTCGGCTTTTTTCTTTTGTAGTTGAAGTACTTTTTCTTCGATTGTGCCTTCAGAAACCATGCGGTACACCATGACATTAGAGGTTTGGCCAATGCGATGAGCTCGGTCAATAGCTTGATTTTCCGCCGCAGGGTTCCACCAGGGATCAAGGAGGAACACACAATCTGCCTCTGTCAGCGTGAGCCCAAAACCACCTGCTTTGAGGGAAATGAGGAACACCGAGGCTCCATTGTCGCGGAATTCCTTGATGGCGTCACTGCGGTTTCGCGTGGCTCCATCAAGATAGGAATAGCTGATTACTATCTCCTCCAAACGTTCAGCGATACGCTTCAAAAAGGAGGTGAACTGGGAAAATACAATGACTTGGTGATCTTCACCGGTGGTAAGCACCTCCAGGCGTTCGAGGAGATCTTCCAATTTGGTCGATGGAATAGCAGCGTTATCCTCATCAACAATGAAAGGATCAAGCGCCAGCATGCGCAGCAACGTGAGGGAACGGAAAATGCTCATGCGGTTGGCATCCATGTCCTCATCGAGCAAATGGAGGACTTTCTTGCGTTCGCGCTGCAAGACGGCATCATAAAGCTTGCGGTGTGGCGCTGTGAGCGGGAGAACCACGGTGTTCTCGATTTTCTCGGGTAGATCGGTGGCCACATCTTCTTTGGCGCGACGCAGCATAAATGGTGCAATTCTGCGTTGAAGATGCGCCATTCTTTCAGCTGACAGCTCTGAGCCTGATTCGATGGGGTTAATAAATTGAGCTTTGAATTCCTTGAACTTAGGAAACAACCCCGGCGCGGTCAGTGCACTCAAAGACCACAGATCAGATAGGGAATTTTCCATTGGGGTGCCGGTGATTGCAAGCCGGAATTTCGCTTGTTGGGCAATGCTCCGAATGGCACGGAAGCTGCGTGTGGTGTGGTTTTTGATGAATTGAGCTTCATCAACGATGATGCCGCTCCACTGCTTAGAGGCAAGGAGCTCTTCGTCGATACGCGCAATGGTATAAGAAGTGATCACAATATCAGCATTAATCGGCAGGTCTGTTTTGCGCTTCGCAGCTGTTTTATCCAGTACCTCCACGCTCAGGTGCGGAAGGAATCGAGCAGCCTCATCTCTCCATACGGAGAGCACTGAGGATGGTGCGATCACCAAGAAGCCACTATCAGTGCTTTCTTTTTTATGATCTCGGGCGTGGGCGATAAGAGCCAGCGTTTGAATGGTTTTACCCAGGCCCATGTCATCAGCCAAGATGCCACCCAGACCAAGATCATAAAGTAGCGCCAACCAGCGGAAACCATCTTCTTGATAGAGGCGCAGGGTGGCATTGAGCGTTGTTGGGATGGCAGCGCGGGGCAGCTCTTTGATATTGGCAAGTTCACGCACGGTTGCCAGCCAAGATTCCAACGCTACATCTGGGACCCATTCATCGGCCAAATCAGCGAGATCTTCAAAAAGTCCCGCATTGTTACGGTGAACCCTTTGGCTTTTGGCATCCCATTCCTCCAGATCTTGGGCCTCTGCAAGAAGGCCACGGAGGGCATCAAAGGATGGGTGATCAAGGGAGAAATAGGAGCCATCATCAAGCAATACAGTGTCTTGATCTTGGGATAGCGCGATAAACACGCTACTAAACGGCACTTTGACCTCATCGATGGAGATATCAAAATTGAGATCAAACCAATCATTATCAGTGGAAGTGGTGGTGATGCCGACAAAGGGATCGCCACTTAGCTCCCGATAATTGGGGCGCTCGCCCACAAACTTCACGGTGACATAATCAAGGGCATCAAGCTTATCCGCCACATGCTCAATAAAGGGTGGAACAGCAGTACCTTTGAGCATGTTTCCAGTCAATGCTACATCGGGGAAAACACCCCGCACAGAATCCATCACGGCATCACGGTGTTCTTGTGACAGCCCATGTGCAGTGTCACGCCACGCCCAATCGACGACAACAAAGTCTTCCAGTTTTCCGCGTGTAACGTTCACCGATGCTTCCAAGGAAGGCAGCTTCTTTGTGGGGAACTCAATGGAGTGATCAGAAGAGAACACCGGGAGCACGTTGCGTAGCGTGGGAAAGTATTCCTCAAAGAAGGTTTCTTGTTCTTTAGGATGAAGCGCCAAAGACGTGGAATTTCGGATCATTTCGCGCTGATAATAACTCAGTGGTGTTTTTAGCGGAATGATTCGGGCGTGCAATTTTCCTTTAAGGCCAGGGGTGGTGTCAGTGCTTTCCTCTAGTTGCACAATGGCAGATGGAGCGATAATTCGTGGGAATTTCAGGTACTCACCCTGCCACACAATGCGTGGGGTCACTGCCATTAATTCTGCGCCATCGAAGCCTTGCTCCTGGGTGAAGTCCATCAGGACCTCTGCTGCTTCGGCGATCTCAACGTTCCGGATCGCCAATTGTCCAATTAGAGGAATACCCGTTGCCGTTGCGTCTTTCAGTAGATCCCACAAGCGAGGATCACTCCAAAACCTGGTATCAAATTCTGGATCGGTTGTTGTAAAACTCAGATTATCTTGATGGAGCTGAACCAATTGATTCATGGCCAAGAATTGCTCTTTGGCAATAAAAGAATTTGTCAGATAAGAATGCTCAAATACGGACCAAGAAATTTGGCCTTTGACCCAGTTGCCAGCATCTGATTTTCTCAGGGGACGGATCTTAATGTTTAGCTGTTTTTGGTCGCCGTCTTCAAGACCCGCATAATCCTGCATGGTGAGGGTTTTTTCCTCAGAGCTGCGGAAATATTTTTGGTTATTCTCCGATTGAATTTTGACATCAATGCTAAGTGCTATTTCTTGTAGTTGAGGTTCCATGGCATGTGGATTTAAGACACCAGCTGCTATGGCTCTTCCAGATTCACCGATGAAATCTTCAATGACATTAATCCACGATAATTGGCGCGGGAGGTCACCACTGGATTGTGGGGAAATGGTGCTTGATCCAAGGTTTTCTTCCCAAGAATCATCGGCCTCCTGATCAAAGCCCACATGATCCATCGTGGCATAACACACCGCAACGCCATGTTTGCAGTTAACGCCCACTGGACAGGTACACCTACTGGCCGATACGCCCCATACGGTGTCGTCGGAAGAATAGCCGTCAGCTCCCACCTTCTGCGGACGAAGATAGACATCCACGTCATAGTCATTATTCCCGCTGCCCATCACAGATCCGCTCAAGACGCTGTTATGTACATTCCATCCCAGGCTGAGAACCATCCCGTCGTGTGCATAATCTCTTCCGCGTTTGAGGGCACCACTGCCAAAACAATCATGGACAGAATCAACGTTGATGGTGGGAAGGACATGTGCCACGTACTGGAATTCTTTTCTCTCGCAGATCTCTGAAAACTCAACAATTAATTAACGGCGATATTCTGCATCCCACATGGGAATGGGATCAGGGTTTGCCCTCACCCATACGGTAGCAATACGTGGAAGCGTATCAATATCAGCATCGGATGGCTCGCCCTTTTTCACATGTTTGACGGCTGCTTCCAGCTCTTCGCGCATGGGGTCAGGTAGTGGATTGCCTTCGGCAGTGATAGCAAGCAAAGATTTGACCATCTTTTTGTAGTCTTTTTCCCAGTTAATACCGTCGTTGCCGTGGAATTCATCAGAAACACGTCCAGCAATGCGGATGGTCTCACCCTGCAGAGTTTTTGCATATCTCATGGCAGGCACAAGATAATCCCATCCGGCAATAAAACGTTCTTGCCACGACTCTCCTACAATTCAATACGTGAGATGCCATCATGACGTTGGGGTGTGCTGGCGCGTAGTTCTTCGGGAATCTCAAAACGGTTGTATAGCCAGATCATGTTCTGGGCTGCATCATCCACTGATTCTTCGTTGTAGGCCTCACGGATATCTTCAAATTTCTCACCGAGCCGGATGATGAGTTCCTGGGCTTCTTGTAATTCTTCCTCGGTGAATTCAGTTTCGGTGAGCAGCACGGTGATCTCAGCAAGCTCGGAAATTTGGCCGGTATCAGCACTGCGCAGCACGCGTGGCAAAGCGGTGCTTCCGTCGTTGGCGCGAGAAAAGGGGTCAGCGCCGGCGTCGATAAGCTTGGTGAGGTTCTCAGGGAAAAACGCAGCACCATAGGCAACGCTTTCACCATCATTATTCACGGCGTGAACATCAGCACCGCAGCGGAGCAAGAGATCAGGCGATAAATTCCAATCCCTTGAGTGCACGTGCAGCGGTGTGTTGCCTTCCGTGTCACGAACATTGATATCGGCGCCCTGCTCAAGCATCCTTTTTGTATTTCTCAGGAACTTCGCGCGTGGCTTCGACCAGGATGCTCGGGGAGTTCATCAGGAAAACCAGCCGCAATCACCAAAGCTGTAGTGCGATCTGCACGTCCACCAATTCCCAAAGCTTCCTTAACACCCTCTTCCTCTCAACCCGTTGTGGGGTTTGTAACCAGTCCTTCCGCTGGCGTCGCGATCAGCACAAAACCCACCAATAAACTGGCATCCTTGATTGCTGCCTCACGAGCTCCCTCCGGCGAGCGATTAGCCAAAAATCCTTGAACCCGCTCAGCACGCTGTGGACCAAGTAATTCTTCTAAGCCCGCCGGTTGGTTTTCCACCCGCGCCACCGCAACAAACACCACGGGCGCATCCAAAAACTGCCGTTGACGCGAGACCTAAAACAGTTTTTCCTTCACTCTCTGATCTGTTACCACCACCAGATCACGCTGCTGCGCATTAAAGGCACTCGGCGCCTCAAGAGCTAAATTAACAATGCGGTCCAACACCGCATCACTAGGAATTTCTGAGGTATAACGACGAGTAGCACGGCGAGTTTTAATGGCTTCTGCAACAGACAATGTCATAGAAACATCCTAAAACTGTGAGCAGGATGCACCCTCATGAAACATTCAGCATGAAAGAATCAAGCCCATGGCTATCAATTTCCTTGACACCGCTGATGAAGTTGCCCCGCAATTATTGGGGTGCCTATTCACCCATGCTGGCGTGACCATCAGAATCACCGAGGTAGAAGCCTACTTAGGAGCAGATGACGCCGCAGCTCACACTCACAAAGGGAAAACACCACGCAATGCTGCCATGTTCGGACCAGGCGGACACAAGTACGTGTATATCTCCTACGGCATTCACCGGGCTGGCAATATTGTGTGCGCCCCAGAAGGCACAGGACAAGGAGTTCTTCTCCGCGCTGGCGAAGTTGTTGATGGCATAGACATTGCTGCGAAACGGCGCCCAGGAATCCTCCATCATCGTCTTGCCCAAGGACCCGGCAACCTCGGGAAAACCCTCGACCTGAACATCGACGATAACCACGCACCCATCAACGGCCAGGATTTCACCTTGGTTGAACCCTCAACTCACCCTGAGTGGGTACGGGGCTCACGCATCGGAATCTCAAAGAATGCCGATGCCCCATTGAGGTTTTGGATTCCCAATGATCCCATCGTGAGCGGAAAGAAAGGAAGGCCTAGGATCTCTTAATGCTGCAATCGGCAGATGTCCACGAGACTCAACGTTCAATGACCGTAAGTAAACGTCGAAAAGCGCTTCAACATATGAGCATTTATGCTGAAGCGCCTCTAAAAACACCGTTTAAGGATTGCCGTTACACCCGGAACACTCGTAGCTGAAGAGCGAGCATCGAGTAATAGCCTACGAGGGTAGAAAGCTCGAAGAGCGTTGAAGTTCTCAGGTGCTTTGTAGCCTTTTTCCACTGGTGATCATCAAGGTCTCCCGCCAGTAATTGCCTGGTCACTTCCGCAATGAGGGCTTCCCCCTCGTTGAGCATTGAGAAATTATGTTTGCGGATTCCACCTAGTTCAGCCTCGGTAATACCAAGAGAACGAGCAATCGCCTCATGGGAATCACGCTCAAAATCACTATTCCATTCTGCCGCGACCACCAAGATTGCAATTTCTCTGGAACGCTCACAAAGGTCAGAGCGGAATCTAATGGCGCTACCCAATTCTTGAACAGCTGCTCCAACTCCGGGTGCTAGAAGAAAAGCATTGAAGGGACCATTGAGTGAGCCGTCTTCAGCTACCAGTGGAAAATGCTGCTTTCCCTGCGAAGCGGAGTCCTACTGATGCAGGTTCTCACCACTAAAAGAGCTTTTCGACGCCCTCCCCCAGCGCTCCATCTCTCTTGTCCCCACCCCACCAGGGACACTTATCGCTGATTAATGCAGCTAAAACCACTGGCGCAGTTGTGGTATGCAGCATCTTTGTTAATCCGCTGCAGTTTGACAATCTCGGTGATTGCGATGATTACCGCGACTATCCACGCCAACTCGACGCTGACCTGGCTCTCCTCGAATCCGCAGGCGTTGACTATGTTTTTGCCCCCCTCGGTGGAAGAAACGTATCCAGATTCCCACCCCATACTGTGGGTTCGCACTGGAGAAATGGGATCAAAACTGGAGGGTGCCAGCCGTCCCGGGCACTTAGACGGCGTAGCCACCGTGGTGGCCAAACCCTTCAACCTTATCCGTCCCGAACGCGCCTATTTTGGGCAAAAAGATGCCCAACAGGTTGCCATCATCCGTCGCCTGGTTTCCGATCTCAATTTCCCCGTGGAAATCTGTTCCGTACCCATCATTCGTGCTAAGGACGGACTTGCAGAATCTAGCCGCAACCAGCGCCTTTCCGAGGCCAACCGCAAAGACGCCCTTGTTCTTCCCCGTGCTCTTCAGGAACTTGCACAACGCTGTGCCAATCACGAGCCGCTCAATCTCGACGGCATTCGCGATAGCCTCAGGCAGTCCCCCGGAGTGGAGCTTGATCACGTGGAAGTGGTGGACGCTGCCACATTAAATCCCATAAGCACCAATATCGTGGAAGCTCCCGCCATTGCGGTTGCTGCCATTCGCGTTGGTCCCGTGCGGTTGATCGACAATATCGAGCTCAATCCTTCGTAGGGATAAGCGCACTTAAAATAACCGCTAGCACCGCTCCCGCTGAGCATAAACCAATGGCCAGATACGTTCCCGCCTCGGTGGGAACGGTTCCATCCCCAAAAGGAACGGACCACTTAGCAAGGACAGCCGCGATCACTGCTGATGCCATCGCTGTACCAAAAAATCGAAGTTGAGCATTCACGCCATTGGCTGCCGCCGACCTGCTGCGATCAACGGATTCCATGATGATCTGTGGCATGGAGGCAAAAGCCATTCCGAACCCAAGGCCTAATCCCACATTGATGGCAAAGATGAGGCCCGAACTCCATGGGATAAACAAGCTTGAGCAAATGCTGATGGCCACAATCACGGTGCCCAACAGCATGAGGTTCTTCGGTCCGAAGCGAGAGCTCAGGCGCGCGATCAAGGGAGTAGCCAGCGCGGTAATAACACCCGAGGTCATCATGACTAATCCTGAAATAACACGGTCAACGCCTAATCCTGCGGGAGCATCAGCTGGAAGAGCCATCAATTGTGGGAAGACAATATTGACGCCCATCATAGAAAAGTTCATCAACAGCGCAGCCATATTGGTTAATAAAACTCGAGAGCTTAACGATGCCCGAATATCAATGATGGGCTCCCGCTTTTTAAATAGGTGCACCATGGTCAACGCTAAAATGCCTATCCCCGCGCCGAGGGTAAATAGCGTTGGGGCAGCAAGCCAGCCCCATGATAAGGATTGCGCCAAACCAATGAGCAGCGCAGTAACTCCAAGTCCTAATCCCACTGCCCCCACAACATCAAAAGATCCCGATGCCCTCATTTGGGTTGCTGGAACTGTGAAATAAATAGCGCATGCTGCAAGAATGCCCAAAATGAAACATGTCCAGAAGATTCCTCGCCAGCTTGTCGCTTCATTGATTACTGCACCGATAGGCAATCCCAGGGCACTACCAATCCCCAGTGTGCCGGAGGCTAGGGCAATGGCACCGCCAAGTTTTTCTGGCGCCACAATGTCCTTCATCACCGAAATTGCGAGCGGAATAACCCCAATTGCTAGACCTTGAAAAGCTCGACCCACAATAAGCACCCACACATTCGGTGCCATTGCTGATACGAGTGAGCCCGCAGCCATAATGAACAGCAATCCCACGATGACGTTTTTCCTTCCCAGCATGTCGCCCAACCGTGATGACACCGGGGAGAAGGCGCACGCAGCGAGGATGGTTATCGTGACGATCCATCCGGTTACTTCACGGGGCGCTTGAAGAAGTTCAGGAAAATCATCTTGAATCTGCAACACGATTGTTTGCAATAACCCCGCCACCAAGCAACCCAAAACAAGAGCACCGATCGCAATGGGACCAGCGCTCTTGCTCTGTTTTTTCATTTCAACCACTAATCATCCATCAATCGTGAATCGTGTTTACATAGTCGCGCTGCTTCTCTGCAGGATAATATGCCTCTTCCCACTTACGAACGTCCTCATAACTTGGCTTCACAAACACATCGCCAAATCCCACGTAGTCTTCTTCCCCAAGACGATCAAACGCCTGTGCATTGTACGCATCAATTGGTGCCAGTTCACCGGTGTTTTTGAGCTCAAGGAGAAGCCTCCATACTTCTTGGACCCCGGGAAGAATAAATGGAGCAATCTGAATTGCTTGACCCATCTCCGTCAGTTCCTTCACTGAAGGCGTGGGGCCGGCATGCCGTGAAGCAATGCAATAGGACGGTCCTGGGGTTTCTTCATTGGCAATTCTTACTTCTTCCCACGTGCGCAGTCCTTCATAGAAGATGCAGTCTGCGCCGGTTTCTTCGGCATAGAGCTTGCCGCGTCGAATAGCTTCTTCCAAGCTTCCGCCTTCAGCTCCATATCCATCGGTGCGGGCAACAATGACAAAATCCTTATCCATCTCATCGCGAGCATCACACGCTGCGTTGATTCGCCCAATGGCTTCCTCATCAGAGACCAACGCAATTCCAGCCTGTCCGCCAGCTTTTTTCGGCTCAAGCTGATCTTCGATATGAATACCCGCAATGCCAGCCTGGATGAATTCTTGGACAGTGCGGCGTGCGTTAATGGCGCTTCCATAACCGGTATCAGCATCACAGAAGATCGGAATATCCACTGATGCGGCAATGGTTTTGCAATGTGCGACCACCTCAGTCATGGTGAGCCACCCGACATCGGCAACACCGCCGACCCACCAGGAGCTCATTCCGCCCGATACTTCAAATGCTGGAAAACCAGCCTTTTCTGCCATTTGAGCATGCATGGGCAGGGTGCCAAATGGCATGATTGTTGTTTCTTTGCTTTCAAAGAGTGCGCGCAGGCGAGCTGACTTTGATAGGGACATGAGGTTTTCCTAACTGATAGGTTCGAGGATGGCGGAACGAAGAGGCCGATTAATATCGCAGAGCACCGCAGGGTCTAATTTCACGGAGCCAGCCAACATTTTTCTGCCCTCAACAAAGTCCTTGGGGCGGTTAACGCAGTCCATAGCAACTAGTTCTCCATTGCGGAGATAAATTGCGCTGAATTCATGAAGATCAATAGACCCTCGGATTATTACCTGGACGTCATCGCTGAGGATGCCCACGGTTTTAAGCTTGACATCGTATTGGTTGGACCAAAACCACGGAACGGTGTCATAAGGAACTGGAGTGCCAAGAAGATCAGACACCACGGTCTTTGCTTGAGCTGTGGCATTGTTGACTGATTCCACTCGCATGGTACGACCAGCAAAACGATTGTGATGCGATGCAATATCACCGATAGCCCACACATCAGGCAAGCTCGTTCGACAGAATTCATCAACGTTTACGCCATTGCTCGTGGAGGCACCCGCTTTTTCGAGAGCGTCAATATTGGGAATAATGCCCACTCCAATGATCACCAAGTCGGCGTCGATAAGCTCCCCACTGGCAAGCCGGACTCCGCTGACCACGTCAGCGGCACCAACAATCTCAGCAACTCCGGTATTGAGCAACACCCGCACGCCATGGGAGGTATGCAATTGGTGGAAATATTCGGAGATCTCCGGGCTGGTCACGCGCCCAAGCAGACGATCCTGCACCTCAATCACCGTGACATCGAGAGATTTCTTGCGCAACGCCGAGGCCGCCTCAAGCCCGATATAACCGCCGCCAATGATCACCGCACTATTGGCAGTTTCAGCGATTGACTTCAACGCAAGTGCATCCTCAAGCCGACGCACCGTATGCACGCCAGCAAGTTCATGACCAGGCAAAGGAAGCATACGAGCACGCCCACCAGTAGCCCACACCAGACGGTCATAGCTGAAGGTTTCGCCAGCCTCGGTGGTGAGACTTTTTGTTTTTGCGTCCACCTCAATCACACGGCTGTTGAGCTTCAAAGTGATCGGAGAATCATCCCAAAAATCTTGGCCTTTAAACGTGATGTCCGCATAGGATTGCTCCCCGGAGAAAAACCCTTTAGATAGCGGAGGTAACTCATAGGGCTGGATGGACTCTGAGCTTAAAATCGCGATGCTGCCCTCAAAACCTTGTCGATGCAGCTCCGTGGCGACAGTAACACCTCCCTGACCAGCCCCAACGATAATGACATCAAAATATTGTGCAGCCATGTTATTCACCTGGAACAAATGCGCGGAGGCCAGCAAGCTCAGGAGTAAGAACAACTTGGCAGCTCAGGCGGGATTTATCGCAGAGATTATCCACGATCTCTAACATGTCTTCCTCATCAAATGTTGCCTGTGGAACCTCCTGGGCAACGTCACCTTGGAGCCACACATGGCAGGTGGCACAACTCATTTCACCGCCACATTCCGCGATGATTCCGGGGATATCGTGCTCTACTGCGGCTCGCATCAAAGATTGGCCGTCTTTGGCTTCGACTACTTTCTCAGTGTCATCAAAAACAAACGTTATGTTTGGCATTGTTTTCTCCTATCTTTTGTATTTTCTTAATATGTGGGGCTCGGTCTGGGGCCTGGTGTGGAGCCCGGTCTGGGAGGGGTTATTCGGTGACCTTGAGTGGTTCACGCTGCGGGTCATGGATGGGATCTTGTTCAAGCTGCGTTGTAGTGCTGTCTGATCCGTGCTTGCCCTTTGCTGCCATTGCTCTACCAAGAAGTCCATTGGCAAAGAGCAGCATGCCGGCGATGAGATACGCGATACCGCTCATGACAAACGCCATGGTGTAGCTACCTGTTGCATCTTTGATGGATGCCGCGATGAGCGCACCCACAGTGGTGGACAAACCGGTTGCAAGGCCGATAATTCCGAAAATGGCGGGGAAGGCAATCCTGGAGGTGAGTTTGAGGGTGAAGAAGGCGGGAAAGTCTGCGTCCGCGCCTTGGCCGAATCCAAGCAGGAAGACCATGAACACCACGAGTGCAACGGCAGCAGTGGCAGCGGTTTGGGAAAGAATCACCGCGGTAACACCAGAAATACTGCACACCACCAGTGGAACTGCATAAGGCCAGACCTTATCAAGCAGCGAGCCACCGACGATTCTTCCTGTAATGATGCCCACCAGAAGAGCCATGGACATGGCGGTCGCGGTTTCTACTGGACGCCCCAGTTCAATCATGAAAGGTTGGACCGAAGACATGATGCCGCCGATGGCAAAGGTAGCAATCGCGCAACCGATAAGAACTAACAACAAGCGCGGATCGCGGAGGTTTCGGAGGGTATCTCGGCTTGTTGCCTTGATGCTCACGCCAGCGGGAGTTTTATCACTGCTAGCTGCTGTTGTCTTAACTACAGAGGGAATCTCAGTCTCATTTTCACGGAACCCAAGAATCACCATTGGAAGAGCAATAACCAGGACCAATGCAGCAATAGTGACATATCCCCACCGCCATCCGAACTCATAAATCGTCCACACAATCAGTGGTGTCATGATGAGCGGGGTAACAGATGCTCCTGCGGACATGGTTCCCATGGCTAGGCCAAAACTCTTTTGGAACCAACTGGAAATGAATCTTGTGTATGGCACGTGATAACACAGTGCACCCGTGATGCCCAGCAATGCAGCGATGGAATACAAAGTGAATACCGTGGCGGGCAGGAATGCCAGGAGGAGGGCAAGAACTCCCATGAGGGAAAATCCAGTGATCACCAATCGGCGTGCGCCGTGTTTATTCACTAAGAATCCCACACCAACTCCAGCGATGGCTACCAGTAGGTTCACGATGGAACCGGTTTGCACTTGCGTTGCTGAAAGTCCCGTTTCTGCGCGGATTGGTTCAACAAAGAGTGCATTGGTTTGGAGGAAAATGATGGGTCCAGAACCAAATGTGAGGAATGCGGTGAGAAGTGGTTTCCATCCCCGTCGAAATTCCGAAGGCGGCGATGAAGGGGACAATGTTGTCGTATGAGCCATGAACTTTACCGTTCTGGATAGTTATGGTCGGCCTATTAGCTGCCAACAACTGAGGGAATTTTGGGTTGAACTCGAATTTGAAGTCGCTTGAGACCAGTGGTGTTATCTGATGCCACCCATTCGGCTTCGCTAATGGGGGCAACATCGGGGAATCGGGCAAAGAGTCTTTGAATGAGCACTTGGAGCTCAAGGCGCGCAACATTTCGCCCAAGGCAAAGATGCTCGCCATCGCCGAATCCTAGGTGTGGATTGTGTTCGCGGAGGATATTGAAGGTTTGGGGGTTTTCAAAAACTTCTTCGTCTCGGTTGGCGGAAACTCCCCAGCCAACAACCCAATCGCCCTTTTTGATCTCCTTGCCACCCAATGTTGTATCTTGCATGGCTACGCGAAGACGATTCTTTGATGGTGTGACCCAACGGATGATTTCCTCGACTGCATTTTTGGCAATCTTGTCATCTTGCAAAAGTGCAGCTTGATCGGGGTTGCGCATCAATTCAAGAATGCCCACGGCTGCTGCGTTGCGGGTGGTCTCCAAACCACCGGCGATAACAGAGAAGGACATCCAAGCGGCATCGCGTTCGTCGAGGTATTCGCCTTCCACTTTGAGGTTGGCAATCAAGCTGGCGAAATCATCATATTGATCTTCATAACCACGGCGTTTCATGGTGTGCTCGTAGGCATATTTATACAGTGCATCTGATGCTTGGATAATCGCCTGAGTGGGATCCACACCGTCTTCCAGATATTCCGCGTCCTGTGGGTGAAGCATGGTGATGGTGATACCGCGCAGGTGCTCCCAATCTTCTTCGGGAACTCCCATGAGGTTGAGAAAGAGGTTGACGGGCAGCAAAGCCGCGATGTCTTTCACCAGATCAACTTCGCCCTTTGCTTCGGCGTCATCCAAGATGGCATCCACAATCCGATCGCAATCATCATGGAATCGCTTCACAGCCGGCACTGAAAAGTGCTTGTTGAAGGGGCGTCGTTTGGTGTTGTGAATGGGCGGATCGCTGGTGACCAGCTGTACGTCATAGCCCAAACGGTAGCGCTCTTCTTCCGAGAGATCGCGTCCATCTGGTGGGAGGTGGGTGCCTGCAGAGGAGGAGAACACTTCGGGCTGATCAAGCATGTCCAGCACATCTTCGTGCCTGGTCACGGACCAAAAACCGCGGGAGTAGTTGCCTGTGGTCCAGTGGACGGGATCTTCACGGCGCAGCGTGGTGAAAATCTCGTGGTAGTCTTCGCCAGCAAAAGTCTGGGGATCGGTGAGCTGAAGATCAATTGCCTGGAAATCGGTCATGGTTTTTCCTTTTCACAAAGTAGGTTTAGTGGGAAGCCTGCGAATGTAGGCCGAAATATCCGGAGTTGAGCTTTTCGACGCGTGCCTTGAGGTTGTCGGTCGGCGCAGGGTGGGTGAGCACAAAGGGAGCATTGCGCTCGATGGCGGTGATCACCATGTCTCCCACGAACTCAGGAGCTAGCGGCTCATTGTGCGGGTTGCTGAGGTTTTTCATTTCATAGGCCTTCACCTCACGCACATCAGAGCGTTCAGCTGCGTCGCGTAAGCGTTCGCTGGTTCCAATCCGGGTGGTTACTTGGCCTGGGTACAAGATGGTCACGCCAATGTCATCGCCCTGATCTTCAAATTCCGCGCGAAGCACATTGGAAATGCCATCAACTGCTGCTTTTGAGGCGGTGTACATGCCGTGGCCTGGAATGGTATCAATTGCTGCGAAGGAAGAAGTATTGACAATATGGGCGCGGCTTCCCTGTTCCCGCATGCGGGGGATGAAGGATCTCAGTCCGTTGATAACGCCGAAGTAGTTGATGCGCATCATCCATTCAAAGTCTTGAGCTGATGCATCCCAGATTGCACGGAATGGACGCATAGTTACTCCAGCGTTATTGATGAGTGCATCAATCCTGCCGTGGGCTTCAAAAATGTCATTGGCAAGCGCATCCATCGCATTAGCGTCGGTGACATCAAGCTGACGGGCGATTGCATGGCCTCCCGCGACATTGATCAGCTGGGCAGTTTCTTGCGCTGCACTTTCTTCGATATCGGTGACGTATACGGTGCCGCCGCGAGCGGCAAAGGATTCGGCAATGGATCGTCCCATTCCTCCGCCGGCTCCGGTCACCATGACGATGGCTTCGCCAAAATTAAATGCTGTTAGCACGGGCTTCTCTCTTTCATGGGCTAGTTCATGATCTGTGCAACTTATGGAAAATTAAGTGTGTTAAATCACTTTTTCCGTTGCAGTGAAAGCTACGCGCATGCTATAAATACGTCCAATGCATTTAAGTTCAATCTTCAATGCATTGGGCACATACAAACCTTTGACCAGCGGGAGATGACATGTCAGAACATTTTGTTTGGGGAATTAAAGATTCTTTTCTTCAGTACGTAAACGCATTGCCAGACGGTTCTATCACCGCATCCAACGGCGCAATTCTGACGCCTAAGAACGTCTTTCACTTTCCACTCACCACATCCACTTCGGACAAATTCGAATCATCTGGTGAAATTTCCATACACGGCCACCACGGAATGCTTGATGTCACATTCCACCACCTCACGGTCACACTTGAGCAGGACAAGGCAGTCATTTCTGTCCAAGTGAAAGGCCGGAGCATGAAGATCGCCCGGGGCCACGTTATCCATCACACTCCCGAAGAAATTGTCATTTCCACCCAGGTCACCACCATGGGATCGGAACTGCTCGGTGGCGTTTATCAAGCAGGGACAGACATGGATCCGCTCACCATCCACCTCAATTCTGAGGGCTGAACCACCCATGATTGACCTCAATAAACTGGAACATTTTCTGGGCGTCGCCCGCACAAAAAGCTTTATTCGCGCTGCGGAAGAACTCCACATCAGCCAATCTGCACTTTCCCGAAGCATTCAATCCCTAGAAAGTTTCTACAAAGTCACGCTGTTCAACCGAGACCGCGGAGGCGCGCGCCTCACCGCGGCAGGCGAAAACCTGTTAGAACATGCTCGGGATCTGGTTCTTGCCGCTGAATCCATTGAACGCACCATGAAGTCGGTAGGAAAAGGGACTCAAGGAACCGTAAAATTTGGCATTGGACCTGTGATTGCCAGCATGTTTATCCCATCCCTGCTTGCCCGGTTTGCCAAGGAATTTCCCGATATTCACTTTGATATCAAAACGGGCAATGATGAACAGATGCTCAAATTCTTGGCGGATGGTGAGCTGGAATTCGTGGTGATCAAAGCGAGTGCTGAATACCAACGTCAGCATCTTGATTCCACTTTTCTCATGACATCAAAGCCTAATTTCTTTGTGCGCCTCAACCATCCGCTCACTTTCAAGAAGGATGCAATCCAACTGAGCGAGATTGCTCAATATGGGGCTATTTCCGGATCCTCCTTCGTCACCGCCATTGAATCCGAAGGGTTTAGCGCTGAAGCTCGTAGCATCCGGCCCGTTGCGGTGGTCGATAACTTGAGCGTTTTGGTTGATACCGTGCGCAAATGCGATCGAGTCCTGGTTTCCACCACTGCCCCCACCAGTTATTCGATCACCGCTCTTGAAATTGAACACCTTGACCAGCACATGCCGGGAACCGATATTGCGATTTACACCTATCGCGGTCGCGCGATCCAGCTTGCTGCTCAATCCGCCATCAACGAGCTCAAAAGGCTTGCCGACGAACAAACCAGCATCATGTCTGAATACGCAACATAGATTGCAGTTTTTGCATGGAAAATTAACTTAGAATCACTGGCCCACATAGATCCATGGAGGCTAGCGTGTTCATTATTGTGATCCAGAGCATATTTATATCTGAGGAGAGGTAATGAGCACACCAGTAGACACGCGTATTCGCCACCATCAAATTTTCATCGATGGCCACTGGGTTGATAGCAGTGGAGATGGCTTCCTTGATGTGTTGAATCCAGCAACAGAGGAGGTGGTTGCGCGGGTACCCGATGGAACTGCGGATGATGCCCGGCGCGCAGTTGCTGCAGCGCGCAAGGCCTTTGATTCTGGAGTGTGGTCCAATGCCACCGTGCAAGAGCGTCGAGCAGTGCTATCCACCATGGTGGACATCCTCGAGCGTCGAAAAGAAGAGCTCATTGACATCAATGTCACCTCCGGTGGTGCACCCCGCGGGCTTGCCGAGCTTATTCAAGTGGGTGCTCCCATTGAACATTTGCGCGATATGGTCGATCGGGTCATGCCCACTTTTCAGTGGGAAAAGCCCAGCCCTGCACATATTGGAGCGGGGATTGGGCAGGGGGTTGTGCGTCGAGAAGCTTATGGCGTCGCTGCGTTGATTTCGGCCTATAATTTCCCGCTCCTCCTCGCAATGGTCAAGGTGGCGCCCGCGCTTGCGGCCGGCTGCTCCGCGGTGCTCAAGCCAGCATCAACCACTCCGCTTGAAGCGTTAATTCTTGGGGAAATTGCTGAGGAAGCAGGACTTCCTGCTGGTGTTCTTAATATCATCACCGGCGATAAGGAAGTCAGCCTGGAGCTCTCCACCAACCCTGATGTTGATCTGGTGAGTTTCACAGGTTCCGATACAGTGGGCAAGCTTATTTATGAACAGGCAGCTCCCACGCTCAAAAAGGTTGTGCTGGAGCTCGGCGGCAAATCTGCCAATATCATCACCGAGGATGCCAACCTGGATAATGCGGTTGCTGATGTTATTGCCAATACCACCATTCATGCAGGTCAAGGATGCTCGCTATTGACCCGCACGCTCGTACATAGCTCCCGCGTTGATGAGCTAGTGGCAAAGCTCAAAGAGGCATTTTCCGCACTGACCATCGGCAATCCTGCAGATGCCTCCACCGCCGTAGGTCCCCTTATCTCTAAGGCCCAGCGCGATCGCGTAGAAGCCCTCATTCAAAAAGGCGTGGATGAGGGCGCGACCATCGCCATCGGTGGCGGACGCCCAAAACATCAGGACACGGGATTCTTTGTGGAGCCAACAGTCTTTGTTGATGTGGATAACTCCATGACCATTGCTCAAGAAGAGTTCTTTGGGCCTGTCAACGTGATTATTCCTTTTGATAGTGATGAAGAAGCCGTGCGCATAGCCAATGACAGCAAGTTCGGTCTGTGGGCAGCGGTACGTTCTGCGGATCCCGTTCGCGCCTATGAAATTGCCAAGCAAATCCGAGCCGGCAGCGTGGTTGTTAACGGAGGCGGCGGTGCCTTCCCCAATACCTTCCTCCCCTATGGCGGATACAAAGACAGCGGCTTGGGCAGAGAATACGGTGAGGCTGGATTGGAAGAATACCTCGAGTTCAAAAGCGTTATTTGGGGCGTTTCCGCAGGCTAAACCTCCGCTTTAATCCCATCCCTTCACTTCCCCCTCACTTTCACAAATTAAGGATGCAACCATGGCACATGACTACATTATTGTTGGCACCGGCGCCGCCGGATCCGTGCTGGCAGATCGCCTCTCCGAATCAGGCGAACACAGCATTTTGGTTCTTGAAGCCGGTGGTTCCGATTGGAACCCCATGCACCGCGTACCCAAGGGCTGGGTATTTACCATGCAAAACGATACCTATGTTCGCAAGTACTACCCAGAACCTTTTGGTGATGGCACCACAGAACAGTGGCCACGCGGAGTCGTTGACGGCGGTTCCACCACCGTTAATGGATTGGGCTGGAATACCGGAGAATCACCTGCATATGACTGGGAATCTCTAGGCAATGAAGGTTGGAATTGGCCAGCATTCCGGAATGCACTTGATCAGATTGAAAATCGTAGTTCCGGATTAGGATCCTTGTCCAAGAAGAAGGGCAAGATGAATGTGGAAACAGTATCCACCAAGGATGAACTAGGAGATGCTTTCATTGCGGCGCTCGCGTCACAAGGAGCTCAAGTAGTTGAAGATGCCAACCTCGCAGAAGGGGATCGCGCTTCCTATGCCTCTACCAACACAAAACTGGGTACTCGATGGAGTGCTGCCGAGGCATTCCTTAATCCCGCTGTAAAGCGCAAGAATGTCACTAAGATCAACCATGCCAATGTCATTCGAGTGGTTTTTTCCGGCACCACGGCCATCGGGGTTGAAGCAGATGTTAATGGTGAACTCAAGACTTTCCTTGCTGATCGTGAAGTTCTTATCTGCGCGGGCTCTTTGGAATCACCCATGATCCTTGAGCGTTCCGGTATTGGACGCCGGGACGTGCTTGATGCTGCAGGTGTAGAGGTTCTTGTTGAGAGCCCAAAGGTTGGCGAAAATCTGTCGGAACACCGCGGAATCTCCATGCTTTATAGCCTCAACGAGGGTTTGGGTTTTAACCATGAGATCAACAGTCCACTCAAGCAATTAATCGCGGGCGCCAAATATCTCTTTACCCGAAAAGGTGTCATTTCCTCAGGTTCCTTTGATGCCATCGCCATGGTCAAGCTCAACCCGGAATCCAAGGGCGTGGATACTCAGCTCTTTGCTACAGCTATTTCTTATGATGAAAAGATGCAGCCACGCAAGGAGGCCGGCGGCCTAATCGGCGGATATCCCATGTATCCCACGAGCCGTGGGTCCATCCACATCACGGGTCCGCGCGCGGCCGATAAACCACGCATTATCACTGGTTATTATGAGACTAATTATGACAAGGAGATGATCGTTAAAACCACGCACAAAATGCGCGAAATCCTCAACTCTCCCGAGATGCAAAGCCTCGGAGCCAAGGAGTTTTACCCAGGTGAGGCGGTGCAAACGGATGAGGAAATTGTCCATCATTCACTCAACTTTGGCCCCTTTGGCTACCACACCTTGGGCACGTGTGCGATTGGGCCGGATGAGGATGATGTGGTGGATAATCGCCTGAGAGTCCGTGGCGTTGATTCTTTGCGCGTTGTTGATGCATCGATTTTCCCGCATCAGCCTTCGGGTAACAACAATGGCCCAACTTCTGCCGCAGCGTGGATCGCTGCCGATAAGATCCTGGAAGATTCTTTGCTCTTCAAACAAAAAGAGGTGGCTATCCGCCCAGTTGGCTAGTCAACTCCACCCTAAGATGCCAAGGTAGGTCTCGAAGCTTTTCGACGCCTCCCTTGGCGTTTGTCGTTTAAGACACCAATGTACCACCCCCAAACTACCCCCAAGCTAAAAAACTAATTGTTTCTAAATTACCGAACTCCCAAAGTGCTAAAAGGTGTTCCTACGTGGCAATAATGTTTAAATCCCGCCCACGGCCGACCGCTTGCGGCGAGTGAGCTTAAAAAAGTTCTTGCATCAAGCAAAGTCATATGGTGAACTAGGACACAGTCCTTCAAACTGTTGCACAGTTCACATGTCCAATACTTTGAGGTGCCATAGAACAATTCATACAAGGAGCTAGGTAGTGTCACATTCAAGTCATGCACCGACTAAAAGCCCACCTCGCCAACAACCCAAGCGTGCAGCAATTGCATCCGTTATGGGCGGGGCACTGGAATATTATGATTTCGCCCTGTTTGCTTCTGCAGCAGCAATCATCTTCCCTAAACTCTTTTTTCACGATTCCGAGGCCGCCGTCCTCGCCTCATTCGCCACCTTTGGTGCCGCATACCTGGCCCGACCACTGGGCGCAATCATCATCAGCCACATTGGTGATCGCCAGGGGCGAAAGCATGCACTGCTCCTGACCATTTCACTCATGGGCGTTGCCACCTTCTTGATCGGCTGCCTGCCAACTTATGACTCCATCGGAATTCTTGCTCCTGCCCTTTTGGTTACCTTGCGTCTTGTCCAGGGCTTTTCTGCTGGTGGCGAACTCGCCGGTGCAAGTTCCCTCACCATGGAACACGCTCCCGAAGGTCGTCGGGCGTTTGTTTCCAGCTTCTCATTGGTAGGAGTAGGCATCGGCATGGTGATGGCAAATGCCATTATGATTCCAATAACCGCACTCCCAGATGACATCCTCTACACCTGGGGCTGGCGTCTTCCTTTCTGGCTGAGCGCAGTCGTGCTCGTCATCGGTATTTGGGTTCGCCGCAGTCTTGATGAGCCAGAAGCATTTGAAAACGCAGAAACCTCAAAGGCACCACCATTTATCGCAGTATTCCGGGAAAACCCACAGGGCGTTATTCGCGTCGCACTGTGCAATCTCTTTGCCGTCGTTCAAACCGTGACCACCGTCTTTGGACTTTCCTACGCTATCCAACAAGGTGTCAACAGCACCACCATGGTTGCCATTGTTACCGCTTCTCAGTTCATTTCCATCTTCGCCCGTCCACTGTGTGGCCTTGCTGCTGATCGATTTGGACGCAAGCCTGTCTTCATCTTTGGTGCCGCTTCCAGCGGTTTGCTGATCTTCCCATTCTTCTCAGCCATTGCCTCTGGAAATGTTTTCATGATTGCAGTGAGCATGATTTTGCTCACCGGTGTGGCCATTAGCTTTGCCGATGGCGCCTACCCTGCATTCTTCTCCGAAATGTTCAACGCAAAGATTCGCTACACCGGAATGGCCATTGGCCTTCAAATTGGCATTTTGCTTTCTGGTTTCTCCCCCACCATCGGGCGTGCACTCCAAGGCGAAGATACTGCCAATTGGATTCCTGTAGCCATCATGACTGCTGTCTGCTCTGCCATTGCAGTTCTTGCAGCACTCACTGCTAAAGAAACCTTCCGTACTCCGCTTGAACAACTGGGAATCAAAAATACACGCGCAGAGGCATCCACTATCGCGGATCCCGATAAAGCCACGATTCCCGCCTCTTAATGAACAAAGGACACACCACCTGATGACCACAACCATTCGAACCAGCCTCAACCTTGAGTCCGGACTATATATCAATGGCGCCTGGACTAGTCCAAACAACAATAAGCGGATCGACGTCGAGAATCCCGCCACCGAAGAAGTAATTGGTACCGTATCCAACGCAAGCATTGAAGATTCCAACAATGCTGTAGCAGCAGCGCGCGCAGCCTTTGATAGTGGCCCCTGGGGAAAAACCACGCCTGAAGAGCGCAAAGTAGTGCTTGAGAAATTTGCCGCCATCATGAAAGAACGCCGCGAAGAACTAATTGAGCTCAATATCGCAGAATGTGGTTCTGAACGAGGGTTCGCGGAATCTGCCCAGGTAGATGGAGCAATTGCACATCTGCAATCAACAATCGATGCCATGTCTTCTTTCAATTGGGAAGCACCAACTGCACACCATTTTGGCCGAGGAATGGGGCAAGGCGTTGTAGTTCGTGAGGCCTTTGGAGTGGCACTTTTGATCAGTGCCTATAACTTCCCCCTGTGGCTCAACATGACCAAGCTTGCTCCAGCACTCGCGGCAGGATGCAGCGTTATCCTTAAGCCTGCCACCACCACGCCTTTTGAAGGTTTAATCCTTGCTGAAATCGGCGAAGAGGCTGGTCTTCCACCGGGCGTGCTCAATGTGATCACTGGTGGTCGTGAATCCGGCAAAGCATTGTCCACCCACCCAGATGTAGACATCATCAGCTTTACTGGTTCAGAATCCGTAGGCAAAGAGGTATATCACCAGGGCGCAGATACCCTGAAAAAGGTGGTTCTAGAGCTGGGTGGCAAGAGCCCCAACATCGTTTTCGAAGATGCCAATCTTGATGCTGTTGCCGGAGCAGTCATTGCAGCAACGACAAAAATGGCTGGACAAGGATGTTCGCTTCTCACTCGTACCCTCGTCCACAATTCAGTCAAAGACGATCTCATTGCTCGGGTAAAAGCCGGTTTAGAAAGCATCAAGGTGGGTGACCCAAATGATGCAGATACTGACATGGGTCCACTCATCTCCGCAGCTCAGCGTGAAACCGTAGAAGACTATATTGCTGTAGGAATCAATGAAGGCGCCACCTTAATCACTGGTGGAAAAAGGCCCGCGGGGCTAGATAAAGGCTATTTCATTGAACCCACGCTCTTTGCCAACGTAGATAATTCCATGCGCATTGCCCAGGAAGAAATCTTTGGCCCGGTCAATGTCATCATTGCTTTCGACACCACAGAAGAAGCCATCGCGATGGCAAATGACAATCCATATGGGCTCGCCGCCGGCGTAAACACTGCCGATCCTGCTCGAGCTTTTGAAATCGCCAAGCAATTAAGAAGTGGCCAGGTGGCACTCAATGGAGGCGGTGGATCCTTCCCCAACACCAGCATCCCCTTCGGCGGTTATAAAGCATCTGGTTTAGGACGCGAATACGGAGCGTGGGGCATTGATGAATACCTAGAAACCAAAGCCATCCACTGGGGCGCAGGCCGCTAAACCACTCTCCACACCACAATATTTAGAAAGGCATAATCACCATGTCACAAGCACTCATCCCCTCATACGCAGGTAAAAAAGTCGTTGTTTCCGGAGGTGGCGGCCGCGGAATGGGTGCAGCTGCTGTAGCTGCACTCCTTGAAAATGGCGCAGAAGTCTGGGTCCTTGATGTTCAAGAACCACAACATGAGGGAACTCAATTCCTCCAGGTTGATCTCAAAGATCCTAAAGCAATTGAGAATGCCATCGAACAAGTCGGAGCAGGCATCGATGCACTATTCAACTGCGTCGGAGTAGCCGGAAACCGCACGAGTGATCTCGACACATTTTTGATCAACTTTGCTGGCGTACGTCACTTGACCAACACTGCACTGAAGTACATCAATGATGACGGCGCCATCGCCACAATTGCCTCCAATGCGGGAGAAAAGTGGCGTAACAACCTGCGTGAATATGAAGAACTTATTGCTCAAGACTCTTTTGACGGCGCAATTGAGTGGTTTAACGCCAATGAACACCTCCGCGAACCCGGTGTTGCTACCGCAGCCTATCGAGTATCCAAACAAGCTATTGCAGCATGGGGAGTTCTTAGCTCCGCGCAACGTGGCGAGGACGGCAAGCGAAGGATCCGACAAAATACTGTCATGCCTGGTTTCACTGAAACCCCCATGGGCGCCGAGTTCCGCAATGTGTTGAGCGATGCTTATTTTGATTCCTACCCCACTCCACTTGGCCGTTATCTCGATCCCAGTGAGCCAGCAAAAGCATTGCTATTCCTCAATAGTGATCTTGCTTCTGGTGTCAACGGTGTCACCCTTACCGTTGATGGCGGCGCGACGGCTGCTCTGGAGGCAACTGCAAGAGTTTAAAAATTCCTTCCTTTTCAAAGTCAATGGCAAAACAGCGGTCCTGCAGTTAACTTTGGCTGCTAGCGAAAAGATCGGGTGGACTGCAGGTTTCGTAGTCGTTGCCTAACCCAAATAGTCCTCTGCTTTAAGCACACCGCCGGAGTTAGTGAACTCGAGGGTGGCGTCGATAAGCATTTTCGGATCTGCAAGCGCGTCAACGGCGACTTGGCCCAGCCCGATTGCGGCGTCGACAGCAGCGTCGATGGCCTCTTCCGTGCGCGCGTAGGCCGCGAATTCCTTGGTGTGAAGCGCGACGTTTTCCGGTGAAATTTTCACCATCGGATGGATGCCTGGCACCAGGTGCGAAACGTTGCCGAAATCAGTCGATGCGGCGAGCGTGTCGGGCAAAATGCCCTCGGCAAGCGCAGTCCGGCCACGCAGATTCTGCGTTTTTGCCCAGCGCCGCGCCAGCACATGGTTGTTGCGCACGGGCAAGCTGGCCGGGTGCACATCCCAATGCTTTTCGACGCCCACCCCCGCCATCAACGCCGCCCCGTCAAGCACATCATCCACGCGTTTCGATATGTCTTTGAGCGCTTCCGGCAACAAAGAACGCACGTACAGCGACATCGTTGCAGTGTCTGGAATGATGCTTGGCCGGTTTCCGCCTTCCGTAATAATGGCGTGAAGGCGGTCGCTCGGTGGCATTTGCTGACGCAAAACTCCGAAGCCCTGGTACGCCAAACTTGCAGCGTCGAGGGCATTTTTACCCATGAAAGGCTGCGAAGACGCGTGTGCAGAGACACCGTGGAACGTCGCCGTCATGGTACGTCTGCCCACCCAAACATGCTCCGCCAGATCGAAGCCAAAGGGGTGCATCATAATCGACGCATCAATGCCATCGAATGCGCCATTTCGGATCATGTATTCCTTGCCGGAATGCCCCTCCTCAGCAGGTGTTCCCAACAGCACGATCCGACCTTCAAAGTCGAGGTGATCCACGCCTTTCACTTCGGAAGTTTTGATCATGTTGGTGACAGCTAAAAATGCGCCAACACCAGCTGCTGCGATGATATTGTGCCCGCACGCATGGCCGATCTCTGGAAGGGCATCGTATTCCGCCAAGATCGCAATGCTTGGGTGCTGCGCTGGATCATAACCAGGGGTTTCAAAACTAGTTTCTAGAGCGGTTTTAACACCATAAACTCCACTCTGAACCTCAAAACCATGATTTTGCAGAAGTTTTGTGATTTCCTCGGTGGCGAACACCTCCTCGAACGCTTCTTCCGGATGGTCGTGCAGCATGAAAGCCAGTGTGCGCAGTTCATCACGCAATGACTCCCCTGATTCCTGGATCAGGCGCCAAATAACCTGCTGGCCTGGATAATCCGGGCTCTCCCCCTGCGTGCTGGCGTTAGACTCTGCCTCCGCTTTACGTGCGGCAATCCCTTGCTCCATGTAATCCAAATACACAGTCGACGGAACTTGTGGAGAAAAATTGTCAGTACTCATGAAAACTTATCCTTCGAGGAAGATCGCAGAGCCAGGTCCAAGCGGCAAATCGGCGTAGAACCAAATTGCCAACAATGTAGCCCAGGCTAGCCAGAAAGGGATCACAAATGGGATAAGCCTTGACATCAAGGTGCCTAAACCTGCATCCGGTTCGTATCGACGCAGCAAACCGAGGATCACAATCATGTACGGATTCAGCGGTGTGATCACCTGAGTTGCCGAGTCACCCACGCGGAATGCTGCCTGAATGAATGATGGTTCATAGCCAAGCAGAGCGAACATCGGGACGAACACCGCAGCCATCAGCGTCCACATCGCAGAGCCGGAAATAATCAGCAGGTTCAAGCATGACGCCAAAATAATAAATGCAATGATCGCAGGGAATCCGGTAAGCCCGATCGCTTCCAATCCCGCAGCGCCCTGAACAGCAGTCCAGGTACCGATGCCCGTCCAGTTAAACAGCGCCACAAACTGTCCCAAAATGAAGGCCAAAACCAAGAAACCAATCATGTCCTTGATTGCTTCGCCCATCATGTTCACGACATCATCCATGTTCTTGATCGTGCCCACCACCATGCCGTAGGCCAGACCCATCACCATGAAGAACAAGAACACGATGAACACCACAGAGCTCAGCAGTGGTGAAGTTGGGAGGAATCCGCCGTCTTCATTTCGCCATGGGGATCCAGGAATCAGCACAACTACCAGCACAATGATGGCCGTGACCAGGGTGGTCCACATGGAGATCGCCAGTGCGCGGTTTTCCTGAACCGTCAACGTTGCCGAGATTTCCTCATCACCGGTGCCGCTTATCGGTTCAACGCTCTCCGCGTATTCGGTGGCGATATCCTGACGCCACATGCGGGGTTCCAGAACCTTATCGATAAGGAAACCACACAGCAGACCCAGCACAATCGAGGATGCAATGTTGAAGTAATAGTTCGACACCGGATTCACTTCAGTTGTGGCGATTCCCGGCAGAGTCTCCATCACGGCGTTGGTAATTCCCGCAAAAAGTGCATCAAGGCTGGTGGGCACAATCGCTGTGGAATATCCTGCACCCACAGCTGCAAACGAACCCAATAGCCCAGCCACAGGGTGCCGACCAGCAGCTTTAAACACCATCGCGGCCAAAGGTGGCACCACCACGAAGGCAGCGTCCGCCATGATCGACGCCGTCACACCAATCACACCAACGGCATAAGGCAGCACGATCTTTTTCGCCGAACCAAAAAGTTTCCTAATCAGCGCAGCCAACATGCCGGAACGTTCAGCAACACCCACTGCCAACAGAATTGGCAACACGGTGAGCAACGGCGGGAACCCGATGTAGTTTGCCCCGAGATTCGTAGTCAACCAGGTTAGGCCTTCACCGGTGAACAGGCCTTTAACAAAAAGTTCTTCATCCGAACCCGGCACAATCACGGACACGTTCATCCACGCCATGATCGATGAGGCCAGCGCCGTGATCAGGAAAAGTATCAAGAAAAGCGTAAATGGTGTGGGCAGCTTGTTTCCAAGCGTTTCCACACCATTGAGAAATTTATCGCTCCATTTACCGAGCTTGCTCGTCGGTGCGTCTGGCTGTTGTCTTTCTGAGGTTTTTGAGGTTGTTGAGCTCATTTCTCAGACCTTTGCAGTCATGCGGAAAACCTCGGTTCGGTTTTCCGGCGATGCCAGCCAGACTAAGTAACTCACCGAATAAATATCGGCAAATAAGGCAACCGTAATGCAAATGTTATGACTTGCATCACTTACTTTGAGGAGAGCTTAAGCGAAAGGCTCCGAAACCTTATCCAAACGTGCAAGCTGCTCAGCGCTCAGCTCCACATCCTTCACAGCCATCAAATCCTTCAACTGCTCTACCTTGGACACGGACGCAATCGGTGCGGTCACACCATGCGCAACCAACCACGCAAGCGCCACAGTCGTTGGCGCAACACCCAACTCATCGGCAACAGCACGCAACTCTGTCACCACGGCAAACGCCTCATCGCTGGCGTAACGATCCAACTGCCCCGCACGCGCTTTACCCGAAATATCCTCCTTGGAGGTGTACTTTCCGGTCAAAAGACCCGCGGCAAGCGCGAAATAAGGGAAGACTGCAACGCCATGCTTCTCGGCGAGCGGCTGCACGTTCTCCTCATAATCCTTCCTCGACACCAGGTTGTAGTGCGGTTGCAGAGCAACCGGCTGCGCTGGAGTGCCTACAGACTTCTCAAAGAACTCAGCTAAACGCTCCGCGCTGTAGTTAGACAATGCGAGGTGCTTAATCTTGCCCTGTGCAATCAGATCATTAGCGATAGCAACCTGCTCATCAATGCTGACTGCCTCATCGTCGTAGTGGTAGTAAAAAATATCGATCGATTCCACGCCCAAACGCTCCAGGGAACCCTCGACAGCCTTGAAAGTTGCCTCACGGGAACGACCAGCAACAGGCTCCAACGCACCAGACTTGGTAGCAATGATCAGCTTGTCTGCGCCACGTTCCTTAATCCACGCGCCGAGCTCCCGCTCCGACTCGCCACCCTCATTGCCTTCAACCCATGCAGAATAAGAATCGGCGGTGTCAACAAAGTTTCCTCCCGCTGCCACGAATGCATCCAAAACCGCGAAGGTCTGTTCCCTATTCGAGGTCCAGCCAAAGGTATTTCCACCGAGGTTTAGTGGGAAAACATCAAATTCAGTGCCTTTAATAACGGTCACGCCGTGCTCCATTTCCTATGCTCACAACTTACTGCCCCGAGCATAGGAGCGTTTCTACAGAATTTCAGAATAAAAATTCTTAAAGTAGCAGAAGCTATATGTTGATGTCTTAAACATATCGTGAAAACGTGTCGATTTTTCGCCCCAAAATCGACATATGACCTTTGAAAAGCCCGCCGATAATGAATTCACCGACCCCACTGCCAGATTGGTTAGGATCCACCACAAATTGCTCTGATCAGTCGAAACGTGGTGGATTTTTGCAAGTTCAGAGGCCAATCTTGCACGAATCCACCACAGATCCGAGGTTTCCGCTCAAACGTGGTGGATCCTTGCCCTGCAAACTGCCAGGATTCACAACAGCCCCAATGGCCCCAAATTCGACCCCTTCTAGAATCGCCTCTAAGAGCCTTCAGAACTGAAATCAGGACAACAGGTCACTGCGACTCACGAAGCCCTTAAATCGGCACGCAGCGACCCATGCGCAAAACCATCAACGTTTAAGTTCCTCCGCCAACTCGTGGAAGGCCGCAACGGGGTTTCCGAAGCGGTGCAGCGTCATGGAAATTGCTTGTTCTTTGAGCCAGTAACGTAATTCAACTCGACCGGAAGCAGTGACCGCATCGTCGAGCAGAACAACTTCAGGCCGTACAGCTAGGCGTTCACGGACAGTCTCGCTGACTTTGCCCAGGTAACGGACTCGGACGCTGGAGTTGTCGTCGTATTCGCCGCGCAACACGTTGGAAATAAATACCGAATCATCGACTGTTTCTGCACTCACTCCAGCAGCGGACAATACTTCGCGGACTTGCTCTGAAACACCTGGTGTTTGAAGAACTCGCGGAATAACCCCGGCGCGGCGGGCTGCCAACAATGCGCGGGCAGTTTCTCGGGGTGTGGCGGAATCATCGAGTCGGAGTACTACCTCTGCTGGTCGGTAGCGGAAAATGTTGGCTTCTACATCGAGGCCGGAGGGGTCGCGTGGGCTGCCGAATTCCGTGTTCCATGCTGTTTCATCGCTGGCGTTGGCTTTTTCGAGCCATTCGATGTCTTCACCGGACAGATTCAGTTTGCTGATCAGCGGGTTTGTTTTGCGTGGGGCGTGGTGGCTTGGCGCGTCGGCCCAGGTTCCCATGAGCATGACATAGTTGGGTCCTCCGGCTTTGGATCCGAGGCCGACGGAGGATTTTTTCCAGCCTCCGAAGGATTGGCGTTGGACGATGGCGCCGGTGATGCCGCGGTTGACGTAGGCGTTTCCGACATCGACGTGGTCAAGCCAGGTGCGGACTTCGTCGGCGTCGAGGGATTGGAGTCCGCCGGTGAGTCCGAAGTCGTTGCCGTTTTGGAATTCGATGGCTTCATTGAGGTCGGTGGCTTTCATCAGGCCGAGGACTGGTCCGAATACTTCTGTGAGGTGGAAGAAGGTTCCTGGTTTGACGCCTTCTTTGATGCCGGGTGACCAGAGTCGGCCGGTGTCGTCGAGTTGTCGGGGTTTCAGCAGCCAGCTTTCTCCTTCTTCGAGGGTGGTTAGGGCGTGGTGGAGTTTGTCGCTGGGGAGTTCGGTGAGTGGTCCGACGGTTGCGGAGGGGTTGGTAGGCCAGTCGACGATGAGTGAGGATGCGGCGTCTACCAGCTGTTTCCGGAAGCGTTCTGATTCGTAGACGCTGCCTACCAAGATGCCGAGGGAGGCTGCGGAACATTTTTGTCCTGCATGGCCGAAGGCGGATTTCACCAGGTCGGCGACGGCGAGGTCGCGGTCGGCAGATGGGGTGACCACGATGGCGTTTTTGCCGGAGGTTTCGCCGTTGATGGTGAGTTCTGGTCGCCAGGAGGAGAACATCGCGGCGGTCTCGGAGGAGCCGGTCAAAATGACGCGGTCGACGTGTTCATGGCTGATCAACGCACGTCCAACATCGCGATTAGCTGGGTAAATGCAATGCAGAACCTCGCGGGGAACGCCGGCTTCCCAGAGGGCTTCGACCACTGCAGCGGAGCAATGTTGGCTAGGCTTTGAGGGTTTGTGGATCACGCCAGCGCCCGCCGCGAGTGCTGCGAAAGTCGATCCAGCGGGGATCGCGATGGGGAAATTCCAGGGCGGGGTCACCACAACGACGCGATCTGGGGTGAATTCCGCATTGTCTACGTCGTCCAATTCCAGGGCCAAATGCGCGTAGTAGCGGGCGAAATCAATGGCTTCAGAGATTTCCGGGTCGGTTTGTTCCACAGCTTTACCCACCTCCGCGGCCGCCACTGAGATCAGGTGTCCGCGTCGCACGCGCAAAATCTCGGCGGTCTTGTACAAAATCTCAGCGCGTTCACGGGCTGGGCGCGCTGCCCACGCTTCAGCAGCGTCGCGCACATCGTTAATTAGCTTGTCGACGTCCCCCTCTTCCAACACCTCCGGCTTTGTTTGTTTTTCCAACCAACCGGGCTCTGCTGCGGTGGCGAGGGCTTTTGTGGCCCACTGTTGGTTTTGGATGAGCGCTGGGTTGGTGTCGGGCTCGTTGATAAATGGGACGAGGGGGGCGTCGAGAAGCGTCTCTTTGCTGCGGTCTTGTGTGTGGTTGGGGCCGGGCGCGGGCACGTCGATGAGCGTGGCGAGGTCAGATATGGAGGCGCGGAAGCGGCTCTCCTCTCGCTTGAAGGACGGGTTGTCGGCGTCGAGGTCGAAGATGGCGGACATGAAGTTTTCGCTCGCGGCGTTTTCCTCGAGGCGGCGCACGAGGTAAGAAATGGCCACGTCGAATTCTTGTGGGCGCACGGCTGGTACGTAAAGCAGCAGCTCACCGACGTCAACGCTGACGGCGCGCGCCTGATCGGACGCCATGCCCTGCAGCATTTCGAACTCCACACGGTCGGCAACCCCGCGCTCCACAGAGAGCAAATGCGCGAATGCTATGTCGAAAAGGTTATGGCCGGCAACACCCAGGCGCAGGCCCTCCATGTTTTCTTTACGCATCGTCCAATACAGCACGCGCTTGTAGTTGGCATCGGTGGCTTGCTTGGAAGGTTCCGTAGCAACCGGCCAGCCGGTGATCTGTGCATGGACGTGCTCCATGGGCAAATTAGCCCCCTTGACCAGGCGAACCTTAACGCCCGCCCCGCCTGTGTTGACGCGCTCGCGGCCGAACTCCGCCAAGTCTTGGATCGCACCGAGGGCATCGGGAAGGTACGCCTGCAACACAATTCCGGCTTCTAGTTCATGCAGCTCTGGATTGGAGAGCAGCCGCTTGAACACCTCCATAGTCAGGCGCAGATCGCGGTATTCCTCCATGTCCAGGTTGATGAACTTCGTGCCTTGGGGCGCCCGCGCGGCCTCTATATATAAAGGTGTCAGCTGTTCCACAACATAATTAACGGTGTCTTCGAAACCCCACATCGAAATCTGCGATGCCACCGAAGAGACCTTGATGGACACATATTCCACATCCGGACGGCGCAACAACCGCACCGTGTCATCCAAATGCTTCGCTGCCTCCTTTCGGCCCAACACCGCTTCACCTAGCAAATTGATGTTCAGGCGGTGCCCATCCGACTGAATCTCAGCGACAGCCTTGGCGAACTGCTTGTCGCGGGCATCCACAATCATGTGCCCAACCATCTGCCGGATTCGAGCCCGCGCCGCAGGAACCACAACCTGCGGCAACGCCCGCCCCACCAAAGAACCGGCCTGAATCTGCGCCCGATCCAAAAAGGACATCGTCGACGGAGCAATCTTGCCCAACTCATACAACGCATGCGCTGCCGCTTCACGATCCTCAGTTCGAACCACTCGATCCACGAAACCAACCGTGAATTCCAAACCATTAGGATCCTGCAACACTGCAGCTAGACGCTTCGCATCGGCATTGGGCACGCTTTCCTTTTTGCTGTACTCCAGCCAGGAGCGCACCTTATTCACAGCCTGGTCAGACAGCGTAGCCAACTCAATAGGCAGATTCATCGATGTCATGGTGGCGGTTCTCCTTCAAGATCAGCGGTGTGGGTGCCGTTTCGCATCGTAGGTGTGATGGATCCCAGCAACTATTTTCAGATGTGACCCCCAACATAATCCCAAATGTGGATTTTTAACCACCGCACCCCTTTTTACGCAGCTGAAATTGTTAAAAGCGCAGCGCACACGCTTTCCCCTCAGCCTGCTGATACCCCCGTTTTGCCACCTAAAACAAACTCTCATCTTCATTTCATATTCACTTCATAGGGTTGAATACATGAAGAACGCAAAACTTTTCCTCGCGCTCATATCCGCTCCCCTTATCCTCGCTGGCTGCAGCTCCACCGATTCCGGAACAGCAGAATCCACCATTTCCAGCGAAACTGCTTCTGCAGTAGATGCCACCACTTCTACCTCCTCAAGTACCACCACCTCTGCCGTGATTGATGACGATCCGGTATTCGACATCATCGACATCGTCCTTGCCCAATACCCCGACAGGATCATCACCGACATTGACCGCGAAGACTCCTCCGATCAATACGAAGTCGATGTTGTGGTTGGCCAAGAAGTCCTTGAACTTGATGTCACCACCAGTGGCCAGATCCATACCGACGACCGCGACAACGATGATGATGACGACATCCGCGAAGCTCACGCAGCCACAGTCACCGCAGCTCAAGCCATTGGCCTAGCGCTGGATCAATACCCAGACGGAATTATTGATTCTGTTGAATTAGACGAAGACGACGGCCAGCTGAAATGGAAAATAGACCTCGATGACACTTCCGACAATGATCTTGCTGACGTTGAAATCGCAGCAGTTTAAGCACGCGCACGGAAAGCCACTCGCCCGATGATTAGGCTAAGAACTTGTGCAGTTTTTGTCGCGTTCCAATCTGAACGTATCGGCGGTCAGGTTCAACTGATCCAGTTTTCTGGCGAAGTACTCTGATCGGTGCTGTTGCAAAGTTGGGGCAGTAGGAAGACAGGCGTGAAATAATCACAGCCATAGGTATCTTCTCCGGTCGTCATTTCCCTCGCGAGGTCATCCTGTGGGCGGTGCGCAGGTCACTGCCGCTACGGCGTGAGCTGACCTAAGATCTGGAGGAAATGATGACTTCAGCCGCGGCGTGCCGGTCGATCACACCACGATTCTCACCGCTGGGTCCAGAAATACGCCCCTGAGCTGGACAAGCAAACACGGTGGTACCGGCAGGTACCCGACTGGCAGGCCAGTTCCTGGCGGGTGGATGAGACCTATATCCGGGTCGGCGGCAGGTGGTGCTACCTCTGATCTGGCGATCACCGCCGGTGGCCAGACCCTGGACTTTTACCTCTCTCCGAAGCGGAACGTGGCCGCAGCGAAGCGTTTCCTGGCCAAGGCCCTCAGATCCACTGCGTCAGCCGGGTATCCCAGAGTGATCAACACCGATAAAGCACCCTCCCTAGCCAGGGCAATCGCCGAGTTGAAGTCAGAGGGAATCTGCCCGCCAACAGTGGAACACCGGCAGGTGAAATACCTCAACAACATCCTGGAAGGCGACCATGGTCGGCTGAAGCGGATCCTCGGGCCGAAAGGCGCGTTTAAGAACTTAGACATCTGCATATCGGACGTTGAAAGGGATGGAAGCGATGCACTCCTTGCGGAAAGGTCAGGGGACGATGTTTGCTTACGGGCAACCGAACCCGGACGCGGTGATCGTCAGCCGGGTCTTCGAGATGGCCTGAGAACGCTGAGTCGCAGAGACCATGGAGAAATGAAACTCGGGCGTTCGTGGCCCCTCCACCCGACTTTGCAACAGCACCTTCTGTGCGAAGGCAAGGTGCACGTTGCGGTGGAAGCCGATTTAGCTTTGAGAGCTACCCCTGCGGTCATCGGACGGAAGGAACCGCAGCGGCTCTCCTGGACACCACGGATGACTCCCGGGGAGACCAACCGCTCTTAAGAGAAAGTGGCTCTGATGCACACCATCACTGGCTCTCATGACCGCGAATATTCAGCTCCGTCCTCAAGCCATCTCACGATACTTTCCAGCTCAGCACTAATTTCACTCCACGGACAATTAAGATCCAGCGTTCGAGCACCAATCCTGTTGCCCTGGATAACTACATCCAGATCAGGCTGCTTTACTGCCTCTGTGCGTGCGTAGAGAAGCAGGCCACTGACCGAGCCATTCTGGTCGACATCTGCATTCTTGGCGTAAGCCAATATTTGGTAAAGATGCGCTGAATGCACTGTCTCTTTTCCCGACATCCCACTCTGCATCGACTGACTGTAATATTTCGCGTCGATAATAAGTGTGCGCCCCGCTTTTCGGAGCGTGAGGTCTGTGCGCATTACTGGCAACTGCTCCGCCCCAAAAGCACTGCCGTGATCATAGTGCCATGACAGAACAGACCCCTTAGGCGAGAGATCAGGGTGATGGAAGCGATAATACTCGCGCAAAAATCGTTCATACAGGCTGCTCATCACATCATCTGAAAGCCACGAAGCAAGCTTCATGTTCCCAGCACCCTGGGCAGGAAGAAGCCCACACACAACCAGCTCACAGACACCCAACAAAAGCCGATATGAAGCATTAGCGCGATGATAAGTAAGCGTGTTCCAACGGATAGATTCTGGTGAAATCAGAGTTACTTCTTCCAAGTAAGGAAGAAGTTTCCGCAGCTGCTCTCTGCGTCTCTTAGCAACTTCCCCGTGTCGAACGAGAAGCACAATAACTGACTTTAAGACCCTGTTATGGGGTGTGTCGGGCTCATATTCATCGAACTCACACACCACCCTGCCTCTGCCTGTAGAGCACGTAGCCACGGTGCCAGTAATATCGATGCGTCCACGGATGGTGGAAAGCACCCCAGTGTGACGAATGTAGTCACGATGTAGCCCCTGCTTGATCTGTCTATTGATACCTCTCACAAGTATCTCTGCAAAGAGGTCATGCAAGTGATCGAACGGCTCGGTGGATATAGGTTCAGTGTTTTCCCTGTTCAACGTCCGAAAAGCGTAGGCCATCATCACATAAATGTTGCGTATGACAATGGGCCCAGTAATCATGCGACCACTGCCCGGAGCTTATCTGCCCATTGCTCAGCCTTAACAGGTTCATCAAACCAGTATTCGTTGAGTAGAGGGATAATTTCGTCTTCGACTACGGAATAAAGCCAGGCCTCATCAGCGTTGCCTACAGGTTGAGAGAGGAAACTGTGCCCGATCGCAAAACCTTGCCCAAGGGTGGGATCGTCAATAATTTCCCTATTAAGGTCAAGAATCACCGATACAAGACGATTAAGCATTGGGTTATCAGCACTTTGAATCCACTGAGCAAATCCAGCAGATTCGTAGGCAGGGGCGAGCTCGAAGAATCCGAAGCGGCGTCGCAATGCATAATCGAGCACCGCGAGGCTACGATCAGCCGTATTCATCATGCCGATAATATGGACATTGGCAGGAATGGAAAAAGTCTCATTTTTATACAGAAGTCGTAGTTCCTGGCCGCGCTTATCTGACTCAATGAGCATGAGTAGCTCACCAAAAATCTTGGAAATATTGCCGCGGTTGATTTCGTCAATGATGAAAAAGTAGGGCCGGTCCGCATCATCTGCCCGAGCTTTTTCACAAAATCGGTAGAAGGGGCCTTCGGAGATAATGAACCCCCCATTTTCAGTAGGCCGGTATCCCATCATGAAATCTTCATAAGAGTAGCTCTGATGGAATTGGATCATCTGCACTCGACTGGGATCTTTTGTTCCCATAATGGAGTAGGCGAGACGTTTAGCGGCGTAGGTTTTACCTACTCCGGGAGGACCTGCGAGGATGACGTTTTTCTTGCGGCCCAGCAAGGATCGCAGCCGGACATACCGAGTCTCGGAAAGATAGACTTCACTCAGAAAAGCAGCTTTGTCATAAATCGGGGCCGTGGAAGGTGACACCAGCTGTTCTGTATCCACTTCATCAGTGATGAGTGCTTCAAGCTTTTCTACATAGTCATGATCTTTGGTGATGTCGGTGAGCGTTTTAGTTACCGCATCGCCAGGATGGTCCCACTTTCCAATATGAGTCCATTTTACTGACCTGACATGGCGATATGATTCACGTTCCGGTTCAAAACGAGCATTAGACGTGATCTCCCCGCGGCCAACTATTTTCTGTCTACCTTCTTTGGCATAAACAATATCTCCCACGGTCATATCATTCTGGAATTGCCAGAGCGCTAGAGTCGCATTCGTCTGCGACCCACCGGCCCCATCGACATTGAAGGCCTGCCGAATCGCTTCTCGACTGGGATAGGTCGAGAGATCGTCCAGATCATCCCAACCAATCGCCATAATCGACTCAGAGGAAAATTCATCCCACTCTGAGGCTTGTGGCCCCGGAGAATACAGCCAGTAATGTCGCGGACGTGGTTCAGCAAGCTCAAGATCTTCACTATCTTCAGATGCTTCTGGCTGAGGTTTATTATTCCAGCGTTCCACGACACCTGGTGACCAAAAATCGAAAGGCTCTTCTATCTCCAGAGCTAAAACTCGTCTGATAGCAAGTAGATCACTATCGATTGCAGCTGGGGTACTGCCTGTAGCTCCGCCGATCAGATGAGCGAGACCATTGCGAATCTCCGTCTTCATGCTTGCAGCTGAAATCGGCTCGAATGCCTGAGGGAAAGCAAGAAACTGCAATGCATTTCGAATATCAGAGCGGTCAGTGCCAGAAGCCAACATGACTTGTTGAAACGCCCACGGGTTATTCTTCGCTGTCTCACGCTTGTCTTCTGGAAGTTCCTTCCAGTGTCGGACAAACGTTGCTGCCCAAATTAGATGTCGCCATAATGCGCCGTTATACCAGGATCCGGGGTCAAACCCAGCGGTTCTGACAGGACGAGAAAGCCACGTTGCCATCGGATCCTTAATCGCCACGGGTGGATCAAGGTGGGCAAGAACTCGTTCGACGTGAGCTAAACGAGTAGTCGGCAACGCCACGTACAGTGCATGCTCACGCAAAAAGACTAGCTCTGCTGCAAGGAGAACTACGGCTCGCGGTGCACCATCAAGTTGATGATCAAGCTTATCCCACTGCCCTTTATCTGAGCCAAGAATTGGATTATCGCCAATCCTTGCCCGCAGATCTTCCGCAGCCTCAGCCGTCCAAATAGTCTCAGTGGGATCAATGACGGACTGACCATCGCCAAGCATGTGCGCTATCACCTCGCCAACTTGGTGCGCAATCTCGATATTGGCAGGCTGCCGTGATGCCTTAATTACGGCATCGGGCATGTGGACAGAGTCGTCAGTGGCCATATGCCCATTCTGCACGTTTGCTGTTTTCTCCGCCCATAACTGCACAATGAGGGGTGAGCAGGACGTATGTATTCCTAACGAAGCACTGCTAAACCTGTCTTGGCATTCTTAGACCCTGAGCAACAGGTAGTCCAAAAAACCCAGATTGACCATGTGGAACAGGGAAAATAAGCCCCGATCGAGCGTTTCACATGGGTATACCCCAGAGCAACAGGTGGCACACACCCTAAAACCGCTGTGACTTGCAGCTTCGTTTGGCGGTTTTTCCGCAGCTTCGAATGGCGGTTCAGTCGACGCCGATGGCAACACCTGGATAGGCCACCCGGGCGCTCGGGATGGGCTTATTAGAGGCCGAAGGCGCCGCCGCTGACGAGGATGAAGATGCCCAGGCCGATCAGGACGATCGGGAACAGCACGTGCTCCCAGCGCTCAAGGACTTCTGCGATGGGCGGGCGGGTGGCCACGAACTTTGCCAGCAGGACCAGGCCTGCCACCAGGACAAGGAAAACGATGCAGTAGATGATGACGGCGGCAGTGTCCACGTTGAGGAAGACCGGGACGTAGACACCGATATTGTCGCCACCGTTGGCAAACGTCACACCGGCGACGGTCAGCACACCCACCTTTTTCCCGGCGATCTTCGCATCATCATCGTCGTCATCGCTTCGCCAGGCCTGCCAGGCCGCCCATAGTCCCAGGGCCAGCGGAATTAGTCCGAAGTACGGGATCGTCTCAGCAGGTAGGAATGCTCCTGCCCCCAGCGTGACCAGGACTGCGGCCGCGAGGATGCCCATGAAGCCGAGGTACTGACCAACCAGAATCCGAAGCGTGGTCCCTTTTTGCCCCGCCCCGCGGGCAAAAAACAGCGAGAGCACGATGATGTCGTCGATATTGGTGGCAATAAACAGACCAATCGCCGACAGTAGACCGGTTACCACTACGCACTCTCCTGTCCAGTGACACACCCAGGTACGGCGCATCCGGCGTCGATGCATTCGGCGTTGTCATCGACGGCCAGGGTGATATCCAGCAACGCGTTCAACGCCTGCACCAGATGAGCATCAACGATCTCGTAGCGGGTCTGTCGCCCCTGCGGTTCGGCAACAACAATTCCGCAGTCCCTCAGGCAGGCGAGATGGTTCGACACGTTCGAGCGCGTCAGTTCCAGATCCTGGGCGAGAGCGGCCGGGTAGGCCGGCCCCTCCAGCAGCGCCAGGAGAATGCGGGAACGAGTCGGATCCGCCATGGCTCGACCCAACCGGTTCATCACGTCTAGACGAGAAGCAATAGTCAGCATGTGCTGAACTATACAGCTGTTGCTGAACTAAATTCAACATGGGGTGGCGTCGTTGCCAGAGGTCGTCTGCACTTTCAGGCTGAGGCCTTCACTGCGCAAGAAGGAAGCAGCTGCCTAGTTGGCGGTGTTCCCGACGTGATTTAAAGGTGAGGGCTATTGCCGGCAGCTTCCGGCCCAGGCCAGCGGCGACCCACGTACCGATCAAGGTGTCCCACTTCCTAGGAAGTGGGACACCCTTAATGAAACCAATTGAAAATGCATAGTCCCAAGAGAAAACTGTTCCACAAGCTATTCCAACGAACTGTCTCACGAACCCTGCTACAGAATAGACTTCCGGTACGCTGTGGTCATGGATATTGGTTACGCCCGGGTTTCCACCGCGAAACAAGACCTCGACCGCCAGATCGATGCGCTCCGTAAAGAAGGTGTTGCGGATAAATACATCTACGTCGACAAGAAATCCGGATCCACCACTAATCGGCCCGGACTTCAGCAAGCCCTTGAGCAAGCCCGCGCGGGTGATGTCATCGTCGTTCACACCCTCGACCGGCTGGGCCGCACCGTCCGGGACACTCTCAACTTGATCCATGACCTTCAGGAGCGTGAGGTCGGGGTGCGCACCCTGGCCGATCCCATCAAGGTCGATTCCTCGAATCCGAATGATCCGATGGCGCAGTTGGCGGTGGTGATCCTCTCGCTGTTCGGGCAGATGGAACGCACCTACGCCGTCGAACGCGCAGCCCATGCTCGGGCGGTGGCCGAGGCGAAGGGAAAACGGGTGGGCCGGCCCAGTGTGGTGGACCCAGACAAACTCCGATACGCAGAACACCTGCGCAACGAGGGGTACTCGATGAGCAAGATTGTGGAGAAGACCGGCATCACCCGCTCCAGTCTCTACCGGCACCTGCCACCCCGGCCGGTGGAGCCCCACACCGCCGCAGGCATCCCTGACACCTCACACCCCAGCCTGCGGTGAGGGTTGCTGAACGGGACTTCTGACACTTGTCGTCTTGTGCACGCATGTAGTGACCAGATAGTGGTCAGGAGGCGTGTGCACAGCCCTGCTGACTAGGCCGTGTTTGTGCCAATCGCCTTCTGGCCCTGACAACGATATTTTTCGATGTGTGTCACATAAACGATCGTTTACGTGACATTCTCGACCGACATGTGCACACCTACGAAAATTGTCACTTAACGCATAATTTATTCTATATTACTCAAAGGGTTCCAAAGGACAGTAAAGTGACGGGAAATTCGGGCAGAATTTTCTGCGAGGGAAATCCTTAGTTTGACCCATGACATTCTTTGTACCTTTGGAGAAAAGGAGCATGACCCAGCCAATGTGATCATGCAAAGCCTCGCTTACTACCGATGCCTGAAAGCATGGGCTCACCCTGGCTCCAACATCGAGAGCTGAGTGCAGCTGTATCGTGAGATACAATCCCGGCGTGTACTTCGCCATTGCGCCGTTCCCCGTGGAAATAGTGAACCCAGAACCAGAATTCTGGACCGCCTCAAACGTTTTTGCTTCGCTTGCCTTAGTTGCATCCATTTTTACTGCGATTTGGCAATGGTGGAGCAGCGGAGCGAGGGTAAAACTGGATTTTTCCGTCTATGGGTCGGAAGTGATTCCAGAAGGCGATAGAGATTATCCCAAGGCCTCTTTGATCGTGATTGCTAAGAACGCAGGAAGAACAGAAACTACGGTTACCGATCCACTAATCCACACCGGGGAACTGCCGCGCCTCAGATGGACCACCATGTGGCTAGGCTCATGGAGACACAGTGGGAGCGGTAAAGGGCAGCACTTCCCAGTGGGAGATATCGCCGAAGTCGAGATCCCATTGGCCCAGATTATGGGGTTCACGCCCGCCGTTCACCAGCCGGTCAAAGATCTTAAAATCGAAGTAGTCACTGCCAACAAAGTATTCAACAAGAAACTTCCTAAAGATGTTGCGAGGGTAGTGCAGGGGTGGGTCGATCAATGCAGCCAGCATAGAGAAACCAAGTTGGAAGAGTAATTACCTGCGATTTTAGTAATTGCGGCAAAAGTTTTATAAGTCCTAAAGGGATCTTTAGTTTTCAAATTCCCACAAAGTGGAGAAGACAACCTCGTGGCCTGGAAGCACATCGTAAACATAATGCTCCCACCTTGGTTCCTCTCGGAGGGTGAGCTTTTCGTATGGAAGATTTGTCACTGTAGGAATCGGAGCATTCAGGTATTCAAAGCGCCGAATGCTTTCCTCGGCTGTAGCGGGCAGAATGACCTCTTCGCGGGTGATCGGCTGCGCCATAACGCCGTTTTGGTCTACAAGGAAAACCTCAGTTTTGCCCTGTGGGTAAGTTACCATGTAGCAAGTGGACTGCTCGGTGCTCGGCACTGGTCTCTTACGGTCGCCAGCCCGGAAGTATGACAGCGCACTCCCCCATCTCCGGAAAACTCTGAGTCGAAAGTTCACATCGGTCAGGCCGGCTTCATAGCTAGAAAACTGTTCATCCCAGCCACCTCGAGATTCAAGACCCGCTCGACCGAGAAAAGCAAGTGCAGTGATAGGCCGCCTTGTTCTGGTTTCAAAGGCTTGATCGGCTAGAAACTCTACAAGAGCGTTGACTGTCTCCACGCAAGTGCGCAATTCACTTGAGGTGGGTAGATACCCATCATGGATAGCTTGGTTTCGAAGATCAGTGACGTAGGTGATCCACCTAATAATGACCTCGGGGGTGTTACGGCCCCACCCTGAGTAGAACTTCCCCAGTTCGTTCTTAACAAGATCGACGATGCCTCGGGGGCTACCTCTCTGGTTTAGGAATTTGCTTGCCGCTTCTTCTGGGCGCAGATTCTGCTCCCAAAGGTTGTGTTGCAGAAGTTCATCCAATAGAGACTCACAGGCAGAGGCATACAGGATGATTGCAGTCCGGTAGTTACCTTCCGCAAAAAAGGTCAGATCAGCCTCGCGTCGGAAGTCACGATAGGTGATGAACGGTCCTGTGGTGGATAGATTTACCAGTGCAGCATCGATCCAGGTGTCCAGTTGAGCATGCTCCTGAGTGCTGTCAGGAGCGATAGGTATATTCCAGTTGACGTTGAAGATGCTGAAGCTTTCCACATCCGGTAGATCGGTCTTGTCGATCATCTCCCACGGTTTGGTATCAGAGGTTGCGATCGGAATCATCGGGGGAAGCGATTCCCTTGCCACGATCCTGAGCGGTTCATCCAGGGCCATGGCGATTGCCCGGAGGAGAATATTTAGCTCCGAGACTGCATAGTCGAAGGCCCTAGTTATTTCGTCTGGGGCGTCATTGTTCAGATCCTGGGCAGCGACCAGGGGCGCGTAATCCAACTCCACCATGGCTTCAACGACCGTCTGATGGGCAGTGCGCAGGATGCCAGGAGGACTTTCTTGCCGGGGCTGGGTATGTGTCCTCTTGGCGGCAATCTCGAAACCGGCTTCCATCGGCAGGTGCGGAGAACCCTGGAGTACACGCTGATGGAAGATGAAGTGTGCGCTGTCTGTGGTCGGGGCGATCACCCCTTCCTCTGTCTTTTGCTGCCCAGATGGGTATTTGGTCTTATTGAAGCCGTCAGGCACTGGGAGCGCCCGGCCAAGCGGGATAAAAAAGTGCACTGTTGAACCCATAGTTATAAGTCTCCATCGTTGGATTCGGCATCGGGTATAGCTGCATCTGGATGGTCTTCTGTCGGTTCCTTGTCCCAAGCATCGAGAATCTCTCTGTGTACCCGAGCTAGGACCTCAAGCATGTGGCGGCCGGTGACAATATTCTTGTCTGCCGCTGGGTCACGAATCTCTGTTGGGACAATGGTGCCCACCAAAGCGAGCAGGAATGTGGATCCGAGAATGGCCGGAAACGCGAGACCATCAATAGTCGGTCCGCCGTTGTACCCCATTACACCTGTTTCATCTGGTTTTAACGTGAGATGACATCCACTATTACTCACTCGATCATGCTTTGCGAGTGCATCCGTCGCAGGATCTTCAGCTAGGAGACATGCCCTAGGACCCGTCGGGATATTGGTTACCCGCCTTCCGTGTTTTTAGTATAGCCGGTCACAACCAACCGAACAGTGGCGACGTTTCACCCGAGACGGCCGCCCTGGCAAGGAGGACACATGAAAGCGTTGACCTGGCAGGCGTCAAACACGGTGAGTGTGGAGGAGGTTCCGGACCCACAGATCCAGGAGCCCACCGATGCGGTCATCCGGGTCACCTCAACTGCCATCTGCGGATCTGACCTGCACCTCTATGAGGTGCTGACCCCGTTCATGGACAAGGGCGACATCATCGGCCATGAGCCCATGGGCATCGTCGAGGAGGTCGGCTCGGCCGTCACTCACATCAAGCCCGGGGACCGGGTGGTCATCCCCTTCAACATTTCCTGTGGCCACTGTTTCATGTGTCGCCAGGGCCTGCAGTCGCAGTGTGAAACCACCCAGGTCCGCGAATACGGCACCGGCGCCCAGTTCCTCGGTTACTCGCGGCTTTACGGCTCGGTGCCCGGCGGGCAGGCGGAGTACCTGCGCGTGCCGCACGCGGACTACGGGGCAATCAAGGTTCCCAACGTCGGCGAAGACGAGCGCTACCTGTTTCTTTCCGACGTCGTGCCCACCGCCTGGCAGGCCGTGGACTACGCGGCAGTCCCCGACGGCGGCTCGCTGGCGGTGCTGGGTCTGGGCCCGATCGGCCAGATGAGCGCCCGGATAGGCAAGCACCTGGGCTACCGGGTGATCGCGACGGATGCAGTGCCCGAGCGTCGCGCCATGGCCGAGCGTTACAGCATTGAAACGCTGGATTCCTCCGAGGACGGCGTGGCGGAACAGCTCAAGGACCTGACTGACGGGCGTGGCCCGAACTCCGTGGTCGACGCCGTTGGCATGGAGGCGCACGGTTCGCCGGTGGCCAGCGCGGCGCAGGCAGCCGTCGGCAAGCTGCCGTCGCCGCTGGGCCGCAAGGCAATGGAGAGGGCCGGAGTGGACCGGATGAGTGCGTTGTACACCGCCATCGACTCCGTTCGCCGTGGCGGGACGATCTCAATCAGCGGCGTGTACGGCGGCATGAAGGACCCGATGCCGATGATGACGATGTTCGACAAGCAGATCCAGCTGCGGATGGGCCAGTGCAACGTGCGCTCCTGGACCGAGATGCTGCTGCCGCTGGTGGACGACCCGTCCGATCCGCTGGGTGTGCTCGACCTCAAGACGCATACCGCGCCGTTGGAGGAGGCGCCAGCGATGTACGAGAAGTTCCAGAAGAAGCAGGACGGCTGCATCAAGGTGGTGCTCAAACCGTAAATCCTGGACGTGTCGTCGGACCTTAGCCTTCACGCGAGGCTTGGGTCCGCCATCACTTGAAGACGGCCGCAATGCATGTTCTATGCTGCCACTCGTAAAGCAGAGTAGGCCTTCGGCAGCATGGAGTCGCTTGCCGATGTTAGAGACGATCGCACGAATATATGGTGAGCAGGGTTGTTCACACGTCTTTTGACCATTATGTGCTTAGGGTCTATGTGTACAAATGGGGTCAGAAGTCCCGTGCACAACAAGACCTGCGCTGTAGCTGCTGGGCAGGATGGGCGAGCTCGTCAACCGGCTGATACCGGAAAGGCCGGCTTCCGCACTAGGGTGTGTTTGATATGCGCAGTGAGGTGAAGTCGAACTGTTTGAAGGCGCTGCCGGAGACTCTTGCGCTCTACAACGTGAGTGGTAATGAGGACTACCTCGTCCACGTCGCGGTGTCTGATAGTACAGCGCTGCAGGCTCTGATCATTGACAAGTTTCTTGCCCTGCCGCAGGTCGCGCATTGCCGGACCCAGCTGATCTTCGGCGATCCGTGGGCAGCCCCGTTACAGCACTCTCCAGAGTGACGCAACGCTTCCGGAATTAGAGCGCATCACTTTAGCCTGCGGCGACCCACTCACGACCTTCCCGGCAACTGGTGCGGTGGTTGTTCCGCAACCTCGCTGGGCGGATGCAGGTACCCCAAGAGACCGGGCCTGTGGGCAGAGACAAAGCCCTGGAATGAACTCCTGTCACCAGGGTCATTCCAGGGCATATTTCCCTGACTAAGAGAAGCAGTGACACAGAAGGTCTACCTCAGCGTGGGTCCTGTGGGCGTGCAGGTTCCGTGTGTGGCTGGTGTGCTGCGGCATGGTCGGCAGTGATTGATGACCGACTCTGGAGCGGGTGCCTTGTCTGGTCTTGCGGTTCAGGGTGGGTGGACTATTCGGCGGGTTGGATCTCGCTCTCGGTGACCCATTTGTGGTTGATCATGGTCATCTCCCCGGTGTCAATGTCGACCATGTAGACCGTTTCCTGCGTGGAGTAGTCGATGGTGGCGGTCGCGCCCTGCATTCCCGGCATGTGCTCGGCGTTCAGGACCACCTCGGTGCCGCCGGGGAGCGGTGCCTCGCCCGGGTCGACAAGCTCCTCGTGCACGACCCACCGGTGATCGGTGACCGGCTCACCACCGTCAGTCGGGGTGTAGCTGACCGAGTAGGTGGTGGTGTCGAAGGCCCCGGAGATCGTGGCCTGCGCACCGTCCATGCCCGGCATGTGATCAGCCCTGAGCATCACCTCGGAGCCGACCGGGTAGGTCGGATCCGTGGCTTCAGTGATGCCCTCCGGGGGCGGGCCACCGTCTTCCGGGTGCTCCATGTCATGACCACCGTCGTCGGCAGTGGTGGTGTCTTCCTGGTGGGTCTCGTTGGTCTCTGCGGTTGCCGTCGTGGTGCTGGTGGTGTCGGCATCGTCGGAGTTGTCGGTGGCGTCGCTGCAGGCGGTCAGCGCCAGGGTGGAGGTCAGTACCAAGGCGGCGAGGGTAATGCTGCGTTTCATGAGCGTTCCTTTCAAAGGTGGTGTGAGTTAGGGGTCGAGAGACAAGGTCAGTCAGTAACGGTTACGGGGGATATCGACCCACTGTGTTCCTCCTTCCCGTCGGTCGGAGCTAGGTGAGCCGGGTCCAGGTCGATCCGGCGTAGCAGCTGGGCGTTGAGGGCGACGATGATCGTGGACAGGGACATCAAGATGGCGGCGGCCGCCGGGGGAAGCAGCACACCGATAGGGGCGAGCACTCCGGCGGCCAGGGGAACGGCCACGATGTTGTACCCGGTCGCCCAGACCAGGTTCTGGACCATCTTGCGGTAGCTGGCATGGGAGAGCTCGATCATCGACAGCACGGCCCGGGGATCATCACTGGCCAGGACCACCCCGGCGGACTCCATCGCCACATCTGTACCCGCGCCAATCGCAATACCGACCTCGGCCCGGGCCAGGGCCGGGGCGTCATTGACACCGTCGCCGACCATGGCCACGCTCAGACCGCGCTCCTGCAGCTGGGTGACCTTGGTGTCCTTGTCCTGCGGCAGGACCTCGGCGAAGACCTCATCAATGCCTAAGTCCTGACCGACGGCGTGGGCCACTTGCTGGGCGTCGCCGGTGATCATCGCCACCTTGACACCACGGGACTGCAGGGCGCGTACCGCCGCGCGGGATTCGGGGCGGATTTTGTCCTCCACTGCCACCGCACCGATGATCTCACCGTCGCGGACGACATGGAGCACTCCGGCACCTCGCTGTGCCCAGGAACCGGTGATGTCGGCGAGCTCACCTGGGGTGGTCAGATTGAACTCGCGTAGCATGTTCGGCCCGCCCACGAGGATTTCGGCACCGTCGACGGTGGCCCGGATCCCGCGGCCGGAGGCGGCGGTGAAACCGGTTGCGCGCAGCTGACGCTGCGAGGCCTCCGGGTGTGCGGCCGCGGCAGTCACGATCGCGCGGGCCACGGGGTGCTCACTATCGGCCTCAGCGGCGGCGGCCAGGGCCAGCAGCTCACCCTCGGCGATACCCGTGGCCGGAGCCACGCCGGTGACGGCGTGTGCGCCTTCGGTCAGGGTGCCGGTCTTGTCGAAGAGCACGACGTCGATGGTGCGCATGTGCTCGAGTGCCATGCGGTCCTTGATGAGCACCCCGGATTTCGCGGCGCGCTCGGAGGAGATCGCGATGACCAGCGGGATGGCCAGGCCCAGGGCGTGCGGGCAGGCGATGATCAGCACGGTCACGGCGCGGACTACCGCGTCGTCGGGGCTGCCGATGATGGTCCAGACCACCGCGGTGATCAGGGCTGCGATCAGGGCGAACCAGAACAGGAAGGCTGCGGCTCGATCGGCCAGGGCCTGGGCCCGGGAGGAGGAGGCCTGGGCGTCGGCGACCATGCGCTGGATGCCTGCCAGGGCGGTGTCCCCACCGGTGGCCTCCACCCGGATACGGACGGTGTTGTCGGTGGCCACGGTGCCGGCCACCACGGTCTCACCGGTATCCCGGTAGACGGGTCGGGATTCGCCTGTGATCATGGCCTCATCGAATTCGGCCGCTCCGTCGATGATGGTCCCGTCGGCCGGGACGCGGGCACCGGCTCGGACCAGCACGACATCGTCGACGGCCAGCTCTGAGATCGCTACGGTGCGGGTGGTCCCGTCGACGACCTTCTCGGCCTCATCGGGCAGGAGCGCTGCCAGCGCGTCAAGCGCGGAGGAGGCTGCACCAAGAGCGCGCATCTCCAGCCAGTGGCCTAGCAGCATGATGGTCACCAGCAGGGCCAGTTCCCACCAGAAATCTAGGTGGAACCCGCCCAGCCCCAGGGTGGTGACCCAGGAGGCGATAAACGCCACGGTGATCGCCATGGCGATCAGGAGCATCATGCCCGGTTGGCGGGATTTCAGCTCGGTCATTGCGCCCTTGAGGAAGGGGGTGCCGCCGTAGAGGAAGATGATCGTGCCCAGGACCGGAGGAATCCAGTAGGCTCCCGGAATCTCCGGAATATTATATCCCAGCAGGTCGGCGAACATCGGGCTGAAGAACACCACCGGAACCGACAGGATCAGCGACCACCAGAAGCGGTCCCGGAACATCGCGGCGCTGTGGCCGGCGTGTTCACCGTGACTGTGGACCTGGTGTTCTTCATCGACAGTGGAATGCGGATGATCGTGCGGCATGGCCTGGCCGTGGGTGGCGGCATCCGCATGGTGCTCGTGACCGGCATGATTCGGGTGGTGGGTGTGGTCTGTTTCCGGAGCGGGGTGATCACCGTGGTGGTGGGGAGTGCTCATGAGGTTCCTTCCGCTCAACCCAGTCGGGGTCGAGATGATGGGCGAATCGATCAGGACAAGACGGTGTAGCCGGTCTCCTCAATTGCCCGGTGAACGGTTTCCAGGGGCACGGAACCCGTGACCGTGACGATGGAGACCCCACCGGCGATGAGGTCGACCTGGACGTCGTCGACCTGGGGCAGAGCGCTCACCGCCTCGGTGACGTTGCCGGCGCAGTGTCCGCAGGTCATGCCTGTGACCTGGTAGGTGGTGGGACCTTCAAGTGTTGCATCGGTTGCCGCGGCCACGGCCGGGGCGGAGACGGTCGCGGACGGCGTAGAGGGCGCGCAGCATCCACAACCGTCGGAGGCCAGCGGCAGCAAGGGGGAAGTCGGGGTGGTCATCGGATCGCTCCTGTGGGATCGGGGGATCAGGCGGGGGTTCCCCTCCCACAATATACCCCTATGGGGTATTGTCAAGGGGTTGATACGGATCGCTGCCGAGGTCATCAGAATTATTGTCCCCGGGAGTGGGGTTACTGAGCATCAGGGACACGTTTTCCTGGTGCAGGGGAAGACGGATGGTGAAGACCGATCCGGCACCGGGGCCAGGAGAGGTGGCGGTGAGAGTGCCGCCGTGGGCCTCGATCAATGCCTTGGAGATGGTCAGACCGATACCGGCCCCGCCGTTGTCCCGACTACGGGCGGCATCCCCCCGGTAGAAGCGTTCGAAGATGTGTCCGAGCTGGCCAGGTGGGATGCCCTCGCCGTCATCGGCGACGTGGATGAGCGCGGTGGACGCCCCCTGTCGGTGGACGCTGATCCGGACCTGCCCGCCGGCCGAGGTGTGCCGTAGCGCGTTCGACAGGAGATTGCTCATCACCTGGCCGAAGCGTTGCCGGTCCACGAGCACCCGGGCGGTGTCCGTAATGGTCTCGACCTGTAAATCGACGCCTTTATCAGCATAAGCTTCCCCCGCGGCAGCAGCGGCGGTATGGAGCAGATCCCCGAGCCCTTCCTCCGCCAGGTCCAAATCGATCCGGTGTTCCTGGGCCCGGGAGACATCGTCGATGTCTTCCATCAACCGGGTCAGGCGGGTGAGTTGGTCAGCCATGATCGTGTGGGTGGCATTATTCCAGTCCACGACCCCGTCCTGGAGACCATCGAGGTAGACCGTGAGCACCGATAAGGGGGTGCCCATTTCGTGGGCCAGATCAGAGAGCATCTGGCGGCGGACCTGTTCGGTGTGTTCCAGCCGGTCGGCCATGGTGTTGAAGGCATGAGCCAGGGTGGTGACCTCGGGGCCTGCTTCTCCGGCGGGCACGCGGATACGGTAGTTGCCGGCCGTCAGGCTGGTAGCGGCGCGGGTGAGATCCTGCAGGGGGGTGCGCAGGCGACGCGATAACCACAGGCTGGCCAGCAGGGCGCTGATCAAGGCGGTGGGCAGGGCGACGGCCAGGGTGATCAGGTTGGCGTCCCGGTAGGCCTGCTCGGCATGGAACAGCTCCAGCGAGGGGTCCTCCCGGCCGGTCATCAACATATGATCATGGAACAGGGTCGGGCCCACCATCGTGGCCACGGCCGCGGCCACCAGCAGGCTAATCACCACGACCAACACCTGGGCGGCCAGGAAGCGGAAGGTCAGGCCGGGTCCGTGATTCATGGCTGCCCCACCCGGTAGCCCACGCCACGCACGGTGTCGATAAACCCCCGGCCCCGGGTGTCGGTGCCGAGCTTGCGACGCAAGTTGCCGATGTGGACATCGACGATGCGTTCATCACCGACCCAGGTGGTGTCCCAGACCTCGGTGACCAGGTCGTGGCGGGTCAGCACCTGGCCGGGGCGCAGGGCCAGGGCAACCAGCAGCTCGAACTCCGTGCGGGTGAGCTCCACGGTCGTCTCCCCCACCCGCACCTGATGGGCGACGGGGTCAAGGATGAGGTCACCAACGATCAAGGGGGTGGTCACCTGCGGTGGGGTGGTGCTGGTGCGCGGGCGGCGCAGCACCGCATGCACCCGGGTCACCAGTTCCCGGATGCTAAAAGGTTTGGTGATGTAGTCATCCGCCCCCAGGGTCAAACCGCTGATCTTGTCGTCCTCGCTGCCACGCGCGGTGAGCATGAGGATGTAGCAGTCCGAGAAGGTGCGGATCCGTCGGCACACCTCCAGGCCGTCGAGTTCGGGCAGCCCCAGATCCAGCACCACAACATCGGGGGAAAAGCGACGGGCCTCGTCCACGGCCTGGGTGCCGGTGTGCGCCTGGCGGGTGTCGAAGCCGGCCCGGATGAGGTAGGAGGCCACCATCTGAGCCAGGGGTTGTTCATCATCGACGACCAGCACCCGCCCCGGGGGCGTGGCGGTGGTCGGTGTGCGGTCAGCCATAGACCCCAGTATCGCTTCTGCCGGGGGAAATACCACCCTCGCTCAGTGCCCGGCGGGGAAATCTTCATCAAATCTTCAAACATCACCCTTCGACCGCCGTCACCCCTGTGCCCCACCCCGGGCCGGCGGCATCGCCTCCCCTGGTCAGTTCAGCAAGCGCCACCAGGGATTTCACTGCCTGCACCGCATACCCGGGGCGGGTAGAAGGACATCGCCCACGGCTGTGGGGTGGTGTCCCGGTGGTGACCCAGCCCACCGGAGTCACCCCCTTTTCGCCCTGTCATAAGGCTGTGAGCAGGGTTTTTGATTTCTGGGCCGTCAGGCACCCGTGCTAGAAAAGGTATGGCATCGACCTTGAGGCGGTGTCTTCTCACGGTCTTACCACGATCCAAGGAGATTGACGTGAAACGAGCAGCGATCGCAGCCGCCGCCCTTGCCCTCGCCCTCACGGGGTGTTCGGCCGCCGACCCGGAACCCACCGCCGACGGGACGGTGTCCCAGGATACATTCCTGACTACCCATGGCCTGGCCGCCATGGACGCGGTGGAGATCATTGATCACCTCGACCGGCAGAAGGTCACTGAGCGTCCCACGGATCTGATCGCCTCCGTGCGTGCCGATGAACTGCTGCTCTCGAGCGATGACCAGGAAGTCGTGGTCGATCTTCCCGACAATCAGACGTATGTCTCGGTTGCTCCGTATATCACCTCCACCCACGACTGCTTCTACCACAGCCTCACGACCTGCCTGGGGGAACTCGACAATGAGGATATCCAGGTCACGATCACCGATGAAGCGACCGGCGAGGTCCTGATCGATGAGCAAACCACCACCTTCGACAACGGGTTTGTCGGCTTCTGGCTTCCCGATGATGCCACCGGCACCATCGAGATCACCCATCAGGGGCGCACCGGTGTCACCGAGTTCTCCACCACCGAGGACGGGGCCACCTGTGTCACGGACCTGCGCCTGACCTGATGCCTCAGCAGTGGGTTTCCCCTGATCCTTCCCCTGATCCTTCCCCTGTGTCACTCAGACTTGCACCAAGGACGGTTTAACCATGACAAGTAGTTTTTCCCGGCGACAGTTTCTGCTCGGCGGGCTCGTACTCGCCGGCACCGGGGCCGTGGCCGCCTGCACCAGCGACCCTGGACCCGCTGCCTCGGCACCAGGTCCCTCCCTTCGCCCCACTCCCACCCCCACTGCGCTCGGCGAGCCGACGGTGCGCCGGACACTGACCGCCCGGCCCCTCTCCCTGGATATCGGCGGCATCGAAGCCAAGACGTGGGGATACGTCTCTGACACCGGGGATGCGGCCATTGAGGCCACCGCCGGCGACGTCCTCCAGGTCGATATCACCAATGAACTGCCTGAGAGCACCTCCATCCACTGGCATGGCATCGCACTCCACAACGCAGCCGACGGTGTGCCCGGCATGACCCAGGACCCCATTGAACCTGGCGAGTCTTTCTCCTATGTTTTTGAAGTCCCCCACGGTGGCACCTACTTCTACCATTCCCACACCGGCCTGCAGCTTGATCGCGGCCTCCACGCCCCACTGATCATCCGTGACCCGCAAGACGCTGAGGACCAGGACGTCGAGTGGACCATCGTGCTCGACGACTGGGTCGATGGCATTCAGGGCACTCCCGACGATGAGCTCGACAAGCTCACCGGAATGGGTTCGGGCGACCATAACGGGAGGATGGGAATGGGAGGTCACGGCCAGATGATGCACGGCACCCCGGACCGGGTACTGGGCGGGGATGTCGGCGATGTGATGTATCCGCACTACCTCATCAACGGACGTATCCCCCGTGCTCACCGGACCTTCGAGGCTCGCCCGGGCGACAAGGCCCGCCTGCGGTTTATCAACTCCGGCGGTGACACCATCTTCAAGGTGGCCCTCGGTGGTCACCGCATGACCGTCACCCACACCGACGGCTTCCCTGTCCAGCCCTGGGAGACCGAATCGATCTACCTGTCGATGGGCGAGCGTGTCGACGTCGAGGTCATCCTCGGCGACGGCATCTTCCCGCTCACGGCTTTGGCGGTGGGTAAGGACGACCGCGCCTTCGCCGTCATCCGCACCGCCGGCGGCCAGGCCCCCCGCCCCGATGTCGACTTCCCCGAGTTGTCGTCCACCGGACTGCTTCTGTCCTCCCTGAAGCCAGCAGACCGTGCACTCCTGCCCGAGGGCACACCAGACCGAGAAGTCAGCATCGACCTGGGCGGGCAGATGATGCCGTATGAATGGAGCATTCTCACCGACGGCCAATCCTCCTCCGCGACCGTGCAGGAGGGCCAGCGCCTGCGGATGGTCATGCGCAACAGGACCATGATGCCCCATCCCATGCACATCCACGGCCACACGTGGGCGCTGCCCGGCAGCGGCGGGCTACGCAAGGACACCGTCCTTCTCCGCCACGGTGAAACCATGATCGCCGACCTGATCGCTGACAACCCCGGTGAGTGGGCATTTCACTGCCATAACGCCTATCACATGGAAACCGGGATGGTCAGCTCGCTTCGCTACGAGTAACCCCCACAGCAGGGTTGAGTGCCGAGGTGGGCAGAGTCGCTGCAGACCACCCACCGGGCAGCACGATGACCTTCCTCGGTGTTGTGGTCTTCCGGGACAACCAGAACACCGTCTTCTTCCCCACCACCCCGGAATAAGGAGATCTAATCCATGCCGAGCACACCCCGCAGAGCCGCCATCGCGGTTGCCGCGGTGCTCACCGCCGTGACCCTGGTGGCCTGTTCGGTGCTGTTGCAAAGTTGGGGCAGTAGGAAGACAGGCGTGAAATAATCACAGCCATAGGTATCTTCTCCGGTCGTCATTTCCCTCGCGAGGTCATCCTGTGGGCGGTGCGCAGGTCACTGCCGCTACGGCGTGAGCTGACCTAAGATCTGGAGGAAATGATGACTTCAGCCGCGGCGTGCCGGTCGATCACACCACGATTCTCACCGCTGGGTCCAGAAATACGCCCCTGAGCTGGACAAGCAAACACGGTGGTACCGGCAGGTACCCGACTGGCAGGCCAGTTCCTGGCGGGTGGATGAGACCTATATCCGGGTCGGCGGCAGGTGGTGCTACCTCTGATCTGGCGATCACCGCCGGTGGCCAGACCCTGGACTTTTACCTCTCTCCGAAGCGGAACGTGGCCGCAGCGAAGCGTTTCCTGGCCAAGGCCCTCAGATCCACTGCGTCAGCCGGGTATCCCAGAGTGATCAACACCGATAAAGCACCCTCCCTAGCCAGGGCAATCGCCGAGTTGAAGTCAGAGGGAATCTGCCCGCCAACAGTGGAACACCGGCAGGTGAAATACCTCAACAACATCCTGGAAGGCGACCATGGTCGGCTGAAGCGGATCCTCGGGCCGAAAGGCGCGTTTAAGAACTTAGACATCTGCATATCGGACGTTGAAAGGGATGGAAGCGATGCACTCCTTGCGGAAAGGTCAGGGGACGATGTTTGCTTACGGGCAACCGAACCCGGACGCGGTGATCGTCAGCCGGGTCTTCGAGATGGCCTGAGAACGCTGAGTCGCAGAGACCATGGAGAAATGAAACTCGGGCGTTCGTGGCCCCTCCACCCGACTTTGCAACAGCACCGTTGAATTCAAGCGGGCAGAGACACATCTGGCCCTCAAAATTTTCCTTTTACTGGAGACCACTGTGTACTCAATTTCAGAAACTATCGCCCGCACTCTTATGCCCCGCACCGATCACGTTTTCGACCTGATGGGCAACGGAAACGCCTGGTTCGTCGATGCCCTAGAACGCCTCGGGCGAGGCATCATCACCGTCCGCCCCACAGTTGAAACCGTGGCCGCCACGGACACCTACCACCGCGTCACCCGCCGCCCGGCGGTCGCTACCACCACCTATGGTGCTGGTTTCACCAACACCATGACCACGCTTGCCGACGTCGCCCTCTCCCGTATCCCACTTCTTTTGGTTGTGGGCACTGCCCCGAGCGCCGGGCCTCGCTGTTTCGACATTGACCGGCAAGGACTCGCACGTGCCGTAGGCGTGGAAACCTTCACCGTGCATGCAGATGACGTTGCTGCGGTAACTCTTCAGGCTTGGAATAATACGCCGGAAAACACACACGTGATTCTGGAAATCCCCTATGACCTAGCAGCTGCCACAGCCACCGATCCAACAGTGACTACATACCTGCTGCGCCCCGGATTTCAGAAACTCCCGATGTCACCGACCTTGTCCTAGCTCTACGCAATACCCAAAATCCCCTCCCTCTTGCAGGTCGTGGCACACGCGAAGCACAGCAAAGCATCCTGGAATTGGCAGATCTTTTGGCAGCTGATGTAGCCACCAGCGCGCCCGCCCGAGGATTCTTCCATCCCTCAGGAAACTCTCGCGACCTGGTCGTATGTGGAGGTTTCGCTGCGACCGGTGCAGCTTCAGAAATACGCCGAGCCGACGTGGCACTTGTGCTGGGCGCCGGTTTGAACCAATTCACCATGGCATTCGGGGAGGCTTTCGGTGAACTCGCGGAAGTGCTCCAAGTGGATCTTGAAACACAGACCACCAACCCGCGCATTAACCATTTCATTAGCGCAGATAACACAACTGTTGTAGACGCAGTGCTTTTAAAGCTTCGTACACAAAATTTCCACGCACCGCGCCAGCTATACCTGGACGATAATCCTCTGACATGCCCTGGCGGACACTTCATCGGAGGGGCCAACACCTACTTCGACCTGGAATCACGAGACAGCATCGTGCTTTTGGGAACCGCCTTCCAATCCATCGGCCTCGGCTTCCCCACCGCCGTAGGTGTCGCCACAGCTGCTGGGCAAGAGCGCCTCACCGTGCTTGTCACCGGCAACGGAGGCGACATGATGGCGCTTACCGACGCCGACACCTTCCTTCGCACCGAGTGCGCCCATCATTGTTAACGGACGCATCCTCGGTGCTGTTTGTATTGCCACGCCTCTCAACCGAGTGATCAGGTCAGTGGGCCAAGATTTCGGCGATGCGACACGTCATGCGGCTGAAAAAATGGCCGCACAACTGGCCTAACTCTCCGAGACTTTAGCGAAACGGCACCTCACCCAAGGTCCTGCGCAGTTTACGGGTACGCAACCGTTCAGGATCTACTGCCAGGTATTCCATGGCTCGCACGGCACACATCACGTGCGCTTCCTTCGAATTGGAATAGAACGCCTGCGCCTGCGCTGGGAGTTTCGGCACTGCATGGAGGGGAAGGTCGGACACGCTGAGCAGGGTTCCATACGGAATGCGGTATCGATATCCGTTGGTGGCCAAGGTGGAAGATTCCATGTCGACAGCTGCGGCGGTGGATCCTTTGAGCCAGTTCCAGAGGTCTTCTGGGGTGTGCCATTCCCAGTTTCGGTCGTCGGTGGATAGGACGGTGCCGGTGCGCATCAGGCTGTTGTCAGATCCGTAGATTTCATCAACGCTGGCTTCGAGTGCTTTTTGGATTTCTGGGATGGCAGGAATGGGGTTGCCAAGGGAAATGCGTTTGTCCAGAATGTGGTCTTCGCGCTGGTAGGCGTTGCCTAAGATGAGGTCGCCGATGCGCATGCGGGCGTCCATACCAGCACAGTGGCCGATCATCACCCAGGCTTCTGGGCGGAGTACAGCAAGGCAGTCGGTGATAGTTTTTGCATTGGATGGGCCCACACCGATGTTGATAATGGTAATACCGTCACCGGCTTCGGTGATGAGATCGTAACGAGGCATTTGGAAACGGCTAGTCAGATCAAGGGTTTCCGTTCCGAGGCTGGTGGCGGTCTCTCGGTCAATTACCTGCCCGTTTGGCAAGGATAGACCCACGTAGCGGGAGTCTTCCGAGGTGAGTTCGGACATGGCAAAATGCACGAACTCGGTGGTGTGCATGGCGTAGTTGGTGAACAGAATGTACTTCTGCACGTGTTCCACGTTGATGCCGGTGTAGTGCTCGATGCGGGCGCAGGCGATGTCGAAGCGTTGCGGCCCGAAGTGGAAAAGCGGGAGTTCGGGGCCGTTGAAGGCGTGCCAGTCGCCGTCGATAATTGCGTCGTGGACTTCATCCAGGGTGGGGCGTGGGATGATATCTGCAACATCACCAGCACGGCGAGCTTCGGTAGCGGAAGGTGCGCCGCGAATGTACTCCGGTGGGATGCGGATATCTGACTCAGATACGTAAATCTTGCAGGGATAATTGCTGGTGAGACGCTCGAGTTGTTCGCGGAGGTAACGCTCAATCACGCGTGGTTTGGACAAAATGGCAGAGTAACGTCCTGCACGATCAACGTAGCCGAAAGGTTCGGTACGGTCGATGGGTTTCCATTCCAGCACGTCAACGGTGAGTTTGGGGTAAACAACATCGGCGTATGCGGCGTAGTCCTCATTGTTGAGGGTTTCTTTGGCCAGTTTGGTCGAGGTGTCGTAGATGTCAATGAGCTTTGCAATTGCGTCATCGATCGTTGTTGCTTCCATGCGCACCACATTATCTTTAGCTGGCACCGGATGCGCTGTGAATTAAAAACTGTGCTTTTATAGGCGTATGCATGAAACCTCGCGTGATAATTTCCAAGTCGATCTCGGTGGAGTTGTTGATCTTTTAAGTCGTCATATTTATTCCGGCCCCCGGGTGTATGTGCGTGAGTTGTTACAAAATGCAGTTGATGCGTGTACCGCTCGTGTGGAAATGGGCGAGGCTGATTACGTTCCGAGTATTAAGATCCGTCCGATTACTAAAGAGCGTGCCACGTTTTCACTGATTGATAATGGTACGGGCCTGACCGTGCAGGAGGCGCGGGAATTGTTGGCGACGGTGGGTCGGACGTCGAAACGCGATGAATTCGGTTTGCAACGCGAAGGCCGACTTGGGCAGTTCGGCATCGGACTGCTTAGTTGTTTTATGGTGGCAGATGAGATCATCATGGTGTCACGTGCGGAAGGGTCGCCTGCGATTCGGTGGACGGGTTTTGCCGATGGCACATTTTTGCTCGAAACCCTAAATCAGGAAGCCTCGGATGTCATTCCCGTGGGCACTACTGTGCATCTTGCTCCGCGTGCTGATGAGCGCACATTGTTAACGGAAAATTCCGTGGTCTCCATTGCTAGCCACTATGGCCGCTACTTGCCTTTTCCCATCGTGGTGCAAGGTGAGAAGAACACTACTATCACCACCACTCCGGCGTTTGCGCAAAATACGGACAGCCAGGTCAGGTTTCATGCCGGTAGACAGCGTTTAGGCAAGGCTCCTTTTGATGTCATCGACATTTCCGGGCCTGGTATTGAAGGTGTGGCTTATGTGTTGCCTCAGGCGCAAGCTCCTCATATGTCTCGGCGCCACAGCATTTATGTGAATCGAATGCTGGTATCTGATGGACCTTCAACAGTGCTTCCTAGCTGGGCTTTCTTTGTTGAGTGTGAGATCAACTCCAGCGATTTGGAACCAACTGCATCGCGTGAAGCACTCATGGATGATACTGCGTTTGCTGCCACCCGGGAACATATCGGTGAGCGCATTAAATCGTGGCTGATTAATCTTGCTATGACCAAACCTCACCGCGTGCGAGAATTTACTTCCATTCATGATTTAGCGTTGCGTGAACTGTGCCTATCTGATCCAGACTTGGCCGAAACCATGTTGGGCTTGCTTACTTTGGAGACCTCTCGTGGGCGCATCACCATTGGTGAGATCACCACGTTGTGCATCACTGAAGATATCTCACTGCAGCTAGCCACCACGTTGGATGATTTTAGGCAGCTCAACGCCATTGCACGTCCGGATACGTTGATTATTAATGGTGGCTACGTTCATGACAGTGACCTGGCTAGACTCATTCCCGTTCACTACCCTCCTCTTACGGTATCTACCGCTGACCTGCGTGAATCCATGGATTTGATGGAGCTTCCACCTCTAAAAGATATGGAAAAAGCCAGAGCCTTGGATGCGCAAGTCACAGAATCGCTGAAAGATTTCCAGATCAATGGCGCAACGAGGGTTTTTGAACCTGCAGATGTTCCTGCTGTGGTGATTATTGATTCCAAGGCGCAAGCCTCAAGGGATCGCAATGAAACACAAAGCGCGACTACTGATCGCTGGGCGGATATTTTGGCAACAGTAGATGACACTTTGAGCCGTCAGGCAGCCAATACCTCGAAAAGCCAAGGTCTTTCCGCGTTGTGTCTGAATTGGAATAACTCACTGGTCAGACAATTGGCATCAATAGATGACCACGCTGTGGTGTCTAGGACAGTGCGTTTGCTGTACGTCCAAGCTTTACTTTCTGGCAAGCGACCATTGCTGGCTAAGGAACGTACATTGCTTAATGATTCGTTGGCAGATCTGGTTTCTTTGTCTATATCACCTGAACTCTAAAGTAACCCTCCGCTACGCTCGGAGACATGGATTATGGCTTTGAGCAGTCAGCAAGCGCGTTATTAGATCGTGCAATGAATATGCCCATGAATGATGAGCAAGTTGAAACTTTTCAGCTTGCTTTGAATGTGGCGCAGGAAACCGGGGATGAAGATACAGAATTTAAGGCTCGGTTGTTTTTAGCCTCGTTGGCTAATGTCAACGTGGATCACACCTCCCTACTTACGCACTTTTCCGCGGCTGTTGGAATGCATGATCGCGATCCGCTGCGTTTTCCTGGTGAGAGTTTAGACGGTTCCTATCCGGATCTGTTTTGGCTGTACAAAAATGCCCTCAACCTGGTGGTTAGCTCTGTGTTGTTCACGCGTGAGCAGATCGACGACATGCTTGATCAGATGGAGGACCACTACTCAAGCGCGGGTATTCCGAATCTCGCGATTGATATTGAATACCGCGACGACGCCCTCATTAACGGCTCCCTCGAGCACGCGCTTAAGCGCCAAGAGCTTATCGACGCCTCCTCCTACAGCGATCCCTTCGACGATTGTCCAACCTGCAAGATTGCAGGAAAATTTGCACTCGCGATGGCAACAAAAGATTTCGACGAAGCATCAAACCTTGTTACCCAGATCTTAAGCTTTGGTTCAATCGGCTGTGTCATGGAGCCGGAGACCACTACCGCTGCTTTTATGATGCAGGCGTTGAAAACTGGGGATGTCGAATTTGCACGTCATCTACAAGACGTCAGCGCCAAGGCAAATCCAGAGTTTCAATCGCTTGATACTGTTGGGCGCCATTTAGAATTCCTTGGAGTAACCGGAAACCACTCCAAGGGGCTAGCTCTACTTACCCGCTACCAGCACCGATTGATCACTGATCCGTTGGCCACCTTGGGACATTTCCAGTTCTACTTGGGTGCTTATACCTTGTTGTCCTCTACCGACCGCGCAGGGTTTGGCGATGTGATTGTCTCCGGTAGTGGTGAGGTGTTTGGCCAAGATGTGGATTTGAGCGTCGACAAGCTTAAAGAGCGCTGCCTGGAATTGGCGCGCAACCTTGCCCGCGAATATGACGCCCGCAATGGCAATGATAATTTTGCCAAACGCTTTGAAGCCTCCACGGCCAATGCCGATTTGGATATTCCAGTGAACTTAGGCGGATCCAATTTGCTGCTTCAGGTGCAGACAGCCACCCCGAGTGAACCTGAAACTGTTGAGGATAAGCTGTCGTTGTTCTACATCTGTCTGAAGCGCGGAGCTTTTGCCGATTGTCAGCGTTTTGTGCTGAGCGACGAAGAATTTGCGCAACTCTCCGACTTTGACCGCGTGCACTACGCGATGGCTTTGCTTTTCCCACCAGAGCAGGAAGATAAAGGCCGCAAACTGTTCATCGATGAGCTTCGTCGCCAGGACTATTTGGCCGCTGACTATCTTGAGGCGCAAACTAATGACGAGCTAAGAGACCCCAACACACCGGAATTTTTGACCGAAGCGCAACTTCTTGAACGTGATCTGAAATCTTGGATCCTGCTTCGTCAAATGTGCCTCGATGGCCTAGATTTTGCTCCCTATGGAAGCGAAAGCTACAAAGCGCATAAAGTTGCCCAGGAAATCATCGCAGCTACTGAATCCAAACCGGAGTTTGCACAACAAAATCTGCAAGCCCGTTTTTCTGCGTTTGCGTCCAACCTTGCTCTAGTGGATGGAGAAGTAGATAAGGACACCTACCTGGAGCTTCGCAAGGTAGGAACCGCGGCGCAGGTGCACACGCTGGATATGCTTTACGGCCAACACCTGCTTGCTTTGGACATAGAGACTTTGGCCCCACAATCTCCAAACACACAAACCGGCGAAGCCATCCTCGATGAGGTTCTTGGATTCTTGATCAATGCCGGTTTGCGTGAAGCCACTGCTCATCTGGCAGAGCAGTTCACAGAGTTTTACTCCATTTTTGGGAAATCTGAACGCGTCGTGGAAATGGCCAGGCTTGCCGTCGAGTCGATGCAGGCTGCAGGTTTGCCACACCGCGAGCAAGAATTGAAGTTGGGTATCCACCTTGCTGCGGTCGAACCAGTTGAAGCTCGCGAGATTCTAGAAAAGCTTCTCCTACCGAAATTTACCCAAGAATCGGAATTTGATGAACTGGAGATGGAGGCTCTTCTTGCTTTGGGAAGAACCCTTGTCACCGTTGATTCAAAGGCAGCTGCCGCGATCCTCCTTCAAGCTCGCGCAATGGCCGCTGCGTTTGAAAACTTTGAGATTGCAGTCCAAGCAATGCATATGCTTACTGGAGTTTTATATTCCCTTGGTGAACTCGAGTGGCTCCTGGACGAGCTCAATGACACACTCCCCTTTGCCCAAGTACTTGATGATGAACACGAAGCAGAAATCAAACTGCTCGATAACATCGCCATTGTTCAAGCAGATCTGGGGATGACTGAGGCGCTTGATACCTTAAATACCGCCTATGAGCTCGCAGATTCCGCTCTGCAGAAGCTGTATGTGCAGGAATCCCTCAACCGCACTTACTTCACTTTTGAACGCCTTGATGACTGCCTCAAAGGATGTCACAGGGCGCATATCTTGGCGATGGCAACTGGAGATCCTTCCAACGCTGCATCCCAACTTGAACAAGGCGCCCTGTATGCGTTCCAAAGCGGAAATCTAGAGGCGGGTGCAGAAATGCTCGAGAATGCCTTTAATGTTCTCGACATTCCCGTCGAGCAATCGGCGTATTACGCCACCTATCTGTCCTCTGTTTATGACGATCTTGGCAACCCCAAAAAGGCAGAATATTGGGCCAAGAAAGCTGAAGAAAAGGAACGATTTATGGATTAAAGTGTTCTCCCATGAGATCAGGGAACACTAATCGTGTCTTCTTAGGCGTTGCCTTCCTGCTTTTTACCGCAGGGTGGGCAGCTAACCATTTTGCCTCAGTGTTAGTGCTGATCAGAGAACAACTAGGTGTATCAAGCGTGCTGGTCAACGGCGCTTTTGGTATTTATGCGCTGGGACTTTTACCCAATTTGCTTGCCGGCGGTGTGCTTGCTGATCGTTTTGGTGCACGCATCGTTGTCCTCACCGGCGGTGTGGTCTCTGCTGCCGGAAACTTTATGCTTTTGTTAGCCCATGATGGCCCCGCCTTGCTGGTAGGAAGGTTCATCGTCGGCTTGGGGGTTGGCCTGGTTGTTAGCGCAGGAACTGCATGGGCAGGTCGGCTACGGGGTGCAAGTGGTATCACGCTGGCGGGAATTATTTTAACTGCCGGTTTTATGGTGGGGCCGATTGTGGCAAGTGGGTTGGGGGTTGCGTCGACAAGCATTATTTTGCCGTTTGCCTTAACCGTTGCCCTTTCACTGCTCGCGGTGATTATTGGCTGGCTTTTTGGCGATGCGCGCAGCACACAAAACACCTCCAGCGGGGCTACGGGAATTAGCCATAAGCGCAGCATGACAAAGGCGCTTGCGGTTTCTTTGCCGATGGCAATTTGGGTGTTTAGCTGCATCACCACATCCCTTGTTGTGCTTTCCGCGCGCACGGCTGAGAATTTTTCTAACACCATCATGCTGCCGGGAATCGCCGCAGCCATCGCGTTCAGCGCAGGATTGATCGCGCAATTTTTAGGCAGAAAATTCAAGTGGGGACGCGGTTCCGGCATTTTTGGCGCGCTATGTGCTTTAGCGGGAATGCTGCTGGCAGCGATTGGCGGCATCGCTGTTCCGGTGTGGCTTTTCGCGCTTTCATCGATTCTGCTGGGCACGGCATATGGGCTCTGCCTGCGCGAAGGGCTTTTAGGCATCGAAACATATACGCCTTTAAATCGACGAGGCACGGGCATCGGCATCTATTACGTGTTCACGTATTTAGGATTTGGGCTCCCAGTGCTTCTCGACGCCCTCCTCCCCCACTTTGATGCCTCCGCTCCGCTTTATGCACTTGCGGTTCTTGCAGGTGGCTCAGCTATTGTGCGCGGGGTTCAGATCAAACGTGGGTATGTGGTTTAGGGAGTTTCCTGCAAGGTAGATCTGTGGCCTGGGAGTATGTCTTTAAAATTCGGGATTCGGGGGACTAGTAGCGGTTTTATGTTGGGGACGTGGTTGGTTTTTAGCGATCTGGTTGGGCAGTGTCTTAGGACCAGCACAGACGACCAAATCCATAAGCGCTCGCAGGATTCTTGGTCGCCAGATCAAATTTGAAGGCGGAGATACCGGCGTATGCGACCAAAACTTGCTCTCAGACGGGCTCGCTTGGTCTCCAGATGAAATGAACCGCAAAACTTAAAAAGCGGTTAGAAAAAAACAGCCCCACAGATTCGCCCCTCAAGCCCTTTTAAGACCCCAGGTGATACAAATACCCATTGCCAAAAATCAGCCGCTTAAACGGCCTGTAAAAGGCGCTGTCCAAGGAATCCGGATGTGCAGAAATCCGATGAGTTCATCCCCTTTGATCGAGCTGCAGAAAGCGCAATATTTAGTCAATCATTTGACATAAACACTTGGAGTAGAAGGCGTAAGAACAGATCACCATACCTGAAATTGTCAAAACCTTGACAATATTTTGTGATGTGGATAACGTGTTTGCCATCACAAAAAATTGGAGGACACCATGTCTATCGATCTTTCAGCACTCCCCAGCCAAGTAAATGATGGCTACGCTCCCGCCACTTGCCCTTTTGGTTTTAGCGCAGAAAAAGCTGCTGAAAATTTTGACCCTTTCGGCACCGAATATCAGCTCAACCCCGGTGAAGCTTTAAAGTGGGCACGCGAAAACGCCCCAATTTTCTTCGATGAAAAATTAGGGTACTGGGTGATTACCCGTTATGAAGATGTGCAAGAAGTTTTCCGCGACAATGTCACATACTCACCTTCCAATGCTTTGGAGAAAATCACTCCGCTTACCCAAGAAGCCCAGGAGATCCTCAAAGCTCATGACTTCAGTTTGAATCGCACGTTGGTTAATGAGGATGAACCACAACATACTGCCCGACGCCGTGCGTTAGGTGGAGCATTCGATACTAAAGAGCTTGCCCATCATGATGTTATGGTGCGCAAACTCGTGCGCGAACGCATTGAGCAATTCCAAGGTTCAGGCACCGTCGATCTAGTTGGGGCACTGCTTTATGATGTTCCGCTCACCGTGGCCTTCCACTTCTTAGGTGTTCCAGAACATGACATGGAACTGCTGCACAAATATTCTGTCGCCCATACTGTTTCTACCTGGGGTCGACCAAGCGATGAGGAACAAGCAGAAATCGCATCCTCGGTGGGTAAGTTTTGGCAGCTAGCTGGCGATATTCTGGAAGAGCTACGGGAAACTCCAGAGGCGGAAGGATGGATGCCTTTTTCCATCCGCATGCAAAAAGAAATGCCAGAAGTAGTTACAGATTCTTACCTTCACTCCATGATGATGGCCGGCATTGTTGCAGCTCATGAGACCACAGCCCATTCTGGAGCGAATGCAGTAAAGCTTATTTTGGAAACCCCAGGCCTGTGGCAAAAGTTGGGCAAACATCCAGAGCTTATCCCCAACGCAATCGAAGAATGCCTGAGGCTATCCGGCGGTGTTGCTGCGTGGCGCAGGATCACCACTACCGATACGGAACTTTCTGGCGTGAAGTTGCCTAAAGGTTCAAAACTGCTCATGGTGTCCGCTGCAGCAAACCGTGATCCAGAGGTTTTCCCAGACCCAGACGTTATTGATCTTTACCGCGACAATTCGGCACAGCACCTCACCTTCGGTTATGGCAGCCACCAATGTTTAGGTAAAAATCTTGCTCGTCTGGAGCTGCAAGTTATCCTTCAGGAATTAACCACGCGCTTTCCTGATCTCACTCTTGCTGATCAAGAGTTCACATTTGTAGCCAACACATCATTCCGTGGACCTAATGCACTACAGGTGGAATGGGATCCAGCAAAAGTGCAAACACCTCCTGCTGAATTTCCCGAGATGGTTTTCAACGGTCCGAGCCGTGAACTACGCACCCGCAAACTCATGGTGAAAAATGTTGATGATTCAGTACCAGGAATCCGCCGACTTGTGTTGGAATCCGCGGAATCCGAGGAATCCGCCGATACCGCCGATGGCAATCCCCTGCCAAGCTGGCATCCAGGTGCACATATTGAAGTGGAAGCGGGTGGAGTTAACCGCCATTATTCTCTCTGCGGGGATGATCCACAGACCTGGGAAATTGCCGTTGCTCTAGAACACAATGGTCGTGGTGGATCCCGGTGGATTCATGAGAATTTGGTGGAAGGATCCACCCTTAATGTCAGGGGTCCGCGCAACAATTTCCGAGCAGATGCAGACGCCACCCACCTGATTCTCGTAGCCGGAGGAGTAGGCATTACCCCTATGCTTGCCATGGCTGATGATGCCAAGAAACGTGGCATTTCCTACGAGCTTCACTACTGTGGCAAGAATCGCTCTACCCTTGCCTATCTTGACCGCATTGAACGTGATCATGGCCCCAACACAGAACTTCACATCAGTGATGAAGGAACACGCCTTAATATTGAGCAGTTCCAAAAACGCCATGCTGAAGGTGTACAACTTCTTGCCTGCGGTCCTGATCGGCTGACCAGCTCTTTGCTTGAACAATTACCGCAGTGGCCGGAAGGAAGTATTCGACATGAAACCTTCACTGCGCTTAATGCCCTTGATTCCAGCAACAATGAAGAATTCACAGTAGAGATTAATTCCACTGGCGAGGCGCTCACCGTGGCAGCAAACACCACGTTGTTGGAAACATTGGAAAGCTCTGGTCATGATGTTTACGCCGACTGTCGCGAAGGGCTCTGCGGAACATGTGAAGTTGGGGTACTTTCGGGTGATATAGATCACCGTGATCATGTGCTCAGCGAACGGGAGAAAGAAACCGGAGCCAAGATTCTCACCTGTGTTTCCCGAGCTAAAGGATGCTCAAAACTTGTTCTCAATATTTAATCAACGGTTAGGAGAAAGCAGTGGCTGCACTAATTAGAGGTTCTGGTCCGCATCATGTCCTTGTGCTAAATGGGTGGTTTGGTCATGCCGCTGATTGGGGACCTTTTGGCACTTACCTCGATGAGGATAAATACACCTGGCATTTTTGGGATTACCGAGGTTATGGCAGCCGCAAGGACGAATCAGGTGAGTTTAGTCTTGAAGAAATCGCGGACGATATCGTGGCATATATCTCCACAATAGAGGCAGAAAAACTATCACTTTTAGGCCACTCCATGGGTGGGGTGTATATGCAAAAAGTGTTGGCCCAAAGCCCTGTTCCCATTGTTTCGCTAGTGGGTATTTCTCCCGTTCCAGCAGCAGGAACCCCCTTTGATGAGGATTCCCGAAAGCTGTTTACCTCAGCAGGCCAGGATCCACAGTCCCGGCGCGCCATCATTGATTTCACATCGGGTTCTTCGCAGCCTGATGCGTGGTTGGATGAGTTGACTAAATCCACGGAAGAAAACTCCACGCCGGAGGCGGTAGAAAAGTATTTCTATGCGTGGGCAGATTGTGATTTCGCGGATGAATTGGGCAGCCAAACGCTCCCGGTTTATGTCATTACGGGAGCGTTGGATCCTGCGGTGACCAAGTCGGTGGTGGAATCTACGTTCAGTCCGATTTATAACAATCTGACGGTTGAAGAGTTGCCCGATGTCGGACACTATTCCATTTTCGAGCACCCTTTGGGGCTTACATCCAGGGTGCTTCGTTTTTTGGATTCGGTCTAGTATTTCCGCAAATTGACTGGTTCTTGCCCGCGCCATCGCCCACGCAGCAGTGATGCGATGTGTTCGTGCAGGTTAATCAACTCTTCAGTGCGGTTGCTCAGCGTGCGCGCAATAAATCCGCGCAGCGCCGTGCCGGGCGCGCTTAAAAAATTGACGGCGCCGTACACATGAGGGTTTTCGGCAAGCGACGCATTCAGCTCCGCAACAAGCTGCTTATCGACGCCCTCCCCCACCACAATCATCTGCCCTGAATGTGTGTACTGCTCGGTCCACCCAAAGCTACCTTCCCTAGAGTCTGGGCGCAGCAATAAATTATCCAGAAGAAATAACCGACCCGTGGTGGCGTCGGTGATTTCGGTGTGCAAGCGCATCTCATCGTAGGCAAAGTGTTTGCCATCTGGGTGCCAGCCAGGAGTTATTTGTTCACTGAGCACAAATGTCGAGGTTGGATGCAATGTCACTTTGGTGAATTGATGATACGTGGATTCCCGGTACGCGATGGTTTGATCCGCCAAATATTCCAACACCGCGTTTTCACCGACTTCGATCTCCGTGTGCTGCGTTGCTGGTCCTTGCGGAGTGCGGTAGATCTTGGTCGCGGACTGGGTGGTGATCAACGCCTGGGCGTTATCTTTTACCGTGAACTGTTGTTCATAGACATCTCCACCTAGGTATCCACCACCTATTGCGATGATGGTGTAACAAACTTGACCGGAGTCATCTAAATAGTGAGGTCGAATAACCCGCAGGGCACCCTGGTGAAATTGTTCCACCGCACGGCTTTGCCCTTGGGGTCCTTGATCATCAATGGTGAGTTTGAGTGTGCCCACCGGTTGAGTTTGTGTCATTTAGGCTTCCTGCAAGTCCTGCATCATCACCTCATGGCGAATCCATTCCAAGACCTGATCTAAACCTTCATCTGTGCGCAGGTTGGTCAGGCAAAATGGTTTGTTCTTGCGGAATGCTTTGGCATCTTCAACCATGATGTCCAGGTTGGCACCGACGTATGGGGCAAGGTCTGTTTTGTTGATGATAAACAAATCAGACTTGATCATTCCCTGTCCGGCTTTCCTTGGGATCTTCTCACCTTGGGCAACATCGATGATGTAGATGGAAAAATCAACGAGCTCTGGGGAGAAGGTTGCAGAAAGATTATCGCCACCGGATTCGACAAAGATCAGTTCCAAATCTGGGAAGCGTTCCACAAGATCCTTGATTGCCGCATCATTCATGGAGGTGTCTTCGCGGATTGCGGTGTGAGGGCAGCCACCGGTTTCGATACCAACGATGCGTTCTTCTGGCAGAACTCCATTGGCCGCTAGGATCTTGGCATCTTCGATGGTGTAGATATCGTTAGTGATTGCAGCCATGCTGACTTCGTCGATAAGCGCTCGCGTAATCCGCTCTACCAGCTGCGTTTTTCCGGCGCCTACAGGTCCGCCTACCCCGATTCGAATTGGGCTCATTTTTAAAATCTCCTTTTCTAGCTCATGAATAGTCGTGCGCGTTGGGTTTCATGGATCATCTGTGAAATATCCAAACCTGGATCACCTGAGCAGAAATCAACTTCTTCCAAGGTGGCGCTACGCTGTACTGCCTGATTAATTGGCTCACGCATGGCAAACATCACTCGTTGACCAGCCATTTGTCCCAAAGGTATGCCACGTACTGCGTTTTGGATCAGCGAGCTCACCGTCGCCATCAAGTGCGCATGGATGGCTCTTTCCACATCAATTTCAGCTTTGTGCGCTGCAATGGCTACAGCTAGTGCGGGATGGCCAGAAAGTTCGCGTTGCTTAATTAGGGCCAGGTACTGCGAAATCATGGGTAGCCCGTAGGTTTCTTCAATGATTTCTGCCATGCGAGTACCCATTCGGGAATTAGCTTCCCGTACTTCTCTTGACGGAGTACCTGCGTAAAGACGTTCATCTAAACGCTGTAATTCCTCCATCGTGGGTGTTGCGTAATAAAGCCGCATTGCCAGAGCATCTGCGCTAGTCAATTGGACTTTGAGCAAAACTGTCAACCAATCCTGAAACTGTTTCGCATCAGTAATCCGCTCTGCATCCATGTAGGTCTCAAAGCCAAATGAGTGCGCGAACGCCCCGGTTGGCAGTGCTGAGTCCGAGAGATGCAGCAGCAAGAATTCGGCATCAAGATCTATCAATGTGTGTGCCCACTATGCCTAAATGGGATTGGTGGGACCAGTTCTGTGCGCTGGTAGTCAACCTCATGCTCGTCCAAGAAGCTGACCACGGTGTGGTCATATTGCACAATCATCGCAGCCTTGTCTGTTACCTCACCAGGTTTTGCAAACTGTGCTGGTAGGTGCCTATTTCCCAGCGAGTGCGCTACAAAACCCATTTGGTGAATATCATCTGGAGTGATCACCAGAACATCGGTTGGGATGATCTCCACAACATAAACCGAATTTTCATCCGCGCTTAAAACATCACCTTCACGCAAGATGGGGTGGCCGTGATCAAGGCGCAAACCCAGCTCCACGCCGTTTGGAAGTGTGACACGTTGGATGCGTTTATCCAACACTAAATCTTCAAATCGCACACCAACCACTTCTCGTCCGGAAACGAACTCTGGATGATCACTGATATTGGTGTCAATCGCTGTAATAATCATGGACCTCCCTTTCCTTTTTGCTGGTACTAGAACAAGAAGTAGCGACGCGCCATGGGCACGATCTCTGCTGGCTTGCTGGTGATCAATTCACCATTGACAAAGACTTGGTAGGTCTCTGGATCGACATGAATATCAGGCATCTCTGCATTAAGCTTCATGTCATTTTTGGTCAGGTTTCTAATGCCACGAACGCCACGAATCTGTTTTCTTAAGTTCAGCAGATCAGGAACATTGGCGTCGATCGCATCTTGCGACAAGAAGGTAATAGAGCTTCGTGAAACTGCCTGACCAAAGGCACCCCAGGTATTGCGCAGGGTTCGAGGCTGCGGTGTTGGAATGGAGCCGTTGGAATCACCCATGAGGGAATTAACCATCAATCCGCCCTTGATCACCAGATCAGGTTTCACACCAAAGAACTTTGGATCCCACAGCACAAGGTCTGCAAATTTACCTTCTTCAATCGAACCCACCACGTAATCAACGCCGTGAGCGATAGCTGGGTTGATGGTGTACTTGGCAACGAATCGACGCAGACGATTGTTGTCGTTGTACTGGGAATCACCACTTAGTGCTCCGCGGGTACGTTTCATATGGTCAGCGACCTGCCATGTGCGGGTGATTGTTTCACCAACGCGACCCATTGCTTGAGAGTCCGAAGAAGTGATGGAGAAAATTCCCATATCGTGAAGCACATCTTCAGCAGCAATGGTTTCTGCACGGATGCGGGAATCAGCAAACGCCACATCTTCTGGAATATCTGGATTCAAGTGGTGCGCAACCATCACCATATCCAAGTGCTCTTCTACCGTATTGCGGGTATATGGAAGAGTCGGGTTGGTAGATGCTGGCAACACATTAGGCAGTGAGGCAACTCGAATGAGGTCAGGTGCGTGTCCACCACCGGCACCTTCAGTGTGGAAGGTGTGGATTACGCGGCCCGCGATGGCTTCGATGGTATCTTCCACGAACCCTGCTTCGTTGAGGGTATCGGAGTGCAAAGCCACCTGGATATCCATGTCATCGGCAACTTCCAACGCAGTGTTGATCGATGAGGGGGTTGCACCCCAGTCTTCATGGATTTTCAGACCAATGGCACCTGCACGTACTTGTTCAGCCAAAGGGGATTTGGATGATCCGTGTCCCTTGCCCAGGATGCCAAAGTTCATGGGCATGCCTTCAAAAGCACTAAGCATGTTGTAGGTATTCCACTGACCTGGGGTAACAGTGGTGGCCATGGAGGCCTGGCTTGGTCCAGTACCACCGCCAATCATGGTGGTAATACCTGATGCCAGAGCGGTGTTGACCTGGTCGGTGCCTAGAAAGTGTACGTGGGTATCAATGCCGCCTGCAGTTAAGATCTTGCCTTCACCAGCGATGATGTCGGTTGCAACACCAATGACGATATCCACATTTTCCATGACATTCGGGTTTCCGGCTTTACCGATGCGGAAAATTTTGCCGTTGCGAAGCGCCACGTCTGCTTTGTACACACCGGTGTAATCCAGCACGATCACGTTGGTGATCACAGTGTCTGGGATATCAACATCGCGCACCAAGGTACCGTTTTGGCCCATGCCATCACGGATTACTTTGCCACCGCCGAAAGTGACTTCTTCACCAATTGCTGCGTAGTCTTTTTCCACGCATAGGTAGAGCTCTGTGTCAGCCAAGCGAACAGAATCACCAACGGTTGGACCGTAGAGGTCGGTGTATTGCTTGCGGGAAATCTCAAAACTCATTTATTTACGTCCTTCTTCCGAGCTCTCATCAGTGGCCTCATCAAGCTTGCGGCCACGTTCTGCGGCATCAGACTGTGGCAATTCTTGTGGAGCATCACCAGCTGCAGAGGAACGGCGCCAATGATCTTCGCGGCCTTCCCATACGTTGACTTTGCGGTCTTCCAAAGGTCCATCAACGAGGTCACGGAAGCCTGAAACAACGCGGTCACCACCAATGGCAACTAGGTTGACGGTCCTGGCGTCACCTGGTTCGAGACGCACTGCGGTGCCTGCTGGAATATCAAGGCGGAAACCATAGCCTTCGCTGCGGTCAAAGCGGATGCTGGGATTGACCTCTGCGAAGTGAAAATGTGAACCGATCTGCACTGGCCTGTCGCCGGTGTTGACGATTTCAATGGTTTTGGCCTCTCGCCCGACGTTTCCGGTGAGAGATTCCTTGGACAAGATGTACTCGCCTGGGATCATGAAAACTCCTTAAAACATCAAGGTTTAACGGATGGGGTTATGAACAGTCACAAGCTTGGTGCCGTCATCAAATGTTGCTTCTACCTGGATGTCAGGGATCATTTCTGGGATTCCTTCGAGGACATCATCCCTGGTTAAAATGGTGCTTCCCCAGCTCATGAGTTCTGCGACTGTGCGACCATCGCGTGCGCCTTCAATAAGTTCGTACGTGAGAAGTGCGACGGCTTCTGGGTGGTTAAGTTTCAGGCCGCGATCTTTACGGCGACGTGCAAGATCTGCCGCCACCACGATCATTAGTTTTTCTTGTTCACGTGGAGTGATATGCAATTTTTCCCCTTTCTGTCAGGCAACAGAAATTAGTTTAGCTCCCCGTGTGAAACTTTTGGGAGAGCCTTTAAAAATCGACAATATACCGCTTTTTTCCGGGATAAAAATAGAAGAATATTTGGGATGAACTATTAAAAATTATCCGCGCTAAAAGCTTCAGTGTTTTGCATCTTCTAATACCACCTCAAATCAGAAACCTACAGCTCATTTGAGTTATTTGAGCCCGAGATATACCTCAAACTTAATTGAAAATCTCCAGATCCGCGGCAACCCTAACTATTCATCTCCTCGCAGCAACTTCAAAAGCAGCATCTTTAAAATTTCTTGTTCAGTTTTAGTCAGTCTGCGGTTCCACGAGGATAAAATGTCATTTTGTTCCAAGTACGATTCTTTGATTAGTTCTGCCCCTGACAGCGTCAAAGAAAGCACATGCGTGCGTTTATCGATCGTCGACGGTGTTTGCTCTACATACCCTGCACTGACTAAAGATTTAACGATCGACGAGGTGGTTGCCCTGCTAGTTCCTGCAAGCATGGCCACGCGATGCTGCTCTAGGTCACCTTCCATCCACAAAATAAAAAGCACTTTAAAGGCATTCCACCCCATGCCTTTCGGGCGGTGAACTTCTGCTTCGGAAACCCCGGTGGCAACACCGGATGCACGGTTGAGAATCATGGCTAAATCATTGGGGCTGATATCAATTCCAGATAATTCCTCCGAAAGTTTCGCTCGGCTGCTTCGCACAAAATCCCAGTATTCAAAACTTTCTGAGTTAACCGTCATGTGCGTCTTCTTTCGTCGAAAAGCGTCTTTCTTGTTACCCCAAAGATTACAAGAGCCGGTGTGCGGAAAATTACTTTTCCGTACACCGGCTCTTGTTTCAAGGCTTAGTCGGTTGCTGGTTTGATCGTTCCCACACAGTCACCAAAGCTGATTGTTGAACCATCAGGTCCAGGCGCAACTGCTTGCAGTGTTACGGTATCGCCATCCCGGAGAAAGGTGATCTCACTACCGTCTTCGAGTTGCAGTGGTTCTTTTCCACCCCAGGAAAGTTCAATGAATGATCCACGTTGGTTGGCATCCGGGCCAGAGATGGTGCCCGAGGCAAACATATCGCCTGGGCGCAGGGAACCGCCATTAACGGTCATATGTGCCAGCATTTGTGGCGCGGTAAAGTACATCAACCCAAATGGAGGATGAGACACTGCTTGATCATTAAGACGCACGGTTAAAGTCACATCGAGGCCAAATTCACCGTGCTCATCTGTTGGATCCTGAAGGTAGGGCGCGAGCTCAAAAGTTCTTTTCGGTGGAGCGATTCGAGCCGCGTTTAAAGCTTCAAAAGGTACAACCCATTCGCCTACCGTGGAGGCGAAAGATTTTCCAAGGTTGGGACCTAAAGGCACATACTCATAGTTTTGAATATCACGAGCTGACCAGTCATTAAACAAAAATGCGCCAAAAATATGATCTGCTGCATCTGCAATATTTACCTCACCACGAGGTGCAGATCCACCTAGAACAAAGCCCATCTCTGCTTCAATATCAAGCCGGTTACTTGGCCCAAATGATGGAATGGAATCTTGGCCGGGACGCAAACCCTTTGGGCGAATAACATCTGTTCCTGATGCAAAAATGGTTCCTGACCTGCCGTGGTATCCAACTGGGAGGTGCTTCCAGTTGGGCTTTAGCGCATCTTCATTGGGGCGGAACATTTTTCCAAGATTGGTTGCGTGATGCTCGGACGCATAATAATCCACGTAATCAGCTGGGGTAAATGGCAGCTTCATGGTCACTTCATTAAGTGGCACGGCGCTGGCCAGTACTTCTTCTGATGCCTCTTCATCTTTTAGGGTTGTTTGCAACCATGCACGCAGCGGTGACCATATGGCTTTTCCGCCGGCTAGAAGCAGATCCAAGTTGGAGGCGGAAGCTGCGCGAGCTACCTCTTCGTCTAATCCACCTATTTTGGAAATCAGTGATTTAAGGTCAATGACGTGATCCCCCAATCGGACTCCCAAATGGGTTTCACCCTCAAGTTCAAATGAACCATAGGGGAGGTTTTCGATTCCAAAACCGTCGGTTGCTAGTTCTTTTACTGCCGTTGAAGTCATATGTCCTATCCTTCGATGTCAAAAATCGTGGTGTCGATAAAGCCAATATCTGCCAAAGTTTCCAATGGTTCTGCAATGCTGCAGGTGCCAAAGCTTTGAAACGATGTGCGCCACTGCTGATCCCTGGACACCACTTCAATCACTTGCTGCGCATCGTCCGAGTCCAAAATTTGAAGCGCTGCTTCTACCCCATGCCCAGATTGCAACTCTTTAACAGCTGCGGCCACATTGAGGAATCCAAAATGTTGAAATCCGGTTTTTTCATCCTTGTATCGCATCGCACGATGCAACCCAGCCGTCAATTTGAAAGGGATTTCCGTTCTGATTGCCAGAGCGAGCACGTCGATAAGCTGCTGTGATGTGGGGAAAAGCTCTTGGCGGATCCCGCCGGTGCGAAACTTCAGCCCGGCGCCCAGCGTGCGCAGATATTTAAGGTTGTCAGCGCTGACCAGGTCAGCGGGTAGCTCAACGAAAATGCTTGTCGACGCCAACCTCTCCCGTATTTCAGCTATCCCCTCAAGCCCATCAACTATTTTGGCCTCCACAGCCACAATCTCAATGTTGGAGTACTTTTTGGCTGTTTCCACCAACAGATCAACTTCTGTGGAATTAAGAATCACCGATACATCAAGTTTTTCCCCACCTGCATAGGTGGCAGCTTCCGCTAGTTTTGCCACAGGCACAATGAATGGACCCACCACTTGAGATACGGGATCGTCTCGTCTTGCAATGTGGGCTTGAACCGCTTCGCGCAGCGGTGCTAAGCCCGGTGGAAAAATTGCGGCATCATCAAAAAATTTAGTGATTTGTTGAAGCGTAGACACACCTATGACTCTCCAATCCAGCGACCGCCAGTCCAGGAAGAGGCATATTTTGGATCATTGCAGGCAATTCCTGCCTCACCAAGCAGCAGAGGTTTGAAGGTATCAACCATCACTGCGGTCTCATCGAAGTATTCAACGCCAAGGGATGCTTCCATTGCACCTGGCTGTGGCCCGTGCGGGTGTCCACCAGGGTGCAGAGAAATGGATCCTTCTTTAATTCCTGACCCTTTTCGTGCCTCATAGTTACCTTCGACGTAGAACATGACCTCATCAGAATCCACGTTGGAGTGGTAGTACGGAACTGGGATCGCGCCCTCGTGGTAATCAACTTTTCGAGGAACAAAGTTGCAGATCACAAAGTTCCATCCCTCCCACACCTGGTGCGATGGTGGTGGCTGGTGCACTTTACCCGTTAACGGCATGTAATCCTTGATGTTGAAAACATAGGGATACAGGCAGCCATCCCACGCCACCACATCAAATGGGTGTGTAGGCAAGACATGGATGGAACCAGACAATCCGGAAGGTCCTGCACCACGGTGCTTGATATAAACCTCTACATCTTCTTCTTCACGTAAGAGAATCTCAGTTGGTCCTCGGAAGTCACGCTCACAATAAGGAGCATGTTCTAGAAGCTGGCCATACTTGGACAAAAAGCGTTTTGGTGGCGCGATATGGCTATTTGCTTCAATGAAATAAAGTCGTGCTTCTTCACCATCTCGCAGGACCCAGCGGTGGATTGCTGCACGAGGAATCATGGCATAATCGCCTTGGGATACCTCTAGGGCACCAAATTGAGTTTCTAAAAGTGCCGAGCCACGTTCAACATAAACGCATTCATCACCGACACCGTTTTTATACAGTGGCGAGGTCTCATTTACTTTCGCATAGGAAATACGTACATCAGAGTTTCCAAGAACCAAACGACGATCTGTCACCGCATTAACTTTTTGTCCCGCGGGCGCATCTAATTCATGAAGCTTTAAGTGCAGTGGAATCAACGGATCATTAGGAGTCAGTGTTTGATCCGGAAGCACCCACGGACGCGCATCAACCAATGCAGATGGAATTTCCTTGTGGTACAGCAACGATGAATCAGAGGAAAAGCCTTCTTCCCCCATGAGTTCTTCAAAACGTAAACGTCCATCTTCTCCGCGCAGAACCGTGTGGCGCTGGCGAGGAAGTGTTCCTAGAGAACGGTAGTAAGCCATGATGTTTCCCTTTCAATGTAGTTCATGCATGTACTATATCGTTCACTTAAACTCTCGTCTACCCTCAATTCTCAACAGACCTTGCAATGTTCACGGTTTCCATAAATCCCCCGGGAAAATAACACTTTTAACACCATTGCAATCTTTGCTTTAGAGGGTGAAATTTTCACCCCCATTGGCTTTTCACACATTCCAAGATCCTTTTACAACTACGCAATTTGGATTGGATTATGCTCATTTCAAACAAAGGAGACGAAATGACACAAGACAATCTGGAATATCGGAATTTTGCAGAGTTTGCCAGCTCCAAAGTGGCCGAACTAGTTCCACATTCAGACCCAACAGCCAACCAGCTCTCCGTAGCACTTAATCGGGTGTCCCACCTGCTCACATACGACTTTGATGCGACAGTCCACCGCCCCGAGGAGTCAAGTTGGGCAGCTTATCGCGTTATTTTCGTCGTCTGGCTTGCTGGTCCACTCACCCCGGCACGAGCCGCTGAACTAACCGGAATGGGAAAATCGGCAATCTCAAATTTACTGAAGCCACTGCTCAAGCAGGGTTATGTTACCCAGGAGGCATCGGCTGAAGATCGCAGGTCAAAACTCCTTATCCTCACACCCAAAGGTGAGGAATATATAAACAAAGTCTTCCCTCTACAAAACGACCTCGAAACCCAATGGTCTAGCTCCCTCACCGCGATCGAAAGGGATCTTTTAATTTCACTGCTCAATAAACTCCTCAACGGAAAGCGCGCAGAGGAGGTTCGAGAGCAAAGGCGCTAGCTACTTTCGGGGGATAAACGGGTGTAGCTTCACACGTGGGATTTTTGTCAAAAGGGCGTCAATTTTACCCTTTTATTAGTTCATGCCTTGACTATTTTCAGGGCGTTATTGTACTGTGCCCTCAATCACATAAATTGTCGATTGTCTTAGATAAACACCCCCAGACTCACCTCAACCAAGGACGTTTTATGTCTACGTTCATCCCCCTGCTTGGAATTTTAATTTCACTAGCATTTTTGATCACCATGGCCTACCGGGGCCATTCCGTGGTCGTCATTGCCCCGATCTCCGCAATGATCGCGGTGATATTCTCCGGTGCCCCGATGTTAGCCACCTATACCCAAATTTTTATGCCTGCCTTGGGTGGATTCATCGTTAGTTTCTTCCCACTGTTTTTGGCCGGGGCAATTTTTGGTCGACTCATGACCGTGAGTGGCCTAGCAAAAGACCTAGCCCATTGGATTTCAACACTTCTTGGACCTCAACGAGCAGTGTTGGCAACAGTCATCGCCACCGCACTACTCACCTATGGTGGCGTGTCTGCCTGGGTTATTGCGTTTACGATCTACCCCATTGCTAGTGCTTTGTTCCGTGAAGCAAATATTCCTAAAAAGCTCATGCCAGCTGCAATTGCACTGGGTATCTTCACTTTTGCCACCGCTGCATTGCCGGGATCTCCACAAATCCACAATGCGATTCCAACACGATTTTTTAATACCACATCCTTTGCCGCACCGCTGCTAGGCATCATTGGCGCTGCCATTACGTTTGGGCTGGGTATGGCATGGTTGAACTATCGCAAGAAGCAGCTGGAAAAGGCTGGCGAAGGCTATACTTCCCACTACATCGACGGTAAAGATCCCAACCCCAATACCGATGATGAATTTGAAGAAGTAGGAAAGCGCGGAGTAGTAATCGCAGAACGCACCCGCATCACTCACAATCTTCACCTGCGTGGCTTTATCGGGTTATTTCCAATTCTGGTTGTTGTCATCACCAACTTGCTGTTTGTTTATGTCTTGTCGGATGTTTTGGATTTCTCCTACTTGTCAGAAGAAAAATTTGGCGGGGTTGCACTGTCTAATGTGATTGGTGTGTGGTCAGTGGTGGTAGCACTTGTTACCGCCATCATCGCGATCTTTATCATGTCTCCAAAATCCGTTAAAGACTACATCACCGCCCTTTCCGATGGTGCGAAAAATGCTGTGCTTCCCGTCTTCACCACCGCTTCCGAAGTAGCATATGGTGGCGTGATCGCGTCCTTGGCCATTTTTGCTGTTATCCGCGACAGCCTTTTCGATGTCAGCGACAACCCAGTTATCGTGGGTTCCCTTGCAACAGCAGTGATCGCGGGAATTACAGGATCTTCCTCGGGTGGTCTTACCATCGCGATGCAAAGTTTCGCGGAGTATCTTGTTCCTTTGGCAGATGCCCAAGGCATCTCCCTAGATTTCCTCCACCGCGCTATGGCTATGGCCTCAGTTTCCTTCGATTCCCTGCCACACAACGGCGCAATCGTGACATTGTTGCTGGTCACAGGAATGACACACCGCCAGTCCTACAAGGATATTGGAGTAGTGACGGTGATCGTTCCGTTTATTGGAGTCCTAGCCATTATTGCACTTGGGTTCATGTTCCCAGCCCTGCAGTAATGACTACTTATTCTGCCGCTTTTAAGGGTGGACATCGCTTTCTGCCAAAATATCAAGATCAATCAGGGTGTTAAGCGGTTCCACCACATTGCACGTGCTGAAACTTCGGAATGAATCCCGCCAATTTTCATCACTCTGCAAAGCATGAACCAATGGAGCGGCATCATCGCCCTGAAGAATTTTCAGTGCTTCATCCGCTCCTTTCCCAGAACGCAGGGTTGCCACCGCAGCTGCAATATTAAGGAAACCGAAATGCAGACGGCCAGTTTTTTCGTCCTTGTACCGCAATGCACGGTGCAGACCAGCAGTGAGCTTGAACGGCAATGAAGCAGAAATGGCAGTACTCAGCACCTTTATCAAATCTTCGGGTGCTGGGAAGAGCTCTTCCCGATCACCACCAGTTCGGTACTTTAAGCCAGCTCCCATATGGCGCAGCCTTCGGACGGTATCTGCCGTGACCAAGGCGGTAGGGATTTCCACCCACACTAAAGTGTTGCGGTGTTGTTGGATAAATTTTTCTACATCATCAAGCCACGCGGTGGTGGTTAGTGCTGCACCAACGAGTTTGATTTCTACCGAAGCGATATCAATGTTGGGGAGTTCATAGAAATCTCGTCGCAGATCTCCCAGTTCGTCTGTACTGATTACTGCAGATACACGCAGTACTTGATCTCCGGTGTATTGAGCAGCTTCTTCCAACTTGGCCAGAGGCAAAATAAGCGTGCCGATGAATCTGGACATCGGCTTGTTCTGGCGATCAAAATGTTCGCCGATTGCTCGGTCTAGCGGGACGAAACAGGGATAGTAGACTGCGGAATCATCAAAAAATCGATGAAACTGCTGCACATTGCTCATGATGATCATCCTCTCCACGACAGCTTAAACTCCATTTTTGCACTATTTTCATAGACAAAAGCGATAACGGTTGAATCGTTGGTGGTTTGAGTTGGAACTGTTACGGAGGGTGGCGTCGAAAAGCAAAATCGCTCAGCGAGCGCAACCATGCCTACGGCGTTAATGTGTGCACATGGCCCATTTGTTAAAGCGCGCTATTAAGCGCGGCGTGGCGAAGATACGGCGCAAGCCGCGGGAGGATTTCGCGGAGGAACTCACCCAGGAGCTCTATGACCACGCAACAAATATCACCCTGCCCCTGACCGCACGGCTGAAACCAAAAGGGTTCTTCCAAGATGATTGGCGAGCGCGACCAAGCGGCGCTCGGCCTTGGCCGGTTGTGCTGATTCATGGCTCTGGCGCCAGCAAAGGTTCCTGGGAGGAAATGGGCGCTGAACTGCGCAGCAAGGGCTGGGCGGTGTTTGCACCTGATTTTGGAACACGCGCCACCGAACCCATTGCAGCCTCCGCTGCCCAGATCGGCGCCTACATAGATGCCGTGTTGCTGGTGACTAAAGCCGCGCAAATTGTGCTCGTTGGACACTCGCAAGGAGGCGTGGTGGCGCGGTATTGGATGCGTACCTACGGCGGATACATGAAGGTCAGGCATATGATATCTATCTCCACACCCAATCACGGAACCCTCATGGGTGGCATTTTGAATCCAATGACGAAGGTGAAGTCAGGTGAAGGAACGGTCGAAAGATTGATGCACAGACTTTTTGGCCCCACCGGATTTGAGCAGCTTCGCGGACACGACATTATTGAATTCCTAGCCGACGGAGGCGACCTCGACCCTGGCGTTACCTACACCTGCGTCGGCACCCATTTTGATCCATTCATCCAACCACCAGAAGTGGCATTCCTTGAGGTGAGCGAAGATGACGACCCCGATCGAGTTCACAATATTTGGGTAGAAGATGAACACCCACGCGCAATGATCGCCCACAACGACATGGTGCGCGACCCCCGAGTAATAGAAATCGTGCGCGCAGAGCTCGACCGGGTAGCGCGCCTCGGCTAAGTTGGGGACATGGTTGACGCACTTAATGATCTCCGCCGAGAACTCACCAATGCGTTAAGGTCCGTGTGGAAAAACCTACCCACCGACAATGCTCCGGAAGCTGATGCATTACCAGATGATGTGGTCAATGAGATCGCAACAAACTTCTACCGCAACCCCAAAAACCGCGGCAAACTCAACGAAGACCACTCCAATTCACTACCCATGCTGGCACGCATGCGTTCACGTGGCCTTTTTGAAGACGATTGGCGAGCACGGCCCACCAAAGAACGCCCCTGGCCTGTCGTTTTAATACACGGAACCGGAGCCACAAAAGGCGATTGGCAAGACCTCGGTGCAGATTTACGCCGCGATGGATGGGCAGTTTTTGCACCCGATTTTGGCCAACGCGCCACAGGAGCCGTGGCAGAATCATCCGCACAAATTGGGGCCTATATAGATACAGTATTGCTCGCTACTGGGGCATCAAAAGTAATCGTGGTCGGACACTCCCAAGGTGGTGTGCTTTTGCGATACTGGATGCGCGTTTTGGGAGGTGCAACAAAAGTAAAACACATGGTGTCACTAGCTGTACCCAACCACGGAACCACCATGGGAGGCATTGTCAGCCCACTGATCCGCAACAACCGAGGTGAAACGGTAGTTAATTCCGTAGTGAACTCATGGTTTGGGGAAGCTGGATTTGAAATGATCCGAGGCCACGACACCATCAATGCCATCAATGAAGGTGGCGATCTCGATCCCGGCGTGACCTACCTGTGCATCGCCACCCACTTTGACACCGTGATCCAACCACCAGAAACCTGCTTCCTAGAGGCACGGAACTCAGAAGAACTGGAACGTGTGAAAAACATCTGGGTTGAAAACCTGGACCCAAACTCCGTTGTCCTCCACGAAGCCATGCCCTATGACTCCCGCGTCCGCGCCCTGGTCAGAGCAAATTTAAGTACGTTGGTGTCAAATTTGGAGTGAGATCTCTCGAGCTACACCGCGGACTAAATCTGCAATCTCATCCAAATTTTTATCATCAAGCAGGGATACGCCAATTGATGCTTCTGGAAAACGATCCGGCAGCGACAACGGAGCAGCCACGCCATACACGTTGGGAAGAACCTCCCCATGACTAATGGAATATCCACGCTCCCGGTCAAGTTTAACCTCCTCCGAATCATTCCGAGAAGGTGCTCGCCCAGCCAAAATGGCACGACCACCAGAACCCCGATCAAGGGCATGGATACTACCTGCTGAAAACGTTACATATGGCAGATGCATCATGGGTTGGACGACTTGTTCAGCCATTACTTGAGTTTCAGAGATAGAAATCATGACATATGCAGAAGCCTGCGTCCGGTCAGCCAGTCTTTGCAGATAAGGAGACACCAACGCTTTAAGATCCACATCGACTGAGGCTGCCAAATGGATAAGTCCAGATCCTGCAAAGTACCTTTTGTTCTCATCTCTGCGAACAAGTCGATGAGCTTCCAAAGTTTGCAACAGTCTGAACACAACAGTGGCATGAAGATGCGTTTGGGCAGCCAACTCAGTCAACGTTATCCCCGATGACTCAGCTGTCACCGCTTCAAGCACCCTAAGCCCATTGTCCAGAGTCTTAGCACCTACCGGCTTAGTATCTTCAGTCATCGATTCAGATTAACACCTGGGACATAGGTTCATTCTGTGAAAGCGCAGCTTGCGTACCTGCGATTTTTCCCAGAACTAAACCATTGGTAACCGAATTTCCAGCACCAACATATCGCTCACCTAAAATTCCCCCTGCTGCCTCGCCAGCTGCAAAAAGACCATCAACTAAACTGCCGCTGGAATTTACAACTTGTGCAGTGGAATTAATCTGCAATCCTGTATGCGTACACACCAATTCACCGGGAACAATTTGCACCGCATAAAAAGGACCTTGTTCAATTGCATCAAGCTTCAGCTTGGCTCCCTTAGCTTGAAGAGTGTCATGTCGTCTGAAATCATCATCAATCCCGTTGGGAAGCATGTGATTCCAGCGGTCTACTGAACTTTTCAAGTTTTCTCGTGGCACTCCGATCTTTCCTGCCAACTCCTCCAAAGACCCTGCCTTAAGAACTACACCTTTATCTACTTCCTCTAAGATTCGTTCAGGTTGCCAATCTTCAACATCGGTGGGCAGATTCAAACGTGCACGCTCATCGAAAACAGCCCACACTGTCTTACCCACTGCTTTCCATTGCCCTTGGTTGACCGCATATGTGGAATCTTCGTCCATGCAGCGAAGCCCCTGGGCATCAACATAAATCCGAGATGCAGGCGGAAAACCGCTAACCCAATGGTGAAAACGTTGGAACCTGGCGGTAAGCAGCAATAGCCCCCAATTCTCGCCAAAGACTTTCAGGTCATGCTTTTCTGCAAATTTCAGGTGATCACCTCTAGATCCATCTGCGGCAACAGCAAAGAAACTTGTTCCAGCATCGAGTGCATCTGGAAAATACTTCCTAATAAGATCCTGGTTGCGGGCGAATCCACCAGATGCCACAATCACAGCACCGGCACGGATGCTTTCCTTTCCCAGTTTTACTCCGTGCACTCGATTGTCTTCAATAATTAAATCGGTAACTCTGCTGTTTAGACGAACAGGGATGCCTAGTTCTTGTCGGCGTTTATCTAGTACTTCTACAAGTCCTTTGCCTTGCCCTTTCGGTACGTGGCATCGTTTGTTGTTTTCCACCCCACCCCGAGTTAGCCCTGGCATATGGGCATTAGTGGAATGCTGAGCAGGAACTTCAAGGCCCATCTCCAACATCCACTCAAACATGGGCCCTGACTCGTGGCAAAAATTCCATACCGGACCAGGCAAGACTTTCCACTGGTTTAGGTCCATATAGTGCTGATACATTTCTCGAGGTGAATCTGCCACGCCCAGACTGTGTTGAACACTTGTTCCAGCTGCAACTAATACACCAGCTGATCGGATTGTTGAACCCCCAATGCTTGGTTCAGCCTCCAGGATGACCACATCAGCTCCATGTTCAGAAGCAGAAATAGCAGCGGATAGTCCTGCACCACCCGATCCAATCACTATGACATCAAAATCTTTAGACATGGCGTGAACCTCCGTCCACAGAGATGCAGCTTCCGGTGATGTATCTTGCTGAATCAGATAGCAAGAAAAGCACAGCCGCAAATACTTCAACTGGAGCACCAATTCTATGCAGTGGAACATTGCCCAAAGCATGTTCTAGTGCGCCTTCTCGTTCATGCACCCATTGCGTCATCGCAGTATCAATAAAACCAGGTGCAACCGCATTTACCCGCACATTGAAATCCCCTAATTCCACTGCGAGGCTATAAGAAAGCTGCAGGGTTCCAGCTTTTGCGGTGTTGTAAGCTCCCCTGCCTCTGCGGATACGCAAGGCCGCAACAGATGCCATATTAACGATGCTTCCGCCACCATGATCCTTCATGTAACCGGCAGCAACCTGCGAGCCAAACAATGTGCCCTTAGTGTTGACATCAAATGCTAGATCAAACTGTGATTCTGGAATGTCCAGTGACTCAGCCTCTGGGAACACTCCAGCATTGTTGATCCATCCGTGGAGTCCGCCGAAGTTTTCAACTGCCGCCGACAGCGTCTTTTCATGATCTTGCTTTTTCGTCACATCGGCAACAACACCTACTACTTTGCCGGACTCTTGTGCCAAGTTGGCTTCGGCCAATTCTTGATTAATCTCCTCTGCTGCTTCAAGTACTGTGTCGTTGAGGTCTGTGATTACAACATTGACTCCACGTGATGCCAGCTGTGTTGCAAAAAGCCGTCCCATACCTTGTGCGGCTCCAGTGACCACCATGGTTTTTCCAGGTAGATCTGGGTACTGAGCTTCAATTGGGCTGTGGTTTACGTAGTTTTCCATGTTGTAATGTCTTTCTTTAAAAGTTGGTCGGTACTGTTTACTGTCTAGAATTCAATTCGTCGCGAAGATAGTCGTGGCTCGCCATCAATAATTCGGATGGAATCAAAAGCGGTGACAGTTCTCAGGATTGTGCATTCTTTTCCTGGTTCTCCTTGGACCACAACGAAGTTCAAGATAACTTCAGCCCCTTCTTCTGTCTGCTCAACGACATGAAAATTAAGCGCCAAATGCTTTGCGCCAGGGCTGCGCACTGGGAAACTATTGCCAAATTCGATCAGTTCTTCAGTTCCTACAAAAGCCTTTTCATAGCTGGGCGATGAATATGATCCATCCGCTGTATAGGTGTCAGCCCACCCGACTCCGTTACCGGTATCAATCGCTCGGCTTTGGCGCCCATAAAGGTTTTGTAATTGAGGCATAAGCTCGGTGATTTTAAGCATGGAGTACTCCTTAGAGTGGAAGTTGTGCGTTGATTCGATCAACAATTTGTTTGTAGGTACCGCCTGAATTCAATCCACCATCAATAACAATCTCGGTTCCTGTGATGTAGGAAGATTGGGGACTTAAGAGGAAGCTGACTACCTCGGCGATTTCTTGCGGTTCAGCAATCCGATTCATGGGAATTGCTTTGAGTGATTCTTCAACAAACTCGGTAGATCCAGAGTTAAGCAAAGGACTCGATACCAAACCTGGGTGGATGGAGTTAACTCTGATTCCTTTACCGCCAAATTCCAGAGCAGCCGATTGGCTAAGTCCACGAACACCCCATTTTGAAGTTCCATAAGCCGGCCCTGAGTGTGCCATGAGACCAGCAGTGGAAGATACATTGACCACCGCACCGTTTTCAGATTGTGAAAGCAGCGGATAACAGTACTTCATGCCATAAAACACACTGTTGAGGTTGATGTTCATGACGCTGAGCCAGTCCTCATCACTGGTTTCTACAAGAGATGCGCGCAAAGTACGACCTGCATTGTTTACTAATCCATCTAAACGGGAGGAAGTCTTGTTGATCTGCTCAGCGAGACTCTGCCACGATTCTGGATCCGCTACATCTAACACCGCACTGTGGATATCCCCGACCTGTTCCGGTAGAGCTTCGGTGATTTTTTGGTGTGCGTGCGTGAGCTTGTCTTCAGCAATATCAGTCATCCATACTGTCGCGCCTTGAGAAGCAAGCAGGAAGGACTCTTCGAACCCCATTCCACTCGCTGCTCCGGTGACTAGAATGATCTTTCCGTCCAGCGGATGGCTCATAGTGGAAGCTCCTGGCCTTTTGTCTCCTTATATATGAGCGCCGCGATGACGGTGACTGCACAACAAGCGATGAAGTAGTACGCCGGTGAAATATTTTGGCCGGTTTGTGAAATCAGCAGTGTTGCAATAAATGGTGCTGTTCCTCCAAGCAGGGTGTTTGAGGTGTTATTTGCCAAGGCAATGCCTGAATACCGCGTTCTGGTTGGCAGCATTTCTGCGTATGCGGCAAATGAAGCTCCATTTACTAGCGAGACCAAAATGAAGAGAATGGATTGGCTTGCTGCTGCGAGATAAGGATTATCCAAAGACATGAGCAGGAAGGCTGGGTAGCCAAGAATCACTCCGAGGATTGAGCCGATTAAAAAGAGTGGTTTTCGTCCAATTTTGTCTGCCAACCGTCCTGCTAGCGGAAGGGTGATAACACCACAGATCATGGCAATACATGTTGAGGTATAAGCCATTGTTGAGGTGTGTCCACCCACTATCTGCAGATATGTTGCTGCATAAACAGAGGCAATGTAGTAACCACCGGTGATCATGGCACCTAGGGCAATAATGACAAGAACTTTGCTGCCGGATTCTGTCAGAAGCACTTTGATTGGCAGTGTTTCTTTTTCCTCAGAGTTTTCCATTTTCGCAAACTCAGGAGAATCCTCAAGGCTGTTTCGGATATACAAACCGATCAGGCCGATGACCACGGAGAGCAGGAATGGGATGCGCCATGCCCAGGCATCGATGGTTTCGATGGACACGAAGGTAGTCAGACCCAGAGCCATCAACGATGCAAGGAGTGATCCGATATAAGTTCCACTATTCACCATTGAGGTTAAAGAGGCACGTTTTTTAGTTGGTGCGTATTCAGAAACAAAAGCATTTGCGCCACCAAGTTCACCTCCTGCGGCAAAGCCTTGCAAGCACCTAGCAAGAACCAGCAATACGGTTGCCCAGATTCCTAAGGTGACGTAGGTGGGAAGCATACCCATCAGGGCTGTTGCTGCAGCCATCAGCAGGATGGTCCAGGTCAGTGCCTTTTTGCGTCCGTATTTATCACCGATGTGGCCAAAGTAGATTCCGCCAGGAATGCGCATGAAGAATGCCACGGCAAACGTTGCAAAAGTTCCTAGTAGGGCAGTTGTTTCATTTCCTTGGAAGAAATGCACGGCGAGAATCGTCGCCATATATCCATAGATTCCGAAGTCGTAGTACTCCACGACAGTTCCCAGAATTGCACCCCTGATGACTTTCGCCATGGGGGTTGTGCCCGCGGTCGCCTCGGCGACTGGCGGGTTGTGTTCGTTTGTCAAAGTCATAACCCCTGCTCTCCTTCTCCTTAAGCCTTGAGAATATTTCTATATTCGCAAAGCATATGCGAATAAAAGAAAAGCTACATGATCCAAGTCACATACACAAGGAAATTCATGCATGAACTTTATTTTCCCTGCGTATGGCAGGCGTCACAAAAGGCCTGTTTCTTTGAATGCCCCCTTTAAGGGTGATTCTGAGCCAATAGACGGCTCCGATAGTTGGACCAACTCAAGTTAGACGCGATTCTGTGGCGTCATACTTTCTTAGCCCGTGAAAGAAATTTCTAACCTCAGTTCATCTAAAGACCAAGGGAGACTGCGGAGCTTTAGGTTTTGGTCAAATATGGCAGTTGCTGGAATCACCAACCTCCGAACCCCCAAACTTAAATATCCAGCGCGTCTAAAATGTCATCAAATGCCGGTGCAACACGGGTGCGCCACAAAATATCAACGCGACCATCGGCTCGACCCGGCCCACCATTGATGACAGCTACTTGTTTTCCTTGGCGTTGTGCTTCGATGACGATCCGGTAACCACTCATGACGGCTAGGGAGGAGCCGGCGATGAGAAGGCTGGAGGAGGCGTCGAGAAGCGTTTTTAAATCTTTTTTCCGGGCCGTAGGCACGGGTTCGCCGAAGTAAACCACGTCCGGTTTGAGCATGAGCGAGCCGCAGCGTAGGCAGCCGACCATGGTGAAGCGGCGCACTTGGGCGTCGTCGAGGAAGACGTCACCGTCCGGGTTGACGGCGCCAGGTTCCAGGCGAATTGAGGCGACATAGCCAGGGTTGGCGGCTTCGAGGCGTTCATCGAAAAGGTGCCGATCCTCACTAAAACCGCAGTTCAAACACATGACATGCGCGAGGTCGCCGTGCAGCGCGACAAGATTTTTCGTGCCGGCTTCCGCATGCAAACCATCCACATTTTGCGTGACCACACCGCTTAAAAACCCATGTCGCTCCAGCTCCACCATGGCGAAATGTGTGCGATTCGGCCGCGCCTGATCCATCACCCGCCAGCCCACAAATGACCGCGCCCAATACCGATGCGACGCCGCCGGATCGTGCCGAAACTCCTGGTACGTCATCGGCCGATGCCTGCTCAAGCTGCCCTGCGGGCCGCGATAATCGGGGATGCCCGAGTCAGTCGACACCCCTGCCCCAGTCACCGCCAGCACGCCACCAGCTTTTAATTGCTTTACGACGCCTTCCCTCGCCTCATCCTCCCCCATTGGCTCCACTGTCTCAGCAACAACACGAGCAATAGACCTCAACGCAGAATTATGGGCACGAGCAGTGAGTTCATCAAACACATACCCATCCTAGTCACTTGTTGGTTTATCAAATTGTTAATGAATTCCCACCCGTAACACTGGTGTATTTCAGTTCCTTCCGTAAGGTTGATGGCTATGAGCTTTCTCAACTCCGCAAAGTCCAAGGCCGTAGCCCTCACCGCAACCTTCGTGGGTGCAGCAACCCTCGCCAGCCCAGCAATCGCATCCGCCGACATCATCGACGACGCCCTCTCCGCCCTCCCATCCGGAGAAATCAGCTGCTCCCAGGCAGAAAAGTACTGGACCACCGAAGCTGATTACAACAGCAAGGTTGCCCAGGCCAACGCTTTGGCTATGTTTGATTCCCGCGGACCACAAATCAAGGCAGCACTTGCCCGAGTTGATGAAGCAGCAAACCGTTGTGGCCTCAAGGGTGGCACCACCGCCGCTAACCAGGGCGAAGCTTCAACCGCACCAGCTCAAAACCAGGATAATTCTGCAGCTCCAGCGCCTGCACCTTCATCTCCCGCACCGAGCAACCCAGAAACTCCTGCGGCACCTGCAGCTCCTGTATTGAACCTAACCCCTGCAGGTCTGCCATCCTTCACCGTTGAAGTTCCAGGTGTTGGCAACGTTCAGCTTCCAGATCTACAAAAAGCTTTCCAGCAATTCCTGGCACAGTTTGCGGCTTAAGTCTGCATCCTTTTAAGCTCTCATGGTTTCGGCCGTGGGAGCTTTTTGCATGTTACAAGCAATCACATTAATTAAGGTGGCATACTTTTCCCATGCTTAAGTTTTCTGCCCGGGCTTTCAGCGTCCTAGCTTGCTCTACAATTATCGCAATTTCAGCTTCACCCACCAGCCATGCCGCTGTTGGAGCCCTATTAAACCAAGTCCCCCAAGGTGAAATTTCTTGCGCCACCGCAGAGGCCTATTGGACAAATGATGCAGACTACCAAGCAAAAGTAGCCCAGGCGCAAGCACTCGCAGCATTTGATGAGCGCGGAAATCAAATTCTTGCTGCGCTAGCCCAAGTAGATGCCGCTGCCGAGAACTGTGGACTTAAAGGAACTGTAGGGAATGGAGCAGTACCTTCTGAAGAGGGTGCAGTTGGCACGCCAAATACTGAAGCCACCGAGTCTCCTGCTGCTTCCAGTACCCCGAATGTGCCGAGCTCTCCAAGTTCTCCTGATACACCGCTCACAGACCCCGCTGCAGTTTTCAGCCCTACCCAAAGCGCACCGACAAAAACTATTGAGGTTCTCGGACAAGGCCAAGTGGAAGTACCCGATGCAGAAGGAATACTCAAGAACTACCTGCGGCAACTGACGATCATCGTTTAACTCCACACCAAATATCTGTCAAGCAATAGAATAGAAAGTGTCTGGATTTTCCAGCACTTAAAAATATGCCTTTGACATGTAGGAACGGAGTTCTCATGCGCATTATTAATGCTCAAGTCAAGAACAATGCAGAGCTTGTTGATATCACCATCGAGGGTGGAAGAATTTCAACAATTACCCCCTCTGCACTTCGATCAGAAGAAGACAGTCGCGCTGATGATTACGATGCCGACGGAAGGCTGGTTACCCCTCAGTTCGTTGAAGCGCACATCCACCTAGATTATGCGAACACTGCCGGGGTTCCCCGCGAGAATGCCTCCGGCACACTTTTTGAAGCAATCGACATCTGGGCCGACCGCAAAACTCAAGGCTTCCACGTCAAGGAAGACATCAAAGCAAAAGCCCTCCAGGCGGCTCGTCGCGCAGCAGAACATGGCGCTGGTTTCATCCGCACACATGTCGATGTCACCGACCCCACCTTTGCAGGATTTGAGGCACTTGCAGAACTTCGCGATGAAGTCCGCGAGTGGTGCGACATTCAAATTGTCGCATTTCCTCAAAATGGCATCTTCGCTTATGAAGGTGGACAGAAGTTAATCTCCGATGCTATGTCTGCGGGTGCTGACGTTGTTGGTGGCATCCCACACCTTGAACCAACACGTGATGATGGCGTTGAGTCAGTAAAGTGGCTTTTTGATCTTGCGGAAAAGCACTCAGCCCCCATCGATATCCACACCGATGAAATCGATGATCCCCACTCCCGATTCGTTGAAGTCCTTGCCGCGGAAGCTGCAAAACGTGACATGGGTGAACAAACAGTAGTCTCCCACTCTGTAGCAATGGGCTACTACTCACCCGGATATATGGCTCGACTTTTACCTAAGTTGGCAGCTTCCAAGGTTCGTTTTGCCGTGTGCCCCAACGAGAACCTTCATCTCCAGGGGCTTGGTTTCCAAAATCCAGTACCCCGAGGTGTAGCACCAGTAAAACAGCTCACCGAGTGGGGCATTCCAGTCAGCTTCTGCCAAGACTCCATGAATGATCCCTTCTACCCCATGGGCGATGGAGACCTACTCCGTATTCTCGATTCCGGACTACATGTCTCCCACATGTTAACGGCCGACCATTTGAAAAACGCCCTGTCCTTCATCACCACGAATCCAGCTGGAAACTTAGGGATTGATAACCATGAAATCACCGAGAATGCCCCAGCCAACTTACTAGTTCTCGATGCCCACAGCACCAAAGAAGCCATACAACGCAAAGCAAGTGTTTTATTGAGCATTCACCGAGGTAAGAAGGTACTTTCCAGGAAACCTGAACAGGTGAACTGGAACGTCTAACCATCCTTTTAAGCGTAAAAACCATGTGACGCTTCCCATATTTCTATCAACCTATTGAAATCATGAATTAGAGTCGATTCTGCAAGTTTCTATAGATTGATAGAAAAGGGAGTTCGGATGTCCTCTACAGCATTCAAAGGCGATGACAAAGCCCTCATCGGCATTGTTTTATCGGTTCTCACATTTTGGCTATTTGCCCAATCAACGCTAAACATCGGACCCGACATGGCAACCGATCTTGGGATGAGTGACAGCACGATGAACATTGCTGTGGTGGCGGCCGCGCTGTTTTGCGGAACATTCATCGTCGCAGCCGGAGGCATTGCCGATGTTTTTGGTCGAGTGCGCATCATGATGATCGGCAACATTCTCAATATCGTAGGATCCCTCCTCATAGCATCCGCCACCACCTCTTTAGCCACTCAGATGGTCATCACTGGCCGAGTTCTCCAAGGATTGGCAGCAGCAGCCATCATGTCTTCATCTCTAGCCTTGGTGAAAACATATTGGTTGGGCGCTGACCGCCAACGAGCAGTCTCTATTTGGTCTATCGGCTCATGGGGTGGCACTGGATTCTGTGCACTTTTCGCCGGTCTTGTTGTAGCAAGCCCCTTTGGCTGGAGAGGAATATTTGCCCTTTGCGCAATTGTCTCCGTCACTGCCATTGCATTGACTCGCCACATCCCAGAATCCCGCCCAGCTCAATCCGTTGGGATGCGTTTGGACTGGAATGGCATCATCGTTTTAGCCCTCAGTGTATTGTCACTCGAATTGTTCATTACCCAAGGTGAATCACTTGGCTGGACGCACTGGATAACGTGGACACTACTTGCGGTCTCTATAACTTTCTTGGCTGTGTTTCTCTTTGTTGAACGCCTCGCCAGCTGGCCAGTGCTCGATTTCAATCTCTTCAAGAATCGGGCATTCAGCGGCGCAACCATCACCAACTTCATCATGAGTGCCACGGGCGGAGTTGTGGCGGTAGTCATGTGGGTTCAGCAAATGGGTTGGGGCATTTCCGCGACGGTTTCAGGCCTCACCAGTATTGGATTCGCAGTGTTTGTCATTCTCTTCATCCGAATCGGTGAAAAAGCAATGCAGCAAGTCGGTGCCCGCGTAGTCATCATCACCGCAGGCATTTTGGTAGCAGCTGGCACTGCTCTCTTGATGATCACTGCAGTCAGCGCCTCAACCTACATCCTTATTTCCCTCGCGGGTTTCTCCCTTTACGGGCTTGGCCTTGGTCTTTTCGCCACCCCAGTCACCGACACCGCTCTTGGAACACTTCCCACAGACCGCACAGGCGCTGGTGCTGGCGTATTTAAAATGTCTTCCTCTCTCGGAGCAGCGCTCGGCATCGCTATCTCCACCTCAGTGTTCTTAGCGCTTCGCGACTCCAGCATCTCCCTCGCCGGCAGTGTTTCACTCGGCATTAACGTTGTATTCGCGATTGCCGCCACCATCATCGCAGCAATCCTCATTCCAAAAGCCACACAGCTGGCTACGCAACCCAAGATAACGGCACCGAAACCTGCTGTCGCATCTAAAGCCTGATCTCGATAGCAAGCTTTTTTGCTTGTCGACGCCGGCCCCCACCAGCCGGCACCACAAGCAAGCAACCCAAGCACCCCAGAAAACACAAAAAGAGGTGTGGTACGCAACATCATCGTTGCGTACCACACCTCTACTATTTTTGTTAAGTTTTTGGTCGGCGGTAACCTACTCTCCCACACCCTCCCGAGTGCAGTACCATCAGCGTAACCAGGCTTAGCTTCCGGGTTCGGAAAGGGACCGGGCGTTTCCCTGCTACTATCACCACCGACACAACCACACACCAAACCAACCACACAGGCTGGTTGTGTTGTGTCAGACACTGCATAATGGACGCGAACACACATTTTTATATGCTCATTTGTTACGTTGCGTTAGAACAACCCCCAAAAGGGGTGTTTGTTGTTATCGGTACATTAGTACCAGTCACCTCCACACCTCACAGTGCTTCCAGATCTGGCCTATCAACCCCATAATCTACAGGGAACCTCAAACGAAACCTCATCTCGAAACAGGCTTCCCGCTTAGATGCTTTCAGCGGTTATCCCTCCCGTACGTAGCCAACCAGCCCTGCTCCTGGCGGAACAACTGGCACACCAGAGGTACGTCCGTCCCGGTCCTCTCGTACTAGGGACAGCCTTCCTTCAAGTTTCAACGCGCGCGGCGGATAGAGACCGAACTGTCTCACGACGTTCTAAACCCAGCTCGCGTGCCGCTTTAATGGGCGAACAGCCCAACCCTTGGGACCTACTCCAGCCCCAGGATGCGACGAGCCGACATCGAGGTGCCAAACCATCCCGTCGATATGGACTCTTGGGGAAGATCAGCCTGTTATCCCCGGGGTACCTTTTATCCGTTGAGCGACACCACAACCACAAGTAGGTGCCGGATCACTAGTCCCGACTTTCGTCCCTGCTCCACCTGTCAGTGTCACAGTCAAGCTCCCTTGTGCACTTACACTCACCACCTGATTACCAACCAAGCTGAGGAAACCTTTGGGCGCCTCCGTTACATTTTGGGAGGCAACCGCCCCAGTTAAACTACCCACCAGGCACTGTCCCCAACCCAGATCATGGGCCAAGGTTAGACATCCAATCCGATCAGAGTGGTATTTCACCAACGACTCACACACAACTAGCGTCACATGATCACAGTCTCCCACCTATCCTACACAAACCGAATCAAACACCAATACCAAGCTATAGTGAAGGTCCCGGGGTCTTTTCGTCCTGCCGCGCGTAACGAGCATCTTTACTCGTACTGCAATTTCACCGGGCCTGTGGTTGAGACAGCAGGGAAGTCGTTACGCCATTCGTGCAGGTCGGAACTTACCCGACAAGGAATTTCGCTACCTTAGGATGGTTATAGTTACCACCGCCGTTTACTGGGGCTTAAATTCTCAGCTTCGCAAAGTAAACTTCACTAACCGGTCCTCTTAACCTTCCAGCACCGGGCAGGCGTCAGTCCGTATACATCAACTTCAACGTCTTCGCACGGACCTGTGTTTTTAGTAAACAGTCGCTTCCCTCTATTCTCTGCGACCACCACCAGCAAAAAAGATGCATGATCTTCCCACCAGTAGTGGCCCCCCTTCTCCCGAAGTTACGGGGGCATTTTGCCGAGTTCCTTAACCACAGTTCACCCGAACGCCTTAGTATTCTCTACCTGACTACCTGTGTCGGTTTAGGGTACGGGCCGAATACCACCATCGCTAGAGGCTTTTCTCGACAGCACAGGATCACCCACTTCACCCAAAAAGGGCTCCGCATCACGCCTCACACAAAAACAGTGCGGATTTGACCTACACTGCGTGCCACACGCTTACACCACAATCCAATAAGTGGCTAGGCTACCTCCCTGCGTCACCCCATCACTTAGCTACTACCAGATCAGGTCCCACGCAACCACACACCACCACAATCAAAGAAAGTGACAGGTGCTTATGGGTGGTTAGTATCACTGATTCACCATGGTCGCTGATACTCGGGTACGGGAATATCAACCCGTTATCCATCGACTACGCCTGTCGGCCTCGCCTTAGGCCCCGACTCACCCTGGGAAGATTAACTTGACCCAGGAACCCTTAGTCATCCGGCGGATACGTTTCTCACGCATCAATCGTTACTCATGCCTGCATTCTCACTCGCACACACTCCACCCAAGGTCACCCTCAAGCTTCACCGTAGTGCACGACGCTCCCCTACCCAACAATCCACAAGGGATCATTGCCGCGGCTTCGGCGGTGTACTTAAGCCCCACTACATTGTCGGCGCGGAATCACTCGACCAGTGAGCTATTACGCACTCTTTCAAGGATGGCTGCTTCTAAGCCAACCTCCTGGCTGTCTTCGCGACCCCACCTCCTTTTCCACTTAGCACACCCTTAGGGGCCTTAGCCGGCGATCTGGGCTGTTTCCCTCTCGACTACGAAGCTTATCCCCCGCAGTCTCACTGCTGCACTCTCACTTACCGGCATTCGGAGTTTGGCTGATGTCGCTAAGATGATAGTCCCGCTAAACCATCCAGTAGCTCTACCTCCGGCAAGAAACACACAACGCTGCACCTAAATGCATTTCGGGGAGAACCAGCTATCACGGAGTTTGATTGGCCTTTCACCCCTACCCACAACTCATCCCCTCAGTTTTCAACCTAAGTGGGTTCGCGCCTCCACAACCTCTTACAGCTGCTTCACACTGGCCATGGGTAGATCACTCCGCTTCGGGTCCAAGACATGCCACTAAAAATCACCCTCGTTAGGATTCGGTTTCCCTACGGCTACCCCACACGGGTTAACCTCGCGACATGCCGCTGACTCGCAGGCTCATTCTTCAAAAGGCACGCCATCACACACCAAAGGTGCGCTCTGACGGATTGTCAGCACACGGTTTCAGGTACTATTTCACTCCCCTCCCGGGGTACTTTTCACCATTCCCTCACGGTACTAATCCGCTATCGGTCATATCAAGTATTCAGGCTTACCGGGTGGTCCCGGCTAATTCACAGCAGATTCCACGAGCCCGCTGCTACTCGGGGTATCAACAACCACACACACCACCATGGCCTTCATGTACAGGACTCTCACCTTCTACGGTAGGCGTTCCCACACCACTTCCACTAACCACGCGACATATGCCCACATCCGGCAGAATGCAGAATGTTGTTGCCCCACAACCACCTACATGCAACCCCTGCCGGGTATCACACACATAAGTTTTAGCCATCATCCACGTTCGCTCGCCACTACTAACGGAATCACAATTGTTTTCTTCTCCTACGGGTACTGAGATGTTTCACTTCCCCGTGTCAACCCCCACACCAGCTATATATTCACCGGTAGGTAACCACACATTACTGCAGCTGGGTTTCCCCATTCGGACATCCTCGGATCAACGCTTAGTTGGCAACTCCCCGAGGCATAACGCAGCCTCTCACGTCCTTCATCGGCTTGATATGCCAAGGCATCCACCGTGTGCCCTAAAAAACAACAAACACAAAAAACCAACCACCACCACAATAAACAACAACGTGCTCATCTCATGGCGTTTGGCGCGTTCGGTCACACAACAAAATAAACAAAAAAATAAAGATGCTCGCGTCCACTATACAGTTCTCACACAACACACCACCCACACCACAACCAACACCACAAAGGCAATTGATTAAGCTGTGAATGCTCGATGTTAGAAACAACCCACACACACCACACACAGTGTGGCGCTTGCGATGTCATTCCAGACACCCAACAGCATGCCATCTAATTCAGCCAGAAGTATTGTTTCTGGTTTTTGTCACCCCAGGGGGTCATCTCCACCCGATTAAATAAGTGTTGGTGGCAACCACATCCGGGTTCCAACACCAACAACCACACACCCAAACAACTGCTCTAGTGGTGGTTTATATAAAGCTCCTTAGAAAGGAGGTGATCCAGCCGCACCTTCCGGTACGGCTACCTTGTTACGACTTCGTCCCAATCGCCGATCCCACCTTCGACAGCTCCCCCCAAAAAGGTTGGGCCACTGGCTTCGGGTGTTACCAACTTTCATGACGTGACGGGCGGTGTGTACAAGGCCCGGGAACGTATTCACCGCAGCGTTGCTGATCTGCGATTACTAGCGACTCCGACTTCATGGGGTCGAGTTGCAGACCCCAATCCGAACTGAGGCCGGCTTTAAGAGATTAGCTCCACCTCACGGTGTGGCAACTCGCTGTACCGACCATTGTAGCATGTGTGAAGCCCTGGACATAAGGGGCATGATGATTTGACGTCATCCCCACCTTCCTCCGAGTTAACCCCGGCAGTCTCTCATGAGTACCCACCAAATGTGCTGGCAACATAAGACAAGGGTTGCGCTCGTTGCGGGACTTAACCCAACATCTCACGACACGAGCTGACGACAACCATGCACCACCTGTGAACCGACCACAAGGGAAAACGTATCTCTACGCCGATCCGGTCCATGTCAAGCCCAGGTAAGGTTCTTCGCGTTGCATCGAATTAATCCACATGCTCCGCCGCTTGTGCGGGCCCCCGTCAATTCCTTTGAGTTTTAGCCTTGCGGCCGTACTCCCCAGGCGGGGCGCTTAATGCGTTAGCTGCGGCACAGAAGTCGTGGAAGACCCCTACACCTAGCGCCCACCGTTTACGGCATGGACTACCAGGGTATCTAATCCTGTTCGCTACCCATGCTTTCGCTCCTCAGCGTCAGTTACTGCCCAGAGACCTGCCTTCGCCATCGGTGTTCCTCCTGATATCTGCGCATTTCACCGCTACACCAGGAATTCCAGTCTCCCCTACAGCACTCAAGTTATGCCCGTATCGCCTGCACGCCCGAAGTTAAGCCCCGGGATTTCACAGACGACGCGACAAACCACCTACGAGCTCTTTACGCCCAGTAATTCCGGACAACGCTCGCACCCTACGTATTACCGCGGCTGCTGGCACGTAGTTAGCCGGTGCTTCTTCTCAAGGTACCGTCACCCTAAAAAGGCTTCGTCCCAAGCGAAAGGAGTTTACAACCCGAAGGCCTTCATCCCCCACGCGGCGTCGCTGCATCAGGCTTGCGCCCATTGTGCAATATTCCCCACTGCTGCCTCCCGTAGGAGTCTGGGCCGTGTCTCAGTCCCAATGTGGCCGTACACCCTCTCAGGCCGGCTACCCGTCGACGCCTTGGTAGGCCATTACCCCACCAACAAGCTGATAGGCCGCAGGCTCATCCCACACCGCAAAAGCTTTCCACACCACCCCTACAGTGATGTGAGTATTCGGTATTAGACCCAGTTTCCCAGGCTTATCCCAAAGTGCAGGGCAGATCACCCACGTGTTACTCACCCGTTCGCCACTCATCCACCCCAGCAAGCTAGGGCTTCAGCGTTCGACTTGCATGTGTTAAGCACGCCGCCAGCGTTCGTCCTGAGCCAGGATCAAACTCTCCACAAAAAAACATGAAAAATGCTTAAGGCTTGTGAAAAGCCCAACACCTGACAAAAACAACAACACCCCCACCAACCACACACAAGGAGCGGTCAGAAAAAAGAGGGTGTTATTGGCATTATCAAAATAAATAATGATGTGTGTGGGTTTCTTCCCTTGACGGGGAACAAGACCACCCACACGACAATCATGCCAACAATAGTTTTATTGTTTACAGTGATGGATAATTTTGGCGATCCACCACCCGGCATGACCCACCACCTCACAAAAATATGTGAAATGGTAGTGACAAAAATAAAATAAATGGCACACTATTGAGTTCTCAAACAACACACGCACACCCCAAAACACACAACGTTTTTTGTTGGTTGATGTCTTGTTGGCAGCTTGTTCAACGTTACTTCATCTTGATGATGTTCACCAAATCGGTGATGTTCTTCAAAAATGGAAGGTTTGTTGATGTTTTGCCAGCGTTTGTTTTCCTAGATCCGCCACACAATCCACACTGTGGTGGGGCGTTGTTGGTCGCGCTGACTTCAATTAAGTTACACACCCTTTAATCAACCCGCAAACACACAGGTCAAGAGGGTATTTTGTAGTACAACGGAGTGTGGAGCGAACAGCCTGGATTGAAACCATGCCCGCACCGCGGGCATTTTTGCGCGCCATAGGCCGTAAGTCCCCCACAGTGACCGCATTGAAGGGAGGAGGGGGCGTCGATAAGCATTTTCCCGAACGGGTGTCCCGCGATCTCCTCGTGGCAGCGATGACACGCCCACCACTGATTGCATGTGGCGCATTTGTTGCCGACGATGTCGAGCGGGCCGTGATAGTGGATGCAGCGGCCGTCGCCGTCAATGAGGTGGCCGCGCATTATCGGCGGCCTAAATAGGAGGAATCGACGGATCCGTGGCGTGAGCATTCCGCATCCCAGCCATCGGGGCGGACTTGGACTTTCATGCGTCGGCCGCAGAGTTGGCAATAACGGGGTGCTTCAAAACCAGCTCGCGCAGAAGGTGACAGTTTGTGTTCACTATTAAAAGGCTTGCCGGTGTTGGGGTGGAAAAGCGGGTCATCGGCCAAAATCATGGCCATTTGGAGATCGTTGTTCATGGCAGTTGTTTTAGATGACCTTATTAAGAACCTTGATTGGAAGTTGGAGGCGATCCATCATGTCCAAGTCTTCTTCCATCGGGCGACCAAGCGTGGTCAGGTAGTTTCCAACGATCATTGCGTTAATTCCACCCAAAAGGCCCTGTTCGGAACCTTTATCACCCAAGGTAAGTTCGCGGCCACCAGCAAAACGAAGCATCGTGTGAGGCATGGCAAGGCGGAAGGCACCGATAGAACGCAAAGCATCACGGCTGTCCATGAGTTCACGATCAGCAAACGGCGTGCCCGGGCGAGGGTCAAGGAAATTCATGGGAACTTCATGCGGATCAAGCTCCGCTAGCTGCACAGCGAATTCTGCACGCTGCTCCAAAGATTCACCCATACCTAAGATGCCACCGGAACACACTTCCAATCCCGCATCGGCAACCAACTGCAAAGTTTCACGGCGCTCTTCCCACGTATGTGTGGTTACAACCTGGGGAAAGTAGGAACGTGCTGTTTCCAGGTTGTGGTTATAGCGATGCACGCCAGCAGCAGCAAGACGCTCAACCTGTTCCTCGTTCAGTGTTCCAATGGATGCCGCAACATCAATGTCCACCTCAGAGTGAATGGCAAGAACTGCCTCTTCCAGCTGAGTCATGAGTTTTTCATCAGGACCTTTAACTGCAGCGACAATACAGAACTCAGTAGCTCCTGTTTTCGCTGTTTGCTTTGCGGCTTCCACCAGATTCGGAATATCCAGCCACACCGAACGCACCGGCGATTCAAACAACCCAGACTGTGAACAGAAATGACAATCTTCAGGACAACCACCAGTTTTGAGAGAAATAATGCCCTCGACCTCGATTTCTTCCCCGCACCACTTGAGTCGAACTTGGTGGGCTAAATCCATCAGATCCGGTATCTGTTCCTCAGGCAACGTGAGGATCTCCATCAACTGTTGCTGATTAAGTCCAATTCCTTGTTCCAGAACTTGGGTGCGGGCGGTGTCAAGGATGGTGCCGGGGATGGTCATGGGTCTCCTAAAGGCTGGTTGTCAAAAACGGCGCACTCAAAGCACGCTGAAGAAAAATTGGGCGCGCGCATGCAAAAAGACGCGTGCCTTAAGCGACAACCTTAACCCATGACTTGAACAGTGTTCAAGGAATTTTTGAACACTGTTCAAAATCAGTGTTTAACAGTGCGATTGAACGGCCTTGCTAACCAGCGCCGTTCAAACAAGCTTACTTAGACTTCTTCTTCGCCTTCTTACGCTTCTTAGCAGGTGCGAACACCAAAGCACCCGCAATAGCAGCAAGGAAAAGATCCTTAGACAATCCGGTTCCATCCTGGGAAGGGCGGATTCCATCATCTTGAGTCATCGCTGGGTTACGGAAGTAAATGGCCAACAAACCTGCAGAGAAAGCACCAAGACCCAAACCTGCAAGACGGCTAGGAATAAATGGAGCAAGCAAAGCTCCACCGATACCCAACTCCGAGTAGGCAACAAACTTACCGAAAGTCTCTGCATCCATATCAGCCACCGCTGGAACACCAGTTGCAGCTAGACCCTGAATGCCAGCAGCGGCCTCATTAGGCAATCCAAGTTTTCCGTAGCCGGACTGCAGAATATAAGCGCCAGACACACCACGCAGGATTGCGTTGGAAATGCTCATTAAAGTTCCTCCAAAAGAGATTGTTGATTCGGCACCAACTTTACCCACGAGTGTGGAAATGAAGCATTCAGGAGTACAAAACCCAACCTCACACCAACAACCTATCCTGGAGCCCATGAAAATCTTTGTTGGTTTTGGCGATTATCCACTCACCACCAAGGCTTTAAAGGAAGCAGGCGCAGAAATAGTCGACTCCCTTGAGAAGGCCGAAGGGTTTGTGTTTACTCAAACACCAGGCACAGAATTTCCCCCACTTCCCGACCAAGTGCGGTGGGTGCAATTTCCCAATGCAGGGCTTAACGCATATTTCACAGCTGGGCAGATTGATGACAAACGTCGGTGGTCAAATGCATCAGGGGTGTATGGCCAACAGGTTGCCGAAGCAGCAATGGGCCTTTTGCTGGGACTGATTCATATGCACCCCACCATGGTGCGCGCCGATAGTTGGGCACCACGCAGCCAGGTGGATCAGCAGACCAGATGGCTTGATGGCGCAACGGTCGCCATTGTGGGAGCTGGTGGAATCGGTAAACATCTAGCAGCCATGGTGAAACCTTTTGGCGCAAAGTCTTTAGCAGTAAGCAGGACCGGTAACCCAACCCAAGATTTTGATGCCACGGCACCTATATCCAACCTGCACCAGGCGCTTGCCGACGCCGACCATGTGGTGCTGTGCGTACCTCTTACCGCGGATACCCACCATTTGATCGGACAGGCAGAGCTTAAAGCAATGAAGCCGACTGCAACCTTGATCAACGTTGCTCGCGGAGAAGTAGTAGATACAAAAGCTTTAGTTAATGCCTTAGATGCCCAAGAAATATCCGGAGCAGGGCTGGATGTCACCGACCCTGAACCATTGCCCGACGGTCATCCACTGTGGGGTCGCAGCAACGTGATCATTACCCCGCACGTAGCCAACACGTTGACCTCGATGGATCGCATGCTTGCCCCAGTGGTGGCAGAAAACTATCGACGGTTTCTTGCTGGAGAAAAGATGCTGACCGAGGTGGACATCCACAAAGGTTACTAGAGCAGTGGCTTTGAATATAGATGCTCTGGTCGCCCGGACTGTCCGTACCGAAGGCGAACCTGGATCACACCTTGGCTAGCCATCGCTGCCAGCCTGCGCTGTGCTGTGGCACGTGAAACTCCGGCGGCTTCGGAAGCTTCTGTTGCAGAGAGTTCTTGGCCTTCCAGGGCGTCGAGAAGCAATTGCTCTGTGGCGGATCTAGAGACGGTGACTGGCGCTTGGGTGCCGTTGAGGATTGCGGTTGCCTGGTCAATTTTGTCTTGGGAAAGTCCTTGGGTGCCGGATAAGACATGGCGGTAGCGGACGTAACGGTCAAGGCGTTCCACGAGACGTTTTTGGGGAAATGGTTTGAGCAGATATCCGAGTGCCCCGGCGCGCATGGCGCGTCGAACTGTTTTGATGTCATCGGCTGCGCTGAGCACAAACGCATCAATGTTGGAAGTGCCCACGAGGTCAATGCCGTCGCCGTCGGGAAGGTAGACATCAACAAGCAAAAGGTCTGGGGAAAATGTGGCGATCAGCGTTTTTGCCTCTGCGAGGGTGCGCGCGGTACCGACCACCGAAAATCCAGGGGACGCATCAACAATGGAGGCGTGAATGCCGGCGACGCGGAAATCATCATCAATTACTAAAACTTTAAGTGTTTGATCCATTACTCCATTACTCCATTACTCCCGGTAGTTTCACTCCAAATACAGCGCCATCTTCGGTTCCTTGATCAATCACCCAGACATCGCCACCATGTGATCTAGCCAAAGCCCGGCACAGTTTCAGTCCAATGCCATGCCCGTGGGTGCGTTCATTATCTTCAGAGTCTCCTATCTGGGAGGCTGTGGCAAATACATCCACGCCCTCTGGAATGCCAGGGCCAGAATCTGCAACAGAAATGACCAGCGTATCGGCATCATCCATCAGCGTAAGATCAATCCACCGTGGTGCCTCACCTGACACCGCAGCATCGATGGCATTGTTGATTAAATTACCCAAAATGGTTGCTACATCTTCTGGCTCCTTGACGGTGCCAAGGATGAGCGTGTCAGAGTTGATGCGCAGACTAACGCCCTTTTCAGATGCCGAAATAGAAGCAGTACTTAAAAATGAGCTCAAAAATGCTTCATTGAGGTGCGCTGATCCGATTAATGGATGTGACTGTCCCCCGTTGCGGGATATATCGCCTAGAAACTCTGCCGCGTCGTGGACGCGGCCGGCGTCGATAAGCCCTGTTGCGGTGTGGATGCGGTTGGCAAACTCGTGGCGCTGGGCGCGCAGTGCGTGGGTCATGGTGCGCACAGAGTCGAGGCGTTCACTGAGTTCAATGATGTCGGTGCGATCGCGGATGGTTACCACGTAGCCTAAATCTTGATCCCCTCGGCGCACGGGGTGGAAATCCAGATAGAGGATCCTGCCGTTATGCGCAACGGTTTCTGGATGCTGACCATGCAGCACAACGCCATCAAGCCCCAGGTCAAGGCCTAGTTCTTTCAACGTTCTGCCGCTCATAGGACCTGCATCAATCATGGATTGTGCTTGCTCATTATGCACCCCAATTGTTCCATTTGGGCTCAGCGCCAGCACCCCCTCATCGATGCCATCAATGACAGCGGTCTGATTTTGCACAAGGGTGACCAGCTCTTCTGGCTGCAGACCTAAGGTCACGCGCTCCCAACGCCGACGCATGCCCATGGCTACACCCACGCCGATGAGGATTCCCAACACAGAAATAAGCGCGAGGGCTGCGAGGAACATGGGCAGGCGAGAATAAACACTGTCGCGTTCAAACCCAACACTGACCTCACCAACTGGGATATTAGAATCCGGCGCGAAGATGGGTACTTTTGCTCGTGCGGATGCACCAAGGGTTCCGGTCTCCCACGCCATGGTTTCTTCACCTCGCATGGCTGCCTCGAAGCTAGTGCTCACCTGCTCACCTAGACGTTCCTCATCTGGGTGGGACAGGCGGATACCTAAACCGTCGGTGACCACAACGAACAAGGCTCCGGTGCGTTCATTGGCCGCCTGGGCAATGGCTTGGATATCTCCGTTGGCTAATTCTTCGGCTGACGGGCTTGCGCCTGTTTGAGTATCAAGCGCTACTTCCTCGCGGATCTGCGGATTGGATGCCACTGAACGTCCGATGGACAACGCTGTGTGCTCGGCCTCAGTTTTCATCTGATCCATCATCAAAACTGCGAAGATTCCGGTGCAGATAGCTACCACCAAAGCGACGGTAGCCACTTGAATCACCAGTATTCGGGTAGCAAAGCGAATGATGTCCACCTCCTTGAAGTTTTTCGTTTGGATCCACCAACAGGCACGCCCACCCCCGGGGGGTAATTATCGACAGAGCGTGAGGCGAAGTCCCAGGCCAACGAATCTGAGCATAATGCACAAAAGTCTTCTTTTGCGCACTACCTCAGGCAATGCACCAAACACTTCTGTGCGTGACACACGCCACCTTATACTCCCACAAGCAACACAGAACACTCGGGATCTCAAAGTTTCGAGAAACACAGAAAGGGCAGCAATGAGCAGCTCAACACTTCTCCTGGCTTCGGGACAAGTCACGGCCCTAGCCGCTGACTACACGCTAAGCCACACCCCTTCAGACGGAATACTGGTAGTCCTCGGATTCGCCATGATCCTCACCTTCATGACACTGATCATGCTGGGACGCATGACCCCCATGGTGGCCATGCTGTTGGTCCCCACCATCTTCGGTCTCATCGCAGGCGCAGGACTCGGCCTAGGCGACATGGCACTTGACGCCATCAAAGACATGGCCCCCACCGCAGCACTCCTCATGTTTGCAATCATGTTCTTCGGAATCATGATTGACGTCGGACTTTTCGACCCCCTAATCCGCGGCATCACCAGGGTCCTCCACGACGACCCCGCAAAAGTTGTCCTCGGCACCGCAATCCTGGCCGGTGTAGTCTCCCTCGACGGCGACGGCTCCACCACCTTCATCATCACCACCTCCGCAATGCTGCCCATCTACCTGCGCCTAGGAATGAGCCCCGTGGTTCTCACCTGCACCGCTGGCCTGATCAACGGCACCATGAACATCCTCCCTTGGGGTGGCCCAACCGTTCGCGCCGCAGCAGCACTTGGCCTTGAACCAGCCGACGTTTTCGTACCAATGGTCCCATCGCTTATCGCCGGCGTGGTCATCTGCCTGCTCTTTGCATGGTTCCTCGGACTGTCCGAGCGCAAGCGCCTGGGCAAGATCGACTCTTCACGCTTTGGTGGACCAGGTCTGGATGCGCCTGAATCAGATTCCGGATCCGGCTCCAGCTCCAGCAAGAAGGGCTACCCAGGGCTGGGCGGACTGGGTAAAGGCTCTGGTAAAGGCTCGGGTAAAGATCAGAACACCCCTAAGCCTGGCCCTAACGGCGGTGGCGTAATTGTTGAAGACCGCGAAGTTGAAACTGAGCAGCACATCAACCTCAACGAATCCACACTCGCAGAAAACATGACTGACTCCCTGCTCGATCCACATCGCGCAACGCTACGCCCGAAGCTGTTCTGGTTCAACGCAGCTCTGACGGCAGTGGTCATGGTTTTGTTGGTTGCCGATATCTTCCCACTCGCCTTCGTCTTCATGGCTGGCGCTGGACTTGCCCTCGCGGTGAACTTCCCTAAGGTCAAGGATCAGGCAAACGAAATGCTGGCGCACTCTTCCAGCATCGTCGGCGTTGTCTCCATGGTTTTGGCAGCAGGTGTTTTGGTCGGCGTGCTCAACGGCACCGGCATGGTCGATGCGATGGCCACCTGGATCACCACCGTTATTCCGAACGCCATGGGCCCTCACCTGGCTGTGATCACCGGTTTGCTGTCCATCCCAATGACATTTTTCATGTCCAACGACGCCTTCTACTTCGGTATCCTTCCGGTTCTTGCAGAAAGCGCTTCCCACTTCGGAATCGAGCCTGTGGAAATGGCCCGCGCATCCATCACCGGCCAGCCGGTTCACATGCAAAGCCCGCTGGTTCCAGCGATCCTCCTGCTAGTGTCCCTCGCCAATGTCAACCTTGGCGATCACCACAAGAAGGTTCTGTGGCGTGCCTGCATCGTATCCATTGCGATGCTCGCCGTAGCGCTATTCATCGGCGTTGTGCCACTCAGCGCTTAAAAATAGCTTTTCGACGAATCCCTCCCCCGTGTTGTTCTGTGCACGGGGGAGGGATTTTTCTTGTATTCTCACCCAGTATGAACAACCGTGCGTACGGCCTGGGATTTTTCAGTTTCCTTGCTGGCCTCATCTGCGCTGCAGCGTGGGTCCTTTTCATCATGGTTTTTGATGGACAATATGAATTCACCCACCCGCAGGTTTTCGGAGCTTGCGTCAACTTCGCCTTAGTGTGCGTCGCACTTTCCTACTGGGGTTATCGAAAGCGTTTACCTTGGAAAAGGATCATCAACCGGATCGCGGTTGGCCTGACCATTGCCATCGGTATCGTATTCGCGGCTGTCTCAGCACCTTACGATGACACAGGGCTGTGGGGAGTCGGGCTCGTCTACATCTGTGTTGGATCATTTGCGGGTGCCTGGCTAGTTAGCGCAGTAACCTTGGCGATCATCAACCTCCCCCGAATGTTTCGATCCACCACAAATTTGAACCCACCGTCGGAAAATGGTGAATCCTAACGCTTTTGAGGTCTAAAAGCGTTAGGATTCACCAGTCATCAGCAGTGACCCTCAAAAAATGTTGAATCCTCACCGCGAAACTACAAAGATGGTGCGTCCAAAACTTGGGTGACCAACTCGGCGATGCGGGAGCGTTCCGAACGCTGCAAGGTGATGTGGCCAAATAGTTCATGGTTTTTGAGGGATTCCACAACGGAAACGATGCCGTCATAGCGACCAACGCGCAGGTTATCGCGTTGAGCTACATCGTGAGTGAGAACCACGCGGGAGTTTTGGCCAATGCGCGACAGCATGGTGAGTAGGACATTTCGTTCTAAGGATTGGGCTTCGTCGACGATGACGAAGGCGTCGTGAAGCGAACGTCCGCGGATGTGGGTTAGCGGAAGGACTTCAATGAGGCCGCGGGAGAGGGCTTCGTCGATGATGTTTTGGCTGACCATGGAACTTAGGGTGTCAAAAACTGCCTGCGCCCATGGCCCCATTTTCTCTTCTTGATCACCCGGGAGATAACCCAGCTCTTGACCACCGACGGCAAACAGCGGGCGAAACACAATGATTTTGCGCTGGATGCGGCGTTCCATCACCGCCTCCAGACCAGCGCACAGCGCGAGTGCACTTTTTCCGGTTCCGGCGGGCCCTCCGATGGAGACGATGCCGACGGAGTCGTCGTTAAGCAAATCAATAGCAACCCGCTGCTCGGCGCTGCGCCCGCTGATGCCAAATACCTGCTGGTCGCCGGGGACAAGCTCAATGATTTTCTCAGCATTGATGCGGCCAAGCGCCGATCCGCTGTTGGATTTCAGGGCGAAGCCATGGTTGACGGGCAGATGCTCTAGCTCTGCAATGCGCACCTCGCCGGTGTCATAAAGTTCACTGAGCTGGTCATCGGTGATGGTGGCGTGGGTCATGCCGGTGTAACCACGGTCGCGGGCCAGGGCAGCGCGGTATTCCTGTGCGGCAATTCCGCTTGCCGACGCTTTAATCCGCATCGGTAAATCCTTCGACACCAACACCACATTGTGGCCCTCTTCCTGCAGGTTCTTTGCCACAGCAAGAATGCGGGTGTCATTGCCACCAAGGCGGAAACCCACCGGCAAGGACTCTACATTTTGATGGTTTAACTCCACATGGATGTGTCCGCCTTCATCACCGATGGGCAGCGGCTTGGACAAATCCCCATGCACTTCACGCAGCTCATCCAACATACGAAGCGCCTGGCGAGCAAAAAAGCCAAGGTCCGGGTGGGAACGCTTAGCTTCTAGCTCCGTAATGACAACAATTGGCAGAACAACATCGTGTTCGGCGAACCTGGTCAACGACACCGGATCCGACAACAATACGGACGTATCCAACACATAAGTGATAGCGGTTTCCTGCGCACCCCCTTCCGTTTCCCAATGCTCCATATCTGGCTGAAGCGAAGAATTTTCAAGGAAATCTGGATAGGTAGTGGTCACAAGTCCTCCTCTAAGTGGGCTTGCCAGCCACGGTAGTAGGCACCGCGGGCGAATACCGGGGTCTCGACAAGTTTTCATGAGCCCGTTACCCGGTGTTCAGTTAGTACAAGTTTTAACCAGCGCGGTTCATTTACTTCACACTTTCCGCATCAAGCGCTATAGTGAGGTTTGTTCTCAGGGCGGGGCGAAATTCCCCACCGGCGGTAAGACGAATCATCAGATATGAAACGTCAAGCCCGCGAGCGCCACTAACAAGTGGGTCAGCAGATCCGGTTAAATTCCGGAGCCGACGGTTACAGTCCGGATGCAAGAGAACCGCGGTTTCACCGATTTTTGGTGTACCCGGAATTAAGGCCCCGAGGATTACATGTTTTAGATCCTAAAAAGGGGACAAGATCATGAATCCTATAACCGAATTATTAGACGCAACACTGTGGATCGGTGGAGTACCCATCCTGTGGCGCGAAATCATCGGTAATGTTTTTGGATTATTTAGTGCATGGGCTGGAATGCGCCGCATCGTGTGGGCATGGCCAATCGGAATTTTAGGTAACGCACTACTTTTTACAGTTTTTATGGGTGGCCTTTTCCACACTCCGCAAAACCTCGATCTCTATGGTCAAGCAGGCCGACAGATCATGTTCATCATCGTCAGTAGTTATGGCTGGTACCAATGGTCAGCTGCGAAACGTCGTGCGCTGTCCCCTGAAAATGCTGTAGCCGTTATTCCTCGATGGGCAACCACCAAAGAACGCACCGGACTAGTGATCGCCGCGATTGTTGGAACTTTAAGCTGCGCCTGGATTTTCCAAGCATTAGGTTCCTGGGGACCATGGGCGGATGCGTGGATTTTTGTTGGATCAATCCTGGCCACATACGGAATGGCACGCGGCTGGACTGAATTCTGGCTGATCTGGATCGGAGTCGACCTGGTTGGTGTGCCACTACTATTTACCGCTGGTTACTACCCATCCGCGGTGCTGTACCTGGTGTACGGCGTGTTTGTCAGCTGGGGTTTTGTGGTGTGGATGCGGGTGCAGCAGAAGGAAAAGAAGGAAGTGGTGGAGGGAGGCGTCGAAAAGCGTATTGCCGAACAGGCTATTTGAGCTCGCCCGTCCAGCTTGCGTAGGTGATTGGGATGGCGCGGAGCTCGCGCCTGGACACCACAGACCAAACGCGGACCGCAAGCACCGCCGACGCTACCGCTAAGAAAATCGGCAGGTAGCCTTGGGCTTCCATGTCGGTGAATTCCACCGCGGCGATCAGCCCGAACAGTGGCGCGGCCATGGTGGTAGATAAAAACGCAGCGGCACCAAGGAGCGCAAAAGCGGCGATCGGGACGTTGGTCATGGGCTCCAAAATAGCCCCCACTACCCCACCAACCATCGCACCCAACGCGAAGGCAGGAATCAGGTTTCCACCAACCATGCCTACCCGGAAGGCCAGCAAGAACATGGCGGTACGCAGGACCAACACCAACAAAATGGTGCCCAAGATAAGGCCGTCGCCAAGCATGGAATCAGCAAGCCACCTTGGATTAGCCAAGGTCTCCGGGAAGAAATAAATCACCACGGCGATCGCAAGGAATCCCAACGGCATCTGCCACAAAATCTTCACACCCTTTGGTGAAGCCTGCGCCATTTTATGTGCCGCCGCCGAGAACCAGTGCCCGCAAATCCCAGCAACCACCCCGGTAACCATCGCAGCGAACAGCATCCACGGGCTTTCCGTCAACGGAACAGTGCTGAAAACATCCGGGGTTTGCACAAAAAAACCAGTGGTAGCAACCGCGGCGGTCGTGGTGATAATTGCGATGACAACAGTGCGCGTGGAGGCCTCCACCAACAACACCTCAAGAGCAAACAACACACCCGCCAATGGGAGGTGGAAGCTAGCACCCAAACCAGCACCCGCAGCCGACGCCACCAAAATACGCTTTGCATCAATATCTAACTGCAGCCACCTAGTAAAACGCTCACCTACCAAAGCACCCGCAATCCGAGGCGCGTTTTCTGCACCCACCGGAGCACCCGCCGCAACTGTAGTGACCTGCAAAAATGCGGAAGCTATGGTTTCTATAATCGGCATCTTCTCACCACGAACAGCACCAACAATAGACACCTCTTTACACCCAGTCCGGTGCACAAAAAACCACGCCCACGACGCCACCACGCTGAGCACAACAACCGTGATTGACAACCGAAGCGGCGACACATTGGCCACTGGATTCTGGTTATGCAAATGATCCGCACCATAAACCAACCGTTCCACCCCAATGGCCGACCAGTTCAGCGCAGCAACAAAAAGACCAGTACCCACCCCGATGATGGCGGCGATAACGGCTAGTCGATTAAGCGGAATGGTTGTTACAGGAACTCGATTTGGCACGCGAAACACTATAGCTAGTAAAAGCGACACCACCGGATATTTAATTCCTGACTAAATATCCGGCTCAAATTATCTGGCTCGAATAGTCCGGCTCAAATTGTCCGGTTCAAATAATTTCGGCCACCGCGCCTCAATTAAAACTATGATGAGGGAAAGCTTCTAAATTTGCAGGTTCACTAAAAGGTTCCCTGGTTCCCTAGAGGTGCTCTAGTAGATCTCTAGCAGGTTCGCCAAAAAATGAAAGAGGTTCACGCCCATGCCTACCTATACTTGTTGGTCGCAAAGAATTCGCATTTCTAGGGAAGCTAAGCAACGCATCGCGGAAGCAATCACTGATGCCCACCATGAAATAGCGCTTGCGCCTAAGTACTTGGTGCAGGTGATTTTCAATGAGGTGGAGCCTGATTCTTATTTCATTGGTGCGCAGCCGACTTCGGAAAACCATATTTGGATCCAGGCAACCATTCGATCCGGCCGCAGTGAAAAGCAAAAAGAGGAGCTATTGCTGCGGATTACTTCGGAGATTGCGTTGATTTTGGGAATCCCCAATGAAGAGGTGTGGGTTTATATAACGGAGATTCCTGGTTCAAATATGACTGAATATGGTCGCCTGCTTATGGAACCTGGCCAGGAGGAAGAGTGGTTTAACTCGCTCCCCGAAGGTCTGCGTGAAAGGTTAAGTGAGCTGGAAGAGGGCTAGAATGCCTCTCAAGTAGGTCATTTACCAGTTCTTCGGCAATACTGTCTTAAGAGAAAATGCTGTCCAGTACTGCTGAAGGAGTTGAAAAATGCCAAAAAATTATGAGACCAACGGGGCGATCCGCAGACGGGATATGCTCAGACGTCGGTATCTTCCTGATTCAGCAGGTATGGCACCAACTCCCCAAGAAGTTTCCCCGCTGACTCGCTATGTCACTGACGGCATTCCTCAGCGTCCGCCCCTGGGCGCCACTGTTGCTGATGGTTTGAAATTCGCCGAAGGCGCATCCAATCGTATGGTCATGTCGCTCTACCCTGCGCCGTCCAAACCCGCGATTGAGGAACTTGCAGAGGCCTGGGATCTGCACCCCACCATCGTGGAAGATTTGCTGCACGGCCAACAGCGCCCCAAGTTGGACCGCTATGAGGACATCATTTTCATCGCGATCCGTTCCGCACGCTACATTGACTCCCGCGAAGAAGTAGATTTCTCCGAGTTTCACATCCTCATGAAACCGCAGGCCATCGCTATTTTATGCCAGGACCATCAATGGATTGACGGCACCAGCGCCTCCAGCTTCAGCGACCCAGCACAGGTTGACGTGCGCATAAAAAGATTGCTTGCCGACGCCGAGTTACTCTCTTCCGGCCCCCGCGCCGTGGCATATAGGCTTGTCGACGCCATCGTCGACGGTTTCGCCCCCGTCCTTCGAGGCATCGCCATCGACCAGGAACAAATTGAACGCCAGGTGTTTTCCGGTGACGCCGCCGTTGCCGAACGTATCTATAACCTGTCCCAAGAAATCATCGACATGCAGCACACCACCAGCTCAGTTACCGAAGTGGTGCAACGCCTGAACAAAGATTTCATCCGAAGTGGCATGTCGGAAGAATTACGCGCCTACCTTGATGACGTCGCCGACCACCTCACCCGCGACAACACCCGTGTTGCCGAATACCGCGAATCCCTGTCCCAAATTTTGAACGTCAACGCCACCCTTGTGGCACAGCGCCAAAACGAAGACATGAAGAAAATCTCCGGTTGGGCGGCTATCATCTTCGCGCCAACCCTGGTGTCCTCGATTTATGGCATGAACTTTGACATCATGCCCGAACTGCATTGGGCATTCGGCTACCCATTGGCGCTCTTAGCGATGATCAGCTTCACCATCTTGCTCTACTGGATCTTCAAGCGCAGTAAGTGGATGTGAGCTTTGGCCGCTTAATGCGTCCGCAATGCCTAAGTGAACAAATATGCGAAAATTCGTTCAACTTCAGTGGCGAAACGTGCATTTTGGTCGAATTTTTGCACTAGAATGCTTCATCCATGCAAAAATTCGTTCGATTTAAAGCTGCACTTATGCTAGTTGATCCGATTCTTGATCAGTGAACTTTCAGGATTCACATCTGCCCCATTGGTCTCAAAATCAACACCCTCTAGAAGCGCTTTTAAGGGGCCGAAACGGTTCCACCCATACAAAGAGTCATATGGGAAATTCGACCCCTTAAATTAACGCTTGCCTTACTGTTGTGAAGCCAACGCCTCGGTACGAGCAGCGATCCATTCCCGCATTGATATCACTTCAGTATTAATCTCGTCTGCGGTTACAGCATCAGTCTCTGGAATTGATGCAGCGATCTCATCCAACACCTCAAGTGCCTTTCCGGAACCATACATTTCTTCATACAGCTCCCAATAGACCTGCTCATAAATTTCAGTGAATGCGTCAGAGGCGAGGAAACGTTCTTTAAGCTGGTTTCCACCCATGCCGCCGCCCATACCTTCGCCTTCGGGACGTTCGCGTTGCTGCATGTCACCCATGTCAGGCCTCTCACCCATCTCAGCCATATCAGGCATGCCCTCAACAGCTTCAGTGGTTTCAGCGTTCTCACCAGGACGCATGCCACCACCGCCACCTCCTCCGCCCATGGAGATTTCATCATCAGGGCCGGCATCAGTGGAACCGGACATAGCCAAGTTCAGGTCCCAAGAAATCACGCTGATAAGACCGGTGTCGTAGTCGTACCACAGGTAGTAATTGCTACCTGGGCCGGCCATATCGTCGGAGTTCACCAGGAGATTTTGGGTTGCCACATAGCGGGCAAAGCTTTCGACATCGACGTAGTCAGAAAGGTGTTCGGCGAATTCTTCATCGCTTGCGGTATCTAACCATTTCAGCAGGTTGATGATGGGTTGGATGTCACCGTTTCCGTCGCCATTGATTTGTTTGAATTGGCCGTCGTACTCCGTTTGGTCCTCGCCTTGGTAGGTGAAAGAACTGCTGGAATCTGCCTTGAAGAGGACCCCGTTTCCGAGCTCATTGGCATAATATTCATCGGGGTGTTCCAAAAGGAGTCGGGTGGTGGAGGGTTCGTCGTTAAGCGTAAACGTTGTGAAGCTGGATTGCTGCGAGACCTGGCCGGTTTCTGCGGTCAGAGCCAGCGCCATGGCTTCGTTGATGACGGTGGTGCCGGGGCGGAGTGCGATTTGGCTCATGCCTTGGTAGACACGGCCTTCTTCATATTTGTCGAAGCTGATCAGGAGTGGCCAGGTACTGACATCGTCAGCATCGACCGAGGTCATGCCACCTCCACCCATGCCTCCCATTCCGCCAGGGCCGCGAGCTTCCCCGGTCTGCTCAGCAAACTGCTCCTGGAACTGCGCCATTTCCTCTTCACTTAATTCTGGGAAATCTCCTCCGGCTCCACCCGGACCTTGAGGCATGCCATTTTCGGAATTGCCTCCAAGACCGGATAGTGTGGAGTTTCCTTTCAGTCGGATTCCTACGTTTTCAATGGTCACGCCATCAATCGTGATGTTTGCTTTAACCCATGTTTTGGAGCCGTCTTCTTGGTAGTCGGCGAGCATCTCATCGAGATTTTCTTGGGAAACCTGCAGGGTTACTTCGTGGGAAACGGAGGTGTCAAAGATGTCTGCGTTGCCTGATCCCACGTCGATGGTCGCAATTGATGATGCTGAGGTTTGGACTTCTTGGGAGGAAATATAGGGAACAACTTGCACTCCGCCTAGGACGCCACCCACTGCGATGATTGCTGCGGAGGTTCCTAGGAAGAGGCGGCGGTTCATCCTCCATCGTGCGGATTTGAAGCTAGGCATTGTTTAAACATCCGTCTGGTCGTGGCCGGTGAGGACGGTAGCTTTTTGGCCGAAGTTTACATCACGCAGCTTGGCTACCAGTTCGTGTGGTTGGACGGTTTTGCGCATTTGGGCGGTGTAGGAGAATTCGGTAAGCGCCCCACCACGGACGGATTCAGCAGACATCATTTCAAATGAGGTGCAGTATTGCGCAAGGATCAATTCAACTTCTTCTGCATATGATTTTCCGGAGTCAGCTTGGCCATCGGCTGGGACCTGAACCTTGATCACCTGGCGTTGAATATCTGCCTTGAACCAGTCGAAGCGGTACATGATAAATAGGACAGCGCAGACAACGATGGTGGCCGCGATCGCCAGAACGTAGAAGCGGGTACCGCAAGTCATGCCGATTGCCATGGCAAGGAAGAGGAAGCCCACGTCTCGGGTTTCTTTCACTGCATTGCGGAATCGAATCACCGAAAGCGCGCCAACCAGGGCGAATGCACGTGCAATGTTGGAGCCGACCACCAGCATGATGATTGCAATGACCATTCCCACCAGCACCAACGTTTGCACGAAGGACTGGCTGTAGGAGATGTGTCGATGTGTCTTTTGATACACCACGCCTACCACGGAGGTCAGCACGAAGGATAAGACGAGGGTGATTAGGACATCGACAACGGAGAAGGTGCCGGAGAGGTCTTGGAAATCAAAGATGGAGCTTAGATCGCTCAACATTGGTGGGCCTTTCGGGTTTTCGCGGGTTTGCGGGGTTTTAGAAGATGGGGTCTACAGCGCCGAGAGCAGATGCTGGTCGGTTGTTAAACGCTTCGATGGTTTGGCAGTATTTGGACATTCGGATCACGGACATTTCCAGCGATGCGGTCATGTCGGTGAGCCAAAAGGGCACGCGTTCATCGCATTTGATTTCCACAACTGCCAGGCCTTGGGCCACAGTGGGGCGATCGTCAAGGTTTTGGCCAAGTAAGAAATCGCGGTCGCGGCCGGATACACCGTGGTCGATGGTGACTCGTGAGCTGGCCTCTGCATCAGTGCCGACGAATGCTTCACGGTTGTATTTTGTGGTGGCAATCGGGCGCAGTCGATAATTTTTGGCAAATGAAGCCATCTCATGGATCAGGGCGTGCTGATTTTCCGGAGAAATTTCCATAAGCTTTTCGACGTCCACCTGCTCACCTACCGCAGCGCCCGTGCTATCGCCCAGGGCGAGCGCATATATAAAGGGCAAATCTAAACGACGTTTTTGGGTGACTTTGTTTACCCGCTGCTTAATTTCCACCGACACGATGGAATCTGGGGTTAATTCCCCTTCACCGTAGGTTCGGATCCGCAACTTGCGGCGAAACTTTAAACCCTCAATCTTCTCGGTGTAGCACCGCAGATCGGGTGAATCGAAGTAGAGGGATTCGACGCGGTAACCACCGGGTGGTGAGAGCGGATCCGTGCTCATCCTCGTTTCCAGCTGCTCGCGGAGTGCAGGTACGTCTTGCTCTGGAATCAGGTATTTGATTTCAAAACGGTTGAACCTGTGCGGGGATACTTTCACCCCTGACGGCACTGCTTGTTTAAGTGTTTGATTGTTCACGCCAATAAGCATGAAACATTTCTTTGAAAGAATTCAGAGCGTTTCCTGTGAAAAAATAGGAATGATCACCCCAACAAACACACACTTTCATCGCATTAATTTAAATGCCTGTTTACCTGCCGTTCACGTTTCCAGTAAAACAGCAGGCCTATAACCAGCTAAAACTCAGGAACGAGCACTTCTTCCCGCAATAAGCGTTCAAAATCATCGAATGGTTCAGGCGTTTCGGAAGAATCCGAAGAATCCGCCTGCCAAAGATCTGCCATCGGCGCGGGTTCATAGTCCATGGCTATTTCTATCGTAGGAATGACGTTTTCTTTCCAGTGCGCAAACGGCCTCGCCAACTCAGCCAGTTTTCCCGCCGAAGAAATCGAATCACCCGCCAGTGAGTAATCACTAAAGCCAGACATCACGATCTTTGAGTTACTGAGCATCCGCACATGAAAAGGAGCGATCGCAGCATTTGCCTGAGTAATCAGTTCAGCTGCCTCCGCAAAGAAAGCAACACTCGGGCGAACGTCTTCCAACTGAATCTTGTGCTCACCTTGAACAATGTTGATTGTCCAGTCTTCACCAAGCAGCTCACCCAACTTATCGCCAGCAGAAATTACCCCAGACAAGTTACCGTGCACATTGATATCCAGCTTCCTAGAGCCGTGAACCCCAATCCACTCCACATCAGGACTAATCAACAGCTCCACTGCATCCATCCACTGCGCAGGTATTCCACCATAGGTTTCCACAATGGTTGGCCCAACCTGCGCGAGAATGAAACCAGGATTGAAAGAATCCCCCGCTCGTTCCGCCTGATCACGCAGCAAAGTGATCGCCCGACGAATATCATCCACCGAAGTATCCTCTGCCTGGATCTTGGTCTGCGCTATATGTTTAATGCCTTCAGGATCCACATCGGCCGGAAACTCCAAAACACCATAATCCCCACGCGCAGGACCCCACTTGATTGGAAATCCCTCTCCCCGAGCTTCCTTGTGGAAATCCTGCACCAATTGAAAAACCGTTCTCATTAGTGCAAAGGTATCAGTGCAGTTTGCGGGGGTTAACTCGGGGGTTCCTGGTTTTGGTTCTGGCGATTACCAACAGTCCGACCCTTCAACAGCGTCTTCCAAGACCAAGACAGCTTTCCAGCACTAGGCACTTATCTTTATCCACACAAACCATCCATCGTTTATGCCCTGACCACGCAATATGGTCTCAGGTGGTGGAAGGTTGCTACCTAGTGCTGGTAAACCGGTGGGTATCAAAGAAAACTACGGTAATTGGACTACTTTCAAGCGGTTCAACTACTTAGACACTCAACTCCCTTAAATATAAGGAACAGAATAACCATGACTATTAATGTCTCCGAGCTACTCGCTAAAGTCCCCACGGGTTTACTGATTGGTGATTCCTGGGTGGAAGCCTCCGACGGCGGTACTTTCGATGTAGAAAACCCTGCGACGGGTGAAATCATCGCAACGCTAGCATCTGCTACTTCCGAGGATGCGCTGGCTGCTCTTGATGCTGCCTGCGCTGTTCAGGCCGAGTGGGCCAGGACGCCTGCGCGTGAGCGTTCCAATATTTTGCGACGCGGTTTTGAACTCGTAGCAGAACGTTCAGAAGAATTCGCAACCCTGATGACCTTGGAAATGGGCAAGCCTTTGGCTGAAGCTCGTGGCGAAGTCACCTACGGCAATGAGTTCCTTCGCTGGTTCTCTGAGGAAGCGGTTCGTCTGTATGGCCGTTACGGTGCCACCCCAGAAGGCAACTTGCGCATGCTAACCACCCGCAAGCCAGTTGGCCCGTGTCTTCTGATCACCCCATGGAATTTCCCCTTGGCCATGGCTACCCGCAAGGTCGCACCCGCAATCGCCGCAGGTTGTGTCATGGTGCTTAAGCCAGCTCGTCTCACCCCCCTGACCTCCCAGTACTTTGCCCAAACCATGCTTGATGCCGGTCTTCCAGCAGGTGTACTCAATGTGGTCTCCGGTACTTCCGCCTCTGCAATTTCCAACCCGATTATGGAAGACGATCGCCTCCGCAAAGTCTCCTTCACCGGCTCCACCCCAGTTGGCCAGCAGCTCCTGAAAAAAGCCGCCGACAAAGTGCTGCGCACCTCCATGGAACTCGGCGGCAACGCACCTTTCATCGTCTTCGAGGACGCCGACCTGGACCTCGCGATTGAAGGTGCCATGGGTGCAAAAATGCGCAATATCGGCGAAGCCTGCACCGCCGCTAACCGTTTCCTCGTCCACGAATCCGTTGCCGAGGAATTCGGCCGCCGCTTCGCTGCCCGCCTTGAGGAGCAAGTCTTAGGAAACGGCCTCGATGAAGGTGTTACCGTCGGCCCCTTGGTTGAGGCAAAGGCACGAGATAGCGTTGCTTCGCTTGTCGACGCCGCCATCTCCGAAGGCGCCACCGCCCTCACCGGAGGCAAATCCGGCACAGGACCAGGTTACTTCTATGAACCAACGGTACTGACGGGAGTTTCAACAGACGCGGCCATCCTCAGCGAAGAGATCTTCGGCCCTGTCGCACCCATCGTCACCTTCCAAACCGAGGAAGAAGCACTGCGCCTAGCCAACTCCACCGAATATGGACTGGCATCCTATGTGTTCACCCAGGACACCTCACGTATTTTCCGCGTCTCCGATGGTCTCGAGTTCGGCCTAGTCGGCGTCAACTCTGGTGTCATCTCTAACGCAGCTGCACCTTTCGGTGGCGTTAAACAATCTGGAATGGGCCGTGAAGGTGGCCTCGAAGGAATTGAAGAGTACACCTCTGTGCAATACATCGGCATCCGGGATCCTTACGCAGACTAAGTAGCTGTTCTAAACGATCCACCACAAGCACTGGAATGTTTTGTGGTGGATTTTTGTATTTCTAGGCCCTGCGGTTGTGGGTTAAGACCGTTTAAAGTGCGACTTCCCGTACTCAACTTTTCAGTGGAAAACCCGACGGCGATGTCGGTTATCAACCAGCGCACTCAAAGGTGATGAATTGAAATTGTGATCATAACATCATAGGCCCTTGCAGTTGTAAGTGAAAATATATAAGGTGGAGTTCCGTACAAAAACTGGTCGATCAAGCTTGAAGGGAGCTACTGCCATGGGAAATACGCCTGTAGATCAAACCGTACTGCTAACCCCCTCCGAACAAGAGTCCGTTGCCAAGTACATTTCTTCCCTGGGTGGTAGCTCAGTCGATTTTCAAACTACAAGCGGGTCAACGCTGCCAAACAAACTCAACGAGATATTCCAAAAAGTGCTTCACGCCATTGAATCGGACCTTCCCATTTCAATTTCGACCATGCCCAAAGAGGTCACTACAACGACCGCCGCATCGCTCCTTGGGATTACTCGTCCAACTCTCATGAAGCATGTTCGTGAAGGTCGAATTAATGCCCACAAAGTTGGAAGCCACCACAGACTGTTCTCGAATGAAGTGCTTGAGTTCCGAGAGGAGTTGAAGCAGCAGAAACGAGACGCTGTTTTTGAACTCCTTGATTTTGAACAGCAGCTAGAAGAATCTGATCAATAACTAATCAGAACTGGCGCCATTCTATTGATAGGCTAGCCAGGTGGCATCTTTACGTCAGTCTTCCGTCCTCCCCGACGCAAACATCTGGGCTTCTTCTACCCTGCATAGTTGGTTTGCACTCATTGCGGTAGAAACAATGGGCTCTTGGTCCATTTTTTGGACGGAAGATATTATGGCTGAAGCTGTAAAAGCTAGAAGAAAGCGATTTCCTCGATCTTCGAGTACTCAAATGGAAAGTCTGCGGGACCGAATCGTAAAACACTTTCCCGACAATCGAATCTCGAATTTTCCCCATGATGACACCGTGACGTACAAGGACGAAATAGATTCTCATGTCCATTCCGCTGCAGTGCACGCCAACATAGCGATTATCGTGACAGACAATATTAAAGACTTTGAAGGCATTTACAACGATCCTGATGATTGTCCATACGATCTTCTCACCGCAGACGAATGGCTAATGCTAGCGGCTGAATCCGCACCCCACGCCATAGATCAAGTTCTCATGCAACAATATTCATACAGGCTAAAACAGCAAAAGCCTTTCAATCTGGTGAAATCACTTCACGATGCGGGCTGTTTTGAATTCGCAGAATATATCAGAGTCCGCCTTCAAGAAATTGCTTAATCCTAATTCAGTTTGGATGCCGTTGAATGCAACTGCTCTGGAAACCATAAGACAGCCCATCAAAGATGGCTTTTTAATTCTCATCAACTTTGTTCTCGATTGTTACGGATTGATCATGCAAATCTTCGGTGTACCTTGGACAGACACATTTCAAGCCCTTGGCACTGTGGGAGCAGTTGCCGTAGCACTAGGTATTGCAGTAGTTGACTTCTTTCAAAATACTAGGGAACGAAGAGCGCTGGAGGCAGAAGCAAAAAATAAAACGGCCGGCCTTGTCTCCGCCTGGGTGGAAACTACATACGAACCTGCACCAAGTGGCAAAAGGTATGACAAAATTTCACACCTCTTTATCTCTAATGAAAGCGACGAACCTGTTTTCGATGTATCTGTGGACGTTGCGCTGGAAAACCCTTTTAGACAAATTGGGCCACTTTCAGTTCCAGTTCCAGTTCCAACCCTCCCTCCACGTAGAGAACGCAAATTTGATATTTCATCAGGCCTTCTCGCGCACGATTCAGGCAATGATGGGAAAAATATCCATCTAAATGAACCTCAAGCACGAATAAGTTTCACGGATCCTCGCGGGATCCGATGGCATCGCAACTACTCTGGCGTTCTTTCTCAAGATTCCGGAAAACTTGTCGACACATCGCAGGCTTTCTCAAAAGAAATGCCGGAACAGATAGGAGTTTCTTCGTTCATTAATCCAATGAGTGTGACATTACTGCTGCTCAGTGTCGCTGGATCAACTTCCCCAGATATCGGAACCTTTAAGAAATTGCTTGACCCAAATGCGTCTGGATGGAACAACGTATCAGATGAAAGGTTACGGGAACTCGTAGTTTCGTTGCGTGAGTACTCTGTACCTGCTCACGTTTGGTACAGAACTCCTCGAGTCGCATACGTTCGTTTAATTGACCCCAGCACTCTTCCTGAGAAAATGTCTGAAGATGATGGAGTACCCATCAAAGTTGAACTATTAACTTTCGTATTTCGAAAAAGTACTGGCTGGTTGCTATTTTCATTTGGGTATACTCCACCAGAATGGATTGAGTTTGACCCAGACGAAACCACCTCACGTTTTCGCTCATACTTAGATGAGGGGTCCACTAAAAAGCAACCAAACCGAAAACGCTGGAGGTAGCTATCTCCAATTTCAGTGTCTGCTTTCTTTTTCCTTTTTGAAAAACTAATGTGTAGATTCACTCAGCGCCGATTTAAGACCTCGAGTTTTTTGGAATGAGCTCTCGTATCTGGCTACTAAAGGCCCTTAGAAGCGATTCTGAGGGCTCATGGTTTTTGAGGTCGGGTGTCGGATTTTAACCAACCCAGAGGAAACCAGACAGGCGTGCCTATGTCCTCCGAAATCGCGATCGGTGGGCATGTGTGACCGGTTTCGAGGTCGATAAACCAAACATCGATAAACCAAACCAGGCTGCCCACGAAACTCATTTCCGGGTTTCGTGGGCAGTGTGGTTTGGTGTGCGTCCATAAAGTGGCGATCAAGGCCCCGTTTTTAGTCCGGATGTCTGCTCGCGGTCGCTAATTGGGTGTCACTGTCGAGGTCTTCGTCGAGGTCGAGGAGTTTTCGGGCAAGGCGGTCGGCACGTTGGAATCCTCGAGCGTTGGTGCCTGGTCTGGAAAATGGGGCTTCGCTTCCCCCACCAGAGACAAGGGGCCCCAGGAGGAAACGGGAGGGGTGGGTGGTGCCGTCGTGGCGGATGGGGCGGCCGATGCCGTCGACGAGGAATTTTCCCCAGATGGAACCGTCGATTGATTCTACGGTTACTTCGCCTGCTTGGAGGAGGTTTTGGAGGAGGGTGTCGTCTACGGCGGAGGCGGAATCGGAAGCGAGGTAGGCGTCGATAAGCGCTGTTGCTTTTATTTCCCCTTCTGTGGCTGCGGAGCTGGCGGTGAAGTGGGTGTCGTCGATGCCGATGCGGATGTCAGGTCCGAGGAAGTGGACAAGGCCCGCGCGGTTGAGGGCTAAGAGTTGTTCAAGTCGGATGGGTGGTGGGCCGCTGGCAATGTAGGAGAAGAGGTTGTGGAGGGAGCGGTCGATGTTTTCGCGGAGATCGTTCAGGGTGAAGCGGCCTGCTTCGGCGAGTTCGTGGACGCGGAAGTAGATTTTGAGCAGGGTGAAAAATACTGCTTGGTCCATGGAGTAGCGGGGGTCGCTGGCACGGTTGATGCGGTCGGAGATGTAGTTGGCAATATGCTCTGAGAGGCCGAAATGGTTACTAAAGTGCAGTTCAGAAAGGGGTTTGTCTAGTTTAAGGAAATCGAAGCGGTCGGCGGGATCGGGAATAGCCTCTTCAAGGAATGCTGAAATGTCGTGGTCAGAACCACCCAGTTCCGGTGGCAACGTGCGATGTAGTTCCGCAGATAATTCCTCCCAAGACACGGTGGCCCGCGATGGGTCGGTGGCAAGCAGTTGACCATAGTGGGCGTACTGCAAATTCCAAGTCAGCAGGGGAAAAATGTGTTCGCGGTAGTCAAGGGTAAATCCGAATGCGGATAGGGAGTCATCGTCGAAATATAGTGGCGCGTCGGTGTGGAGAGACACCGAGTATCCGAGTTTCGGCAGGTAGGGCACGCCCCGGCGCGAGCCGACCCACAGTTCAGGTTCCGCGCCGCTGGCAATGTATTCGAGTTGGTCATCGACGGTGACAAAGGTACCGCCGCGGCCTTCCATGAGCAGCACCATGGCATCGATAAATGCCAGACCAAAGCCACGAACCAGCACCGGTTTGCCGGAGGGGAGGACAGATAAGTCCTGGTCAGCGGTGAATCCGGGCGGTACGTACACTAGTCCTTCGGTCGCAGCGATGGAGGCCAGCGCTGCGGACTCTGGGGATTTCACCATATCTAAATGCCCTTGGGTGAGCACCACGGTGTCGGCTTGGATTTTTAAGCCGTTGTCCAGATGGACGGTTTGGGAATCATCGAGCCCAATGGCCAGCGCTTCATGCACGGTGACCTGGCCTAATCTGGCCACAGCTTCCTGAAAAGCCCAATCCAAATAAAGCGATTGAAGCCTCCTGGATGCGAACGAACGGCCACTAAAATGTTCCAATTCTTCGCCCAGTCCCGCGGCTTTTACCTGTTCGCGGCCAATGCCAAGCACCCACTCGGCAAGGCTTGGACCAGGAATAACAGGGCCTTTCATCTCTACGGAATCGTCGGCAAAGATGGTTACGTCCTGCGCCATCGAGTTCATCCACAGCAGACCGGATTGTTTGGTCCGCCAGATCCGACCGCTGCCTGCCGGATAGGGATCGATCACGTGGATATCGGTAATGTGCGCGCCTTCGGCGGGAATGTTTGCAGCTAGGCGCAATAATATTCCGGTGGTGCGGGGTCCTCCGCCGATGAAAACAAGCGTGCTCATGGCACGGCCGGCAAGCCTAGTCGGTTGCGCAGGCTGGTTCCTTGGCGGTATTCGCCAAATTCGCGCGCATGAGAAACAAGCTTGTCGACGTCTTCCGCCAGCCGCTGCGGGCGTAGATGCAGGCCGCGGAGGCCGGCGTCGAGAAGCTTTTCGACGCTGCTGCGCAGTTGTTCTACCTCCAGCGGGATACTCGGAATCACCAGCACATCGCGGTTGGTGTGGGATTCTAATTCTGTAACCAACGCCACTGCGGAGTCGGCATCGTCGGCGGGAACGAGGATGACATCGGCGGTGTGTAATGCGACGGCGCGAGATTGTTCATCAGCAGCGACCACAAATACTGGCGGGTTGCCCTGTGGTGGGTGCGGCACGATTGATGGCCCCTTCACGGTGTAGGGTTCGCCCACGCTGTCGGTTAAAGTGGCGTCAATGTAGTGGAGTTTGTTGCGGTCTAGGAAACGTCCGGTGCGGGCATCTCGGATTTCGGCATCGGGTTCCCACGAGTCCCAAAGCTTGCGAACAACGTCGATAACTTGCTCGGTTTCGTTCCACGCAGGGCCAGGTTCCGCCACATCGCGGCGGCCGATCGCTTTGGCATCAGCTTGCGTAAGTGAAGGAACAGCCTGCCAACCACCTCGAGCACGGCCGGTGTAATCCAATGTGGCTGTGGCCGTAGCGATGTGGAAGGGCTCAGTGTGCGTGGTGGTCACGGTGGGAATCAGGCCGATTTGGTGGGTTTGGGTGCTAATAAACGATGCGGTGAGGAGGGCATCGAAACCCGTCTCAAAGGAATCGTTGAGGGTGAGGAAATCAAAGCTGTGCTCATCCAGCAGACGTGCGGTTGCAAGTTGGGTGTTTAGGATGTTTTCTGCAGTGATATCAGCGGTGGCATCAAGTGCGACACCAACAATGAACTGTTTATTGTTACTCATTTTCTAGACGCTCACTTTCAGTGCGTTGTCGCGGTACTGTGCCCATTCGGAAGCCAGGCGGGATGAGGAGATGCCCAGGTTTTCACGCAGGGTGGTGCCTGGATACTCGGTGCGGTACACCCCACGATCTTGTAGTTCTGGCACCACGAGATCTACAAATTCATCCAGGCCACTTGGGGTGATGGAAGGAACGAGGATGAATCCATCGGCGGCGCGCTGCTGGATGAACTCGTTGATCTGCTCAGCCACTGATTTGTAGGTACCCACGAAACTGGTGCGTGCAGCGACCTCAATGACAAGCTCGCGGATGGAGAGGTTGTCTTGTTCTGCGCGGGCACGCCATGCTGCAGCTACAGCCAACGGATCCTTGGCGTGACGCACACGGCCACGGGTGATGGAAATATTTTCTACATCTGGTTCGACCGTGGGCAGTGGACCTTCCGGGTCGTAGTCGGTGAGGTCACGGCCCCACACCTGCTCCAGGAATGCAATCGCACCGGCACCGGTGATTTGTTGGCGGTGGCTGTGGCGGGAACGTTCAATGGCATCGGCTTCAGAATCACCCAACACAACGGTCACGCCTGGGAAAATCTTCAGATCGTCTTCTTTACGGCCATAGGTGGCCAGGCGGCTCTTTACATCTTTGTAAAACGCCTTGCCATCTTCTAATGCGGCGTGGCGGGTGAACACCACATCAGCGGAATCGGCAGCGAATTCACGTCCCGCATCAGAATCGCCAGCTTGGAACACCACGGGGTGTCCCTGCGGACTTGGTGGGGTTGGGAATGTGGCATCAATGTCAAAGAATTTGGATGCGTACCGCACTGCTTCTGCTGGGTCCGCATCCCACAGGGTGCGCGCCACATTGATGAAATCGCGGGAACGATGATAGCGATCTTCATAGTCTAGGTAGCCGCCGCGTCGGAAGTTTTCACCGGTGAAGGCATCCGGGGAGGTCACCACATTCCAGGCGGCACGTCCACGTGAAAGGTGATCCAGGGTGGCTAGTTGTTTTGCCAGGTCAAAAGGCTCGTTGTAGGTGGTGCTCAACGTGCCGGCCAGTCCGATATGGGAGGTAACACCAGCTAATGCTGCCAGCACTGCCAACGTGTTGGGTCGGCCAGCAACATCGAGATCAAAGATCTTGCCCTTGTGCTCACGAAGACGCAGACCTTCGGCGAGGAAGAAGAAATCAAACAGTCCACGCTCAGAGGTGCGCGCAAGGTGTTCAAAAGAGGAGAATTCAATGTGGCTCTTGGAATCTGGATGAGACCAGATGGTGGTGCTATTTACCCCTGGGAAGTGGGCGGCAAGGTGAACCTGACGTGGTTGATTAGTGCTCATTGGTGCTTCTCCTGATCATTGTTGGTGTTGTTCTCGACTGCTTGGACATAACTTGTAGCGCTTAATCCGCAGATACTGCCTAAGAATCGGAACGCTTTAGTGTCTGTTGCATTCATGGCGTTACTCCGTTTTCTGTGCATCAACGAGCAGGTCAAGGCGGGAATCTGCACCTAAGGTAACGCCGTTGATGTCGTCGGAAACACCCAGCACTGTGGTGAGTTCATGGACTGGGACGAAGTAGGAACCGGCCACCAAGTCACGTTGAATGCTGTGTAGCGCTGCGGTGCGTTCGGCTTCGTTGCCGATTTTCACCTGGGCATCCAGGCGGGACAGCAGATCGGGATCGTTGAGTGGGTAGTTGGTTTCTGATCCCACATCGCCGAAGTCGGCGCGGAGGACATCGCCATCCACACGGGAAAGGTTGCGCCATGCGATTTCATATTCACGGGTGGCGATACTCGATTGGAATTCTGGGACGGTACCGGTCAGCTGCGTACTGGCGATACCTACCGCGCGGAGTTGTTCCTGGAGTAACGCGATGCTGTCGGCGTTGGGGCCAAAGTTGTTGATGTAGGTGATTCGGAACTCGAGTTTCTCGCCATCTTTCTCCCTGGTGCCGTCGGGCCCTTCGATCCAGCCGGCGTCGTCGAGAAGCGATTTTGCCTTGTCGACGTCATGCGCTGGGATGTCGGCGGAGACGTCGATGTAATCCTTGGTGGTGGACGACAGCGGGCTGGTGGCCACGTTGAACTGCTCGCTGAGCGCACCATCGCGGATTTCCTGCGCATCAACCGCTAAGGCAACAGCTTCGCGGACGCGCTGATCTTCAAATTCTGGTTGCTGGAAATTGAAGTACAGTCCAAACACGTCACCGGGGTTGGCGCGGGACACAATGGAATTAGTGGCTTCAACAGTGGCGATGTCATTGGGGGAAATACCGCCAGCAACATCGATCTGGCCGCTGCTCAAACCACCGGTGCGGTTGCCGGACTCTGGGACGATCTTAAATTCAATGCTGTCTAGGTGAGCTTCGCCGCGGTTGTCAAAGCTTTCCGGAGCCCAGGAATAGCCCTCGCGTTTATCTAATGTGACCTGGGAATCCTTGGTGTAGCTAGCCAACGTGAATGGGCCGGAACCGGAGACATTTTCACCTGAGTTACGTTCGGTGAACGGGATATCCAAGGTCGCTTCAGAGACAATTCCGAAGGTCACCGAAGAAGCGGTGGTGAGAAAGGCTGCGTTGGGTTCATCGAAACGAACAACAACGGTGTGCTCGTCGGTTGCTTCGGCGCCTGCATAGGTGCGTAGATCTGCAACGGCATTGCTGTTGGCCCCTGCTGCTTTGAGGTCATCCAAGTTAGCCACCACTGTTTGGGCAGTCAGTGCGGAACCATCAGAAAATGTCACATCATCGCGCAGATGGAAGGTGAACTCAGTGGCATCATCGTTGACCTCCCAGGAGGTAGCAAGCCACGGTTCTACCTCAGTGGTATCGGGATTGAGATACACCAGGGAATCATAAATTTGTCTGTTTACATACCAGGTATCGTTGCCGTTTCCACCTGATGCAGGACTAAACGATAACGGATCATTACCCAAGGCGAAGGTCAGCGTGCCACCTTCTAATGGTTCGCCAGATTGCGCCGAAGAATTGGAGCACGCGCTTAACGCAAGAGCTGAAACCAAAGCTGTTGCGGCTAATGCAGTACGGGGAGAAAAGAGTTTCATGTTAAAAGTTGTCCTTTAAATAACGGTTGATGGGTGAGGAAGCATCGGGATCGCACCGAGTAATTCCTGGGTGTATTCATGCTGCGGTCGTTCAAAAACTGAGATGGCATCCGCTTCTTCAACTAGTTCGCCAAACCGGATCACGCCCACTTCATGGGCGATATCGCGCACCACAGCAAGGTCATGGGAGATAAAGAGGTATGCCAGATCGTGTTCTTTTTGTAAGTCAACGAGCAGATCCAAGATTTGAGCCTGGACGGTGACATCTAGTGCAGAGACCGGCTCATCCAGAATCAACACCTCTGGGCTCAACGCCAAGGCTCTAGCAATGGCTACGCGCTGGCGTTGACCTCCACTTAACCCCTCGGGGGTTCGTTCGGCGACGTTGCTGGGGAGCATCACCTGGTCAAGTAATTCCAGTGCTCGCGCATGCTTAGTTTTTCGGTTGCCTTCACCGAATGCGGACAGTGGCTCATAAATATTTTGTGCAATGGTCATGCGCGGATTAAGGGATGCATAAGGGTTCTGTTGCACCACTTGGATTCGTCGGCGCAGTTCCCGAAGTGTTTTTCCGCGCGCTTCGGTAATGTCCTCGCCACCCAAAATGACATGACCTGCGGTGGGATCCTCAAGCCGCAACGCGATTCTGCCGAGGGTGGTTTTTCCGGAACCGCTCTCCCCCACCAGGCCATAGGTGGTGGATTTGTTGATGGTGACAGACACATCCGTGAGTGCGTTGATGACCTCACCGGATTGGCCTGTGCCGCGAGGAAGGGAGAACTGTTTGGAAATTCCGACGAGTTCCAGAGCTGCCTGAGGATGCGCCGCCTCAAAGCCAGGTCGCTCAAAGCCAGGCTTCTCAGAGCGTGGCGCCACCTCCACTCTCCTTGCCGCATGCAGACTCGGAGCATCGCTGATCAACTGTCGGGTATAAGGATGTTCAGGTGCTTCCAGGATCTGGGCTGGTGTTCCATCTTCAACAATGTGGCCTTTAGACAACACGATGATGCGATCTGAACGTTCTGCAGCAACTCCCAAATCATGGGTGATCAGTAGTGTGGCCAGGTTCTTCTCTGATGTGAGTTGATCAATGTTGTTGAGGATTTTGTGTTGCACCGTCACGTCGAGGGCGCTGGTGGGTTCATCGGCAATCAGTAGTGAAGGTTCCGCCACCACACCGATCGCGATGAGGACTCGTTGGCGCATTCCGCCGGAAAGTTCATGTGGGTATTGGCGGGCGCGGTATTCAGGTCGGTCAATGCCAGCAGCGGCGAGGGCTTCCACGGCAGCTTGCGCGGCATCGTGTTTTCCGGCCAAGCCGTGGAGTTTCAGCACCTCAGCAACCTGATCACCGATGCGGTGCACTGGGTTTAAGGACACACTGGGATCTTGGGGAACAAAGCCGATGTGGCGTCCGCGGAAGTTGTTGAGCAGCCTGGGTTTTGCCCCCAACAGCTCAGTCTCGCCGAAGCGAATGCTACCACCGTTGATCACCAAATTATTCGACTGCAACCCGACGATCGTGGAGGCGATAGTGGATTTACCGGAACCGCTTTCGCCGACTAGGGCTAGGCGTTCGCCGCGCGAAAGGGTGAAGGAAACGTGGCGGACGGCGTCGATAAGCCCATGCCTGGTGCGGTAGCTGAGGCTTAGATCTTTGACGCTCAGCAGTGGCTCGCTCATCGCGCTCCTCCATTCTTGTTTAGGGCGTTGGATAGTCGGTTGACGGATAGGACGGTGAGGGTGATGACGAGGCCGGGGATAGTGGAAATCCAGCCTTGAGCTGCAAGGTAGTCGCGGCCTTGGGCGACCAGCGCGCCCCATTCGGGTTGTGGTGGCGGGGCGCCGTAGCCCAGGAAGCTGAGTGAGGAAATAGCCAGCACCGCAGAGCCGAATTCGAGCACGACCAGCACAATCACCGGCCCCAGCGAGTTCGGCAGCACATGGCGCCACAGCACCCGCCACTTCGTCGCGCCCGCCGCATAAGCCGCCTCCACGTAGAGGTTGTTACGCACTTTCAGCACTTCAGCGCGCATGACGCGGGCAATTGAGGCCACCGCGCCAATACCCACCGCGATCGCCACGTTCACCGTGCCGAAACCCAGCGCAACAATCACCGCAAGCGATAGCAGCAGGCTTGGAATGGACAGTAGGACATCCGCGATACGCATGAACAGCGCATCCACCCAGCCGCCCACAAACCCAGCGACCGCACCCAGCACGCCGCCGACAGCGAATCCGAGACCCACCGCGACCAGCACTGCCTTTACGGTCAGGCCAGTTCCGTACACCACGCGGGTGAAAATATCGCGGCCCAGCTGATCGGTGCCAAACCAATGCTCACCGCTTGGCGGCAGCAGCTTTTCGGCAACATTTCCGCTAATCGGATCGCCCGAAGTCACCAGGACCGGCGCAAGCGCCCACACCGCAATAATCGCCAGCCACAGCAGCGCCAGTATCACCGTGGGCTTGGCAAAACTAGAAGAACTGATCCGATCCCATCTGCTTGAGCTGGTAAATTGCGGCTTTTCCTCCTGCTTCACAGCAGGCTTAGACCGAGTAATCACTGAAGTCATGCGCCTTGTCCTTTCTGCGCTTAAACACCGGAGCAGGAATTGCTTGTCGACGCTTCCCTCCACCGCGCTCGCCCAAGCGTGCGCGCTGGCGCGGATCGAAAACTGGATACAACAGATCAACAATGAGGTTGGTGCCCGAATACAGCACCGCACCCACCAACACCGCGCCCAACACAACAGGGATATCTTGGCCAGAAACCGCCGTGGCAATAACGCGGCCAAGTCCAGGTCGGGAGAACACAGTCTCTGTGACCACGGTTCCGCTGAGCAGCTGGCCGACCACCAAACCAGTGATGGTCAGCATCGGGAGCAGCGCATTTCTGCTGGCGTGGTGTAGAACCACACGAATTCTGGGTGCGCCTTTGGCAAAAGCAGTTGCCGAATATGGCTCATGCAGCGCCGTGTTCAAGCTGCGCGCAAACACCTGCGCGATCATCGCACTCGTCGGCAACGCGAGAGTAATGGCCGGCAGAATCATTGATTCAAACCCAGTAGCAGAAAACGCCGGGAACCACTGCAGGCGGAAAGAAAACACCTGAATCAGCAGCAAACCGAACCAAAACGCTGGGATAGACACCGACAAAGACGGCAGCGACAGCAAAGTTTGACGCAGCCACGGATTCTGGAAATACGTCGCCGCCACCGCAATGCCCAAACCGAAGACCACCGCGAACACCAACCCCAACGCTGCGAGCTGGATGGTGGAACCTAAAGCCTCGCCCAAAATCGCAGACACTGCCCCACCCATCTGCACGGAGTACCCAAGATCGCCTCTAAACAGATTGAAAAGTGCGTGGAAGTACTGCTGGATCAGTGGCTGATCAAAACCATATTGCGCAGCCAACGCAGCACGTTCTTCTGGGGAAACATCAACAGCATCCGGACCAAGCAGCAAAGAAATCGGATCACTGGGCAACGCGTAGAGCAGGAAGAATGCTGCGGTATACGCCACCCACGTCACCAGGACTGCCTGCCCGATGCGTAGTGCAACGAACCTAGCCACGGGCGTACTCGACTGTTTTAGAAGGGTTCTTGCTTGGGTTCCATGCGAGCTTTGGCAGGACCAGCTCTGCGATATCACCAATAATCTGGCGGTATTCTTGCTGGTCAAACGCATATGGCAAGGAGACGCGCAGCTCAGTGTGGCCATCAAATGATGGATCATTAGCCAGCAGATCAATGATCTCTTCTGCAGAACCAATCAAATCCGGCTGAATCACAGTCCGGCGCTCACCCTGCGGTGCACGAGTCCGCTCTAAACGAGATTCTGCGAAAGCGCGATAATGTGCCACTTGCTCTGAAGTTGCTGAATCAAGTGGAAGAATGACGCGCTCTACGGCGACGCGGGGTCCGTTTTTTCCGTTGAAATTGTCGAGGTACTGATCGATCCTCGCCCGCTGCGACTCCTCAAAGCCCTTATCGCCAACAGCATTGGTGAGATTTCCTAAAGAAATAGCCAAACCATGCTGAGCAGCCCACACCGCAGAACGATCCGAACCTGCACCCAACCACACGTTATCGATCAACTCTGGAAGATGCGGATGCAACGAAGGCTTATGCAATGCCCCATAAGGAGTGGGCAGTATTTCCTCTGAAAGTTCCTGGCCACGAAGTGCCTCAAGGAAACGTTCAATAAGTTCATAAGCATCAGTAGATTCTGATGCGTCCGTGCGATTAAGCGAACTCAACAGCTCATTATGAGGAGCCGAAGTACTAATACCCACCGCAAGACGACCATTGGACAACGCCGCCACCGTGGAGAAATCCTCAGCTAAACGGAAAGGCACCTCATAGCCCAACGGAACCACATTGGTTTCCAACGTAATGCGATTAGTTCTTTGCGTAGCAGCCGCTAAAAACGTCAAAGCCGACGAAGATCCACGCTCTAAATGGCGCTGCCTAATACCCGCGGTTTGGAAACCAAGCTCTTCCGCATAGTTAAAAAGTTCAAGTGTTTGATCAAGTCCACTGTGCGGATCTTCAGCGGAGAAACTGCCCGGAGAAATAATCCCGGCGCGGTCAATGGTTGTCATGATGGCCTTCTAATTTTGTGAGTCTATTGTTCCTTACCCACAAGACCCTAGACCGCTCAGTCTAAATAGATCAATACTAATATTCATGGTGGATATAAGAGACTTATCCTGTCAATTATTTTTAGTAAATGCAGGTAGAGTGAGTTTTTGTGAATTGACACAAAAAGACATGGTGTCATTTTTCACTTTTAGAGGAGCGTGGTTATTGGTATTTTTAGTTAGTATATAGACCGCTTGGTCTATAATTTTTGAACATAATAGTCCAGTGAATTTTGGCCAACTTTTAGCGCAGCCTGCACACCCATCTCAAGGAGCCCCACATGAACAAACCACTCACCCAAACAGTTCCAGAACTCAACACACAAGCATGGGAACTCTGGCACAAAGAACGCGAAGCAAAAGCTGTTGAAGCAACTGGCCCCACAGCGCTAATTGGCACATTCTGGGTGACTGCTTCCACCCACGATGGTGCCGAGGAGTTTCCTGGAATTCCCGGAAAATGGTTCAACTCCGCTAACGGACTAACTGGTGAGGGACTACCCCAGCCGTACTCCACCACCGGCACTATTCAGCTGCAGCCAGGCGACAAAATTGATGACGGCGAAGTCCTCCTCACCGCCATTGAACGCCAAGGCAACCTCGCAATTCGTGCTTTTAACCGCAACGCCCTATCCCGCCAAACCTTCCAAGGCATCGCCACATTTGAACCTTCCCAAAAGTGGATTGTGCCAGCAACATTTGAAGCCGACACCAAGCTTGTCGATGTTCTTTCCGCCGACGGCCGCATCATCCCAACCACAACCGCCGGATGGATTCACTTCCCCATCAATGGCTCTACATACAAACTTCAAGTCACCGACAACGGATCTTCATTTAGTGCCGTATTCACCGACGCATCAACCGCCAACGGCGTGCACAGATTCCGCAACATCAGCTTGGGCTACCCAGATGCGCAGGGCGACACCTTCATCGACTTCAACCGCACCTGGCTTCCACCCTTTGCCTTCAGCGAGCATTTCCTTTGCCCCACTCCCACCAAAGCCAATGTTCTTGGCATTGCAATTGAAGCCGGCGAAAAATGGGTGGAGCATAACTAGCTCTACTTCTTAAAGCCCCAATCTGAATCTGAGCAGGTTGGGGCTTTAAGGTTTTTTCAAAAGTTTAAGGATGACCAGTTTCTTTTTCTCCAAAAGTCAGTCCTTAAAATATCGGTCTGGACGAGGTAGTTTCCAAGACCGGCATATACGACCAAATCCATGAGTACACCAAAGATTCTTGGTCGCCACCGCAATTTTGACGGGCTGGAAAACGCCATATCTGACCAAGCTTGCCTTTTCCAGAGATCTTCTTGGTCGCCAGGTGAAATAAAGTAAAGAGCTGAAGAAGTGGCCTCGCTAAAATCGTCCCTCCAGGCCTTTAAGAGTTTCCCGGTTCATATTGGGAACCTCTTAAAGCATCTACTGACGAGGCAGTCCCGGAGGGTTAATTTCAATGGTGTCTACCGCTTCATCCTCCAACGCCCAACGTTGCAGCACTTCATCATAAGCACCGCTTTCAAGTGCATGTTCCAGAACAATGGCGATAGGTTCAATTAACCCATTGTCTTTCTTGGTAGTCGCACCGATGTTGGCTGTCTGTGGCCATCCACCTGGAACAAGGCCTGCAAGCTTGGTTTCGCCGGTGTTCACTGCACCGAAAGCTCCCATCGCGTTCGGTCCGAACGTAGCATCCACTCGGCCAGATTGCAGTGCCAACTGTGCTGCGGCTTGGTCATCGTAGTATGCCAATTCTGCAGGTTGCTTACCTTCCGCTTCTAGTTCGTCATTCCAACGCAGCAGGACTTCTTCTTGGTTAGTTCCAGATCCCACAACAATCTTTAGTCCCTCAATGTCTTCCGCGGACTCGATTTTCTCAATGTCACTGTCTTTAGCCACATAGAATCCCAACAGGTCTACCCGGTAGCTGGCAATATCAAAAATATCGAGGCGTTCTTCCGTCACCGTGACATTTGAAGCCACGATGTCATATTTTCCAGAAGACACACCCAGAGGCCAATCTGCCCAGCTCACGGCGACCGGATTGAACTCCAAGCCCAATCCATCTGCGATTAGTTGGGCAAAATCAACTTCGCTTCCGATCAAAGTGGAGTTGTCATCCGATGCGAAAATACTCAGTGGTGCGGCACCACCGGTCGTCGCGACAGTGAGCTTTCCTTCTTCAATGGGTTGGAAACCGCTCTCCTCCAGGGCTTGGACTGCTTCATCTACCTTGTCTAAGCGAGGCCGTTCTGCAGCATTTTGGGAGGTGAGATCAAATCCATCGGCTGCTGTTGTTTCTGCCGCTACCGCATTTGATTCACCTCCACCACTCACGATGGCTGCAGTGATTCCACCTGCTATAACGACTGCCAGTGCAGCTGCTCCGATTGCGACTCCGGTTTGTTTCTTGCTTAGTGACATGGTTGTTTTACCTCTTTTTGTTGGAACGGTTTGTTAAAGGATGCTGTTAATAAATGCTTGGGTGCGCTCATGTTGTGGATGGTCTAGAACCTCTTCGGGAGATCCCTGCTCCACGAGAGAGCCATCGGATAAGAAAATGATGCGATCGGCGACTTCCCTGGCAAATGAAATTTCGTGGGTGACAATGATCAGTGTTTTGCCACTGTCCGCCAGGGAACGGATGACACTTAAAACCTCGCCGACAAGTTCAGGATCAAGGGCGCTGGTCGGTTCGTCGAAAAGCATAACATCCGGCTCGAGCGCTAGAGCGCGGGCGATGGCGACGCGCTGCTGCTGGCCGCCCGAGAGTTGGCGGGGATAATGGTCGCCTTTATCACCAAGCCCAACGGATTCCAGAAGCTCTTGGGCTTTGACGCGGGCTTCCGATTTGTTGAGACGCTTGAGCGCAATTGGCGCTTCTGTGATGTTGTCTAAGGCTGTGAGGTGCGGAAATAGGTTGAAGTTTTGGAATACAATGCCCACACGTGTCCTGCGCCGAAGGACTTCGCGCTGTGGAAGCTCGTACAAGATATCGTCTTTTCGGCGGTATCCGATGTATTCGCCGTCCACGGTGATGGATCCGGAATCAATGGTTTCAAGATGGTTAATGGATCTTAAAAGTGTGGATTTTCCGGAGCCGGAAGGGCCGATCAGGGCAACAACTTCGCCGGGGTTGATGGTCAATGAGATATCTTTGAGGACTTCGTGTTCACCATAAAATTTATGGACGTTCGTGATTTCCACCAGACCTTGGCGAGTTTGGGTTAACTGGCTCATCGTCGTTGCACTTTCTTGTCAGAAGTTCTCAGGTCGCTGGTGCCGCTTGAGTTTTGATCATCCAGCGACCGCCAAGTTTTAACTGTCCAGGTGCGCACTCGTTGTAACGGCGTCGGTGGAAGTTGGCGTTCTGTGCCCTTGGAATAGTGGCGCTCCACGTAGTATTGAACAATGGACAATGCGGTGGTGATCAGCGCGTACCAAGCCACGGCCACAATGAGCATTGGAATTGGGGTGGATGAGCGGTTGTAAATCACCTGAACTGTGTAGAAAAGTTCCGGTAGCGCAACCACAAACACCACCGATGTGCCCTTAACCTGGCCGATGATCTCATTGAATGCGTTGGGAACAATGGAGCGTGCAGCTTGCGGAAGGATAATTCTGAAAAAACGCCTGGTTGCAGGGATGCCCAAGGCTGCAGCAGCTTCAGTTTGACCGCTATCCACAGCAAGGATTCCGCCACGGATAATTTCTGAAGAATACGCTGCCTGGTGCAGAGTCAACCCCAAAGTAGCTGCAAAGAAAGCAGAGATTAGCGAGGTGGTATCCACCTCGTACAACCAGTGATTAGTGGTAAAAGGCGTGCCCAAACCAATAGTTGGATACAGATATCCCAGGTTGTACCACACCAGAATCTGCACCAACAATGGCACAGAACGGAAGAACCACACATACCCATAAGCTGCGGAATTCAGAATGACAGATGATGACAATCTAAATAGTGCGAGCACCGCACCAATAACGAAACCGCCAACGATTGATACGACGGTCAGTGTCAGCGTCAAACGAAGCCCACGAAGGATCGCATCATTAAAGAAGTACTCGGCAAAAACATCCCAGCGGTAGTTCTCTACGGTGATCACTGACCACACCAACTGCGCCAAAATGAAGATAACAACAGCGGAAACCACGTAGAGTCCCCAGTTGCGCAAAGGAACAACCTTAGAAATGGTGGCAGTTTCATGAAGGCTTACTCTGGCATCTAATTCTTGTCTCTCCTCTCCTGACACCCGGTGCTCATTTTTCACTTTGACGGTCATGGGGGTTGCTCCTTGATTCTTGAATCTAACTTGGTTCTCTTTGTGTTTCCCTACAGGTGTTTTCGTGCATGTCACCAGCGCATTTAGTGCGGGATTTGGCGTTACAGATTTTGGTCGGACGATGTTTTCTTTCACTACCGACCCACATGACTATATGTAGACTTCTCTGTCTAGCAAACGTAGACAGATCATTTCATTCTGGATGGAAAGAATGCTTGTCAGAAGTGTTCGTGCACCATAAATTGAGACCAAAAATCACCTCAGCATATGACAAATCTTCAGGAGCACCCATGACCCCAACGGATCGAATCATCAGAAGCCGCATCGATTCCGACGATGCTCGCCCCATGCTGGAAGAACTCGATTTTGAGTACACCACCAGGTATGAGGACTACGAGGGTTTCAACAAACCCGCCGACGCGCCCAAGGAGATTGATCTTTACCCACCGCTTGTTTTCACCGCCCCTTACGGCGAGTTCCTCCTGATCAAACGCGGCGAGGAAACTATTGCAGGTGGCGCGTTCATGTATCTTGACCGACAAACCGCCGAGATTAAACGCGTATGGACCTCGAGTGCGCATCGCCGCCAGGGACTATCGCGGCGCATCATGGGCGCTCTCGAAGAAGCAGCAGCTGAGCGTGGCTATCGGCAGATTTATCTCACCACCGGACCCCGCCAGCCAGAAGCCAAAAATCTATACTTGAAGCTTGGTTACACACCCCTTTTTGATCTCAATACCGATCCTGAAATCCTCGGCAGCCTACCGTTTGAGAAAGTCATTGCCCCCGACAATCCAGGACCCCACATCACTGGTTTGCGTAATCAACTGCGCGGTCTCGCGCAGCGTCGCGCCAAGACCAAAACTGCCCGCTGGCACCCCGCCCCCGCCGTCCGATTGCATGCCTTATCGGAGGTGCCACACCACGCCTAAAAAATTGCTTTTCGACGCCCCCTCCCACTCCCTTACCTTAAGGCCTTAAAATAATCTTTCCTTCAGAGGCGTGAGTTACCGATAGTTCAATTCCCCTCAATGCATCTTCAAGAGGTAGTTCTTCCTGAATGTGCGTATCCACCACGCCGCTGCGAATAAGATCAAAGACCTGGTCAAAGGCACTTTGTAGCTCATGGGTGTGGGCTACATGAACCCAATCTCGCAATCGGAACAAATCGATTGTCAGATCCGGTCGATTTTCCCACAGCTGTGGTGTTAAAGGTTGGCCGGTCAACAAACCATAATGAATAAACCGGCCACCGTATCTCAACGATTCCGCTAGCTTGGTGCCATCTGTTCCTCCAACACAATCAAAGGCGAGGTCAGCTCCCCTAAGCTGTTCAACCCACGTTCCTTCAGAGGTGTACACCACCTCATCCCACTGGCTGTTTACATGTTCAGCCTTCGGCTTTCGAAAGACACCAACAGTTCGGATCCCCTTGTTACGCAGCAGTTGCGCCAAAGTGCGAGCAATCGCAGAACCTGCAGCGTTGACCACCGCAGTACGTATCTTTGAATCTTCAGTATGTGCTTCAACCATGCGCACCGCAGTTAAGGGATTGATATACGCAGTGGTAGCTTTAAGATCACTGATGTCATCGGGCACTGGAATGCACCATCGAAGTGAGGTGGTTTTCAATTTTTGCCATCCCCCGGCAGAACCAATCGGAATCACACGCTTCCCTAGAAGCGATTGATCACTTTCTGCATGAACAGCCTCAATAACACCGACGCCTTCAAATCCTGGAACGAAAGGTAGCGCCGTCCTCGACCGATAAGCACCAGTCACAGGAATGAGATCAGAGGGATTAATCGGCGAAGCAATCATCCGAATTGTGGCGGCGTTCGGTTCAAGATCCACAGTGGCGATATCTTCTATCTGCAAAACATCCAACGGTTGACCGAATTGATGCGCAACCACTCCCCTATTTTGGCTTGGCATAATGCGGATACCTTTCAATGCGTTGTGTAGACGAAGAAACCTCCTTGCTATTGTTCACCATTGTTTAGGCATGCGGTTATTCAAGGTGCAGATAATTTGGCCATGCGACCACCGTCTAGCACGACGATTTCATCGGTTAAAAAGCTGGAATGATCGCTTGCCAAAAAGACTGCAAGATCGTCATTAAAAGGATCACTCGCTTTTAATGACGATCTTAAAGAAACGGGGTTCTACTTCGCCCCAACCGCTCCGACCATGGGCGATGCAAATTGTGTATGCCCTGCAGTCCACGCGACGGTATCTCTGACATCCTGGTGAATCTGCGCGGTTAGTGCTTCAGCGGAATCAAATTTCAATTGTGGCCTAAGGAAGTGCACAAGTTCCACTTCAAGAAGCTTTCCGTACAAATCACCAGTGAAATCCAGCAAGTGAGCTTCCAAAACGAGGCGTCCCACTTCACCGTAAAACGTCACGCGACGACCAACAGAAACAGTGGAAAGGTAGGTGTATCCCTCAGGGCATCGCACAAATCCGACCCACACGCCATCCAGGGAGTCTTCCCCCTCGAGGGCAATATTGGCCGTTGGGAAACCGAATTCCCGTGCGCGGGCATCTCCGTGTTCGACGTAGCCAGTCAAAGTGTGCATATTCTTCTCCTTGTTTTGTTCGGGGTCTTATTTGAGAAATCTGGATTGTTTTCAAACCTCAGAGGGTGGCTTGACGAAATACTCAGCGGAGAGCTTCAAAAGCAGTTGAAGTTATGAGTTCCACAACCAAAACCCTCCTTGAGTTCATTAAATGAACACTGCGTTTACTGTATGGATAGAATTTAAAGTGATGCACGACACTTCGTCAATAGGAAACGCTTCTACCGCATAAAAATAACCACCCCTGGGGGTGGTTATTCGTTCAAAACAGCACGACCCCAAACAGTTTGTCCAGGTGTCATGCTGTTCAATATCCCTTAATTATCTTGCGAACCAAGCTTGGATGGCCACCAAATCTTCTTTCCAATGTCATAGAACAGCGCCGGCACAAGGAATGCACGCACCAGGAAGGTATCCAGCAGCACGCCGAACGCAACGATGAACGCCAGCTGCGCGAGGAACAAAATCGGAATCACAGACAATGCCGCGAATGTCGCTGCCAGCACCAATCCGGCGGAAGTAATCACACCACCTGTGGCAACCAGCCCGCGAATAATGCCCTCGCGGGTGCCGTAAGCTTTGGATTCTTCCCTGATTCGGGTGGCTAGGAAAATGTTGTAATCAATCCCCAACGCCACCAAAAACACGAATCCAAATAGTGGCACCGCAGGGTCTGCACCGGGGAAATCAAAGAGGTGATTAAACACCAGCGCGGACACTCCCATCGCCGTTCCAAACGACACCACGGTGCTTAAAATCAGCAGCACCGGCGCCACAATGGAGCGCAGCAGCGCCATCAAAATCAACAAAATCACAATGAGCACGACTGGAATAATCAGATTTCGATCATGCGTGGATGCATCATTGGTATCAATCGCAGTCGCGGTTACACCACCGACCTGCGCATCAATTGCCTGCTCAGCAAGGTCAGCGCGCAGCCCGCGCACCGCTTCCTGCGCGGCCTCGGAGTCCTGTGCGACGGTCAGCGTCGCCTGCACAAGCACCTGCCCATCAACAACGCTTGTCGACGCCTCCCCTCCCTCCAGGAATTCATTCCCTTCTAACACCTCCATCACTTGGGAAACATCGCCCTGATCTGCGACAACATATACCGGGCTTCCGGAACCTCCGGGGAAATGTTCACCCAGTGCGTCTTGTCCATCCCTTGCTGCCGATGTGCCCAACACCAACTCTGATTGTGCGACTCCATCTGCTTTCAGCTGTGGAACAGCCACCACTCCTAGCATCAATACAATCAGTGTTCCTACCCAAATCCGGCGTGGGTATTTTTGCACCAATGCGCCCACTTTTGCCCAGACACCACTGCTTGGCATGCCATCTTCTTGAGCGACAACCTCTGGTTCATATTTGGGTCGTTTAGGCCAAAAAGCCACTCGCCCAAATGCAAACAAGATCGCAGGCAACAATGTCAGCGCAGCAAGCATGGCAAAAACAATGCCGATCGCAGCAACTGGACCCAGAGTGCTGTTTGATTTCAGATCACTAAACAACAAACACAGCAGACCTGCAATCACTGTAGATCCCGATGCAACAATTGGTTCCACAGAAGCTTTCAATGCATTGAGGGTGGCCACCCACTTATCCCGGTGCACACGCAATTCTTCCCGGTACCTGGCCACATAAAGCAAGGAATAATCAGTTGCTGCGCCAATGACCAAGATGAATAAGATGCCTTGGGTTTGGCCACTGAGCAGCAAGATATCCCATTTAGCCAGCCACCACACTGTTAACAAGGCAACTGTTAGAGCAAACAGACTAGTTGAAAGTACGGCAATGGGAAGTAGGAAAGATCTGTAAACAACAATGAGAATGACAAATACTGCAGCCAGCGCCACCATGAGCAACAGGCCATCGATACCACTGAACGCTTCACCCAGATCAGCGGCAAAACCTGCAGGTCCGGTCACATAACTCTGAACACCGTCAGGAACAGACTCCGACAACATTGCATTGATTTCATCAACCACATCACTGATGTCTGCGGAAGAATCAATGGGAACGAATGCTTCTAATGCCCTCCCATCTTCCGAAGGGATCAAAGGCGAGGCCTGTTCACTTACGCCGTTAATCCCAAGAACTTGGGTAAAAGCGTCGTTAAGCTGCTTTATCTTTTCCCCGGACAACTGATCATCGCCGACTAAAACGACGACCGCAGGCACCGCATCCGAGTCGTTGAACTCCCCGATCAGCTGCTGCACCCGGCTCGCGTCGGCCGATTCCGGCAGGTAAAGCGTTTGATCATTGGAGGAGACTTCGCTGACCTTGCCAAAATACGGGCCGCCGATTCCAGCTCCTGCGAACCACAGCAAAATCAGTAGCATGGGCAGAAAAATTCGCAGCCAAGTCGGCGGTTTCTTACCTGTTTTCTTGGTGGACAAGCTTGAAGTCATGGACACAACCTTTTTCCGTGTTGACAGTTTCCATTGAGTCTACGGCGATTTTTCTAACACAAGTCCAATATGATTGGCGTCATGGCCAATTCCCCATCTGGCGAATCGATGATCGCGCGAGTCGTGCGCCTTTTGTCTGTGTTTCCCAAGTACAACCGCCCTCTAAGCGTGCGGGAAATCGCAGCAGAAGCTTCCCTACCAGTCACAACCACGCACCGGCTTTTGAAAGAGTTAGAGGCAGAAGACTTAGTGGTTCGAATGTCAGAGGGTGGGTGGCAACATGGAAACCGGCTGTGGGAAATAGCTTCCCGAAACTCACCGGTTCAATCGTTAAGAGACGCAGCCCTTCCGCCGATGGAGGATCTGGTCGCAGGGCTTCGAGTTCATTTGTCTTTGGCAATTTTGGACCGTAATGAGGTGCTCTATTTGGAGCGAATTACTCCAGATGACTACACGGTCAACATCACTTCGGTGGCAGGTAGGCTGCCTGCGCACGCTACTTCGGCTGGTTTAGTGCTGCTCGCTTTTGGTTCACAAGAAGGGCAACGGTTGTTTTTAAGTCGTGCTCACACACGGTTTACGGATACCACTCCCACGGACATTGAGCAGTTGAAAGAGAAACTTACTCGTGCACGTATCGATGGTTTTGTCGCTTCTCTAGGAACGATCATCCCTGAGTCCACGGGTATTTCTGTGCCTATTTTTGGCCCGAAGAAGCTTGCGATTGCTGCTCTCACCGTCATTGTTCCAATCGGTGAGGAAGATTTGAATCTTATAGTCCCACAATTAAAAATCACCGCCAGAGCAATCCAGCGGCGTATCGGAGTGGTCCCGGAGGTGAATTCGAGGGTGACGCGTGAAACTAGGCAGTCACCCCAGAGTTAAATATTTACTGGTCATCTCGTAGGTTGTTACCTGCAGTTTCCCCACCATCAATGACAAAGCTACTGCCTGTAACAAATGCGGACTCATCTGAAGACAAGTACAAAATGAGATTTGAGATCTCTTCAACTAGAGCTGCCCTACCCAGTGGAATTTGTCCCAATCCGCGCTTGAGGTTGGCGGTGAGCGGTGTTTCCACACTGCCGGGGTACACAGAATTTACTCGAATATTGTATTTTCCAAGGTCCATCGCTGATGTTTTAGTTAGTCCCTGCACACCCCATTTCGCTGCTGAATAGGCTGCTCGGTTTTTGAATCCGGTTATGCCAGCGATGGATGAAATATTGATGATCGACGCGGTGGAATTCTCTTTCAGTGCAGGTAGCGCAGCTTTCATGCCGTAAAAAGTACCGTTGAGATCAATGGCAATGGTCTTGTCCCAATCTGAGACTGTTGCATCTTCAACGCTTCCAGAGGAGAAAATTCCGGCGTTGTTAATCAGAATGTCAATCTTTCCAAAATGCTCCACTGCCTTTTCAACAGCTACTTCCCATTCTTCAAAGCTGGTGACATTGAGGTGGATGTAGTGGGCTTTTTCTTCTCCGATTTCTTTTACTAGTTCTTGACCCTGCTCATCATTGAGGTCTGTAATCACAACTTTTGCGCCGTGCGCTGCAAGAACTCGTGCGTGCGATGCGCCCATTCCAGAGGCTGCCCCGGTTATGAACGCTACTTTTCCTTCAACTCTTTTATCTGTGTGTGTCATAAGTCGCAGAGTACCGATTAGCCCATAAGAAAAGCCCGCGCCGATTAATTAAAAACCATTCAACGGAACACAGTGTTCCATTCAATGGTTTTCCTCTTTCAATCCCCTTTCCCCGCAACAATGATCTAAATCACATAGTCGACCACTTGCGAACGGGAACACATTTAATGAAAGTCTTAAACTCTACCAACCTGGCCAACCACTACGATCTTATCGTCGTCGGCTCTGGCGCTGGCGGACTCACCGCCGCTGCCACCGCAGCCCACGCGGGACTGTCCGTCCTCGTGTTGGAAAAAGCAGAACTTCTCGGTGGCACCTCAGCTGTCTCCGGCGGAATGCTGTGGGTCGTTGACAACCACTACGCCCGCGAAGCGGGCTTTGCAGATTCCAAACAAGCAGGCCGCGAGTACGTCGAAGCGGTTGCCAGGGGGCGCGGACGTGCAGAGCTTCTCGACGCCGCCCTCCTTCACGGCTCAGACATGCTGGAATTTATCGAAGATGAATTGGGCGTGAAGTTCCTCTTCCTGGACAACTTCCCTGACTATCGCCAAGACCTTCCCGGCGCGGTCCAGGGTGGTCGAACCATCGAACCTCAGCTTTTTAATTACCGTGAGTCACTCGGTGATTTGGCTGATTATGTACGCACTGATGGCCGGCATCCATACACAATGCAGGAATATGAAACCTGGGGAGCATTCACCAAATTTCCATGGGATGAACTTAATCAACGTGTGGAAGATGGTTTCGCAGCCAAGGGCCACGCGCTGGTATCCATGTTGATTGCCGCGTGTGTTCGCCTCAATGTCACCTTCGCTGTGGATTCCCGCGTTACTAAGTTGCTTGGCGATGCGCAGCGAGTCGATGGCGTTGAGCTAGAAGAAGGGCACACCATTTCTGCTGGCTCAGTCATGATTGCATCCGGTGGATTTGAATGGGATCACCAGCTTGCCGATTCCTTATTATCTACTCGCTTGTACACAATGTGCTCCCCACCAACCAATACTGGTGATGGCCTGAAGATGGCGCAGCGCATTGGTGCAGCCACCCGTGGAACTCGCGAGGCATGGTGGGCACCGATGTCGATTACCGGTGGCATGCGTGATGGTGAACCCATCGGATCGCTCCTTCGCTTTGAACGCCAAGGGCCTGGTTCCATCATGATCAATAGGCATGGTCAGCGTTTTGCCAATGAGGCACAAAACTACAACGATCTTGCCCGCTGCCTGCAGTCATGGGATTCACCAAACAACCAGACGCTGAACACCCCGGCTCATGTGATTTTCGATCAGTCCTACCTTGACCGCTACGGAATTCTCGATCACCGATCAGGCCAACCAACTCCTGATTACCTCATCGAAGCAGAAACTTTGGAGGAGCTCGCCACCAAACTCAACGTTCCGGCAACAAACCTCACTGCCACTGTTAAGCGATTCAATGACATGGCAATCAAGGGCGTGGATGAAGATTTCGGTCGCGGCGATTCCGAATACGACCGCTACTGGGGCGATTCCGATTGCCCATGGCCAAACCCGTCACTAGGTCCACTACAACAAGGTCCTTTCTACGCAATGGAAGTAGTTAACGGTGCATTCGGCACTTGTGGTGGCATCGCTACTGACGGAAACGCCCAGGTCATCGACGTGGATGGCAATCCCATCCCAGGCCTATTTGCCGCTGGCAATGCCACTGAATCTCCCTATGCTTCTGGTTACCCCGGAGCGGGAGCAACCCTTGGACCCCTCATGACCATGGCTTATCAAGCCGGTCGCACCATTGCTTCCAGTGTCCGTATTCCTGCAGAATCGCATGCTTCATGATCCGCCACGTTCTTATGATCCGGTGGAAAGATTCCTTCACCGACGATATTCGGAGCAAATGGGTCGAAGGCCTTGAAAAACTAGAAGGCAATATCCCTGGCCTGCTGAAACTTATCCACGGTCACGACATCTTAAAAACTGAAAAATCGTGGGATCACGTCATCATCGCTGATTTCACAAATACAGAAGCAATCGCTGTGTACAACACACATCCGTTGCATGAAGCGATCAAACCCTACTCCTTGCCAAACGCTGAAGAAATCGCCTACGTCGATTTCGAAATTCCCTGAATTCTTTCAAGAACCTGATTTCGTTTAAGAAAAGGACCACATCATGTCTACACACAGCGCAACACTTAGTTCAGATCTTGAAGCAAGACGCAGTCCCAAGAAAGCCGCCCTGGCATCATTTCTTGGTTCCACACTTGAGTACTACGACTTCTTTATCTACGGCACTGCAGCAGCACTTGTTTTTCCAAAGCTGTTTTTCCCAGATGGAAACCCAGCGATTGCAACCATCGCAGCGTTTGCCACATTCGGCGTCGCGTATATCGCTCGTCCTTTAGGTGGGCTTGTCATGGGACACTTCGGTGACCGCCTTGGCCGCAAGAACGTTCTCCTGGTCACCCTGCTGATCATGGGTATTGCATCGCTTTCTATCGGTTTGCTTCCCACGTATTCGCAGATCGGCATTTGGGCCACTGTTCTTCTCGTTGTCGCTCGCCTAGCTCAAGGTTTCTCAGCAGGTGCCGAGGCAGCTGGCGCCTCATCTCTTACCTTGGAGCACTCGCCAGAAGGTCGACGCGGCTTTTTCAATTCCTTCATCATGACTGGTTACGCATCCGGAATGGTGCTGTCCACCTTGGTCTTCATCCCAGTTGCAGCACTTCCTGAAGCACAAATGATGAGCTGGGGCTGGCGAATCCCCTTCCTTCTATCTGTCGTAGTCCTCATCATCGCTTTCTGGGTTCGAACACACCTTGATGAAACCCCAGTCTTTGAAGATGAAGTAGCAGACCAGCAGAAGAAACTTCCAGCCGGCGAAGTGTTGAAGTACCAAGGTGCAGACGTGCTGCGCGTGCTCATGATGTCCATTTTCTCTGTCATGCAGACCATCTTCACGGTATTCGGATTGTCGTACGCAACCAGCCACGGCGGATTTGAACGCTCCTCCATCCTGGCCGTTAACGCCACAGCCATCGGTCTATCCATGATCATGATGCCACTCGCCGGACGCCTTTCCGACAGAATCGGCCGCAAACCACTCCTCCTAACTGCCATGTTTGGCTGCGGTTTCACCATCTTCGTCTACTTCCTGGCCCTTGGCACCGGAAACATTTGGCTCGTCTTCGGCGCAAGTTTCCTATTCATGACCGTCCTGTACTCCGGTTTCAACGGAATCTGGACCAGCTTCTTCGCAGAACTTTTCGCCGCACCGGTGCGCTACACCGGCATGGCTATGGGCAATCAGCTCGGCCTGGTCGTGGCCGGTTTCGGCCCCATGATCGGAGGCCTTTTGCTTAACGACGGCACCTACGGCTGGATTCCAGTCGCCGTATTCGGTGCAGGTTGCTCCTTGCTGGCAATCATCGCAGTGCTCTCAGCACGTGAAACTGCATTCACCGATATCAAACTGCTCGGCGAGCCTTATCTCAAGGCAACCGGTACGTGGCCAACCCAGCAAGCAGTTCAGCACACCAAAGAACCTGCACGCAGCTTGTAATTAGAAAACTCACCACAAAGAGAGAAGCATTCCCTTGAGTAAGTCCTCTACCTCTACCAAGACAATCACCGCCGACCGAACCTGCGATGTCCTTGTTATCGGCTCAGGCGCATCAGGGCTTGCCACCGCACTTGCGGCAGCACACCAGGGACTTGATGTCATCGTCGCAGAGAAAGAAAAGTACTTTGGCGGCACCACCGCGATTTCTGCTGGTTGGGCGTGGGTTCCTGGAAACCCCAAAGGAGCAAAAACCACTGGCGATAGCCGTGAAGAAGTAGAAACCTACCTCAAAGCATTAGCACCGGAGCATTACAACGAAGCTGGCGTCAATGCATTCTTGGATACCGTTCCAGAAGCCATCAGCTTCTTTGAAAACAACACCGAGGTGAACTTTGTCTACCCAGAAAAAGCACCCGACTACCAAATGGATCTCCCCGGTGCTCGTCTCAGTGGCCGCGCAATCCTTCCCGATGATGCCGATGCACGCATGCTGGGTGATCGCCGTCGAGAACTACAGCCCTACTTGAGCAGTTACACCGTTTTTGGATACATGCCTCAAGTCGGCGCAGACCTCAACCAAGTCCTCCACGCCAACCGTTCCATCAAATCTTTCCTCTATGTTGCAGCAAAACTCACCCGCACCTGGTTCGATGCAGCCATCCACGGTCAGCCACTCAAACGAACCAACGGTTCCGCATTGATTACCCGCATGGTGAAATCAGCACTCGATGCAGGTGTCAAAATCTGGACCTCCACACCTGTTGAATCCCTCATTCAGGAATCCGACGGCTCAATTTCTGGAGCAATCCTTGGCGGCGTTCACTCCGGCAAGGTAAAAGCTCGGATGGGTGTTGTACTAGCTGGCGGAGGTTTTACCGGAAACACATCCCTACGCAGCCAATTCTTCCCTCACGATCCTCACGGCACCAACCACATCACCCCCACCGTTGGCCACGATGGATCAAGTGCGGAAATGGCGATCCAAGCAGGTGGCCACATCAACGACGACCTCTTCGCACCAGGATCCTGGGCACCGATCACCGCATTCAAACAGCTTCGCGACGGCCGCCAACGCCTCTTCCCACACCTTCGCCAAATCGGCCTACCCGGCATGATCACCGTCGACCGCACAGGAAAACGCTTCGGAAATGAAGCCCTAAGCTACCACGACTTTGGGCGCCAGCTTCTCGAACACGACAAAGACCACGACGATACCTACGCCTGGATCATCGCCGACGAAGCCTGCATGCACACCTACGGAATCGGCTACGCAAAACCATGGCCCATCCCCCGCAAGTACTTCCATAACATCGGCTTTCTCCACAAAGCAAACACGCTCCGCGAACTAGCCACCAAGATCGGCGCAGATCCCAAAACACTTGAAGCCACCGTCAACCGCTTCAACACCTTTGCTGAAAAGGGAGTCGATGATGACTTTGGCCGAGGCTCCACCGCCTACAACCACTTCCGCGGCGATCCCGACCACAAACCAAATCCCAACCTCGCCACCTTGGACAAGGATCCTTATTACGCCGTGAAAATCCAGATGGGTGACCTTGGGTCCTTCGCTGGAATTGATGTTGATAATCACTCAGCCGTCATCAATTCCGCAGGAGAACCAATTCGCGGACTCTTCTCTGTCGGTGCCTCAGCAGTGTCAGTATTCGGCGGCGGCTACCCAGGTTATGGCTCCCACATCGGACCAGCCTTGGTGTTTGGCTATCGCATGGGACGCGATATTGCGAAGCTATCGCAAGAAAGTTTGTCGTATGCAACCGAAAATACTGGTTAGCTTATACCCAACTCAGCTCTCAGCTTCCATTACTAATACCAATCCAATAGCACTTATTTAGAGCTAAGGAGATTTCTGCGCAAGCCTACACCGCTAACCCTACGAATTTGAAAGAATCCTTTAACTTCAGAGTCCAAGAAATTCCGACACTAGGGGCTAGAAAGTAACAAAAAATTTGTCGGTTTTGCATCGACGCACTTCAAATTATCATCGCATCGATGCAAAATTCGTAAAACTAATTTTCAGATCATGCAGGGGGAGATACTAGTACAGTTAACCCTGGATCAACATCAGGAGCAAACGCTAAGGTAGGCAGGTCTGCGCTATCAAGCCCATCAAGTTCAAGTCGCGCTTGTCCAGCCATGTGAGCAGAATTAATCGATTGCCCGTTGGCAACTGCAGCATAAAACTGAGCGGCGTAATTAATTGCATCACCGTCGCTAATCACATTCGCCATTCCAATTGCAAAGGGAGCTACTTGTTCCACAAGATCACCGATTTGTGTCGCTGAATTACAAGAATTCAACAAAATGAGCAGTGGCGGATCATCAGTCGCTGAAAGTGCTCGGGCGAATGCATGGGCACTAATAATCGCTCCTTCGTGAGGTTCATCCAACTCTCTCTCAAACACAATCAGCTCATCATTGCTGTGTCCAGAAAAATGCACAATATGAGGTCGAAATTTAGTGATTCCATCGAGCAAATCATCTGTTGTAGCCGCAGGTCTAACATCAAGGTCAATCTGATCTCGATGTAGCGCTGACTCAACAGCCGCTCGGATGCGTTTCTGTTCTCGTCCAACCCGAAGATCTCCTGAAGATGACGCTCCGAGAATTAAGACTCTCAACTTTTCTGATTTTGGAGCAGGAAGCTGTCGCAACGCACGATCAATAGTTAATTCTGAATGGCTAATTCGAGACTGCAATTCTGTTCTCTCAGCAATCTCACGCCTCTCCCTGGCTAGCTGTTCACGCTTTCGTTTCCGTTCTACAGCATCGGCTTCCATTTGCTTTGCCCTGGCTAGTTTTATTTCTAAATTCAGTTCTTCTTTTGCATACCCAGATGCTTTAGCTTGCCAGCGATTTGCCTCTTTCCCTGCAGTTTCAGCTTCACTTTCTCTTCGATCAGCTTCTCGAAGTTTACTTTGAATGGTGGACTGATTTTTGGACCTCGACGCACTTAATCTCGCTTTGGCGGCGTCTGCTCGCTTAGTAGATTCTTTTATCCGAAACTCACCTGTCTTCTTTTCCGCGTCCACTCTTTGCTTGCGCTTACTATCAAGCTGTCCCTGATACAGTCTGGCACTCATTTTCGATCTCCTAATGGGTTATTTACTTAGCCCCAATTTATAAGAGAAGGTGGACACTCGGAGAACAATTAGAACATTTATTCTCTATTTAATCTTTCCGAATCTCGACTACTCTATGAAGAAGCCAACAAGGAGATATTGGCGGCTGTCAAGTAATATCAAGCACTAAATTCGCTATATTTAAAGGACTCAACTTGTCGATTCCGATACCTACATGCCCTTGCCGGCATTTCAGTATCTGCAACTCTAAGTCCTGATTCGTAGGTCTTAGCTAAGTTAACTCACTAGCAAAAATCTCAGAATCAAATGGAGCGATTGTCTCGTAGTCAAATACCGGTATAGGCTGCACATTTCCGTGAACAAAGTCTAGAATTTCAGCATCTACACGTTCATATCGAGGTAATCGAGGAACTCCTTCAATTATTTCGATCGTCCCTCTCCCCAGCATTCTTTGTCCAGCCTCTCCACCATAAAGCAACTCAAAACTTCTCAATATTGCACAATGATCTTCCAATGCTGGCTCCACAAGAGGCCGCAGGTACCTTGTTACAACTTTCAAACCACTAATTGCTTGCAGCATCATTTCTAAATACATTGGATCTTGGTCAAGCTCCCGTAGCTGCGCTTTAAGCTGCCTATTACAGTGTCGACTGTTAATAAGAGGTGTCCGCGCCAAACGAACATCAGCTACCCCCTGCCGAATCGGTCCATTTACTCCAGCATGTATATCGATCGACAAGACGTCCATAGTATCGTGATGCATTACATTGCGAAGTTTAGAAAGAAAACGGTAGCCAAAATTTGAATCGAAAAGTAGAGCGTAAGCCTGCTTTGCCTTCTTAAACTCTTCACTTTCATTCCCATAGTTTTTTTCGATGGCATTAATCGTCTTATCCTGCTCAAAGACAATAAGCGAACAAACAGAAAGGAGAGAGTTAGTAAATTTGTGGCGCAGATATTCAACTGAATCTGAGCCGTTTCCGGGGTATTGGCCCGTTCGCCAATCGGTCACCAGTTGAATCTACAGTGTCTGCAAAATCCTTAACCGCAATTGCAAGGAAAGCAGCGTGACTGTCCATCAACAATTTACGCAACCGATTTAAAGCAAAATGATACCCTGAGTATTGCGCTTCTGACAGCCCTGCCACAACCGAGAATGTCCCCTTAGTACCAGCTATTTTCGGTTGTCCATACAACAATGCAGATCCAAAAAATTTTTCCACGTAAGTTCCCTACACTTAGTTCAAAAGTATCGCAAGAGATCATATTTCACTCTAAGCCAGAACCTACACCCATCTTCACAGCTATCGGTATCAGACAGGGACGAGCAGGACACTTCAACTAGCACTGTATGTGACTATTCGTGCCGACCTGAGGAAAGCGCACATTTCCCCTTAACCACAGCCCCACTGACACAGCCAGAACTCGGGCCACTTCTTCTTGAACACAAAAACCGGAGGTCATTATCTTTTTCAAGATAATGACCTCCGGTAGTGGTGCCCGGGGGGGGACTTGAACCCCCACGTCCTTGCGAACACTGGCACCTGAAGCCAGCGCGTCTGCCAATTCCGCCACCCGGGCAGGGTGTCTTTTGCGACTTGTTAAAGATAGCATGCGACGGGTAATGAATACCAAATTGGCAGCTAAACCGCCATTTCCTAAATGGCAACAAAGATGTAAATTTATCCACTCCGGTGTTTTCGCCTATAACTCTGGCATAGTTCACCTCTATAATGACGCTATCGTGCGCTTTGTTCTAAACCCTGTGAAGGTTTTAAAAGAAATTTCAGTCACAGGGAGGGACAAAGTCATGCCCTTAGGCGTTTTCTAGGAGAAGACACTTATGGAACACCCAACTTGTTAGGAAAAGGAGGTCGCAATTTTTATGGCTACTTCAAGTCGTATAGCTAATGCTATGAACAGTTTGGCCAAGCTGGACAGTTCTATGCAGCGCGGCCTTGATAATGCGTTGGCGTTTGTTTTCCGTGGTCGTGTTGTTCCGGCGGAGCTTGAGGAGCTGTTGAAGCAGGAGGCTGAGGACAATGTGGTTCATACTGAGTATGGCTATGTTGAGGCGCCGAATGTTTTTAAAGTTTCGGTAAGTCCGAATGATTTTAGTAATCTCGTCGATCGTTTCCCTGATCAGCCGCCTCGTTTTGGTGATCAGATGATGAGGTTTTGCAGGAACAGTGGCTGGACGTTGGTTGGGCCGGTGGTTGTGTTGATTGAAGAGGATTCTTCGTTGCATACGGGCCAGTTGAAGTCGGTTTCGGAGAAGGATCCGGATCCGGAGTTAAGTAGCGGTTATCTGCCTTTGGAAGGCGACGGCATCCTGCCGGTCGCAGAAAGTGAGTCGAAGAACGTGTCTGACAGTTCCCCTTACACTGGTACGGAGTTTTTGCCGGCGCAGTCAGCTGAGCGGCCTCTTGTGCAGGGTGTGTCGCAGTCTCAGGTGGATGCGCATCGCCAGGGTGGTTTGAAGCCTGCGGGACCTACTGTGACTTTGCTGCTGCAGGATGGTTCGAGCCGTACTTATGTGGTGCAGGAGGGTTCGAACATTATTGGTCGTAGTAATGATGCGGATCTTCGTTTGCCGGATACTGGTGTGTCTCGTCAGCATGTGGAGATCACGTGGGATGGTCGGGATGCCATTTTGGTTGATTTGAAGTCAACTAATGGCACAACAGTCAATGACACTCCGGTGGATAATTGGTTGTTGGCTGATGGTGATGTAATTACGGTGGGTCATTCCAATATTGAAGTTCGTATTGTTAGTCCCTAGAGGGAGAGGTTGATCGATGGATTCTCTGGTCCTTCTTGGGCTTCGCGTTGCGTTGCTTGTGGTGTTGTGGTTTTTCGTTTTGATGGCGCTGCGCGCTATGAGGGCGGATTTGAAAGTGACGGGTCAGGCGTCGACAAGCAATTCCGTCGCGGCACCGCAGGGCTTGGCGCGCGCGTTTAACCGTTCCAGCCCACCTCGTCTTTTGACGGTGGTGGAGGGCCCGCTGGCTGGCTCTTCGATTGAGGTGTCGGAGGATATGACGATGGGCCGCAGCCCGGAATGCACGTTTGTTGTGGGCGATGATTATGCCTCCGGCATGCATGCCCGTGTGTTTAAGCGTGGCTCGGAGTGGTTTGTGGAGGATCTGGATTCGCGTAACGGCACGTTTGTTGGTGGTACGCGCATTGATCAGCCTGAGCAGATTGCGGTGGGCACGGATATCCGTATTGGTCGTACAACAGTGAGGCTTGTTCCCTGATGTTGAAACTTAAATATGCGGTGGCATCTGACCGGGGGCTGGTTCGCGGAAACAATGAGGATTCTGCGTATGCTGGCCCGCATTTGTTGGCGTTGGCTGATGGCATGGGCGGCCATGCTGCAGGTGAGATCGCGTCCCAGACGATGATTAATCATTTGCGTGCGCTTGATGTTGATCCTGGTGACAACGATATGTTGGCGTTGGTCGGCATGGTTGCGGATGAAGCCAATGCGGCGATCGCCGATGGCATCGCTGAGGACCCGGCGCGCGATGGCATGGGTACGACGTTGACGGCGTTTATGTTTAACGGGCGTGACCTGGCAATGTGCCACGTCGGCGATAGTCGCGGTTATGTGCTTCGCGACGATAAGTTGGTGCAGGTTACCGTCGACGATACATTTGTTCAGTCGTTGGTCGCTGAGGGCAAGCTTGATCCAGAGGATGTTTCAACTCACCCTCAGCGTTCTTTAATTCTTAAGGCTTATACCGGCCACCCTGTGGTCCCTACGTTGGAGCAATTCCCGGCACTGCCTGGGGATCGTTTGTTGTTATGCTCGGATGGTCTGTCTGATCCGGTTACGCATTCCACCATTGAAGAAACGTTGCGTATCGGTACCCCGCAGGATGCGGCTACCAAGTTAGTGGAGCTGGCGCTGCGTTCTGGTGGGCCAGACAATGTAACGGTGATTGTCTCTGATGTTGTGGAAGTCTCTGAGGAAGAAGCAGCAGAGGAAGCATCAGCACCGTTAACGGCTGGAGCACTCAATGGTGAGCAGCCGGAAGATCCGCGTCCTGATACAGCTGCGGGCCGTGCTGCAGCAATCACGCGGCGTCCCCAAGTAATTGATCCGGCGCCTAAGATATCGGATGCTGGAACGGAGGATGTTCCCACGATTGAGGAGCCACCGGAGAAAAGTTCCAGCAAACTTGCGGTTTTGATCGTAGCCCTGGTCATCCTCATCGGTGTAGTTGCCGCAGGATGGTGGGGCTACTCCCGTATTGACAGCACTTTTTATGTCGCTGTCAATGATGAAGAAGCCATCACCGTGGAACAGGGTGTGGATTACCGCATCTTTGGCAAGGATTTGCATTCGGAATTCCAGGTGGCGTGTCTGAATGAAGCTGGCACGTTGTCTCTCAAGGAATCCTGTGAAAACGGTACTTCTTTCAAGTTGGATGATTTACCGGCGTCTGTTCGCGGTAATGTCGCAGGGCTACCGTCTGGTTCTTATGACGAAGTCCAGGCGCAAATGCAGCGCTTAGCTGCGCAAGCGTTGCCGGTGTGTGTGAATAAGGAAGTAACCACCGGTGGCGATAGGAATGAACCCGGAGTCAATTGCAGGGAGGTGTCATGAACACGCTTGAACGATTAAAGCTGCGTCGCAAGGAAATGTGGCTGTTGATACTGGCCACACTCGTTGTGTCGATCATGTTCATCAGCCTCGAGCTGGCCATGGGCAATGAATTAGGCGCGCATATTCTCATGCTGATCGGTGGATACATTGGTGTATTTATCGTGGCGCACTTAGCTATGGCGTGGGTAGCCCCCTATGCCGATCAGATCATGCTGCCGGTGGTGGCGGTGCTCAACGGCATTGGTTTGGTGATGATTTACCGCCTCGATAACGCCACTGGATACAACACGGTTAATAGCCAATTGATGTGGACTTTTGTTGGTGTTGTGCTGATGGTGGCTGTGTTGTTGCTGCTGCGTGATCACAAGTCTTTGTCTCGCTATTCCTACATTTTGGGTGTGGTGGGCATTGTGCTGCTGGCGCTGCCGCTGGTGTGGCCACAGCCAGGTGGCGTAGAAGCCCGCATTTGGATTTGGCTTGGGCCTTTTTCCATTCAGCCTGGTGAGTTCTCTAAGATTTTGCTGCTGTTGTTCTTTGCTCAGCTGCTAGCAACCAAGCGCGCGTTGTTTACCGTTGCCGGTTACCGCTTCTTGGGCATGGATTTCCCTCGTCTACGCGACCTCGCACCGATTCTTGTGGTGTGGGCTTTGGCGATTTTGATCATGGCTGGCGCAAATGACTTTGGTCCAGCACTGTTGCTGTTTACCACCGTGTTGGCCATGGTGTACTTGGCTACCGGCCGTGGTTCTTGGCTGCTGATCGGTGCAGTCCTGGTGGCTGTGGGTGCATTTGCGGTGTACCAAGTTTCTGCCAAGATCCAAGAACGTGTGCAAAACTTTGTCGATCCTGTAGCCCACTATGACACCACCGGCTACCAGCTGTCCCAGTCTTTGTTTGGCATGAGCTGGGGTGGAATCACCGGCACCGGAATTGGTCAGGGTTATCCCAACATGATCCCGGTTGTGCACTCCGACTTCATCTTGGCTGCCATTGGTGAAGAGCTAGGCCTTGTGGGTCTTGCTGCCATCATCGTGTTGTTTGGTGTGTTTGTCACTCGTGGCATGCGTACTGCAACATTGGCTCGCGATAGTTACGGCAAACTTGTGGCATCGGGACTATCGATGACCATTATGATCCAGATCTTCGTGGTTGTTGCAGGTATTTCTTCCCTGATGCCGATGACCGGTTTAACCACTCCATTTATGTCGCAGGGTGGTTCCTCATTGATGGCTAACTACATCTTGTTGGCAATCATTTTGCGGATTTCTGACAGTGCACGCCGACCACTGATGTCTAAGCCAGCTGCGGAGGTGTCTGCATGAACCGCTCGATCCGAATCACCTCCATCTTCTCGTTGATTTTGATCTTGGTGCTCATTGCAAACCTCACCTGGATTCAGGCGTTTAGGGATGATGAGCTTGCCCAAAATCCACTTAATGCTCGTGGCTTCTTGGAGGCAAAGTCCACTCCTCGTGGGCAGATCTCTGCTGGTGGCCAAGTGCTCGCGGAGTCTAGTCAAGATGATCAGGGCTATTACCAGCGAAGCTACATCACCAACCCTTCTGCGTATGCCCCAGTGGTGGGTTACCTTTCCGATATTTATGGCGCAGCGGGATTGGAATTGGGATACAACTCTGTTCTTAACGGCAGTGACCCTTCCCTATTTACCTCCCAGTGGTTGGATGTCATTTCTGGCAGCCCCTCCCATGGAGCAAATATTGAGCTGACATTGGACACCAATGCTCAGCAAACTGCCTATGAGCAATTAAGCCAAAGCGGCTACGAGGGAGCTGTTGTGGCACTTCGCCCAAGCACGGGTGAGGTGCTCGCCATGGCGTCTTCACCAAGCTATGACCCCAATCAGATTGTGGATCCAGCAACAGCAGAACAAGCATGGGAGGAATACACCTCTTCAGAAGGTGCACCATTGCTCAATCATGCCACGCAGGAATCCCTGCCTCCTGGTTCTATTTTCAAGATCATCACCACTGCAGCCGCGCTGGAAAACGGCTACTCTGCTGATTCCACCGTGACAGCAGAAGCAGCAGTTACTTTGCCAGGCACGAACACCACGTTGACTAACTATGGTGGCCAGACCTGTGCAGGTGGTGGAACCACTACCCTGCTCACTGCTTTCCAGCTGTCCTGTAACACTGCGTTTGTTGAAACCGGCATTGATGTCGGCGTGGATGCTCTACGTGCTGCTGCCGAGGATTTCGGTGTGGGACAAACCTATGATCTTGGTTTGAGCAATGTTCCTGGTGGCTTGGGTGAAATCCCAGATGATGCAGCTTTGGGCCAGTCCAGCATCGGACAGCGTGACGTGGAAATGAATGTTTTGCAAGCTGCTGTCATGGCAGGCACCGTATCCAATGGTGGCGTGCGCATGGAGCCTTATTTGGTTTCTAAAGTTACTGGTCAGGATTTAAGTGAACTAAGCACTCATAAGCCAAAATCAGTAGGTGGCGTTGAACCAGAAATTGCCGAACAGCTCAAGACTCTGATGGAAGCATCAGAACGCAATACGTCTGGTTATGCAGGTATTCAGATTGCGTCCAAGACTGGCACGGCAGAACATGGTGATGAAAACACACCACCTCACACCTGGTACGTGGCGTTTAACAATGATGTGGCTGTTGCTGTGTTGGTGAAAAATGGCGGTGGATTTGGCACTGGTGCAACTGGTGGTCAGGTCGCAGCCCCAATTGGCCGAGCTGTGCTTCAGGCAGCCGGAGGATTTTAAATCATGAGTCAAGAAGACATCACTGGAAAAGATCGACTCCAAGAACTCATCGGTGCTGATTATCGCCTTCAATGGATCATCGGCCACGGCGGCATGTCAACGGTGTGGCTGGCTGATGATGTGGTGAATGACCGCGAAGTAGCCATCAAGGTGCTGCGCCCTGAGTTTTCGGATAACCGGGAATTTTTAAGCCGTTTCCGCAACGAGGCTCAGGCAGCGGAAAATATTGATTCTGAACACGTGGTGGCAACCTATGATTACCGCGAAGTTCCAGATCCTGCAGGCCATACTTTTTGTTTCATCGTCATGGAGTTTGTGCGCGGTGAATCACTCGCTGATCTGTTAGAGCGCGAAGGCAGCTTGCCGGAAGACCTAGCTCTTGATGTGCTGGAACAGGCAGCGCATGGGCTATCGGTGATTCACCGGATGAACATGGTGCACCGCGATATCAAGCCAGGCAACATGTTGATTACTGCCAATGGCATTGTGAAGATCACAGACTTTGGTATCGCAAAAGCTGCCGCTGCTGTGCCGTTGACACGCACCGGCATGGTTGTGGGCACTGCTCAGTATGTCTCACCGGAACAAGCTCAAGGTAAGGAAGTCACCGCGGCTTCTGATATCTACTCCCTGGGTGTGGTCGGCTATGAAATGATGTCGGGTCGTCGACCTTTCAGCGGTGATTCATCCGTGTCGGTGGCTATTGCGCATATCAATCAGGCTCCACCACAGATGCCCACCAGCATTACGGCGCAAACCCGTGAGCTCATTGGCATTGCATTGCGTAAAGATCCAGGTAGGCGTTTCCCGGATGGAAATGAAATGGCGTTGGCGGTGTCTGCCGTGCGCCTGGGCAAACGCCCGCCGCAACCGCGCACGAGTGCGATGATGGCGCAGGCGGAGGCGCCGTCGCCAAGCGAATCAACCGCAATGCTGGGCAAGGTGGCCCGGCCTGCAACAATAACCCAGCAGGCCGCCCCGAAAAGCGGTTCAGGCATTGGCATTGGGCTGTTTATCGCAGCACTTTTGGCCGTGATTATTGGTGCGGTGATTTATGCGGGCACCACCGGAATGCTGTTTAACAACACTCCAGAGGAAACCACCACGCCAGAAACCATCACGGAAACCTACACCCCAACCGTGGAGGAAACTACCTCCGAATGGGTTCCGCCAACGCTTCCGCCGATGCCTACCTACAGTGAGCCTGAAACATCTACGCATCAAACAACGACAAGTGAAGAAAGCACTACCGAGGAGCCTTCAACGGAAACTTCCACAACAACAAGTCGAACTTCGACTCCATTTCCTACCTCAACCCCTAGAACGAGTGCTAGCGTTCCAGATGAGACCACTGCACCCGCAGATGATCTTATTGATGCAGTAAATGGCCTATTGGATGTAGGAGGAGCGCAGTGACCTTCGTGATCGCTGATCGCTATGAGCTGGGCGCCGTCATTGGCTCCGGCGGCATGAGCGAGGTGTTCGCGGCCACCGACACGCTCATTGGTCGGGAGGTCGCGGTAAAGATGCTGCGCATCGACCTGGCAAAAGACCCAAATTTCCGGGAACGTTTCCGCAGGGAAGCACAAAATTCCGGCAAACTCAGCCACCCATCAATCGTCGCTGTTTTTGACACCGGCGAAGTAGACCGTGATGGCACCTCCGTTCCTTATATCGTGATGGAACGCGTCCACGGCCGAAACTTGCGCGAAGTAGTCACCGAGGATGGCGTTTTCACGCCGGTTGATGCAGCAAGCATCCTCATTCCGGTGTGTGAAGCGCTGCAGGCATCCCACGAAGCAGGAATTATTCACCGCGATGTAAAACCAGCCAACATCATGATCACCAACACCGGTGGCGTGAAAGTCATGGACTTTGGCATCGCCCGCGCAGTCAACGATTCAACCTCCGCCATGACTCAGACCTCCGCTGTCATCGGCACTGCGCAGTACCTCTCCCCCGAACAAGCCCGGGGCAAGCCCGCCGATGCGCGTTCTGATATTTACGCCACCGGCTGCGTGATGTATGAGCTGGTCACCGGCAAGCCACCTTTTGAAGGCGAATCCCCCTTCGCTGTGGCTTATCAGCATGTTCAAGAAGATCCGACTCCTCCTTCGGATTTCATCGCTAACCTCACGCCGACTTCTGCACTCAACGTGGATGCCGTGGTTTTAACCTCCATGGCGAAACACCCCGCCGACCGCTACCAAACAGCCGCAGAAATGGCAGCTGACCTGGGCCGACTATCCCGCAATGCGGTCTCACACGCCGCCCGCGCCCACGTTGAGACCGAAGAAGAACCAGAACCACGCTTATCGACGCGCACCTCCACCCGCATCGCGCCCGCCTCAGGCGAGGCTGGGGCTAGTAGATCTGCGGGGAGTTCTAAACGCGGCTCCAAGGGACTGATTGCGCTTGCCACCGTCCTCGCCTTAGGTGTCGTCGGTGTTGCTGGCGCATTTACCTACGACTACGTCACCAACAGCTCATCTTCTGCTACCCAAGCTATCCCGAACGTCGAAGGACTACCACAACAAGAAGCAGTAACTGAACTTGAAGCTGAAGGATTCAACGTCAACATCGTTGAAGAACCCAGCGCCGATGTATCAACAGGGCTAGTGATCCGCACCAACCCAAGTGTCGGCTCAGAAATCCGCCGCGGTGCCACCGTGACCCTCACCGTGTCCACCGGCCGAGAAATGATCAACATCCCAGACGTGTCCGGCATGACTCTTGAAGAAGCCGCCCGCACTTTGGAAGACGCAGGCCTTGAACTCAACCAAAACGTCCGCGAAGAAAACTCCGACGACGTTGAAGAAGGCCGCGTTATCGACCAAAACCCCGAAGCCGGCCAAGAAGTAGTCGTGGGCTCGTCGGTGTCTTTGACCATGTCCTCAGGCGCCGAAAGCATCCGAGTCCCCAACCTCACCGGCATGAACTGGTCACAAGCAGAACAAAACCTCATCTCCATGGGCTTTACCCCCACAGCATCCTACGTGGACAGTGAACAACCAGAAGGTGAAGTCCTTTCAGTTTCAGGCCAAAGCACAGAGCAACCGAAAGGCTCCACCATCACGGTGGAAGTCTCCAACGGCATGCTCATCAAGGCCCCTGACCTGGCTCGACTAAACACCCAACAAGCAATCGACGCCCTCAGAGCCGCCGGATGGACCGCCCCAGATCAATCCCTCATTGTCGGCGACCCCATCCGAACCGCAGCACTTGTGGACCAAAACAAGATCGGCCACCAATCCCCATCACCAAACGATCTGTTCCGCAAAGATGCACAAGTAACCGTGCGGCTCTTCGAGTTCGATATCTCAGCCCTAATCCAAGACCAGTAAGCTAGCTTGCCCCACAACTGATACGTTAAGCTCAAACAAGATAAGTACCAGTTGCTGGGGTTTCCAAGACAATAAACATGAAGGTGTGAATAATGCCAAAGGCAAGAATTACTAAAAACGAGACCGCTCCGGTTTCAAGCAACCCAAGCGCAAACCGCACCCCGGTTAAAATCAACTCCGCCGGAACCCCCATGTGGTACAAGGTGATCATGTTTGCCTTCATGATCATCGGACTTGTCTGGCTGATCGCAAACTACCTTGCTGGTCCTCAAATCCCATTCATGGCTGATCTTGATGCATGGAACTACGGTATTGGCTTTGGTTTGATGATCATCGGTCTGCTCATGACCATGGGTTGGCGTTAAAAACTTCAAAACTGCCGCGCTACAACCGTTATTCGTTGTGGTGCGGCAGTTTTTTGTGTCAGTAGGTCGTGCACACTCAGTGTCAAGACCTTTTGCACACCCCAGGCCCGTACAAACTCCACCCGACTTGGGTCAATCTCACTAGAGGAAGAACTTATTGATTCTCTGTTTTTGGCATGGGTGACAAACTCTCCATCCGTTGCACCCCAGCGAAAAATACACACTTTTCGATCTTAACTTCGGTCGATCAATAGGAGCTTCTGGAAAGTTCGGCCTGTGAGGAATACAAATAGCAAGATTTGATCAGTAGAGCAGATCAACCTTTTTAGGAATCAGCACTAATTGTGGTCCACCAACTCGGTAAACCCGACCAACGCAACTTGACCAGGAACCCGAGAACAGTTGCCATGAAAATACGCGTTAGCGTTTGTCGCTTGTTTAAAGCCTCGAGTTTTCTAGATGAGTTTATGTATGCGCTTGACCTTGAAAACCTCTTAAACGGGCTTCTGAGGAGGTATGACTTTTCAGGGTAAGGACTTAAATTTGAGAGCGACCAAACCAGGAGACCCAGAATCTTCAAAAACTTAAATTCTGGGTCTCTGTGTTTGGTATTGAGAGCGATACACCAAACTAGGAGACCCACAAACGTCGAAAATGTGATTTCTGGGTCTCTGTGTTTGGTCTTATGCCGCCAAGTACACGACCAAGCAAACGAACACCTAAATCCACGCGGGACAAGCAGCTATTTCCGCACTAATTTGACCCAAGTCGGGTGAAAAACACATGATGATAGCCAACGAAATGCTCTAACCATTTCCACCACGTGATACCGCGCCACGCAAAAAGGTTCGCCATGTTCATGAAAAGTTTTCAGAGCCTCGCCCAGCAAGCAAAGCAGTCCTGGTCAGATGATGCCGTCATGGTCTACGATGCTGCTACCGCATCATATTCCGCTGATATTAATGCGAGGGTACGCCTCGGACTAGAACCCACTGAGACACGCACACAACAGAACGATTGACTCAACAGTTGCGGTATGACTGACACTGATCAGGGAGCAAACCCAACCACCAGAGGAAAAGCCTACTTAAACCTGACTTAGGCCATTTTAGTCTGACGGTTTAGGAAGCCATTGAATAATTGATGCGACATCATCAGAATTACACCACGGCAATGTCATGCGTCGGTTTTGATATTCAAGAATCAACTAGGCTCCCTGCCCAAATAGAGGCAGGGAGCAAAGCAGAATTGATAACCAGATTCTTCTTAAATCTCCAATGAGAGATCGTCAAAGTTTTCCAACTGTTGCCCTTCAGAGAGCATCTTCATGTAGTTTTCTTTGCGCGCTGCATCGATTTGGGTGTTGGTGGTGTTGTATTTCCAATACCCAAATACAGCTACTGCATCCTTTTCCAATCCCACCTGGTTGCGGAAGTGGCGGCGGATGGATTTCATTTCATCTCTTTCACCGGCTGCCCACACCACATATGTTTCGGGGTTTTCCAGGTTGTATGCTTGGCGGGCTAGTGGCTGGTCCTGCGCATTCTCCCCCGGCGCGAGTAACTCCAGTTGCAGTCCGTCGATGATGGGTAGTTCATGGAAGGCTGCGGGATCGTCGGTGACTACCCAGCCTTTGCCGCGAAGACCTGTGGGCCATTGATCCATGATGGCGGCGAGTGCGGGGATGGCGGTGTCGTCAAGAAACAGTGCTACTTGTTCACCTTTGGGGATAATAAAGTGTGGACGGGGGCCAGTGAGCACCACGGTGTCGTTGATTTTTATGGTGTCTGACCAGCGCATCATGGGGCTATCGTGGTGGTGTTGAACCACATCTACCACGATGCTTTCTGTTGATGGATCGAAGGTTCGGACGGTGTAAATGCGGGTGGCGTTGTCGAATTCTTCAGTGAGGTAGAGCCGGATCGCTACGTTGGGTTGGCCCCACACTGGGTTGTTTGCTGAACCTGGGATCAGGGCTGTAAAGCGCAGTAGTGAAGGTGATGGGCGGTCTAGGGCGGTGATGGTTGCTGTGATTTCTGAAATATCGCGGTCGTGGGCGCTTTCACTCAAACCATTGTCGGTGTTTCTCATTGGTTTCTCCTGTCTTTGGGCACGATCAGTGGTCGGCCGTTGTTGGGGTCTTTTAGTACTAAAGCGTCGAGGTCAAAAACTTCTTTGAGCAGGGCTTCAGTAAGTATGTCGTCGGGTTTTCCTTGGTCGATGATGGTGCCGTCCCGCATGGCGATGATGTGGGTGGCGTATCTTGCTGCCATATTCAGATCGTGGAGGACAATCGCTAGGGTTTGTCCACGTTGGTGGAGCTCAGAGCACAAATCTAGGACTGCTATTTGGTGGGCGATGTCTAAAAAGGTGGTGGGTTCGTCGAGAAGCAAAATGCTTGTTTCTTGTGCCAGCGCCATGGCGATCCATGCGCGCTGGCGCTGGCCGCCTGACAGCTCTGAGACTAAATGATCAGCGTGGGCGTGCATGGCTACTTCAGCCAGACAGCGTTCGACGATTTTCTCATCGTCTTTTGACCACTGGGATAGCAGATGTTGGTGCGGGTAGCGCCCGCGGCTAACCAGTTCTGTCACACTCACGCCGTCTGGCGCGTGCGGCGATTGCGGGAGCAGCCCAATGTGTTTGGCCACTTGTTTGGTGCCCATGCTAGAAATATCTCGCCCGTGTAGCGTGACCTGCCCTGATTGTGGTTTCAGCAGCCTGCCCAGGGCTTTTAGGACCGTCGATTTTCCGCAGCCATTGGGCCCAATAATAATGCTTAAGCCTCCTTCCGGAATGTCCAGACTGAGCCCTTCGACGATATGTCGCCCGCCATAACCCAGCGTGAGATCATGCGCTTGCAGCATTTATGCCTCCTTTCTGCTTAAAAGCCACATCAAATACACCCCGCCCAGCAAACTGGTCACCAGGCCCACGGGTGTGCGCAGCCCGATATCGACGTGTTGCGCCAGATAATCCGCCACCACCAGCAACGCAGCACCAATGCTTATCGACGCCGCCACCAGCACTCCATCCTCCCGGGCCAAAGCCTTGGCAATCTGCGGTGCTGCCAGCGCAATAAAAGCGATGGGACCTGCAGCCGCGGTGGCGATACCGACCAACAACACCGCCAATAAAATGGCGATCAGCCTGGTTTTTTCCACAGCAATACCCAATGCACCGGCTGCTTCATCACCCATCTCCATCAGACGCAACCGTCGGGCAATAATGCTCAGCAGAGGTATGACCACCGCACACGAGCCCAGCACCAACAAGGCATGATTCCATCCGCGTCCACTTAACGATCCCGCCGACCACAACTGCACGGTGGTGGCATCAGTAATATCTGCGCGCACCATGAGGAAATCTCGAACCGCACCTAAAAATGCGCCGGTTCCAATACCGACCAGCACCAATCGCATTCCGCCAGTACTGCTGTTGTGCCTGGCCATGACATAAACAAACAGTGCAGTTACCAAGCCACCGATAATCGCTGCTACTCCGGTGAACACCACTCCACCGCCAAAAAAGATGATGTTGATCGCAGCGGCCGTGGCAGCTCCTGTGGTAAATCCAATGATGTCCGGTGAACCCAGTGCATTTCGGGACACAGATTGAAAAACTGCACCAGATAATCCCAGCGCAGCACCTACACCTACAGCAGTAAGTACCCGCGGTAACCGTCGTGATTGCACCGAGCGAATATCTGAAGGATCTCCTATTCCCACAGCAGCAGACCATGCTTTGAGCGCGGTAATCGAACCCGCACTCAGGCTGAAATGGATCAAAATTACCACCACGCAAAAGCCCATCAGTGCCACTATCACGGTGCGGGGTCGGAAGCTGACTGAAAATTGAGAAAACCGAATGGTGTGGTTTTTCACAGAGCCGTCACCTTTTTCGATCTCACCAAAGCGATAAATACCGGTGCACCAAGAACTGCAGCTGCGATGCCAGTTTGTAATTCACCTGGTGCTGCTGCTGTTTTTCCTATGGAATCCGCCATGATTAACAGTGCTGGCGATAAAAACAGCACGCCTGGAATCAGCTTTCGATTATCAGGACCCACGATCAATCGAACAATGTGTGGAGCTGCCAGACCAATAAACGCAATGGGACCTGCAGCAGCAGTAGCAGCACCTGCCAACAACACCACAGCCAGGAACGAACCCACTCGAATCAAAGGAATATTTGCCCCTAATCCACGTGCGGAATCCTCACCTAAGGCAATGGCATTTAGTGACCTAATAAGCAGCAACGACACCACCACACCCACCACGATGAATGGGACCACCGCAGTGATGACATCTAAATCTCTGCCCTGCAAAGAACCAACCGTCCAATACCTAAATTGATTAAACGCAGATTCGTTACTCACCAACACCATTGAGGTCAACGCTCCAATTGCCATGGCTAATGCAGCTCCAGCCAAAGCTAGACGTGCAGGTGAAGCACCATTTTTAGACACCCCACCCAACATGTACACCACTACTGCTGCCAACGCGGCACCGATAAAAGCCCACCACAGATAGCTAGAAACATCAGTCATGCCAAAATATGCGATCGCGATCACCACTGCGGCTGAGGCACCAGCGTTGATTCCCAAAATTCCAGGATCAGCCAAAGGGTTTCTGGTCAGCGACTGCATGATGGCACCGGCTAATCCCAAAGCGATACCCACGATGACGCCTAATAAAATCCGAGGGACTCGTGAATGTCTGATGATGAGATGGTCATTGTTGGTGGGATCAAACTGCACAAACGCCTTGAACACCTCACCAGGACTCACTGACGCTGACCCAAACCACAGGCCAACAAAAATGGAAACAATCATCAGTGCGAGTGATCCAAAGATCACCATGTATAGACGGTTCACTTAAAAAGACTGACCACGTGCTCTACTGTGGAACGAGCACTGTAATAATCCAGGCGGAAAGACTGATCACCTAGGTCAAATACCCGTTGGTTTTTCACAGCAGGCAAGTTGGCTAGCAGCGCATTTCCGGTGAATTCTTCGATTGGTGTGGGTCCTCCGGTGGGCATAAGGAACAGTGTTTGTGACTGTTCCAATGCTGCCGGGAGGTTTTCTGGAGATACCTGCGATACGCCGTTATTTGATTGGGAGGCAAACTCCGGTGCCACACCCACATAATCAAAACCAATGCTGTCTAGAAGCAATCCTTGCTGGCTGTCAGCATCGAGGACCCAACCACCATCTGCACCCATATAGGACAGCACTGTTACTGGTTGCTCTGGCAATGAGATCAATGATGCCTGTTCAGATACAAACTCATCGTATTCAGCAAGGATCTGCTGCGCATCATCTTCATGTCCAGTGATTTCCGCAACCGTTTCAGTCAGTTCTTGCCAGGATGGTTCTGCGTAGTTGAGCAAAACGGTTGGGGCGATATCGCTGAGCTGATCATATTCAGCTGCCACGCTATCTCCACCTGAAATAGCTCCAATGATCAAATCAGGCTCAAAGGAATCGATGGCATCAAGGTCAATTTCCAAATTGGAATACACAACCTCTACCCCACGCTCATCGGCAACATCTGCCCATTGGGTGAAAAAGCCCTTGTCATCAGCAAGTGATGTCACTAGTGCTGAGGCTGTACCCACCACTGGCGCATCCACAGCCAGCAAGGTGCCGGTGATCGATGGTGAGGTAGAAACAATGCGTAGTGGTTGTTCGGGAATAGTTGTTTCACCAGCTTCATGGGTGATGGTTCTGGGCCATTGCCCATCTGTTGTGGTTGTTGACTCCGCTTCTTCAGAAACGGATTGGGAACATCCAGTGGCAAGCAGGGCAATCATGCCGATGGCGAGCAGTTTTAAAGTTCGAGACATTCTTCCTCTTTTTTATATGGAAAATACTTGAAAATAAACATAGCCTCACCTAATTTGATGGTGTGTTCCTAAACTGCCACGTTGTTACCATCACCCCCAATGCGGTCTTGATCTGGGTATATAGCGGGCGCGTACGCATCAGCATTGAATCCACATTTGAACTTCACGCCGCACAAGGCATTCTGATTCCCGCAGGCAGTGAAATAACTGTGGAATACTCCCCCGATGCGTTAGTGATTCCGATTCAATTACCCACGGGCTGCAGACCTAACCTTGGGGTGTTGCGCATTCCAGAACATGCCCACAACCGGCTGATGTACGCCTTTGCGCAAGGTCTTGGATATTTGAAAGAAAGCCCTGAATCAGATGCTTTCCTTCATGAGCTAGTGGCCACTGTTCCTAAGCAACACAGCATCACTCCCCCAAAGCCTCAATCAGCTGAAGCATTAAAAGCAAGCCGGATTATCATCGATGATCCCATAACTACCCTGCCTATTGCCGAGATTGCACGACGGGTTGGGTTAAGCGAACGCACACTTCAACGGCGTTTTTTGGAAGAAACAGGACTAAATGTCGGCACCTGGAGAACCCGCACGCGACTTAGTTTGGCGGTGGCGTACCTTTCCGATGGACACACTGCAGAATGGGCAGCGCACCATGTGGGATTTTCCGGAGCAAGCAGTTTGGCCAAAGCATTTCGAACCCACATGGGCATTTCTCCCAGCCAGATTCATAAGCTACAAACTGCGCACAACACTGTCCCACCTGTACTGGGGCTCAGGACAGGTGAGATTCCAGAAAATGAAACCTGGACACGGATTAATGGTTCACACATTATGGTGTGGGCTTTTCAAGGAAGTTCGGTTGTTCACGTAGCCGATAGGAAATTCACCGTTAATCAAGGTGAGGGCATCATTCTTCCTGCTGGCGTTCGCCTTGACCTACACACTCCAGCAGGTGGGTTGATTCTGCCACTGGGGTACCAAGTTCCACGTGCACAAACACTTGGTGCACAACACGTAGATGTCATTCAGTTCCAATGCTCCACCAATAAGCTTTTGGAATGCACTATTTCCACCTACACTCCGTTCCACCCGCATCATAAAAACCCAGATCAGTGCTTCTCGCTTCCTTTTAGCAAGATTTCCACAGATCAACCCCCTCTCAGTAACGATGACGACACCCTAATCGCTTTGGCCACTGATCTAGCTGCATCACGTCAAACAAATGTTTCCGATATTCGAGGTGGAATTGCTGAAGGGTTTGCCCACATCACTGGCATTGCTGTGCAGCGGTGGGGATTAGTCCGAAGGATGACGCTTGCCCGCATCCAATTGAGTCGAGGGTTAACTCCGGGGGTAGTCGCACGGAATCTCGGCTACGCCCATTTATCCGCTTTCAACCGTGCTTTCACCGCCACGCATGGTTGCACTCCGGCGCAGTATCAAGTTGATTGCGTACGCATCCCCACCCCATAAGTTATCCACAGATACACATAGTTATTCACATCAAACTGTGGACAAGTGTGAGTTAATTACTCATCCACAGTTATCCACAGGCTGTGGAACAAATTGTGAATGGAACAGTTTTTCGTTCACAGATTCAGGTATACCTACCATTTCACAGCCTGTGGATAACTCTGTGAACAGTTTCCACCGGGTTGTGATTTGTTCGAATAGCACCAGTACTGACAGCGGTGTTTCCACGCTATCTAGCTGTTCGAATAAGGAATTCGATCAGCATCTCGGTAAATTACAAAAATGTAACTATCCACAGTGTGGATAACTTATGTGGATAACTTCTCCCCTTGTGAGTTATCCACAGTTGTCCACAGCTTTACTCACAAACATGTGGGATGTGAGTAGATTCTGTGTGAACAAGAAGAAAACTTGGAATTACACATTCTGTGGACAAACCACCGCTAGGCGTCTTTTCCCGCTAAATGACATTTTTGTAATTTACTCTAGTTTCTGTTTGTCGATAGATACACGAATGCCCTCACCGAGGGGAGTAAGTTAACCCCGGTGAGGGCATAAAGTGAACTTTATTTATATCCGCGCAATGCCTAAAAAGACAGCGACAATACTTAAAACTAGACCGATGGTGACAATGAGCCATTGCGTTTTGTAGGTTTTGGCTTTGATCATTGGCCACGTAATCAGTGCACCGGTGATCAAACCACCCAAGTGTCCCCACAAAGACACACCAGAAGCACTCAAGGTATAAGCAATGTTAATGGCGATAAGTATCAGTGGTGCGCGGATATCTGCACCGCGCAGGATAAATAATCCCACCAAAATGGACATCATCGCGTAGATGGCTCCAGAAGCTCCTGCAGTAGGTGAAAATGGATCCATCCAGATCACTGCGGCGGAAGCACCGATGCCACCGACAAAGTACATCGCAATAAAAAGTGCTGAACCAAAATCACGTTCAATTTCTCGGCCAAATAACCACAACAGCAGGAGGTTTAACAGCATGTGGCCCGGGCCAATATGCAAAAACATGCCGCCGATAGCGCGCAGCGGACCAAAACCATGATCCATTGCCGGTGCATACAAAATCCATGCATCACCGATGCTGCTTGCCCCAAGGTTGTTTGTTAAAGACCGCGATTGTATTGCTGTTAGCGCATAAACCACGATGATCACCGCAGATATCACCGTGCTTGCTGGTGCTTGGCGATAAAGCCGCTCTACATTCATAACGTCCAACAATCTTTATTAGGTAATAAAAAAATCAGGCCACACCGCGGATGGCGGCATAACCTGAAGATTAGTGTGCAGAGGTGCTTTAGACGATCTCTACGGACTCGATGACAACGGCATCGGTTGGGCGGTCAGAGCGGTCAGTAGCGGTGGTTGCAATTGCATCCACAACCTTCTGGGACTCTGCATCGGTGACCTCACCGAAGATGGTGTGAGCGTTGTTCAGGTGAGGGGTTGGGGTCACAGTGATGAAGAACTGGGAGCCGTTGGTTCCTGGGCCTGCGTTTGCCATTGCCAGCAGGTATGCGCGATCAAAGCGCAGCTCTGGGTGGAATTCATCAGCAAACATGTAGCCTGGGCCGCCACGGCCGGTTCCGGTTGGGTCTCCACCCTGGATCATGAAGCCGTCGATCACGCGGTGGAAAACAGCGCCGTCGTAGAACGGACCTTCGCTGCCACCTTGAGCGTTTGCGGACTTGTACTCTTTGGTGCCCTGAGCCAAGCCAACGAAGTTAGCTACGGTCTCTGGAGCGTGGTTGCCGAAGAGATCAATTGAGATATCTCCGCGATTTGTGTGCAGAATCGCAGTTGCGGTCTTAGAAGTCATAACGCCCATCATAACTACATCGAGCGAAATGCCAACCACATGTCCCATGCTTTTACTAATGTGGGGTCTTAACGTAGAACCACCAATTAAAGGAGAGTTGAATATGAGCACGATCGGCAACCTCAAGTTAGTTGTGGACGGCGCACGTAAGGCTTATGGAACGTACGCGGATTACCGTGACCGCAAAGTTTCAGAGACCTATGATGCGTTGTCTCATGCTGCAGGTGAGTATGCACCGAAAGCTGAGCAAGCTGTGGAGTCTGCTCGGGAGTCTGCAAAAGAGTTTTATGCAGAATCTCGTGATAAGGCCGGAAATGTCACCAAGGCTGCGCGTGCTCGTTTAGAAAAGGCACTTGCGGAGGCGGAGAAGCAGGGTTCTTCTGCGCTGAAAGACGCTCGTAAATCGGGTAAGAAATTAAACCGGAAGGCGCGTCGAAAAGCAGACAAGGCTGCTAAAGCAGCGCGCAAGGCGGCTGGAAAGAAGGAGTCGCACTGGGTGCGCAACCTGTCTTTGGCGGCGCTGGCAACCTCGGGCGTTGTCGCGGTGGCCTACGCGCTGTTAAACAAGAGTAAGAAGGAAGCACCAGGCACTCAGCCTCCACGGGTTGAGGTGCAGTTGAAAAAGGCTGTTGAACAGGAGGAACCTAAGATGGAACCAGAAAAGCAACCAGAAGAAGCAGCAGAGCCAAATTTGGTGTTCACCACCGAGTCTTCAGAAAATGCCGAAGCCAGCACCCCGATTGATGCTGACTTAGAAGCTGAAATCGACGCCGAGCTAAACGGCGAAGCAGCAGAGACCGCCGATGCTACGGATGATGTAACCGATGAGGTTGAGGCTGAGGCGGAAGCTATTCAAGCTGAATTTGATAAGAAGAACGCGCCTCAGCGCGATCAAAGCGATAAAAAGAAGTAAGTTAACGCTTCAATTCGTGGCTTAGAGCGTCGAGCTCGCCACCGCCAGACATGGCGAGGGTGAGTTCTTCCAGCTCTACCTCGGACCTGGTTTTATCCATCACTTGCTTGCCTAAATTAAGCAGCACAAAGTGATCGCCCACCAGGTAGGCGTGGTGGGGGTTGTGGGTGATAAAAATGACCCCGATCCCGCGGTCTCGTGCTGCAGCAATAAAGCGCAGCACCATGCCGGATTGCTTCACGCCCAAAGCTGCGGTGGGTTCATCCAAAATCAATACCCGCGCACCGAAGTAAATGGCGCGAGCGATGGCCACTACTTGGCGTTGACCACCGGAAAGGGAGGCCACGGGCACATCGACGTCTCGTAGTTCAATGCCCATTTCACGGAGTTGTTCATCGGTAATGCGGCGCATTTCGTCTTGTTTCATAATGCCAAAACGGCCAGTTATTTCCTGACCGAGGAAGAAATTACGCCACACGCTCATCTGGCCTACCACGGCAAGGTCTTGGTAGACGGTGGCGATCCCAGCATCAAGGGCTTCGCGTGGGGATCCGAAATTTACCTCTTCACCTGCAACAATGACCTCGCCGGAGGTGGCTTGATGCAAACCGGACAAAATTTTGATCAGTGTGGATTTACCGGCGCCGTTATCACCTAACACGCAGGTAACTTCTCCTGCCCGAACAGATAAATTGATGCCGTTTAATGCTTGGAACGCACCGTACTTTTTTGTTATTTCATGAAGCTGAATGAGATCTGTCATGATCGCTCCTTGTTGAAAAGCTCGAAGCGGTGATTAAGCAACACGGCAAGCAGCAACGTTCCGCCCAGGAAGAACATGAACCAATCTGGGTTCCAACCTGCATAAACAATGCCTTGGTTGGTCATGCCAAAGATGAGTGCACCAATCATTGTGCCAACCACAGTTCCGCGGCCACCGGTCATGGCCACGCCACCGATCACCGCTGCGATGATGTACAAAAATTCATTGCCCACACCTTGGCCAGCTTGGATCGAATCAAAAAGAAACAGGTTGTGCATGCCCACAAACCAGGCTGCAAATCCAACAAACATAAACAGGCCGATTTTTACGCCTCGCACTGGAACACCAACCGCGCGGGCGGCCTCTTGATCACCGCCGACGGCAAAAATCCAGTTACCGATGCGCGTTTTGAACAGCACAAACGTGCCCGCGATGACAAAAAGAAGCCACCAAAAAACAGTGATGCGAATATTTACGCCAAAAATTGGAATCGAGCTGGCAAATACCGCACGTGCAGAAGGAAAACCTTCCATATCAGCGATCGTTGGCGTAGCCACCGTGCCGGAAATCAGCTTGGTGACAGCCAGATTGATACCTTGAAGCATGAGGAAGGTAGCCAGGGTGATCAAAAAGGATGCAATCTTGGTTTTCACCACCAAAAAACCATTGAAAAAGCCGATGGCCAGGGAAATCACCAAAGCGATCAGTGCACCCACCCACGTGTTGAGCCACAGATTGTAGCTAAACATTGATGCCGCGAGTGCCGCTGTAGTCACCGCAACGCCGGTGGACAGATCGAATTCATCGGCGATCATCAAAAGTCCGACAGCGACCGCCATGATGCCGATCGTGGAGCTCGCATACAGCACCGTCGCCATCGAATCCCATGACCTAAAAGCAGGCGCTACCACCATAAACAGCGTAAAAACAAGCACCGCGCCCAGCAGGCTTGTCAGTTCGGGGCGCTTGATGGCGCGCGCAAAAATGCTTGTCGACGCACTCCCCCTCTTTTCACTCACCACGGTCATCGCAGACCCTCCCCGACAGCTTGTTCAATGACATCAACATTGGTGTTATCCACGATGGCTGGACCTGTATAAACTGGGCGCGCTCCACCAACAGTGGTGCCGTTCCGGTGCGCCAACCACAAGGAATCCACGGCCATATATCCCTGCAAATAAGGTTGTTGATCAATGGCAAACTGAATCTTGCCATCACGAATAGCGGTCATGAGCTGTGCGTTTGTATCAAAGGTAGCGATCTTCACTTCTGAGTTCGCAGCATCTGCGGCATCTGAAATAGCCATGGAGACCCCCGCTTGGAGGCCAACAACCCAATCAATGCTTCGATCCTGCGCCAGCTTTGCTTGCAGGGTGGAGTTCACAGAGGTGAGATCCATGCCGTTGACATAAAGGGTTTCTACTGGCTTGCCCAAGCCTTCAGACACACCACCACATCTGGCTTCTTGGGAAGAATTTCCCTGCTCATGGATAACGCACAAGACTTTTTGGGCGTTTTCTTCCGCAAGGCGTTGACCAGCATGAGTTCCCGCGACTGATTCATCTTGGCCGAAAAATCCGGTCATTCCATAATCTTGGTATTCATTCATTCCGGCATTGAGACCAACAACGGGAATGCCTGCATCTGCTGCTTTTTGTGCAATAGGACCCAGTGACTGCGCATTAGGCATGGTCATGGCAATGCCGTCTACTTTTGAATCAATGGCATTTTGCACAAGGTTTGCCTGATCTGGAATTTCTGGATGAGAAGAATAACGCAACTCAATGTTGTCTTTTTGAGCTGCATCTTCTGCACCTTTTCGGACTAAATCCCAAAAAGTGTCGCCCGGCGCACCGTGGCTGACCATCGCGACAACTAAACGAGGTGTATCAACGGTTCCGCCGCCGGATGCCCCATCTGTTGCGCGTGGAGCTCCCCCGGTAGCTGAACAACCCGTGATTAAAAGCGCAGCACCAATGAGCGCTGCGGCGATTCTTGGTAGCTTCATTTACTCAAGTCAACGCAGGTCAAAGGTACAAGTCAAACTTTATTGAATGTTCTTTATTGATTCAGGGGCATTGTGCTGTGATTTTATCTACCCCCTTATCGAGCTCAACTGTCTGATCATGGTGATCGAGGTGTTGATGCCCTGGCTGCTGAAGAATTTCACAATTTTGCTTAGTTCCCCAGTTTCGATCGATTTGAGCTCGGTACCGTGAAATCGACATGAAGAATCCACTGTGGCTCTAAAGCTTTTAACGCTTGTTTAAGGCATCCAAGTTTTTCGGATGAGTGTTTGTATCAGATGAAATACTTAAGGCTCTTAGAAACGATTTTAGAGGGGTCGTTTTTTGGCCCCTTTTTTAAGTTTTTGATCTTCACTTCATCTGGCGACCAATAAGGCTTGTGAAAACGAAGCCTTGGTCAAATATGGCGTTATCCAGGCCAACAAACTTGCTCTGGCGACCAAAGACCGTTGATCTTCTTCTGGATTTGGTCACGTTTGACGGTTTTTAGAAGCTACCCCAACCAAATCAATCTTTAAGGAAACGTCGAGGCATTGCGCTGTGATTTTATATGTCCTTTATCTAGCTCGATTACCTGGTCAGCGTAATTGGCTTGATCAAGATGATGAGTAGCCACGATGACGGTGACACCTTGGCTGCGTTGGTTGTTAATCACCATATCGATGAGGTGGGCGGCGTGGGAGTCTACGGCGGTGAGGGGTTCGTCGAGAAGCAATAAAGGCGCCTGTTGCGCAAGCCCCTGCGCTATCAGAGTGCGTTGGCGCTGACCGCCTGAAATTTCCCCGAGCGGGCGGTCGGCGAGGTCTAAAATTCCTAAGAGTTCGAGGCAGCTATCCACGATGTTTCGGTCTTTAGCAGTGAGACGTTGCCAAGTTTTTCTAGCAGACCAACGTCCCATGTTGACTGTTTGGCGGACGGTGATGGGAAGCGTGTGTGATACGTGACTGCGTTGGGGGACAAATGCGATGTTGGGCGCGAGGTTGTCTATGCTTCCGGCGCGAGGTTTTAGTGTTCCTGCCAGAGCTTCTAACAGTGTGGATTTTCCAGAGCCATTGGATCCGATTAACGCTGTGATCTGGCCGGTGGGAAAGCGTGCTGAAATGTTGTTAAGCGCGATGTGATTGCCATATGCGCAGGTGAGATTGCCTACTCTAAGATCTGCCATTTCTTAATGATAACGGTTATCATTTTCAAATGCAGTTTTTGGTCGACTTTTTTCTGACTCCTTTTAACGTTTCTTTTGTTTCCCGCGCGCTAATCGCCGGATGCCTGGCCGCTATTTTGTGCGCTCTTATTGGTACGTGGGTAATTTTGCGCAGACTCACCTTTTTCGGCGACGCCATGTCCCACGGCATGCTTCCCGGCGTGGCCACAGCATCACTACTGGGTGGGAATTTGATGTTCGGCGCGGCGATTAGCGCATTAATTATGTCAGCGGGAGTGGTGTGGACCAGCAGAAAATCTAGCCTCTCCCAAGACGTGAGCATCGGTCTGCAATTTATCACCATGCTTTCACTCGGCGTGGTTATTGTTTCCCACTCCGACTCTCATGCCGTGGACCTCACCGGTTTTCTTTTTGGCGACATCCTTAGTGTCCGCTGGAAAGATATATTCATCATCGCGGTTGCCACAGCACTTGGCACGTTGATCATTTTCCTTTTTCATCGCCAGTTCACCGCACTTACTTTTGATGAACGCAAAGCCCACACCCTTAGACTTGCACCCCGATTCACTCACCTGCTCATGTTGGCGTTAATCGCCTTGGCCACCGTGGTGTCCTTTCAGGTGGTGGGCACACTTTTAGTGTTCGGACTTCTTATTGGGCCACCAGCCACAGCAGCGCTTTTGATACAACATAAAGCCAGCATTTCCCTGATCATGATCGTTGCATCACTTCTTGGATGTGCGGAAATTTACCTCGGATTACTCATCAGCTGGCATGCCAGTACCGCAGCAGGAGCCACCATCACCCTACTCAGCGCCATAGTGTTTTTTGGATCCTTATTGACAAAGAGTGCCATTAGTAGGTTAAACTTCACCGCGTGATACTGAAAGACATTTTCAATAACAAGGGCTGTTTGAAAACGCTCCCGATTCAGGTGGGGCCTGCTCGGGCACTCCGAAAACTACTAGCCGTACCAGCCGTAGCTGTGTCGCTAGCTTTTGGTATCACTGCATGTTCCACCTTTTCCACAGCTGATGACACCCCTGACATTGTGGTCACCACCAATATTTTGGGCGATGTGGTGGAGCAATTAGTCGGAGATTCTGCAGATGTCCACGTGCTCATGAAACCTAATGCCGATCCGCATTCTTTCGGTGTTTCCGCACATGACGCTGCAGTGATGGAAAACGCTGATCTTATTGTGGCTAATGGATTAGGACTGGAAGAGGGCCTTCAATCCAATGTGGACAATGCCAAAAGCCAAGGGGTTCCTGTCTTGGAAGTCGGCGAACACATAGGTGCGATCGAGTACTCCCCTGGAGTTCCCGACCCCCACTTCTGGACAGACCCGGCGCGCATGATTACTGCCACCAAGGTCATAGAAGCAGAACTAATCAAAGAACTCGATCCATCACTGACGGAATCAATCACAAATTCGGCACAGCAATACCGCGAAGAACTTAAGTCTTTGGATGAGGAAGTCGCCGAATTACTCACCAGTGTGGCTCCCGACAACCGCAAGCTCATAACCAATCACAATGTGTTTGGTTACCTTGCTAAGCGGTTCGACTACACCGTCATCGGAACCATCATCCCAGGTGGAACCACATTGGCGGCACCTTCAGCTTCTGATCTCAATGACATCTCCACAGCCATTGAAGATAACAATGTTCCCGCAATCTTCACCGATACTTCAAGCCCACAACGTCTCGCTGAGGTTTTGGCCAGTAATGCCGGCATCGATGTGCAAGTGGTGTCTGTTTTTACGGAATCACTCACTGACTCAGACGGTGAAGCCCCCACGTATATCAGCATGCAAAAAATCAATGCCCAGCGCATTGCAAGCACTTTATCTTGATCGCTCCCTACATTTGACCCGAAGGAGAACTATGAAACACCCCAAGCTGCTTCTTATTGCCACAGTGTCTACTGCCTCTATCTTGCTGGCAAGCTGTGGGACAGATAGCTCCGCCGATCCAGCGGATACTGCAACTACCTCGAGCTCCGCGAGCACTGAGGAACATAACCACGAAGCCGAAGGCAGCGACACCGCAGTAGAGGTATCTTCCCCACAAGCCCGCATTGTGGCAACCTACGACGGCGGTATTATCACCCTCGACGCCAGTACTTTAGAGGTTTTGGAAGACACCGAACTAGCAGGTTTTAACCGCCTCAACAGCGCCGGCGATGGACGCCACGTATTTGTCTCCACAGGTGGCGGTTTCCAGCTTTTTGATACCGGCGCATGGACTGAACCACACGGCGATCACACCCACAGCTACACCTCCACCCCAGAACTTACCGATATCACCTACTCCACCGATAAGCCTGGTCACGTGGTAAATCACGCCGGAAAGACCGTTCTTTTCGGCGACGGTGACGGCAAGATCCAAATCTTTGATACCGCGTCCCTCCTCAAAGGCGAAGAGGTAGAACCCGAAATCAAAAACGCCCTTGAAGCCCACCATGGTGTGGCAGTTGTTCTAGAAAACGGCGACCTGCTGCACACTTTGGGAAATGAAGATTCCCGCAACGGCGCAGTAGTCTTCAACGCAGCCGGTGAAGAAATTGCCCGCAATGAACAATGCCCCGGCGTTCACGGTGAAAGCGCAGCTCTAAACGACGCCATTGCGGTTGGTTGCGAAGACGGAGTGCTGATTTACAAGGATGGCGAGTTCACCAAGGTCCAGGCACCTGATGCCTACGGACGCATTGGCAACCAAGCTGGTAGCGATATCTCCCCTGTTGTTCTCGGTGATTACAAAGTAGATAAAGACGCAACGTTGGAACGTCCAGAACGTGTTTCTCTCACCAACACCGAAACCGGCGAACTCACCCTCGTTGACCTCGGAACTTCCTATTCTTTCCGATCCCTTGGCCGTGGCCCTGCCGGTGAAGCCGTTGTCCTTGGCACCGATGGCGCACTCCACATCATCGACCCCAACACCGGCTCAGTGACCAACACCTACCCCGTCATCGACGAATGGACCGAGCCTGAAGTCTGGCAGGAACCACGCCCAACCTTGTTCATCAACAAGGACCGCGCTTACGTTTCCGACCCCGCGAACAACGAACTCCACGTCGTTGACCTAGCCAACGGAAACATCCTCGCCAGCGCCACCCTGCCCGGCACCCCCAACGAGCTCACCGGTGTCAGTGGCTAGAAAAGAATTGCTTCTCGACGCCTCCCTCCACCCCTTCAGGCAAGCCTAGCGCGCTCCTCACTCTAGATTTCAAGACCCTCAGTGTAGAAACTGAGGGTCTTGAGTGTATAAAGTGACGTCCTCAGTGGCGTAGACTGATAGCTACATCTACTACTTCCGATAGATTGTGGGGCACAAGCCACCATGGAACCATTTGAATTAGAAGAACATCTCGATCGGCTAAGGAAAAACCGAAAAGACGATAAAACCATAGAAGTTAAATCCTGGAGTTCGTCGCCTTCAGGCGAAGAATCAAAAAGCTTCTGGGAATCCTTGAGCGCATTTGCAAACACCAATGGTGGATACATTCTTTTAGGGCTAAGCGAGCCAGACTTCACTCCCGTAGAAGGATTTGACTCACAGATGAGCATTCAATTCATTCGTGCAGGTTTAAATCCACAAGATCGCGACGGCCAAAAAGTAGAGCCGGTACCCCATCATGAAATTAAAGAGATCACTGTTGATGGTGCCAAAGTTGTTGTCATTTCAGTTTCACCATTAGATGTAAACGGACCGTGTTACTACCTTCCCGCTGGCATCAATAATGGCAGCTTCAAACGAGTAGGCGATGAAGATAGAAAGCTCAGTAACCTTGAAATTTACGAACTTCAGAATCGATTCGTTCAAACTAAAATAGATAGGAATCCGGTTCCAGATTCCAGCATCGATGACCTCAATAACCAGCTCGTGACGTTATTTAAACAACGTTTGATTGAGACAGGAAGTCGATCTATTGGAACAGATGACAACTGGTTGCTACGTAAAAATATCACTGCGTCCAACGGAGAACTGACAGTTGCTGGTTTACTGGCTCTAGGAAGCTATCCTCAACAGTTCTTCCCTGGAGTATTCATCGATGTTGCAGTACATCCCGGTCTACATAAGTCACCTATAGGTACCTCAACCCGTTTTGAAGATCGAAAAATCTGCGAGGGAAATCTTCTCGAGATGGTGCAAGAGGCCATGGCTGCCATCAAGCGAAACTTACGTGTTCGCCGAGTCATTGAAGGGCTCTCAGGTAAAGATGTTTTAGAAATACCCGAGGAAGTTTTGAGAGAGGCTCTAGCAAATGCGGTACTCCACCGTGATTACTCCGAGCTAGCTCAAAATGAAGCAATTCATGTAGACATTTACAAAGACCGTGTAGAAATTACGAGCCCAGGCGGACTACCCAATGGTAAACGGCCTGAGTCAATTATGGATGGATACTCTGAACCTAGAAATCGCGTACTTTCACGAATTCTGATGGATATTCCATGGACCCATGAAGTACAAGGAGTGCTTGCCGAAAGTAACGGTAGAGGTGTGCCCCGAATGTTTAATTTGATGCGGGAAGCCGGACTCCCGGTACCAAATTTTAAGATTGATATTTCTAGCGTCACTGTTGAGCTCAGCCGTCATGGACTCCTAGACACTCAAACAAATGAATGGCTTGTAGAAAAGCTTGGGCCGAATTTTTCTAACCCGCAAGGCATTGCTCTTGTTCTTGCAAAAGAACTTGGGGCAGTTACTCCTCGAGATCTCCGCAATCAAACAGGACACGATTCAGAAGACATGCAAAACTTGCTGGATGATCTAGTCGATCGACAAATTTTGCATCAAAGCTCCAAGAATCAATATCATCTAGCTTCGCCCGCAGTTAGTGTGTCCCCAAGCGAGCAGGCGGTCCTCGATGCAATCAACGGATCCACCCCTGTCACCATCCGAGAAATTGCCACGATAACGGGGAAAACTACAGCATCTCTTCGGCCACTGCTGCGATCACTTGTTGATGCAGGTCTTGTAATTGCTACTGCTCCACCCTCGAGCCGTAACCGGGCTTATTTGAAAGCCTAAGCATCATTGCTTTTCGACGCCTCCCCAGATCAAGGAAGCACGAGCAAACAGAAAAATCCCGGCTCGCCATCAAAGGTGAACCGGGAAACTGTGGAGCATAGGAGAATCGAACTCCTGACATCCTGCTTGCAAAGCAGGTGCTCTACCAACTGAGCTAATGCCCCTTTTTGTCCCTGGTGGGCCTAGCAAGAATCGAACTTGCGACCTCATCGTTATCAGCGATGCGCTCTAACCGACTGAGCTATAGGCCCCGATAGGAACAATCCCAAACTTTACCGACTAGTGCCAAAACTACCAAATCACAAGCTTAACGAGGGTTTCAGTTTCTTACCTTTAAAGAAAAATCCCGGCTCGCCATCAAAGGTGAACCGGGAAACTGTGGAGCATAGGAGAATCGAACTCCTGACATCCTGCTTGCAAAGCAGGTGCTCTACCAACTGAGCTAATGCCCCGCACTAAATCAAGTTTAATAAAACTTGCTTTTTAAATTTTACACCCAGCCTAGACATCTAGAGAAATCTGCAGCTAAAGGGATGTTTTTATCCATTTATACTTTTCGACATACCCCGGTTTCTCCAGTATCGATCTCCAAGTACGACCAGTTCTGCAAGAGCAATTCCAATACTCAAATACAGTACGAATGGAGTCAAAATTCCTTCTGGCTCAATGTTCATTAGATAGAGACTGATTCCTATGCCCACGATTCCTACAGCGCCAACAATGGCGATTATCCAGGAAGGTGCTTTGAGCGTCAGTGCCATTGCCATGAATGAAAAAGTAAAAGACACAGCTATGAACACTAAAATTGCCACGGCATCAGAGATCAAGGTAACTGAATTCCAAAGCAATAAAGCAATATAGGCTCCTACATGCAATAGAAACAAAATTGAAATCAGGATGGTGTTTTGCCTGTCCAAAGTCATACCCTTCGTCGATCCAGGAGTAAGCACCTGAGTGAGATTTCTAGTTTACGGCAGCGAACAGCCAGTAGCAGGGCGATTGCATAGGACACCCAGCAAGAAAACCTGACTATCTGAGGCAAAAGCTGAGACGTACTGGCAGCTGCTCCAACGGCCCCTGTCGGTATTTACGTTTCTGCAGGCTTGTTGATCAGCGGCGATTTCTAAATAATCAGGCAGGATTTCTGCGGACTCTCCAATAAACAGAACCCAACGCAATTGAGCTGCAATGCTGTCCACCAATGCGATGAAAATGTCAGGGCCCAAGGACGGTGATCGTGGATAACGGAAACGCGGTACCTAAGAAGGGGGCGTCGAAAAGCTTCCTGCTGCACGCGCGACGCCGTGGAACGCGAGCACCGCACCCGGGCCATAAACTGCGCTGGACCTGTTAACTTTCATGCCTATCAGATCTCCATCGGGGCTCAATTTCAAGCAACAAAAATTAGATATGACTCGAGGCTATAGCAACCAACTCTGCGGCAAGAACCGGGAGTCGGCGCGGACCACTCCACACAGCAGTCAGAGGCCGGGTAACTCCACTACCTTCAAACGGCACGCTAAGTAATCGGCCCAGCGCAAGATGATCACGTAATGCTAATTCACCAAGCACTGCTGGACCTGCCCCTGCTTCAACAACCACCCGAACTGCAGCATTACTGTTCAATACCTGAATTGGCTCCACAGAGTCATAATCTCCAAGCAACTCTTGCAATGCTTCCCTCGTACCTGAACCAGGTTCTCTAACAATCAATGGAGTTTCCGATAACTCTTGAAGGCTGATCTTGCCAGTACGGGATGCCCACTTGTGATTTGGGGAAATGACCACAATGAGCTTGTCTTCTTGCACCACACGAGCATTAAGTCGGACAGGAACATGTGGAGTTTCAATGAAACCAAGCTGCAGTTGTCCTTGCTGGACAGCTTCAACCACTTGAGAAGAATTCATCACAGAGACATCGACGCGAGAGTCAGGAAAACGCATACGCATGGTGGCAATCCAGGAAGGAAGCAAGGTCTCAGCGATTGTCATACTGGCCCCAATATGTAATTTCAGCGGCTGTTCAGTTCGACTTTCTGTCACCCACGCGGTGAAATCTTGCGCAGATTGAAGGAGTTCACGTGAGTGCTCTACGAGCGCAAGACCAGCTGTGGTCGGATGTGATCCTCGAGGGTGGCGGACCAGCAGCTCAGTTTTCATCTCGACCTCGAGCTCTGCAATAGCGCGACTGGCGTTGGGTTGTGCCATTCCAACCTTGCGTGCACCAGCACCCAGGCTTCCCTCTTCTACGATCGCTACAAGTAAAGCGAGTGTTTGAAGATTCGGCCACCGATAATCCATATCAACATTATATGGGTGGATATGGAAAAACCGTCTACCGCATTGTGTGGGAAAAGCGCAGCCTTAAAGCATGTCTACACCCACTCTGACAACAACTTCCCGCTTCATTCACCGACGCATGGAAGTTTTTCAGAAGTACATCCCGGGGCTACTCTTATGCTCTATAGCAGTTTTGATCTCGATGATCGTGAACCATTTCTTTTCAGGTATAAGCCCACTGATTATCGCCATCATCATTGGCATTGCCGTGACCAACCTGGTTCAACTCCCTGCCGCAACCTCGCCTGGGATCACCCTGGCGTCGAAAAAGCTTTTGCGGTTGGGAATTGTCTTCCTTGGATTGCAGTTAGTTTTTTCAGATATTTTGTTACTCGGTTTGCCCATGCTGGGAGTGATCGTGTGCATTGTGGCAGGGGGAATTTTTGGAACGATCTTCTTAGGACGCTTGCTTAAAATGCAACCCACCCAGGTCCTGCTCATTGCTTGTGGTTTTTCCATTTGTGGCGCTGCAGCTGTAGCAGGTGTAGAAGGAGTAACTGATTCCGAAGAAGAGGAAGTCATTACTGCGGTTGCACTTGTTGTTATTTTCGGAACGCTGATGATTCCTTTCATTCCGTTGGCCACTCAGGCCTTGGGCTTATCGAATGAAATTGGAGGGATGTGGGCCGGTGGTTCCATTCATGAGATTGCCCAGGTGGTGGCTGCTGGAGGAATTATCGGTGGTGGAGCTTTAGGCGTTGCAGTTGTGGTGAAGCTTGCGCGAGTACTCTTGCTTGCCCCCGTCACCGCTATTTTGAGTTTTCGCCAGCGGCACCGTGGATACACTTCCTCAGATGGAAAGCGTCCCCCAATCGTTCCTTTTTTCATCCTTGGATTCTTAGCGATGGTAGTTTTACGCTCCACTTTCCCCCTCCCCCATGCGGTCATCTCCGCTGGCGGTTTCTTACAAACTGCTCTACTCTCTGCAGCGATGTTCGGACTCGGGTGTGGCGTGAAGTTTCAAAGCCTCATCCATGTTGGAATTAGGCCCTTCATCCTGGCCCTCGGCTCTACGGTGCTTGTCACCAGTCTTGCACTAGTCGGCATCCTGCTGACCCAGATCTAAGCAAACAGAAAAAATCCCGGCCCACCATCAAAGGTAAACCGGGAAACTGTGGAGCATAGGAGAATCGAACTCCTGACATCCTGCTTGCAAAGCAGGTGCTCTACCAACTGAGCTAATGCCCCTTTGTTCCTGGTGGGCCTAGCAAGAATCGAACTTGCGACCTCATCGTTATCAGCGATGCGCTCTAACCGACTGAGCTATAGGCCCCGATAGGAACGAGAATAGACTCTACCCATAAGTTAACAATTCAACAAATCCCCTGGTCAAAAGCTATGTTTAGCAATGGCCAGGGGTGTTGTTTTATTAGCTAGTCAACTTCCTCTTGTAGTTGAATCTTCAGTCCTCCGAAAAGATCAACGATCGAGTTGTAGATGACTGCACACAACGGTGCGAGCACAGCGATGGTAATCGCTCCGATAGCTCCCAGAAGTGCTGAAATACTCAGGACGAGTCCGAAGGTGATGGATTGTTCTCCACCGACACCTCCAATGACATCGTTGAGGTTTTGCCAGACACCAGCTGCGTTTAGTCCGAAGTAGAGGACGGTTACGCAGATGATCCATGCCACGAGTCCGATGATGGACATTGCCAGTGCAACTCGGAAGGTTGCTAGTGGTGAGATTCGGGTGATGGATACTTCTCGGGATGCCATGTACTACTCCTCGCTATTTTCGTCGGAGTTGGTTTCTTCAGCAGTTTTGGTTGCTGGTCCTTCGACTGCACCCTTTGCTACTGCTTCTGCGGATGCTTCGCCTTCTTCTTCGACGTTTTTGTCGATGGCAAGCAATTCCACTCCGTCTTCCAAATTAACCAGTCGGACACCCATTGTTGCACGTGAGGATGGTCGGATTTGTTTGACTTCGGTACGGACAACACCACCGGCGGAGGTAATGGCGAAGATCTCATCGTCTTCATCTACTGCGATGGCACTGACCAGACGTCCACGCTTCGGGGTGTACTTGAAGGTTACAACGCCAACGCCGCCACGGCCCTGGGTGGAGTATTCCTCAAGTGGGGTGCGTTTGCCGTAGCCGCCAGAGGTGGCAACGAGTAGGAATTCGCCGTCGCGAACCACGGACATAGACAGCAGTTGGTCGTTGTCGCGGAAACGCATGCCCTTAACGCCTGCGGTGGCGCGACCCATTGGACGCAGTTGCTCGTCATCTGCGGTGAAGCGGATTGATTGTCCAAATTCAGAAACCAACAGGAGATCATCATCTTCACCGCACAGTGCAGCGCCGATGAGGCGATCGTCTTCGTTAAGGTTGACGGCAATCAGACCACCGGATCGTGCTGATTCATAATCAAGCAGACGGGACTTCTTCACGCGACCATGAGCGGTAGCAAGCACCAGGTATGGGTAATCTTTGTAGCTTTCCAGCTGGATAACCTGGGCAATTTGCTCGCCTGGCTGGAATTCCAAAAGGTTGGCAACGTGCTGTCCGCGTGCGGTGCGGGATGCTTCTGGCAGTTCGAAGGCCTTCAACCGGTAGACGCGACCGTAGTTGGTAAAGAACAGGATCCAGTCGTGGGTGGAGCTGACGAAGAAGTGACGGACAATGTCATCTTGTTTGAGCTCGGCGCCACGCACACCCTTGCCGCCACGTTTTTGTGACTTGTAGGCATCGACCTTGGTGCGCTTTGCGTAGCCGGTGGAGGTGATGGTGATAACCACGTTTTCACGCGCAATGAGGTCTTCTTCAGAAACATCACCAGTAGCAGCGATGATCTGGGAACGACGCTCGTCGCCATACTTTTCTACGATTTCGGCTAGCTCATCGCGAACGATGCTGCGCTGACGCTCTGGGCTGGCCAGAATGTCCTTCAAATCAGCGATTTCAAGCTCAATTTCAGCGAGTTCATCGATGATCTTTTGGCGTTCCAGTGCCGCCAGACGACGCAGCTGCATAGCCAAGATGGCGTCAGCCTGTGCCTCGTCGACGTCGAGAAGCGACATGAGGCCGGTGCGGGCTTCATCTGGGGTTGGGCTGCGGCGGATGAGTGCGATGACCTCGTCCAGCATGTCCAGGGCCTTAACCAGGCCACGGAGGAGGTGGGCGCGTTCTTCGGCTTTGTCCAGGCGGTACTGGGTACGGCGGACGATAACTTCGATCTGGTGGGCTACGTAGTAGCGAAGCATCTGATCTAGACGCAGGGTGCGTGGCACGCCATCAACAATGGAAAGCATGTTTGCGCCGAAGTTGGTCTGCAGCTGGGAATGCTTGAATAGGTTGTTTAGCACCACGCGGGCAACGGCATCGCGCTTGAGGGTGACAACAATGCGCATACCAACGCGGTCGGAGGATTCATCTTCAATCTTGGAGATGCCCACCAGCTTGCCGTCGCGGACCTGCTCGGCGATATTGGAGATCAGGTTATCGGGGTTGACCTGGTAAGGCAGCTCAGTGATAACGATGACGGTGCGGTTGCCTTCCTCCTCGATGGAGGTAACACCGCGCATACGGATGGAGCCGCGACCGGTGGTGTAGGCATCATGGATGCCTTTATCACCGATGATTAGGCCAGCAGTTGGAAAGTCTGGGCCTTTCACAAACTTCATGCACGCTTCTAGAGCTTCAGCTTCTTCTGCTTCCGGGTTTTCTAAGAGCCAGAAGATGGCGTCGGCAAGCTCATTTAAGTTGTGCGGAGGGATGTTGGTGGCCATGCCGACTGCAATGCCGCCTGAACCGTTCATCAAAAGGTTTGGCACCCGTGATGGAAGCACATCTGGCTCAAGTGTCTTGCCGTCATAGTTTGGTGAGAAGTTGACGGTGTTTTCGCGGATGTCGCGCACCATCTCCATGGCCAGTGGGGTCATGCGGCACTCGGTGTAACGCATAGCCGCAGGGCCGTCGTTACCGCGGGAGCCGAAGTTACCCTGGCCGTCTACCAGCGGATAGCGCATGGACCATGGCTGAGCCATGCGCACCAAGGTGTCATAAATTGCGGAGTCACCGTGTGGGTGGAAGTTACCCATGGTGTCTGCCACTGGTTTTGCAGACTTCACGTAGCTGCGGTCGGGGCGGTAGCCGTTGTCAAACATCGCGTACAAAACGCGGCGGTGGACAGGCTTCAGGCCATCGCGCACCTCGGGGAGGGCGCGGCCGACGATGACTGACATCGCATAGTCGATGTAGCTCGACTGCATTTCCTCATTGATATCAATGGGATTAACGCGGTCGAATTGTCCGGTATTGTCGTCGCTCACTGATCACCTTTCTTCGTGTCAACCCCAACGATTTTAGTCCACAGGCCCCTTTAACGCCTTGCGCGCCCCAAATTTGGTATCAAAGCGATACCATTCTGAGTATGGCTATGACTTTAAGGCTTAACGACGCCCAGGGCCGCGCCCTCACCCTGCTCGCCCGGGCCCAAGGTTGCAGCAAACAAGAAGCTACCACCCGGGCCATCATTGCAGCCGCCAGCAGAGCGGTTGATGACGCTGAGATCGCCGGGCTCGCCCGGGCGATGTTGAAGGAGTATGCGGGCGTCGAAAAGCGAATTAGGCAAGCACGATGAGGGGGCTGTCTGCGGAAAATATCTTGGCCATCGCCGACGAAGTGTGCGCCGCGCACGGGGTTGCGGTGCGGGATTTCGCGGCACTGTCCGCCGCAGCAGCGTTGAGTACCGCAAGTTTTCACGGAGTGCGAGTTTTCGGATCAGCAGAGGCGATGGCTGAAAAAGTTTCTGAAATTATCCGTGCTTTAAAGCCGTTAAGTGGTCGAAATGAAACCTTTGCGGCAGTCACCCAAAGAGTGCTTCTGGAGGTAAATAAATAGACAATACTGTCTAATGTGGCCGATTCGTGCAGCTAAATCCATGAATCTAATCTGTTTTAAAATAGACCATTCAGTCTATGATGTGCTCATGCTTGCTCAGCGTCTTTCCCCCGTCCACATCACGGCACCGCACTTGCCCATCGCGCGTGTATTCCATCAAATCCGCGCGACTGATGCCGATCGCACCTCCTTGCAGCGTGATCTCAACCTTTCCCAAGCGGGAGTCACACGCCATGTGGCAGCGCTCATTGATGCAGGTCTTGTGGAAGAAACCCGTGTTGATGCGGGCGTAAAATCAGGGCGGCCGCGCACCAAATTAGGAATCGATGCACGTCACCTGACCGCTTGGGGCGCGCACATCGGCCTGCGCAGCATGGATCTTACGGTGTGCGATCTCGCAGGCAGGGTGATTAGATACGAGCGCGTCAACCACGAAGTCGCGCAATCAACGGCAGCTGAGACCTTAAATTTTGTGGCACGCAGACTAGAAACGCTAAGTTTGGGTTTGCCCGCGCCACGTAATGTGGGCGTGGCACTTTCTGCTCATCTCAGCGCTGATGGAACCGTCACTTCGGAAGATTATGGCTGGTCAAACGTAGATATTGGGGCGCATCTCCCCTTCCCCGCCACCATCGGTTCGGGTGTTGCGGCGATGGCGGGATCGGAAATTATCAACGCTTCCCTGACACAAGCCACGCAGTCCACGCTGTATTTCTATGCGCGTGAAATGGTCTCCCACGCCTGGATCTTTAATGGCGCCGTCCACCGCCCCAACAGCGGACGCACGCCGACGGCGTTCGGCAATACAAATACCTTAAAAGATGCTTTTCGACGCGGCCTCTCACCTTCATCATTCTCCGATTTAGTCCAACTCTCCCACACAAACTCGATTGCGCGCGAGATTCTTAACGAACGCGCACATAACCTCGCCGATGCTGTGACCACCGCCGTCGATGTGGTTGACCCCGAAGCAGTAGTGTTTGCCGGCGAGGCTTTTACTCTGGATCCAGAAACACTTCGCATCGTGGTGACCCAGCTTCGCTCAAACACAGGCAGTCAATTAAGAATTCAACGCGCCGATGCCCACATTCTGCGCACTGCAGCTATCCAGGTCGCACTGCATCCCATCCGTCAAGATCCTTTGGCATTTGTAGATTCTTAAGACGTATTGTGGTGCCCCATGTTGCGGGGCAAATGTTACGGAATGTAAGCTTTGTGATTGTTGTGATTGCAGTGACTGTTGTGGTTTGCGGTTTCTGTGGAGGAAGGGTTGCAACACTTTTCAACGAGAATGGCCGAGCGTCCGCTTGATTTTAAAGCGTAAAGCGCCGGTCTTTTCTCATTTCACTTAAGATATGCACCATGACTTCACTCAAGGACTTACTTGTCTCCACAAACTTCGACGCTGCAGTAAAAGATATGTCAGCCTTCATCGAAGAAACCGTGAGCAAGCAATCCGGAATCACCGGCATCGCACTCAAAGGCGCAATGGCTGCAGCAACAAAAGTAGATTCCGATATCGTAACCAAAGGCTCCAGGCGCCTTTTGCCAGAAATGGCTGATTCCCTAGATGGCCTGTGGCAGGATTACAAAGCTAATGGCGGTGCTACAGATTTCGGCGCACACCTAGAAGCCAACAGCTCCAGCGCACTTGATGCGATTTTGAACGTTGCTGACCGCAACGCAAACAACATCAACGTCCCCGGCCTAGACAAGGTGTACAAAGGCGTACGTGGCAAAGCTGCCAAGGTAATTGAACAAGAACTACCAAAAATTGGCCAGTTGATAGAAAAGCACGCACAATAACTAGGTGAGCAACCCTAATCAGAAACCTTTAGATCCCGCACAAAGATTCTCCTTACCTGTTAGGTGGGCGATGTTTTTTGTCGGGATCTTTATTATGTCTTTCGCCATCGGCATTACTGTCCATGCAGGCCTTGGCACCACCACAATTTCATCCCCACCAGTGGTTTGGACCGCTGCTACTGGCTTATCACTTGGATGGACCACCATTATCTTCAATGGTTTTCTTATTCTTTGCCAGATGATTGTGCTGCGGTCACAATTCAAACCACACATGCTGATCCAGATTGTGTGGGCATTCCTCTTCGGTTTTCTTTGTGATTTCAGCCTTCTCTTAACAACCTGGGCAGAAACCGATAATTACTTTGTGGCATGGATTTGGGTCATCGTGGCCACCATCTTGATGTCGATCGGTGTTTTTATAGAAGTGCTCCCCAACATCACGTTCATCGCCGGCGAAGGCATCGTATCCGCATTGGTGACGAGATTTCCCAAAGTGGAATTTGGCACCATGAAACAAATCGTCGACTGGACCTTTGTTTCCTGCGCAGCGATTTTGTCCTGGATCACCATGGGTGCCCTCATAGGTGTGCGCGAAGGTACTGTGTTCGCAGCCTTTTTCATCGGATTTTTTGTCAGACAATGGCGCAAACTCTACCTCCGTTCCATCGGCCACTAAGACATTTGGCGTAGAAAAAGCTCGAGCGTTGCCTCCGGCTGCCGAGCCCACCTATTGTGGCCAAGCTCCTCCGGAATTTCCTCAAAAGTAACCTGAGCAGCGGGAACAAAACTAGCCAAGGCCTCCATTGATGCTCGCGGACAGTCCTCATCATCAGGGCATCGAGTAAAAGTAATGGGGATGCTCACATTCTTCATCGCTTCCACATAGTTAATATCCTGCTTGGAAAGATCTTCCAAAGAATTGTGTTTATGAAATAGTCGCCATTCCCGCATGTGAGTTCCCGATTGTCGGCCGTAACCCACCAAGTCTTTTCCTAAAACTTTACCTGGCCAAAATCCCATGACATGCCCACCAATGCCACCGAGCAACACAGCCCCCAATCCCAAACGCTTCCCCATTTTAGGACTAAACGTAGGCCTCCACGGCGAACCAGCCCCCACTCCGAAAATTGCTTGAAGATTGTATTTTTCAGCCTCTGGACGAGCTGCAAAAAGACAAGAAATCTGCCCACCCATCGAATGCGACAAAAACCTCATGGGATGATCTTGGGCCAAGCCAAGTGCAGTTTTCGCAGCAGCAATCTGAAGCGGGAAATCCACGGAAGCCAAATCATGGTATCCCCACTGATTCTTTCGGCTAGCCTTCGCTGAACTTTGACCCTGACCACGTAACTCACCAATAGCCACGTGGTAACCAGCATTATTTAACGCAGCTGCAATCGGACGATAATAATATCCACCCATGCCAAAACCTGGCCACATCATCACAAACGTGGCGTCTTTATTTTCCGACGCCCAAATCTGGACTGGAGTAGACGATCCATCAGGCAGTGGAACATGTGCAGTGGTGGTGGGTTCAGTAGATAACACGTGCCCAAGAGTATCTGTGAAGTTGGAGGTTTTCAGCTTTTGCTCTCTGCAGGCCACATTCCGGGCCACATAAGGCACACAAACTTCCAGGATGAACACTGGTGTGTACTGAGGTTTGCCGCCGCCTTTAACTTCGAGACCTTGACTGCGATTTCACCCTTTCGAGTTCGCGTTCCAATTCCTTATCCCCAATTTCGCACATTCGATACCAGTCGGTTTGGGGTGGAAATACGACTGAAATCGGTGTTAAGAAATTGAGCTTGAGGTATCGGAGGTGCGGTATCGAACTTAAGGAATCGCACTTTAGTGACCGACACGCTCAGGGGTGTTTTAAGGCGTCGAAAATCTGTGATAAGCATTGGTATGGATGGGGCCTTGAAAAGCCCTTAAAAGCGATTCTGGAGCCTTAAGATTTTTGAGGTCAGCCACCAAAATTTCGACCACCCACGCCAGACCAAACATACGTGACAAGAAATCCCGAAATCCCGAAACTTTGGCACGTATGTTTGGTTCGAGTCAGATCACGGTGCTCAAGCCCCTCAGAAACCCCAATGTTGGGTATCTGTGTCCGACCCCAAGGTGAAATCACAAAACCGCCCCTGGATTTTCCAAAGGCGGGACATGTGAATGCTGATTAGACGTCTAGGAAGCGGACATCCTTGGCATTTCGGGTGATAAAGCTGCGGCGAGCCACAACATCGTCACCCATCAAGATGGAGAACAGTTCATCAGCGCGCTGTGCGTCTGCGATGTCTACGCGGCGCAGAATACGAACGGTTGGGTCCATGGTGGTTTCCCACAGCTCGTTCGGGTTCATCTCGCCGAGACCCTTGTAACGCTGGATGCCGTCATCTTTGTTGATTTTGCGTCCGTTTGCCAGGCCTTCAGCAAGCTGTTCGTCACGTTCATCGTCGGAGAAGGCAAATCCTGGTTCACCGCGCTGCCACTTCAGTTTGTACAGAGGTGGTTGTGCCAAGTACACGTGTCCTTGGGCAACCAGTTCTGGCATGAAGCGGAAGAGCAGGGTGAGCAGCAGGGTTGCGATGTGCTGGCCGTCAACGTCGGCGTCGGCCATCAACACGATCTTGTGGTAGCGCAGCTTCTTGATGTCGAATTCATCATGGATGCCGGTACCGAGTGCTGTGATGATCGCTTGAACTTCGGCGTTTTTCAGTACCTTGTCTAGGCGGGCTTTTTCCACGTTGAGGATTTTGCCTCGTAGCGGAAGGATCGCCTGGAACATGGAGTCACGGCCAGATTTTGCGGAGCCACCTGCGGAGTCACCCTCCACGATGTAGAGCTCGGACTTTTCTGGGTCTTTGGATCGGCAGTCGGCAAGCTTACCTGGAAGGCCACCGAGGTCAGTGGCGGACTTACGTCGAACCAGGTCACGGGCTTTTCGTGCAGCCAAGCGGGCTTGCGCAGAACCAACAGCTTTGTTGATGATCACTTTGGCTTCAGCAGGGTTTGCTTCCAGCCAGTGTCCAACGTGCTCGTTGGTCATTTTTTGCACAAATGACTTGATTTCGGTGTTGCCCAGTTTGGTTTTGGTCTGGCCTTCAAACTGTGGGTCGCCAACACGAACGGAAATAACAGCGGACAGGCCTTCGCGGCAGTCATCACCAGTGAGGTTGGCTTCTTTTTCTTTCAGAAGTTTGTGCTCACGAGCGTAGCGGTTCATCAGGGAGGTCAGCGCAGAACGGAAACCTTCCTCATGGGTACCGCCTTCGCGGGTGTTGATGGTGTTGGCAAAGGTGTGAACTGATTCCTTGTAGGAAGAGTTCCACTGCATAGCCACTTCAACTTCGTGGTCTTCGCCTTTTGCTTCGAATGACACGATGGATGGGTGGATGCCAGTCTTGCTGCGGTTGAGGAATTTTACGTAGTCCTGAAGTCCGTCTGGGTAGTGGAAGACTTTCTTCTTTTCACGCTTTTTAGGCTTTTTTGGTGCATCCGTGGTTTCTTCGACGAGTTCGGTTTCATTGTCGATCTCATCAAGTGACAGCTCGGTTGCGGTTTCGCCCTGCTCAGCGAGTGCTTCTAGTTCTAGTTCTTCATCCGTGGCACGGTTGTCGGTCAGGGTTATGGTGAGACCCTTGTTCAAGAATGCCATTTCTTGCAGGCGACGTGAGATGGTTTCGAAATCAAACTCAGTGGTTTCGAAGATCTCAGCATCTGGCCAAAAACGGATGGTGGTTCCGGTTCCGCGGGCGTTGCCGCCTTCGATGAGATCATCGGGAACGGAATTTTGGAAGTTTTGGTACCAGTGCTTGCCGTGCAGCTTGATGTCAGCTTCCACGCGGGTGGACAGCGCATTCACCACAGAAATACCCACACCGTGAAGTCCACCAGACACTGCGTAAGAATCGGAGTCGAACTTACCGCCGGCGTGCAGCTGGGTCATAACAACCTGGACGGTTGGCGCACCGGATGGGTGCATATCGACGGGAATACCTCGACCGTCATCGACTACTTGTACGCCGCCATCCTCTAGAAGGGTCACTTCAACTTTAGTGGCGTGGCCAGCCATGGCCTCATCCACCGAGTTATCAACGACTTCCCAAATCAGGTGATGCAGTCCACGCGGTCCAGTTGAACCGATGTACATGCCTGGGCGTTTACGTACCGCCTCAAGACCTTCAAGGATGGTGATCGATGAAGCGTCATAATTGTGTTCAGTGTTTGCCACTTTTAACGAACACTCCTCGCTACTTATCCGATACAGACCTTTTCATCTTACACGCTTAGGGCCCCACCTAGCACCGCACACAACGCGAGAAACGGCAAAATAGGCCCCAATTCGACGATTTTCTTCACCAAACTATCCGTAAGTGTCTCTCGGACCCCGTCCTTTGACGTGCAAAGGCCCTTTGCGCCAGCTCGGTACTTTCGGTCCAAAAATACGCAGCTCGGTAATGATGTTCGGCCCGACTTTTTCGGCGATGACCTGCAAAATCTGCCGTTGCATCATGCGGAGATTCGTCGCCCACGCAGTGGAATCACAAGTAATAAACAGTTTTTTATCTTTGATCATTTCTACGCGCGTATGCTGCGCAATCTTCGCCCCAACTAGCTCCTCCCAGTTGGATGTCACCCAACCACCGGCAATATCTTTGCCCCAACCACGACGCTGAATTTCCTTATTCAGCACAGATCCAAGCGATTCCGCGCCCCGCACATAGCGTTTTTGGCGGCCGTCTAGGCCGCTGGGACGGCCCTTTTTTCGCTTGTCGACGCCTCCCTTCGGCGCTGGGGGGCGTCGAAAAGCATCATTCTTTTTGAGGTCTGGAACGGATCCATTTCGACGCATGGCTTCAGCGCGGATGCGTTCAAATGCCTGCTCAATGGGATCAGTCATGGTGTCGAATCCAGTAGTGAAATACGGCCGGTATCGGAGTCTTGAACGGTGACGGTATGCTGTGCGGCGAGCACATTTTTGAGATTTTCCGGCAGATCATCGTGGACCGCGGCAGTGATCAGTACCTGTTCAACGCCTTGGGCGATGCTGACAAGTTTTTCTCGGCGTCCGGCATCGAGTTCGGAAAACACATCATCCAAAATGAGAATGGGATCAGTGCCATCGGAACGCAGAAGGTTAAACTCTGCGATTCTTAGAGACAGGGCAAAAGACCAGGTTTCCCCGTGGCTGGCAAAACCTTTGGCTGGCTGATCACCTAGCAATAATTCCAGGTCATCGCGATGTGGGCCGACCAGACTTGAGCCTCGTTCAATTTCTCGTTGCCGTTTTGCCGCTAACTCCGTGAGCAATGTGGCCTCGATGATTCCAGCATCAAATTCCGGATACTGGGCCAATCCGGCATCGATGGTGGTTTTGTAATTTACCGCTGCCGGCCTAGATTCAGGTGCGATCGTGGCATAGGCATCGAAAATTTTCGAGCCCAGCTGATTAAGCAGCGCAAACCGGGCTGCCATCACTTCTGCACCCAAGCGCGCTAACTGCCCATCCCACGTGTCCAATGTGCTTAAAGCAGCTGCACCTTCCTCCGTGCCATATCCACGACGAAGTGCAATGGTTGCGGTTTTAAGCAGGGCGTTTCGTTGTTTCAGCACCTTGTCATAATCCGCTTTGACACCTGCCATTCGAGGTTGGCGGGTAGCGATAATGTCATCTAAATATCGGCGGCGCTCAGCAGGCTCACCTTTGACTAATGCCAAATCTTCAGGCGCAAACAGCACGGTTTTGACCACGCCGAGAAGTTCCCTGGGGGTTTTTAACTTCGTGCGGTTAAGGCTTGCTTGGTTTGCTGCATGTGGTTTGATCAGCAGATGAGCTGCCAGTTCTCGGCCTTGATTAACAGCTACGGCCGACACTCGTGCATTTGCTGCATGTGCTCGCACTAGGGGCGCATCCGAGGACACCCGGTGAGACGACAAATGTGCAAGGTAACCAATTGCTTCAACAATGTTGGTTTTTCCAAAACCGTTGCGGCCGATAAATACTGTAATTCCAGGTTCCAAATCTACTTTGAGTTCAGGCCAGGAACGATAATCGCGTAATTCCAAAGAACGGATATGCATATCTTCTGACCTCCTTAAAAGTTATGAGATTGGAATGAGATTGGATAACGCGCCTGTCTTTGTCATTCTAGGAGTTTCAAAGGCAGGCGCGAAAGTGATGATTGTGGTGTTTAGCCTGGCAGGCGCACTGGCATCAGCAAGTAGGTGAAGTAAGTATCCGGGGTTTGGAAAATCCCATTTTCATTAGCTGATGGAAGTTCTTCAGGTTCTGGAATCATAATTGCTGGCCGTGATGGCTCAGTAAATCCAAACACTGCACGTGAGGTTGGTACGACAGAAAGTCCATCTTTCAAATAACCGGGGTTAAAGGCGATGGTGAGTTCTTTACCTGTGAATGCACACGGCAAGGTTTCTTCAGCATGTCCGGCCTCAGTAGCACCGGCGGTCAAGATGACCTGGCCTTCACTGAAATGTAAAACAATCTGAGCATTGCGTTCTGCAACGAGGGACACACGGCGAATGGCATCGACTAGTGGTGCGATTTCTACCGAGGCAATGGCAGTGTGCTCTTTGGGAAGCAGTGGTGCGATGTTGGGGAAATCTGCATCAAGAAGACGAGTGGTGGTTTCGCGGTTATCGGTGTGCACACCGAATAGTCCTTCGCGGCCAACCTGATCGCCAGTTCCCACGGCGATATCGATGGAATCGTTCAAACCAGTATCCAAGGATCGTGCATTATCTAGCAATGTACGTGCAGGAATTAGCAGTTTCACGTTGAGTTCTGGGTCATTGGCTTCCCACTCAAAGGTGCGCAAGGCCAAACGGAAACGGTCTGTAGCGGCAAGGTTGATCTGATTGCCTACGATTTCCATGTTGACACCGGTGAGCATGGGCAAGGAATCATCTTTACCTGCAGCTGAAGCTACCTGGGAGACTGCTTCGGTAAACAGCTTTGCGTTGATGGAGCCAGTACCAGCTGGAAGCTTGGGCAGCATTGGGTAATCATCAAGCGGGATCAAAGGAAGCTCGAAGCGGGAAGAACCACATGTGACAAACGCTTTTGATCCGTCGATGCGGAAATCAACTGGCTTGTTGGGCAAAGATCCTGTGATTTCAGACAGTAGTTTACCTGCTACAGCGATGCGTCCTGGTTGTGAAACTTCAGCTGATAAGCGAACACGCGTGGACACGTCGTAGTCGTAGCCTGCTAGCTCTAAGCCTTCATCATCGGCAGTGATCAGCATGGCTCGAAGCACCGGCTGAGTCGGTTTTGTGGGCAGGTTGCGAGCGACCCAGGCTACCGCGGTAACCAGGTCTTCCCTGGCCACACGGAAGGACACATTTTGTGACTCCATGCTGTTTAAAGCTCCTTGGGAAAATAGATCCAACAAATATAGTTCATCGTTTAACTAAATCCGGACATCCACCAATAGGTAAAACTTCTCGAGGAAGTTCCCGTTCGGTTAAGACCTTTTCCGAATTACACAAACCCAACCTACCTGTGATCCCTGCAGATCTGGAATTTGTAATTTCAATTTCTTCGAAGCATCCAACCTAGTTGTTTAGGCACCAGAACCTTATCCCCGAGAGTTTCTCCCCAACCCCTCTTTCTTGTAGTTAATTTCTAGTTAAAAGATTGGTAGTAACAGTAAGTCCTGTTCAAACTGTGGATAGACCGTTGTTTTACAAGGTAGCTGCCAAATTCCGCGGTGTGAACTGGGGTGTGAATTGATTGTGGATAACTTTTGCTATCTGTGGATAGATTTTGAGGTGGGTGTTTTATCCCCAGTCTGTGCAGATGTATCCCCAGCTTATCCCCAATTTTTAGGAAGTTATACACAAGTGGTTTGGTGGTGTATTTCGGATTTTAAAGTGAGCAAGCTCACGGAATTACAAGTTTGTAATTACACTGTTGTGAATAACCCTGTGGATAACTTTTTGAGCTGGGCTTTTTGCAGATTCCCACGGAAAACACCTGCACAATGCTTGAAAATTGGCGAATTACAAAAAGACCCATCCGAAGATGGGCCTTTTAGAGGAAAACTTGTAATTTGAGTCGGTGTCTAGTTCCGTCCGCGCGATTTGATCAGCTGAGTCAGTTGCTGAATCTCATCGTAAGTATCGCGTTTTTCTGTCATTTCCTGGCGGATCTTACGATCTGCATACATCACAGTCGTGTGGTCTTTTCCACCAAAAACATCACCGATCTTGGGCAAAGACATATCGGTTAGCTCACGGCACAAATACATGGCCAACTGCCTGGCATGCGCTACTGCACGTGTTTTTCCTGCTCCACGCAGTGTATCTACGGAAATTTCAAAATAATCTGCAGTAACTTCCATGATCACCGGCGCAGTGATTTCCATATCCTCAGGTTCTGGGAGGATATCGCGCAACGCAACGATGGCCATTTCTTTATCAATTGGCTGATTAATCAACGAAGAATAAGCCGAAACGCGGATCAGTGCGCCCTCAAGCTCGCGGATCGAAGACTCAAAACGGCTGGCAATGAGTTCAAGGACTTCCCGATCCACGTGCGTGCCGTCGGTTTGTGCCTTCTTCATCAAAATCGCAATGCGAGTTTCCAGGTCAGGTGGCTGAATATCGGTGATCAGGCCACCTTCAAATCGAGTACGCAAACGATCTTCAAGCGTGGTCAGCTGCTTGGGTGGACGGTCCGAAGACAAAATAATTTGCTTATCCGCCTGGTGCAATGCATTAAAAGTATGGAAAAACTCTTCCTGGGTTCCTTCTTTACCAGCAAGGAACTGGATGTCATCGACCATCAAGATATCTAGATTGCGGTAACGCCTTTTGAAGGTTTCTTGCCTGTCATCACGCACGGAGTTGATGTAGTCATTGGTGAATTCCTCACTCGAGACATATTTAATCCGCAGGCCAGGCTGCAATTCTTGGGCATAATTTCCCACGGCATGCAGCAAGTGCGTCTTACCCAAACCAGAACCACCGGAAATAAACAGTGGGTTGAAAGCTTTCGCTGGGCTTTCTGCGACCGCGACCGCCGCAGCATTGGCAAACCGGTTGAACGGTCCGATCACAAAGCTTTCAAAGGTGTACTTAGGATTGAGGGACACTTCCCGATTAGGGTTGTGAGCAGGGGTTTCACGCGGAATGCGCTGCGGAGTTTGCAATTCCGGAACAGGTTCGGGCACCGGTACTGGGGCCGGTTCTGGGGCGGGGGCGGTGTGGGTGCGTTCCCAGCCATCGCTTATCGACGTTCCCCCTTTCCCACCAACTTCAAATTGTTGTGGCCCTTTAGTAGGTGTTGGCTCCGGCATGGTTTGAGTATCTGGCTGATACTTAAACTCCTGTTGAGCTGGGGTTTCTGGTGCTTCTTGCTCTGGCTCGACACTGACAGCCAGGCTGAAAGAACGCCCCATTGTCAACGACAACACTCGGGTTAATGCTTCGCCCAAGTCCTGCTCAATGACCTTTTTTGCCATCGCATTGGGTGTGGATAGCACGGCGTATCCATCCACAATGGCAATCGGCTTAGTCAGGTTTAAATAAGCACGCTGAGTTGGCGTCAGTGGATCGAATCCACTGTCCGGTTGCTGGCTCAAAGTTGTGATATCTGCAACAACCCGACGCCAGGTTTCGAGCAAAGAAGATGAGTTCTGGCTCAC